>CAVPTE010000017.1:0-5076 GCA_963708665.1 uncultured beta proteobacterium | reverse complement strand
ATAATAGATATGGCCCAGCCCGAAAACGGCAGTGAACACATGAGGCCCACCGGCAGCGAAAATAGCACCGCGCCCAATGCCGCGTCGGTAAGGTCGAGCTTTTGCTGTATGGTAGCAATGCGCGAGGCCCAGCTGGCAAAGCATAATCCCGCCAAAAAAAACATCACCACCACTACCATGCGGAGGGTTTGTTTTGAGCGGGGATATGGCGCGGCTTCGGTGATCATCCTTGTCATAGTAAGTGTATAGGTTACACTTAGTGCTTAACGCAAAGATAACGGATAAATGGTAAACTGGTGTGCAGATGATTATACTGTTTTGAAAATCCGCTCCGGGCGAAATATTGGTGCTATTTGAATCCCCACGCCAGCGCGTCGGCGGCCGACACCATCTCGGCGCGCGCCATCATCCGCAGCGCCCGCGACGGGCCGACGACGGCGCACAGGTCGGGGCCGCCGCCCCACGCGGACGTGATCGCGAGCCGCGACTGCACGTAGCCGATCCGCGCCGTCGCCGCCATCACGCGCAGGTCGCACGCGAGCGCGAGCTCGGCGCCGCCGCCGATCGCGTCGCCGTTCAGGAACGCGATCGTCGGCACCGCGCTGGATCGGACGACGTCGAGCGCCGCGCGGGACTGCGCCGCGAATGCGGCCGTGTCGTCGACGGAGCGGATCGCGGCGAGGTCGACGAGGTCGCCACCGGCCGCGAAGTAGCGCGAGCCGGCGCCGCGGAGCACGACGTAGCGGACGCCGTCGTCGGCGTTCGCGGATTCGACCGCCGCCGCGAGCGCGGCGAGCGTGTCGCGGCCGAGCGCGTTGTGCTTCTCGATGCGGCTGATCGTGATGCGCGCGTGGACGCCGAGGCGCTCGAGCACGACGGCAGGTCCGGCGGAAGCCGCCGGACGCGCCGTCGTGTCGATCGCTTTCTCGTCGTCGGTCGTCATGCCGGCTCGTCGTCTCCAGCGGCCGACTGTACGACCGATGCCGATCCGCTTCAAGAACCGTCGTTCCGTATACTGAACATGTCGCCACGATCTGGCGCCCGATCCCGAGACGTGCGATGGAGAATCCGGCGGTCACGTCGGCGCTGCGGACGCTGCAGCTGTTCGAGGTCTTCGCGAACGAGCAGCGACCGCTGTCGCTGACCGAGCTCGCGCTCGCGCTCGGTATCCCGAAGAGCAGCTGCCACGCGCTCGTCACGACGCTCGCCGACCGCGGCTACCTGTACACGCTGACGAAGCCGCGCGGGCTCTATCCGACGAAGAAGCTCGCGCTGCTGATGGAGCGCGTCACGGCGAAGGACGCGTTCATCCAGCGCGCGACGCCGCTGCTCGAGTCGCTGCGCGACCAGACCGGCGAGACGATCCTGCTCGGCAAGCTGCACGGGCAGTCGGTGCTCTACCTCGAAGTGTTCGAGAGCCGGCAGGCGATTCGCTATTCGGCGCAGCAGGGCGATCGCAAGCCGCTGCATTCGAGCGCGATCGGCAAGGCGATGCTCGGCACGTTCAAGGAGACCGAGCTGCGCGCGGCGCTCGCGAACCTGCCGATGCCGGCGGTCACCGAAACGACGACGACCGATCCCGCGAAGCTGTTCGACGACATCCGTCGCTCGAAGAAGCGCGGCTACTACCAGACCCAGGGCGAGAACGTCCGCGACGTGTGGGCCGTGGCCGCGACCGTGACGATGGGCGGCGAGCACTTCGCGGTCGCGATCGCCGGGCCGCAGCACCGCATGAAGCCCGCGCTCGCGGTCCGCGTCCGCGAGCTGCTCGGGATGTGCAACCTGCTGTCGCGCCAGGACGCGGCGGCCTGAATGACGCGACGGCGCGCGCCGCGCATCGGCGAGCGGCGTCGTCCATCTGGCATCATCGGCGTCGTCGGTGACGAGCACACCGCCGGCCCCGATCGACCGGGGACCTCATCCTGTCTGACGGAGACCCGATGTCCACCGTACCGGCCCTCTCGTTCGATCTCGGCGACGACATCGCCGCGATGCGCGACTCGATCGCGGCGTTCGCGGCCGACGAGATCGCGCCGCGCGCCGAGGCGATCGACCGCGACAACCTGTTCCCGGCCGACCTCTGGAAGAAGCTCGGCGACCTCGGCCTGCACGGCATGACGGTGCCGGAGGAATACGGCGGCACGGACCTCGGCTATCTCGCGCACATCGTCGCGATGGAGGAGGTGTCGCGCGCGTCGGCGTCGGTCGGGCTGTCGTACGGGGCGCACTCGAACCTGTGCGTGAACCAGCTGCGCCGCAACGGCAGCGACGCGCAGAAGGCGAAGTACCTGCCGAAGCTCGTGTCCGGCGAGCACGTCGGCGCGCTCGCGATGAGCGAGCCGGGCGCCGGGTCCGACGTCGTGTCGATGAAGCTGCGCGCGGACCTGAAGGGCGATCGCTACGCGCTCAACGGGTCGAAGATGTGGATCACGAACGGCGGCGACGCCGACACGATGATCGTCTACGCGAAGACGGACGTCGACGCGGGTCCGCGCGGCGTGACGGCGTTCATCGTCGAGAAGGGCGCGGCAGGCCTGTCGTACGGCTCGAAGCTCGACAAGCTCGGCATGCGCGGCTCGAACACGTGGCCGATCTTCTTCGACGACTGCGAGGTGCCGGTCGAGAACGTGCTCGGCCAGGTGGGCGGGGGCGTCAAGGTGCTGATGTCGGGGCTCGACTACGAACGCGCGGTGCTGGCCGGCGGCCCGCTCGGCATCATGGCGGCCTGCATGGACGTCGTGCTGCCGTACATCCACGAGCGCAAGCAGTTCGGCCAGAGCATCGGCGAGTTCCAGCTGATGCAGGGCAAGGTCGCGGACCTCTACACGACGTGGCAGGCGTCGCGCGCGTACGTCTACGCGGTCGGCCAGGCGTGCGACCGCACCGATCACGCGCGCACGCTGCGCAAGGACGCGGCCGGCGCGATCCTGTACGCGGCCGAGAAGGCGACGTGGATGGCCGGCGAGGCGATCCAGGTGCTCGGCGGCGTCGGCTACACGAACGAATATCCGACCGGGCGGCTGTGGCGCGACGCGAAGCTCTACGAGATCGGCGCCGGGACGAGCGAGATCCGGCGCATGCTGATCGGCCGCGAGCTGTACTCGGAGTCGATGTGAACCGGCCGGCGTCGACACGGTCCGCCGGCAACGGGGGGCGGTAGGCCGCGATGGACGCGAGGCTCCTGCACTGGCTGCACAGCTTCCTGCCGGCGCGGCCATCGGTCGACGCCACCGAGGGCCTGCGCGCGAGCACCGGCGCGCTCGTCGGCATCCTCGCCACCGGCCTCGTCGGGCTCCTGCTGCTCGGCTCGCACCCGGGCGTGATCTGGCTGATCGCGCCGATGGGCGCATCGGCCGTGCTGCTGTTCGCGGTGCCGTCGAGCCCGCTCGCGCAGCCGTGGTCGATCATCGGCGGCAACCTCGTGGCGTCGCTGATCGGCGTCACCGCCGCGCGCTGGATCGACGAGCCGGCGGTCGCCGCGGCGGCCGCGATCTTCTTCGCGATCGCGCTGATGCTGCTGTTGCGATGCCTGCATCCGCCGAGCGGCGCGGTGACCGTGATGGCCGTGCTCGGCGGCAACGACCTGCACGCGATGGGCTACGCGTTCGTCGTCTCGCCGGTCCTGCTGAACAGCGCGGTGATCGTCGTCGCGGCGCTGGTCTACAACAACCTGACCGGCCGCCACTATCCGCACAACCAGGTGCCCGAGAAGACCGGCGACGCGGCGCGCGGCGGGACGCGGCGCATCGGCTTCGACGATCGCGACATCGAGGCGGCGCTACGCCAGTACAACCAGGTCGTCGACATCGGCGTCGAAGACCTCGCCGCATTGTTCCGGTTCGTCGAGACCACGGTGTTCCGCCGCCGCTACGGCGACCTGCAGTGCCGGCACGTGATGCACCGGCGGATCCCCGCGGTCGAGTTCGGCACCGAGCTCGCCGAGGCGTGGGAGACGATGCGCGACGCGCACCTGCCGGCGCTGCCGGTCGTCGACGGCTTCGGCTACGTGATCGGCATCGTGACGCGCGGCGACTTCATGCGGCATGCCGACGTCGTCGACGAGCGCGCGGTGAAGGCGCGGCTCGCGAAGTTCCTGCAGCGCACCGACGGCATGTACGCCGACAAGCCGGAGGTCGTCGGGCAGATCATGACGTCGCCGGTCCGCACCGCGCCGGAAACGACGCCGGTCGTCGAGCTCGTGCCGCTGTTCACCGACGCGAGCGTGCACCACGTGCCGGTCGTCGACGCGAACGACCGGCTCGTCGGCATGGTCGAGCAGGCCGACGTCATCGCGGCGCTGTACGACACGATCATGAAGCACGACGTGCCGATGCCGGCGCAGGCGGCGCCGGCGTGAACGCGTCGTCGTCCGCGTTCCCGCTCGCGGTCCCGTCGCGCGACCGCGACGACGCGCGCCGCCCCGAGCCCGACCCCGCCGTCGCCGATTAGGTACATTCCGAGCCATGCCCGACTCCCTCGACAACCTGTTCGCGAACAACCGCGCGTGGTCCGCGGGCCGCATCGAGAACGACCCCGGCTTCTTCGCGCGGCTCGCGAAGCAGCAGGCCCCGCGCTACCTGTGGATCGGCTGCAGCGACAGCCGCGTGCCGGCGAACGAGATCATCGGCCTCGATCCGGGCGAGGTCTTCGTCCATCGCAACGTCGCGAACGTCGTCGCGCATTCGGACCTCAACTGCCTGTCGGTCCTGCAGTTCGCGATCGACGTGCTGAGGGTGGAGCACATCATGGTCGTCGGACACTACGGCTGCGGCGGCGTCCACGCCGTCGCCGACAACCGCTCGATCGGCCTCGCCGACAACTGGCTGCGGCACGTCGAGGACGTGATGCTCAAGCACGAGGGGCTGCTCGACGGGCAGCACGGCGACGATCGCGGCACGCGTCTGTGCGAGCTGAACGTCGTCGAGCAGGTCGGCAACCTGTGCCGGACGACGATCGTGCGCGGCGCGTGGGACCGCGGGCAGTCGGTCGAGATCCACGGCCTCGTGTTCGGGCTGCGCGACGGGCTGCTGCGCCGGCTCGGGTCGAGCGTCGGCAGCGTCGCCGGATGGGCCGCGT
>CAVPTE010000016.1:0-90139 GCA_963708665.1 uncultured beta proteobacterium | reverse complement strand
CCGCTTCCGCCAGAACCCGGGCCAGGCGGACCGCGACTGGGCTGCGAAGACAGACGCGCATCGCCAGGAACGGGCTCGCCTGAAGTGCTTCGAGAAGACGCACCAGCGGGCGGGCGATGCCGCCAGCAGCAGCGTGGCGGCCCGAGGTCAGCCGTCGCTGGAGATCATCGTCTTCGGGTTGTTCCTGCTGCTCCCGCTGTTCTGACGCATCACGCGGCGTCTTTCGGGTGCTGCAGCGGCGCAGGAGACCGCGGAAGCCGCTGTACGGGGCCGAGGCGGCCGCCACCAACGCGGTCGGTGAATTCGATGGCGTGAGGACGGTGCCCGCCACGGCTTGACGTCGAAGGGACACACTTGCTGGGCTACCATACCGTGGCGGCACTGTGCCGCCGGTCCGGCAGAAGGAGAGGCAATGAACAACCCCGTGGGCTGGTTCGAGATCTATGTGCAGGACATGGCGCGGGCGAAGCGCTTCTACGCGGCGACGCTCGGCATCGAGTTTTCATCGCTCGAGAGCGGGGACCTCGAGATGTGGGCGTTTCCGATGGACCGCGAGACCGTCGGCGCGGCCGGCGCGCTGGTGCGGATGCCCGGCATGCCGTCCGGGGGCAACAGCGTCCTCGTGTATTTCAAGACGGACGACTGCGCGATCGTTGCCGAGAAAGCGGCTGCGGCCGGGGGTCAAATCGAAAAACCGAAGTTCTCGATCGGCCCCTACGGGTTCATCGCGCTCGTGAAGGATCCCGACGGCAACCTGTTCGGCCTGCACTCGATGTCCTAGTGCATAACGGGCACGGGCAGCCGCCGGCTCAACGCCTATCGCGACCGATACAAAGCTGCCCCGGCGGCGACCGCGAGCGCGAGGTCGCTCCGGCGCTATCGTTTCCGATGCGCAGTGAGCAGCATGAGGCCGCCCACGATCAGCGAGTTCACGCCAATCAGAACGCCCATGGATAGACGGCGCGTGTCCTGTGCCGGATCGGAGAGACCCACGTAGATCAGCACAGGGCTCAGCAGAAGCAGCCCGCTGCCGTATACCTGCAGGAACTTCTTCATCCGCTCTCCCGCGATTTACATTGGAGACGACCGCGACCGCCATGGGCCCCTGAACATCCAGCGCGCGCCGCTACCTCCCAAGCAAGCTAGCATGCCTCGTGGGCGACACGCTGACCAGGGTCGAAAGCTATTGCCACTTGAGGCCGTCGATCGCGAACTCGAACTGCGCGGTCCCTCCGAGGACAAACGTCACCTCGAAGATGACTGTCTTGGACCGCTTGATCCGCCCGAGCATCCCCTCGAGGTAGACGTCCTGCATCCCGCTCGGGCCACTGGTCACCAGAAAGGCGTTCCGATAAGGCACTTCGGAGGCGAAGTAGGGGTAGCTGACCGGCGAGTCGTCGA
Source organism: uncultured beta proteobacterium (assembly GCA_963708665.1). Taxonomy (GTDB): domain Bacteria; phylum Pseudomonadota; class Gammaproteobacteria; order Burkholderiales; family Burkholderiaceae_D; genus CAHJXF01. The sequence continues at coordinate 88,738 of CAVPTE010000016.1, read as the reverse complement.
TCTTCATCGGGAACTGGCACCGCTGCAGGCACTTGAAGACCTGGCCGTCGGGCGCTACGAGGTGGATGTCGAGCGTCCCGCCTTCATTGGAGACGACGAGCGTTAGCTCCCAAGGCAGATTCGCGGCCTTCGCCGTGGTGTAAGCGTACTTGTCGACCCTGCCGCGCATCTTGTCGGGCCGCTCCTCGTATGTCCACGCGGCGGTCGCCGTCGCCGACCATAACGCGAGGACGAGCCACAGGCATACTGGCAAGTGGTGCAGGGGCTTGCTGAAACGCATGGGACTCTCCCTCGATCGTTGGGTCGAAGCAGCCGCAACCACGGCGCCGCGCTGCTGGTTTCAACGCGCGAACAAGCACGCTGGACGGGGGGCGAGGCCGCAGGACCTCCAAAAGCGACGACAGCTCCGCCTCGGACCGTGGGAACTGCCGCTCGCGCTCGTCGAGCGAACTCGTGCGACAGCAGACGACATCATTCAGCCGAGCCCCATATCGCGTGATGGAGGCTCGCTCGTCGCGAGTGAAGCAGCGTCGGCGGAGCTTCTCATCGAGCGACCAGCAAGTGCCCCGCACGGAGCACGACTTGTACGCGTCGACGGCCTGCTGCATCTCGAAGGACGAGCACGAGCACCTCGAAGCAGCGTTGAACTACCGGCTGGCCATCCCTTTGCGAGGCAAAGGCAGACCCAAATAATAGAGGATTGCGGGTTGCTTACCTTCCTCGAGGAGTTGAATGGAGTCCGGGTTATTGAATCGAGGAACGACGTCAGACTCCATCTCAGAGCCGTCGGCGGCGCGTAGCGCGACATGAATACCTTTACTTCGGACGGACCAATGACCATTGAACTCGACGTATTGCTTTCCCGCGACATCTACGTAGGTCGAGGACTCAATCATTCGACGAGTCTTTTCAGGCAGGGACGGGATCGCGCTGATTTGCGCACGCGTCATGGGTACGAGCATTCTTGCAGAATGATCGTCGCCGCGAAAACTCATGATCACCCCGTTCGTGTCACCGAGATTCATGACTTTCCACTGTCCCACGATCGTGTGGTCCTGCGGATCCGCGGACACGGCAAGGGGCAAACAGAGCAGGAGAGCGGCCAGTAGAATCCGCATCGACTTCCTCGATTCGTGGAATTTTTCCGACGCTGCGAAGCGTAAGCCTCCAGCAATGAAGACACTCATCACCGGCCGCAACGGTGGGGTAGATCGTGGGACGCTTCTGACAGTCGTCGAAAAACTTTTGATCATCAGTAGCTTAAGGGCATACAGAAGGACGCGACGCAATCCATGACGCCGCGATGACGGACCGCGAGGTCGCGCGTGTGGCACCCGCGCAGACGCTTCGACCGCGGCCGAAGCGATCGACTCGCGTCAGGCCTCAGGCTTGTACCCGATACAGTACCCGCGGACCGTGAAGGGCGGAAACACGTCATGAGTCGAGAAATCATTCGCGTGGAGCCGCTTTCCACCTACCTCGAACGCTGGAAGGCGCCGACCTCTGCCGTGACCCGGCACGGCGACACCATTTATGTCTCGGGTTTCCCGCCATTCGATCCGGAAACCGGACAGGTCCTCGAAGCGCCGATCGAGCGACAGACGGAAGTCGTCCTCGAACAGCTGAAACTGTGCGTGGAAACCGCCGGGTCGTCGCTCGATCAGGTGCTGAAGTGCACCGTCTATTGCACGTCGGTGGAGATGTTCCCCGTGGTCAACGCGGTCTACGCGCGATTCTTCCCGACGCAGCCGCCAGCGCGGGTCTTCGTCAACGTCCCCGCATGGCCGGGACCGTTCGACATCGAGATCGACTGCATCGCGGCGATCTGAAGGAGGTCGTCTTGTTCTCCGTCATCTTCGAAGTCCATCCGAAACCTTCCCGGCTGGACGCCTATTTCGGCCACGCGAAGATGCTTCGGCCGGAACTCGAACAGGTCGACGGCTTCGTCGACAACGTCCGGTACAGAAGCCTCACGCGCGACGGATGGATCCTGTCGCTCTCGGGATGGCGCGACGAGAAGTCGGTCGTTCGCTGGCGCACGAGCATGCGCCACCACCTCGTTCAGGAGAAGGGTCGTACGGAGATCCTGTCGGACTACCATCTCCGCGTGGGCCAGATCGTGCACGACACGCACATTCCGGAAGGCCACGTTCTCGACGAGCAGCGACTCGACGAGACGGAGGTCGGCGAAGGCACGACGGTCACGCTGATCGATGTCCCGCCATCGGATCGCGGCCAACGGATGCCGGCCCCCGACGAGTACTCGAGACGTCTCGGCCTCGGCCCGGACGTCGCGGGCCTGATCCGGTGGGACCTGTTCGACGCCGTGCTCGCGCCCGGAGAGCCGATCGTTCTCGTCACATGGCGTACGAACATGACGCCGTGGCGTTCGAGAACGCGGCCACCGTTCCGGTGGCGGCCCGGCTTCGACGGGTTCGGATCGTTCGGGACTACGGGATGTTCGATCGTCGCGAGGCGCCACAATATTATCCGGAGGTGCCGCGCGGCCAGGCGACGGATGGATGAGCGTCCTCGCGAACGCCGACCCACGTCGCCGTCGCGCGATCACGGCAGCTGCGATCGTGACGCGTCGCGCGTCGGGAAGGAGACAGGCAACGAACAAGTCATCAGGAAGCGAACCCATGCTGCCATTGCAACGGCGTCTCGACGCGATGCGATCGATGCTCGAGACGCGAACGCCTGCCGAGGCGCGTATCGCCATCGATCAGGCAATCGCCGATCTGCTCCGCGCGGACGCCGCCGCGGCCGCGTTGAAGGTCGGCGATACGATTCCGTCGTTCCGCTTGTCCAGCGACGACGGGACGCCCGTTTCATCCGAATACCTCCTCGAGGATGGTCCTTTGGTCCTCGTCTTCTATCGCGGGTTCTGGTGTCCTTACTGCAACCTCGAACTCCAGGCGCTCGACGACGTGGTCGGCGAGATCGAGTCACGCGGCGCGAGTCTCGTCGGCGTCTCTCCGCAGACGGCGGCCAACAGTCGCCGGACGCGGCGCGATCTGAAGCTCGGTTACCCGATTCTCTCGGACATCGGTGCCGCGACCATCGACGCGTTCGGCCTCGGTTGGACGGTTCCCCAGTCGTTGCGCACGACCCAGCGTTCCGTCGGCGCGGACGTCCCGCTCTTCAACGGGGACGATCGCTGGCGACTGCCGATGCCAGCCACGTACGTCGTGGGCCGGAACGGCGTGATCGCCTATTCGTCCGTTCATCCGGACTATCGGACGCGCCCGGAGCCGGAAGAACTGATCCCCGTGCTCGACGTCCTCAAGCTGGATTACGAGACGCATAGCGTCCGCGAACGGTATGGCGATCGGGCCGCGCCGCTCGTCGCCGACGTTGCGCAGTCGGCGGCGGAGGCGGTCGATGCGACCTGCGCCGGACTCCGCGATGCCGCGCGGACCGGCCTGGTTCGAGCGATTGGCGGTCGAACTCGAGCGCCGCACCGGCAGCGGCCACCTGTCGGACCGCGAGCATTCCTACGCGGCCGAACGTCTCTTTCAGGACTACTGGCCGCGCAGCGTCGCTCAGGAGATCCATGCGGTGCGTCTGGGCTTCGACGGCGATGAAGGACGATGACCACGTACCGCGAATTCCAGCAGGAGCTCGAGCGGCTCCATCAGAAGTCCGAAAGCGAGCGCAGGAAACAGAAGGCCGATGCCTTCGATCGCATCAGGGCACTGGTCGATGAATATGACGTGCCGCCTCACGTCCTGGGGCTGAGCGCGTGGAAATGGGATCCGACCGGCAGGAAGTGAGCCGCGCGCCTCGGCCCGCGCGCGAACGTCATCGCTGCGGCGACGACGACGGCGGTCGTGCGAAATCGCCTCCCGGCGTGCTGCACGGCGCCAGGTCGCGGCGCGTCGACTGAAGGCTCCTCGCCACCGTCGCCGGCGTCGTGCCCGCCGGCGTGCACCCGTCTGGAGATCGTGATCCGGCGGGGCTCGCGACACGCGTGACGCGACGACGGGCGTCGAGACCTGCGATGCATACCGGTTGTCCCCGGGAGCGACCGGATTCGGCGTCGCCCGGCGACCGGCCTTCGTCGGCGCTGGCACGAAACTCGCGTCTCGCGCTCGGGCCGTCGAGCAGCCGCGGCCCCCGTCACGCGCGCCACGCGGTCGCGTGGCGGGGCCACCGCGGAGAGCGAGTGCGCATGCCGGAGCATCGCAACAACATCGGGTTCCTGCGGCTGGCGCTGGCATGCGCCGTGATCGTCGGGCACGCACCGGAGATGATCGACGGCACGACCGCCCGCGAGCCGATCGCGCGCCTGTTCGGCCACGGGACGCTCGGTGGCCTCGCGGTGACCGGCTTCTTCCTGATCAGCGGCGATCTGATCACCGCGAGCATGGTCAAGCTCGGTCGCGCTGGTCCGTACCTCGAGCGGCGCGTCCTGCGGATCGTGCCCGGCTACGTCGTCGCCTATCTCCTCGGCTTCGCGCTCGTCGGTGCGGTCCTGTCGTTCGATCACGCCGACCACCTGCGCCGCTTCGTGACGAACATGCTCTTCCTGCACGACCCGCCGCTGATGCCCGACGGGATCCCGCAACCGTTCCATTCGGTGAATGGCGCGATGTGGACGATCAGCTACGAGTTCCGCTGCTATCTGCTCGTCTGCGCGTTGTGGCTGGTCGGCGCGCTGCAGAACCGCCGCGCGATGCTGTCGATCACGGGTGCGATGGTCGTCGCGGCCTTCGTCGTGACGTTCGAGCCCGTCGCCTCGTTGATCGACCGCCCCACGCGCTTCCGCCTGTTCGACCTCGCGATCGGAGCGCCGTCGAACGACGTGCTGTTCGGAGCGACGTTCCTCGTCGGATCGTGCGTCCATCTGTTTCGCGACCGCGTGATGCCGCTGCTCGACGCGAGGATGGCGGCCGTCGGGCTGGCGCTGACCGCCGCGTCGCTGACGATCGACCACGTCGCGGAGATCGGCAAGTTCGTGTTCGGCGCGGCTCCGCTCTTCTGGCTCGCCTTCGAGGCGGACCTCGGCCGGCTGCGGCGAATCAACGACCGATGCGACATCAGCTACGGCACGTACCTGTACGGCTGGCCGGTCGCCACGATCTTCATCGCGCTCGATCCCGCCATCGCGCCGTCGACGCTGATCGTCCTGACGCTGCCGGCGGCACTCGCGCTCGGCGCCGCGAGCTGGTGGCTGGTCGAGCGGCCGACGAAGGACCTGGCGCGCCCGCTGGGCGTGCGGCCCGAAGCGCCGATGGCGTAAGCGGCGCGACTCGGGGCCGTTCGCGATCGTGTTGCGCCATGGACGCCGCGGTACGGACCTTCTCCACCCGGCTCTCGGCGCGGCGATCGTCGGCGTCACGTGTCCGGACGGCGGGCTCGTCGACACGTGGCGGATGCAGTCCGGGTATGAGGAGCAACCCGTATCACCGCGGAGTCCGTCGCCGGATCGAGCCGTCCGACACGGCTGACGTCGCTTGCGGCGAAGAAAGAAACGATCGGCAGTCGGCACGCGATCGGTGACCGCATCGTCGTCGTCGCTCGGCACCGCGCCAATCGACAGAAGCCGACGAAGCACGACGCCGAATGCTTATGCGGAGCCGACGAGCAGGACAACGGCGCTCGCCCCTCCAATCGCTCGGGCAGCGTCTCGCTGCCGCCTCGCTGCCGTGAACACGAGCGCCTCGCGCTGTCGGCAAACCTTACATTCTTCCGGCGCTCCGCGCGCAAGTCATTGTTCTGGAACGAATATTGGAAAGGGAACGAATCTTGCATCGTCGCTGACCTTTTTGGAATCCGCACAGGCGTCGGGACAACACACACTGGAGACGGCGATGACGCACAAGACCTTGCTCTATCTGGCGGCCACGACTCTTGCCGCCGCGTCGTTCGACGCGCTGGGCGTTCCGACGACCTACGGGTTGCTGACGACCATGGCGATTCCCGCGTCGTCCGTCAACAGTCAAGGCGGCAACATGACCAGCTTCGACATCAGCTTCGTCGACGCCGCGACCGGGACGTACTACTTCGCCGATCGTTCGAACGCGAGCGTCGACATTTTCAGCGGCGCGACGAATACGTTCCTCGGACGCGCCGGCGGCTTCGCCGGCCAGTTGTCGAGCACGTCGATCTCGGGTCCCGACGGTGTCCTCGTCGTCAACAACGGCGCGACGGTCACCCTCTATGCAGGCGATGGCGGCAGCACGCTGCGGTCCTTCAACGTAACCAATCCGTCGAATCCGATCGCGGGCAACACGGTCAGTACCGGCAGCAGTGCGTTCCGCGTCGACGAGATGGCTTATTCGCCGACGACGCAATCGCTGTTCGTCGCGAACAATGCCAATTCGCCAGCGTTCGCCACGATCATCAGCACCGCCTCGCCGCTCACGCCGGTCATCACGCATGGCAACGTGCTCGTGCCGAATCAAGTGGCGAGCGGCGGAATGGAGCAGTCCCTCTGGAATCCGAACACCGGGACCTTCTTCGTTTCCGTGCCCACGTTCAACGGAACCGACGCCGGAGGCGTGCAGGAATTCTCGGCCAGCGGCACGGCCCTGCGCACGTACAACTTCGCGGCGATGGGTGTGACGTCGTGTTCGCCGGCCGGCCTCGGCCTCGGCGCGAGCGGAAACCTCATGGTCGGGTGCGGCAACGCGAACACCCAGACCATCGTCCTGAACCCCGCCGGTGCCGGCAGCATCGTCGCGACGCTTGGCGCAGTGTCCGGGTCGGACGAGCTCTGGTACGACCCCGTCAGCACCGACTTCTTCGTGACGGGGGTCAACGCAGCGGGAGACCGGGTGATCGATATCTTCGCCGATGCGAACGACGCGTTGCTTCAGTCGATCGACCTGACCGCGCTCGGCGCGGGCACCAGCAACCTGCACTCGGTCGCGGTCGATCCGTTGAACGGGGAGATCTTCGTTCCTCTGACGGGTTCGACTGCCGCCGGGGCCGATGCGCTCTGTCCCAATGGCTGCGTCGCGGTGTTCGCGCCGAAGGCCGTGCCGGAGCCGGAGGAGGCGGCGCTCCTGGCGATCGCGGTGGTCGCGATGGCTGGCGTCGGCGCGCGCTCCCGGAGGCGCGGCCGGGCCGCACGCTGAGTCCTTTTTCGGGCCGCCGTTGCGGGCGACGGTCGCTCGTCGATGACCGCGTCGAACGGCGAACCTGCCGCGGCTTCGGGCCGAGGGTTCGTGGTGGCGTCGGCGTGCGTGAAGGTCCATTGCCGAGTTCGACCGCGACCCCGGCAGGACGCACGTCGAAGATGAAGGCCGTTCCCTCGGGCGGGCCAAGTAGACGGCGGCCGTAACCAGCGCCCATCCGGCGATCACGTCGGTGCCGGTGTGCCTGGAGCGTCATCCCGGCGTCGCCGTCGTGAGCGGGTCGCAGTTCCGGCCCATCCGGATCACCGAATTCGGTCGGTGGAATGGCGGAACGTGGGACCTATTCGGCGCATGAATCCGAGAACGAGGCGACGCGGATGACGGGAGCCGCTTCCGTCGACGGCGCGACGACGGTCACCACGATCGTCGCATTGGTTTTCACCGCGTCACGGCCTTGACCGACGAAGCCGGTCCGTCGCCGATGCCACCCGATGGCGGCGACTCGCTGAACGCCGCGCCCTGCGTTGCGCCCGGGTCGAGCACGGAAACCGGCGCCACGGGGCGCCGGCCCCTCGGGATCGCCGTGCTCGCCATGGCGATGGTCGCGATGGCGTACGACGTCTTCCTGCCCGGTCAACCGGTCCCGAACGACCTGCCGGGTCGGTCCGCGCTCGCCTATGCGGCCGCGCTGTCGATGGCCGCCGCGGCGCTCGGCCTGCAATGGCGTCGCTTCGCCGGATCGGCCGCGCTCGTCCTCTCGATCTACTTCGGCGTGCTGGTCGCGCTGCTGATGAACGGCCGGATCGTCGCGTCGCATCCGACGGTATTCGGTGTCTATAGCGGCACGGCGGAGCAGCTCGCGATCGCCGCCGGCGCGACGATCGTCTCCGCCCGGCATGCCGCGTGGACCGATGCGAATCGGCGCCGTGTCGTGTCGGCGGCGAGGATCGTGTTCGGCGCGTGCGTCGTGCTGTTCGGGATCGCGCACTTCGTCTACATGAACCTGACCGCACCGCTCGTTCCCGCCTGGTTGCCGCCGTCGCAGGTCTTCTGGGGGTATGCGACCGGCGTCGCGCAGATCGTGGCGGGTCTCGCGATCATGGCGACGATCTGCGCACGATCGGCCGCGACGCTGCTGGCCGTGCTCTACGCCTGCTTCCAGGTCCTCGTCCATGCGCCGACGCTGATCGCCGGACCTCGAAGCCTCGAGCAGTGGAGCGAGAACGCACTGAACCTCGCGCTGGTCGCGGTGGCCTGCGTCGTCTCCGCGTCGTTTCGCCAGGAACCGCGTTGCGGTCGACGACCTGGGCGGTGACCGCCCGTGATGGAACGCGCGCTGCCCCACAGTCTTCGCGAGGCCTCGCGGCGCTGAAGGCCGCGCGCGGATTCGAGTCGGGAGCTACGAGCCCGCGCGTCAGGCTATCGTTCGTTCTCGGCCGCGGCCTTGAGACGTGCGAGGCTCGCTGCGAAATGACGCATCATGAGCTTCTCGGGAGCGGCGACGATCGCGATCAACTTCGCGGCCAGGGGCTTGGGTCCCTTCATCGACCACACGAGCCGTGTCGCCCCGGCCTCGGCGTTCAACGAAAAGGTGTTGGTATTGACGACCTTGAACGGCGCCTCGAACCGGACGCGGACCACGACCGACTCCGGCTCGCGAAGCTCGAGGATTTCCATGCGTCCGGTGCCTGCTCGACGCCCCTGCCAATGGAGCGCCGAGCCCTGCGCGGCGGGCGGGCCTTCGTCGCGCAATCGGACGGTCGGGTCGTCGGCGAATTGAGCATTCCACCGGCCCCACGCCCGCAGGTCGGCGATCAGGCCGAACGGGGAGCGCTGCGGGGCGTCGATCAGGATCGTGCTTTCGATCGCGAAGTCGCCGAAACGGCTCATGTGAAGGCTCCACCGGCAGGCGCGAGCACGCGCACCGCAAGACTACGTCGGTGCCGGCTCGACTGCACGACGCGATCGGGCGTCCCGTGGCGTCGACGCGGTGCGCGGCGGATGTCGACCGGATCGGCTAGCGCCAGGACCCGGTGAGGATCCTCGTCACCGCGCAGTCCGTCGCCGCATCGCCGGACGCGCTCGCCGCGTTGCGGGCCGCCGGGCACGACGTCGTCGTGCGCAGGACGCCGCAGCCGTACGACGAGGACTGGCTCGTCGCGGAGGTCGGCGACGTCGACGCGCTCGTCGTCGCGATGGAGCCGGTCACCGCCCGCGTGCTTGCGGCCGCGCCGCGACTGAAGATCGTCGCGCGGCCCGGCGTCGGCTACGACACCGTCGACCTCGACGTCGCGACGCGCCGCGGCGTCGTCGTGACGATCGCCGACGGCACGAATCACCAGAGCGTCGCGGACTTCACGTTCGGGTTGATGCTCGAGGCCGCGCGCGGGATCGCGGCCGCGGCCGACGGCGTGCGTCGCGGCGGGTGGGAGCGCGTCGTCGGGACCGAGGTGTGGAACAAGACGCTCGCCGTGATCGGCCTCGGCCGCATCGGCCGCGCGGTCGCGGTGCGCGCGCGAGGGTTCGACATGCGCGTGCTCGCGGTCGTGCGCCGCGAGGATCGCGCGTTCGCGGACCGCCATGGCATCGCGTTCGCGAGCTTCGACGACGCGCTCGCCGAAGCCGACTTCCTCTCGCTGCATGCGCCGCTCACGCCGCAGACCGAGAACCTCGTCGACGCGCGCGCGCTCGCGCGGATGAAGCGGGGCGCGTATCTGATCAACACGTCGCGCGGCGGCCTCGTCGACGAGCGGGCGCTGGCCGACGCGGTCCGCGAAGGGCGGCTCGCCGGCGCGGCCGTCGACGTGCTGCGCGTGCAGGGTGCCGGCAGCCCGAGCCCGCTGATCGGCGTGCCGAACGTCGTCGTCACGCCGCACATGGCGACGCTGACGCGCGAGGCGGCGAGCCGCGTCGCCGCGTCGGTCGTGGACAGCCTCTTGGCCGCGCTCGATGGACGACGGCCCGAACACGTCGTCAATCCCGCGGTCTACGATCGACCATCGACGTAGCGCCATCGCGCACCCGCACATCGAGGACCGAGTGGCCATCGACACCGACACGATCAGGACCGTCACTGCGCAGCTCTACGAACGCTCGCTGAAGCGCATCCCGGCCGACGCGAAGGAGGCGCTCGGCGAAGCCGTGCAGATCGAGCGCAACGAGACCGCGCGCCACACGTTGCGGCTGATGATCCGCAGCGCCGAGGCCGCGGAGAGCACCGGCCACTTCGTGTGTTCCGACGCCGGCATCCCGGTCTTCTTCGTGCGCGTCGGCACGCAGGCGCAGTTCAGCGGCAGCGTCCGCCAGGCGATCGTCGACGGCTTTGCCGAGCTCGTACGGACGATCTCGCCGCCGCTGCTGCCGCACGTGACGAACCCGCTGACGCTCGAACGCGGCTACCAGGGCAAGGGCATGCCGATCGTCACGTTCGATCTCGTCGACGACTGCGACTTCGTCGACATCACGTGCTCGCCGAAGGCGCTCGGATCGGGACGCTGGGCCGCGCTCGAGATCTTCAGTTTTCCCGACCTGCACACGATCGAACAGTTCGTGATGGAGACGGTCATCAAGGCCGGGTCGCAGCCGTGTCCGCCGGTCGTGATCGGCGTCGGCATCGGCGGGACGTTCGACTACGCGGCGAAGATGGCGAAGGAGGCGACGCTGCGGCCGATCGGGTCGGTCGCCGACGAGCCGATCGTCGCGGCGATGGAGCGGCGCCTCGTCGACGCGGTCAACCGCACCGGCTTCGGACCGATGGGCACCGGCGGCGACAGTACCGCGATGGCGGTCCACGTCAACTATGCGGCGGGGCATGGCTTCACGCCGGTGGCCGTCGCGTTCAACTGCTGGATCAATCGCCGCACGCGCGCGCGGCTCTACAACGACGGCCGCGTCGAGCTGGTGGAGTGACGATGGCGAGCACGACGCACCGCCTGACGTTCCCGCTGACCGAGGCCGATGCCCGGTCGCTGCGCGCCGGCGACCAGGTGCTGATCGACGGCGAGGTCGTCATCACGGCCGGGCTGCCGACGCACCAGCGGCTGCTGCGCTGCCTCGACGGCCTCGAGGCGTCGCCGATCGACCTGCACGGCGCGTCGCTGTTCCATCTCGGCAGCTTCAGCCGCGAGGTCGACGGCCGCTTCGAGGTCGTCTACCTGAATCCGACGACGAGCACGCGCTTCAATCCGTACATGCCGCGGCTCGTCGAGGGATTCCGGTGGCACGCGGTCGGCGGCAAGGGCGGCCTCGACGCGCGCTGCGCCGCGACGCTGCAGGCCGTCGGATGCGTCTACCTGTCCTTCCTCGGCGGCGGCTGCACGCTGCTGTCGCAGGCCGTGCGCGACGTGCTCGAGGTCGGCTGGCGCGACATGCTCGTCCACTACCGGCTCGTCAGGCTGCGCGTCGAGGCGCTCGGACCGGCGACGGTCGCGATCGATGCGCACGGTCGCAGCCTGTACGACGAGGAGCGCGTCGCGGCCGACGCGTTGCTGCCGACGCTGATGGCGGAGCTGGACCGGCGGCGCGGCGCGTAGCGGTCGCCACGCGCCGGTCGACGATCAGCGCGACCCGAAGAGGAACGTGAAGCGCTGGCCGCGGAGCTCGCCGGCGCCGGTGCCGTCGTTGCCGGCGCCGGACAAGCGGAACGTGCCGCTTCGACCGTCGTTGCACGCGAGCACGCCTTCGCCGCGGCGCTTGCTGGTGTACGTGAATTCGCCGTCGCAGGTCGCGCCGAGGCTCGACACCAGCGACAGGTGGCCGTGTCCCTCGTGATAGCCCGCACCGGTGACCGAGCCGGTGAAGCGCTCGTCCGACCGTTCCATGCGGCCAGCGAGCGGCAGGGTGGTCGTGCAGGCGACGAGCGCCGCGGTCACCACGGCCAAGGCGAGACGTTCGATCCTCATGGGCGCATTCCTCGTGGCGGTCGGGCGGACGACGTCGGATCGCCGTCGGTCGACGCGGCGACGAACGCCATTATTGCCGTTCGCGCGCGAGCCGGTGCGAACGCCGGCGAGACGTCGGAGCGCCGCCCGGTCGCGGTCGCGGGCATCGTGCTTGCTGCGCTCTGCGCACGACAACGGGAGGGCGATGTGGCAACCAGGAAGAAGACCGCGAAGACCGCAGCGAAGAAGGCCGCCGCGAAGAAGGTCGGCGCCAGGAAGGTAGCCGTGAGGAAGGGCGCCTCGGCGCAGGTCCCCGCGAAGAAGGCCGCGACCAGGAAGATCCCCGCCAAGAAGGCCGCGGGCCGGAAGGTCGCCGGGAAGCGGGCGCCGGAGTCCCGCTCCGACGCCATCGGACTGCTCGCGACCGATCACCGCGAGGTGCATCGGCTGTTCGAGGACTACCAGGACCTCGTCGACGGCGACGCGGAAGGCGCCGAGCGCCAGACGCTCGCCGAACGGATCTGCACGATGCTGACCGCGCACGCGACCATCGAGGAGGAAATCTTCTATCCGGCGGCACGACAGGCGCTCGACGAGGACGAGGACCTTCTCGACGAGGCGGAGGTCGAGCACGCGTCCGCGAAGGACCTGATCGCCCAGATCCGCGCGATGGGGCCGGACGACGATCTCTACGACGCGAAGGTGACGGTGCTCGGCGAATACGTCGATCACCACGTCCAGGAAGAAGAGAACGAGATGTTCCCGAAGTGCGAGCAGGCGGACATGGACCTCGACGCGCTCGGCGAGCGGCTCGCCGCCCGCAAGCAGGAACTGCTCGGCGGGCGAAGAACCGGCCGGCGCTGCAATGAGTCGCCGGTCGCGCGCGCGTCGCGCGGCGGGATCGGCCGTCGGACATTGCGGCGTGTCGCGCCGTGCGGCGCGACCGATCCGTCGATGAACCTCGAATCGCTTCCGCTGAAGACGCCCGGCGGCGACTACGTCGCGATCGTCGAGGCGTCGCAGGGCACCCGCAACAAGCTGACGTACGACGCGCGGCACGAGGCGTTCGAGCTCACCGGGGTCCTGCCGATGGGCTTCGCGTTCCCTTACGACTTCGGCTTCTTCCCGTCGACGCGCGGCGGCGACGGCGACCCGCTCGACGTGCTGCTGCTTGCGGACGAGAGCCTGCCGATCGGCGCGCTCGTGCCGTGCCGCCTCGTCGGCGTCATCGAGGCGGAGCAGCGCGACCCGGGGCGCGACGACGTCGAGCGCAACGACCGCGTGATCGCCGTCGCGACGAAGTCGCATCGCTATCGCGAGTGCCGACGCCTCGACGACGTCGCGCCGAACGTCCTCGACGAGATCGAGCGCTTCTTCATCTACTACAACGAGCAGAAGGGCGGCTCGTTCGCGCCGATCGGGCGCGGCGACGTCGACCGGGCCGAACGGCTCGTCGCCGAGGCGGCCGATCGGCGCGCCGCGGATCGGTGAGCCGGGTCGCGGGAGCGCTCCCATGAACCGCCGGGTCCCCGAGCGTGGCCGTCGCGCCGACGGCCGGTGAGCCGGGCGGCATTCGGGTCGAGGCGTCGCGCCGACGGTCGTCGGGCGATGCCGCGACGAGTCGCGACGGCGACCCCTGCAAGACGAACGCCGCCGCCGCGACCGCGCGCGGCGCGCGGCGCGCGACCGGCTCAGCCGCGGCGCGGCTCGTCGTGCGCGAGCTTGGCCTGCGCGCGGGGCTTCAGCACCGCGACGAACGAATCCCAGTCGTAGGTCCGCGTCGCGTCGAGTCCTTCGGGAACCGGGTCGACCGGCCGCACGCGATCCTCGCCGGTGGTCCGCTCGTGGGTCCAGACCGCGAGGACGAACAGCGCGGGCACGCGCAGCAGCCGGATCTCCCAGTCGCCCCGCGCGTAGGCGGCGTCCTTCTCGACGGCCGCGAACGCGTCCGCGGTGCCCTCGACGAACGGCCCGTCGTTGACCGACGCGAAGCGCGCGTCGCCGTCGGTGCCGCCGCCGACCGTCTCCGCGGCCGTGGTCGTCGCGGTGCCGTCGTGCACGAGGAAGCGCCAGGACGTCCTCGACAGTCGCGCGAGCGGCCGACCGTCGACGAGGTCGGTGAGGCCGACGTTGTAGACCGGATGGCCCGACGCGATGCGGATCTGCTCGGGCTCCGCCGCGGCGAGCGGCCGGACGCGGAAGTCGCGGCGTCCGGCGATCTGCTGCAGCGTGTCCTGCGTCAGCTGCCGGACGTCGGCCGGCGGCTCTGCGAGCGAGACGGTCATCGCGCGCTCCTCAAGGTTTGCTGAAGTTCGTCTCGACCCACGAGCCGGTGCCCTGGTACGCGGTCGACAACGTGTTGTACGCGATGTCCGACGTCCCGTAGATCGGATCCTGCACGTGCAGCAGGCCGCTCGAGTTGACCGAGCCGGTGACCGCGACGAAATGCGCGCCGCCGCCCGACCAGACGATCCGCAGGCCGACCGGCAGCGACCGCAGCACCTCGCCGTCGAGCGTCGTCGCCGGGACCTTGCCGTTCTGCCAGGCGTCGAGGTTGCCCATCGTCGTCATCGCGCGGTCGAGATAGCCGCCCTGGTTGCACGCGTTCGACGACGGCGTCGTGCAGCACGTCGTCTGGCCGAGCTGCTGGTTCGCGATGCCGCACTGGGTCCACGTGCTCGCGGCGTTGTAGTAGTGGCTGATGCTCGTCGAGACCGCCGCCCAGCACCAGTTCGTCTGCGTCTGCGACTGCATCGCGAACGCGAGCTTGACGTTCGTCGTCGTCGCGTCGAACAGCGTGGACCAGTAGATGCCCTGGTCGCCGGGGATGCCCTGCCACGCGGCGTACAGGTAGTTGCCGAACGTCGCGACCGACGGGCCGATGCTGCTGCCGACGCCGGCGATGTTCTGCTGCGCGCTCCAGCCGTTGCCGTCGAAGCTCGCGTACCAGAGGCCGTCGTCGCCGGCGATGCCTTTCCAGACCGCGTACAGCCGGTTGTTCGCGATGCCGAGCGCCGGGCCGATCGTCGTGCCGACGCCGGCGATGCGCTGCTGCGGCGCCCAGTGCGCGCCGTCGAAGCTCGACCAGTAGATGCCGGCGTCGTTGTCGATGCCCTTCCACGCGGCGTGGAGGCGGCCGCCGAAGACGCAGAGCGACGGACCCGCGCTGCTGCCGACGCCGCCGATGTTCTGCTGGCCAGCCCAGTTCGCGCCGTCGAAGCTCGACCAGTAGATGCCCTGGTCGGTGTGAACGCCCTTCCACGCGGCGTACAGCCGGTTCCCGAACGTCGCGAGCGACGGCATCAGGCTGGTCCCGACGCCGTTGATCTTCCGCTGCCCGGCCCACCCGGCGCCGTCGAACGACGACCAGTAGATGCCGTCGTCGCCGGGGATGCCCTGCCACGCGGCGTAGAGCTGGTTGCCGAACGCCGCCAGACCTGGCCCGACGCTCGTGCCGACGCCGGCGATCCGCTGCTGCGCGGTCCACGAGCGCCCGTCGCTGCTCGCCCAGTAGATGCCGGTGTCGTTGTTGACGCCTTTCCAGGCCGCGTAGAGGCGCCCGCCGTAGACGGCGAGCGACGGCCGGAAGCTGGTGCCGACGCCGGCGATCCTGCGCTGCCGCGCCCAGAGCCATTGATCCGCCATGTTCCCTCCCGCGGTCGATCGCTGCGACCGGCGTCGTCGGCCGGGCGGCCGCGACGTGACCCGCCGAGCATGGCGCAGCCTTCCGGGGGACGCAACGACTTCGCGCGATCGCGCCGGCGGCAGGCCCCCCGGCGCGCATTGCGACGCGCGACGGCGGCGGCGTCGCCCCGCACGGCCGGCCACGGCGGTCGCCGCCGTCGCCTCCGCGGTCTGCCTTATCATCGGTGCCGATCCCCGTCTCGAGTGCCGCCGGCGCTCGTCGGCGACGCGAAAGGACCGTGACCGCATGCGAATCAACGTCGGCTTCGAGATGGGTTACCAGTTCCAACAGCCGACGCCGGTGCTCGCGACGCTCAACGTGCACGCCACGCGCGCCTCGGACCTCGTGAAGCCGGACCGCATCGAGACCGTCCCCCCGGTGCCGCTGACCGGCTACCACGACCTGTTCGGCAACTGGTGCACGCGCCTCGTCGCACCGGCCGGCGACTTCATGATCCGCGCCGACGGGATCCTCGAGGATCGCGGCGAGCCCGACCCGGTCGCGCCGTCGGCGCAGCAGACCTGGGTCGACGCGCTGCCCGACTCGACGCTGATCTACCTGCTCGGCAGCCGCTACTGCGAGACCGACCAGCTGTCCGCCACCGCCTGGAACCTGTTCGGCTCGACGCCGCCGGGCTGGGGTCGCGTGCAGGCGATCTGCGACTTCGTCCATCAGCACATCGAGTTCGGCTACGCGCACGCGCGGCGCACGCGGACCGCGCTCGAGGCGTACCAGGAAGGACGCGGCGTCTGCCGCGACTACGCGCACCTCGCGATCGCGTTCTGCCGCTGCATGAACATCCCGGCGCGCTACTGCACCGGCTATGTCAGCGACATCGGGCTGCCGCCGCCGTACGCCGCGATGGACTTCGCCGGCTGGATGGAGGCGTACATCGACGACCGCTGGTACACGTTCGACCCGCGCAACAACGCGCCGCGCATCGGTCGCGTGCTGATGGCGTACGGCCGCGACGCGTGCGACGTGGCGCTGACGAACACGTTCGGCTGGAACGTCCTCACGCACTTCCGCGTGTGGGCCGACGAGGTCAAGGCCTGACACGACGCGACGGACCGCATGGACGACGACGCGACACGGTGGCTCGCCGACTGGCTCGACGGCATCGACGACCACGCGATGAGCCAGCGACGCCGGTCGTCGATCGAGCGGCACGGCGGCCTCGACGCCGCGACGCGCGAGGCGGCGAAGCGCGGCGTGCATCTCGTCGAGCTGACCGACGATCACGGCTCGCGCTCGTCGCCGCGAGCCGGCGCCCGTTCCGCGTGCTCTGCTGAAGGCCATCGCCTGCGGGTCGCGCCGTTGAAGCTCGCGACCTGGAACATCAACGGCGTCAACCGGCGCCTCGACGCTGCTGCTTGCGCTGGCTCGACGCGACGAAGCCCGACGTCGTCGCGCTGCAGGAGACGAAGACGACCGACGCCGACTTCCCGCGCGAGCGTCTCGAGGCGGCCGGCTACGGCTCGCTGTCGGTCGGCCAGAAGACCTGGAACGGCGTCGCGCTGCTCGCGCGCGGCGCGGAGCCGATCGTCGTGCGCCGGGCGCTGCCGGGCGACGACGCCGACACGCAGGCGCGCTACGTCGAGGCCGCGATCGACGGCATCCTCGTCGCGTCGATCTACCTGCCGAACGGCAACCCGCAGCCGGGACCGAAGTTCGACTACAAGCTCGCGTGGTTCGAGCGGCTGATCGCGCACGCGCGGTCGCTGTGGGACACGCGGCCTGCCGACCGCGCTGCTCGGCGACTTCAACGTCGTGCCGACCGATCTCGACGTCTACCGCGACGACGTCGTACGACGACAACGCGTTGCTGCAGGCCGAGCCGCGCGAAGCCTACCGGCGGCTGCTCGCGCAGGGCTGGACCGACGCGCTGCGCGCGCGTCACCCGAACGAGGCGATCTACACGTTCTGGGACTACCTGCGCAACCGCTGGCCCCGCGACGCGGGGCTGCGGATCGACCACCTGCTGCTGAGCGAAGCGCTGGCGAAGCGGCTGCGCGACGCGCAGGTCGACCGCGAGGTGCGCGGCTGGGACGGGGCCAGCGACCATGCGCCGGTCTGGGTCCGGATCACGAAGCGATGACGATCGCGGAAGAAGCGACGATCCGCCCGGACGACGGCGCGCCGCTCGACGCGACGATCGTCCGGCCGTCGAGCGAGCCGCTCGCCGCGTACGTCTTCGCCCACGGTGCCGGCGCCGGCATGGGCCATCCGTTCATGGCGGCGTTCGCGGAAGGTCTCGCGGCGCGCGGCGTCGCGACGCTGCGCTTCCAGTTCCCGTTCATGCAGCAGGGCGCGAAGCGGCCCGACCCGCCCGCCGTCGCGCAGGCCGCCGTGCGGGCCGCCTGCGACGAGGCCGCGCGGGCGTTTCCGGGAACGCCGTTGTTCGCCGGCGGCAAGTCGTTCGGCGGACGGATGACGTCGCAGGCCGCGGCCGCGCGGCGCATCCGACGTCCGCGGCCTCGTGTTCGTCGGCTTCCCGCTGCATCCGGCACAGCAGCCGTCGACGCGTCGCGCCGAGCATCTCGCCGACGTGCCGGTGCCGATGCTGTTCCTGCAGGGGACGCGCGACGCGCTCGCCGACGTCTCGCTGATCGAAGGCGTCGTCGCGTCGCTCGGCCGACGCGGCCACGCTGGCGCTGTTCGACGACGCGGACCACGCGTTCCACGTGCGTCAGCCGGAGCGGCAGCGACGACGCGACCGTCCTCGCCGCGATGCTCGACGCGACCGTCGGCTGGATGGCCGACGTCGTCAGCCGCGGCGCTCGAACGTCTCGTTGAGGCGGGGGTGCGGGATGGCGTTCGCGAGGCCGGCGAACGATCCCGCCTTCAGCTGCTCGGCCGCGGCGAACATCGCCGCCCACGCGACGCGCGCCAGCGCGCCGCCGACGCTGATGCGTCGCACGCCGAGCTCGGCGAGCTCGGCGACCGTGAAGAGCGGACCCGAGATCAGCACGTTGACCGGCTTCGGCGCGACCGCGCGGACGACGGCGGAGATGTCGTCCTTCGTCGCGAGTCCCGGCGCATACAGGCAGTCGGCGCCCGCGTCCGCGAATGCCACGAGCTTGTCGATCGCCGGCGCGAGCGCGCGTCGGATCGTGCAGCAGGCCCTCGGTCCGCGCGACCAGCACCACGTCGTGGCCCGACCGGTCGATGGCCGGCGCGCGGCCCGCAGCCGCTCCAGCGACCGCGGCAGGTCGTACAGCGCGCCGCCGTCGTCGAACGCGGTGTCCTCGATCGACAGCGCCGGCGATGCCGGTCGCGATGGCGCGGGTCACGTTCTCGCCGACCCCTCCGCGTCGCGGGCGAAGCCGGACTCGAAGTCGGCGTTGACCGGCACGTCGACCGCGTCGCACAGCGAGGCGAGATGCGCCAGCACGTCGTCGCGGCGGACGCCGTAGTCGGGCCGTCCGGTGGACCACGCGAAGCCGGAGCTGGTCGACGCGAGCGCGGCGAAGCCCAGGCGCTCGAGCATCGCGGGCACTGCCGACGTCCCAGGGGTTCGGCAGCACGAAGCAGCCGTCTCGATGGAGTGCGCGAAAGGCCGCGCGCTTGTCGGCGACGGAGCGGGTCAAGTCGGTCCTCGCGGTCGATGGCCCGGCCGCAGGGTCGGGCGTCGGGCAGGGTGCGGCGAAGCCTATCATCGCCTCTCGCCCGACGACCGATCGATGCTTCGCGGCGGACCGAAACGACGCGGCCGCACAACGCCGCGCCGGGCTCACGGCTAGACCAGGTCCTTGCGCAGCTCGACCGCCGGGATCCGCATCAGC
Organism: uncultured beta proteobacterium; assembly: GCA_963708665.1. Taxonomy (GTDB): domain Bacteria; phylum Pseudomonadota; class Gammaproteobacteria; order Burkholderiales; family Burkholderiaceae_D; genus CAHJXF01. Next base: position 69,303 of record CAVPTE010000016.1, on the reverse strand, counting down.
CCGCGGTACTTCGTCACCGTACGGCGCGCGACGCACAGCCCCTGCTCGGTCAGGCGCTTCGCGAGCGCGACGTCGGACAGCGGCTCGCAGCGGTCCTCGCCGTCGATCAGCTCGCGCATCGCCGCGCGGATCGACGTCGCCGAGCAGCTGCCGCCGCTCGTCGTCGCGAGCTTGCGCGAGAAGAAGTGCTTGAACGCGAACACGCCGCGCGGCGTCGCCATGAACTTGTTGCCGATCGCCCGCGAGATCGTCGACTCGTGCAGCTCGAGCCGGTCCGCGACCTGACGCAGCAGCAGCGGCTTGATCGCGATGTCGCCGTAGTCGAGGAACGCCGACTGCTCCTTGACGATGACGCGCGCGACGCGCCGGATCGTCACGAAGCGCTGCGCCGCGTTGCGCACGAGCCAGCGCGCCTCCTGCAGCTGCTCGTCGAGCTGCGGACGGTTGCCGGCGCGCGTGTCGTGCAGCAGCGCGGCGTAGACGCGGTTGAGCGCGACGCGCGGCACGACCGCGGGGTTGATGTCGGCGATCCAGCCCGCCTTGCCGCGACGGACGATGACGTCCGGAACGATGGACTGCGCGACCTCGCCGCCGAACGCCGAGCCGGGCCGCGGGTCGAGGCTGCGGATCAGGTCCGCCGCCGCGGCCGAGCGTCGGCGCAGCTGCAGCCGAGCGTCCGCTCGAGGCGCGCCCCAGTCGCGGGCCGCGAACGCGGCGAGGTGGTCGCGCACGATGCGCGAGCGCGACGTCGACGACGTCCGCCGGCGCGCCCGGCCCGCCGGCCGCGACGCCGCGCCTCGAGCTGCAGCGCCAGGCATTCGGACACCGAGCGCGCCGCGATGCCGGTCGGGCCGAGCTGCTGCACGAGCTTCAGCGCGATCGCGAGCTCGTCGTCGTCGACCGGCGGGTCGAACGCGAAGCGCGCCGCCGACGTCGTGCAGTTCCTGTCGCAGGTAGCCGTCGTCGTCGAGCGCCTCGATGACGAGCAGACGCGATCGCGCGGTCGCGCGCGCCGAGGCGATAGCCCGCGAGCTCCTCGTGCAGATGCGCGCGCAGCGACGACGCGGCTTCGGCCCATTCGCCGATGTCGCCCGCTTCGCCGTCGTTCGGTACCGCGCGACCGCGTCTGCTCCGCGTACGGCGTGTAGTCGCCGGGCTCGCCGTCGATCGCGACGGCGCCGCTGTCGGCGCCCGGCTCACTGTTGGCCGCGACGACGTCGTCACCGGTCGCGCGCAGGCGCGGCGTCGGTGCCGGCCCACGCGCTGCCGTCCACGCCGGCGGGCTGGCCCTCGTCCGGCAACGGGACTTCGAGGAACGGGTTGCTCGCGACGGCCTGCTCCAGCTCCTGGATGAAGTCGTGCGAAGAGAGTTGGAGAAGACGGACCGATTGTTGCAGCCGCGGCGTCAGCGCGGTCTGTTGAGTGGCGCGCAGGACGAGCGTCGCTTGAGTCAATGAGGCTCCTGGAGGGTGAGACGCGACGCCGCGTCGACGGGACGCGCGCGACCGCTGGTGGCGTTGCCGCATTGCAAGCGGCATGCCAATGCCGGCGTTCCCCGACTGCCGCGCGGCGTGCTGCAACCGACGGCTGCAGCCGTTACAGAGACGGCGAAAACTTTTCTTGCGGTCCCGGCCATCGCGCCGCGCGAGGCGCCGTGGACGCGCGCGGCACGGCGGTTGCGGAACGACCGTGCGGACGAGCGGCGCCGCGTCGACCTCGAGGAGAACATGGCAGATCCGATGAACAAGGACGACCCCGACGAATTCGGCAAGTCGTCGGACTACGCGAAGGGCGAACCGATCGGCCGGTATGCGGGCGGCGGTCCCGGCACGTCGCAGGAGCCGGCGCCGAAGCCGAAGGGCGAGCAGACGTGGCAAGCGGCCGGTCGGGGCGGCGCGGGCGGCGGCGGTGCCGGCGCATCGAGCGCGGCCGGCGGCGACGACGTGCGCAGCCGCAGCGCGGACCCGGGCCAGAGCAGCTACGGCGGATTCAAGAACGAAGGCGGCGCCGACGCGACGCACGATGCGCTCGGCGCGCCGCGCGGTGGCGGCGAACGCGACGAGCCCGGCGGCGGCATCGCGACCAGCGACGCCAACCTCGGCGCCGCGCTGCCACCCGGCGCGAGCGATGCGCCCGGAAGCCCCCGTGGGGAAGATGAAGGCGAGACGCCACCGTCCGGGACGACCGGCGCGCGAACGGTCGATGCCGAAGGCGCATCGGAGGCGACCGAGTCGCCGACACGACGCACGACCGACCGCTGAGACGGACGACGCACGCGTCGTCGGGAATCGCGACGCGTGCGGGATGCGAAGGCCGTAACGCTTACTGCGCGCTTGTAAAACGGCGGTGCATCGCAGCCGCGCGTCGGCGGTGCGGGCTCTTGCGGATCGCGAAGCGCCTCGTGTCGGCGCGTCGTTCTTCCCCGTCGTGATCGCCGATGGGCACAGGCCGTGCTACCCGACGGCGCCGTCGCATCGACCGTCATCGAGGTCGCGAACGTGGTGTGACGCCCGAGCCCAACGAACCATGTCGCCTGCGACCGGAAGCCCGATGCAACGCATTGCCCTCGTCAGCGAACACGCTTCCCCGTTGACCGCTGCGGGCGGCGTCGACAACGGAGGACAGAACGTCTACGTGGCCGCGGTCGCGCGCGAGCTGTCCCGTCGCGGCATCGCGGTGGACGTCTTCACGCGGCGCGACAACCCGCTGCTGCCGACCGTCGTGACGCCGCGACCCGCGGTGCGCGTCATCCACGTCGACGCGGGACCCGCGCAGCACCTGCCGAAGGAAGCGCTGCTGCCGTACATGCCGGCGTTCGGCGATGCGCTCGCGGACGCGTTCGCGGCCACGCCATACGACTGTGTCCATGCGAACTTCTTCATGAGCGGCATGGCGTCGCTGCGCGCGACGCGCCGCGTGCCGCTGCCGCTCGTCACGACGTTCCATGCGCTCGGTCGCGTGCGACGCCGGCACCAGGGCGACAGCGACGGCTTCCCCGACGAGCGCTTCGAGATCGAGGAGGAGCTCGTCGCGCTGTTCGCATCGCATCGTCGCCGAGTGTCCCGAGGATCGTCACGACCTGCTCGGCCTGTATCGCGGGGACCCGGCGCGCATCGACGTCGTGCCCGTGCGGCTACGACCCCGCCGAGCTCCGACCGCTGCCGCGCAACGCCGCGCGCGTCGGCGCTCGGATGGCCGCTCGACGCGTTCGTCGTGCTGCAGCTCGGCCGGCTCGTGCCGCGCAAGGGCATCGACAACGTCATCGAGGCGATCGGCGTGCTCGAACGCGAGCATCGCCGCGAGGCGTCGCTGTACATCGTCGGCGGCACATCGAAGCGCGCGAGCGCGATCGCGACGCCCGAGATCGGTCGGCTGACGGCCTGCGCGCAGGCCGCAGGCGTCGCGTCGCGCGTGCACTTCGTCGGACGGCGCGATCGCGACGAGCTGTCGCAGCTGCTTCAGCGCGGCCGACGTGTTCGTGACGACGCCGTGGTACGAGCCGTTCGGCATCACGCCGGTCGAGGCGATGGCCTGCGCGACGCCGGTCGTCGGCAGCGGGGTCGGCGGCATCCGCACGACCGTCGTCGACGGCGTGACCGGCTTCCTCGTGCCGCCGAAGGATCCGCGCGCGCTCGCCGAACGTCTCGACCGGCTCGCGGCGAGCCGCGCCCTGCGTCGCGCGATGGGCGAGGCCGGGCGCATTCGCGCGAACGCGCTCTACACGTGGACGGCCGTCGTCGACCGGCTCGTCGACGTCTATCGGCACGCGATCGCCGACGCGCGCGGCGAGGCGTTCGTGCCGACGTTCGACGCGGCGGAGGAAGGCGGCGACGTGATGGAGATCGCGGCGTGAAGGCGAGCGGCCGACGCAGGGTCTCGCCGCGGCCGGCGATCGCACGTCCGTGAGCGCGAAGCCGGCGCCGAGCACGGGCGGCGATCTTCCTCGACAAGGACGGCACGATCCTCGACGACGAGCCGTACAACGTCGATCCGGCGCGGATGCGCTACGCGCCGCGGGCCGAGTCGGCGCTGCGCCGCTTCGGCCGGCTCGACGTGCCGCTGATCGTGATCACGCAACCAGCCGGGCATCGCGCACGGCTTCTTCGACTTCGACGCGCTCGACGCCGTCGAGGATCGGCTCGCGACGATGTTCGCGCGCTGCGGCGCGACGCTGCACGCGGTCTACGCGTGTCCGCATCATCCGAAGGGCCGCGTGCCCGAATACACGTGCGCCTGCCTCTGCCGCAAGCCGATGCCGGGACTGCTGCGACGGGCCGCGGCGGATCATGGCGTCGACCTGCGTCGCTCGTGGTTCGTCGGCGACATCCTCGACGACGTCGAGGCCGGACGCCGCGCCGGCTGCCGCACGATCCTCATCGACAACGGCAACGAGACGCAATGGGTCGTCGATCCGCGCAATCCGCATCTGCGCACGCCGGACCACGTCGTGCGCGACCTCGACGCGGCCGCCCGCATCATCGACGGCAGCGCGAGCGGGCCGACGCGAGGACCGGACCTCGAGGCGCTGCGTCGCGCCGCGGCGTTCCGGCGCGCGCCGTCGGACACGACGAAGCGCGCATGACGACCGTGTCGAGCGGCCGATGGCGCGACGTGTCGCGCGTCCTCTGCGTGCGCCTGGACAACCTCGGCGACGTGCTGATGACGACGCCGGCGATCCGCGCGCTGAAGCGCGGCCTGCAGGGCGACGGCTCGCGCCCGGCGCCGCACGTGACGCTGCTCGGATCGTCGGCGGGCTGCGCGATCGCCCGCCACGTGCCGGAGATCGACGACGTCCTCGTCTACGACGCGCCGTGGGTCGCGGCCGGTCGCGAGGCGCCGCTGCGCAGCGACATCGGATCGCGTCTCGCGGCGCGTCGCTTCGACGCGGCCGTCGTCTTCACCTGCTACAGCCAGAGCGCGCTGCCGGCCGCGATGATGTGCGGCCAGGCCGGGATCGCGCTGCGGCTCGCGCACTGTCGCGAGAATCCGTACGCGCTGCTGACGGACTGGGTGCGCGATCCCGAGCCGGCCGAACGGCATCCGCCACGAGGTCGAGCGTCAGCGCGCGCTCGTCGAGACCGTCGTCGGGCCGGGCGATGCCGATCGCGACGCGCGGCTGTCGTGCGAGGTGCCGCGCGGCGCGCGTCAGCGGCTCGCGGCGATCCTCGCGACGCGCGGCATCCCGCGCACGGACGACGGCGTCGGCCGCTACCTCGTCGTCCACCCGGGCGCGACGGCCGAGTCGCGGCGCTGGCCGGCCGACCGATTCGGCACGGTCGCGGCCGCGCTGCATCGGCGGACGGGACTGCCGGTCGTCGTGACCGGCGGATCGCACGAGCGCGAGCTCGTCGCACGCGTCGTCGCGACCGGCGAACGCATCGTCGGCCGCGACGATGCGATCCACGACCTGGCCGGCGACCTCGCGCTCGACGAGCTGATCGCCGCGATCGACGGCGCGACGCTGCTCGTGTCGAACAACAGCGGCCCGGTCCACATCGCGGCGGCGCGGCAGACGCCGGTCGTCGTGCTGTACGCGGCGACGAACCCGCAGCACACGCCGTGGCGCGTGCCGCACCGCGTGCTGACGCACGACGTGCCGTGCGCGAACTGCCAGCGCAGCGTGTGTCCCGAAGGCCATCATCGCTGCCTGACCGGCATCGACGCCGACGAGGTCGTCGCCGCGTCGCTCGCGCTGCTCGACGAGACCGCGGGACGGCGTGCGGGCGCGGCGTCGACGCGGAGCGCGCTCGCATGCTGACGCTCGGCATCAACGCGGTCTATCACGACTGCGCGGCGGCGCTCGTCGACGATGGCGTCGTCGTCGCGGCGGCCGAGGAGGAGCGCTTCACGCACGTCAAGCACGGCAAGCGGCCGGTGCCGTTCACGACCTGGCAGCTGCCGTTCCACGCGATCGACTACTGCCTCGCGACAGCCGGCGCGACGATCGCCGACGTCGATCGCTTCGCGTATTCGTACGATCCCGCGCTGCTGCTCGACGGCAAGGCCGGCGACGCGACGATCGCGCTGCCGCTCGAGCCGTCGGCGAACCCGATCGGACCCGCGCCGTGGGATCCGCTGTTCCTGTCGTACGTCGTCAACGCGCCGGGCAGCTCGTCGACGGCGCGCCGCATCACCTCGCGTCGCGCTTTCGCGGCGCGTCGCTCGCCGACGTGCGCTCGCGCTGGCGCTCCGTCGAGCATCACCTCGCGCACGAGGCGAGCGCGTTCCTCGCGTCGCCGTTCGACGAGACCGCGGTGCTGACGATGGACGGCCGCGGCGAGAACGCGACGACGACGTTCGGCCACTTCGACGGCCGCGAGTACCGGCGCATCGCGTCGATCGACCTGCCGCATTCGCTCGGCCTGCTGTACGAGGACGTGACGCGCTATCTCGGCTTCCTGCACTCGTCGGACGAGTACAAGGTGATGGCGCTCGCGTCGTACGGCGAGCCGGTCCATCGCGACGCGTTCGACGCGATCCTCGACGTCGGCGACGACGGCCGCTATCGCGTCGGCACGCTCGACCTCGAACGACGCTTCGGCCCCGCGCGGCGACGCGGCGGGCCGCTCGAGCAGCGGCACTTCGACGTCGCGCGTTCGCTGCAGGCCGCGCTCGAGGACGCCGTGCTGCGGCTCGCCGGCTGGCTCGCGCGCGAGACCGGCTCGAAGCGACTCGCGATGGCCGGCGGCGTCGCGCTGAACTGCGTGATGAACGCGGCGCTGCGCGACCGCGGGCCGTTCGACGACGTCTGGGTGCAGCCCGCGGCCGGCGACGCGGGCACGGCGCTCGGCGCGGCGCTGTGGGCCGACCACGAGGCGCGCGACCGCGGTCCGCGACGCTGGTCGATGCGGCACGCGTACCTCGGCCCGTCGTTCGACGACGACGAGATCGACCGCTTCCTCGCGTGGACCGGCGTGCGCTACCGGCGCGTCGACGACATCGCCGGCGAGACCGCGAAGCTGCTCGCCGAGGATCGCGTCATCGGCTGGTTCCAGGGCCGCATGGAGTTCGGTCCGCGCGCGCTCGGCGCGCGATCGATCCTCGCGTCGCCGGTGCAGGCGTCGATGCAGGCGCGCCTCAACGAGATCAAGGACCGCGAGGACTTCCGCCCGGTCGCGCCGGTGGTGCTCGAGGAGAAGGCGCACGAGTGGTTCGTCGCCGGCGACGGCGCCGCGGACGGCTCGGCGGCCGACCGGCTGTACGCGCCGTTCATGCTGTTCGTGTACGACGTGCGGCCCGAGAAGGCCGACCGCATTCCCGCGGTCCGCCATGTCGACGGCACGGCGCGCGTGCAGACGGTCGCGAGCGGACGACAACCCGCTCGTGCATGCGCTGCTGACGGCGTTCGAGGCGCGCACCGGCGTGCCGGTCCTCGTCAACACGTCGTTCAACACGCGCGGCGAGCCGATCGTCTGCACGCCGCGCGACGCGATCGAGAGCTTCTGGACGTCGCCGCTCGACGCGCTCGTGATCGGCTCGTTCCTGGTCGAGAAGGACCCGCGATGACGAGCGCTTCGAAGCCCGACGTCGCCGTCGTGATCGCGACGTACCGTCGGCCGGACCTGTTGCGACGCTGCCTCGACGCGCTGCTCGCGCAGACGCTCGACGCGACGCGCTACGAGATCGTCGTGGCGGACGACGATGCCGGCGGTCCGACGGCCGACGCGATCCGCTCGCTCGTCGCGACGCTCGCCGCGCGACCCGGCGCGCCGGCGCTGCGCTACGTGCCGGTCGCGGCGACGCAAGGGCCCGCGGCCGCGCGCAACGCGGGCTGGCGCGCGACGGCCGCGCGCGTCATCGCGTTCACCGACGACGACACGATCCCCGAGCCCGGCTGGCTCGACGCCGGCCTCGCGGCGCTCGCGGCGGGGCTCGACGCGGTCGGCGGCGCGATCCGCATGCCGCTGCCCGCGCGGCCGACCGATTACGAGCGGGACGCGGCAGGCCTGTCGCGGGCGGAGTTCGCGACCGCGAACTGCTTCGTGACGCGCGACGCGCTCGCGGCCGTCGGCGGCTTCGACGAGCGCTTCACGTCCGCGTGGCGCGAGGACTCGGACCTGCAGTTCTCGCTGATGCGCGCCGGCTATCGCGTCGGCTTCGCGGCGGACGCCGTCGTCGTGCATCCGGTCCGGCCCGCGCGCTTCGGCGTGAGCCTGTCCCAGCAGCGCAAGGTCGTGTTCGACGCGCTGCTGTTCAAGAAGCATCGCGCGCTGTATCGCGCGCGCATCCTGCCGGCGCCGCCGTGGTCGTACTACGCGACGGTCGCCGCGCTCGTCGTCGCCGTCGCGGGCACAAGCGCCGGCGCGGGCACGGTCGCGCTGACCGCGTTCGCGGCGTGGCTGCTGCTGACGCTGCGCTTCGCGTGGCGGCGCCTGCGCGGCACGTCCCGGCGCTGGACGCACGTCGTCGAGATGCTGTGGACGTCGATCGCGATCCCGCCGCTCGCGATCGCGTGGCGGATCGTCGGCGCCGTGCGCTTTCGCGTGGCCTACCTGTGACGACCGCCTCGCAGCCGCGCTACTTCGATCGCGCGCGACCGCGGCGCGTGGTCGTGTTCCGCGCGCTGCAGCTCGGCGACATGCTGTGCGCGATCCCGGCGCTGCGCGCGCTGCGGGCCACCGTGCCCGACGCCCACGTCGCGCTCGTCGGCCTGCCGTCGATGCGCGGATTCGCGGCGCGCTATCCGCGCTACGTCGACGAATACGTCGACTTCCCCGGCATGAGCGGCATGCCGGAGCAGCCGGCGCGCGACGACGAGATCCCGGCGTTCGTCGACGACCTGCGCGCGCGCGGCTTCGATCTCGCGATCCAGCTGCACGGCGACGGCCCGGCGACGAACGCGCTGGTGCGACGCTTCGGGGCCGCGATCAGCGCGGGCTTCTGCCGCGCCGCGGACGCCGCGGGCCTCGACCCGTCGTGCCATCACTGCCGTGGGACCCGCATGCACCGGAGCCGTCGAGCGCGCCTCGCGCTGATGGCGCGGCTCGGTGCCGACGCGGACGCGGTCGCGGACGCGTCGCTCGAGCTGCCGGTCTCGCCGGCCGAGCGCGACGAATGGCGCGCGCTGGCGGTCGAGCATCGGCTGCGACCGTCGGGCTTCGTCTGCGTGCATCCCGGCGCCCGCTGGTCGTCGCGTCGCTGGCCGGTCGAGCGCTTCGTCGCGGTCGCCGCGCGGCTCGCCGGGCGGGGCCTTCGCATCGTCGTGACCGGCAGCGACGACGAGCGCCTGCTCGCGGCCGCGCTCGTCGACGCGCTCGCGGCGCGCGGCGTCGCGGCCGTCGATCTCGCGGCGCGCACATCGCTCGGCGCGCTCGCCGCGATGCTCGGCGACGCGGCGCTCCTGGTCTGCAACGACACCGGGACTCTCGCACGTCGCGGCGGCGGTCCGCGCGCCGAGCGTCGTCGTCGCGTCGGGCAGCGATGTCGCACGGTGGGCGCCGCTCGACCGCGCGCGCCATCGCGTGCTCGCGCACGACGCGCCGTGCCGCCCGTGCATGTACCGCGACTGCCCGATCGACCATCGCTGCTCGACCGGCCGTCGCGGCCGGGCCGGTCGTCGACGCGGCGCTTCGCGCAACTCGGCCTCGCGGCCTTCGATCATGCTGCTTGATCCGATCACGGCGCCGCCGGTCGTCCTGCGCGGCGGACGCCGCCTGCGCATCCTGACGTGGCACGTCCACGGCAACTATCTGTACTACCTGACGCACGCGCCGCACGACTTCTTCCTCGTGACGAAGCCCGGCCATCCGCCGGGCTGGTCCGGCCGCGTCGGGCGCGCTGCCGTGGGGCGACAACGTCCACGAGATCGACGCGTCGCGCGTCGCCGGACGAGCGCTTCGACTGCGTGCTGATCCAGTCGCGCGCTGCACTGGGACGGCGACCGCCTGACATGTGCTGAGCGAGCGCGCAGCGCGCGCTGCCGACGATCGTGCTCGAGCACGACACGCCGCACGACGAGGCGTTCGCGTCGAAGCACTGGATGACCGACCCCGACGTGCTGCTCGTCCACGTCACGCCGTTCAACGCGCTGATGTGGGACTGCGACGGCGTCAGCACGCGCGTCGTCGAGCACGGCGTCGTCGTGCCCGACCGACGTCCGCTACGACGGCGGCGATCGCCCGCGGCATCGTCGTCGTCAACCACCTCGCGGGTCGCGGTCGCCGCCTCGGCCGCGACCTGTTCGAGCGCGCGCGCGAACGCGTGCCGCTCGACCTCGTCGGCATGGATGCCGAGTCGCTCGGCGGCATCGGCGAGATCCCGAACCCGGAGCTGCCGGCGCTTCGTCGCGCGCTACCGCTTCTTCTTCCATCCGGCGCGATGGACGAGCCTCGGGCTCGCGGTGCTCGAAGCGATGGCCGTCGGCGTGCCGATCGTCGGGCTCGCGACGACCGAACTGTCGACGGTCATCGAGAACGGGCGCAACGGCTATGTCGATACCGACCTGGAGCAGCTGATCGCCGCGATGGACGAGCTGCTCGACGATCCCGACCAGGCGCGGAGCCTGGGGCGAGGCCGCGCGACGGACCGTCGAGGAACGTTTCTCGATCGATCGCTTCGTCGCCGACTGGAACGACACGTTCGCGATGGTGACGGCATGACGCCCCGCGACGCTCCGCGCAACGCGCTCGTGCCCGGCTTCTTCGCCGGCGGCTTCGAGTGCTCGACGCACCGGCTGCGCGACGGCCGTCGCCTCGACCTCGGGATGCAGACGCGCCACGTGGAGTTCGCCGACGCGGACTACCGACGGCTCGCGGAGCACGGCATCCGCGTGGCGCGCGACGGCTTCGCGTGGCACCGGATCGAGGCGACGCCGCATCGTCGCGACTTCGCGTCGATGGTGCCGCTGCTGAAAGCGGCGCGGCGCCACGGCGTGCGCGTGATCTGGGACCTGTTGCACTTCGGCTGGCCCGAAGGCATCGACATCTTCATGCCGCAGTTCGTCGACCGCTTCGCGGCGTTCGCACGCGACTGCGCACGGCTGCTCGTCCACGAGTCCGACGAGCCGCCGTGGATCTGCCCGATCAACGAGATCTCGTTCCTGTCGTGGGCCGGTGGCGACGTCGCCGCGTTCAATCCGTTCGTCGAGTGTCGCGGCTTCGAGCTGAAGTGCCAGCTCGTGCGCGCGACGATCGCCGCGATCGAGGCGGTGCGCTCGGTCGTCGCCGCGAGGCGCGCATCGTGATCCACGACCCGGCGTTCCACGTCGCCGCCGCGCTCGACCGGCCCGAGGACGCGGGCGCGGCGGAGGCGTCGCGGCTGCTGCAGTTCCAGGCGTGCGACCTGCTCGCCGGGCTCGAGTGGCCGCAGCTCGGCGGGCGTCCGGACTACCTCGACGTCATCGGCGTCAACTACTACCCGTGGAACCAGTGGACGTACGGGACGCCGCGACAGCCGGCGGAGCCGATCCGTCCCGGCGACCCGCGCTACAAGCCGCTGTCCGACATCTTCGTCGAATGGTCCGGGCGCTATCGACGCCCGATCTACATCGGCGAGACCGGTTGCGAAGGCGACGCGCGCGGCGGCTGGCTGCGGACGGTCTGCGACGAGGTGGCCACGGCGATCGACTGCGGCGCCGACGTCCGCGGCGTGTGCCTGTATCCGATCGTCGACTTCCCGGGATGGGACAACGACCGCCATTGCCAGAACGGCTTCTGGGGCTACGCGGACGACCACGGACACCGCGAGGCGCACGAGCCGCTGGCGGCGGAACTGCGGCGCCAGCAGCGACGCTTCGTCGACCCGGCCGAGGCGCGTCGCGACACGTCGATGCTCGGCGGGGAGGCGGCATGAGAGGCGACGCGAAGCGCGTGCTGGTCACCGGCGGGGCCGGCTTCCTCGGCTCGCACCTGTGCGAGCGGCTCGTCGACGAGGGGCACGACGTGCTGTGCGTCGACAACTTCTACACCGGCGCGCGCGCGAACATCGCGCATCTGCTGCCGCGTCCGAACTTCGAGCTGATGCGGCACGACGTCACGTTCCCGCTGTACGTCGAGGTCGACGAGATCTACAACCTCGCGTGCCCGGCGTCGCCGATCCACTACCAGCACGATCCGGTGCAGACGACGAAGACGAGCGTCCACGGCGCGATCAACATGCTCGGCCTCGCGAAGCGGCTGAAGGCGACGAATCCTGCAGGCGTCGACGAGCGAGGTCTACGGCAGTCCGTCGGTCCATCCGCAGACCGAGGACTACTGGGGCCACGTCAATCCGATCGGGCCGCGCTCGTGCTACGACGAGGGCAAGCGGTGCGCCGAGACGCTGTTCGCGGACTATCGCCGACAGCACGGGCTGTCGGTGCGCATCGCACGCATCTTCAACACGTACGGCCCGCGGATGCATCCGAACGACGGGCGCGTCGTCTCGAACTTCATCGTTCAGGCGTTGAGCGGGCGGCCGCTGACGATCTACGGCCGCGGCACGCAGACGCGGTCGTTCTGCTATGTCGACGACCTGATCGACGGGCTGATCCGGCTGATGCGTCGCGACGACGACCGCGGCGAGCCGGTGAACCTCGGCAACCCGCACGAGTGCACGATGCGGCACATCGCGGAACGCGTCCTCGCGCTCACGGGCTCGACGTCGACCATCGAGTTCTTCGACCTGCCGGTCGACGATCCGCTGCAGCGGTGCCCGGACATCTCGCTCGCGCGCCGGCTGCTCGACTGGCAACCGGCGGTCGCGCTCGACGACGGGCTGAAGCGCACGATCGACGACTTCTCGACGCGGGTCGCCGTGGCGCCGCGCCGCGATCGGGTCACGGCCTGAACGGCATCGCGGCGTCGCGTCGCCCGTCGTGCCCGTCGCCGGTGCCGTAGCGCGCGAGCCGGTTGTAGAGCGTCTTCAGGCTCACGCCGAGCGCGGCCGCGGTGCGGCCCTTGTCGCCGTCGAAGTGCGACAGCGTCGCGAGGATGATCGCGCGCTGCGCGTCGGCGAGTGCCGTGCCGATCGACACGTCGAGCGTCTCGGCCTGCTGCGCGGACTTGCGCGGGGCGCGCACGACCGGATCGGGCAGCTCGACCTCGTCGTCGGCGAGGATGTAGCCGCGCTGCACCGCGTTGCGCAGCTCGCGCACGTTGCCGGGCCAGCGGTGCATGCTGGAGTACGTCGTAGGCGCGCCGCGCGAAGCGCTTGCTCGTGAACGACTTCGCGTTCAGTTCGTCGAGGAAGTGCTGCGCGAGGCCGACGATGTCGCTGCCGCGTTCGCGCAGCGGCGGGACGCGGATCGGGAAGACCGCGAGCCGGTACAGCAGGTCGTCGCGGAACGCGCCCGACAGCGCCGCTTCGCGCGGGTCCTTGTTCGTCGCCGCGACGATGCGCACGTCGACCTGGACCGTCTGCGTGCCGCCGACCCGATGGAATCGACCGGTCTCGAGCACGCGCAGCAGCTTGACCTGCATGTCGGGCGCCATTTCGGTGACCTCGTCGAGGAACAGCGTTCCGCCCGACGCGCGCTCGAAGTAGCCGGCGTGCTGCTGGTGCGCGCCGGTGAAGCTGCCCTTCTCGTGGCCGAACAGCTCGGCCTCGAGCAGGTGGCGGGGGATCGCGCCGCAGTTGACCGCGATGAAGTCGCGGTCGCGCCGCGTGCTCGTGCGAGTGCAGCGCGCGGGCGACGAGCTCCTTGCCGGTGCCGCTCTCGCCGACGATCAGCACCGTCGCGTCGGTCGCGGCGACGCGCGCGAGCTCCGAATAGAGCACCGTCATCGGCGCCGACGAGCCGCGCAGGTCGCAGAAGCGATCGAGCGCCGCGGTCGCTTCGAGCGGCTGCGGCGGCTTCGCAGGGCGGACCCGCGATTCGGATCGGCTTTCGGCGCTCATCCGCGCATTTTGCACCGGAACGGCGCATCCGGCGAGCCGGCCGGGGACGAGTCCAGGATGCTGTTTCGTCCGAGTCACCCGGTCGTCGGACGCGCTATGGTGGCGACCGTTTGCCAACCACCCGACCACGATGTCTCACGTTCTCATCGTCGACGACGACGACAGCACGCGCGAAGCGCTGACGCAGATCGTGATGGCGGAGGGGTTCACGGTCGCGGCGGCCCGCGACGTCCGCGAGGGGACGATCCAGCTCGGCCGCCAGACGCCCGACGCGATCCTGAGCGACCTGCGGCTGCCCGACGGCAGCGGACTCGACCTGCTGCGCAGCCTCGATGCGAAGAGCGGCGTCGAGATGATCCTGATGACCGGCCACGCGAGCGTGGACAGCGCGATCGACGCGCTCCGGCTCGGCGTGGCCGACTACCTCGTCAAGCCGGTGAACATCCAGCGGCTGCGCGCCGTGCTGGCCCGCATTCCCAAGTCGGTCGACCTGCGCGCCGAGATCTTCGCGCTGCGGGAGACGCTGCGGCAGTACGGACGCTTCGGATCGATGCTCGGCAGCTCGCCGGCGATGCAGAAGCTCTACGACGAGATGATGCGGGTCGCGCCGACCGAGGCGACCGTGCTGGTCGTCGGCGAGAGCGGCACCGGCAAGGAGCTCGTCGCGCAGACGCTGCACGAGCTGTCGACGCGCCGCAAGGAGACGTTCATCGCCATCAACTGCGGCGCGATCTCGCCGAACCTGATCGAGTCGCGAGATGTTCGGCCACGAGCGCGGCAGCTTCACCGGGGCCGAGCGGCAGCACAAGGGGTTCTTCGAGCGCGCGCACGGCGGCACGCTGTTCCTCGACGAGATCACCGAGATGCCGCTCGAGCTGCAGGTCAAGCTGCTGCGCGTGCTCGAGACCGGCCTGTTCATGCGGATCGGCACGACGAAGGAGACATCGGCCGACGTCCGCGTCGTCGCCGCGACGAACCGCGACCCCGAGGAGGCGGTGCGGCAGGGCCGGTTGCGCGAGGACCTCTACCACCGGCTCAACGTGTTCCCGCTGACGGTGCCGCCGCTGCGCGAGCGCGGCGCCGACGTACCCCTGCTCGCGCAGTCGTTCCTCGACGCGCTGAACCAGGAGCGGCGCACGACGAAGGTCTTCCACGACGACGTCGTCGAGGCGCTGACCGCGCACGACTGGCCGGGCAACGTGCGCGAGCTGAAGAACTACGTCCAGCGCGCGTACATCCTCGCGGACGGCCCGGTGCTGACCGCGCCGGTCGCGCCGGTGTCGATGTCCCTCGACGGCCGCGGCGCCGCCGACTCGGTCGCGATCGCCATCGGCACGTCGCTCGCGGAGGCCGACCGGCGGCTGATCTTCGCGACGCTGCAACGCTGCGGCGGCGTGAAGAAGCTCGCCGCGCAGATGCTCGGGATCAGCTCGAAGACGCTCTACAACCGGCTCGAGGAATACGCGGCCGCGGCGCCGGGGGCGAACGACGACGACGACGGCGAAGCCGCCGACGACGCGCAGCTCGAACGCTCGACCGACTGACGGGCCGTCCCCCGGCACGCATCCGGCGCCGCGGGATCGAGGACGGCGCGGACGTTCATGTCCCGCACCGGCCCGCACGCGTCGTCAGGCCGCGCCGCTCGCCCGCTCGACGGCTTCGCCGCGAACCTCCAGCGCCGCCCGCCGGCCGGCGAGGAACGCGTGGTCGGAGTTGTAGTACTCCCACTCGCTGTAGCGCCCCGCGAGCACGATGCCGAAGTGCGCGAGCCACTCGCGGATCAGCGCGACGTTCGCGGCGCGCGCATGGTCGTAGACGACGTACGCGTAGTCCATGTCCACCTGGTTCGCCGCGAGCAGCGCGGTCGTCCTCGCGCAGCAGGCCGACGCGCACGCAGTCGTCGAAGCAGCGGCGGATCAGCGCCTCGCCGTCGCACGGCAGCGGCTTCGTCGGCGAGTGGCTGATCTCGCAGGTCAGGCCGAAGCCGCCCGGCGGGTTGCAGTACGGGCTCGTGTTGCCCTGCACGAAGATGCGGTGGAAGACCGTGTCCTCGGGGTAGTAGATCCAGTGCTTCTCGGTGACGTCGGTGCGGGCGACGCCGAGGTTCACGCAGCGGACCGACACGTGCCGCAGCCCCGCCGCCGCGTTGCGCACCGACGCGGGCGCCGCGTCGCCGATCAGCGCGATCAGCTTCGGCAGCGGCATCGTGCTGATCAGCCGGTCGTACGCGTAGCAGCGGCCGTCGGCGAGCGCGAGTCGGCGCCGCTTGAGGTCGAGCGCCGACGACGTCGGCGTTGCAGCTCGAGCTTGCCGTCGAGATGCGGCAGGAAGCCGTCCATCAGCGCCTGGAAGCCGCCGCGCAGCGGATAGCCGAAGCGCGCGTTCGGACCGACCGGCTTCTTCGACGGCTCCACCGCGCCCTCGATCATCTCGGCGAGGTCGGGCAGCGGCACGCGGCCGCCGAGCCACGACGTCTCGATCTCGGTCAGCGGCACGGTCCACAGCTTGCGGTTGTACGGCACGCCGAAGTACTTCGCGACGCCGGCGCCCCAGACCTTGTAGATGAACTCCTCGAAGTTGCGCGGCGCCGCTCGGCAGCGGCAGCACGACGGCCGCGGACGACGAGGTGTCCGGACGCGTCATCTCGCCGTCGCCGCAGCAGTCGTCGTCGGACGGCGGCGGGGCAGCGGGGCGCCGCGTGCGCGGCCCGGTCGGCCGTGCCGTTCAGCGCACCGAAGCGCGCCTCGATCGCGCCGACGAGGCACTCCTTCAGCACCTTCGGCGGCAGGCCGTACAGCGCGCCCTGGAACGGATAGCGCGTGTAGACGCCCTGGCTGAAGATCCACGCCTCGCGGTCCTGCCAGTGCACGTTGTCGCCGAGCAGCACGCGGTACATCTCGTGCACGACCGGGTCGTTCGAGAACATGATGTGCCCGGCGTGATCGAACGTGAAGCCGTTCTCCTGGATGGACCGGCACCAGCCGCCGACCGTCGAGTGCCGCTCGAAGCACGACGGCGTCGGACGGCAGGTGGTACGCGGCCGACAGTCCGGTCGGCCCGGCGCCGATCACGGCACAGCCGACCTGGATCGGCACCGCGGCGCGCAGCGCGTCCGGCGGCGGCGTCTGCGGCACCGGCTGGTCCGTCGCGGCGCGACGAGCGCGCGACGGCTTCGTCGATCAGCGCCGTCATGGCGGCGACCGTCGCGTCCCACGACGTGGCCGACACGAGGCGCCGCATGTCGTCCTGCGCGCTGCGCGCTTCGCTCGCGGGCGTCTCGGCGAGCGCCGACTGGCAGGCCTCGATGAAGTCGGACGCATGGTCGGCGATCGCGACGACGCCGGCGTACGGATCGACGACGTCGCGGATCGGCGTGCTGACGATCGGCTTGCCGGCGGCCATGTATTCGAGCATCTTCGTCGGGCTGATGAAGCGCGTCGACTCGTTGAGCGCGAACGGCAGCAGGCAGACGTCCCAGCCGGCGATCAGCTGCGGCAGCTCGTCGTACGGCTGCATGCCGAGGTAGTGGATGTTCGGCCGCTGCGGCAGCGTCGCCGGGTCGATCTTCACGACCGGGCCGACCAGCACGATGTGCCAGTCGGATCCGCGTCGGCCAGCGCGCGCGACGAGGTCCGCGTCGAAGCGCTCGTCGATGACGCCGAAGAAGCCGAGACGCGGCGCCGGCGATGCGCGGCCTGCGCCGGATGCGGCGTCGCGGACGCCGGTCGCGAAGTGGGCGGCGTCGACGCTGCTCGGGAAGCAGTGCACGGACGGATGCAGGTCGCGCTTCGCGCGATACAGGCTCGGCCCGCCGGTGAAGACGAGGTCGGCCCGTTGCAGCAGCGCGTGCTCGCGCTGCGCGAGCTGTCGCGGCGCATGGAGGAACGCGGTCAGCTCGTCCATGCAGTCGTAGACGATCGCGCTGGCCTCGAGGTCGCCGAGCAGCGGCAACGCCATCGGCGTGTAGAGCCACGCGACCGCGCCCGCATGTTCCGCGAAGCACCGGCGCGAGCAGGCTGCGCATCGTGGCGAGGTGCGCGTCGTGGAATCCGGCACCGCCCGCGTTCGAATGGACGCGCAGCACCGTCACGTTCGGCGCGGGCTCGAGACGTTCGAGCCACGGCTCGCGCTCGTCGTAGACCGGCTCCTCGACATAGAGGACCGGCGCGCGCTTCGCGAAGCGCGACAGCAGATGTTGCGGACGCTGGTAGACGAAGTCCCAGCGCAGATGGCAGAACGCGACGACCGGCGTCATCGGTGCGACACTCCGCGGCGAGCCGCGGGCGGCAGGACTGGCGCGACGCGGGCAAGGGTGCTACAGGACATCGTGACCTCCTCGGTTCGAGGCCGACCGCAACGCAACCGCCATGCCCGGGCCGCGCGACGGCACGGCGGTCGGGCCAGCGCGCCCGCCGGCCCGACGCGTGGGTCGCCCCGTGGCGGCAATCTCGCTGACGCCTGCGGGTAAACCTTGCCTCGCCGTGCAGTTGTTACGTCAGACGACCAGGGCGGCGCGGGGACGGCGGGCGGCGGCACGCTTCTTGATTGGAGGAGCGGCGGGAGCCTGTCCCGCGCTGCCGGACGAAGACCGGTGCGCAGGGACGAATTCGTCGCCGGCGGCGGCGCGCGCTTCGAGTAGCGAAGGACCGTGATGCCCGACCTGCCGTCCGACCGCAACGACTCCTCGCCCGACCGAACGCGCGACGCCGACGGCGTGCGTCCGGTCGCCGACTCGGCCCCGGTCGGGCTCGTGCAGCTCGATCTCGAACGGCTGATCCGCTTCGCGAACCCGGCATTCGTCTCGCTGTGCCACGGGGCGCGCGGGATCGTCGGCCAGTCGCTCGGCGCGGCGCTCGGGGCGGACGTCGGCGCGACGCTCGACCTGATGATCGACGACGCGCTGGGCGGCGGCGACGCCGCAGCGCGAGCTCGTTCTGGCCCGCGGGGTGTCCGATCGCGTCGTGTACGTCTCGTTCGCGGCGCTGCGCGACAGCGCGGGCGCCGTCGTCGGTGCGGTCGGCACGCTCACCGACGTCAGCGTCGGCAAGGACGACGAGCGCGCGAAGGCCGAGGCGTCGGCGCGGATGCGCGACCAGATCCTCGCGATCGTGTCGCACGAGTTGCGCTCGCCGCTCAACAGCGTGCAGAGCTGGTCGCACGTGCTCGAGAACCAGCTCAACGCGAACGGGGCGAACAGCCCGATCGCGACGCGCGCGCTCGAGGGCATCCGGGCCGGCATCGACCAGCAGGTCCGGCTGATCGAACATCTGCTCGACGCGAGCGCGGCGATCGCCGGCGACCTCGAGCTCGCGCTCGGGCCGATCGTCGTGCGCCGTCCGGTCGAGGCCGCGGTCGCGGGCATTCGCGGAGCGGCGGCCGCGAAGGACATCGCGCTGCACGTCGACAACGGGCTCGACGACGAGCGCATGACCGGCGACGCGCAGCGCGTCGAGCAGATCTTCGAGCTGCTGCTCGCGAACGCCGTCAAGTTCACGCCGGCCGGCGGGAGCATCTGGCTGCGCGCGATGCACGACGGCGGCGACGCGCGCATCGCGATCCGCGACAGCGGCAAGGGGCTCTCGGGAAACTTCGAGGAGTGGCTGTTCGAGCCGTTCCGGCAGGCGGACAGCTCGAACACGCGCCGCAGCGGCGGCATCGGGCTCGGACTCGCGCTCGCACGGAAGCTCGTGGAGCGTCACGGGGGATCGATTCGCGCGGAGAGCGGCGGCGTACATCTCGGGGCGACGTTCACGGTGACCCTGCCGTTGTCGCCGCCGGCGACGGTATTGTCGATGGGCGCGTCGGTCGACGGCGCCGCGGACCACGACCTCGGTGGCGTCACCGTGCTCGTGATCGACGACCAGCTCGAGGCGCGCGAGGCGTTGAGCGCGCTGCTCGTGCAGTACGGCGCGCGCGTTCGCCTCGCGGCGTCGAGTCAGGCGGGCCTCGCGATGATCCGCGACCACGCCGCACCCGACATCGTGATCTGCGACATCGCGATGCCCGAGGAGGACGGCTACGCGTTCGTCCGCCGGCTGCGCGCCCACGAGGCGGACCAGGCGCCGCCCCTGCCGGTGATCGCGCTCAGCGCGTTCGCCGATCGCAACGACGCCGTGCGTCGCGCCGGACCGACGTTCGACTTCTTCCTGTCGAAGCCGGTCGGCCCGAACGAGCTGCTGCGGACGATCGCGGCGGCGTGCCGCGCGGGCCGAGTCGCCTGATCGGCGTCGCCGGCGCGACAGCGGCCGGCGTGCGACCCGTTCAGCGTCGCCGGCGGCGGACGAGCCGGCTGCTCGCGACCGTGCGCGACACGCACCGCGGGCGCGGTGGCGCCTCGTCGAGCTCCATCTCCTCGACGCGCACGGCGCCGCTCGACGGGTCCTCGTCGCGCGGGTCGCCGTCCGACGCCGGCCCGGGGTCCGCGTCGCCCGCCGGAGCGAACCCCGCCTCGGCATCCGATGCCGTCGGCGCGTCGGCCGGAAGCGCCTCGATCCGCAGTTCGATGTGCGTCCCGTCGTCGCACCACCGGACGATCAGCGCGCCGCAGCCCTGCATGTCGGGGTCGCGCAGCCGCAGGCTCGCGACGAGTGCCGCGACCGCGGCGCCGTCGGCGCCGACGTCCGGCAGCTCGACCGCGTCGTCGTCCGACCCGGTCTCGTCGACATCCGGTACGACGATGTCCTGCATGCCTGCCTCGTTGCGCATCGCGCGGTTCGCGTTCTGCAGAGCAGCAGGGGGCGTGCCCGACCCTGAGTCGTCGGCGACGCGGGACGCCCCCGTCGAGCCGACGACAAGACGTTCGGCGACGGTCCGACGG
Source organism: uncultured beta proteobacterium (assembly GCA_963708665.1). Classification (GTDB taxonomy): domain Bacteria; phylum Pseudomonadota; class Gammaproteobacteria; order Burkholderiales; family Burkholderiaceae_D; genus CAHJXF01. The sequence goes on along the minus strand of CAVPTE010000016.1, from coordinate 48,671 downwards.
GGACGTCCCGGGCGCCGCGGAAGAATGACCTCCCGACGCGCGTCGTTCCGCCCTGCCGCGCGCCACCCCCCGGAGACGACCATGAACGATCCGAAGCCGCCGTTCGACACGCCCCGCCAGCCGATGCCCGGCAGGACCGACGAGATGACGCCGCGTCCGGACCACGGCGAGACCAGCTATCGCGGCTCCGGCAAGCTCGCCGGCAAGCGCGCGGTGATCACCGGCGCCGACAGCGGCATCGGCCGCGCCGTCGCGATCGCGTTCGCGCGCGAAGGGGCCGACGTGCTGGTCGCGTACCTGAACGAACACGACGACGCCGCGGAGACGAAGAAGTGGATCGAGCAGGCGGGGCGCAAGGCGGTGCTCGTCGCCGGCGACGTCAGCTCGGCCGAGCATTGCCGCCACATCGTCGAGCGCGCCGTCGCGGAGCTCGGCGGCCTCGACATCCTCGTGAACAACGCCGCGCACCAGGCGTCGTTCGAGTCGATCGACGACATCGACGACGACGAGTGGGAGCACACGTTCGCGGTCAACGTCCACGCGATGTTCTACCTCGTGAAGGCGGCCGTGCCGCACCTCAAGAACGGCGGCGTCGATCATCAACACGGCGTCGGTCAACGCGGACACGCCGAGCCCGAACCTGCTCGCCTACGCGACGACGAAGGGCGCGATCCAGAACCTCAGCGGCGGCCTCGCGCAGCTGCTGGCCGAGGACGGCATCCGCGTCAACGCGGTCGCGCCGGGTCCGGTCTGGACGCCGCTGATCCCGTCGACGATGCCCGACGAGAAGGTCCGCGAGTTCGGCAAGCAGGTCCCGATGAAGCGTCCGGCCCAGCCGGCCGAGCTCGCGACGGCCTACGTCATGCTCGCCGACCCGCAGTCGAGCTACACCTCCGGCGCGACGATCGCGGTGACCGGCGGCAAGCCGTTCCTCTGACGTCCGCGATGGCCGGCGATCGGGTCGCGACGACGAAGGTCGACGATCCGTCGTCTACAATCGGCCGGTGAACGCGATCGGCCCGACCCGCCCCGCACGACGCGATTCGTTGCGTGCTCGCGCGCGCGTCGCGCTCGCGACGTTCGTCGCGGCCGTCCTCGTCACGCTGGTCGCGCCGTTCGTCGCGCCGGCGGCCGACGGCTTCGTCTGCACCGCGCACGCGGCGACGGTCGACCACGGCACCGGCGGCTTGCCGTCGCCGGCCGACCACGCCGCCCACTGTCCGCTCTGCATGCCGGCCGGGGGCCCGCCGCCGGCGTTCTTCGCGATGCCGTCGGCGCCGGTCCTCGTGCCGGCGTTCGTCGCGAGCGGCGTCCCGCCCGCTCGGCTCGCGAGCCTGGTCGGCGCGCCGCTCCCGCCCCGCGGACCGCCGCCCGTTTCCTGATCCGCGGCCTCGCTCGAGGCCGCCCGGCACGCGCCGCTCGCGCCCGTCGCGACGGCGGCGTTCGTCTTTTCCGGACAGGGAACCCCATGGCTTCATCCCGCCTCGCCGTCGCGGCGAAGGTCTGCATCGGCGTCGCGCTCGTCGCGCCGCGCGCCGAAGCGCTCGCCGACGACGCGGCCGAACGGCTCGACCGCGTGACCGTCACCGGCCCGCGGCCGTCGTCGCTGCCGACCGAGATCCCGACCACGGTCGAGAGCATCACGAGGCCGCAGATCGACGACGCGATCAACGCGACCGACGCCGAGGACGCGCTCAAGTACTTCCCGAGCCTGCTCGTCCGCAAGCGCTACATCGGCGACTACGACCACGCGGTGCTCGGCTCGCGCGCGTCGGGCACCGGCAACAGCGCGCGGTCGCTCGTCTATGCCGACGGCATGCTGCTGTCGAACCTGCTCGGCAACGGCGCGACGTTCACGCCGCGCTGGGGGCTCGTCGTGCCCGAGGAGATCGAGCGCGTCGACGTGCTGTACGGACCGTTCTCCGCCGCGTATCCGGGCAACTCGGTCGGCGCGGTCGTCGACTTCGTGACGCGGATGCCGACCGCGACCGAGGCGCACGTCAAGGCGACCGGCTTCGAGCAGCACTTCGGCGGCGTCTACTCGACGACGGGCCGCTACGGCGGCGGCGAGGGCAGCGCCGCGATCGGCAGTCGGGACGGACCGTTCGCGTGGTGGGTCGACGTGGACCGGCTCGACAGCGAGGGCCAGCCGGTGTCGTTCGCGAACCGGCTGCTGTCGGCCGGCGTGCGCGGCGGCCCGGGGACGCCGGTGACCGGAGCGGTGTTCGACCAGAACCCGAAGGACCAGAACTGGTTCATCCTCGGCTCGACGACGCAGACGCACACGACGCAGGACCACGCGAAGCTCAAGCTCGCGTACGACGTCGCGCCGGACATGCGCATCACGTACGTGTTCGGCACGTGGCGGAACGACTCGATCCGCTCGACGTCCTCGTACCTGCGCGACGCCGCCGGCAATCCGGTCGTGTCGGGCAATGTGGTCATCGACGGCCTCGCGTTCGCGCTGACGCCGTCCGACTTCGCGCCGACGCGCACGGCGCTCGTCCACGACACGCACGGCCTGTCGTTCAAGACCGACACGCGCGAGCGCTTCGACGTCTCGTTCGACGCGAGCCTGTACGACTTCCGGAAGGACCAGGTCCGCACGCCGACGGTCTTCGTGACGTCGGCGTCGACGCCTGGCGCCGGCACGATCACCGACATGAAGGACTCCGGCTGGACGACGCTCGCGGCGAAGGGCACGTGGCGCGCGGAGCCCGGCAGCGACCGCCAGGTCGTCGAGTTCGGCCTGCAGCGCGACGCGTTCCGCCTGCGCACGCACGTCGACGCGACGAACGACTGGATCGTCGGCGGTCCGCAGGCGACGACCGGCGTCTTCAACGGCGACACCGACCTGACGAGCGCATGGCTGCAGGACGCCTGGCACTTCCTGCCGGGCTGGCAGTCGATCCTCGGCCTGCGCGCCGAGCGCTGGACCGCGCACGACGGCCAGCTCGGTAGCGCGACGACGCTGTCGACGTTCGCACCGCGGCGTCAGGGCGACGTGTCGCCGAAGGCGGCGGTCGGCTACGACGGCATCGCGGACTGGCACCTCAAGGCCTCGCTCGGCCGGGCCGTCCGCTTCCCGACCGTGTCGGAGCTGTACCAGGGCGCGCTCGTCGGCAACGTCGTCACGAACAACGACCCGAACCTGCGCCCGGAGCGGTCGTGGACGTCGGAGCTGACGGCCGAGCGGGTGTTCGAACGCGGCAGCGCGCGCTTCACGTTCTTCCACGAGCGCACGCACGACGCGCTGTATTCGCAGACCGACGTCACGGTGACGCCGAACGTGACGAACATCCAGAACGTCGACCTGATCCGCACGAACGGGCTCGAGTTCTCCGGCGTCGTCAGCGACTGGCCGATGAAGGGCGTCGACGTCGCCGGGAGCGCGACCCGCGCGATCTCCAAGATCCTCGCCGACTCGCGCTTCCCGGCGGCGGTCGGGAAGGACCAGCCGCGCGTGCCCGACTGGCGCGCGAACCTGCTCGTCACGTGGCACGCGACGTCGCAGCTGACCGCGACGCTCGGCGGGCGCTACAGCGGGCGGCAATACAGCACGCTCGACAACAGCGATCCGAACGCGTTCGCGTACACCGGCTTCTCGCGCTTCGTCGTCTTCGACGCCCGGATGCGCTATCGCTTCGACCGCCACTGGGCCGGCGCGGTCGGCGTCGACAACCTCGGCAACGAGAAGTACTGGGCATTCCATCCGTATCCTCAACGCACGGTCGTCGCGGAACTCGGCTACGACCTCTGAACACCCTTCGAAGGAATCCACGATGAAGACCATCACGATGCTGACCGCGCTGCTGCTCGCGGCCGGGACCTCCGGCGCGTTCGCCCACGGCTACACGAGCGGCGACCTCGCGATCGGGCATCCGTACGCGATCGCGACGCCGCCCGGCGCGACGACCGGCGGCGCGTACCTGAAGGAGATCGACAACCACGGCGCGAGCCCCGACGCGCTCGTCGGCGCGAGCTCGCCGGCCGCGGACCGCGTCGAGATCCACGACATGTCGATGGACGGCAACGTGATGCGGATGCGCCAGGTCCCGTCGATCGCGATCGTGCCGGGCAAGCCCGTCACGATGGCGCCGGGCGGCGGCTACCACCTGATGCTGATCGGCCTCCACCATCCGCTCGCGGTCGGCGACCACGTGCCGCTGACGCTGCAGTTCCAGCACGCCGGCAAAGTCGACGTGGAGCTGCACGTCCAGCAGTCGGCCGCGATGGCGATGGACCACAGGATGTGAATCGTCGCGACCCGCGGCGTCCGCGACGGTTCGGCGGTGAGCGGTGAAGCCCTGCCGATCGGCTGTGGGAGCCGGTGCCGATGACGCGACCATCGCGACGACGACGCCGGCGGATCGGCGTCGGCGCGGTGCCGGCGTCAGGCCGAGGCGAGCAGTTCCCTCGCGTGGCGGCGCGTCGTCGTCGTGATCTCGATGCCGCCCGAGCATCCGCGCGACCTCGTCGACGCGCGTGTCGCGGTCGAGGCGCTCGATGCGGGTCAGCGCCCGCGCGGCGTCGGCGTCGCGCGCTCGACCTGCTTGCGGACCGCGAAGTGGTCGTTGCCGAGCGCGGCGACCTGCGGCAGGTGCGTCACGCACAGCACCTGACGCGTCTCGCCGAGCCGCCGCAGCAGCCGGCCGACGACCTCGGCGACCGCGCCGCCGATGCCGCTGTCGACCTCGTCGAAGATCAGCGTCGGCACCGTCGTCGCGGTGCTCGCGATCACCGAGATCGCGAGGCGATGCGCGCCAGCTCGCCGCCCGACGCGACCTTGGCGATCGCGCGCGGCGTCGCGCCCGGATGCGCGGCGACGAGGAACTCGACGTCCTCGACGCCGTGCGCGCGCCGGCTCGGCCGGGCAGCAGCGCGACCTCGAAGCGGCCGCCGGTCATGTTCAGCGTCTGCATCGCGTCGGTGACCGCGTCGGACAGCTGCGGCGCGATCGCCGCGCGGCGCTGCCGACAGCGACGGCGCCAGCGCCGTCGTAGCGCGCGGCGGCCTCGGCCTCCTTGCGCGCGCAGCGCGTCGACGTCGGCCTGGCTTCGCAGCGTCGCGAGCCGCTCGCGGCGCCGGTCGAGCTCGTCGGGCAGCGCCTCGGGCGCGACGCGCAGCTTGCGCGCGGCCGAATGCAGCGCCTCGATGCGCGCCTCGACGACCGCGAGGCGCGCCGGGTCGAGTTCGACGCGCGACAGGTAGTCGTTCAGCGTGCGCGTCGCTTCCTCGATCTCGATCTGCGCCGGCTCGAGCGATTCGAGCACGGCGTTCAGCGACGCGTCGATGCCGGCGAGCGGCCGCAGCCGGTGCACGATCGTCGCGAGCTGCGACGCGATCGCGCCGTCGCTGTCGGACAGCGCGTCGACCGAGGCCTGCGCGCCCTCGATCAGCGACGCGGCGTGCGCGAGGCGGCGGTGCTCGTCGCCGATCTCGTCCCATTCGCCGGCCTTCGGCGCGAGCTTGTCGAGCTCGTCGACCTGCCACGCGAGCCGCTCGCGCTCGTCGTCGAGCGCCCGGCGCGTCGGTCTCGAGCCGCTCGCGCTGCTGCGACAGCGCGCGCCACGCGTCCCAGGCCGCCGCGACGTCGCGCGCGAGCGGCGCGAGGCCGCCCTGCGCGTCGAGCATCGCGCGCTGCGCGCCGGACCGCAGCAGCAGCTGGTGCGCGTGCTGGCCGTGGATGTCGACCAGCCGGTCGCCGATCTCGCGCAGCTGCGCGAGCGTCGCCGCGCGCCGTTGATCCAGGCCTTCGAGCGGCCCCCGGCATCGATCGTGCGGCGCAGCAGCAGCTGCCGCCTCGTCGGCCGCGTCATCTCGTTGGTCGGCGAGCCAGGCGTCGATCGACGCGTCGGTCGTCGAAGTCGGCCGACATGTCGGCGCGCGGCCGGCCTTCGCGCACGACGCCGGCGTCGCCGCGTTCGCCGAGCGCCAGCGACAGCGCGTCGATCAGGATCGACTTGCCGGCGCCGGTCTCGCCGGAGAACACGGTGAAGCCGGCGCTCGAACTCGAGGTCGAGCGCGTCGACGATGACGAAGTCGCGGATGGAGAGGGTCTGCAGCATGGCGGTCAGGTCGGCCCGGACGCGATCGTCGCCTCGCCGCGCCGGTCGTGCGGACGCGTCACGTGCGCCGAGCCGCCTTGCCGTCGTCCCGACGGGCGGCTCGTTCCAGTGCAGCTTCTGGCGCAGCGTCGCGAAGTAGCTCCAGCCGGCCGGATGCAGGAAGCGGATCGTCATCGGCGCGCGCTCGATCGACGACGCGGTCGCCGAGCAGCAGGCGGTGAACGACTGCATGTCGAAGTTCGACGCCGATGTCGCGGCCGCCGGTCACCGTGATGTCGATCTTGCAGCCGTCGGGCAGCGCGATCGGCCGGTTCGACAGCGCGTGCGGCGCGATCGGCACCAGCACCAAGCCGCGCAGGCCGGGATGCAGGATCGGCCCGCCGGCCGACAGCGCGTACGCGGTCGAGCCGGTCGGCGTCGAGACGATCAGCCCGTCGGAGCGCTGGTTGTACATGAAGTGGCCGTCGACGTCGACGCGTCAGCTCGACCATGCCGGACGCGGCGCCGCGCGACACGACGACGTCGTTGAGCGCGAGCGCACGCGAACACGTCGCCGTCGCGCGTCGGCGCCGCGCGGTGGACGCTGCCGGACAGCAGCGTGCGCTCCTCGACCTCGTAGCGGCCGGCCAGCATCTCGCTCAGCGCGTCGACCATGACGTCGAGCGGGATGTCGGTCATGAAGCCGAGCCGGCCCTGGTTGATGCCGATCAGCGGCACGTCGTACGGCGCGAGCTGGCGCGCGATGCCGAGCATCGTGCCGTCGCCGCCGACGACGATCGCCGCGGCGGCCTGCTCGCCGATCTCCGCGTGGCCGAGCGCCGGGTAGTCCTTCAGCGCGCACAGGTGCGCCGTGTCGCGGTCGACGACGACGCGATGGCCGGCCGCCGTGACGATCGACGCGATCTCCAGCAGCGTGTCGGCGATGCCTTCGGCCTGATACTTCCCGACGATCGCGACGGTGAGGGACGGCATGGGCGGATTATGCAGGACCGACCGAGGCTAGAATCGGTCATGGCCCAGGAGACGCTCGACCACCGCGCCCAGACGCTGCTGAAGACCCTGGTCGAGCGCTACATCGCCGACGGCCAGCCGGTCGGCTCGCGCACGCTGTCGCGCGCCTCCGGGCCTCGACCTGTCGCCGGCGACGATCCGCAACGTGATGGCCGACCTCGAGGAGCTGGGCCTGATCGCCAGCCCGCACACGTCGGCCGGCCGCGTGCCGACGCCGCGCGGCTACCGCCTCTTCGTCGACACGCTGCTGACGATCAAGCCGCTCGAGGAGCGCGACGCGTCGGCGGTCGAGGGCCGCATCAAGCCCGACCAGCCGCAGCGCGTGATCGCGCAACGCGGCGCAGATGCTGTCGAACCTGTCGCAGTTCGCCGGCGTCGATCACGGCGCCGCGCAAGCGCGAGTCGTGTTCCGCCACATCGAGTTCCTGCGCCTGTCGCGAGCGCGCGCGTGCTGCGTGATCATCGTCGCGCCCGACGGCGACGTGCAGAACCGCGTCATCTTCACCGCAGCGGACTACACGCAGTCGCAGCTGATCGAGGCGACCAACTTCCTCAACCCGAACTACGCCGGCCTGTCGATCGACGACGTGCGCGAGCGCCTGCAAGACCGAGGTCGACGCGCTGCGCGGCGAGATCGCGGCGCTGATGCAGGCGGCGGTGCAGGCCGGCAGCGAGGCGATGGCCGAGAGCCGACGAGCAGGTCGTCATCGCCGGCGAGCGCAACCTGCTCGGCGGTGCAGCGACCTGTCGAGCGACATGCGGCAGCCTGCGCAAGATGTTCGACCTGTTCGAGCAGAAGACGCAGCTGATGCGCCTGCTCGACGTGTCGAGCCGCGCCGAGGGCGTGCGCATCTTCATCGGCGGCGAGATCGCAGCGTCGTGCCGTTCGAGGAGCTGTCGGTGGTGTCGGCGCCGTACGAGGTCGACGGCCAGGTCGTCGGCACGCTCGGCGTGATCGGCCCGACGCGCATGGCCTACGAGCGCATGATCCAGATCGTCGACATCACGGCCAAGCTGCTGTCGAACGCGCTGAGCCAGCACTAGCCGCGCGGTACGCGCGCTGCTCCGGCGTCAGCGACGCGACGTAGAGCGCGGCCGCGTCGGCGTCGCGCAGGCCGCGCTCGGCGAGCACGGCCCGCAGGCGGCCGACCTCGCCCAGCTCGAGCCGCCGCTGCATCCACGCGAGCGTCCGGGCCGCGCCGTCCACGTCGTCGTCGTCGACGAGGCCGGGAACCGCGTCCTCCGTCGCCGCCCAGCGCATCGCCTCGAGCGTCGTGCGGTAGCCGCGCACGACGGTCGGATCCTCGTGTCCGTGCGTGGCGGCGGCCGGCGCGATCGCCAGGTCCGACATCCCTTGCGCGTCGCGCACCATCGTCGCGACGAGCCGCCGGCAGCGGTCGCGCAGCTCGGGCTGCGCGTCGCTCGCGCGACATAGGTCGATCACCATGTGGATCGCGTCGTACGGAATCACGCCGAAGGGTTGCGCCATCGCGATGACCGTCGCGCCGGCGCGCGCGAGGACCGGCACGTCGTCCGGCACCGCCTTCGCGATCGTGCGTTGCAGGTCCGGCCAGTACGCGTGCCACGACGGCGCACGGGCCGCGCGCATCACCGTCTCGCGCGCGTCGGCCTTCTGTCCCCGCTGGTCGAGCAGCGCGGCGAGCGACAGCCAGGCGACCTGGTTCCCGCGATCGACATCGACCCAGCGTCGCGCGATCTCGACCCGATCGCAGCGCGCATCGCAGCGCCACAGCAGCAGGTCGAGCACGACCGGGTCGGTCGAGCCGCGCGCGGCGTCGAGCAGGTCGGCCAACGGAACGAGCTCGGGTCGGCGGAAGAGGCCGTCCGGTCCGCGTTCCAGGTCGCCGAGCGAGAAGGCGATGCGCAGGCGGAGGTCGGACGAACGACGGAATCCGTCGACGATCCGCATCATCTGATCGACGCTCCGGCGTTCGGCCGCCGTCGGTGCATCGTGGTCGTCGTCCGGTTCGGCCGCGTGGCAGATCGCGGCGACCCAGAGCGCGAACGCGAGCCCCGCGGTCCGGCATGGTCGTGAAGGCATCGGCGAGAGGGAGACGGGAGGCGAGTCGGCGAGCATGTCGCGCGGCCGACCGGGCGTCAACCGAAGAAGGGCGATCCGCGCCGCCCCGACGACCGAGGCCATCGTCGTGCCGCGCCGAGGACCGGGGCCGTCGTCGTCGACGCGACGCGACCTGCGCCGTTCACCCGCCGCTGACGAGCGACAGGTACGGGACCGAGCGCCCGCTGCGGGTCCGCGGGCTCGTGCGCGCCGCGAGGTCGTCGAGCAGCGCGTCGACGCCGGCCGGCGACAGCGGATGCGACAGCAGGAAGCCCTGGCCGGTCGAGCAGCCCATCCGCCGCAGCTGTTCCATCTGCGCCTCGGTCTCGATGCCCTCGGCCACGATCGCCTTGCCGAGCGACCGGCCGAGCAGCACGACCGCCTGCACGACGGCCGCCTCCTTCGAGCCCTCGCGCATGTCGGCGACGAACGCGCGGTCGACCTTGAGGCTGTTGACCGGCAGGCTCGACAGGTGGCGCAGCGACGAGTAGCCGGTGCCGAAGTCGTCGACGCTCAGGCCGACGCCGGCGTGGCGCAGCTCGGACAGCGCCGGCAGCGCGGCCTCGAGCCGCTCCATCAGGATGTTCTCGGTCAGCTCGAGCGTGAGCCGACGCGGGTCGACCTGCGTCTGCACGAGCACGCTCATCACGCGCGAGACGAAGCCCGCCTGCGCGATGTCGCTCGCCGACACGTTGACGTGCATCTGCAACGACGCGAACGGCCCGGGGCGGGCGTGCCATTCGGCGAGGCGCCGGCACGCCTCGAGCAGGACGAAGTCGGTGAGCTGCGTGATGAGCCCGGATTCCTCGGCGATCGGCACGAACGCGAGCGGGCTGAGCGGGCCCAGCTCGGGATGGTCCCAGCGCACGAGCGCCTCGAAGCCTTTCACGCTCTCGTCGGCGAGTTCGAACAGCGGCTGGAAGACGACCGACAGCTCGCTCGCGCGCGAGCGCGTGCCGCAGGTCGCCTTCGAGCCGCAGGCGGTTCGACACCTCGATGTGCAGCGCCGCGTCGAACAGCGCGTAGCGCGCCTTGCCGGCGTTCTTCGCCTTGTACATCGCGGTGTCGGCATCGCGCAGCATCTCCTCCGGCGTCTGGTAGCCGATGTCGCTCATCGTGATGCCGATGCTCGCGCTCGTCGCGATCTCGGTCCCGCCGACATGGAACGGCAGCCGCAGCGCGTCGAGCAGCCGGTCCGCGAGCGAGGTGGCGCAGCGCTCGTCGTCGAGCTCCGGCGTGAGGATCGCGAACTCGTCGCCGCCGAGGCGCGCCACGATGTCCGTCGGCCGGACGTGGCCCTGGATGCGACGCGCGACCGCGACCAGGAACTCGTCGCCGACCGCGTGGCCGAGGCTGTCGTTGATCAGCTTGAAGCGATCGAAGTCGAGGAACAGGACGCCGAACGGCCGTCGCCGCTCGCGACGGGCCGCGTCGAGGGCGCGGTGCAGCTCGTCCTGGAAGCGGCGCCGGTTCGGCAGTCCGGTCAGGCTGTCGTTGAACGCGAGGCGCTGCAGGCTCGTCTCCGCGCTCCGGCGCGACGTGATGTCCTGGACCTGCAGGATCAGGCACGGCGTGCTCGCGTCGCGTTCCGAGAACACGCCGCCGTGCACCGCGGCCCAGACCTCGAGGCCGTGCTGGTGCCGCATCGGCAGGTCGATCGTGAACGATTCGACCTGCCGCGTCTGCAGCCGCGTCATCTGCAGCGCGAGCGCGTCGGCCGCGCCGTGATCGACGAACGCGTCGATCCGTTGCCGGCACAGGTCGTCGTCCGCGACGCCGAGCAGCTTGCAGAGCGCGGTGTTGACCTGCAGCAGGCGGCCGTCGTACGACACGAGCGCCATGCCGATCGACGCGTGCGTGAACGCGCTGTGGAAGCGGCGCTCGCTGACCTGCAGCTCGTCGATGTGCCGGGCCGCGAGCGCCGCCTCGCGTTCGATCGCCGAGATCTGGTTCTTCCGCACGAGGTCGTCGGCCTCGAGCTGGCGGAAGAAGTAATGCAGCGTCACGAGCAGCAGCCCGATGATCGGGGCGGCCACGAGCAGCACGACGACGCCGGTCTGGCGGAACACGAGGTACAGCAGGCACGCGACCGACGCGCTGCCGGCGTACGTGATGCCGACCCAGCCGAAGTTGCCGAACATCTCGCGCCACGTCGGCCACGCGCCGCGCTTGAGCGACGGGACCGCGGTCAGCAGGACAGTCGTCGTGAAGAAATAGACCACCGCGGTCGCCATCGTGCCGCCGAGCAGCAGGCCGGGGCCGTCGAGGCCGGCCGTGCGGGCGGACGCCGTCACGACGTCGAACAGCGAGCCCGCGAGGGCCATCGACAGGCAGGCCATCGCGGGGCTCGCGATGCGGCTCGTCCAGCGCTTCGACGTGCGCCACGAGCCCACGAAGGCCTCGCCGGCGGCCGCGACGATCGCGCCCCACGGTCCCTGCATCAGCAGCAGCAGGAAGATGAAGATCTCGCCGGCGACGAACGAGTTCTTCGAGTGCGGCACGCGGACGGGGAAGAAGCCCGCCAGCATCGCGATCGCCGTCGCCGCGGCGACCTGCTGCAGCGCCGACGGGTCCATCGGCGCGACCTTCAGGCACGCGATCGCGAAGACCGTCGTGCCGAGCGCGACGGCGCCCCACCAGTAGGCGGCGGCCTGCCGGTTGTAGTCCGGCATGAACGTGCGAAGCAGGTCCACGACGCGCCCGACGACGGTCGGGCGGGACGTCGCCGAAGTCGTTGTGCTCACCGGGCGCTCCGCGGCGGGCGCCGTCTTACCGCTCGCCGCGCACGACGGACTCGCTCAGCACGAGACCTTCGGACAGCACGAGGCCTTCGCTGAGGACGAGGCCCTCGGACAGCACGAGTCCCTCGCTGAGGACGAGGCCTTCGGACAGCACGAGGCCTTCGCTGAGGACGAGACCCTCGGACAGCACGATGCCCTGCGCGAGCAGCTGGCCCGAGCCGCCGACGAGCCACGACGACAGCAGGGTCGTCGGGACGAACGCGCCGGTGCGGCCGAGGGCGGACGTCGGTCCGGCGAGGCCGTCCGCGCTGATCATGCCCGACGCGACGAGCGCCTGGCTCGACGGCGTGGTCTCCGTGAACGCCATCGGGAACGTGTTCGACGCGATGCCGGAGCCCGACCAGTACGACGCCTTGCGCTGTCGCACCGTGCCGCCGGCCCACGCGAGCGTCGGGTCGTACAGCGGCTGGAACACTTTCAGCACGTCGCCGCTGACGACGTGGCTGCCACCGAAGAAGACGGTGCGCGACCAGTTGAACGACGCGCCGTTGACGGTCGACGACGTCGCGGGGAAGGTCTTCGCGGACGCGACGATCGACTGGCCGCTCGACAGGTTGCCCGAGGCGACGGCACTCGCGATGTCGGTGCGCAGCGCCCGGGCCACGGCGATCGCGCCGTCGACGTTCAGCATGCCGGTGCCCTGCTCGAGCAGGTTGTAGCCCGGCAGCGGCTGCGCCGTGTATTGCAGGATCGCCTTGACCAGCGGCGGCGTGAGACCGGGATTCGCCTGCAGCAGCAGCGCCGCGGCACCGGCCACGGCGGGCGCGGCGATCGACGTGCCCGACAGCAGCATCTGCGTCTCGCCGACCGGCGCGTTGATGCCGAGCGGCGCGACGACGGCCGCGTAGTTGTTCGCGGCGATCCAGTTCCACTTTAGCGCGCCGGCGTCGGTCGACGCGGCGGCCACGATCTTGTTGCCCGGCGCCACGAGGTCCGGCTTCAGCAGGTTGTCGACGTGGCGCACGCCGAGCGTGTCGACCCAGGCGCCGCGGGTCGGTCCGCGCGAGCTGAACGTGTTCACGACGTCGTCGCTGCGCGCGACGGTGTCCTTGTAGTTGACCGAGCCGACGGTGATGACGGTCGGATCGATGCCCGGCGAGCCGATCGTGCCGTACGTCTCGGAGCCGGTCGTGCCGTTGCCGAAGTTGCCGGCCGCGACGACGACCGTCACGCCCGCCGCGGCGGCCGAACGCACCGCCGCGCACAGCGGATCGGTCTGCCACGACTCGGTCGAGTCGGCGGCGAGGCTCAGGTTCATCACGCGGATGTTGTATTCCTTCGCGTGGTAGATGACCCACTGGACGCCTTCGAGCGCGTCGCTGACGGTGCCCGAGCCGTCGGCGCCGAGCACGCGCACGTCGTAGACGTTCGCGTTCGGCGCGATGCCGCCGATGTCGCGCTCGTTGCCGTCGGCCGGCGCGTAGTAGTGACCGGCCGCGACGGACGCGACGTGCGTGCCGTGGCCGTACGGATCCTGGAACGTCGCGGTGTCGGCCGCGATCGACGCTTCGTACGCGGCCAGCTCCGCGCTCCCGGGCGCGAGCGACGTGGCGCTGCCGTCGGTCGTGGTCCAGTTCGCGATCGCCTGGTTGACCACGTTGACGTTGCGCAGCACGCGGTTGCCGAACGCGCGATGCGTGCGCATCACGCCGGAGTCGAGGATCGCGATGCCGACGCCGCTGCCGTCGACGCCGCTGTAGACGCCGCTCGACGTGTACGTCCGGACGTTCGCCGTCGTCGAGCCGGTGATCGACTCGAGGACGCTGGCCGTGCGCTGCGTGGGGCGGTTCGGCGAGACGCTGACGACGTCCGAACGCGCCGACAGCGCGTCGACCTGCTTCGCGCCGATCTGGATCGTCATCGCATGCAGCGACGGGAACAGCGCGTGGACCGCGCCGCCCGCGGCATGGACGGCGCGGCGCAGGTCGGTCAGCTGCGGATCGTTGCTGCTGCTCGACGACGACGACCTGCACCTGGCGCCGTCCGCCGACGTCGCGGGCCCAGCGATGGCGCGGCAGCGTCGAGCTGTCGATCTCGCCGCGCAGGTCGGTGGCGACCTTCGGACGATCGTGGTCCGACGGCGCGGCGTGGGCCCGCGGGACCGCGGCGAATCCGCCGATCAGCGCGAGCGCGAGCGCGAGGCCCGCGAGCGGCTTCGACAGTCGGCGTCGTTCGACGAGGACGATGAATGCGGCGGTGTCCGACATCTTGTTCTGGCTCCCTGGCTCGAGTGGCTTTTCGGCGACATCGAGGAAATCGCATCCTTGACATGGCCGGTGTGCTGCACCTCGGGCGCAAGAGCGATGCCAAGCGAACGCCGCACGAACAGGGGCCGCCGGCGTCGTCCGTCCCGAGCGCGCCTGACGAATGGCGACCGGCGCGGGGATCGACGGCGCCTGCGCGCCGACGACCGGCGCCTCGCGGGCCGACGACCGGCGGCGCACGCCGCTCCCGGCGGCGCTGGAACGGCCGCGTTGCGACAGGGTTGGAACGGCCGCGACACGTTTCGTCAGTGCTGTCGACGAGCGCCGCGCGGCGCGGTCGAACGACGTCGGGCTCAAGGTCTCGTGCGCCGTGCCGATGGGTCGATCACGGAGTCCCACCGCCGTTCGCGGCGGCGCGTCGCAGGCGATCGGCTAGCATGTCGCGGCGTCCGAACCCGGGCGTCCTCTTCCTGCGCCGTCCGCGTCGCGCCCACGGGCCGATCGCATGGGCGCCGCCCCGACGCCCCCATGCGATCCGCCGTCCTGCTCGTCAATCTCGGTACGCCCGATGCGCCGACCGCGCCGGCGGTCCGGCGCTACCTGAAGGAGTTCCTGTCGGACCCCCGCGTCGTCGAGCTGCCGCGGCTCGTCTGGTGGCCGATCCTGAACGGCGTGATCCTGCCGATCCGCGCATCGAAGTCCGCGGAGAAGTACCGGCTCGTGTGGAGCGCCGATGGATCGCCGCTGAAGGCGTGGACCGCGAGGCAGGCCACGCTGCTGCGCGGGCTCTCCGGCAGCCGCGGGCGGGGCTACGCGGTCGACTACGCGATGCGCTACGGCAATCCGTCGATCGCGAGCGCGCTCGACCGCCTCGTCGCGGGCGGGGCCGGCCGTGTCCTCGTCGTGCCGCTCTATCCCCAGTATTCGGCGACGACGACCGCGTCGACGATGGACGCGGTGTATGCCTGGGCGGCCCGCGTCCGCCACGTGCCCGAGCTGCGGATCGTCCCGCAGTTCCACGACGACGCCGGCTACATCGACGCGCTGGCCGCGCGCATCGTCGCCGCCCGGATGCGCGACGGCACCGCGGCCGATGCCGACGCGACGCTCGTGATGAGCTTCCACGGCATCCCGAAGCGCTCGATCGCGCGCGGCGACCCGTACGAGGCGCAGTGCCTCGAGACCGCGCGCCGCCTCGCGGAGAAGCTCGGCCTCGCGCCGGACCGCTGGCGCGCGACGTTCCAGTCGCGCTTCGGGCGCGCGGAGTGGCTGCAGCCGTACACCGTCGACGTGCTGCAGGAACTCGGCGCCGCGAAGCGCGCGAACGTGTCGATCTGCTGTCCCGGCTTCCCGGCCGACTGCCTCGAGACGCTCGAGGAGATCGCGATCGAGGGACGCCGCACGTTCCTCGACGCCGGCGGCGGCGCGTATCACTACATCCCGTGCCTCGACGACGATCCCCGCTGGATCGAGGCGCTCGCCGCGATCGTCGACCGCGAGATGGCGGGCTGGATGGACGATCGCGACGACCGATCGCTTGAAATCGGACGGTCAGCCGCGATCTCGCGGAGGACGATCGGCCCTTGAACCCGCGGGAGAACACGAACACATGAATCGAGCGACGGAATCCATCGACCCCCAGACCGGCCGCGCGTCGTCGGACGCCACCGACGTGCCGAGCGGCGCGAGCGTGTCCCCGCCGGCGGCCGACGGCGACCATCGGCTCGCCGACGAGCAGGGCGACGGCGCGCCGGCGCGCTCGTCGTCCGGCCCCGACGTCGCCGCGCAGCAGGCGGCGCTCGCCGCGGCCGAGGCGAAGGCGACCGAGTATTACGACGCGCTGCTCCGCGCGAAGGCGGAGGCCGAGAACGCCCGGCGACGCGCGCAGGAGGACGTCGCGAAGGCGCACAAGTTCGGCATCGAGAACTTCGCCGAGTCGCTGCTGCCGGTGATGGACAGCCTGCAGGCCGCGCTCGCCGACGCGACGAGCGACGCGGCGAAGCTTCGCGAGGGCGTCGAGCTGACCCGCCGGCAGCTGCAGGCCGCGCTCGAGCGCAACCGGATGGTGGCGATCGACCCGGTCGGCGAGAAGTTCGACCCGCATCGCCATCAGGCGATCTCGACGGTGCCGGCGCCGGCCGGCGTGGCGCCGAACCACGTCGTCACGGTGCTGCAGCAGGGCTGGACGCTCGCCGACCGCGTGCTGCGTCCGGCGCTCGTGACCGTCTCGAGCTGAGCGCGACGAATCGCGCGATGGCGCGCGAAAGACCCTTGAAAAGCCGAGGGGAATCCACCAATTGCGACGGCAATCGGCGGGAACGCGGTGCGCTGAGGCCGGCGACGGCCGCGCGAACCGGCATTCCCGGCCCCTGCGAGACAGACGAAGACGACCGTTCGGAGAGCAACGAAAATGGCAAAAATCATCGGCATCGACCTCGGCACGACGAACTCGTGCGTGGCCATCATGGAAGGCGGCCAGCCCAAGGTGATCGAGAACTCGGAAGGGGTCGCGCACCACGCCGTCGATCATCGCGTACATGGAAGACGGCGAGATCCTCGTCGGCGCGCCGGCCAAGCGCCAGGCCGTGACGAACCCGAAGAACACGCTGTTCGCGGTCAAGCGCCTGATCGGACGTCGCTTCGAGGAGAAGGAAGTCCAGAAGGACATCAACCTGATGCCCTACCAGATCGTCAAGGCGGACAACGGCGACGCGTGGGTGGAGGTGCGCGGCAAGAAGCTCGCGCCGCCGCAGATCAGCGCCGAAGTGCTCCGCAAGATGAAGAAGACGGCCGAGGACTACCTCGGCGAGGAAGTGACCGAGGCCGTCATCACGGTCCCGGCGTACTTCAACGACTCGCAGCGCCAGGCGACGAAGGACGCCGGCCGCATCGCGGGCCTCGACGTCAAGCGCATCATCAACGAGCCGACGGCGGCCGCGCTGGCGTTCGGCCTCGACAAGCACGGCAAGGGCGACGCGAAGATCGCGGTCTACGACCTCGGCGGCGGCACGTTCGACATCTCGATCATCGAGATCGCGGACCTCGACGGCGAGAAGCAGTTCGAGGTGCTGTCGACGAACGGCGACACCTTCCTCGGCGGCGAGGACTTCGACCAGCGGATCATCGATTACATCGTCTCCGAGTTCAAGAAGGAGTCCGGCGTCGACCTGTCGAAGGACGTGCTCGCGCTGCAGCGGCTGAAGGACTCGGCCGAGAAGGCGAAGATCGAGCTGAGCTCGTCCGCGCAGACCGACATCAACCTGCCGTACATCACGGCCGACGCGTCGGGCCCGAAGCACCTGAACATCAAGCTCACCCGCGCGAAGCTCGAGTCGCTCGTCGAGGAGCTGATCGAGCGCACGATGGAGCCGTGCCGCACCGCGATCAAGGACGCCGGCGTGTCGGTGTCGGCGACATCCAGGACGTCATCCTCGTCGGCGGCATGACGCGGATGCCGAAGGTCCAGGAGAAGGTCAAGGAGTTCTTCGGCCGCGAGCCGCGTCGTGACGTCAACCCCGACGAGGCGGTCGCCGTCGGCGCCGCGATCCAGGGCGGCGTGCTGAAGGGCGACGTCAAGGACGTGCTGCTGCTCGACGTGACGCCGCTGTCGCTCGGCATCGAGACGCTCGGCGGCGTGATGACGAAGATGATCAAGAAGAACACCACCATCCCGACGAAGTTCAGTCAGGTGTTCTCGACGGCCGACGACAACCAGCCGGCCGTGACGATCAAGGTCTACCAGGGCGAGCGCGAGCTGGCCGCGGCGAACAAGACGCTCGGCGAGTTCAACCTCGAGGGCATCGCGCCGGCGCCGCGCGGCATGCCGCAGATCGAGGTCAGCTTCGACATCGACGCGAACGGCATCCTGCACGTCGGCGCGAAGGACAAGGCGACCGGCAAGGAGAACAAGATCACCATCAAGGCGAACTCGGGGCTGTCCGAAGCCGAGATCGAGAAGATGGTGAAGGACGCCGAGGCGAACGCCGAAGACGACAAGAAGGTGCTCGAGGTCGTGACGGCGCGCAACCAGGCCGACGCGCTCGTGCACTCGGTCAGCAAGTCGCTGACCGACTACGGCGACAAGCTGGACGGCGGCGAGAAGAAGGCGATCGAGGACGCGATCAAGGCCACCGAGGACGCGATCCGCGGCGACGACAAGGCCAAGATCGAGTCGGCGAGCGAGGCGCTGATGACGGCGTCGCAGAAGCTCGGCGAGAAGATGGCCGCCGATGCGCAGGCGGCGCAGGCGGCCGCCGGCGCGGCGGCGCAGTCGGCGGGCGCAGACGCACGCCGGGCAGCAGAACGCGCCGGCCGACGACAACGTCGTCGACGCCGAGTTCAAGGAAGTCAAGCGCGGCTGATCGAGCCGCCGCGAGACGAAGCGGTCCACGACGGCGCCCGATCGGCGCCGTCGTCTTGTCCGGCGCGGCGGATCGGCATCCGCCTCGTCCGGCCTCGTCGTCCGGATGTTCAACGAAAGCCGACCGGAATCAGCATGGCGAAAAGGGATTACTACGAGACGCTCGGCGTCGCGAAGAACGCGACCGACGACGAGATCAAGAAGGCCTATCGCAAGCTGGCGATGAAGCACCATCCGGACCGCAATCCGGGCGACAAGGCGTCGGAAGAGAAATTCAAGGAGGCGAAGGAAGCCTACGAGATGCTCTCCGATGCCGACAAGCGCGCCGCGTACGACCGCTACGGCCACGCCGGCGTCGATCCCAACTCGGCGGCCGGCGCGGGCATGGGCGGCTTCGCGGAGGCGTTCGGCGACATCTTCGGCGACATCTTCGGCGGCGGCGGCCAGCGCCGCGGCGGCGGCCCGCAGGTGTATCGCGGCGCCGACCTGCGCTACTCGATGGACATCACGCTCGAGCAGGCCGCGAACGGCTACGAGACGCAGATCAAGATCCCGAGCTGGACGCCGTGCGAGACCTGCCACGGCTCCGGCGCGAAGCCCGGCACGAAGCCGCAGACCTGCCCGACGTGCTCGGGGTCGGGCACCGTGCGCATGCAGCAGGGCTTCTTCTCGATCCAGCAGACCTGCGGACGCTGCCACGGCACCGGCAAGATCATCCCCGAGCCGTGCACGACCTGCGACGGCGTCGGCCGCGTCAAGTCGACGAAGACGCTCGAGGTCAAGATCCCGGCCGGCATCGACGAGGGCATGCGCATCCGCTCGTCGGGCAACGGCGAGCCCGGCGTCAACGGCGGCCCGAACGGCGACCTCTACGTCGAGATCCACATCAAGCAGCACGCGGTGTTCCAGCGCGACGGCGACGACCTGCATTGCGAGATGCCGATCAGTTCGCGACCGCGGCGCTCGGCGGCGACCTCGAGATCCCGACGCTGTCCGGCAGCGCGGCGATCTCGATCCCCGAAGGCACGCAGAGCGGCAAGACGTTCCGGCTGCGCGGCAAGGGCATCAAGGGCGTGCGGTCGGGCTATCCGGGCGACCTCTACTGCCACGTCGCGGTCGAGACGCCGGTGCGCCTGACCGAGCACCAGAAGAAGCTGCTGCGCGAGTTCGACGCGTCGACGCGCGAAGGCGGCGCGAAGCACAGCCCGCAGACCAAGGGCTGGGCGGAGAAGGTCAAGGCGTTCTTCGCGTAGCGGCGGGACCGCCGTTCGCGCGGTCCGCCGTCCGCGTCGGCCTCACGCCGGCGCGACCGGCCGATGCCTCGCGATGCGACGCGCCAGCCATCGTTCGACGAACGGCGCGGCGAGCCCGACGTACCAGCACGCGCGCGCGGCCGACGGCGACCGGAACGACAGCGCCACGGCCAGCGCGAATACCAGGTTGACGCCGACGAGCCCGATGCAGTCCAGAACGAGCAGCGGGCGCTGCGGCGTGTGGCGGACGGCCACGATCCGGAACGTCAGCGCGATCAGCGACAGCAGCAGCAGGTTGAGTCCGTAGACGAGCGTCGCGACCGGGTCGCGCTGGTTCGTCGCGTAGAGATCGGTCGAGATCGGCAGCAGGATCAGCGGCAGCAGGAACGCGAAGTGCGTCGTGATCAGCGACAGGCTCGCGCGGCGCACGTCGCGGAAGTAGCGCCAGTGGCCGAGCCAGAACGCGCACGCGACGACGACGCTCAGCAGCACCGCGACGACGCCTTCGAGGAACGTGGCGAAGGCCGGCGAGCCGAAGCCGGCGCCGCCGAGCTTCGGAATCGTCACGGCGCGCGCGTTCAGCGTGATCGACACGGCGAACACGCTGTCGCCGATGGCCGCGAGGCGCCGCAGGTCGGGCAGGGATCTCATGGCGAAGGGGGATGGATCGATACGCCGCGATCATGCGCCCCGATCGACGGACGACGGACGACCCGTCGCCGTGACGCCGCCGACACCGTCGCGACTTCCGCTCGATGCGGCCGGGCGACGCGGTCGGCTCGCCGTCAGGCGTCCAGCATTCCCCGGTCGACGACGAACGCGACGACGTCGTCGAGCCCCGCGCCGGTCTTCAGGTCGGTCATCACGAACGGCCGCGTGCCGCGCATGCGCGCCGCGTCGCTCGCCATCACGTCGAGGGACGCGCCGACGTACGGCGCGAGGTCGGTCTTGTTGATGATCGAGCAGGTCGGCCTTCGTGATGCCGGGCCCGCCCTTGCGCGGGATCTTCTCGCCGCCGGCGACGTCGATGACGTACAGCGTCAGGTCCGACAGCTCGGGACTGAACGTCGCCGCGAGGTTGTCGCCGCCCGACTCGATGAAGATCAGGTCGAGATCGGGGAAGCGCTTCTGCATCCGGTCGACGGCCTCGAGGTTGATCGACGCGTCCTCGCGGATCGCGGTGTGCGGGCAGCCGCCGGTCTCGACGCCCATGATGCGTTCGGCCGGCAGCGCCTCGGCCGCGACGAGCAGCCGCTCGTCCTCCTTCGTGTAGATGTCGTTCGTCACGACGGCGAGCTGGTAGTCGTCGCGCAGCCGCTTGCAGAGCATCTCGACGAGCGTCGTCTTGCCGGAGCCGACGGGGCCGCCGATGCCGACGCGCAGGGGGGAAGGAGCGGAGTTCGTCATGCAGTCAGGAGCGGAACAGTCGGGAATACTGGCGTTCGTGGCGCGCGCTCGTGATCGCGTAGCCCGGCGCCTGCGTCGCGAGGCCGTCGTCGTCGACGTCGCCCGCGGCACGCGACGACGTCGGCGAGCACCGGCCGCAGCGCGCACAGCATGCGCTGCCCGGCGACCTGGCCGAACGGCAGCGCCTTCATGCCGGCGAGCACCTGGTTCTCGACCCAGCCGAAGAGGTAGCCGGTCAGCGCTGCGCGCGGCGCGATCCGCCAGGCGCGCGACGCGGCCGCGTGCGCGGCCGGCCACGTCCACGGGTCGAGCGCCGACGTCGACCGGCATCGACAGACCGCGCATCAGCTCGACCATCGAATGGCCCATCTGCAGCGTCTCCGCGCGCAGCTCGGCCGTCTCGCGCGTCGCGAGGAAGTCGTCGTTCCATCGGCCGAACGACGCGTCGTCGCGCGCGTCGAGCGCCGCGCGCAGCCGCCACCAGACCGGCGCCTCGTAGCGCGCGACGACGAGCCGCAGCACGTCGCGCGACGTGCCGTTCGACGTCGTCCGCCGAGCGCAGGCGTTCGTCGGCGATCGCGGTCTCGAGGCCCTGCGAATAGCTGTACGCGCCGACCGGCAGCGCCGCGCTCGACAGCTGCAGCAGCGCGGTCTCGGCCGCGATCGCGTCGATCACGAGCCGGCGCCGGCCGCGCGATCGCGCCGCGTGCGCGCTGCGCGACAGCGCCTCGCCGATCGGAGCCGCCGTCGACGTCGGTGTCGTGCCGATGCCCGCCGCCGTACGCGCCCGGCTCGGGGTCGAACGGCTCGAACGCGGCCGCGACGGCGAGCCCCAGTCGCTCGAGCAGGTCGCGGCAGGACCGGATCGCGCTCGAGCCGGACGAGGCCGCGGCCGAGCTCGACCGGCACGTGGCGGTTGCCGAGGTGGTACGCGGCGCGCAGCAGGTCGAGCGCCGGGTCGACGCTGTCGTCGCGCGGCCGCACGTCGATAGACCTGCTCGGCGGCCGCGACGACCTCGACGACCGCGCCGTCGTCCGCGACGAGCCGCGTACCCGGGTCGCACGACGCTGCCGCGCGGCAGCAGCACGACCGCGTCGCGACCGTCGGACAGCGTCGCGCGAAAGCGCGTCTTCGCGCGCTGCTCGCAGGTGAGCACGAGGCGCGTCGCGGGCGCGGCGACCGATTCGGCGTCGACTGCGGCGCCGGTCGCGACGACGTCGACGAGACGGACCGGGGACGTCGAGCGGGGCGCGGCGGGAACGATCGTCGGCCTCAGAACAGGAAGTAGCGCTGCGCCATCGGCAGCACGGTCGCCGGCTCGCACGTCAGCAGCTCGCCGTCGGCCACGACCGCGTAGGTCTCGGGATCGACCGCGATGTCCGGCGTCAGCGCGTTGTGGATCATGTCCGCCTTCGTCACGGTCGCGGCAGCCGCGCACGGCGACGACGGTCTTGTCGAGGCCGAGCCGCTCGGGCACGCCGGCCGCGACCGCGGCCTGCGACATGAACGTCAGCGAGCCGCGCGCGACCGACCTGCCGTGCGCGCCGAACATCGGGCGGTAGTGGACCGGCTGCGGCGTCGGGATCGACGCGTTCGGGTCGCCCATCGCGGCCGCGACGATCAGGCCGCCCTTGACGATCAGCGACGGCTTGACGCCGAAGAACGCCGGCTTCCACAGCACCAGGTCGGCCAGCTTGCCGGGCTCGATCGAGCCGACCTCGTGCGCGATGCCGTGCGTGATCGCCGGGTTGATCGTGTACTTCGCGATGTAGCGCTTGACGCGCGCAGTTGTCGTGGCGCGCCGGGTCGCCGGGCAGCGCGCCGCGCTGCTCCTTCATCTTGTGCGCCGTCTGCCAGGTGCGGATGATCACCTCGCCGACGCGGCCCATCGCCTGCGAGTCGCGACGAGATCATCGAGAACGCGCCGAGGTCGTGCAGGATGTCCTCGGCGGCGATCGTCTCGCGGCGGATGCGCGACTCGGCGAACGCGACGTCCTCGGCGATCGCCGCGTCGAGGTGATGGCAGACCATCAGCATGTCGAGATGCTCGTCGAGCGTGTTGACGGTGTACGGCCGCGTCGGGTTGGTCGACGACGGCAGCACGTTCGGCTCGCCGCAGACGCGGATGATGTCCGGCGCGTGGCCGCCGCCCGCGCCCTCGGTGTGATAGGTGTGGATCGTGCGGCCCTTGAACGCCGCGATCGATGCCTCGACGAAGCCGGCCTCGTTCAGCGTGTCGGTGTGGATCGCGACCTGCATGTCGGTCTCGTCGGCGACGGTCAGGCAGTTGTCGATCGCGGCCGGCGTCGTGCCCCAGTCCTCGTGCAGCTTCAGGCCGATCGCGCCGGCCTCGACCTGCTCGCGCAGCGGCTCGGGCAGGCTCGCGTTGCCCTTGCCGAGGAAGCCGAGGTTCATCGGATACGCGTCGGCCGCCTGCAGCATGTTCGCGAGATGCCACGGCCCCGGCGTGCAGGTGGTCGCGAACGTGCCGGTCGCCGGGACCGGTGCCGCCGCCGAGCATCGTCGTCATGCCGCGACATCAGCGCTTCGTCGATCTGCTGCGGGCAGATGAAGTGGATGTGGCTGTCGATGCCGCCGGCGTGACGATCATGCCCTCGCCGGCGATGATCTCGGTGCCCGGGCCGATCACGATGTCGACGCCGGGCTGGATGTCGGGATTGCCGGCCTTGCCGATGCCGCGCGAAGCGGCCGTCCTTGATCGCCGATGTCGGCCTTGACGATGCCCCAGTGGTCGACGATCAGCGCGTTGGTGATGACGGTGTCGGCGACGTCCTTCGACATCCGCTGGCTCTGGCCCATGCCGTCGCGGATCACCTTGCCGCCGCCGAACTTCACCTCCTCGCCGTAGGATCGTGTGGTCGTGCTCGACCTCGATGACGAGCGCGGTGTCGGCGAGCCGCACGCGGTCGCCGGTCGGTCGGGCCGTACATCTCGGCATAGGCCTGCCGGCGCGATGCGCGTCGCCATCAGTCGCCTCGCCTTCCGATCGAGCGGGCCCATCACCGCGCCGTTGAAGCCGTAGACGACGCGTCGCCGGCGAGCGCGACGAGCCGACGGTCCGCGACTGGCCCGGCTCGAAGCGCACCGCGGTGCCCGCCGCGATGTCGAGACGAAAGCCGCGCGCGGCCGCGCGGTCGAACGCGAGCGCGTCGTTGACCTCGAAGAAGTGGAAGTGCGAGCCGACCTGCACCGGCCGGTCGCCGCTGTTCGCGACGACGACCGTGACGGTCTCGCGACCGGCGTTGAGCTCGACGTCGCCGTCGAGCGGCATCAGTTCTCCGGGGATCATGTCGCGTCCGATCGATCGATTCAGGCCACCGGATGGTGGACGGTGACGAGCTTGGTGCCGTCGGGAAACGTCGCCTCGACCTGGATGTCGGGGATCATCTCCGGCACGCCGTCCATCACGTCGGCGCGCGTCAGCAGCGTCGTGCCGAAGTGCATCAGGTCGGCGACGCTGCGGCCGTCGCGCGCGCCTTCCAGGATCGCGGCCGAGATGAACGCGACGGTCTCGGGGTAGTTGAGCTTCAGCCCGCGCGCGCGCCGGCGCTCGGCGACGAGCGCGGCGGTGAACAGCAGCAGCTTGTCCTTCTCGCGCGGCGTCAGTTCCATGCGGTCCTTCGAAACGGTCGGGTCGCGCGCAGGATCGCGCACGCGTCCGCGCATTGTGCCGCGCCCGGGCGTGGGTCGACGCGGCGCGACGAGCCGATCGGTCCGCGTCGCATCGTCACGTCGACCAGATCCGCGGCGGCGTCGCCGGCCGTCCGGTCAGCCCCGGACGGAGCGTCGCCCACAGCCGCTCGAACAGCGCGCGGACGACTTCGGTCGAGTCGGACAGCGCGCGGGCCACGACCAGCCCGTCGGCGAGCGTCGTCAGGCCGGCCTCGGGACGTCGCATCGCCTGCTCGCGACACTGGTCGAGCGTGGCCTCGGGAAGCGTCGCGCCGAACGCCCACAACACGCCGGCGACCGGTCGCCCGTTCCAGCCGACCGCCGAGTCGCGCAGCGCGTCGCCCGCCGCGAGCCGCGCCCGCTCGCGCCACATCGTCCGGCCGTCGCACGACAGCGTCAGGTCCTGACGCAGCGCGCCGCGCGCGAAGCGTTCGCCCGACGCGGACCGTCCGAGCGCGACGATGTCCCAGCCGATGCACGTCGCGCCGCGTTCGCATGCGATCGCGACCGAGGCGTCGACGTCGGCGCCGTCGAAGACGATGCTCTCCTGCGGCAGCCATTCGAGCGACGCCCCGCGCGCGACGCGCATCGCGACGTGCTGATGCGCGCGCGCGCCGTCCGAGCGATACCACTTCGTCGCGCCGGGCGTCGTCACCAGCGCCCGCGCGTTCGCGTCCGACCTCGAGCTCGAGCTCGAGGCGGTCGCCGCCGGCGATGCCGGCCGGCGGATGGATCGGCAGCAGGTGCACGACCTCCGGCCCCTCGGGATAGAGCGGCTTCTGCAGTCGCAGCGGCCCGACGTGACGTCGGTGCGTCGCGACGCTGACGTCGCCGCGACGCTCGATCCCGAGTTCGAGTCGCGCGTTCCAGTGCCGCGGCGCGGCCGACGGCGTCGCGACGCGCGGCCTCGCGGTCGGCGTTCGATCCGGCGTCGCGAACAGTGGCGTCGCCGTCGGTGCCCCGGCCGGCGTCGTGACGATCGCCGTCGCGCCCGGCGTGGCGGCCGGCGTCGCGAGGTCCGGCGTCGCGTCCGGCGCGGCGGGCATCAGCGGCCGGGCGGGCAGGGTGGTCGTCCATCGGTCGTTCATCGGATCGTCGCGCGTCGCGGTCGTCGTCGTGCCGCACGGTACCGCAGGCCGGCGCCGCCAGCCGGGTGATCCCGCGTGCCGCGTCGCAGACCGCGTCCGCCGTCACACCGACAGCAGCTCGCGCACGTCGTTGCCTTCCATCTCGGCGCGCGACCCGGCGCGTACGACCGCGCCGCGCGACAGCACGACGAACTGGTCGGCGAGCGCGCGCGCGAAGTCGAAGTACTGCTCGCACAGCACGATCGCCATGTCGCCGCGGTCGCGCAGCATGCGGATCACGCGCCCGATGTCCTTGATGATGGACGGCTGGATGCCTTCGGTCGGCTCGTCGAGGATCAGCAGCTTCGGGTCCGGCGCCAGCGCGCGCGCGATCGCGAGCTGCTGCTGCTGGCCGCCCGACAGGTCGCCGCCGCGGCGGCCGAGCATCTGCTTCAGCACGGGGAACAGCTCGAAGACGGCCGGGTCGATGCGCTTCGCGCGGGCCGACGGCTTCGTCGCCAGGCCCATGCGCAGGTTCTCCTCGACGGTCAGGCGGGCGAAGATCTCGCGGCCCTGCGGCACGTAGCGCGATGCCGCGCGCGGCGCGCGCGTACGGCGACAGCTTCGTGATGTCGGCGCCGTCGAACAGGATGCGTGCCGCTCGCGACGGCAGCACGCCCATCAGGCTCTTGAGCAGCGTCGTCTTGCCGACGCCGTTGCGGCCGAGCAGCGCGGTGCACCGCCCCGCTCGGCGGTGAGCGACACGCCGCGCAGGGTGTGGGAGCCGCCGTAGTACTGGTTGATGTCCTCGACGCTCAGCATCGGAAGGTCTCGTCGTTCCCGCGCAAGCGGGAACCCCGTGTCGTTGCATCGGCCACGCCTCCGCTTCGGAAGCCGCTGGGTTCCCGCCTTCGCGGGAACGACGAGCGAAGAGGCGTGCGCGTCGAGTACGCGCGCATCGTCATTCGCATCACCGTCCGGTCGCGCGCGTCGTCAGCGTCATCGCCATCGCCATCGTCATCGCCGTTGCCATTGCGGTCGTCATCGTCCCAGGTAGACCTCGATGACCCGCTCGTTGGCCTGCACCTCGGCAGCGGCCCTCCGCCAGCACCGAGCCTTCGTGCAGCACGGTCACCTTGCCGTCGCCCTGCGTCAGCACGTCGACGAACTCCATGTCGTGCTCGACGACCACCAGCGAGTGCTTGCCGCGCAGCGTCGTGAACAGCTCGGCGGTGCGCTCGGTCTCCTCGTCGGTCATGCCGGCCACGGGCTCGTCGAGCAGCAGCAGCTGCGGCTCCTGCACCAGCAGCATGCCGATCTCCAGCCACTGCTTCTGGCCGTGCGACAGCAGGCCGGCGATGCGCGTGCGCGCTCGGTCCTGCAGGTGGATCAGCTGCGAGCATCGTCGTCGATGCGCGTCGCGCTGCGCGCCCGACAGCTTCGCGAACAGCGTCGGCGCGCACGCCGCGTGTCGGTCTTCAGCGCGAGCTCGAGGTTCTCGAACACCGCTAGGTCCTCGAACACCGTCGGCTTCTGGAACTTGCGGCCGATGCCGGCGCGCGCGATCTGCGGCTCGCGCAGGCGCAGTCAGGTCGATGGTCTGGCCGAAGAACGCGGTGCCGGCGTCGGGCCGCGTCTTGCCGGTGATGACGTCCATCATCGTCGTCTTGCCGGCGCCGTTCGGGCCGATGATGCAGCGCAGCTCGCCGACGTCGATCGTCGAGCGTCAGCGCGTTCAGCGCCTTGAAGCCGTCGAAGCTGACGCTGATCGTCGTCGAGGTAGAGGATCGCGCCGTGCGTCGTGTCGAGGCCTTCGCCGGCGACGCGGCCATAGCTCGCGAAGCCATCGCCGGGCGACGGCGGGCCGTCGTCCGGGTCGCGCGACAGCCGATGACGTCGGAGCTCATGGCGTCGCCACCGCTTCGTCGAGCTCGGCGTCCCGGAGCGCGTGCGGCGGCGTCGGCGGCGGCACCGGCGGTGCGTCGACCGTCACGTCCTCCGGCGAGCGGCGTGTGCGCACGAGCCTGCGGAACAGCCCGACGATGCCCTGCGGCAGGAACAGCGTGACCAGCATGAACAGCGAGCCGAGGAAGTACAGCCAGAACTCGGGGAACGCCTGCGTGAACCAGCTCTTCGCGCCGTTGACGAAGAACGGCGCCGATGATCGGACCGATCAGCGTGCCGCGGCCGCCGACCGCGGCCCAGATCGCCATCTCGATCGAGTTCGCGCGGCGACATCTCGCCCGGGTTGATGATGCCGACCTGCGGCACGTACAGCGCGCCGGCGATGCCGCACATCACGGCCGACAGCATCCAGATCGACAGCTTGTAACCACAGCGGGTCGTAGCCGGTGAACATCACGCGGCTCTCGGCGTCGCGGATCGCCTGCAGCACGCGGCCGAACTTGCTGAGCGACCAGCATCGCGCGCGCCATCAGGTAGAACGCGATCAGCATCGCGAGCCGGTGAGCACGAACAGCACCATGCGCGTCGACGGCGCCGTGATCGGGATGCCGAGGATGCGCTTGAAGTCGGTGAAGCCGTTGTTGCCGCCGAAGCCGGTCTCGTTGCGGAAGAACAGCAGCATCGCCGGCGAACGTCATCGCCTGCGTGATGATCGAGAAGTACACGCCCTTGATGCGCGAGCGGAACGCGAAGAAGCCGAACACGAACGCGAGCACGCCGGGCACGAGCACGACGAGCAGCATCGCGTACCACGAAGTGATCGGTGAACGCCCAGTACCAGGGGTACGCCTTCCAGTCGAGGAACACCATGAAGTCGGGCAGGTCGCTGCTGGTAGTTGCCGTCGCGGCCGATCTGGCGCATCAGGTACATGCCCATCGCGTAGCCGCCGAGCGCGAAGAACAGGCCGTGGCCGAGCGACAGGATGCCGGTGTAGCCCCAGATCAGGTCCATCGCCAGCGCGGCAGATCGCGTAGCACATGATCTTGCCGACCAGCGCGATCGCGTAGTCGCCGACAGTGCAGCGCGCTGCCGCCGGCACGACAGGTTCAGCAGCGGCACCAGCACGCGAGCACGATCGTCGCGGCGACGAGCCCGCTCCAGCCGGCCGCGTGAACAGGCCGGGGCGCGGCGGCGCGTAGCTGACCGTGCGGACGGGGCGGGCGACGGTCGCGTCCATCAGTCGACGCTCCGGCCCTTCAGCGCGAACAGCCCCTGCGGCCGCTTCTGGATGAACACGACGATGAAGACCAGCACCATGATCTTCGCCAGCACCGCGCCGGCGACCGGCTTCGAGGAACTTGTTGACCACGCCGAGGCCGAGCGCCGCGATGACGTGCCGGCGAGCTGCCCGACGCCGCCCAGCACGACGACCATGAACGAGTCGACGATGTAGCTCTGGCCGAGGTCGGGCCCGACGTTGCCGAGCTGCGACAGCGCGACGCCGCCGAGGCCGGCGATGCCGGAGCCGAGCCCGAACGTCAGCATGTCGACGCGGCCGGTCGGCACGCCGACGCAGTCGGCCATGCGGCGGTTCTGCGTGACGGCGCGAACGAACAGCCCGAGCCGCGTCCGATTCAGCAGCACCCACACGAGCAGCACGACGAGCGCCGCGAAGACGATGATGACGATGCGGTTCCACGCGAGCACGACGCCGCCGAGCACCGTGATGCCGCCCGACATCCAGTCGGGATTCGACACCTCGACGTTCTGCGCGCCGAAGATCGATCGCACGGCCTGCTGCAGGATCAGGCTGATGCCCCAGGTCGCGAGCAGCGTCTCGAGCGGACGGCCGTACAGCCAGCGGATGACGCTGCGTTCGAGGACCATGCCGACCGCGCCGGACACGACGAACGCGACCGGCAGCGCGGCGAAGACGTACCACTCGATCGCCGCGGGAAACCATTGGCGGAACGCGCTCTGCACGAGGTACGTCGAGTAGGCGCCGATCATCAGCAGCTCGCCGTGCGCCATGTTGATGATGCCCATCAGGCCGAACGTGATCGCGAGGCCGAGCGCCGCGAGCAGCAGGATGCTCGCGAGGCTGATCCCGTAGAACGCGTTGCCGAGGTATTCGGCGCGCTTGACGCGCGACGTCACCGTGCGCAGCGACTGCGCGGCCACGCTGCGGACGCCGGGGTCCGGCTCCGCGTAACGCCCCTGCGCGTCCGGCTCGGCGAGCGCGGCGAGCAGCGGCTGCACCGACGCATTCGGACTCTCGGCGAGCCGCTCGGCCGCCTTGCGGCGCACGGCCGCGTCGGGACTCTTCAGCTCCAGCGTCGACGCGGTCAGCGCGAGCGACTCGCGCGTCTCCGCGTCCTGTTCGGCGGCGAGCGCGCGCTGGATCAGCGGCAGCTGCTCGACGGCCGCGGTCTGTTCGAGCGCCTTCGCGGCGGCGCGACGCTTCGCGACGTCGGGCGACAGCAGGTCGAGGCCCGAGTCGGCCGCGTCGAGCGCGCCGCGCAGCCGATTGTTGATCGTGATGTTGTCGGCGCCGTCCGGCAGCTTCAGTTTCGCGTCGGTCACCGGATCGACGGCGTTGCCGTCGGCGTCGGCCACGAGCAGGCGCCCGTCGGTCGTCACGTAGACCGTCTCGTCGCGCAAGGCCTTCAGCAGCGCGACGGCGTCGGGCGTCGCGAGCACGCCGAGCTTCGCGATCGCCGCGACCTTCTGATCCGAGTCGTCGCTCGCCAGCATCTTCGCGATGTCCGCGTCGATCGCGGCGAAGGCCGGTCGTCCGACGAGCAGCGATAGCAGCAGGAACAGCCAGGGCCCGATCGACCGGGCGAGGCCTGCGAGGAGCGGACGCGTCGTCGGACGCGCCCGCGATGTGCAACGCGATCGACGGAGCGTCTCCGCCACGCCCGACGGCACGCCGCCGTCCCCGCCCGGGACAACGGCGGGGAAGCGGGCGACGATGCCGTCCATGCGGCGACGCTCCATCGACGTCACGACGTCAGGCCGCGATCACTTCTTCAGGGCCGCCGGGGCCGCGCCGGTCTCGCCGACCGCGACGTCCGGATAGTCCTTCTTGTTCTCGTTGCCGGCGACGAACGGGCTCCAAGGTTGCGCCTTGATCGGCTCCTTCGTCTTCCAGACGACCTTGAACTGACCGTCGGGCTGGATCTCGCCGATGAACACCGGCTTGTGCAGGTGATGGTTCTTCGGATCCATCTCGATCGTGAAGCCGTCCGGCGCCTTGAACGTCTGGCCGCCCATCGCCGCGATCACCTTGTCGGTGTCGGTCGACTTCGCCTTCTCGACCGCCTGCTTCCACATGTTGATGCCGACGTAGGTGGCCTCCATCGGATCGTTCGTCACGACCGTGTCGGCGTTCGGCAGGTTGTGCGCCTTCGCGTAGGCCTTGTACTTCTTGATGAAGTCCGTATTCGTCGGGTTCTTGATCGACTCGAAGTAGTTCCACGCCGCGAGCTGGCCCACGAGCGGCTTCGTGTCGACGCCGCGCAGCTCTTCCTCGCCGACCGAGAACGCGACGACCGGGACGTCGGTCGCCTTGATGCCCGAGTTGCCGAGCTCCTTGTAGAACGGCACGTTCGAGTCGCCGTTGATCGTCGAGACGACCGCGGTCTTCTTGCCGGCCGACGCGAACGTCTTGATGCGCGCGATGATCGTCTGGTAGTCGCTGTGCCCGAACGGCGTGTAGTCCTCCATGATGTCGTCGTCGGCGACGCCCTTCGACTTCAGGAACGCGCGCAGGATCTTGTTCGTCGTGCGCGGATACACGTAGTCGGTGCCGAGCAGGACCCAGCGCTTCGCGCCGCCGCCTTCCTTGCTCATCAGGTACTCGACCGCCGGGATCGCCTGCTGGTTCGGCGCGGCGCCGGTATAGAACACGTTCTTCTCGAGCTCCTCGCCTTCGTACTGGACCGGGTAGAACAGCAGGCCGTTGAGCTCCTTGAACACCGGGTTCACCGACTTGCGCGACACCGACGTCCAGCAGCCGAACACGACGGCGACCTTGTCCTGCGACAGCAGGCCGCGCGCCTTCTCGGCGAACAGCGGCCAGTTCGACGCCGGGTCGACGACGACCGGCTCGAGCTTCTTGCCCATCACGCCGCCCTTCGCGTTGATCTCGTCGATCGTCATCAGCGCGACGTCCTTCAGCGACGTCTCGGAGATGGCCATCGTCCCGGACAGCGAATGCAGGATGCCGACCTTGATCGTGTCGGCGGCGTTCGCGACGAGCGTCGTGCCGAACCCGGCGACGGCAAGCGAGACCGCGAGCGTGGTGTGGATGAAACCTCTTCTGCGCATGTCAGTTCCTCTGTGTCGGCGCGCCCGCGGTGTTGGAAGCCAGCGTCCCTGCTGCGGGCATGCGGCAGGGCGCCTCGAGACGAAATCGGTGGTGCAGGCGATGCGGGCGGCGGCTCACCCGCGACACGCGAGATACGCGCGCCAGCCGCCGTGACGGCTGATGTCCTCGGCGTCGATCGTCGCCACGCCTTCGCACAGGAAACCCTGGACCCGCGATCCGTCGGACAGCTCGACCGAGCCCACGCCGAGCGGCGCGGGGATGCCGGCGACGAACGAGCCGTAGCGATCGACCGCCATCCGCCACACCTCGGCCGCGATCGGCAGGCCGCCTTCGGCGACGCGGACCAGGCCCGGTCGCGGCGGCACGCTGCCGGGCAGTGCAAACAGCCGATAGCAGGGCGCCGTCTGCACCGCGCCGACGAGCGTCGCGCCGCGCTCGACGAGCTGTCCGTTCAGCGGCAGGCCGGACAGGTGCGCTCCGACGACGGCGACGTCGACCGTCGTGGCGTCCGTCGCGCCGGCCGGTCGCGCGAGCGCGCGCGGCGCGGGCATCGCGCGGCCGGTCGCGCCGAGCGTCAGCCCGCTCGCATGGTGATAGCGCTGCGCGAGATCGGCGAGCCGCAGGTCGCTGCCGGCGGGCCCGATCAGCGTGATGCCGAACGGCAGCCCGTTCGCGAGCATCGCCGACGGCACCGCGATCGCGGCGAGGTCGAGCAGGTTGACGAAGTTCGTGTACGCGCCGAGGTTGCGATTCAGGGCGACGGGGTCGGCCGCGACCTGCTGCAGCGTGTAGGTCGTCGGCGCGGTCGGCACGACGAGCGCGTCGAAGCGGTCCCAGAGCGTCGCCGCGCGCTTCTTCGCGAGCTCGACCGCGTCGATCGCGGCGAACACGTCGGCGGCCGAGTAGCGCCGTCCGCCGCCGACGATCGCGCGGACGACGGGGTCCATCTCGTGCTCGTGCGTGTCGAAGAACGACGCGATCGCGGCGTAGCGTTCGGCGACCCACGGCCCGTCGTACAGCGACCGGGCGACCTCGGCCATCGGTGCGAAGTCGAACGGCGCGATCAGGGCGCCGTGCGACGCGAGCCGTCGCAGCGCGTCGTCGAACGCTTCCGCATACGCGTCGTCGCCGAAGAACGCGAGGTGCGCGGCGTCCGGCACGCCGATGCGGAATGTCGCGGGCATCGGACCTGCGTCGAGCGGCAGCGTGCGCGAATGCGGGTCGTCGGCGTCCGGGCCGACCGCGGCCGCGAACACGTCGACGGCATCGGCGACCGTCGTCGCGAAGATCGACACGCAGTCGAGATGCCGACACGCGGGGACCACGCCGCGCGTGCTGATCAGTCCGCGCGTCGGCTTCAGTCCGACGATGTTGTTGAACGCCGCCGGGACGCGTCCCGAACCGGCGGTGTCGGTGCCGAGCGCCGCGTGCACGCGGCCGGTCGAGACCGCGACCGCCGAGCCCGAGCTCGAGCCGCCGCTGACGTAGCGCGCGTCGAACGGGTTCGGCACGGCGCCGTACGGAGAGCGCGTTCCGACGAGACCGCACGCGAACTGGTCGAGATTCGTCTTGCCGACGACGTGCATGCCCGCGACCTCGAGCCGATCGACGACCGCCGCCGACGCGCGTGGGTCGTAGCGATAGGCCGGGCAGCCCGCGGTCGTCGCGAAGCCGGCCACGTCGATGTTGTCCTTCACCGCGAGCGTGCGTCCCGCGAGCGGTCCGACCCGCGGCGCCCGGCGGACCCGTTCGTCGTAGGCGATGAAGGCGGGGTCCGGGTCGGGCGTGTCGATCGGAGAAGGAGTGGGCCTTGCCAGGACGTGCATCGAGGGCAATGTCAGCGAAGAGACGAGCACGCAGGGTTTAGCGAAAGCTGTGCCATGCGGTGGTTGCATTCGAAGCACGACGACCGTGCACCGGGGGCTTCCAGGCGACCGGCGCGCGTGTCGCATGCGGCGGAGCACGTCCCGTCGACGTCCCTCGAACGCGCCGCGGAGCGAAGCCTGGGGTGACCCGACGCCTCATTCGCGGGCCCTGCGTGCGTTGGACAGGGGCATCGGCGCTTCGCTGGTGCGCGCCGCGGCCGGGTCCCATCGACGCCGCGCACCGGACCGCGGCATCGACCTGCTAGAGTCGCGCCGATCTCAAATCGGAGGACGACGCATGACCTGTGGCCTGTACGACGTGTCGGTGCCGGTGTTCAAGCGGATGCTCGGCGCGCTGTCCGCGCTGCTCGACAGGATGGTCGACGACTGCGCGGCGCGCCACGTCGAGCCCGCGGTCCTGCTGCAGTCGCGTCTCTATCCGGACATGTTCCCGCTGGTGCAGCAGGTGCAGCTCGCGTGCGACTTCGCGAAGGGCGCGTCGGCGCGGCTGGCCGGCGTCGCGGTGCCGGCGTTCCCCGACGAGGAGACGACCGTCGACGAGCTGAAGGCGCGCATCGCGAAGGTGATCGCGTTCGTCGACAGCGTGTCGAAGGCGGACGTCGACGCCGGCATCGATCGCGACATCACGCTCAAGCTGCGCGACCGGACGGTCGACTTCAAGGGCCTCGCCTACCTGAACC
Organism: uncultured beta proteobacterium; assembly: GCA_963708665.1. GTDB lineage: Bacteria > Pseudomonadota > Gammaproteobacteria > Burkholderiales > Burkholderiaceae_D > CAHJXF01. The sequence goes on along the minus strand of CAVPTE010000016.1, from coordinate 13,921 downwards.
ACATGGCGATGCCGAACTTCTACTTCCACTGCGCGACCGCGTACGCGATCCTGCGTCACAACGGCGTGCCGGTCGGCAAGCGGGACTTCCTCGGCGGGACGTGAGCCGCGGGGTATCGACGCCGACGCGACGGCGTCGCGTCCCCGGGGCGTCGGCGGTTGCCGCGTGGCGGACTTCGGCCGACGCTCGCGGCCGAGCCTCTTCCGAGTCCCTCGTCCGACCGCCGGTTCGATTCCCCGGGACGAGCGCTCGACTCAGCCCTTGAAGAAGCGGTAGTCCGCCGAGTAGCGCGTCGACTTCTTCGTGCCCACGAGCGACGCGTTGCACGGGTCCGACGGCGCGGTGCCGCCGCTCGTCTCGATGCGCTGCACGTACGTCGTGCCGGCGAACGCGCCGTTGCCGCTCGGCGTGCCCTTCAGCAACAGCCATGGGATGTTGCCCGCGGTCGGCGCGGCGGCGTCGGCGACGACCTTGCCGGTCACCTTGCTGCCGTCGGCGTGCTCCCACGTCGGGCCGCCGTAGTGACGGCCGACCAGCGCGTCGCTGCGGTCCCTGAGCGCGGCCTCGGGCCCGACGAGCGCCCACTCGTGGCCGCCGGCCTTCGCACGGCACTCGTAGTGCTGCAGCCCCGAGCCCTTCAGCGTGAACGCGAGGCGGTTGCCCGACGGCACGGCGATCGACGCGGGAACGTCGGGAACGGCGACGCCCGCCGACGACGTGTCGGATGCGGTGGTGGCGCGGTCGACGGTGCCGCAGGCCGCGATGACGAACGGCAGCGCGGCGGCGAACAGGCGGATCGGATGCGTCATGCGGTCTCCCGGAAAGGAACGGATCGTCGATGCGATGGCGGACGCGCGGCCGACGCCGACGCGGCCACCGCGTCGCCCGATCGTCAGGCGATCTCCTCGTACAACGGCAACGTGAGGAACTCCTCGAACTCCGGCTTCGTGCTCATCTCGGTGAACACTTCGGCCGCGCGATCGAAGCGGCCTTCGAAGCCGCCGGCCTTGATCTTCGCGAGCTCCTCGGGCACCAGCGAGCGGACGAGGTCGGCCGTGATCTTGCGCCCGTCCTCGAGCCTGCCCTTCGGCGAGCGGATCCACTGCCACACCTGGCTGCGGCTGATCTCGGCCGTCGCCGCGTCCTCCATCAGGTTGTGGACCGGCACGCAGCCGTTGCCGCCGAGCCAGGCGCCGACGTAGTGGATGCCGACGTTGATGTTCATCCGCAGCCCGGCCTCGGTGATCGGCTGCTCGGGCCGGAAGTCGAGCAGGTCGGCGGCGCTCGCGTGGAAGTCGGGGAGCTGCTTGTCGAACTGGTTCGGCCGGTCGCCGAGCACCGCGACGAACTCCTTCATCGACGCCTCGACGAGGCCCGGGTGCGCGACCCAGCCGCCGTCGTAGCCGTCGGTCGCGTCGCGCCGCTTGTCGGCGATGATGCCGGCCATCGCGGCCTCGTTCTTCACCGGGTCGTTCTTGATCGGGATCAGCGCGCTCATGCCGCCGATCGCCGGCGCGCCGCGCCGGTGGCAGGTCTTCAGCAGCAGCAGCGCGTACGCGCGCATGAACGGCGCCGTCATCGTGACCTTCGCGCGATCGGCGAGGCAGAAGTCGTCGTCGACCTTGAACTTCTTGATGCACGAGAAGATGTAGTCCCAGCGTCCGGCGTTGAGGCCGGCCGAATGCTCGCGCAGCTCGTGGAGGATCTCGTCCATCTCGAACGCCGCGATGATCGTCTCGATCAGCACCGTGGCCTTGATCGTGCCCCGCGGAAGGCCGAGCTCGTCCTGCGTCGTCACGAAGACGTCGTTCCAGAGACGCGCCTCGAGATGCGACTCGATCTTCGGCAGGTAGAAGTACGGGCCGGCGCCGCGCGCGAGCTGTTCCTTCGCGTTGTGGAACATGAACAGCGCGAAGTCGAAGATGCCGCCGGAGATGCGGCGGCCGTCGAGACGCACGTGCTTCTCGTCGAGGTGCCAGCCGCGCGGGCGCACCTGCAGCGTGGCGACCTTGTCCGCGAGCTTGTAGCTCTTCGTGCCGGCCGGCGACTCCTGCGAGAACGTCAGCTCGCGGCGGATCGCCTTCTTCAGGTTGATCTGCCCCTGGATCAGGTTCGCCCAGGTCGGCGAGTTGCTGTCCTCGAAGTCGGTCATGTAGCTGTCGGCGCCCGAGTTGAACGCGTTGATGACCATCTTCGCGTCGGTCGGCCCGGTGATCTCGACGCGGCGACACTGCAGCGCGTCGGGGATCGGCGCGATCGTCCAGTCGCCGTCGCGGATCGCCTTCGTGTCCGGCAGGAAGTCGAGCCTCGCACCGGCGTCGAGCTGCTTCGCGCGCGCGGCGCGCGCGGCGAGCAGCTCCCGCCGGCGCGGTTCGAACGCGCGGACCAGTGTCGCGACGAGCGCGAGCGCATCGGGGGTGAGGATCTCGGCGAACTCGGGCGTGATCTCGGCATCGATCGTCATGCCCTCGGGAAGGTCGGTCATACGGACTCCGTGGAAGTGTTGTGCGTGGAAGCGTCCGCGGCCTGCCGAGGGCCGGGACGGGCAGCCGGAGGTCTACTGGCCGCGAGCCGCATTATGAGCGGCAACGAACGCGAGGACGTCGTGCATCGTGCGTCCGGTCGCCGCCGGCTCGACGTCGAGCGCCTCCAGCGGCGCGCCGGCGCGGTTGATCCAGAACGTCGTGTAGCCGAACCACGCGGCGCCGCACGCGTCCCAGCCATTGCTGGACACGAACAGGATGTCCGCGACGTCGAGGCCGAACGCCTGCGGACCGAGCGCGTAGCACTCCGGCGCGGTCTTGAAGCGGCCGACGCGGTCGACCGACAGCAGGTGATCGAACACGCCGTCGAGCGCCGCCGACGAGACGACCGCCTCGAGCATCGGCGGATCGCCGTTCGACAGGATCGCCATCGGGACGTGGAGGTTCTTCAGCTTCTTCAGCGCCGCCGCGGAGTCCGGGAAGACGGCGAGCCGGTCGTATTCGACCATCAGCGCCTCGGCCTGCGCCGCGTCGAGCGCGAGGCCGAGCGCGCGCGCCGCGTACCCGAGCGCGTCGCGCGTGACCTTCGAGAACGGGGCGTAGCGGTCCGACATCGTCCGCAGCCGCGTGTAGTCGATCTGCTTCACGCGCCAGAGCTGCGCGAGCGCGTCGCCGTGGCCGGGGAACAGGCGTTCGGCGAGCACGCCGACCGACTGGACGTCGAAGATGGTTCCGTACGCGTCGAACGCGATCGCCTTGATCATCGGGACGGGGCGGCGCTCAGACCAGGACTTCGGCGGCCGCGGGATGACTGAGGAAGTTGGCCGGACTCGCGGTGAGGCCGTACGCGCCCGACTGGAACACGACGACGAGGTCGCCGACGTCGGCGCGGGCGAGGTCCATCCGGTCGGCGAGCAGGTCGAGCGGCGTGCACAGCGGGCCCACGACCGAGGCGGCCTCGCGTTCGCGCGTCGGCGTCGCGCGTGCCGACCGCGACGGGATAGTTCTTGCGGATCACCTGGCCGAAGTTGCCCGACGCCGACAGATGGTGATGCAGGCCGCCGTCGGTGACGAGGAAGACCTGCCCGCGCGACACCTTGCGATCGACGACGCGCGCGACGTAGACGCCGGCCTCGCCGACGAGGTAGCGGCCGAGCTCGACGACGATCTCGGCCTCGGGCAATGCGCGCTTCGCGTCGTCGACGAGCGCGTGCAGGTGGCGGCCGACGGTCGCGACGTCGAGACGCTCCTCGCCGGGGAAGTACGGGATGCCGAAGCCGCCGCCGAGGTTCAGCGTGCGCACCGGCGCCGGCGCGTGCGCGGCGAGGCGGAGCGCGAGCTCGAGCGCCTTCGTCTGCGCCTCGACGATCGACTCGGCGCGCAGGTTCTGCGAGCCGCTGAAGATGTGGAAGCCCTCGAACGCGAGCGGCGCCGACGATCGTCGGCAGCAGGTCGGGCAGCGCTTCCGCGTCGATGCCGAACGGCTTCGGCCCGCCGCCCATCTTCATGCCGGACGACTTCAGCTCGAAGTCGGGATTGACGCGGATCGCGACGCGCGCGGTGAGGCCGAGCGACGTCGCGACGCGCGCGATCGTCGCGAGCTCGCCGCGGCGACTCGACGTTGATCAGCACGCCGGCCGCGATCGCCTGGCGCGATCTCGCCGGCGCTGCTTGCCGGGTCCGGCGAAGCTGATGTCGCGCGGGTCCATGCCGGCGTCGAGCGCGACCGCGAGCTCGCGGCCCGAGGCGACGTCGATGCCGTCGACCTCGCGCGCCATGTGCATCACGACGCGCCGGCATCGGGTTCGCCTTCATCGCGAAGTGCAGGCTGATCGACGGCGGCAGGTGCGCGCGCAGCTCGGCGACGCGTCGCGACAGCAGCGCGCGGTCGTACGCGTAGAACGGCGTGCTGGCCGACGCGCGCGGCGAGCCGGTCGATCGCGGATGCCGCCGACGGTGCAGACGTCCGTCGACGAACGGGAAGCCGTCGGTCGGCGCGTGGACGCGGCCTCGGTCGGTCGTTCATGCGGCGGCCGCGCGCGGCGATTCGGCGCCGACGAACGGATTGACGAACTCGGTCGCGAGCCGCTTGCGGTCGATCTTGCCGTTCGGATTGCGCGGCAGCGCGGCGCTGCGGAGTTCGACGACCGCCGGCAGCATCCACGCCGGCAGCGCGCGCTGGCAGGCGCGCTTGACGCGCGTCGCGTCGACCGGGTCGTCGCGTCGGCCGCCATCGCGATCGACGACGATCGCCTGCCCGAGCACCGGATGCTCGACGCCGAACGCCGCGACCTCGGCCAGCAGGCCGCGTCGCGTACAGCGCCTCCTCGACCTCGGTCGGGCTGACGCGGTAGCCGGACGTCTTGATCATCTCGTCGCGGCGGCCGATGAAGTAGAGGTAGCCTTCGGCGTCGCGGCGCACGGTGTCGCCGGAGAACACGGCGATCTCGGGCATCACGAGGCCGCCGACGTCGGCGATCCGGGCGCGCGCGGCAGCGGCTTGTAGCGCTCGGCGGTCTTCGCGGGATCGTTCCAGTAGCCCATGCCGACCAGCGCGCCGCGATGGACCAGCTCGCCCGGCTCGTCGGCGTCGCATTCGCTGCCGTCCTCGCGCAGCACGAGGATCTCGGCGTTCGGGATCGCGCGGCCGATCGAGTCGGGCCGTCGATCGACCTCGTCCGGCGGCAGGTAGGTCGAGCGGAACGCCTCGGTCAGGCCGTACATCAGGAACGGCTTCGTCTCGGGCAGGTGCGCGCGCAGCCGGTCGAGCGTCGCGCGCGGCATGCGGCCGCCGGTGTTCGCGATGTAGCGCAGGTGCGTCGTGATCGAGGCCGGCCACTTCAGCGCCGCGAGCTGGATCCACAGCGGCGGCACGGCGGTCAGGCCGGTGATCTTCTCCGCGTCGAGCGCATCGAGCACGTCGCGCGGCAGCAGGTAGTTCATCAGCACGGTCGTCGCGCCCGACGCGAACGCGGTCGTCAGCTGGCTGAAGCCGGCGTCGAACGACAGCGGCAGCACCGCGAGCAGGCGATCGCCGGGCCGGTTCTCGAGATAGCTCGCGACGCTCTTCGCGCCGGCGACCATGTTGCGATGGGACAGCACGACGCCCTTCGGCTTCCCGGTGCTGCCCGACGTGTAGAGGATGGCCGTCATGTCGGCATCGATCACGCGGTGCGGCGTGCCGCGACCCGCGACGAACGCGTCCCACGCGATCGCTCGATGCGTCGCGTCCGACGTCGCCGACTCGTCGTCGAGCCCGTCGACGAGCACGACGCCGGTCAGCGCCGGGCAGGCGGCGAGCGCGTCGCGAAGGCCGGCGTAGCGGTCGCGCGTCGTGACGAGCAGCCGCACGTCGCAGTCCGCGAGGATGTACGCGACCTGGTCGCTCTTGAGCAACGGGTTGACCGGCACGAACGCGCAGCCGGCGGCCGCGGTCCCGAACACCGACACGACGAATTCGACGCGCTTGTCGAGGTACACCGCGACGCGCTCGGCCCGCGCGACGCCCGCGGCGACGACCGCGCCCGCGAAGCGTTCGACGTCGACGGCGAGCGTCGCGTACGACACCTCGCGGCCCTGCGCGCGCAGCGCCGGCGCGTCCGGCGTCCGCGACGCCGCGCGCACGATGAGTTGATGCAGCAGGTGGTCGTTCATGCGGGTGCCGCCTCGACGTCGATCCGGGCGCGACGCGCGCCCCGCGCGCGACGCCACGCGTCGAGCTTCGCGACCAGCGGCCAGCGATACGTCGTCGCGTGATAGAGCGTGCGGACCTCGTCGCTCCACTTCGTGTGCCAGTCCATCACGCGGCCGTAGAACTCGACGCGCGACGGCTCGCCCGCCGCGAAGATCGCCGGCAGGTAGTCGTGGCGCATCAGGAATGCCGGCGACGTGCCGTGGATCGATTCGTCGAACGCCGTCTTGAGGATCACCATCGCGCCGCCGTGGACGATGCACAGGTCCATCGCGGCGAGCCGGTCGCCGTAGAAGCAGCGCTGGATGCGCGCCATGCCGCGCGAAGCGAAGCGCTCGAAGACGTCGCGATAGAAGCGGCCCTGCGCGTTGTCGGCCGAGACGGCGGTGCCGCGGCTCGCCTTCCAGCCGGCGCTCTCGAGCCGCCCGTAGTCGACGATCGCGCCCGCCACGTCGTGCGGCGACGTCAGGCAGTCGAAGCGCAGCTCGACTCCTTCGGCGTCGAGCTTGTTGCGTTGTTTCTTCATGTTCGAGCGCAGGTTCTTGCCGCGTGCGGCCCAGTAGTCGTCGAAGGTCCCGGCGATCGTGATCCGCGCCGTGTCGATGTAGTCGATCGCGAGACGGTCGCCGCGCGGCGTCGCGTCGCGCGCGACGTGCTCGGGATCGAGCTGGCTGAAGCCGACCATCGCGGTCGTCGGACCGAGCGCGGCGGCGAGCGACGCGGCCTCGTCGGCGGCCGGCAGTCCGCGCGCCCCGTCGTCCTGCAGCCACGGCCCGAGCGGCGCCTGCGACGGCTGGAACAGGTCGTGGACGAACGGTCCCGACCGCACGAAGAGGCCGGCGCGCGACCAGGCGCCGTCGGCCCGCTCGACGAACGCGAGCCGCTCGCCGCCGTCGCCGAAGTGCGTCAGCAGCGGCGCGACGAAGTCGGCGTGCAGGACCGGCGACCGGAAGCCCGCGTCGTTGAGCGCGTCCCACCGCGACGCGTGCGTCGCGAATTCCGTCGCGCGAACGACTCGCCAGCGCCTGCTCATGACACGGCCGCCGCGAACGCCGCGTGCACGCGCTCGATGATCCAGTCGAGGTCGCCGTCCGTCAGCTCCTGATGGCACGGGAGCTGGAAGATCTCGGTCGCGTAGCGCGCGGACTGCGGATCGGTGCGCACGGCGTCGTCGTCCCACAGTCGCTCCCAGCGGAACAGCGGCACCGCGTCGTTCTTCAGCCGCACGAACACGCGCTGCGGACGATCGACCCACAGCGGGAACACGTACGGCACCACGCCGTCGGGCAGCGTCGCGAACAGCGGCCGCGCGCCGGGCAGGTCGGCGAGCGCCGACGCGAGCCGTCGGTAGTTCGCGCGGCGACGCGCGACGATGCGACCGACCGGCAGGCGTTCGACGAGCTGTTGAGACGCGAACGAGATCTGACGGTCGAGCCATGCCGGGTCGAGGCCGTTGATGCCTTCCGACGCGGCCGGGTCGTGATACGCGAACGGCTGCGCGTTGCGCGATGCGCGCAGCCGCTTGATGCCGCGCCACATCGTGTCCTTCATCACGAGCGTGGTCTTCGCGGCGACCTGCATGCCGGGGAAGCGACGATAGAACAGCCCGCGCTCGATCGAGTTCAGCAACGCCTTGGCTTCGAAGCGGCGCGACGGCCGGTGCAACGCGACGTCGTCGAGCGAGCGCGATGCCGACACGAGGCAGCCGCCGTCGTACACGGGAAAGAACTTCATCAGGCTGACGGCCGCGTAGTCGCCCCACGTGCCGATCGGCCGGCCGTCGGCGACGCCGAAGATCGCGTGCGCGCAGTCCTCGACGACGTGGATGCCGTGGCGCGCGGCGAACGCGCAGATCGACGCCATCGCCTGCGGGAAGCCGAAGTAGTGCGTGACGATCATCGCGCGCACGCCCGTCAGGTCGAACGCCTCGATCGTCTCGACCGGCACCTCGAGCGCCGGCGTCAGCGGGAAGAAGCACGGCTCGGCGCCGCAGAACACGATCGGCTCGACCATCGACAGGCAGTGGTAGGCCGGCACGAGGACGCGGTCGCCGGGTCCGACGCCGAGACGCTGCAGCGCGAGCGCGATCGCGACGCGCGCGCTCGTCACGTAGCGCTTGTTCGGCAGCGACAGCACGCTCGGGAGCATCGCGGTGCCGTCCGACACCGACGCGTCCGACGCGCCGCGGGCGAACGACGACCAGCCGAGCACCGGGTTCTTCGGGACGCGCGGTATGGGGAAGCGCGGCGACGACGTCTCGTCCGGCGCGGTCCCGGTCTGCGTTCCGGCGTGTGAAGGCATCGAGCGGTCGCGATCGCGGCGGCGGTGGGTCGGGTGATGCGAAGGGGTCCGGTCGGCGCCGGTCGCGCCTTGCCGGCGTCTCGGCCGGTGAAGGCGCGATGCGTGGCGGCATGACCGTGCACGTCCGCTCACGACCGATGTGCGCCGAGGTGCGTCGCCGTGCCGCCGGGCGGGGCGTGAAATTATAATATCGCCCCGTGCCGCCCGAACTTGAAGCCGCGCGAGCATCGCGCGACGCGGCGCCGGCGCTACAGTCGACGCCGCGGCTGCCGAAACGGCGCGAGGGGCGCCTCGGCGCACGCGCCGGCCGGCGCGTCGGACGATCGACCCCATTCCAACGAAAGAAGCCATCTTGAACGTCGATGCGCACCTGAGAACGATCCTCGGCGAAATCCTGAGCCTCGACGAACGCGCGGACCGCCTGACCGACGACACGCCGCTGCTCGGCAGCCTGCCCGAGCTCGACTCGATGGCCGTGGTGTCGGTGATCACGACGATCGAGGAACACTTCGGCGTCGCGATCGGCGACGACGAGATCAGCGCGCAGACGTTCGGCACGTTCGGCTCGCTGCGCCGCTTCGTCGAAGAGAAGGTCGGGAGCTGACGTGCCCGCATCGACCGGCCCGCGGGCCGTTCTTCCTGACGGTCGACGGTCGCGGCGCCGACGGCCCCGGCGGCGAGCGCTTCTGCTTCTTCCACGCGCCGGCGGCGGACGCGCCGCCGCGCGGGTCGGTGCTCGCGGTCCATGCGTTCGCCGAGGAGCTGAACAAGACGCGCGCCGCCGTCGCCGACGGCGCCCGGGCGCTCGCGCGGGCCGGTTACGCGGTGCTGCAGATCGATCTCGCCGGATGCGGCGACAGTGCCGGCGACTTCGCCGACGCGACGTGGGCCGGCTGGCTCGCCGACCTCGACGCGGCGTGGCGCTGGCTGGCGCCGCGCGCGGCGGGGCCGCGCTGGCTGTGGGGCACGCGCCTCGGCGCGCTGCTCGCCGATCGCTTCGCGCAGCACTGCTCGCCCGATGCCGACGGCCTGCTGCTGTGGCAGCCGGTCGTCAGCGGCGCGCAGCATCTCGGCCAGTTCCTGCGGCTGAAGACGGTCGGCGGCCTGCTGCGCGGCGCGGCGGCGCCCGACGCGCCGTCGACGCCGGTCGCGCAGGTCGCGCAGCCGTCGCCGCGCGCCGACCTCGCGTCGGGCCGCACGATCGAGGTCGCCGGTTACCGCCTGACGCCGTCGCTCGCGGACGCGATCGAGGCGGCGCGGCTCGGGCCCCTCGACGGCCAGGCCGGTCGCGTCCCGCTGCGCGTGCGCTGGCTCGAGGTCTCGTCGCAGCCGGCGCCGACGCTGACGCCGGTCGCGACGCGCGTCGTCGAGCGCTGGCGGGCGGCCGGGTCCGACGTCACGGTCGCGACGGTCGCGGGTCCCGCGTTCTGGCAGACGCAGGAGATCGAGCGTTGCCCGGCGCTCGTCGACGCGACCGTCGCCGCGATCGCCGGTCCGGTCGCGGCCCCGTCGAGCGTCGCATGAGCGCCTCCCCGGCCTTCGCGCCATCCGCGTATCGCGACGACGCGTTCCTGTTCGCGTCCGGCGACGCCGACCTCGTCGGCATCGTCACGACGCCGGCGCGCCTCGACCCGTCGCCGGCTCGCGGCGCGACTGGGCGTGCTGATCGTCGTCGGCGGTCCGCAGTATCGCGTCGGCAGCCATCGGCAGTTCGTGCTGCTCGCCCGCGCGCTCGCGGCGCGCGGCTTCGCCGCGATGCGCTTCGACTGCGCGGGGATGGGCGACAGCGACGGCGTCGAGCGTCCGTTCACCGAGCGCGACGCCGACATCCGCGCGGCGATCGACGCGTTCACGGCGCGCGTGCCGAGCGTCGACGAGGTCGCGATCTGGGGCCTGTGCGACGCGGCGTCGGCCGCGCTGATGTACGCGCCGCGCGACCCGCGCGTCCGTCATCTCGTGCTGCTGAACCCGTGGGTCCGCAGCGACGCGGGGCTCGCGCGCACGCAGCTCAAGCATTACTACACGAGCCGTCTCGTCGACCCGACGTTCTGGCGCGACCTCGTCGGCGGACGCATCGGGGTGTGGCGCGCGGTCCGCGGCCTGCTCGCGACGATCGTCGCGGCGCGTCGCGTCCGAGCCGGTCGTGGCGACGACGAGGCGAACGGGTCGTCCGACGATGCCGCCCTCGACTTCCGCACGCGGATGGCGCGCGGCTGGCGGCGCTTCCGCGGCGACATCCTGCTGATCTGCTCCGGCGACGACCTGACGGCGCGCGAGTTCGTCGACCACGCGACGCGCGACGCCGAATGGGCCGGACTGCTCGACGAGCGCCGGGTCGCGCGTTGCGACGTGGCCGGTGCCGACCACACGTTCTCCCGCGCGGCCTGGCGCGACCGCGTCGCCGAGCTGACGGCCGAATGGCTGTCGCGACGCATCGCCCCGCCGACGGCCGACCGCCGCGCCACCGGCGACGCGGATCGCGACGGCCGCACCCGCGTGCCGGCATGACGTCCGGCGCCGGCAGGCCGCGTCGCCTGCTGATGGTCGCCTACCACTTCCCGCCGCTGCGCGGGTCGAGCGGCATCCAGCGCACGCTGCGCTTCGTGCAGAACCTGCCGAAGTTCGGCTGGGAGCCGATCGTCCTGACGGCGAGTCCGCGCGCGTACGAGGACACGTCCGACGACCAGCTGCGCGAGGTGCCGGACGGCGTCGTCGTGCGGCGCGCGTTCGCGCTCAACACGGCGCGCCACCTGTCGCTGTTCGGCCGCTACCCCGGCGCGCTGGCGTTGCCCGACCGCTGGGCGACGTGGCGCTTCGACGCCGTGCGCAGCGGCATGGCGTTGATTCGCCGATACCGCCCCGACGCCGTGTGGTCGACGTATCCGATCGCGACCGCGCACGTCGATCGGCGCCGCGCTCGCGCGAAGGAGCGGCCTGCCGTGGATCGCCGACTTCCGCGACCCGATGGCGCAGGACGGCTACCCGGCGGACCCGCGGGCCTGGCGCGCGTACCGCGCGATCGAGGAAGACGCGTTGCGCGCGTCGCGCGCCGCGGTCTTCACGACGCCCGGATGCGCCGAGCTCTATCGCGAGCGCTATCCCGACATCCCCGGCGACCGCAGCGTGGTCATCGAGAACGGCTACGACGAGGAGACGTTCGCGCGCGCCGAGGCGGAGCGGGGCGGGGCGCCGTCGGCGTCGGCCGGGTCCAGCGGTCGCTTCGTGCTGCTGCACAGCGGCGTCGTGTATCCCGACGAGCGCGACCCGCGGCCGCTGTTCGAGGCGCTCGGCCGGCTGAAGTCGGCCGGCGTCTTGTCGTCGTCGGACTTCTGCCTGCGCCTGCGCGCGAGCGCGTACGACGCGATGCTCGCGGAGCTCGCGGCCGCGCACGACGTCGCGGACCTGATCGCGCTCGAGCCGGCGATCCCGTACGCCGCGGCGCTGCAGGAGATGCTCGACGTCGACGGGCTGCTGATCCTGCAGGCGAGCAACTGCAACCAGCAGATCCCCGCGAAGCTCTACGAATACGTGCGCGCGAAACGGCCGGTGCTCGCGCTGACCGACCCGGTCGGCGACACGGCGACGACGCTGCGCGCGGCGGGGCTGACGTCGATCGCGCCGCTCGACGACGCCGTCGCGATCGCCGCCGCCGTTCCCGCGTTCATCGCGCGCGTCCGCGCGCGCCGCGAATCGATCGCGACGCCGGACGCGATCGCCGCCAGCTCCCGCGAGGGACGCACGAAAGCATTCGCGGCCCTGCTCGACGACGTCGTCGCGGGCTAGACTCCGCATCGTTCACGAGGATCCTCCATGCAAGCACGCCCCCTGATCGCGACCGCTGCCGGACTGCTGGCCGCGCTGCTGTCGGCATCGGCCCACGCGCAGTCGGGCGCGGTCAACTCGTTCGTCTGCGGACCCATCTCGCCGCCGGGACAGTTCGGGCCGTTCGACTACCGCACCGTGCCGACGAACATCAAGCACACGGTCGAGGACTTTCACTTCCCGCCGAAGGTCGAGCGTCAGTTCCAGGGCAATACCGGCCCGTTCGGCGCGGACGTCGACTACACGCTGCGCGCGTTCCCGAACAACCCCCGCGCGCTGCTGGCGCTGGCGCGCTATTCGGCGATGCATCACCAGGAGATGGTGCAGGGCGCGCGCTACTCGACCGAGTGCTACTTCGACCGTGCGTTCCGGTGGCAACCGGACGACCCGATGCCGCACCTGATCTACGCGATCTACCTGAAGGACCGCGGGCGCAAGGCGGAGGCGATGCGGCAGCTCGACGAGGCGGAGCGGCTGCGCGGCGAGCCGAGCAACTTCGACTTCGACTACAACCTCGGCATCCTCTACCTCGACCTCGGCGAGACCGACAAGGCCGCGGTCGCGGCGAAGCGCGCCTACGCGCTCGGCGCGCCGCTGCCCGCGTTGCAGAACCGGCTGAAGAAGGCCGGCAAGTGGCAGGACTGAAGCCCGGTCGACGAGGGGGGCGCCGAAGGCCGGTCAGCGCGGGACGCCGCGCGCCTGCTCGACGGCGCGCTGGAACCAGATCGACGGGATCGCGTAGCTGATGCCGCTCGGCTGGGTCAGCGCCGATTCCTTGCCCGCCTTCACGAGCGTGCTGTTGACGACGCCGATGACGTCGCCGGTCTCGACGTCGAACATCGGGCTGCCGCTGTTGCCCGGGTAAGCGGTCGCGTCGAGCTGGAAGATCGGATAGCGCTCCGAGCGCAGCCGCTTGATCATCGCGGGGTCGAGCGTGCGGGCCGTCGGCTGCGTCAGGACGACCGGCGTGATCGCCGAGATCAGCGCGTGATGCGTCGTCGGGAACAGGCCGATCACCGCGCCGATCGGGAAGCCGGTGAACGCGTACGTCTCGCCTTCGCGCACCTTCGTCGAGTCGGCGAAGCGCAGCGGCGCGAGCGGCGGTCCGCCGATCCTCAGCAGACCGATGTCGTGCTCGACGTCGCGCGAGACGATGGTCGCCTCGCGGATCGCCGCGTCGCCGTTGGCGAGCGGGATCGCGACGCTGATCACTTCGAGATGCGCGACGTCGGTGTCCATCGGCAGCACGTGGCTGTTCGTCGCGACGAGCGTGCCGTCGCCGACCGCGAAGCCGGTGCCGAGGAAGCGGAACGACGGGTTGCGCGTCGGCTCGTTCGTGCCGATCGCGACGATCGCGTGCCGCACGCGGTCGATCGTGTCGGGCAGCGGCGATCCGGCCGCGCCCGCCTGCCCTGCAGACAGCAACGTCACGACGAGCGCCGCGACCGCGGCCGTGCGCCGCGCGAACGTCATCGCGCGGACTTCGCGTCGACCGACGTGAGCCGCTGCAGCCGCTTCAGCACGACCATCGGCGACGGATCGACGACCATCGGGTCGAAGCGATGCGTCGTCTTGCCGTACGCGCCGGTCACGCGCGCGACGTACTGCTTCGTTTCCGCATACC
>CAVPTE010000015.1:0-4264 GCA_963708665.1 uncultured beta proteobacterium | reverse complement strand
GGTGGTGGAGAGCGTCACTTCGTCGCTCTTGGGCAGGGCTCGCAGGTTCGAGCAGCTTCGTGGGGCGACCGTTGTGGCCGTTTTCTCGGCGTCCTTGCCGTCGACGACGCCGATGTCGGCATGCGTTCTGATCTGGACTTCGATGTCGGTCGACGTGAACGAGACCTGCTCGCCTTCCTTCTTGATCAGGATGTTCGCGAGGATCGGCAGCGTATGTCGCCGCTCGACGATCCCGCTGACCGTGGCCAGTGGTTCGAGCAGCGCGTCGCGTGGCGCTTTTATTAGTTGCATTTGTTCTAAACCTCAAGGATGTTGATTAATAGAGAGGTCATGAACTGTGGACAACCCTGTCCTGAGGAAGGAAATCAACTGCTTGGCGAAAGGGTAACCCTGTGTGCGAAGGGGGTATGACGGCCCGCGAGTTTGGGGGCCGATCGCTGATGCCCGATCGGACGGTCGCACACATTTGGTCGCCACGGTTCCAGGTCTTGTCCACAGGTCGGATGACGACGAGCAGCAACTTCGACCGTCGCCCGTGAAGTCGGGACGACGCGAGTGCGGCGAAACGCGTATTCGATCATCGTCATCCCTTCAACGTTTGCAACAGCACGTGCAGCTCGCGGTTGAGCTCGGGACTGCTTGCCCCGCAGCTCGTCGATCTTGCGGACCGCATGCAGCACGGTCGTGTGGTCGCGGCCGCCGAACAGCTCGCCGATCTCCGGCAGGCTCTTCTGCGTCAGCTCCTTCGCGAAGTACATCGCGATCTGGCGCGGCCACGCGATGTGTCGGGCGGCGCCCGAGACATGTCGGCGACCCTCATCTTGTAGAAGTCGGCGACCGTCTTCTGGATGTTCTCGACCGAGACCTGCATGCGCTGGACCGACAGATGTCCTTCAGCGCCTCGCGCGCGATGTCGATCGTGATGTCGCTGCCGTGGAACTCGGAATGCGACGAACACTTGCGCAGCGCGCCTTCGAGCTCGCGCACGTTCGAGCGCGAATGCTTCGCGACGAAGAACGCGACGTCGTCGGAGATCGGCTGCCTTCCTGCTCGGCCTTCTTCAGCAGGATCGCGACCCGCATCTCGAGCTCGGGCGGCTCGACGGCGACCGTGAGGCCGCTGCCGAAGCGCGACACCAGCCGCTCGTCGATGCCGTGATCTCGGCCGGATAGGTGTCGCTGGTGATGATGATCTGCTTCTTGTCCGCGATCAGCGCCTCGAACGTATAGAAGAATTCCTCCTGCGTGCGGTCCTTCCCTGAAGAACTGGATGTCGTCGATCAGCAGCAGGTCGAGCGAGTGATAGATCTCTTGAACTTGTCGAACGCCTTGCGCTGGTACGCGCGCACCACGTCGGCGACGAACTGGTCGGCGTGGATGTAGCGGATGCGCGCCGTCGGATTGCGCGACACGATCTGGTTGCCGACGGCCTGGATCAGGTGCGTCTTGCCGAGCCCGACGCCGCCGTGCAGGAACAGCGGGTTGTACGACTTGCCGGGGTTGTCGGCGACCTGGTTCGCGGCGGCGCGCGCGAGCTGATTCGCCTTGCCGGTCACGAACGTGTCGAACGTCAGCGACAGGTTCGAGGCGCGAGCGTTCCGACGAGCCGGACTTCGGGTAGTCGATGTGGACGCTCGCCGACCTCGACCGGGGACAGCCCGCGCGGCAGCGCCTCGATGCTGGCGATGAGGCAGCGCGACGGCGCCGAGCCGTGCGCGGCGCTCGACACGCCGCGAGCCGTCGACGTATTGGTCTCGCGGCGACCGGCTCACCGGCTTCGCGTCCAGATAGAGCTCGACCTGCACCGGCTCGTCGAACGAGCGCTGCGCCATCGACTCGATGCGGCTCGCGAACTGCGCTCGACCAGTCGAGCTTGAAGCGGTTCGGCGCGCCGATCTGGAGGCGCCGCTCCTGGACGTCGAACGTGGCCGGCGTCAGCGGCTTGATCCAGGCCGCGTACTGCTGCGGCGGCAACTTGGCGCGCAGCTGGTCGACGCAGGCGCTCCAGAACCGGGACCGTCATCGAGTTCGCAGACGACGAGGGCGGTTCGGGCGGTTCTGCGGCGTCGGTTCGATCATCATGTCGCGGCGTCGCGCTCCGGTCGTCCTTCACTTCGTCGAAGCCGGAGCCGGAGTTCATCCGACGCCGGTCCTGGCGCCGCACGTCGGCGGACCCTCGGGGACCTGCCTTCACTGCTCGAACCGGAGACGAGGGCACCGACCGTTCGCACGAAGAGCCGCGGCGAGCGCGTCGCCGTCGTTCCCGTGCTCGCTCCGCTCCTCGGCTCTGATCGTCCCGCTCGTCGTGGTCCGCGTCGCCGGCCGGAGCCGGTTCGGACGCCGCGATTCGCAGGATCGCGGTCGTCGCCGAGGCGGCTCTTCTTGGTGTCGAGTCGGGCGTGGCTTCGGTCTCGCTGGATGTTCCGATCCGTGTCGCGGCTTCAGCGATGCAGCTTCGTGAGCCTGCTCCGCGACGCGCGCGGCGGACCGACTCCCTGATCGCCGTTCCGGTCCCCCGAACCCATCGAAGCGGCGCTTGCCACCCCGATCGCGGTGCGTCGAAAATCGGTCCGCCAGCGCGCACTTTATGCGAAGCAGTCGCGTAACGCAAAGCCATCCACAGTCCGAGGTCGGCACTCGCCACGCCCGGCGCGGTCCTTCCGAGGGCGCCCGGGCGTCACCGCATTTGACAAACCGCATGGTTTTTGTATTTAATTCAGGTTTTTAGCCGACGGCCACCGGATCATGAAACGCACCTACCAACCGTCCGTCGTTCGCCGCAAGAGAACCCACGGCTTCCTCGTCCGCATGAAGACGCGCGGCGGCCGTGCCGTGATCCGCGCGCGCGCGCCAAGGGCCGTCATCGCCTCGCGGTCTGACGCGGCTTCGGCGGCCGCTGTCGTCGCCCGACGCGGTACCGCGTTCGCGCTGGACGGCGCGGCCGCGTTCGATCGTTGCCTCGCATGCCGCCCGGTGCTGCGCAGCGGCGCCTTCGCGCTCCACCTGTTCCGCATCCCGCGGCCGATCCGGTCGGGGATGCCGACGTGGCGACGCCGGTCTGGCGGCTCGGACTCGTGATCCCGAAGCGCTACGAAGCATCGGCCGTCGCGCGCAACACGATCAAGCGTCGCTGGCGTGCCGCGTTCCGCACCGGCCGCGATGCGTGGGCCCGCGAGTTCGGCAGCGCGGACCTCGTCGTGCGGATGCAGGCGCCGCTCGCGCGAAGGCCGAGCTCGCCGCGACGCCGGCGAAGGTCCGGGCGCGTCGTCGCTCGACCCGCAGGCATCGCTCGCGTCGCTGTCGAGCGGCTGCGCCGCGCGCGCGCGTTCGGCGCCCGGATGCCGGCGTGACGCGCGCGGCTCGCTGGACGCAGGCACCGGCACACGTGCTGCTCGGCGCCTCGCGATCTACCGGCGCGTCGTCAGCCCGTGGCTGCCGGCGCGTTGCCGTTTCGCGCCGAGCTGCTCGGCGTATGCGGCCGAGGCGATCCGCACGCACGGCGCGATCGCCGGCTCGAGGCTCGCGATCGCGCGAGTCGCGCGTTGCCATCCGTGGCATGCCGGCGGGCATGATCCGGTGCCCGCGCCGGCCGCGAGCGGCGCTGACCTTCCTTTCCGCCTGACCGCGCGCCGCACGGCGCGCGGAACCCAACGTTCAACGATCGCTTCGATGGAAACGCGTCGCATCATTCTCTGGATCATCTTCTCGGTCTCGCTGTCCATGCTGTACGAGAACTGGCAGCGAGCCAACGGGCGCCGACGATGTTCGGGCCGCAGGCCGTGTCGACAGACCGGATCGCCGACCGCGACCGGCAGCGCGCCGCACGGCGCGAGCGACGACGTGCCGGTCGCCGGGACCGCGCCGGCCTCGGTGCCGTCGGGCGCCGGTGCGGCGACCGCGACCAACGGCGGCGCGACCAGCGTGCCGAGCGCGATCGCGTCGGCGAAGGGCGAGCGGATTGCGTCACGACCGACCTCTACGCGGTCGACGTCAACACGCTCGGCGCGACGCTCGACCGCGTCGAGCTCGTGAAGTACCGCGATGCCGACGATCCGAAGCGCAACTTCGTGCTGCTCGACGACACGCCCGGCTACTACTACGTAGCGCAGAGCGGCCTCGTCGCCTCCACGACGGGCGCAGCGCTGCCGAACCACCGGATGCTGTTCCGCGCGCTGCCCGGACCGCGGACGCTTGCCGACGGACAGGACGTCCTCGACGTCTCGTTCGAGGCGGAGTCGGGCGGCGTCCGCCTGACGAAGACGTTC
>CAVPTE010000014.1:0-4324 GCA_963708665.1 uncultured beta proteobacterium | reverse complement strand
AGTCGTCGAGATCGTGACCTCGCCGCTCTCCGGCACGCCCGCAGGATGTCGAGCAGCTTCGCGCCGCGACCGTCGTCGCGCCGTTCTCGGCGTCCTTCCGTCGACGACGCCGATGTCGGCATGGGAGCGGATCTTCACCTCGATGTCGGTCGACACGAACTAGACGCGCACACCTTCCTTGCGGATCAGGATGTTCGCGAGGATCGGCAGCGTGTGTCGTCGCTCGACGATCCCGCTGACCGTGGGAGCGGCTTGAGCAGCGCGTCGCGGAACGTTCTGATGAGTTGCATTTGTTCTAAACCTCTTGGATGTTGATTGATAGAGAGGCAGCAACCTTGTGGACAACGCGGTTCGGATGAAACGAATCAACTGCTTGGCAACCGGGCAACCCTGTGCGCGACGTCGGTATGGCGTCGCGTCGGTTTGTGGGCCGATCGGCGGCGGCCGACGATCGGAGCGGTCTTGCACATTCGATGCGACGCCGGTTCAGCGCTTGTCCACAGGTCGCGCGGCGGCACGGCAGGCGCGACCCCGTCGCCTTCGCCGGAACGACGCGCGGACCCACCGTCATCCCTTCAGCGTCTGCAGCAGCACGTGCAGCTCGCGGTTGAGCTCGGGATGCTTGCCGCGCAGCTCGTTGATCTTGCGGACCGCGTGCAGCACCGTCGTGTGGTCGCGGCCGCCGAACAGCTCGCCGATCTCGGGCAGGCTCTTCTGCGTCAGCTCCTTCGCGAAGTACATCGCGATCTGCCGCGGGCGCGCGATGTTCGTCGGGCGACGGGCGCTGAACATGTCGGCGACCTTGATCTTGTAGAAGTCGGCGACCGTCTTCTGGATGCTCTCGACGGAGACCTGCGCGCGCTGGACCGACAGCATGTCCTTCAGCGCCTCGCGCGCCATCTCGATCGTGATCTCCTTGCCGTGGAATTCGGCGTGCACGAAGAGCTTGCGCAGTGCGCCTTCGAGCTCGCGGACGTTCGATCGCGAATGCTTCGCGACGAAGAACGCGACGTCGTCGCTGATCGGCTTGCCCTCCTGCTCGGCCTTCTTCAGAAGGATCGCCACGCGCATCTCGAGCTCGGGCGGCTCGACGGCGACGGTCAGGCCGCTCGCGAAGCGCGACACGAGCCGCTCGTCGATCCCTTCCATCTCGGCCGGATATGTGTCGCTCGTGATGATGATCTGCTTCTTGTCCGCGGTCAGCGCCTCGAACGTGTAGAAGAACTGCTCCTGCGTGCCGTCCTTGCGGCTGAAGAACTGGATGTCGTCGATCAGCAGCAGGTCGAGCGAGTGGTAGATCTGCTTGAAGTTGTCGAACGCCTTGCGCTGGTAGGCGCGCACGACGTCGGCGACGAACTGGTCGGCGTGGATGTAGCGGATCCGCGCCGACGGATTGCGCGACACGATCTGGTTGCCGACCGCCTGGATCAGGTGGGTCTTGCCGAGGCCGACGCCGCCGTGCAGGAACAGCGGGTTGTACGACTTGCCGGGGTTGTCGGCGACCTGGTTCGCGGCCGCACGCGCGAGCTGGTTCGCCTTGCCGGTCACGAACGTGTCGAACGTCAGCGACGGGTTGAGACGCGAACGCTCGGACGACCCGGCCTTCGCGTAGTCGATGTGGACGCTCGCGACCTCGCCGGGCGACAGGCCGCGCGGCGCGTCGCCGTTGACCGTCGCGACCGGTGCCGCCGGACGGGGGAGCGCCGAGCCGTTCGTCGCCGCCGCGGCCTCGCCGTCGCGCGCCGGCGCCGCGGCCGGCTTGACCTCGAGGTACAGCTCGACCTGGACCGCTTCGTCGAACCAGCGCTGCGCGATGGCCTCGATGCGGCTCAGGAACTGCGCCTTGACCCAGTCGAGCTTGAAACGGTTCGGCGCGCCGATCCGCAGTCGCCGACCCGTCGCGTCGTACGAGGCCGGCGTCAGCGGCTTGATCCAGGCCGCGTACTGCTGCGGAGGCAGCTCGCCGCGCAGCTGTTCGAGGCATGCCTGCCAGAACGCGGCGCCGCGATCGGTCTCGGGGGCGTCGTCGGAACGGTCGGCGAGGATCTGCGGCGTCTCTTCGATCATCATGTCGCGGCGTGTGCGCTCCGGTCGTCGGTCCTGCTGCGAAGCCGGCGTCGCCGGATCGTGGGATCCGCGGTCCGGTGCTGGCGCTCACGCGCGTCGCGAGCGGCCGCGTCGCGGCCGTCCACCGCGCGGATGACCTCGCGCCGGTCGACCGCGTCGCCGTCGTGTCGCCCCTCCTACGCCGCTCGTCCTGGTGGTCCGTGTCCGCCGGACGGGCGGTCGATCGGCGCCGCGATCGATCGTCGCGGTCCCCGAACACGGGCTATTCTTGGTCGTCGATGCGGCTGCTGCGTTGATGTCGCCGAACCCTCCGGTCCACGTCTGCGGAACGAACGGCGGACCCGAACGACGAGTCCGACCCCGGGTTCGAACCGGACGGCGATCGCGTCGTCCGATGTCGGGATCCGGGCCCGTCGCCCGTCGCGGCGCTTGCGGGTCCGGCTGCCGCCGGAAGCGCGCGTCGCAGCGTCGGCGGCGAAGGCGAATTTTAAGCGAAGCGGACCCGCAACGCAAAGTTATCCACAGTCCGCGGTCGGCATTTCGCCACGTTCCGGTCACGGCCGCGCGGGGCCGCACGACGCGACGGCATTTGACAAGCGGTGCCCTTTTTGTATTTAATTTCAGGTTTTTAGCCGAACGGCCCCCCGAACATGAAACGCACCTACCAGCCCTCCGTCGTTCGCCGCAAGAGAACCCATGGCTTCCTCGTCCGCATGAAGACGCGCGGCGGCCGTGCCGTGATCCGTGCGCGCCGCGCCAAGGGCCGTCATCGCCTCGCCGTCTGACGCGCCGCCCGCGCGACACGTCGCTCGAGCGGCGTCGTCCGCACCGTTCGCGTTGGACGCGCCGGCCGAATTCGATCGTTGCCTCGCCTGCCGCCCGCTGTGGCGTGACGGCGCGTTCGCGTTGCATCTGCTGCGACATCCGGTCGTCGGCGTCGACGACGCGCCGGTGTGGCGGCTCGGCCTCGTGATCCCGAAGCGCTACGAGGCGTCCGCGGTCGCGCGCAACACCATCAAGCGCCGGTGGCGCGCCGCGTTCCGGACCGGGCGCGCCGCGTGGTCCGCCGAATTCGGAAGCGCCGACCTCGTCGTGCGGATGCAGGCGCCGCTCGCGCCGAAGCCCGAACGGGCGGCGACGCCGGCGAAGGTGCTCGTCCGCCGGCGCTTCGATCCGCAAGCGGCGCTCGCGTCGCTGATCGAGCGGCTGCGGCGTCGCGACGGGCCGCGCGTCGGCGCGCCCGCGTGACGACCCCGCGGCGCGGCGTGTCATGATCGATCGGTCGGCTTACAGGACCGCGGCGCGCGACCAGCTCGTGGACCTGGTGACCGCCGTTTGCGCGTCCGCGATGCTGGGCGCGATCGCCGGCTACCGCCTCGTGGTCAGTCCCTGGCTGCCGTCGCGGTGCCGCTTCGCGCCGAGCTGTTCGGCCTACGCCGCCGAGGCGATCCGCGTGCACGGCCCGCTGGCCGGACTGCGGCTCGCCCTTGCGCGGATCGCGCGTTGCCATCCGTGGCACCCGGGCGGCCACGATCCGGTGCCGGCCGGCGACGGTCGCCGGCACGACTGACGACCGACGCCGGAGCGGCGTCGCCCCTCTGCCTCGCGCGCCCCGGTGCGCGGGCTCACCTCACGTTCGAAGAGCGTCTCGATGGAAACGCGTCGCATCATTCTCTGGGTCATCTTCTCGGTCTCGCTGTTCATGCTGTACGAGAACTGGCAGCGTGCGAACGGCCGTCCGACGATGTTCGGCCCGCAGGCCGCCTCGCAGCAGAGCGGCCCGCCGACCGCGGTCGGCAGCGCGCCGCACGGCCCCGCGAACGACGTCCCGCTCGCCGGGACCGCGCCGGCCGCGGTGCCGGCGGGCGGCACGACCGCGCCGACCGCGACGAACGCCGCGCCAACCGGCACGACGGACGCGACCGCGTCGGCGAAGGGCGAGCAGATCGCCGTCACGACCGACCTCTTCTCGATCGACGTCAACACGCTCGGCGCGACGCTCGACCGCGTCGAGCTGCTGAAGTACCGCGATGCCGAGGACGCGAAGCGCAACTTCGTGCTGCTCGACGACACGCCGGGCTACACCTACCTCGCGCAGAGCGGGCTCGTCGCCGGGACGGCGGGCGCCGCCGCGCTGCCGAACCACCGCATGCCGTTCCGGGCCCTCCCCGGACCGCGCACGCTCGCCGACGGACAGGACACGCTCGACGTGGCGTTCGAGGCCGAGGCCGGCGGCGTGCGGCTGACGAAGACGTAC
>CAVPTE010000013.1:0-3000 GCA_963708665.1 uncultured beta proteobacterium | reverse complement strand
ACCTGTGGATGGTCGCGATCGCCGCGCTCGTCTGTGCGGCCGGCTGCTACGCGACGTTCGCGATCGGCATCTTCGCGGTGCTGACACACGATCGCGCAACCCGCTTTCGATGGGGAACCGTGAGCGTGCTGACGACGAGCAGCACCGTCTGGGCGACCCACTTCATCGCGATGCTGGCCTTCCGCGTGCCGTTTCCGTCGGGCTTCCTGATCGAACGCACCGATCCTCTCGTTCGTGGTCGCGACGCGTGGTCGTCGGCGTCGCCGGATGCGATCGCGATCGCGGGCCGCAGCCGCAAAGCCTCGACCGTCGCGGGTCTCGTCACGGGGTTGGCCGTCGGCGCGATGCACTACACCGGCATGAGCGCGTTCCGCGCGACCGGCACGGTTTCGTGGGACTGGGCCGCGGTCGCCGCGTCGCTCGTCATCGGAACGACGCTGAGCGCGCTCGCCGGCTGTCTTCAGCTGGGGCAGGCCGGCGCCCCGCGTCTGGACGCCGGCGGTGCTGTTGCTGCTGGCGATCTGCGGCGCCCATTTCGTCGGCATGAGTGCCGCGACCATTTCCTACGATCCGCTCGTGTCGCTGCCGTCCGACCTGATCGAAGGCAACACGCTGTCGTGGGCCGTGGCCGGCATCGCGGCTTGCGTCGTGTGCCTGACGATGGCGGCGTTCCGTCTCCATACGATCGCCATCCGACGCACGTTCGCCGAGCGCAAGCGCTTCGAGGAGTTCGCCGACTTCGCGGTCGAAGGACTCGTGATCTGCGACGGCGATCGCATCGTCTGGGTCAATCACAGCATCGAGACGATGACCGGCCAGCCGCGCGGCCGGTACGTCGGCCAGCCGCTCCGCGCGCTGTTCACGTCGTCGCTGGTCCAGGCGTTCTCGCCCGAGCACGAGGTCGACACGGTCGTCGGCCACGGCGCCGCGCGACGCCGGTCCGTGTCATCACGAAGTCGATCATGCTCGAGGACCGGCCGCATGCGGTCGATCGCGGTCCGGGACCAGCGCGAACGGCTGCGGACCGAGGCCGAGATGCGCCGGCTGGCCGACAGCGACTCGCTGACCGGCCTCGCGAACCGCGCGCGCTTCAACGGCGTGATCGTCAGATGCTCGCGTCCGACGCGCGCACGGGCGCGCGTTCGCGCTGCTGTCGCTCGACCTCGACCGCTTCAAGGCGTCAACGACACGCTCGGCCACGCGGTCGGCGACGCGCTGCTGCGCGAGGTCGCCGAGCGCCTGCTGCGCGGTGCGTGCGCGAGGGCGACGCGTCGCGCGGCTCGGCGGCGACGAGTTCGCGATCCTGCTGACGCGACGCGGACGACGCCGGACGGCGCCGCGCGCTCGCCGACCGGCATCGTCGAGGCGATCGGCGCGAGCCGTTCGTGCTCGACGGCCAGATCCATCGAGATCGGCGCCAGCATCGGCGTCGCGCTCGCGCCGGCGACGGCGACACGGCCGACGCGCTGCTGCGCAACGCCGACCTCGCGCTGTACGCGCCAAGGCGGACGGGCGGCGGCACCTGCCGCTTCTTCGAGGCCGACATGGACGCGCGGATGCAGGCGCGCGCAGCCTCGAGCTCGACCTGCGCCGCGCCGTCGCGCGCGACGAGTTCGAGCTGCACTACCAGCCGCAGGTCGACTCGCCGACGCGGCGGCATCACCGGCTTCGAGGCGCTGCTGCGCTGGCGCCACCCGGAGCGCGGCCTGGTCGTCGCCGGCCGAGTTCATCCCGCTCGCCGAGGAGACCGGCCTGATCGTGCGCGATCGGCGAATGGGTGCTGCGCGAGGCCTGCGCCGAGGCGGCGACGTGGCCGGACGCACCTCGACGCGTCGCGGTCAACCTGTCGCCGCGTGCAGTTCGCGCGACGCGCGAGCTCGTCGGCGATCGTGCGCGACGCGCTGCGCGGACTCGGGCCTCGCCGGGCACGGCTCGAGCTCGAGATCACCGAGAGCGTGTTGATCGACGACGAGGCGCGCGATCGCTGGCGTCCTGCACGCAGCTGCGCGCGCTCGGCGTGCGCATCGTCGCTCGACGATTTCGGCACCGGCTACTCGTCGCTGACTACCTGCGCCGCTTCCCGTTCGACAAGATCAAGATCGACCGCTCGTTCGTCAGCGTGCGCTCGACGATCACGACAGCGCCGCGATCGTCCGGGCGATCGTGTCGCTCGGCGCGAGCCTCGGCATCGCGACGACGCGCCGAAGGCGTCGAGACCGAGAGCCAGCGTCGCTTCGTGGCCGCCGAAGGCTGCGACCAGATCCAGGGCTATCTGTTCGGAGCCCATGCCGGCGGCCGGATTGCCGGCCGAATTCCCCACCGTCAAGAACGCCATCACCATGTCTCTCTTCCGGCTCCTCTACCGCAGCGACAGCGAGCTGACCGGCTCGGACCGCGCGGTGCGCGACGACGCGTTCGCGATCGCCGACACGGCGGCCGCGCGCAACGCGACCGAGGCGTCACCCGGGCGCTGATGTTCCGCGGCGGCGTGTTCGTGCAGTTGCTCGAAGGCGAGGGCGCCGCCGTCGAGCGCGTCTTCGAACGCATCTGTCGCGACCTGCGCCATCGTCGCCTCGTGCTGCTCGACTTCTCGGCGCATCGACCGGCGCGTGTTCGGCGACTGGACCATGGTCGCCTTCGAAGGCGACGAGCAGGTCAACCGCCTGTTCCCGGCCGTCTCGGAGGCGACCAGCTTCGCGCGTCGCAACCGGTTGTCCGCCGGCATGGCGATCGACCTGATGCAGAAGCTGCATGCGAAGCGTGCGGCGCGGCCACCCCGCAGGGGAAGCGACCGCCTGGTCGCGACCAACGTGTTCGCCGAAGCGAGCGACGTCGGCTCGTAGTCGTCGGTGCGTGCCGCGAACGCGGCTCGTCAGTTCCCCGCGACCGTCATCGCCTCGATCAGGATCGAGCCGGTCCGCTTGCTGCTGCCGGTGAGGACGTCGGTGCCGACGCCCACGATGCGGTCGAACATCTGGACGAGGTCGCCGGCGATCGTCA
>CAVPTE010000012.1:0-3247 GCA_963708665.1 uncultured beta proteobacterium | reverse complement strand
TGGACCGGGGGTCGCGCGGCCCCCACCGGCGCCGCCCGCGCATCGGCGCCGCTCGACGCGCCGGTCGCGCACCGGCGACGTTCAGGAAATCGCTTCGCGTTCCGATACAGGGGGGCGACCGTCGTTCGCCGCATCCGCCGCGTCCTCGACGACGACTCGAACGCGCTTCTCTGCCTGCGCTGCCCCTCGATCCCGCGATGACCCGCCTCTATCTCTGCGTCACGACCCAGCACGACTTCCGGATGCCGCGCTGGCGGTGTTCGTCTGCCTCGCCGGGTGCTATGCGACGTCCGCGATCGGCGTCTTCGCGGTGCTGACGCGCGACCGGGCGGCGCGCCACCGCTGGGTGCCGTGTGGCTGCTGACGACGGCCGCGACGATCTGGTCGACCCACTTCATCGCGATGGACGCGTATCGCGTCCGTTACCGTCGGGATTCCTGATCGGGCGCACGATGCTGTCGTTCGCCGCCGCGGTCGTGCTGGTCGGCGTCGCCGGATGGATCGGCATGTCCGGCCAGCCGTCGCTCGTCGACGATCGCCGGCGCCGTGATCGGGCTCGCGATCGTCGCGATGCACTACCTCGGCATGAGCGCGTTCCGCACGACCGGCGCGGTCGTGTGGGACTGGAGCGCCGTCGCCGCGTCGATCGTCGCCGGACCGTGCTTCGGCGCGCTCGCCGGATCGACGGGCTGGCGCGAGCGATCGCCGCGCGTGTGGATCCCGTCGCTGCTGCTCGCGCTCGCGATCTGCAGCGCCCACTTCATCGCGATGAGCGCCGCGACGATCGTCGACGATCCGCGCGCCGTGCTGCCGCCGGACCTGCTCGGCCGCACCACGCTGTCGTGGGCCGTGGCCGGCATCGCGGGCTTCGTCGTATGCCTGACGATCGCGTCGTTCCGGCTGTACCAGTTCACCGTGCGACGGGCGTTCGCCGAGCGTCGTCGCTTCCAGGAATTCGCGGACCTCGCGGTCGAGGGCCTGGTGATCTGCGACGGCGATCGCATCGTCTGGGCGAACCACAGCATCGAGACGATGACCGGGCATCCGCGCAGCCGCTACGTCGGCGAGCCGATGCACGCGCTGTTCACGTCGTCGATCGCGCAGCAGTTCTCGCCGGACCGCGAGGTCGAGACGGTCGTCGGTCACGGCGTCGACCTGACCCCGGTGCGCGTCATCACGAAGTCGATCGTGATCGAGAACCGGCCGCACCTCGTGATCGCGGTCCGCGACCAGCGCGAGCGTCTGCGCACCGAGGCCGAGATGCGCCGGCTGGCCGACAGCGATCCGCTGACGGGCCTCGCGAACCGCGCGCGCTTCAACGAGATGATCGGGCAGATGCTCGCGTCGCGACGCACCGACGAGCGATCGTTCGCGCTGCTCGCGCTCGATCTCGATCGCTTCAAGTACGTCAACGACGCGCATGGCCACGCGGTCGGCGACGCCGTGCTGGTGCGCGTCGCGGCGCGGCTCAGCGCGATCGTCCGCGACGGGACGCTGGTCGCGCGCATCGGGGGCGACGAGTTCTCGATCCTCGCGCCGAACGTCGCCGACATCGCCGGCATCCGGACGCTCGCGGACCGCATCGTCGAGGTGCTTTCGCGACCGTTCGTGATCGACGGCCAGGTGCACGAGATCGGCGCGAGCGTCGGCGTCGCGGTCGCGCCGTCGGACGGCGACACGGCCACCGTGCTGATCCGCAACGCCGACCTCGCGCTGTACCGCGCGAAGGACGACGGTCGCGGCACGTACCGTCTCTTCGAGGCGGGGATGGACGCGCGGATGCAGACGCGTCGCAACCTCGAACTCGCGCTGCGTCGTGCGATCGCGCGCCAGCAGTTCCAGCTGCTACTACCAGCCGCAGATCGACACGGCGACCGGCCTGTTCACCGGCGCGGAGGCGCTGATCCGCTGGATCGATCCCGAGCGCGGCGTCGTGCCGCCGACGAGTTCATCCCGGTCGCCGAGGAGACGGCCTGATCGCCGGCATCGGCGAGTGGGTGCTGCACACCGCGTGCGCCGACGCGGCGACGTGGCCCGCGCATCTCAACGTCGCGGTGAACCTGTCGCCGGTCCAGTTCCGCGACTCGCGGCTGCTGTCGATCGTCGAGTCGGCGCTCGGCGAGGCGGGGCTCCCCGGGAGCAGGCTCGAGATCGAGATCACCGAGAGCGTGCTGATCGAGGACGAGGCGGCGGTGCTCGCGACGCTGCAGAGCCTGAAGCAGCTCGGCGTCCGCATCTCGCTCGACGACTTCGGCACCGGCTACTCGTCGCTCGGCCACCTGCGCCGCTTCCCGTTCGACAAGATCAAGATCGACCGCTCGTTCGTCAGCCGCGCGCCGGACGACCGCGACAGCGCGGCGATCGTCCGCGCGGTCGTGTCGCTCGGCACGAGCCTCGGCATCGCGACGACGGCCGAAGGCGTCGAGACCGAGAGCCAGCGGCGCTTCGTCGCGGCCGAAGGCTGCGACCAGATCCAGGGCTACCTGTTCGGCAGGCCGACGCCGGCCGGCGAGCTGCCGGCCGCGTTCGTCCCGACCCTCACCGCGACGCCACCATGTCCCTCATCCGACTTCTCTATCGCAGCGACAGCGAGCTGATCGGCTCCGACCGGGCCGTGCGCGCGGAGGCCTTCGCGATCGCCGACGCGGCTGCTCGCCGCAACGCGCGCGACGGCGTGACCGGCGCGCTGATGTTCCGCGGCGGCGTGTTCGTCCAGCTGCTCGAAGGCGAGGGCGCGGCGATCGAGCGCGTGTTCGAGCGCATCTGCCGCGACCTGCGCCATCGCCGCATCGTGCTGCTCGACTTCTCCGACGTGGACCGCCGCGCGTTCGGCGAGTGGGACATGGTCGCGTTCGAAGGCGACGAGCACGCGTACCGGATGTTCCCGGCCGTCTCGGAGGCGACGACCTTCGCGCGTCGCAACCCGCTGTCGGCGAACATGGCCGTCGAGCTGATGCAGAAGCTGCATGCGAAGCGCACCTCGGCGCCGACGCGCCACGCGACGGATCGGCTGATCGCGACCGACGTGCTCGCGGAACCCGTCGGCGAGACCTGACGACGGTCGCGCCGCGTCCGGGCCGCGGTCATCGAGACGGCCGGACCGCGGTCATCGACGCGGCCGGACCGCGGATCGACGCGGCCGGGCCGCGGCCGCGCCGCGATCAGTGGCCCGCGACGGTCATCGACTCGATCAGGATCGAGCCGGTGCGCTTGCTGGTGCCGGTCAGCACGTCGGTGCCCACCGCGA
>CAVPTE010000011.1:0-9572 GCA_963708665.1 uncultured beta proteobacterium | reverse complement strand
GCGCCGCGACGCGCTACGGCCTCCCGCCGCTGCTCGGCGAACACAACGACGCGCTGCTCGGCGACCCGCGGTCGCGCGCGAGCGTTCGCGCGGCCGCGGGCTCATGACGGTCGGCGCGGGATCCGCGGACGTTCGGGTCGCCGAGGCGACGTCGGCGGACGCGCGAGCCGACGCGGCGACCTCTGCAGCCGCACGTGCCGCCGGCCCGACCTCGGGGCATGACCGAACCGACGCGCCGATCGATCGTCCCGCCGATGCCGCCGATCCGCCGTCGCCGCTCGACCGCGCGGCGCTCGCGCGCGAGATCACCGCGCTCGCGAACGGTCGCGCGGCACCGACCCTCCCCGCTTCGTCGCCGTGGCGCGCGGCGCGACGCATCGCGATCACCGGCTCGCCGGGCGCCGGCAAGAGCACGCTGTCGGGCCACCTCGCGCGCCGCCGGGCGGCGGGGCAGCGCTACGGCATCCTCGCGGTCGATCCGTCGAGCCCGAAGTCCGGCGGCGCGATCCTCGGCGACCGCATCCGCATCGACGAGCTCGACGGCACCGCCGACCTCTACGTGCGATCGCTCGGCTCGCGCTCGTCGCATGACGGGCTCGCCGACAACCTGCCGGCGATCCTCGACACGATGGACCGTCACGGCTTCGACGAGGTGCTGCTCGAGACGGTCGGCGTCGGACAGTCCGACTACGCGGTCGCGTCGCTCGTCGACACCGTCGTGCTCGTGCTGCATCCCGAGAGCGGCGACGCGATCCAGGCGATGAAGGCGGGCATCATGGAGATGGCCGACGTGCTGGTCGTCAACAAGGCCGACCTGCCGGGTGCCGCGAAGAGCGCTGCCGACATCGGTCGCGTGCTCGCGCTGGCGACGCGCGCCCGCGGTTCGTGGACGCCGCCGGTGATCATGACGTCGCAGCAGGACGCCTCGTCGATCGATCGGCTGTCGGAGGCGATCGACCGGCACGCCGCCCACCGCGCGCAGGCGCCGCGGTCGCGCGCGCTCGCCGGCGACCGCTATCGCCTGCGACGCGAGATCGAGCGACGCGTGTC
Organism: uncultured beta proteobacterium; assembly: GCA_963708665.1. Classification (GTDB taxonomy): domain Bacteria; phylum Pseudomonadota; class Gammaproteobacteria; order Burkholderiales; family Burkholderiaceae_D; genus CAHJXF01. The sequence continues at coordinate 8,522 of CAVPTE010000011.1, read as the reverse complement.
GACCGCGCTCGACGGCATTCCCGACGACGTGCTCGACGCCGGCGTCGAGGCGCAGGTCGACTGGGTCATCGAGCGGATGCGGACGACGGGCGGCTGACCCCGGCACCGCGAGCGGCCGGTTCGCCGACGACCGGCGACGGCACACCGGTGCCGAACACCTCGGGCAGCACATCGGTCAACGGACCCGGAAGGTGCGGGGCGGCACGGACGGCCTCGATGGCCGCGAGCGCGCCGTCGACGTCGCGCAGGCCGGCGCGCCCGAGCAGCGCGCGATGCTTCGTCCGCCGCATCGATCCGTCCAGCGGCGACGCGGGGTCGCCGAGCGCGTGCTCGACGCGCGCCTCGACCGCGTCGCCGTCGACCGTCCACGCGCACACCCACGCCTGCGACCGCGCAGGATACGCGGCCGTCATCGCCGGATCCTCGACGACCGTGGTGCGCGCGACGAGCGGCGCGAGCGCCGCGATCCGCTCCGGCTCGAACGCATCGAAGCCGACGGCGCCGTCGGTCAGCGCGGCGGCGACGCCGTGCGCGATCGAGAAGCGCGCGTCGTGCGGCGTCGCGACCGGCGAACGGTTGCAGAGGTCGACGGCCATTCCGAACGTCGCGACCGCGACACGCCCGATGCGACGCGACGCGAGCCGGTCTCGCACGGCGAGCGCGGCGCTGACCGCGGCGTGCGTCGGTCGCGGCGACGGCCACGGCTTGTACGCGGTGCCGTGGATCTGCCAGCCGCCGTTGCCGGCGAGCGCGGCCGGATCGGGGTCGTCGCACAGGATCGCGAAGAAGCCGCGCGCGCTCTCGAACAGGCGGCGCGGCCCGCGCAGCCCGGCCTCGGCGAGGCCGCACGCGACTACCGCCTGCGACGCCGCGTGGCCCGCGTGCCACTGCTTCGTGTCGGTCTCCTCGTCGAGGAACGCCCACAGGCCGCCGGCCGTGCTGCCGACGAAGCCCACCGCGTCGGCGCAGGCGTCGCGGGACAGCCCGAGCAGCGCGGCCACGGCGACGGCCGCGCCCATCGCGCCGCAGGTCGACGTGCTCTGGTAGCGACGTCGATGCGCGACCCCGGTCGCGCGACCCCACCCGGATCGCGGCCTCGGTCCCGCGCAGCACCGCGCGAACGAGCGCGTCGCCGGACGCACCGATCGCCGACGACACCGCGAGCGCCGCCGGAACGACCACCACGCCCGGGTGGACCGACGACGCGACATGCATCGCATCCATCTCGAGGATGCAGGACAGCGCCGCCGACGCGGTCGCGCGCTCCGCCGCCGAGCGCGGCGTGCCGGACAGCCAGCGAAGCACCGGTCCCGCGGCGTCGGACGTCCGGGCACCGACGATGCCGCACAGCGCGTCGGCGATCAGGCGGTCGGCGGCGGCGAGATCGTCTTCGCCGATCGCGAGCCCGTCGATGCCGTCGAGCAGCGACGCGATCGACGCGTCCATCGATGCGAGCGTGCGTTCAGTGCGCGGCGGTCGTCGACGGCAGGTTCGCGGTCAGCGGCGCGACCTCGACGTCGTCGATCTCCTCGAGCGACCGGCGCGCGGTCTCGATGCCGAACAGCGCGAACACGAGCGCCTGCAGCAGCAGCAGCGACACGAGCAGCGCGACGACCCCGGTCAGGCCGCCGATCGAGAACAGCCAGATGACGACGTACTGGACGAACGCGGTCGCGATGCGGCCGCTGGTGCTGCAGACGGCCGTGCCGCGCAGCCGGTACTCGGTCCTGAACAGCTCGGGCACGTGCAGCGCGAACGCGATCGCGAGGATCACGTAGATGCCGATGAAGAGACAGAAGCCGACGGCCATCAGCACGATGCCCGAGCCGCCGCTGCCGATCGCGGCGAACGCGGCGCCGAACGCGGCCGCCCACAACGACGCACCCACGATGATCGGCTTGCGCCCGATGCGGTCGGCGAGCAGCAGGCCGATGATCGCGCCGGCCGGCGCGCCGAGCGCCATGACCGTGACCCAGACGAGCGACGACACGATGCCGACGCCTTCCTTGACGAAGAACGTCGGCAGCCAGTTGATGAAACCGTAGAGGCAGAAGCCGACCACGACGTTGACGAGGATGCCCATCAGCGTCCGCGCGAGGACCGGCGGCTTGAAGACCGACCACACCGTGACCGACGCGGCGGCCGACGGCGCCGTCCGCGGGCCCGGCACGACCACCGCGCGCGCGGCGGGCTCGACGCCGTCCTCGAGCTCCATGCGGTCGACGATCGCCTGCGCCTCCTCGTGTCGACCCTGTACCTCGAGCCAGCGCGGCGACTCGGGCAGGTTCTTGCGCATCGCCCAGACGATCAGCGCGCCGACGCCGACGAGTCCGAACATGTAGCGCCAGCCGAGGTGCGGGATGATCCACAGCCCGAGCATCGTCGCGACGAACAGCGACGCGTTGGTGATGACGGCGAGCCAGCCGATCATCCGGCCGCGGTGGGCGGCCGGGACGAACTCCGTCAGCGTCGCGTAGCCGACGACGACTTCGGCGCCGAGGCCGAGACCCATCACGAAGCGCAGCCCGATCAGCGTCTCGATGTTCGGCGCGAACGCCGCCACCAGCGACGCGCCGCCGAAGACGAGCAGGTTGAACTGATAGGTGAAGCGGCGGCCGAGGCGATCGCCGAGGATGCCCGCGAGCCATGCGCCGACGACCATCCCGATGAAGGTCGACGAGACGAAGCTCGCGTTGTACGTCATGTTCGACCAGCCGCTGCGTGTCAGCGCGCCGAGCACGCCGGCGGTGAGGTACAGCTCGAACCCGTCGAGGAACAGGCCGGCGCCGATCAGCGCGAGCAGCCGTCGATGGAAACGGCCCAGCCGAAGACGGTCCATCCGCCCGCCGATGCGCCCTGCCGAGAGCTGTGCGCTCATGGTCACCTCCGCAACGATTGCGTGCGGCGCCGGCGACCGCCGGCGCCGTGGACGTCAGGCGGCGAGCGCCGTCTGCAGCTGCTGGCCGCGCGGGATGATGTGGCTCGCCTCGGGAAGCTCGATCGTCGTCCGCTTGAGGAAGCGGCGCTGCGCCGACTCGTACTCGTCGCGGCGGTGCATCGTCAGCGCGTTGTCCCAGAGGACGACGTCGCCGACCTGCCATCGATGCTTGTAGACCTGGTGCGGTTGCGTGCACGCGGCTTCGAGGCGCTTGACGAGCGCGATGCCGTCGTCGTCGGACATTCCTTCGACGCCGATCGTCGTGCTCGGGTCGAGGAACAGCGAGTGCTTGCCGGTGACGGGATGGGTGTAGACGATCGGCTGGGCCACCGGCGGCGTCTTGCGGAGCATCTCCTCGGTCACCTTCGCGGCCTGCTCGTTGTAGCCGGCCAGGCGCTTCAGGTAGCTCAGGACCGCGCGCTTGCCGGTCGCCTCCGCGCGCAGCTCGTCGGACAGCTCGTCGAAGCCGACGCGCATGTTCGTCCACCACGTCGAGCCGCCGCCGTCGTTCGGAATCTCGACGGCGTAGAGCATCGCACCCGTCGCGGGGTTCGCGACGTACGACTGGTCGGTGTGCCAGTCGACGTCGTTCGACCCCGGCATGCCGATCTGCTTGTTGTCCTGATCCTTGAGGTTCGACACGAGGATCACTTCGGGATGCTCGGGCGAGACCCAGTCGGTCCGATGGACGACGTGCGGGCGGCCGAACATCGCGGTGACGTCGACGATCTCCTTCTCGGACAGCGCCTGGCGCCGGAACACGAGCACGCCGCAGTCGGCCCAGGCGCTGCGGATCTCCTCGAGCTGCGCGTCGGACAGTCCGTCCCACAGCTTCACGTCCACGACCTCGCGTGCGAACGTCCCGTCGATCGGCCGAATCTCCATCCTCGTCTCCACGTTGGCGGCGGCTCGTGCCGCGACGGATGCGTCGCGGCCGGCTCGTCCTTGGTTCAGGATCGCGAAAACAATTTCGGCCACCCGAACTCCGATGTCAAGACGTCGGCGGCCCGGGTTTTCAGCATCGTGAACTTCACGCAGTTTGCTTCGCCGGCGCCGCGAAGTGCCGCACATCCCTGCCCGGGAAAGCGTCGCGTTGTTCACATAGCCGAACGACCGTCCTTGATCGCCGCGGAGCAACGACGTTAGCCTGCGTCCGGACCCGACGCGTCCGGCGACGGCGTCCGCCAACGGGCGTGCGACCCGTGCCGACCGCAATGCATCAGGAGACAGACCCATGTCGTTGATCCGATCGATCGCCGTCGTCCTCGTCGGCGCCCTCGCGGCGATGACCGCACCCGTCCGCGCGGACGACGTCGTCACGCTGAAGATGGCCCATCAGTGGCCCGACGATCCGAACGACTACGTCGTGTCGACCGGCAAGCAGTTCGCGGCCGAGGTCGAGAAGCGTTCCGGCGGCAGGATCAAGATCAACATCTTCCCGGCCGAGTCGCTCGTGAAGGCGCTCGACACGCACTCGGCGCTGCGCAGCGGCAGCGTCGACCTCGCGATCTACCCGTACATCTACGCGGCCGGCGCGATCCCCGAGATGAACCTCATCCTGCTGCCCGGGCTCTGGAAGACGCCGCAGGACGTGTTCCGCTTCCGCTCGTCCGAGCCGTGGAACGAGATCGAGGCGAAGGCCGAGGCGTTCGGCTTCAAGACGGTCTGCTGGATCCAGATCTCGGGTGGCGTCGCGTCGAAGTCGAAGCCGATCAACCTGCCGGGCGACCTCGCCGGCCAGAAGGTGCGCGCCGCCGGCAAGATGATGGAGGCCGCGCTGCAGAAGGCGGGCGCGAGCACGGTGTCGATGTCGTCGACCGAGGCGTACAGCGCGATGCAGCTCGGCCTCCTCGACGCGGTGTGGACGTCGTCCGGCACGTTCGGCTCGTATCGACTCTACGAGGTCTCGAAGTTCTACAACTCGCCCGAGGACTACAGCGTCTACTTCACGATCGAGCCGATCGCGATCAGCATGCGGACCTGGCGCAAGCTGACGCCCGAGCAGCAGGCGATGATCATGGATGTCGGCCACGGGCTCGAGCAGAAGGCGTTCGACGCGGCGGTCGCCGACGACAGGCGCGTCGCGCAGCTGTTCGCCGGCGCCGGCGCGAAGATCCACAAGATGACGCTCGACGAGTGGAAGCAGTTCCAGTCGCTGTTCCAGGACGTCAGCTTCGCGAAGTTCCGAAACGACGTGCCCGGCGGCGCGGCGCTGCTGGAGAAGAGCACCGCGCTGTACAAGTAGTCGCCGGACCATGCCGGCGCCGCGTGCCGTCCGAGCCGTCGTCCGCGCGGTCGACGCGCTGTTCCGCGCGCTGACGCTGTCGGTCGGCGTCGTCGTCGTCGCGACCGTCGTCGTCATCTCGTACGGCGTGCTCGCGCGCGAGGTCCTGCATCGCTCCGACGTGTGGGTCACGGAGAGCACGACCTACCTGATGGGCTACATGACGTTCGTCGGCAGCGCCGCGCTCGCGTGGCAGGGGCGACACCTGAAGGTCGACGTCGTGGCCCACTTCATCGGCCCCGCCGCGCGGCACGCGCTCGAGATCGTGTCGGCCGTCGTCGTGACGTTGGTCGCACTGACGCTGCTGTGGCTCGGCTGGACGTTCTGGTGGGACGCGTGGACGAGCGGCGAGAAGTCGTGGGGCATGCTGTCGATCCCGCTCTGGATCCCGTATCTCAGCCTGTTCGTCGGCGCGATCCTGCTGGTCGTCGCGCAGGTCGTGCGGCTGATGCTGCTGCTCGTGCCGGACGCGTCGGACCCGCCGACCGGCGTCCCGCTGGCGCAGGACGTCTGACGATGCAGTACGCGATCGGCGCCGGCATGTTCGGCGGGCTGCTGCTGATCCTGGCGCTCGGCGTGCCGATCGCGTTCGCGCTGCTGTTCGTCGCGCTCGTCTCGCTGTACGTGACCGGCGGCGGCTGGGACGCGCTCAGCCTGATCTCCGGCACGTACTGGAGCTCGGTCGCGACGTTCACGCTGACGTCGGTGCCGATGTTCATGTTCATGGGCGCGATCGTCGCGGCGTCGGGCATGGGCGCCCGCCTCTACGCGGCGCTCGCGACGATCCTCGACGGCATCCCCGGCGGCCTCGCGGTCGCGACGACGGTCGCGTGCGGCGTGATGGCGGCCGTGTCCGGCTCGAGCGTCGCGACGGCCGCGGCGATCGGCGGCTTCGCGATCGCCGAGATGCGGCGGCATCACGTGCCCGACCAGGAGGCGTGCGGCGCCGTCGCCGGCGGCGGCACGCTCGGCATCCTGCTGCCGCCGAGCATCCCGCTGATCGTCTACAGCGTGATCGCGCAGCAGTCGATCGGCCGGCTGTTCCTCGCGACGATCGTGCCGGGACTGATCATGGTGCTCGCGTTCGCGCTGTACCAGATCGCGCTCGCGCTGCGTCGCGGACGCCGCGCGACGATCGAGCGCCGCCGGCTCGCGTCCGTCGCCGAGCGCATCGTCGCGCTGAAGGACGTCGGACCCTTCGCGCTGCTGATCTTCATCATCCTCGGCTCGCTGTACCGCGGACTCGCGACGCCGCAGGAGGCCGCGTCGCTCGGCATCATCGCGAGCCTGCTGCTCGCGGGCCTCGTCTATCGCGAGCTGAGCTGGACGAAGTTCCGCGACATCCTCGTCAACACCGCGCGCAGCAGCGTGATGATCCTCGCGGTGATCTCGTCGGCGATCGTGTTCGGCTACGTGATGACGGCGAGCCAGGTCGCGACGACGCTGACGAGTGCCGTCGGCCGCGCCGACGTGCCGCCGTGGGTGCTCTTCATCTGCATCAACCTGCTGCTGATCTTCCTCGGCTGCTTCATGGAGACGATCGCGATCATCGTCGTGACGATGCCGATCCTCGTGCCGATCGTGCAGGCGTTCCACTGGGACCTGATCTGGTTCGGCGTGATCGTCGTGATCAACATGGAGATGGCGTTGATCCACCCGCCGGTCGGGCTCAACCTGTTCGTCGTGCAGAGCGTCGCGCCCGACGTGCCGCTGCGCAGGATCGTGTTCGGCACGCTGCCGTACGTGTTCATCATGGCCGCGGTGCTCGCGTTGATCGCGGTGTTCCCGCAGCTCACGCGGCTGATCGGCGGCGGTGCCGCCTGACCGGCGCGTCGCGATCGAGTCTCGGCCATCCTTCGCCTGCGCCGCCTGCGGGCGGCGAGACGACGCGCGCTATCGAGTCGAGCCCGCGTGCGTCGCGATCGCGTCGACGAGCGCCGGGGCGAGCGACCGCGGCAACGCGTGGCCGAGCCGGTCGAACAGCATCAGCTTCGCGCCGGGAATCGCCTCGGCCGTCGCGATGCCCGCCGCGACCGGGACCAGCGGATCGGGCCGCCCATGGATCACGAGCGTCGGCACGCGGACGTTCGCGAGCGCCGCGGTGCGGTTGCCGGACGCGATGATCGCCGCGAGCTGGCGCGCGCTGCCGGCGGGGTGGTAGCCGCGCGCCCACGACTGCCGCGCGTGCGCCTCGTCGAGCGCCTCGTCCTCGGGGAAGTCGCCGGCACGCAGGACCTTCATCAGCGTGCGGTAGTAGGCGACGAACGCATCGACGTCCTTCGCGGGCTTCGCGACGAGCAGCGACGTCGCCTCGGGTTGCGCGGCCGGCAGCTTCGGATCGCCGGTCGTGCTCATGATCGACGTGAACGTCAGCATCCGCTCCGGATGCCGGATCGCGATCTCCTGGCCGATCATCCCGCCCATCGACGCGCCGACGATGTGCGCCTTCGCGATGCCGAGCGCGTCGAGCAGGCCGATCGCGTCGGCGGCCATGTCGCCGAGGTCGTACGGCACCTTCGGCTTGAGACCGACCGCGGCCTTCGCGAGCAGCAGGATCGGATTCGGCACGTCCTCGTGATCGAACCACGTCGAGCGGCCGACGTCGCGGTTGTCGAAGCGGATCACGAAGAAGCCGCGGTCCGCGAGCGCGCGGCAGAACGCCGCGTCCCATCCGATCATCTGCGTGCCGAGTCCCATGATCAGCAGCATCGCGGGATCGCCGGCATCGCCGAACGTCTCGTGGCAGAGCTCGATGCCGTTGGCCTGCGCGAGGTGCGGCGCGTCGGAGCGGTCGCTCGACGGCGGGTGGGCTTCGGGCGGGGACGACGGCAGGACGAGGTCGGACATGGATGCGATTTCGGGCGGGAACGGCGGCAGGACGAGGCCGGACAAGGATTCGAAGACGGAGGAACGGCCGCGGGCGACGGCCCGAATCGTAACGCGTGCATCGCGCGCGACCGGTGCGATGGGCCTCGCCGCGTCGGTCGAGGCGGAGTCGAGCGTCGGGCGACGAACGCATCGCGAACCGACGCGCGACGCGTGGACGACGACCGTCCGCGTTCGGACCCGACAGGCGCCGACGACGCGCGATCGCCGACCGGAACGGCCCTCCGGCGCGCGGGTCAGCTCTCGGTGTCGCCTTCCCAGGCGTGGTCGCGCAACGGCTCGTGCGGGTCGGTCGGCGAGACCGGCGCCGGCTTCGGCATGATCGACTTCGCGCGCAGCGCCTCGACCACGATCGGCGACAGCCCGGTGCCGCCGGTCTGCTCGAAGTGATCGGTCAGCGTCTGGCGCATCCGC
>CAVPTE010000010.1:0-956894 GCA_963708665.1 uncultured beta proteobacterium | reverse complement strand
GACCGCGGCTTCCCGTCCGACGCGATGGACCCTCCCATGCCTGCGAATGGCCCCGGCCTCGGCAGGATCCTGCCCGGCTTTCACGTCCGCATGACGGTATGCTCGTGCTCCGGCGGCGTCACGCTCGCGGCAAACGCGAGACGATCATGTCGTTTGCGCATGGCTCGGCGGCCCGACCGGGTCACTTATGCATGGCTTCCGGGCGTCCAGTCCCGTTTCCTGCCCCGCACTTGAGTATCCTATCTCTGCATTGCGGGATAGCGATGGCGTCGCGATCCCGCTCCCTTCTTGGCGTCTCCTCCCTACACTTTGGCCGCTCCTTCGGAGTGGCCTTTTTTCGTTTGCGCCGGGCCGACGTCGATGAACGTCGCAATCAGCGGAACCGGAGCTTGGCGGTACGTTTTCCGCCATGAACACTCTCGCTCACCCTCGGTACCACTGCCGTTGCCGTATTCGGGCTGGTGGTGGCTGCGCATATTCTGCATCCAGGCAATTACGAGGTGCAGCTCGCCCCCGCGGCCAGTGATGGCTGCCGCCGAGTTGGCCGCCTGGCACTCGATCCGCCGGTCCGGCGCGCCATCCCGGAGACCACCGGGGCGCTGGCCGCGCTCCCCGCCACGCGGGTCGCCGCCGTGGTTCCCCCGGTCGCGGCGCCGACCCCGGCGCTTCCTGCCGAAATGGCGCGCCCGGTCGAACCGTCCCGCAAGGCCGCGGCGTTCCATCGCGCGAGGGCTAGGATCGCGGGATGCATCGGTCGCCCGGCTCGTCACGCCACGATCGTCCGCACCGCGCAGTCCGATCGAGCCCCGTCGCTGCCTCGGCTCCGCCGCCGGCGCCGCCTCCGGATCCGGGAAGATCGATCCGATCGGCGATATCATCCGCGGTCTCGGTCTCGGTCGCGACGGCTGATTCCGGCTCCTGATTCCATTCGACGGAGAGGGTGAGCTTCATCGTCGTGTGAAGGCCGCACTGGAGGACAGATTCGCCCGGCTCGGCGAGGGTCATGCGGGTGTCGGCGCCCGGCTGATAAGTTCCGGCATCGAACGAGAATCGGTCCGCTTCGAAGGCGTGATAAGTCAGGCGTGCGTCGCCGCGGTGCAGATACAGGCCCGTAATCATGGACTGGCGACCCTGCTACAGGACGATCCCAGTCGCGTCGGGCAGCGAGGCCCGAGCCCTCTCCAAGCCGACGCTCGCGCCGGGCCAGGGCCAGTCCCGGCGGCGAGAAGGGGACGCAGGCGCCCGCTGCGAGGGGGAATGACAGGCGTCCAGAACCAAACCGATGCGTCCCCACCGGTGTAGAGCGATGACCGGGCGGCCACTGGAGCGCAACCCGTGCAGAACCGCTGAATGGACCCGTGTTTCCAGGATAAAAATTTATCAAATCTGATTTTAATATTTCAGATTCAACAATCAATACTAAATTATGATTGTATTATCCTTCAGGATCCGAGTTTATTTGCTGGCCTTCGCCTGATGCCAGGGCGGTGCGGACGTGTTCCCGGAAAACCGCGACCCGGGCCGGCAACTCGCGCCCGGCCAGGGTGACGGCGCGCAGGTGCGCGCCGCGGGTCGCCCAGGGGCTGAGCACCCGCACGATGTCGCCGGCCTTCACGGCGCGGGCGGCGACGAGGCTCGGGAGATGGCCGATCCCGGCCCCCGCCAGGGTCAGGCGATGCGCGGTGGCGAAGTCGCTGACTCGGATCGCCGGGCTCAGGACGAGGGATTCGGTGCGGCCCTGCCCGTCGGCCAGCGGCAGACCCGCCGTGCCGAACCGCTCCCGGGCGAGGTTCAGATCGTGGTCCTGCCAGGTCGGCGAGGTCGCTCGGGGCCGGCCGACGCAGCAGGTAGGCGGGGGCGGCGTAGAGACCGACCGCCAGGGTCGCCAGGACCAGCGCCCGGTAGCCGGTCTCCTCCGCGCCGCCGAGCCGCAGGGCGAGGTCGATCCGGTTGGCGGCGAGGTCCAGGCGCGCGTCGGGTTCAGCATATCCACGGTGATCTGCGGGTAGGCAGCGCGGAAGCTCGCGACGATCTCGGGCATCACCTCGACCCCGAAATCGATCGAGGTCGTGATCCGAAGGTGCCCGGCCGGCACCGTGCGGGCGTCGCGGGCGGTCTCGGCCGCCTCGTCGAGGAGCGTCAGGCTTTCCTGGGCCTTGGCGTAGAAGGCGAGGCCCTCGGCGGTCGGCGAAACCGCCCGCGAGGTCCGCGCCATCAGCGGCGCCCAGCGCCTGCTCCAGGCGGGAGATCCGCCGGCTGACGCTGCCCTTGGTCTCCCGCAGGCTCGCGGCGGCGGCCGTCACCGTGCCGAGATCGACCACGGTGCAGAAGGCGCGCACGTCGTCGAGTCCGCCCCGGAAGGTTTCCGTTCTCGCAACCATGGGGTTCCGGATAGCAGGCTCAACCGGCGCCGTGAACGGGTCTACAGGACTGCTGCGGCGCAGCGAATCGCGCTCGGCCGCCTGCCCTGCAGGAGACACCCTTGAAGTCGATTCTCGCCTCCGGCCTGCTAGCCCTGCTGGTCGCCACCCCCGTCCTGGCCCAGACCCCGCCGACCCGCGATCCGGCCCAGATCCAGGCCGGCACCTACGCGGTCGATCCCGGCCACACCCAGGTCGAGCTCGCCGTCTCCCACATGGGCTTCTCCAACTATGCCGGCAGTTTCTCGGCGCGTCCGGCACGCTGAGCTGAGCCGAAGACCCCGGCTTCCAGCACGCTCTCGGTGAAGATCCCGTGCCCGCCGTCGGTGACGACCACCAGCGCCAAGCTCGACCGACGAGCTGAAGGGCGACCAGTGGCTCGACGCCGCCAAGTTCCCCGACATGACCTTCGTGTCCACCAAGGTCGCGCCGGAGGGCAAGGACCACGCCAAGGTGACCGGCAACCTGACGCTCCACGGCGTGACCAAGCCGGTGATCCTCGACGTCACCCTGGTCGGCGCCGGCGCTGAACCCGCTGAGCAAGAAGTACACGGTCGGCTTCGAGGCCACCGGCACGCTCAAGCGTTCCGAGTTCGGGGTGAAGACCTACGTGCCGCTGATCGGCGACGAGCGTGCACCTCACCATCGCGGGCGCCTTCGAGAAGCAGGACTGACCCGGGAGGATCCGCCATGGCGAACGGGGTCTCCGCGCGGCGGTACTCCGCCGTGGCGGTCCTGCTGCACTGGGCGAGCGCGCTGGCCGTGCTCGTCCTGATCGGCATCGGGCTGACCATGACGCACGCGGCCCTGGCGCCCCTGCGCCAGTTCCAGCTCTACCAGTGGCACAAGTCCGTCGGCGTCACCGTGCTGGCGCTGACGGCCCTGCGCGTCCTCTGGCGCCTGACCCACCGGCCGCCGCCGCACCCGGCCGGCATGCCGGCCCGGGAGCGCCGGGCGGCCGCGGCGGCGCACCACATGCTCTACGTGCTCCTCGTCGGGCTGCCCCTGACCGGCTGGGCCGTGGTGTCGCTGTCGCCGTTCAATATCCCAACGGTGCTGTACGGGATCGTGCCCTGGCCGCACCTGCCGCTGGCGGGCCTCGTCCCCGACCCCGCCGCCGCCGAGGGGATCCTCAAGCGGGTCCACGCCCTGGGGGCGTGGTTTCTGGCGGCTCTGCTCGCCGTCCACGTGGCGGCGGCCCTGCGCCACCACCTCCTCCTGCGCGACGACGTGCTGCGCCGCATGCTGCCGGGGCGCCCGGCGTCGACTACCCCAATCGTGGAGCCGACCCGATGAACTTGCGTCACCTTGGCCTGCTCGCGGCGCTGCAGGGCGTGCTCTTCGGGCTGGCCCTGCCGGCCGCCGCCGCCGAGTGGGCGGTGGATCCGGCCAGGAGCGCGATCCGGTTCTCCGGCGTGCAGGTCGGCGTGCCGTTCACCGGGCGGTTCGAGCGGTTCAAGGCCGACATCGATTTCGATCCCGCCAAGCCCGAGGCGGGGCACGCGCTCGTGCTGGTGGACCTCGCCAGCGCGCGGACCGGGGACGTCCAGCGCGACGAGGCCCTGCCGCAGAAGGACTGGTTCGACGTCAAGGCGGCGAGCGAGGCGCGCTTCGAGGCGACCCGCTTCGTCGACAAGGGGCAGGGCGACTACGCGGCGGTCGGCACGCTGACGATCCGCGGCACGAGCCGGCCGGTGACGCTGCCGTTCCACCTGACCGTCGAGGGCGGCGCGGCGCATGCCGTGGGTCGCGTCGGCCTCGTCCGCACCGAGTTCGGCGTCGGCCAGGGGGCCTGGGCCTCGGGCCAGTGGGTGGCGCTCGATGTCGGCGTCGAGGTCGACCTCGTCGCGGCGGCGCGGCCGGCGGCCGGCCACTGATACCGGTTCCGGACGAGTCCTTCGACCGGCGTCACCCGCTGCCGTCATCGCGAGCGCAGCGAAGCGACCCAGGGCAGCGCGCCCTCCGTAAGTGTGGCGCTACTGGATTGCTTCGCTGCGCTCGCAACGACGGCGGCCCGTCCCGGTCCGCTACCCCGGCCGGTCCTCCGACCCGGTTCCCAGCGCCCGCTGCACCATCACGCTGTCGGTCCAATGGCCGAACTTGAAGCCGACCGACGGCAGGCAGCCCGACGCGCGCGAAGCCGCAGGCTTCGTGCAGCCGCAGCGAGGCCTCGTTGGCGCCGTCGATATAGCCGATCATCTGGCGATAGCCGGCCGCCGCGCAGGCCTCGATCAGCGCCGGCAGCAGCCGCCGGCCGATGCCCGCGTGCAGATGGTCGGGATGCACGTAGATCGAGTGCTTGAGCGTGTAGCGATAGGCCGGGCGCTTGCGGAACGGCACCGCATAGGCATAGCCCGCCACCGCGCCGTCGACGTCGGCGACGAGATGCGGCAGGCGCTTGCTTGCGCATGTTCTTGCGCCGGCGCTTCAGGTCCTCGGCGTCGAGCGGCTCGGCCTCGTAGCCGCCGAGATCGCCGACGCCGCTGCGCGATATGATGGCGGTAGATCGCCAGCATGGCCGGCACGTCGCGCGTCGGTCGACGGGCGGATGACGATGCTCGGCGCGGCATCGGGCTCGGTCGTCAGCCGGTCGCCTCGAGCCTCGATCGTCGATCGGCCATCCTCGCGCATCACGTAGGTGTAGAAGCGGATCCGTGCCGTCCGGGCTCGACCTCGCGGTAGACGCCCTGGATCTCGGCCTCGAAGCCCGGGAACAGGTTGGCGCTCGCGCTCGAACATCTTGAGATAGTCGAGCATCGGCTTGGCCCGCGTCGCCGAGGCGCTCGCCCGGCACGATCGTGCCGATGCCGGGCGGATAGACCAGCATCAGCGTCGTGGCGATGCGGCCCTCGGCCTCGCTCGATCGGCAGTAGTCGACCTTGTTGCGCGTCGAGCTGCGCGCACCGCCTCGTGCGGCGGCATCGACCATCTCGGGCAGATGCTCGGGCGCGAACTGCGCGCGCTGCAGCGCGCTGATGCCGGCCTCGCGATGGAAGGCGTGCATCTCGCGCGCAGAGGTCGCGCAGCCGCAGGCCGCCGATAGCGCTTCGGCCGGCGGCGGACGAATTCCGGCATGGCCTCGTCGAGCAGCGCATTGTCGTCGTGCAGCCGCTTGAAGGCCACGAGCGCGCTGAGCAGCGTGCCGGCCTTGCTCGATTCGACGCCCGGCGTCAGCAGGAAGAGCAGCGAATTGAGGTCGTTCTTCTCCGGCACGACGCGGTTCTCGCGCAGGTATTGCGCCACGACCGGCGCCGGGATGCCGTGCTCGGCATAGGCGCCGGTGCGCGCGGTCGAAGCCGGGCGTCAGCAGCGTCAGCTTGTTGGGGTCGGTCATGGCGTAGCCCGGCGCGACATGGGTGAAGCCGTGCCAGGCGCGCGCCCGGCGTCGAGCTCCCAATAGCGCGGGTCGGTGGCGAGGTCGTCGGTCGGCACGCTCTCCCAGGGCACGTCGCTGCCGGGCTCGTCCGGCTCGCCGGCACGGCGCACCATGTCGGGCACGAAGGGGTCGAAGAACCAGCGCCGCGCCGGGTCGCTCTCCTTCTCCTCGAACTCGCGGCGGATCGCGCGCACCTTCTTGCGCAGCTCGATGCCGAGCCGGATCGTGTCGTCCCACAGGATCTCGCCCGAGCGGCCCTTCATCATCTGCGCGCCGACGTCGAGCGAGGCGAAGATGCGGATAGAACGGCGAGGTCGAGGCGTGCAGCAGGAAGCTCTCGTTGAAGCGCCGATGCTCGACGCGGCGGCGTCTGGCCCGTGATATGGCGGTCCTTGGTGTGGATCTGCGAGGCCTGCGAGAAGCTCGCGAGCTGCTTGTGGGTCGACTGCGTGGCGATGATGCCGGGCGAGTCGGCGCCGAGGTCCTTCAGCCCCATGGCGAAGCGGCCGGCGATAGAGCGGGTGGAACTTCATGAAGCCGGCCCAGGCCTCGTCGAACAGGATGTAGTCGCAGAGGTGGCCGATCTGCGCCGAGGATCATCTCGGCGCTGTAGATCGTGCCGTCGTAGGTGCATTGCTCGATCACCGCGACGCGGAACGGCCGCTGCGCGCGCCAGGCCTCGGGGTCCGTCGACCAGCGGGTTGCGTGCGGATCTTCTCGCGGATCGCCGCCTCGTCGAGCGCCTCGCGATAGATCGGCCCGATCAGGCCGTAGGCGTTGCGGTCGGTCTCGAGGAAGATCGGGATGCCGCCGCCCAGCAGCAGCGCGCCGTGATGGGCCGCCTTGTGGTTGTTGCGGTCGAACAGCACGAGATCGCCCTCGGCCACCAGCGCGCCCAGCACGATCTTGTTGGAGGCCGAGGTGCCGTTGAGCACGAAATAGGTCTTCTCGGCGCCGAAGATCGCGGCGGCCTCCTTCTGGGCCTTCAGCGCCGGACCCTCGTGGACCAGCAGGTCGCCGAGTTCGAGCACCGAATTGTCGAGATCGTCGCGGAACACCGCCTCGCCGAGATGCTCGACGAAGATCCGCCCGATCGGGCTGCGGTTGTAGAAGATGCCGCCGTTGTGGCCCGGGCAGGTCCAGAGCTGGTTGCCCTCCTCGGCATAATCGACGAGCGCGCCGAAGAACGGCGTCTTCAGCGTCTCGGCATATTGCTTGAGGCGGCTGACGAGGCTGCGGGCGATGAATTCCGGCGTCTCCTCGGCGAGGAAGATGTAGCCGTCGATGAAATCGAGCACCTCGACCGGGATGTCCTCGAGCCGCTTGCGGCGGACCATGATGACGATCGGCATTTCGAGGCCGCGCCGGCGCATCAGGTTGATCGAGCGCCGCGGTCTTGCCCTCGAGCCCGCGCTTGCCCCAGTCGACCACCATGCAGCCGATCGCCGCGTCGGTCTGCACCGCGATTTCGGCATCCTCGATCGCGCCGGGCGCGGATCGACCTCGAAGCCGCGACTTCTCGACCGCGGCGATGATCTGCTGCACGCGCACGCCTTCGAGATCGTCGGGGTCGAAGGCCGGGCGCGCACATCAGGACGGTGAAGCGACGGTGAAAGTCCATGGAGCCCTCTCTGGCCTCGGATGCAGCGGGTGGCTTTCCGGCCCGTCTGCGACGATTGCATGACACGGCGCGCGGCGAGCGGTCTCGGTCCGGACGAAACACCGTGATCCGGGCGGGAGCGCGGGAGCGCGGCGTCCCACGCTCACGATTTCCGGTTGAACGCTCCGGTCGATCCAGCCCTCTCGGTCATCGCGAGCGTAGCGAAGCGACCCAGGGCAGCGCGACCTCGGTCAGCGCGGCGCGACACTGGATTGCTTCGCTCCGCTCGCAACGACGGAGGCACCGAAGCGATCGACCTGACACGGTTTCACACCTCAGGGTGCGGGGCGGGGCTGGAGGCCCGCCGCGGGCAACGCGCGACCGGCCTCACACCCCGCGCCGCCGCTCCCAGACGGCCGGGTTGACCAGCCCGCCCGGCCGCCGGCCGGCGAGGACATCGACCACGCGGGTCGCGGCGGTCTCGGCGGTGCGGATCAGGGCCGCCCCGGTGGAGCCGCCGACATGGGGCGTCAGGATCGCCCGGGACTGGCGGGCGAGGGGGTGGTCGACCGGCAGCGGCTCCTGGGCGAAGACGTCGAGCCCGGCGCCCGCGATCGTGCCGGCTTCCAGCGCCTCCACCAGGGCCGCCTCGTCGATCAGGCCGCCGCGGCTGGTGTTGATCAGGAAGGCCTCCCGCTTCATCCGGGCGAGCTGGTCCCGGCCGATCAGGCCACGGGTGCCCGGGGTCAGCGGCACGTGCAGGGAGACGATGTCGGCTTCGCCCAGGAGCGCGTCGACCGAGACAGCCCGCAGGGCACCGGCATTGGCGAAGTCGGCGTCCGGGCGGCTCGGGCCGTAGGCCAGCACCCGCAGGCCCAGGGCGGTGCCGAGCCGGGCGGTCGCCTGCCCGATCGCCCCGAAGCCGACGAGGCCCAGCGTCAGGCCGGCGAGCTCGACCAGGCGGGCGGTGAACTTGAAGCTGTCGTCGCCGGCCCGGACCGAGCGGTCGGCCTCCGGCAGGGCCTTGGCCAGGGCGAAGATCAGCGCCAGCGTCTGCTCGGCCACCGAGACGGCGTTGGCGCCGGGCGTATTGACCACCACGATCCCGGCCTCGGTCGCCGCGGCGGTGGCGACATGGTCGGTGCCGGTGCCGTGCACCCCGATTACCCGCAGGGCCGGCGCCGCCGCGATGGCGCGGGCCGGGAAGCCGGTGTTGCGGGTGATGACGGCGACGCAGTCGGCGACCTCGCGCGCCAGCGTCTCGGGGTCGGTCCCGCTCGCCGGGCGCGGCTCCAGCCCGGCCGCACGCAATCTTTCGAGGCCCGCCGCGTGAATCGGCTGGACGATGAGGCACGGACCGGTGATCACGGCGGAAGCTTGCCTCTGCAAACGGGGACGGGTGACGGGGAGACGTGCGCCGCGCTCGTCTAAGGCGGGGCGTGCGACCCTGGCAACAGGGGGCTTCGATGTCCGCCTCCTCGACGGCGCGGTCGTGACGACCGGGCGGCCGTGCGTCGATCCCGCCAACGTGCAGGCCCTGCCGGACTGGGCGCACCTCGACCTCGGCCCGCGCCCGACAGACCCGATCGCCAGTGCGCCCCGGTGCCTCGGGGTTGGTGAGGCACGGTGACCTGCAGCCCGCTCCGGATGTGTCGGCAACACCGCGCCCGGGCGTCCGGACGGGCCGATGTTTCACGGGAAACATTGCCTTAACCATGCGCGGAGCGCGGATCATCGCGATCCAGTCGCGGGCGTGGGAGGCGCGGAAGCCCGACGGATTGCGATCAAATCGCGCGACCGGGTCCGGGATCGGCCCTCTGTTGCAGCGGCGCTGTCGCCGCGCGCCGCGCCGCGGGTTACCACCGGCCCGACATGACGACATCGAGCTGGCGCACCCTCCGAAACGTGCAGGCCCGGGCGCGGCTGGAGCGCGCCCTGCCGCCGGTCTTCCCGACGCCCGTCCTCCGCCACGCCCTGGCCCGCCCCCTGATCCCGCCGACGCCGCGACTCGCCGTCGAGAGCTACTGGCGCAGCCACATCCTCCGCGCCGACCGGCTGGCCCGCGCCCTGGCGGCCCGCTCGGGGACCCCGGAGGGCTGGACCTGGCAGCTCGGCGCGGAGGGGCGCGCCGGAAGCTTCCGGATGCCGCCGGCCCCCTACCGCGATCCGGCCTTCGCCCGGGGGCGGGGGACCTGCTGCATCTGTGGCCAGCCGGTCTACCGGTTCGGCTGGCACCGGGATCTCTGGGAGCGGGGCGTGCCCAACGCCAGGGCCGGCTGGCACGCCGCCTGTGTCGCAGCCTGGAAGTTCTGGATCGCGCCGCACGCCCAGGTCCGGGCGCTGAAGCTCCGCCAGCGGCATCGCTGCGCCACCTCCGGCAAGCGCCTGCTGCGGACGGCCGAGGTCGACCATGCCCTGCCGCTCTACCGGGTCTGGCGGGAGCATCGCGAGGCGCCCTGGCCGGACCTGCTCGGCTACTGGGGCGCGCCGAACCTCCAGGTGGTCAACCGCGCCGTCCATGTCGACAAGTGTCGCGACGAGGCGGCCGAGCGCTCCCGGACCCACGGCTCTCCCGCTTCCGCGTGGTCGAGGACGAATCCGGGTTCAGCGTGGTCGAGGAGGCGTGAGCCGCCGGCTCAGCCGCCCAGCGCCCCGAGGCCGTGCGACAGGTCGGCCAGCAGGTCGTCCTCGGCCTCCAGCCCGACCGAGAGGCGCAGCAGCC
Organism: uncultured beta proteobacterium; assembly: GCA_963708665.1. Lineage (GTDB taxonomy): Bacteria > Pseudomonadota > Gammaproteobacteria > Burkholderiales > Burkholderiaceae_D > CAHJXF01. The sequence goes on along the minus strand of CAVPTE010000010.1, from coordinate 946,776 downwards.
CGTCGGTGATGCCGGCGATCGCCCGCGCCTCCGGATCCATCGCCGCGTGGGTCATGGTCGGCGGGTGGGCGACCAGGCTCTCGACCCCTCCCAGCGATTCGGCCAGGGTGAACACCCGCAGGGCCTCCACGAAGGCCCGCACCGCCGTCCGCCCGCCGGCCAGCTCGAAGCTCAGCATGGCGCCGAAGCCCGCCTGCTGCGCCTTGGCGAGGGCATGACCGGGATGGGCTGGCAGGCCCGGATAGTGGACCGCCTCAACCGCCGGATGCGCTCCAGGAAGGCGGCCATGGCGGCGCGCGTTCCGCTGCTGCTGCTCCACCCGGACGAACAGGGTGCGCAGGCCCCGGAGCGTCAGATAGGCGTCGAAGCGGCGAGCCGGTGACGCCGATCGTGTTCGCCCAGGCGGCGAGGTCCTCCCCCACGGCCGCGTCGGCGGCGATCACGGCCCCGCCGATCACGTCGGAATGGCCGTTGAGGAACTTGGTGGTGGAGTGGATGACGAGATCGGCCCCGAGCGCGATCGGCCGCTGCAGGGCGGGCGACAGGAAGGTGTTGTCGACCACGGCCAGCGCGCCCGCGGCCTTCGCGTCGCGCGGTGATCCGCCGGATATCCACCACCCGCATCAGCGGGTTGCTCGGCGTCTCGATCAGCACGACCTTCGGCCGCTCGGCCAGCGCCGCCGCCAGGGCGTCCGGGTCGGTCTGATCGACGAAGGCCACGCGGTAATGGCCCCGGGCGCTGCGGAAGCTGAGCAGGCGGTGCGTGCCGCCGTAGCAATCGTGCGGGGCGACCAGCAGGTCGCCCGGCCGCAGGCTCGACAGGGCGAGGTCGAGGGCCGCCATGCCGCTCGCCACCATGACGGCCCGGGCGCCGCCCTCGAGCTTGGCGATCGTGTCGGCCAGCGCGTCGCGCGTCGGGTTGCCGAGGCGCGAGTAATCGTAGGGGCCGGCCTGCTCGAAGGCCGGGAACTTGAAGGTCGTGGACAGGTGGATCGGCGCGATCACCGCCCCGAAGGCCGTGTCCTGGGCCACGCCGTTGGCCGCCGCGACGGTGCGGGCCGCAAATCCCTCTGACATCGACTTCTCCTCCACGCCCGGACGCGACCGACCCGGCGGCGTTCTTTATGGAGAACGTATCAGACTTTCAAGAGAACGATCGGTCTTCACCTACCTGCGGACGGCCGCGGCCTGGGCGTCGGCGCGCCGAAGGTTCTTGCGCCTGCTCATGCGCGATTGGACCGGCGCGCTGCGCCGGTTCGAAGAGGCCGACGCGTCGCGCAGGATTTCAGGTGGCGCGGGATTCCGCGTTTCGCCGACGGGGACGGGCCGTCCGCCTCGGCCTCGATGGAGTCCCGCATGCTGTCGGCTTCCTGAGCCATGGCGCGGGCGAGCAGGGCCGCCCGCCCGGCCCAGAGGTCCCGGGCGTCGCGCAGGGCCTCGATCCGATCCTCGGAGGCGGCCAGGGTGACGCGCAGGGCGTCGATCTCCGCCCGCAGCTCGGTCGTACGCTGCCGCTCGCTCGCCAGCGCCGCCTTGAGCACGCTGAGGGCCGCCTCGGTCGCGCCCCGTGCCCCGGCGGGCCGGTGCGGGCTCGCGGCGGCCTGTGGGGCTGTCTCGGGTCGCAGCTGCGCGATCTCCGCCCGCACCTGCGCGACGTCGAGCCCGGCAACCGCGCGCGTTCCAGGTGCGGTCTCCGGGGAGACGGAGGCCAGGGGGGCGGCCTCCGGGGGCATGGCTTCCTGCGGGTGCGGGACGGCGCCCGGGGGGACGGTCTGCGGGGAGCAGGCACTACCAGTCGAGGCGCCACAGAGACGAGATTGCTGCTAACGCGCCGAGCGGCACGCTCATGCCGAGCGCGTAGCTGAAGTACCGGTCCTCGTTGAAACGGTTCGTGTAGAAGCCGAGCGCATGCAGCTTCACGAGGCCGAAGTCGTACGTCGCGACGAGGTTGCCACCGCGTAGCACGAGACTCGACGACGCGCTCGGCCGCGTCGTCAGGTAGCTCGCCGCGGCGAACAGCGGACCGTTCGCGTAGGTCAGCGACGCGCTCAGCGCATCGCCGCCGTCGAGCGGACCGCCAGCCTCCGCGGTCGTCACCGTCGCGTTGCCGGTCCGCAGCATCAGCGAGCCCCTGAAGCCGGCGATCGACGGCGTGTCGTAGCCGACCGCGTCGTCGAAGCGCGAGACGTTGCCGATCGCGTAGTCGTAGCCCGACGCCACGGTGCCGCCGCCCCACGGGTCGGCCGCGGTCCACGCGCGCCAGTACGGCGTCGTGTCGCGGCCGAAGCGCAGCTCGCCCCAGGTCGAGTCGCTGAGCCCGACGATCGCGCGGCGCCCGAAGATCCGCGAGCCGGTCGACGAGATCGGCGAGCTCGGCGTCGTGCCGTCACGTTGCCCTGCGGGTCGCTGTCGTTGCCGATGTCGAAGCCCTGCTCGAGGTTGACGATCGCCTTCAGCCCGCCGCCGAGGTCCTCCGACCCGCGCAGCCCCCAGCGCGACTGCTGCTCGCCGCCGCTGCCGACGGACTTCAGCGTGCCGACGTCGGTGTGGTCGGCGCGGAAGTTGCCGTCGACGATGCCGTATAGCGTGACCGTCGTCTGCGCCTGCGCGGCCCCGGCGAACAATGCCCAGCCGACCGCCGCCATCCTCCAGGGGTTCATCGCTGCTCCGTCGGTGCGTCGTCTGCGCGAAGTGTCGCGTAGCGCGCGCGCGTCGGCCCGCATCGACTCTCGACCACGGCGACCGCGAGGGCCAGCGCGAGCGCGTCCTCGACGAGGCCGGTGCGCCACCGGCCGTCGCGTCGCATCGCGGCGACGCGCGCCGCGAGGCCGAGATGCGCGGCGCCGACCGCGACCGCAGCGCCGATCGTCGACGCCTCGGCGCGACGACCGCGCGGCGCGAGCGCGGCGGCCGCCACCGCCCCGACCACGACGCGCGCGGCGAGGCCGGCCGGCACCGTGCGGTCCGGCGCGAACGGCAGCTTGTCGCCGGCGATCTCGGCGGCCGCGAGCGCGGCGGCGCCGGCCGCGACCCGCCCGTCGCCGAGCCATGCGAGCGCGGCGGGCGCGTCCGCGAGGCGACCGCGGCGGAGCGCGGCGGCGATCACCGCAGGCGGCGTCATCGACCGCAGCCCGGCGACGACGCCGATCAGCAGGGCACGCAGCATGGCTTTCCTTTCGGCGAGACGCGACTGGCGACGCGCGGGACCGTGCGGTCGAACGCGCACGTCGAAGACGGCGGCAGCGGCCGGTCGCCACATGCGCAGTCCAGCCGCCGTCGCAGCACGACGGCTCCCTCGACCCCGCGACGCGGACGACGACACGACGGGGCCGCGCGACGCATCGTCATCCGCGCGGCAGCCGCGCCATCCGCAGGCCGTCGCACATCTTCTCGCGATAGGACGGCGCGAAGCACCAGGTCCGGTAGCACGCGTCCGCCTCGCGGACCGTGAAGCCGGGCCGAATCCTCAGCAGCGCGGCGACGTGCGCCCTCGCCTCGTTCGTGCGGTCGAGGAACGGCAGCACGTACGCCATGTGGAGATGGCTGATCCACAACTGCTCGACGTACGAGCGGCGGAACGCCGCGAACGCCTCCGGGAATTCGTCGCGGGCGAAGTGCCGCTTGGCGCTCGCCCACCACCACCAGCGCGGCGTGCTGGGGGCCGTCAGCGCGATCCCCTGGTCGGCGAGCGCGACGCCCTCGTCCCAGAAGCCCGCGTACGCCATCAGGTTGCCGAGCGGCCCGAGCGTCTGCGGATCGTTCGGATTGAGCTCGATCGCGCGCTGCGTCTCGATGCGCAGCAGGTCGGGTTGGCGCGCCATCCACGCGGCGCGTGCCAGCAGGGCGCGCACGAAGGCATCGTCCGGCGCGATCTCGACGGCCCGGTTCGCGACGTCGAGCGCGAGCGACGCGAGGCGCTCGTTGTACGCGGCACGATCCATCTCCGTGCCTGCGGACGTCGGATTCCAGGTCCGCTGATGATTGAAGACGAGCACGAGAGCCGCCCACGCCGCGGCGTTGCGGGGCTCTTCGCGCACGAGGCGCTCCAGGCCCTCGCGCGCCTTGTCCACCGGCCCGCGCTCGGTCGCGCCCGTCGGGACCCCGATGACCGCCTGGACGATGCATTCGTAGGGCGTCAGCGCCGCACTCGGCCGGTCCCGGATGCGCCGGTACTCGGCCGCGCCGATCGCTCCCCAATAGCTCCCGATCATCGCGCTGGCCTGTCCGGCGATCTCGTCGACCGTGGCTAGCCGGCGCGCCGCCGCGGCGTCGCGTTCGAACGTCTTGCTCCACACCTGCGCGTGCGTGCGCGCGTCGGCCAGGCGCACGTCGAGCCGGACGCGCCGCTCGTCGCGTCGCAAGGTCGCTTCGACGAGGTAGTCGGGTTCGAGGCCGGCGTCGACGTCCGCGAGGTCGCGCGGCCGCTGGTCGGACGACCACGTCGCGCTTCGGCTCAGCACGCGCAATCCGCCGAAGCGTCCCAGGCCCGAGACCACCTGCTGCGTCAACGCATCGGCCAGGTGCTCGAGACCGGCGCTGCTCGCGTCCGTCGCGAACGGCCGGACGGCCACGGTCGGCCCGCTCGACGCGACGCGCCCCGCCGCAGTCGCCGTCGCTGCCGACGGCGCCATCACGTAGCCGCGACGCGCGACGGTCCGGACGAGATCGCGGCCGTTCTCGCCGAGCAGGCGGCGGATATCGGAGACGCATTGCGTCAGCGAATCTTCGGTGACGTGGACGCCGGGCCAGAGGGTCGTCAGCAGTTCGTCGCGCGACACGACGCGCCCGGCGTTCTGCACGAGGAAGCGCAGCACCGCGAACGATCGCGGGCGCAGGTCCACGCGCGTGCCGCGCTCGTCGCGCAACTCCTCGAGCCGCAGGTCGAGCGTGAGGTCGGCGAGCCGGATCAGCTCCGGCGGTCGCGGGCGGTCGGTTGCGACGTCGCGCGTCTTGGTGTCCACGTCGGCCTCGATCGGAAGCGTGCTTCTCCCGCCGAGCTTGCCCGGGCGCGCCGCCGCCTGCAAGCCGACCCGCGGACGACGTCGTCCGGATCGGCGAACTTTCGGAACTCTTTCGGCACCGCTTCGGGACTCGCGGCGAGCGACCGACCGATCATCACCACCACGTCGCGCGCCGGCTTCCACGGTTCGACCGGCGGTTCGCAGGGAGGTGGACATGGTGGGTCAGGTCGCATTGGTCACCGGAGGACTGACCGGCATCGGGCGAGCCGCCGCGACGGCGTTCGCGCGTCAGGGCGCGATCGTGCTGGTCGCCGGCCGGCGCGAGGACGCGGGGCACGAATTCGTCGAGCAGCTTCGCGGCCTCGGCTCGACGGCGGACTTCATCCGTGCGGACGTCCGTGACGAAGCCGACGTCCGCGCGATGGTCGAGTCGACCGTCGAACGGTTCGGTCGACTCGACGTCGCCGTCAACAACGCGGGCACCGAGGGCACGCCGGGGCCGGTGATCGAGCAGACGCCGAAGTCGTACGCCGCGACCTTCGAGACGAACGTGCTCGGCGTCCTGCTGTGCCTGAAGCACGAACTGCGCGCCATGCAGGCGCAGGGCTTCGGCAGCGTTGTCAACGTCTCGTCGACGATGGGCAGCCGCGGTGCCCCGAACGCGTCGCTGTACGTCGCGAGCAAGCATGCCGTCGAGGGATTGACCAAGTCGGCCGCGCTCGAGGCGGCCGCGTTCGGCGTCCGCGTCAACGCCGTCGCGCCCGGGCCCGTCGAGACGGCCATGCTCGACCGCTTCACCGGCTCGCGCGAGCGCAAGGCCGACCTGCTGACCGGCATTCCGCTGCGACGCGCCGCCACGCCCGCCGAGATCGCCGATGCGATGCTGTTCCTGTCGTCGGACAAGGCGTCCTTCATCACCGGCCAGATCGTGGCCGTCAACGGCGGCAAGACGGCCGCGTGAGCGTACCGATGACGATCGACACGCATCAATCCGCCCCGACGCGCTTCGTCGACGCGAACGGCGCGACGTTCGCGTACCGCCGCTTCGGGAAGCCCGACAGCGTCCCCCTCGTGCTGAACGTCCACTACCGAGGCACGATGGACCACTGGGACCCGCTCGTGATCGACGGCCTGGCGCGTCAGCGCGAAGTGATCCTGTTCGACAACCGCGGCATCGGCGCGAGTTCGGGCACGACGCCGGCGAGCTTCCCGGCCATGGCGACCGATGCGATCGCGTTCGTGCGGGCCGTCGGCGTCGCGAAGGCCGACGTCCTCGGCTACTCGATCGGCGGCAAGGTCGCGCAGGAGATGGCGGTCCAGGCGCCCGAGCTGGTCCGCAAGCTGGTCCTCGTCGGCACCGGACCGCGCGGCGCGGACACCATCGCGAGCCGCTCGGGGGAGATCTTCGCCGCGCGCTACGACCCGCCCGAGCATCTGTGGATCGCCGCGCACTTCTCGTCGTCGCCGGCCGGTCGCGCGGCCGGACTCGCGTACCTCGAACGGAAGAGCCGGCGCCGGGACCGCAGTCCGGAGGTGTCGGCCGCCGCGGCCGCGGCCCAGTTCGAGGCGATCATCGCGTCGAACGTGCGGTTCGCGGGCGTGCTGGACTACCTGGCCGGGATCCGCCAGCCCACGCTCGTCGTGCACGGGAGCGACGACCTGATCATCCCGACGATCAACGGCTTCACCTTGCAGCAGCACCTGCCGAACGCCCAGCTCGTCGTCTATCCGGACTCGAACCACGGACCGATGTACCAGTATCCGGACCTGTTCCTCACGCACGTCGGCCTGTTCCTGGACGCCTGACCCGGCGTCACGCTTGTCGGACGATCGATCCTGGCGTCGACGTCGCGGGCTGGCTCACCGCGGCGAACGGATCGTGACGGCGGCAGCATGCGTGGATCGCCGGGCGCACCGGGCGCGATCGACGGCTCGACCGCCGGATCGGATCTCGGCGACCGCGCCCCAGGCACGGGTCGGACGCCGCCCGTCGCGGCGGCCGGCCGGCGGCTTCACGCGACGGTCCGTTCGTCGGGCGGCGCGCTCGACAGCCACCAGCCGTCGCCGACGCAGACCGCCGTGGCGTCCGGCGGCGTCGCGCGACGAAGCGACCTCGCGGCCGCGATCGCCCGGGTGCGCAACGACTCGGCGATCGCGCTCGACGTCGCGGCGTCGCGCGCGCCGACGCACGGGATGAAGGCGACCGGCGCGACGATGGTCGCCGCGTACGCGTCGGGACCGCGTCGCGTCACCTGCAACATCACGCCGAAGCCTCCGTCCGGCGTCAGCGGGAACATCAAGCGTCCTCCCGGTCGCAGCGCGTCGAGCCAGGCCGCCGGCGGATGCGTCGCGCCGGCGTTCACGTACACCACATCGGCGTCCGGCAACGGGCCGTCCGTGGCCGACGCCGCGCGAACGACGACGTTCGGGAGGTCGTCGAGGTTCGCGCGCGCGCGTTCCGCGAGCGCGGCGTCGATCTCGTAGGCGACCACGCGACCCGTCGCGCCGACCATCGCGGCGACGATCGCCGTGTAGTAGCCGGTGCCGGCGCCGACGTGGAGCACCGTCTCGCCGGGACGCACCGCGCATGCGGCGAGGCATCGGGCGTGCAGCGACGGCTGACCGTTGTTGATGCCGCGATCGACGTCGAGCCCGACGACGACGTCCTGGTACAGGAACGTCGGGTCGTCCGACGGCGTCGACACGTAACCGGGGTTGACGAAGATCGACCACGGCCCCGGCCCGACGAAGCGTTCGCGTGCGGTCGCGGCGAACGCGGCGACGAGCCGTTCGTCCGACGAGCCGGCGCTCGCGACGACGAAGCGCGCGAAGAACGCGCGGTGGTCGTCGATCGACGTGGCGGTCATCGAGTTCGTCACGACGCGCGACGCCCGTCCCGCGACGCCGTTACGCCAGTTGCCGCGCGAGCAGCACCGCCGCATGCACCGCGTCGCGCCGCGCGCCGTCGGCGATCTGGTGCCGGCAGCTCGTGCCATCGGCGACGACGATCGCGTCGGGCTGCTGGCGGATCGCCGGCAGCAGGCTCGCCTCGGCCATCGCCATCGACACGGCGTGATGCCGCGCCTCGTAGCCGAACGCGCCGGCCATCCCGCAGCACGAGCTCTCGATCAGCGACGGTTTCGCGCCGGGGATCAGCTTCAGCGCCTCGACGATCGGCGACACGGCGTCGAACGCCTTCTGGTGGCAATGGCCGTGCAGCAGGATCGGCGCGTCGACCGGCTTCAGCGCGACCGCGAAGCGGCCCGCCTTCGCCTCGCGCGCGACGAACTCCTCGAACAGCAGCGCCTGCTGCGCGACCGTCGCGGCCTTCTCGCCGAGGCCCATCGCGAGCGCCTCGTCGCGCAGCGTCAGCAGGCACGACGGCTCGAGCCCGACGATCGCGACGCCGGCCGCCGCGAACGGATGCAGCGCGTCGACGAGCGCGCCGACCTTCGCCTTCGCCTCGTCGACCATGCCCGACGCGAGATAGGTCCGGCCGCAGCAGTGATGGCCGCCGCCGCTTCCACCGTTCGCCTTCTCGACGGTGTGCAGCCGGTAGCCGGCCGCGTGCAGCACGCGCGCGGCCGCGCGCGCGTTGTCGGCCTCGAACGTGCCGTTGAACGTGTCGACGAACAGCACCGCGGCGAGGCCCCCGGCCGCCGCGTGCGCGAGCGTCTCGTCGGCGCTCGCGAACGGCGTCGCGCCCTTCGACCGCCAGAACGTGTCGCGCCGCCACGTCGGCAGCGACCGCTTCGCCGACAGCCCGAGCATCCGCTCGCCGAGCGCGGCCAGCGCCGGCACGCGGTTGCGCAGGTTCATCGCCCAAGGCACGCGGCTCGCGGCGTCGGCGTAGTCGGGCAGCTTCGCGACGAGCCGGTCCTTCCACGTGAAGCCGTGCTTCGCCTTGTATTGCGCGAGGAACTCGATCTTCATCCGCGCCATGTCGACGCCGGTCGGGCACTCGCGCTTGCAGCCCTTGCACGACACGCAGAGATCGAGCGTGTCGTAGAGCGCGTCGCTCGTCAGCGCGTCGGGGCCGAGCTGGCCCGACACCGCGAGCCTGAGCGTGTTCGCGCGACCGCGCGTCAGGTGCCGCTCGTCCCGCGTGACGCGATAGCTCGGGCACATCGTGCCGGCGTCGAACTTGCGGCAGTGGCCGTTGTTGTTGCACATCTCGACGGCCTTCGCGAAGCCGCCGGTCGTGTCGCCACCGGTCCCGGGCGCGCTGACCTCCTCGGTGCGCGCGTCGTTCTGCACGTCCCAAGCGGACCAGTCGAGCACCGGCTTCAGCGCGATCGTGCGATACGCGTTCGGCGCCGTCGGCGGCGGGAAGCGGAACAGCGTGCCGTCGTCCATCCGCGGCGGATCGATCATGCGGTTCGGGCTGAACAGCCCGATCGGATCGAGCCGCTGCTTGATCGCGCGGAACGCGTCGTCGATCGCCGGACCGAACTGCCAGCGGATCCATTCGCCGCGGCACAGGCCGTCGCCGTGCTCGCCGCTGTACGCGCCCTTGAACTTGCGGACCAGCGCCGACGCCTCGTCCGCGATCGCGCGCATCCGGGCGGCGCCGCCGTGGTCGCCCGCGCGCCGCATGTCGAGGATCGGCCGCACGTGCAGCGTGCCGACCGACGCGTGCGCGTACCACGTGCCGCGCGTGCCGTGCCGCGCGAACGTCTCGGTCAGCGCGTCGGTGTACTCGGCGAGATGCTCGAGCGGCACCGCGCAGTCCTCGATGAAGCTGACCGGCTTGCCGTCGCCCTTCAGGCTCATCATGATGTTGAGCCCGGCCTTGCGGACCTCCCACAGGTTCTTCTGCGTCGCGTCGTCGGGCATGTCGACGACGCTGCCGGGCAGCCCGAGGTCGCCCATCAGCGCGCCGAGGTCGGCGAGCCTCGGCAGCAGCGCGGGCTTGTCGGCGCCGGCGAACTCGACGAGCAGGATCGCCGCCGGCTCGACGCCCTGCACGGTCGTCAGCGCCGACGCCATCGCCGGTTTGAACGCCGGGTTCGACAGCGCGAGATCGATCATCGTGCGGTCGACCAGCTCGACCGCGGTCGGCCCGAGCTTCACGATGTGCTGCGCGGCGTCCATCGCCGCGTGGAACGTCGGGAAGTTGACGACGCCGAGCACCTTCGCGCGCGGCAGCTCCGACAGCCGCAGCGTCAGCGACTTCGTGAAGCCGAGCGTGCCTTCGCTGCCGACGAACAGGTGCGCGAGGTTGACGCTGCCGTCGGTCGTGTACGGCTTCTCGCTCTGCGGGTCGAACAGGTCGAGGTTGTAGCCGGCCACGCGACGCAGGACCTTCGGCCAGCGCGCGACGATCTCGCCGTGAAGCGAGCGCGCGAGGTCGCGGACGAAGTCGGCGATCGCGCGCTCCTTCTCGCCGAGCGTCGCCACCGGCCCGAGCGCCACCGTCGACCCGTCCGACAGCCACGCCGACAGCCCCGTCACGTTGTGGACCATGTTGCCGTACGCGATCGACCGCGAGCCGCACGAGTTGTTGCCGGCCATGCCGCCGAGCGTGGCCTGCGCGCTCGTCGAGACGTCGACCGGATACCAGAGCCCGTGCGCCTTCAGCGCCGCGTTCAGGTGGTCGAGCACGACACCGGGCTCGACCACGGCCGTGCGGTTCGCGGCGTCGACGCCGACGATGCGCCGCAGATGCTTCGAGCAGTCGACGACGAGCGCGGCGCCGACCGTCTGCCCGCACTGGCTCGTGCCGCCGCCACGCGGCAGCACCGGCACCTTCAGGTCGCGCGCGATCGCCGAGCGCCGTGACGACGTCGCGCTCGGTCTTCGGCACGAGCACGCCGACCGGCATGACCTGGTAGATCGACGCGTCGGTCGCGTAGCGGCCGCGATCGTCGGCCGCGAACAGCACCTCGCCCTCGGTCTCGGCCCGCAGCCGGCGCTCGAGCGCGATCGACACGTCGTTCGGCGCCGCGCCTCCCGGCGGCATCAACGCGGCGGACGGATCGAGGCGCATCAGGCCGCCGCGACCGGGTAGAGCTCGCCGGCGCGCAGCAGCCGCAGCACGCTGTCGCGCTTGTGCTGCAGGTGCTCGATGAGGATCGAGCGCAGCCCGCCCGCGTCGCGCGCGTCGAGCGCCTCGATCATCGCGCCGTGCTCGCGGACCGCCTGCGCCCACTTCGTCTCGTCCTGGTTCGTCCGGAAGCGCAGCGCCTGCACGCGCGCGTTGACCGACGCGTACGTCGACGACAGCGCCGGATTCTTCGCGGCGTCGTTGATGCCGCGATGGATGCGCGCGTTGATCCGGTAGTAGGCCGACAGGTCGCGACGCGCGTGGCAGGCGAGCATCTCGTAGTGCAACGCGCGCAGCTCGGCACGCTCGGCGTCGGTGATGCGCGCGGCGGCCAGCTCGCCGGACAGCCCTTCGAGCGTCGCGAGCAGTTCGAACGTGTGGACGACGTCGTCCTCGCCGAGCCGCACCCCGACCGCGCCGCGATGCGGCAGCAGGTCGACGAGGCCCTCGGCCGCGAGAAGCTTGATCGCCTCGCGCAGCGGCGTGCGCGACACGTGCAGCCGCTCGCACAGCTCGCGCTCGTTCAGCTTCGCGCCCGGCGCGATGACGCCTTCGATCAGCATCGTGCGCAACCGCGCCGCGACCTGGTCGTGCAGCGACATCTTCAGCACATGGACGACTTCGCTCATGCGATCCCTTTCGGTCACCGTATTTTGCATGCAAAAACGCGAACCGGCCAAGCGTCTCCTCGACAGACGCCCGGTTGCCGTTTCCAATTTTGAATGCGAAACTGCGCCGACTCCTCCGGAGGTCCCCCATGCTCAACCTCGATTTCCATCCGACCGGCCGCCACTTCCTGCAGATCCCCGGCCCGAGCCCGGTGCCCGACCGCATCCTGCGCGCGATGAGCCTGCCGACGATCGACCATCGCGGCCCGGAGTTCGGCGCGCTCGGTCTCAAGGTGCTGAAGGGCATCCAGCAGGTGTTCCGCACGCAGCATCCGGTCGTCATCTATCCCGCGTCGGGCACCGGCGCGTGGGAGGCGGCGCTCGCCAACACGCTGTCGCCGGGCGACCACGTGCTGATGTACGAGACGGGACACTTCGCGTCGCTGTGGCAGAAGATGGCGACGCGGCTGGGCCTGTCGACCGAGTTCCTCGCGTTCCAGGGTCGGGACGACGTGCTGCCGAACGCGCCGAGCTGGCGTCGCGGCGTGCAGGCCGACCTGATCGAGGAGCGCCTGTCGAAGGACGCGGAGCATCGGATCAAGGCCGTCTGCGTCGTGCACAACGAGACGTCGACCGGCGTCACGTCCGACATCGCCGCCGTGCGTCGCGCGATCGATGCCGCGAAGCATCCGGCGCTGCTGATGGTCGACACGATCAGCGGTCTCGCGTCGGCCGACTTCCGCCACGACGAATGGGGCATCGACGTGTCCGTCAGCGGCTCGCAGAAGGGCCTGATGCTGCCGCCCGGCATCAGCTTCAACGCGTTGTCGCCGAAGGCGCTCGAGGCGAACCGCACCGCGAAGCTGCCGCGCTCGTTCTTCGCGTGGGACGAGATCGTCGAGATGAACAAGCACCGGCTACTGGCCGTACACGCCGAGCACGAACCTGCTGTACGCGCTGTCCGAGGCGCTCGACATGATCGAGGCCGAGGGGCTCGACCACGTGCTTCGCGCGCCATCGGCGCTGGGCTGCCGGGGTGCGCGCCGGCGTCGCCGCGTGGGGACTGCCGATCCAGTGCGCCGATCCGGCCGTCTATTCGCCGGTGCTGACCGGCGTCGTCGTGCCGCAGGGCGTCGACGCCGATGCCGTGCGACGGCTCATCTGGGAACGCTTCGACTGCTCGCTCGGCACGGGGCTCGGCAAGGTCAAGGGCCGCATGTTCCGCATCGGCCACCTCGGCGACAGCAACGACCTGACGCTGATCGGCACGATGGCCGGTGCGAGATGGGCCTGAAGCTCGCCGGCGTCGAGCTCGCCGGCAGCGGCGTGCAGGCGACGATGGACTAGTTCGCGCAACACCCGGCGCAGACGCAGTTGCAGAAGGCCGCCTGACGGGCGGGGACGACCCGCGTGCGACGACGCCCGGACCGAAGGCGTCGCGCCGCATCCGCAGCGAAACGGAGACCGCGATGAAGAAGATGTTCCGCGCGACGAATGTCGTGCTGATGCTGTTGTGCCTGATGTACTTCATCACGTATCTCGACCGCGTCAACGTCAGCACCGCGGCCGACGGTTTCGCGCAAGGACTTCCATCTCAACAAGACCGAGATCGGGCTCGTGTTCTCGGCGTTCGCGTATCCGTACCTGATCTTCCAGATCATCGGCGGCTGGGTGAGCGACCGGTTCGGCGTCGAAGCGCACGCTGATCTGGTGCGGCATCCTGTGGGCCGGCGCGACGGTGCTGACCGGCATGGCCGGCGGCCTCGCGTCGCTGCTCGTCGCGCGCGTGCTGCTCGGACTCGGCGAAGGCGCGACGTTCCCGGCGTCGACGTCGGCGATGTCGCGCTGGGTCGCGAAGGAGAAGCGCGGCTTCGCGCAGGGCATCACGCACGCGGCGGCGCGCATCGGCAACGCGGTCGCGCCCGGCATCGTCGTCGCGGTCATGGCGACGTGGGGATGGCGCGCGTCGTTCTACGCGTGCGCGGGGCTGAGCTTCCTGTGGGTGGTGCTGTGGGCGATCACGTACACCGAGCGCCCGGCCGATCACCCGCGGATCACCGCCGAGGAGACCGCGTTCCTGCCGGTGCCGGCGACGACGAAGCCGAAGGTGCCGTGGGGTCCGCTGTTCAAGCGGATGTGGCCGGTGACGATCGTCTACTTCTGCTACGGCTGGACGCTGTGGCTGTTCCTGTCGTGGATCCCGCAGTACTTCCTGCACAGCTACAACCTCGACCTGAAGAAGTCCGCGATCTTCGCGTCGAGCGTGTTCTTCGCCGGCGTGATCGGCGACACGCTCGGCGGCATCGTGACCGACCGCATCCTGGTCAGGACCGGCAACCTGAAGACCGCGCGCAGCTGGATGGTCGCGGTCTGCATGGGCCTGACGCTGCTCGTGCTGATCCCGATGATGTTCACGCACGAGCTGTACGTGTCGCTCGCGTGCCTGTCGGCCGGCTTCTTCTTCGCCGAGATGACGATCGGCCCGATGTGGGCGATCCCGATGGACATCGCGCCGGCGTTCTCGGGCACCGCGAGCGGCATGATGAACACCGGCTCCGCGCTCGCGGCGATCATCAGCCCCGTGATCGGCGGCGTCCTCATCGACAAGACCGGGAACTGGGAGCTGCCGTTCGTCGGCAGCATGATCCTGATGGCGGTCGGCGTCGTGCTCGCGTTCCGCATGCAGCCCGAGAGCCGCTTCGAGGCGGGCGGGGCGGCCGGATCGTTCGGTTCGGCGACCGCGGCGACGGTCGTGCGATAGGCCTGGCGCCGGCGGCACGCGCCGCCGGTCCGACGGGCCGAGCATGGCCGCGCCGCCGTTCTGCGCGGCCATGCCCGCGCCGTCGCGCCGATCCGCGGAACGGATCGCGCGGACGCGCCTCTCATCGCCGTGTCCGAGACGATCCAGACCGACATCCCGTCCCGGCTCGACCGCCTCGCGTGGTCGCGCTTCCACACGCTCGTCGTCGTCGCGCTCGGCATCACGTGGGTCCTCGACGGCATCGAGGTCACGCTCGCCGGTGCCGTCGCCGGCGCGCTGAAGGCCAGCCCGACGCTGCATCTCGACAACGCCGACGTCGGCATCGCCGCGAGCGCCTATCTCGCCGGCGCCGTCGTCGGGGCGCTCGGCTTCGGCTGGGCGACCGACCGCATCGGCCGGCGCAAGCTGTTCTTCGTCACGCTGTTCCTGTACATCGCGGCGACGGCCGCGACCGCGCTGTCGTGGGACCTCGCGAGCTTCGCGTTCTTCCGCTTCCTGACCGGCGCGGGCATCGGCGGCGAGTACACCGCGATCAACTCGACGATCCAGGAGCTGACGCCGGCGCGGCTGCGCGGCCGCACGGACCTCGCGATCAACGGCAGCTTCTGGCTCGGCGCCGCGGCCGGCGCGGCCGGCTCGATCGTGCTGCTCGACCCCGCGATCCTCGGTCCCGACCTCGGCTGGCGCGTCTGCTTCGGCATCGGCGCCGTGCTCGGCCTCGTCATCATCGGGCTTCGTCGATGGATCCCCGAGAGTCCGCGCTGGCTGATGCTGCGCGGCCGCCTCGACGAGGCGAACGCGATCGTGACCGACATCGAGAATCGCGCGAAGCAGCCGCACCCCGACCACGTGCTGAAGACGCTGACGCTGCGGCCCCGCGACCACACGCCGCTCGCCGCGGTGTTCGACGCGCTGTTCCGCTCGTTTCGTCGACGGTCGCTCGTCGGCCTCGCGCTGATGGCCGCGCAGGCGTTCTTCTACAACGCGATCTTCTTCACGTACGCGCTCGTGCTGACCGACTTCTACCGCGTGCCGGTCGACCGGGTGGGCTGGTACGTGCTGCCGTTCGCGATCGGCAACGTCGCGGGGCCGCTGCTGCTCGGCCCGCTGTTCGACTCGATCGGCCGCCGCACGATGATCGCCGCGACCTACGCGATCTCCGGCGTGCTGCTCGTCGCGAGCGGCTGGCTGTTCGTGCGCGGCGCCTTCGACGCGACGACGCAGACGATCGCGTGGAGCGTGATCTTCTTCTTCGCGTCGGCGGCGGCCAGCTCGGCGTACCTCACCGTCAGCGAGACGTTCCCGCTGGAGATCCGCGCGCTCGCGATCGCGGTGTTCTACGCCGTCGGCACCGCGCTCGGCGGCATCGCCGGTCCGCTCGTGTTCGGAAGGCTGATCGACACCGGGTCGCGCCGCGCGGTGTTCGACGGCTACCTGCTCGGCGCGGCGCTGATGATCGGCGCCGCGGTCGTCCAGGCCGTGTGGGGCGTGGCGTCGGAGCGGCGCGGGCTGGAGGACGTCGCCGCGCCGCTCGGGGCGGCCGACGCCGCGCGGGACGGTTGAGTCGCCGGGCGATCGGTGCTCAGATCGGTTTCCGTCCACGTCCCGGAGTCGCCATGTCGCGCTGGCCGAACGTCGTCGTCTGCGCCGCGGCGCTGATCGCGTCGTACCCGGCGTCGGCCACGACACGTTCGGCGAGGCGCCCGCGCTGACGAACCCCGCGATCCGCGAGTTTCTCGACCGGCCCGATCGCTGACGTCGCGGGCGCAGCGGCGAGCGCCGCGGCCGCGTCGACCGTCAGCGCGCCGCCGCGACGGCCGCCTTGCCGCGCGCCGCGCCGAACACGACCTGCACGATCGCCGCGACGACGATGTTGAGGACGAGCGCGAGCAGCCCGGTGTAGACCGTGTACTTGTCGCCGCCGAGCACCAGCGTGTGCACCGGCTTCACGCCGTCCGAGAACGCGATCGCCGATCCGGCCACGATGCCGACGGCCCAGCCGACCAGCAGCGCCGGCGCGCGGAACCAGTTGAAGAACAGGCCGAACACGACGGACGGGAACGTCTGCATGATCCACAGGCCGCCGAGCAGTTGCAGGTCGAGCGCGAACTGCGTCGGCAGGAACAGGATGAACACGAGCGCGCCGACCTTCACGACGAGCGACACGATCTTCGCGACGGCCGCCTCGCCGGCCGGCGTGACGGCCGGGTTGACGTACGCCTTCCAGAAGTTGCGCGTGAACAGGTTCGCGGCGCCGATCGACATCACGGCCGCCGGCACGAGCGCGCCGATCGCGATCGCGGCGAACGCGAAGCCGGCGAACCACGACGGGAACAGCGCGTGGAACAGTCCGGGCACGACGTCGTTGTTCGACGCGACCGTCGAGCTTCGCGGCGTACGCCATGTAGCCGAGCAGCGCGATCAGCCCGAGCAGGACCGTGTACGCCGGCAGGAAGACGGCGTTCTTGCGGATCGTGTCGGCGCTCTTCGCCGCGAAGATGCCGGTCAGCGTGTGCGGATACATGAACGCGGCCATGCGCCGAGCCGAGCGCGAGCGTCGCGTACGGCAGGTACTGGGCCGGCTTCAGCGTCAGGCCGGTCGCGCCGCCCTTCGCGGCGAACGCATCGTTCGCGGCCGCGAACACGGCCGGATAGCCGCCGAGCTTGATCGGCACGAGCACGACCGCGACGAGGACGACGATGTAGATCATCAGGTCCTTCACGAACGCGATCAGCGCGGGCGCGCGCAGACCGGCCGAGTACGTGTACAGCGCGAGGATGATGAACGCGGCCGCGAGCGGCAGCTCGCCGGTCAGCCCGAGCGCCTTGATGACGACCTCCATGCCGACCAGCTGCAGCGCGATGTACGGCATCGTCGCGACGACGCCGGTGATCGCGACCGCGAGCTCGAGCGGCGCGCGATCCGTAGCGTCCGTAGACGACGTCGCCGGCGGTCACGTGGCCCTGCGCGTGCGCGGCGTGCCAGAGCTTCGGCATGATCAGGAACACGATCGGGTAGACGAGGATCGTGTACGGCAGCGCGAAGAAGCCGTAGGCGCCGACCGCGTAGACGAGCGCCGGCACGGCGATCACCGTGTACGCGGTGTAGAAGTCGCCGCCGACGAGGAACCACGTGATCCAGGTCCCGAAGTTGCGACCGCCGAGGCCCCACTCGTCGAGATGCGCCTCCTTGACCTCGGGTCGCTGCCAGCGCGACGCCCAGAAGCCCATCACGGTGACGAGCAGGAAGAAGAACACGAAGACCGCGAGCGCGGTCCAGTCGAGCGTCGTCGGCATCATTCCACCCCGCGCCGCTGTTCGTTGCTGGAACACGATCCAGATCAGGAACGCCGTGACCGGCACCCAGACCAGCTGGTACCAGTAGAAGAACGGAAAGCCGAAGAGCGCCGGCAGTTCGTGGTTGTAGAACGGCACCCACAGCAGGCCGATGAACGGAATCGCGAGCAGCAGTCGCACGGTTCGATCCTTCGCGGCGAGACGATGCGCCGATTGTCCACGCGGCATCCGCCACGGTGCAAGAGCGCGTCGTGGGAGCGCGGCTCGGCGACTTGTCGGAGGATGACGCGGCGTCGATGCGGGCTGCCCGCTCGGTTCCGGCGACCGATCGGCGCGCGCGGCGCGTGCGACGTGGCACGAATCGTCGCGTGTCGGTCGTTCGTTGTCACGCGACGTTTCGAAGCGGCGAATGCGGCTGAAAGACGCCGCTGTTTCGACGATAGGCGGACAGGACGCGCTTCTACAAAGGCGTCGGGCGCCGTCCAGACGGCCGCCGTCCCTCCCCCATCGCCTCCAGAGGATCCGCCATGTCCATCACCGCGATCGGCAACGCGTCGAACACGCTCGCGTCGCAACTCCAGGCCGTCACGGCCAATCCGTTCGTCTCGTCGAGCTCGACCGACGGCGCGACCCCCGGCACCGTCCCGACCGGAGGCGGCGAGAGCCGCTTCGTGTCGGCGATCAAGAACGCGTTCGAGAGCCTCGGCCTCTCGCTCGACGGCTCGTCGTCGACGACCGCCACCGCGTCGGCGACCGGTACGTCGTCGACCGGCGACGCGTCGTCGTCGAGCGACGCCGTCGCGTCGTTCCTGCAGAGCCTGCTCGCCGCGCTCCACGGCCAGTCGGCCGCGAACGGGCCGCCGGCCCCGCCCGCCGACGATGCGGCCTCCGCGACGACCGCGACCGCCGCGACGAGCGCGACCTCCGCGACCGACCCGACCGCGAGCAGCGCGTCGACCACGACCGCGAGCGGCGACGCGACCTCGGCCGCGAACGGCACGCCCGCGGCCCACCATCACCACGGCCACGGCGGCGGCGGTCGCATCGACGGCGACCTGAAGAGCCTGATCGCGCAACTCCAGTCGTCGGACGGGAGCACGACCGACGGGACGACGACGCCGGGGACGGTCGCGTCGACGACGTGGTCGAGCGGCGACACGGCACTCGCGACGCTCGAGAAGAACTTCGATGCGCTGCTCGCGCAGAACGGCGTCGCGTCGACCGGCGGCACCGGTCAGCTCACCGCGTTCCTCGAGAAGCTCGCGTCCGGCCTCGACGGCGCGCCGGCCACCGGCAACGTCGTCTCGACGACCGCCTGATCGGCGCGTCGAGCGAACGACGCCGACCTCGCGGTCGGCGTTCGTCGTCGCGTCGGCCGGCGACGGGTCAGCCCTGCCGCGGCCCGCGTCCGAAGACGTGCAGCTTCGCCGGAGGCCGTTCGACCGGCGGCGCGGCGCCCGTCGCAGCGTCGGCCATCGCCGCGCGCCGCGCCGCGTCCGCGCCAGCCATCTCCGCCCGCAGCGCGTCGAAGCGCTCGGCGGAGATCGTCACGACGACCGGGTCGAGACGGACTGCTTCCACCGGGGGCACCGGCGCGAGCAGGTCCGGGACCGCCGTGACGACGACGTAGGCCGACGTCAGCGCGAGGCCGAGCCCGAGGCCGACGACGAATCGGCCGAGATCGTGAATCAGGTTGTTCTTGTGGTGGGTCATGCCGTTCTCCTTCTCGCGGACCACCCGCAGGGGTTCCGCATCGATCGCGCGGCGCCGCCGGATGCGGGCCGCGATGAAACCGTGCCGTCGTTGCATGCCGCCTCCTTTCGTCGTTGCGCCGTCCGATCGAGGGTGTGTCCGAACGCGAGTGCAACCGATTGCCCAGCGATCCCGCCGCACGGGGCGCCCGCCGGGCACCGCGCACGTTCCGGCCGCCCCGCGCTGACGAGGCTCGCGGCCGTGGTGTTCGGACACACCCGCCATCGGACGGGCGTGCCGCGCCAAACGAAAGGGCCCGGATCTCTTCGCAGAAATCCGGGCCCCGAAACAGGTTCGAGCGTGGAAGGCGCTACGTGCGGCCTTCTCCCGGTGGTCGATCGTTCGTTCCGACGGCTCCGCCGATCGAGCGTTGACCAAACGTCATCCACGGCGCGCGCACGGCCGCGAGCCGGCCCTGCGCGGGCAGCGAGCGGTCGAGGACGTGGCGATTGGATTTCACGATGCGTTCGTCGGTGGTGTCGGTGGTCGTGTCGCGGGGATGTCGTTGCGTTTCGGGTCGCGGTGCTGCTTCCCGGCTTCGTGTCCCGGTCGCGCGATGCGCGTCGCCGTGGCACGGGCCGAGGAACGAAGAGTAAAGACTCTTCACATTCGCGTCAAGCCGGTGAGACAATCTTTTCCTCGATGTTTCTCCCGAGCAACGCGTCGTGCCCAACCTCACCGTCGTCCGCCGCAACAACGTCGTCACGCTGTTCCAGCAATTCGCCGAGGCGCAGATGCGCGCCGGCGTCGCGCCGAAGGGACTCGAGCAGGCGTTCGCGCAGACGCTGCAGGTCAGCCCGAGCATGTGGAGCCAGATCAAGAGCAGCCGCCCGATCGGCGACAAGCTCGCGCGCCAGATCGAGGCCGCGTGCCGGCTCGAGCACGGCTGGCTCGACGTCGAGCGGGCGAGTCAGGGCCTCACGGCCGGCGAGCAGCAGTTCCTGGCGCTCGCGTTGAAGGCATGGCGCAGCACCGACGCCGAGACGCGCAAGCGGCTGCGGCAGCAACTGAAGTCGCTGACCCTCGGCGGCTGAGGCCGGTCAGCCGTCGATCGGCCGCCCGCAACGCGCGAGCACCGTGCGCAGGTCGCGGATCGCGGGGAAGACCTCGTTGTTCCAGTCGCCGCCCTGCGCGTCGTACGCGCGCTGCTCGTGTTCGACGATGTCCTTGTCCTCGGCGAAGATGCGCTCGGTGAACCACGTCACGAACGGCCACACGGCGTGGATCAGGCCCGGGATCGGCGGCTTCTTCACGGACAGGTAGCCGAACGTGCGGTTCGTCTTCTGCGCGGCGTCGAGCGGCGTGTAATTGAGCCAGACGTCGAGCACCGGGTCGTCCGACGCGTCGATGTCGCGGCCGACCCAGACCTTGAGGCTCTGCGTCGGATAGTCGGTACGGATGCGCATGTGATCCGAGAAGTCCTTCTTCGCCTCGCCGCGCTTGCGGACGAGATCGACGATGACCTTCTCGCCCATCGACGACTTGCCGCCGGTGCGGCTGAACGTGTACTCGACCTCGGCCCAGTCGTCGCCGTGCGCGCGGCCGATGCAGCGCGCGCGGATCGAGCCCATGTTCCGGCGATGCATGAACTGGTGGTTCATGTCGAACAGGTTCTCGTGCATGAACGTGTAGTGGCACGCGACCTCGCGGTTCAGCCGGCGCGTCTTGTAGTCGGTGCGCTGCGACACGCCGAGGCCACGCGGCAACCGCGCTTCGGCGAGCGCCGGGTCGCCCGGAAAGACGAAGATCAGTCCGTCGACCTCGCGCGCGAGGTACGCACGCACGCCGTTCGGCAGCTGCTGGTCGCGGCCGAGGTACGGGATCTCGATGCAGCGCCCGGCGCAGTCGTATGTCCAGCCGTGGTAGTGGCACTTCAGCTCGTCGCCCGCGACGACGCCGAGATGCAGCGGCACCTGCCGGTGGGCGCAGCGGTCCTCGAGCGCGAACACGCGGCCGCTCTCGCCGCGATACAGCACGATCGGCTCGCCGGCGAAGCGTCGTGCGAGGGTGCGGCCGCGCGCGAGCTCGTCGGACCACGCGAGCGCGTACCAGCGGTCGGGGTCCGCGCCGATGCGGCGCAGGTCGAACGGCTTCGGCGCGTTCGCGACGCGGATCGGAATGCGTTGCGGGGCGTCGTCCGGCATGGCGGCTCACTCGATCGGGCCGTCAGCTTACCGAATCCGCGACCGCCCACGCGACGCGAGCCCGCCGAGACGCGACGGCGCCGCCGCGGACACGTTGCCGGGCGCCGGTACGGCGCCGCGCGCTCAGGCGCTCTTGCGACGACGTCGCCGCGCGAGCAGGAACGCGACCACGACCGTCGCGATCACGGCCTTGCGGATCACCCCGTCGCGGTCGTGCTTCCATGCCGAGCGGATGCCCATCTCGGCGAATACGTTCGGTACGCGACCGCGCGCGAGATCCTGCACGACGCCTTCGACGACGTTGACGCGGTCGGCCGCGAGCAGCAGCAGCCAGTGGCGGATGTCGTTCTCGCTCTGCTTGAACGCGACCTCGCGCATCCAGCCGCTCAGCCCCGTCGGCGGGCAAGGCGTGCCGTAGAGCGGCGTCAGCCCGGGCCGCTCGGTCGAGTGCAGCACCCGGACCGCGCTTCGCTGCGGCTCCGGGTCGTGCTCCGGCGGATGCTCGAGGCGCGGCGGCGTCCGCTCCATCGGCACGGCGGGCCGGTCGGCGCGGTCGAGGTCGGCGCCCCAGCCGACGATGTCGGGACGACGCGCCCCGGGCCGATCGGTCGGCGGCGCTGCGGTGGCGGTGGTGGGTTCGATGGTGTCCATGGTGTCTCCTGCGCGGCGGAGGCGCGCGTCAGTGCAGCGTGTCGAGCCGGATGCCCTGCGCGGCGCGCGGCGGGACGAGCACGGTCTTGATGCAACCGTCGAGCTTCGACGAGAACAGGTGGTACGCGTCGGCCACTTCCTCGAGCGGCACGCGATGCGTGATGATGTCGCGCGGCCGGATGCGACCGGCCTGGATGTGCTCGATCAGTCGCGGCAGGTGGCGCTTCACGCTCGCCTGGTTCGCCCGCAGCGTCAGCCCCTTGTTGACGACGTTGCCCATCGGGACCGCGTTGAACGTCGGCCCGTACACGCCGACGATCGAGACGTTGCCGCCCTTGCGCACCGAGTTGATCGCCCAGTGCAGCACGATGGCCGAGCCCGCCTGCATCTTCATGTAGCGACCCGTGATCTCGTGCGCGACGCTGCCGGTCGCCTCGCAGCCGACCGCATCGATGCAGACGTCGGCGCCGAGCCCGTCGGTCATCTTCTTGATGTGGATCGCCATGTCCTTGACGGTGCGGAAGTCGACCGTCTCGCACTGCGCGAAGCGCCGGGCGAATTCGAGGCGGTAGTCCACCTTGTCGACGACGATGACGCGCCCGGCGCCGAACAGCCACGCGGACTTCGCGGCGAACAGGCCGACCGGCCCCGCCCCGAAGACGACGACCGTGTCGCCTTCGGAAATGTCGCCCATCTCCGCGGCCTGGTAGCCGGTCGGGAACGCGTCCGTCAGCAGCACCGCGTCGTCGAGGTCGAGGTCGCCGGGGATGACGGTCGGACCGACGTCGGCCATCGGCACGCGCACGTACTCGGCCTGCCCGCCGTCGTAACCGCCGGCCGTGTGCGAGTAGCCGTAGATGCCGCCGACGGCGGTCGCCTCCGGATTCGTGTTGTGGCAGTTGCCGTACAGCTCCTTGCGGCAGAAGTAGCAGGAGCCGCAGAACACGTTGAACGGGACGAGCACCGAGTCGCCGACCTTGAGGTGCCGCACCGACGGACCGACCTCCTCGACGATGCCGGTGAACTCGTGGCCGAACGTCGTCCCGACGCGGGTGTCGGGCACGAGCCCGTGATAGAGGTGCAGGTCCGAGCCGCAGATGCACGCGCGCGTGACGCGCACGATCGCGTCGCTCGGATGCTCGATCACCGGATCGGGCTTGCGATCGGCGCGGACGCGATACGGCCCGCGATAGTTCATGGCCAGCATGGGTGTTCTCCTGACGTTGCCGGGGGGCCGGCACGCGCCGGCTCGTCGCGTCCGCATTGTTCGTTCGCTCTCGCCGCACGTCGCCGAACGGATCGACTCATGCGCTTGTCGGCCGCGGGATGAATGCCGCATGGCGAAGATTGAGTCGCCGATTCCTGCGGTCTGCGCCGCGCCGGGCGCGGCGGAGCGCTTGCGTCGCGGCCCCGGTCGCCGCACGATCCGGAACCGTCCACGTTCGAGGAGTCATCGCATGAGCGCCGTCGTCGAGAACCGCCTGAGCGGCAAGCTGCAACCCACGATCGGCGGATCCACGTACGTCGATCCCGCGTCGATGGCGTGGCAGCCGAGCCAGTTCGAGAAGATCGCGATGAAGGTGCTGTATCGCGACGAGGCGAAAGGCGAGATGACGGTGCTGCTGAAGTGGGAGCCGGGCGCGACGCTGCCGTTCCACCGGCACCCCGAGATCGAGCAGAGCTACGTGCTCGAAGGATCGTTCTCCGACCACGACGGCATCTGCCGCGCCGGGCAGTTCGTGTGGCGCAAGCCGGGCTCGATGCACGAGACGCGGTCCGACGAGGGCTGCGTCATCCTCGCGATCTATCGCAAGCCGAACATCTTCCGAAACACCGAAGGGTTCCGCTCGCGGACGTGACCCCGCGCGGCCCGCGACCCGGGCCGCGCACCACGTCCGATGCGCCGCCGCAACCCCGGGCGCGCGGATTGCTGACCGGTGGATTCAGACCTTCGGGTCGACCCCTCCGGAGCTTCAATCCATGTTTGCACACAACAAGCGGTTGCAATACACGGTCCGCGTGAGCGAGACGAATCCCGGCCTCGCGAACCTGATGCTCGAGCAGTTCGGCGGTCCGCAAGGCGAGCTGGCCGCGGCGATGCGCTACTTCACCCAGTCCCTCGCCGAGGACGATCCCGGCCGCAAGGACATGCTGATCGACATCGCCACCGAGGAGCTCAGCCACCTCGAGGTCATCGGCACCATCGTCGCGCATGCTCAACAAGGGCGCGAAGGGCCGCCTCGCCGAGGCCGTCGAGAGCGAGGCGGAGATGTACCGCACGATCACCGGCGCCGGCAACGACTGCCACGTCACGCAGGTGCTGTACGGCGGCGGCGCGCCGCTGACGAACTCGGCCGGCGTGCCGTGGACGGCGGCGTACATCGACACCATCGGCGAACCGACCGCGGACCTGCGCTCGAACATCGCCGCCGAGGCGCGCGCCAAGATCGTCTACGAGCGGCTGATCGAGCTGACCGACGACCCCGGCGTCAAGGACGCGCTCGGCTTCCTGATGACGCGCGAGATCGCGCACCAGAAGTCGTTCGAGAAGGCGCTGTACTCGATCCAGCCGAACTTCCCGCCCGGCAAGCTGCCCGGCAAGCCGCAGTTCACCGACAAGTACTTCGACCTGTCGCAGGGCGAAGGCGACGCGCGCGGACCGTGGAACGAAGGCGCGCAGTGGGAGTTCGTCACCGGCGAGGCGGCGCGCGAGCCGCTCGACGGCGAAGGCACCGCGACGACGATGCTGACCGACGACGAGCTCGCGGTCACGCAGCAGATGATGACGCGCACGCGGTCCGACCCGTCGGCCGATCCGACGACCGGCGCCGACCTCGGCGCGGGGCCGGGCGCGGGAACGATGACCGACGGGCGCAATCCGAGCGGCAACAACGGGAGCGGCGGCAGCCTGTCGTCGCCCCGCGCCGCCTGACACGAAAGGAACGTCATGGGCATTCTCGACAAGGTGGTATCCGCCGTCACGCCGGAACCGAGCGAAGACGAACGCCGTCAGGCCCGCGAGAACGCGCGCGCCGTCGCGGCCGACGCGCCGTGGCTCGGCATGATCCTCGACCATCACATCCAGCTCGAACAGGCGTTCGACGCGACGCGCAGCGCGTCGACGGCCGAGACGCGGCGCAGCGCGCAGAAGACGCTCGCCACGCTGCTGACCGGGCACTCGCTGGCCGAGGAGACGGTGATCTATCCGGCGATGGCGCTGGACGACCAGAAAGGGCACGCGACGTCGGCGTACACCGAGCAGAGCGCGGCGAAGATCCAGTGCGCCGCGCTGGAGCAGCTCGAGGCGCTGAGCGACGACTACCGCGACAAGCTCGAGCACCTGCGGGCGGCCGTCGCGCACCACATCTACGAAGAAGAGAGCAAGTGGTTCCCCGAGCTCGGCCGGACCGGCGACGCGTCGCTGCAGGCGCGCCTCACGGCGCGCTACAAGGAGGAGTTCGAGCGCTACATGGGGACGGCGAGCACGACGATGTCGGCCGCGACCACGGCGCCCGGAATGGCGACGAGCAGGACGACCGTACCCTGACGTCGCCGAACCGCACGCCGCGGACGACGGCGTGCGATTCGCGGTCGGGCCGGTCGATGCCCGAGCGGGCCCTGATCAGGCCTCGACCGCGTCCGTCGTGCCGATCGTCTCGGCGTCGAAGTGCAGCGACGCTTCGAGCGACGGCTTGTCGCCGAGCAGCGCGACGAGCTCGTCGCCGGCGAGGAACTCGACGTCGAGCAGCCGCGCCGCGAGCGCCTCGAGGCGCGCGCGGTGCGCCGTCAGCAGCTGCACGCACGTCGCCTGCGCATGCTCGAGCAGCGCGCGCGCCTCGTCGAGGACGCCGCGCTGCACGTCCGGGCCGAGCAGCTCCTTCGGCACGCCGGCCACCGACAGCAGGCCGAAGCGCTTCGAGAAGCCGAGCGAGCCGACCATGTCGATCGCGAGCTCGGACGCGCGCTTGAGGTCGTCGGACGCGCCGGTCGAGACGTTGTCGAACACGAGCAGCTCGGCCTCGCGACCGCCGAGCATCATCGCGATGCGGCTCGCGAGCTCGCCCTGCCGGTAGAGCGGGTCCTCGGTCTCGCGCGTGATGTAGGTGACGCCGAGCGCCTGGCCGCGCGGCTCGATCGTGATCGCGCTCGACGAGGCCGGTCGCCAGCCAGTGGCCGATCAGCGCGTGGCCGGCCTCGTGGAACGCGAGGCGCAGGCGCGTGCCTTCGGTCAGCAGGTCCTTGATCGGCGAGATCTCGCCGCCCATCTGGTGCGTCTCGATCGCGCGCAGCACGTGCGTCGGGCGTCAGCTTCGCGTCGCCGGCCTCGGCCGCGGTCGAGGCCGCCTTGTTGACGATGTTGGCGATGTCGGCCGGCGACAGGCCCTGCGTCATCCGCGCCAGCGACAGCGTGTCGGCCGGCGCCGTCGTGCGGCGACCCTGGTCGAGGTACAGGCCGAACAGCTCGGCGCGCTCGGGCAGCGTCGGCATGCCCAGGCGCACCAGCATGTCGAAGCGGCCCGGGCGGCGCATCGCCTCGTCGATGTTGTTCTCGTGGTTGGTCGCCGCGACGACGATGACGTTGTCCAGCGCCGCGAAGCCGTCCATCTCGACCAGCACGCGGTTGATGATGCGGTTCGACTCCGACTCGGCGCCGCGCATCGTCGCCGCGTCGAGCGCTTGCCGATGCCGTCGACCTCGTCGATGAACAGCACGCACGGCGCGTGCTTGCGCGCGTAGCGCGAACAGTTCGCCTTGACCTTGGCGACGCCCGCGCCGTAGAACGTCGCGGTGAAGTACGAGCCGTCGACGGCGATGAAGTTGGCGCCTGCTCTCGCCGGCCAGCGCCTTCGCGAGCAGCGTCTTGCCGGTGCCGGGCGGGCCGACCAGCAGCACGCCGCGCGGCGCGCGCGCGCCGAGCTTCGCGTACGACGACGGGTCCTTCATGAACGCCTTGACGCGCAGCAGCGCGCGCTTGGCCTCCTCGTTGCCGACGACGTCGGCGAAACCGGCATCGGGGTGACGGGCGAGCTTCGCGGCGAGGCCGCCGCCCATCCGCATCTGCATCTTCATGATCGCGAAGAAGCCGCCGCCGAGGATCACGACGAGCAGCAGCGTCGACCCGACCGACGCCACGGCCTCGAACAGGCGGCGCGCGGCCGGCCGCGGATCGACGTCGACGTGGACCAGCGAGAAGCCGGCGGCCGCGCTGCGGTCGCCGAGCTTGTCGAGCAGCGTGCCGGCGCACGACAGCCGCGAGCAGCCGGGCACGGTCGTGCTGCGGCGCGCGCCGTCGACGAGCGTGTAGAGGACGAGGCCCGGCGACGCGTCGGCGACCGCGACCGCGGCGACCCGACCGTCGTCGAGCGACGCGCGGAACGTCGACGCGCTCGTGGGGTTCGACAGCCACGCGTCGGGATCGGCCTCGACGGCGATCTGCTCCGGCGCCTTGCGCGCGTTCGCCTCGGTCGCGGCGCGCTCGGACAGCGCGACGTAGCCGCCGACGAAGACGATGGCGAAGAGGGCGGCGAGGACGACCCGCAGGTGCTTGCGCACGCGGGCGACGGACTGGGCGACGAGGCGCTGGACGGTGGACATGGCCGCGAGGAGTGAAGGCGTGGGGAGGCTGACGAGCACTTCATCGACAGCCGCGGCCGCTTCCTGAACGGCGCGGACGGGACACACGCGCCGCGGGATGCGGGCCTACCTCCAGTTGAACGCACGGCGCGCCGTCCCGGATGCATCCGCCGCGTCGCGGCGGACGGCCGTCGGCGTCCGACCGACGAACGGTCGAGCGCAAGAATACGGATGTCGGCGCGCCGCGACGCTATGCTGCGGGGTCTCCACTCGCGGCCCGCCGCCGCCCCACCCGATGATCGGCTTCCTCAGGCTCGACGCGCGTTCGCCGCCCACCTCGGTGTGGGCCGGCAAGGCGCCGATCCGCGAGGAGCTGTTCGGCATCGATCGGCTGGAGCAGCACGGCCGCAGCCTCGCCGCGGCGCAGACGATCACGCGGCGCCCGCCGCGCGTGCCGTCGTTGCACCGTCGCCTGCACGACAACGCCGACGCGCTGCTCGCGGCCTATCGCACGAGCGCGCTGGCGGCCGAGCGCGGCGATACCGATGCCCCGGCGGCGCAATGGCTGCTCGACAACTACCACCTCGTCGACGAGCAGATCGGCCAGGTGCGCGCGCTGCTTCCGCGCGGCTTCTATCGCGAGCTGCCGAAGCTCGAGCACGGTCCGTTCGCCGGCTACCCGCGCGTCTTCGGCATCGCGTGGGCGTTCGTCGCGCACGCCGACAGCCACTTCGATCCGCACGTCCTGAAGCGCTTCCTCGACGCCTACCAGACCGTCGAGCTGCTGACGATCGGCGAGCTGTGGGCCGTCGCGATCACGCTGCGCATCGTCCTCATCGAGAATCTGCGACGCATCACCGACGAGCTCGACGGCGCGCGCCGCACCGCCGCGCAGGCCGACGCGCTCGCCGACCGT
This sequence comes from uncultured beta proteobacterium, assembly GCA_963708665.1. Classification (GTDB taxonomy): domain Bacteria; phylum Pseudomonadota; class Gammaproteobacteria; order Burkholderiales; family Burkholderiaceae_D; genus CAHJXF01. The sequence goes on along the minus strand of CAVPTE010000010.1, from coordinate 918,066 downwards.
GCCCTCGCGCCCGGCTTCGACGAGCGCGCGTCGCTCGACGCCGCGTGGGACGCCGCCGCCGGACCGTTCGTCGACATCTTCGGCGCCACGCTCGCGAGGCGGCTGCGCGACCAGGACCCGGCGACGACGCCGGCGCTCGGGTGGCTCGAGGAGCGTCTGGCGCGCGACGGCTGGTCGATCGACACCGTCGTGCAGCGCGCGCAGCAGCGCCACGGCGCCGCGAACGTCACGACGCGCAACATCATCACGTCGCTGCGCGCGATCGCGAGCCTGAACTGGGCCGACTTCTTCGAGTCGGTGAGCGCGGTCGACGCCACGCTGCGTCAGGGCAGCGCCTACGCCGCGAACGACTTCGCGACGCGCAACCTGTACCGCAACGCGATCGAGGCGCTGTCGCGAGGGTCGGGCCACACCGAGGTCGAGGTCACGAAGCGGGTGCTGCGGATCGCCGCGGCGGCCGGCGCGCGCTGGGAGGACCCGGTCCAGCGTGCCCGCTACGGCGACCCCGGCTACCACCTGATCGCCGAAGGGCGTCCGGCGCTCGAGCATGCGCTCGGCTTCGTGCCGCCGTTCGCCGAGCGGCTCGCGCGCTTCAACGTGCGACTCGGCATCGACGGCTACGCGATCGCGATCCTCGCGCTGACGGGCGCGCTGCTCGCGATCGCGCTGTCGCTCGTCGCCGACCCGTCGATCCCGCGCGGCTGGCTGACGGTGTTCTCGCTGTTCGCGTTCATTCCGCTCAGCGAGGCGGCGACGGCGATCGTCGGCGTCGCGATGACGCGCACCGTCGCGCCGGTCACCCTGCCGGCGCTCGACCTCGCGAGCGGCCCCGACGCCGACGCGCGGACGCTGATCGCGATGCCGACGCTGCTGACGACGCCCGACGAGGTCCGCGAGCAGGTCGCGGCGCTCGAGGTGCATCACCTGTCGGGCACGCCGGGCGAGTTCTACTTCGCGATCGTGTCCGACTGGACCGACTGCGATCGCGAGCACGGCGACGACGACCTGGCGCTGCTGGCCGTCGTCGACGCGGCGATCGCGGACCTGAACACGCGCTACCCCGCCGGGCCGGGCGGACCGCGCTTCTCGGCGCTGCACCGGCGACGCGTGTTCGATCGCTCGGAGCGCACGTGGATGGGCCGCGAACGCAAGCGCGGCAAGCTGCACGAGCTGAACCGGCTGCTGCGCGGCGCGACCGACACGACGTTCCTCGCGCCGCACGACCGCGTGCCCGACGGGGTCCGCTACGTCGTCACGCTCGATGCCGACACGCGACTGCCTCGCGACACGGCGCTGCGTCTCGTCGGCAAGATGCGTCATCCGCTCAACCGGCCGTTCCTCGACCCGCGGCTGCAGCGCGTCACGAGCGGCTACGCGATCCTGCAGCCGCGCGTCACCCCGTCGCTCGTCGCCGCCGACGCCGGCTCGATCTTCCACACCGCCTTCTCCGGCCCAGGCGGCATCGATCCGTACGCGGGCGCCGTGTCGGACATCTACCAGGACCTCGCCGGCGAAGGGTCGTACGTCGGCAAGGGCATCTACGACGTCGACGCGTTCGAGGCGGCGCTCGCCGGCCGCGTGCCCGACGACACGATGCTCAGCCACGACCTGTTCGAAGGCATCTACGCACGCGCCGGCCTCGCGTCCGACATCGAGGTCATCGAGGACTTCCCGACGCGCTACGAGGTCGCGATCAAGCGGCTGCACCGCTGGACGCGCGGCGACTGGCAGCTGTTGCCGTGGATCTTCGGGCGCTGGCGCGGCGCGCTCGCGGTCCCGGCGTCGGGTCGCTGGAAGATGCTCGACAACCTGCGCCGCTCGCTGTCGCCGGCGTGCGCCGTGATCGCGATCGGACTCTGCTGGCTGCTGCAGTCGCGACCCGCGATGGTCGGGCAGGCGATCGTCGTCGGTGCGCTCGCGCTGCCGTCGCTGATCCCGGCGAGTGTCGCGATCGCGCCGCGCCGCGGCGTCCGCTGGTCGCATCACGTGCGGGCGATCGGCGGCGACCTGCGGCTCGCCGCGCTGCAGATCCTGCTGTCGATCGGCTTCCTCGCCGACCGCGCCTGGCGGCTCGCGGACGCGATCGTGCGTACGCTCGTGCGGCTGTTCGTCACGCGGCGACGCCTGCTCGAATGGACGACCGCGGCGCAGTCCGCGCGGCGGCGGCCGGCTGTCGATCGCGGCGCTCTACGGCGCGATGGCCGGAGGCGGCCTGTTCGTCGTCGCGATGGCCGCGGTCGCGATCGCCGCCTCGCCACGGCCGTGGCCCGCCGCGTTCGCGACGTTGCTGCCGCTCGCGGCGCTGTGGCTCGCCGCGCCGCTGCTCGCGCGCTGGAGCGGCTCCCCGACGCGCACGACCGAGCGGCCGCTGGCGCCGGACGACCAGCGCACGTTGCGGCTGCTCGCGCGCCGCACGTGGCGCTTCTTCGAGACGTTCGTCACGGCCGACGAGAACGCGCTGCCGCCCGACAACTTCCAGGAGGACCCGAAGCCGGTCGTCGCGCGCCGGACGTCGCCGACCAACGTCGGGCTCTACCTGCTGTCGTGCGTCGTCGCGCGCGACTTCGGGTGGGCCGGCACCGCCGCGACGGTCGCGCGGCTCGAAGCGACGTTCGCGACGCTGCGACGTCTCGACCGCTTCAACGGCCACTTCTACAACTGGTACGACACGCGCCGCCTCACCGCGCTCGAACCCGCGTACGTGTCGTCGGTCGACAGCGGCAACCTCGCCGGTCACCTGATCGCGCTCGCGAACGCGTGCGACGTCTGGCGACGGTCGGGCGTGTCGCCGCTCGCGCGAGCCGGCCTCGTCGACACGCTCGACCTCGCGAAGAGCGCCGCCGCGACGAACGTCGCAGCGCTGCACGCGTCGCAGCACGCGCTCGCCGAGATGACGCGCCTGCTGGCCGACGACGAGCGCCTGATCGAACGGCGCATGACCGCCGTCGCCGCGCTCGCGGACCGGCTGCTCGACGACGCCGCGCTCGTCGACGCCGACCCGCCGGGCGACGTCGTGTTCTGGCTGCGCGCGCTGCGCGACGCGAGCCTGCAGCATCGCGCCGACCTCGAGCCCGATCCGTCGCTCGACGCACGACTCGCCGCGCTCGCGACCGAGGCCCGCGCGTTCGCGGCCGCGATGGACTTCCGCTTCCTGTTCGACGACGAACGCAAGCTGCTGTCGATCGGCTACTCGCTCGCCGACAACCGGCTCGACGCCGGCTGCTACGACCTGCTCGCGTCGGAGGCGCGGCTCGCGAGCCTCGTCGCGATCGCGAAGGGCGACCTGCCGGCGCGTCACTGGTTCCGGCTCGGGCGCGCGACGACGCCGGTGCGGCACGGCGTCGCGTTGCTGTCGTGGTCGGGGTCGATGTTCGAATACCTGATGCCGTCGCTCGTGCTGCGCGAGCCCGCCGACAGCCTGCTCGCGCATAGCAACCGCATGGCCGTCGCGCGGCAACGCGACTACGCCGCGACGCGCGGCGTGCCGTGGGGCATCTCCGAGTCGGCGTTCAACGCGCGCGACTTCGAGTTCACGTACCAGTACTCGAACTTCGGCGTGCCGGGCCTCGGCCTGAAGCGCGGGCTCGAGGACGACCTCGTGATCGCGCCGTATGCGACCGGCCTCGCGACGATGATCGACGCGCACGCGGCGATCGCGAACGACCGCACGCTCGAGGCGCACGGCGCGCTCGGTCGCTACGGCTTCCACGAGTCGATCGACTTCACGCGGTCGCGGCTGCCGCAGGACGCGCCGTTCGCCGTCGTCCGCAACTTCATGGCGCACCACCAGGGCATGACGATCGTCGCGATCGCGAACGCGTTGTCGCGCGGAGCGATCCGCGACTACTTCCATGCCGAGCCGATGATCGTCGCGACGGAGCTGCTGCTGCAGGAACGACCGCCGCGCGACATCGTCGAGGGGCCGGCGATCGTCGAGCCGCACGCACGCGAGACGACGTCGGCCGACGCGGCGCTCGCGGTGCGGCGCGTGTCGGGCGAGGCCGACGGCCCGCCGCTGACGCACCTGCTGTCGAACGGCCGCTACAGCGTGATGACGACGAGCGCGGGCGGCGGGTACAGCCGCTGGCGCGACATCGCGATCACGCGCTGGCGCGAGGACCCGACGCGCGATGCGGACGGCTCGTTCGTCTATCTGCGCGACCTGCAGTCGCGGCGCTTCTGGTCCGCCGCCGCGCAGCCGTGCGGCGTCGCGGCGCAGGAAGAGGCGGTCGTGCTCGGCGAGGACCATGTCGTCTACGAACGACGCGACGGCCGCCTGACCACGACGCTCGAGGTGCTCGTGTCGGGCGAGGACGACGGCGAGGTGCGCCGGCTGACGCTCGTCAATCGCGGCCGGCGGGCGCGCGACATCGAACTCACGTCGTACGCGGAGCTCGTCCTGATGACGGTCGCCGCCGACGCCGCGCATCCCGCATTCGCGAAGATGTTCGTCGAGACCGAGTACCTCGCGGGGCTCGAGGCGCTGATCGCGACGCGCCGGCCGCGGTCGGCCGACGAGGCGCCGGCCTGGGCGGCGCACTTCGCCGTCGTGCAGGGCGAGACGCTCAGCTCGACGCAGTACGAGACCGACCGGCTGCGATTCATCGGGCGCGGCAGCGACCTCGCGCATCCGGCGGCGATGAGTTCCGACGGCGCGCTGTCGTGCAGCGTCGGCACCGTGCTCGATCCGGTCTTCGCGCTGCGCCACCGCGTGCGCGTGCCGCCCGGCGGACTCGTGCAGGTCGCGTGGTGGACGATGGCCGCGTCGTCGCGCGACGAGCTCGTCGACATGATCGACCGCCATCGGCATCCGAACGCGTTCGACCGCGCGATGACGCTCGCGTGGACGCAGGCGCAGATCCAGTTGCGCCATCTCGACATCAAGCCCGACGAGGCCGCGACGTTCCAGCAGGCCACGGCGCCGATCCTCTACGCCGACGCGCGCTTCCGCAGCAGCGCGGCCACGCTGCTCGCGGGCGCCGGTCCGCAGTCGCGGCTGTGGCCGCACGCCATCTCCGGCGACCTGCCGATCGTCGTCGTGCGCATCGACGACGCCGTCGACCTGCCGCTGGTGCGGCAGCTGCTGCGCGCGCACGAGTACTGGCGCGCGCGCGGGCTCGCGGTCGACCTCGTGATCCTCAACGAGCGGTCCGCGTCGTACACGCAGGACCTGCAGCAGGGCATCGAGGCCGCGGTGCGCAGCAGCCAGTCGCGGCCGAGCCTGCCGGGCGAGCCGGCGCGCGGCGCCGTCTTCACGCTGCGCACCGACCTGCTGCAGCCGGAGGCGCGGATGGCGCTGCTCGCGGCCGCGCGGACCGTCTACGTCTCGCGCCGCGGGCCGCTCGCCGCGCAGATCGCCCAGATGCCGGCGGCGGCGCCGCACCGCGCCGCGACGCCGATGCCGATGCCGCTCGTCGACGCGCACGTGCCGTCCGCGGCCGTGCGGCGCGACCTCGAGTTCTTCAACGGGCTCGGCGGCTTCGGCAGCGACGGCCGCGAGTACGTCGTGCTGCTCGAGCCCGGCCGCACGACGCCGATGCCGTGGATCGACGTCGTCGCGAACGCGGGGTTCGGGTTCCAGGCGTCGGCCGACGGCAGCGGCTTCACGTGGGCCGAGAACAGCCGCGAGAACCCGATCACGCCGTGGTCGAACGACGCCGTGCGCGACCCGGCCTTCGAGGCGTTCTACGTCCGCGACGAGACGCTCGGCCGGACCTGGACTCCGACCGCGCTGCCGATCCGCGACGACGGAACCTACGTCGCCCGGCACGGCTTCGGCTACGTCCGCTTCGAGCACGAGGCGCACGGCATCGCGCTCGACCTCGTGCAGTTCGTGCCGGTCGACGACCCCGTCAAGATCTCGCGACTGACGATCTCGAACCGCTCGACCCGCACGCGGCGCCTCACGATCACGGCCTACGTCGAGTGGGCGCTCGCGCCGCAGCGGACCGCGTCGGCGTTCCTGCAGACCGAGATCGATGCGCGGACCGGCGCGATGTTCGCGCGCAACCCGTGGACGACCGCGTTCCCCGATCGGGTGGCGTTCTTCGACCTGCGCGGCCAGCAGCGCACGTGGACCGGCGACCGCACCGAGTTCCTCGGGCGCCGCGGCTCGATGGCCGCGCCGGCGGCGCTGCAGTCCGGCGTCGCGCTGTCGGGCAGCGTCGGCGCGGGCCTCGATCCGTGCGGCGCGCTGCAGGTCACGGTCGAGGTGCGGCCCGGGAAGTCCGTCGAGGTCGTCGCGTTGCTCGGCCAGGCCGTCGGCCGCGACGCGGTCGCGACGCTCGTCGAGCGCTGGCGGACGGCCGACCTCGACGACGCGTTCGCGGGCGTCCGGCGCGACTGGGACGAGCGCCTCGGCGCGGTTCGTGTCCGCACGCCGAGTCGCGCGCTCGACCTGCTGCTGAACGGCTGGCTGCTGTACCAGGTCACGGCGCTGCCGCATTTGCGCGCGCTCGGCGTTCTACCAGGCGAGCGGCGCGTACGGCTTCCGCGACCAGCTGCAGGACGGCATGGCGCTGACGTTCACGCGTGCCCGACGAGACGCGAGCCCACCTGCTGCGCGCCGCGTCGCGGCAGTTCGTCGAAGGCGACGTGCAGCACTGGTGGCTGCCGCACTCGGGGCAAGGCGTCCGCACGCGCATCTCCGACGACCGGGTGTGGCTCGCGTACGCGGTCGCGACGTACGTCGCGCGTGTCCGGCGACGCCGGCGTGCTCGACGCACAGGCGCCGTTCCTCGAAGGCCCGCCGCTCGACGCCGACGCGCACGAGCGCTTCGACACGCCGCAGGTCGGCGACCGACACCGCGTCGATCTTCGAGCACTGCGCGCGCGGCCTCGACCAGTGCGTCGCGCTGACCGGCGCGCACGGGCTGCCGCTGATGGGCACCGGCGACTGGAACGACGGCATGAACCGCGTCGGGCAGGACGGCCGCGGCGAGAGCGTCTGGCTCGCGCTGGCTGTTCATCCGCACGGTCGCGCTGTTCGCGCCGTACGCCGACGCACGCGACCCGGACCGCGCCGCCCGCTGGCGCGCCCACGCCGAGTCGGTCCGCGCCGCGATCGAGCGCGATGCGTGGGACGGCGCGTGGTATCGGCGGGCGACGTTCGACGACGGTCGATGGCTCGGCTCGAAGGACAGCGACGAGTGCCGCATCGACTCGATCGCGCAGTCGTGGGCGGTGCTGTCCGGCGCGGCCGACGCGGACCGCGCGCGGACCGCGATGGCGTCGGTCCGCGAGCTGCTCGTGCGCGACCGGAGCGCGATCGCGCTGCTGTTCACGCCGCCGTTCGATCGCACGACGCACGACCCGGGCTACATCAAGGGCTACCCGCCGGGGCTGCGCGAGAACGGCGGCCAGTACACGCACGCGGCGACGTGGCTCGTGTTCGCCGCCGCGGCGCTCGGCGACGCCGACGGCGCGCTCGCGCTGTTCGAGCTGCTGAACCCGATCAACCACGCGCGCACGCCGACCGACGTCCGCCGCTACAAGGTCGAGCCGTACGTCGTCGCGGCCGACGTGTACTCGGTCGAGCCGCACGAAGGACGCGGCGGATGGACGTGGTACACCGGCTCGGCGGCATGGCTGTACCGCGCGGGCGTCGAGGCGATCCTCGGCATCACGCGCGAAGGCGACGTGCTGTGCGTCGCGCCGCGGCTGCCGCACGGATGGAACGGCTTCGAGGCGACGGTGCGGCACGGCGACGCGACGGTCGAGATCGTCGTCGCCCGGACCGACGACGGCTCGCCGACCGCGCGGCTCGACGGTGAACCCGTCGCCATCGACGACGGCGCGGTGCGGGTCGCGCTGTCGCCCGGCGCGCATCGGCTCGCGGTCGGCGCGGCGTAGTGCGCCGTCCGCCGCGCGCGCGGCGACTGCGGGACGCGTCGCGACGCGTCGCGACGACCCCGGTCGTCGACGTTCGTCCGTTGCGTCGCGGCGCGTGGGCGGCGAGGCGGCCGTCGACCGTCGATGCGGCACGTGATGCGCGGAACGCCGGCGGACGCACCGTGTGCCTCGGCGTCGCGAGACGATCACGCCGCCCGCCATCCGGGCGCGGACGTCGGCAGACGCGCGGCGTTCCTCAGCCGTCGGGAGGCGATCGCGCCGCCACCCATCCGATCTGCGCGATCCGCGCGGCGAACAGCGCCGCGAACCCGATCGCCACGAGGCTGCCGGACGCGACCACCGGCGCGTTCGCCGATGCGTCCGCGCGGTCGAGCAGGTGCAACCCGGCGGCGACGTCGACGAACGCGAGGCACCACGCCGCGTTCCATCGCATCGACCGCGACGTTGCCAGCGCGAGCGTTGCCGCCGGCTCGCGAAAACTTGCGCGTCCCGTCCGCGACATCTGAAAGCGCACGGCGAGCGCGGCGAGGGCGGCGCCGCAAGCGAAGGCGACCAGCACGGCGTCGAGGGCCGGATTGCCGAAGCCGACACGATCGAGGTCGAGCGCTGGCGTCGCCACGACGGCGAGCCCGACGATGACCAGGAGACCGACCGACAGCGTGGCGATGGCGCCTTGAACGAACCGGGCCGTGAGCCGATCGAGCCCCGGCTCGACCCGGTGAACGAATCGCGAGCGGCTGCTGCGAATGCCGCTGAACCACGAGAAGTAGGTCGCCTGTCCTCCCGTCAGGAACACCACGTCGCGTCGCCTCGCCCACCCCGGGCGTCCGCGCCTCTCGTCACTGCTGCAGCAGGAGATAGCCGGCGCCGAGGACCAGGACGCCGCCGCCCGTTCCGATCCCGATGCTCGCCGCGACGAGTCCTGCGGCGAGGGCCACCGGCGCGCATGCGACGGCTGCCGCGCCCGCGAGGCCGAGCGCGGCCGCGAACGCGACCTGCGACGCGGTGACTCCGCCGCCGACGTCTGCCGCTTCCGAAATCGTCAATTCGTGCATCGTGGACTCCTTTCGAGATGATGGACCCGCATCGATCGATGGATGCCAGTCTGGTCTGCCGCCGCGATGACGTCATCGACCGTTCGGATGCGTCGATTCGGCGCGCCCGCGCCGCATGGCGCGAGCACGGTTGTGCACCGGACGTCGCGCCGGATCAATCCACCGGAGGAGCGACGACCGACGGCCGATCGACGCGGCGCGCGGCGGGCCTCCCGTATCGCGCGCTTCGTTCATACTCGACGACCATCGCCACAAAGGACCGCGTCATGTCCGACGTCCCGAATCCGCCGCTGCTGTCGTCGCGCGACGCGCGTGGCGTCGTCACGCTCACGCTGAACCGGCCGGCGGCGTACAACGCGCTGTCCGACGAACTGCTGTCCGCGCTGCGGCAGGAGCTCGACGCGATCGCGAGCGACGCGTCGGTCCGCACCGTCGTGATCGCCGCGGCCGGCGACGTCTTCTGCGCCGGGCACGACCTGAAGGAGATGCGCGCCGAGCCCGCGCTCGCGCGCTACGACGACCTGTTCGCGCGCTGCTCCGACGTCATGCTCGCGATCCAGCGGCTGCCGGTGCCGGTGATCGCGCGCGTGCAGGGCCTCGCGACGGCCGCCGGCTGCCAGCTCGTCGCGGCCTGCGATCTCGCGGTCGCGGCCGACCGCGCGCGGTTCGCGGTCAGCGGCGTGAACCTCGGCCTGTTCTGCTCGACGCCGGCGGTCGCGCTTTCGCGGAACGTGCCGCGCAAGGCCGCGTTCGAGATGCTCGTCACCGGCGCGTTCATCGACGCGGCCGAGGCGAAGACGCGCGGCCTCGTGAACCGCGTCGTCGCCGCTCGACGCGCTCGACGCGGAGGTCGAGTCGCTCGTCGCGACGATCGTGGCCAAGCCGCGCGTCGCGATCGCGATGGGCAAGGCGCTGTTCTATCGCCAGCTCGAGACCGGCGTCGCGGCGGCGTACGACGACGCCGCGCACACGATGGCCTGCAACCTGATGGACGACAGCGCGCTCGAAGGCGTGCAGGCGTTCATCGAGAAGCGCCGGGCGGCCTGGGCGAGCTGACGAGGCCGGACCTCCGGACGGCGCTGCGCCGACGCTCACAGCTTCGAGCCGCCGTCGACGAGCAGCGTGTCGCCGGTCATCCAGCGCGACGCGTCGGACGCCGCGAACACGATCGCGTCGGCGATGTCGGCCGGCTCGGCCATCCGCTTCAGCGCCTGCATCGACAGCGTGAAGTCGCGTCCCCCGTCGGTCTTGCGCGAAGCTCGACATGTCGGTCGGCACCACGCCCGGCGCGACGGCGTTGACGCGGATGCCGCGCGCGCCCAGCGCCGCGGCGAAGTGCTTGACCAGCGTGTCGATCGCGCCCTTCGTCGCCGCGTAGGCCGACAGCGTCCCGACCGACGCCGTGCGCCGCGAGCGACGACACAGCAGCACGATGCTGCCGCCGGTGCGAGCAGCCGGCAGCAGCTGCTGCACGAGGAAGAACGGCGCGCGCACGTTGACGGCGAACAGGCGGTCGAAGTCCTCGACCGTGGTGTCCGCGATCGATCGCGGACTTCGAGATGCCGGCATTGGCGACCAGGATGTCGAGGCGGTCGCCGACGATCGCGCGGACGCGCTCGGCGAGCCGGTGCGCGCCGTCTGGCGCGGCCGAGGTCGGCGCCGACCTTGTCGGCCTTGCCGCCGGCGGCGCGGATCTCCGCGACGACAACCGTCGGCCTCCTGCTCGCTCGCCCGTAGTGCACGAGCACCCGGGCGCCCGCCCGCGCGAGCGCGAGCGCGGTGGCGCGGCCGATGCCGCGCGAGGCGCCGGTGACGAGGGCGGTCTTGCCGGAGAGCGTGGTCCATTGCGATGTCCTTTCGATTCGTTGGAGGTATGACTCAGCCGTGGCCGCCGAACGGCGTCTCGACGGTCGTAGTCGACGCGATGGCCTGCATGACACGGCGACCTTAAGGACCCTTGCGTCCCGGGGAAAAGACTTTGTAGGCTCCGCCGCATGCCTCGACAGGCATGGCTCGATCGAACTGCGGCATCTGCGATACCTCATCGCCGTCGCCGAGGCGGGCAGCGTCACGGCGGCGGCCGAACGGACGCTGCACACGTCGCAGCCGTCGCTGAGCCGGCAGATCCGCGACCTCGAGGACCGGGTCGGCGCGGTGCTGCTGACGCGCAGCGCGCGCGGCGTCGAGCCGACGGCCGCGGGCCACGCGTTCATCGAGCATGCGCGGACCGCGCTGGCGCAGATCGACGCGGCCGTCGAGGCGGCGCGGCGCGCGGCCGCCCCGGCGAAGGAGCGACTCGCGATCGGCTTCCTCACCGGCGAAGAGATGACCTGGCTGCCGCCGGCGATGCGGCTGCTGCGCGCCGATCTGCCGACGCTCGACGTCGTCATCACGAGCGACGACTCGCCGGACCTCGCCGATGCGGTCCAGCGCGGCCGTCTCGACGTCGCGTTCCTGCGCGCCGAACCCGCGCACGACCTCGTCTATCGCGTCGTCGACCGCGAGCCGCTCGTCGTGCTGATGCCGATCGACCACCGGCTGGTCGCGCGCCGGTCGATCCGACCGCGCGACCTCGTCGGCGAGCCGTTCCTCGGAATGGGCGGCAAGGCCCGCGTGCTGCGGACGGCCGTCGACGCCTATCTGCGGCGAGCCCGCGTCGCGATCGAGCCGGCGCAGCAGGTCGACAATCCCGCGATGGTGATGTCGCTGATCACGGCGACGCGCGGCGTCGCGCTGGTCCCGGCCTACGTCCGCCATCTGATGCCGGAGTCTGTCACGAGCCGCCCGCTCGCGGCCCCGGTCCCGACGATCGATCTCGTCGTCGGCTATCGCGCGGCGAACCAGTCGCCGGCGCTCGCGCTGTTCCTCGTGCACCTCGACGACCTGGCCGCGGCGGCGTCCGCCGCGCCGCGCGAGCCCGGCCACCGGGGCAAACGCTAGACTCGCCGCTTCCACCTCGCGGAGAAACACCATGCACGTCGCAGCCCGATGCCGATCGATCCTGTTCGTCGCCGCGTGCGCCACTGCGCAGGCAGCGTTCGCGGCCGACCCGCCACCGGTCGCCCCGGTGCATCCCGTCACCGACACGTATTTCGGCACGCCGGTCGTCGACCCGTACCGCGACCTCGAGAACCTGAAGGACCCGGCGGTCCAGGCCTGGATGAAGGCGCAGGCCGCGTCGACGCGGGCCGTGCTCGATGCGATCCCCGGCCGCGATGCGCTGCTCGCGCGCATCCACGAACTGTCGAACGCCGACACGCGGCGCGGCGGCATGGTCCGCCGCGGCCAGCGCTTCTTCTACGAGGTCGTCGAGCCGGGCGCGCAGCAACCGAAGCTCGTCTATCGCGACGGGCTCGACGGCGAGGAGCACCTGCTGCTCGACCCGGCGACGCTCGGCCAGGGCACGTCGACGCACTACGCGCTCGACTACTACGAGCCGTCGTGGGACGGCCGCTACGTCGCGTACGGGCTGTCGACCGGCGGCTCCGAGCAGAGCACGCTGCAGGTGCTCGACGTCGCGTCGGGCCGCGACCTGCCGGAGCGGATCGAACGCGCGCACGACGCCGTCGTCAGCTGGCGTCCGGACAACCGGTCGTTCTTCTATCTGCAAGTACCTGAAGCCGACGCCGACGACGCCGGCCAACGAGACCGAGTAGAACGCGCGCACCTACCTCCACGTGCTCGGCCGCGACCCGGACGGCGAGGCCGATCCGGCCGTGTTCGGTCGCGGCGTGCGCGGCGGCTCGAACGCGCTCGACGTCCCCGAGGGTCAGGGCACATTCGTGATCGCGTCGCCGAAGTCGTCGTGGGTCGTCGCGATCGCGAACCACAACCTCGACGACAACCCGTCGACGATCTACGTCGCGCCGCTCGCGAGCGCGACCGGCGCCGCGACGCCGTGGAAGAAGATCGCCGACGTCGACGACGGCATCAGCGACATCGCGCTGCGCGGCGACGTGCTGTACTTCCTGTCGCGCAAGGACGCGTCGCGCTTCCGCATCCTCTCGACGCCGTTCGCGCATCCCGACGTCCGCCATGCGCGCGTCGTCGTGCCCGAGCAGGCCGGCATCGTCACGAACTTCGCGCTCGCCGCAGGACGGCCTCTACTACCGCGAGCGCGACGGCGTCGTGTCGAAGCTCGTGCGCGTCGGCTTCGACGGCGGCGCAGCGCACGCGGTGCCGCTGCCGTTCGACGGCAACCTGTTCGGCCCGACGACCGACCCCGACCGGCCAGGCGCGCTGTTCAACATGCAGCGGCTGGCTGCGGCCGCCGCGCCTGTTCGCGTACGACCCCGCGGCGGACCGCTCCAGCGACACCGGCCTGATCCCGCCGTCGAAGATCGACACGTCGCAGATCGAGTCGAAGGAAGTGCTTGTCACGAGCTACGACGGCACGCGCATCCCGCTGTCGATCGTCTATCGCAAGGGCACGCGCAGGACGGCAGCCATCCGACGTTCCTCGAAGGCTACGGCGCGTACGGCGTCGTGCTCGAGCCGGCGTTCTGGCCGATCGTCGGTCGCGTGGATCGAACGCGGCGGCATCTATGCGACCTGCCACGTGCGCGGCGGCGGCGAGTACGGCGAGGACTGGCACCGCGCCGGCATGATGAAGACGAAGCTCAACACGGTCTTCGACTTCATCGCGTGCGGCCAGTACCTCGTCGACCAGCACTACACGACGTCGCCCAGGCTCGCCGGCAATGGCGGCAGCGCCGGCGGCATCACGGTCGGCGGCGCGATGGACGTGGCGGCCCGACCTGTTCGGCGTGATCCTCGACCAGGTCGGCATGAGCGACACGCTGCGCAGCGAGACCGAGCCGAACGGCCCGCCGAACGTGTCGGAGTTCGGGTCGGTCAAGACCGAGCAGGGCTTCCACGGCCTCTACGCGATGAGCGCGTACGAGCACATCGTGCCGACGGCACGGCGTATCCGGCGGTGATGTTCCTGCACCGGCGCCAACGATCCGCGCGTCGCGCCGTGGCACATGCTGAAGATGGCGGCGCGCGTGCAGGCCGCGACGTCGTCGGGCAAGCCGGTGCTGCTGCGGATCGACTACGACGCCGGCCACGGCATGGGCTCGAACCGGTCGCAGCGCGAGCAGGAGCTCGCCGACATGTGGGCGTTCGCGCTGTGGCAGATGGGCGAGACCGTGAAGTAGCGCGGGCGCGAGCCCCGGCCGTCACGGCAGGTTCTCGCGGAACAGGACCTGCGTGTGGACCGGCTCGATGCCCGACAGCGGGTCGCGGCGCTCGCGCAGGTTCGCGAAGACGCGCACGCAGTTCAGCACCATCGTCTGCGGACTCTGCGTGATCACCGCGTCCATCGTGCCGTCGATCAGCAGCGCGCGCGTGTCCGGCGTGAGGCCGTGGCCGATCAGCACGACCCGGTGGCGCAGCCCGGCCTCGTGCAGCGCGCGCGCGATGCCGTCCGACGCACCGCCGAGGTTGTAGATGCCGGCCAGCTGCGGGTGGCGATGCAGCAGGTCGCGGGTCAGGCGACGGTTGCGTTCCGGGTCGTCGTGCCCTTCGTGGTGGCCGACCACGACCAGCGGCCGCGCCTGGTCTGCGAGCAGGCTCAGGAAGCCGGCTTCGCGCTCGCGATGCGCGCTGTAGCTGCGGCTACCGGCGATCAGCGCCACGTCGGCCGGATGCCTCCCGATGAACCGTCCGAGCAGGAACGCGGCGGTCCGGCCGGCCGCGCGATTGTCCAGGCCGATGAACGCCGCGCGCGCCGAGGCCGCGAGGTCGGTGATCACCGTCACGACCGGGACGCCGCGCGCCGCGAGGGCCGCGATCGCGTCGCGCACCGACGGATCGTCGAGCGCCATCGTGACGACGCCGTCGCTGCGTGGCCCGTGCCGCATCAGCATCGTCGACAGCGCGTGCGGGTTGAACGTGTCGATCGCCACGACCCGACAGCGCACGTTGAACGGCGCCCAGTGCTGCGCCGCGAAGCTCACGGTGTCGGCGAGCAGCCGGATGTAGCGGTTCTCGCCGACCGGCAACAGGAACACGACGCGCAGCGGCGCCGCCGGCACGAGCGCCGCATCGACGTCGTCGACGTAACCCAACGCGCGCGCGGCCTCGACGACCCGGCGGGCCGTCGTCTCGCGCACGCCATGCCGACGGTGCAGGACCCGATCGACGGTCGCCGGCCCGACGCCGGCCGCGGCCGCGACGTCGACGAGACGCGGTCGGGCCGCTTTCGACGATGCGGAACGATGACCGCGCACCGAGGGACCGAGCGGACGAGACGACGGGACGGAGGGCGAGCGTTTCATCGGTGTCTCGATCGCGCGGAGACGACACGCCGTCCCGCATGAACACATCAAAACACATCATCGCGCCGGTTTGACGATCGGCGGGCCCGCTGCCTATCGTGCCGCGGCATGCAGGACGGCGCGCATCCGCTCGCGTCGTCGACCACGACGGAGACCGCCATGACCTCATCGACGCGCCGCAACGCCCTGCGGATGCTGTCCGCCGCCCCGCTCGCGGGCGCGCTCGCCGGCCTGCCGCGCATCGGCCGCGCCGCGGACTTCTCGCTGAAATACGGCAACAACCTGCCGCTGACGCATCCGCTGAACATCCGCTCGCAGGAGGCGGCGGATCGCGATCACGAAGGAGACCAAGGGCCGCGTCGAGATCAAGATCTTCCCGAACAACCAGCTCGGCGGCGACACCGACATGCTCGCGCAGGTGCGTCAGCGGCGGCATCGACTTGTTCACGCCGTCGGCGCTGGTCATCGCGACGCTGGTGCCGGTCGGCGGCGATCAACGCGGTCGGCTTCGCCTTCAAGGACTACGACCAGGTGTGGGGCGCGATGGACGGCAAGCTCGGCGCGCTACGTGCGCGCCGCGATCGCGAAGGCGCGGCTCTACGCGTTCGAGAAGATGTGGGACAACGGCTTCCGCCAGACCACGACCAGCAACGCAGCCGATCGCCAGCCGCGAAGGACATGGACGGCCTGAAGATCCGCGTGCCGGTGAGCCCGCTGTCGATCTCATGTTCAAGGCGTCTCGGCGCCGTCGCCGGCCAGCCTGCAGTTCAGCGAGGTCTATTCGTCGCTGCAGACGCAAGATCGTCGACGCGCAGGAGAATCCGCTGCCGATCATCCAGGTCGCGAAGCTCTACGAGGTGCAGAAGTACTGCTCGCTGACCAATCACATCTGGGACGGCTACTGGTTCGTCGCGAACGGCCGCGCCTGGGAGGCGCTGCTGCCGGAGACCTGCAGACGATCGCTCGAGCGCGCGTTCAACGACGCGCGGCCTCAAGCAGCGCGACGACATGCGCAAGCTCAACGAGTCCGTCGTCGGCGACCTGCAGTCCAAGGGTCTCGCGATCAACCGGCCGAGCGCCGACAGCTTCCGCGCGAAGCTGCGCGAGAGCGGCTTCTACGCCGAGTGGAAGGGCAAGTTCGGCGACGAGGCGTGGGCGCTGCTCGAAGCAGAGCGTCGGCAAGCTCGCCTGACGGCGTGGCCGCGCGCTCGCCCGACGACGCTCCGGATCCGATGAGCGCGACCGCCGCGGCGCTGCACGGCGGGCGACGGCTCGTCCGCCGGCCGACGCGAGCCGCTGGCGCGCCGTCGCCGCGCCGCTCGATCGGCTGATCGGCACGGCCGTCGAGACGGTCGCCGCGTCGCTCGTGCTGGCCGAGATCGTCGTCCTGCTTCTCGGGCGTGGTGTGCGCGCTACGTGTTCCATGCGCCGCTCGTCTGGTCCGACGAGCTCGCCTCGATCCTGTTCCTGTGGCTGTCGATGCTCGGCGCCGTCGTGGCGCTGCGGCGCGGCGAGCACATGCGGATGACGGCGCTGTCGTCAGCCGGCTCGACCCGGCAGCGCCGCGCGTGGCTCGAGGCGCTCGCGATCGCCGCGTCGCTCGCGTTCCTCGTGCTGATCGCGTGGCCGGCGTACGACTACGCGAGCGAGCGAGGTCGTCATCGTCACGCCGGCGCTCGAGATCAGCAATGCCTGGCGCGCGGCTCGCGCTGCCGGTCGGCATCGCGCTGATGGCTGCTCGTCGGCGCTGCTGCGGCTGGTCCGGCTGAGCCGCATGCGCGCCAGATCGCGACCGCGCTCGTCGCCGTCGCCGCTGATCGTGCGTCGGCGTTCTGCGTCGCCGGGCCCGCGTGCTCAGGCCGCTCGGCAAGCCGAACCTGCTCGATCTTCTTCGTCGGCGTCGTCGGCCGCGACCGTGTTCGCCGGCGTGCCGATCGCGTTCTCGTTCGGGCTCGCGACGTTCGGCTATCTCGCGCTGACGACGACCACGCCGCTGCTCGGTGATCGTCGGGCCGGCATGGACGAGGGCATGTCGCACCTGATCCTGCTGGCGGTGCCGCTGTTCGTGTTCCTCGGCCTGCTGATCGAGATGACCGGCATGGCGCGCGCGATGGTCGCAGTTCCTCGCGAGCCTGCTCGGCCACGTGCGCGGCGGCCTGTCGTACGTGCTGATCGGCGCGATGTATCTCGTCTCCGGCATCTCCGGCTCGAAGGCCGCCGACATGGCGGCGATCGCGCCGGTGCTGTTCCCCGAGATGAAGAAGCGCGGCGCGAAGCCCGGCGACCTGGTCGCGCTGCTCGCCGCGACCGGCGCGCAGACCGAGACGATTCCGCCGTCGCATCGTGCTGATCACGATCGGCTCGGTCACCGGCGTCTCGATCGCCGCGCTGTTCACCGGCGGCATGCTGCCGGCCGTGGTGCTCGGCGCTGGCGCTCTGCGGCGTCGTCTGGTGGCGCTACCGCACGCGAGGACCTGAGCGGCGACGCCGCGCGTCGCCGGCGCCGAGATCGCGCGGCTGCTTCGTCGTCGCGCTGCCGGCGCTGCGCTGCCGTTCGTGATCCGCGCCGCGGTGGTCGAGGGCGTGGCGACGGCGACCGAGGTCTCGACCATCGGCATCGTCTACTCGGTGATCGTCGGCCTGCTGATCTATCGCCGCTTCGACTGGCGACGGCTGCGGCCGATGCTGGTCGAGACGGCGTCGCTGTCGGGCGCGATCCTCTTCATCATCGGCTGCGCGACCGCGATGGCCTGGGGCCTGACGCAGTCCGGCTTCTCGCAGGACCTCGCGCCGCTGGATGGCGGCGATTCCCGGCGGCCGGTACGGCTTCCTCGCGGTGTCGATCGTCGCCTTCGTCGTGCTCGGCAGCGTGCTCGAGGGCATCCCCGCGATCGTGCTGTTCGGGCCGCTGCTGTTCCCGATCGCGCGGGCCGTCGGCGTGCACGAGGTGCACTACGCGATGGTCGTCATCTTCTCGATGGGCATCGGCCTGTTCGCGCCGCCGTTCGGCGTCGGCTACTACGCGGCCTGCGCGATCAGCCGGTCGATCCGGACGACGGGCGTCCGACCGATCGGCGCGTATCTGGTCGCGCTGCTGATCGGCCTCGCGGTCGTCGCCGCGATCCCCTGGATCTCGATCGGCTTCCTGCCGCGCTGATGTCGCCGCCCGTCCCCGGTCGTCCGCCTCCTCCATCTTCGGAGCACCGCATGCCGCATGCCTCGACAGGAGTCCTGTCATGAGCCGCTTCTTCGGCGAGATCCGCCAGCTCGGCTACGTCGTGCCCGACATCGAGGCGGCGATGGACTACTGGAGCCGCGACGCTCGGCGTCGGCCCGTGGTTCTACAACGAGAAGGTGCCGATCGAGAACTATCGCTATCGCGGCGAGTCGCACCAGTCCGCACAACTCGGTCGCGCTCGCGAATTCGGGCTACGTGCAGGTCGAGCTGATCCAGACCCGCAACGACGTGCCGTCGATGTACCGCGACTTCCTGCGCGCGGGACGGACCGGCCTGCAGCACGTCGCGTTCTGGACGGCCGACTACGACGCGGACCTCGGCGCGACTCGCAGGCGCAGGGTTTCGAGAGTCGTGATGAGCGGCGAGGTCGGCGAGCGCGGCCGCTTCGTCTACTTCGACACCGAATACCACCCCGGCACGGTGATCGAGCTGTCCGAGGTCGCCGGGCCGAAGGGCCGGATGTTCGACCTGATCCGCGCGGCGTCCGAAGGATGGGACGGCAGCGACCCGGTCCGGCCGTTCCCGGACCTCGCCACGCTGTGAGCGGCCCGGCCGCGCGGTGCCGATCCGCTTGCAAGGCGATGCGATGAGCGCCGCCCCGCTGCACGCGAGCTACTCGATCGAGACGCCGCTCGACGTCGCCGCCGTCGCCGAGATCATGGCCGGCGAGCAGTCGTGCGGCACGTTCGCGCGCGTCGCCGGCGAGACCGACGCGTTGCGCGAGCGCGCCCGCGCGACGGTCGAGTCGATCGAACCGCTCGAGCCGGTCGATCGCACCGAGCCTGCCGAACGCGCGGCTCGAACGCGACGGCGTGCGCGGGCCGTGGCGTCGGGCCCGCGTCCGCATCGCGTATCCGGTGGCGAACATCGGCGCGAACCTGCCGACGCTCGCGGCGACCGTCGCCGGCAATCTCTACGACCTCGGCGAGGTGACCGGCCTGCGGCTCGAGACGCTGTCGCTGTCGGCGGACTACCGCGGCCGCTTCGACTATCCGCCCGTCGGGATCGCCGGGACGCGCGCGTCGATCGGCGCGCCGACCGGCGCGCTCGTCGGCACGATCATCAAGCCGAACGTCGGGCTGTCCGCCGTCGAGACGGCGGCCCTCGTGGCGCAGCTGTGCGCGGCCGGCGTGGACTTCATCAAGGACGACGAGGTCTGCGCGAACCCCGACCATGCGCCGCTGGCCGAGCGCGTGCCGGCCGTGATGGAGGTCGTTCGCGCGCATCGCGACCGCACCGGCAGGCACGTCATGGTCGCGTTCAACATCAGCGACGAGACCGACGCGATGCGCCGCCACGCGGACCTCGTCGCCGCGTGAAGGCGGCTCGTGCGTGATGGTCAGCCTGAACTGGTGCGGCCTGTCGGCGGTCCAGTCGCTGCGTCGTCACACGCCGCTCGCGATCCACGGCCATCGCAACGGCTACGGTGCGCTGTCGCGCGGCGCCGCTGCTCGGCATCGGGTATCCAGGCGTACCAGACGTTGTGGCGCCTGGCCGGCGTCGACCACATGCACGTGCACGGACTCGCCGGCAAGTTCGCGCAGGCCGGACGCGCGAAGTGATCGACGCGCGCGCGCGACTGCTACGCGCCGCTCGCCGCCGACGCCGCGGCCGACGGACCGGACGACCGCGTGATGCCGGCGTTCTCGTCGGGACAGTGGGCGGGCACGGTGCCCGCCGACGTGGGACGCGATCGGTCGCGACGACCTGCTGTTCATGTCGGGCGGCGGCATCCTCGCGCATCCCGACGGCCCGGCCGCCGGCGTGCGCAGCATCCGGCAGGCGTGGGACGCGGTCCGGTCCGGTGAGACGCTCGCCGACGCGGCGCGCCACGCGCCGGAGCTGGCGCGCGCGCTCGCGTTCTTCGGCAAGGCGTCGTGAGCGGGCCGGCGTCGTCGGCGTGACCCCGCGGCCGCTGCTCGCCTTCTACGGCGACGACTTCACCGGCGCGACCGACACGCTCGCGACGGCCGCGGCGGCCGGACTGCGCAGCCTGCTGTTCCTCGACGTGCCGTCGGCCGAACGCCTGGCGAGCGCGGGCCCGCTCGACTGCATCGGCATCGCCGGCTCGGCGCGGTCGATGGATCCCGCGACGATGCGCGACGCGCTCGCGCCGGTCGCCGCGCTGCTCGCGACGCTGCGGCCCCGCGTCGCGCACTACAAGGTGTGCTCGACGTTCGACAGTGCGCCGTCGACCGGCAGCATCGGCGTCGCCGTCGACGTGCTGCAGCGCGCGCTCGAGCCGTCGTGGACCGCGATCGTCGGCGGCCAGCCCGGCCTCGGCCGCTACTGCGTGTTCGGCAACCTGTTCGCGGCGGCCGGGCAGGACGGCGCGGTGTACCGGATCGACCGGCATCCGACGATGAGCCGGCATCCGGTCACGCCGATGCACGAGGCGGACCTCGCGCGTCACCTCGGCGCGCAGGGGCTGGCGGTCCGGACCGGTGCCCTTCACGGCCTACGCGTCGCCGGCCGACGAGCTCGACGCGCTCGTGTCGACGGCCGCGCGGGACGGGGCGGTGCTGTTCGACGTCGGCCGCGACGCCGACCTCGCGGTCGTCGGCCGGCTGCTGCGCGAGCACGGCGACGGGCGGCCGGTGCTCGCCGTCGGTCCGAGCAGCGTCTGCGAGGCGCTCGCCGGCACGACGCGGCGACCCGACCCGGTCGACGACGGCATCGAACGCGCGCGCGGGCCGGTGTTCGTGCTGGCCGGCAGCCTGTCGCCGGTCACCGCGCGCCAGGTCGACGCCGCGGCATCGTTTCGCGTCGTGCGCATCGATCCGCGACGGCTCGCGCAGGACGCGGCGTACGCCGATGCGACGCGGGAGACGATCGCGGCGCTGCTGCGGCAAGGCGTCTCGACGATCGCGTGCTCCGCGCCCGCGGACGGCTCGTCGGGACGCGTCGCCGACCTGCCGCCGCGCGTGCTCGCCGACGCCGGCGCGCGGCTGCTGCAACGCGTGCTCGACGCGGTCCCGCTGTCGCGGATCGGCCTCGCGGGCGGCGACACGTCGAGCCTGGCGTTGCAGGCGCTCGACGCGTGGGGGCTGTCGCACGAGTCGCGGCTCGCGCCCGGCGTCGCGCTGTGCCGGCTGCATTCCGACCGCCCGGCGCTCGACGGCTGCCAGGTGATGCTGAAGGGCGGACAGATGGGTCCGGTCGACGTGTTCGAGCGGCTGCTCGGCACGCGCTGACCGTCGCGTCGCGGCCCCTCGGCCGCGTCCACCGTCAGCCCGTGAACAGCGGCCGCAGCGCCCGCAGGTCCGGCTCGGCGTCGAGGTGCGCGAGCCGCTCGAGCAACCGGTCGGTCCGGTCGGCGCCGAGCACGGGGCGCATCAGGTCGCGGGCCTTCGCGGCGACGCCGTCGGGCGACAGGGGATTCTCCGGCGTGCCCGGCGGGAAGCGCGTGTGGTGCGTGATCGTCGTGCCGTCGGTCGTCGTGACCTCGACGATCGCCCCGCGCGGCGCGGCCGGATCGTCGAGCGCCGCGTCCGTGACGAGCTTGATCTTCTCGCGCTGATCGCGGATCGCGGGGTCGCGCATCAGCGCCGCGTCGTGGCTGTCGGCGAACGACACGCCGCCGCGGACCAGCGCGACCGCGAGCATGTGCTGCGCGTTGACGTCCGGCATCGCGCTGTCGCCGACGATGCCGGCCGCATCGGTCGGCACGCGGACGAGGACGGCGCGCACGTTGTCCGGCGTCAGGCCGCGCTCGCGTCGCAGCGTCAGCAACGCGTCGAGCGGCGACTGGATCGGATAGCCGACCGAGAACGTCTTGATCGCGGTCTCGGTGACGTAGAAGCGACGGCCGAGGCCCGCGAGCATCGCGTCGGGATCGGGCTTCGTCGACAGCGCGATCAGCAGGTTGTGCGTCCCGTCGAGCACGTCGTCGACGCCGGTCATGCCCGACATCACCATCGTGACCGCCTGCACGCCGTTGCGCGCGCCCATGCCCGCGAAGTCGAACGCCTTCTCGATGTGGTCCTCGTCCTTCACCCAGCTCCACAGCCCCGACACCTGCTGCGCCGCGTACGAGAACGCGAAGCGGGTCTGCCGCTCGTCGAGGCCGGCCATCGACGCCGCGGCGGCGACGGCGCAGAACGTCGACGACGTGCCCTCCGCGCTGCGATGCGTGCCTCGCACGAGGTCCGGGCCGAGCGCCATCAGCAGCCGGCATCCGACGTCGTAGCCGAGCGCGACGGCGCGGACGAACGCCTGCCCGCTCGCGCCGGTGCGCTCGGCGAGCGCGAGCGCGGCCGGGACCGACGAACTGCCCGGGTGCGCCTTCGTGACCGCCTCGAAGTCGTCGGTCTCGTCGGCGTGGGCGCACATCGCGTTCGCGAGCGCCGCGTTGACCGCGGTCGTGCGGAAGCGCGCCCCGACGACCGACGCCTCCGCGTTGCCGCCGAGCGCCTGCACGTACGAGACCGCCGCGCGGCCGGGCCGCAACGCGGAGCCCGACACCATCGCGCCGAACGTGTCGACGATGTGGTTACGGCATGCGACCGCGACCGCGTCGGGCAACGGCGTCGTGCGCGCCGCGGCGATGTAGCGCGCGAGACGCGCCGTCACGTCGGTCGACGGCGCGGCGGCGGCTCGAAGGGGCGCGAGCGGCGCGGTGACGGCGACGGCGACGGCACCGGCCGCGCCGAGGAGGCGACGGCGCGACGGCTGGACGGGGTCGGACATGGCAAGCCCTCTCGGAATCGCGGCTGTTCGTCGACGACGCACGCGACGGGCGCCGTGGTGGCCACGCGAGCGGACCGCCGCGCGTTCCATCGCCAGGACCCTTCGCGACGGGCCGCCGGTCCGCGACTGTCGCCAAAGTCGCCGGGAAACTCCAGCGACGGCGACGCGACCGCCGACGCCGATGCGTCGCCCTCGGACCCGCGAACCAGCGTCGCGGCGATGGGCGTCCTCCGCGCGCACCGCGATAACGCGACGATGCGAGCCACCGCCCCGACGAGACGATGCCTCCTAGGCCTGGTGGCCGCGCTTGTCGCGTCGCCCGCGTTCGCCGACGACCGGACGCTGGACCACGCGCGCACCGCGGTATCGTGGGCGGCCACGGCCGCGTTCGCGGCCCGCGGCTGGCTCGCCGGGTCGCTGCCGCGCGTCCACGCCGCGCGCACGATCAGGACGGCGGCGGACCAGCTCGGCGACGTCGCGCGCGACCTCGCCCGCGATCGCGCGCGGCATCCCGGGACCACGGCGCCTGCGATCGACGCTCCGGCGGTCGAGGCCGAGGTGCGTCGGCTCGCCCACGCCGTCGATGCCGGCGACCACGCGGCGGCCCGCGAGCACGCGTCGGCGATCGAGCGCGAGACCGCGCGCATCGGGCGGCCATGAAGCACGCCGGCGAGATCACGCTCGGCATCGTGACCGGGGTCGGCGGCTACCTCGACATCAGCTCGCTCGTCACGGCGGCACAGGCGGGCGCGGTCTTCGACTATCGGCTGGTCTGGGCCGTGCTGCTCGGCGGCGTGCTCGCGATGTTCCTCTGCGAGCAGGCCGGTCGCCTGACCGCCGTCAGCGGCCGCACGGTCAGCGACGCGATCCGCGAGCGCTTCGGTTTCCGATATCACGCGGTGCTGTACGCGATCGTCGCGGCCGTCACGCTGTCGATCCTCGCGATCGAGATCGGCGGCGTCTCGGTCGCGCTCGAGTTCGCGACCGGCGTCGCATTCGCCTGGTGGGCGCTGCCGGTCGCGTTCGTCTGCTGGCTGATCCTTTGGAAAGGCAACTTCGCGTTCGTCGAGTACGGCGTCTCGGCCGCGAGCCTCGTGACCGTCTGCTTCGTCGTCGGCGCGGTGTTGCTTCATCCCGACTGGGCCCGCGCCGCGTGGGGCGCGCTGCCGACGCTGCCGCCGTCCGAAGGCACGCGCTACTGGTTCCTCGTCGCGATCATCATCGGCGCGTCGATCTCGCCGTACCTGTTCATCTTCTACTCGGCCGGCGCGGTCGAGGACGACTGGGACGCGAGTCACGTCCCCGCGAACCGCTGGATCGCCGGCATCGGGATGGGCTTCGGCTCGCTGATCTCGGCGTCGGTCGTCATCGTCGCCGCGCTCACGCTGCTGCCGCGCGGCATCCGCGTCGATCACTACTCGCAGCTCGCGCTGCTGCTCGTCGATGCGATGGGTCGATGGGGCTTCGTGCTGCTCGTGGCGGCGCTCGCCGTCGCCTGCATCGGGACGGCCGTCGAGATCGCGCTCGCGCTCGCCTACCTGACGACGCAGGGCTTCGGATGGCCCGGCAGCGCCGATGCCCGGCCGCGCGACCAGGCGCGCTTCTCCGCGGTCTACACGATCGCGCTCGTCGTCGCCGCGCTGCCGGTGCTCGCCGGCCTCGAGCCGATCCGCGTCACGACCGTGTCGATGGCGCTGACCGCCGTGACGCTGCCGGTCGCGGTCGTGCCGTTCCTGTTCGTGATGAACGACCGGTCGTACATGAAGTCGCACCGCAACGGCTGGCTGTCGAACGCCGTCGTCATCGCGATCATCGGACTCGCGTTCGTGCTCGCGATCGCGACGATCCCGCTCGAGATCTTCGGGAGTTGAGATGCGCATCGTCCACGACTGCCTCGACGCCCAGCTGCTCGATCGACGCGGCACGAAGATGGGCCGCGTCGACAGCATCGTCGCGGTCGTCGACGACGAGGCGCCCGATCGCCCGCCGACGGTCGTGGCGATCGAGATCGGCGCCGTGCCGCTCGCGCACCGACTGCATCCGCGCATCGGCCGCTGGGTCGCGCGCTGGCTCGCCCGTCGCGACGCGGCGAACGCGCGCCCGTTCCGCATCGACTGGTCCGACCTGCGACGGCGCGGCAACGACTTCGTGGTCGACGTCGACGCGCGCGACACGCCGGCGTGGACGTCGGAGCGCTGGGCCGCGTCGCGGATCGTGAAGCGCATCCCGGGCGCGTGACATGGTCGCGCGCGAGATCCGCCTCGAGTCGCTGTTGAACCGCGCCGTTCGCGACCGCGACGGCCGGCGCATCGGCCCGCTCGAGGAGGCGACCGTCGAGGATCGCGACGGCCGCTGCGTCCTCGTCGAATACCGTGTCGGCACGTACGCGTTGCTCCAGCGGCTCGCCGGCTCGTCGATCAGCCGCGCGCTGCTGCACGCGTTCGGCCTCGCGAGGACGCATGGCGCCTATCGGGTCCGCTGGGACCAGCTCGACCTGTCGGACCCATCGTCGCCGCGGCTGCGGTGTCCGGTGTCCGCGCTCGAGATCATCGACGATGACGCCGACGACGATGCGCGGCATTGATCGCGGCGCCCGATGCGCGGCATCGACGCGCCGCGACCGGGCGTGCGTCGATGCGCGCGACCTGCGGACCGTCCCGTGAACGGACCGGCACCGATGGTTGCACCGGTCGAGCCGGAGGCGCTGTTCCTGTCACGAAACGACTGGGTGCCGAACAACGCCGCGCTGCCGGTGCTTCGGTATCGCGGGGTGCTGAGCGGCAACGACCTCGCCGCCGACCTCGAGGCGCTGTTCGACCGCCACGGCTGGACGCCCGACTGGCGCGACGGCATCTATCCGTTCCACCACTTCCACTCGACGGCGCACGAGGTGCTCGGCATCGCGGCGGGCACCGCGCGCGTCGTGCTCGGCGGCCCGGGCGGCAACGAGCTGACGGTCGAGGCCGGGGACGTCCTGCTGCTGCCGGCCGGCACCGGCCACTGCGGCGCGATCGCGAGCGACGACTTCTGCGTGGTCGGCGCCTATCCCCTCGGGCAGCGCTGGGACATCTGCCGCGAGGCGCCGAGCGCCGCGATGGTCGCGCGGATGCGGACCTTGCCGTTCCCGACGACCGATCCGGTCACCGGATCGGACCCGCCGCTGACGACGCGCTGGACGAGCGGCTGAGCGAGCGACGACCCGTCGCCGACGGCACGCGGCACGTCCGCGCCATCGCCGCCGACGGCGTGCGCCGCGTCACTCCACGGTCACGCTCTTCGCGAGGTTCCTCGGCTTGTCGACGTCGGTCCCGCGCGCGACCGCCGTGTGATACGCGAGCAGCTGCAGCGGCAGCGTGTGCAGGATCGGCGACAGCTTGCCGTAATGCTCCGGCAGCCGGATCACGTGCAGCCCCTCCGACGCCTCGATGTGCGAGCCGGCGTCGGCGAACACGTAGAGCTGGCCGCCGCGTGCCCGGACCTCCTGCATGTTCGACTTCAGCTTCTCGAGCAGCGCATCGTTCGGCGCGACGGTGACGACCGGCATCGCCTCGGTGACGAGCGCGAGCGGGCCGTGCTTCAGCTCGCCGGCCGGGTAGGCCTCGGCGTGGATGTACGTGATCTCCTTCAGCTTCAGCGCGCCCTCGAGCGCGATCGGGTAGTGCAGCCCGCGGCCGAGAAACAGCGCGTCCTCCTTGCCGGCGAACGCCTCGGCCCACGCGATGATCTGCGGCTCGAGCGCGAGGACGCTCTGCAGCGCCGACGGCAGGTGGCGCAGATCGCGCAGCTCGGTGGCCTCGCCGTCGCGCGACAGATGGCCGCGCAGCTTCGCCAGCGTGAGGCTGAGCAGGTAGAGCGCGCAGAGCTGCGTCGTGAACGCCTTCGTCGACGCGACGCCGACCTCGGCGCCGGCACGCGTCAGGTACGCGAGCTCGGTCAGCCGCACGATCGCCGACGTGCCGACGTTGCAGATCGCGAGCGTGTGGACGTGGCCGAGCGACTTCGCGTGCTTCAGCGCCGCCAGCGTGTCGGCCGTCTCGCCCGACTGGCTGATGACGACGACGAGCGCCTTCGGGTTCGGCACGCTGTCGCGATACCGGTATTCGCTCGCGACCTCGACCTGCGTCGGGATCTTCGCGATCGATTCGAGCCAGTACTTCGCGGTGAGGCCGGCGTAGTAGCTCGTGCCGCACGCGAGGATCAGGACCGAGTCGACGGCCGCGAACGCCGCCTCGGCGCGACGACCGGCGCCCGGCGCGTCGAACAGCCATGGCCCGATCGCGCCGTCGCGACCGTCGACGACGTCGGCGAGCCCTTCGAGCGTGTCGGCGATCGCGCGCGGCTGCTCGAAGATCTCCTTCTGCATGTAGTGGCGGTACGGACCCAGCTCGGCCGCACCACTGCCGGCCTGGACGACGCGGACCTCGCGCTCGACCGGGACGTCGTCGCGGTCGGTGATCCACCAGCGGCCGAGCTGGATGTCCACGGCGTCGCCGTCCTCGAGATAGACGATCCGGTCGGTGACGCCGGCGAGCGCCATCGCGTCCGACGCGAGGAAGCACTCACCCTTCTGCGCGCTTCCGTGGCCGGGGATCCCGTCGTCCGGACCGCAGCCGAGCACGAGCGGCGACCCGTCGCGTGCGCCGACGATGCGATGCGGCTCCTCGCTGCAGAAGACAGCCACCGAGTACGCCCCGCGCAGCCGCTTGACCGCCGCGCGCGTCGCGTCGAACAGGTCGCCGTCGTACAGCGAGTCGATCAGGTGAGCGATCACTTCGGTGTCGGTCTGGCTGACGAAGACGTAGCCCTTGCCGATCAGCTCGATGCGCAGCGCGTCGTGGTTCTCGATGATCCCGTTGTGGACGAGCGCGATCCGCGCCGCCTCGTTCGACGGCGAGAAATGCGGATGCGCGTTGTGCGTCGCGGGCGCGCCGTGCGTCGCCCAGCGCGTATGGGCGATGCCGGTGAAACCGGTCAGCGCCGTGTCGCGGACCTGCGCGTCGAGTTCGGCGACGCGCGAGACGCTGCGCGCGCGTTTCGGCCCGAGCGCGTCATAAACTGCCACGCCGCAGGAATCGTACCCCCGATATTCGAGCCGCTTCAGCCCTTCGACGAGGACCGGGACGATGTTCCGCGTGCTGACGGCGCCGACGATTCCGCACATCCTGACTCCCCTTGCTGATCCAGTTGACGATGCGAGCCTACTGCCTTGCTCTTGCAATAGGTAATCATCGTTGCGCCATCCTTGGTGATTTTCTTCGAGATCTGACGGCGCCGAGATAAACTTCCGTAATTGTCCATTTTCTAGTCTCCAATTTCACTCATGCCGCCGGTCGAACTCGATGTCGATCGACCGCCGCATCCTCGAGGCGTTGCAAACCGACTGCGCCGTCTCGAACCAGGCGCTCGCCGAAGGCGTCGGCACGTCGGCCGCGACCTGCCTGCGGCGGGTCAAGCGGCTCGTCGATCTCGGCGTCATCGAACGGAGGATTGCAATCCTCGCGCCAGAGCGAATCGCGGCCGATGGCGGCGCCGGGGCGACCGTCGTCATCGAGGTCACGCTGCAGCAGCAGGCGGCCGAATTGCAGGCCGCCTTCGAAGAACGCGCCGTCGCCGACCCCGACGTACAACAGTGTTATCGCGTGACACCCGGCCCGGATTTCGTCTTGATCGCTTACATCGCGAACGTCGAGCAGTACCCCGCGCTCGCCGCACGGCTGCTGACGAGCGACGCGAACGTCCGCAACGTGCGGGCCTTCTTCTCCGTCCGGCGCGGCAAGTTCGAACCGGGCATTCCGATCCTGGCCTCGCCGCGCGGGGGACCCTGACGCGACGTTCGCGATCGTGAGGAGGCGGCGATCGTCGCCCGCCTCGCCCGGGCGACGAGCCGGTCCGCGACGCCGACGTCGGTCGCCGACCGACGCGAGGCCGCCGGCGCTGCCGCTCTTCGCTTAAGCTGTCGCGCCCCACCGCTCGCCTCCCGTCCGATGAGCCGTCTTTCCGGTGACCTGTTCCGCGGCTTCGGCGGTGCGCGCGACGAGCGCGATGCCGAAGCCCGCAGCCGCCGCGCGAACCGGCGCCGACTCGTCGTCTTCGCGTCGACCTTCGTCGGCCTCGCCTTCGTCGGCCTCGTCTGGGTGTTCTCGCGCCCGGCGATCTACGAGGCGACGGCGCGTCTCGACTTCGTACCGGTCGCGAATGCCGACGCCGCGGCCGGCGCGACGCCGTACGCGCTTCGCGACGAGATCCAGTACCTGACCAGCCGCACGCTGCTGACGCGCGTATGGGCCGACCTCGAGCCCGCGTCCGTCACGCCGGCCGCGTTGCGCGCCGGCGATCCGCCGGCGACGCTGCAGTCGATGCTCGAGGCGACGCAGGTTCCGGGGACGAACATCGTGTCGGTCGCGGCGCACGGCGGCGACCCCGCGTTCCTCGCGGCGTTCGTCGAGCGCCTGCTCGCCGACTACCGCGCCAGCCTCGACGAGCGCTTCAAGGGCGGCTCGACGACGGCGCTCGCGGACGCGTCCGACGAGGCCGCGAAGCTCGACGCCGCCGTGACCGCGAAGCGCCTCGAGGTCGACGCGTTCCGCGCGAAGAACAACATCGTGTCGCTCGAACGCGACGAGAACCAGGTGCTGTCGGAGGTCAAGGGCACCGGCGCGGCGCTCAACGCCGCGAACGAGAAGGTCGTCTCGGCGCAGGCGAAGGTCGACGCGGTGAAGGCCGCGCAGGCCGCCGGCAAGACGGTCGTCCGCGCGCGCGACAACCCGACGCTCGCGTCGCTCGAGCAGCAGGCGATCGCCATCCGCGCCGACCTGCGCGCGACGGCGCGCCAGTTCACGCAGGCCTACATGGACATCGATCCGCGCGTGCGCGAGCAGCGGGCGCGGCTCGCCGACATCGAGGAGCAGATGACCGCCGTGCGTCGCGACAGCCAGCAGGGCGCGCTGCAGGACGCGCTCGAAGAGCTCGCCGGCGCGCAAGAACGCGGCCGCGGCGCTGCGTCAGCAGCTCGCGTCGAACCAGCAGACGGTGCAGAGCTTCACGTCGCACTTCAACGAATACCGCGCGCTGCAGGAGCAGCTCGCGCATCTCGAGCAGCTGCGGCAGAAGGCGGCCGACCGGCTGTCGGTGCTCGACGCCGGCGAGCGCGGACGCAAGCCGAAGGTCGAGGTCGTCGAGGCGCCGTCGATCCCGCAGTCGCCGTCGAGTCCGCTGTACGCGCGCGACGCGGCGCTGGTCGTGTTCGCGGCGCTGGTCGCCGCGCTCGCGACGATGGGCATCGTCGAGTTCTTCAACCGGCCGCCGAGCCAGCCGTCGACCGTCGTCGTCCCGCAGACGTTCGTGCCCGTCGGCATGACGCATGCGATGCCGACGGCGCTGTCCTCTTCTCCCGCCACGCGCGCACTGCCGTCGTCGGACGACGCGGCGGCGACACGCGCGATGCTCGGACCGCCGGTGTCGCCGTTGCCGCGCGAGCTCGCGCGACGACGAGGTCACCGCGCTGCTGCGCGCGGCCGACCCCGAGTTCCGCGCCATCGTCGCGCTGCTGCTGTCGCGGCCTCTCGGCCGGCGAGACCGTCCGTCTGCGGCATGCCGACATCGACCGAGGCGCGGGGCTCGTGCACGTCGGCGGCGACGAGCCGCGGTCGGTGCCGCTGCCGCCGAACGTCGTCGCGTGGCTGCCGTCGGCCGCCGCCGCGGACGACGGGCCGCTGTTCGGCGCGCCCGGCGGCCGGCCGCTCGCCGAGGAGACGGTCGCGACCGCGCTGCTGTACGCGGCGCACGACGCCGGACTCGACGACGCCGACGACGTGACGCCGGACTGCCTGCGCCACACGTTCATCGCGTTCCTCGTGCGTCGGGGGCTCCGCTTCACGGAACTCGCGCGCCTCGTCGGATCGCTGCCGCCGGCACGACTCGCCGCGTACCGCGAGCTGCGCACCGCGCCGAGCGACCGGCATGCGGACCCGGTCGAGCGCGCGCTGCCCGCGCTGCGCGGGTTCGTCGCGTGACGCGTCGCGGGGCTACCGCTTCTTCGTCGGCCGCCGCCAGTCGTCGCGCGACGCCTGCGTCTTCGGATTGACCGCGAGCGTCCCGGGCGGCACGTCCTTCCAGACCGTCGTGCCGGCGCCGACCGTCGCGCCGCGACCCACCGTCACCGGCGCGACGAGCTGCACGTCGCTGCCGATGTGCACGTCGTCCTCGATCGTCGTGCGATGCTTGTTCGCGCCGTCGTAGTTGCACGTGATCGTGCCGGCGCCGACGTTGACGTTCGCGCCGACCGTCGAGTCGCCGACGTAGCTCAGGTGGTTCGCCTTCGAGCCATGGCCGACCTGCGCGTTCTTGACCTCGACGAAGTTGCCGATATGGACCTCGTCGGCGAGCGCGGTGCCGGGCCGCAGCCGCGCGTACGGCCCGATGACCGCGTCGCGGCCGATCGCGATCGGGTCCGACGCGGCGACGGTCCGCCGTCGATGTGGCAGAACGCCTCGATGCGCGCGCCGGCGCCGACGCGCGCGTTGCGGATCACGACGTACGGACCGATCGCGACGCCGTCGTCGAGCTTCACGTCGCCCTCGAACACGCAGCCGACGTCGATCCGCACGTCGCGCCCGCAGGCGAGCGTCCCGCGGACGTCGAGCCGCGCCGGGTCGGCGAGCCGCACGCCGGCCGCCATCAGGCGCTCGGCCTCGTTGCGCTGGACCTGGCGCTCGGCCGCCGCGAGCTGGACCGGATCGTTGACGCCGGCCGTCTCCCACGCGAAGCGCGGCTGCGTCGCGACGACCTCGACGCCGTCGGCGTTCGCGAGCGCGACGACGTCGGTCAGGTAGTACTCGCGCTGCGCGTTGTCGTTCGACAGCCGGCCGAGCCAGCGCTTCAGCGCGGCCGTCGGCGCGACGAGGATGCCGGTGTTGACCTCGCGGATCGCGCGCTGCTCGGGCGTCGCGTCCTTCTCCTCGACGATGGCCGCGATCGTGCGGCCGTCGGCGTGGCGGACGATGCGGCCGTAGCCGGTCGGGTCGTCGAGCGTCACCGTCAGCACGGCGACGCGGTCGCCCGAACCTTCCGGCGCGAGTTCGCTCAGAGCAAGCAACGTGTCGGGGCGGGTCAGCGGGACGTCGCCGTACAGGATCATCGTGCGGTCGTCGTCGGCGAGCTGCGGCACGGCCTGCATGCACCGCGTGGCCGGTGCCGAGCTGCGGCGACTGCTCGGCCCAGCGCAGGTCCGGCGACGGCATCGCGGCGCGGACCTCGTCGCCCTGATGCCCGACGACGACGACGATGTGCGGATCGAGGCAGCGCGCGGGCCGCGTCGACGACCCGTGCGAGCATCGGTCGTCCGGCGATCGGATGCAGCACCTTCGGCAGCTGCGAATGCATGCGCTTGCCCATGCCGGCCGCGAGGACGACGACGTTCATGTGAAGGATCCTCGGCGGGGATGGTCGGCGGTCGCGACGACGCGCCGTCGCGAGGCGCGACACGAGCCGGCTCGGACGAGGGCCGGCCGTCAACGAATGGAGACGACGTCACGAATGCGAAAAAAGTCTAGCACGCAGCTTCGGGCGCCCGCGACGCGGCGCCTGGCGACGCTCGGGCTCGCGCTCGTCGTCGCGGCCTGCCTCGGCGGCTGCGGATTGATCAAGGTCGGCTACCGCAACGGCGACACCGTCGGCCTGTTCTTCATCGACCGTTACTTCGACCTGGCCGAGCGACCAGCGCGACTTCGTCAAGCCGCGGCTGCACCGGCTGCTGGTCTGGCATCGCACGACGCAGCTGCCGGACTACGCGACGTTCGCGCAGGAGCTGCAGCGTCGCGCGCTGCAGCCGATCACGACCGAGGAGATCGAGGCGCTCGCCGAGCAGGGCCGTCGGCGCGCGATGACGACCGTCGTATCACGCGCTGCCGGACATGGCCGACCTCGCACTGCGCCTGACGCCGGACAACCTGTCGGCGCTGTCGAAGAAGTTCGCGGACGACGACGAGAAGTGGCGCGACGACTTCATGCGCGGCGACGTCGAGCGGCAGCAGAAGGCGCGCTACGAGAAGACGCTCGACCGCGCTCGAGGAATGGTACGGGCGCTTCAGCAGCGAGCAGCGCGACCGCATCCGCGCGCTGTCCGACGCGCGCCCGTTCGACAACGCCATCGTGCTCGCCGAGCGGCGACGTCGCCAGCGCGAGATGGTCGCGCTGCTGACGAAGGTCGAGCACGACAAGCCGCCGCGCGACACCGTCATCGCGATGCTGAAGGACTACGCGGACCGCTTCGATCGCAACCCGGACCCCGACCGCCGCGCGTTCCTCGAGTCGTTGCGCCACGCGACCGAGGCGATGGACGCGTCGATCCACGACCTGACGACGCCGGAGCAGCGCCGTCGCGCCGTGGCGCGGTTGCAGGACTGGATCGACGACTTCCACAACCTGTCCGCCGACCCGGGCTGAACCGGGGGGACGGGACCGCGGACGCGTCGCGCTCGCCGCCGACGCGCCGCGGCGAACGCCGCTCAGATCGCGAACGTCCTCTCGCCGGAAAGAACGACGCCGGCCGGGTGCGACGGCAGCGCCTGCAGCCGCCGGTAGATCGGGCCGAAGTCCGGCGCCGTCGCCTCGAACAGCTGCTGGAACGAGTCGATGACGAAGTACGTCGCCTGGAACGTGTCGATCTTGTATTCGCTGCGCATCAGCCGCTCGAGGTCGAACGCCACGCGGGCCGGCTCCGGCGAGCGGATCGCGTGCTCCGGCTCGGACCCGGACGACACGATGCCCGCGCCGTAGATGCGCAGGCCGGCCGGCGTCGCGATCAGTCCGAACTCGACCGTGTACCAGTAGAGCCGCGCGAGGTATTCGAGTCCACCGAGCGCCGCGGCCTTCAGCCCGCCCTGGCCGAACGCCTGCATGTAGTCGGCGAACATCGGGTTGAACAGCAGCGGCACGTGGCCGAAGAAGTCGTGGAAGACGTCGGGCTCGACGATGTAGTCGAACTCGTGCTCTTCCCGCAGCCAGACCGTCACCGGAAAGCGCCGCGCCGCGAGCAGCGCGAAGAACGCGTCTTCGGGGATCAGGCCCGGCACGGCGACCAGCGTCCAGCCGGTCGCGGCCTTCAGCGGCACCGAGATCTCGGCCAGATTCGGGATCGCGTCGGCCGCGCGCATCGCACCCAGCGCGTCGAGGAACTCGTCGCAGGCGAGCCCCGGCAGCCGAGCGATGCGATCCGCGTACAGCCGTCGATAGCGATCGTGCTCGGCCGCCGTGTACGACGTCCAGTTCTGGTCGCAGACGTAGTCCGGACCCGCGGTCGAATAGTCGCCGCGCGGCGGTCGCTCCGACGCGCCGTAGGTCGTCGGCACCGCCGCGCCTTCGGGCTCGGCGCGAGACACCGTCGTCGCCGCCGTCGCGGCTCGGGCGAGCGCGGCCTCGCGCTCGGCCGCGACCGGCGTGTCGACCGGGCTCATCGCGCGAGCGCGGCGATCTCTTCCTTCGTCTCGGCCGCCTCCGGGCTCGGATCGTCGGCGCCCTTCAGCACGCCGCGCCGCATCTGGTCGAGCTCGATCGATCTCGAACAGCGCCTTGAAGTTGCCTTCGCCGAAGCCCTCGTCGCCCTTGCGCTGGATGAACTCGAAGAAGATCGGCCCGAGCTGGTTCTCGGTGAAGATCTGCAGCAGCAGCGCGTCCGGCTTGCCGTCGACCAGGATCTTGCGCTTGCTGCAGCTCGGCGATCGGCTCGCCGTGGCCGGGCATGCGCTTGTCGATCAGCTCGTAGTACGTGTCGATCGTGTCGAGCAGCCGCACGCCGTTCGCGCGCAGCCGGTCGACGGTCTGCGTACAGGTTCGACGAGCCCGAGCGCGATGTGCTGGATGCCCTCGCCGTGATACGCGTCGAGGTATTCCTGGATCTGGCCGGCCGTGTCGTTGCCTTCCTCGTTGATCGGGATGCGGATCTTGCCGCACGGCGCGTCATCGCGCTTGCGACTTGACGCCGGTGACCTGGCCTTCGATGTCGAAGTAGCGGATCTCGCGGAAGTTGAAGAAGCGGCTCGTAGAACTCGGCCCACTCGTCCATGCGGCCGCGATGGACGTTGTTCGTCAGGTGGTCGATGTAGATCGAGGCCGTTGCCGGCCGGCATCAGGCTCGCGCGCTGTCCGAGCGGCTCGAAGTCGACGTCGTAGAAGCCGATGTTGCCGATGTCGCCTTCCTTCGCGCCGTTCTTGCCGCGCCAGCGGTCGACGAAGTAGATCAGCCGAGTCGCCGATGCCCTTGATGCCGGGGATGTTCAGCTCGCCCGGGCGCGCGTCGTGCCTTCGAAGCCCCAGGCGCCGAGGTCGAGCGCGCGCTTGTAGGCGGCCTTCGCGTCCTGCACGCGGAACGCGATCGCGCAGATCGACGGGCCGTGCAGGCGCGCGAAGCGCTGCGCGAACGAATCGGGCTCGGCGTTGAGGATGAAGTTGATCTCGCCCTGCCGATACAGCGTCACGTCCTTGTGGCGGTGCTTCGCGATCGGCGGTGAAGCCCATCCGCTTGAACAGCGCGCCCATCGCGGCCGGATCCGGTGCCGCGTACTCGATGAACTCGAAGCCGTCGGTGCCCATCGGGTTGTCCCAGGCCGCGGTCGCGCTCGCTGAAGCTTCCATCGTCGTCTCCTTGCTCGTCTCGTGCGTTTCCGATGCGCCAGTTTAAGGCGCAAGCCGCGCACGAGGATTGCGAAAATTGCCGAGTCAATGCGAAACTGCGCCACTCCATCGCGCGCTAAAGGGATCCCACGCCATTCCATGCCAACGCTCGACGCTCGACCGCATCGACCGGCGCATCCTCGACCTGCTGCAGCGCGACGCGACGCTGTCGAACCAGGACCTCGCGGCAAAGGTCGGCCTGTCGCCGTCGCCGTGCCTGCGGCGCGTCAAGCGGCTCGAGGAGGTCGGCCTGATCCGCCAGTACGTCGCGCTGCTCGACGCGACGAAGCTCGGGCTCGGGCTGACGGCGTATGCGACGGTGCGGATGGACAAGCACAGCGACGTTCCGAAGCGTTCGGCGATGAGATCGTTCCGCGACGTGGTGCAGGACTGGCAGGAAGTCGTCGCCTGCTACGCGATGACCGGCGAGATGGACTACCTGCTGCGCGTGCAGACCGTAGACCTCGATCACTACTCGCGGTTCGTCATGGACAAGCTGCTGCGGCATCCGTCGGTGCTCGATGTCCGCTCCAGCTTCATGCTGGAACGCATCAAGGACACGACGGCGGTGCCGCTGCCGGACTAGCGGCCCGCGGCCGCGCCATCGGACGAGGCCGGACGACGAACGCGACGAGCTCGCTCCTCGCAACCCATCGTCGCCGCCCGACGCACGCGTCGGCTCGCCGACCGACGAATGCGGCGTGCCGCGGGGCCGACCGGCGGCGAGCCACGACGACGACGGCCGATCGGAACCGGCGGCCGGTCGGGGGCTCGCGCAGTTCGTCGCGTCGGCAGGCATTCCGTCGGGCGGCGGTAGCCCTCGCGTCGCGGGGTTCGTACAATGCGCCACCGTCGTCCAGGACGGGTTCGCGGCCGTCGCCCCGGCCGCCTCGTCCGCGCGCTCCACCGCCCTTCCGTCCATGCCGAATGTCCCGCCTCGCGCCGTGCCGTTCCGATCGCTGCGGCTCGTCGCGGCGGCGTCGCTCGCGATCGCCGCCGCGACGTTCGCCGGCTGCGGCGGCTCGCCGCAGGCCGCGGCACCGAAGGACAAGCCGGCCGTCGCGCTCGAGTTCGGCCCCGGCGACCTGACGCGCGTGTCGATGCGCCCGATCGAGCGGTCGCTCGCCGTGTCCGGCAGCCTGATCGCGGTCAACCAGGCGGTCGTGAAGGCGAAGGTCGCCGTCGAGATCCGCCAGGTGCTCGTGCGCGAGGGCGAGCACGTCGACCGCGGGCCAGGTCATCGCGCGGCTCGACACCGTCGACCTCGCCGCCGCGCGTCGACCAGATGACCGGCTCGCGCGACGCGGCGCGCGCGCAGGCGGAGATCGCCGAGAAGAACCGCGCGACGAACCAGTCGCTGCTCGAGCGGCACTTCATCTCGCAGAACGCGTTCGACAACGTCGCCAGCCTGTCGGCGGCGAACCGCGCGACGCTCGAGGCGGCCGAGGCGCAGCTGCGGATGGCGCAGAAGGCGTTGCGCGACGCGACGGTGATCGCGCCGATCACCGGCATCGTGTCGCGGAAGAACGCGCAGGTCGGCGAGAAGACGTCGGTCGAC
Organism: uncultured beta proteobacterium; assembly: GCA_963708665.1. Lineage (GTDB taxonomy): Bacteria > Pseudomonadota > Gammaproteobacteria > Burkholderiales > Burkholderiaceae_D > CAHJXF01. The sequence goes on along the minus strand of CAVPTE010000010.1, from coordinate 880,725 downwards.
GCGCCGCTGTTCACGATCGTCGACCTCGATTCGATCGAGCTGCAGGCGATCGTCCCGGCCGGCGAGGTCGCGGGCCTCGCGAAGGGCATGCGCGCGACGCTCACCGTCGACGGCATGCCGAACCGCACGTTCGACGCGCAGATCAGCCGCGTCAATCCGGCGACCGAGCCCGGCACGCGCTCGATCGTCGTGTTCTTCACCGTCCCGAATCCCGAGCACGTGCTCAAGAGCGGCATGTTCGCGAACGGCTTCGTCCGCCTCGCCGCGAGCGCGCCGAAGCCGACGCTGCCGACGATCGCGATCCAGACCGAGGCCGGCGTGCCGATCGTCTGGACCATCGAGAACGGCAAGCTGACGCGCCGCACGGCGGTGCTCGGCGATCGCGACGACGGCAGCGGCTACGTCGAGGTCAAGTCCGGCGTGCCGCCGGACACGCCGGTCCTCGCCGGCAAGTTCGACAACGTCAGCGAAGGCAGCCCGGCCGTCGCGAAGGCCGTGGTCGCTAGTCCGGCCCAGGCCGCACCGGCCGCGACCTGACGCGGCGTCGCGGCCCCGCCGGCCGCGCTCGGCCGCCGCCCAGGAAGACAGGAACGCGTCATGTGGATCACGAAGGTCTCGATCAACAACCCGGTCTTCGCCGCGATGGTGATGATCGCGCTCGTCGTGCTCGGGATCGCGTCGTACAACCGGCTCGGCGTCGAGCAGCTGCCCGACATCTCGAACCCGACGTTCACCGTCACGGTGGACTACCCGGGCGCGTCGCCCGAGGCGATCGAGAACGACATCACGAAGCCGATCGAGAACGCCGTCAACACGATCTCGGGCATCAAGCGCATCCGCTCGAACTCGTGGGAAGGCCGCTCGCAGTCGTACATCGAGTTCAACCTCGACGCCGACGTCCCGAAGGCGACGCAGGACCTGCGCGACCGCATCGGCCAGATCCGCGCGACGTTCCCGAAGGACGCGAAGGATCCGCTGATCAACCGGCAGGACCAGGAGAACGAGCAGCCGGTCGTCTCGTTGTCGGTACGCTCGCTGCCGGGCCCGACCGGGCGCAGCCTGCGCGAGCTGACGACGCTCACCGACCAGGTGATCGTCAAGGAGCTGCAGAAGGCGCAGGGCGTCGGACGCGTCGAATACGCCGGCGGCACCGCGCGGCAGATCCGCATCCTCGTCGACCCGCAGAAGATGGCGTCGTACGGCGTCGGCATCGACCAGGTGATGGACGCGATCCGGCAGGCGAACCAGGACGTCGCGGCCGGCCTCATCAGCAACGCGCGCAACGAGACGCTCGTGCGCGTCGAAGGCAAGCTGCGCAACGTCGACGACTTCTCGCGGATCATCGTCGCGCGCCGCGGCGGCAACGTCGGCATCAGCTCGCTCGGCGCGTCGGGCGTCGGCGACTCGCCGGTCTATCTCGGCCAGGTCGCGAACGTCGTCGACGGCGAGCAGGAGGCGCAGTCGATCGGCCGCAACGACGGCGCGCCGGCGCTGACGCTCGGCGTCTACAAGATCCAGGACGCGAACATCGTCGAGACCGGCGAGGCCGTCACGAAGGCGATCGCCGGACCTGTCGAAGCGGCTGCCGCCCGGCGTCGAGATCCGCCGCATGTATGCGAACTCCGACTGGGTCAAGCGCTCGCTCGACGGCGTCAAGAAGACGCTCGTCGAGGGCGGCCTGCTGACCGTGCTGATCGTGTTCCTGTTCCTGCGCAGCTGGCGCTCGACGATCATCACCGGCCTCACGCTGCCGATCGCCGTGATGTCGACGTTCATCGTGCTGAACATGTTCCACTTCACGTTGAACTTCATGACGATGATGGCGCTCAGCCTGTGCATCGGCCTGCTGATCGACGACGCGATCGTCGTGCGCGAGAACATCGTGCGCCACCTGCACATGGGCAAGAGCCATCGGCAGGCGGCCGAGGACGGCACGAACGAGATCGGCCTCGCGGTGATGGCGACGACGTTCGCGATCGTCGCCGTGTTCGTGCCGGTCGCGTTCATGAGCGGCATCGTCGGCAAGTTCTTCTTCTCGTTCGGCATCACGGTCACGGCCGCCGTGCTCGTGTCGCTGTTCGTGTCGTTCACGCTCGACCCGATGCTGTCGTCGATCTGGCACGACCCGGCCGAGAAGTCGCGCATCCTGCGCTTCGCGCCGCTGCGCATCGTGCTCGACGCGTTCGAGCACTTCGTGCAGTGGATGCATCGCGTCTACGGTCGCCTGCTCGGCTGGGCGCTGTCGCGAACGCGTGTATCGGCTGTGGCTGCCGCCCGGCGCTGCTCGCGTCGCTGCGGCGGCTCGCGCGACGGCTGTTCGCCGTCGCGCGCGACGATCACGCCGCGCGGCATCGTGCTGTGGACGGCGTTCGGCTCGTTCGTCGCCGCGTTCGCGCTGCTCGCGTCGGGCAAGATCGGCAGCGAGTTCATCCCCGACGTCGACCAGAGCTGGATCAGCCTGCGCCTGACGACGCCGCCCGGCGTCAGCCTCGACTACGCGGACCAGAAGTCGCGGCAGGTCGAGGCCGCCGTCGCCGACCTGCCCGAGGTCGTCGCGACCGACGTCAGCGTGTTCGGCGAGGACCGCACGTCGGTCCGCATCCAGCTCAAGCTGAAGCCGCGCAACGAGCGGCAGCGTTCGCAGAAGGACATCGAGAAGATCATCCGCGATCGCGTCGCCGCGATCCCGGGCGTCACGCGTGTCGATCGGCTTCAACCAGGCGATCTTCATCGCGGTGCTCGGCCCCGACGTCGCGAAGCTGAACGAGATCACGACCGAGCTCGCCGGCGAGATCGGCCGCATCCCCGGCGTCGTCGACCTCGAGACGAGCCTGAAGCCCGGGACGCCGGCGCTGTCGATCCGGCCGAACGGCGACATCGCGAGCGACCTCGGCCTCACGGTGCAGAAGATCGGCAACGCGCTGCGGCCGCTCGTCGCCGGCGAGACCGTCGGCTACTGGCTCGCGTCGGACGGCCAGAACTACGAGGTCATCGTGCAGTTGCCGAAGTCGGGCCGCACGCTCGCGTCCGACATCGGCGACCTGCTGCTCACGACCGGCAAGACGATGACCGATCCGAGCGGCAACCTGATCCCGCAGCTCGTGCCGCTGCGGCAGGTCGCGACGATCTCGCAGTCCGAGAGCCCGCAGGTCATCAAGCGCCAGGACCTGCAGCGGCGCCAGGCGATCTACGCGAACGCGCAGGGCCGGCCGGCCGGCGACATCGGCAAGGACGTCGCGAAGCTCGCTGAAGGCGCGCGAGGCGTCGCTGCCGCCCGGCTATCGCTTCGACGTCGGCGGCCAGCAGCAGGACCAGGACGAGTCGGCGGCCGCCGCCGGCAGCGCGCTGCTGCTCGCGATCGTGTTCATCTACCTGATCCTCGCGTCGCAGTTCGCGAGCCTGCTGCAGCCGGTCGCGATCATGGCCGCGCTGCCGTTCTCGCTGATCGGCGTGCTGCTCGCGCTGATGATCACGCGGACGACGCTGAACCTGTTCTCGATCATCGGCTTCATCATGCTGATGGGCCTCGTGACGAAGAACGCGATCCTGCTGGTCGACTTCGCGAACCAGCGCCAGCGCGAGGGGCTGTCGCGCGTCGACGCGCTGCTCGAGGCCGGGCAGGTGCGGCTGCGACCGATCCTGATGACGACGGCCGCGATGGTGTTCGGCATGCTGCCGCTCGCGATCGGCCTCGGCGAAGGCAGCGAACAGCAGGCGCCGATGGGCCGCGCGATCATCGGCGGCGTGCTGACGTCGACGCTGCTGACGCTCGTCGTCGTCCCGGTGATCTATTCGTACCTCGACCGCTGGGAGCGCGCGGCGCGCGCCTGGTTCGCCGGCGGCGCGGCCCGGCGCGAGGCGCGCGAGGCGCGCGAGGCCGCGCGGCGACGCGATCGTGGGCGTCCCCGCGTCGAACCGACCGGCGGTGGTACCGGTGCGGGGCACGAGTTGCGCGCGCCTCGGGACGACTGACGGGTCGATGAGGGCCGTGCCGAGCCGCGGCCGGGGCTCGACGATCGGCATCGGCGATCGGCTATCAGCGATCGGCCATCAGCCATCAGCCACTAGCCATCAGCCATTAACCATTAGCCGTCAGCCATCGCCCACTAGCCATCGGCCACTAGCCATCAGCCGTCAGGCAGCGACGCTCGGCGTTCGACGATCGACGCCCGACGTTCGACGCTCGACGCTCGACACTCGACGTCCATCGTCGGAGCTCATCGGTCAGTCGTCATCGGTCCCGTCCGCGTCGGCGGTCGGTCGTCGGTGGTCGGTCGTTGGCGGTTCGTGGTCGATAGGGTAGTCGGTAGTCGGTAGTCGGTGGTCGGTGGTCGATAGTCGATAGTCGGTGGTCGGTGGTCGGTGGTCGGTAGTCCGTCATCGGCCGCTGGCGTCAGCCGCCACGGCTCGGCGGACACTGCCCAAGGCGTAGCGATCCATCTTCCATCGCCAGCGGTCGGCGACCGGGGTTCGGCGGTCGCTAGCCGGCGACGGGCCATTGCCGAGTGGTAATCAGCGGTAGCGGTCGGTGGGCGTGGGCGTTGGGCGGCGGGTGGCGGGCGTAGGCGGTGGTCGGTGGTCGGTGGTCGGTGGTCGGTGGTCGGTGGTCGGTGGGCGGTGGTCGGTGGGCGGTAGGCGGTGGGGGGCGGGCGGTGGGCGTTGGGCGGCGGGCGTCGGGCGTCGGGCGTTGCGCGTTGGGCGACGGGCGGCGGGCGTGGGCGGTGGGCGGCGGTCGTGCCGGTCTTCGCCGTCGGCCCGGCGGTTCGCCGCGAGAGGCCCGCGCCCTTTCGTCGGCCGCGCGACCAACGCCACTTGCGGCGGCCGCCTCACGCCGCGGCCGGCTGCGGCGTGACGCGGATGTCGCGCACGATGCGGCCGCCGTCGAGCACCACGACCCGCTCCGCCGACGCGATCGTCTCCGGACGATGCGCGATCGTGATGCGCGTCAGCGCCAGTTGCCGGATCGCCTCGTTGACGCGACGCTCGCCGTCGACGTCGAGATGGCTCGTCGCCTCGTCGAGCGCGAGGATGCGCGGCTGCTTGTAGAGCGCCCGCGCGAGCAGCACCCGCTGGCGCTGCCCGCCGGATAGCGACGACCCCATCTCGCCGATCAGCGTGTGATATCCCATCGGCATCGCGACGATGTCGTCGTGCACGGCGGCGAGCCGCGCCGCCGCTTCGATCGCCGACCGGTCGGGCTGCGGGTCGAAGCAGGCGACGTTGTCGGCGATCGATCCGGACAGCAGCACGTCGTCCTGCAGGACCGTGCCGACGAGCGCGCGGTACGTCGCGCCACCGAGCTGCCGGATCGGCATCGATGCGCCCGCGCCGCCGATGCGGATCTCGCCCTCCGTCGGCTCTCGCAGTCCGAGCAGCAGCTTCAGCAGCGTCGTCTTGCCGCAGCCCGACGCGCCGACGACGGCGAGGGCCTCGCCGGACTCGACGACGAGGTCGACGTGCCGCAGCACCCACGGCTCGCCGTCGGCGTAGCGGAACGACACGTCGCGGACCTCGATGCGCGGCTCGATGCGACCGACGTCCCAGGCGCCGACGCCATCGTCGTCGGGCGGCTCCAGCGCGATGTCGGCGAGCCGTTCGGCATGCAGTCCGAGCATCCGCACGTCGATCGCGAGGTCGATCAGCTTCGTCGTGCGCTCGCCGAACTGTGCGCGGTACGCGAGGAACGCGAGCAGCATGCCGAGCGACAGCGTGCGCTCCAGCACGGCGCCGCCGCCGACGTACAGCAGCACGAGTCCCTCGGCGCCGCCGATCAGCGTCGCGGACGACGCGAACCAGAGCGTCATGCGGCGCGTCGCGACGTCGCGGTTCTGGACGTCGATCATCAGGTTTTGCCAGCGCGACACGCGCTCGGCGACGCGGCCGTACAGCTTCAGCGGCAGCGCGGCGCGGATCGACTCGAGGAAGAAGCTGTTCTCCTTCGCCGACAGCACGACGCGCTCCTCGGACGCGGTGCGCAGCGGCCGATACGACAGCAGGCGGATCGCCGCGTACAGCAGCAGCGCGCCGACCGCGACCAGCGTCAGCCGCGGGCTGTACGCCAGCATCATCGCGAGCGTCGCGAACGACATGGCGCCGTCGAGCGCCGCCGCGATCGCGCCATTCGTCAGCGTGTTGCGGATCGACGTCAGCGACCCGAAGCGCGACGTGATGTCACCGAGGCGACGCTGTTCGAAGAAGCGCGTCGGCAGCCGCAGCAGATGGGCGAACAGGTTCGCGGTCCACTGGACGGCGAGTTCCTGGTCGATCCGCAAGGCGATCCAGCCGCGCGTCATCCGCAGCGCGAAGTCGATCGCGACGAGGACCGCGCCGCCGAGCGACGCGAGCGTCAGCAGGTCGCGGTCGCCGGTGACGAGCGCGCCGTCGACGACGACCTGCGTCACGAACGGATTGACGAGCGCGACCACCTCGATCGCGGCCGCGACCGCCAAGACGTTCGCGAGCGCCCGTCCGAGCCCGGCCACCCGGCCGGCCAGGTCTGCCAGGCGCAGTCGCCGGCGGGTGTCGGCCGCCACGAACGTCGCGGTCGGCGCGAGCTCGAGCGCGATGCCGCTGAACGAGCGCGACGCCTCGGCCGCCCGCACGCGGACGCGGCCCCGCGCCGGATCGGCCACCACGATGCCATCGCGCCCGACGCGCTCGAGCACGACGAAATGATCGAGGTTCCAGTGCAGGATCGCCGGCAGCCGCAGCCGCGCGAAGTCGCCCGGCTCGCAGCGCAGCGCTCGCGGCGCGAAGTGGAGCTGCGCCGCGTGGCGCATCAACTGCGCGAGCGTGACGCCGTTCAGCGAGACCGGAAACCGTTGCCGCAACGTGCGCAGGTCGGTGTGCAGGCCGTGATGCGCCGCGACCGTCGCGAGGCACGCGAGCCCGCATTCGGTCGCTTCCGACTGGCGATGGACGCGGATCATGCGAAGGCTGCGGCAAGGCTCGACGCGCGCCGGGGACGGGCCCCCCCGGTGCGCGCGCGCTCAGGGGTCGGACGGGAACGGGACGAAGATCGGTTGCATCGGTCGCGGCACGCCGGCGAGCAGGTCGGACACGTTGTCCCACGGCGTCGCGCCGCGTGCGCCGCCCGCGACGGCATGGCATTGAAGGGGATCGAGAAGGGTCATGCGAGGCTCCGGTGGTTGGGTCGAAGGGACACCGCGGTCGGTGTGTCGCCATCGTCGGACCGATGTGCCGAGCGGCCAACGTCGATTCGGATGAGCGCGACAGGGGACGCGACATCGCCGTCACCGTCATCGTCACTGTTCGGCCCGGTTCATCGGCCGACGAGCCCGTAGATCGGCTCGAGCAGCCACTCGAACAGGCGCCGGCGATCCTCGACGATGTCCGCCTCGAGCAGCAGCCCGGGGCGCAGCGGCCGGTCGCGGCCGTACACCCGGATCGTCTGGCGATCGAGACGCACGACGACGCGGTACACCGGCTCGGCGCCCTGCAGTGCCGCGCCTCCGAGCACGGCCGCGACCTGCGGCGGGAGCTCCTGCGGCGCGTACGGCCCGCTCTCGATCGACGCGACGACGCCGTCGCCCATCCCGAACTTCTGGTACGGATACGCCGCGAAGCGCAGGTGCACCGCTTGCCCCGTCGCGACGAAACCGCTCTGGCGCGTCGAGACGAACAACTCGGCCTCGAGCGCCGCGTCGGCCGGCATCAGCGTCGCCAGCAACGCGCCGGCGCCGACGACCTGTCCCGGCCGGGCCGCGATCGCCGTGACGTCGCCGTCGTGCGGCGCGACGACGACGGTCGTGCGCCGCGCGTCGTTCTCCGCGCGCTCCTGCGCGAGTGCCGCGCGCTGCCGTCCGATCTCCGCACGCTCCGTCTCGGCCTGCATCCGGCTTTCCGCGCGCTGGCTCGCGAGGCCCGACCGTTCGCGCGCGAGCAGCGATCGCTGGCGCGCGTAGGCATCGCCGCCCGCCTCGAGGACGAGCAGCTCGTCCTGCTTCGCCTGCGCCTGCGCCGGCGCGACGAAGCCGGTCGCGGCGAGCGCCTCGTAGCGTTCGACGCTGCGTTGTGCGAGGCGGCGGCGCGCCGCATGGATCGCCATCTCGTGGTCGAGCCGCGCGATCTCCGCGTCGATCGCCGCGAGCCGTTGGTCGACGCTGCGGACGTGCAGCGCAAGGCGCTCGTCGACGAGGCGCCCATCGCGGTCGAGCGCGGCGGCGCGGCCGTCGAGTTGCGTGGCGATCGACGCGCCGGTCTGGCCGCTGGCCGAGCGACGCTCGCCGGACAGCACGAACAGCGGCTCGCCCGCCGCGACACGCTGTCCTTCGACGACGCGGATCGCCGACACGGTGCCCGGCGCGGGCGCCGTCAGCCGCAGCGAGCCGCCGGCCGGCTCCAACAGGCCGGGCACCGTCGCGCGGCGCGTATACGTGCCCAGGATCGCGAACGCGACGATCGTCGCGACGATCGCGATCGCGAGCAGCGCGGCCGCACGATGTCCGATCGGCTGCGCGAGCCGGATGGAACCGAGCGGCTGATCGCTGTGCGCGTCGAGCGCCTCGGGTCGAAACAACGACGAGTCTTGAGCCATCGCACCGGCCGTTCGAGCCCGCGAGCGCGGACCGGCGATCAGGCTGCCCGCGGACGGGCCTCGCGCCAATGCGACGGACGGGCGCCCCCGTTCGCGCGATGCGGCGGCGCGACTCGTTCGGGCGGCGCGACCGGCGTCGCGTCGATCGTGCCGTCGCGACGACGCCGGTCCGGTCGGCGGACCGCCGCGGTCTTCCGCATCCCGTTGCGGACCGCGTACCGTCGAGGCGACTGCACGCCGGTACCGTCAGCGGACCGCCGCAGGCATCTGCAGGCCGGTCGGACCGCCGCGGTCTTCTGCGGGTCGGAGCCGTCAGCGCACCGCCGCGGATCGCTGCAGGTCGGTGACGCGATAGCCGCGCCGCTGCAGCTCGCAGACGAGTCCTCGCTCGCCGAACAGGTGCAGCGCGCCGACGGCGAAGAAGGTGTTGCCGGGCAGCGCGTAGTCGCGCTCCGCGGCGTCCGCCATGCGACGGTCGCGCGCATCGATCAACGTCTCGACGACGTAGCGGTCGACGACCGTGTCGGCCGCGTCGCCGTGCATCGCGTCGACGATTCGCTCGGCGGCCGCGACGTCCCCGCTTCGCCAGACCTCGAACAGCGCCTCGCCGTCGTCGTTCGCGTCGAGGGACCGGTCGCCGAGCGCCTCGTCGAGCTGCGCGGCCTGGACGGCGTCCGGCGAGCCCGCGAGCAGTCGCAACTGCGCTTCGAGCCCTTCGATCTCGACGATCGGCAGGCCCGCGCCGCGCGCGAAGCCGACCAGGTAGAGCTCGGTGCCGAGGTCCGCATCGAGCGTCGCGCCGTCGATCTGGCGCGCCGTGACCATGTTCGCGAGCAGCCAAGGCCTCAGCCGCTCGACGCGTTCGCGCGACAGCCCGTGCCGCTCCCCGAACGCCGCGACGCGCGCGAGCAGCGCCGCCGGCACGTGGCGGCCGAGGCCGTCGTCGGCGGCGTACTGCCCGAATCGCAACGCGAGCTGGCGCGTCGTCGCGTCGTCGCTCGGGTCCGCCTCGAGCGCGAGGCGACGCGACGCGCGCAGTGCCTCGAGGACCGGCCGGTTGAACGGCTCGCTGTCGAGCCGGCCGACGTGGATCGTGCCGTAGAGGAAGAGGCGCTTGCGGCGCGCGGGGTCGCGCTCGGCGCGCAGGCGCTCCGGCTCGCGTCGCGCGTCGTCGCACAGCCCGCGCACGGGGTCCGGATCGCCGCGCGCGACGTCGCACGGGCCGTGCGAATCGTCCGCGGCGCGCGGCGCGTCGTCGCCGTCGTCGCGCGTGACCTCGTACAGGAACCCACGACGACCGACGGATGCGATCTGCGCCATCACGCGGTCGCGATCCGACGTCGGCACCGCTGCGGCGGCCGGCGTCGCGGCTCGTTCGGCAGCGCGCGTCGACCCGCTCGTGTCGATGCCGATCGACACGACGGCGATCACGGCAGCGAGCAGCGATCGGTGGATCGTCATGCCGGCGATGGTAGCGGATGCCGGCGGGGCGACGTCGCGTCGCCCACGCGCGATCGACGCGACGCGGACGCGGCATTGATGAGCCGCGGCGCCACGGCTACGCTTCGCGCGCGACGCGACCGCCCTCGGGGTCCGTTCGCGAGCCGCGGCCCGGGTCGTCGCATCGCTCGCGACCCGCCCGTCCCCACGTCGTCCCACGTCCCGCGACCGCCGACATGAACCGCACGTTCCTGATGTGCCCGCCCGAATATTTCGACGTCGCGTACGTGATCAACCCGTGGATGCACGGCAACGTCCGCAACATCGACAACCGGCTCGCGAAGGCGCAGTGGCGCGGGCTCTACGACCGCGTCGCGCGACATGCCCGCGTCCGGCTCGTGCATCCCGAACCGAGCTCGCCGGACATGGTGTTCACCGCGAACGCCGGGCTCGTGCTCGGTCGGCAGGCGGTCGTGTCGCGCTTTCGGCACCTCGAACGTCAGAGCGAGGAGCCCTACTTCGCCGAGTGGTTCGTCGAGCACGGCTACGACGTGTCGACCGGTCCGCCCGACGTGCCGTTCGAGGGCGCCGGCGACGCGCTGTTCGATCGCGGCGCTTCCGGTCCTGTGGCTCGCGCACGGCCATCGTTCGACCATGGACGCCCGATCGTTCATCGCGACGCGACATCACGGCGCTCGCGAACATCGAGATCGTGCCGCTCGAGCTCGTCGACGCGCGCTTCTATCATCTCGACACGTGCTTCTGTCCGCTCGACGGCGGCACGCTGCTGTACTACCCGAAGGCGTTCAGCGACGCGTCGCTGGCATCGATCGAGGCCCGCGTGCCGGCATCGCGCCGCATCGTCTGCGACGACGCCGATGCCGAGGCGTTCGCCTGCAACGCCGTCCCCATCGGCCGCACGGTCATCGTCCACGCCGCATCCGGGTCCTTCGTCGAGGCGCTCGCGGCGCACGGCTTCGTCGTCGAGCAGTCGCCGCTGTCGGAATTCGTGAAGGCCGGCGGCGCGGCGAAGTGCCTGACGCTGGACATCACCTGACGCGGGCCGCGCCGGCCGGTCGCCGCGCGCGCATACGATCGTCAGTTCGTCGTCTGCGCCGCCGCGATGCCGAACGTCCCGTCGACGACCTCGACGAAGCTGCGCTCCTCGCGGACGATGAAGCGGCGCTCCTGCGCGAACGCGAAGTTGGCGACGCTCTCGGCATCGGTCCGCAGGCGGGCGCGATACCGTTCGTAGGCGGCCAGCGACTCGAACGCGATCAACCCCCACGCGATGTCGTTCGTGCCTTCGTGCGGCAGGAAGTAGCCGACGAGATGGCCGCCGCAGCGCGGGATGATGCGGCCCCAGCGCTCGGCGTAGGTCCGGAACGCGTCGCGCTGGAACGGGTCGAGCTCGTAACGGATGAAGCAGGTGATCGTCATGCGCGTCTCTCGCGACCGGAAGGCGATCACGGTACGGCGCCGACGGCGCGAATGCTTCGTCGCGCGACGAAGCGGCCCGTCGGGCCGTCCGCAGGCGACGGCTACTGCGCGCCGCTCTTCTGCAGCCGCGCGAGCTCGTCGTCGCTGATGTAGTCGAACACCTTGACGACTTTCTGCACACCGGAGACGCCGCGCGCCACCTCGGCGGCGCGCTCGCCTTCCTCGCGCGTCACGCGGCCCATCAGGTAGACGATGCTCTTCTCGGTGACGACGTTGTAGGCGTTCGCGAAGATGTCCTTGCGGCTGACGAGCTGCGCCTTGACCTTCGCGGTCAGGTACGCGTCGTTGTTGCGCGCGGTGCTCGGCGTCATGCCGCCGATCTCGAGATCGGAGACGACCGACGCCACGTTCTCCGTCGAGCGTGCGATCTCCTCGGCCTTCGCCTTCGACGCCGCGTCGGGTACCTCGCCGGTCAGCAGCACCTTGCGGTTGAAGCTGTTGACGTTGACGTGCGCGCGATCGGACAGCGCGTTCGAGATGCGGCTGTCGACGCGGACCGCGATCACCTTGTCATCGGCCTGCGCGCCGAGCGAGCGCCGGTCGGTCGTGGCGTAGGCGCCCGCACCGACCGCCCCGACCACGATCGGCACGCACGCCGACAGCTGCGTCGCGAGCGTGGCGACGGCGGCAGCGACGACGGCGGCGCGCAACACGCGTGGATCGATCATTCATTCGTCTCCGAGAAGATGCCAGTCGATGCCGTCGCACAGGCAGTGAAGCACCAGCAGGTGCACTTCCTGGATGCGCGCCGTGCGGTCGTGCGGGACGCAGATGTGGACATCGCTGTCGCGCAACAGTTCGCCGATCGTGCCGCCGCCCTTGCCGGTCAGCGCGACGACGGTCATGTCGCGCACGAACGCGGCCTCGATCGCCGCGATGACGTTGCCGAGTTGCCCGACGTCGAGATCGCGAACAGCACGTCGCCGGCCCGGCCGAGGCCCGACACCTGCTTCGCGAAGATCTGGTCGAACGCGTAGTCGTTGGCGATCGCCGTCATCAGCGACGTGTCGGTCGACAGCGCGATCGCCGGCAGCGGCAGGCGCTCGCGCTCGAAGCGTCCGATCAGCTCGGCCGAGAAGTGCTGCGCGTCGGCCGCCGAACCGCCGTTGCCGCAGGCGAGGATCTTGTGGTCGTTCGACAGCGCCTCGAACATCACGTCGACGCCGCGCGCGATCGCGTCGAGCAACGCATCGGACGACTTCTGGATGGCGCGAGCGCTGTCGTCGAAGTGACGGACGATGCGGTCGGCGAGTTGTTCCATCCGAAAAGTATAGCAACGCCCCTGCGGACGACCGGTCGATGCGCGCGCCACGCGGCCGCGCGCGTCGAACGGAGGCGCGCGCCGACGACGGCGTTCCCGCCCGGTCGAGGCGAAGCCGCCGCGTGCGCACGCACCGCGGCGTTCCTCGCGTTCGAGGCTGGGCCGCCCGGTGAGTACGCGCCGGCGATTTCCTCTCGATCGACGCTGGGCAACCGGTGCGCACGCACCGCGGCGTTCCTCTCGTTCGAGGCTGGGCCGCGCGGTTAGCACGCCGGCGCTTTCCTCTCGATCGACGCTGGGGCAACCCGGTGCGCCCGTACCGCGGCGTTTCTCCTGATCGAGGCACGACGACCGGCACGATCGCCGGCGACGGCGACCTCCACGCCGCCGACCGCGGCCCTGTCGACGCGGCGATCGGCCGCCGTCAGCCCTCGTCGCGAAACGCGTCGCGATGCCATTCGATGCGCAGCGCGTGCGGCGCGACGCCGTCGATCGTGACCACGTCGAAGCGACTCGGCGGCAGCGTGCGCATCTCGAGTCCGACGAGGTAGTGCGCCGCGGCCGCGACCAGCCGGCGCCGCTTCGCGTGCGTGACGCTGCCGGCCGCGCCGCCGTGCGCGGCGCGCGCGCGTCGACGCACCTCGACGAAGACGAGCGACGGCGTGGCCAGCGTCCGCGTCGGGCGTTCGCGCATCACGAGGTCGATCTCGCCGTCGCGGTAGCGCACGTTGGCCGCGACGAACGTCAGCCCGGCGCGTTCGAGGTGACGGCGCGCGGCGAGCTCGCCGTCGTCGCCGTCGCGCTGCTCGCGACGTGCGCGGCCGCGCGCGTACGGCCGGCTCCGGCGCGTACAACGACGACCGCGCGACGATGCGCGGCGACGGATGCGGCTCGTCGTCGCGCACGGCGAGCGGCGCGCCGGCGAGCCGGGCGAAGAACGCCTTGACGGTCCGGAGCGTGTCCATGCGCTGCATCGTCGCGCCGCGCACGCCGCGCATCCAACCCACGGACCGACTAGCCCGTTACGGCACAATCGTTCGATGTCCTCCCGAACGATCGGATCCCGCGTCGCAGCGTCGACGCGGCCGTGCTGCACGCGCTGACCGTCGTCGCCGGCGATGCGGCCGGGCAGGACTATCCGCCGGCGACGCTCTACGTCGTCGCGACGCCGATCGGCAATCGCGCCGACATCGGCGTGCGCGCGCTCGCCTGCCTCGCGCGCGCCGACGCGGTCGCCGCCGAGGACACGCGCACCGCGCTCGCGCTGCTGCGCCACTACGGCCTCGACAAGCCGATGATCGCGGCGCATCGGCACAACGAGAACGCGGTCGCGCCGGCGATCGTCGCGCGTCTCGCCGCCGGCGAGCGGATCGCGTACGTCTCGGACGCCGGCACGCCGGGCGTGTCGGATCCCGGCGCCCGACTCGTGGCCGCGGTGCGCGACGCGGGGCTGCGCGTGATGCCGATCCCCGGCGCGTCGGCGCTGACGACGGCGCTGTCGGCCGCGGGCCTCGACGACGCGCCGGTCGCTGTTCGTCGGCTTCCTGCCGTCGAAGGCGACGCAGGCCGCGGCGTTGCTCCGCTCGTTCGCCGACGTCCCTGCGCATCTGGTCTGCTACGAGGCGCCGCATCGGATCGTCGAGACGCTCGCGATCGTCGCCGAGGCCTGCGCCGGTCGCGGCTGCGTCATCGCGCGCGAGCTGACGAAGCGCTTCGAGACGATCCATCGCGGCCTCGCCGACGACGCGCCGGCGTGGATCGCCGCCGACGCGGACCGCCGCCGCGGCGAGTTCGTCGTGATCGTCGAGCGGCGTCGCCGACGACGACCGCGTCGCGCGCGCGTTCGACGCGGCGGTGCCGATCCTCGAACGCCTCTGCGCGTCGCTTCCGCTGTCGGAGGCGGCGTCGCTCGCGGCCGAACTCACCGGCGTGCCGCGCAAGACGCTCTACGCGCACGCGCTCGCGAACCGGCGCGACGACGGCTAGAGCCAGCCCTTCTGCCGCGCGATGCGCATCGCCTCGATGCGGTTCGTCGCGCCGAGCTTGCCGATCGCTTCGGACAGGTAGTTGCGCACGGTCCCCTGCGACAGGCCGAGCGCCGCGCCGATGTCGGCCGTCGTGCGGCCGTCGCCGGCGAGCCGCAGCACCTGGCGCTCGCGATCGTTCAGCGGATCGTGCTCGGACCACGCACCGACCGCGAGCTCGGGGTCGACGACGCGCGTTCGCCGCCGTGCACCGATGCGCAGCGCGGCCGCGAGACGGTCGGACGGCGCGTCCTTGATGAGATAGCCCGCGACGCCCGCGTCGAGCGCGCGACGCAGGTAGCCCGGCCGCGCGAACGTCGTCAGGATCACGACCCGGCACGGCGTGTCGAAGCGCGCCACGCGTTGCGCGACCTCGATGCCGGTCAGCCCCGGCATCTCGATGTCCGACACGAGGATGTCGGGCTTCAGCCGATGCGCCTCGCGGACCGCCGCCTCGCCGTCGCCGACGGTGCCGAGCACCTCGATGTCGTCCTCGAGCGACAGCAGCGCCGCGAGCGCGCCGCGCAGCATCGCCTGGTCCTCGGCGAGCAGGACGCGGATCATGCGGCCGGCGCCGGGACCGCCGGCGCCTCCATCACGAGTTCGGTGCCCCGGTCGCGCTCGGAGGTCAGCGACAGCCGCCCGCCGAGCGCCGCGAGGCGTTCCGCCATGCCGGCGAGCCCGTTGCCGCGCACGGCCGCGCCGCCGCGGCCGTCGTCGCGCACGCGCAGCTCGACGGTGTCGTCGCGCGTGACGAGGCGTACCTCGACCCGCGTCGCGTGCGCGTGACGATGCACGTTCGTCACGGCCTCGCGCAGTCCGAGGGCGAACGCGGCCTCGACGGCCGGCGGCAGCGGCGCGTCGAGGCCCGCGACGTCGAGCCGCACGTCGTCGGCCTCGAGCATCGCGCGTGCCGACGCGAGCTCTGCCGTCAGCGCCGCGACGCGCATCCCGGTCACGGCTTCGCGGACCTCGGCGAGCGCCTGGCGCGCGACGCCCTCGATGTCGGCCAGCTCGCGCTCGGCCGCGGCCGGGTCGCGACGCACGAGGCGGCGCGCGAGCTCCGACTTGATCGCGACGAGCGACAGCGTGTGGCCGAGCAGGTCGTGCAGGTCGCGGCCGATGCGTTCGCGCTCGGCCGCGACGGCGAGACGTCGCACCTCGTCCTGCGTCAGGCGCAGCTCGGCGTCGCGCTCGCCGTTCGCGCGGAACACCGCGTTCAGCACCGCGATGACCGCCGTCGTGACGATGCAGCTCGCGGTCACGAACGGCGTGTAGAAGCCCGTCGCGATCGCCGCGACGTAGAACAGCGCGAGCAGCAGCGCGAGCCACGCGGCGATGCGCCAGCCGCGGACGGCGAACGGGATCAGCGAGCCCGCGTAGATGATGTACGACCACGAGCTGTTGACGAACAGGATCGCGAGCCCGAGCGCCCCGATGCCCACGATGTAGAACGGCAGCCGCCGCCGCGGCCCGAACCAGGCGCGCTGGTACATCACGAGGAACAGCGCGACGCTCGCGTAGGTCGTCGCGACGACCGACCAGCGCAGCGGCCCGAACACCCACGGCGCCGCGACCATCCACACCAGCCAGACGAGGTTGACGATCGGGAACCACGCGCCCGGCGCGCCGGGACGGCCGTGGCCGATCAGCGCGACGAGCGAGTCGGGCTCGCCGCGCAGCCAGTCGCGCGGGCTCATCGCGATCGACACCGGATGCGGCGGCTTCGGCGGCTCGTCGTCATCGCGTCACTCGATGCGGACGTCGTCGATGTCGAACGAGAACGGACCGGCCGGCTGGCCGGCCGTGACCGCGAACGCGCGCACCCGCGTCGCGTCGGCGCCGGGAAAACGATCGAGCGGCAAGCGGACCTCGTGCCATTCGGGCGTGACGTGGAAGCGCTGCATCGCCGGAATCCGTTGCGACGCGTCGCCGCTGAAGACCATCGCCGTCAGGTCGCGTTCGGGCCCGCGAACCTGCAGGACGATCGCCTTGCGGGCCGAGAAGTCGACCGCCTCGAACGGCTGCGCGCCGGGCATGAACAGCGTCCCCGCCCAGGCGAACGGCAGCGTCCCGGCGACCTCGCCGCTGACGCGCATCGCCCCGCGCGACCCGCCGGCGCCGCCCGCCTCCCAGGCCTGCACCGCCGTCGACGCG
Organism: uncultured beta proteobacterium; assembly: GCA_963708665.1. Lineage (GTDB taxonomy): Bacteria > Pseudomonadota > Gammaproteobacteria > Burkholderiales > Burkholderiaceae_D > CAHJXF01. The sequence goes on along the minus strand of CAVPTE010000010.1, from coordinate 863,786 downwards.
CCGCCCGCGATGCGGTCGGTCGTCACGTCCCAGTTCTGGCCGAATCGTACCGCGACGGCGCCCGACTCGAAGTCGGAGACCAGCGTCCCGGCGACGGTCGCACCGGCCGCGGCGCGCTGCTCCGACGCGAGCAGCGTGCGGTCGACCGCGAAGCCGTTCTTCCAGATGCCGACGATCGCGCGCGTCGCCTCGATGTCGGTCGTCGGATCGCCGTCGACGAGCAGCAGGTCGGCGCGCTCGCCGGGCGCGATGCGACCGCGGTCCGCGAGCGAGAACTTCTGCGCCGGGACGCTCGTGGCCGCGGCGAGCGCCTCGGTCGGCGTGAACCCGGACGCGACGAGCAGCGCGAGCTCGCCGTGCAGCGAGACGCCGTGCGCGGTCGCAGGGTTGCCGGCGTCGGTCCCGGCGAGGATCGGCACGCCGGCCGCATGCAGCCGTCGCACGCTCTCCTCGGCGTTCGCGAGGAACGGGCGATGCTGCCAGCCCGATGGAAACACGGCGCGCAGGCTGTCGCGCTGGCCCTGGCTCAGCCACGGCGCGAGACGCGGGTCGCTCGCCAGGCGCGCCGCCTCGTCGGCGCCGGACGCGCCCGCGGCGACGTCGAGCGTCGCACAGACGAACGTCCCGGCGCGTCGCGCCAGGTCGACGAACGCGGGCGACGCGGGACGGTCGATGAAGACGTGCGCGAGCGCGTCGACGTGCGCGTCGATCGCCTCGGTCGCCTCGGCCTCCGTCGAGACGTGCGCGATCGCCATGCGGCCGGCGGCGTGCGCGGCGTCGGCGAGCGCGGCGACGGTCGGCGCGTCGAGCGTCGGGAGCGGATGACCGTACGCCGACCCGTCCTCGAGGATGATCTTGATGTAGTCGGACCCTTCGGCGAGGCGCGCGGCGACGAACGCCTTCGCGTCCTCGGGCCGCGTCACCGTCGGGATCGGGAATCCGTATTCGGTGCCGTGACCGTGCGGCACGGTCGCGAGCGTGCCCGCGGACCACAGGTCGGCGACCGGCGTCGGCCCGTAGCCGGCGCGCGCGACCTTCGCGTCCGCGAGCTGGTGCCAGTCGCTGAACATGTCGAGCTCGGTCGTGACGCCGAAGCGGATCGCGTCGCGTCGCGCGCTGCCCCACGTGTGCACGTGCGCGTCGATCAGGCCGGGCAGCAGCGTGCGGCCGCGGCCGTCGACGACGGGCAGCCCGGCCGGCGCGAGGCCGCGCCCGACGGCGTCGATCCGCCCGTCGCGCACGACGACGTCGGTCGCGTCGGCGACGCGCGTCCCGTCGAACACGCGGACGTCGCGAACGACGAACGCACCGGACGGCAACGCCGCGTCGGCGGCATTCGCCGTGGCCGGCAAGGCGCACGACGCGACGACCGCCGCGAACGCCGCGAGTCGGCCCGTGACGGCGAACGATGAATGCGCGAAGCGGGCGAGCGCGGGTCGCGCGAAGCCGGCGACCGAGGGTTGCGCGAGGGAAACGAACGAGCGTTGCGGCATGACGGACCTCCGGGGATTCGATGAGCCGCAGCGTACGGAGCCGGAGCGGTCCGGGCCATTGCCGCGCGTCATCCGTTCGGGATGACAACTGTCACGCGCCCTCGCCGGTCGACCCGCCTTGCATAATGGCGGCCGTCCGCCGGCGCGCGCGTCGCGCCGCCGGGCGAACGTCCCCGAGGGTCCATGTCCGTTCCCGAAGCGCTGCGTCACCTCCGCCTGCCGGTCATCGGCGCACCGATGTTCATCGCGAGCGGCCCCGAGCTCGTCATCGCGCAATGCGAGGCCGGCATCGTCGGGGCCTTTCCCGCGCTCAACGCGCGGCCGGCCGACGAGCTGCCGCGCTGGCTGACGCGCATCGAGGACGAGCTCGCGGCGTTCCGCGCCGCGCATCCCGACCGCCCGGTCGCGCCGTACGCCGTCAACCAGATCGTCCACGCGTCGAACGACCGGCTGATGCGCGACGTCGAGGTGTGCGTCGCGCATCGCGTGCCGATCCTGATCTCGAGCCTGCGCGCGCCGGACCGCGCGATGCTCGACGCCGTGCACGCGTACGGCGGCGTCGTGTTCCACGACGTCATCAGCATCCGCCACGCGAAGAAGGCGCTCGACGCCGGCGTCGACGGGCTGATCCTCGTCGCGGCGGGCGCGGGCGGACACGCCGGCATGCTGTCGCCGTTCGCGCTCGTCGGCGAGGTGCGCCGCTTCTTCGACGGTCCGATCGCGCTGTCGGGTTCGATCGCGTCGGGCGGCGCGATCCTCGCGGCGCAGGCGATGGGCGCCGACTTCGCGTATATCGGCACGCGCTGGCTCGCGACCGAGGAGGCGAACACGTCGATCGAGTATCGCGACGCGATCGTCGGATCGAGCGCGGCCGACGTCGTCTACACGAACCTCTTCACCGGCGTGCACGGCAACTACCTGAAGAAGAGCATCGTCGCCGCGGGACTCGACCCGGAGAACCTGCCGCAGTCCGACCCGACCACGATGAACTTCGGCTCCGGCGGCGGCGCGAAGGCGAAGGCGTGGCGCGACATCTGGGGCGCCGGGCAGGGCGTCGGGCTGATGCACGACGTGCCGACCGTGGCCGACGTCGTCGATCGACTCGAGGTCGAGTACCGCGCTGCGCGCGCGCGGCTCGCGTCGGCCGGCTGACGATGCGCATCAAGCTGCGTCGTGCGCCGAAGGTCGAGCGCGAGCCGATCGGCACGGTCGCCGACCGTCGCCGCGTCGTGCCGCAATACGTGCTGCCGAAGCGGCGGCTGACGTCGTTCGCCGGTCGCGTCGCGTCGAAGGAAGGCGGACGCACGCCGGGCTCGACGATCCGCTGGTTCGTCCGCAAGTACGGCGTCGACATCAGCGAGGCGCTCGAGTCCGACGTGTCGCGCTACGCGAGCTTCAACGAGTTTTTCACGCGCGCGCTGAAGCCGGGCGCGCGGCCGCTCGCCGACGCCGAGCTGATCAGCCCGGTCGACGGGTCGATCAGCCAGTTCGGCCGCATCGAGCACGACCGCATCCTGCAGGCCAAGGGACATCGCTATTCGACGGCGGCGCTGCTCGCGGCGACGCGAAGCTCGCGGCCGCGCTTCCACGACGGCTGGTTCGCGACGCTGTACCTGAGCCCGCGCGACTACCACCGCATCCACATGCCGTGCGACGGCCGCCTGCTGCGGATGATCCACGTGCCGGGCGACCTGTTCTCGGTGAACCCGACGACGGCGCGCGGCGTGCCGGGGCTGTTCGCCCGCAACGAACGGACGGTGTGCGTGTTCGAGCGGTTGCGTTCCGACGACGAGACCGACGCGGCGACCGGCGACGCCGCAGCCGACGCGGCGGCGGCCGAGCAGTTCGTGATCGTACTGGTCGGCGCGACGATCGTCGGCAGCATGGCGACCGTGTGGCACGGCGTCATCAACGCGCCGCGCGTCCGGCGCGTCCGCGAATGGCTCTACGACCAGGACACGATCGTGCTGAGAAAAGGCGACGAGATGGGCCGCTTCCTGCTCGGCTCGACCGTCGTGCTGCTGTTCCCGAAGGGCCCGCTCGCGTTCGACCCGTCGTGGGAGCCCGGCAAGGCGGTGCGCTTCGGCGAGGCGATGGCGACGCGCGGGTGACGGTGCCGGCTCGGCCCGCGGGGGTCGGCCGGGGGCTGCACTTGGCGGTGCGTCGGCCTTCCGCACATGCCGCATCGTCAGGACGCGTTCGTCCGCGACGCGGCTGCATGACGGTCGCGTCGGCCGTCCTCGTGCTCCTGCTCGCCGAACGCGGAACCCGGATCGCAACCGACGCAATCCCCCGAACGGCGGCCTGACTTTGCGGGTCGTCGGGCGCATGGTCCGTGGCTACCGTGGCATCTCCCCTCATCGCCACGGAGCCTCTCATGCAGGAACTCGCACTGCTCGATGTCCACGCCGTCGCCGGCGGACGCCTCCTCGGCGACGTCGGGTTCTACCTGGCCGGCCTCGGGACGATGCTCGCGGTCGTCCCGGGTGCTCAGATCCCCGCGGCCTCGCTGCTGCTGAGCGGCGGGACCATGATGGTCGCCGATGCCCTGTTCAACTGAGGAGCGCACGATGCGTCAACTCCATCCGGACGAGACCGTCCGCGTCGGCGGTGGAACGGACCTGCTCGAAGCATCCGGCGGGTTCGCCGCGATCGGAGGTGGGCTCGTGTTGCTCGCCTTCCCCGTGGCCGGAGTCGCCGCCCTCGGCGGCGCGCTGCTGCTGTACGCGCTCAATAAATAGCGACGGTCGCTCGACGAAGGCAGAACGATGGACCTCGCGCGTTATCGGATGCTGCTCGCGATGATCGCCGTCGCGATCGCGGTGGTGTCGGCACGCGCAGTGCGAGCCCGGCCGCGCGCGCGGTCGGGCTACGTCGGCCTCGTCGCGGTGCTCCTGTTGCTCGGCCTGCTGGCCTTCACGGTCGCGCCGTAGCGCACGCGCCGTGGCGCCCGTCGCGCCGCGCGCCGACCACGGATGCGCCGATGGCCGATACGCGCCGCGCCGCCGATCGTCGACGATGCGGCTTTTCGAACGGAGGCAGCAATGGGCCGCATCCTGAAATCCGCCATCGTCGTCGTCGCCCTCGGGTTCATCGCCGGTCGTCTCGTCGCCCTGAAAGCACAGGGCCGCTGACAGGCCGTAAGACGCGGCGAGAGGCGCGGCCCCGACGGTGCTTTCGTCGTCAGCGCCGTCGGGGCCGAAGCACATCGAGCCACGATCCTCGCAGCACGGACGCGTCGCACGGCGCGCCCTGGCCGGGAAGACGGCCTGCGACATCTCGCGTCCGGGATGCCTGCGCGTGCCGACGCGGGAGCCGCGGTCCGGGCACTGGCTCGTCTCGCGTCGCGAGCCGAGACCCTCGACGTCATGTCGCCACCGACGGCTCACGTCCCGTCGCCGACCGACGGCTAGACCCCGAGGTGTCGCTGAAGGATGGCCGGCTCGGCCTTCAGGTCGCGCGCCGAGCCCTCGTGGACGATGTGCCCGTTGTTGACGATGTAGACGCGGGTCGCGAGCGCGAGCGTCGCGGCGAGGTTCTGCTCGACCAGGACGATCGTCTGCCCGGCCGCGGCGAGCGTGCGGCAGGCCTTCATCAGGTCCTGCACGATGACCGGCGCGAGCCCCTCGAACGGTTCGTCGAGCAGGATCAGCTTCGGATCGCGGATCAGCGCGCGGGCGATCGCGAGCATCTGCTGCTCGCCGCCCGACAGGTCGGTGCCGCGGCTCGCCCGACGCTCCTTGAGCCGCGGGAACATCTCGTAGATGCGCTCGAGCGGCCAGCGCTTCGGCGCCGTGAGGCCGGCCAGCACGAGGTTCTCCTCGACGTTCAGGCTGCCGAAGATGCGCCGGTCCTCGTGGACGAGCTGCATCCCGGCGCGCGCGATGCGATGGCTCTTCTGCCCGGCGAGGTCGACCCCGTCGAAGACGACCTTGCCGCGGCGCGGCTGGACGACGCCCATCAGGCTCTTCAGCGTGGTGCTCTTGCCCGCGCCGTTGCGCCCGAGCAGCGCGACGACCTCGTTCGCCTCGACGCGCAACGCGACGTCGAACAGGATGTGCGAATCGCCGTAGTAGCTGTTGAGGCCGGAGACTTCGAGCAGGCTCATTCGAACACCCCGCCGAGATAGGCCTCCTGCACCTTCGCATTGCCCTTGATCTCGTCCGGCGTCCCTTCGACGAGCACGCGGCCTTCCTGCAGCACCGTCACCTTCTGCGCGAGCTCGAACAGCGCGTCCATGTCGTGATCGATGATGATCATCGTGCGGCCGACGCTGATCGACTTCAGCAGCCGCACCGTCGCGACCCGCTCCTGCGGGCTCATCCCGGCGAGCGGCTCGTCGAGCAGCAGCAGGCTCGGCGACGTCGCGAGCGCGAGGCCGATCTCGAGTCGGCGCTTCTCGCCGTAGGCCAGCGACGAGACCGGCGTGTCGGCGCGATGCGCGAGGTCGACCAGCGCCAGCGTGTGGTCGACCTGCTCGGCGAGCCCCGGCACGCGCGCCGACGAGCGCAGCAGGTCGATGCGGAACTTGCCGCGCAGGTCGGCGAGCGCCGCGACCGTCACGTTCTCGCGGGTCGTCAGGTGCGTGAACAGCTGGTTGACCTGATAGCTCTTCGTGAGTCCGAGCTGGCAGACGTCGGTCACGCTGCGGCCGGTGATGTCGTTGCCCTCGAAGACGATGGTGCCGGACGTCGGCGGGACTTCGCACGTGAGCATCTTGAAGAACGTCGACTTGCCGGCGCCGTTCGGGCCGATGATGCCGCGCAGCTCGCCGTGTTCGACGGTGAAGTCGATGTCGCTGTTCGCGAGCAGGCCGCCGTAGCGCTTGGTCAGTCCCTTCGCCTGCAGGATCGGGCCGGAGGCGCGGTCGATGTCGCGATGCCGGGCCGGCATGACCGCGACCGGCGGGTGCGCCGGCGGCGGCACGTCCGGCCGCCGCCTCCGCGTCGGCGTCGACCGGGCGCCGGTGCGTCGCGCGGTCGTACAGCGCGACCAGGCCGCCGATCACCCCGCGCCGCAGGAAGAAGACGAGCAGCACGAACACGACGCCGAGCACCAGCTTCCACGTCGCGCCGAGCTGCAGCGCGCCCTGCAGGAAGTCGCGCAGATACAGCCAGATCGCCGCGCCGACGAGCGGTCCGTACAGCGTGCCGAGGCCGCCGATGACGGTCTGCATGACGAGCTGGCCCGACGTGTCGAACGTGAACGCGTCGGGCGGCATGTAGCCCTGCAGCACGCCGAGCAGGCCGCCCGCGATGCCGCCGTAGGCCGCCGCGATGACGAACACCAGCAGCTTGTAGCCGTGCACGTTGTGGCCGACCGCCTCGGCCCGCAGCGGGTTGTCGCGGATGGCGACGAGGATGCGTCCCACCGGCGAGCGGACGATGCGTCGCGCGATGACGAGTCCGATGAAGTAGCAGACGGCGAGGAAGCCGTACATCGTCCAGCCGCTGCCGACGCGGATCGTCGTGAAGCCGAGGTCGAACACCGGCGCGGGCACGCCCGGCAGGCCGTTCTCGCCGCCGGTGTACGCGGACAGCGGCGAATTCTCGACGAAGAAGAACACCTCGGCGATCGCGACCGTGATCATCGCGAAGTAGATGCCGGTGCGCCGCAACGCGATCATGCCGACGACGTAGCCGACGGCGGCGGCGACGACGGTCCCGATCAGCAGCGCGAGCAGTACGCTCGGGAAGCCGACCTGCGTGAGCAGGTAGGCCGCGACGAAGCCGCCGGTGCCGAAGAACGCCGACTGGCCGAACGACAGCTGACCGGTGTAGCCGAACAGCAGGTCGAATCCGATCCCGAACAGACCGAACATCAGGATGCGGTTCATCGTGTCCGGCGAGAAGCCGAGATACGGCAGCACGAACGGCGCGACGATCAGCGCGACCCCCGTGACGATCTCGGCGAGCCCGTACGGGCCCGTGCGCGGCGTCCGCTGCATCAGCTGCGTCCCTGGAGGCCGAGCAGGCCGCGCGGCCGGAAGACCAGCACCGCCGTCATCGCGAGGAACAGCATCACGTACGAATAGCCCGGATTGATCATCGAGGTGATGCTGAGGATCTCGCCGGCGATCAGGCCGCCGAGCACCGCGCCGGGGAACGAGCCGACGCCGCCGATGACGACGACGACGAACGTCTCGATCAGGATGTCGTCGCCGCTGCCGGGCGTGATCGGGGCGACCGGCAGGTTGACGGCGCCCGCGAAGCCGGCGGCCATCGCGCCGATGCCGAACACGACCATGAAGATGCGATACACGTTGATGCCGAGCGAGTCGACCATCACGGAGTCCTCGATGCCGGCCCGCACGATCATGCCGAGCCGCGTGCGGTACAGCAGCACGTACAGCGCGATCAGCGCGACCGCCACGATGCCGACGAGCGCGAGGCGGTAGGTCGGATAGAACATGAAGCCGAGCGACGTGATGCCGGACGCCCAAGACGGCGACGGCATCGACTTCGAAAGGCTTCCGAAGAAGTAGCGGATGACCTCGACGAACACGATGCCCAGGCCGAACGTGACGAGGATCTGGTCCTCGTCGGGACGGCTGTAGAAGTGCCGGATCACGACGCGCTCCATCAGTACGCCGAGCAGCAGCACGAACAGCGACCCCGCGAGCACGGCGACGACGTACGAGTCGGTGTACGTGTACGCGACATAACCGGCGTAGCCGCCGATCATGAACATCGCGCCGTGCGCGAGGTTGAGGACGCCGAGCGTGCCGTAGATGATCGTGAGACCGGAGCTGATGAGGGCGAGCAACGCCCCGAGCACCAGCCCGTTGAACATCTGCGACAGGAGGTTCGTCCAGTTAAACATGCCCGGCCCTCCGTCGGCCGGGTGCCGCCGACCTCGCGATCAGGTGTAGCTCCCCAGCTTGCAGCCGAACGCGTCGGGCGCCTGCATCAGCGGCCCGCCGTCGACGATGTCGACCACGTCGTAGTAGTCGTCGGAACCTTTCATCGCCGACGTCTTCTTGCCGCGGACGATGATCACCGGCCGCACCAGCTGATGGTCCTCGGGACGGAAGTGCACGTCGCCGACCGTCGTGGTGACCGTCTTGCCGGCCTCGTACGCCTTGATGACGTCGGGCGGGTTGAACGTCTTGGCGCGTTCGACGGCATCGGCCCACATCGCGATCTGCAGGTACGCGGCGTTCGCGCCCCACTCGGGGTTGTAGCCGTACTTCTGCTTGAATGCGGCGTTGAACTGCTTCGCGAGCGGGTACTTGTCCTCGATCGTCCACCAGTAGTCGGTACCGGCGTAGACGCCTTCCATCGTCTGCTCGCCGACTTCCTTCGCGACGAACGGCGTGTTGTACGGCAGCACGAGCGTCATCTTGCCGAGGATGCCGAACTGGCTCGCCTGCTTGATCGACAGCACGGCGTCGCGGCCGAAGTTGATGTTGATGACGACGTCGGCGCCGCTGTTCGCGACGTTCAGCAGGTACGACGAGAAGTCGGTCGTGCCGAGCGGCGAGACCTGGTTCGTCGCGACCGTCCAGCCCCCGCCCTTCAGCGCGTCCTCCATCGACTGGCGCACGGTGTGGCCGTACGTGTAGTCGGGCGTCAGGAACGCGATCTTCTTGCCTCGGCCGATGTTCTTGATCAGCACCGGCGCGATCGCCTTGGCCGCCGTCTCCGCGTAGAAGCATTCGCGGAAGCTGTAGCGGACGCAGTCCTTGCCGGTCGTGTCGTTCGAGCCGCTGATGCACGGCAGGTAGATCACCTTCTCGCGATCCGCCAGCTTGTTGAGCGCGACGGCCACGGCGCTCGACACCGAGCCGGTGAACATGATCGCCTTGTTCTCGTTGATGAAGCGCGACGCCGCCTGGACCGCGGTGTTCGGCTTGGCCTCGCTGTCCGCGATGCCGTACTTCACTTCCTTGCCGAGGACGCCCTTCTTCGTGTTCGGCGAGATCTTGCGGATCAGGTCGCTGCCGGCGTTGAGGTGCTCGATCGCCAGCTCGTAGCCCTTGATCTCGTCTTCGCCCTGCGCCGCGTACGTGCCGGTGCGCGGCGTGCAGATGCCGATGAACACCGACGCGCCGCTGGTGCCGGCCGGGTAGCTACCGACCGCCGCGTCGGCGGCGACCGCGGGGCGCATCAGCGCCGTCGGCAGCAGCGCGCCGCCGGCGAGCGCCGCGCCCGCCTGGATGAACGCGCGGCGCGAAGCCCGCGATGCCTCGTCGAACTCGTTTGTGCCCATGTCGCTTTCCTCTTGGTTGATGGTCTCCACCACGCGCCCGGGCCGAGCCTCGTCGAATGCAGGTCTGTCCGCCGGGCAGGCCGGATCGTCGCACAGGTCCGCGCGACGAACAGGGAGCGGCCGGCGACGTGCCTTGCCGGGTCGAACGCTACTGTGACCGCAACGAGACCTCTTTCGTAGCGGGGATTTCCCGATGCGTGCGGCGCGTCATGGCCCGACGCCTCCGGTCTTGCGCGCCGCGGCCCGCCGGTCGTGCCGCGCGACGCGTCGACCCGGATGTCACGATCCGCGACGTCGGTGCGCCGATCCGGGGGGCGCGACGTTGTAGACCGACGCCGACCACATCGGCCTCACCAGGAGACTCCATGAATCGCACCGCATCCCGTTTCTCGTCGTTCGCCGCCACCGTGCTCGCCGCCGTCTCGTTCGGGGCGTTCGCCCAGGGCACGACCGCGACCACGACGACGGCGACGAAGTCCACCGAGACCACCGGCGTCGACGGCGCCGCCGTCAAGGCGAAGGCCGCGCACGTCCGGCGTCAGGTCAAGCACGACGCGAGCGAGGTGGCGAACGCGGTGACACCCGCCCCGACGAAGACCACGACCAGGACGAACGTGGCCACCAAGGTCGATCCGAACAGCGGCGCGACGACCGTCACGCAGTCGACGAGCGCGACGACGAAGTAGCCGTCGTCAGGCGAGCGCGAATGCTTCGTGCACCGCGCTCTGGTAGCTGCCGCCGTTGAGCGGTCCGCCGCCGGCGACGTGGATCGCGTCGCCGGCGACGGCGGCACCCATCCCGTGGCGCGGCGTCGGCATCGGTGCGTACTGCTGCCACGCGTCGGCCACCGGGTCGTAGCCTTCGAGCTGGCCGAACACCCGGTCCGTCCCTTCGCCGCCCATCACGAAGATGCGGTCGCGATACCAGACGCTGCCGTGGCCGGAGCGCGGCGTCGGCATCGGCCTGCGCGGCGTCCAGCGGTCGGCCGCGTCGTCGTAGACGTGATGCAGGTCCGAGTTCGTGTTGAACGCGTCGACCCGCCCGCCGATCACGTGCAGGCCGTCCGGCGCGGCGACGATCCCGAGGTGGTCGCGCCCCGTCGGCAGCCGGGCGCGCGTCGTCCATCGGTCGGCGTCCGCGTCGTAGACGAGATGCCGGTCGATCGACTTCTTCGTCTCGAACGTGTCGCCGACCGCGCCGCCGACGGCGTGCAGGCGACCGTCGAAGGCCGCACACCCGATCGCGCCGCTCGCGCCCGGCAGCCGAGCGATCTCGCGCCAGCGATCGGTCCCGAGGTCGTAGACGAAGCACCGGTCGTGCGGCCTGCGGTTCTGTTCGATGAAGCCGCCGACCGCGAACAGCCGGTCGCCGACGAACGCAACGCCGACGTGGTTCGCGCCGCGCGGCAGCGGCGCGGCGGTCGTCCACTCGCGCGTGCGCGCGTCGTAGACGTGGTGGTAGGCGCGGTCGACGCGCTGCTCGGCATAGCCGCCGACGACGTGCAGCCGGTCGGCGTACGCGGCCGCCCACGCCATCTCGCTGCGCGGCAGCGGCAGCGGCGCGAGCGTCGTCCAGCGACCCGGATCGGACGCGGGCGGCGCCGGACTGTCGAAGCGGTCCTGCACCGCGACCTGCGCCGGCCGGTCGACGAGGCCGGGGCGGTCGAGCCGCTCGTACAGGTCGCCGTGGTCGTGCGCCTGCGCGCGGGCGCGCGGCGCGACGGCGACCGCCCCGGCCGCGACGATCAGCATGCGTCTGTTCATCGGAGCTCCTTCGTTCGTTCCCGCGGCGATGACGCCGCGCTGCGGGCGACGCGAGGCGCGCGGTCGATCCGACGCGTCGCGGCCGCGGCGCGTCAGCGCACCGAACCCTCCGGCATCACGACCACCGGCTGCGCGATCGCCGCGCGCAGGTCGCTCGCGGCGCTGTCGGCGTCGGCGCGCAGCGCGTAGGGTCCGATGCGCACGCGATAGAAGCCGTTCGCGTCGGAGACGTGCACCTTCGAGGCGATCGCCGGATCGATCTCGCGCGTCACGTGGGCCGCGAAGCTGTCGGCGCCGGCACGCACGCGGAACGCGCCGAGCTGGAGGTAGTAGCCGGCGCTCGTCGCGACTTCGGGCAGCTTCGGCGGCGGCGACGGGTCGGGAATCAGGTCCGACGGGATGCCGCGCGCGGCGTAGCTCGCCGGCAGCGGCGGCGTCGCGGTCGCGACCGTCGCCGGGTCCGGCGCCCGGGCGGTCGGCGACGACGCGGGCTCGGGGAGCGGCTCCATCGCGACCGGGACGATCGACGGCGCGGAGGCGGATGCGGCCGCGGCGATCGACGGCTCGCCGGTCGCGGCGACCGGCGCATCGGTCGCGCCCGCCGGCACCGGCTCGCGGCGTCGGCCGTTCGCCGTCGCGGCCGCGATGTAGAGGCTGTTCGTCGTGACCGGGATGCGGCCCGCGGCGATGTCGGCCGGCGACAGCATCTCGACCTCGATCAGGCCGCTGCCCGACGACAGGTACCCGACCTTCAGCGCGGCCGCGTACGACAGATCCATGATCCGGTTGTGCAGGAACGGCCCGCGATCGTTGACGCGGACGATCACCGACTTCCCGTTCTGACAGGTTCGTCACGAGCGCGTAGCAGGGGATCGGCAGCGTCGGATGCGCCGCCGTCATCGCGTACATGTCGTAGATCTCGCCGGACGACGTGCGCTGGCCGTGGAACTTGCGGCCGTACCAGGAGCCGACGCCGCGCTGCCTGTACGGCGCGCCCGACAGGTCCGGCACGTAGTCGACGCCGAACACGTTGTACGGACGGTTCGCGCCGCTCGCGTACTTCTCGATGCGCGGCACGGCGTCGGGAAGCAGGTCGAGGTCGGGCGGCGGATGGTCGCCGGGCCCGTCGTCGAGGTAGTAGCCGCCGCCCTTCCTCGGCGAGCCCGGCGCGTTCGCGGCGACGCCGGCGTTCGTCGACGGCGTGCTGCGCGCGGCCGGTTCGGTCGACCCGCGCCGCCCGGGCGTCGTCGAGCAGGCCGCGAGCAGCAGCGCGACGACGACCCACGACGCCGACCGCGACGGCGCGTTCCACGCGCTCGCCTTCGCGACGACGGAGGCACGATCGAGGCCGCGTCGAAGATCTCGAGCGCCGACGGCTCGATGGCCGCGGCGCGCCGGCGCGGGGTCGTCGTCGCGATGGACCGTGTGCGCGAGGAAGGCGGGCGCCGCGCGCGAGCGGACGACGTGCTCGCGAGCGAGCGCGAACGCGAGCGACTCGTCGACGTCGCTGGAGCGGACCCGCACGCTGCCGAACACGAGGATCATCGTCGTGAGCGGTCGCCTCGCCTCAGGTCGGCACGATCTTCTGATGGCGCTGCACGCTCATCAGGATGCCCGCGCAGATGCCCAGCGTCGCGAGCGCGGTGCCGCCGTAGCTCATGAACGGCAGCGGCACGCCGACCACCGGCAGGATGCCGGACACCATCCCCATGTTGACGAACGCGTACGTGAAGAACATCAGCGTGATCGAGCCGGCGAGCAGTCGCGAGAAGTACGACGGCGCGTTCGCCGCGATGATGAGGCCGCGGAAGATCAGCGCGCAATAGAGCAGCAGCAGCAGCACGACGCCGACGAAGCCGAACTCCTCGGCGTAGACCGCGAGGATGAAGTCGGTCGTCCGCTCGGGGATGAAGTCGAGGTGCGTCTGCGTGCCCTGCATGTAGCCCTTGCCGGTCACGCCGCCGGAGCCGACGGCGATCGCCGACTGGATCGTGTGGAAGCCGCGGCCGAGCGGGTCCGTCGTCGGGTCGAGCAGCGTGCAGATGCGCTGCTTCTGGTAGTCGTGCATGCCGGGCCACTTGACGTCGGGCTGGCAGATGCGGTCGCCGACGAAGATCAGCGCGGTCGCGCGCGATCGACGGCCGCGACGAGCACCGGCAGGATCAGCTTCCACGACAGGCCGGCGAAGTAGATGACGTAGGCGCCGGCCGCGAGCACGAGCAGCGCGGTGCCGAGGTCCGGCTGCTTCGCGATCAGGCCGACCGGGACCACGAGCATCACGCCGGCGAACACGAAGTCGCGCCATCGGACCATCGTCTCGTGGCGTTGGAAGTACCACGCGAGCATCAACGGCACGCCGATCTTCAGCAGCTCCGACGGCTGGACCTGCGCGGGTCCGACGGTCAGCCAGCGCCGCGCGCCGTTCTTGACGGTGCCGGCGACGAACACGGCGACCAGCAGCAGCACGCCGACGGTGTAGATCGGGATCGCGAAGCGCATCGAGCTGCTGCGGCGACAGGTTCGCGACCAGCCACATCACGACGAAGGCCGCGACCCAGTTGCGGACCTGGCCGTCGAAGCGGCCGGGGAAGTCGTAGCCGGCGCTGTACAGCGTGATCAGCGAGAACACCGCGAGCCCGACGAGGATCAGCAGCAGCGTCGGGTCGAACACGAGCACGTACGGCTTCGCGCGGCGCCACGCGCGCATCGAGCGGCGCGTCGGGATGGAGCGCGGCGGCGGTCGTCGCCATCACTCGTCCTCGTCGGGCGGCGTCGGCTCGTCGGCGACCGGCTTCTTCGGGTCGTCCGGCAGCTTGCCGAGGATGTAGTAGTCGAGCGCGCGACGCGCGATCGGCGCCGCCGCCTGCGCGCCGAAGCCGCCGTTCTCGACGAGCACCGCGAGCGCGATCCTCGGATGGTCGGCCGGCGCGAACGCGATGAACCACGCGTGGTCCTTGAGCCGCTCGGCGACGCGCGAGTCCTTGTATTTCTCGTTCTGCTTGACCTGGAACAGCTGCGCCGTGCCGGTCTTGCCGCCCGACACGTAGCCGCGCGCCGCGGAACGGGATCGCCCCGGTGCCGCTCGTGTTGACGCCGACCATCGCGTTCTTCACGAAGTCGATGTTCTTCTGCTGCAGCGGGATGCGGAAGCTCTCGCTCGGCACGGTCGGCGTGCGCTCGCCGGTCCGCGCGTTCTCGATCTCCTTGACGAGGTGCGGCTTCATCACGACGCCGTCGTTCGCGAGCGTCGCGACCGCGTGCGCGAGCTGCAGCGGCGTGTACGCGTTGTAGCCCTGGCCGATGCCGATCGAGATCGTGTCGCCGGGGAACCAGCGCTGCATCTCCGGCTTCTTGAACGCGCGCTTCTTCCACGCCGTCGACGGCAGCACGCCGGTGCGCTCGCCGTCGAGGTCGATGCCGGTGATCTGCCCGAAGCCGAACGGCTTCATGAAGTTCGCGATCATGTCGATCGGCATGTCGGCCGCGAGCATGTAGTAATAGGTGTCGCACGACGCGACGATCGACTTGTACATGTCGACCGTGCCGTGGCCGCCTTCCTTGTCGTCGCGGAAGCGGTGGTTGCCGTAGTTGAAGTAGCCCGGGTCGTAGATCGTCTGCGCCCGGCGTGCGCTTGCCGTTCTCGAGCGCGGCCAGCGCGAGATACGGCTTGAACGTCGAGCCCGGCGGATAGGTGCCGGTCAGCGGCCGGTTGATCAGCGGCTTGTCGATCGACTCGTTGAGCGCCTTCCAGTTCTCGGCGTCGATGCCTTCGACGAACAGGTTCGGGTCGTAGCTCGGCTTCGACACGAACGCGAGGATGTCGCCGGTCGAAGGCTCGATCGCGACGAGCGCGCCGCGGCGGTCGCCGAACGCCTCCTCGACGAGCTGCTGCAGCTTCATGTCGATCGACAGCACGAGGTTGTCGCCCGACAGCGCCGGCGTGCGCGACAGCGTCCGCACCGCGCGCCCCGACGCCGTGACTTCGACCTCCTCGGCGCCGGTCGTGCCGTGCAGCTCCGGCTCGTAGCGCTTCTCGAGCCCTTCCTTGCCGATGTAGTCGGTGCCCTGGTAGTTCGTCAGCAGGTCGACGCCTTCCTGCTCCTCGCGCTGCTCGAGCCGGTCGAGGTCCTTCTCGCTGACGCGACCGATGTAGCCGATCACGTGCGCCGCCGACTCGCCCATCGGGTACTGCCGGAACAGCCGCGCCTGCACCTCGACGCCGGGGAAGCGATAGCGCTGCGCGACGAAGCGCGCGACCTCCTCGTCCGATCAGTCGCGTGCGGATCGGGATGCCCTCGAACGTCTTCGTCTCCTCGAGCAGCTTCTTGAAGCGTCGCCGGTCGCGACCCTCGATCGTCACGACCTCGGCGAGCTCGTCGATCGTCTGGTCGACGTTCGCAACCTTCGACGGCGTGATCTCGAGCGTGTACGCGGAGTAGTTCTTCGCGAGCACGACGCCGTTGCGGTCGGTGACGATGCCGCGGTTCGGCGCGATCGGGACGAGCGCGATGCGGTTCTCGTCGGCGCGCGCCGCGTAGTTGTCGTGACGCACGATCTGCAGCGTCAGGAAGCGCACGACGAGCAGCGCGAAGCAGATCAGCACGAACAGCATGCCGGCGACGAGGCGCAGGCGGAACAGGTACAGCTCGCGCTGGGTATCCTTGAACTCGGTCACATCCACATCCTGTTTCGGACCGGCCGGCCGGTGCCGGTCATCCCGTCGATTCGTCGCGGCCCGCCCGCATGGCCACGACCGTCAGATCGGCCTCGTCTCGTCGCGCTCGAGCGGCCGGCGCTGCGGCGCGAGCAGCAGCCACGTCGCGAGCGGCCACAGCAGCGCGGTCGTCACCGACTCGAGCACGTACGGCCAGCCCGGGAACGACGCGCCGATCACCAGCCGGACCGCCAGCACGACGAGCTGCGCGACGAGGAACAGCGGCAGCACCTGCAGCACCTGCAGCAGGATCGGGAACGCGACGACGCGTCGATGCAGCATGATCGCGCCGTACGACAGCAGCGTGTAGGCCAGCGCGTTCTCGCCGAGTCGCGCGGCCGCGTGGACGTCCATCAGGATGCCCATCGCGAACGCGACGCCGATGCCGACGCGGCGCGGCTGATGGATGTTCCAGAAGACCAGGACGAGCGCGACGAAGTCCGGGACCGCCAGCATCCGGCCCCACGGCAGCAGGTCGAGGATGAACGCGCCGAGCAGCGACGCCGCGATGAATGCCGGATTGACCGGCCGCAGCAGGTACTGCTTGTTCGCGATCCGCGACGGACCGACCGCGGGCGGCGGCGGCATCGGCACCCGGGTCCTCACGGCATCCTCGCTCGTCTGCCCTTCGCGGGCGGCGGCGTCTCGTCGGCGGGCCGCGGCGCGGCTTTGCCGATCAGCAGGATCAGCACGTGGCGATTGCGTTCGGTGCCGCCCATCGGCGCGCACAGGATCTTCGCGAACTGGTACGCGGCGTTGCGTTCGACCGACAGCACCTTCGCGACCGGCAGGCCGTCGGGGAACACCCCGTCGAGGCCCGACGTGACGAGCAGGTCGTCGCGCTTGACGTCGACGTTCGACGGCATGAAGCGCAGGTCGATCTGACCGGCCGCGCCGCCGGCCGAGTTGCCGTACGCGATGCCGCGCACGCCGGTCCGCACGTTCTGCACGGCGATCGCCTGCTCGCGGTCCGTCAGCAGCGTGACCTCCGACGACATCGGGAAGACGCGCGTGATCTGGCCGACCACGCCCGACTCGTCGATCACCGGCTGGCCGCGCTCGACGCCGTCCTCGGTGCCGCGGTCGACGATGACCTTGCGCGAGAACGGGTCGCGCGCGTCGTACAGGATCTCGGCCGCGACCGACTTCGGCTTCAGCCCCTCGCGCAGCGCGGCGAGCTTGCGCAGGTGCTCGTTCTCCGCCTCGAGGCTCGCGGCCCGCAGCGCGGTCTGCGCGAGTTCGTTCTTCTCGCGCGCGAGCCGCTCGTTGTCGGCCTCGACGCGATCGAGCGCCTCGAAGTAGCCGAACAGCCTCGACGCCCATTGCGTCGGCGCGACGACACCGCGCTGCACCGGGTAGAGCGCGGTGCCCAGGCCGAGGCGGACGTAGCGCAGCACGTCGAAGCGGGTGTCGGCGACGAGCAGCGTCAGCGCGAGGACGGCGAAGAAGAACAGCCGCGCGAACGCGGACGGGCCCTGCTTGAAGAGCGGCGGCGCGACCTGGTCCATCTCGGATCAGCGCCGGGAAAGGCGCCGGGAGCGACGCGTCCCGCGTCCCGGAAGGCGGTCGCCCCGGCGAAGGACGACGTCGGATGGCGCGCGGCGCACCGTTCGCACGATCGGGTTCCGGCCCGGCCGCCCTATCGGGACGCGCCCTGCGCCGGGACGAGCACCCGACTCATGGGGCCGCGTCCCCTACTCGTTCGTGAAGATGCTAGCCGAGCTTGTCCATCCGTTCGAGCGCCATGCCGCAGCCGCGCACGACGCAGGTCAGCGGGTCCTCCGCGACGACGACCGGCAGCCCGGTCTCCTCCATCAGCAGCCGGTCGAGGTCGCGCAGCAGCGCGCCGCCGCCGGTCAGCATCATCCCCTTGTCGGCGATGTCGGCGCCGAGTTCCGGCGGCGTCTGCTCGAGCGCGCTCTTGACCGCCGACACGATGTTGTTGATCGGGTCGGTCAGCGCCTCGAGGATCTCGTTGCTCGAGATCGTGAACGAGCGCGGCACGCCTTCGGACAGGTTGCGGCCCTTGACCTCCATCTCCTTGACCTCGGAGCCCGGGAACGCGCTGCCGATCGACTTCTTGATCGCCTCGGCGGTCTGCTCGCCGATCAGCATCCCGTAGTTGCGCCGGATGTAGTTGATGATCGCCTCGTCGAACTTGTCGCCGCCGACGCGCACGCTGCCCTTGTAGACCATGCCGCCGAGCGAGATCACGCCCACCTCGGTCGTGCCGCCGCCGATGTCGACGACCATCGAGCCGGTCGCCTCGGACACCGGCAGGCCGGCGCCGATCGCGGCGGCCATCGGCTCCTCGATCAGGTAGACGTTGCTCGCGCCGGCGCCGAGCGCCGCGTCGCGGATCGCGCGCTTCTCGACCTGCGTCGAGCCGCACGGCACGCAGATGATGATCCGCGGACTCGGGCTGAACAGCCGCGACTCGTGGACCATCTTGATGAACTGCTTGATCATCTGCTCGGTGACGACGAAGTCGGCGATGACGCCGTCCTTCATCGGGCGGATCGCCTCGATGTTGCCGGGCACCTTGCCGAGCATCGCCTTGGCTTCCTTGCCGACCGCCTGGATCGCCTTCTTGCCGTTCGGGCCGCCTTCCTGGCGGATCGCGACGACCGACGGCTCGTCGAGCACGATGCCCTTGCCGCGGACGTAGATCAGGGTGTTGGCGGTGCCGAGGTCGATCGCGAGATCGGTCGACAGGTAGCTGCGAAGAAATCCGAACATGCTGTTGTCCTGCTGAAGTGGGCGTGACTCCGGCGGCGCGTGGCGTACCGGACGATCCGGCGACCCGCGAGCGCGCGGTCGGGGCGATTCCGGACGGCATCCGAAGGCGGGGCGCTGGCGCGCGACGCCGGACGCCGGCCGCACCACCCGGCCCGCGGGCGGCTCCCTCGAAGAGGTTTTCTCAAGAGATTGGTGATGCAGGGCGCGTGGCCGAAACGCCGGGCCGTCGCCTCGAGTTGGTCGAGGATCATACCTTATAATCCCGGCCTCCTCGGCGTTCGACGGCGTTGAAAAACGGTCGTCGTCCGCTTCCGGCCGCGCGCGTTGCGCGATCGCCGCGGCTCGGTCGAAGCCTTCGCCGCGCCGCGCCGGGCCGTCCTACCGATCCTTCCGCATGGCCACCTTCTCCGACGCCGACGTCACGCGCATCGCCCGTCTCGCGCGCATCGCGCTGACCGACGCCGAGACCGCGGCCACGGCCGCGCAACTCGCCGACATCTTCACGCTGATCGAGACGATGCAGGCGGTCGACACGCGCGGCGTCGAGCCGCTGACGACGCCGCTCGCCGCGGTCGGCGCGGTCGCGCTGCGGATGCGCGACGACGTCGTGACCGAGCCCGACCGGCGCGCCGACTACCAGGCGGTCGCCCCGTCGGTCGACGACGGGCTGTACCTCGTCCCGAAGGTCATCGAATGACGGTCGAGCCGCGCACCGTCCGCGCGCTCGGCGACGCGCTTCGCGCACGCGAGGTGTCGGCGGTCGAGCTCGCGAACGACTACCTCGCGCGGATCGATGCGCATCGCGGGCTCAACGCGTTCATCGACGTCGACCGCGACGTCGACGCTCGCGCAGGCGCGCGCGGCCGACGCGCGCCTCGCGGCCGGCGACGCCGCGCCGCTGACCGGCATCCCGATCGCGCACAAGGACATCTTCGCGACGCGCGACTTCCGATCGACCGCCGGCTCGCGGATGCTCGAGCACTACAAGAGTCCGTTCGACGCGACCGTCGTCGAGCGGCTCGCGGCCGAAGGCGTCGTCACGCTCGGCAAGGCGAACTGCGACGAGTTCGCGATGGGCTCGTCGAACGAGCATTCGTACTTCGGGCCGGTGAAGAACCCGTGGGATCCGGTCGCGATCCCCGGCGGCACGTCGGGCGGCTCGGCCGCGATCGTCGCGGCGCGACTCGCGCCGGCCGCGACCGGCACCGACACCGGCGGCTCGATCCGCCAGCCGGCCGCGATGTGCGGCGTGACGGGACTCAAGCCGACCTACGGCCGCGTTTCGCGCTGGGGCATGATCGCGTTCGCGTCGAGCCTCGACCAGGGCGGTCCGATCGCGCAGACCGCCGAGGACTGCGCGCTGCTGCTGAACCACATGGCCGGCTTCGACGCGCGCGACTCGACGTCGGTCGAGCGGCCGCCGGAGGACTTCGCGCGCGAGCTCGACGGCTTGCGCCTCGACGGCCTCGTGATCGGCCTGCCGCGCGAGTACTTCGGCGGCGGCACGTCGCCCGACGTCGAGGCCGCGGTCCGCGCCGCGCTGCGCGAGTACGAGCGGCTCGGCGCGAAACTCGTCGACGTGTCGCTGCCGCGCACCGACCTGTCGATCCCGGCCTACTACGTGATCGCGCCGGCCGAGGCGTCGTCGAACCTGTCGCGCTTCGACGGCGTGCGCTACGGTCATCGTGCGGCCGACTACGACGGCCTCGAGTCGATGTACGCGAAGACCCGCGCCGAAGGCTTCGGCTGGGAGGTCAAGCGGCGCATCCTGATCGGCACCTACGTGCTGTCGCACGGCTACTACGACGCGTACTACCTGCAGGCCCAGAAGCTGCGGCGGCTGATCGCCGACGACTTCCGCGCGGCCTTCACGGGCGACGGCGGCCCGCGCTGCGACGTGCTGATGGCCCCTGTCGCGCCGACCGTCGCGTGGGACATCGGCACGAAGTCCGACGCGGCGGCCGACCCCGTCGCCGAATACCTCGCCGACATCTTCACGTTGTCGGTCAGCCTCGCGGGGCTGCCGGGGATGTCGATCCCGTGCGGCTTCGGCGAGCGCGGCCGGCCGGTCGGGCTGCAGATCATCGGCAACTACTTCGACGAGGCGCGGATGCTCGCGATCGCGCATCGCTTCCAGCAGGCGACCGACTGGCACGCGCGCGTGCCGGACGGATTCGCGTGAACGCATGCGCCGCGCCGTCGTCCTCGGCTGCGTCGCCGCCGCGATGATCGCGGGCGGCTGCGCGTCGCGTCCGACCCCGATCGCGTACCACGCGATCACGATCGACGCGCATTGCACGCAGCAGGAGGAGGACGGCTTCCGCGAGGACGCGCGACTCGTCGTCGACGACAACCGCGTGCGGGCGGTCGACTGGCGACTGTGGGTCGGACGTCGCGGCACGTGCCGCTTCGCGCTCGACGATTTCCGCCAGACGCGCGAGAAGCCGCAGATCGAGCTCGTCGCGAAGGACGGCAGCGGCTGCCGGCTGTTCGTGTGGCAGGAGCCGGATCGCGTGACGCTCGCGCACGCCGGCTGCGAGGCGCGCTGCACCGACGGCATCTACGGCGAGGCATGGCCGGTGCTGTTCGATCCGGCGTCGGGTCGATGCGCCGTCGTGCATTGACGGCCGATCGCCGATGACGCGCCCGACGACGGCTCGCCGATGACCTGGTCGACGTGGCTCGCGCTCTTCGTCGCGTCGTGGCTGATCAGCCTCGCGCCGGGCGCCGGCGCGATCGCGTGCATGAGCAGCGGGATGCGCTACGGCTTCGCTCGATCGATCCCGACGATCCTCGGCGTGCAGCTCGGCGTCACCGGACTCGTCGCGATCGTCGCGCTCGGGCTCGGCGCCGTGCTCGCGACGAGCGCCGCCGCGTTCGTCGCGATCAAGTGGTTCGGCGTGCTGTACCTGCTGTGGCTCGGCATCGCGCAGTGGCGGGCCGATGCGGGGCCGGTGCGCCTCGACGACGCGCCGCCGTCGTCGCGCAGGCGGATGTTCGCGCGCGCGGTGCTGATCAACCTCAGCAACCCGAAGGGCATCGTCTTCATGCTCGCGGTGCTGCCGCAGTTCATCGACCCGCAGGCGCCGCAACGGCCGCAGTACGCGATCTGCGCCGCGACGCTGTTCTTCACCGACGCGGTCGTGATGAGCGGCTACACGCTGCTCGCCGCCCGCGTGTTCGCGACGCTGCGCGAGCCGCATCACCTGCGCTGGTTGAACCGCGCGTTCGGCACGCTGTTCGTCGGTGCCGCGGCGCTGCTCGCGACGTTCGAGCGCCGGTGACGCCGCAGCGCGGACCGACGAAGAAGGGATGGAACCCGGGCCTCGGACCGGGCGACAATCGACCGATGGATCGCCACCGCACACCGTCATGAACTGGGAAACCGTCATCGGCCTCGAGACGCACACGCAGCTCTCGACGGCCTCGAAGATCTTCAGCGGCGCGTCGACCGCGTTCGGCGCCGCGCCGAACGTGCAGGCGGCGCCGGTCGACCTCGCGCTGCCGGGCACGCTGCCGGTGCTCAACCGCGGCGCCGTCGACCGCGCGATCCGCTTCGGCCTCGCGATCGGCGCGACGATCGCGCCGCTGTCGATCTTCGCGCGAAAGAACTACTTCTATCCCGACCTCCCGAAGGGCTATCAGATCAGCCAGTACGAGCTGCCGGTCGTGTCAGGGGGGCGCGGTCACGTTCGTCGTCGACGACCACGGCGAAGGCGGTGGTCCGAGACGGTCCGCCTGACGCGCGCGCACCTCGAGGAAGACGCCGGCAAGTCGCTGCACGAGGACTTCGTCGGGCTGCACGGCGAGAAGTCGAGCGGCATCGACCTGAACCGCGCCGGCACGCCGCTGCTCGAGATCGTCAGCGAGCCCGAGATGCGCTCGTCGGCCGAGGCGGTCGCGTACGCGAAGGCGCTGCACGCGCTCGTCGTGTGGCTCGGCATCTGCGACGGCAACATGCAGGAAGGCTCGTTCCGCTGCGACGCGAACGTGTCGGTGCGGCCGGTCGGGCAGCCGGCGTTCGGCACGCGCTGCGAGATCAAGAACCTCAACTCGTTCCGCTTCATGCAGCAGGCGATCGACTACGAGGTCGCGCGGCAGATCGCGCTGATCGAGGACGGCGGCACCGTCGTCCAGGAGACGCGGCTGTTCGACCCGGACCGCGGCGAGACGCGTCCGATGCGCAGCAAGGAGGACGCGCACGACTATCGCTACTTCCCCGACCCCGACCTGCCGCCGCTCGTGATCGCGCCCGAGTGGGTCGAGCGCGTGCGGGCGTCGATGCCGGAGCTGCCGGGCGCGATGCGCGAGCGACTGGTCGCGGACTACGGCCTGTCCGACTACGACGCGCAGACGCTGACGGCGTCGAAGGACACGGCGCGCTACTTCGATGCGGTCGTCGCGCGGCTCGGCGCGGCGCATGCGAAGCAGGCCGCGAACTGGATCATGGGCGACGTGTCGGCCGCGATCAACGAGCGGGCGGCGACTGGGCCGACCCGCCGGTCGACGCGGCGACGCTCGCGACGCTGGTCGCGCGCGTCGTCGACGGGCGCATCAACGCGAAGCAGGCGAAGGCGCTGTTCGCGGAACTCGCGGCGTCGCCGGCGTCGAGCGCCGACGTCGACGCGCTGATCGCCGAGCGCGGGCTCGAGCAGATCAGCGACAGCGGCGCGCTCGAGGCCACGATCGACGACATCCTCGCGAAGAGTCCGTCGCAGCGCGCCGACTATCGCGCCGGCAAGGAGAAGCTGTTCGGCTACTTCGTCGGCCAGGCGATGAAGGCGACCGGCGGCCGCGCCAACCCGCAGCAGCTCAACGAACTGCTGCGCCGCAAGCTCGCGCGACGAGCGCCCGTGACGCGGCGCGGTCAGCGCTTGCGGCCGCGTTCAGCTCGCGGAAGCGCTGCTTCTCGTCGTCGTAGCGCTGGTTGATGCGCTCGACGTCCGCCTGACGCTGCCGGATCGCGGCCTGCTCGTCGTCGATCAGCGTCTGGTTGTCGTCGATGCTTGCGCTTGAACAGCGGCGGCATCGGCTTGCCGCGGTAGCCCTCCGCCTCCTGCGCGAGCGCCTTCTTCTCGTTCTGCAGGTCGGCGAGCCGCTCCTCGCGACGCGTGGATGTTCGCGTTCGCATCGGCCAGCGCCCGACGACGCGCGTCCTCGATCTGGTCCTCGTTCTGGTACGCCGTCAGCAGCGCCGTGTCGCGCCGATGCTGCTCGCGGACCGCCTCCTCGGCCGCGCGCCGCGCACGCTCGTCGGCGTCCTTGCTGACGCTGCTGCTCGGCGGTCAGCGGCGGCGCGATCTCGCGACGCACGACGCCGCTCGGCGTCAGTTCGCGCATCGACGCCGGCGCAATCGGCGGGCGGCCGATCCGACGTCAGCGTGCGGCCGCTGCTGTCGCGGCACGTGTAGAGGAACTGGGCGCCCTGCGCCGGCGCGAGCGGCGCCCCCGCGGCGACGGCCGACGACGAGGCCGGCGATCCCGGATCGTGCCGTCATGACGCGGCCCTCCGGTCGGCGACCGGCGCGGTCGCGCCGTAGCGCGCGCGATACGCCGCGACCGCCGGCGCGTGCGCGGCGAGCGCACCGGCCTCGTCCGCGCCGAGCCATGCCATCAGGTCGTCGAGGTTCGCGATCGCGTACACCGGGATCCCGTAGTCCGCCTCGAACGTCTGCACGGCCGACGCGGTCGAGCCGGCGTCGTCCTTGCGCTCCATCCGGTCCATCGCGATCAGCACGGCGACCGGCTCGGCGCCGGCGGCGCGGATGATGTCGACCGACTCGCGCTT
The DNA here is from genome assembly GCA_963708665.1 of uncultured beta proteobacterium. Lineage (GTDB taxonomy): Bacteria > Pseudomonadota > Gammaproteobacteria > Burkholderiales > Burkholderiaceae_D > CAHJXF01. The sequence goes on along the minus strand of CAVPTE010000010.1, from coordinate 839,078 downwards.
CGACGCGCCGTCGGTCAGCACGTCGTCGACGATGACGACGCGGCCCGCGAGCGGCGCCCCGACCAGCAGTCCGGCCTCGCCGTGCGCCTTCGCCTCCTTGCGGTTGTACGCGAAGCCGACGTCGCGTCCGCCGTCGTCGGCCGGCAGCGCCGCGAGCGCGATCGCCGTCGCCGCGGCGAGCGTGATGCCCTTGTAGGCCGGCCCGAACAGCATGTCGAACGCGAGCCCATGCTCGCGCTCCGCCTCGACGAGGGCCATCGCATAGAATCGGCCGAGCTCGCCGACCGCGGCGCCGCTGTCGAAGCGGCCGGTGTTGAAGAAGTACGGCGAGCGCCTGCCCGCCTTCGTGGTGAAGTCGCCGAACGCCAGCGCGCGTCTTGCCAGGGCGAAATCGATGAATGCGCGTCGGTGATCCCTCAAATCGTTCTCTCGTTCATCGGCGTCTGTCGCATCGACGCATTTTCCTTTCGTGCCGGCTCGATCGACCGCCGATGATCGCGAAGCCTCGCACGTCCCGCAAGCCGCCGCGACCGACGGCCGATGTCGCGCCGCCGGCGGCGCGGGGCGCCGCGGCGACGTCGTCGTCCGCGCGCGCGACCTTCCGCATTATCTCGCTGAATCTGAACGGCATCCGCGCCGCGGCGCGCAAGGGCGCGTTCGAATGGCTGGCCGCGCAACGCGCCGACGTGGTCTGCGTCCAGGAGCTCAAGGCGCAGCACGACGACCTGACCGCCGACATGCTCGCCCATGCTACGCACACCGGCTGGTTTCATTTCGCCGAAAAGCGGGGTTATAGCGGCGCTGGTCTGTACGCGCGACGGCCGCCGGCGCGCACGCATATCGGCTTTCGATCGCAGGAGTTCGACGCCGAGGGCCGCTACGTGCGCGCCGACTTCGACCATGACCCGGGCGACGGCCTCGGCAAGCTCGCGGTCATCAGCCTGTACGCGCCGTCGGGGTCGAGTTCGCCCGAGCGCCAGCAGGCGAAGTTCCGCTTCCTCGACGAGTTCCTGCCGCACCTCGCGGCGCTGAAGCACGAGAGCGAGACGACCGGCCGCGAGTTCGTGATCTGCGGCGACTGGAACATCGCGCATCGCGAGATCGACCTGAAGAACTGGCGCGGCAACCGCAAGAACTCGGGCTTCCTGCCGGAAGAGCGCGCGTGGCTGTCGCGCGTGTTCGACGAGCTCGGCTGGGTCGACGTCTATCGTCGCCTCCATCCGGACGCGACCGGCGACAGCTACACGTGGTGGAGCAATCGCGGCCAGGCGTGGGCGAAGAACGTCGGCTGGCGGATCGACTACCAGATCGCGACGCCGGGCATCGCCGCGCGCGCGTTCGCCGCGTCGATCTACAAGGAGGCGCGCTTCTCCGACCACGCACCGCTGACGATCGACTACGCGTTCGCGCCGTGACGCGGACCGACGGCTCGATGCGGGGCCGTCTCACGGACCGGCGCCGGCGCTTCGACGACAATGCGCCGTCCCCTGTCCGAAAGCGCCGACGTGCCTGACCCGTCCGCCCGTCCGACCGCCGGCGTCGCCGGCGGCCTCGGCCATCTCGCGTTGATCCCGTTCGTCGTCGGCGCGATCGTCGTGTGGACGAGCGATGCCGATGCGCACGTGCTCGCCGTCCGCGCGCTCTCCGTCTATGCGGCGGTCGTCGTCTCGTTCATCGGCGGCATCCACTGGGGCCTCGCGTTCCCGGCGCCCGGGCCGCGCGCGCGGCTGTTCGTGTGGGGCGTGATGCCGTCGATCGTCGCATGGATCGCCGTGCTGCTGCGTCCCGGCCTCGGCCTCGTGATCCTCGCGGCGACGCTCGTCGCCTGCTACCTGTTCGACCGCTCCGCGTACGTCGCGACCGGCATCGCCGCGTGGCTGCCGCTGCGCCTCCGGCTGACGATCGTCGCCGCGCTCTGCTGCGTCGTCGGCGCCGTGGGCAGCTGACCCTCGTGGCCGAGACCGACACGACGCTCGCGTCGGCCGCCTCGTCGCGCGGCGTCGCGCCGCCGGTCCACGCGAAGCCGCTGTGGCGCAGCTTCCTGCGCTTCCTCGGCCCGATGCTGTTCGCGAACGTCCTGCAGTCGCTGTCGGGGACGTTCAACAGCGTCTTCGTCGGGCAGATGCTCGGCACGCATGCGCTCGCCGCGATCGCGGCCGTCTTCCCGCTCGTGTTCTTCCTGATCTCGCTCGTGATCGGCGTCGGCGCCGGCGCGTCGGTGCTGATCGGCCAGGCGTGGGGCGCGCGCGAGGTCCACAAGGTCAAGGCGATCGCCGGCACCGCGCTCGCGCTCGGCCTCGCGATCGGCCTCGTCGTCGCGGTCGTCGGCGGCTTCTTCACCGAGCCGCTGCTGCGGCTGCTGCGCACGCCGCCGTCGGTGCTGCCGGACGCGACCGGCTACGCGCGCGTGATGATGTTCGCGATGCCCGGCCTGCTCGTGTTCCTGCTGTCGACGCAGCTGATGCGCGGCGTCGGCGACACGGTCACGCCGCTGTACGCGCTGCTGATCTCGACCGGCACGTCGGCCGTGCTGACGCCGGCGTTCATCCGCGGCTGGCTCGGGCTGCCGCCGATGGGCGTGACGTCGGCTGCGGCCGCGTCGATCTGCGCGTTCGTCGTCGCGCTCGCGTTCCTCGCGTGGTGGATGCGGCGCCGCGACCATCCGCTCGCGCCGGACCGCGAGCTGTTCGCGGCGCTGCGCATCGACCCGCGCTGATGCGGCTCGTCGTGCGCATCGGCCTGCCGACCGGCATGCAGGTGATCGTGATGTCGCTGGCCGAGATCGCGCTGCTCGCGCTCGTCAACCGCTTCGGCGCCGACGCGACCGCCGCGTACGGCGCCGTCAACCAGGTCGTGAACTACGTGCAGTTCCCGGCGATGTCGATCGCGATCACCGCGTCGATCCTCGGCGCGCAGGCGATCGGCGCCGGCCGCGCGGACCGGCTCGGCGCGATCACCGCGACCGGCGCTCCGGATGAACCTCGTGCTGACCGGCACGCTGGTCGTCGTCGGCTATCTCTGGTCGCGTCACCTGATCGGCGTCTTCATCACGAGCGCGCCGGTCGTCGACCTCGCGCAGTCGCTGCTGCACATCATGCTGTGGAGCAGCGTCGTGTACGGCTGCGCCGCGGTGCTGAGCGGCGTGATGCGCGCGTCGGGCGCGGTGCTGGTGCCGACCGGCATCTCGATCCTCTGCATCGCCGTCGTCGAGGTGCCGTCCGCGTACGCGCTCGCCGGCCGCTACGGCATCGAGGGCGTGTGGATGGCGTACCCGATCGCGTTCGTCTCGATGCTCGTGCTGCAGAGCGCCTACTACCGGCTGGTGTGGAAGAAGCGGAAGGTCGAGCGTTTGGTGTAGCGTCGCGCCTCGGCCCCCACCAAGGACGCACATGATCGATTCCACCCGCCGATCGTTCTCCAAAGCCGCCGTCGCCACGCTGCTCGCGCCGGCCTGGCTCGACGCCTTCGCGCAGGCGCCCGCCGCCCAGCGCGGGACGCAGGTCGTCCTGCTCGGCACGAAAGGCGGCCCGACGCCGTCGCCGCAGCGCAGCCAGCCCGCGAACCTGCTGCTCGTCGACGGCAAGCCGTACGTGATCGACTGCGGCAACGGCGTCGCCACGCAGCTCGTCAAGGCGGGCGTGCGGCTCAATGCGCTCGACGACGTGTTCGTCACGCACCTGCACTCGGATCACGTCGCGGACCTCGGCACGCTGCTGCTGCTCGCATGGGGATCGGGCCTGAAGACGCCGGTCCATCTGTTCGGCCCGCCGCGGCTCGGCAAGATGATCGACGACTTCGTCGACATGCAGAAGGTCGACCTCGACATCCGCGAGTCGGAGGAGGGCCGGCCGCACCTCGCGTCGCTGATCCAGGTCAAGGAGATCGACGCCGGCGGCGTCGTGATGGAGGACGACCGGGTGCGCGTGACGGCCGCGCTCGTCGACCACTACACGCTCAAGCCCGCGTTCGCGTATCGGTTCGATACCCGCTCGTCGCAAGGACCGCGATCGGTCGTGTTTTCCGGGGACACGACGTACAGCGAGAACCTGATCCGGCTCGCGAAGGACGCCGACGTGCTGGTGCACGAGGTCATGTACCTCCCCGCGCTCGAGAAGCTGATGGCCGCCGACAACAACGCGCCGACGCTGCTCGACCATCTGATGAAGGCGCACACGACGACGGAGCAGCTCGGCAAGGTCGCCGCGGCCGCGCGCGTGAAGACGCTGGTCCTGAGCCACCTCGTGCCGGGCGCCGACCCCGCGATCACGGACGCGATGTGGACCGAAGGCGTGCGCAAGTACTACGACGGCCGGATCATCGTCGGGCAGGACCTGATGACGATCTGACGTCGCGCGCCCGACCGGCTCGCGGTCACAGGAATCCGATCGACAGCCACGGCACGAGCGCCACGGCGGCGAGCCCGATCAGCAGCGCGACGAGATAGCCGACGATCGGCCGCATCCCGGCCGCCGGGTCGACGCGGCCGATCGCGCACGCCGCGTAGTAGCCGACGCCGAACGGCGGCGCGAACAGGCCGATGCCCATCGCGAGCACGACGACCATCGCGTAGTGGACCTCGTGGACGCCGACCATCCGCGCGATCGGGAACAGCAGCGGGCCGAACAGCACGATCGCGGGAATCCCCTCGAGCACGCTGCCGAGCACGACGAACGCGACGATCGACAGCGCGACGAAGCTCGCGCGGCCGCCCGGCATCGATCCCATCGCCTGCGCGAGCGCGCCCGAGAAGCCGGACTGCGTCAGCGCCCACGCCATCGCGGTCGCGGTGCCGATGATCAGCAGGATCGCGCCCGACAGGCTCGCGGTGTCGACGAGCAGCTTGCCGAGCGCGCGCGGTGGACAGTGCCGCGCGATGAGCCCGACGACGAGCGCGTACGCGACGCCGATCGTCGAGACCTCGGTCGCCGTCGCGACACCCTCGATCACCGCGGTGCGGATGATGAACGGCAGCGCGAGGCCGGGCAGCGCGACGACGAACAGCTTCGCGGCGGTCCGCCACGGCGCGCGTCGCGTCGTGCCCGGATCGTCCTTCGCCCGCCAGCGCGCGACCGCGGCGAGCGCGAGCGCGAGGACGAGCGCCGGCAGCAGGCCGCCGGTGAACAACGCCGCGATCGACACGCCGGTCACCGAGCCGATCGTGATCAGCACGAGGCTCGGCGGGATCGTCTCCGACATCGCGCCGGACGCCGACAGCAGCGCGACGAGCTCGCCGGGCGCGGCGCCGCGCCGCTTCATCTCGGGGAACAGCACCGGCGCGACGGCGGCCATGTCCGCGGCCTTCGCGCCCGAGATGCCCGACACGAGGACCATCGCGCCGAGCAGCACGTACGACAGGCCGCCCTTGACGTGACCGAGCAGCGCGGCGAGGAAGTCGACCATCGTGCGCGCCATGCCGGTCACCTCGATCAGCCCGCCGAGGAAGATGAACAGCGGCACCGCGAGCAGGATCAGGTGCGACATGCCCTCGTCCATGCGGCCGACGACGACCGACGCGGGCGCGCCGGTCGTCAGCACGATGAAGCCGAACGCCGCGAGGCCGAAGGAGAACGCGATCGGGATGCCGGACAGCACCATCGCGCCGACGCCGACGACGAAGAACAGCACGAGGTTCCAGCGTCCGAGCATCGCGAACACGCCGGGCGCCGCGATCGCGACGGCCACCAGCGCGCCGACGATCGCGGCGGCGACGATCGCCGTGGCCGCGGTGCGCCCCCACGACGCCTGCCGCGCGAGCTGCAGCAGCGCGAACGCGATCATCAGCACGATGCCGACCGGCAGCGCCGCGGCGCGCCACGCGTTCGTGATCTCGAGGGCCGGCGTCGTGATGTCGAGCTCGCCGCGCGCGTAGTCGAGCGCCGGCGGCAGCACGCACGCGAGGAAGACGATCGGCACGATCAGCGCCGCGGTCTCGGCCCACGCCCGTCGACTCGCGGTGAATCGCGCGACGACCGCGGTCATCCGCATGTGCGCGCTGCGCTCGAACGCGACGACCGCGCCGAGCATCGCGAGCCACAGGAACAGGATCGACGCGAGTTCGTCCGACCAGACGAGCGGATGCCGGAAGCCGTAGCGCGACACGACGCCGGCGAACAGCACGACCATCTCGACAGCGACGAGGATCGCGGCGGGCACCTCGACGGCGATCGCGAGGACTCGATGGGCCGCGGCCGCGAAGCGGGCGACGGGCGCTCGATCCGCCGGTGTCCGGACGGCCCGTCGCCGCGTCGGCGTGCGGACGGCGATCTGCTGCTTCGATCATCGGGTCGCCGCCGCGAGGCCTCGCGTCATCGTGGTCGGCGGCGCGGAGCGTGGATCGAGGCGCTCATGGTCGTCGTTCCGGCGAAGGGTTCGTTCGAGTCGTCGATGCGTCGTCCCACGGAGGGCGAGGGCCGCCCGTGTGTCTCGTTCTCGCGCAGGCGCGGTGCGCCCATGGTCGTCGTCTCGCGGCGGTGAGGGTCGCCCACGATTGTCGTTCCCGCGCAGGCGGGAACCCAGCGGCCTTCGCGGTCGATGCATGCACGGCCTGAAGATCAAGACGCCGGGTTCCCGCCTTCGCGGGACCGACGATCCAGGTGACCGATGCGTCCGTGCCGGTCCGCCGGCATTCGCTGCGCCAGCGTCCCACCGCACCAGCATCCCCGACGCCAGCTCCCCGCGCCAGCCTCCCTACGCCAGCGTCCCCGACACCTTTTCCAGCAGCCCCCACGCCTCCGGTCCGTACTTCGTCTTCCACTCCGCGTAGAAGCCCGCGCGCCGCAGCGTGTCGCGGAACTCGTCGGGCTTCGGCTGGTTGAACGCGAGGCCCTGCTTCGCGAGATCCGCCTGCAGGCCCGCGTTCAGCTTCGCGGTGTCGGCGCGCTCGGCGACGGCCGCCGCGTTCCAGTTGCGCGCGACGATCGCCTGCAGGTCGGGCGGCAGCCGGTCCCACGCACGCTTGTTCGCGAGCATCCAGAAGCCGTCCCACATGTGGTTCGTCAGCGAGCAATACTTCTGCACCTCGTACAGCTTGGCGGTCGAGATCACGGCCAGCGGATTTTCCTGCCCCTCGACGACCTTCGTCTGCAGCGCCGAATAGACCTCCGCGAAGTTGATCGACGCCGGCGACGCGTCGAACGCCTTGAACATCGACGTCCACAGCGGGCTGACCGGCACGCGGATCTTGAAGCCCTTCAGGTCGGCCGGCGAGGCGATCGGCTTCGTGCTCGACGTGATCTGCCGGAAGCCGTTGTCCCAGATCTTGTCCATCGCGACGAGGCCGGCCTTGCCGATCTCGGCGCGCACGTGCGCGCCGAGGTCGCCGTCCATCGCCTTCCACACCGCGTCGTAGTCGGGGAACGCGAAGCCGATGCCGTTGATCGACGCGACCGGCACGAGCGTCGACAGGATCAGCCCCGACAGCGTGAAGAACTCGATGGCGCCGGAGCGCACCTGACTCAGCATGTCGGTGTCGCTGCCGAGCTGGTTCGACGGGAAGATCTGGAACGCGACGCGCCCGTTCGATTCCTTCTCGATGCGGTCCGCGAACTCCTTCGCCCGCAGGTTCATCGGGTGCGTCGCCGGCAGGTTGTTCGCGTACTTGTAGCTGAACTCGGCGGCTCTGGCCGGCGCCGCGAACGGACCCACCGACGTCGCGACCGCCGCGACGCCGGCCGCCGCGCCGAGCCTCAGCACGTCGCGTCGCGTCGCATGGTTCATCATCTTGTCGTTCATGTCGTCTCCTCCTGGCGAGGGCGACGAGTCTACCGAAGCGCCGCCGACCGGCACACCGATGAAAACGAGCATGCGCCCCGACCGCGCGATTCGCGCGAGGACCGCCGGATGAACACCTGCATCGTCACCGGCGGCGCGTCGGGTATCGGGCTCGCGACCGCGCGGCTGCTCGTCGAGCGCGGCTGGCGCGTCGCCGTGTTCGACCGCGACCCGGCGGCGCTCGCGCAGGCGGCCGCGTCGGTCGACGGCGTCGGCTGGCACCGCGTCGACATCGTCGACGAGCGCGCGGTCGCGGCCAAGGTCGCCGAGCTGACCGAACTCGACGGCGCCGTCGACGGGCTCGTCAACGCGGCCGGCGTCGGCATCGCCAAGCGCTTCGTCGACACGACGCCCGACGACCTGCGGCGCATGCACGAGGTCCACGTCGTCGGGACGTTCGTCGTCGCACGCGCCGTCGTCGACGCGCTGCGCGCGGCCGGGCGCGGCGGCGCGATCGTCAACGTCGCGTCGACGGCCGGCCAGCGCGGCAACGTCGAACGCGCCGCGTACGGCGCCGCGAAGGCCGGCGTCATCGTGCTCACGCAGGTGATGGCGCTCGAGCTCGCGGCCGACGGTATCCGCGTCAACGCGGTGTCGCCGGGCCCGGTGGCGACGCCGCTCGTCGACGCGATGCACACGCCCGAGGCGAAGGCGCGCTGGACCGCGCTCGTGCCGCAGCGGCGCTACGCGAACCCGCAGGAGATCGCCGGGTCGATCGCGTTCCTGCTCGACGACGCGGCGTCGAGCTTCGTCACCGGCCACGTGCTGAACGTCGACGGCGGCCTGCTCGCCGCCGGGCTGATGGACTGAGCGTCAGTCCGTCGGCGCGTGGCTGACGGCCTCGATGTTGTGGCCGTCGGGCCCGATCACGAACGCGGCGTAGTAGTGCGGATGGTATTGCGGACGCAGGCCCGGCGCGCCGTGGTCCTGTCCGCCGGCCGCGAGCGCGGCCCGATGGAAGCCGCGCACCGCTTCGCGGGTGAGCGTCGAGAACGCGAGGTGCAGCGGCTTCTGCGCGTCGCCGGCCGACAGGAACAGCTGCGGCTTGCCGTCGCGGCCGAAGCCGACGAAGCCGTCGCCGTCGACGATGGCCTCGATGTCGAGCGGCCGCAGCGCCTCGGCGAAGAACGCGCGGCTCTTCGCGAAGTCGCCGACCTTCAGGCTGAGGTGGTCGAAGATCATCGGGATCCTTTCATCGGTTCGGCGCCGCGACCGCGGCGATCTCGTTCGTGCGATACGGCGGCAGATCCGCGACCGGCCTGCCGATCGCCTTCGCGTACAGCGGCAGCACGGCCGGCAGGCGACGCTGGATCTCGGCGATGCGGTTCGCGTCGGCCGGATGGTCCGACAGGAACTGCGGCGGCGCCCCCTTCGAGGCGCGTCCCATCTTCTGCCACAGCGCCACGCCGGCGCGCGGGTCGTACCCGGCGCGCGCCGCCAGCTCGAGGCCGACCGCGTCCGCCTCCGCCTCGTCGGCACGCGAGAAGTGCAGCTGGAACAGGCTGTTCGCGGCGCGTGCGCCGAGGCTCGTGAGGTTCGGATCGATGCCGAGCCACGCCGACAACAGCGCGCCGCCGACGCCGGCCGCGACGCCGCCGTACATCTGCTTCTTCATCTGGTCGACGCCGTGCTCCTTCAGCGCGTGCGTCATCTCGTGACCCATCACGATCGCGATCTCGTCGTCGGTCAGCGCGAGCTTCTGGATGATGCCGTTGAAGAACACGATCTTGCCGCCCGGCATGCAGAACGCGTTGATCGTGTCGCTGCGGAGCAGGTTGATCTCCCAGTTCCACATCTTCGCGCGCGCGTTGATCGCGTACGTGTACGGCAGGATGCGTTCCTCGATGCGGTGCAGCCGCTGGAGGTCCGGATTGCGCTCGGTCGCCAGCGCGTTCTTCGCGCGCGCCTGCTCGATCAGCTGCTGGTACTGCTGGATCGACTGGCGCTCGAGCTGCGTCTCGAGGTCCTGCGCCGGCGCGGCCGGCGGCGCGAACCCGCACGCGAGCGCCGTCGCGACGGCCGCGCCGCCGAACCAGCTCCTCATCGTCCGCCGCCTCGTCATCGAACCTTCCCGTCGACCGCCACCGGTCGGGCATCTTGCCGCCACGGCGCGACCTTCGGCAACAGCAGCAGCCCCGGCAGCCCGAGCGCGCCGCACAGCAGGAAGAAGTCGAACCAGCCCGCCGCTTCGACCAGGTAGCCGGCGCCGGCGTTCGCGAACGTCCGCGGCACGACGGCGAGGCTCGTGAACAGCGCGAACTGCGTCGCCGTGAAGCGCGGGTCGGTCGTGCGCGCGATGAACGCGCTGAACGCGGCCGTGCCGAGCCCGACGCTCGCGAACGCCTCGATGCCGATCGCGAACGCGAGCACGACGCGGTCCGGCCCGACCTTCGCGAGCCACGCGAAGCCGAACACCGCGAACAGCTGCAGCGCGCCGAAGATCCACAGCCCGCGGTTGATGCCGAGGCGCACCAGCCACGCGCCGCCGATCAGGCCGCCGGCGACGCTCGCCCACAGCCCGACGTTCTTCGCGATCAGCCCGATCTCGGTCCGCGTGAAGCCCAGGTCGAGGTAGAACGCCGTCGACAGCGCCGTCGCCATCGAGTCGCCGAGCTTGTACAGGAAGATGAACGCGAGGATCGTCGCGGCATGCAGCCAGCCGCCGCGCGCGACGAACTCCGCGAACGGCAGCACGACCGCGTCGCGCAGCGAGCGCGGCGGCGCGCCGCGCACCGGCTCGTCGACGAGGAACACGAGCACGATGCCGGGCAGCATGAACCCGGCCGTGACCGCGAACACGGCGTTCCACGGCAGGTGGTCGGCGAGGATCAGCGACAGCGACCCGGGCACGAGTCCGGCGAGCTTGTACGCGTTGACGTGGACCGCGGTGCCGAGCGCGAGCTCCGCGTCGGGCAGCAGTTCGCGGCGGAACGCGTCGACGACGATGTCGAGGCTCGCCGAGAAGAACGCGAGCAGCGCGCACAGCGCGGCGATCGTCCCGAGCTGCCGCGACGGATCGGCGAACCCGATCGCGACGACGAGCGCTGCGACGACGACCTGCGTGACGAGCATCCAGCCGCGCCGGCGCCCGAGCCGCGCGAGTCCGGGAATCCGATAGCGGTCGACGAGCGGCGCCCACACGAACTTCCACGTGTACGGGAACTGGATCAGCGCGAACAGGCCGATGTCGCGCAGCGACACGCCGCCGCCCTTCAGCCAGGCCTGCAGCAGGTTCAGCAGGATGAACAGCGGCAACCCCGACGTGAAGCCGAGGAACACGCAGATCAGCATGCGGCGGTTGAACCACGCCCGCCATGCCGGCGCCGGCGCGCCCGTGGGCGCGACCGCCGTCGTCGCGTCGGAAGGCTTCAGCCGGCGAGTCCCGCGAGCGCGTTGCCGGTCATCTCGACCGTGCGCTCGACGACCGAACGCTTCCAGAAATCGGTGTCGACGTAGAACGCGTCGCGGAAGCGCCGCTTCAGCGCGCGGCCGACCGGCGTGTCGAAGTTGTCGGCGCCGTGCGCATGCATCCACGCCTCGGCGCGCAGGACGTCGAGCACGATCTCCTCCGGGACCGTGCCGAACTCGAGCGCGAGCGTCGTGATCTCGGGCTTCGTCTCGTGGTCGTCGAAGTACGACCGCACCGCGTTCAGCAGCGGGCCCGACACGACGACCGACGTCGAGTTGCCGGCATAGATGGCCGTGACGTCGGGGCCGTACCAGTCGCGCACGCGCGTCGCCTCGTCCTCGTCGTGGCCGGAGTAGATCGGCTCCCCGTAGCCGCACGGGCCGAGGCCGGTGTGGATGTCGATCAGCGCGAGCCGCTGCTTGCCGCGGCCGTAGCGCGTCACGATCTCGCGGAACGTGCGGGTCGACCACACCGGCGCGGTCCCGCCGTAGAAGAGGCCGTGCGGCGCGCTGTACTGCCCGCCGGTGACGACTTCCTGGAAGCGTCGGAAGCCGTGCTCGGCGACGAACGCCTTGATCGCGGCCTCCGCGGGCACGAGCTCGTCCCAGTCGGACGGGACGAGGGACGGCGCGAGCGCGACGAACTCGGGCGACGGCGCGGGCACCCGGTCGAAGTCGAGCGCGTTGCGGTTGAGGTCGACGTTGTCCTCGTTCGTCCGGCGCAGCCACGCGAAGCCGTACGGATTGATCGCGTGGACGACGAGCACGGCGGTGCGCGCCGGCAACGCGGCGAAGCGCAGGCTCTCGATCATCGACACCTGGGCGCCGGACCCCGCGAATCCCTCGACGCCGTGCGTCCCCGACAGCAGGATCAGCAGCTTCTTCGCGTCGGCCGGTCCGAACAGCGCGACGTCGGTCGCGAGCGTCTCGCCGGTCGGCCCGGTCCCGACCGGGTTCTCGAACGTCTCGAGCGGCGCGTCCGCGCGCGTCGCCGCCTCGAGGAAGCGCGTGCGCGCCTCGGCATAGCTCTCGGAGAAGTGGCGGACGGGCATGGCGGGCGCGGACGTCGTGGCGCGATCGATGAGGGCGGCAGCCCGAGTGTAGCGAAGCACCGCGTCCCGCACGCGCGCGTGAACCGAACGTTACCGTGCGCCCCAGGTCCGCAACAGGTCCGGCGGCGCGTCGCAACGACTCCAGTCCACCGGCTCCGCGAGCCGTCGTGCCGCGGCGCGCAGGCGCGGCCGGTCGAACCAGGGCGCCCGCGCGATCGTGTCGGCCGGGCCGGCGGCGACGAGTTCGCCGACCGTCGGCGGCAGCGTCTCGGGCGCGCGCTTGCGGATCGCGAGGTGGTCGCGCACCGCGGCGTTCTCGAGCGCGCCCTGCGCCTGTCGTCGTCGCCGCATCCGGTAGGCGCGCAGGCGCCCGACCGCGAACAGCGGCGCGACGTCGTTGTCCCAGGTCGCGTCGGCGACGACGGCGATGCGGCGCGGGTCCCAGTCGTGACGGGCCGGGTCGCCGGCGAACGCCATGACGGCGCCGATCAGCGAGTCGTTGCGATAGAGGCCGAGCGGCAGGCGGAAGCCCGCCCGCTTCAGCCGCGCGAGCGCCTCGCCGCGCAGCGCGTAGAGGTTGCCGTGCAGGCCGCCGTCGGCGACGAGCGTTCGCCGCTGGCGGGCCGCCGACGGCCCGACCGTCGGCACGCCGGTCGCCGCACGGGCGTGCGGATCGGCCGCGAGTGCGCGCTCGAGCGCGGCGAACGCGTCCGGCGCGGGTCGCACGTAGCCGTCGACGAAGAACGCGGTCGCCGCGTCCGGCGAGAGCTCGTGGACCCAGCGGTTCCAAGCGCACGCCTTGTCGCGCCACTCCAGCCGCCAGAGTCGCACCGTGATGCCGTCGGGCGGCACGACCGGCCCCTCGGCGAGCGCGCGGGCGGTCGCGTCGTTGCCGTCGACGAGGACGTCGATCGTCGTGCGGCGCGCGGCGCACGCCGCGATCACGGCGTCGAGCGTCCTGGCGAGCAGCGCCGGGCTCTCGCGCGACGTGAAGATCGCGACCGACCGGTCCGGCCGGTCCATCTCAGCCGCGGCGTCCGGCGAGGCGGAACACCGCGGTGCGCCCGAAGAGGTTCGGCAGCAGCCGCACGACCTTGCCGCGGCGCAGGGCGAAGCGGTCGCGCAGCACGAAGCCGCTCTTCTGCGCGAGGTCGCGGAAGTCGCGGAACGTCGAGAACCGAAGGTTCGGCGTGTCGTACCACTGGTACGGCAGCGCGCGGGTGACCGGCATCCGCCCGAGCGCGAGCGATACGCGGTTCGACCAGAACGCGAAGTTCGGGAACGTGACCACGCTCTCGCGGCCGACGCGCCCGAGCTCGCGCAGCATCGCCTCGGTGTGCACGACCATCTGCAGCGTCTCGAGCTGCAGCACGGTGTCGAACGACCCGTCGCCGAACAGCGCGAGGCCGTCCTCGAGGTTCTGCTGCACGACGTCGACGCCGTTGCGCGCGCAGGCGAGCAGCTTCGCGTCGTCGAGCTCGACCCCGACGCAGCGGCAGCCCTTCTCGCGCTGCAACCACGCGAGCAGCGAGCCGTCGCCGCATCCGAGGTCGAGGACCGACGAGCCGGGCGCGATCCAGTCCGCGACGGCCGCGAGGTCGGGCCGCAGCGACGCAGCGCCGGCCGTCGCGCTCACGACACGAGCCCTTCGGCGATGCGGTCGAAGTAGGCGCTCACGAGCGCGTGGTAGCGCGCGTCGTCGAGCAGGAAGGCGTCGTGGCCGTGCGGCGCGTCGATCTCGGCGTACGTGACCGGGTGGCGTCCATCGAGCAGCGCGCGGACGATCTCGCGGCTGCGCTCCGGCGCGAAGCGCCAGTCGGTCGTGAACGAGACGACGAGGAAGCGAGCGCTCGCTCGCTCGAACGCCTTCGCGAGGTCGCCGTCGTGCGCGGCCGCCGGGTCGAAGTAGTCGAGCGCCTTCGTGATCAGCAGGTACGAGTTCGCGTCGAAGTAGTCGGAGAACTTCGTGCCCTGGTGGCGCAGGTAGCTCTCGATCTCGAACTCCGCGCCGAAGCCGTACGCGAGGTCGTCGCCGTGCAGCGCGCGGCCGAATTTCTCGGCCATGTCGTCGTCGGACAGGTACGTGATGTGACCGATCATCCGCGCGACGCGCAGGCCGTTCTTCGGCACGACGCCGTGCGCGTAGTAGTCGCCGCCGCGATAGTCGGGGTCGGTCAGGATCGCCTGGCGGGCGACGTCGTTGAACGCGATGTTCTGCGCCGACAGCTTCGGCGTCGACGCGATCGCGACGCAATGCGCGATGCGTTCCGGGTAGCGCGTCGCCCACGCGAGCGCCTGCATGCCGCCGAGCGAGCCGCCCATCACGGCCGCGAAGCGCTCGATGCCGAGCGCGTCGGCGAGGCGCGCCTGCGCGTCGACCCAGTCCTCGACCGTGACGACCGGGAACGCCGCGCCGTACGGCCTGCCGGTCGACGGGTCGATCGACGCCGGGCCGGTCGATCCGAAGCACGAGCCCGAGGTTGTTGACGCCGACGACGAAGAAGCGGTCGGTGTCGACCGGCTTGCCGGGACCGACCATGTTGTCCCACCAGCCGACGTCGGCTTGGAACCGTCGGCGCGCAGCGTGACGCCGGCGACGTGATGCGACGCGTTCAGCGCATGGCAGATCGAGGACCGCGTTCGACCGCGCGGCGTTCAGCGTGCCGTACGTCTCGTAGGCCAGCTCGTAGTTCGACAGCGTCGCGCCCGACGCGAGCGGCAGCGGCGCGTCGAACCGGCGGCGCTGCGGCGTGACGACGCCACGGTCCGGGCGCGGCGGTGCGCGGCGTGGAATCCAACGGATCGATCCTCCCCGACCGGGGCAGAGGACTAAGTCGGGCGGGTCGGGTGGGTCGCTCGCTTTAGCCGGATTTATTCGGAACGGACTGCGGTCCGTCCCGAGCGCCCGCAAGCTGAAGCCGCTTCGACCGGACGGTCGACGGGATCAAATCGGCGCTCGATGCAACGCAGCGACAGTAGCCGATGCACCGGCGACCGTCAATTCGCCCGCCGCGTGCGGCGCGCCGCCGCGACCGAGGCGTTCCGACTGGCTACGACCAGGCGAAGTCCGACCGGCTCGCGGGCCGGCAGCTCCGCGCTGACGACACGCGTCTTCGCGTTGTTCCGGTACGTCGCGACCACGGTGTACCGCCCCTTCGGCAGCTTCAGCAGCAGGTACGGCCCGGTCGACGGAGCCTCGAAGACGGTCTCGCCGCGGCCGTCCTTGACCGACGACCGCGACGTTCGCCGCGTAGTCGCCGCCCTTCGCCGAGAACAGCAGCGCGAGCGTGTAGTCCTTCATCTGCGACTTGATGTAGTCGACTTCCTCGCTGCCGGCGCCGCCGCTCAGGTACGTCACGCTGCCCTGCGTCTGCGGCTGCGGCATCGGCGCCTGCGCGTCGGCGACCATCGCCGCGCCGGCCCCGGCGACCGCGAAGGAGACGGTGAAGAGACCGGCGGCGATGCGCCGGCGGAAGGAACTGTCCATGGCTGCTCCTCGAAAGGCGATGGGGCGTCGAACGCGACGCCCCGAAGCGACCGCCCGGCCGAGGCCGGGCGGTTCCTGCCGGCGATCGATCAGCCGAGGTCGACCGGCACGAAGATGCGGTTGCGGCCGCGCTGCACGAGCAGCGCCGCGCTGCCGCCCGACTTCGAGATCAGGCCCTTCAGCTGGTCCGCGGACTGCACCGGCTGGCCGTTGAACGACAGGATCACGTCGCCGGCCTGGATCCCCGCTTCGGCGGCCGCGCCGGTCGCCTGCTCGACGACGAGCCCGCTGCCGTTCGCGACGCCGCCGAGCTGGCTTCGCCTCCTCGGGCCGCAGCGGGCGCACCGCCACGCCGAGCCGGCCGCCTTCGTTGCCGGTGTCCGCCTTCGCGACGGTCGTCGCGTCCTTCAGCTCGCCGAGCGACACGGTGATGTCCTGCGGCTTGCCGTTGCGCCAGACCTCGACGTGCGCCGCCGAGCCGGGCTTCAGCGCCGCGACGCGCGACGGCAGGTCGGACGAGCGATCGATGTCGCGGCCGTCGAGCTTGACGATCACGTCGCCCGACTTCAGGCCGGCCTTCGCCGCCGGGCCGTCGGCCTCGACGTCGGACACGAGCGCGCCCATCGGCCGCGGCAGCTTGAACGAGTTCGCGAGCTGCTGGTTGACGTCCTGGATCGTCACGCCGAGGCGCGCGCGCGTCACCTTGCCGTGCGCGACCAGCTGGTCCTTGACGTTCATCGCGATGTCGATCGGGATCGCGAACGAGATGCCCTGGAAGCCGCCCGACTCGGAGAAGATCTGCGAGTTGATGCCGACCACCTCGCCGTTCAGGTTGAACAGCGGGCCGCCGGAGTTGCCCGGGTTGACCGGCACGTCGGTCTGGATGAACGGCGTGATGCTGTCGTTCGGCAGCGAGCGGGCCTTCGCCGAGACGATGCCGGCCGTGACCGTGTTCTCGAAGCCGAACGGCGAGCCGATCGCGACGACCCACTCGCCGACGCTCAGGCGATCCGAGTTGCCGACCGACACGACCGGCAGGTTCTTCGCGTCGATCTTGATGACGGCGATGTCGCTCTTCTTGTCGCTGCCGATGACCTTCGCCTTGTACTCGCGACGGTCGGTCAGCTTCACCGTGACCTCGGTCGCGCCGTCGACGACGTGCGCGTTGGTCATGATGTAGCCGTCGGGCGACACGATGAAACCGGAGCCGAGCCCGCGCTGGATGATCCCGTTGCGCGGGATCTGCTGGAACTGCGGGCCGTTCGGTCCGAACGGCAGGCCGCGGAAGAACTGGCTGAACGGATCGTTGTCGTCGTCGTCGTCGCCCTGCTGCTGGCGCTGAAGCATCATCGGCGCGGTCTTCGCGCGCTGCGTGACGGTGATGTTGACGACGGCCGGACCGTAGCGCTGCACGAGGCCGGTGAAGTTCGGCAGCGCGACCTGCGGGGTCGCGATCTGCTGCGCGGCGGGCGCCGTCGGGACGACCGGCGTGGCGGACGGCTGCTCGACGGCCGCGTTCGCGTGCTCGACGATCGGCGTCTCGATGCGCGCGAGCGCGAAGCCCGCGCCGCCGAGGACGCCGGCGAGGACCAGGTTGCGGGTGAGGCGATTGAGTTGCATGAACACGCTCCGACGGAAGAGTTGGAGCGGATCGTAGGCCGCGAGTCTTAAGCCAGCCTTAAGTGGTGCGCGCCACGTCCGTCCGCATCGAGGACGGCGGGAAGCGGACCGCGACGCGCGTCCCGCGGCCGCCCGGCGGCGCGCCGATCCCGACCGTCGCGCCGTGCCGGTCGGCGATCCGCCGCACGATCGCGAGGCCGAGCCCGCTGCCGCGCGTGTCGCCGGCGACGCGGGCCGCGTCGCCGCGATGGAAGCGGTCGAAGACCCGCTCTCGCTCGTGCGGTGCGATGCCGGGTCCGTCGTCGCTCACCGCCAGCACGGCGGCGTCGTCCGTTCCCTCGACCGCCACGTCGACGCGGCCTCCCGGCGGCGTGTAGCGCAGCGCGTTGTCGATCAGGTTGCCGAGCAGCGTGTACAGCGCATCGCGGTCGCCGGCGACCGCGAGCGGGCCGTCCGACGGCGCGAGGCCGAGGTCGATGTCGCGGTCGTGTGCGAGGCCAGCGTGCAGCTTGACCGCGTCGCTCGCGAGCGCGACGAGGTCGACGACGCCCGATCCGCCGACCACGATCTCGGGCTCGGCGCGCGCCATCGCGAGCAGCTGCTCGACGAGCCGCGACGCGCGGGCGAGGCCGGCGCGCAGCGCGTCGATCGCGACCGCGCGCGCGTCGCCGGGCCCGGCGGCGATCGCGCTCGCGGCGTCGGCGCGCTCGAGGATCTGCAGCTGCAGCTGCAACGCCGTGAGCGGCGTGCGCAGCTCGTGCGCGGCATCGGCGATGAACGCACGCTGCGCGTCGCGCGCGGACGCGAGGTCGGCGAGCAGCCCGTTCAGCGCGACGACGAGCGGCGCGACCTCGAGCGGCAGCGCATCCTCCGACAGCCGCGCGAGCGCCTCGGGCCGCCGCTCCGCGACCTCGCGCGCGACGCGTCGCAGCGGCAGCAACCCGCGGCCGACGACCCACCACAGCAGGCCGCCCATCACCGGCAGCAGCACGAGCAGCGGCAGCACCGTGCGCAGCGCGACCTCCGCGGCGAGCTTGCTGCGCACGCTGATCGGCTGCGCGACCTCGAGCACGAGGTTGCCGTCGACGACGGAGGCGAACACGCGCCAGTCGCCGAGCGGCGTCGACACCGTCGTCAGGCCGAGCTGGACCGGGCGCGGAAGCTCGACGACGGCGTGCGAGCCGTAGACGAGTCCGCCGAAGCGGTTCCAGATGCGCACGACGACGTTCTCGCCGGAGCCGAGGTCGTCGAGCGCGCGCGGCGCGAGCGCGCCGTACAGCCGCACGGGGATCGACTGCGCGATCTGCCGCAGCTGCAGGTCGAACAGGTCGTTCGCCTCGTCGCGCGCCTGGCGGTACACGATGCCGCCGGTGACGACGATGCCGGCGACGAGCACGCCGATGACCGACGCGAGCAGCCGGCGCTGGATCGACGGCCGCGCGACCGTCGCGTCGCCGTCGCGCTCAGCGCCCGGCGACCGCATAGCCGACGCCGCGGACGTTGCGGATCAGGTCGGCGCCGAGCTTGCGGCGCAGGCCGTGCACGTAGACCTCGATCGTGTTGCTGCCCGGCTCCTCGTCCCAGCCGTAGACCTTGTCCTCGAGCTGCGCGCGCGACAGCACGGCGCCGGGCCGCTCGAGCAGCGCCTCGAGGACCGCGAACTCGCGAGCCGACAGCGCGACCGGCACGTCGTCGCGACGCACCTCGCGACGCGCCGGGTCGATCGTCACGACGTGCTCGCCGTACGCGTGCCGCACGAGCGCGTCGGCGCGTCCGCTGCGACGGCGGACCAGCGCCCGCACGCGCGCCGCGAGCTCGTCGAGGTCGAACGGCTTGACGAGATAGTCGTCGGCGCCGGCGTCGAGGCCCGCGACGCGGTCGGCGACGGCGTCGCGCGCCGTCACGATCAGCACCGGCACGTCGCGTCCCTTCGCGCGCAGCCCGCGCAGCACGTCGAGGCCGTCCTTCTTCGGCAGCCCGAGGTCGAGCAGCACGACGTCGTACGGGTCCTGGCCGCGGCCGGTCGCGAGCGCGCTCTCGGCCGCGCGGCCGTCGGTCACCCAGTCGATCGCGAAGCCGTCCTGGCGCAGCCCCGCGCGCACCGACGCGCCGATCATCGCGTCGTCCTCGACGAGGAGCACGCGCATCGACGGCTCAGTCCGACGCGTCGCCGCGCCGGTCGCCGCGCGCCTGTCGCCACAGCGAGCGGGCGGCGAGCAGGTCGTCCGCCGTCATCGGCTCGCCGACGAAGAACCCCTGGATGGCGTCGCAGCGCATCTGGTTCAGCGCCGCGATCTGGTCGACGCGCTCGACGCCGTCGGCGGTGACGGTCTTGCCGAGGTCGTGGGCCATCCCGATCAGGCCGGCGACGATCGTCGCGTCGAACGCGTCGATCGCGGCGCCCGCGATGAAGCTGCGATCGATCTTGATCTCGTCGATCGGCAGCGCCTTCAGCGCGACGAAGCCCGCGGTGCCGACGCCGAAGTGATCGATCGCGAGCCGCACGCCGAGCGCCGACAGCTCCGCGACGACGTCGCCGACGAGCCGGACGTCGTCGACGAACGCGGTCTCCGCGAGCTCGAGCGTCAGCTCGTTCGGGGCGAAGCCGTGGTCGGCGAGTGCATCGGCAACGGTCTCGACGAACGCGCGGTCGTGCAGCTGCAGCAGCGACACGTTGACCGCCACGCCGACGCGCGCGCCGCCTTCGTCGGCGAAGCGCGCCGCCTCGGCGAGCGCCGTGCGCAGCACCCATTCGCCGAGCGGCCGGATCATCCCGGACGTCTCTGCGAGCGGGACGAAGTCGCGCGGCGCGAGCAGCGCGCCGGTCGGCGTCCGCCACCGCACGAGCGCCTCGACGGCGATCAGCGCGCCCTGCGTCGGCGACGGCCGCCGTCCCGCCGCGTCGCCCGCGAGCACCTGCGACGCGAGCGACGATGCGAGCTCGAACTTCGGTTGGTAGACGAGCAGGAATTGCCCCGCCGCGAGCGCCGCCCGCAGCGCGGTCTCGTCGCCCGGCGGCTGCGCCGCGTCGCGCGCCGACGCGTCGCCGTGACGCCGGAACTGGTTGCGGCCGGCCTGCTTCGCGCGCTTCAGCGCGCCTTCGGCCTGCGCCAGCAACGTCGACGGATCGAGCGCGTCGCCGGGATAGAGCGCGACGCCGATGCTCGCGCGCACGAACAGCGTCTGCCCGACGATGCGCGTCGGCACGCCGAGCGCGCCGATCAGCCGCGTCGCGAGATCGCTCGCCGCACGGACGGGATCGTCGCGCCCGTCGATCCGCCAGCCGATCGCGAACTGGTCGCCGCCGAGACGCGCGACGACGAGGTTCGGCAGGTGCTCCGCGTCGTCCATCGCGAGCGATGCGAGCCCGTCGTCGCGATCGGGCGGCCGGCCCGCGAGCTCGGCCACGGCCTCGCGCAGCATCCGCTGCGCGGTCAGCCGCAGCAGGCTGTCGCCGATCGACCGGCCGTGCAGGTCGTTCGACTGCTTGAAGCGATCGAGGTCGACGACGAGCAGCGCGACCGGCGTCGACGTCGCGCTGCCGGCGCGCATCCAGATCGCGAGGCGCTCGCGCAGCGCGCGCACGTTCGCGAGGCCGGTCACGCCGTCGTGCGTCGCGAGCCACTCGAGGCGCTGCCGCAGCCCGTCGCGTTCGCCGACGTCGCGGATCGCGACGACCGCGAAGCCCGACGTCGGCAGCATCCGCGCCTCGAACACGCGCTGCCCGTCGCCGCGGTCCTGCGCGTAGGCGGCGATCTGCGCGCGCTGCGTGTCGAGGCAGCGGTCGAGCGCGTTCTGCCACGCGTCGCGCAGCGGCGCGGGCAGCGTGTCGACGTCGGCGACGCGACGGCCGATCAGCGCCGACGGCGGCGCCGGCAACAGCTCGGCCGGCCCGTGCGTCGAGACCACGCGACCCGCGTGATCGCAGCGCACGACCGCCTCGTCGAGCGCCGCCTCGATCCAGGCCGGCACCGGTGCGTCGGGATCGGGCGCGGCGTCGGGCGGACGCCCGGATGGCGTCGGACTCATGCGGGCGCGCGACCGGACATCGCCGCGAGCGTCCTCAGGCCGCCCTCATGCGGTCGACGAGCGCGCGGACGCGGTCCGGCTCGCCGGCGCCGAGGATCTTCTTGACGAGCGACTCGCACGCCACGACGTCGGACCGGAGGATCTCGTACTTGACCGCGAGCAGCTGCGCCGGATGCATCGAGAACTGCTTCAGCCCGAGGCCGAGCAGCAGCCGCGCGAGCATCGGATCGCCGGCCATCTCGCCGCACACCGAGACCGGCGTGCCGAGACGGTTCGACGTCGCGATGATCTGCGCGACCATCGCGAGCACGGCCGGATGCAGCGGGTCGTACAGGTGCGCGACCGCGTTGTCGGTGCGGTCGATCGCGAGCATGTACTGGATCAGGTCGTTCGTGCCGATCGAGAAGAAGTCGAGGCGCTTCGCGAACACCGGCAGGATCAGCGCGGCCGCCGGGATCTCGATCATCCCGCCGATCGGCAGGTCGCGATCGTACGTCGACGCCGAGCGCCTCGAGCTGTCCCTTCGCGGTCGCGATCAGCACCAGCGCCGCATCGACCTCCTGCGGATGCGCGATCATCGGGATCAGCAGCTTGACCGGCCCGAACGCCGACGCGCGCAGGATCGCCCGCAGCTGCGCGAGGAAGATCTGCGGCTCGGCGAGGCAGAAGCGGATCGCGCGCAGCCCGAGCGCCGGGTTCGTCGTGTTGAAGACCGCGTCGCCGAACGCGAGCCGCGCGGCCGACGGCGTCTTGTCGGCGCCGATGTCGAGCGTGCGGATCGTGACCGGCCGGCCGCTCATCGCGACGACGACGCGCCGGTAGGCCTCGAACTGTTCCTCCTCGTCCGGCATCGAATCGCGCGTCATGAACAGGAACTCGGTGCGGAACAGCCCGATGCCGGTCGCGCCGACCTCGTTCGCGAACGCGCAGTCGTCGGGCAGCTCGATGTTCGCGTGCAGCTCGATCGGCTGGTCGTCGAGCGTGCGCGTCGGCATCCGCGCGAGCCGCTTCAGCTTCTCGTGGGCGAGCTCGAGGTCGCGCTTGCGCAGCCGGTACTCGTCGAGGACGATCGGGCTCGGGTCGACGACGAGCACGCCGGTCTCGCCGTCGATGATCACGCACTCGTCCTGCCGCAGCAGCCGCGACGCCTGGCCGAGCCCGACGACGGCCGGGATGTCGAGGCTCTTCGCGAGGATCGCCGTGTGCGCCGTCTGGCTGCCGAGGTCGGTCGCGAAGCCGGCGAACACCTGCTTCTTGAACTGCAGCATGTCGGCCGGCGCGATGTCGTGCGCGATGATCACCATCGGCTCGAAGTCGTCGCGGTTGCCGTTCTGGCGCGCCGCGTCGGCCTCCGCGGCGATCATCGACAGCGTGTGCGCGCTGCCCGTCAGCACCTTCAGCACGCGCTCGACGACCTGCTCGACGTCGGCTCGTCGCGACGCGATGTACTCGTCGTCCATCTCGCCGAACTGCTCGACGACCGCCTGCAGCTGCGTCGTCAATGCCCACTCGGCGTTGTAGCGGCGCTCGCGGATCAGGCGCGCGGGATCCTCCGACAGCAGCGGGTCCTGCAGGATCAGCCGATGCAGGTCGACGAGCGCCGCGAACTCGGCCGGCGCGTTGGTCGGCAGCTGGGCCTGCAGCTGATACAGCTCGTTGACGACGGTGGCGATGGCCTCGTCGAGCCGCGCGACCTCGCGGTCGACCTCGCCGAGGACGACGAGGTAGTGCGGCACCTCGAGCGCGGCCGACGCGAGCAGGTGGACCCGGCCGATGACGATGCCGCGCGAGACGGGAATCCCGTGCAGGGTGAACGCCATGTCATTCCGCTTCGCCGAACTTGTCGTCGATGAGCTTCGCGATCGCGTCGAGCGCCTCGGCGTCGTCCGGCCCGATCGCCTCGACGGTGACGGTCGACCCGCGGCCGGCGGCCAGCATCATCACGCCCATGATGCTCTTCGCGTTGACGCGTCGACCGGCGCGGCTCATCCACACCTCGCTCGCGTATTGCGACGCGAGCTGCGTCAGCTTCGCGGACGCGCGAGCGTGCAGGCCGAGCTTGTTGCTGATCTTGCAGTCGCGCTGCGCCATGGTCGGGCCGTCACGGATCGGGGGCGTCGGAACCGTCGGCCGCCGCGGTCGACGTCGGTTCCGTCGTGGCGGCCGGGGCGATTTTGATGATACCCGACGCACCGCCGGCCAACGCCTTGTCCGGCAGCTCCGACAGCGACGAGCCGCTTGCGATAGCACAGCACGCGCAGCAGCATCGGCAGGTTGACGCCGGCGACGACCTCGACGTGGCCGCGATCCGCGAGCGCCGCGGCGACGTTGCCCGGCGTCGCGCCGAACAGGTCGCACAGCACGAGCACGCCGGCGCCGTCGTCGACGCTCGCGACGGCGCGATGCGCGCGCTCGATCTCGGCTGCGACGTCGGCGTCGGGCTGCACGTCGACGACCGCGCAGCGGACCGGCTCGCACGCGTACACGTGCCGCGCGCAGTCGATCAGCGACTGCGCGAACGGCGCATGGGCGACGACGACGAGGCCGACGACGGCCATGTCAGGCGGCGCGCGGCGACGCCGCGACCGCGCGTTCGAGCGCGTCGACGAACACCGCCGCGACGTTGAATCCGACGCCCTGGAAGATCTCGGCGAAGCAGGTCGGGCTCGTGACGTTGACCTCGGTCAGGTAGTCGCCGATCGCGTCGACGCCGATCAGCAGCAGCCCGCGCTTCGCGAGCTTCGCGCCGACGGCCTCGCCGATCTCGCGATCGCGCGCCGACAGCGGCTGCGCGCGGCCGCGGCCGCCGGCCGCGAGGTTGCCGCGCACCTCGCCGCCCTGCGGGATGCGCGCGAGCGCGTACGGCACCGGCTCGCCGTCGATGACGAGGATGCGCTTGTCGCCGTCGACGATCGCCGGGATGTACTTCTGCGCCATGATCGTCCGCTCGCCGTCGCCGCCGAGCATCTCGATCATCGACCCGAGGTTCATGCCGTCGGCCGTGACGCGGAAGATGCCCATCCCGCCCATGCCGTCGAGCGGCTTCAGGATGATGTCGCGATGCTCGCGGTGGAATTCGCGGATGCGCCCCGCGTCGCGCGTCACGACGGTCGGCGCGATCAGCTCGGGGAACTCGGCGATCGCGAGCTTCTCGTTGTGGTCGCGGATCGCGCGGCCGCCGTTGAACACCTTCGCGCCCTGCGACTCGGCCTGCTGCAGCAGGTACGTCGAGTAGACGTACTCCATGTCGAACGGCGGGTCCTTGCGCATCACGACCGCGTCGAAGTCCTTCAACGCGACGGTCTCGGGCTCGCCGAGCGCGTGCCAGATGTTCGTCGTCCTTCGTGAGCGTCAGCGGCCAGGCCTTCGCCTCGACGACGCCGCTCTGGGCGCGCGCGAGGTCGCGCTGGTCGATGTAGGCGAGCGTGTGTCCGCGACGATCCGCCTCGACCATCATCGCGTAGGTCGAGTCCTTGTAGATCCTGAACGTCGCCAGCGGGTCGGCGATGAAGGCGATATGCATGTCGATGGCGCCGGCGTCGGCGACCGTCGGGCCGCCGCGCCGGTCAGAGCGCTTCGGCGGCCGGGTCGGTGCGCTCGAGCTCGAGCGACGCGGCCAGCAGCGCGAGGCGCGCGACGACGCCGTATGCGTAGAAGCGGTTCGGCGCCGCCTGCGGGCCGCTGGCCCGGATCGGGGAAGTTGCAGCTCGACGCGAACGGCAGCGGCACGAACTGCGCGCCGGGCGCGTTGAGGTTCTCGTCGTTCGCACGCGTCGTGTTGACGCGGTAGAAGCCGCCGATGACGTAGCGGTCGATCATGTAGACGACCGGCTCCGCCGTGCCCGACTCGATCGAGCCGGCGACGCCGTCGGCGAGCTTCTCCGTGGACCGCTCGCCGACCGGGACGCGCTCGTGCGTGTGCACGCCTTCCTGGATGATCAGCTCGGAGACCTCGAGGCCGTCCTTGACGACGCTCATCTTGTTGCGCGTCTTGCGGTTCATGTTGCGGACCTCGGACGGGTCCTTGACGCTCATCACGCCCATTCCGTAGGTGCCGGCGTCGGCCTTGACGATCGCGTACGGCGTCTCGGCGATGCCGTACTCGCGTGTACTTGCGACGGACCTTCGTCAGCAGCACGTCGACGCGATGCGCGAGGTCCTCCTCGCTCGCCGCGTCGCCGAACACGACGTCGCTCGCCGACTCGAAGTACGGATTGATCATCCACGGGTCGATGTCGAGCAGCTTCGCGAAGCGCTTCGCGACGTCGTCGTACGCCGCGAAGTGGCGCGTCTTGCGGCGCACCGCCCAGCCGGCGTGCAGCGGCGGCAGCACGAACTGCTCGTGGACGTCGCGCAGCACGTCGGGGATGCCGGCCGACAGATCGTTGTTCAGCAGCACCGCGCAGGGATCGAAGTTCGCGAGGCCGACGCGGCGGCCGTTCGGCCCGATCGCGGCGCAACGGCTCGATCGGCATCGTGTGCTCGGCATCGAGCTCGATCGTCGTCGGCGCGGTGATCTCCGGATTCAGCGAGCCGAGCCGCACGTCGAGGCCCGTCTGGCGCAGGATCGCCGCGAGCCGCGCGACGTTCTGCAGGTAGAAGCGGTTGCGCGTGTGGTTCTCGGGGATCAGCAGCAACCCGCGCGCGTCGGGGCAGATCTTCTCGATCGCCGCCATCGCCGCCTGCACCGCGAGCGGCATGACCTCGGGTGCGAGGTTGTTGAAGCCCCCCGGATAGAGGTTCGTGTCGACCGGCGCGATCTTGAACCCGGCGTTGCGCAGGTCGACCGAGCAGTAGAACGGCGGCGTGTGCTCCTGCCACTCGAGCCGGAACCAGCGCTCGATCGCCGGCGTGGCGTCGAGCATGCGCCGCTCGAGGTCGGCGAGCGGGCCGGACAGCGCGGTGACGAGGTGAGGGACCATGGGGGACGCGTGCTGGGGCGGTCTTGGCGCCGCTTCGACAGGGTCGCGAATTGTAATTGGATTTCCGCGACGAAACGACGTTCGCGCGCGGCGGCGCGATTCGCGGAAAAAGAACGGCGCCCGAAGGCGCCGTCCGGCGACCGCGACCGGCCCGCGTCGGCGGGCCGGCGCGACGGTCAGGGGTGATACGCCGTCTCGCCGTGCGACGAGATGTCGAGACCCTCGCGCTCCTCTTCCTCGGACACCCTGAGGCCGAAGACCATGTTGACGATCAGGTAACCGATGATCGAGACGACCGCCGTCCACACGACGACGATACCGACCGCCTTCGCCTGGATCAGGAACTGCTCGCCGATGCTGGTGTAGCCGACCTTGCCGGTGACCCAGTCGGTCACGAAGCCCGGCCCGCCGAGCGACGGCGCGTTGAAGATGCCGGTCAGCAGCGCGCCGAAGATCCCGCCGAGCGCGTGGACGCCGAAGACGTCGAGCGAGTCGTCGGCCTTGATCATCTTCTTCAGGCCGGTCACGCCCCAGAGGCAGACGATGCCCGCCGCCAGGCCGATCACGAACGCGCCCGGGATGCCGACGTTGCCGGCGGCCGGCGTGATCGCGACGAGGCCGGCGACCGCGCCGGACGCCGCGCCGAGCATCGACGGCTTACCCTTGATGATCCACTCGCGAACGACCCACGACAGCACGGCGCAGGCCGTCGCCAGGATACGTGTTCATGAACGCGAGCGCGGCCGAGCCGTTCGCCTCGAGCGCCGAGCCGGCGTTGAAGCCGAACCAGCCGAACCACAGCAGCGAGGCGCCGATCATCGTCATCGTCAGGCTGTGCGGCGCCATCGACTCGCGTACCGAAGCCGAGCCGCTTGCCGAGGAAGATCGCGCCGACCAGACCGGAGACACCGGCGTTGATGTGCACGACGGTGCCGCCGGCGAAGTCGAGCGCGCCCATCTGCCAGATGTAGCCGCCGGTGGCGTTGACCTTGTCGACGGCGTCCGGCGTCATGCCGGCCGTGTACGCGTCCGGACCCGGCCAGAACCACACCATGTGCGCGACCGGGCAGGTAGCTGAACGTGAACCAGATCACGAGGAACAGCAGGATCGCCGAGAACTTCATGCGCTCGACGAGCGAGCCGAGGATCAGGCAGCACGTGATCGCCGCGAACGTCGCCTGGAACGCGACGTAGACCAGCTCGTACATCGGCGTGCCCTTGCTGAACGTCGCCGCCATCGAGAAGCTGCCGTCGGCCGGCGTGAACGTGCCGTTCAGGAACAGCCGGCTGAAGCCGCCGAAGAACGCGTTGCCCTCGGTGAACGCGAGCGTGTAGCCGTAGACGCACCACAGCACGGTGATCAGCGAGAAGCCGACGAACACCTGCATCAGCACGGACAGCATGTTCTTGCTGCGCACGAGGCCGCCGTAGAACAGGCCGAGCGCGGGCACCGACATCAGCAGCACGAGCGCGGTCGACGTCAGCATCCACGCGGTGTCGCCCTTGTTCGGCGTCGGCGCGGCCGCGGCCGGCGCGGCGGCGGGTGCCGCGGCGGCGTCGGCGGCGGGAGCGGCGGCCGGACCGCCCGGGGTCGTCGGCGTCGCGGCCGGGGCCGGCGGTGGCGTGGTCTGCGCGAGCAGCACGGTCGGATGGGCGGCGCTCGCCGACGAGCCGTCGGCGGCATGGGCCGACAGGGCCGGCGCGGCGAGCACCAACCAGGCGAGCGTGGTCAACAGGAGCTTTTTCATCGGGTTCCCTTGCTTCACGGATGTCAAAGTGCGTCGGCGCCGGTCTCGCCGGTCCGGATGCGCACGACGTGCTCGATGTCGTAGACGAAGACCTTGCCGTCGCCGATCTTGCCGGTGCGCGCCGACGTCTCGATGGCCTCGATGGCGCGCTCGACGAGTTCCTCGGCGACGGCGGCCTCGATCTTCACCTTCGGCAGGAAGTCGACGACGTACTCGGCGCCGCGATACAGCTCGGTGTGGCCCTTCTGCCGTCCGAAGCCCTTGACCTCGGTCACGGTGATGCCCTGGACGCCGATGGCGGACAGGGCCTCTCGCACCTCGTCCAATTTGAACGGCTTGATGATTGCGGCGATCAGTTTCATGCGCTCTCTCTGTGGCGATGGCGGAATTCGGCGGCTTCGGCCGCGGCCCGGCGCACGACGTCGTGCGTGCGCACGCGCCGGCCCGGCGTCGCGGGTCGCGACCCGGTCAGAAGGTCTTCGAGAAGGACGCGAGCGGGCGCACCTTGCCGCCGGCCTCGAGCGAGGTGGCGGTGCCGAAGTAGTTCTTCTTCGTGGTGCCGACGACGTTCAGGGCGGCCGTCCAGCCGTAGACGTCCTTCGTCGCGCCGATGCGCCAGTCGACGACGCTGTGCGACAGCTGCGCGCCGGTGACGTCGGTGAACTTCTCGTTGTTGCGGACGTACTGCCAGCCGACGTGGGCGACGAGGCCCCAGCCGTCGCCGAGGTCGTACGTGCCGTTGCCTTCGACGTAGCCCGAGCCGCTGGTGTCGATGTGCGGCCCGCCCTCGAAGCGGTCGCCGAGGCCGAAGTAGTTCGTCAGCGCGTACCAGTACTTGATCGAGAACGTCTTGTACGACAGGCCGACGTAGACCTCGCCCTCGCGCGCCTGGCGGTTGTAACCCTCGTAGCCGCCGCCCGACGAATGCTTCGTCGGGTAGTAGTAGTAGTAGCCGCCGACGTCGACGGTGTAGTCCTCGAGGAACGTGTACTTGTAGCCGCCGTAGAAGTCCATCTCGAGCGACGCGCCGCGGTACAGCCCCTGCTCGACGTTCGAGTTCCAGTTGCCGACGTAGAAGCCGCTCGGATGCGTCAGGTCGAAGCCGCCCTGGAACGCGGGCTTGTAGCCGGTCTGCGTGAAGCCGCGGAAGCGGTAGTCGGAGAACAGCCCCGCGTTGCCGGTCAGCGTCAGGTCCGGTCCGAACGTGAAGCCCGGCGCCGCGGCGGGTGCCGGGGCCGGCGGCGTGGTCGACGTCTGCGCCGACTCGGGCGTGACGGGCGTCGTCTGCGCGAACGTCGACGCCGAGACGAGCATCACGGCGGTGGCCAGGGAGAACGGGAGGACCTTTGCTGCGGCACGGCTCTTCATCGACGCACTCCGGAGGTGAACGAAACCCACCTACCGCAATGTCCATGCCATCCGCCGATCCTCCTCGACGCGACCACCGGCGGCGACACCGGCGGTGCAACTCGCCCTCTTTGGGGGCGCACGGCGACGCCGCGTGGTGCGTCGGTCAGTGCGCGCCGGCCGCCGCGTCGCTGCCGGCGCCGCCGCCCTTGACGGGGCGCGCGAGCCAGACGACGCCGATCAGCGCGATGAACAGCAGCGCCGAGGCGTAGAAGATGTCGTTCGCGCCGAGCATGTAGGCCTGCACGTCGATCGACCGGTTGATCGACGCGAGCGCCTGGTCGTGCGAGAAGCCGCGCGCCTGCAGGCCCTGGATGAACTGCGACGTCGCGTAGCTCGAGGTGTCGATCGACTCCGTCAGCCGCGCGTGGTGCAGGATCGAGCGGTCCTCCCACAGCGTCGTCGCGATCGACGTGCCGAACGCGCCCGCCGTGATGCGCGCGAAGTTCGACAGGCCCGACGCCGCCGCGATGCGCTCCGGCGGCAGCCCGGACAGCGTCAGCGTCACGAGCGGGATGAAGAAGAACGCGACCGCCGCGCCCTGGATGATGACCGGTCGCACGAGGTAGCCGAAGTTCGCGTCGGTGTTGTAGTAGGTCCGCAGGTACAGCGCGATGCCGAAGATGAGGAACGACGTCGTCGCGAAGATGCGCGGGTCGACGCGGTTCACGAAGCGGCCGACGATCGGCGACAGGATGATCGCGAACAGGCCGACCGGCGCCGTCAGCAGCCCGGCGTCGGTCGCCGTGTAGCCGAGATACTGCTGCAACCACAGCGGCATCAGCACGACGTTGCCGAAGTAGAGCCCGTAGCCGAGCGCGAGCGTCAGCGCGCCGGTCCAGAAGTTGCGCAGCTTGAACAGCCGCAGGTCGACGACCGGATGGTCGTTGTCGACGAGCTCCCAGACGAGGAAGACCGCGAACGCGACGGCCGCGGTGGCCGCGAGCCCGACGATCACGCTCGAGTGGAACCAGTCGAGTTCCTTGCCCTTGTCGAGCATGATCTGCAGCGCGCCGACCCACAGCACGAGCAGGCCGAGCCCGACGCCGTCGATCGGCAGCTTGCGGATCGGCGTCTCGCGCGTCTTGTAGATCGACCACGTCGCCCACGCCGAGACGATGCCGACCGGGATGTTGATGTAGAAGATCCACGGCCACGAGATGTTGTCGGTGATCCACCCGCCGACGATCGGGCCCATGACCGGCGCGACGAGCGTCGTCACCGACCAGATCGCGAGCGCCGACCCGGCCTTCGCCTTCGGATAGCTCGACAGCAGCAGCGTCTGCGACAGCGGGATCATCGGTCCGGCGACGAAGCCCTGCACGACGCGGAACGCGATCAGCATCGGCAGCGACGTCGCGAGCCCGCACAGCCACGACGAGACGACGAACATCAGCACCGACATCGTGAACAGCTTGACGGCGCCGAAGCGCTGCGTGAGCCAGCCGGTCAGCGGCAACGCGATCGCGTTCGCGACCGCGAACGACGTGATGACCCAGGTCGCCTGCGAGCTCGAGACGCCGAGGTCGCCGGCGATCGTCGACAGCGACACGTTCGCGATCGACGTGTCGAGCACGTTCATGAACGTCGCGAGCGCGAGCGAGATCGTGCCGATCAGCTTGGCCGATCCCTCGAGCGGCGGGTACGCCGCCTGCGGGGCGCGGGCGCGGTGCCGGCGCCGGGCGCCGCGGCGGCCCGGCGTCTTCGACGATCGTCGTCATGCCGGCGTCGCGTCAGCTCGCGCGGGCGACGGCCGGCTTCGCGGCCGGGGTCGAGCCGCCGAGGTTGTCGGCGATGATGCGATCGATCCGCGCGTCGACGGCGCGCGTGTCAGGCGAGAACGCCTGCGTCTGGTAGCCCGGGTCGACGCGTCCGGCGCTCGCGAGCTGCTGCCCGCTCTGGTCCGACGTGTCGACCTTCGCGACGACCGACAGGCCGATGCGCAACGGGTGATCGGACAGCTCCTTGCGGTCGAGCTCGATGCGGACCGGCACGCGCTGCACGACCTTGATCCAGTTGCCGGTCGCGTTCTGCGCCGGCAGCAGCGAGAACGCGCTGCCGGTGCCCGCGGACAGGCCGACGACCTTGCCGCGATACTCGACCTTGCCGCCGTACAGGTCGGCCTCGAGCGTGACCGGCTGTCCGACGCGCATCTTGCGCAGCTGGACTTCCTTGAAGTTCGCGTCGACCCAGAGGTTCTCGAGCGGCACGACCGCCATCAGCGGCGTGCCCGGCGCGACGCGCTGGCCGAGCTGCACGCCGCGCTTCGCGACCTGCCCCGTGACCGGCGACGGCAGCGTGTCGCGCTCGAGCGCGAGGTACGCCTCGCGGACGCGCGCGGCGGCGCGCTGCACGTTCGGATGCTGCGCGACGGTCGTGCCGTCGGTCAGCGTCTGGTTCGCGGCGAGCTGTTCCTTCGCGGCGGCGACGCCGGCGTCGGCGGCCGCGACCGCGCTCTTCGCGGAATCGAGCGCGGCCTGCACGTGCTGCAGCTCTTCCTTCGACACCGCGCCCGACGCCACGAGCGCCGCGCGGCGCTGGTAGTCGTCCTGCGCCCGCACGAGCTCGGAGCGCGCGCGGATCGTGTCGGCCTCGCGGGTCGCGATGTTCGCGCGCAGCGTGCCGTTGTTCGCGTAGACGCCGCGCACCTCGCGCACCGTCTGCGCGAGCTGCGCCTCGGCCTGCTCGAGCGCGACGCGGGCGTCGCTCGGGTCGAGCACGACCAGCTCCTGGCCCTGCTTGACGATGTCGGTGTCGTCGGCGCGGATCGCGACGACGGTACCGGCCACCTGCGGCGTGACCTGGACGACGTTGCCGGCGACGTACGCGTCGTCGGTCGACTCGTAGTGCGCGCCGACGAGCACGTACCAGACACCGTACCCGAGGCCGATCACGAGCACCGCGAGCGCGATGATCGCGAGCAGGCGGCGCCGTTTCGTCGCGGCGGCGGGGGACGGCCGCGCGACCGCCGGCGGGGCGCCCGGCGCCGCGGACGGCGCCGCGGTGGCGTTGACGGACGGCGTCGCGCCCGCTTCCGGCGCGGCCGACGCGGCGGTCGCGAGACGCGACTGCGGCGCGGACGGCGATGCCGGCGCGGCGGCCGGTGCGCTCTTCGGACGTTCGGTGACGATGTCGCTCATGGTGTCTTCCTGTGATCGTTCGGCGGCCGCGTCGCGGCCGCTGGCGAGGGATGCGTGGCGTTCAGCGCGCGGCGAGCGGGGCGCCTGCTTCGTCGGGTGCGGCGCGATAGCCGCCGCCGAGCGCGCGGATCAGCGCGACGTTGAGGTCGAGGATCCGTGCGCGCAGTTCCGCGTCGGCCCGCTCCTCCTGAAGCACGCTGGTCTGCGCATTGAGGACGGTGAGGTAGGTCGACAGCCCCGCCTTGTAGCGGACGACCGCGACGTCGTAGGCCTGCTCGGTCTTCGTCCGCGCGAGCGCCTGGTCGGCGAGCTGCGCGTCGACCGATTTCAGCGACACGACCTGGTCGGCGACGTCCTTGACCGCGTCGACGAGCGTCGCGTTGTACTGCTCGACCGCCGCGTCGTAGTCGGCGTTGCGGCCCGCGAGATTGGCGCGCAGCCGACCGCCTTCGAAGATCGGCAGCGTCAACGCGGGACCGGCCGACCACGTGCGGCTGCCGATGTTGAAGAAGCTCGACGCGCCGAGCGCGAGCAGGCCGGCCGACGCGGCGATGTCGATGTTCGGATAGAACGCCGCTCGCGCCGCCGCGATGTTGCCGCGCGCCGCCTCGACGCGCCAGCGCGCCGCGACGATGTCGGGGCGGCGGCCGATCAGCTCGGCCGGCAACGAGGCCGGCAGCGGGACGACCGAGCTCGCGACGCCGTGCGGCATGCCGATGTCGCGGCCGCGATCCGGGCCCTTGCCGAGCAGCGCGGCGAGCTGGTTGCGCACGAGCCCGATCGATTCGTCGATCTGCGTCAGGTCGACGCGCGCCTGCGGCAGCAGCGCCTCGGCCTGGCGCAGCTCGGCGTTCGTGTCGATGCCCGCGTCGAAGCGCTGCTGCGCGATCTGCACGACGTCGGTCCGCTGCGAGATCGCGCGTTCGGTGACGTCGCGCAGGCTCGCGAGCCGCTGCAGCTGGAACCAGGCGCGCGCGATCGACGTCGAGATCGCGAGCCGGGCCGCCTGCCGATCGGCCTCGGCGGCGCGCTGCTGCGACTGCGCCGACGCGATCGCCGCGCGGTTGCGGCCCCAGAAGTCGAGGTCGTAGCGCAGGTCGACCGTGGCCGAGCCGATGTTGTACGTCGACCCGCCGAGCGGCGGCGGGTAGATGAAGTTCGCCGGGAAGCGCTCGCGGACCGCGCTCGCGTTCAGGTCGAGCGTCGGATACGTGCCGGCCTGCGCGTTGCGGACGACCGCCTCGGCGGCGCGCAGCCGCGCCTCGGCGCGCCGCAGGTCGATCGAGTTGCCGTCGGCGAGGCCTTCGTCGATCAGCGCGTCGAGCGCCGGATCGCCGAACTGCTTCCACCACTGGTCGACCGGCCACGCGGCGTCGGAGCGCGGCGTCGTGCCCACGGTCTGCGCCACGGCGAGCGTCGACGGATCGATCGCCTTCGCCTCGGTGTGCGAGCCGTCGAAGCTCGCGCACCCCGCGAGCAGCATCGCCGTCGCGATCGCGAGCCACACGGCCACCGTCTGCAGCAGCGCCCAGATCGCGACCTCGACGCGCCACATCGGCGCCATGCTGCCGGCGAGGCGACGCGCGCCCCGGCGCACCGCGTGCCGGGGATGCGTCGCGAGATCGAACGCCCGGCTGTGTCCGAGGCGCTCGCAGAGAACATGGAACATCGGCATCAGCATCCCGCCTCCCGATTCGCGAGCATGCGGCGCAGGAAGCCCTTGAAGAGCTCGAGCTCCGCGGCGCTGAACCCTTCGAGGTGACGGTTCAGCACCTTGACGATCGCCTTCACGAGGCGCTCGGCCTTCTTCTTGCCGGACGGCGTCAGTTCGAGCTGCACGCGGCGCCGATCGTCGGTGCTGCGCGTCCGCACGACGAGGCCCTTCGCTTCGAGCCGGTCGAGCATCCGCGTCATCGACCCGGTGTCGCATTCGAGCCCGCGCGACAGCACCGCGGCGGTATCGCCGCGGCGAGACAGGATCGCGACCAGCACGCTCCACTGCTCGTACGTGACGTCGGCGTCGGCGCTATCGGCGATCTCGCGCTCGACGGCCGTGCTCAGCATCGCGCGGACCCGCTTGATCAGGTAGCCGATGCTCTCGTCGACCACGAAGTCGGCGGCGCGATACAGCGGCTCGGCGCGCTTCGCGACGAGCCCGGAGCCGGGCTCGCCGGCAATTTTCGGATGGATTGACTGCATAGGCAGCAATATACGCTGCTTAGGCAGTTGTTTCAAATGCACACGACTTGGGGGCAGCCATACGCTCCCGCGTATGACGCGCGCGAGGCGCCCACGTCGTCGCCGGCACCGACACCGCCCGACGCGAGCGCTTACGATCACGTCCGCGGCAGGCTGCCTGGCCGCGCCCGCATCCGACCTCCACGGAGAGAACGCCCATGTCGACCGAGCCATCGCCGAACCCCTACCGAATCGCCGTTCTCGTCGGCAGCTTGCGCAAGGCCTCGTTCAATCGCAAGGCCGCGCTCGCCGTCCAGCGACTCGCGCCGGCGACGCTCGCGCTCGAGTTCGTCGAATTCGGCGACCTGCCGGCGTACGACGAGGATCTCGAGCGCGACGGCGACGTGCCTCCGGCCTGGACGCGTTTCCGCGACGCGGTGCGCGGCGCCGACGGCGTGCTGTTCTTCACGCCGGAATACAACCGCAGCGTCCCCGGCGCCCTGAAGAACGCGATCGACGTGGGTTCGCGGCCGTACGGCAAGAGCGTCTGGTCGAAGAAGCCCGGCGCCGTGATGAGCGTATCGCCGGGCGGCATCGGCGGCTTCGGCGCGAACCACGCGCTGCGCCAGTCGATGGTGTTCCTCGACGTCTGGATGCTGCAGCAGCCCGAGGCCTACGTCGGCGGCGCCGCAAAGCTGTTCGACGATGCCGGCGAGCTCGCGAGCGACGACACCCGCAAGTTCTTCCGGACGTTCATCGACGCGTACGCGGACTGGGTCGCGCGGCTCGTCACCCGCTAGCGTCCGGCCGCCATCGACGCGACGAAGCGGTCGCCGTCGCGCCGGCCCTGGTCGTACGTCGCCTGCATCGCCGGCGGGTCCGTGTAGTCCCACGCGCTGACCGGCACCTTCGTCGACGGCTGCACGTAGATGCGGCCCCGATGCGTGAAGACGTCGGCGCGGCCGGGGTAGCGGCGCGTCAGCAGCACGAGCGTCGACGGTCCGTCGTCGACCGCGTCGACCGGCACGTTGTCGACCATCCCGCCGTCGAGCGTCGGCCGCCCGCCGCGATGCTCGATCGGCGTGAACGGCGGCGTGCACGACGACGCGATGATCAGCGACACCAGGTCGTCGATGGTCGCGCAGTCCTGCAGCCGCACGACCTCGGGCACGAAGCCGAGCCGGCGGCCGAACGTCGGATGCAGCGAGCGCCGCCAGTGCTTCTCGAGGTTGTACGCGACGATGCCGACGGCGAGCGCCGCGTGCGGACCGAGCCCGCGCGGCAGCCGCGCGTAGAGGATGCGGATCTCGGGCGCGTCGCGCTTCAGCTTGTCGAAGCGTTCGCCGCCGAGCACGTCGAGTCAGCGCGCGCCGGTAGATCGCCGCGTGCGGGAACACGCGCATCGCGTGCGGATTCGCCGGATCGTTCGCTCGACGGAACAGGTTGCCCCAGTACGCGTTGCGACGGTTGTGCTTCAACGCGTCGCGGTAGTACGCCATCACGGTCGCCGAATCGTTGGCGTACAGCATGCACGCGGTCGCCGCGCCGGCCGAGACGCCGCCGACGACGCGCGGCGCGAGGCCGACGCGCGGCGCGACGACGTCCCAGAAGCCCGCCTGCCACCAGCAGCGGTTGCCGCCGCCGGAGAACACCACTTGGTCGAACACGGGATCGTCGTCGAGGGATGCGCAGCCGCGGCCGGTCGGGCCGGCGGGACCGCTAGAATCGAGCCGGCATTCTAAGGTCGGGGGCGCACGGTGGCATCGACGAGGCAGGCATTGCGGCTGGTCGCGTGCGGCGGCACGTTCGACAAGCGCTACGACCCGTTGCTGGGCGAGCTCGTCTTCTGCAACACGCAGCTGCCGGGCATCGCCGCGCGCGCGCGCCTCGCGGTCCGGCTGGAGATCCAGGAGCTGATGCAGATGGACAGCCTCGACATGGTGCCGGCGGACCGCGAACGGATCGTCGCGGCGTGCGAGGCGGCGCCCGAGGACGCGATCGTCGTCGTGCACGGCACCGACACGATGGCCGAGACCGCGGCCGTGCTCGGCGCCCGCTTCGGGGCCGACGGCGACAAGGCGATCGTGCTGACCGGCGCGATGGTGCCGTACGCGATCGCGCAGTCGGACGCGCTGTTCAACCTCGGCTACGCGTGCGCCGCCGCGCAGATGCTGCCGTCCGGCGTGTGGATCGCGATGAACGGCCGCTGCGCATCGCTGGGACAACGTCCGCAAGGATCGCGCGGCCGGCGTCTTCGAACCGCTCGCGCCGGCCTGACGAAGGAGACTCCATGCACATCGACCTGAGCGGCCGCACGGCCATCGTCACCGGCTCGACCGCCGGCATCGGCCTCGCGATCGCGACCGGCCTCGCGCGAGCCGGCGCGACCGTCGTCGTCAACGGCCGCACGCCCGACGCGGTGGATCGCGCGATCGCCGGCATCCGCGCGTCGCTGCCGGACGCGGCGTTGCGCGGCTTCGCCGGCGACCTCGGCGACGCGGCCGGCTGCGCCCGGCTCGTCGACGCCGAGCCCGACGCCGACATCCTCGTCAACAACCTCGGCATCTTCGCGCTCGGCGACTTCTTCGAGCTCGACGACGCGACGTGGACGCGCTTCTTCGAGGTCAACGTGATGTCCGGCGTGCGCCTGTCGCGCGCGTACGCGCCGGCGATGGCGCGGCGCGGCTGGGGCCGCATCGTGTTCATCTCGTCCGAGTCGGGACTCAACATCCCGCCCGACATGATCCACTACGGCTTCACGAAGACCGCGAACCTGTCGGTGTCGCGCGGCCTCGCGAAGCGCATGGCCGGCACCGGCGTGACCGTCAACGCGGTGCTGCCGGGCCCGACCCTGTCCGAAGGCGTCAGGACGATGCTCGAGAAGCAGGCGTCGCAGAGCGGCGCGTCGATCGAGGACGCGGCGAAGGCGTTCGTGATGGAGCACCGCCCGAGTTCGATCATCCGGCGCGCGGCGACGACCGAGGAGGTCGCGAACCTCGTCGTCTACGTCTGCTCGGCGCAGGCGTCGGCGACGACCGGCGCCGCGCTGCGCGTCGACGGCGGCGTCGTCGACACGATCGCCTGACGCGGACCGCCGCGCGCGATCCGCGCGCGCGTCACCAGATCGTCACGCGCTGGTCCGGCGGCAGGTACATGCCGTCGCCCGGCTTGACGCCGAAGGCCTCGTAGAACGGCGGCTGGTTGCGCAGCGTGCCGTTGGCGCGGAATTCGCCGGGCGAATGCGGGTCGGTCTTGACGAGGCGGATCGCCTGCGCCTCGCGCATCTTGCTGCGCCAGACCTGCGCGAAGCCCATGTAGAAGCGCTGGTCGCCGGTCAGGCCGTCGATCACCGGCGCCGGCTTGCCGTGCAGCGACATGCGGTAGGCCTTGTAGGCGATCGCGAGGCCGGAGTTGTCGGCGATGTTCTCGCCCAGCGTCAGCGCGCCGTTGACGTGGTAGCCGGGCACCGGCTCGAACGCGTCGTACTGCGCGACCAGCGCCTTGGTCTTCGCCTCGAAGTGCGCGCGGTCCTCGTCGGTCCACCAGTCGCGCAGGTTGCCGTCGCCGTCGGACTGGCTGCCCTCGTCGTCGAAGCCGTGGCTGATCTCGTGGCCGATCACCGCGCCGATCGCGCCGTAGTTGGCCGCGTCGTCGGCCTTCGGGTCGAAGAACGGCGGCTGCAGGATCGCGGCCGGGAACACGATCTCGTTGAGCGCCGGGTTGTAGTAGGCGTTGACGGTCTGCGGCGTCATGCCCCACTCGTCGCGATCGATCGGCTTGCCCAGCTTGGCGTTGTTGCGGTCGTACTCGAAGCGCCGCGCGCGCATGACGTTGCCGAGCAGGTCGTCCTTCCTGACCGTCAGCGCCGTGTAGTCGCGCCACTTCGACGGGTAGGCGATCTTCGGGTCGAACTTCGCGAGCTTCGCCTGCGCCTCGCGCTTCGTCGCCGGGCCCATCCAGTCGAGCTGGTCGATGCTCTCGCGGTAGGCGGCGAGGATGTTGCGGACCATGTCGTCCATCCGCGCCTTGTATTCCGGCGGGAACCAGCGCGCGACGTACAGCTTGCCGAGGCCCTGCGCCCATCGACGACTCGACGGTGCCGACGGCCCTCTTCCAGCGCGGCAGGTCCTCCGGCGTGCCGCGACAGCACGCCGCCCTCGAACGCGAAGTCCTCGTCGACGAACGGCTTCGACAGATACGGCGCCGCCGACTCGACCACGTGGTACTTGAAGTACGCCTTCCACGCGTCGAGCGGCATCGTCTCGACGACCTTCGCGAAGCCCTTGAAGTACGACGGCTGCGCGACGATCACGCTGCCGACCTTGCCCGACACGTGCGCGGTCGTCAGCCACGGCTTCCAGTCGAAGCCCGGCGTCAGCGCGTCGAGGCTCGCGACCGGGACCTTGTTGTACGTCTTCACCGGGTCGCGGTTCTCGACGCGCGTCCACTGCACGCGCGCGAGCCGCGTCTCGAGCTCGAGCACCTGCCGCGCGCTCGCGTCGGCGTTCGGCGCGTTCGCGAGCGTCAGCATCCGCGCGATGTGCGCGAGGTACTTCGTCCGCGTGTCCTTGAGCTTCGGGTCGTCCTCGGCGAGGTAGTAGTCGCGATCCGGCAGCCCCAGGCCGCCCTGCGCGATCGTCGGGATGTAGTGCGTCGGATCGCGCGCGTCCTGGCCGATGTACACGAAGTACGGCACCGGGATGCCGACCTCGTTGAACTGCGCGATCACGGCGGGGATGTCGCGCTTCGAGCGGATCGCGTCGATCGCACGCATCTGCGGCGCGATCGGCTTCGCGCCGAGCGCCTCGACGCGCGGCTCGTCCATGAAGCTCTGGTAGATCGCGACGATCTTCTGCTGGTCGGGCGTGCCGTTCGCGCCGGCCGCCGCCGCGTCGTCGATGACGACCTTCGACTGCGTGAGCGCCTCGTCGCGCAGCTGCAGGAACGCGCCCCACGACGAGCGATCCGGCGGGATCTCCGCCGTCGCGAGCCACGCGCCGTTGACCGCGCGGTACGTGTCGTCCTGGTACCGCGGGCCGGCCGCCTTCTTCGCCGCGGCGTCGTCGGGCTTCGGCCCCTGCTCGGCGCAGCCGCCGAGCCACAGCGTGGCGGACAGCGTCGCGAGGGCGGCGGCCTGGAGGACGGCGCGGCGGGGCGCGGGACGGGGACGGGTCATCGACGGATCCTTTCGGGCGACGGTCGCCGGCTGGCGGGTCGGGAGGCGCGATCATGCACGACGCCGCGCGGCGCGCAGGGGCGTGTGCGACCGGTCCCGACCCGGCGGCGCGTGCCGACGCTTCGGTTATGGTGGCGCGATGTCGACGCGCCGCACCGTCCGGAGTTCCTTCGCGCTCGTCGCCTCGCGTCGCGTCCGGACCGTCGGCGCGGTCGCCGCCGCGGTCGTCGCGGGCCTCCTGGCCGCGATCATCGCCGCGCGACCGGCCGACGCCGCGGCGCGCGACGTCGTCGTGGGATCGAAGCGCTTCACCGAGTCGTACGTGCTCGGCGAGATCGTGCGGCAGACGCTGCTCGCGCACGGCGTCGTCGCGACCTACAAGGCCGGGCTCGGCAACACCGGCATCCTCGTCGCGGCGCTCGAGGCCGGCGAGATCGACGTCTATCCGGAGTACACCGGCACGATCGCGCGCGAGATCCTGAAGCGGCCCGGCGAGTCGTCGCTCGACGAGCTGAACGCCGGGCTCGCCGGCCTCGGCCTGAAGGCCGGCATCCCGCTCGGCTTCTCGAACACGTACGCGCTCGCGATGCGCGACGACGAGGCCGCGCGGCGCGGCATCGCGCGCATCTCGGACCTCGCCGACCCCGACAAGACGCGCGGCCTCAGGCTCGGGCTGTCGAACGAGTTTCTCGCGCGCGCCGACGGCTGGCCCGCGCTGAAAGCCGCGTACGGCCTGCCGCTCGCGACGCCGTCCGGACTCGACCACGGGCTCGCGTACGACGCGCTCGCCGACCGCCGCGTCGACGTCGTCGACATCTACTCGACCGACGCGCGCATCGGTCGCGCGCTCGGTGACACGCGCGTGCGCGTGCTCGTCGACGACCGCCGCTTCTTCCCGGCCTACGACGCCGTGCTGCTGATGCGCCACGACGTCGACGAGGCGCCGCTCGCGAGCCTCGCCGGCGCGATCGACACGCGCACGATGATCGCGCTCAACGCCGAGGCCGAGCTCGACCATCGACCGTTCGCCGACATCGCGCGCGACGTCGTCGCGCGACGCGCGGGCCGCGTCGCGCCGACGGCCGCGCCTGCATCGCGCTCGAAGGTCGCGCGCTTCGTCGCGGTCCTGTTCGGCCCCGACTTCGGCCGGCTGCTCGTCGAGCACGTGATGCTGGTCGCCGGCTCGGTCGCAGCCGCGATCGTCGTCGGCGTGCCGCTCGGCATCGTGGCTATCCGTCGCGTCGCGGCGGGCCGCGCGATCCTCGCCGCCGTCGGCGTGCTGCAGACGGTGCCGTCGCTCGCGTTGCTCGCGCTGCTGATCGCGCTGCTCGGCACGATCGGCACCGTCCCGGCGCTGATCGCGCTGTTCCTCTACGCGCTGCTGCCGATCGTCGCGAACACGCACGCCGGGCTCGTCGGCGTCTCGCGCGGCGTCGTGCAGGCCGGCGCCGCGCTCGGGCTGACGCGCCGCCAGCAGCTCGTCCACGTCGAGCTGCCGCTCGCCGCGCCGACGATCGTCGTCGGCGTCCGCACGGCGGCGGTCATCAACGTCGGCACGGCGACGATGGCCGCGTTCGTCGGCGCGGGCGGCTTCGGCGAACGGATCACGGCCGGCCTCGCGCTCAACGACGGCACGACGATGCTGGCCGGCGCGGTGCCGGCGGCCGTGCTGGCGCTGATCATGCAGGGGTGTTTCGGCTTCGTCGCGGACCGGTTGAACCGAGGCCGTCGCGGCCTGACCGATCGACGGTGACTGCCGACGACTTCGCAGTTCGACCATCGAGGAGCAAACCTGTGCGACAAGTGGCGGATGTGCTGTGGCGGCGGGCGAAGCGTCTCCGGGTAGTCCCGCTAGGCCCTATCTCGATCTTCCTCAGCGTGCGACGCACGTCGAAGTTGTCGAGCAACCGTCGGCGCCGTCTGTGGTCCCGTGCGCGACGGCTCGTCGGCTTCCGTCACGCGGCGCCGCGTTCGCTTCCGCAGCCGACGTCCGACGCGGGGAACGTCGCATCGCCGACAACCGCGTTGATCGTCGGCGTCGGTCCGGGTCTTGGAGAAGCGCTCGTCCGACGTTTCGCCGACGAGGACTGCCACGTCGCGATGGTCGCCCGGCAGGCGGCGAGGCTGGATCCGCTCGCCGAGCACCTGCAGTCGGGCACGACGCGGCGCGTCCGGGCCTACGCCTGCGACGCGACCCGCGAAACGGCGGTCGAGTCGCTATTCGCATCCGTCGAGCACGAAATGGGTGTGCCCGACCTCGTCGTCTACTCGCTTCAGGGCTTTGCCCGGGCGCTCGCCCTCGACGTCGAGGTCTGCGCATTCGAGGACCACTGGCGGCAGAACTGCCTGGGCGCGTTCATCGTTGCTCGCGCGGCGGGCCGGCGCATGGTGGAACGCGGCCACGGAACGATCGTGCTGGTCGGCTCGACCTCGGGGATGGTCGCGCGGCCGAACCACCTGACGCTGGCGGTCGGCAAGTTCGGCCTGCGCGCACTCGCGCACGTCCTGGCGCGCGAACTCGGTCCCCGTGGCGTGCACGTGGTTCATCTCGTGGTCGACGGGGACATCAAGGAAGACGAGCTGCACGGACCGCACGTACCGCAACTGGAGCCGACGCACCTGGCCGATCTCGTACTGTCGTTGCATCGCCAATCGAGGACGACTTGGACCAGCGAGATGGATGTCCGCCCATACAACGAAGAGTTCTGGGTGCACTGTTGACCGTCCGCTACTCGGCGTCGCGTCGCGTCGTGCACCCGCATCGTCGCGGACCATGACGACCGCGACGCGTCCGTCAGACGCCTCGCCCGCGCCGATCGTCATCGACATCGAGGCGTCGGGCTTCGGG
This sequence comes from uncultured beta proteobacterium, assembly GCA_963708665.1. GTDB lineage: Bacteria > Pseudomonadota > Gammaproteobacteria > Burkholderiales > Burkholderiaceae_D > CAHJXF01. Next base: position 796,293 of record CAVPTE010000010.1, on the reverse strand, counting down.
CGCGGCAGCTATCCGATCGAGATCGGCTTCGTGATGCCCGACGGCCGCGGCGACTGCATGCTGATCCGGCCCGCCGACGGCTGGCGGCACTGGGACCCATCGGCCGAGGCGCTGCATCACATCAGCCGGGCGCTGTTGCAGCGAAGCGGCCGGCCGATCGCGGACGTCGTCGACCGTCTCGAGTCGCAGCTGCAAGGCCGGACCGTGTACAGCGACGGCTGGGGCAACGACTACAGCTGGCTCGCGACGCTGTACGACGCGGCCGGGCGGCAGCCGGGCTTTCGCGTCGACAGCCTGCAGAAGCTGCTGACCGAGGACCAGCTCGAACGCTGGGCCGACGCGAAGGCCGCGGTCTTCGACGGCCATCCGCGCGAACGGCACCGCGCGAGCGCCGACGCGCGACTGCTGCAGGAGACCGTGATGCGGCTGCGCGGCCGCTGACGCGGCGGGTCAACGCGCGGCGTCGAGCAGCGCGAGCGTGCGCGCGTCGCGCTGCCCGCCGCCGTACTTCGCGAGCGCCGCCTCGAACACGGACGGATCGGGCGCCACGGCCGCGAACAGCGTCATCGACGAGCGGAACTTGAGATCGTCGGGGCTGCCGAGGATCGCGTTCAGCGACCGTCCCTCGACCGCCTGGACGAGCGTCGTGCATTCGACGAGGCGCGGCCCGAGCACCGGATGCGCGAGGTACGCGGCGGCCTCGGCGCGCGACGCGATCGCGTAGCGTTCGGCCATCGCGCTGAAGCCGAGACCCGCGATCTGCGGGAACACGAACCACATCCAGTGGCTGCGCTTGCGACCGGCTTCCAGCTCGGCGATCACGCCATCGATGACCGGCGCCTGCGCGTCGACGAAGCGCTGCAGGTGGTGGGGATCGTCCATCGCGTTCTGCTCCTCGGACAAGGGATGTTCATCGATCACGCCGCCGATCGCGCGCGCGCCGCGCGGCGCGCCGGCGGTCGCGCGGCGCGGGTCGCCGAGGTCGCCTCGTCGCGCGTCGCGACGGTGCCGCGCTCGACCGGCGCGCCGGTCCCGTCGAGCTGTGCGAGCAGCCAGGCGCGGAACGCGACGACTTCGCGCCGATCGCGATCGGCGTTGCGGTAGCACAGGAAGTGCGTCTCGCGCTCGATGCGCCGAAACGCCGGGCCGTCGAGCACCGTCAGGTCGCCGCGCGCGAGCTCGACCTCCGCGAAGCGCGTGCTCTCGAGCGCGATGCCGAGGCCGTCGACGGCCGCCGCGACGGCGAGCGACCCCCGGTCGAACGACGGCCGCGCGCGGTCCGGGAGCTTCAGTCCGTTGAGCCGGCACCAGTCGGTCCACTGGACCGGATTGAGCTTCGAGTCGATCAGCGGATGCCGCAGCACGTCGCGCGGCTGGTCGATGCGATGCCCGGCGACGAGTCGCGGCGCGCACATCGGCATCGTCGGCTCGCAGCCGAGCGCCTCGACGACGACGCCGGCGCGCTTCGGCGGCACGCCGTACGCGATGTCGACATCGACGCCCTGTCCGCGCCGCAGGTCGGCCGGCTCGGCGCTCGACGACATCCGCAACGTGATCGACGGATGGGCCTGCATGAAGCGCGACAGCCGCGGGCTCAGCCACTTCGCGGCGAAGCTCGGCGCGCAATGCACCGCGAGTTCGTGGCGGCGGCCCGAGGGCCGCAGCGACGCGCACGCCTGCTCGATCTGGTCGAACGCCGGCGTCAGCTGGTCGAGCAGCCGACGGCCGTCGTCGGTCAGCGCGACCTGACGGACCGAGCGCACGAACAGCGCCCGGCTGAACCACGCCTCGAGCGCGCGCACCTGGTGGCTGATGGCCGACGGCGTGACATGCAGCTCGGCGCCGGCGCGCGTGAAGCTCTCGAGGCGGGCGGCCGCCTCGAAGGCTCGCAACGCGAAGAAGGTCGGCAGGTGGCGCATGCGTCGCGGCGTCCGGACGATGGATGAATGCCGTTCATCTATCGGTGAAAAGTCGTCCGTTGTCAAGGGTGCCGACGCTTCGCATCATCCGCATTCGTTCCGACGCGTCCGGACACCGCATTCATCGACACCAGACAGGAGACGACCATGCTCGACACCACCAAGCGCATCTCGGTTTATCAGCCGGAGCAACTCGGCCTGATCTTCCCCGAGATCCCCGAATTCGCCACCGTCCAGGAGGAGCGCCGGCACCGCAAGGAACGGCTCGTCGCGGCGTGCCGCGCGTTCGCGCAGCAAGGCTTCGACTACGGCTTCGCCGGTCACCTGACCGTGCGCGACCCCGAGCGGCCCGAGCTCTACTGGACGAACCCGATGGCCGTCCACTTCTCGCGCGTCAAGGTCTCGAACCTGATCCTCGTCGACCACGACGGCAAGGTCGTCGAAGGCGACTACGCGGTGAACCGCGCCGGCTTCGTGCTGCACGCCGGCGTCCACGAGATGCATCCGGACATCGTCGCGATGTGCCACGCGCACACGGTCTACGGCACCGCGTTCGCGGCGCTCGGCCGCAAGCTCGACCCGATCACGCAGGACGCGGCGGCCTTCTTCGAGGACCACGCGGTGATCGGCGACGAGGCCGGGCAGGTCGCGGTCGAGGTCAAGGCCGGCAGCAAGGTCGCCCGCGCGTTCGCCGGCGTGAAGGCCGCGATCCACCAGAACCACGGGTTGCTGACGGCGAGCCGCCACAGCATCGACTCCGCCGCGTTCTGGTTCATCGCGCTCGAGCGCTGCTGCCAGCAGCAGCTGCTGATCGAGGCGACCGGCGCGACGCCGAAGCTCGTCCCCGAGGACCGTGCCCGCTACAGCCGCGAGCACGTGGGCAGCGACTACATCGGCTGGCTGCACTTCCAGCCGATCTTCGAACAGCTCGCCGAGACGCAGCCGGACCTGTTCCGCTGAGCGACGACGACGACAACGACAACGAGGAGACCACCATGAGCACCATCACCATGCCGGCCGGGGCCTCGGCCCCGCCGCGCGCCGAGGACGCGGCGTACGCGAAGCTGACCTGGCGGCTGCTGCCGATCCTGTTCATCTGCTACGTCGCGGCGTATCTCGACCGCGTCAACGTCGGCTTCGCGAAGCTGCAGATGCTGAACGACCTGCACTTCAGCGAGGCGGTGTACGGGCTCGGCGCCGGCATCTTCTTCGTCGGCTACTTCCTGTTCGAGGTGCCGAGCAACCTGCTGCTCCACAAGTTCGGCGCGCGCCGCTGGATCGCGCGGATCATGATCACGTGGGGCATCGTCTCGGGCTGCATGCTGTTCGTGCACACGCCGGCGTCGTTCTACATCCTGCGCTTCCTGCTCGGGCTCGCCGAGGCCGGCTTCTTTCCCGGGATCATCCTGTACCTGACGTACTGGTACCCGGCGGCGCGGCGCGCGAAGGTCACGTCGGCGTTCATGACCGGCATCCCGATGGCGGGCGTCATCGGCGGTCCGTTGTCCGGCTGGATCCTCGCGACGCTCGACGGCGTCAACGGGCTGGCCGGCTGGAAGTGGCTGTTCCTGATCGAGGCGATCCCGTCGCTGCTGCTCGGCGCGCTGGTGCTCCGCTATCTCGACGACCGCATCGGCGACGCGCGCTGGCTGAGCAGCGACGAGAAGGCGCTGCTGCAGCGGAACCTCGACGCGGATCGGTCGGTCGTCGAGGACCATTCGGCGTGGGGTGCGTTCCGCAACGGCAAGGTGTGGGTGCTGTGCCTCGCGTACTTCGGCGTGATCATGGGGCTGTACGGCATCGGCTTCTGGCTGCCGTCGCTCGTCAAGGCGTCGGGCGTGACCGACGCGGCGACGATCGGCTGGCTCGTCGCGCTGCCGTACGCCGCGGCCGTGGTCGGCATGATCTGGACGAGCCGCAGCTCGGACCGCAGCGGCGAGCGCCACTGGCACATCGCGGTGCCGTTGACGCTCGGCGCGATCGGGCTCGTCGCGAGCACGCTCGTCCCGCAGACGCCGTTCTGGGCCGTCGTGACGCTGACCGTCGCGACCGTCGGCATCCTGACCGGCCTCGCGCAGTTCTGGTGCCTGCCGCCGGCGTTCCTCGGCGGCGCGGCGGCGGCGGCCGGCATCGCGCTGATCAACTCGGTCGGCAACCTCGCCGGCTTCGCGAGCCCGTTCATCGTCGGCTGGATCAAGGACGCGACCGGCAGCACGGATAACGGCCTGTTCGTCATCGCCGCGAGCCTCGTCGTCGGCAGCATCGTGGTGATGGCGGTGCGCGGCCGGATGGTGCGCCCGATGACGGTCGCCTGAGCGACCGTCGGGGCGCCGGCGGGCGTCAACGCCTCGAGCGGCGCGACGCGACCACGGCGACGAGCCCGGCGCCGAGCAGCGCGAGCGGCGCCGGCTCCGGTACGCTCGTCGAGCCGCCGACGAATTCGACGTCGACGTCGTCGAGCCCGTTGCTGTTGTCGGTGCTCGAGTCGAAGTTGTAGAAGAAGATCGTCGTCGAGTCGGCGAGCGCCTTGAACGTCGTCGTGACCTGCGTCCATTGCTGTTGCGCGCCGGCGCCGTTCGCGTTCGTGTACGTATGAATCAACGGGATCGACAGCGGCACCGATTCGCTGACGCCGACCGTGCTGCTGACGCCGAAGACCCCGCTCTGGTCGACGACGTTGCCGATCCAGAAGCTGAGCGAATACGTCGCGCCGTTCGTCGTCGCGAACGACTGGTAGATTCGCGACATCTGGTTCGCCGTACCGGTCAGGTCGAGCCACTGCGACCCCGAATGCGAGACGAAGTCGAAGCCGCCCTGCGCGAAGTTCGTGCTCACGACGGCGACGTTGCCCGGGCTCGAGCAGTTCGGACAGTCGACGGTCCAGCCGCCGAAGCTGCCGCCCGACGGGAAGACGGTGTAGCTCGCGTTCGGGACGACCGGCGTCTCGAAGCCGCCGTCGACGATCAGGTTGGCCCGCGCCGTGCCGCCGACGCCCGCCGCCGCGGCGAACGCGATCGCCGCCAGCGTCCGCGTCCTGCCCGAAACCGTCGTGATGCGCATGCCGCTCTCCCGGTCAGATCGATGCGGCGTCGGAGCATAGACGGTGCCACGTGCGGCAAAGGCTTCATTCGACGCGCGTTTCGGTCCCGCCGGAGCCGGCGCCCGGTCACCGATGTAAAGCCGGTCGACGCGTCGGACTACTTTCCGATGCAGAAGCGTCCGAAGATCTCGCCGAGCAGGTCGTCGGCGCTGAACGCGCCGGTGATGCGGTCGAGCGACTGCTGCGCGAGGCGCAGCTCCTCCGCCACCAGGTCCAGCGCGCGGTCGCCGCGCGCGGCGTGATCGTCGGCTCGTCCGAGATGGCCGGCCGCGTCGCGCAACGCGACCAGATGTCGCTCGCGCGCGGTGAAGCCGGTCTCGCCGCTCGGCCGCCAACCGGCGATCGCGAGCAGCGCACGACGCAACGCGTCGATGCCGGCGCCGGTCTTCGCCGAGACGCGGATGCGGTCGTCGTCGACCGACGGCGGCACGCCGGCGAGGTCGATCTTGTTGACGACGAGGCGACGTGCCGCACGGGCCGGCAGTCGTGCCGCGATCGCGTCGTCCGCGCCGCCGCTGCCATTCACGCCGGCCGCCTCGTCGTCGACGACATGCAGCACGACGTCGGCGCGCGCGATCGCGTCCCAGGTCCGCTCGATGCCGATCGTCTCGACGGCATCGAGGTCCGCCGCCTCGCGATCGGCGCGGATGCCGGCCGTGTCGATCACGTGCAACGCGACGCCGTCGACGCGGATCGTCCGCTCGATGCGGTCGCGCGTCGTGCCGGCGATCGGCGTCACGATCGCGACGTCGGCCCCGGCGAGCGCGTTCAGCAGGCTCGACTTGCCGACGTTGGGCCGGCCGACCAGCACGACGGTCATCCCCTCGCGCAGCAGCGCGCCCTGCTTCGCGCGCGCCGTCAGGTCGTCGAGCGACGCGCGGATCGCGGCGAGGCGGCCGCGCGCGTTCGCGGACTCGAGGAAGTCGATCTCCTCGTCGGGGAAGTCGAGCGTGGCCTCGACGAGCGCGCGCAGCTCGATCGTCGCGTCGACGATGGCGTGGACCGCCGTCGAGAACGCACCCGACAGCGAGGCCTGCGCGCCGAGTACGGCCGCCTCGCTGGACGCCTCGATCAGGTCGGCGACGGCCTCGGCCTGCGCGAGGTCGAGCTTGTCGTTGAGGAACGCGCGCTCGGTGAACTCGCCGGGCTCGGCGAGGCGCAGCGCCTCCGCGTCGAGGCGTCCGTCGTCGTCGGCGTCGTCCGAGTGCCGCGCGGCGACCTCGGCGGCGATCGCGAGGCAGCGCTCGACGACCATCTGCAGCACGACCGGGCCGCCGTGCAGCTGCAGCTCGACGACGTCGTCGCCGGTGTACGACTGCGGCGCGGCGAACAGCAGCGCGATGCCGCGGTCGATCGCGGCGCCGTCGCCCGCGTGCACGCCGACCAGCGTCGCGCGGCGCGGCACGAGCCTGAAGTCGTCGGGCTTCGCGCAGAGCGCCGCGACGAACGCGGCGACGATCGGCCGGCCGGTCCAGCGGCCGAACGACAGCCGCACGACGCCGATGCCGCCGCGCCCCGCCGGCGTCGCGATCGCGACGATCGGATCGTCGCGATGCGGAGTCATCGGCGCGCCGCCGCCATCGACGTCAGGCGGGCTTCGCCTTCGGCCTGCGGTCGCCCATCATCCGCGTGATCTGCCATTGCTGCGCGATCGACAGCAGGTTGTTGACGACCCAGTACAGCACGAGGCCGGCCGGGAAGAAGAAGAACGTGAAGCCGAACACGAGCGGCATGATCAGCATCATCTTCGCCTGCGTCGGGTCGGGCGGCGCCGGGTTCAGTTTGTACTGCACGAACATCGACGCCATCATGATCAGCGGCAGGATGAAGAACGGATCCGGCGCCGCGAGGTCGTGCACCCAGCCGAGCCACGGCGCGCCGCGCATCTCGACCGACGCCGACAGCGTCGAGTAGAGCGCGATGAAGAACGGGATCTGCACGACGATCGGCAGGCAGCCGCCCATCGGGTTGACCTTCTCCGCGCGGTACAGCTCCATCGTCGCCTGGTTGAGCTTCGCGCGATCGTCCTTGTGCCGCTCCTGCAGCTCCTTCATCCGCGGCGACAGGTTCTTCATCCGCGCCATCGACTTGTAGCTCGCGGCCGACAGCGGGAAGAACACGGCCTTGATGAGGATCGTCAGCAGGATGATCGACCAGCCCCAGTTGCGGACGACCGAGTGGATCGACTCGAGCACCCAGAACATCGGCTTCGCGAGGATCGTCGTCCAGCCGTAGTCGCGCACGAGGTCCATCCCCGGCGCGACCTTCTCGAGCGTGCGCTCCTCGGTCGGCCCGATGTAGAGCCGGTCGTCGCTCGTCTTCGTCGCGCCCGGCGCGATCGTGCCGAGCGGCTCGCGCAGGCCGACGCGGAACAGGTTCGCGTCGAGCCGGTCGGTGTAGTAGTCGCGCTCGCCGGCCGGCGGGATCCACGCCGACACGAAGTAGTGCTGCAGCATCGCGACCCAGCCGTCGTCCGCGCGCGCCACGTGCTTGTCCGGGCCCTTGCCCTTCTCGATGTCCGAGAAGCTGACCTTCTGGAAGCGCTCGGCGTCGCTGTAGACCGCCGGCCCGAAGTACGTGCTGTAGAAGCGCGACGTGCCGGCCGGCGCCTTGTCGTCGCGCACGAGCTGGAGGTAGAGCTGCGGCGCGACCGGCGCGGTGCCGACGTTCGTCGACCGCGTGGCGCACGTCGATGACGTAGCTGCCGCGATGGAACGTGTACGTCTTCGTCAGCCGCACGCCGCCGGCCTCGGCCTCGAACGCGACGTCGAGCGTGTCCTGTCCGTCGGCGAGCGTGCGCGGTCCGGGCAGCGCCCGGAACGGCATGCGGTGGTTCGGCAGCGCGGCGGCGCCCGCCGTCGCCGGCGACGAGCCCGCTCTGCGCGAGGTAGGTGTAGCCCGGCGTGTCGTCGAGCAGCACGAAGTTGCGCTTCGCGTCCTCGGCATCGCGGTACTTCAGCAGCTCGACGCGGTCGAGCGTCGCGCCGAGCGTGTTGACGTCGATCGAGAAGAGGTCGGTCGTGACGGCGATCTGCTCGCCCTTCGCCGACGCGGTCGCGTCCGTCGTGCCGGTTGGCGCCGCGTTCGTCGCGGTCGGCGCGGTCGTGCCGCCCGCCGGCACCGCGGCCGGCGCGGTCCCGGCGAGCGGGACGTCGTTCGCGGGGCCGTGCGGCGCGCTGCCGACCGCGGTCGGCGGGCCGCTCTGCTGCGAGGCGGCCTGCGGGCCGAACATCGTCGGACGGCCGTTCGCACGCTGCCAGTTCTCGTACAGCATGAACAGCGAGACCGAGAAGATGACCCAGAGAATGATGCGACGCGTTTCCATCGAGACGCTCTTCGAACGTGAGGTGAGCCCGCGCACCGGGGCGCGCGAGGCAGAGGGGCGACGCCGCTCCGGCGTCGGTCGTCAGTCGTGCCGGCGACCGTCGCCGGCCGGCACCGGATCGTGGCCGCCCGGCTGCCACGGATGGCAACGCGCGATCCGCGCAAGCGGCGAGCCGCAGCCGGCCAGCGGGCCGTGCATGCGGATCGCCTCGGCGGCGTAGGCCGAACAGCTCGGCGCGAAGCGGCACCGCGACGGCAGCCAGGGACTGACGACGAGGCGGTAGCCGGCGATCGCGCCCAGCATGCGGACGCGTCGCCGGTCGCCTGCGTCGCGAGCCGAGCGACGACACGACACGCCACGCGCGGCATCACGCGGCGCCCGACCGCGGCCGTCGCGACGCCGCAGCCGCTCGATCAGCGACGCGAGCGCCGCTTGCGGATCGAAGCGCCGGCGCACGAGCACCTTCGCCGGCGTCGCCGCGCGTTCGGCCTTCGGCGCGAGCGGCGCCTGCATCCGCACGACGAGGTCGGCGCTGCCGAACTCGCCGGCCCACGCGGCGCGGCCGGTGCGGAACGCGGCGCGCCAGCGGCGCTTGATCGTGTTGCGCGCGACCGCCGACGCTTCGTAGCGCTTCGGGATCACGAGTCCGAGCCGCCACACCGGCGCGCCCGTCGGCGTCCCCGACCGGATCGGCCGCGGGATGTCGCAACAGATGCAGCGCGAACGCGCCGTTGCGCAACACCGGGCGGCAGGCGAGGCAACGATCGAATTCGGCCGGCCGTCCAGCGCGAACGGCGGACCGCGTCGCGCGAGCGACGCGGCCGCGCGGGCGCGCGTCAGACGGCGAGGCGATGACGGCCCTTGGCGCGGCGCGCACGGATCACGGCACGGCCGCCGCGCGTCTTCATGCGGACGAGGAAGCCGTGGGTTCTCTTGCGGCGAACGACGGAGGGCTGGTAGGTGCGTTTCATGTTCGGGGGGCCGTTCGGCTAAAAACCTGAAATTAAATACAAAAAGGCCAGCGGCTTGTCAAATGCCGTGCGCCCGGGCGGCCCCGGCGGCCGCGCCCGGGCGTGGCGAAATGCCGACCGCGGACTGTGGATAACTTTGCGTTGCGGGACCGCTTCGCTTAAAATTCGCCTTCGCCGCCGACGCTGCGACGCGCGCTTCCGGCGGCAGCCGGACCCGCAAGCGCCGCGACGGGCGACGGGCCCGGATCCCGACATCGGACGACGCGATCGCCGTCCGGTCGCGAACCCGGGGTCGGACTCGTCGTTCGGGTCCGCCGTTCGTTCCGCAGACGTGGACCGGAGGGTTCGGCGACATCGACGCAGCAGCCGCATCGACGACCAAGAATAGCCCGTGTTCGGGGACCGCGACGATCGATCGCGGCGCCGATCGACCGCCCGTCCGGCGGACACGGACCACCAGACGAGCGGCGTAGGAGGGGCGACACGAACGACGGCGACGCGGTCGACCGGCGCGAGGTCGATGCCCGCGCGGTGGACGGCCGCGACGCGGCCGCTCGCGTCGCGCGTGCGCGCCAGCACCGGACCGCGGATCCCACGATCCGGCGACGCCGGCTTCGAAGCAGGACCGACGACCGGAGCGCACACGCCGCGACATGATGATCGAAGAGACGCCGCAGATCCTCGCCGACCGTTCCGACGACGCCCCCGAGACCGATCGCGGCGCCGCGTTCTGGCAGGCCTGCCTCGAACAGCTGCGCGGCGAGCTGCCTCCGCAGCAGTACGCGGCCTGGATCAAGCCGCTGACGCCGGCCACGTTCGACGCGACGGGTCGGCGCCTGCGGATCGGCGCGCCGAACCGTTTCAAGCTCGACTGGGTCAAGGCGCAGTTCCTGAGCCGCATCGAGGCCATCGCGCAGCGCTGGTTCGACGAGCGCGGTCCAGGTCGAGCTGTATCTCGAGGTCAAGCCGGCCGGGCGCCGGCGCCGACGGCGAGGCCGCGGCGGCGACGAACGGCTCGGCGGCTCCCGCCGTCCGGCGCGCACCGGTCGCGACGGTCAACGGCGACGCGCCGCGCGGCCTGTCGCCCGGCGAGGTCGCGAGCGTCCACATCGACTACGCGAAGGCCGGGTCGTCCGAGCGTTCGCGTCTCAACCCGTCGCTGACGTTCGACACGTTCGTGACCGGCAAGGCGAACCAGCTCGCGCGCGCGCGCCGCGAACCAGGTCGCCGACAACCCCGGCAAGTCGTACAACCCGCTGTTCCTGCACGGCGGCGTCGGCCTCGGCAAGACCCACCTGATCCAGGCCGTCGGCAACCAGATCGTGTCGCGCAATCCGTCGGCGCGGATCCGCTACATCCACGCCGACCAGTTCGTCGCCGACGTCGTGCGCGCGCTACCAGCGCAAGGCGTTCGACAACTTCAAGCAGATCTACCACTCGCTCGACCTGCTGCTGATCGACGACATCCAGTTCTTCAGCCGCAAGGACGGCACGCAGGAGCAGTTCTTCTACACGTTCGAGGCGCTGACCGCGGACAAGAAGCAGATCATCATCACGAGCGACACGTATCCGGCCGAGATGGAAGGCATCGACGAGCGGCTCGTGTCGCGCTTCGGCAGCGGCCTCACGGTCGCCGTCGAGCCGCCCGAGCTCGAGATGCGCGTGGCGATCCTGCTGAAGAAGGCCGAGCAGGAAGGCAAGCCGATCTCCGACGACGTCGCGTTCTTCGTCGCGAAGCATTCGCGCTCGAACGTCCGCGAGCTCGAAGGCGCGCTGCGCAAGCTGCTTCGTGCACGCCGAGTTCCACGGCAAGGAGATCACGATCGAGATGGCGCGCGAGGCGCTGAAGGACATGCTGTCGGTCCAGCGCGCGCAGGTCTCGGTCGAGAGCATCCAGAAGACGGTCGCCGACTTCTACAAGATCAAGGTCGCCGACATGTTCAGCGCGCGTCGCCCGACGAACATCGCGCGCCCGCGGCAGATCGCGATGTACTTCGCGAAGGAGCTGACGCAGAAGAGCCTGCCCGAGATCGGCGAGCTGTTCGGCGGCCGCGACCACACGACGGTGCTGCACGCGGTCCGCAAGATCAACGAGCTGCGCGGCAAGCATCCCGAGCTCAACCGCGAGCTGCACGTGCTGCTGCAGACGCTGAAGGGATGACGGTGGGTCCGCGCGTCGTTCCGGCGAAGGCGACGGGGTCGCGCCTGCCGTCGCCGCCGTCGCGACCTGTGGACAAGCGCTGAACCGGCGTCGCATCGAATGTGCAAGACCGCTCCGATCGTCGGCCGCCGGCGATCGGCCCACAAACCGACGCGACGCCATACCGACGTCGCGCACAGGGTTGCCCGGTTCGCCAAGCAGTTGATTCGTTTCATCCGAACCGCGTTGTCCACAAGGTTGCTGCCTCTCTATCAATCAACATCCATGAGGTTTAGAACAAATGCAACTCATCAAACGCCCCGCGACGCGCTGCTCAAACCGCTCGCCACGGTCAGCGGGATCGTCGAGCGACGACATACGCTGCCGATCCTCGCGAACATCCTGATCCGCAAGGAAGGCGCGCGCGTCTCGTTCGTGTCGACCGACATCGAGGTGCAGATCCGCACCCATGCCGACATCGGCGTCGTCGACGGCAAGGACGCCGAGAACGGCGCGACGACGGTCGCGGCGCGCAAGCTGCTCGACATCCTGCGGGCGCTGCCGGAGAGCGGCGAGGTCACGATCTCGACGACCGCGAAGAAGATGACCGTGCAGTCCGGCAAGAGCCGCTTCAACCTGCAGACGCTGGCCGCCGACGACTTCCCGACCGTGTCGCAGCCCGAGAGCTATCTCGCGAGCTTCTCGTTGCCGCAGAAGACGCTGAAGCACCTGATCGCGCATGGTCCATTTCTCGATGGCCCAGCAGGACATCCGGTACTACCTCAATGGTTTGCTCCTCGTCGTCGACGGCGGGCAAGTCATTGCGGTTGCGACCGACGGTCACCGGCTCGCGTACTGCGCGGTCGAGGCCGGCGTCGACGGCGCGACGAACGGGAGCGCCGAGCGGCAGGAAGTGATCGTGCCGCGCAAGAGCATCCTCGAGCTGCAGCGGCTGCTCGGCGACGGCGACGAGCCGGTGACGATCGACCTCGCGCCGAACCAGGTGCGCTTCACGTTCGACAACGTCGAGCTGTCAGCAAGCTCGTCGAAGGCAAGTTCCCCGACTACCAGCGCGTCATCCCGAGCGGCTACAGCAAGAGCTTCGACATCGCGCGCGACGCCTGGCTGCGCGCGCTGCAGCGGGTCGCGATCCTGACGAGCGACAAGTTCAAGGGCGTGCGCTTCGTGCTGTCCGAGGACGCCGTCAAGATCAGCTCGACGAACGCCGACCAGGAAGACGCGCAGGACGAGATCGAGATCGCGTACCCGCACGGCACGCTCGACATCGGCTTCAACGTCTCGTACCTGCTCGACGTGCTGAACAACCTGAAGAGCGAGCAGGTGACGGTGTCGGTCGGCGACTCGAACTCGAGCGCGCTGATCACGCTGCCGGGCGAGGACGCGTTCAAGTACGTGGTGATGCCGATGAGGATCTGACGGTGATGCCGGCCTGCGGCTGTCGACCCGGAGGCGCCGGCTTCGTCCGCTCCGGCAGTCCGTTCGTGATGTCGGTGGTGCTGGTTGCGCGATCGCGCGCGACCGAAAATGTGGGGGGTCCGGCCTCGTGAAGAACGCCGGTCCGGCCCCACATGCGTGGTTCCCAGAAGAAAGAATTCGATGAGCAACGTACCCAATCCGAAGGCGCGGACCGAGTCGTCCGATCGAGCGCCCGCCCCCGTGCCGGCCGACCTGCACGCACTCGATCAGCAACGGCGTCGCGATTCCGACGGTGCCGGTCGGCGAGGACACCGAGACCGGCGCCGACGAGGCCGCGCAGGCGGCCGCGCTCGCCGAGGTCCAGGCCGACGCGCAGGGACGCCGCGATGCGAACAGCCAGGACTACGGCGCGGGGTCGATCCAGATCCTCGAAGGCCTGGAGGCGGTCCGCAAGCGGCCCGGCATGTACATCGGCGACACGTCCGACGGCACCGGCCTGCACCACCTCGTGTTCGAGGTCGTCGACAACTCGATCGACGAGGCGCTCGCCGGCTACTGCGACGAGATCACCGTCACGATCCACACCGACAACTCGATCTCGGTGGTCGACAACGGCCGCGGCATCCCGACCGGCGTCAAGTTCGACGACAAGCACGAGCCGAAGCGCAGCGCGTCCGAGATCGCGCTGACCGAGCTGCACGCCGGCGGCAAGTTCAACCAGAACAGCTACAAGGTCTCGGGCGGCCTGCACGGCGTCGGCGTGTCCTGCGTCAACGCGCTCAGCAAGTGGCTGCGGCTGACCGTGCGTCGCGACGGCAAGATGCACTTCATCGAGTTCGCGAAGGGCTTCGTGCAGAACCGCCTCGTCGAGCCGCACACCGACGAGAACGGCAACACCTACGACGTCTCGCCGATGCAGATCACCGGCGACACCGACAAGCGCGGCACCGAGGTGCACTTCCTGCCCGACGAGACGATCTTCTCGAACATCGACTTCCACTACGAGATCCTGTCGAAGCGCCTGCGCGAGCTCTCGTTCCTGAACAACGGCGTGCGGATCAAGCTCGTCGACCAGCGCCAGGGCAAGGAGGAGGACTTCGCGTTCGCCGGCGGCGTCAAGGGCTTCGTCGAGTACATCAACCGCACGAAGACGACGCTGCATCCGACCGTGTTCTACGCGCTCGGCGAGAAGGACAGCGAGTTCAACGCGAACGGCTACGGCGGCGGGGTCAAGGTCGCGGTCGAGGTCGCGATGCAGTGGAACGACAGCTACCAGGAACAGGTGCTGTGCTTCACGAACAACATCCCGCAGCGCGACGGCGGCACGCACCTGACCGGCCTGCGCGCCGCGATGACGCGCGTCATCAACAAGTACATCGACGAGCACGACTTCGCGAAGAAGGCGAAGGTCGAGACGGCCGGCGACGACATGCGCGAGGGGCTGACCTGCGTGCTGTCGGTCAAGGTGCCCGAGCCGAAGTTCTCGAGCCAGACGAAGGACAAGCTCGTGTCGTCCGAGGTGCGCCTGCCGGTCGAGGAGATCGTCGCCAAGGCGCTGACCGACTACCTGCTCGAGCGTCCGAACGACGCGAAGATCATCTGCGGCAAGATCGTCGAGGCCGCGCGTGCCCGCGAGGCCGCCCGCAAGGCGCGCGACCTGACGCGCCGCAAGGGCGTGATGGACAGCTTCGGGCTGTCGGCGAAGCTCGCCGACTGCCAGGAGAAGGACCCGGCACTGTGCGAGCTGTTCATCGTCGAGGGCGACTCGGCCGGCGGCTCGGCCAAGCAGGGCCGCGACCGGAAGTTCCAGGCGATCCTGCCGCTGAAGGGCAAGATCCTGAACGTCGAGCGCGCGCGCTTCGACCGCATGCTGAGCAGCCAGGAAGTGCTCGCGCTGATCAGCACGCTCGGCACCGGCATCGGACCCGAGGAATACGACGTCGCGAAGCTGCGCTATCACCGCATCATCATCATGACCGACGCGGACGTCGACGGCAGCCACATCCGCACGCTGCTGTTGACGTTCTTCTATCGGCAGATGCCGGAGCTGGTCGAGCGCGGCTACATCTACATCGCGCAGCCGCCGCTGTACAAGGTCAAGGTCGGCAAGCGACGAGCGCTACATCAAGGACGACGCCGAGCTCACGCAGTACACGATGAAGCTCGCGCTGCAGAACGCCGAGCTCGTCACGCACGAGGACGAGAACGGCCCGCGCGCCGCGATCACCGGCGACGCGCTCGCCGAGCTGGTCCGCAAGTACCTGGTCGCCGACGGCGTCGTGCAGCGCCTCAGCGCGCCACTACGACGTCGCGACGCTGATCGCGATCCTCAACGGCACGTCGCTCGACCTGTCCGACGCCGCGAAGGCCGACGAGTCGGCGCGCGCGCTGTCGCGCGTGCTCGGCAACGGCACGGTGCACGTGCACGCGGAGTTCGACGAGGCGACCGACAAGCATCGCCTCGTCGTCGAGCGGATCGTCCACGGCAACACGCGCTCGACGGTGATCGACGCCGAGTTCGTCGCCGGCGCCGACTACGGCACGCTGCACGAGGCGGCGGAGACGTTCCGCGGCCTGATCGGCCCCGGCGGCCGCGTCGCGCGCGGCGAAGGCGACAAGCAGCGCACACAGGCGGTCGGCGACTTCAAGACCGCGGTGCGCTGGCTGATCGAGGACGCGGAACGCAACCTCACGAAGCAGCGCTACAAGGGCCTCGGCGAGATGAACCCGTCGCAGCTGTGGGAGACGACGATGGACGTGACGGCGCGACGGCTGCTGCGCGTGCAGATCGAGGACGCGATCGCGGCGGACCAGGTGTTCTCGACGCTGATGGGCGACGACGTGGAGCCGCGAAGGGCGTTCATCGAGGGGAATGCGTTGTACGCGGGGAATATCGACGTGTGAGTCGCAGAGCTCGACGAAAGGGCCGCTCGTGCGGCCCTTTTTTCTGCACGGAGACGTCCGCGTGCGACCCCGAGCCGTCGAGCGCGTTCGTGGCCTCGCCGCCCGATCGCCGGCGTGGCTCGCTTCGTCGAACTCACTTCGGCCGTCCCTCGGGAACACGTTCGAGGTGTTCGCCGAGACGGTCGAGACGCTGCTCCCACTGCGCCCGCCGCCGGCCGAACCATCGTTCGGCGCCGCCGAGCCCGGCGGGCACCATGCGGAAGGTGCGCACGCGACCGACCTTCTCCGAACACACGAGACCGCTGTTCTCGAGGATCGCGAGGTGCTGCACGATGGCGGGCAGCGACATGGCGTGAGGTCTGGCGAGCTCGCTCACCGATGCTCGGCCGCGCGCCAGACGCTCGACGATGGCCCGCCGTGTCGGATCTGCGAGAGCCTGGAAGGTGAGATCGAGCTTGACGGCGCTCGGGCGCATCAACCGTCTTTCAGCGGAAAGTATCGGAAGAACGGTTCGGCCTCGGACAGCACCCGCGCCACGCTCGGACGCGCCTTCAGTCGACCGAGATAGGCGGCGAGGCCGGGCCAGTCCGCCAAGGGAACGGCGTAGTCGGCGTAGAACAGCGCCGGCAGGGCGGCGCAGTCCGCCATCGTGAATGCGTCCCCGGTCGCCCAGGGACCCGCGATCATCGGCTCGATGAGCTTGTATCCGGAGCGAATCTGCCCTCGCGCAAGCTCGACGCCGTACGGATCGTGGTGGCCGTCCGGCCGCATCCTTTCGGCAACCACCTGCTGGAACGGGACGTGGATGTAGTTGTCGATCAGGCGGTCGATGACGCGGATCCGCATCGCCGCATCAGGATCGCTCGCGACGAGCGAGGCCGCAGAGGGCCGCGTTGCGCGCCAGGTAGTCGATGATGATGCTCGACTCCGGGATCGTCTTGCCGCGCGCTTGGTCGCGCAAGCACGGGGAACTTCGCGAGCGGCCAGACCGCCTCGAAGGCGGCGCGATCCGCCGGATCGCCGAGGTTCACCTGGCGCGGTTCGAACGCGAGGTCCGCTTCGTAGAGCGCGATCAGTACCTTCCAGCAGAAGGACGAGAGCGGATGGTAATAGAGGATCAAGGACATCGTGCTTTCGAACACTTAATCGTTGGCTTAAGTTTGTCGAGAGCCTGGGTCCGCGTCAAGCGGACGCGCCGGCGGTCCGGGCTTGCACGGGAGGCCCGGGGGGTTGCTAGGAGATCGAGCAGTGACCCGACGCCCGCTGTGCGACGCGACGACGCCGCGTCGACGACGCCGACGCCGAACGAGTCGTCGTCCTAGCGACGCCCCGGCGCGCCGGTGTCACCGTCGCGCCTCCCCTCACCGGAGCTCCCATGACCGATCCGCGTAACGTCGCCCACGACAAGAAAGTCCAGCAGGAGAAGAAGCATCGGCACGAGGCCGTCGCGCCGACCGCCGACGAGACGCCGCAGCCGGGTAAGAAGCCGCACCTGCACACCGAGGACAAGCCGAAGGTCGAACCGGAAGCCGCGAAGACCGACGACGCGTAGTCGGCCGCACCGACGTCGTGGGGCCGCGTTTCGAGGCGCGTCCGTTCGCGCTACGCTCGTCGTCTCACGACGCGGACGAACGCGAGCGAGGCCCGCGTCGACGCCGTCGCGACGGTTCGGCCCGATCGGTCGACGCCGCGGTCTTCATCGGATTCGAGGAGTCGCACCCATGGACCGCCCATCGCTGACCGCCACCGCCCGAGCCCTCGTCGCCGACCACAAGGGCCTGATCGCGATGGACGAGAGCACCGGGACCTGCGACAAGCGCTTCGTCGAGCAGGGCATCCCGACGACCGAGGAGATGCGGCGGCGGTGGCGCGACCTCATCGTCACCGCGCCGGGACTCGCCGAATCGATCAGCGGCGCGATCCTGTTCGACGAGACGATCCGGCAGCGCACGCTCGCCGGCGTCCCGTTCGCCGACGCGCTGACGACCCTCGGCATCGTGCCCGGCATCAAGGTCGACGCCGGCGCGAAGCCGCTCGCGTTCCATCCCGACGAGAAGGTCACCGAAGGGCTCGACGGGCTGCGCGAGCGGCTCGCGGAGTACGCGTCGCTCGGCGCCCGCTTCGCGAAGTGGCGCGCGGTGATCACGATCGGCGACGGCATCCCGACCGCGACCTGCATCGACGTCAACGCGCACGCGCTCGCGCGCTACGCGGCGCTCTGCCAGGAGGCCGGCATCGTGCCGATCGTCGAGCCGGAGGTCCTGATGGACGGCGACCATGCGCTCGCGCGCTGCGACGAGGTGACGGGCGCGACGCTCGACGCCGTCTTCGCGCAGCTCGCCGCGCAGGGCGTCGCGCTCGACGGGATGCTGCTGAAGCCGAACATGGTGCTGCCCGGACTCGCGTCGCCGACGCAGGAGGACGTCGACGCGGTCGCCGACGCGACCGTCGCGTGCTTTCTGCGGACCGTGCCGCACGAGGTGACCGGGATCGCGTTCCTGTCCGGCGGCCAGTCGCCGCAGCTCGCGTCCGCGCGGCTGAACGCGATCAACGCGCGGCACGCCGCCGCGTCGCCGTGGCCGATCACGTTCTCGTATTCGCGCGCGATCCAGCAGCCGGCGCTCGAGATCTGGAAGGGCCGCGCCGAACACGTCGCCGACGCGCAAAAGGCGCTCGTCCATCGCGCGGCGTGCAACCGCGCGGCGCGGAGGGGACTTACGACGCCGCGCGCGACGCGCCGATGGCCTGAGCCACGGGATCGGCCGCACGCCCGAGCGATCGGACCGACGGCGCGCGCCGCTCAATGCGCGGTGCCGCCCTCGACCGTCGCGCCGCGACTTCATCCGGCCGTCCAGCGCGACGGCGTGGCGGAACCCGATCTGCGCAGCGTCGCTCCGGCCCCCGGTGGTCGACCGGCGCTTGCGTCAGCCGACCGTCGGAGCGGCCGCCTTCCGACGACGCGTCGCGACGCCGACGAGCGCCATCCCGCCGAACATCAACGCGACCATCCCCGGCTCGGGCGCCGCCAGCGTCGTGAAGCCGCCGTCGATGCGGTACGTCGCGATGTGTCCGTCGATCGTCGTGTCGGCCAGCAGCTCGCGGAACAGCGGGTCGCCGCTCACGTCGCCGGCGAAGCGGATCGCGTAGTCGCCGGGCGCGCGAGCCGCGAAGTCCGTGATCGTCAGCATCGCGTCGTCGACGACGCGGGTGAGCGCGTCGAACGTCAGCGACGCGCCGCCGAGATCGATCGTCGAGCTCGCGTCGAGCATCAGGCTCCCGAACGTC
This sequence comes from uncultured beta proteobacterium, assembly GCA_963708665.1. Taxonomy (GTDB): domain Bacteria; phylum Pseudomonadota; class Gammaproteobacteria; order Burkholderiales; family Burkholderiaceae_D; genus CAHJXF01. The sequence goes on along the minus strand of CAVPTE010000010.1, from coordinate 777,212 downwards.
TGGCCGTCCTTGCCGGCCGCGTCGGCGACCCGCAACGTGCCGCCCGCGAGATCGAGCGCGCTCGCGGAGGCGAGCCGGTTCGCGCCGTCGAGCACGAGCGTCGCGGTCGCGTCGACCTTCGTCGTGCCGACGTAGCTGCTGACGCCCGCCAGCGTCGTCGTGCCGCTCTTCGCCTCGACCGTCGCGAAGTTCGACAGCGCGCCGGCGTACGCGAAGCGGTTGCCGGTGCCGAGGTCGAGCACCATCGCGTTCGTGCCGCCGCTGCCGCCGCTGATGTCGCCGAGGACGACCGCCTTCCCGCCGACGATGTTCAGCGTGTTGTTGCCGCCGCCGAGGTCGATCGCGCGGCCGCTGCTCGACCCGTCGATCGCGCCGCCGTTCGTGACGGTGTCGTTGTCGAGGCCGGTGCGGATCGCCGCGTTCGCGGTGCCGCCGCCGGCGATCGTCGCGCCGGCCGCGTTGACGATCGTGACCGTGAAGCCGCTCTTCGCGCCGTCGACCGCGATCGCCGAGTCGCTCTGGCCGCGGATCGCGCCGCCCGCGAGATTCGTGACGGTCGCGTCGCCGTAGATCGCCTCGCGCGTGCCCGCGAGCGGACCGGTCGTGATGTCGTTGCCGGCCAGCGTGATGCCGCGGCCGACGGCGTTCGTGTTGCCGGCCGCGACGAGGCCTTCGATCGTGCCGCTGTTGACGATCGTCCCGCCGCCGACCGTGACGCCCTCGCTGAACGCGACGCCGTCGGCCGGCGCGCTGAACGCGTTGACCGAGCGGATCACGCCGCTGTTGACGATGTGGACGAGCCCGTCGACGTCGACGCCGTCGCCGTCGCCGGTCACGCCGTTGCCGACGATGAGGCCGGCGTTGTTCACGGTCACGACCTGCTTCGCGTTGAAGCCGTCGAGGTTGATGCCCGAGCCGTTGTCGCCCTGGATGCGGCCGCCGGCGTTGTTCGTGATCGTCGCCGTGAACGAGACGGTCGCGTCGGCCGCGCCGCCGGTGATGCCGTGGCGGCCGCCTTCGACGAGGCCGCCGGTGTCGTTCGTGACCTGGCCGCCGCCGTTGTTCTGGAAGTCGATGCCGTCGCTCGACGAGCCGGTCGTCGTCACCGCGACGATGCGGCCGGCGTTGTAGACGACGCCGTTGACGCCGGGGCGCACGCCGTCGGCCTCGAACGCCTGGATCAGGCCGGTCGCCTCGTTGTCGACGACGTTCGCGCCCGACGTGATCGCCGAGAAGTCGACCGCCTGCGAGCCGCCGGCCGACGCGTTCGTCGAGATCATCCGGCCGTAGTTGTTCAGCGTGACGCTGGCGACGGCCTTGTTCATCTGGATCACGTCGGCGTCGGCCGCCTGCATCGTCGCGGTCGCGTTCGTCGCGCTGCCGTTGTCGACGACGAGGCCCGTCACGCCGGTGTTGTCTCGCACGATGCGGCCGGTGCCGGTCTGCGCGATGGTCCCGAGGTTGGTCAGCGTCGCATCGTTGCCGGTGATCGTCACGGCGACGGTCGCGCCGCCGACGGTCAGCACGCCCGCGGCCGTCACGGTGCCGGTCTGTCCGCTTGCGCTGCCGAGCGTCTGCGGGGTCGTGCTGGGGCCGCTGATCGTGAAGCTCGCCGGCCACGCCGACGTGGCAAAGACGCCGACGGCGGAGGCGGCGGCGACGCGAAGCCGCGGCGGACGGCGCGCAGAGGGCGGAGCATGCGACGACGAGGCGGTCGGGCTCGGGTTCAAGGCGGGGCTCCGGTCAGGATCGGGACGACGCCGTTCCGCGCGATGCGTGGACGGCAAACCGCGATCACCGTATCCAGGCCGCGTGACAGCACGGTGACGGCACGCGTACGGCCGGATCGCGCTGCGCTGCGCCGCGGGACGCGAGCGCCGGGACCGCCGTTAGCCGGCGAGACTCTCGAACGCCTTGGCGATCGCCATCCACGCCGGCGTCGCCGCGAAGACGACGGCGAGGATCTGCTCCGCGAGAACGACGGCGCCGCCGACGAGGTAGACCCGATGCGGCCGGCCGCGCGTGCGCCAGTCGCGGATCATCGCGACGACGATGAACAGGTCGGCCACCAAGCCTGGCGGGATCGACACGAACGGGGGCGGGGGCCCGCCGCCGGCCGCGCCCGGCGGCGCGAGAACGGTCAGGAACACCCGCGCGATGGCCGGCGTCATCATCGCGGACATCAGCAGGATCATCAGCCGCTTGTGGACGTCGGGCTGCCGGATCTTCGCGATCGCGAGCGTGAACAGCCCGACCATCAGCGGCCACGCGCACAACGTGACCGCGGCGAAGCGGCGCGACGCGTCGCCCACTCCGGCAGCGTCGTCGCGCTTGAGCACTGCCATCTCGCCGACCAGCACGGCGCACGCGATCGTCGTGAACAGCGCGATCCCGGCGAGCCCCCACGAGCGGTGGTGGATCGTGCGGCCGCGCGCGACGAGCATGGTCTGCGCGAGGAAGAAGAGCGTCCACGCGAACATCAGCGTGCCGTGGACGTGAATGAACCGCGGTGCCTTGAACGTGCCCGCCACGACCGGCGCCCAGTAGGTCGGCACGAAGCCGCCGAAGGCCACGAGCACGAAGGCCACGGCCATCCAGACATAGAAGGTGCGGCTCTCGGAACGCAGGTCAGAGGGGCTGGCAGCGATCGAACTCATGCGGGGCCTCCCGGGAATGCGAGATCCTACCGAGCGCCTCAGCGCAGCTCAATGGTTTCGAGGCGACCCGCGATGCGACGCGGCGGGGCCTCCCGACGGCGGGCTCGACCGTGCGCCGCCGGACAAGCGCGGCGTGCTGATCGAGCGCCGGGCGTTCACGGTCCACCGAAGGAAGACGAAGCGGCTGGCGCGCGCGGCGGACGCGCATCGCGCCCTGCACGGCCACCGTCCCGGACGGATCATGCTGAAGGCGGCCGGAGCTCGGCGCGCCTCGGGGGACGGGATCGGCGCCACGTTCCGTTCCGCGATGCGTGGCGCGAGCGACCCGAGATCGGCGCGGCGGTCCGAAAGACGCGGGCCGAGCGCGACGCGGGGCGTCAGTCCACGCGTCGTCGCACGGTCAGCACCACGACCGCGATCCGGTCGATCTCCCGGTACGCCGGCTCCAGCAGCTCCTCGCCGAAGACGTCCGGGTCGACCTCGCGGTAAAGCCAGTCGAGGCCACGGCCGTCGAGGCGGGCAGCGAGCTTCGCGCGGAAGCCATCGACGCCGTCTCGGATCGCGGTGCCCGTGTACAGAAGCAGCGTGCCGCCCGGCGCGAGCCGCGTCGCGGCGAGATCGGCGATCGCGAGCGACAGCCCTTCGCCGAGGCTGCCGCCGCCGTGGCGATAGGTCCGCTCGTCGCGGTCGAGCAGGTACGGCGGGTTCGCGACGATCAGGTCGAACGCGCCGTCGACGTCCGACAGCAGGTCGGACCGGCGGGCGTCGACGCGGACGTCGGCGAGCGCCGCGTTCAGCCGCGTGAAGCGGAGCGCCTCGTCGTTGATGTCGACGGCGACCACGTCGGCGGCCGGACGCGCGGTGGCGACCGCCATCGCGCCCGGGCCGGCGCCGCAGCCGACGTCGACCGCACGTCGCACCGGACGCCCGTCGGCGAGCACGGCGTCGATCGCCGCGGCGAAGCGGTACGTGTCCGGGCCGAAGAACACCGCGTCCGCGGACGTCGTCGGGAACGCCGAATGCAGGACCAGCGCGTCGCCGAGCGTCGACGCGCGCACGGTCGCGCGCCATCCGTCGTCGTGGCGGCGGATCGCGTCGGCGCCGTGCAGGCAACGCATCCACTCGTCGGGCAGGAGGCCGTCGCGGAACGGGCGGCTCCAGCCGAACACGTCCTCGACGCTTCGCGCCCACGCGTTCGCCGGCCGCGCGTTGACGCGGGCGTGCGTCGCCGGCGTCACCGTCGTGAAGCGATAGCCGTGCCGCCGGAGCGCACGGCCGAGCGTCAGCAGCGCGGCATCGCGCGCGTCGACGGTCGACGGGATGCGCGCGGTCATCGGCCGAACACGTCCGAATAGATGCGCGTGGCGAGCAGGCCGGCCGGCGTCGCGTGGTTGCGCGGCGACAGGAAGCCGCGCAAAGCCGACAACGCGGCGTCGCGGTCGTCGACACCGGCGAGCCGGTCCTCCAGCGCCGCGACATCGTCGTCGCGATCGAGGTCGTTCACGTCGTCGAGATGACGCGCGATGACCTGCGCGACGCCGGACGACGGCGTCGACGCCCGCGTGGACGACGGCCCGCGCGCGACAGCGCCCTTCGAGAAGCGGTTCGGGCTGCGCGGCCCGCGCGCGTCGGGTGCGCTCGACGTCGCATCGGGCGCGTCGACGATCCAGTCGCGCAACAGCTGCGACGTGTAGTCGTCGAAGACGCCGAACATCGGCCCCCGCGGATCGTGCAGCACGCGCCAGAAGCGGCTCTCCTCCGGCGGCGCGCCGCGCCGGATCCAGCCGGTCGAGGCGAGCGTCGACAGCATCGCCGGCAGGTCGCCGGGGGCCGACAGCCAGTCGGCCACGGTGCGGCCGCCGATCCGGCAGTAGTCGCCGTGCAGGTTCGCGCCGACACGCGCCTTCTCGACCAGCGCCGCGACGAGCTCGCGCTCGAGGTCGAACGCCTCGATCGCCGCCGTCGTGCCGAGGCCGAGGTCGTTCAGCCGATAGCCGTTCAGCACCCGGCGGTAGAACGCGTCGGCGTCGCCGATCGTCGGCAGACACGCGAGCGCGGTCTGCAACGCCTTGCTCGCGTGGCCGCTCGACGCGTTGTCGATCGTCACGTGCAGCGTGAAATAGTACGGGTCGACGTCGAGCTCGTTCAGCTCGTATGCGGTGATCGGCAGATGCAACGGCAGCTGCTCGTAGCCGAGGTTGAAGCCGATCACCTCCGGCAGCAAACGGTCCGCGTGATGCGCGAGCGCGAGCTGGATCGCGCCCTGCACGTAATGCGCGTCGTCGATCGGCCGCTGCCCCGCGTCGCAGCCGTTGTGCGCGAGCAGCGCGCGATAGACCAGCACGTGGTTCTGCGACGCGACGCCGTCGCCGAGCTCCTCGAGGTAGGTGCGGATCAGCGGCGCGAGGCGAGCGTCCTTCGCGCGCTGCAGCAGGCCGTACAGCCACGCGCCGTCGACGAGCTTCGTCGGCGCCACGGTCCTCAGGAACGCGAGCGCATGCGACCTGTTGCGGAAGAAGCGGCGCGGCGCGCCGGCCCGTCGTTCGTCGACATACTGCCGATAGGACGACGCCGTGCGCTCGTGCGCCTGCTCGAGCCACGCCGGCAGCGCGCGCGGATCGGCCGGCACGTCGTCTCGACGCTGCGCGACGTCGTCGAGGCACCCGCGCAGGAACGACCACGACGCCGACCGCGTCACGTCGTCGATCGTGCCGGGCGCGCTGCCGTGCTCGCCGAGCAACGCGAGGTAGAGATGCCGCGCGCCGGCGTGGCTCGGCCGTGCGCGCGGAGCCGACGGGACGATCGATTGCAGTGGATTCATGGTGGTTTCGCGGTGGCTCGTCGTCTTCGCGCGCTGGCCAGGTGACCGGGCCGCGGCGACCGACCGGGCGACGGATACGCGCCAACGCGCCGACCGCTGCCCGGCAGGGGCGAATCATCGCCGCGGCGGCCGGGGCGACGGCACGCCGGGCGTCCCGATGTCTTGTAGGCGCTCGCGGCGTCGTCCCGTCGGCCAGGGGGCCGCGACGGCCCGGACGGACGTCGCTCCCGCGTCGTCCGGATGCGTCGCACACTGACGTTCGTGCGCCGCGTCGGGCCGTAGACTCCACGCGGTCCGACCCTCCCGGTCCCGAAGGAAATCCCATGCTCACGATCAACGGCGTCGCCACCGCCGTCCCCGACGACCCGCGCGTCTCGCTGCTCGACCTGCTGCGCGAGCACCTGCATCTCACCGGCGCGAAGAAGGGCTGCAACCAGGGCGCGTGCGGCGCGTGCACGGTGCTGGTCGACGGCGACGAACGCATCCTGTCGTGCCTCGCGCTCGCGGTGCAGTACGACGGCCGCTCGATCACGTCGATCGAAGGGCTCGCGTCTGCGGACGGCACGCTGCATCCGCTGCAGCAGAAATTCATCGACCACGACGGCTTCCAGTGCGGCTACTGCACGCCGGGGCAGATCTGCTCGGCCATCGGGATGGCCGCCGAGCTCGCGCGCGGCGTGCCGAGCCACGTGACCGGCGACGTCGGCGTCGACACGATCGACGCTGACGCCCGACGAGCTGCGCGAGCGGATGAGCGGCAACCTGTGCCGCTGCGGCGCGTACAACGGCATCGTCGCGGCGATCGCCGAGCAGTACGGCAGCCGTCGACGGCAGAGCAGCCGGCGGAGGCCTCGGCATGACGCCCTTCACGTTCACGCGCGCGACCGACGCGGCGGAGGCCGTCCGCCTCGGCGCGGCGCCGCAGGCGAAGTATCTCGGCGGCGGCACGAACCTCGTCGACCTGATGCGCGAGACGATCGAGCGGCCGGCCGCGCTCGTCGACGTCACCGGGTCTGTCGTCGACGATCGAGGAGCGGCCCGACGGCGGCCTGCTGATCGGCGCGGCCGCGCGGAACACCGCGGTCGCCGAGCATCGCGCGGTCCGCACGCGCTTCCCGATGCTGTCGCGCGCGATCGTCGCCGGCGCGTCGGCGCAGATCCGCAACATGGCGACCGTCGGCGGCAACCTCCTGCAGCGCACGCGCTGCACGTACTTCTACGACGACGACGGCGCCCGCTGCAACAAGCGCGCAGCCGGGCCAGGGCTGCGACGCGATCGACGGCTTCAACCGCATCCACGCGATCCTCGGTGCGTCGTCGGCGTGCGTCGCGACGCATCCGTCGGACATGTGCGTCGCGCTCGCCGCGCTCGACGCGGTCGTGCACCTGCAGGGACCGGCCGGCACGCGCGCGCATCCCGCTCGACGAACCTGCATCGCCTGCCGTTCGATCATCCCGAGATGGAGACGACGATGGCGGCCGGCGAGCTGATCACGGCGGTCGAGCTGCCGCCGCTGCCGTTCGCCGGCGCGCTCCACGTATCGCAAGGTCCGCGACCGGGCCAGCTACGCGTTCGCGCTCGTGTCGGTCGCGGCCGCGATCGACCTCGACGGCGACACGATCCGCGACGTGCGGCTCGCGCTCGGCGGCGTCGCGCACAAGCCGTGGCGCGCGACGAAGGCCGAGGCGTCGCTGAAGGGCCAGCCGCGCGACGGAGGCGTCGTTCGACGCGGCCGCCGAGGCCGAGCTCGCCGACGCGCGACCGCTCGCGCACAACGGCTTCAAGGTCGAGCTGGCGAGGCGGACGATCGTCGCCGTACTCGCGACGCTGACGAACCACAACCCCGACGGAGCACGCGCATGACCGGCATCAAGGACGTCGTCCAGACGGCGGTGAAGAAGGCGATCGCCGCGGCGCCCGACGCGTGGATGCCGGGCGGCGCGCCCGACCCGATGATCGAGCGGCGAGCACGGGCTGATCGGCCGGCCGGTGTCGCGGGTCGACGGGCCGCTGAAGGTCGAGGGCCGGGCGCGCTTCGCGGCCGAGTTCCCGATGGACGGGATGCTGTACGCGGCCGTCGCGTACTCGACGATCGCGAAGGGCACCATCACGTCGATCGACACGGCCGCGGCCGAGGCGGCGCCCGGCGTCGCGCTCGTGATGACGTTCCGCAACGCGCCGCGGATGAAGCCGATGCCGCTGTTCGGCTCGGCGCCGAAGGCGTCGGGCGGCACCGAACTCGCCGGTGATGCAGGACCGCCGCATCCACTGGAACGGCGAGCCGGTCGCCGTCGTGCTCGCCGAGACGCAGGAGCAGGCCGACCACGCGAAGTCGCTGATCGCGGTCCGCTACCACGCCGACGCGTCCGTCACGTCGTTCGCCGGCGGCGAAGGCGAAGGGCACCGAGACCGGCAACTTCCACGGCGAGCCGCAGCACGTCGAGATCGGCGACGCCGACGCGGCGCTCGCGGCCGCGCCGCATCGCGTCGACGCACGTCTACTCGACGCCGCGCTACAACCACAACGCGATCGAGCTGCACGCCGCCACGCTCGCGTGGAAGGGCGACGAGCTGACGATCCACGACGCGTCGCAGGGCGTCGCGCACACGGCGTGGTCGCTCGCGCAGGTGTTCGGCCTCGAACGAAGAGCAGGTGCACGTCACGTCGCCGTACGTCGGCGGCGGCTTCGGCGGCAAGACGCTGTGGTCGCACCAGGTCCTCGCCGCGGCCGCGTCGAAGCTCGCCGGGCGTCCGGTACGGATCACGCTGTCGCGCGAAGGCGTCTATCGCGTCGTCGGCGGTCGCACGCAGACCGAGCAGCGGGTCGCGCTCGGCGCGCGAACGCCGACGGCGGCTTCGACCGCGCTGATCCACACCGGCACCGTCGGCGATGACGCCGCACAACGACCTGCCCGAGCCGTTCATCGTGTCGTCGCGCAGCCTGTACGCGGCCGGCGCGTTCCGCTCGACGTGCAGGACGGCGAAGCTCGACATGCTCGCGAACACCTTCATGCGCGCGCCGGGCGAGGCGGTCGGCACGTTCGCGCTCGAGTGCGCGATCGACGAGCTCGCCGCAGATATGGGCATCGATCCGATCGAGCTGCGGATCCGCAACGAGCCCGAGAAGGACCCGACGCTCGGGCTGCCGCATTCGTCGCGACACCTCGTCGAGGCGTATCGCGCCGGCGCCGAGCGCTTCGGCTGGGACCGGCGCGCCGCGACGCCGGGCTCGCGTCGCGACGGCGAGTGGCTGATCGGCATGGGCGTCGCGACGGCCACCTATCCGTACTACCGGATGCCGGGCGGCGCGGCGCGCATCGCGCTGACGAAGGACGGCGACGACGTCTCGGTCAAGGTCGAGATCGCGGCGCACGAGATGGGCATGGGCACGGCGACCGCCCACGACGCAGGTCGCGGCCGAGCGCCTCGGGCCTGCCGTTCGAGCGCGTGCAGGTCTGCTACGGCGACTCGCGCTTCCCGGGCGTCGTGCTGGCCGGCGGCTCGCAGCAGACCGCGTCGATCGGCGCGTCGGTGATGGCGGCGCATGCGGCGCTCGTCACGGCGCTGCTCGAAGCTCGCCGGCAAGGACTCGCCGCTGCACGGGCTCGAGCCGGACGACGTCGACGGTCGCGACGGCGGCCTCGGCAAGGCCGACGATCCGTCGCGCTTCGAGCGCTACGGCGCGCTGCTCGACCGTGCGCCACGAGCGACGAGCTCGTCGTCGAGGCCGAGGCGCCGCCGCCGCTCGAGACGCAGCACTGGTCGATGCATTCGACGGCGCGCAGTTCTGCGAGGTGCGGGTCAACGCGGTCACCGGCGAGACGCGCGTCGCGCGCTTCCTCGGCTCGTTCGACTGCGGCCGCATCCTCAACGCGAAGACCGCGGCGAGCCAGTTCCGCGGCGGCATCGTGATGGGCCTCGGCCTCGCGCTGATGGAGGAGACGCAGTTCGACGAGCGCGACGGCCGCGTGATGAACCCGAGCCTCGCCGAATACCACGTGCCGGTGCACATGGACGTGCCCGACATCGACGTGATCTGGACCGACATCGCCGACCCGCACGCGCCGATGGGCGCGCGCGGCATCGGCGAGATCGGCATCACCGGCGTCGGCGCGGCGGTCGCGAACGCGGTCTACAACGCGACCGGCAAGCGGATCCGCGACCTGCCGATCACGCTCGACAAGCTTCTGTAGCGCGTGGCGAGCGAGCGATCGCTCACACTCGTCGGCCGACGCGGGCCGGTTGCAGCGCGGGTCGAACGCGCGAGTCGGCCCGGCAGCCGCGTCGGAATCGGGCGTTTCGACCAACGAAAGGACCGAAGGCGATGGACGAGCGTCAGATCCGCTTCGACGACGGCGCGGCCTACGAGGGCTACATGGGCACGTGGAGCCGGCTGGTCGGCGACCGCTTCCTCGACTGGCTCGCGCCGGAGCCGGGCTGCGCTGGGTCGACGTCGGCTGCGGCAACGGCGCGTTCACCGAGATGCTCGTCGACCGCTGCGCGCCGGCCTCGGTCGACGGCATCGACCCGTCGGAAGGACAGATCGCCTACGCGCGCGAGCGGCTCCGCGACCCGGCCGGTCGCGCTTCCGGATCGGCGACGCGATGGCGCTGCCGTACGGCGACGACGCGTTCGACGCGGCCGTGATGGCGCTCGTGATCTTCTTCGTGCCGGAGCCCGAGAAGGGCGTCGCGGAGATGGCGCGCGTCGTGCGCCCGGGCGGCCACGTGTCGGCGTACGCGTGGGACGTGCTCGCCGGCGGCTTCCCGTTCGCGGTCATGCACGACGCGCTGACGGCGATGGGCATGACGCCGGTCTGGCCGCCGCGCGTCGACGCGGCGCGGCTCGACGCGCTCCGCACGCTGTGGTCGGACGCCGGGCTCGTCGACGTGCGCACCGACGTGATCCGCGTCGAGCGGACCTTCGCCGACGCCGACGCGTTCTTCGACGTCGCGCGAACCGGGCCGCGGCTGGCCGCGAAGATCGCGTCGATGACGCCCGACGACGTCGACAAGCTGAAGCGACTGCTGCGGGAGCGCGTCGAGACTGCGGCCGACGGGCGCGTCGTCTGCGCCGGCGTCGCGAACGCGATCGTGGGCCGCGTGTCCGGCTGACGACGCGTTCTCTCGCCGTCGGAAACGAAACGCCGCCCGGAGGCGGCGTCGTGATGCGCGCGACGCGTCGTCCTACTTGACGGTTTCCTTCGCGGCTTCCTTCGCGGCGGTCGCTTCTTCGTGCGCCTTCGCCTTGTCGACCTTGGCGCGCGCCTTGTGCATCGACTTCTTCGGCTCCTTCGTCAGGGCCGCTTCGGTGTTCTGCGTGGCTTCCTTGGCGGTGTCGGCCGTGGCCTTCGCGCCTTCCTTGATGGCCGTGCCGGCCTGGGCGAACGCGGCGCCCGACAGCACGAGGGCGGCGACGGCGACGATCAGCTTGTTCATCGGTTTCTCCATGGATCGATTGGGGATGCGGCGCGGTGCCGGCGCTGCGAACGGTTCACCCACAACGCCGGGCGTGCGCGCCGGTTGACGCGCCGCACCGACGCGTTACTGGACGACGGCCTTCGCCGCGTCCTTCGACTCGGTCGCGTCGCGGTGCGCCTTGGCCTTGTGGACCTTCGCCTTCGCCTTGTGGATCGTCTTCTCCGGCTGGTCGGAAGCGGCGCTCTGCACGTTCTCCTTCGCTTCCTTGGCGGTCTCGCCGGTCGCGCGAGCGCCTTCCTTGATGGCCGTCCCGGCCTGGGCGAAGGCGGCGCCGCACAGCACGAAAGCCGCGACGGCGGCGATCAACTTGTTCATTGGATTCTCCGTAGCGTCCTGCCGCGAGCGTGGCGGATCCAGCGCCGCGCGGACGACAACAAGAACGCGAGAAGGCACCGGCGGTTGACCATGGGAAGCCCGCGACGCCGCAACACGGCGTCCGAGGGCCGGAGATCAGACGTCCGCCGACAGCGGCGCGTCGCCCGATGCCCTCGGCTACGGGGCGAGAGGGCGTCGCCCGACGGAAAGCGACCGGCGTCGGACGAAGCGATGCGCACTCTTGCGAAACGCTCAAGGTCCTTCTGAGGGTGCCGAAGTACGCGGGACATCGCCCTGGATCGACCATGATCGACGCCCCCGCCACCGTGACCTTCGAGCAACCGCAACTCGCCGCCGTGCTCGACGGCATGACGACCGACGAACTCGACGCACTGGCCTTCGGCGTGATCGGCTTCGACGCCGACGAACGCGTCGACGCGTACAACCGATACGAGTCCGAGGCGGCCGGCCTCGCGCGATCGACGGTCATCGGGCGCCGCCTGTTCGACGAGGTCGCGCCGTGCATGAACAACTTCATGGTCGCCCAGCGCTTCGTCGACGCGGCCGACGCCGGCGTGGCGCTCGACGCGACGATCGACTACGTGCTCACGCTGCGGATGCGGCCGGTGCGCGTCGCGCTGCGGCTGCTCGCGACGCCGGGCGGACGCGGGTACGTGCTGGTGCGCCGCGACGCGCGCTGACCCGCCGCGCGATGCCATGACGACGGCCGTCGACGGCAGCGAAGCGCTGCTGCAGCTCCTCTATCGCGCGCCGATCGGCCTGATCCAGACCGCGCTCGACGGCGCGGTCGAGATGATGAACCCGATGTCGGCGCGCCTGCTGATGCCGGTGACGCCGGACGGTCGGCTCGACAACCTCTTCGACGTCCTCGCGCGCGTCGCGCCGCAACTGCGTGCCCGCGTCGAGGCGTTCGACGGCGACGGCGGCGTCGTCTGCGACGGCCTCCGCTTCGAGGTCGCCGGCCGCGACCGGCGCAGCGTCCTCGCGGTCAGCGTGCTGAAGATCGACGGCGCGCGGCTGATGATCGTGCTCGCCGACGCGACCGACGAGGCCCTGCGCGAGGAAGCCGAGATCGCCCGCCGGCTCGACCGCGCGGCGCGCGTCGACGCGCTGACCCGCATGCCGAACCGCGTCGCGATCGCGGAGCTGATGCGCGCCACGCTGCGCGCGCCGACGTCCGCGCGAGGGCGTGTCGCGCTGCTCATGGTCGGCTGCGAACGCCTCGCGGAGATCGCCGAGAGCTTCGGGGGCGACGTCCGCGACGAGGTCGTCGAGCTGATGGCACGCCGCCTGCGGTCGGTGCTGCGTTCGGACGACGACCTGACGAACCTCGACGGTGACCGGGTCGCCGCGCGCATCGGCGGCGACGAGTTCGTCGTGTTCCTGCGCGCGCTGCGCGACCCCGCCGACGCGACGTCCGTCGCCCAGCGCGTGCTCGATGCGCTCGGCAAGCCGTATGCCGTCGGCACCCGGGCGCTCCATTGCGCGGTCAGCGTCGGCGTCGTCCACGGCGACGCCGGCGGGCGATCCCGACGAGCTGCTGCGCGACGCGGCCATCGCGATGCGCGAGGCGAAGCGGGTCGGCGGCTCGCGCTGGATCGTGTTCGCCCCGACGATGCGCGAGCGCGCCGTGCGCCGCGGCAGCCTCGAGCACGACCTGCGCCGGGCGCTGGCGTGCGGCGAGCTGTTCGTCGTCTACCAGCCGGTCGTGGCGCTGCAGGACGGCACCGAGCCGCCGCGGACCGTCGCCGTCGAGGCGCTCGTGCGCTGGCGCCATCCGGAGCGCGGCGTCGATCGCGCGCCGGTCGAGTTCATCGGCATCGCCGAAGCAGACCGGTCTGATCGGCGCGCTCGGCCGCTTCGTCCTCGACACGGCGTGCCGGCGCTTCGTCGCGTGGCGCGCCGAGTTCGGCGACCGCGCGCCGCGCGCTGCTCGCCGTGAACCTGTCGCGCGCGCAGCTCGCCGACCCCGGGCTCGTCGACGGTTTCCGCCGGTTGCTCGTCGACGCCGGCATGGCGCCGGAACGGTTGCAGCTCGAGATCACCGAGAGCCTCGCGGCCCAGGACGACGGCGTGCAGGCGCAGCTGCAGAGCCTGCGCGCGCTCGGCGTGACGCTCGCGCTCGACGACTTCGGCACCGGCTACTCGTCGCTGTCGAGCCTGCACCTGCTGCCGATCGACACCGTCAAGATCGACCGGTCGTTCGTCACGCTGGCCGAGAGCAGCGCGCACCACCGGGTCCTGATCGAGGCGACCATCAAGGTCGCCCGCAGCCTCGGGATGGGCACGGTCGCCGAGGGCATCGAGACCGACGGCCAGGCGGCGATCGTCCGCGACCTCGGCTGCGACAAGGCCCAGGGCTATCGCTACGGCCGGCCGCTCGACGAGGACGCGCTGGTCGAGCGCTTCGCCGCGGGCCGCTAGATCGTCGCGGTTCCTTCGAGGAAGAAGACGCAGCTTCCTTCGAGCTCGACGCGATCGCCGCGCACGGTGCAGAGCACCTCGCCGCCGCGCGCCGACGCCTGCCACGCGCGCAACGTCTGCCGCCCGAGGCGCGCGGCCCACCACGGCGCGACCGAACAGTGCGCGCTGCCGGTCACCGGGTCCTCGGGAATGCCGAGGGCCGGCGCGAAGTAGCGGCTGACGCAGTCGTAGTCGCCGTCGCCGGGCGCCGTCACGACGACGCCGGCGCGATCGAAGCGCAGCAGGCCGGCCATGTCGGGCGCGAGCGCGCGCACGGTTGCCGCGTCGTCGAATACGGCGATGTAGTTCGGCCCGCTGTCGAGCACCTCCGACGGCGCCGCGCCGAGCGCGGCCGCGAGGCCGTCCGGCGCGGGGATCGGCCGGGACGGCCGGACCGGGAAGTCCATCGCGTAGCGCGTGCCGCGGCGCTCGACGGCGAGCGCGCCGCTCGCCGTGTGGAAGACGACGCGGGTGCGGCCGGGCTCGAGCCGCTCCATGACGACCGCGGCGCTCGCGAGCGTCGCGTGGCCGCACAGCGGCACCTCGGCGGCCGGCGTGAACCAGCGCAGCCGCCAGTCGTCGCCGTCGCGCACGAGGAAGGCCGTCTCGGCGAGATTGTTCTCGGCGGCGAGCGCCTGCAGCAGCGCGTCGTCCGGGAAGCGGTCGAGCGGCATCACGGCCGCCGGGTTACCGGTGAACGGCCGGTCCGCGAACGCGTCGAGCTGATAGAGCGGGACGCGCATCAGCGTGCCCGCGACGGTCGCACGGTCGCCGTCGGCGGCCGCGAGCTCTCCGGCAGCGCGACGCCGGGCAGGAACCGGCGCAGCAGGCGCGCGAGGCGTGGCACGGTCGTCGGTCGGAGCAGCCGCGCGTCGTAGCCCGCCATCCGTCGTTCGTTCTCGACGAGGCACAGGTCGATCAGCGCGCGGATCGACACGCCGCCGGTCACCGACCCGCCGACGTTCGCGGGGAAGTTCATGTCGTGTGCCGAGCCGTCGGCGTCGATGCCGCGCGCCAGCGAGACGCGGTCGCGGATCAGCGTGAGCCACACGGCCGCGATCTTCAGCCACAACGCGGGCCGTCGATGCAGCGGCAGGCTGCGTCGGTACCAGGCGATCCAGTTCGCGAAGAACAGGATGTGGCGCGCCTCCTCCTGGATCACCGGCTCGAAGGTCTCGACGAGCTCGGCCGGGAAGAAGCCGGTCTGCCGCGCGGCCTCGAACAGCCCGAACGAGAAGAAGCTGTCGATGCACTCGCTGTAGCCGGTCAGCAGGAACGCGCGGAGCGGGTCGCCCGGCGGCGGGTACGGCGGCTCCGGCGCGAGCGCGATGCCGTACGCCGCGACGAGCTTGCCGAGCACGACCTTGTGACGCGCCTCCTCGTCGGCGTTCATCGTCAGCGCGGCGCGCAGCAGCGGGTCGTCGATCGTCGCCGCGAACGTCGCGACGCGGATCGACGCGCGGCCTTCGGTCTGGACGGCGATGTCCCAGATCGGCAGCGACGTCACGCGGCGCAGCGTGGGCGGCGCGAGCGACGGCCAGTCGATGACCGCGGGCTTGTAGGGTTGTGCGTCTCGAGCAGCATCGTGCAGAAGAGCTCGCGATGGATCGCGGAGCCGACGGGCACGCGGCCCTGGAACGGATGCATCCAGTGGCGCATCGCGACATCGGCTTCGGTGACGCTCGGATCGGAATGCATGGGGTCGACGGTCGGACGTGCGCTTCCGACCCGTCGAGTGTGCCATACCGTCTCGCCCGCTGTCCGGCGAGGGGTTCGCCCGCCGCGGTCCCGCGCGCCGGTCGACGGACCGTGCGTTCGCGGGGGCATCAATTGACAGCGAGGGGCGTTCCGGAGATGGTAGCGCCCGATCGCCGCGACGCCGTCGCCGCCCCTTCGAGACCATGACCCCACCCGACACCCGTACGGACTCCGGCGACGCGGACGCCACCGTCTCGCTCGCTGCGTTCGTCGCGTCCGTCCAGCATCTGCCGCTCTTCACCGGCATGGCCGCGCAGCTCGTGCGCAGCGTCGATCGCGACGACTCGACGATGGCCGACCTGAGCCGGCTGATCGCGACGGACGCCGCGCTCGTCGCGCAGCTGCTGCGGCTCGTCAACTCGTCGTTCTACGGGCTGCCGCGAAAGATCGGCACGGTGACCGAGGCGCTGACGGTGCTCGGCCTCGACTTCGTGCGGCGCCTCGTGATGGCCGCGGTGCTGCAGCGGCCGCTGTTCGCGTATCTGCACGACAGCGCCGCGGCGCGCGCCTTCTGGCGACACGAGCTGCTGTGCGCGGCACTGGCACGCCACCTCGCGCGTCGGCACGGCATCGACGGCGAGCTCGCGTACATGGCCGGCCTGCTGCACGACGTCGGCCGGCTCGTGATGCTGATCGAGTTCCCCGACCATGTCGACGTGCTGCTGCGGCACGGCGAGGCGTCCGACGAGCCGGCGGACGACGACGGCAACGCGACGCAGGAGCTCGCGCTGTTCGGCTTCACGCACGCGCAGGTCGGCGGCGCGCTGCTGGAGATGTGGGGACTACCGGACGGCATCGTCCGCGCCGCGCATCAGCATGGCGACGCGACGCGGCCCGACGATCCGCTCGCCGCCGCGGTGTGGGAAGGCAACGCGCTGTCGTATCGGATGGACGACGTCGACGACGACGACGAGGAAGCGCCGTGGATGCGCGAGGTCGGCCTCTCGGTCGCGGCGCGGCACAAGATGCTGGAAGAGATCGAGGCGATCGAGTCCGAGTCGACGTGACGTCGGGCGGCGGGGTCCGACGACCGCCGACCGCCCGATGCGGCGACGCTTGACGATTCTTTCGGTGCGGTCGGGGTCTATCGGGCCCGTCGATCGATCCGGAGGTGTCCCCCATGGCCACGGCCAGCCGCACGAAGTCCTCGAAGCCCGTCGCGAAGAAGCAGCCGGACCGGTGGTCGCAGCACGTCACCGAGACGAGCGACGCGATGGACCTGAAGCCCGACGTCTTCAAGGGCCGTGATCCCGCAGGCCATCGCGAAGTCGCTGAAGGCCTCGGCCGAGCACAGCGATCGGCGCAAGTCCGACCCGTACCGCTCGTCGATGTCGATGCTGACGTTCTACATCAACCGTGCCGGCCACAACCTGCCGGCGACGCAGAAGAAGCGGCTCGAGCAGGCGAAGGACGCATTGCGCGAGCTGTTCGGCCGCGCGCCGGCACGAAAGGCGGCGCCGAACAAGGCGACGACCGGCAAGGCCGCGTCGAACGAGGCCGCGTCGAAGACGACGGCGACCAGGAAGACGACGGCGAAGAGACCGGCGCCGAAGAACGCCGCGTCGAAGAAGACGGCCGGGAAGAGGACGTCGAGGAAGGCGTCGTGACGCTCTCGTCGTGACGCCCTAGGTCGCCTGGCCGTCGCAGCCGCAGCGCTCGGCGAGGCGATCGAGGCCCGCGTCGCGGATGCCGCGGGCCGCGAGCCCGGCCCGGGTCTGCGCCAGGTATTCGGTACAGGTCCCGAACGCGCCGGCGACCGAGCCGAGGATGCGGACCACGTCGTCGTCGGACAACCCGGCGGCGTAGCTGTCGCGGCGCCGGTCGGCGACGAACGCGATCGCATGCACGGTGCCGTCGTCGGTGCGCGCCTTGACCCAGGTCGGCTTGTACGCGCCGGTGACCATTTCGCGACGCCACAGCAGCGCGAGTTCCTCGGCCGCGTGGTGTCGCTCGAGCCGCAGCACGACGCCGCGGCAGTTGCCGCCGCGCGTCAGGCCGAGCACGAGGCCGGGCTTCTCGGGCGAGCCGCGACCGATCCGCGACCAGATGCAGAACGAGCGATGGAGGCCGTGGACCTGCGCGACGCGTTCCTCGGCGACGGGGAACAGCGGGTTCCAGATCAGCGAGCCGTACGCGAAGATCCAGAGGTCGCCCTTCGGGGCCTGGTCGAGCGTGCGGGCGATCGACTCGGCGAGCTGCGCGTCGGTCCACGCGGCGTCGGCGAGCAGGCGACGGATATACCGGTCGCGGCGGCCGCCGGTCAGCAGATCCTCGCGCGACAGCGGTCGGCAGATCTCTGGTTCGGACGCTTCCACGGCGATACGGATCCCGGACGAAACCGTCGGCGCACGAAGGCCGACGACGTTGGTCTTGCCCCTCTCTTACCACGGCGCACGCCTCGCCGCGCGGGCGCGCCCTCGTCATCGACGCGACGACGAAGGACTTGACGTATCGATGCAACGCATCGATGGCACACTGCGTGGACAACGGCCATGCGCATCGCGTTCGTCACCGACATCCACGGCAACCTCGCCGCGCTCGAGGCGGTCGTTGCCGACATCGCCCGACGCGCCGTCGACCGCGTCGTCAACCTCGGCGACAGCCTGTCCGGCCCGCTGTTGCCGCGCGAGACGGCGACGTTCCTGATGAAGCAGGACTGGTTCCATCTGTCCGGCAACCACGAGCGGCAGATCCTGCGGCACGGGCCGGCCGGCCGCGCGCCGTCGGACGCCTATGCGCACGCGCAGCTGACGACGGAGCAGCTCGCATGGATCGCTGCGCTGCGGCCGGTCGCGCGGCTCGACGACGCGGTCTTCGTCTGCCACGGCTCGCCGCGCAGCGACCTCGAGTACTTCCTCGAGACGGTCGACGCGCGCGGACGCCGGTCGGCGACGCCGGCCGAGGTGCGCGAGCGGCTCGGCGACGTGTCGGCCGAGCTCGTCGTCTGCGGGCACACGCACGTGCCACGCGTGGTCCGCGTCGCCGACGGCCCGACGATCGTCAACCCCGGCAGTGTCGGGCAGCCGGCGTTCGACGACGATCGGCCGTTTCCGCACACGGTCGAGAACCACGCGCCGCACGCGCGCTACGCGATCGCCGAGCGCGTCGACGGCGGCTGGGTCGCCGACCTGATCGCCGTCCCGTATGACCACGAATCGATGGCGCGGCTCGCGGAGCAGCGCGGCCGGCCCGAGTGGGCGCATGCGCTGCGGACCGGCACGGTGCTCGCGGCATGACGCGCATCGGCATCGCGACGCCGCTCGCCGAGCCGCGGTGCCCGGTCTGCGGCGAGGCGAATGGCTGCGCCCCGGCCGCCTCGGGTGGCTACGACGCGCGCTGCTGGTGCGAGGACGTGTCGATCAGCCCGGCCGTGATCGCGGCGATTCCGGCCGAAGCGCGCGATCGGGCGTGCGTCTGTCGGGCGTGCGCGACGTCGGCGCGGTCGTCGGCGCCAGCAGCGGGAACGGGTTGATCGCGCCGCCGCTCGTGTACACGCCGTAGTGCAGATGCGGCGGTCCGCCGCGCGCATTGCCGGTGGAGCCGACGAAGCCGATGCGGTCGCCGACGCGGACCCGGTCGCCGGGCCGCTCGTTCGCGTAGCGATCGAGATGGGCGTAGTAGTGCATCTGGCCGCCGGGCCCGAGCACCCAGACGACGAGGCCGCCGAGCGGATCGGTGCCGACGCGCCAGACGACGCCGTCGGTCGACGCGAGGACCGGCGTGCCGCGCGGCGCGAAGATGTCGATCCCTTCATGACGCCGGCCGCCGCTGCGCGGCCCGCCCCAGCTGTCGCGCAGGTCGCGCGCGGCGACGCCGGCGACCGGCACGGCGACGTGCGACGGCGTCGGCATCCCGAGCAGCCGCACGAGATAGAGCGGCCGCTCGAACGGCGCCGGCGGGACGAGCGCGATCGCGACGTACAGCGCGAGCGCCGCGACGAGGCGGCCGATCGTCAGGAACGGCTGGGACGGACGCTGATTCGACGGATCCATCAGAACTTCGGGCGCGGCGTGGGTCAGTAGGTCATCGATGCGGGGCATCGAATCCACCTGGAGTCCGCATGACCGACAAAGCGACACAGCAACGCGCCGACGAGAGCAATACGATCAAGGATCCCGACGACTGGACCACCGGCGGCGAACGGATGACCGGCGCCCAGCGGTCCTATCTGAAGACGCTCAGCGAGGAAGCCAAGGTGCCGTTCGACGAGACGCTGTCGAAGGCCGAGGCCTCGAAGCGCATCGACGAGCTGCAGCAGCAGACCGGGCGCGGGACCGCAGGCGATGCATCGGACGCCGGTGGCCGCCGCGATGCGGCGACCGAAGCGCCGATGGGCGGCGAGGCCGGGGAGGAGAGCGAGGGCGCGACGACGCGCTGACGCGGGTCCGCGAGTCGCCGGCGATGTGCCGGCGTCCGTCCAGATCGAAAATATGACGTCCATCATATTTCGTGCTATCGTCCCGCCATGTCCCGTTCTCCTGTCCATGCGGCGCGCGCGGCCCGCGGTTCCGAGGCCGCGCACGGCGCCGCCGCGGCGCACGTCGCTGCGACCGCCCGCGACGCCTCGACGGCGCTCGCGGCGCCCGCAGACCGCAAGTCGCGATCGCACGAGCGCATCGTCGACGCGGCCGCCCGCGCGATCCGTCGGCGCGGGCTCGCCGGCGTCGGCGTGGCCGACGTCATGAAGGAGGCCGGCCTCACGCACGGCGGCTTCTACGCGCACTTCCCGTCGCGCGATGCGCTGCTCGTCGCGGCGCTCGAGCGCGCCGGCCGCGGCAGCGCGGACGCGATCCGCGAGCGGACCGACCGGTCGCGAGCGCGCGGCGTGAGCCTGTTCCGCGGGCTCGTCGAGGGCTATCTGCACCCCGGCCTGCTCGCGTCGCAGGACGCGGGATGCCCGGTCGCGGCGCTGTGTTCCGAGATGTCGCGACAGGAAGGCGACGTGCGTCGTGCGTCGACCGACCGCGTGCGCGCGCTGCTGCGACTCGTCGAGCAGTCGCTGCCCGACGGCGTCGATCGGGCCGAGGCCGGTGCGATCGCCGCGACGCTCGTCGGCGCGCTGCAGCTCGCACGCACGCTCGGCGATGGCCCGGACGGGCGCGCGCTGCTCGCGTCGACGCGGCGGAGCCTGCTCGGCCGCTTCGATCCGCAATGATTTTTTCGAAAGGAAATATGATGATCATCATCTTGATCGGCGCCGCGGCGCTCGCGGCGAGCGGCTTGCTGTACCGGCTGTGCCGCGCCGTCGACGGGGTGTCGTCGTGAACGTCCGCGACGCGGTCGTCTTCGTCACCGGCGCGAACCGCGGCATCGGGCTCGCGTTCGCCGCCGCGGCGCTCGAGCGCGGCGCCCGCAAGGTGTACGCCGCGGCGCGCGATCCCGCGTCGGTCACGCTGCCCGGCGTCGTGCCGGTCCGCCTCGACGTCACGCGCGAGGACGACGCGGCCGCCGCGGCCGCGGCCTGCAGCGACGTCACGCTGCTCGTCAACAACGCCGGCATCGCCCGCTTCGGCGGCTTCCTCGCCGACGACGGCGTGGCGTCGGCCCGCGATCACCTCGAGGTCAACTTCTTCGGCATCCTGTTCGCGACGCGCGCGTTCGCGCCGGTGCTCGCGGCGAACGGCGGTGGCGCGATCGTCAACGTGCTGTCGATCGCGAGCTGGATGAATCGCCCGCAGCTCGCGGTGTACGGCGCGTCGAAGTCGGCGGCGTGGGGTCTGACGAACGCGCTGCGCAACGAGCTGCTCGCGCAGCGCACGCAGGTGCTCGGGCTGCACATGGGCTTCGTCGACACCGACCTGACGCGCGGGCATCGACGCGCCGAAGGCGACGCCCGACGCGATCGTCGCGCGCGCCTACGACGGTCTCGAGGCCGGGCGGTCGGAGGTGCTCGGCGACGAGCGGACCGCGATGGTCCACGGCGGACTTTCCGCGCCGTCGCCGATCTATCTCGCCGCGCCGTGAGGACCGCGATGCGTCCGCTCGATGTCGACCGCCGCGCTCGCCGCCGCTCCGCTCGACGCCGCCGCGTCCGGCACGCCGCGCGCCGGCCGGCGCCGTGGCCGATCTTCTGGATCTCGAGCATCGCCGTCTTCCTCGTGTCGCTCGACACGACGATGCTGTACGCGGTGTTCGACTCGCTGCGCGCCGGCTTTCGCGGCGCCACGGCGGCCGACCTGTCGTGGGTGCTGAACGCCTACACCGTGGTCTATGCGGCGCTGCTGATCCCGGCCGGCGGACTCGCCGACACGCACGGCCGCAAGAAGGTCTTCCTGTTCGGCGTCGCGCTGTTCCTCGCCGCGTCGGCCGGCTGCGGCCTCGCGCCGAACATCGGTCTGCTGATCGCCGCGCGCGTGCTGCAGGCGGTCGGCGCCGCGCTGCTGACGCCGGCGTCGCTGTCGATGGTGCTCGCGGCGTTCCCGCACGAACGCCGCGCGGTCGTCGTCGCGTCGTGGGGCGCCGTCGGGGCCGTCGCGGCGGCGATCGGCCCGAGCCTCGGCTCGCTGATGGCCGACCGCTTCGGCTGGCCGTGGGCGTTCTACGTCAACCTGCCGCTCGGCGCCGTCTCGCTGTGGCGCGGCGCGGCGCTGCTGCGCGAGGCGCGCATCCCCGAGGCGCAGCGACGCGTCGACCTCGTCGGCATGGCGCTGCTGATCGTCGCCGTCGGCGCGATCACGCTGTCGATCGTCGAGGTGGAATCGCCGTCGCTGGACGCCGCTCGACCACGCGCTCGTGGCCGGGCTCGGCGTCGCGTGCGTCGCGCTGTTCATCGCCTGGGCGAAGGTCGCGAAGGCGCCGCTGATCGACCTCGGCCTGTTCCGCCACCGGACCTACCGCTTCGTCAACCTCGCGACGCTGACGTACGGCTGCGCGTTCGCGATGATGTTCTTCGCGTTCTTCTTCTACATGCGCGGCATCTGGCACTACAGCCTGCCGCGCGCCGGCGTCGCGATCGCGCCGGGCCCGCTGCTGGTCGCGCCGGTCGCCGTCCTGTCGGGCCGCCTCGCGGCGCGCTTCGGGCATCGGCCGCTGCTGGTCGGCGGCGCGCTGGTGTACGGGTCGAGCGGTCTCTGGTACCTGCTGGTGCCGGGCGTCGAGCCGGCGTACCTGACGCACTGGCTGCCCGGCCTGCTGCTCGCCGGCGTCGGGACCGGCATGACGCTGCCGTCGCTGTCGGCCGCGGCGGTCAACCGCCTGCCGCTGCACGAGTACGCGGTCGGCAGCGCCGTCAACCAGGCGACGCGGCAGATCGGCGCGGTGATCGGCGTCGCGCTGACGGTCGTGCTGCTCGGCCACGGCGCCCTCGTGCGCGCCGACTTCACGCCGGTCTACGCGACGCACGTCGCGCTCGCGGTGCTGACCGCGCTGCTGTGCCTGCCGGTGGACACGCGCCCGAAGGCCTGACGCCGCACGACGCGGCGGGCGCTCCCGGTCGCCGGGCGGTCGAGACGTCCGCACCGCACGGCCGACGCGGACGTCGTCGGCGCGCGCTGGTGCATCGCGCGCTTCATCGAGGGCCGATCGGTCGCGCGACGGTGCGGCGACGCGGCCGTCGCGACGGTTCTCCCCGGGACCGGTGCCTGCCATCGGCCGGCATGGCCTTTGCTCGACACAGGCTCGAGCCGATCCGCCGATCGCCGGAATCGACGATCGCGTCGAAGCGACCGCCCGAAGCCGACGGCCGACGACGCGCCGTCGCGGCCCGCGGTCGCGCCGCCACCATCCCGGGAGTCCTCCATGCTGTTCGATCCACCGGCCTTGCAGCCGTCCGCGCGCAAGGCCACGCGCATCGACCTCTTCAGCCTGTCGACGCCGCAGATGAAGGCGTTCCACATCACGTGGCTCGCGTTCTTCGTGTGCTTCTTCGCGTGGTTCGCGGCCGCGCCGCTGATGCCGCTGATCAAGAACGAGTTCGGCCTGACGAAGGACCAGATCGCGAACATCAACATCGCGGCCGTCGCCGTGACGATCCTCGTGCGGCTCGTCATCGGGCCGCTCTGCGACCGCTTCGGCCCGCGCCGCACCTATACGTGGCTGCTGTTCGTCGGCGCGCTGCCGGTGCTCGGGCTGTCGCTCGCGAAGAGCTACGAGGTGTTCCTGTTCTTCCGGCTGCTGATCGGCGCGATCGGCGCGTCGTTCGTCGTCACGCAGTACCACACGAGCGTGATGTTCGCGCCGAACGTCGTCGGCACCGCGAACGCGGCGGTCGGCGGCTGGGGCAACGCCGGCGGCGGCGTGACGCAGTCCGTGATGCCGCTGATCGTCGCCGCCGTCGTGACGCTCGGCGTCGAGCAGGCGTACGGCTGGCGTGTCGCGATGCTGGTCCCGGGCCTCGCGATGATCGTGATGGGCTTCGTCTACGCCCGCTTCACCCAGGACACCCCGCAGGGCGACCTGAAGGACCTGCGCGCGCGCGGCATCGTCCTCGAGTCGGGCAAGAAGGGCGGGCTCGCGATCTTCGGACAGGCCGCCGCGAACTATCGCGTGTGGGTGCTCGCGGCGATCTACGGCGCGTCGTTCGGCGTCGAGATCTTCATCCACAACATCGCGGCGAGCTACTACGTCGACAGCTTCGGCCTGTCGCTGCAGAGCGCGGGCTTCGCGGCCGGCATCTTCGGCGCGCTCGCGCTGTTCGCCCGCGCGCTCGGCGGCATCTTCAGCGACCGCGTCGCGCGGCGCCACGGTCTCGACGGCCGCACGATGCTGCTGTTCGCGTGCCTGATCGGCGAAGGCGTCGGGCTGCTGCTGTTCAGCAAGTCCTCGTCAGTCGAGCTCGCGATCGCCGCGATGTCGTTCTTCGGACTGTTCACGCACATGGCGTGCGGCGCGACCTACGCGGTGATGCCGTTCGTCGATCGCAAGGCGCTCGGTGGCGTGGCCGGCATCATCGGGGCGGGCGGCAACGTCGGCGCCGTGATCGCGGGCTTCATCAACAAGGCGTCGCCGTCGACGGCGCAGACGTTGTGGACGCTCGGGCTGATCGTGCTCGCGACCGGCCTCGCGACGCTCACGATCCGCTTCTCGGCGGCGCTCAAGTCGTCGGAGCAGAAGCTGCTCGACGAGGCGATCGCGCAGCGCGACGACGGCCGCGCGGCGCTCGGCCCCGCGATGGCCTGACGCGTCGCCGGCACGGCCGGCGACGAAAACGGACGAGCGCTCGTCGCGTCGAGCGCGGAGGTCCCGATGCGCGTCGCGCGCCGCGCTAAGCTCGCGTCATGACGCCGGCCGCCGACGAACGAACACGCTGGATCGCGTTCTTCGTCGTCTGCACCGGGACGCTGATGATCGTGCTCGACACGACGATCGTGAATGTCGCACTGCCGTCGATCCGCGTCGACCTCGGCTTCTCGGAGACGTCGCTCGTCTGGGTCGTCAACGCGTATCTGCTGACGTTCGGCGGCTTCCTGCTGCTCGGAGGCCGCCTCGGCGATCTCTACGGCCATCGACGCCTGTTCATCGCCGGCCTCGTCGTGTTCACGTCGGCGTCGCTCGCGTGCGGCCTCGCGACGAGCCAGCCGATGCTGATCGCGGCGCGCGCCGTGCAGGGGCTCGGCGGCGCGCTCGTCGACGCGATCTCGCTGTCGCTCGTCGTCCTGCTGTTCGAGTCGCCGTCAAGACGCGCGAAGGCGATGGGCGTCTACGGCCTGGTCTGCGCGGCGGGCGGCAGCGTCGGCGTGCTGCTCGGCGGGCTGCTGACGCAGGCGCTGAGCTGGCACTGGGTCTTCCTCGTCAACGTGCCGATCGGCCTCGTCGTCGCCATCCTCGCGTCGACGTTCGTGCCGACGATGGCCGCGACCGCGGGCCGCCGCGGGCTCGACGTCGCCGGCGCGCTGACCGTCACCGTCGCGCTGATGCTCGCGGTCTACGCCGTCGTCGACGGGCACCGCGCGGGCTGGACGTCGGCGCAGACGATCGCGCTCGGCGGCGGCGTCGCTCGCCCTGCTCGTGGCATTCGTCGTCGTCGAGTCGCGCAGCGCGACGCCGCTGATGCCGCTGCGCCTGTTCCGTCTTCGCCAGGTCGTCGCGTCGAACGCGATCGGCGTGCTGTGGGCGGCCGGCATGTTCGCGTGGTTCTTCATCTCGGCGCTCTACCTGCAGCGGCGTGCTCGGCTACGACGCGCGACAGGTCGGCCTCGCGTTCCTGCCGTCGAACCTGATCATGGCGGCGTTCTCGGTCGGCATCTCGGCGCGGCTCGTCGCCCGCTTCGGCTTTCGCGGCCCGCTCGCCGTCGGCCTCGCCTGCGCCGCGCTCGGACTCGCGCTGTTCGCGCGGGCGCCGGTCGGCGGGACCTTCGTCGTCGACGTGATGCCGGCGATGGTCCTGCTCGGCATCGGCGCCGGCATGGCGCTCAACCCGCTGATCCTCGCGGCGATGAGCGACGTCGACGCGTCCGAGTCCGGCATCGCGTCGGGCATCGTCAACACCGCGTTCATGATGGGCGGCGCGCTCGGTCTCGCGGCGCTCGCCGCGATCGCTGCGGGACGGACCGCGATGCTGGACGCGAGCGGGATTGCCGGGCGCGAGGCGCTCAACGGCGGGTATCACGCCGCCTTCGCGGCCGGCGCGGCGATCACCGCGCTCGGCGCGGTCGTCGCGTGGTGCTTCGTCCGCGGCGGCGCGAACGCGGCGCCGGCCGCACCGCACGGCGACGGCTGACGACATCGCGACCGCGCTGCGCTAACCTCGCGCGATGCGATCCAGCGTCTTGTCGTGCATCGTCGTCGCGGCCTGCGTCGCGGCCTGCGAGGGCCGCAAGCCGGAGCCGTCGCCGGTCGTCCCGAAGACGGCGGCGGGCGCGGTCCTGCACGACGACGGGATCGCGTGGCGCACCGGCGACGTCGACGCCGCGTTCGCCGAGGCGCGTGCCGCGCGCAAGCCGCTGTTCCTGTACTGGGGCGCGACCTGGTGCCCGCCGTGCAACCAGGTCAAGGCGACGGTGTTCAACCGTCGCGACTTCATCGAGCGCACGACGCGCTTCGTGCCGGTCTACGTCGACGGCGACACGCCGGCCGCGCAGGGCTCGGCGACGCGCTTTCGCGGTCAGCGGCTACCCGACGATGGTGCTGTTCGCGCCGGACGGCACGGAGATCACGCGCTTGCCGGGCGAGGCCGACCCCGACCGCTACCTGGACGTCCTGACGCTCGGCGATCGACGCGACGCGGCCGATCAAGGCGACGCTCGCGTCGGCGCTCGACGACGGCCGCGGGGTCGGCGACGACGACTGGCGGATGCTCGCGTGGTACTCGTTCGACACCGACGAGCAGCAGCTCTTGCCGTCCGACCGCGTCGCGACGACGCTCGCGCGACTCGCCGCGCGCTGTCCCGCGACGCTCGACGACGTCCGCACGCGGCTCGTCCTGAAGACCGCGGCCGCGGCCGTGCCGGACGGCGTCGACGCGCCGACGCTCGCCGGCTTCGACCGGGTCGCCGCGCACGCGGACGTGGAGCGCGTCCTCGCGTCGCCGGCCGCCTCGCGCGAGAACGTCGATCTGCTGACGAACGCGATGACGGCGATCGTGAAGGCGACGACCGACCGCGGCACGCCGGCGCGCGCGACGCTGGTCGCGGACGCCGACCGCGCACTCGCGCGGCTCGCGGCCGACGCGACGCTGTCGAACACCGACCGTCTCGGCGCCCTCGAGGCGCGCGTCGAGCTCGCCGGCCTCGGCACGAAGAGTGCGTCGCCGACGCTGTCCGACGCGATGCGCCGCACGATCGTCGACGAGGTCGCCCGCGTCGACCGCGAGAGCACCAGCGCGTACGAGCGGCAGACGGCGATCAACGCGGCCGCGTCGCTGCTGTCGAGCGCCGGCCTGCTCGACGAGTCGGACGCGCTGCTGCGGGCCGAGCTCGCGAAGTCGCACGCGCCGTATTACTTCATGCTCGACCTCGCGGCCAACGCGAGGAAGCGCGGCGATCGGCAGGCGGCGCTCGACTGGTACGCGAAGGCGTACGACGCGGCCGTGGGTCCGGCGACGCGCCTGCAGTGGGGCACGATCTACGTCGGCGCGCTGGTCGACCTCGCGCCCGACGACGCGACGCGGATCGCCGACGCCGCGACGCGGGTCATCGGCGAGATCGACGCCCGACGCCGCGAGCTTCGACGGTCGCAGCCGGCGGCGGCTCGCCGGCATGACGGCGAAGCTCGGCGCGTGGGCGGCGCACGGCGCGCATGCGGCCGAGGCGGCGCGCATCGTCGACGCGTCGCGCGTGCTGTGCGGCCGCGTGTCCGACGCGCAGGGCCGCTGCGGCCAGGTGCTCGAGCTGCCCGCACGCGGCGCGTAGGGCCCGACGGACGACGGGCGGCGGGACCCGCGCATCGCGAGCGCGACGCGCGTCGTCAGCCCGACGACTTCGGCAGCTTGAACAGGTCGCTGAACGCCTGCTCGACGTCGTCCTCGCCGAGGCTCAGGCTGTTGTTGTGCGTGCCGTCCTCGACGACGATCAGGCGCTTCGGCTGCGGCGCCGCCTCGTACAGCTTGCGACCGAGCGCCAGCGGCACGTAGCGATCGTGGTCGCCGTGCAGCACGACGACCGGCATCCGCACGTCGGCGATCTTGTCGACGGCGTCGAACTTCTGCGTCAGCAGCAGCTCGATCGGCAGCCAGCGATACGACAGCGCGCGCGCGATGTCGCCGAGGTTCGTGAACGACGACTCGACGACGAGGCCCGCGGCCGGCACCGGCCGCCCGGCCTTCGTCGCCTCCTTCGACAGCGACGACGCGAGGTCGACCGCGATCGCGCCGCCGAGCGAATGGCCGTAGATGAAGCGCCGTCGCGGATCGGGCTCGAGCGTCGCCATCGCGTCCCAGCCGATCCGCGCGTCCTGGTAGACGGCCTTCTCCGACGGCGGGTCGCCGGCGCTCTTGCCGAAGCCGCGGTAGTCGATCGCGAAGACGGAGAAGCCGAGGTCGTGCAGCTCGTGGATGCGAAACAGCTGGCCGGTCAGGTTCCAGCGCGAGCCGTGCAGGTACAGGACGGCCGGCGCGTCCTTGTCGTCCGACGGCCACCACCACGCGTGGACCGACTGCTTCGACGCCGGCTTCGCGGCGAGCATCGCGGTCGGAACCGGCAGGTCCATCTCGCGGACCTCCGGCGGAAGCCCGCCGTACCACGTCGCGACGCCGGGCTCGATGCGGAACACGAGCTCGCGTTCCTTCTCGGCGAGGCTGCTGCAACCGACGAGCGCGAGCATCGAGCCGATCGCGGTGATGCCGAGCGCGCGCCATGCGCGCGGCGCCTTGATCCGTTCCTTCATCGGCGAGCGAACAAAAAGGGCGAAGCCTAGCGCGCGGACGTCTCCGCGTCGGCCCCGCGCGCGCCGCCGGTCGTCACGCGACGCCGATCGTTGTCACGCCGTTTCACGTCGCTCGACGACGCGCCGCGGACCGGCCGCCTTGCGTGCCGCGGTCAGGCTCTTCTTCAGCGAGCGCTCGAGCGCGTCGGGCCGTGCCGCCTGCTTCGCGGCCCGCGCGGCGCGCTTCGCCTCCGACTTCAGGAACGCGAGCGCGGCCTGCTCCGCCTTGCGCGGCGCGCTCTTCAGGTCGCCGGTGATCGCCTTGTGCAGCGACCCGCTGCGCCACGCGGTGAAGACGATCGGATTGATGTACGACTTCTTCGCGACCGTCGGCGTGTTGCGCAGCTCCTCGGCGACCGCCTTGATCGCGGCAACGATCGCCGCCTTGAACGCGCGCTCGCTCGGCGTCGCGCCCGGCGTCGCGGCCTCCGGCAGCGGCGTCGCCGCCATCAGGCCGATCGCGGACAGCGTCGCGCTCCACGTGCGGAAGTCCTTCGCGGTGAAGTCCTCGCCCATCGCGTCCTTCAGGTACGCGTTGACCTGGTCGGACGTGATCGGGTGCCGCTCGCCGGCATCGTCGAGATACTGGAACAGCTGCTGTCCGGGCAGGTGCTGGATGTTCCGCACGATCCGCGACAGCCGCTTGTCGTCGACGGTCACGTCGTGCTCGAGCCCGCCCTTGCCCTTGAACGTGAAGCGCGCGCGGCCGTCCTTGACGAAGCGCACGTGCCTGTCCTTCAGCGTCGTCAGTCCGAAGCTCGCGTTGTCGCGCGCGTATTCGGCGTTGCCGATGCGGATGCGGGTCGCGTCGAGCAGGCTGACGACGACGGCGAGCACCTTGTCGCGCGGCAGTCCCGTCTGCGCCATGTCGCGCGAAAGCCGTCGGCGCAGCCTCGGCAGCGCCTCGCCGAACGCGATCATCCGCTCGAACTTCGCGCCGTCGCGCGCCGCGCGCCAGTCGGGGTGATAGCGGTACTGCTTGCGGCCCCGGTCGTCGTAGCCGGTCGCCTGCAGGTGGCCGCGTTCCTTCGCGCAGATCCACACGCGCTGGTACGCCGGCGGGACCGCGAGGCTGTCGATCCGCTTCAGGACTTTCGAGTCGCGGAGCGGTCGGTCGTCGAGGCCGAGATACGCGAAGCGCGCGCCGCGGCGGATGCGGCGGATGCCCGGCTCGCGGTCCGAGACGTAGACGAGGCCGACCGACGCGGTCAACTCGATCGGCTTCGGCGACCGACGCGAGCGTCGATTCGTCGGGAGGCGGCATGCGATCGGCGGACATGGGCGGGCCGGTGGCTGGGGAAGCCGTATCGTGCCGAAAGCGGCGGTCGCGTCAGCGGGCGCGCGACGGTCGGGTGCGTCAGTCGAACGCCGATCGTGGCGGATCCAGCGAGCCGGTCGGCAGCGCGCGCGACATCGTCGCGAGCCGCACCGACAGCCCGCCGGCGAGCGAATGGTCGAACGCGTCGTCGATCGTGAAGCCGAACGCGCGATAGAGCGGCACGCCGGGCATCGTCGCGACGAGCGTGAGCCGGCGGAAACCCGCGGCCCATGCTTCGGCGGCGCAGTGCCGCAGCAACCGCGACGCGAGGCCGCGCCGCGCCTGCGACGGCGCGACGAAGAACGCACGGATGCGCGCCGCGTCGGTCGCCGGGTCGAGCAGCGGATCGGGGCCGCCGCCCTTCGCATGGTCGGCGCCGAACAGCGTACGGCGCCGGCTCCAGCCGCCGCACGCGACGATGCCGTCGGCCGCCTCGAGAACGAAGTACGTGCCGTCGTCGATCAGCTGCGTGTCGACGCCGAGCACCTGCGCCGTGTTCGCGGCGGCCTGCGCGTCGTCGTAGAACCCGCGCGACAACGCGATGCCGGACGCGGCGATCAGCGCCTCGAGCGTCGGCACGTCGCCGCGCGTCGCGGCGCGCAGCGTCTCGCCGGCGGGCGTCGCCGTCTCACTCATGCATGGTCCCGTCGACGCGGTCCGGCGTCGTCGGTTCGACATGGGCGGCCACATCGAACAGGTCCGGCGTGCGACGACGCCGATCGTCGTCGAGCGACGCGGCGGCCTCGTCGGCGCGGATCAGCGTGCCGGCCCGCACGCCGAGCAGCCGGATGCGCCGGTCGAGCGGCGCGCGGCCGGCGCAGCGGCCGGCGATGCGGCGGATCGTCCGCGCGTCGTCGGTCGGATGCGGCAGCGTGACCGCCCTGGTCGCGATCCGGAAGTCGTCGTAGCGCAGCTTCACGCCGATGTTGCGGGCGAGATAGCCCTTGCGCGCGAGGTCGCCGGCGAGCTTCTCGCACAGCGACGTGAAGATGTCGGACAGCGCCGCGCGGTCGCGGACGGCGTGCAGGTCGCGCTCGAACGTCGTCTCGCGACTGATCGACTTCGTCTCGCTCGACGTCGCGACGACGCGCCGGTCCCGACCGTGGGCGACCTCGTGCATCCAGCGCGCGGTGTTCGGGCCGAAGCGATCGCCGAGCGTGCCGACGTCGGCGACCGCGAGGTCGCCGATCGTCTCGATGCCCATCGACGTCAGCCGCGCGGTCGCCTTCGGTCCGATGCCGTTGATCTTCTTCGCGGCGAGCGGCCAGATGCGCGACGGCACGTCGTGCTGCGTCGACGATCACGAGGCCGTCGGGCTTCTCGAGGTCCGACGCGATCTTCGCGAGCAGCTTGTTCGGCGCGACGCCGATCGAGCACGACAGGCCGGTCGCGTCGCGCACCGCCGTCTTGATGCGGCCGGCGACGCGCGCGATCGCCGACCGGTCGAAGCCCTCCGCCCCGGGCTCGGCGGCGACGACCGCGGTCAGATCGATGTAGATCTCGTCGATGCCGCGGTCCTCGATGTCGGGCGCAATCGCACGCGCGGCGGCCTTGAAGCGATGCGATTGCTCGCGATACGCGTCGAAGTCGCTGGGCAGCAGGACCGCGTGCGGCGCGAGCTTCGCCGCCTTCATCAGGCCCATCGCCGAGTGCACGCCGAACACGCGCGCCTCGTAGCTCGCGGTCGTCGCGACGCCGCGACCCGCGTAGTTCGCGAGCGTCGCGAAGCGCCGCGTGGTCTCGCCGGTCGCGGGATCGGCGACGTCCTCGGGGCGATGGCGGCGCCCGCCGCCGACGACCACCGCGCGGCCACGCAGCTCCGGATACCGCAGCAGCTCGACCGACGCGAAGAACGCGTCCATGTCGAGGTGGGCGATGATCCGCGACGGTTCGGCCATGATGTCCGGCAAGGATAGCGCGCGGTCGGCGGCCCGGCCGCGGGCGACCCGCGGCGGCCGACGCGCGACAATGCGGCTTCGCGCCGGCGCACGCCGGCCGCGCTCCGCTCCCCGACCTCCATGCGCGTCCCACCCGGCCTCAAGGCGCTCACGCTCCCGCTGATCATCGCGTGCGCGCTGTTCATGGAGAACCTCGACGGGACGATCATCGCGACGTCGCTGCCGGTGATCGCGAAGGACCTGGCCGAGAACCCGCTCGCGCTGAAGTTGGCGCTCACGTCGTATCTCGTCAGCCTCGCGGTGTTCATCCCGATCAGCGGCTGGATGGCCGACCGCTACGGATCGCGGACCGTGTTCCGCTCGGCCATCGTCGTGTTCGTCGTCGGTTCGCTCGCGTGCGGCTTCTCGAGCTCGCTCGGCGGGTTCGTCGTGTCGCGCTTCGTGCAGGGAATGGGCGGCGCGATGATGGTGCCGGTCGGCAGGCTCGTGCTGCTGAAGAGCGTCGAGAAGCACGAGCTCGTGAAGGTGCTGTCGTACCTGACGATGCCCGCGCTGTTCGGCCCGATCCTCGGGCCGCCGCTCGGCGGCTTCATCAGCACCTACCTCGACTGGCGCTGGATCTTCTTCGTCAATGTGCCGATCGGCCTCGTCGGCTGGACGCTCGCGGGCCGCTTCGTGCCGCAGATCGTCGAGGACGCGCGGGCGCCGCTCGACCGGCTCGGATTCGTGCTGTCGGGCGTCGGCCTGTCGGCGTTGACGCTCGGCGCCGCCGCGCTCGGGCAGCGCCTGATGTCGACGACGACGGCGCTCGCGTGCGTCGTCGGCGGCGCGATCGGCGTGGCGACCTACGTCGCGCATGCGCAGCGCTGGTCGCGCGAAGGACGCGTCCCGGTACTCGACTTCCGCTTCCTGAAGGTGAGGACCTACTTCGCCGGGGTGGTCGGCGGCTCGCTGTTCCGCATCGGCGTCGGCGCGACGCCGTTCCTGCTGCCGCTGATGCTGCAGCTCGGCTTCGGCTTCACCGCGCTGCAGTCGGGCCTGCTCACCTGCTCATCGGCCGCGGCCGCGATGTTCATGAAGACGCTCGCCACGCGGATCCTGAAGGGCTTCGGCTTCCGGACCGTGCTGTCGGCCAACGCGCTGATCGCGGCGACGACGATCGTCGGCTACGGCGTCTTCACGCGCACGACGCCGATCGCCATGATGGTCGGCGTGCTGCTGTTCGGCGGCTTCTTCCGCTCGCTGCAGTTCACGTCGCTGAACGCGCTGTCGTATGCCGACATCGACAAGCGCGACATGGGCGGCGCGTCCGGACTCGCGAACGTCGCGCAGCAGCTGTCGCTGTCGACCGGCGTGACGCTCGGCGCCGGCGTGCTCGAGGCGGTCGCGCGCGCCGGCGGTCGGATCGACGTCGCGACCGGCGACTTCCGCATCGCGTTCCTGGTCGTCGGGCTCGTGTCGGCCTCGTCGTTCCTCGTCATCCGCCGGCTGCCCGCGAACGCCGGCGACGCCGTGTCGGGGCGCGTCATCCGACGGGCCGACCCGCCGCTGCAGGCCGGCGAGACGCCGGAACCGCCGCCGGACCCGGGACCGGCGGCGGTCCGCTCGTCGCGCGGCGCCTGAGCGGCGCGACCGACACGACGGCGCGTCAGTCCGGCGCGCCGCCGTCCGCGCGTCCCCAGCTCGCGCCGTAGTCGGCGTCGCGCCGCGAGCGGTCGTCGGTCAGCATCTTCTCGAGCTCGTCGCGGCCGCTGCGCGCGCGCGCGACGAATTTCTGCTCGTCGTGGAAGTCGGGCAGCATCGCCTCGAGCGTGCGGATCGTCGAGCGGCGGAAGCGGTCGGCGATGCGCTCGCGCCTCGAACGGGCGCGTGCCGAGCGTCTCGAGCGCCGAGCGCGCGGTGCGCAGCGCCGACTCGAACGTCTCGCGCTCGACGTGCGCGATGCCGACCTCGCGCAGCTCGAGCCAGTGGCGCACGTTGCGCGCCCGCGCGAGGATCGTCAGCTTCGGGAACGCCTCGGTCGCCGCGCGCGCGAGCTGCATGCTGTCGTCGACGTCGTCGATCGCGATCACGAGCAGCGCCGCGTCCTTCGCACCGGCGGCCTCGAGCAGGTCGAGCCGGGTCGCGTCGCCGTAGAACACCTTCGTGCCGAAGCGGCGCAGCAGCTCGATCTGGTCGGGGTCGTGGTCGAGCACGATCATCGGGTAACCCGAGCCCGCGAGCATCCGCGCGACGATCTGGCCGTAGCGGCCGAAGCCCGCGATGATCACCGGGCGCGCGTTCGTCGATCGACGTCGTCGTCGCGCTCGCGACGCGCGACGCGGGCGACGAGCCGGTCCGCGACGATCAGCACGATCGGCGTCGCGCCCATCGAGATCGCGACGGCCGCGGTCAGCAGCGGCACCCACGGACCGTCGAGCACGCGTGCCTGCGACGCGACCGCGAACACGACGAACGCGAACTCGCCGCCCTGCCCGAGCAGTGCGCCGAACGCGAGCCGCTGGCGCCGCGGCACGCCGAGCGGCTTGGCGAGGCCGACCAGCACCGCGAACTTGACCGCGATCAGGCCGGCGACGAGCACCACGAGCAGGCCGGGGCTCGCCAGCACCACGCCGAAGTCGATGCCCATGCCGACGGCGATGAAGAACAGGCCGAGCAGCAGGCCCTTGAACGGCTCGATGTCGGTCTCGAGCTCGCGCCGGTATTCGCACTCGGCGAGCAGCACGCCGGCGAGGAACGCGCCGAGCGCCATCGACAGCCCCGCGAAGCTCATCAGCGCCGCGGTGCCGACCACGAGCAGCAGCGCGGACGCGGTGAAGATCTCGCGCCGTCGGGCTGCGCGCGATCAGCGCAGCACCGGCTTGACGAGGTAGCCGGCCGCGCGACGATCACCGCGGTCACGCGCGATCGCGATCGCCGCCTTCTGCCACACCGGCGTCGCGTTCGCGGCGGCGCGGCCGAGCCCGAGCGCTGCGCGACCAGCGGGATCAGCGCGATCAGCGGGATCGCGGCGATGTCCTGGAACAGCGAGGATCGCGAAGCCGGTGCGACCGGCCGGCGTCGCCGTCATGTTGCGTTCGGCCATGACCTGCGTGCCGATCGCGGTCGACGACATCGCGAGCGCCGAGCCCGGCGATCGCGGCGCGCCGGCCACGTCGAAGCCGACGCAGGCCATCAGCGCGAGCGTCAGCAGCAACGCCGGTCACGCCGATCTGCGCGCCGCCGCAGCCGAAGACGGCGCCGCGCAGCGCCCACAGCCGCTCGAGGTCGAGCTCGAGGCCGATCAGGAACAGCATCAGCACGACGCCGAACTCGGAGACCTGGCCGATGATCTCGACGTCGGTGACCAGCCGCAGGCCCCACGGCCCGATCACGAAGCCGGCGACCAGGTAGCCGATGACCGAGCCGAGGCCGAGCCGCTTCGCGAGCGGCACCGCGATCACGGCCGCGGCGAGGTAGACGATCAGGTCGACGGTCACTCGGCCGCCACGACGACCGGTGCGGCGCGCGCGCCGTCGGCGCGGTGCGGTGCGAAGCCGAGCAGCCGTTCGCGATAACGCTGTCCCGCCGCGGCGACGCGATCGCGGTCGGCGTGCGCGTCGTGCACGACGATCGGCTCGAGCCATTCCATCTGGCAGAAGCGCGCGGTCTGGCGCACCGGCGCGACGAAGACGTCGAACGGATGGCCGTGCGGCCCGCCGGGCGCGTACGCCTCGAAATCGCCGCCGGTCGTCACCACCCATTGCATCCGCTTGCCGGCGAGCGCGCGACCGCCTTCGCCGTAGGCCCAGCCGATCGACAGCACCTCGTCGATCCACAGCTTCAACAGCGCCGGCATGCTGTACCAGTAGACCGGGTGCTGCAGCACGACGCAGTCGACGCGCGCGAGGCGCTCGCGCTCGAGGTCGCCGTCGATGTCGAAATCCGGGTAGAGGTCGTACAGCGGGCGGCGGTCGACGAACGCGAGGTCGTCGATCGCGGCGAGCAGCTCGCGGTTCGCGAGCGATCGTTCCGCGAACGGATGCGCGTAGATCAGGGCGACAGTCGGCGCGGGCATGCGGCAATGGTAACGGTCGTCCGCGGATCGCCCGCGAACGGCCGGAGCGCGCGGACTCGCCTGTTAGGATCACGTGAATGAGCGAACACAAACCCCTCGCCCCCGGGACGATCGTCTTCCACCCGGCGCGTGGCTACGGCGTGCTGACCGCCGTCAACCTGCTGACCGGATGGGTCGGCGCCCGCTTCGGCAACGAGGTCAACACGCTCGACCTGTCGCTGTCCGACGACGGCCTGGCGCACGCGGACGGCACGCCGATCCTGTTTCGTCGCGTCGCGCCCGACTACATGCCGCACGCGCGGCTGATGGCGATGGTCCGTGCGCTGCACGACGCGGGCTACGAGCGTCTGTACCTGTACACATGGCCGAAGCCGTCGGGCCTGCACTGGCGCTGGCATCTCTTCACCGGCCGCCGCGACCGCCACGGCTTCTGGGTGCAGCGGCCGCTGCGACCCGGCTGGTACGGGTCGGGTTCCGACTACAACTTCAACCCGGTGATGGGCTGGGGCGACGCGGCCGGGCGCCTCGACCGACGAACTGATCCACGCGCTCGCGTCGCACGATCCCGAGGGGCTCGCGCACGCGCTCGGACGCGACGACGACCACAGCGCGTGGTTCGCGGACGTCTGCGACGCGCTGTTGCCCGACTATGCCTTCAGCCTCGGCTGGGAAGCGGCGACCCGCAACCTGCGTCTGCAGGCGAGCGGTCCGCGCGGCATGCCGATCCACCTGCCGGTGATGGCGGTGCGACGCGGCGTCGCGCGCTATCAGGGCCCGACCCTGCCGTGGCCGCCGGGATGGTCGGACGGCTGGGCGCATCACGGCTACACGCGGGCGCTGCGTCGGGCGAACGGCCGCGCGATCGATCGCGACCGCGCGAGCGAGACCGAAGGCTGACGCCGGCGTCTCAGAACAGGTCTTTCTGCACGCGGCTCGCGCGCAGCCGATGCACCTGGTCGATCGTCAGCTCGCGCGCGCCGGGCACGACGCGGAAGCGGTCGCCGGCGGCGACGGTGCCGGTCTGCAGCACTTCCAGATAGAAGCCGGTGAAGCCGGACTGGATCATCATCTTCGACGCGTGCTTGAAGCCCATCCGCGCGTTGAGCTTGAAGCACGGATA
The DNA here is from genome assembly GCA_963708665.1 of uncultured beta proteobacterium. Lineage (GTDB taxonomy): Bacteria > Pseudomonadota > Gammaproteobacteria > Burkholderiales > Burkholderiaceae_D > CAHJXF01. The sequence goes on along the minus strand of CAVPTE010000010.1, from coordinate 740,003 downwards.
GCGCGGCGCGTCGACGCGCAGCCGCAACGGCGGCTCGTCGCCGGACGGCTCGAACACGAGCACGTCGCCGATCCACACGCGCGTCTCGAGCAGCCCTTCGATCGTGAGGTTCTCGCCGAGGAAGCCGTGCGGCAGCGGCTCGTCGATGCGCGCGCCCTGCATCCGCATCGTCCGCCACACCGGGTAGTGCTCGACGGGGAACGCGTAGACCGCCTTCTCGCGGCCGCCGTGCACCGTGAGGTCGGCCTGCTCGTCGCCGTCGACGCCGAGCGGTCCGACCGCCGAGTCGCGTCGGCGACTCGAGCGTCGAGCGCGGCGTCTTGCGAATGCCGCTCGGGACCGGCTCGCGGCGGATCGTCGGACGTCGCGGCGAACAGCGGCGCGACGGTTCCGGTGCTGACGGCGAGGACTCTCATGCGAAGGCGGCGTCGACGAGGCCGCGTGCCGCACGGCCGAAGCCGGCGAGTCTAACGCGCGCCGCCGCCGCGCCGACGGGACGCCGAGCGTGCGGCGTCCCGTCGGACCGCAGCGCAGTCAGCTCGTCGAGCAGGTGAAGCTCGACGCCGCGTTGACGTCGCCGCTGCCGTTGTAGCGCGGATACGCCGGGTAGTCGCAGAGCGGACGCGTCCGGCCCGGCACGCCGGCCGTGTCGGCGACGACCTGGTTCGGCGGCAACGTGCCCTTCTCGACCCAGTTCTCGAGCGTCGTCAGCGAGTCCCACGCCGCGTTGAACACGGTGCTGATCGCGTGGCCGTAACCGGGGATCTCGTAGAAGCGCAGGAACGTGTCGACGCGTGCGTCGCCCATCGTGGCGCGGACGCGGTCGACGTACTGCTCGGTCGCGCGCGTGCTGACGAGCGCGTCGCTCATGCCGTGCGCCATCAGGATCTTGCCACCCTTCGACTGGAACGCCGTCAGGTCGGTCTTGTTGACGTCCTGGATGCCGGTCAGCGTGCTGATGCGCGCCTGGAACGCGCCGGGGTTCTGCGGGTCGAGCGACAGCGAGTTGAAGTTCGGATTGCGCGTCACGAAGAAGCGCACCCACTGGTCCCAGAAGATGCTGCCGTACGGCGCGCCGGTCGGCATCGGGTTCGCGGGCTGCGCCGTGCTGAGCGCGAGGAACGACACCGTCGGCTGCAGTGCGTTCGCGTTCGGGATGCCGAAGTCGGTGCCCCACGTGTTGAAGCCCGGATACTGCGTCTCGCCGCTCGCCGAGCGGATAGCCGAACACGATCGGCGTGTTGATGACGTTGAACGCCGCGATCTGCGCGTCGGACAGGCACGTGTCGCCGGTGTCCACGCCGCCGGGGCAGCGCAACGGCTGGCTGTTCACCGTCGCCGTCGTCGGATTGAAGATGGCGTTGCAGGCCTTGACGTTGCTGATCAGCCCGTCGGCCACGCCGTCGAGCGCGTCGCAGGCCTGGATCGACGCGTCGTACAGCAGCTTGCGCTTCGCGGGGTCGGGATACGCGTCCGGCTGCGCGAGCGCGCGCGTGATGCGGCCGAACTGCAGGTCGAGGCTCGCGGCCGCGCCGGCCGGATACAGCACGATGGCGCCGTCCCAGTCCTGCGGCCACTTCTGCACGACCTCGAGCGCTTCGCGGCCGCCCGACGAGCCGCCGGCGAAGTACGACTTCGTCGGGCCGCTGCCGTATCGCGCGTTGACGATCGCGATCGCGACGTCGCGCGTCTTCTTCAGCGCGTCGCCGGAGAAGTTGTTGAGCGCCTCGTCGTTGACGCCGAACGAGCCGTCCTGGCTGCCGAGCGCGTTCGCCTGGTGGCCGGAGTCGCTCGCGAACGTGACATAGCCGCGGCCGAGCGGCACCGGCTGATCGATCGGGCCGGCGGGCACGTTGCCCGTCACGGCCGGGATCGTGCCGTCGTAGCCGCCGCCGCCGAACATCATGACCTTGTTGTTCCACACGGTCGGCAGCGCGACCTGCATCATGATCTTCGGCGCCGTCGAGTCGACCGGCGAGATCGACGCGCTGACCTTGCAGTACTCTGGGATCGCGGTCGGTCCGCTGCCGGACGCGGCGACGGTGGTGGCCGCCGTGACCGTCGCGCCGGTGGTGGGCAATCCGATCGACGACGCCGCGACCGTCATCGTCGCGATCTGCGCACAGGTCATCTGTTGCGCGACCGGCGGCGGGGTCGGATTCGACGAGCCGTTGTCGTCGCCGCCGCACGCGGCGAGCGTCACGGCGGCGATGCAGGCGAGCGTCGTGCAGGCCGCGGGCGAGCGGGCAAGGCTCGTCGCGCGGACCGTGGTGGATGCGGTCATGGCATCTCCTCGTGATGGTTGTGGCGCACTGTGGAAGCGCTGCGCCGCGGAAGTCAAGCGCGCAAGCGGCGTTCGCGCCTCGACACGGCGCCTCGGCGCACCGGCCTCACCGCTTCTGCTTCAGCACCGCCTGGTTGACGACGTTCTTCGGTTCGCCGGCGACGTACGCGAGGATGTTCTCGAACGCCTGCGAGAACATGTTCTCGTAGCTGGTCTTCTCGACGTAGCCGATGTGCGGCGTGCAGATCACGTTCTCCATCCGCAGCAGCGGCTGGCCGGCGAGCGGCGGCTCGGTCTCGAACACGTCGACCGCGGCGAGCCCGGGGCGCGCGTTGTTGAGCGCCTGGATCAGCGCGCCCGGTGCGATCAGCTCGGCCCGGCTCGTGTTGACGAGCAGCGCCGTCCGCTTCATCGACTGCAGGTCGTCGAGCGTGACGATCCCGCGCGTCGCGTCGTTGAGCCGCAGGTGCAGCGAGACGACGTCGGCGTTCGAGAAGAACGTCTTGCGGTCCTCGGCGACGTCGTACAGCTGCGCGCGCGCCTCGGCGCGCGACGCCTCGCGGCCCCAGACCAGCACGTTCATGCCGAACGCGGCGCCGTAGCCGGCCACCATCCGGCCGATCTTGCCGAAGCCCCAGATGCCGAGCGTCTTGCCGGCGAGCAGGTCGCCGACGCCGTGGTTCGGCGGATCGCTCGCGCTCTTCAGGCCGCTCTGCTGCCACACGCCGTGCTTGAGGTTGCCGATGTACTGCGGGAGCCGTCGCATCGCGGCCAGCACCAGCGCCCACGTCAGCTCGGCTGCCGCGTGCGGCGCGCCGGTGCCGTCGACGACGAGCACGCCGCGCTCGGTGCAGGCCTCGAGGTCGATGTGCGAACCGGCCCGGCCGGTCTGGGCGATCAGCCGCAGTTTCGGCAGCTTCGACAGGAGGTCGCGATTGATCCGCGTGCGCTCGCGGATCAGCACGAGCGCCTCGGAGTCGGAAAGTCTTACACCGAGCTGGCCGGCGCCCTTGACGGTGTTGTTGAAGACCTTGACCTCGTGATCGGCCAGGAGGCTGAAGCACGCCAGCTTGCGGACCGCATCCTGGTAGTCGTCGACGATCGAGATCTTCATTTTCGGCCGCTCGAAGGGGACTCGGGGCCATGGTACATTGGCCGCCCCTTGCGGCCGGCGCACCGGCTTTTCGCCCGGTTTTCCGCACCCGTCGGCGCGCCGCGAGGGCGGCGCGCTTCTTGCTGTTGCTTTCCCCTCCGCGGGCGCAGTGCCGCCTTGGCGGTCAACGTGGAGGCGGTTCCATTTCCGTCGCGGCACCGCCGGCCGCGACCTGGAGGACGAACATGAACGCAGTATTGTCGCCGTCGGCCGATGTCGCCGCGCCGGCCTGGGTCAAGAACGAGAAGCTGATTCGCTGGGTCGAGGACATCGCGCGCCTGACGCAGCCCGACGCCGTCGTCTGGTGCGACGGCTCCGATGCCGAGTACGACCGGCTGTGCGCGCTGATGGTCGCCGGCGGGACGATGCGCCGACTGAACCCGGCGAAGCGCCCGAACTCGTACCTCGCGCTGTCGGATCCGGACGACGTCGCCCGGGTCGAGGACCGGACGTTCATCTGTTCCGAGACGAAGGAAGACGCCGGCCCGACCAACCACTGGATCGCGCCGGCCGAGATGCGCGCGACGCTCGACGGGCTGTTCGCCGGCGCGATGCGCGGGCGCACGATGTACGTCGTGGCGTTCTCGATGGGCCCGCTCGGCTCGCCGATCGCGCACATCGGCGTCGAGCTGTCCGACTCGCCGTACGTCGCGGTCAACATGAAGCTGATGACGCGGATGGGGCGCGCCGTCTACGACGTCCTCGGCAGCGACGGCCACTTCGTGCCGTGCGTCCACAGCGTCGGCAAGCCGCTCGCCGCCGGCGAGAAGGACGTGCCGTGGCCGTGCAACCCGACCAAGTACATCGTGCACTTCCCCGAGACGCGCGAGATCTGGAGCTTCGGCTCCGGCTACGGCGGCAACGCGCTGCTCGGCAAGAAGTGCTTCGCGCTGCGGATCGCGTCGAACATGGGACGCGACGAAGGCTGGCTCGCCGAGCACATGCTGATCCTCGGCGTCGAGAATCCCGAAGGCGAGAAGCACTACGTCGCGGCGGCGTTCCCGTCGGCCTGCGGCAAGACCAACTTCGCGATGCTGATCCCGCCGGCCGGCTTCGAGGGCTGGAAGGTGACCACCATCGGCGACGACATCGCCTGGATCAAGCCGGGCAGCGACGGCCGCCTGTACGCGATCAACCCCGAGGCCGGCTATTTCGGCGTCGCGCCGGGCACGAACGAGAAGACGAACGCCAACTGCATGGCGTCGATGAAGGCGGACACGATCTTCACGAACGTGGCGCTGACCGACGACGGCGACGTCTGGTGGGAAGGCCTGACGAAGCAGCCGCCGGCGCACCTGATCGACTGGCAGGGTCGCGACTGGACGCCGGACAGCGGTCGCAAGGCGGCGCATCCGAACGCGCGCTTCACCGTCGCCGCGACGCAGAACCCGGTCCTCGACGCCGACTGGGACAACCCGGCCGGCGTGCCGATCTCGGCGTTCATCTTCGGCGGCCGGCGCTCGACCACGGTGCCGCTCGTGACCGAGGCGCGCAACTGGGTCGAAGGCGTCTACATGGCCGCGACGATGGGCTCCGAGACGACGGCGGCCGCGACCGGCGGCGGCCAGCACGGCGTCGTGCGTCGCGACCCGTTCGCGATGCTGCCGTTCTGCGGCTACAACATGGCCGACTACTTCGGCCACTGGCTCGCACTCGGCGAGAAGCTCCAGGCGTCCGGCGCGACGCTGCCCGCGATCTTCACGGTCAACTGGTTCCGCACCGACGACCAGGGCCGCTTCGTGTGGCCGGGTTTCGGCGAGAACATGCGCGTGCTGAAGTGGATGCTCGACCGCATCGACGGCAAGGCGTCCGGCGTCGAACACGTGTTCGGCGTCACGCCGCGCTACGACGACATCATGTGGGAAGGCACCGACTTCACGCGGGCCGACTTCGACCGGATCACGTCGATCGACGAAGGCGCCTGGAAGAAGGAGATCGAGTCGCACGCCGAACTGTTCCAGCGACTGCAGCATCACCTGCCGGCGTCGCTGACGAAGGTCCGCGAGTCGCTCGCGGAGCGGCTCGCCGCCTGACAGCGCCGGCGTCGCGCCGGGCCGTCACCGGAAGCCGTCGGGCTTCAGGTCGACGTTGCCCGGCAGGTCCGCCTGCACCGCGTTGTCGCCTGCGACGTTCGGCACGTCGGGCAGCGTGCCCGGTCCGGCGAAGATGTTGCCGTCGAGCTTCGTCGACTGCGTGCCCGGCGCGATGAACAGGAAGCGCGCGCCGCCCGGCCGCTGGCTGATGAACGTGTTGCCCTTCGCGACCAGCGTGTTCGGGCCGTCCTTCATCAGCCCTTCGGCGCCGTACGACACGAGCGTCGCGTTCTCGCCGCTCGGCGACTTCTGGAAGATGTTGAATGCGAGCGTCACGCGCCCGCCGTTCGGGAAGTCGGCCTCGTAGCTCGCGTGCCCGTCGGCCTCGTCGGCGAGGCGGCTGTCGGTGACGACCGACGTCGCGGCGCGGCTCTTGAGGTTGTGGCCGCTGATCGCGTGATGCAGCCAGCTCCGTCAGTGACGACGAGCCGCGCCGACCGATCCGACGTAGACGTTGTGCGTCATGCCGCCGCCCGCGCCGTTGCGCGCGAACTCGCAATGCTCGATCGTGACCTCGCTGGTCGGGTTCGCGCCGGCCAGCAGGCCGTTCTCGTTGTCGTGCAGATAGCTGTTGCGCAGCGTGAAGTTGCGGCCTTCGAGCCGGATGCCGGCGCCGTTGCGATCGGCGACCTTCGCGCCCGACAGCTCGACGTTCTCGATCGTGACGTCGTCGCCGCGGACGAGCCACGTGCCCTTGCCCTGCACGTCGCGACCGTCGGCGATAGACGTGCGGGCGCGGATCGGCGCCGACGATGCGCAGCCGGTTCGCGTTCCAGACCGCGACGTCGCCGTGATAGTCGCCGCTCGCGATCTCGATCGTGTCGCCGTCGCGCGCGACCGCGGCCGCGGCGCTCGGCGACGCGAATTCGCGCGCCGCGACCGACGTGCAGCGTGCGGCCGGACACGTCGCTGCCGAGCCGACGGCACCGGCAGCACCGGTACGCCCGGCACGAGCGGATTGACCGCCGGCTGCTGACCCGATGCGTCGAGCATCGCGAGGCAGGCGATCGTCACTGCAGCGGCGAAGGCGATCGTCGTCGGACGCGTCATGCGGGCTACTCCGGGGTCGGCGAAGGGACGCAAGACCGCAAGGGACTCGCGCCCGCGAAATTACCGCGTCGTCGTCGCTTCGTCACGAACATCGTGCGGCCCATCAGGGTTTGCGCGCATCCAGACGCCAGGTGAAACCTGCTACGCTGACTTCACGAATGCGGACGTGCTCGACGCGACGCGTTCATCGCGGCGTCCGATCGCGCCGCGTCGCGATCATCACTTGCGCCTTGGCGCAATTTTCGTTTTCAGCCCCGCGTTCGTGCGCCGATCGATGCCCATGCCCCTTCCCTTGGACCTCGATGCCCGCGCGCCCCGCGCCCGGGTTCCGACGCGTCGCGCGGCCGGGAGCGCACCATGACCGAGGCCCGTCCGACCACCGGCGCCGCGCCGGGCTCCGCCATCATCGAGACGCGGGGGCTGCGCAAGGAGTTCAAGGGCTTCGTCGCGGTCAACGACGTGTCGATGTCCGTCCGTCGCGGCGAGATCCACGCGCTGATCGGCCCGAACGGCGCCGGCAAGACGACGTTCTTCAACCTGCTGACGAAGTTCCTGCCGCCGACGGCCGGGCAGATCCTCTACAACGGCCACGACATCACGTCCGAGAAGCCGGCCGAGACGGCGCGGCGCGGGATCGTGCGGTCGTTCCAGATCTCGGCCGTGTTCCCGCACATGACGGTGCTCGAGAACGTCCGCGTCGCCCTTCAGCGCAACCTCGGGACGTCCTTCTACTTCTGGAAGCCGGAGAGCTCGCTCGCGCTGCTGAACGACCGCGCGCTGCAGCTGCTGGCCGAAGTCGGCCTCGAGTCGTTCGCGGACACGCCGACGGTCGAGCTGCCGTACGGCCGCAAGCGGGCGCTCGAGATCGCGACGACGCTCGCGCTCGAGCCGGAGCTGATGCTGCTCGACGAGCCGACGCAGGGCATGGGCCACGAGGACGTCGGTCGCGTCACCGAGCTGATCCGCAAGGTCTCGGCGAATCGCACGATCCTGATGGTCGAACACAACATGAACGTCGTGTCGTCGATCGCGAACACGATCACGGTGCTCGCGCGTGGCGCGGTGCTCGCCGAGGGACCGTACGCGGTCGTGTCGAAGCATCCGAAGGTCATCGAGGCGTACATGGGCACGGCCGACGCCGCGCTCGGCGGCGTGCACTGATGGCCGCGGCGCTCTCGGTCTCGGGCCTCAACGCCTGGTACGGCGAATCGCACATCCTGCACGGCGTCGACTTCGCGGTGCGAGCCCGGCGAGGTCGTCACGCTGCTCGGTCGCAACGGCTCCGGTCGCACGACGACGCTGCGCGCGATCATGGGCCTCGTCGGCCGTCGCGTCGGCTCCATCCGCCTCGGCGCGGCCGAGACGATCCGCCTCGCGTCGCATCGCATCGCGCGACTCGGCGTCGGCTACTGCCCCGAGGAGCGCGGCATCTTCGCGTCGTTGTCGGCCGACGAGAACCTGCGGCTGCCGCCGACGCTGAAGGCGAGCGGCTCGATGGTCGGCGAGCCGATGCCGATCGACGAGATCCACGCGATGTTCCCGAACCTGAAGGAACGCGCCGGCGAGTCCGGGCACGCGCCTGTCGGGCGGCGAGCAGCAGATGCTCGCGGTCGCGCGCATCCTGCGGACCGGCGCGCGGCTGCTGCTGCTCGACGAGATCTCCGAAGGCCTCGCGCCGGTGATCGTCCAGAAGCTCGGCGAGGTGATCCGGCTGCTGAAGCAGAAGGGCTACACCGTCGTGCTGGTCGAACAGAACTTCCGGTTCGCGGCGCCGCTCGCCGATCGTTTCTGCGTGATGGAGCACGGACGCATCGTCCAGGCGTTCGGGCAGAGCGAGCTCGACCGCAACATGAACGATGCTGCACGAGTTTCTCGGCGTGTGACCCCGCCGCGTCGGGAGCATCGACGAAGGCAGGCACATGACCTGCGCGAAGTCCAACCAGGAGATCCAATGAACATCAGGACCATCGCAGCGGCGTTCGCGAGTGCCGGCGCCCTCGTCGCCGGCAGCGCGCAGGCGCAGATACTCGGGCGACGTCATCCGCATCGGCTTCATCACCGACATGTCGGGCGTCTACGCCGACATCGACGGCCCGGCCGGCGCCGACGCGATCCGCATGGCGATCGCCGACATGGGCGGCGCGATCAACGGCAAGAAGATCGAGCTGCTCGTCGCCGACCATCAGAACAAGCCGGACATCGCGGCCAGCAAGGCGCGCGAGTGGTTCGACACGCAGGGTCTCGACATGCTGATCGCCGGCACGAACTCCGGCACGAACCTCGCGATGGCGAAGGTCGCGGCCGAGAAGAACAAGCCGATGCTCGCGATCGGCGGCGGCACGAACCGGCTGACGAACGAGGAATGCTCGCCGTAGACGATCCACTACGCGTACGACACGGTCGCGCTCGCGCAACGTGACCGGCTCGCAGATCGTCAAGAACGGCGGCAAGACCTGGTTCTTCCTGACGGCCGACTACGCGTTCGGCGCGTCGCTCGAGCACGACGCGACCGAGGTCATCAAGGCGAACGGCGGCACGGTGCTCGGCTCGGTGCGGCATCCGCTCGGCGCGTCGGACTTCTCGTCGTTCCTGTTGCAGGCGCAGTCGTCGAAGGCGCAGATCCTCGGCCTCGCGAACGCCGGTGGCGACACGGTCAACTCGATCAAGGCGGCGAAGGAGTTCGGCATCAACAAGACGATGAAGATCGCCGGCCTGCTGGTCTTCATCAGCGACGTCCACGCGCTCGGCCTGCCGACCGCGCAGGGCCTGCTCGTCACCGACAGCTGGTACTGGGACACCAACGAGCAGACGCGCGCCTGGTCGAAGCGCTTCTTCGAGAAGGAGAAGAAGGAGCCGTCGAGCCTGCACGCCGCCGACTACTCGTCGGTCGCGTACTACCTGAACGCCGTCAAGGCCGCCGGCACCGACGACGCGGACAAGGTCATGGCGCAGATGCGCAACACGAAGGTCAACGACTTCTTCATGAAGAACGGCACCGTGCGTCCCGACGGCCGCATGATCCACGACATGTATCTCTTCGAGGTCAAGTCGCAGAGCGATTCGAAGTATCCGTGGGACTACTACAAGCTGATGGCGACGGTCCCGGGCGACCAGGCGTTCCTGCCGCTGTCGAAGTCGCAGTGTTCGCTGGTGAAGAAGGGCTGACCACCGCCGCGCCGCCCGTCGTCGTTCGCGGCGACGGGCCGGGCCGCGCGGTCGAACGAGTGGCCACGCGGTCGCCGGTGCCGACACATCCATGATCCAGGTCTTCGGCATTCCCCTGCAGGCGCTGCTGAGCCAGCTGTTGATCGGGCTCGTCAACGGCTCGTTCTACGCGCTGCTGTCGCTCGGCCTCGCCGTCATCTTCGGGCTGCTCGGCATCGTGAACTTCGCGCACGGCGCGCTCTACATGATGGGCGCGTTCGCGGCGTGGATCCTGCTCGACCGGTTCGGCGTCAACTACTGGTTCGCCCTCCTGCTGTCGCCGCTCGTCATCGGCGCGCTCGGCGTCGTCATCGAGCGGCTGTTCCTGAAGCGGCTCTACAAGCTCGACCCCGTGTACGGGCTGCTGCTGACGTTCGGCCTCGCGCTGATCGCGGAGGGCATCTTCCGCGACATCTACGGCGTGTCGGGTCAGTCGTACGGCGCACCGGACGCGCTGCAGGGCGCGACCGACGTCGGCTTCATGGTGCTGCCGAACTATCGCGCGTGGGTCATCGTCGCGTCGCTGGTCGTCTGCTTCGCGACGTGGTTCGTCGATCGAGAAGACGCGGCTGGGATCGACGCTGCGGGCGGCGACCGAGAACGCGGCGCTCGTCCAGGCGTTCGGCGTCAACGTTCCGGTGATGGTGACGCTGACCTACGGCGCCGGCGCGGCGCTCGCCGCGCTCGCCGGCGTGCTCGCCGCGCCGGTGATCCAGGTCAATCCGCTGATGGGATCGAACCTCATCATCGTCGTCTTCGCCGTCGTCGTGATCGGCGGCATGGGATCGATCCTCGGCTCGATCGTCACCGGCCTGCTGCTCGGCCTCGTCGAAGGCCTGACGCGCGTGCTCTACCCGGAGGCGTCCAACGTGGTCGTCTTCGCGATCATGATCGTCGTCCTGCTGTTCCGGCCCGCCGGGCTCTTCGGAAAGACCGCCTGACGTGTCGTCCAGTCGTCGCTCGTTCGCCCGCTACGGCTATGCCGCGCTCCTGGTCGCTCGCGCTCGCCGCGCCGTTCCTGGGGCTGTATCCGGTCCTCGTGATGAAGATCCTGTGCCTCGCGATCTTCGCGTGCGCGTTCAACCTGCTGTTCGGCTTCACCGGCCTGCTGTCGTTCGGGCACGCCGCGTTCTTCGGCAGCGCCGCCTATCGTCACCGGCTGGGCCGTGCGCACGCTCGGCGTGACGCCGGAGGTCGGCATCGCTCGTGCGGCATCGCGTTCGGCGCGCTGCTCGGCCTCGGCGTCGGCCTGATCGCGATCCGGCGGCAGGGCATCTACTTCGCGATGATCACGCTGGCGCTGGCGCAGATGGTGTACTTCGTCTGCCTGCAGGCGCCGGTCACGCACGGCGAGGACGGACTGCAGGGCGTGCCGCGCGGCCGGCTGTTCGGCCTCGCTGCCGCTCGACAACGACCTCGCGATGTACTACTTCGTGCTCGCGGTGTTCGTGCTCGTGTTCGTCTTCATCCGCCGCGTCGTGCATTCGCCGTTCGGCCAGATCCTCAAGGCGATCCGCGAGAACGAACCGCGCGCGATCTCGCTCGGCTACGCACGTCGACCGCTACAAGCTGCTCGTGTTCGTGCTGTCGGCGGCGCTCGCCGGGCTCGCCGGGTCGATGAAGACGCTCGTGCTCGGCTTCGCGAGTCTGTCCGACGTCCACTGGCAGACGTCCGGCGAGGTCATCCTGATGACGCTGCTCGGCGGCCTCGGCACGTTTCTCGGACCGGTCGTCGGCGCCGGCGTCGTCATCGCACTGCAGGACACGCTCGCCGACCGCGTCGGCTCGTGGGTCACGGTGATCATCGGCGGCGATCTTCGTCGTCTGCGTGCTGCTGTTCCGGCGCGGCATCGTCGGCGAATACGTGGCGTGGCGGGAGCGCCGACAGGCACGGGCGGCGAAGTAAGCGTTCACATCGAAGCGCCGCGTCGCCTGTTCCACGTGGAACGCCCGCGTCCGCGCGACCGGCTCGAGTAGCGCGGTCGCGCCCGAAAGACGATAATCGCGCCCTCCCGCGAGTTCGCCATGCGATTTCCCCGAATCCTTCGACGTCCTGGTCATCGGCGGCGGCCACGCCGGCACCGAAGCCGCGCTCGCGGCCGCCCGGATGGGTGCGCGCACGTTGCTGCTGACGCACAGCATCGAGACGCTCGGCGCAATGAGCTGCAACCCGTCGATCGGCGGGATCGGCAAGGGCCATCTGGTCCGCGAGATCGACGCGATGGGCGGCGCGATGGCGCTGGCCACCGACGAGGCGGGCATCCAGTTCCGCATCCTCAATCGCAGCAAGGGTCCGGCCGTCCGTGCGACACGCGCGCAGGCGGACCGGCTGCTGTACAAGGCCGCGATCCGTCGCCGGCTCGAGAACCAGCCGAATCTGTGGCTGTTCCAGCAGTCGGTCGATGACCTCTGGATCGACGGCGACCACGTGGTCGGCGCCGTGACGCAGTCCGGCATCCGCTTCGCGGCGCGCAGCGTCGTCCTGACCGCCGGGACGTTCCTGAACGGTCGCATCCACGTCGGCCTCGAGAACCACGTCGCGGGCCGCGCCGGCGAACCGGCGTCGACGTCGCTCGCGGCGCGTCTGCGGGAGCTGAAGCTGCCGCAAGGCCGTCTGAAGACCGGCACGCCGCCGCGCATCGACGGCCGGACGATCGACTACTCGCGTGCTCGAAGAGCAGCGGGGCGACGATGCGCCCGTTCCGGTGTTCTCGTTCGTCGGCTCCACGTCGATGCATCCCGCGCAGCGGCCCTGCTGGATCACCGAAACGAACGCCCGGACGCACGACGTGATCCGTGCGAATCTCGACCGCTCGCCGATGTATAGCGGCGTCATCGAAGGGGTCGGCCCGCGCTACTGCCCGAGCATCGAAGACAAGATCCACCGGTTCGCCGGCAAGGACTCGCACCAGATCTTCCTGGAGCCCGAGGGGCTGACGACGAACGAGTTCTACCCGAACGGCATCTCGACGAGTCTGCCGTTCGACGTCCAGCTCGACGTCGTCCACAGCATCCGCGGGCTCGAACACGCGCACGTCCTTCGGCCGGGCTACGCGATCGAATACGACTACTTCGATCCGCGCTGCCTGAAGAAGACGCTCGAGGTGAAGGCGATCGGCGGATTGTTCTTCGCGGGCCAGATCAACGGCACTACCGGCTACGAGGAGGCCGCGGCGCAGGGGCTGTTGGCCGGGATCAACGGCGCGCTCCACGCGCGCGGCGACGACGGATGGTTCCCGGCGCGCGACGAGGCGTATCTCGGCGTGCTCGTCGACGACCTGACGACCCGCGGCGTCCTGGAGCCGTATCGCATGTTCACGAGCCGCGCCGAGTTCCGTCTCAGCCTTCGCGAGGACAATGCGGATGCACGGCTGACAGAAATCGGGCGCCGGCTCGGTTGCGTCGACGATGCGCGCTGGAGCGCCTATGTCGCCAAGCGCGAGGCTGTTTCACGTGAAACAGAGCGCCTCCGGACGACCTGGCTGTCGCCATCGAACGTGTCGGCCGACGAGATGGCGCGGGTGCTCGGGCAGCCGGTCGAGCGGGAATATCGGCTGCGCGATTTGCTCGCGCGGCCGGAAGTCGACTACGCGTCGCTGTCGACGGTTCGCCGAAACGACGGTTCGCCACTGCTCGACGGTGTGGACGTCGACCCCGATGTCGCCGAGCAGGTCGAGATCGACGTCAAGTATTCGGGCTACGTGGAGCGCCAACGCGACGAAGTGAGGCGCACGGAAGCCTACGCGGCGCTTCCGTTGTCGGAAACGATCGACTATTCGGCGGTCCGCGGTTTATCGTTCGAGGCTTGTCAGAAGCTGACGCAGGCGCGACCCACGACGCTCGGCGAGGCCGCCCGCGTACCCGGCGTCACGCCGGCGTCCGTCTCGTTGCTCCTCGTCCACCTCAAGCGGGGCCTCGGCCGCGCGGCGGCGAAAGAGGCCGGTGGGGCCGCGGTCTAGCGCCGCGGCATCGCTCGGCGGCGATGCGGACGCCGCGGGCGCGCTCTCGGTCGGACTCGACGCCTTGTCGCTGCCGCTCGACGAGGCGACGCGTCGCCGGCTGCTGCGTTTCGTCGAGCTGCTCGCGAAGTGGAACCGCGTGTACAACCTCACGGCCGTCGACGATCCGCGCGACATGCTCGTGGTGCACCTGCTCGATTCGCTGGCGATCGTGCCGCTGATCGACCGCCTCGCTCCGGCGAGCGTGGTGGACGTCGGCAGCGGCGCCGGCCTCCCGGGCATTCCGCTCGCCGTCGCGCGGCCGTCCGTCGCGGTCACGACCGTCGACGCCGTCGCCAAGAAGATCGCGTTCCAGCGGCACTGCAAAGCGGAGCTCGGCATCGCCAACCTCGAGCCGATCCACGCGCGAGTGGAGGCGCTCACTCTCCTGGAGACGCCGACCGTCATCGTGTCGCGAGCATTCGCGACGCTCGCGACGATGCTCCGGACGGTCGACGCGGCCGCCGGGAGCGCGACGAGAATCGTCGCGATGAAGGCGGCCGCCGTCGCCGCGGAGCTGCGCGACGTGCCGACGAATTGGTCCGTCGACGCGGTCGAGCCGCTCGACGTGCCGTTCCTCGGCGCGGCGCGTTGCGCCGTCGTGCTGTCGCGCCGCGGGAGTCCACCGTGACGAAAGTGTTCGTCGTCGCGAACCAGAAAGGCGGCGTCGGCAAGACGACGACGACGGTCAATCTCGCCGCCGCGCTCGCTGCCCTCGGGCGGAAGATCCTGCTCGTCGACCTCGATCCGCAGGGCAATGCGACGATGGGCTCCGGCGTCGACAAGCGCGTCGCTGCGAGCGAGCGTCTACGAAGTCCTGCTCGGCCACCGTCCGCTCGCGTCGGTGCGGACGCGGTCGACCACCGGCGGCTACGACATCGTGCCGGCGAACCGCGAGCTGGCCGGCGCCGAGCTCGACCTCGTCGATCTCGAGCGTCGCGAGACGCGGCTGCAAGGCGGCGATGGCGCGGCACCTCGACGAATACGACTTCGTGCTGATCGACTGCCCGCCGGCGCTGTCGCTGCTGACGCTCAACGGGCTGACGGCGGCGCACGGCGTGATCATCCCGATGCAATGCGAGTACTACGCGCTCGAAGGATTGTCCGACCTCGTGAACACGATCAAGCAGGTCCACCGCAACCTCAACCACGAGCTCGAGATCATCGGCCTGTTGCGCGTGATGTTCGATCCGCGCTCGACGCTCGCGAACCAGGTGTCGGCGCAGCTCGAGTCGCACTTCGGCGACAAGGTGTTCCGGACCGTCGTGCCGCGCAACATCCGGCTCGCCGAGGCGCCGTCGTTCGGCATGCCGGGCGTCGTGTTCGACAAGTCGAGCAAGGGTGCCCAGGCGTACGTAGCGTTCGCGAAGGAGATGGTCGATCGGTTCCGGCGGCGACCGTGCCGCCGAGCCGCGGCCCGACTCCGTCGCCGCGGCGGTGCCATGACGAAGCGCAAGGCGCGGTCTCGGCCGCGGCCTCGAGACGCTGCTCGGCGCGTCGGCTCCGCCGGCGTCCGACGCGGGCGACGCGTCGCCGCGCGCCCTCCCGCATCGACGCGCTGCAGACCGGCAAGTACCAGCCGCGGACGCGGATGGACGAGGGGTCGCTCGCCGAACTCGCCGAATCGATCCGCACGCAGGGCGTGATGCAGCCGGTCCTCGTCCGCGCGGTCGACGGCGGATCGCTACGAGATCATCGCCGGCGAGCGCCGGGTCCGCGCGGCCGCGATCGCCGGACTGACCGAGGTGCCGGTGCTCGTGCGCGACGTGCCCGACGAATCGGCGGCCGTGATGGCGCTGATCGAGAACATCCAGCGCGAGGACCTCAACCCGCTCGAGGAGGCGCAGGGCGTCCAGCGGCTGATCGACGGAGTTCCATCTGACGCACGAGGACGCCGCGGCGGCGATCGGTCGCTCGCGCAGCGCGACGTCGAACCTGCTGCGGCTGCTGAACCTCGCGAAGCCGGTGCGCACGATGCTGATGGCCGGCGACCTCGACATGGGTCATGCGCGTGCGTTGCTGGCGGTCGACGCGGCCCGCCAGATCGCGCTCGCGAACGAGGTCGTCGCGAAGCGCCTGTCGGTGCGAGAGACGGAGCGGCTGGTCGCCCGCGCGATGGGCGACGACGGCAACGCGACGGCCCGCGCCGCGTCGGGCCCGGCTCCGGCGTCGAACGGCGACCTCGCGCGACTCGAGACGGAGCTGTCGGACCGGCTCGCGACGCGCGTCGCGATCCGCATGCGCGGCAAGGGCCGCGGACAGCTGATCGTCGACTTCGCGGACCTCGAACAGCTCGACGGCGTCCTCGAGCGCATCCGCGGCGAGGCGCGCTGACGCGTCGCGGACGGCGTCGGTCGCGACGCTAGTCGTGCCGGAGCCGGATGCGCGTCGTACGCTCGCCGCCGCGCGTCTCGACGTGGACGTCGAGCGTGCCGCCGTGCTCGACCGCCTTCAGCGCGCGCTCGATCGCCTCGATCAGGTGCGGGATCGTTCAGCCCGGCAGCGGGCTCGCGGAAGACGACGCCGGCGATCGGCGTCCGTCGCGTCGCCGTCGGCGAGCTCGACGCTCTCGAAGTGGACCGACCCCGCGTCGACGCCGGCACCGACGCTCGCCGTAGGCCTCGGTCGCGCCGCGCCTCGACCTCGGCCCCGGCGCGAGCACCTGCACGATCCGCATCTTCGACACGCATCGTGAGCTCGTTGACGGCAGCCGAATCGAGCTGCGACTCGGACGCGACGATCAGGTCGCCGTGCTCGATCGACAGCGGGACGACGCCGAGCCGCGCCGCGGTGTCGCCGGGGACGGCGAGGATCGCCTCGGCCGACGGCGCGAAGTTCGCGAGCGAGACGAAGTGACGACCTGTCTTGCTTCGCGTGGATCTTGTTGAGCGTGTCGGCATCGACGACGCCCATGTCGACGAGAATCTGCCCGAGCGGACGCCCGCGGTTCGCGCGTTGACGCGCGAGCGCGATCTGCAGCGCCTCGGGCTCGACGGCGCCGAGCTCGATCAGCGCCTCGCCGAGCCGCAAGCGACGGCTTCGTGCGCTGGAGCGCGAGCGCCTGCTGCAGCTGCTCGGGCGCGATCAGCCCTTCGTCGATCAGGTAGTCGCCGAGGACGAGCTTGCGCATCTCCTGCTGCTTCTCGACGGCGGCCGCGAGCTGCTCCTCGCTGACGGCGTGCTCCTCGACGAGCAGCCGGCCGATCGGCTCGCCGGCCTGGAAATAGGCGATCGCCGACTCGGGCACGAAGACGCGCTCGACGCGGTTGTCGGGACGATTGAAGTAGAGGAACAGCCCGATCGCGTTGCGCACGTAGCCGGCCGTGTCGCCCGACTCGATCTCGTGGTCGCTGAACTCGACGGTGTAGACGTGCAGCTGCTGCGCGTCGATCGGCTCGCTGCCGAACACGGCGTCGAGCGGCTCGACGGCGACCGGGTCGAGCAGCTTCAACCGCTTGAAGCGGCTGTTGCGGACGACCAGCTTCGACGGATGACGCGGTTGCCCGGGCGCGGGCCGGAACACGAGATGCTCGTCGCGACCGGTGAAGCGCAGCAGCTCGCCGGTCTCGACGGTGCCGTCGCTGAACTGGATCTCGCAGCGCTCCGGCGCGCCGTCGTTCGTGGCGAGGCGCAGGTGGGCGGGTTCCGGCCAGTGAAGCGTCAACGGGTCCGGATGGCCTGCGCGCGGCTGGATCATGAAAGGCAACGGTGAAGCGGGGAAGTCAGCGTAGCCGCAATCGTCGTGGCCGGCCATCGGAACATTCCGGAGCGAAATCGAGGGTTTCGCACCACGACCACGCGTCGACGAGCACTCTTGCGGTTTGACGCAGGACGAGCGAAAAAAGTATCATCTCGCGGCTTTGCGTTCGACGCCTGGATTCGGTGCGACGGCCCGCCGCGCGCGCACCCGGCGTCGGTCGCGGCCGGATCGCGCGAACGAGGGAGCGGCGGCGACGGCAGGGAATCGGCAGGCGGCGAGCGCGATGGCCTATGCAGTCCTTTTGCAGGCGGTCATGACCTTGGTCATTGCCGGCCTCGCGGCGCTCGTCGCAGGATCGCACGCCGCGATGTCGGCGTTGTTCGGCGGCCTCGCCTGCGTCGTTCCCAATGCGTTGTTCGCCTGGCGGCTCGCGTGGGACGCCCGGCGGCCCGGTGGTGCGACGATGCAGGCATTCTTCGTCGGCGAGTTCGTCAAGCTCGCGACGACCGTCGCGATCCTGTTCGCGGTCGCGCGGCTGTACCGCGGCCTCGTCTGGCCCGCACTGATCATCGGATTCATCGCGGTACTGAAGAGTTATTTTTTGATGTTCGTCCTGGGTCGTCGACGCGCCTGACTGCGCGGAGCCCCGGCCGATCGAAGGCGCGTCCGCGAACCCGACGCCCGTCCAACAGCGAGCGAAACACGTATGGCTAGCGAAGGCATGGCGACCGAGCACGCCCCCACGGCGTCCGAATACATCGTTCACCACCTCACGCACTTCACGTCGGGGACGCAGAAGGGCATCGTCGACCTGTCGGTCGTCAACCTCGACACGCTGATCTGGTCGATCGGCATCGGCATCGTCGGCTGCTTCCTGATGTTCCTCGCGGCGCGCCGCGCGACGTCGGGCGTCCCGGGTCGCTTCCAGGCGATGGTCGAAGTCGTCGTCGAGATGGTCGAGGACCAGTCGAAGGCGATCGTTCACGGCAACCGCACGTTCATCGCGCCGCTCGCGCTGACGGTGTTCGTCTGGGTGCTGCTGATGAACGCGCTCGACTTCCTGCCGGTCGACCTGTTCCACAAGGTCATCGGCGCGATGGGCATGGAAGAGCACGTCGAGTACTTCCGGATCGTGCCGACCGCCGACCTCAACGGCACGTTCGGCATCTCGCTCGGCGTGCTGATCCTGATGCTCTACTACAACATCAAGATCAAGGGGCTCGGCGGCTGGGGCCACGAGCTGCTGACCGCGCCGTTCGGCACCAGCAAGAATCCGCTGTTCTTCGTCCTGCTCGCGATCGCGAACCTGTTCATGCAGCTCGTCGAGTTCCTCGCGAAGACGGTGTCGCTCGCGATGCGGCTGTTCGGCAACATGTACGCCGGCGAGCTGCTGTTCATGCTGATCGCGCTGATGGGCGCCGCGTGGACCGGCTGGAACACGCAGTCGATCCTGCTCGGCGGCGCGCACATCGTCGCCGGATCCGCCTGGGCCATCTTCCACATCCTGATCGTGCTGCTGCAGGCGTTCATCTTCATGATGCTCACCCTGGTCTACCTCGGGCAGGCGCACGAAGCGCACTGACCGATCGCCACCCGCCGCATCCCGCCCGATGCGTCGTGATGTCCGCTTGTTCGCTGTTCATTAAAAACCGTCCGTAGAGGAGTTGTCATGACGAATGTCGCACTGGTTGCATTGGCTTGCGGTCTCATCATCGGTCTGGGGGCCATCGGCGCCTGTATCGGCATCGGCATCATGGGCGGCAAGTACATCGAAGCCTCTGCGCGCCAGCCCGAGCTGATGAACACGCTGCAGACGAAGATGTTCCTGCTCGCCGGCCTGATCGACGCCGCGTTCCTGATCGGTGTCGGTATCGCCATGCTGTTCGCGTTCGCGAACCCGTTCCGCTGATCGCCGACCCGCCACGGGTCTCGTGCGTCCTGTCATCACCGCCGTCATAGGAACGAATCGTGAATCTCAACGCGACATTCATCTTCCAGACGATCGTGTTCCTCATCCTCGCGTGGTTCACGATGAAGTTCGTGTGGCCGCCGGTGATGAAGGCGATCGACGATCGTGCGAAGAAGATCGCCGAAGGGCTCGCGGCGGCCGACCGCGCCAAGCTCGAGCTGAACGAGGCGCACAAGCGCGTCGACGCGGAGCTCGCGCAGTCGCGCACCGACAACCAGGTCCGCCTCGCCGAAGCCGAGAAGCAGGCCGCCGCGGTCATCGCCGACGCGCGACGCGCGGCCGAGGCCGAGAAGGCGCGCATCCTCGCCGAGGCGAAGGCCGAGGCCGAGCAGGAGGCGCAGCGTGCGCGCGACGCGCTGCGCGATCAGGTCGCCGCGCTCGCGGTTCGCGGCGCCGAGCAGATCCTGAAGGTCGAGATCGACGCGAACCGCCATGCGGCGCTGCTCGACGAACTGAAGGCGCAGCTCTGACCGCCATGGCCGAACTGTCCACCATCGCCCGCCCGTACGCCGAAGCGCTGTTCCGCGTGGCCGAGGGCGACGGCGACGCGGCGCTCGCGTCGTGGTCCGAACAGGTCGCCGATCTCGCCGCGATCGCCGCCGATCCCGGCATGCAGCAACTGATCGGCGATCCGCGCATTGCGCCGGACCAGCTCTACCAGGTCTTCGCCGGCGCGCTCGGCCGCAAGCCGGAACCGCGCGTCGAGAACTTCGTGCGAACGCTGATCGCGAACGACCGGCTCGCCGTGATGCCGGAGATCGGCGACGCAGTTCGCGCAGCTCGTCGACCGCAAGCAGGGCACGGCCGAGGCGCAGATCGCGAGCGCGTTCCCGATGAACGACGCCGAGGTCGGCGGGCTCGTCGCGGCGCTCGAGAAGAAGTTCGAGATCCGGCTCAAGCCCACCGTCACCGTCGACCGGAGCCTGATCGGCGGCGTGCGCGTCGTCGTCGGCGACCGCGTGCTCGACACGTCGGTGCGCTCGCGCCTCGCCGACATGAAGGCCAGCCTCACCGCCTGAAGCGCTCATCCACGCGGCTCGCGTCGCGAGTCGCGTCCGTCTTACTGGAGTGACTTGCCATGCATCTGAATCCGTCCGAAATCAGCGAGCTGATCAAGAGCCGCATCGAAGGCCTCGGCGCGTCGACCGAAGTCCGCAACCAGGGCACCGTCGTGTCGGTGACGGACGGCATCGTCCGCGTCCACGGCCTGTCCGACGCGATGCAGGGCGAGATGCTCGAGTTCTCGCCGGACGCGACGGCAACCCGACGTTCGGCCTCGCGCTGAACCTCGAGCGCGACTCGGTCGGCGCGGTCATTCTCGGCGAGTACGAGCACATCTCGGAAGGCGAGACCGTCAAGACGACGGGCCGCATCCTGGAGGTGCCGGTCGGTCCCGAGCTGATCGGCCGCGTCGTCAACGCGCTCGGCGCGCCGATCGACGGCAAGGGGCCGATCAACGCGAAGATGACCGACGTCATCGAGAAGGTCGCGCCGGGCGTCATCGCGCGGCAGTCGGTGTCGCAGCCGATGCAGACCGGCCTGAAGGCGATCGACTCGATGGTGCCGATCGGTCGCGGCCAGCGCGAGCTGATCATCGGCGACCGTCAGACCGGCAAGTCGGCCGTCGCGCTCGACACGATCATCAACCAGAAGGGCCAGGACTGCGTCTGCATCTACGTCGCGATCGGCCAGAAGGCGTCGTCGATCAAGAACGTCGTGCGCGCGCTCGAGCAGTCGGGCGCGATCGAATACACGATCGTCGTCGCGGCCAGCGCGTCCGAGTCGGCCGCCATGCAGTACGTGTCGGCGTACTCCGGCTGCACGATGGGCGAGTACTTCCGCGATCGCGGGCAGGACGCACTGATCATCTACGACGACCTCTCGAAGCAGGCCGTCGCGTATCGCCAGGTGTCGCTGCTGCTGCGCCGCCCGCCGGGCCGCGAGGCGTATCCCGGCGACGTGTTCTACCTGCACTCGCGCCTGCTCGAGCGCGCGGCGCGCGTCAACGCCGAGTACGTCGAGAACTTCACGAAGGGCGAGGTCAAGGGCAAGACGGGTTCGCTGACGGCGCTGCCGATCATCGAGACGCAGGCCGGCGACGTGTCGGCGTTCGTGCCGACGAACGTGATCTCGATCACCGACGGCCAGATCTTCCTCGAGACGTCGCTGTTCAACGCCGGCATCCGGCCCGCGATCAACGCCGGCATCTCGGTGTCGCGCGTCGGCGGCGCGGCGCAGACGAAGGTCATCAAGGGCCTGTCGGGCGGCATCCGGACCGACCTCGCGCAGTACCGCGAGCTCGCGGCGTTCGCGCAGTTCGCGTCCGACCTCGACGAGGCGACCCGCAAGCAGCTCGACCGCGGCGCCCGCGTCACCGAGCTGCTGAAGCAGCCGCAGTACTCGCCGCTGCCGGTGTCGCTGATGGCCGTGTCGCTGTTCGCCGTCAACAAGGGCTACTTCGACGACCTCGAGGTCAAGCAGGTGCTGCCGTTCGAGGCCGGCCTGCACAAGTCGCTGAAGGCGAAGAACGCCGCGCTGCTCGACAAGATCGAGTCGACGAAGGTGCTCGACAAGGACGGCGAGGCCGAGCTGACGAAGGCGATCGAGGAGTTCAAGAAGCGGGCGTATTGACGGCTTCGCGCGCGCCGCGCGGCGACCCCTTCATTCACGAGGTCGCGTCGCGACCTCGTCGCGTGATGGAGTGATCGATGGCTGCTGGCAAAGAAATTCGCGGCAAGATCAAGTCCGTCGAGAACACCAAGAAGATCACGAAGGCGATGGAGATGGTCGCCGCGTCGAAGATGCGCCGCGCGCAGGAGCGCATGCGGCGCGCGCGTCCGTACGCGGATCGCGTGCGCAACATCGCCGCGCATCTGTCGGAGGCGAACCCGGAGTTCACGCATCCGTTCATGGTCGCGCACGACGACGCGCGGGCGGTCGGCTTCATCGTCGTCACGACCGACAAGGGACTCGCCGGCGGCCTGAACACGAACATCCTCCGCGCCGTCACGGCGAAGATCCGCGAGTACCACGGACAGGGCGTCGAGGCGCAGGTCGTCGCGATCGGCAACAAGGGTCTCGGCTTCATGACGCGCATCGGCGCGAAGGTCGTCGCGAACGCCGTGCAGCTCGGCGACACGCCGCACCTCGAGCGGCTGATCGGGCCGATCAAGGTCCTGCTCGACGCGTATGCCGAAGGTCGGCTGAAGGCGGTCTACCTGTGCTACTCGCGCTTCAACAGCGCGATCTCGCAGGTGCCGATCGTCGAGCAGCTGCTGCCGCTGTCGGCCGAGCGGCTGCATCGCACCGACGAGGAGAAGAAGCAGTTCGCGTGGGACTACCTCTACGAGCCCGACGCGCAGAGCGTCATCGAGTTCCTGATGGTCCGCTACGTCGAGGCGCTGGTGCTGCAGGCGGTGTCCGAGAACATGGCGTCGGAGCAGTCGGCGCGGATGGTCGCGATGAAGGCCGCGACCGACAACGCCGGCAACGTGATCTCGGAGCTCAAGCTCGTCTACAACAAGACGCGCCAGGCCGGCATCACGAAGGAATTGAGCGAGATCGTCGCGGGCGCCGCGGCGGTCTGAGGAGTCGTCCTCGAGGGGACGCGGCGTCGTCGACGCCGATGTGAAACTTGGACTCCGGCCTTCGCCGGGGTCGCAGAGCAGAGGAACAGCGATGAGCGCAGTGATGGACGCCCCGAAGGCCCAAGCCCCGAAGAACGCCAACGTCGAAGGCAAGATCGTCCAGTGCATCGGCGCGGTCGTCGACGTGGAATTCCCGCGCGACGCGATGCCGAAGATCTACGACGCGCTGAAGATGGAAGGCTCGGCGCTGACGCTCGAAGTGCAGCAGCAGCTCGGCGACGGCGTCGTGCGCACGATCGCGCTCGGCTCGTCGGACGGCCTGCGCCGCGGCATGATGGTCAAGAACACCGGCGAGGCGATCGCGGTGCCGGTCGGCCCCGGCACGCTCGGCCGCATCATGGACGTGCTCGGCAACCCGATCGACGAAGTCGGTCCGATCGTGTCCGACAAGACCGCGACGATCCACCGCCGCGCGCCGGCCTACGACGAGCTGTCGCCGTCGCAGGAGCTGCTCGAGACCGGCATCAAGGTCATCGACCTGATCTGCCCGTTCGCGAAGGGCGGCAAGGTCGGCCTGTTCGGCGGCGCCGGCGTCGGCAAGACCGTCAACATGCTCGAGCTGATCAACAACATCGCGAAGGAGCACTCGGGCCTGTCGGTGTTCGCCGGCGTCGGCGAGCGCACGCGCGAAGGCAACGACTTCTATCACGAGATGAAGGACGCCGGCGTCATCGACGCCGAGAACTTTCCGAACTCGAAGGTCGCGATGGTGTACGGCCAGATGAACGAGCCGCCGGGCAACCGCCTGCGCGTCGCGCTGACCGGCCTGACGATGGCCGAGTACTTCCGCGACGAAGGCCGCGACGTGCTGTTCTTCGTCGACAACATCTATCGCTACACGCTGGCCGGCACCGAAGTGTCCGCGCTGCTCGGTCGCATGCCGTCGGCCGTGGGCTACCAGCCGACGCTGGCCGAGGAGATGGGCCGCTTGCAGGAACGCATCACGTCGACGAAGACCGGTTCGATCACGTCGATCCAGGCCGTGTACGTGCCGGCCGACGACCTGACCGACCCGTCGCCGGCGACGACGTTCGCGCACCTCGACTCGACGGTCGTGCTGTCGCGCGACATCGCGGCGCTCGGCATCTACCCGGCGGTCGATCCGCTCGACTCGACGTAGCGCCAGCTCGACCCGAACGTCGTCGGCGAAGACCACTACCAGACGGCGCGCGCGGTGCAGGGCACGCTGCAGCGCTACAAGGAACTGCGCGACATCATCGCGATCCTCGGCATGGACGAGCTCGCGCCGGAAGACAAGCTGATCGTCGCGCGCGCGCGGAAGATCCAGCGCTTCCTGTCGCAGCCGTTCCACGTCGCCGAGACGTTCACCGGCGCGCCCGGCAAGTACGTGTCGCTGGCCGAGACGATCCGCGGCTTCAAGATGATCGTCGCCGGCGAACTCGATGCGTTGCCCGAGCAGGCGTTCTACATGGTCGGCACGATCGACGAAGCGATCGAGAAGTCGAAGAAGCTCCAATAGGACGATCCATGGCCAGCACCATCCACGTCGACGTCGTCTCTGCCGAGGCGGACATCTTCTCGGGCGAGGCGGAATTCGTCGCGCTGCCCGGCGAGTCCGGCGAGCTCGGCATCTTCCGAAGCACACGCCGCTGATCACGCGCATCCGTCCCGGCGCGGTCCGCATCAAGGTGCCGGGCCAGGCCGAGGAGGAGTTCGTGTTCGTCGCCGGCGGCATCCTCGAAGTCCAGCCCGACGTCGTGACGGTGCTCGCCGACACGGCGATCCGCGGCGCGGATCTCGACGAGGCCAAGGCGGCCGAGGCGAAGAAGAGTGCCGAGGAGGCGATGGTCAACGCGAAGAGCGACCTCGATCTCGCGCGGGCGCAGTCGGAACTCGCGATCATGGCCGCGCAGCTCGCGGCCATCCAGCGGCTGCGGCAGAAGCGCTAGCGACGCGCGTTCAGCAGGCGCCGGTGTAGAAGCGCAACGGGCACACCGCCTCGTAGCGCTCGTTGCCGCCGATCTCGACCTGCGCGCCTTCGGTGACGCGCCGGCCGGCGTCGTCGACGCGCATGTTGAACGTCGCCTTGCGGCCGCAGCGGCACACCGTCTTCATCTCCTCGAGGTCGTCGGCGAGCGTCAGCAGCGCGCGCGACCCGGGAAACGCGCGCCCCTGGAAGTCGCTGCGGATGCCGAACGCCATCACCGGCACGCCGTCGACATGCGCGAAGCGATGCAGGTCGACGACCTGCGTCTCCGCCAGGAATTGCGCCTCGTCGATCAGCACGCACGACGGCAGCGGTCCTGCGTGCAGCGTCGCGACGAAGTCGGTCGACTCGTCGAACAGCGCCGCCGGCCGCGAGACGCCGAGCCGCGACACGATGCGACCCGCGCCGAAGCGCGTGTCGATCGCCGACGTGAACAGTGCGACCGTCTGATCGCGCTCCTCGTAGTTGTGCGCGACCTGCAGGAGCGCGGTCGACTTGCCGGCGTTCATCGCCGCATAACGGAAGTAGAGCTTGGCCATCGGTCGGGGTCGGTCGGGCGAACGCGCAGTCTAAGGCGTGCGGCCCCACGTTTCCGACCGCCTAGAATGGCGATCCTCGCCATGGGCCACACATGCTCGCCAACGACAGCCTGATCCGGGCGCTGCTGCGCCAACCTACCCCACGCACGCCGGTGTGGCTGATGCGACAGGCCGGTCGCTACCTCCCCGAATATCGCGCGACGCGCCGGAAGGCCGGCTCGTTCCTCGCGCTCGCGCAGACGCCGGACTACGCGACCGAGGTGACCTTGCAGCCGATCGACCGCTACGACCTCGACGCGGCGATCCTGTTCTCGGACATCCTGACGGTGCCCGATGCGATGGGACTCGGCTTGCGCTTCGTGGACGGCGAAGGGCCGGTCTTCGAGCGGCCGGTGCGCGACGAGCACGACATCGCCCGGCTCGCCGTGCCGCCCCGCGAACGCCTGCAGTACGTCTACGACGCCGTCGCGCAGATCCGGCGCGCGCTCGTGGCCGGCGACGGTCGTCAGCGCGTTCCGCTGATCGGGTTCTCCGGAAGCCCCTGGACGCTCGCGTGCTACATGGTCGAAGGCGGTTCGTCGAAGGACTTCCTGACCGTCAAGACGATGCTGTATCGGCGACCGGACCTGCTCGAACGCCTGCTGACGGTCGTGACCGACGCCGTCGTCGACTATCTGACCGCGCAGATCGAGGCGGGCGCGCAGGTCGCGATGCTGTTCGACACGTGGGGCGGCGTGCTGACGCACGCGGACTACCGGCGCTGGTCGCTCGAACCGATGCGACGGATCCTCGAACGCTTGCCGCGCGAACGCGACGGCTTGCGGGTGCCGACGGTCCTGTTCACGAAAGGCGGCGGCGCGTGGGTCGCCGAGATGGCCGACACCGGCGTCGACGCGTTGGGGCTGGACTGGACGGCGGACCCGGCAACGGTCCGCGCGGCCGTCGGCGGCCGCGTCGCACTGCAGGGCAACCTCGACCCGGCGGTACTGCTCGCCGGCGACGGCCCGATCCGCGCCGGAGTGGCCGCGGTGCTGGCCGCATTCGACAGCGCTCGCTCGCCGGGACACGTCTTCAACCTCGGCCACGGCATCTCGCAGTTCACGCCGCCGGAGGCCGTCACGACGCTCGTCGACGCGGTCCGCGCCGGCCGCCGTCCGGGCTGATCGTTGCTGCGCTGCGGGCTCGATTCGTCGCAAAAAAACCGCTGAGGGCCTTGACTTATGCACAAAATTGACCCGCGTTCCAACGCTGCTCGGACCGGTGCCGAACGGGAACCGGCCATCGCTAAGTACTTGATTCTGCGCGTCTTTCGAGTTGCCTAATGTTTCCGCATTTTGACAAAAGTCCTTTCGGCTCCGACAGTTAGGCCGCCACGCCGCCCGTTCTTCACAAAGTTGTCCACAACTTCTGTGCAAAGGCAAAAAGCGCCGTAGTCACAGTCACTTAGTTCATATTGCTGCCGTTTCCTCTCGCATCGCACGCGACGCCATGACGACGGACCGGCTGGTTCGCGTCGCGATCGATGCGCCGGTCGTCGGGACCGGCGGCACGGACGGCTTCGACTACCGTTGGCCGGACGCCGCGCCGCCGCCCCGACCCGGCGCGCTCGTTCTGGTCCCGTTCGGCCCGCGTGCCGTCGTCGGCATCGTCGTCGACGTCGACGCGGCGACCGACGTCGACCCCGGTCGCCTGCGCGATGTCGCCGCGGTCGTCGTCGACGTCCCGCCGCTGTCGTCGGACTGGATCGCGCTGGCGCGTTTCGCGGCGCGCTACTACCACCGGCCGCTCGGCGAGGTGATGGTGCCGGCGCTTCCGGCGCCGCTGCGCCGGGCGGCCGCTTTCCGGCTCGACCCGGACGATGCCCGCCGGGCGACGCTGCCGGCGGCCACGCGCGCCGCGAAGGTGGCGGCGAAGCTGGCGGCGGCGAAGCGGGACGCCGCGGCCCCGCGCGTGGCGCTGAACGCATGGCAGGCGGCCGCGCTCGATCGCCTCGTCGCGGCACAGGCGTCGCCGTCGCCGAAACCGATCCTCTTGCAGGGCATCACCGGCAGCGGCAAGACCGAGGTGTATCTGCGCGCCGTCGAACGGACGGTCGCCGACGGCCGGCAGGCGCTGCTGCTCGTCCCGGAGATCAACCTGACTCCGCAGTTGCTCGACGCCGTCCGGAAGCGGCTGCCCGCCGCGCGCGTCGCGAGCCTGCACAGCGGCCATGCCACCGGACACCGACTGCATCAATGGTTCCTCGCGCATCGGGGCGACGTCGACGTGCTGCTCGGCACGCGACTCGCCGTGCTGGCGTCGTTGCCTCGCCTCGGGCTGATCGTCGTCGACGAGGAACACGACCCGTCGTACAAGCAGCGCGAGGGCCTGCGCTACTCGGCTCGCGATCTCGCGATCGTTCGTGCGCGGCAGGGCCTCGGCGGCCGGCCGTTCCCGGTCGTGCTCGCGTCCGCGACGCCGTCGATCGAGAGCTGGGCGCGCGCCGAGAGCGGGCGATACGAACGGCTGGTGCTGAGCGAGCGAGCCGTGAGCGACGCGGCGCTGCCGACGATCCGGCTCGTGCCGACGCTGCGCGCGACGCTCGAACACGGCCTGACGGCCGAAGTGCGCGACGCGCTCGCGGACCGCATCGCGCGTGGCGAGCCGACGCTGGTCTTCCACAACCGCCGCGGCTACGCGCCGGTCGTCGCGTGCGGCGCCTGCGGATGGCTCAGCGCCTGCCCGCGTTGCAGCGTGAACGCCGTGTTCCACAAGGCCGATCGGCAACTGCATTGCCATCACTGCGGCTGGCAGCAACGCGTGCCGCGCGCGTGCCCGCAATGCGGCAACGCGGACCTCGCTCCCATCGGCCGCGGCACGCAGCGCGTCGAGGAGGCGTTGCAGGCGATGTTTCCCGCCGCGCGCGTCGCCCGCATCGATCGCGACAGCACGCGTCGCAAGGGCGTGGCGACAGGCCTGCTCGACGCGGTCCACGCAGGCGAGCTCGACATCCTCGTCGGCACGCAGATGCTCGCGAAGGGCCACGACTTCCGCAACGTGACGCTGGTCTGCGTGCTCGATGCGGACAGCGCGCTGTACTCGCACGACTTCCGCGCCGCGGAGCGGCTGTTCTCGAACCTGATGCAGGTCGCGGGACGGGCCGGCCGCGGCGCCGGGGCCGAACGCGCCGAGGTCCTGATCCAGACGCGCGCACCGGACCATCCGCTGTTCGCGGCGCTGATCGCGCACGACTTCGACCGCTTCGCCGCGAGTCAGCTCGAGGAGCGGCGCGCCGCGGGGCTACCGCCGTTCTCGTACCAGGCGGTGCTACGGGCCGAGGCGGCGTCCGCGGACGACGCGATCGCGTGCCTCGCAGGCGCACGCGACCTCGGCGTCGCGCGGCTGCACGACGACGGGCCGACGACGCGCGTGATCCTGTACGACCCGGTCCCGATGGTGATCGCGCGGGTCGCCGACGTGGAGCGCGCGCAGCTCGTGGTCGAGGCCGACGAGCGCCGTGCGCTGCACGCGTTCCTCGACGGTTGGCTGACGGACCTGCGGCAGGCGCGGCTGAAAGCCCGCTGGCAGGTGGAGGTCGACCCGGTCGACATATGACGCCGATGCTCGGCAGGTAGCGCGTCCTACCCGGCGTTCAGGACTCGGCCGAAACGGCACGATTCGGCAAAACCCATACTGGTCTTCGCCGAGCGGCTCTTTGCAGGTCTGCCTCCCGGCTCCCTTCCACGATCCAGCGAGGTTGAAATGAACAATCAACAAGTCAAGGGCCGCGTCGACGAAGCCGTCGGCAAGGTCAAGGAAGTCGCAGGACGCGCGGTCGACGACAAGTCCCTCGAAGCGAAGGGTCTGGCCCAGCAGGTCGGCGGCAAGACGCGCGCGACGGCCGGCGACATCGCCGAGGACGTGAAGGACGCGGCGGCCGACGCCGATCGCGGCACCACGACGAAGCCCCGTCCGTAAGCGACGCGACGAGCAACGCCGCGTTCGTCCCGGCGGATCGGCCACGGCCGATTGAGTCGGGACGGACGCGAACGACTCGCCTGCCGCATGCACATCACGCCGAATCCCGATCCGCAGCCGTCGCCGGCACCCGGGCCGACCCCGATCCCGGGACCGTCGCCGATCACGGATCCACCGCCGGTCGAGGTCCCCGAGCCGACGGAAGTTCCTCCGCTGTCGCCTCCGCCGATCATCGACCCGCCGGTCACGTCGCCGATGGCCTGAGCGGCTTCCGCCGCGCGCGCCGCCACCCGGTGCGCGTGTCCTGCCCGTCGCCGGCCGCCGACGCGACCTGTGCGATCCTCGCGCTTTCGTCGACCGAAGGCGCTTTATGAACGACATCGACCGCCGCGCCGCGGCCGGTGGTCCGCGCGCGTACCGCTACTACGACTTCGTGATGGCGGCGTTCGTCTGCGTGCTGCTGTGCTCGAACTTCATCGGCGCCGCGAAGCAGGCGGTCGTCGACCTGCCGTTCGTCGGTCCGACGCCGTTCGGCGCCGGCATCCTGTTCTTCCCGATCAGCTACTTCTTCGGCGACATCCTGACCGAGGTCTACGGCTACGGCCGCGATCGGCGCTGCGTGTGGGCCGGCTTCTTCGCGCTGGCGTTCGCGTCGCTTGATGGCGGCCGTCGTCGTGCACCTGCCGCCCGGGCCGTCGGCCTACATGAAGGTGTACCAGCCGGCGATCGAGACCGTGTTCGGCAACGCGTGGCGCATCGCGGCCGCGTCGATGATCGCGTTCTGGTGCGGCAGCTTCGCGAACAGCTACGTCCTCGCGAAGATGAAGCTGCTGACGAACGGCAGGCTGCTGTGGACGCGCACGATCGGGTCGACGTTCGTCGGCGAGGCGGTCGACTCGTCGCTGTTCTACGTCATCGCGTTCTACGGCATCTGGGAGACGCACGACATCGTCGAGGTCGCGCTGATCCAGTACGTGCTCAAGACCGCGTGGGAGGTCCTGTCGACGCCGCTGACGTATGCGGTCGTCAACTTCCTCAAGCGCCGCGAGAACGAGGACTACTACGACCGCGGGACGGATTTCAATCCGTTCCGGCTGCGCGCCTGACCGCCGATCGCTCGGCCGCTGGCCGCTTGCGCTAGAGTCCGGAGTCGAACGAGACGAGGCGCCGAGCGCCCGAGGAGAGAGCGATGGACGCATCGGGAGGCACGACGTTCCTGCTCGCGTCGGCCGCCGTCGCGATCGTCGGCCTGATCCTGCTGATCGCGCGCTTCAAGGTCCATCCGTTCATCGCGCTGATCGTCGCGTCCGGATTCCTCGGCCTCGTCACCGGCCTGCCGCTCGCGCAGGTCGTCAAGGAATTCCAGGACGGCTTCGGCGGCACGCTCGGCTTCGTCGGCGTGCTGCTCGGGCTCGGCACGATGCTCGGCAAGCTGATGGCCGAGTCGGGCGGCGCCGACCGCATCGCGCGCACGCTCGTCGACGCGTTCGGCGAACGACGCGTGCACTGGGCGATGATGATCTCGGCGTTCCTCGTCGGCATCCCGCTGTTCTTCGAGATCGGCTTCGTGCTGCTCGCACCGCTCGTGTTCATCGTCGCGCGGCAGACCGGCGTGTCGCTCGTCAAGATCGGCATCCCGCTGCTCGCGGGGCTGTCGGTCGTCCACGGGCTCGTGCCGCCGCATCCGGGGCCGCTGCTCGCGATCGGCGCGTTCAAGGCCGACATCGGGCGCACGATCCTGTACGGACTCGTCGTCGGTCTGCCGACCGCAGTCATCGCCGGGCCGCTGTTCGGCGCGTGGATCGCGAAGCGCGTGCCCGGCTCGATCTCCGGCGACCTGGCGGCCACGCTCGTCGGCGATCGCGGTGCGGTCGAGACCCGGGACCTGCCGGGCTTCGGCGTGACGCTGTTCACGATCCTGCTGCCGGTCGCGATGATGCTGGCCAAGACGTTCGCCGACGTGCTGACGAGCCCGACGAGCCCGGTGCGGCAGTGGATGGACTTCATCGGCAACCCGATCGTGGCGCTGCTCGCGGCGCTGCTGGTCGGCATCTGGACGTTCGGCTTCGCGCGCGGGCTGAGCGCGCGCGACGTCGGCCGTCAGCTCGACGCGAGCCTGTTGCCGGTCGCCGCGATCCTGCTGATCATCGGCGCGGGCGGCGGCTTCAAGCAGATGCTGATCGCGACCGGCGTCGGCAAGACGATCGGCGAGATGGCCGTGCACGCGCACCTGTCGCCGATCCTGCTCGCTTGGCTCGTCGCCGCGTTGATCCGCATCGCGACCGGCTCGGCGACGGTCGCGACCATCACCGGCGCCGGCATCGTCGCGCCGATCGTCGACCTCGTGCCCGGCGTGCAGCGCGAGCTGCTGGTGCTCGCGACCGGCGCGGGCTCGCTGATCCTGTCGCACGTCAACGACGCGGGCTTCTGGCTCGTCAAGCAGTACTTCAACCTCTCGCTCGCCGAGACGTTCAAGACCTGGACCGCGATGGAGACGATCCTCTCCGTCGTCGCCATCGTGCTGATCATGGCGCTGTCGACCGTCGTCTGACGCGCACGCGATGCCGCATTGCGCGATCGGGGTCGACATCGGGACCACGAGCACGAAGGCGGTCGCGTTCGACGCGCGCCCGTCCCGGCGGGGGGCCGTGCTCGCCGAGCACGCGGTCGGATACCCGCTCGAGACGCCCGAGCCGGGCGCCGCCGTGCAGGATCCCGACCGCATCTTCCAGGCCGTCGTCATGGCGATCCGCGGCGTCCTCGACGCGGTCGGCGCGGCGCCGCGCGACGTCGCGTGCGTGTCGTTCAGCGCCGCGATGCACAGCCTGATCGCCGTCGACGAGGACGGCGCGGCCGCTGACGCCGAGCATCACGTGGGCGGACAACCGCGCGGCCCCCTGGGCGCGACGCATCAACGCCGAGCACGACGGCCTCGCGATCTACCGCCGCACCGGCACGCCGATCCATCCGATGTCGCCGCTCGTCAAGCTGCTGTGGCTGCAGCACGCGATGCCGGCCGTCTGGGGCCGGGCGCATCGCTTCGTCGGCATCAAGGAGTACGTCCTCGCACGGCTCTGCGGCACGTCCGTCGTCGACCGTTCGATCGCGTCGGCGACCGGGCTGCTGAACCTCGCGACGCTCGACTGGGACATCGGCGCGCTCGCGCTGGCCGGCATCGATCCGTCGCGGCTGTCGACGCTCGTGCCGACGACCCATCGCCTCGCGCTGACCGACGCGGGGCGGGCGCTGCTCGGGCTCGACGGCGAGACGCCGATCGTCGTCGGCGCGAACGACGGCGTGCTGTCGAACCTCGGTGTCGGCGCGATCGAGCGCGGCGCCGTCGCGCTGACGATCGGGACCAGCGGCGCGATGCGCACCGTCGTCGACGCGCCGCAGACCGATCCCGAAGGCCGCACGTTCTGCTATGCGCTGACCGACGATCGCTGGGTCGTCGGCGGCCCGGTCAACAACGGCGGCATCGTGCTGCGCTGGGTCCGCGACGAGTTCGCGGCCGCCGAGACCGAGACCGCGAAGCGCCTCGGCATCGATCCGTACGACGTGCTGACGCACATCGCGGCGCGCGTGCCGCCGGGCTCCGGCGGTCTGCTGTTCCACCCGTTCCTCGCAGGCGAGCGCGCGCCGCTCTGGAATCCCGACCTGCGCGGCTCCTTCTTCGGCCTCGCGATGCATCATCGCAAGGAGCACATGATCCGCGCGGTGCTCGAAGGCGTGCTGATGAACCTCTATACGATCCTGCCGGCGGTCGAGGCGCTCGTCGGACGGACGCACGTCATCAAGGCGACCGGCGGCTTCGCGCGGTCGCCGATGTGGCGGCAGATGCTCGCCGACGTGTTCGATCGCGAGGTGGTCGTGCCGGAAAGCATCGAGAGCTCGTGCTTCGGCGCCGCGATGCTCGGGTTGTACGCGCTCGGCGAGATCGAGTCGCTCGACGACGTCGCGGCGCTGGTCGGGTCGACGCATCGGCACACGCCCGACGCGCGGGCCGCGGCGACCTACGCGCGTCTCGCGCCGGTCTTCGCGTCGTTGCCGCTCGCGCTCACCGCCCAGTACGCGGCGATCGCGGCGTTCCAGCGCGGGGCATGACGTCGTCGTCCGGCGACAGCCAGTCGACGATCGACGGCGACGGCGCGTCGGGCTCGGGATCGAAGGCGCGATCGCCGTCGTCGGACGCCTCGCCGGTCGGACGCAGCGTCTCGAACGGGTAGATCGACCGATCCATCAGGTGCGACGGCGCGACCGCCTGCATGGCCGCCGCGATGCTCTTGATGCGACCCGGGAAGCGTTCCTCCCAGTCGCGCAGCATCGCCTTCATCTCGCGGCGCTTGAGGTTTTCCTGCGAGCCGCAGAGGTCGCACGGGATGATCGGGTAGGCCTGGATCCGGGCCCAGTGCGCGAGGTCGCGCTCGCGGACGTACGCGAGCGGGCGGATCACGACGTGGCGGCCGTCGTCGGAGACGAGCTTCGGCGGCATGCCCTTCATCTTGCCGGCGTAGAACAGGTTCAGGAAGAACGTCTCGAACACGTCGTCGCGATGATGGCCGAGCGCGATCTTCGTCGCGCCGAGCTCGTCGGCGACGCGGTAGAGGATGCCGCGCCGCAGCCGCGAGCACAGCGAGCAGGTCGTCTTGCCTTCGGGGATGAGGCGCTTGACGATCGAGTACGTGTCCTGCGTCTCGATGTGGAACGGCACGCCGCGCTTCGTCAGGTAGTCCGGCAGGACATGCGCCGGGAACCCGGGCTGTTTCTGGTCGAGGTTCACGGCGACGACGTCGAAGCGCACGGGCGCCCGCTCGCGCAGCTTCAGCAGGATGTCGAGCAGCCCGTAGCTGTCCTTGCCGCCCGACAGGCAGACCATCACGCGGTCGCCGTCGTCGATCATGCGGAAGTCGCCGATCGCCTGGCCGACGAGCCGACAGAGGCGCTTCTCGAGCTTCCGGTCGTTGACCGACGTCTCGCGGGCCGCCCCCGCCGGCGCATCGCGCGCCTCGATGACCGCGTCCGTCATTCGTCGCCCCGCGTCGCGTCGTCCTTCACGTGCATGACCTCGACGCCGACCGCGTCGCAGTCCGGGTAGACGTCGGGCTTCTCCGTCGACACGCGCACCGCATGGACCAGCGGGTGCGCGAGCAGGACGCGCGCGAGGTCGTCGCACAGCGTCTCCTGCAGGTTGATGTGGCCGCGCGCGACGCGCTCGCGCACCGTCGCGTGGATGACATCGTAGTCGAGCACCTCGCCGATCTTGTCGTGACGCGGCGTGGTCTCGGCGAGCGGCACGAAGACGTCGATGTTGACGACGATGCGCTGCGCGCCGTTCTTCTCGAAGTCGTGGACGCCGATGTTCGCCATCAGGTCGAAGTTGCGGACGAACAGCCGGCGAAAGCCGACCGGCGTGCCGTGGAAGCGCGCGTCGAAGCTCGTCATGACGCGCGCGACAGGAACATGACGTCGCGCTCGGTCGGCAGCAGGTGCTGGCCGCCGTCGACGACCAGCGTCGTGCCGGTGATCGACGACGCGTTGACGAGGAAGCGGACGGCGCCGGCGACGTCGGCCGGGGTGCTGGACCGGCCGAGCGGCGTGCGCGCGTGCGCACGCGCGAAGTCGGCCGCGGTCTGGTCCGCCGACGGCAGCGTCAGGCCGGGCGCCACGCCGACGACGCGCAGCCGCGGCGCGAGCGCGCGTGCGAGCAGGCTGGTCGCGGTCTGCAACGCGGCCTTCGACAGCGTGTACGAGAGGAAGTCGGGATTCAAGTTGAAAAGCTTCTGGTCGAGGACGTTGACGACGACGCCGATGTCGGACGCGCCGAGCCGCGCATGCATCGCCTCGGCGAGCACGATCGGAGCCGCCACGTTGACGCGCATGTGCGCTTCGAGGCACGCGTAGCCGAACGACGTCGCGTCGTCGGCCTCGAACGTCGACGCGCTGTTGACGAGGCACGACGGCGGCGACAGGCGCTCGGCGACGCGCGCGACGAGCCCTCGCGCGCCGGACTCGTCGGCGAGGTCGGCCTGGAACGCCGCCGCCTTGCGGCCGCGATCGCGCACCGCGGCGACGGTCGCGTCGGCGGCCTCGGCCGAGCGCCCGTAATGGATCGCGACGTCCCAGCCGTCGTCCGCGAGTGCGACGGCGATCGCGGCACCGACGCGCTTCGCCGCGCCGGTCACGAGCGCGGTGCCTTTCGATGCGGACGTCGCGCTGCTGGACGTGGGTGGGGTCATCGACGTCGCCAAGAGCGAGGGATCGCGAGTTTAAGCGATCGCCGCGTCCCTAGAATGCGGGATGCAGACCGAGGCCGCGTCGTCCGGAAGCGCCAGCGACGTGCAGGCCGCGCTGATCGCGTCGATCGGCGCGGCGATCGACCGCGCCGGCGGCTGGATCCCCTTCTCCGCCTTCATGGACAGCGCGCTGTACGCGCCCGGCCTCGGCTACTACAGCGCCGGCGCCGCGAAGATCGGGCGCTCGCCGCGGGACGGCAGCGACTTCGTCACCGCGCCGGTGCTGACGCCCCTGTTCGGTCGCACGCTCGCGCGTCCGGTCGCCGAGGCGCTCGCCCGGTTCGGCGGCGACGTCCTGGAGCTCGGCGGCGGGACCGGTGCGCTGGCGATCGACCTGCTCGTCGAGCTCGAGGCGCTCGGGCGGCTCCCGCGGCGCTACCGACTGCTCGAAGTCTCGGCCGACCTGCGCGAACGCCAGCGCGGCACCATCGCGGAACGCGCCCCGCGATTCGCCGATCGCGTCGAATGGATCACCGCGCTGCCGGACGCGATCGACGGTGTCGTCGTCGCCAACGAGGTCCTGGACGCGCTGCCGGTCGACCTGATCGTGTGGGACGGCCATGCGTGGCTCGCGCGCGGCGTGGTCCGGCGCGACGGCGGGTTCGCGTTCGGCGACCGGCCGCTGCCGGCCGAACTCGCGGACGCCGTCGCGGCGCGCGCGATCGACGCGTCGCGGCTGCCGCCCGGCTATCAGACCGAGCTGCACGGCGCGGCCGAGGCGCTCGTCGCGTCGATCGCGGCGCG
The DNA here is from genome assembly GCA_963708665.1 of uncultured beta proteobacterium. Taxonomy (GTDB): domain Bacteria; phylum Pseudomonadota; class Gammaproteobacteria; order Burkholderiales; family Burkholderiaceae_D; genus CAHJXF01. The sequence goes on along the minus strand of CAVPTE010000010.1, from coordinate 703,424 downwards.
GATGACGGACGCGGCGATCGCCTACTTCATCGACTACGGCTTTCCGCGCGACGAGTACTACCACCCGCAGCGCGCCGGCGGGACGCTCGCGACGCATCGCGGGCATCGCGTCGGCTTCGATCCGTTCTCGGACGTCGGGCTGACCGACCTGACGTCGCATGTCGACTTCAGCGCGATCGCCGACGCCGCGGCGGACGCCGGCGCGCCGCCGATCGGCTACGCGAGCCAGGCCGCGTTTCTCATCGACTGCGGCGTGGCCGACGCGCTCCGCGGCGTCGCGACGGACACCCGCCTGTGGGCGGCGCAGGCGTCCGCGCTGCAGACGCTGCTGTCCGAAGCCGAGATGGGGGAACTGTTCAAAGTGATCGCCTTCGCTCGGCGCGACGCGCCGATCACGGGATTTCGACGAAGCAATCGCCTACACACATTGTAGGGACCGCCCTGTGACGCATGTCTTTTGCACGATGGCTCGAATAAGCGGCATCGATTGGAGATATTGCTGCACTGCATCCATCCTGTGTTCCGTGCCGGCGCGATCGAACGCGCCGGCCGACTCGAATCACGGAAAGGAAATTCATCATGATCAAGTCGTCCCTCCTCCTCGCCACGGTCCTCGCCGGTGCCGCGTTCGGCGCGCAAGCCGGTGAGCTGTATTCGCCGCAGTCGTACCAGCAGCCCGCGAGCAGCGTGACGCGCGCGCAGGTGCGTCAATCGGTCCTGCAGGCGCAGAAGGCCGGCGAGCTGCAGCACAACGACGTCGACCTGCCGGGCCACGGCGCGTCGTCGCCCGACGATCGGGCGTTCGGCAAGACGCGCGCCGCGGCGCGTGCCGACGTGCTGGCCGCTCGCGAACGCGGCGAGCTGAATCACACGGACGTCGACGTGCCGAACGTCGCGACCGGTTCATCGCTGACGCGGCAACAGGTGCGCGCCGACGCCATCGCCGCGAATCGCGCGCCGCGGACCGCCCCCGGCCGCAACACGATCGCCTATTGATCGAGCGGACGGGAAGCCGCCTGTTCGCGGCCCCGCGGACATGAAGAAGGCGCCCTCGGGCGCCTTTTTTCATCGCGGCGACCGGCGCGTCGAAACGGTCGCGGATGCGGACCCGTGCCGACCACGGTCATCGCCCGGCCCTTCGTCGCCGCCCGCGCCGCGGGGCGTCGCCCGGCCCGCGTGGACGGCGCCGGTGGCGATGTCGGCCCGTCCCGATCCTGTTCGGCTTCGCGAACGACATGCCGACGACCGTGCGGATGACGCGGGATGACGCGGTCAGTGGCGTGCGATCAGGCGGCGTTTCGCCTGCGCACCGCCGTGACCCGCGCCGACCGCAGCGCGGCGGCGATGCCCGCCGGCGCCCCCGCGTACGCGCGCGCGACGGCCCCGGCATCGACGTCGCGGGCCGCGACGAGCGCGTCGTCGACGAACGACCGGAATCGCTCGCGGGCGCCGTCGTCGTCGAGCGTCGCCGCGACCGCTGCGACGGCGACGTCGAATCGCGCCGGTCGGCGAAACGCGTCGCAGCGTTCGAGGATGGCGACCGCCGGGACCGCGGGGTCGGCGGCATCGGGGAGCGCGAGCAGGCCGGCGCGCTCGCGGGCCACGATCGTCGCGACGTCGTGCGCCGCGCGCGGCGCCGCGAGGCGGGCACGGACGCGCTCCACGAGCGACGGGCCGTCGTCGCCGTCGACGAATGCGAACAGCGTCGCGAAGCGCGCCTCGAGCGGCAGGCCTTCATCGGCCGCGCGAGCGAGCGCTCGCATCGTCGCGGCCCAGCGCTCCGCGCCGAGGGTCGCGAACTCGGGGAAGAGCCGGCCGAACGCGTCGCCGTCGCGCAGGACGTCGAACAGCCGCTCGGGACGCGCTTCCATCAGCCCGCGCGACAGCTCCTGCCAGACGCGCTCCGGAACGAGCGCGTCGATCTCGCCGGCACCGGCCATCGCACGCATCAGCGCGACCGTCTCGGGCGCCGTCTCGAAGTCGGCGAAGCGCGCGGCGAATCGCGCGACGCGCAGCACGCGGACCGGGTCCTCGACGAACGCCGGTCCGACGTGGCGGAACACGCGACGTTCGAGGTCGGCACGGCCGCCGAACGGATCGATCACGTGGCCGTCGGCCTCGTCCTCGGCCATCGCGTTGATCGTCAGGTCGCGCCGCTCGAGGTCGGCCTCGAGCGTCACGGACGGATCGGCGTGGAAGACGAAGCCCGCATAGCCGGGCGCGACCTTGCGCTCGGTGCGCGCGAGCGCGTATTCCTCGTGCGTCTCCGGGTGCAGGAAGACCGGGAAGTCACGCCCGACCGGCCGGAAGCCGGCCTCGATCATCGCGTCGACCGTCGCACCGACGACCACGTGGTCACGATCGCTGACCGGCAGCCCGAGGAGCCGGTCGCGGACCGCCCCGCCGACGACGTAGCTCCTGCCCGGCACGCGGGTCATGCGTCGCGCGGCTCAGTCGGGGCGGCGCCGATACGGCTCGTCGTCGGCCAGGAAGTCGGTCTCGGCGCGCGCGGCGTCGGCCCAGGCGCGCATGCCGGGCAGCGCGAGCACCCGGTCGCGATAGGCCGCGGCGTCGCTCGGCAGGTCGATCGCGTAGGTCTCGAAGCGCGATGCAACCGGCGCGTAGAACGCGTCGGCGATCGTGAAGCGCCCGAACAGCATCGGTCCGCCGGATCGATCGAGCGCGTCGCGCCAGATCGCCACGATGCGGTCGATGTCGTCCTGGACCGCGACGTTCCATCCGCGTCCGGGCAACGCCGTGCCGACGTTCATCGGAAGCGCGTTGCGCAGCGTCGCGAAGCCCGAGTGCATCTCGGCGCACGCGGTCCGTGCCCGTGCGCGCTCGCGGACGTCGGCGGGCCAGAGCGCACGGTCGGCGAAGCGTTCGGCCAGGTATTCGGCGATCGCGAGCGTGTCCCAGACGGCCAGCTCGCCGCCGGGCGCGCCGGGATCGACCAGCACCGGCACGCGACGCGCGGGGCTATAGCGCACGATCTGTTCGTCGAACGTCGGGCTGAACAGCGGCAGGCCGATCTCCTCGAACGGGATGCCCGCCTCGGTCATCGCGAGCCACGCCCGCAGCGACCACGACGAGTACTTCTTGTTGCCGATGACGAGCTTCAGCATGCGCTCACGGATGGGCGCTGCGGCGCAGCCGGTCGAGATGCGAACGGCGGCTGCGGTGCGCGAGGTAGTGCGACGCTTCCTGCTCGAGCGGGGTCGGGACGATGCCGAGGTCGGCGAGTCCGGGGCAGCGGCCCGTCGAGACGTTCGGCACGCGCATCGAGTCGAAGTTGTCGCGCGACATCAGCGTCGGTCCAGGCGCGAACTCCAGCAACGCGGCCTGCAGGCGGCCGAGCGCTTCCGGCAGCGCGATCACCGGGCGCGGACGCCCGCCGCCGCCGGCGCGGTACGTGCCGGCGAGCCGGATCAGTTCGCGCAGCGTGTACACGCGCGGTCCGGCCAGCTCGTAGATGCGACCGTACGACTCGAGGTCGTCGAGGGTGACGGCCATCGCCGCGGCGACGTCGCGCACCCATACCGGCTGGAACCGGGCGTCCGCCGCCCCGATCGCGACGATCGGCAACCAGCGCTGCAACGACGCGAACAGGTTCAGGAAGTGATCGTCGCGCCCGAACACGACCGACGGCCGGAAGATCGTCGTCTCGAGCGGCGGACCGCCGTCGGCGCCGGTGCCCGCGGCCTCGACGACGGCTTCGCCGGCCGCCTTCGAGCGCAGGTACATCGACGGTCCGTTCGCATCGGCGCCGAGCGCGCTCATGTGCAGCAGCCGCGACACGCCGTGGCGGCGGCAGGCGGCGACGATGTCGCTCGGGGAGTCGCACGTGCGCCGCCTCGAACGCCTTGCCGTACGGGGAGCCGACGTCGCCGTGCAGGATGCCGACGAGGTCGATGACCGCGTCCTTGCCGGCGACGAGCCGGTCCATGACCGCTTCGTCGTTGATGTCGGCCTCGACGACGTCGACCGTCGGCAGCAGCACCAGCCGCTTCGCCGTTTCACGGCGCCGGGCGGGGATGGTCACGGCGCGTCCGTCCGCGACGAGTGCCGCCGCGAGATGGCCGCCGATGAAGCCGCCGCCGCCGACGACGAGGATGTTCTGATGCCGCATGTGCTGGCCCGCAGTGGATCGCTCGCGTCATCTTAGAACAAGCGACGCGAACGACCGCTCACGGCAGGTCGGTCCCCGTCGAACCTCGCTGCGCGATGAAGCCCATCCGCGCCTTCAGCGACTGCGGCGTGCCGGTGATCAGCGCGGCGTAGTACGTCGCGTTGCTCATCACCTTCTTCACGTAGTCGCGCGTCTCCGGGAACGGGATCGTCTCCGCGAAGATCGCGCCCTCCACCGGATGCGTCAGCGTCGCCCGCCACGCGCGCGGCCGTCCCGGCCCCGCGTTGTACGCGGCCGTCGCGAGCACCGGCAGGTTGTCGAGGTCGTCGAGGACCATCCGCAGGTAGCTCGTGCCGAGCGTCAGGTTGGTGTCGAGGTCGACGACGCCGTCCGGCCGATAGCCGTCGAGCCCGATGCGCTTCGCCACGTAGCTCGCGGTCGACGGCATCAGCTGCATCAGGCCCGAGGCGCCGACCGACGAGCGCGCGACCTGGACGAATCGCGACTCCTGGCGGATCAGGCCGTAGACCCAGTCGATGTCGAGCCCGACCGCCGCGGTCTTGGCTTCCATCTGCGCCTTGAACGGCATCAGGAAGCGGAACGCGAAGTCGTGTTCGTTGCGCGTGCGGTCGGCCGTATTCACCGCGCGGTCGAGCAGCTGGTTCCGGCTCGCCCACTCGGCCGCGGCCAGCAGCTCGCGGTCGGTCATCCCGCGCAACGTGAAGTTCCACTCGAGGTTGCCCTCGCGACGCAGGTCGAGCCGATAGAACGCGATGGCGCGCGCGAAGCCGGGCCGGGCCCGCGCCGCGGCGACCTCGGTCTCGGTCGCCGGCTGGGCGCGCGCCGGCAGCGTGATGAGGCGCCCGGTCTCCTCGGTCGCGAGCTGCCCGTAGAAGCCGAACTGGTCCGCGACCGCGCGGAACTGCGTCTGTGCCGCGTCGTGCTTGCGCTGCGCCTCGTACGCGCGGCCGAGCCAGTAGGCCCACGTGCCGTCGTTCGCCTGCGGTCGCCGCATCTCGGGCGGCATCTTCTCGATCAGCGCCTGGACGAGCTTCCAGTCCTCGGTCCGCAGCGCGCCGCGGACCTGCCAGCCGAGGATGTCCTCGGGCAGGTCCTCGGCCGCCAGCGACTTGCGCGACCAGTCGTTCGCGTCGGGCATCTGCTTGCGCGCCGCGGCCGCGGCGAGTTCGGCGTAGAGGTACGCCACGTCGGCCGGCGTCAGCTGATCGATCGGCGGACGCTGCAGCGCCGACCAGCCCATCGCGGGATCCGAGCGGACGATCCGCGCGAGCGCCAGCACGGCGAGCTCGCGTTCCCAGCGCGCGCCGGTGCCGCCGAGGCGCGCGAGCCACAACGCGGGCTTGTCGTACGCGAGGTCGAGCTGCTTCGCGAAGCGCGTCGCGTCGCCGCCCCGCTCCGTCTCGCTGAGCAGCATCGCGTAGCGCCGCACCGCGACGGCATTGTTCGCGTCCGACGCGCCGCGCATCCAGCCCCAGACGACCGGCGCCGCGATCCGTTTCTCGGCGACGAGCACGCGCGCGAGCGTCGCGCACGCGCCGACGTCGCTCGCGAAGTCGCGCGGCTGGGCGATCGCCGCCCGCGACTGCCGCAGCAGCTCGTCGATCGATCGGCGACTCGCGTCGGGATCCGCGCTCGACGGATCGCCGCCGCCGCGGATCAGCCGCAGCGCGCGCGCCGTCAGGTGGAAGCACGTGACCTGCGGATCGTCGTTGAGCGCGAACCTCGGCATCTGCGCCTCGAACGCCGTCCATTCGCCGCGCTTGCCGAGTGCGATCAGCCAGTCGCGCCGCGCGAGGTCGGCGACGACGCTGTCCGGATTGCGTGCGATGAAGCCCTCGACGGCGTCCTGCGGCGCGTCGTCGGTCAGCGCGTTGCCGTAGTCGCCGACGCGACGCTGCAACGACCAGTAATCGAGGTAGGCGCCGAGCGGGTAGCGCGGGTCGAGCGCCGCCACGCGCTGCGCGAAGACGGCGCCCCGCACGGGGTCGTTGGCGCGGAAGGCGTCGCGTGCCGCGAGGAACGCGTCGTCGGCATTGTCGTAGGCCTGCGCCTGCTGGTACGGATCGACCGGCCGGGGTGGCGGCTTGGCGGCGGGCGCGGCCGTCGACCACGACGCCGCGACGACGAGCGCGGCCACGAGACGGGCCAGCGACCCGGCCCGCATCGCGCCGCGGCGATGGGGCGAGCCCGGGCGCCATGCGGTCCGAACGGCTGGCCGTGCGGTCATGACGCGGCGGTCGACTTCGCTTACGATGGACATCATGATGGTTTCGACAGGGCCGGGTGCCGACTCCGGCGAATCGCCGACGGTCGACGAGCCGACAGTCGCCCCGTCGCGCGATGCGGAACGCAGGCGACTCCTCGCGCTGCGCACCGAGCTGCCGGACGCGAAGCGGGCCGAACGCGACGCGCGCATCGCGGACCATCTGAGGCCGCTGCTGCGCGAGGTCTTGCGCGGCAAGCCGCAGTGGAAGATCGGCGGCTACTGGCCGATCCGCAACGAACCGGACCTGCGTCCGCTGTTCCACGAACTGACCAAGGGCGGCCATCGCATCGGCCTGCCGCTGGTCGACCGCGTGCAGCGGCCGCTGACGTTCGTCCACTGGAAACCGCAGTCGGCGATGGCGCCCGGCTTCCTGGGTGTCCCGGTCCCGACGTCGGGCAATGCGGTGTACGTCGAACTGTTGTTGCTGCCATGCGTCGGGTTCTACATCGGGCCGGACGGCGTGCGTCATCGCCTCGGCTACGGGGGTGGATATTACGACCGAACGCTCGCGGCGCGGCGCTGCAAGGCCATCGGCATCGCCCACGAGGCGATGCGGCTCGAGCACTTCGAGCCCGGACCGCACGACATTCCGCTCGACTGGATCGTCACCGAGGACGGCGTTCGCTAGCGCGCCTCGCGTCGTTGTTCGAACCACCACGACTCGAACGCGTCGATGCGCATCGGTCGGCCGGTGAAGTAACCCTGGATGACGTCGCAGCCGAGGCTCTTCAGCAGGTCGAGCGTCGTCGCGTCCTCGACGCCTTCGGCGACGGTCTGCAGATCGAAGTTGTGGGCGATGTCGATCATCGACCGGATGATCCGCAGGTCGCCTTCGCGAAGCGGATTGACGGAGCCGTCGGGCAGCACGTTGAGGTTGCGCACGAACAGCTGGTCGATCTTCAGTTCGTCGAGCGGCATGCGGCGCAGGTACGCGAACGACGAATAGCCGGTGCCGAAGTCGTCGAGCGACAGATGCATGCCGAGGCGCTTGAGTTCGTGCAGGATCGCGAGCGACCGTTCGACGTCGCGCATCAGCGTGTCCTCGGTGACCTCGAGCGTCAGTCGGTGCGGCGGCACGCCCCACAGCTCGAGCGCATGGCCGATCGTCATCGGCAGGTTCGGGTCGCTCAGCATCGACGCGGACACGTTGATCGCGATGCGCAGGTCGAGGCCGTGCTGCGCGAACACGGCCGACTGGCGCAGCACCGTGTTGAGCACGAACAGCGTCAGCTCGGGCATCAGGCCGTTCGCCTCGGCGATCGCGACGGCGGCGATGGCGACGACCGGCGGCACGCCATCGGCCCGTGGCCAGCGGATCAGCGCCTCGGCGGCGTCGAAGAGACCGGTACGCAGGTTCAGTTGCGGCTGCAGCCAGACCTCGAGCTGGTTCGCGCGCAACGCGCCCTCGAGCTCGTACGACAGCTGCGCGCTCTCGAACGCGCGCTCGCCCCGCTCGGCGATGCGATAGCAGGCCTCCGTCGTGTGCGCCGAGCGCGAGGCGCGGTCGGCCGCCTCGATCAGCTCCTCGGCCGTCTCGCCATGGACGGGATAGAGCGCGCAGCCGATCGCCGGGCGCATCCGTACGCCGATCGCGCGATCGGTCATCGGCTGCTGCAGCTCCTGCACCACCCGGCTCGCGACGAGCATCGCGCGTCCCGGGCTGTCGACCTCGGGAAGCAGCAGCAGGATCTCGTCGACCCCGTAGAGCGCGAAGCGATCGCGGGTGCGCAGCATGCCGCAGATGCGCCGGCACACCGCGGCCAGCGCCGCCTTCGCCGAGTCGAGGCCGGCCAGCGCCGCGGTGCGGTCGCTGCGACGCAGCTCGATGAAGAACACGGCGAACCCGACCGACTTCGGGTCGAGGCTGGCCGCCGTGCCGTGCGCGTCGGCGATCAGCCGTTGCAGCCGCGCGAGCAGCGTCTCGGCGTCGCACTGATGCATCGATGCCGCGTCCGCGACGGCGACCGGCACGGCCGATCGCGCGACGCCGTGGCGGCCGGCCGGCTCGGGCCGCGCCCAGGCCCAGACGCTCACTTGAAGTAGAACTGCCGCAGGTCGAGGCCGTACGCGCCGCTCGGCAGGCCACGGACGATCTTGATGTCGCTGCCGTCGGCCGCCTTCGGATGCAGCAGCAGGTCGAGCTGCATCGGCTCGTGGACCGGCCGCTTCGCCGCGTCGGTCAGGATCAGCACGCGCGGCTCGAGACGGCGCACGCGGTTGTGCGCGACGACCGTCGCCACCTCGCCCGACGTCAGTTCGACCAGCGACCCCGCGGGGAAGATGCCGATCGCCTGCACGAACTGCTCGACGAGCGGCCCGTGATAGTGCGTGCCGGCTTCCTTGTAGAGGATCTTGAGCGCGTCGTAGGCCGGCAGCGGCGCCGCGTACGGACGCGGCGACGTGAGCGCCGCGAACGAGTCGGCGACGGCGGCCATGCGTCCGTAGATCGAGATCGACGGACCGGCGAGGCCATGCGGGTAGCCGCTGCCGTCGAGGCGTTCGTGATGCTGCGCGATGCCGTCGCGCACGTCCGGGTCGACGTTCCCCGACGCCTCGAGCGTCTCGAGCCCGAGCTCGACGTGGCGCTTGACGGACGCGAACTCGCCCGGCGTCAGCTTGCCGGGCCGCAGCAGCAGGTCGCGATCGACCTTGATCTTGCCGAGGTCGAGCAGCAGCCCGATCGCGCCGAGGTTCGCGAGCTGCGACGGCGGGAAGCCGAGATGGCGTCCGAGCTGCAGCAGGTAGATCGCGACCTTCACGCCGTGCGCATAGGTCGCGGCGTCCTCCGCGCGGATGCGCGCGACCCACAGCAGCGCGTCCGGATTCGCGATCGCGCTCTCGACCATGTTCTCGATCGCGCCGCCGAGGCGATCGAGGTTGACCTTCTCGCCGTCGGCGACCTGCTTGCTGATCAGCTCGAGCGTCGCGTCGGTGCCCTGGTAGATCTCCTCGGCCTTGCGGATCTCGAGCTCGACCGGCTTCATCTCCTCGTAGACGTGCGGCACGACCCCCTTCGGGATCAGTTCGAGCGCCTCGCGGTTCTCGGCGACCGCGCTCGATGCCTGGTTGCCGCCGAACCGGTCGCGCAGGTTCTTCAGCCAGCCGAGGTCGTAGCGCTTCGGCTTGACGTGGATGTCCGGCAGGTGCTCGAACGAACCGGGCATCGAGTGCGTCGGGTCGATCGTGACCTTGCCGCACTCCTTCTGCAGCACCTCGATCTCCTGCGCGTTCGCGACGCGAAAGCCCTGCAGCAGGAACGGCGTCGACTGCCAGTCGCGGTCGAGCGCGGCGATGTACATGCCGACGCGGACCTGGTTCACCGGGATCTCGACGCTGTTGCGGAGGGTGTGCATGCGAAAGGCTCGACGGATGAGGAGCCGGCGTCCGTGGAATCGACGCATCGGCCGACCGCAGCATGGCGCGGCGGCGCGCCCGGCGATCCGTGAAGAAGACGTCGAAAAAGACCGCCTTCCCGGCGACGCGCGGCTCGACAGGGGTGTCGGCGCGTCGGGGGAAAACTTGATCGGGCCGGACGGCCCGATTCAGAGCGGCAGGCGCTCGCAGATGGCCGTCGACGGGCCGGCCTGATTCAGCGTGTAGAAGTGCAGCCCCGGCGCGCCGCCGTCGAGCAGCCGCGTGCACAGGTCGGTCACGACGTCGAGGCCGAACGCGCGGATCGACGCGGCGTCGTCGCCGAACGCGGCGAGCTTCTGGCGCATCCAGCGCGGGATCTCGGCGCCGCACGCGTCGGAGAAGCGCGCGAGCTGCGTGAAGTTCGTGATCGGCATGATGCCCGGCACGATCGGGGCAGCGACGCCGTGCTTCGCGACGTCGTCGACGAGCCGGAAATACGCGTCGGCGTTGTAGAAGTACTGCGTGATCGCGGAGTCGGCGCCGGCCGCGAACTTCGCGGCGAGGTTCGCGAGGTCGTCGTGCGGGGAGCGCGCCTGCGGATGCACTTCGGGATACGCCGCGACCTCGATGTGGAACCAGTCGCCGGTCTCGGCGCGCACGAACTCGACGAGCTCGCGCGCGAAGCGGAAGTCGCCGCGCGCCGACGCGCCGGTGCCCGACGGCAGGTCGCCGCGCAGCGCGACGAGCCGCTTCACGCCGAGCTCGCGATATTGCAGCAGCGTCGCCCGCATCTCGGCCGTCGACGCGCCGATGCACGACAGGTGCGGCGCGGCCTGGACCGGCTCGCGATGCATCTCCGCGATCGTCGCGAGCGTCCCCTCGCGCGTCGAGCCGCCGGCGCCGAACGTGACCGAGTAGAACGCCGGCGACAGGCGGCCGAGGTCGCGGCGCACGGCGCGCAGCTTGTCCGCGCCCTCCGGCGTCTTCGGCGGGAAGAACTCGAAACTGATGTCGCGTCGGGCCGTGCCGACGCCGTGGTCAGTCGTCACGCAGCAGGATCGCCGAGAGGAGCCACGACACGATGCTGTAGACGATCGAGCCGAACACGGCGGGCCAGAAGCCGCCGACATGGAAGCCGCGCAGGATGTCGCCGACGAACCAGAACAGCAGGCCGTTGATGACGAAGATGAACAGTCCGAGCGTCAGCAGCGTGGCCGGCAGCGTGAGGATCACGAGGATCGGCCGGATGATCGTGTTGACGAAGCCGAGGATCAGCGCGGCGACGAGCGCGGTCGTGAAGCTGTCGACCGAGATCGACGGGATCACGTACGGCACGGCCAGCAGTGCGACGGCGTTGATGAGCCAGACGAGGAGGAGGCGCATGGGACGCTCGCTTTCGCGCGTCGTCCCCGCGCGGGTGGGAACCCAGTGTCGCCGAACGCCGCTGGGTCCCCCGCCTTCGCGGGGACGACGTGATTCGAAGGTTCAGTACCGGTACGTGTCCTTCTTGTACGGCCCCTTGACGTCGACGCCGATGTAGTCGGCCTGCTTCGGCGTCAGCGCGGTCAGCATCGCGCCGAGCTTCGCGAGCTGCAGCCGCGCGACCTTCTCGTCGAGGTGCTTCGGCAGCACGTAGACGCCGACCGGATAGTCGGCGTTGCGCGTCCACAGCTCGATCTGCGCGATCGTCTGGTTCGCGAACGACGAGCTCATCACGTAGCTCGGATGGCCCGTGCCGCAGCCGAGGTTCACGAGGCGACCGCGCGCGAGCAGGATGATCTTCTTGCCGTCGGGGAACGTGATGTGGTCGACCTGCGGCTTGATCTCGTCCCACTCGTAGTGCTCGAGCGACGCGACGTCGATCTCGTTGTCGAAGTGGCCGATGTTGCAGACGATGGCCTGGTCCTTCATCGCGGCCATGTGGTCGTGCGTGATGATGTGATAGTTGCCGGTCGCGGTGACGAAGATGTCGGCCTTGTCGGCCGCGTAGTCCATCGTCACGACGCGATAGCCTTCCATCGCCGCCTGCAGCGCGCAGATCGGGTCCACCTCCGTGATCCACACCTGCGCCGACAGCGCGCGCAGCGCCTGCGCGCTGCCCTTGCCGACGTCGCCGTAGCCGCAGACGACCGCGACCTTGCCGGCGATCATCACGTCGGTCGCGCGCTTGATGCGCGTCGACGAGCGACTCGCGGCAGCCGTACAGGTTGTCGAACTTCGACTTCGTGACCGAATCGTTGACGTTGATCGCCGGGAACTTCAGCGTGCCCTTCGCGTGCATGTCGTAGAGGCGATGCACGCCGGTCGTCGTCTCTTCGGTCACGCCGCTTGATCTGCGCGAGGCGCGTCGAGTACCACGTCGGGTCGGTCGCGAGCTTCGCCTTGATCGACGCGTACAGCTCGGTCTCTTCCTCGCTCGTCGGGTTCGCGATCAGCGACGCGTCCTGCTCGGCGCGCGCGCCGAGATGCAGCAGCAGCGTGGCGTCGCCGCCGTCGTCGAGGATCATGTTCGAGTACACCGGCGCGCCGTTCGCGTCGTTCGGCCACTCGAAGATGCGGTGCGTGTAGTCCCAGTAGTCGGCGAGCGACTCGCCCTTGACCGCGAAGACCGGCGTGCCGCGGCCCTGGAAGCCGTTCTGCACGATCGCGGCGGCGGCGTGGTCCTGCGTCGAGAAGATGTTGCACGAGGCCCAGCGCACCTCGGCGCCGAGCGCCTGCAGCGTCTCGATCAGCACCGCGGTCTGGATCGTCATGTGCAGCGACCCGGTGATGCGGGCGCCGGCGAGCGGCTGCGACGCCGCGAACTCGTCGCGGATCGCCATCAGACCGGGCATCTCGGTCTCGGCGATGCGGATTTCCTTGCGGCCCCACGCGGCGAGCGAGAGGTCGGCGACCTTGAAGTCGGCGAACGAGACGGGGGAGGGGGTCTTCAATACGGCGCTCATCACGAGCTCCTTTCTTTCGAATGAAGTCGTGAGCGCCGTTGCGGATCGCGGGCGAAGCCACCGCGATGCGTCAAGCCTGGCAGGACTGCGACGATCGTGTCGATCGAGGCCGCCCGTCGCAACGCTCCTTGACGCGGACCGGGGATTCTAGCGTATCGCGCCGTCGCTTGCCACGAGCGGTGCGAGCGTCACGCCGTTCGATCCGACGCCGCGACCGTCGACGCGTGCGCGATCCGCAGGTCCTCGACGAACGCGGCGTAGGCGGCGGCCTTCGCGTCCTCGTCGGGCAGCCGCAGCAGGTACGACGGATGCACCGTCACGACGACGCGCGTCCGATGGCCGCCGATCGTCTGGTCGAAGAACTGGCGACGGCTCTTCTCGACCGGCGTCGGGCGGCCGAACACGCTCGCCGCCGCGCTCGCGCCCATCGCGATGACGAGCGCCGGCTCGAGCCTCGCGACCTCCGCCTCGAGCCACGGACGACAGGCCCTGATCTCGGTGACCTTCGGCGACTGGTGCATGCGGCGCTTGCCGCGGACGATGAACTTGAAGTGCTTGACCGCGTTCGTGACGTACATCGTCTTGCGGTCGATGCCGGCTTCGCGAAGCGCGCGGTCGAACAGCTGGCCGGCCGGGCCGACGAACGGCTTGCCGGCGAGGTCCTCCTGGTCGCCCGGCTGCTCCCCGACGACGACGACCCGCGCCGTCGGACGGCCTTCGCCGAACACGGTCTGCGTCGCCGGCTCCCACAACGGGCAGGCGCGACAGCCCTTCGCGGCCGCGGCCAGCTGCGCGAGATCGAGCGACGGCTCGAGCGCCGGCGCGATGGTCGCGGGGTCCACCAGCGGATCGCTCGACGACGTACCGGCCATCGCGTTCTCCTGTCCTTCGATGTCGAGATGACCGGCGGCCCGCATCACGCGTTCCGTGCGTGCCGGCGCGGCCTGCGGTTCGGCGGCGATCATCGCGTCGGTCCGGCGCTGCGCCGACGCGGCGAGCGGCGCGATCAGCTCGGCCTCCGGCAGGTTTCGCCAGTATTTCTTCGGCATGTGACCCTGCATCGTCGCGAGCTTGAGTCGCGCCGGATTGAAGATGTTCGCGTAGTAGCTGCGCCACAGATCCTCGAGCGCGTCCTCGTCGGGCGCGTCGGCGCGTTGCGCGCCGGGGCCGAACGTCAACGCCTCGCCGTCCCACGAGACGCTCGCGTCGGGCGTGAGGATCGCCCAGCGCATCGCGGTGAAGCGGCGCATGAAGAACGGCGCGACCGCCTCGACGATGTAGTGCGACGGCTCGAACCAGGCGACGTACCACGGCGCGAGCCCGTCGACCGGGGCGCCGTCGCGCCGCATCCGCTCGAGCTGCGACGGGCGCGGTGTCGCGCCGCCCGACGCCGGCATCGCGACCTCGCGGAAACGCACGTAGGCCTTCATCTTGTGCAGGTCGCGGCGCACCGCCTTCACCATCGCATCGAGTCGCACGATGTCGGGATCGACGGCGATCTCGACCAGCCCCGGCTCGCGCCGCAGCCGCCACAGCAACCGGTAGAGGAACGCGAAGCGCTCGGGGTCGCGATGCAGGACCGCGCCGGCGCACTGTTCGAGGAAGCCGCGCGGGACGGTGAACCCGCTGCCGCCTCCGGCACCGCGGGGGTCGCGTCGTCGTCGTCGAACAGCGAGTCGGGCACCCCGACCGACCAGCTCGTGTCCTCCGGCGCGACGCCGTCGGCGATCAGCCGCCGCGCGGCCGCGCGCCAGCCCGCGAAGTCGGTCTGGCCGTCCAGCGTGATCAGGCGCATCGAGACGACGCGTTCGTCAGGCGAACAGCGCGAGCTGCCCGCTTTCCTTTCGCACGGCGCGCATCAGCGTCGGCTTCAGGCGCTCGCCGTCGAGCTCGGCCGGCGCCGGTCGATGGTCGGCCAAGGTCACGAACGGCAGCACCTTCGCGAGCGCGACGCGCAGCCGCGCGAGGTCGTCGCGGCGCAGGCGGCGATGTCGGCGCGCCGCGATCAGGCGGTCGACCGTCTTCGCGCCGAGGCCCGGCACGCGCAGCAGGTCTTCCTTCGGCGCGCGGTTGAGGTCGACCGGGAAGCGCTCGCGATGCGCCAGCGCCCAGGCGAGCTTCGGATCGACGTCGAGGTCGAGCATGCCGTCGTCGCGCTGCACGATCTCGTCGTGCGCGAAGCCGTAGAAGCGCATCAGCCAGTCGGCCTGGTAGAGCCGATGCTCGCGCACCAGCGGCGGCGCCTGCAGCGGCAGCGCGCCGCTCGCATCGCGGGATCGGGCTGAAGGCCGAGTAGTAGACGCGCTTGAGGCGATACGAGCCGTACAGCGTTCGCGCTGGCCGACAGGATGCGCGCGGTCGTCGGACGCGTCGGCGCCGACGATCATCTGCGTGCTCTGGCCGCCGGTCGCGAAGCGCTTCGGCGCGACGACCGTCTTCAGCTGCGACGTCGCGGCGCGCGCCGCGTCGCGACGCTCGCCCTTCGCCGCGTCGATCTTCTCGCGCAGCCGCCCCATCGACACGCGGATCGCGCGCGCGTCCTTCTCGGGCGCGAGCGCCTTCAGCCCTTCGGCCGTCGGCAGCTCGATGTTGATCGACAGGCGATCGGCGTAGCGGCCGGCCTCGGCGAGCAAGCGCATCGCTCGCGTCGGGGATCGTCTTCAGGTGGATGTAGCCGCGGAAGTCGTGCTCCTCGCGCAGCTTGCGCGCGACCGCGACGACCTGCTCCATCGTGTAGTCGGGCGACTGGATGATGCCCGACGACGAGGAACAGCCCTTCGATGTAGTTGCGCCGGTAGAAGTCGAGCGTGAGGTCGACGACCTCGTCGACGGTGAAGCGCGCGCGCGGCACGTTCGACGAGACGCGGTTGACGCAGTAGCAGGCAGTCGTAGATGCAGAAGTTGGTCAGCAGGATCTTCAGCAGCGAGACGCAGCGGCCGTCGGGCGCGTAGCTGTGGCAGATGCCCATGCCTTCGGTCGAGCCGATGCCGCGACCGCCGACCGAACTGCGCTTGTCGGCGCCGCACGACGCGCACGACGCGTCGTACTTGGCGGCGTCGGCGAGGATGGCGAGCTTCCGGGCGACGTCCATCCGCGCATCTTATCGCGTGAACGATCGTTCGTCTTTGCGGCGCCCGCCGCGCCGGCGGGTCAGACGACGGCGTCTTCGAGCGCGACGATGCGCGCGGCGATCGCCGGCAGATCCGCCTCGTCGAGGCGCTCCGCTGCGACGCGCGCGGCCGCTTGCAACCTCGGAAAATGGCCGTTCTGCGACCGCGCGTAGAGTGGGTCGTAGTGGCGAACGACAAGCCCCTCGAACAGCGGAGCGAGCGCCCGCTCGCGCGCCCACGCCTGCCACTGGGCCAAGGTGTCGTTCGGCTGCAGCCCATGCAGCGACCCGATCAGTGCGGCGAGCCGCTCCGGATCGTCGCCGAGATACGCGTAGTCGCGTTGCAGGTAGTCGAGGCGCGCCGCCACGGACGCGACGATCTCGACGCACGGACTCGCGCGCATCCGCTCGAGGAACGGCGTCGGCAGGTCGATCCGTCCGATCCGCCGGCTCTCGGCCTCGACGTAGATCGGACGGGTCGGGTCGACGCGCGCGATCGCGGTCGCGAGCGCGGTCTCGAATGCCTTCTGCGTCGGCTGC
This sequence comes from uncultured beta proteobacterium, assembly GCA_963708665.1. Taxonomy (GTDB): domain Bacteria; phylum Pseudomonadota; class Gammaproteobacteria; order Burkholderiales; family Burkholderiaceae_D; genus CAHJXF01. The sequence continues at coordinate 687,059 of CAVPTE010000010.1, read as the reverse complement.
GCCGTGCCCGGCACGTCGCCGAGGACCGACCCCTTGTGCGCCGCGAGCGCCTCGAGGTCGATGGTCTGCGCGCCGAGCGTCGCGAGCGCGTCGAGGATGCGGGTCTTCGCGCTGCCGGTCGGCCCGCACAGCACGCGCAGGTCGAGCGTCGGCGAGCGTTCGCCGATGAGCTCGATCACGTGGCGTCGGTAGGTCTTGTAGCCGCCGCCGAGCTGGCGGGCATCCCAGCCGACGAGCCGCAGCCACTGCACCATCGAGCCGCTGCGCAGCCCGCCGCGCCAGCAGTAGACGATCGGTCGCCACGACGCGGGCTTGTCGGCGAACGTCGACGCGAGATGGCGTGCGAGGTTGCCGGCGACCAGGCCGCCGCCGATGCGACGCGCCTCGAACGGACCCTGCTGCTTGTAGAGCGTGCCGACGAGGCGGCGCTCGTCGTTGTCGAGCACCGGGCAGTTGATCGCGCCCGGGATGTGGTCGAGCGCGAACTCGCTCGGCGACCGCGCGTCGATGATCGTGTCGCAGCCGGCGAGGTCGTCGACGCGTGCGTGGCGCCTCGCGCCGCCGTCGGCGGCTCTCGGATCGGTCGACATGCGGGAGGTCGTCGAAGCTCGGTTGTCGCGGCCCGCTCGCAGCGCGGCGCCGGTCGCGCGACGATGCGCGCTCGTTACCGCACGAGGTACCAGCCGAGCCCGCCGACGAGCGCGACCAGCAACGCGGTCTTCGTCGTGCGATAGACCGTCGCGTTCCAGCGCTTGAAGCGGCGCCGATACTGCCCGGCGACGTGGGACACGATGAAGATCCGGTTGATGAAGCCGGTCCTGTCGCCGGCGTCGTTCGGCGACGCGCCGGCCGCGACGACGTTCTTGCCGAGCCAGTGATTGAGGCGCTGCGCCCAGCGCGTCTTCATCGGCCGCTCGATGTCGCAGAACAGGATCAGCCGGTTCTGCCCGCTGCGGTTCTCGGCGTAGTGGATGAACGTCTCGTCGAACACGACGCCCTGGCCGTCGCGCCAGCTGTAGCGCTGGCCGTCGACGTCGATGAAGCAGCGGTCGTCGTTCGGCGTCGCGAGGCCGAGATGGAAGCGCAGCGAGCCCGCGTACGGGTCGCGATGACGCCCGAGCTTCGCGCCGTCGGGCAGCTCGGCGAACATCGCCGCCTTGACCTCGGGGATGTCCTGCAGCAGCGCCGTCGTCTTCGGGCACAGCATCGCGGCCGACGGATGCGCGTCGTCGTACCACTTCAGGTAGAAGCGCTTCCAGCCGGTCTTGAAGAACGAGTTGAAGCCGGCGTCGTTGTGCGACTCGGCGGCCTTGATCTTCTGCAGCCGCATCAGCTCGACGCCTTCGTCGCGGATCGTCTGCCAGTGGTCGATCAACACCTTCAGATGCGGGAAGGCCGCAGGCTGCAGGTACGGCGTCGTCGGCACGCGGCTGAACGCGTACATGAAGACGTTGATCGGCGCGGTGAACGTCGAATGGTCGAACACCTGCCGGCCGACCCTGTGGCGCACGCGGCCGCGCAGGTGCACGACGGCGCCGCTGGCGGCGAACAGCAGGACCACGAGGACGAGGGTCAGCTTCACGGACGGACGGGTCGCCGGCGACGACGGGCCGCGCGACGGTCGGAGGCAATCCGCGATTTTCTCATGTTCGGCCCGGCGACGTCGCGGGCACCGCCGCGCCGACGACGGCGGTCAGCCGACGGCGCAGGCGGCCCGACCGCGTCGACGCGACGCGCGGAATCAGCCCTTCGCGCGCAACCCGGCCGCGTCGCGCAGCGCCGCGGCCTTGTCGGTCGCTTCCCAGCTGAACTCCGGCTCCTCGCGACCGAAGTGGCCGTACGCCGCGGTCTTGCGATAGATCGGGCGCAGCAGGTCGAGCATCTGGATGATGCCCTTCGGCCGCAGGTCGAACAGCTCGCCGACGATCTTCGCGAGCTGGTCGTCGGGCAGCACGCCGGTGCCTTCGGTGTAGACGGTGATGTTCATCGGCTTCGCGACGCCGATCGCGTAGGCGACCTGGATCTGGCATTGCCGCGCGAGACCGGACGCGACGACGTTCTTCGCGACGTAGCGCGCGGCGTACGCGGCCGAGCGGTCGACCTTCGACGGGTCCTTGCCGGAGAACGCGCCGCCGCCGTGCGGGCACGCGCCGCCGTACGTGTCGACGATGATCTTGCGGCCGGTCAGCCCGCAGTCGCCCTGCGGACCGCCGATGACGAAGCGGCCGGTCGGGTTGATCAGGTACTTCGTGTCCTGCAGCCATTCCTTCGGCAGCACCGGCTTGATGATCTCCTCGATGACGGCCTCGACGAACGAGTCCTTCATCTTCGTCTTCGTCTCGCTCTGGTCGGGGTCGTGCTGCGTCGACAGCACGACGGTGTCGATCGAGTGCGGCTTGCCGTTCGACGTAGCGCATCGTGACCTGGCTCTTCGCGTCCGGTCGCAGGAACGGCAGGCGGCCGTCCTTGCGCAGCATCGCCTGGCGCTCGACGAGACGGTGCGCGTAGTAGATCGGCGCCGGCATCAGCTCGGGCGTCTCGTCGCACGCGTAGCCGAACATCAGCCCCTGGTCGCCGGCGCCGGTGTTGAGGTGGTCGTCGCTCGCGTGGTCGACGCCCTGCGCGATGTCGTTGGACTGCTTGTCGTAGCAGACCATCACCGCGCAGCCCTTGTAGTCGATGCCGTACTCGGTGTTGTCGTAGCCGATGCGCTTGATCGTGTCGCGCGCGACCTGGATGTAGTCGACGTGCGCGTTGGTCGTGATCTCGCCGGCGAGCACGACGAGGCCGGTGTTGCAGAGCGTCTCGGCGGCGACGCGCGAGCGCGGGTCCTGCGCGAAGATCGCGTCGAGGATCGCGTCGGAGATCTGGTCGGCGACCTTGTCGGGATGGCCTTCGGAGACCGACTCGGACGTGAAGAGGAAATCGGAATTCATGCGCACGCTCCTGAACGGGTTGGACTGCCGCGGCTCGTCGCGAGCGGCCGGTTCAACAGATGCGTGAAGTCCGACGACGCTTTAGCGACGGTCCGACGTCGGCGCGCGGCGGGAAACGCACGCCGCGTCGGACCGGACCGCCCCGCAAGTTGTCATTAAAACGGGCGCGTCCACGTGGCGGCGCGATCGCTTCTGCAGGCTCGCCACGCTCGGATGGCCGTATCATACCGCGCCTTTTTCAGACCTCCGGCGCGGCGCGTCGACCCGACGTCCGGGTGCGGCGACGATGCCCGGCCACCGCCTCGCGCGCGAGCCCTTGCTCACGATCCTCCTCCGGCTGCTGTCGTGCTGGCCGCTCGGGCTGCTGCAACGGGTGGGCGGCATGCTCGGCCGGCTCGCGGTGCACGTGCCGTCGGGCTATCGCGATCACCTGATCGACAACCTGCGGCAGGCCGGCTACCCCGCGACGACCGACCGCGCGCTCGTCGCGCGTGCGGCGGCGGAGGCCGGACGCGGCGTGCTTCGAGCTCGCCCACGTCTGGATGCGGCCGCAGGACGACGTGCTCGCGCGGACGCGGGCGACCGGCTGGGATCACGTGCGGGCCGCGCGCGCGGCCGGGCGGGGCATCGTGTTCCTGACGCCGCACCTCGGCTGCTTCGAGGTCACCGCGCAGTTCTATGCGAACAACCGCGCGTACGGACCGGACTCCGGCGCGCCGCTGACCGTGCTCTATCGACCGCCGCGCAAGCCGTGGCTCGCGCCGCTCGTCGAAGGCCGCCGCGCGCGCGGCAACCTGATGCTCGCACCGGCCGACCTGTCCGGCGTGCGGCGCCTGTCGCGCGCGTTGAAGCGCGGCGAGGCGATCGGCATGCTGCCCGACCAGGTGCCGAGCCGCGGCGAGGGCGTCTGGGCGCCGTTCTTCGGGCGCGACGCGTACACGATGACGCTGCCGGCGCGGCTCGCGCGGCAGACCGGCGCCGCGCTGCTGCTCGCGCACGGCGAACGGCTCGCCGACGGCGACGGCTGGATCGTCCACTTCTCGACGCGTCGACGAGCCGCTGTCCGGCGGATCCGATCGTCGCGGCGACGCAGATCAACGCGGCGCTCGAGCGGCTGATCCGCGACAACCCGACGCAGTACCTGTGGGGCTACAACCGCTACAAGAAGCCGCCGCGGCGCCGCCGCCGCCCGGCGCACCGCGCCGACGCGGCCCCGGCAGGCCGCGTGACGCGCTTCTGGCTGCGCGTGCTGCGCGGCTTCGGCGTGCTGCCGCTGCCGGTCTCGCGCGCGATCGGAGCCGCGCTCGGCATGCTGGTCTACCTGGTCGCCGCGGCAGCGTCGCCGCGTCGCGCGGATCAACCTGCGCGCGTGCTTCCCGCGGATGCCGGAAGCGCGAGCGCCGCCGGATCGCGCGAGCGCATTTCCGCGCGTTCGCGCAGGCGCTGCTCGACCGCGGGCTGATCTGGTGGGGACCGAAGGCGAAGATCGAGAAGCACCATCCGCTGGGTCGACTTCCACCACCTCGAGGAAGCGCTCGCCCAAGGGCCCGGTGATCGTGCTCGCGCCGCACTTCGTCGGCCTCGACGCCGGCGGCATCCGCTTCTCGATGCTGATGCACGCGATCTCGATGTATTCGCGGCAGAAGAACCGCGTGCTCGACGAGACGATCCTCGCGGCACGCGGCCGCTTCAACAAGCCGATCCTGCTGTCGCGCCAGGACGGCATGCGGCCCGCGGTGCGCGCGATGCGGCGCGGCCTGTCGTTCTACTACCTGCCGGACATGGACTTCGGCGCGCGCGACGCGGCGTTCGTGCCGTTCTTCGGCGTGACGGCCGCGACGATCACGGCGCCGGCACGGCTCGCGCGGATCACGAAGGCGCGCGTCGTGCCGTGCGTGACGCGGATGACGAAGGACGGCTACGAGGCGCGCTGGTATCCGGCATGGACCGACTTCCCCGACGCCGACGACGACTCGCCGGCGACCCTCGCGCGCGCCGCGCGGCGGATGAACGCGTTCATCGAGGAACGGGTGCTCGAGATGCCGGCGCAGTACCTCTGGACGCACAAGCGCTTCAAGACGCGGCCGCCGGGCGAGGCGAAGTTCTACCGGTGAGCGGCGCGGTCCGTCAGCGGCGGACGGTCGACGAGCGCGACCGCGTCCGGGTGGTCGTCGTCCCGGTCGTTCCTTCCATCGGCAACGGCGGCGCCGCGTACGGGTCGGCCGCGTCGTCGACGGTGCCGCTCGGACGCGCGTTGTCGCCGACGTTCGACAGCAGCGTCGCCGCGCCGCGCGCCGTGGCGGCGCTCGCATCGCCCTGCCCGCACGGCGTCGCGTCCGAGATGACGAGGTAGCGCGCAGGGAATCGCCGCGCCATCTGGTCCTCGATCGGCCGGCTGAGGTCGATCGGCGCCGTCGACGTCTGGTAGACCAGCGTGTTGCGCGCGTCGTAGATCGAGAAGCATTCGACCGCCTGCGCGGGCAGCGCGGTCGCGAACGCGGCCGCGGCGGCGAACGACATCGAAAGTCGCTGGTTCATCATGGCTCTCCGGCAAACGGGCGCGGTGCGCGGACCCTCGCGGCGACGCGGCGCCTGCCGCGTGCGACCGCCGGATTGTGCTCGGTCGCGGCCGCGACGACCATCGGCGGCTTCCTGACGCCGAACGAGGGATGGCCGCCGGCCGACCCGCGCGCCGGTCAAGACGCCTGCAGGGTTACCGGCACGCCGGCCCGGACGGTGTTGTGGATCTCGGCGACGGCGTCCGTCGCGCGCAGCAACGCGGCGATCTCGTCGGCACTCGCCGGCGACGCGACGCGCGCGCGGTAGACGATGTTCGTCGCCGCGAGTCCGATGCCGACGAAGTCGGCGCTGGCCTCGACCTCGACGGCGTCGATCGTCAACCCGAGGCGCGCGGCCTCGCGGTACAGGTCGTTGCAGTAGCAGGTGGCGAGCGCGAGCGTCAGGAACTCGCCGCCGTTCACGCCCGAGCCGCCGCCGGACGGCTTCGGCGGGATCGCGAGCGTCTGTGTCGCGTCGCCGGTCGAGACGACGACCTCGTGGCGCGATGCGTCGTGTCGCACGACGGCGGAGATCTTCATGCGGATGGCTCCCGATGTTCGGCGCGACGCGGGTCGCGTGTGGGCGGCCGCGTCGCGGCCGACTGCGCGGATTGTCGCCGCATCGCGCGCCGACGATCCCGGCGCGGTGGCGCGGCGGGCTGCCGTCGTGACCGACTCGCGTCGTCACCAGGGCGCACGGCCGGCCGACGGGCCGTCCGCATCGCGTGCGCCCGAACAACACCGCGCGCGATCGCCGTGCCCGCGACGCCTCGCGCGGCATCGATCGACGATAATTCGTCGATGCGCGTCCGCTTCACGAAGATGCAGGGCACCGGCAACGACTTCGTCGTGCTCGACGCGCTGCGGGCGCCGATCGCGCTCGATGCCGCGCAGTGGCGATGGCTCGCCGATCGCCGCTTCGGCGTCGGCGCCGACCAGATCCTGATCGTCGGGCCGCCGCGCGACCCGGCGCGCGCGGACTTCTCGTACCGCATCTTCAACGCCGACGGCGGCGAGGTCGAGCAGTGCGGCAACGGCGCCCGCGCCTTCGCGCGCTTCGTCCGCGAGCGCGGCTACGCGGACGCCGACGCGATCCGCGTCGAGACGCTGGCCGGCCTGATCGAGCCGCGCATCGAGCCGGACGGCACGGTCACGGTCGACATGGGCGCGCCGCGCTTCGCGACCGCCGACGTGCCGTTCGAGCCGCGCGGCCTCGGGTCGCGACGGCTGCGCGACGAGACGCTGTGGTCGCTGCCGGTCGACCTCGGGCTCGACCGCGTCGTCGTCGAGGTCGGCGTCCTGTCGATGGGCAACCCGCACGCGGTCACGCTCGTCGACGACGTCGACGCGGCGCCGGTCGCGTCGCTCGGCCCCGCGCTCGAACATCACGCGCGCTTCCCGCGACGGGTCAACGCCGGCTTCCTGCAGGTCGTCGATCGCCGCACGGTCCGGCTGCGCGTCCACGAGCGCGGCGCCGGCGAGACGCTCGCGTGCGGCACCGGCGCCTGCGCCGCCGTCGTGTCCGGCATCCGTCGCGGCCTGCTCGACGCGTCGGTCGACGTGCACGTGCGCGGCGGCGCGCTCGTCGTCGGCTGGGCCGGCGACGACGCACCGGTGACGCTGCGGGGTCCCGCCGTCACCGTCTTCGAAGGCGACGTCGACGTGCCCGACGTCGTCGACCTCGCGGCGGCGCGAGACACCCGGACCAGACGAGAAACGATCGAGGAGCCGCATCCCACATGAATGCCCAGGACGTCGCCGACTGGCTGCAGCAGCACCCCGAGTTCTTCGACGAGCACGCGTCGCTGTTCGCGTCGCTGACCGTGCCGCATCCGCACGGCGGCCGCGCGATCCCGCTCGCGGAGCGGCAGATGATCACGCTGCGCGAGAAGAACCGCGGGCTCGAGCTGAAGGTCGCGGAGCTGATGCGCTTCGGCCAGGAGAACGACGCGATCGCCGAGCGCCTCGCGCGCTGGACGCGGCTGTTGCTGCTGCAGCGCTCGGCGCGGCTGCTGCCGGAGACGCTGACCGGGTCGCTCGAGGAGATCTTCTCGGTTCCGCACGTCGCGCTGACGGTGTGGGAGGCGGCGGACGACTACGCGGCCGAGGTCCGCGCCGGCGACGCGTCGGCGGCGTTGATCGCCTACGTCGAGCACCTCGCCGGGCCGTATTGCGGACCGGTCGCCGGCGAGGCGAGCGTCGTGCTGCCGCTGTTCCACGGCCAGGTCACGGCCGACGAGGCCGTCGCGATGGAGCGACCGACCAGCGACGGGACCGCCGCCGACGCGCTACCGGACGCCGCGGCGCACGCCGACGCCGGCCCCGCCCCCGACGTCCGCTCGGTCGCGCTGATCCCGCTGCGACGCGGCGCGGCGCCCGCCGCGTTCGGCCTGCTCGCGCTCGGCTCGGCCGACGCGCGCCGCTTCCACGACGGGATGGGCATCGACTTCCTCGCGCGGATCGGCGAGACGTCGAGCGCCGCGCTGACGCGGCTGCTGCGTTGAACGACGGCGACGAAGGCGACGCGTCGAGCCGGCTGCCGGCGTCGGCCAGCCGCTACCTCGCGCATCTCGAGACGCATCGCAAGCTCGCGGCGCACACGCTGAAGGCCTACCGACGCGCGCTCGTCACGCTCGCGACGCTGGCCGACGCCGAGCCGAAGCCGCCGACCGTCGAGTCGCTGCGCGACGCCGACATCCGCCGCTACGCCGCGAAGCTGCATGCCCGCGGCCTCGGCGCGCGCTCGATCGCGCATGCGCTGTCGACGTGGCGCGGCTACTTCCGCTGGCTCGCGCAATACGAGGACGGCGGCGCGAACCCCGTCGCGGACGTCCGTCCGCCGAAGGCGAAGAAGCGCCTGCCGAAGGCGTTGTCGGAGACGATGACGATGCAGCTGCTCGACGCGCCGCTCGCCGCCGACGACGGCGAGGCGACCGCGACCGCGCTGCGCGACGCCGCGATCCACGAGCTCTTCTACTCGTCGGGCCTGCGGCTGTCCGAGCTCGTCGCGCTCGACGTCGCATACGCCGACGACGGCGTCCATCGCTCGACCGGCTGGCTCGACCGCGCGGCCGCCGAGGTCACGGTGACCGGCAAGGGCGGCAAGCGCCGCACGGTGCCGGTCGGCGCGAAGGCGCGCGACGCGATCGCACGATGGCTCGCGGTCCGTGGCACCTGGCTGAAGGCCGACCCGCATCCGTTGTTCCTGTCGAGCCGCGGCGACCGGCTGTCGGGCCGCTCGATCCAGACACGGCTGAAGGCGCATGCCCGCGCTGCCGGCGTGCCGGTCAACGTCCACCCGCACGTCCTGCGGCATTCGTTCGCGTCGCATCTGCTGCAGGCGTCGGGCGACCTGCGGGCCGTGCAGGAGCTGCTCGGCCACGCGAGCATCGCCGCGACGCAGGTCTACACGAGCCTCGACTTCAAGCGGCTCGCCGAGGTGTACGACGCCGCGCATCCGCGCGCGCGGCGCAAGTAGCGCCCAAGAACGGTTGCGCGGCCGCGCGCCGGGCTTCCTTATAATTCGACCCCTTTTGCCCGCCCCGCGCCTCGCCGCGACCCCATGCTCGACGTCCACCGCACCGCGATCACCGAACGCATCGACGCCGCGCTCGCGCCGTTCGTCGCGGGCAGCGGCGTCGTGCCGGTCGTCACGCTCGAGCGCCCGAAGGTCGCGTCGCACGGCGACGTCGCGTGCAACGTCGCGCTGCAGATCGCGAAGGGGCTAAGGCGCAACCCGCGCGAGATCGCGCAGGCGATCGTCGACGCGCTGCTGTCCGCCGACGACGGCCTCGTCGCCCGCGCCGAGATCGCCGGGCCGGGCTTCGTCAACCTGTTCCTGTCGCCGAAGGCGCATCAGGCCGTCGTCGCGGCGATCCTCGACGAAGGCGAGCGCTTCGGCGCGAAGCCGCCGGCGACCGGCGACGACGCGAAGGTCATGATCGAGTTCGTGTCGGCCAATCCGACCGGTCCGCTGCACGTCGGCCACGGCCGGCAGGGCGCGCTCGGCGACGTGATGGCGTCGCTGTTCGACGACGCAGGGCCGCGCGGTCACGCGCGAGTACTACTACAACGACGCCGGCGTGCAGATCGCGACGCTCGCCACGTCGGTGCAGGCGCGCGCGCGGGGCTCGCGCCCGGCGACGACGGCTGGCCCGAGTCGGCCTACAACGGCGACTACATCGCGGAGATCGCGGCCGACTTACTCGCGCGGACAGCCGGTCGCCGCCCGACGACGCCGACGGACATGCCGCGGTCGCGCGTCCGGCGACGTCGACGACTTCGACGCGATCCGTCGCTTCGCGGTCGCCTACCTGCGCCGCGAGCAGGACCTCGACCTGAAGGCGTTCGGCGTCGCGTTCGATCACTACTTCCTCGAGTCGTCGCTGTACGCGGACGGCCGCGTCGACGCAGACGGTGAGGCGCTCGATCGACGCGGGCAAGACCTACGAGAAGGACGGCGCGCTGTGGCTCGCGACGACGGCGTACGCGGACCTCGGCGACGACAAGGACCGCGTCATGCGCAAGTCCGACGGCACGTACACGTACTTCGTGCCCGACGTCGCCTACCACCTCGCGAAGTGGGAGCGCGGCTACCGGCAAGGCGATCAACGTCCAGGGCAGCGACCACCACGGCACGGTCGCGCGCGTGCGCGCCGGGCCTGCGCGCCATCTCCGACGCGCGAGCACCTCGGCCTGCCGGCGATCTACCCCGACTACGTGCTGCACAAGATGGTCCGCGTGATGCGCGGCGGCGAGGAGGTCAAGATCAGCAAGCGCGCCGGCGGCTACGTGACGCTGCGCGACCTGATCACGATGAGCGGCGGCGGGGACGAGCCGAACGTGCGCGGCCGCGACGCGGTGCGCTTCTTCTTCATCACGCGCAAGGCCGACACCGAGTTCACGTTCGACGTCGACCTCGCGCTGCAGCAGTCCGACGAGAACCCGGTCTACTACGTGCAGTACGCGCACGCGCGGATCTGCTCGGTGCTCGCGCGATGGGGCGGCCCGGACTGGGAACGCAACGTCGCGACGCTCGCCGATGCCGACCTGTCGCCGCTCGTCGCGCCGCGCGAGATCGCGCTGATGCAGCGGCTCGCCGAATACCCGCGAGATGCTGGCCGACGCGGCCGCCGAGATGGCGCCGCATCAGCTCGCGTTCTGGCTCAAGGACTGCGCGGCCGACCTGCACAGCTATTACAATGCCGAGCGCGTCCTGGTCGACGACGAGGCCCTGCGCGACGCGCGGGCCGCGCTGCTCGCCGCGACCCGCCGGTGATCGCGAACGGGCTCGCGATCGCCGGCGTCTCGGCGCCGCAGAAGATGTGAGGCCGCGGACCGACCGCGCGTCGCCGCGCCGCTTCGAGGAGATCGCATGACCGGTGGCCGCTTCGACCGCCGCGAGGACGGCAACACCCTGCTCGGGCTCGTGATCGGCGTCGTGCTCGGCCTCGGCATCGCGGTCGTCGTCGCGCTGTTCGTCACGAAGGCGACGGTGCCGTTCGTCAGCAAGCCGACCCGCGTCGCGACGCCGACGGAGCCCGACGGCACGAAGCTGCCCGACCCGAACCGCAGCCTGTACGCGAAGGACACGCCGCCGCCGTCGACCCCCGCGTCGTCCACGCCGTCGTTGAGCACGACCGTCATCGCGCCGCCGCCGCCGAACGTCGCGCCCGGCGCCGACGGCCCGAAGCCGCCGTCGTCGACCGGCCGCCCGACACGAGCATCACGATGCTGCAGGCCGGCGCGTTCTCGAACGCCGACGACGCGGAGAGCATGCGGGGCCGGCTCGCGCTGCTCGGGTTCGAGTCGCGCGTGCAACCGGCCGATCGCGACGGCGCGAAGATTTTCCGCGTGCGGCTGGGACCTTACGGCCGCATCGACGATCTGAACCGGGCCCGGCAGCGGTTGATCGAGAACGGCGTCGAGGCGACGCTGGTCGCCCCGGGCCGCTAGCCGCCGGACGGCGAATGCGCCGTCGACCTCCGGTCGCGCGATGCGCGCGGCCCTCACCTTTCCGGACCTCCGCATGATCGAATCGAATCGTCACCAGACCCGCCGCGCGTCGGCGTCGGTCGCCCGCCTGTTGCGTGTCGCGCTCGTCGCGGCCGCGACGCTCGCCGCGTCGACGGCCTTCGCGCAGGTCGGCACGCTGAAGGAAGGCGTCAACTACGTCGTCGTCCAGCCGCCGCAGCCGACGACGGCGCCGGCCGGCAAGGTCGAGGTCATCGAGTTCTTCGGCTACTGGTGTCCGCACTGCAACGAGTTCGAGCCGACGATGCGCGACTGGGCGCGGCGCAACGAGGCGAAGGTCGCGATGGTGTACGTGCCCGTCCCGACCGCGTTCCGCGCGAGCGAGTCGAACCTGCAGCGGCTGTACTACGCGCTCGACGCGATGGGCAAGGAGAAGGAGCTGCGCAGCAAGGTCTTCGCGTCGATCCACGACGACGCACACGCTGGCCTACAACGCCGACGCCGACGCGATCGCGTCGTGGGCCGAGAAGAACGGCATCGACCGCAAGCAGTTCGTCGACACGTTCAACTCGTTCGCCGTGCAGTCGAAGGTGACGCGGGCGAACCAGATCGCGGCGGCCTACGGCGTGACCGGCATCCCGGAGCTCGGCGTCGGCGGCAAGTACCTCGTCAACATCGACGCGCGGTCGATCGGCAACGCCGATCTGTTCGTCGCGCGCGTCGCGAGCGGCAAGTGACCGACGCCCGGCGGTAGCGACGTCGGTCCGCTGCCGTCGTCGATGAAGGTCTTCATCACCGGCGCATCGAGCGGGATCGGCGCGGCGCTCGCGAAGGCCTATGCGGCCCGCGGCGCGTCGTGCGCGCTGGTCGCGCGACGCGGCGACGCGCTCGAGGCGGTGCGCGCGCCGCTCGCGCACCCCGAGGACCATCGCGTGTTCGCCGTCGACGTGACCGACGCCGCGGCGCTCGCCGTCGTCGCCGGCGCGCGCGATCGCGGCGATGGGCCTTCCCGACGTCGTGATCGCGAACGCCGGCATTTCGGGCGGCACCGACACCGGCGATCCGCGCGACCTCGCGTCGTTCCGTCGCATCGTCGACACGAACCTCGTCGCGACCGTCGCGACGTTCGCGCCGTTCGTCGAGGCGATGAAGGCCGCGCCGCCGATCGCCGGCGGTCGACGCCTCGTCGTCATCGCGAGCGTCGCCGGCGTGCGGGGCCTGCCGGGCAGCGGCGCGTACAGCGCGTCGAAGGCCGCGGTCGCGATCGTACGCCGAGAGCCTGCGCATCGAACTGCGCGGGACCGGCATCCGCGTCGTGACGATCGCGCCCGGCTTCATCGCGACGCCGATGACGCGCGGGCAATCCCTACCCGATGCCGTTCCTGATGCCGGTCGACCGCTTCGCCGAGCGCGCGCTCGCGACGATCGCGAGCGGCCGCAGCTATCGCGTCATCCCGTGGCAGATGGCGTGGGTCGCGCGTCTGATGCGCGTGCTGCCCGACGCGCTGTACGACGCGGCGATCGCCGGGCGCGGCCGCAAGCCGCGGCTGTCGGAACGGGCGTGAGCGACGGCGCCGTCCCGCCGCCGGCGACGATCCGCGACGCGCTCGGCACGCCGCATCGTCGATGCGACGACCGCGGCACGCTGCGGATCGTGTCGCTCGTGCCGTCGCTGACCGAGCTGCTGTGCGACCTCGGCCTCGCGTCGTCGATCGTCGGGCGAACCGGCTGGTGCGTCCATCCGGCCGGCGTCGTCGACGGCATCGCCAGGATCGGCGGCACGAAGACGGTCAACGCCGCCAGGATCCGCCGGCTCGCGCCGACGCATCTCGTCGTCAACGTCGACGAGAACGAGAAGCCGACGGTCGACGCGCTCGCGGCGTTCGTGCCGCACGTCGTCGTGACGCATCCCGCGACGCCGCGCGACAACGTCGAGCTGTATCGCCTGTTCGGTCACGTGTTCGGCTGCGAAGCCGAGGCCGACGCGCTCGTCGCGCGCTTCGAGTCGGCATGGCGCGAACTCGCCGCGTCGGCGCGTCGTGAACCGGCCGCCGCAGCGCGTGCTGTACCTGATCTGGAAAGACCCGTGGATGACGATCGCGCGCGACACGTACATCGCGGCGATGCTCGCGTCGATCGGTTGGCGGGCAGATCGATGTCTCGTCGGCGATCGATGCGACCACGCCGTCGTCGCCGCGCTATCCGGCGATCGACCTCGCCCGTGCGGCGGAAGGTGTCGACCGCATCCTGCTGTCGTCGGAACCGTATCGCTTCGGCGACGAGCACGTCGCGTCGCTCGCCGGGCTCGCGCCGCGCGTGCAGCTCGTCGACGGCGAGCTGCTGTCGTGGTACGGCAGCCGCGCGATCGCCGCGCTGGCGTACCTCGCGACGCTGCGCGCGACGTGACGCGGACCCGAGGCGTGCGCGTGGTGCATCCGCGCGGGGCCGCGGATCGTCCCGCGGCCCCGCGACGTCACAGCACGTAGCGCGCGAGGTCCTCGCTCTTCGACAGCTCGTCGAGCCGCTCGTCGACGTAGGCCGCGTCGATCACGCACCGTCTGGCCGGCGAGCTCGGTCGCCTCGTACGACAGCTCCTCGAGCAGCCGCTCCATCACCGTGTACAGCCGCCGCGCGCCGATGTTCTCGGTGCGCTCGTTGACCGAGAACGCGACCTCGGCGAGCCGGCGGATGCCTTCGGGCGTGAAGTCGAGCGTGCACGTCCTCGGTCGCGAGCAGCGCCAGGTACTGCTTCGTCAGCGCCGCGTCGGTCTGCGTCAGGATCCGTTCGAAGTCGTCGACCGACAGCGACTCGAGCTCGACGCGGATCGGGAAGCGGCCCTGCAGCTCCGGGATCAGGTCCGACGGCTTCGCGAGATGGAAGGCGCCCGACGCGATGAACAGGATGTGGTCGGTCTTGATCATCCCGTACTTCGTCGACACGGTCGTGCCCTCGACGAGCGGCAGCAGGTCGCGCTGCACGCCCTGGCGCGACACGTCGGCGCCGCCGTACTCCTGACGCGACGCGATCTTGTCGATCTCGTCGAGGAACACGATGCCGTTCTGCTCGACGTTCTGGACGGCGGTCCGCCTTCAGCTCCTCCTCGTTGACGAGCTTCGCCGCCTCCTCGTCGATCAGCAGCTTCTTCGCGTCGGCCGACCTTCACCTTGCGCGTCTTCTTGCCCTTGTTCGCCGACAGGTTCTGGAACATGCCGCGGATCTGCTCGGTCATCTCTTCCATGCCGGGCGGCGCCATGATCTCCATGCTCGACGCCGGCGGCGCGATGCTCGATCTCGATCTCCTTGTCGTCGAGCTCGCCCTCGCGCAGCCGCTTGCGGAATTTCTGGCGGGCGTTGCTGTCGTTCGCGTGCTCGGGGTCGGGCGTCGGCGCCGGCGCCGTGAAGCCGAAGTCGCGCGGCTGCGGCAGCAGCGCGTCGAGGATGCGCTCCTCGGCCGCGTCCTCGGCGCGCGCGCGGACCTGCTTCGTCGCCGCCTCGCGCGTCTCCTTGACGGCGGTCTCGACGAGGTCGCGGATGATCGTGTCGACGTCGCGGCCGACGTAGCCGACCTCGGTGAACTTCGTCGCCTCGACCTTCACGAACGGCGCGTCGGCGAGCCGCGCGAGTCGACGCGCGATCTCGGTCTTGCCGACGCCGGTCGGACCGATCATCAGGATGTTCTTCGGCGTGATCTCGTGACGCAGCGGGTCGGCGACCTGCTGGCGGCGCCAGCGGTTGCGCAGCGCGACCGCGACGGCGCGCTTCGCGTTCTTCTGGCCGACGATGTGCTTGTCGAGTTCGGCGACGATCTCGGCCGGCGTCAGGGATTGAGGCGACATGCGGGTTCCCGGTTGGGATTGGAATTCGAACATGGTGGTCCTACTCCAGCGTCTCGATGACGTGGGACTGATTGGTGTAGATACACAGATCTCCGGCGATGGTCAGCGACTTCTTGACGATGTCGGCCGGGTCGAGGTCGGTGTTGTCGACGAGCGCCTTGGCCGCCGACAGCGCGTAGACGCCGCCCGATCCGATCGCCGTCACGCCGCCTTCCGGCTCGAGGACGTCGCCGTTGCCGGTGATCTGATAGGTGTGCTCGCGGTCGGCGACGATCAGCATCGCCTCGAGGCGACGCAGGATGCGGTCGGTGCGCCAGTCCTTCGCGAGCTCGACGGCCGCGCGCTGCAGATTGCCTTGGTGCTTCTCGAGCTTCGCCTCGAAGCGGTCGAGCAGCGAGAAGGCGTCGGCGGTGCTGCCGGCGAAACCGGTGAGGATCTTGCCTTGGTACAGGCGCCGCACCTTCTGCGCGGTGCCCTTGACGACGATGTTGCCGAGCGTGACCTGTCCGTCGCCGCCGACGGCGACGCGATTGCCGCGACGCACGGCGACGATGGTGGTGCCGTGGAACTGCTCCATGGGAACTCCGATGTGAATGCCTGCGGAGTTCGGGGCATGCGGCGGCAATTCAAGCTGCGGCGGCGTCCGCGTCCGCCGCGTCGAGGCGCCGCGCGGCGCGGCGCGGGACGCCGACGCCGCGCGGATCACCGACGCCGCGCGGCGCGTCCTGTCGACCGTCCGTTCAGCCGCGAACGGCGAGCCGTCGCGACGCGCTCGCGACGACGTCCGCCGTCCGCCGCGACGGCTGCTGCGCGCTCAGCTGCAGAACTGCGCGACGGAGCTCGCCTTCGTCGGATCGGACCACAGCGGGTCGCCCGGCGTGAAGACCAGGGGGCGCGTGTAGTCGAGCGGATCCGTCTGCCAGCGCGTGATCGGCCGCTGCGACGCGGGAACGCCCATCGCGTCCTGCTGGGCCAGCCAGCCGACCCGCCATTCGGGAGACGAACTCGGCACCGCGACGACATCCTGGTGGATCGGGATGTAGAGCTTCGAGCGCAGGTGCTGGTTGTACATCACCGCGTCGCGGACGCCATTGGTCGTGTAGCCGAGCGTCGCGATCGCCCCGAGCTCGACGTCGGTGCGCGGCAGGGCGTCCATGATCGAGAACAGGTGCGCGCCGACGGCGGGACCGTAGTTGCCGGAGCCGGCCGGCAGCGTCGGGATGTCGGGTCCGACGCCTTCCTTCAGCGGGCCGGTGCTGTTGTGCCACGTCAGCGCGAAGTTGTAGCCGCCGCGCAGCACGAACTGATAGAACATCGCCATCGGGCCGCCGGGACCACCGCTGCCGGTCGTCGGGTACGACAACGCGGTGCCGGCGGGATACAGCTGCGGCTCGCGCTGGTCGGCGATGTTCTGGATCGGAACCTTCGCGTAGGTCGGGTCGTACGGAACGAGATTCGAGTGGATGTGCTTGAACGCGACGATGCACGCGAGCGGCTCGAGCTGACTGATCCGCACGATCTCCGCGCCCGGAATCGACAGGCGCGACGTCAGCGCGTTGCAGAGCACGGAGGCGTTGGCCCCGAAGTACTTGACCGCGTCCGCCTGCATCGCGTCGCACGTCTCGGGCGTCGCGTAGATCGGGATGCTCAGCGAATGCGCGATGTAGGCCGCGTTGTCGGCGTGGTCGCCGTGGCCGTGCCCGAGCAGGATCGCTTCCGGATGCAGGTCGACCAGGTCCTGCACCACGAACGGGGTGCGGCCGGGGGTGGTCTCCGCGCGGGTCACCCAGGTATCGAGCAGCAGGACGCGGCCCTCGATCGACGCGGCGTAGCTCGCGTTCGTGATCCACGACAGGATCACCTTGTCCTTCTTCACGGCACCGGTGGACGCGTCGACATTGTCGGCGCCGAAGAACTTCTGCCGCGCCGCGATCAACGCGGGATCCACGGCGAGTGCCTGGGCCGACGCGGTCAGGGCCGCCGCGGCCGCGACGGCCGATACGATCGATTTCAACTTCATCTGAGTCTCCTGGATGAGCAGCCGGCGTATCGACGCACGGTCTGCGGCGCCCGCGCTCGCCGCGCGGGCCGATGGCGCCGCGCCTCCGGTCTCCGGAAGCGCGGATTCGACGAATCGTCCTCTTCGTGCGACGCGCCGGCGCGGCGTCTCGAACCGGCCGGCTCGGAGCCGTCGGCGGACGGCGGTCGCCGTCCTGGCCGGCGCGGCGCGCACGCTGCGATGGAATCGCGACGTTACCGAATTGCGCGCGCGTTGACGAGCCATCGAAATTGCGGTCGAAGGCGGCGATTCGCGACGCGGGGCTCGCGCGGATGGGGCGCGGCGGGCGTTCGACGACGGGCGGTCCGCGACGGGATCCGCCGTGCGCGCGCGGTCGCGTGCGGCCGCGGCCGGGGACGCGGGTCAGACCTTGCGTCGCTCGATCGGGACGACTTCGTGCAGGCCCATCACGACGAACAGCGCCGCCACGAGATGCCCGACGTGGATGAACGCGAGGTCCTTCTTCTGGCCGCGCATGCCGACGGCCCAGTTCAGCAGCAGCCCGGCCGCGGTGAAGTCGACGCGCGCCAGCTTCGCGCAGTCGACGACGACCCGCTGCCGGTCGTTCGCGAACTGCGTCAACCGCGCCAGCTCGGCGTCGGCCTTGCCGGTCAGCTCGCCGCCGAGCGCCACGTGGTCGGGCGGCAGTGCCGCGTCGTCGTCGACCGGCGCCGCGGCTTCGGCCGGCACGACCTTCGGACCGTCGTCGACGAGGTACTTCGGCGACGCCGGTTCCCACGACGGCGGCGACACCTCGAACGTGACGCAGTAGTCGATGCTCGTTTCCTCGAAGTCCGCCTGGCGGCCGAGGATGCGGTAGACCTCGAGCAGCAGCATCCACACCGCGTTGGACTCGTCGCGGCGGCCGACCTCGATCGCGGCGCGCAACCGCTCGGCGAGCTGCGCCGCGCCGCTGATCGCGACCTCGTGGTTCGACTTCTCGAACGCGGCGAAGACGCGCAGGATCAGCTCGGCGCCGCCGGCGTCGACCGACGTCACCTGGTCGAACTCGAGGTGCAGCACGGCACTGCGCTGCGCGATCTTCTTGAGCTGCTCGAGCTGCGGCACGATCCGCACGTCGAGCGCGCCCTTGAACACGATGGCGGTCCGCGGGGCGGGCGCCGCGGCGCGCGTCACCGGCTTCTTCGCGGCGGCGTCGGACCACGCTGGCGCCGACGTCTCGAAGCGGACGGCGTACTCGATCGCGAGGTTCTCGAACTCCGCGCGCTTGCCGAGCGACTGGTAGAGCTCGAGCAGCATCAGCCACGTCTCGGTGCTGCGGTCGTTCGCGACGGCCGCCGCGAGCACCGAGACGGCCGGCAGGTCCTGCCCGTTCGCGTAGAGGATGGCGGCCTCCTCGAGCACCGGGTTGCCCGCGTCGGCGAGCACCATCGAATGCGCGAGGTGCGAATCGCCGAGCATCAGGTCGGTCGACGTCGTGATGCCGCTCACGGTGTCCTGCGTGCGCGTCGCGGTGGGCCGGTCGATGCCGGTCGTCGACGGCCGACTCCGCGCGGCGAAGTCGCTGCGCGACTGCAGGATCTCCGACTCGATCTGCGACTCGATCAGGTCGATCTTCTCGGCCGTGGCGCGGGCGACGTCACGCGGCGACAGCGTCGGCGGCGATCGCGTGCTCGGGCCGCGGCGGGTGGTGCCGGCGGGGGCGGTGCCGTTCTTGCGTTGCGCGGCGTCGGGGCGCGCGGCGTCGTTCGACGCACGGTCGCGCGGTTCGTTGTCCTTGCTCTTCTTCTTCCCGAACAGCCCCGAAAAAGCCACACCTGCTCCGCTGCTTGAAACGAATCCACGCGTCCGGCCGCGAAGCGCGGACCGCTTCCCGGGGAGGATTCAGTCTAGCACGCAAGAAACGGCGCTTCGGGGTGGAGCGTGGCCGCGAGCGACGGGCGGCGCCGGCGGGCAGCGACGCGTCGCCGCGCCTTCAGAACGTCTTCGTGAGGCCGCCGAGGATGCCGCGGCGCGGCCCGAACTGCGGCGCGCCGACGCCGATGCCGGTGCCGTCGCGCAGCTCGTAGACGCGGTCGAACAGATTGATGCACGCGACGCCGCCCGTCGATCTTGCCGAGCGCGCCGCCGAGGTCAGTCCTGCGTGCCGCGAGCGTTGACCTGCGTGTAGCGCGGCAGGTGGTCGGTGTTGGCGAAGCCGCTGCGCAGGCCGCTGCCGAAGAGCGCGTCGGCGCCGAGCGTCGTCTCGCCGCCAAGCGGTACGACACGCCGGCCGACGCCGTCACCGCCTGGTCGTGGTCGAGATGCACCCAGTGCGACGCGATGTAGGCGATCTCGTCCGGATCGAAGTTGAACTGGCCGGTGACGATGTCCTTGCCCGCGCGCCTGCGACAGCGCCACGTTGCCGTAGGCCGACCAGCCCGCCGTGCCGGTAGGTCGTCGACAGCTCGACGCCGCGGATGCGGCCCTTGGCGTAGTTGAAGGCCGAGTAGATCAGCGCGTTGCCGAACTGGCCCTCGTCCTGCAGGTTGCGGACCTTGCGGTAGTAGGCGTCGAGGCCGAGCGATCAGGTCGGCGTGCCGATCGACTGCGAGACGCCGGCGTCGAAGTAGTTCGAGCGCTCCGACTTCACCGCCGTGTCCGCGTCCGACGGCAGCGCGTTGGTGGTGTTCTGGAACTTCGCGACCGAGGTCGTGTCGATCTTCTCGGTCGGCGGCGGCGTGAAGTAGCGCGCGTAGCCGGCGTGCAGGCGCAGCGTCGCGCGTCAGCGTCGTAGCGTCGCGCCGAGGCGCGGGCTCCACTGCTTCTCGTTCGTCACCGTCGACACGTGGTCGAAGCGCGAGCCGTAGTTGATCGTCGAGCTTGTCGACCGGCTGCCATTCGTCCTGCAGGTAGACGCCGTAGGTCTCGCCGCGCAGCCCGTTGCCGTCGTCGATCGCGATCGGCGTCGTGCGAGGTCTGGTTGCCGTCGGCGTCGGCCGGGAACACCGCCGACGTGCTCGCTCGTCGACGCCCGCTCCTGCTGCGCGAACACGCCGGCCGCGCAGCGTGTGCGGTCGCTCAGCCGGAAGCTGAGGTCGCCCTGCAGGCCGCGCGCGTCGTTCTTGCGGACGATCTGCGCCGCGACGCCGTCGAACACGAGGTCGCCGACCGGGTCGGGCTGATACGCGACGTCGCTGTCCGCGCGAACAGCGACAGCTGGTAGTCGACGCGGTCCGTCGGGCTCGACTGGTACGTCAGGACCTCGAACGTGTTCTTCTCGTTCTGGCGCGCGTCGAGCGTCGCGGAGTCGACCGCCGGATCGCCGGCGAGCGCGTAGCTCGGCGTCTGCCCCGGCACGTCCGGGATCTCGAAGCGGTTGTTCGACGTGCCGACGATCAGGCTGATGCGGCTGTTCGCGTCGATGCACGTTCGACAGGTACGCGAAGCCCTTCGACTGCCACGTCGTGTCGTGCAGCGCGCTGCGGCTCGACGTCGGGTTCTCGATGCCCTTCGTCGTCGCGCAGGGACGAGCCGGTCGGCGTAGTAGTTCCACGCGCCGCTCGTGCCGCCGTATTCGACGCTGCCTTCGCCATGGCCGCGGCTGCCGCCGAGGACCGAGACGTCGCCGCCGGTCGCGAGACCCGCCCCGGCGGTCCGGATGTCGATCACGCCGGCCGTGCGGTAGCCGTACTGCGCCGGCAGCGCGCCGGTCAGCAGGCTGATCTGGTTCGCGAAGCGCGTCTCGAGCGACTGACCGAAGCCGGAGATCGCCTCGGGGATCTGCACGCCGTCGATGCGGTACTGCAGGTTCGCGTGGTCGCCGCGCACGTGCAGCTGGCCGTAGCTGTCCTGCACGACGCCCGGCGCCTGCAGCAGCACCTGGTTCAGCGGCGTGTCCTTGCCGAGCGGCAGCGTCTGCATGTCGGCCTGGTCGAACCGGTAACACGCTGCTGCCGGTGTCCGGCGAGATCTGGTTGCGTGCGGCGTCGAGCCGCTTGCCGGTGACCTGCACCGCCTCGAGCTGCTGCACCGGCGGGGACGCCGACGCGGGCGAAGCAGGCGATGCCGGCGCGGCGGCGGGCGCAGGCGCGGCCGGCGCGGCGGGCGACGCGGGCGCGGCAGCCGGGGCCGTGGTCGTCGTGGACGGGGCGGGCGCCGGCGAACCCTGCGCGACGACCGTGGCCGCGGCGCCGGCCGGCGGGACGTCGCCGGGGGACGGCCGCGGATCGGCGGCCGCCGCGAGACTGCTGGAAAGGGAGGCGATGGCGACAGCCATCGCATGCCGTCGGGGCATGTTCATGCGACTTCTCCATGACAGGGAAGGCTTCCGCGCGACGCGGAAGTCGTCGTCGATGTCAGGAGACGGTCGGCGGTGCCCTGCTCCGGTACGCGGCCTCGAACCGGCGGACGACCGCCCGTTGCGGCACGCGGGCGACGCGCGGCGGGGTCGCCGGTGACGCGTCGACATGGAACGTGGCCGGCGCGCCGCCGGCGTGACCGAGCGCTGCGACGGCGAGACACTTCGCGCACAGCGGGTCGTCGCCGGCCGGCGACCCGGCCTCGCGATGGATGCGGTCGACGTCGTGCTCCAGCGCGTGCGCGAACGCCTGCTGCTGCCCGAACAGCAGCAGGAACGCGAAGAAGAGTCGTGCGACGGCGGGCCGCACGGAAGGACGGAGCGAACGCATCAGGAGAAGGAAGTCACGGGCGTCGCGGGGTGTTCCGGCGTGGCGCGGCGTTCCTCAACCGCGCCCACCGGACGACGCGGCCATCTTGCCACATCGCTTCGCGTCGGCGTCGGTCATCCGGACGAGACCGACGGCCGACGCCGCGTCACTGCCAGCCGTAGCGCCGCGTGTAGAACGTCTTCATCGCCTGCGTCAGCAGCACGTAGCTGAGCAGGATGCCGGCGAGCCAGGCGAAGTACGACCACGGCAGCGGCTGCATCCGGAAATAGCCGGCGAGCACGCCCATCGGCAGATAGACGCCGACCGCCATCACGAGCCCGGTCATGACCAGCACCGGCCACGCGGCGCGGCTCTGGACGAACGGCAGCCGGCGCGTGCGGATCATGTGGACGATCAGCGTCTGCGACAGCAGCCCCTCGACGAACCAGCCCGACTGGAACAGCGTCTGCGCGTCCGGCGTGTCGGCCTTGAACACGAACCACAGCAGCGCGAACGTGACGATGTCGAAGACCGAGCTGACCGGGCCGAACCAGATCATGAAGCGGCCGAGGTCGTCGGGGTTCCAGCGCTGCGGCTTCGCGAGCAGCTCGGCGTCGACGTGGTCGAACGGGATCGCGATCTGCGAGACGTCGTAGAGCAGGTTCTGCACGAGGAGCTGCAGCGGCAGCATCGGCAGGAACGGCAGGAACGCGCGACGCGATCAGCACCGAGAAGACGTTGCCGAAGTTCGAGCTGACGCCGTCATCCTGATGTACTTCAGCATGTTCGCGAACGTGCGCCGGCCCTCGACGACGCCTTCCTCGAGCACCATCAGGCTCTTCTCGAGCAGGATGATGTCGGCCGCCTCCTTCGCGATGTCGACGGCCGAGTCGACCGAGATGCCGATGTCGGCCGTGCGCAGCGCCGGCGCGTCGTTGATGCCGTCGCCCATGAAGCCGACGACGTGGCCGGTGCGCTTCAGCGTCGCGACGATGCGTTCCTTCTGCGCGGGGCTCAGCTTCGCGAAGACGTTCGACGCGACGACGGCGTCGGCGAGCTCGGCGTCGGACATCGCCGTCGACCTGCGCGCCGAGCAGGAGCCCGCGCTGCTCGAGCCCGACCTGGCGGCAGATCTTCGCCGTGACGAGCTCGTTGTCGCCGGTCAGGATCTTGACCTCGATGCCGTGCTCGGCGCAGCGCCTTCAGCGCCGGCGCGGTCGACTCCTTCGGCGGATCGAGGAACGCGACGTAGCCCATCAGCGTCAGGCCGGCCTCGTCGGCGACGCCGTAGGTCTCCTTGTCGCGGCGGCACTTCCTTGACGGCGACGGCGACGACGCGCAGCCCTTCCTCGTTGAGCTCCGCCGTCGCGGCGCGGATCTCGGCGAGCCGGTCCGGCGTCAGCGGCGTCGCTGGCGCCGTCGTCGCAGATGCCGGTGCAGACCGCGAGCACCTCCTCGAGCGCGCCCTTGCAGATCAGCTCGTGATGGTCCTCGCGCTCGGACACGACGACCGACATGCGGCGGCGCTGGAAGTCGAACGGCATCTCGTCGACCTTGCGATAGTTCGCGGCGACGTTCAGCTCGCGCTGCACCTCGGCGTGCTCGAGCACCGCGCACGTCGAGCAGGTTCTTCAGGCCGGTCTGGTAGTAGCTGTTCAGGTACGCGAGCTTCAGGACCTCGTCGGACTCCTCGCCGTCGACGTCGGTGTGCCGCTCGAGGAAGATGCGGTCCTGCGTCAGCGTGCCGGTCTTGTCGGTGCACAGCACGTCCATCGCGCCGAAGTTCTGGATCGCGTCGAGCCGCTTGACGATCACCTTCTTCTTCGACAGCACGACGGCGCCCTTCGCGAGCGTCGACGTGACGATCATCGGCAGCATCTCGGGCGTGAGGCCGACCGCGACCGACAGCGCGAACAGGAACGCCTCGAGCCAGTCGCCCTTCGTCAGGCCGTTGAGCAGGAAGACCAGCGGCACCATCACGAACATGAAGCGGATCAGCAGCCAGCTGACGCGATTGACGCCGGTCTGGAACGCGGTCGGCGCGCGGTCGGCGGCCATGACCTTCTGCGCGAGCGCGCCGAAGTACGTGCGCGGACCGGTCTCGAGGACGACCGCGATCGCCGGAGCCGCTGACGACGTTCGTGCCCATGAACAGCAGGTTGTCGCGATCGAGCGCGTTCGCGTTCGCCACGCCGCGCAGCGTCGCGAACTTCTCGACCGGCAGCGACTCGCCGGTCATCGCGGCCTGGCTGACGAACAGGTCCTTCGTCGTCAGCGCGCGGCAGATCGGCCGGGATCATGTCGCCGGCCGACAGCACGACGATGTCGCCCGGCACGAGATCCTTGATCGGGATCTCGGCCTGGTGCGGCGCCCGACGATGCAGCGCGACCTCGAAGTAGCGAGCGGCCTCGTCGGCGGCCTCGTCCGCCAGGTCGCGGCGCATCACCGTCGCCTTGTTGCCGACCATCGCCTTCAGCGCGTCGGCGGCATGGTTCGATCGCGTCTCCTGCACGAAGCGCAGCACCGTCGACAGCACGACCATCGTCGCGATCACGATCGTCCCCGTCTTGTCCTCGGTGTAGTACGACACGAGCGCGAGCACGGTCAGCAGCAGGTTGAACGGATTGGCGTAGCACTCCCACAGGTGCCGCCACCACGGCATCGGCTTCTCGCGTGCCGACCTCGTTCGTGCCGACTTCGCGCCGGATCGCTTCGGCGCGCTCGTCCGACAGCCCCGAGCGCTGCGTGTCCAGCGACGCGAGCACCGCGTCCGCATCGGCGCTCGACGCCCTGAGCAACCGCTCCGACACGAGTCGCGGCATGTCGCGCGGCGTCGCGTCGCGGCGGAACGCGTCCCAGATCGTCAGGCTGCGGAAATGCCGCGCCATGCCGTGCGTGTCGACGAAGCGGACGTACAGGTTCTTCAGGATGCCGATGGCCATGCGCGTCTTTCGTGCTGCGTCGGTCGCCGATCAACCGTGCAGGATGACCATCGACGTTGACAGCGGTGGGTCGACGCGAGCGACGCGTCGCGGCCGCGTCGTCGCGACGACACGGGCGGCGTGCGCCGGCCTCGCGGCGACGGGCCGAATCGGAACCCCGGATGAAAGCGCTCGCGGGCGGCACGCCCCGAGCGCGCGAGCGCTAGTCGGCGGCGACGCCGGAGGCGGACGATGCCTCGCGGGAATTCCGACCAGGTAAACAGTCCACGGGGTGAACTCGCTCGAACGAACAAGGGCGCGAGTGTAGTGACCGCGTCCGCCACCGGCAAGCGCCTCGCGACACGTCGTGACGCGCGCACCACGCGCGCCGCCGCGCGACGGCCAAGAAAAACGGCGCCGCGGCGCCGTTTTTCTCGGAACGGACGATTCGACCGTCTACTCGCCGAACATCTTCTGCTTCATCTCGCGGCGTTCCTGCGCTTCGAGCGACAGCGTCGCGGTCGGACGGGCGAGCAGTCGCGGCACGCCGATCGGATCGCCGGTCTCCTCGCAATAGCCGTATTCGCCGGAGTCGATGCGATGGATCGACTGCTGGATCTTCTTCAACAGCTTGCGCTCGCGGTCGCGGGTGCGCAGCTCGAGCGCATGCTCTTCCTCGATCGTCGCGCGATCGGCCGGATCGGGAACGATGATCGACTCGCGCAGATGCTCGGTCGTCTCGCCGGCGTTGCGCAGGATGTCCTGCTCCATCGTCTGCAGCCGGACCTTGAAGAACATGCAGCTGCGCCGGATTCATGTAGTCCTTCTCGGGCGCCGCCAGGATCTCCGCCTCGGACATGACGCGGTCGGCGCCGCGCTCGCGTGCCGCGCGGCGCCGCCTTCGCGACGCCTTCGGTGTGCGGGTCGTCCGCGGCCTCGGCGACCGGCGACTTCTTCGCCGGCGACGTCTTCTTCGTCGACGGGGGCTTCGCCTTCTCGGCGGCCTTCGCCGTGGTGGTCTTCGCTACCATACGTTCCTCTAGCTCGTTCGATATGCCGGTTCGGCGCGACCGCGCCGATGCGTCGGCCGGCCGCGCGGGCGACCGCAAACTTGGCATGGATCGGGTGGCGAACGCTCGCCGTTCGGCCCGCTGGAAACGCCGCCCGGCCGCCCCCGCAAGCCGCGTTCCCTGCGTTCGACGCGGGATCGGGCGCCGTCGTCGACGGCCTTCGCCGCGTCGCTGCTTCCGACCCCGGCCGATCAAGGGCCGCGATTAAAGCACAGCGACCCCGCAGGCGCAACGCATTTGGCGCCGTCGTCGCGAGGTCCGACGCCGCGTTCCGAGTCCGTCCCACGACGCGCTCGCGACACGCGAATCGCGACCATCGGCGGTTCCGTTCGGGACCTCGAGACGATCGATGCGCGCCGGCGTCGCACGCCGGCGGCGCTCCCGTTCGTGCCGGGCGCCGCGCTCGCGCTCGTCGCCGGCGCGATGCGCGGGACGCCGGTCGGCGAGGTCGGGGCCAACCGCGCGTTCGCAGGAGCCGTGCGACACTGACGACGACGCGAGGCGTCCGGCCGTCCGCGCCGCGCCGTGCGCTGCCGGCGTGGAGCACGGGCGATCCCGATGCGGCACGCGACGTCGATCGCGAACGTCGTGCCGGCCATCGTCGACCCGACCGGCGCCGCGAACACTTCCATGCGACGACCCCCGTCCCCTTCGAAGCCGACCTCGCCGTGGCCGTGATCGATCTCGCGCCGACCTTCTCGCCCGTCGCGGCGCCGCGTCGCATCGGGTCGCGGGCGCTCGCCCGTCTGCCAGGGGTGCGCCGGCGCGCGTCGTCGACGATCGTCCGGGCCGCGTCCGGCGACGCGCGCGCGGCATGAAGCGCGTGCCGCATCCGATCGGGCCGGGGGCGATCGGCACCGACCGGCATCTGTTCAGCCTGCATTACGGCGAGCCCGGGCGCGGCGAGAAGGCGTATCTCCAGGCGAGCCTGCATGCCGACGAGATCCCCGGGATGCTCGTCATGCATCACCTGATCGCGCCTGCTCGACGAGGCCGAGGCCGCCGGCCGGATCGACGGCGAGATCGTGCTCGTGCCGGTCGCGAACCCGGTCGGGCTGTCGCAGGGGCTGCTGCACCAGCGCCTCGGACGCTTCGACGCGACGAGCGGCGAGAATTTCAATCGCGGCTATCCGGACTACCTCGACGCGATCACGCCGGCGGTCGAGGCGCGGCTCGGCGACGACGCCGACGCGAACCGACGGCTGGTCCGCGACGCGATGCGCGCGCACGTCGGCGCGCTGCACGCGACGAACGAGCTGACGTCGCTGCGTCGCGACGCTGTCGTCGCTCGCCTGCGACGCCGACATCGTGCTCGACCTGCATTGCGACCTCGAGGCGGTGCTGCATCTGTACTGCGAGACGCCGTACTGGCCGCAGTGCGAGCCGCTCGCGCGGCTGCTCGGCGCCGAGACCGTGCTGCTCGCGAAGGACAGCGGCGGCGCGTCGTTCGACGAGCACCTGTCGGGCGTCTGGTGGCAGCTCGACGAGCGGCTCGCGCGCGAGCGCGGCGACGCGCGACCGCGCATCCCGATGGCCTGCCTCGCGGTCACCGTCGAGCTGCGCGGGCAGGTCGACGTCGCGCACGACGTCGCCGCGGCCGACGCGCGGGCGCTGTTCGGCTTCCTCGCGCATCGCGGGCTGATCGCCGGCGACGGCGCGTCGGCCCTGCCGGCACTGCGCTGCGAGGCGACGCCGCTCGCCGGTTCGGAGGACGTCGTCGCCCCGACGGCCGGCGCGATCGCGTTCTTCAAGCGCCCCGGCGATCGCATCGCGCCCGGCGACGTCGTCGCCGAGATCGTCGACCCGATGGCGGGGACCGCGACGCCGCTGCGGGCGCGGCACGCCGGCGTGCTCTACGCGCGCGCGCTGCGCCGCTACGCGAACCCCGGCGAGGCGATCGCGCGGATCGCCGGGAAGGTGCCGTTCCGCACCGGCAACCTGCTCAGCCCCTGAGCGGCGCGGGACGATCGACGTCGCCGGCGGCCGTGCGCCGTGGTCGCGACGCGCAGGTCGCGGCCTGCACGCGGCGGCGGGAGGCACATCGCACCGGGGCGCGATGACACGTCGACCGGTCGATCGACGATCACGCCGTGTCGACAGGGCCCGGCGATGATGCGCGGTATGCGGCCGACGCAGCACGATGATCGCCACGAGGCAGGCAGCGTTCGTGCGACGCGTCGGAGCGGGTCGTGCGCGCGACGAACGGCACGTCGTCGAGCGGGGCGACCGGGAGAGCTGTCGGACCGTCTCGACGAGCCCGCGCGAGCGATCGCCCGCGGCGCTTCCCCTCGCATCGGAGGACGGGCACACTGACACCGCGCCGGACGCGATCGGTCCCGCGCATCGCCCGTCGATTTATGGCATTGTTCGAGCCGTTATGAGTCGTCGCGTGGGACGTTCCCAGCATCGGCGGTGGTCCACGTGGATCGCACGCACGATGAGTCTGGCCCCGCTGCTGGTGCTTTCCGCATGCCAGCCGGACGTTCTCGATCCGAAGGGTCCGATCGGCGCGGCCGACCGCACGATCCTGCTCGATTCGCTGGTCATCATGCTGGCGATCGTCGTGCCGACGATCGTCGCCGACGCTCGCGTTCGCGTGGTGGTATCGCGCGTCGAACACGAAGGCGCGCTACCTGCCCGACTGGGAGTTCTCCGGCCGCATCGAGCTCGTCGTCTGGTCGATCCCGCTGATGGTGATCCTGCTGCTCGGCGGCGTCGCCTGGATCGGCTCGCACGACCTCGACCCCGCGAAGCCGATCGAGAGCCACGGCGCGCCGCTCGACATCGCAGGTCGTCTCGCTCGACTGGAAGTGGCTGTTCATCTATCCCGAGCAGCGCGTCGCGAGCGTCAACGCAGCTGGTCGTGCCGGCCGGACGTCCGCTGCACTTCCACGCTGACGTCGGCGTCGCGTGATGAACACGTTCTTCGTGCCGCAGCTCGGCAGCATGATCTACACGATGAACGGCATGACGACCGAGCTGTAGCTGCAGGCCGACGAGGCCGGGACGCTACTACGGGCGTCTCGGCGCACTTCAGCGGCGACGGCTTCTCCGACATGCACTTCGACGTCGACGCGGTGTCCGCCGACCGACTTCGCGACGTGGGTCAACCGCGACGCGCGACGCCGGCCGGCGCCTCGACGGGCCGCGCTACCGCGCGCTCGCGAAGCAGAGCGCGAACGATCCGCCGTCGACGTTCGGCGCTGGTCGACGTCGACCTGTTCGAGCGCGTCGTCGACGCAGCGATCTGCCGCCGGGCCCCGGACCCGACCTCGAGCACGACGGCGCGCAGGAGACGCGCGCACGTCGAAGCCGGGAGAGCACTGACATGTTCGGCAAGCTGACCTGGTCCGCGATCCCGTGCGACCAGCCGCTCGCCGCTGGTCTCGTCGGCGGTCGTCGGCGCTCGTGCTCGCTCGGCGTGATCGGCGTGGGTCGTCGTGAAGGGCCACCTGCCGTACCTCTGGAAGCGAGTGGATCACGTCGCGTCGACCACAAGCGCATCGGCGTGATGTACGTGCTGCTCGCGATGGTGATGCTGCTGCGCGGCTTCTCCGACGCGCTGCTGATGCGCGCGCAGCAGGCGCTCGCGCTGGACGCGCCGCGGCTTCCTGCCGCCGGAGCACTACAACCAGATCTTCTCGGCGCACGGGACGATCATGATCTTCTTCGTCGCGATGCCGTTCGTGATCGGGCTGATGAACTTCGTCGTGCCGCTGCAGCTCGGCGAGCGCGACGTCGCGTTCCCGACGCTGAACTCGGTCGGCTTCTGGCTGACCGCGACCGGCGCGCTGCTCGTCAACATCTCGCTCGTCGTCGGCGAGTTCGCGCGCACCGGCTGGCTGCCGTATCCGCCGCTGTCGGAGCTGCAGTATTCGCCCGGCGTCGGCGTCGACTACTACCTGTGGGCGCTGCAGATCTCGGGCGTCGGCACGCTGCTCTCCGGCGTCAACCTCGTGACCACGGTGCTGAAGATGCGCGCGCCCGGCATGAGCTACCTGCGCATGCCGATGTTCTGCTGGACGACGCTCGCGTCGAACCTGCTGATCGTCGCCGCGTTCCCGATCCTCACCGCGACGCTCGCGATGCTGCTGCTCGACCGCTACCTCGGCTTCCACTTCTTCACGAACGAGGCCGGCGGCAACATGATGATGTTCATGAACCTCATCTGGGCCTGGGGCCATCCGGAGGTCTACATCCTCATCCTGCCGGCGTTCGGCATCTTCTCGGAGGTGTTCTCGACGTTCTCGCAGCAAGCCGCTGTTCGGCTACCGGTCGATGGTGATGGCGACGATGGTCGATCTGCATCCTCGTCGTTCATGGTCTGGCTGCACCACTTCTTCACGATGGGCGCCGGCGCCGACGTCAACGCCATCTTCGGCATCGCGACGATGATCATCGCGGTGCCGACCGGCGTGAAGGTCTTCAACTGGCTGTTCACGATGTACGGCGGCCGCGTCGCGCTTCACGACGCCGATGCTGTGGGCGCTCGGCTTCATCGTCACGTTCGTGATCGGCGGCATGACCGGCGTGCTGCTCGCGGTGCCGCCGGCCGACTTCGTGCTGCACAACAGCCTGTTCCTCGTCGCGCACTTCCACAACGTCATCATCGGCGGCGTGCTGTTCGGCGCGTTCGCCGGCTACACCTACTGGTTCCCGAAGGCGTTCGGCTTCAAGCTGCACGAGGGCCTCGGCAAGGCCGCGTTCTGGTTCTGGATCGTCGGCTTCTACGTCGCCTTCATGCCGCTCTACGTGCTCGGCCTGATGGGCATGACGCGGCGCATGCAGCACTACGACGTGCCCGAGTGGCAGCCGTGGCTGCTCGTCGCCGGCGGTCGGCGCCGTGCTGATCATCGATCGGCATCGCGCTGCCAGATCGCGCAGCTCGTCGTCAGCATCCGCCAGCGCGAGGCGCTGCGCGACGTGACCGGCGATCCGTGGAACGGCCGCTCGCTCGAATGGGCGACCGCCGTCGCCGCCGCCGATGTTCAACTTCGCCGTGCTGCCGCACATCGAAGGCGAGGAGGCGTACTGGCGCGTCAAGCAGCGCGCCATCGAGCAGGCGCCGTCTGCGCGACGAGCCCGACTACGCAGCCGATCGAGATGCCGCGCAACAGCCCGACCGGCTTCATCTGCGCGTTCTTCGCGACGATCATCGGCTTCGCGCTGATCTGGCACATCTGGTGGCTGGTCGCGCGTCGGCTTCGTCGGCGCCGTTCGCGACGTTCGTGGTGTTCGCCTGGCGCGACCAGCCACGAGGAAGTGATCCCGGCCGAGACCGTCGCGCGCATCGATCGCGCGAACCGCGAGCGCGCGCGCCGAGGCGCTGGCGCGGCTCGCCGCGGCGCCGACATGAGCGACCGCCGCACGCCGACGCTCGCGCCGACAACCCGCAGCGGTCGGAGGTCGGATATCGGCTCGCCGAGCCGCACGAGGCTGCAGCCCGCACGACAAGCGGATCATCGTCGGCTACGGGTTCTGGATCTTCCTGATCAGCGACATCATCATGTTCTCGGCGTTCTTCGCGACGTACGCGGTGCTGACGGACAGCACCGCCGGCGGCCCGACGCGGCCGCGACCTGTTCGACGTCACGAACGTCGCGATCGAGACCGCGTGCCTGCTGCTGTCGAGCTTCACCTGCGGCGTCGCGATGATCGGCGCGCAGGCGCGCAACAACCGCATGTACTACTGGGCGATGGCGGCGACGTTCGTGCTCGGCGCCGCGTTCCTCGCGCTCGAGATCCGCGAGTTCGCCGACATGGTCGCGCACGGCGCCGGGCCGACGCGCAGCGGCTTCCTGTCGGCCTTCTTCGCGCTGATCGGCTGCCACGGCCTGCACGTCACCGCCGGGCATGCTGTGGCTGCTGACGATGATGGCGCAGGTGTTCGCGAAGGGCTATCGCGACGACATCATGCGGCGCCTGCTCTGCTTCTCGCTGTTCTGGCACACGCTCGACATCATCTGGGTCGCGCTGTTCAGCCTCGTCTACCTCGTCGGAGTGGCGCCGCAATGACCGATGTCCGTTTCGGCTCGCGCGAGGATCACGCGCACGACCACGTCAACGATCCCGGAGATCGCGAGCCGGCGCAGGGCAACCTCGCGCCCGGCGACGAGCACGAGGACGCGACCGACGTCGCGTCGGGCATCCGCGGCTACCTGATCGGCCTCGTGCTCGCGGTCGGGCTGTCCGGCGTGTCGTTCTTCATCGCGCGCACACGCTGGTCTGGGCGCCGTCGATCCCGATCGCGCTGTCGGTCCTGGCGGTCGCGCAGATGGGCGTCCACCTCGTCTTCTTCCTGCACATCACGACCGGCCCGGACAGCATCAACAACGTGCTCGCGCTCGCGTTCGGCCTGCTGATCGTGATGCTGGTCGTGTTCGGCTCGCTGTGGATCATGGCGCACCTGAACCACATGATGCCGCCGATGGACCAGATCATGAACATGCAGCGATGACGCGGCGCGCCGCCGTCGCCGCCGCTTGCGCGCTGTCGTTCGCGGCCGCCGCGACGCCGGCCATCGCCGACGACCTGACGCTGCTGTGCGCCGGCGCGATGAAGGCGCCGGTGTCGGCGCTGCTCGCGGCGCGCGACCCGTCGCTGCCGCACGTCGACGCCACGTACGCCACGGCCGGCGCGATCCGCGAGCGGCTCGCGGCGGGAGAACGGCCGGACGTGCTGATCGCGCCGAGCGACGTGACGTTCGCGCTGATGAAGGAGCAGCGGATCGACGTGTCGACGCGGCGTCCGCTCGGGCAGACCGAGGTCGGCATCGCGGTGCGCGACGGCGCCCCGGCGCCCGCGATCGACACGCCCGACGCGTTGCGAGCGACGCTGCTCGCGGCGCGCCGCATCGTCATCGTCGATCCGGCGAAGGGCACGAGCGGACGATTGATGAACGCGGTCTTCCGCGAGCTCGGCGTCGAGGACCGGGTGCGCGACAAGCTGCTGCTGCTCGACGGCGGGATGGTCGTCGAGGCGGTCGCGCGCGGCGACGCCGACCTCGGCTTCCAGCAGGTCCCCGAGATCCTGCCGGTCGCGGGCGTCCGGCTGATCGGCACGCTGCCGGGCGACCTGAAGCGGCTGACGCGCTACGACATCGCGACGGTCGCCGGCACGCCGCATCGTCGCGACGCCGAGGCGCTCGAGGCGTCGTTCGAGACGCCGGCCGCGCGCGACGCGATCGCGAAGAGCGGCTTCACGCCGGCGCGCTGACCGGGCCCGGTCGTCCCGGCGGTCACCGAAGCCCCGCCGGGACGAAACTCGGACGCCGGTCGACGGTCCCTGACCTGCATCGTGCGCGGCATCGGGTCGCGTGCGGCCGACCGGAGATCCGCATGCGATTCGACGACAAGGTGGTGATCGTGACCGGCGCGGGCAGCGGCATCGGCGCGGCGATCGCGCGGCGCTTCGCGTCGGAGGGCGCGACCGTCGTGCTCGCCGGCGACACGCTCGACAAGCTGACGCGGGTGGCCGACGAGCTGGCGCCGGCGACGACGATGACCCGTCGCACCGACGTGTCGAACTATCGGCAGGTCCAGGCGCTCGTCGACGCGACCGTGAAGCGCTTCGGCGCGATCCACGTGCTCGTCAACAACGCCGGCATCGCGCCCGAGGGCAGCGTCGTCGACGTCTCGCTCGACGACTGGCAGAAGACGATGGACACGAACGCCGGCGGCGTCTTCAACGGCACGCGCGCGGCGATGCCGCACCTGATCGCGTCGAAGGGCTGCATCGTCAACACGGCGTCGGTGTCGGGCCTCGGCGGCGACTGGGCGCTCGCGGCCTACAACGCGTCGAAGGGCGCGATCATCAACCTCACGCGGGCGAGCGCGCTCGACGCGGCGGCCGACGGCGTGCGCATCAACTGCGTCTGCCCGAGCCTGACGTTCACGCCGATGACCGAGGACATGCAGAAGGATCGCAAGCTGATGGCGAAGTTCAGGGAGCGCATCCCGCTCGGCCGCGGCTGCGAGCCGGGCGAGGTCGCCGCCGTCGTCGCGTTCCTCGCGAGCGACGACGCGAGCTTCGTGACCGGCGTCGCGCTGCCGGTCGACGGCGGCCTGACGGCGTCGAACGGCCAGCCGCCGATGTCCTGATCGCGGACGCGCCGCGCGACGGCGGTGGCGCGTCCGCGCGCGCCTGAACCGGCCGGGCCGATCGCGAGCGGCGCCCGCCAGCCGGCGCCGCTTCGCGCGGCCGACAGCACGCATGTCGTGTGAAAGGTCACCCGTGCCACGAGAATCCGCACACTCGGCGGCGATGTGGTTAGAATGCGAATCATTCTCATCCACATTCAGGGACGATTCGACATGCGGACTTCCTCGATCGGTCGCGCGATCGCCGCCGGCTTCGCCGGCCTTCTTCTCGCGGTCGGGGCGACGCCCGCGCGGGCCGGCGAAGGACTGTTCGGCTTCGTCTACACGCTCGACCTGCAGCCGAAGGGCAGCTGGGAGTTCGAGCAGCGCGTCGACACGACGCACGGCCAGGCGGTCGGCAGCTACAACCTGACGGAGCTGCGGTCGGAGCTCGAATACGGCCTGACGAACGACGTGCAGATCGCCGGCTACCTGAACGCGTTCCGCGTCCAGGCGAACAAGCAACTACCTCAGCCCCGAGACCTGCGACACCGTCCCGTGCACGGCCGGCTTCGGCGTGCCGAGCGCGCACAACAACGCAGGACCCGTACAACCGCAACAGCATCGACGGCGGCTCGTTCGAGGTGATCTGGCGCATCACGAACCCGGTGACGTCGCCGGTCGGGCGTCGGCGTCTACTTCGAGCCGACGTTCGGCAAGCTCGAGGACGAGCTCGAGTACCGGCTGATCCTGCAGTCGAACTTCCTCGACGACCGGCTGATCCTGGTCGCGAACGCGCTCGTCGAGCAGGAGAAGGAGAAGTACGCCGGCGACGGCATCATCCGCAACACGATGCTCGACCTGCTGTACGGCGCGAGCTACCGCTTCGCCGACAACTGGAGCGCCGGCATCGAAGGCCGCTGGCACCACGACTCCGACGGCTACTTCTACAACACGCACACGCAGACGGCGAACTTCATCGGTCCGACCGTCCACTACGCGGCGAAGAACTTCTGGGCCACGCTGACGTGGCGCCGGCAGATCAGCGGCCGCTGCTACGCCGACGGCACCGCCGACTGCTCGCTCGGCAAGGTCTGGGACAACCACGGCCGCAACCAGTTCGTGCTGAAGGTCGGCATCCCGCTGAACTGAGAGGCAACCCGATGCACTGGCAATCCTCCGCCTTGCCGCTCGCCGTCGCGAGCGCGCTCGTCGTGCCGGTCGGCGCGCACGCGAAGACCTACCTGTCGATCGAGCAGGCGCAGCACGTCATGTTCGGCGATGCCGCGATGACGCAGACGCCGGTCGTGCTGACCGACGCGCAGCAGTCGCAGCTGCACGACGCGTCGTCGGTCAGCCTGAAGTTCGACGGCCATCGCATCTGGAAGGTCGCGGGCGGCGGCTGGTTCGTCGTCGACCAGGTCGTCGGCAAGCACGAGACGATCACGTACGCCGTCGGCATCGACGCGGCCGGCAAGGTGAAGGACGTCGAGATCCTCGAGTACCTCGAGTCGTACGGCTACGAGGTGGCCGACGAGTCGTGGCGCCGCCAGTTCGTCGGCAAGACGTCCGACTCGCCGTTGAAGCTCGACCAGCGACATCGAGAACATCTCCGGCGCGACGCTGTCGAGCAAGCACATCACCGACGGCGTCAAGCGCGTGATGACGATGTACGCGATCGCGCTGAAGCCTCTCGGATGAAGGCCGCGCACGCGACGACGTCGATGCCGATGGCCGCGCCGTGATGCGTCGCTGCCGCCCTGCGCTCGGCACGTTCGTCGAGGTCGCGATCCTCGACGACGCCGCCGACGTCGATCGCGCCGCGGCGTTCGACGCGGCGTTCGCGGCGATCGCCGCGCGTCGGCTCGCGCATGTCGTTCCACGACCCCGGCAGCGACCTGTCGTCGATCAACCGCGACGCGCACCGGCGCGCGGTCGCGGTCGATCCATGGACGTTCGACGTGCTGGTCGCCGCGCGCGAGCTGTTCCGTCGCAGCGGCGGCGCGTTCGACTGCACGGTCGCGCCGCTGCTCGTCGAACGCGGCGTGCTGCCGCCGACGCCGGTCGACGTCGACCCCGAGGCCACGTTCGCCGACGTGCTGCTCGACGACGACGCGCGCACGGTCCGCTGTCGCGTGCCGCTCGCGATCGACCTCGGCGGCATCGCGAAGGGCTTCGCGGTCGACCGCGCGATCGACGCGCTCGCCGCGCACGGCGTCGCGAGCGCGGTCGTCAACGCCGGCGGCGACCTGCGCGTGCTCGGCGTCGCGCGCGGTGCCGATCCACGTCCGCGACGGCGGCGACGGCGCCCGCGTTCGCCGGGATGCTCGCCGACGGCGCGTGCGCGACGTCGCGGCGCGGCCTCGATGCCGGCGGTGCCGGCCGCGCGCCGGCGCTGCTCGTCGACGCGCGCGCGCGCCGCGTCGTCGCCGGCCGCGGCGATCTGTTCGGTCGTCGCGCCGACCTGCCTCGTCGCCGACGCGCTGACGAAGGTCGCCGCGTCGCTCGGCGCCGACGGCGACGCGCTGCTCGCGTCGTTCGACGCGGTTCGCCTTTCGCACTGAACCTCTCGTGACGCGCCGCCTGCACATCGGCCGCATGGCGCGCTGGCATCGCTGGACGACGTACGCGACGCTGTCGCTGTGCGCGGCGAGCGGCGTCGCGTGGTTCTCGCGCTCGACCTGCTGGCACGCGGCGCCGTCGACGGCGCGGCCGTGGTGGGTCGCGCACGGCGTGACGGCCGTGTTCGCGGCGGCCGTGATCGGCGGCGCGGTCGTCCAGCACGTCGTCGTGACCTGGCGCTCGGCGCGCGGTCGCTGGAGCGGAGCGATCAACGCGGCGATGCTCGCCGGGCTCGTCGCGAGCGCGCTGTACCTGATGTACGGCGCCGAGGCCGGCCACGACGCGGCCCACTGGATCCACTCGCTGCTCGGGATCGCGGCGATCGTGGCGTTCGCGTGGCACGTCGTCTGGGGTCGCACGCGCGTCCCGAGGCTGCCGCCGCACCATCGCCAAGGGCACGCGCGCCACGACGCGCACTGAGCCGCGCGATGGCCGCTCGCCGCGGCTGCGCGAACTCGAGCGCCACGACGATCGCGCGATCGGCCCGCTCCCGGCGCACGACTGGCGCGGCTTCGACCCGCCGCGCGATAGGGCAGCCGGCGACGCGCGGGGCGCCGCAACCGGCGCGACCCTGCGGCGCGGCGCAGGGCGGCGTGCCCGTCAGTCCGTCGGCGCCTTCGCCTTCGCGTTCTCCGCTTCCTGCAGCGCGCGCCACATCACCTTGCCGGTGCCGGACTTCGGCAGCGCGTCGACGAACTCGATGATGCGCGGGATCTTGTAGGCCGCCATGTGCTCGCGCGCCCACGCGACGATGTCGCTCGCCGCGTCGTCGCCGCGCGACTCCGCCGCGTCGGCACGATCAGCGCCTTGACGGTCTCGCCGCGATACGCGTCGCGCGCGCCGATGACGCAGGCCTCCTGCACGGCCGGATGCCGGTACAGCATCGCCTCGACCTCGGCCGGCCAGACCTTGAAGCCGGACGCGTTGATCATCCGCTTCAGCCGGTCGACCATGAAGAAGTAGCCGTCCTCGTCGATGCGGCCGAGGTCGCCGGTGCGGAAGAAGCGCTTGCCGTCGTGCTCGATGAACGCGGCCGTCGGTCTTGTCCGGGATCGTTCCAGTAGCCCTGGAAGACGCCGGGGCCGTGCGTGACGATCTCGCCGGTCTCGCCCTGCGGCTTCGCGGCCAGCGTGTCGGGATCGATGATCCGCGAGTCGGTGTCGCAGATCGGGATGCCGAGGCACTGCTTCTTCGGCCGCTGCGGCGGATTCGAGTGCGACGCGGCGATGGTCTCGGACAGCCCGTAGCCTTCGATGAAGTCGAGGCCCCAGACGTTCTTGACCTTCTGCGCGACCGCCTCCGGCATCGCGGCGCCGCCGCCCGACAGGAACGTCAGGCTCGACAGGTCGTAATCGCCGATGTTCGGGTTCGCCGAACAGGTCGATGATCATCGTCGGGATGCACGTCCAGTTCGTCACGCGGTAGCGCGCGATCGCCGCGGCCGCGACGTTGCGGTCCCAGCGCGGCAGCACGACGCTCGTGCCGCCGGCGGCGATCAGCGCGTTCATGACCTGCATGCCGGTGACGTGGAACATCGGCACGACGACGAGCGACACCGTCTCGGTGCCGAGCCGGCCCCACGCGACGCCGGTCATCAGCACGTGCATCACCGAGCGGTGCGTGTGCACGCATCCCTTCGGCTTGCCCGGTCGTGCCCGACGTGTACGGCATCACGCACCAGTCGTCCGGTCCGGCCTGCGCGGGCGCCGGCACGCACGCGGCGTCGATCGCGTCGTTCCAGCGCGTCACGCGCTCGCGTCGTCGCGACGGCGTTCGCGGCGCGCACGAAGTCCGGCACGACGAGGTCGGTCGGCGACGTCAGCGCGTCGGCGTAGGCGCCGACGAGCGCATGCTCGAACGACGCGATGCCGTCCGGCGACCCGGCCAGCAGCGGCTCGAACTGCGGCCAGTTGTCCTGCGCGCACAGCACGATGCGCGCGCCGCTGTCGCCGACGTAGTGGCGCAGCTCGTCGGTCCTCAGCATCGGGTTGACCGGCACGACGAACGCGTCGGCCCGCAGGATCGCGTAGTAGCCGATCACGAACTGCGGGCTGTTCTGGAAGTCGAGCAGCACGCGGTCGCCGCGCGCGACGCCGCAGCGCCGCTGCAACCATCCGGCGAGCGCCTCGGCCCGGCGACGCAGCTCGCCGATACGTCAGCGTCGAGTCGTAGAAGACGACGGCCGTGCGATCGGGAAAGCGCGTCGCCGTGACCTCGAGGTTGTACCAGAGGCTCGTCGCCGGCAGCGTCAGGTGCCGGGGGATGCCGGGCGGCCAGTGCTTCAGATGCGGCGGCACGTACGGCGTGTCGCCCGGCGTCCCGGGGACGGGGTCGATCATGGGTCTCCTTCGAGCGATCTCGGGTCGCGTGGCGCGACTCTACACGGCGCGCCGACGGTTCCGCGGGCTCCCGCCCGTCGACGTCGTCACGCGGTCCGCGGCCCCGCGATGCGCCGCGACCGACCGATGCGCCAGCACGCGAGCGCGATGGCGACGCAGGTCGCCTGGCCGATCGCGAGCCACAGCGCCGACACCGACAGCAGCGGCGCGAGCACGCCGGCCGCGACGGCGCCGAGCATCGTCTGCGCGAACGACTGGCACGACGCCGCGACGCCCCGATGCGTCGGAAACAGGTCGAGGACCATCAGGGTCACGCCGGGCGCCGTGATCGACATGCCGATCGTGTAGAAGAAGATCGGGACGACGGACCACGGCACCGCCGGCGGCTGCAGCGCGTGATAGACGAGGTTCGCGAGCGCCGCGCCGCCCATGAGGTAGAAACCCGTACGGACCTGCTTGCCGATCTTCCAGCGACCGGCCGACCGGTTCGCGAGCAGCGCGCCGAGGAACACGCCGGCGACCGACGGCACGAAGAACCAGCCGAACTCGCGTTGCGACAGGTGCAGGTGCTCGATGATGAACACCGGCGCCGACGCGACGTACACGAACAGCCCGACGAAGTTGAACGCGACCGTCCCGGCGTACGCGTGGAAGCGCACGGTGCCGAACACGGTCCGGTAGCTGTGCCACAGGGTCTCGGCGTTGAACGGCTGCCGCGCCGCGACCGGCAGGGTCTCCGGCAGCAGACGCCACGACGCCCACAGCAGCAGGAACGAATAGACGAACAGCGCGAGGAAGATCGTCCGCCAGTCGAACGCCTCGACGACCCAGCCGCCGAGGATCGGCGCGATCGCCGGCGCGATCGCGAAGATCATCGTCACGAGCGACAGCAGCTTCTCGGCCTCGGCTCCGGCGTAGAGGTCGCGGACGATCGCACGGCCGACGACGATGCCGGCGCCGGCCGACAGCCCCTGCAGCACGCGGAACGCCCACAGGTACTGGATCGAGTGGGCCGACGCGCAGCCGAACGACGCGACGACGAACACCGTCAGCGACACGAGGATCACGATGCGCCGGCCGAGCGCGTCGGACAGCGCGCCGTGCCACAGGATCATGACGGCGAACGCGAGCAGGTACGCGGTCATCGTCTGCTGCACCTGGATCGCCGACGCGTCGAGCGTGCGTTCGATCTCCGGGAACGCCGGCAGATAGGTGTCGATCGAGAACGGACCGAGCATCGCGAGCGCGGCGAGCATCACCGCGAGCCGCGTGCGACTCGGGATCGGGACGACGCGCGGCTTCGGCGCCGGCTCGTGCGCGGCGACGCGGTCGTTCGTCGCTTCGGCGCTGTTGCCCTCGCGGCCGAGCGCGGCGCCGTCGAGCGACGGCGGCTCGAGGATGCCGGCGCCGAGCGTGCTGCGGATCGCGTCCGGCGTCGCCGCGTGGTCGTCGCCCGTCGCATGGCGATCGTCGTCGCGATCGTCGGAGGAGCGTGCGGTTACGGGGCGGGCCATGGATGGAGATGCGCGGACGCGTCGCGTCGAGCCGCATGCTACCGCGACGACCGGCCGCCGGCGGCGGCGGTGCATCATCCGCGTGTCGCATCCACCGGAGCCGCCATGCCGACCGAGCCGTTCGATCCCGCCGCCGTCGGGGCGCTGGTCTTCGACGTGTTCGGCACCGTCGTCGACTGGCGCGGCAGCATCGCACGCGAGGTCGGCGCGCTGGCCGCCGGGAAGGGCTTCGCGATCGACGCCGCCGCGTTCGCCGACGCGTGGCGGGCCGGATACCAGCCGGCGATGCAGCGCGTGCGGATCGGCGAGCTGCCGTGGCTGCGCATCGACGCGCTGCACCGGATGATCCTCGACGGGATCGTCGAGCGCTTCGGCCTCGCGTCGCTCGACGACGCCGAGCGCGACGACCTGAACCGCGTCTGGCACCGGCTCGACCCGTGGCCGGACAGCGTCGACGGCCTGACGCGCCTGAAGCGGCGCTTCACCATCGCGCCGCTGTCGAACGGCAACTTCTCGCTGCTGACGAACATGGCGAAGCGCGCGGGCCTGCCGTGGGACTGCGTGATCTCGGCCGAGCTGTTCCGCCACTACAAGCCGGACCCGGAGACCTACCTCGGCGCCGCGGACCTGCTCGGCATCGCGCCCGACGCGCTGATGCTGGTGGCCTGCCATCCGGACGACCTGCGGGCCGCCGCCCGCGCGGGGCTGCGGACCGGCTACGTCGACCGGCCTCTCGAGGCGGGGCGCGACGCGCGACGCGAGGCGGTCGCCGCGGGCGCGTTCGACGTGACGGCGTCGGACTTCGTCGACCTCGCGGCGCGGCTCGGCGCCGGCGGCTGAACGACGGCGGCGGCACGACGCGCGGGACGCGGCGGGGCAGCCGACTCCGCCTCGAGCCGGCCGAGGCTCGCGATCAGGTCGGCGAAGCGCTCGCCCTGCACGACGACGTGGCTGCGCAGCCGCTCGGCGGCCGCCGCGGCGTCGCCGGCCGTCAGCGCGTCGACGATCCCCTGGTGCTCGTCGAACGACCGGCGCACGCGTCCGCGCACGCGCAGCTGCAGTCGGCGGTACGGGCGCAGCTTGCGCTGCAGCGCCGCGGCCTGCTCCGCGAGGAACGCGTTGTGCGCGCCGGCGTAGATCGCGAAATGGAACCCCTCGTTCGCGTAGAAGTACGCGTCGCTGTCGTTCGAGCGCGCGGCGTCGCGACACGCGTCGTGCGCCTTCGCGAGGACCGCGAGGTCGTCGGGCGACATCCGGCGCGCGGCGAGCCTCGCGCACATCGCCTCGAACTCGGCCATCACCTCGAACATCTCGACGAGCCGCTGCGGCGACATCCGCGCGACGACGGAGCCGCGATGCGGGCGCGTCTCGACGAGCCCTTCGCCGACGAGCAGGCGCAGCGCCTCGCGCACCGGCGTGCGCGACACTCCGAAGCGCGCCGCGAGCTCGTTCTCTTCGAGGCGCGCGCCCGGCAGCAGCACGCCGGTCGCGATCTGCTCCTCGATCGCCTCGCGCAGCGACTGCGAATGTCGTTCGACGCGACCGGCGACGGGCGGCGAACGGCGCGACGCGGCGGGTCTGGGTGCGGTCATGCGGGTTTACCCGATCGGGCGATGCGTACGAAGCACGCTACGATGTATACACGTTCCCGCGGCGCCGCGCGACCCGTTTCCGCCGACCGCCGCGCACGAGCGCCACGACAAGGGCCGTGCGCACCGACGCCGCATCGGCCGACCGACGACAGGAGACCACGATGAATCGCATGCGCCGCACCGTGACGGCCGGCCTCGCCGCCCTTCCCGCGCTGTCGCTGCTCGGCCGCCGCGCGGCCGCCGCCGACCCGCTCAAGATCTCGCACCAGTTCCCCGGCGGCACCGCGACCGAAGGCGACTTCCGCGACCAGCTGTGTCGTCGCTTCGCGGCCGACGTGTCGAAGAAGACGAACGGCGCGCTGACGTTCCAGGTCTATCCGGGCTCGTCGCTGATGAAGGTCAATTCGCAGTACGACGCGCTCAAGCGCGGCGCGCTCGACATGAGTCTCGTGCCGATCTCGTACTCGGGCGGCGAGGTCCAGGAATTCAACATCGGCCTGATGCCGGCGCTGATCCCGACGCTACGACGTCGCGAAGCGCTGGAAGAACGCCGAGGTCGGCCGGATGTTCCAGAAGATCGTCGACGACCGCGGCGTCGTCATCGTCTGCTGGATCTGGCAGGCCGGCGGCGTCGCGAGCCGCGGCCGCGCGCTCGTCGCGCCCGAGGACGCGAAGGGCATGAAGGTGCGCGGCGGCAGCCGCGAGATGGACATGGTGCTCAAGGAGGCCGGCGCGTCGGTGATCTCGCTGCCGTCCAACGAGATCTACGCCGCGATGCAGACCGGCGCGATGGAGGCCGCGATGACGTCGTCGACGAGCTTCATCTCGTTCAAGCTCGAGGAGACGGCGAAGTTCCTGACGACCGCCCGCGACAAGACGTACTGGTTCATGCTCGAGCCGCTGATGATGTCGAAGGACGTGTTCGCGAAGCTTCCGAAGCCGCAGCAGGACGCGATCATGCAGACCGGCGCCGAGCTCGAGACGTTCGCCGAGGACGCCTGCAAGAAGGACGACGAGCGCTGCGCCGAGATCTATCAGAAGGCCGGCGCGAAGATCTCGAACATCGACGAGGCGACCTACAGGAAGTGGCAGGACATCGCTCGGCGCACCGCGTGGAAGGACTACGCCGAGCACAACGAGAACTGCGCGAAGCTGATCAAGGCCGCGCAGGCGCTGCTCTGATCCGCGGACCGGCGGGCGTCGATCCGTGAACCGGCCGATCGAGACCGAGGAGTTCGTCGAGGCCGCGCGCCGCACACCGGAGATCGATCCGTGCACGCCGGCGTGGCTGCGTCCGGCGGCGCGCGCGATGCGCCAGGTCAATCGCGCGATGCTGCTCGCTCGGCATGCTGGCCGCGCTCGCCGCCGCGTTCATCCTGACGTCGTCGGTCGTGTCGCGCTACGTGATGCACGCGTCGACCGACTGGCAGGACGAGGCCGCCGTCTTCTGCCTCGTCGGCGCGGTGTTCCTGTGCGCGGCGTACGTCCAGTCGCTGCGCGGCCACGTCAGCATCGAGGCGCTGGTCGCCGTGCTGCCGCCGCGTCCGAACCGCTATCGGCAGCTCGTCGTCGACGCGTTGTCCGAGGCGTTCTGCGTCTTCTTCTGCTGGAAGTCGTGGACGCTGTTCCGCGACGCGTACGTCGATCACCAGACGACGTCGTCGACGTGGTCGCCGCCGCTCGCGATCCCGTACGGGCTGATGGCGGTCGGCATGACGCTGCTGTGCGTGCAGTTCGCGCTGCAGCTCGCGGCCGACGCGAACCGTATCGCCACGGGCGGAGCCGCCCGATGAGCATGCTGACGCTCGGACTCGTGTTCACGGTCGTCACGCTGGTCGTGATGTTCTCCGGCGTGCCGATCGCGTTCGCGCTCGGCGTCGTCGCGACGCTGTTCATGGCGATCTTCATGCCGACGTCCGCGCTCGACACGGTCACGCAGAACGTCTACGAGGAGATGAGCTCGATCACGCTGCTGTCGATCCCGCTGTTCATCCTCAAGGGCGCCGCGATCGGCAAGTCGCGCGCCGGGCAGGACCTCTACGCGGCGATGCACGTGTGGATGGGCCGCGTGCCGGGCGGGCTCGGCATCGCGAACGTGTTCGCGTGCGCGCTGTTCGCGGCGATGGCGGGTTCGAGTCCGGCGACCTGCTCGGCGATCGGCAGCGCCGGCATCCCGGAGATGCGCAAGCGCGGCTACTCGCCGGGCTTCGCGGCCGGCATCATCGCGGCCGGCGGCACGCTCGGCATCCTGCTGCCGCCGTCGATCACGATGATCCTGTACGCGGTCGTCGCCGAGCAGTCGCTCGCGCGGTTGTTCCTCGCCGGCATCGGCCCGGCCGTGCTGCTCGTCGCGCTGTTCGCGACCTACGCCGTCGTGCGCTACCGCCGCGAGCACGCGGCGGCGCTGCGCGCGTTCGACGCGTCGGGCGCGTCGTCGGCGCTGCTCGCCGACGAGCACTTCAC
Source organism: uncultured beta proteobacterium (assembly GCA_963708665.1). GTDB lineage: Bacteria > Pseudomonadota > Gammaproteobacteria > Burkholderiales > Burkholderiaceae_D > CAHJXF01. The sequence goes on along the minus strand of CAVPTE010000010.1, from coordinate 642,486 downwards.
GATGCGCGAGAAGTTCGAGATGCTGCCGCGCGTCGTGCCGTTCGTCGTGCTGCTGATCGGCGTGATGATCGCGCTGTACGGCGGCTTCGCGACGCCGTCGGAGACGGCCGGCCTCGGCGCGCTGCTCGCGCTGATCCTGATCGCGATCGCCTACAAGGTCTGGCGGCCGCGCGACCTGCAGCCGATCCTGTCCGCGACGATCAAGGAGTCGACGATGCTGATGTTCATCATCGGCATGTCGCTGCTGTTCTCGTACGTGATGAGCTACCTGCACATCAGCCAGTCGACGGCGAGCTGGATCGTCGATCAGCACCTGTCGCGCTGGATCCTGCTCGCGGTCATCCTCGTGCTCGTGATCGTGCTCGGCTTCTTCCTGCCGCCGGTCAGCATCATCCTGATGCTCGCGCCGATCATCCTGCCGCCGCTGAAGGTCGCGGGCTTCGACCTCGTCTGGTTCGGCGTGCTGATGACGATCGTGATGGAGACCGGCCTGATCCATCCGCCGGTCGGGCTGAACATCTTCGTCATCAAGAACATCGCGCCGGACATCCCGCTGCCGGACATCATCTGGGGCGTGATGCCGTTCGTCGTGCTGATGTTCGTCGCCGTCGTGCTGATCTGCCTGTTCCCCGGCATCGCGACCGGGCTGCCGAACGTCATCATGGGCGCGATGCCGGGCTCTGCCGGATGACCGGGCGGACACGCTGGGACGCGAAGCGTGCGGCGCGCGCGGAGCGGCTCGCGAATGCGGCGTCGGCGGTCGGTGCCGGCAAGGTCGTCGACGCGGCGCGGGCATCGTCGCGCTGCTCGAGGCGGTGATCCGGCCCGGCGACCGCGTCTGCCTCGAAGGCAACAACCAGAAGCAGGCCGACTTCCTCGCGAAGGCGCTCGTCGCCGTCGACCCGGCGCGCGTCCACGACCTGCACATGGTGCAGTCGGTGCTCGCGCTGCCGGAGCATCTCGACGTGTTCGAGAAGCGGCATCGCGTCGAAGCTCGACTTCTCGTTCTCGGGTCCGCAGGGCGGGCGCCTCGCGACGCTCGTGTCGGGCGGCCGGCTCGCGATCGGCGCGATCCACACGTACCTCGAGCTGTTCGCCCGCTACTTCATCGACCTCACGCCGCACGTGTCGCTGATCGCCGCGCAGGTCGGCCGACGCCGACGGCAACCTCTACACCGGCCCGAACACCGAAGACACGCCGGCCATCGTCGAGGCGACCGCGTTCAAGGGCGGCATCGTGATCGCGCAGGTCAACGAGATCGTCGACCGCGTGCCGCGCGTCGACATCCCGGCCGACTGGGTCGACTTCGTCGTGCAGGCGCCGCGGCCGAACCTGATCGAGCCGCTGTTCACGCGCGACCCGGCGCAGATCACCGAGATCCAGATGCTGATGGCGATGATGGCGATCAAGGGCATCTACGCCGAGTACGGCGTGCAGCGGCTCAACCACGGCATCGGCTTCGACACCGCGGCCATCGAGCTGCTGCTGCCGACCTATGCCGAGTCGCTCGGGCTCAAGGGCAAGATCTGCCGGCACTGGGCGCTCAATCCGCACCCGACGCTGATCCCGGCGATCGAGGCCGGCTGGGTCGAGCCGATCCATTCGTTCGGCTCCGAGCTCGGCATGGAGGACTACATCCGCGCGCGCGGCGACGTCTTCTTCACCGGCGCCGACGGCTCGCTGCGCACCAACCGCGCGTTCTGCCAGGCCGCCGGGCACTATGCCTGCGACCTGTTCATCGGCTCGACGCTGCAGATCGACCTCGCCGGCAACAGCTCGACCGCGACGCTCGGCCGCATCGCCGGCTTCGGCGGCGCGCCGAACATGGGCGCCGACGCGCGCGGCCGTCGTCATGCGAGCGACGCGTGGCTGAAGGCCGGCCGCGAGGCGCGCGACGGACTCGCCGGCGCGCGCGGCACGCCGCGCGGCCGCAAGCTCGTCGTGCAGATGGTCGAGACGTTCCGCGAGCACATGCAGCCGGCGTTCGTCGAGACGCTCGACGCGTGGGCGCTCGCCGAGCAGGCCGGCATGCCGCTGCCGCCGATCATGATCTACGGCGACGACGTGACGCACGTGCTGACCGAGGAAGGCATCGCGAACCTGCTGCTGTGCCGCGACGACGACGGAGCGCGACGAGGCGATCCGCGGCGTCGCCGGCTACACGCCGGTCGGCCTCGCGCGCGACCGGCGCGCCGTCGAGAACCTGCGCGACCGCGGCGTCATCCGGCGGCCCGAAGACCTCGGCATCGACAAGCGCGACGCGACGCGCGACCTGCTCGCGGCGCGCTCGATCAAGGACCTCGTCCGCGCGTCGGGCGGCCTCTACGATCCGCCGAAGCGCTTTCGCAACTGGTAGCCCGATGACCATCGCCTGTCTCGCGTGGGGTTCGCTGATCCGGAAGCCCGCGCCGGTCGAGCTCGCCGGCGCGCGGGCGCCGGACGGGCCGCGGCCGATCGAGTTCGCGCGCGAGGCCGACGGCGGCGAGCTCGCGACCGTCGCGGAGGCGCAGGTGTTCTGGGCGCCGCTCGCGACGCGCGATCTCGTCGAGGCCCGCGAGCAACTGCGGCGCCGCGAGCAGACCACGGTGGACCGGCGCGATGCGGTCGGCAGCACGACCGGTCCGCGTTCGAGGAGCGCCTCGGCTGGACGCCGCGCGAGGCGTGCGCCTGAGATCGCCGACGCCGCATGGAACATCTGACCTTCAGCTACGACGGCGGCACGCCCGAGCCGCATCGCGCGGTCGTCGTCGGCGTCGTGTCGTCGGGCAACCTCGAGGTGCTGATCGAGCCGACGCCGGACGACCCGCGTTGCGTGATCCGCGTCGAGACACCGGCGCGCGGCTTCGACGACGTCTGGGCCGCGGTGCTCGCCGACTTCGTCGCGCGCGCCGAGCTCGGCGGCGTGCGCATCTCGATCAACGACGTCGGCGCGACGCCTGCCGTCGTCGGCTTGCGGCTCGACCAGGCGCTCGAGGAGTTCCGCTCGGGCAGCGTCGTGACGACCGGAGCGTGAGGAAGCGCGGATGAAGCACAGCTTCTACGAGGCGAACGCGCGCCAGCGGATCGCGGGGCTCGTCGACGCGGGCTCGTTCCGCGAGCTGCTGCCGCCGGCCGCGCGCGCGACGAGTCCGCACCTGCCGCTGCTCGACGCGCCGGTCGCATTCGACGACGGCGTCGTCGTCGGCGCCGCGACGCTCGACGGGCGCGACGTGCTGGTCGCGTCGCAGGAAGGCGGCTTCATGGGCGGCGCGGTGGGCGAGGTCCACGGCGCGAAGCTGACGGGGCTCTTCGAGCGCGCGATCGATCACGGCCTGCCGGTCGTGCTGCTGCTCGAGTCCGGCGGCGTGCGCCTGCACGAGGCGAACGCGGGGCTGATCGCGGTCTCCGAGACGATGCGCGCGCTGCTCGACGCGCGCGCGGCCGGCGTCGCGGTCGTCGGCCTGATCGGCAGCGGTGTCGGCTGCTTCGGCGGCATGGGCCTCGTCGCCGCGTGCTGCGACACGCTGGTCATGTCCGAGGAGGGCCGGCTCGGCATGTCGGGCCCCGAGGTCATCGAGACGAAGCACGGCGTCGAGGAGTTCGACTCGCGCGACCGCGCGCTCGTGTGGCGCACCACAGGCGGCAAGCATCGCTACCTGACCGGCGACGCGCACATCCTCGTCGACGACGACATCGCGGCGTTCCGCTCGGCCGCGTGCGACGCGCTCGACCGCCATCGCCCGCTGACGCTCGACGGGCTCGAAGCCGAGCAGGCCGCGCTCGCGGCGCGGCTCGCCCGCTTCGGCGCGATGAAGGACGCGCTCGACGTGTGGCGCGAGCTCGGCATCGACGACCCGCGCTCGCTGCCGCTGCTCGACCGAGACGCGTTCGTCGCGGTCGCGGACGTTCATCGCGTCGGGCGCTGACGCGATGAACGACCTCCGCACGCTGATCGACCGCCTCTTCCCCGACGGCCACGACGTCGCGGTCGACGGCGACTTCGTGCGCGGGACCGGCGTCGTCGGCGGCGACGCCGTCGCGGTCGTCGGCACGACGAACGATGCCGCGATCGGCGTCGAGCTCGCGCTCGCGATGGCGACCGCGGTGCTCGCGACCGTCCGCGACCATCCGGGCCGCGCGATCGTGCTGCTCGTCGACACGCAGGGCCAGCGCCTGCGGCATCGCGACGAGCTGCTCGGCATCAACGTCTACATGGCGCATCTCGCGCAATGCATCGAGGTCGCGCGGCGCGCGGGGCATCGCATCGTCAGCCTCGTCTACGGCCGCGCGGTCAGCGGCGGCTACATCACCGGCGGCATGATGGCGGACGCGTGCTTCGCGCTCGCGTCGGCCGAGATCAGCGTGATGAACCTGCCGGCGATGGCGCGCGTGACGAAGATCCCGCGAAGCCCGTCTCGAGGAGCTGTCGCGGTCGTCGCCGGTGTTCGCGCCGGGCGCATCGAACTACGTCGCGATGGGCGGCATCGACAGCGTCTGGTCCGACGATCCCGCCCGCGCGCTGGCCGATGCGCTGACGGCCACCGCGCCGGCCGACGGCGCGCGGTCGGACCGGCGTCGCGACGTCGGCGCCGCGCGCGGCGGTCGCACGACGGGCCGCCGACGTCGCGCGACGCGTGCGCACCGATGCGCTCGACTGACGTCCGGCGCCACGACCGCGTCTGGCTCGACGCGGCGACGTGGCGCGCGCATCGCCGCGCGCCGCTCGGCGCCGATGCCTCGCGAGCGCTCGACGACTGGATCGGCCGCGGACGCGCGCTCGTCGTGCGTCGTCGCGATCCGGACGCGGCCGCGGACGGCTGCTGCGCGGCGATCGTCACGCCGCTCGCGTCCGGTCGCGCGCGGATCGCCGTCGTCGTCGCGTTCGACGCGGTCGTCCGCGTCGCGCCGCCGCTGCGGCTCGAGGACGTCGCCGAGTCCGCGCCGGCCGATCGTCGCGACGCGCTCGCCGCGCTGGCGTCCGACGCCGCGCGGCTCGGCACGCCGCTCGCGGTCTTCGGCTCGTACGCCTGGCAGACGATCGCGACCGAGCCGTACGTGACGCCGTCGTCGGACGTCGACCTGCTGTGGGACGCGCGCGATGCCGTGCACGCGGCGACGGTCGTCGGTCTGCTGCGCCGCTGGGAGGCGACGCACGGCTGGCGTCTCGACGGCGAGGCGCGTCTCGCGGACGGCGCCTGCGTCGCGTGGCGCGAGCTCGACGCGGCCGCGAGCCGCGTGCTCGTCAAGCGCGACGACCGGGTCGCGCTCGAGCCGCGACCGTGGTCGGGCGCCGGAGCCGTGGCGTGACCGCGATCGTCGCGACGTCGGTCGCGCGGGGCCGCGATCCCGGCATCGACGGTCGCCTCGCGTCGATCGCGCGGGCCGCCGTCGCGAGCCTGCATGCCGAGCTCGTCCTCGCGCCGAAGCCGGGGCTCGTCTGCCCCGGCGATCGCGGCAGCCACGACGACATGGACGCGACGACGATGATGCGCAGCGTCGCGTCGCTGCGGCACGGCTTCCGGCGGCTCGTCGCGGCCGCGGCCGACGGCGCGACGTTCGCGCGGCTCGAGGCGATCGGCCTCGACGCCGAGCGCGCGATGCGGCGGGCGACCGGCGGCGTCAACACGCATCGCGGCGCGATCTTCACGGTCGGGCTGCTCGCGTCGGCGGCGGCGGCCTGTGTCGTGCGCCACGGCGTCGCCGTCGAGGACGAACTGCGCGCGACGTTGCGGGCGCGCTGGGGCCGCGCGCTGATCGCACGGCCGGCCGGCGAGGCGAGCCACGGCCGCGCGATGGCGATGGCGCACGGCGTCGGCGGCGCACGACGCGAGGCGGCCGACGCGTTCCCCGGTGTCTTCGACGTCGTGCTGCCGGCGCTGCGCGCGGCGCGCGCGGCCGGCCGCGACGAGCGCGGCGCCCGGCTGCAGGCGCTGCTGACCGCGATCGCGACGATCGACGACACGAACCTGCTGTATCGCGGCGGCGCCGACGGGCTCGCGTTCGCGAAGGCGGCGGCGCGTCGCTTCGTCGACGACGGCGGCGTCGGACGGGCCGATCGCGACGACGTGCTCGTCGCGATGGGCCGCGCGTTCGTCGCGCGACGGCTCAGCCCCGGCGGCAGCGCGGACCTGCTCGCCGCCGCGCTGTTCGTCGACCGCGTCGTCGACCGCGGGGCCGGCTGCACCGTCGACTGCGCTGTCGACCATCGCGTCGACGGCGCCGTCGCGCACGTCGTCGCGCACGTCGTCGACCGCGCCGTCGACCGCGACCCCTCCGTCGCCTCGCGCGCGCGCTGAGCCGCGATGGCGCTCGCGCTGCTGTGCCCCGGTCAGGGCGGCCAGCACGCAGGACTGTTCGACGCGTTCCTCGACGACGCGGCCGCGCGTGCGACGCTCGCCGCGGCCGATCGCGTCGCGGGCATCGACCTGCGCGAGGCCGCGACGCACCCGTCGCTGTTCGACAACGCGGTCGCGCAGCCGCTCGTCTGCGCGGCTGCGCTGGTCGCGTGGTCGGCGCTCGCGCCGCGTCTCGCCGAGGCCGGCGTCGCGCCGGCGATCGTCGCCGGCTACAGCGTCGGCGAGCTCGCGGCGCACGGCGTCGCCGGGCGGCTCTCGGCGGACGACACGATCGCGTCGGCGCGACGACGCGCGCGGGCGATGGACGATGCGAGCGGGCCCGACGACGGCCTGCTCGCGCTGCGCGGCGCGACTCGTGCGACCGTCGACGCGTGGTGCGCGGCGCACGGCGCACACGTGGCGATCGTCAACGGCGACGACCAGTTCATCGTCGGCGGTGTCGGTGCCGCGCTCGACGCGTTCGCGCGCGCCGCGTCGGCCCGAGGCGCGTCGGTGCAGCGGCTGCCGGTCACCGTCGCGGCGCACACGCCGCGGCTCGCCGCCGCCGCGACGCGCTTTCGCGACGACCTCGCATCGTGCCGGTGGCTGCCGTCCGCGTTGCCGGTCGTCGCCGGCGTCGACGCGTCGATCGTCGTCGACGGCGCGCGCGCGATCGACACGCTCGCGCGTCAGGTCGCGACGACGATCCGCTGGTCCGCGTGCATGGACGCGCTCGCGGAGCGCGGAACGACGGCCTGCCTCGAGCTCGGTCCCGGCGACGCGCTCGCGCGGATGATGCGCGACCGGCATCCGTCGATCGCGAGCCGGTCGGTCGCCGACTTCAGGACGATCGACGGCATCGTCGCGTGGCTGTCGCGGGCGCCGTGACGGCGCCCGCGCCCAAGCCGATCAGAGGTCGGCCGCCTGCCGGATCAGCGTGAACAGCCGCGTGTTGTCGAACGTGCCGCGGATGTCGGTCGAGCCGGCGCCGGCGGCGCGCACGAGCACGTCGCCGCCGGCGTTCGTCGCCGCCGGCAGCTTGATCGCCGACTCCTGACGGTAGTCGGTCGTGCACCACGGTCGGCGTGTCGAGCGTCGCGCGGTGGTCGGGTCGGTTCGGGCCGGTGCCGAAGACGAGCGCCGTGTACGTCGCGCCGTTCGCATCGACGTCCGGCTTGCCGGTCTGCGGGTTGAGGTGCAGGCCGAGCACGTCGGCGCCGCGCCGGCTGCCGCCGATCAGCGCGAGCGGCGTGTCGTGGTCGCCGGCGACGACGACGAGCGTCTTCGCGAGGTCGACGCGGTCCAGCGTTGCGCGGACCGCGTCGTCGAACGCGATCGCGTCGACCAGCGCGCGTCGCGCGTCGGTGGCATGCAGCGCATCGGCGATGCGGCCGCCTTCGACGACGAGCACGAAGCCGTTCGGGCTCGCGTTCAGCATGTCGATCGCCTTCGTCGTCATCTCGGCGAGGCTCGGCTCGCGCTTCGGATCGCGGTCGCGGTCGTACGACATCGGGCTCGTGCCGGCGCCGTCGGCGTCGTTGAAGTCGAAGAGGCCGATGACGCGCGAGCCCGGCGCGAGCGGCGCCGCGTTCATCGACGCGAGGTCGGTGGCGACCGCATAGCCCTGCGCCTGCAGCTCGCCGACCAGCTCGCGTGCGTCGGGCCGTCCGCGCGGCCGCTTCGCGGCGTCGAACGGTCGCCAGTACGCGCTGCCGCCGCCGAGCATCACGTCGACGCCGCGGCCGAGCCGCGGGTTGTAGCCGTCGCCGCGCGGTACCGCCTGGCGCGCCGCCTCGTATTCGGCGTCGCGATGGCAGACGTGCGCGTAGGTCGCGGCGGCCGCGCCGCTCGTCAGCCGCGCCGTCGTGACGATGCCGGTCGCGCGATGCTTCGCGATCGCGAGCTCGAGCAGCGTCGTCGACGCGTTGCCGTTCGCCGACGCGGGACACCGGTAGTCGGCCTGCGGCACGCCGCGGATCGGATCGCGGCCCGGCGCGAACGGCAGCGACCGCGTGTTGCCGTCCATCGCGACGACGCCGTTGCGCACGCGCACCCCGGTCATCATCGCGGATACCGCGGCGGCCGCGTCGGTCGTCTGCGCGTCGAGCGACCAGGTCCGCATCCGCGCGACCGACGGCATCGCGTCCATCGCGAGCTGGCCTTCGTCGCCGTAGCGCATCAGCCGCGCCGCAGTCGTCGCGACGGGGCCGAGTCCGTCGCCGATCAGCACGACGACGTTGCGCGGCGGTTGGGGTGCGGCGTCCGGTGCCGGGGCCGCCGAAGCGATCGAAGGGCCCGTCGACGCGAACACGCCGGCGACGCCGAGCGCGCACGCGACGACGCGTGCGGCGTTCCGTGCGCTTCGGCGCACGATGCTCATAGTCCCATCGCCTCGCGCAGCAGCGCGAACACCTGCGTGTTGTCGAGCGTGCCGTGGAAGCGCGCGGCGTTCGCGCCGGCGGCCGACAGCATCACGTCGCCGCCGCCGATCGTCGACGGCAGCTCGACGGCCGACTCGTAGCGCAGGTTCCGGTCCGCGAGCGCGAGGTCGGCGAGCGCCGGCGCCTGCGCGCGCGAGCCGTGGACGCGCTTCTCGCCGCCGCCGAACACGAGCGTCGTGAACGGCCGGCCGCTCGCGTCCATCGCGACCTGGCTCGGCGCGTCGAACGGATGGACGAGGCCGAGCACGCCGGGCCGTGCCTCGATGGTCCGTTCGGCGAGCGTCGTGTCGCCGTTCATCACCAGCGTGTGGTCGTGGTCGGCCGTGACGACGACGGTCGTGTCGGCCGCGCGCGGATCGCGCGAGCGCAGGCGTTCGAGCGCGACGCCGACCGCATCGTCGAACGCACGACCCTCCTGCAACGCCTTGCGGGCGAGCGAGCCGTCGAGCGCGTCGGCGATGCGGCCGCCTTCGACGATCAGCAGATAGCCGTTCGGGTTGCGCTCGAGGATGTCGATCGCCCGCGCGGTCATCTCGGCGAGGCTCGGCTGGTTCGTGCCGTTGCGGTCGAGGTCGTACGCGAGCCGGGACCGGTCGAACAGGCCGAGCAGCTTGACGTTCGCCGGCGTCGCGCTGCGGCCGAGCGCGTCGAGCTCGCTCTGCTGGCCGACGATCGCGTAGCCCTTCGCGCGCAGCTCGGCGATCAGGTCGCGCGTGTCGCTGCGCGACGAGCCGCGCGGGTCGTCCTTCGGCAGGAAGTGCTGCCAGCCGCCGCCGAGGATCACGTCGACGCCGTCCCCGAGCTTCGGGTTCGCGCCGGCGCCGCCCGCGACGAGCTGCGCGGCGATCGCGTTCTCGCCGTCGCGCTGGCAGAGGTGCGCGTAGCTCGCGGCCGTGACGGCCTGCGTCACGCGCGCCGTCGTGACCACGCCGGTGCCGCGCCCCGCGGCCTTCGCGAGCTCGAGCAGCGTCGTGACCGGCTTGCCGTTGCCGGCGCTCGGGCAGCCGGTCTCCGAGTGCGCGGCGAGCGGGCGGCCGGCGTCGTCGTAGGGCCGCGTCTCGGCCGACTGCGACAGCACCTCGTTGTCGACCTTGACGCCGGTCATGTAGGCCGTCATCGCGGCCGCGGCGTCGGCGGTCTGCGCGTTGCGCGACGTCGTCCGCACGAGCGCCGTCTCGGGCATCCGGTCGACGGCGAGCAGGCCGGTCTCGCCGACCGCGTAGATCCGCGTGGCCGTCATCGGCACGACGCCGTAGCCGGTGCCGATGAACAGGATGAGGTTCTTCGTGACGCCGTTCGACACGGCGCGCGCGTTCGCGTCCGCGACCGGCGCCGCGTGCGGCGTCGCCTCCGAGATCGCCGCGTCGTGGCGCCGCTCGATCAGGATGCGCGTCCAGACGATGCCGCCGATCGCGATCGCGATCAGCACGAGCAGCGTCGCCTGCTTCCGGCGCGCCGCGCGCCGGCTGCGCCTGCGCCGAAGGCGCTGCGTCTCCATGTGCGTTCCCGTATCCCTCTGTCGCGCGCTCTCTCGCGGAGCGTCGCCGATCGTCGATGCCGGCGCCGGTGGGGTGGCGCGACGCCGATTCTAACGGCGCGCGCCGGTGCGGCGTCGTTCGCGCGTCGCCCGCGTGACAGGTCGTGGCGGTGCGCGCAACACGTCAGCCGAGGAGGCGTTCGGCGGCCTTCCATCCCCACCACGCGGCCTCCTCGAACACCGAGTATCCCGACAGGTCGGCATGCGCGAACAGGATCGGGCCGTCGACGTCGCGCAGCGCGCGCAGCCCCGCGTCGGCGAGCGTGCCCGGCGCGGGCGACGCCATCGCGTGGCCGCGCACGGTGACGTCGACGCGCTCGACGCACGGCGCGAGGCGCCAGCCGTACACCTGCCGCAGCTCGTCGAGCGCGATCGTGCCGAGCTCGGCCGGCGTCGCGCGGTCGAGCCACGCGCGCGCCGCGTCCGCGTCGCCGTCGCCGAACGCGCGGTAGGTCGTGAAGACGGTCGCCTCGGGCGGTGCGACGCGGATCGCCTGATGCGTCGCGTCGACGTAGCCGAGGCCGTCGCTGCCGTACAGCACGTTGTCCCAAGCGAGCGGCACGCCGTCGGCCTCTTCGGGATGGCGGTTCAGCACGACGTTCGCGACGACCCACGGCGCGACGCGCGGCGGGCTCGCGCGCGGGTCGAAGCCGTCGACGGCGAGCGACGCGACGACGTGCTTCGCGACGAACAGCGGCATCGCCGAGACGACGCGCCGCGCGCGGATGCCGATACGTCGACGCGCCGTCGTCGCGCAGGCACAGCACCTCGACGCCGCGGCCGGTGTCGCGGATCGACAGCGCCGTGCCGTCGAGCCGCAGCGGCGTCGCGCGGCCGTCCCGCGGCGCGAACGCGGCCGCGTCGAGCGCCGCGGCCATCGCGTCGAGGCCTTCGGGCCACGTCAGCACGGCGCCGCGCTCCGCGTTGCTGGCACGGCCGTCGCGCGCGGCGAAGTAGTGCAGACCGGCCCACGCGGACACGCGCGCCGCGTCGGCGCCGTAGTCGTCGCGGCAGCAGTAGTCGAGGTACCAGCGCAGCGCGGGGTCGACGTGTCCCTCGCGATCGAGCCACGCCGCGAACGACAGCGCGTCGAGCGACGTCCAGCGCGGGTCGGTCGACGCGAGCGCGACCGGCACGGTGAACACGCGTCGGCCGTCGGCCCCGCGCGCATCGCGCAGCGTGTCGACGAACGCGAAGAAGCGGCCGATCGCCGATCCCTCGCGCGCCGCCGTCCGCCGCGACGGCCGGTCGAACGCCGGCGCGTCGACGTCGACCGGCAGCAGCCCGTCGTGCCAGCGTCCGTCGCGGAACAGCCGCTCGTCGGGCGCATGGACGACGACGCGCTCGTCGTAGGTCGGCTCGACCGAGCCGACGCCGTCGGTCAGCACGCCGAAGTCGGCGAGCATCGTGCGCACGTGCGTCGATTCGAGCGACGGCAGCGGCAGGTAGTGCGCGCCGGTCGGATAGCGCAGCCGCTCGCGACCGACGACCGCGCGGCCCGACGCGGCGTTGCCGTGCGGCTCCGGTCCGGTGACGAGTGCGAAGCGCGTGTGTCCTTCGCGCGCGAGCCGCCACGCGGCGGTCAGACCCGCGATGCCGGAGCCGACGATCGCGACGTCGGTCGTGTAGTCGGCCGACGGCGCCGGCCAGTCGGACGGCTTCGCGTCGCGCAGCCGGTGCCCCGCGGCGCGGCCCGGATAGCCGACGCGCGACGGGATCTCCTGCCAGCGCCAGAACCCGACGCCGGTCGCGGCGGCGGCCCCGGCGACGCCGGCCGACAGCAGCAGCGTGCGACGCTTCACGGGTCGGATCGCGTCATGTCACGGACTTGGTTGCTCATCTCGCGGCTCGGCTCGCTCGATCTCACCGGTCGGCCTCTCATGTCACGTGTCGGCTTCATCGAGCTCACGCGCCGGCTCCTTCGTACCGGCGACGACGCTGACCGGACATCACTCCATTCGTCGTTCCCGCGAAGGCGGGAACCCAGTGTCGTCGCTTTCGACCTCGCACGACGCGCTCGCACAAGCCCCGTCTTCGCGGGAGGACGGACAACGGGACTCACCGGATGAACTGATGCCAGTCCTCGTCGAAGTAGCGCACGAGCGACTGATCGTTCAGGCGGTTCGGCTCGACCGCGGGTCGCGGCATGTCGGCCGCGAAGCGGAACATCTCGCGCGTCGTCTCGGCGTCGAGGTATTGCATCGGCAGCCGATAGCGGTCGGGCGGCGCGAACGTCCCGTCGCGCGACGCGAGAACGAAGCCCCATTCGCCGAACGACGGCACGTAGACGTGATACGGCCAAGTCCGGAAACCGACCTCGCGCAGCGTCGCGTCGATCGACCAGTACGCGCGCGGCGCGAAGTACGGCGACGTCGACTGCACGACGACCATGCCGTGCGACGCGACGTGCCGCATCAACCCGCGGTAGAACGGCACCGAATACAGCTTGCCGAGCGAGAAGTTCGACGGGTCGGGGAAGTCGACGACGACGGCGTCGAAGACCGCGTCGCCGGCGCCTTCGAGCCACAGCGCGGCGTCCTCGTTGACGACCGTGACGCGCGGGTCCGAGAACGACCGATGGTTCAGCGCGACCAGCGGCTCCGACGAGCGGAACAGGTCGGTGACGCGCCGGTCGAGGTCGACGAGCGTGACGTGCGCGACGTCGGGATAGCGCAGCACCTCGCGCAGCGCGAGGCCGTCGCCGCCGCCGAGGATCAGCACGTTCCTCGCCCACGGCAGCGACTGCATCATCGGATGCACGAGCGCCTCGTGATAGCGATGCTCGTCGCGCGAGCTGAACTGCAGATTCCCGTTGATGTACAGCCGCAGGTCGTCCTTCCAGCGCGTCACGACGAGGCGCTGGTACGGCGTCGTGATCGCGTGGACGATCTCGTCGCCGTACATGCCGCGCTCCGACCACTCGGTCAGCCGCTCGGCGAACACGAAGCCCGCGAGCAGCACGACCATCACGAGCGACGCGCGCAGGATGCGGCCCGGTGCGGCCGCGAGCCGGTCGCGGAAGCGGTGGATCGTCCAGAACGCGACGCCGACGTTCGCGATGCCGAACAGCAGCGCGGTGCGCGCGAGCCCGAGCCGCGGCGCGAGCAGCAGCGGGAACAGCAGCGACACCGCGAGCGCGCCGAGGTAGTCGAACGTCAGCACCCGGCTGACGATGTCGGAGAAGCTCGCGCGACCCGCGTGCAGCGCGCGCATCACGAGCGGGATCTCCATGCCGACGAGGATGCCGATCGCGAGCACGAGCGCGTAGAGGACCGAGCGGAACGGCGCGGCGAGCCACGCGAACACGACGAACAGCACGGTCGCCGACAGGCCGCCGAGCAGCCCGACGAGCAGCTCGATGTCGACGAAGCGCGACAGCACGTCGTCGTCCTTCACGTAGCGCGACAGGTGCGACCCGACGCCCATCGCGAACAGGTAGCAGCCGATGATCGTCGAGAACTGCAGGATCGAGTCGCCGAGCAGATAGCTCGTCAGCGCGCCGGCGACGAGCTCGTACGCGAGGCCGCACGACGCGACGACGAAGACGGCGAGGATCAGCAGGCGGTCGGGCACCGCCGCATTATCGACGCAGCGGCGGCGACCGCCGTCGTGCCGGTCGTGGGCGCGCCGGTCGCCGGCGCACGGTCGCGGGCCGGCCGTCTACTTCGTCGTCGTCGCCGTCGTGTCGGCATGCGGCGTGCTCGCCGCCGGCGGGAAGGTCTCGGGCCGGTGGTCGGGGACGAAGCCGTCTCGGTTCGGCATCCGCACGGCCGCGAGCGACGTCGCGTCGAGGGTCGCGCCGGCCGGCACGATCCGGGCCTCGGCGAGGATGTACGCGCAGAGTGCGTAGACGTCGTCGTTCGACAGGCTGCCCGGCGCCGTCATCGGCATCGCACGCTTGATGTAGTCGAACAGCGTCGTCGCGTACGGCCAGTAGCTCTCGACGGTCTTGACCGGCGCCTTCGTCGGATCGGCGTTGACGAGCGTGCCGCGGCCGCCGATCAACCGGTCGCCGATGCCGCCCTGCGAGGGCCGCGCCGTGGCAGGCGACGCACTGCGTCTCGAACAGCTTCGCGCCCGCGGTGGCCGAACCCGACCCGGCCGGCAGCCCGCGCCCGTCGGCGAGCGGCGACGTGAACTGCGCGAGCTCCGCCGCGCTCGGCGTCGAGCCGAAGCCGAACGAGGCGGGCGCGGCCGGCGGCGCCGCGTCGTTCGCGCAGGCCGCCGCGACCAGGCAGGCGGCGACGACGACCGCGCGCTCAGTAGACCTGGACATTGCTGACCCTTCCGTCGGACGCGACGCCCCAGCTCTGGATCGCGTTCAGGTGGTAGACCGAGCCGAGCGGGCCGTCGAGGCCGCGCACGGCGATCAGCTGGCCGAGCGTCGGCTGCACGTAGCCCGTCTCGTCGGTGCAGCGGCTCTGCAGCACCGCCGGCCGGCCGTCCCACCGCCACGGGAAGCGGAAGCGCGTGTGGCAGATCGGCAGGATCGGACCCTGCAGCGCGGCGTCCTGCCATCGCCGGCCGCCGTCGGTCGACACCTCGACGCGTCGGATCGCGCCCCGGCCCGACCACGCGAGGCCGGTGATCTCGTGGAAGCCGGGCTCGTCGAGCCGCATCTCGCCGGACGGCGACGTGATCACCGACTTCGCCTCCATCTCGAACGAGAACTGCACCGCCTTGCCGCTCGGCAGCAGGTCGGTGTACTTGGACGTCTCCTCGCGCGTCATGAACGGCTGGTCCGACACCTCGATGCGGCGCAGCCACTTGATGCTCATGTTGCCTTCGAAACCCGGCACGAGCAGCCGCAGCGGATAGCCCTGCTCGGGCCGGATCGCCTCGCCGTTCTGGCCGTACGCCAGGAGGCAGTCCTTCATCGCCTTGTCGATCGGGATGCTGCGCGTCATGACCGCGGCGTCGCCGCCTTCGGCCAGCAGCCATTTCGCGCCGGACCGCAGCCCGGCCTCGTCGAGGATCGTCGCGAGCGGCACGCCGGTCCATTCCGACGTCGACGTCAGGCCGTGCGTGCCCTGCACCGTCTTCATCGTCGGCTTCGACCACTCGGTCAGCCCGTTGCCGGAGCATTCGAGGAACAGCAGGCGCGACACCGACGGAAAGCGCCGCAGGTCCGTCATCGTGTACTTGCGCGGCTGCCGGACCATGCCGTGCACGAACAGTCGATGCCGCGCGGGGTCGATCGCGGCCGTGCCGCCGTGGCTTCGCTCGAAGTGCAGTCCGGACGGCGTGACGATCCCGCAACTCTTCTCGAGCGGCGTCAGCGACCACGACGACCAGTTCGTCGCGGTCTTGAAGCGCTGGCGAACCTCGGTCTCGAACTGCGAGCGCGCGCCGTAGCTCTGCTCGTCGAGCGGATCGCCCTGCACCTTCGTCGCGTCGGGCGGCACGTCGCGTCCGACCGAGCCGGGCGGCACGTCGGCGGCCTGCGCGCCACGCGTCAGGAGCGCCGCGCCGCCCGCGGCCGCGAGCGCGCCGGCCATGAAGCGGCGCCGGTCGCGGCGTCCGCGATCGGCGCCCGCGTAGTAGATCGACGACGGATCGACGCGCGCGCCGGCGAGGAACGCCTCTTCCCGCTCGCGCATCGCCTCGACGGTCGTCGACGGGACGTCCGACGACGCCGCGGACAGGGCCGGTGCTGGCATGACGACGTCTCCTGACGGGCGACGATCGGCCGTGGCGCATGCCGTGGCTCGGGTCGCCTCTTCGGTTCTTCGACCGCACGGTAGGACGCGCCGCGCGCGTCCGATATCGGGGCGAACCATGAGCGCCGTCGCACGCGCCGCCTGTCGTCGCACGCGCCAGCGACACGAGCCGACCCGCCGTGGCCCGCCGCCGCGGCGGGAGCGCGCGTCAGCTGCGCTTGCGTCTCGACCGCTTGACCGGCGCCCCCGGTTCGGCCGACGCGACGGCCGGCTCGGCGCGAGGCGACGGCGCGTCGCCCGCCGCCGGCACGTCCGACGATCCGTCGGCCGGCTGCGGCGCAGCCGACGCCGGACCTCGCGACCGCGATCGTCCGCGCGGTGCGCGGGCCGGCTTCGCGGCCGGCGCCGCGCGCGGTTTCAATCGCACCATCAGCAACGGCCCGCTCGCGGCCTGCGTCGTCTCCGCCTCGATGAACGGCTGCCGGCGGACCATGTCGGACAGCTTGCGGAAGCCGTACAGCCGCGTGTCGAACGACGGATTGTTCTTCGCCATGTACGAGCCGACCGACGACAGCGTCGCCCAGCCGTTGTCGCGCGACACCGCGTCGAACGCCTGGCGCAGCGCGGTCTCGAGATCGGGCACGTCGTCGATCGGCGCCCCCGACGCGACGCTCGAGTCGGCGCCGCTGTCGACGGCGGACGCGCCGCGCTTCAGCACCTCGAAGAACACGAAGCGGTCGCAGGCCGCGCGGAACGCCTCCGGCGTCTTGCGCTCGCCGAGGCCGTAGACGACCTTGCGCGACTCGCGCAGCCGCGTCGCGAGCCGCGTGAAGTCGCTGTCCGACGAGACCAGGCAGAAGCCGTCGACGTGGTCGGCGTACAGCAGGTCCATCGCGTCGATGATCAGCGACGCGTCGGTGGAGTTCTTGCCGCGCGTGTACGCGAACTGCTGGATCGGCTGGATCGCGTAGCGGTTCAGCTGGTCCTTCCAGCCGGCGAGCTGCTGGCCGGTCCAGTCGCCGTACGCGCGGCGGATCGTCGCGGTCCCGAACTTCGCGACCTCCTCCAGCAGTTCCTTGACGAGCGACGCGGACGCGTTGTCGGCGTCGATCAGTACGGCGAGCTTGGGATTGTCGGTGAGGCTCATGGGCGAGCCGGCATGCGCCGGTCGTCGATCGATGTCGTCGGGGCCGGCCGGTGCGATGAACGCCCCCGGCGCGACGGATGCGCGACCGCCGCGCGGCCGCGATGCGAGTCTACGCGTCGGTCCGTGCGACGGGCGCCGCCGCGTCGACGTGAGCGTCGGCCGCGCCCGCCGCCGCGGCGATGCTAAGCTGCAATCCCCGCCGCCCGAGGCCGCCACCCGATGCTCGCCGCCATCATCGCCTACGCGACCCACGTCATCGCCGCGGCCATCCTGCTCGGCGTCTTCATGTTCGTGTACCTGAAGGTCACGCCGTTCGACGAGATCGCGCTGATCCACGCCGGCAAGACCTCGGCGGCGCTGTCGCTCGGCGGGGCGCTGGTCGGCTTCTCGCTGACGCTCGGCGCGGCGATCGTCTACAACGCCACGCTGCTGCAGGTCGTCGTCTGGGCGATCGTCGCGATGATCGTGCAGGTCGTCGTCTACGCCGTCGCGAGCCGCCTGCTGCACACGGTCCGCACCGAGATCGAGGCGGGCAACGCGGCGATGGGCGGCCTGATGGGCGGCATCTCGCTCGTCGCCGGCATCGTCAACGCGGCCTGCCTGTCCTGACCGCCATCGTGCCGGGTCGCGTCCACGCACGTCCGTCGCCGCCGGCTTCGGCTCGTCGGCGCGCGGGGTCGATTCGTCCGGCCCCGCTGGCGTCGCGCCCGTCGGCCATGCACACTCGCGCCACCGTTTTCCGGAAGGAGTAGGCCATGAGTCTCGCTTCGTTCATCAAGAAACAGTTCATCGACATCCTCCAGTGGACGGAGGACACCGACGGCGTGCTGTCGTGGCGCTATCCGATGGAGGACCTCGAGATCCAGAACGGCGGCACGCTGATCGTGCGCGAGTCGCAGATGGCGGTGTTCGTCAACGAGGGCCAGGTCGCCGACGTGTTCGGACCGGGCACGTACCGGCTGACGACGCAGACGCTGCCGGTGCTGACCTACCTGCGGAACTGGGACAAGCTGTTCCAGTCGCCCTTCAAGTCCGACGTCTACTTCTTCTCGACGCGCGTGCAGACCGGGCGTCGCTGGGGCACGCAGCAGCCGATCACGATCCGCGACGCGGACTTCGGCATGGTCCGCCTGCGCGCGTTCGGCCTCTACTCGTATCGCGTCGCCGACCCGAAGCTCTTCCACAAGGAGCTGTCCGGCACGCGCGCCTACTACACGCGCGACGACGTCGAGGAGCAGCTGCGCGGGATCATCCTCGCGACGATGGCCAACTCGATCGGCGCGTCGAAGGTCAACTTCCTCGACATGGCCGCGAACCAGACGCTGATGGCGAGCCAGGTCAAGGGCGACCTCGCCGCCGCGCTCGGCCGCTACGGCCTCGCGCTCGACGAGTTCAACGTCGCGTCGGTGTCGCTGCCCGAGGACCTGCAGGCCGCGCTCGACAAGCGCATCTCGATGGGCATGGTCGGCGACCTCAACAAGTACACGCAGTACCAGACCGCGAACGCGATCCCGCTCGCCGCGCAGAACGAAGGCGGCATCGCCGGCATCGGCGCGGGTCTCGCGTCGGGCATGGCGATCGGCCAGCAGATGGCGCAGGGGCTCGCGAACGGCGCCGCCGCCGGCAGCACGAACGGCGCGACGATGCAGCAGTCGACCGGCGCCGCGGCCGACGGCGAAGCGCCCGAGGCGCGCCTCGGGAAGCTGAAGGACCTGCTCGACAAGGGCCTCATCTCGCAGGCCGACTTCGACGGCGCGAAGGCCGAGGTCCTGAAGCGTCTCGTCGGCTGAGCCGGCGACGATGGCCGGACCGGAAGGCGCGCGCGACGACGCGATCGACGAGGCGGCCGCGCATCGGCACTTCTCGAAGGCCTGCTTCAGCGGCGCCCGGGCGCCGATCGAGAAGCCCGACCGCACCGCGGCCGACGACGAGGCGATGATCCTGATGAGCCAGGCGTCGCTGTGGCACTGGTCGCAGCGGCCCGACTGCGGCGACCGCCCATGGTCCGTCGGCTACTGGCAGGCGTCGCGCGTCCGCGCGATCGTCGGGCACGGCGCCGAGGCGATGCGCTGTGCGCGGCTCGCGCTCGACCACGCCGCGTCGCAGCCGCCGTTCTATCGCGCGGCGGCGCACGAGGCGATGGCGCGGGCGGCGCAGGTGTGCGGCGACGCCGACGCGATGCGCGAGCATCTCGCCCGCGCGCGCGCGCTCGCCGACGCGATCGACGACCCGGACGAGCGCGAGATCATCGACGCCGACCTCGACACGCTCGGCTGACGTGCCGTCGACGCCCGCCCCGCGATGAACACGATCGCCTGCCCGACCTGCGGCGCGCCGGTCGCGTTCCGCTCGGCCGCGTCGGTGATGGCGGTCTGCGACTACTGCAAGTCGACGCTCGTCAAGGACGCCGACTCGGTCCGCAACATCGGCCGCATGTCGGACGTGCTCGAGGACTATTCGCCGATCCAGATCAATGCGTCGGGATCGATCGACGAAGGGCAAGGGACGATCGGCTTCGTCGTCGTCGGCCGCATCCAGCTGCGCTACGCGGCGGGCTTCTGGAACGAGTGGTACGTGCTCGACGATCGCGGCGACGGCGCGTGGCTGTCCGACGCGTCGGGCCAGTACGTGTTCACGCGCGCGATCGACCGGTCCGCGATGCCGCCGGTCCCGTTGCCGGCGTTCGAGCGGATCCGCCCGGGCGGCTCGCTCGACCTCGGCCAGGCGCCCGACGGCAGCCGCCTCGTCTTCATCGCCGGCGACGTTCGCACCGCGCAGTGCACCGGCGGCCAGGGCGAGCTGCCGTTCACGGTCGGGTCCGGCTACACGGCGCGCGTCGCGGACTTCCATCGCGGCGCGGAATTCCTCACGCTCGACTACTCCGACGACGCGGCGACGCCGACCGGCGGCAATGCCGCGTCGTCCGGTCCGATCGTCTATCGCGGCCGTGCGGTGTCGCTCGATTCGTTGCGCCCGCAGCTGCTGCGCGACCCCGAGACGATCAAGGACGAGGCCGGCCGCTTCAAGGGCAAGGTGTCGAACCTCGAGTGCCCGTCGTGCGGCGCGCCGATCGCGTTCTCGCCGGGCGCCACGTCGCACCTCGCGTGCCCCGCGTGCCACGCGACGATCGACGCCACGTCGTCGGTCGCGCAGGTCATCGAGGCTGCGCGTCGCGTCGACGCGGTGCCGACGACGATCGCGCTCGGCACGACGGCCACGATCGCGGCGGTCCGCTACACGGTGATCGGCCTGATGCGACGCGCGGTCATCAGCGACGAGGCCGAGGAATGGACCGAGTACCTGCTGTACGCGCCGCAGAAGGGCTTCACGTGGCTCGTCGAGACGGCCGACGGGTGGGAGCGCGCCGACGTGCTCGACCGATGGCCGTTCTGGTTCGCCGCCGACCAGGCGCTGCTCGACGGCGCGACGTACGGCCGCACGTCCGACTACCAGGCGGTCGTGCGCTATGCGGCCGGCGCGTTCAACTGGAAGGTCGAGGCCGGCGACGTCGTGCGCGTGACCGAGTTCCAGGCCGGCCCCGCGAAGCTCGCGGCCGAGTCGAACGAGAACGAGCTGACGTGGTCGCGGTCGGTGCCGGTCGCGCCGAACGAGCTCGCCGCGTGGCTCGGCAACGCCGTCGCGATCCCGACGCCGCCGGTCGCTGCCGGCGCGTGGTCGCCCGGGCCGGGCGGCTATCGACGCGTCGCGAAGTGGCTCGTGATCCTGCTGCTCGCGGTCAACGCGATCCCGGTCCTGCTGTCGCCGGGACGCGCGGTCGTCGTCACGGTCCTCGCGATCGTCGCGCTGTACGTCCCGGCGTGGCTGATGGACCAGGCGGCCGGACGACGCGACGGCGCCTGACGACGAGGCCGACACCGCATGGGCAAGTACATCCTCTACGCGCTGCTCGTCATCGGCGCGTCGTCGCTCGCGAACTGGACGTCGCTCGGCCGCGGCCTGTACGGCTCCGGGTACGGCGGCTACGGCAGGACCGGCGGCTGGGTCGGCGGCTCCGGCGGCGGGTTCAGCTCGTCGGGCACCGGCCACAAGTGAACGGCCGACCGTGACGCGCGATCCCTCGGCCGCGGACGCCGCGCCGTCGTCGCACGACGCGCGCGGCACCCACTGGCTCGTCGACTGCCACGGCGTGGATCGTGCGCTGCTCGCCGACGCCGCGGCGCTGCGCGTGCTGCTGCGCGAGGCGGCCGAGGCCGCCGGCGCGCGGATCCTGTTCGATCACTTCCACGACTTCGGCCACGGCCCCGTCGACGCCGGCGCTCCGTCGCCGCCCGGCGTGACCGGCGTCGTGCTCCTCGCCGAGTCGCACGCGACGATCCACACGTGGCCCGCGACCGGCTTCGCCGCGATCGACCTGTTCCTCTGCGGCGCGACCGACGGCGAGCGCGCGGTGCGCGTGATCGCCGACGCCGTCGCACCGGCCGGCGTCGCCGTGCGCCGCCAGCCGCGCGGCCGCGTGGACTGACGCGTCGCGTTCAGCGTGCGAAGGCGTCGACGATCGCGTCGGCGCCGACGACGTCCTGCGTCGACGCGCCGAGCATTCCCTCGAGCAGCGCCGGGCGGCCCGCGATCGCATGGCCCCCACCGTCGATGCGATAGAGCGTCACCGACGTGCCCGGCCGGCACCTCTGTCGATCGACGCGGACCGTCGACGTCGAGGCAGACGGGTCCTTGCGCGGCAGCGGCGTCTCGACGACGCGCTCGCTGCAGCCGTCGGCGTCCGCGAACCACGCGAGCGTCGCGTCGACGCCGTCGACCCGGCCGAGCTCGCGTCGCAGGCCGATGCGACCGCCGCGGTACGGGACCATCGGGTCGGCGGTCCCGGCGATCATCACGAGCGGCATCGGCTTCAGCGGCTCGCACGACGCGAGGCCGGCGGGCCGGCTCGCGATCATCGTGCCGACGCCGGCGAACAGCGACGGCGCCGCGCACGCGAGCGTGAAGCTCATCATGCCGCCGTTCGAGATGCCCGCGAGATAGACGCGATCGGGCAGGGCGACGCCGTCCGAGACGAGGCGCGCGACAAGCGTGGTCACGAACGCGACGTCGTCCGGCTCGCCGTCGCGTCGCGTCGCGTTCCAGCGGCGGTGCAGGCCGTCGGCGAACACCGCCGTGAAATCGTGTCGCCGCGCCGCCTCGGCGAATCCGGACGAGCGCATCGTGCCGGCCGCGGTGCCGAGCGCGCCGTGCAGCACGACGACCGTCGGATGCGGGCCGTCGCCGGCCGCGACGACGAGCGCGTGGCGGGCGCCGTCGCGCGTGTCGATCGTGACGTCGCGCGGCTCGGCGGCCGTGGCATGACCGACAATCAACGCGCCGAGCATCGGAAGCGTCGCGAGGCGACGGATGATCATGACGCCGGGACGGCGCGCGCGGTGCGGGGCGGCGATGTCGCGGCGTGGCACGCCGGACCGATCGGGGATTGGTGCGCCCGGCGCGAATCGAACGCGCGACCCTTGGCTTCGGAGGCCAATACTCTATCCCCTGAGCTACGGGCGCCTGGTGCACGACGCGCGAGCGGCGTCGTGACGAGGGCGGAGGATAGCGTCTTTGCCTGCGAGCGTCCACGCGACGGCGCGGCCGGCCTCGGGCGTCGTGACCGTCACGTATAATCCGGGCGCCTTGCGCCGGCCGTTCGCGCGCATCCCCGACCCTTCTTCGGCAAGCCGCCGCGTCTCCCCGGACGTCGCGTCGGCGGGCGACAACGCACGACGAACGAACCGACGACGGTCCGCGACCGCCGAGAATCCCGATGAGCGACCAGCAACACGAATCCCTGATCAAGACGCCGAAGCAGCTCATCGTCACGGTGATCGCGGCGTTCGTCGTGCCGATCGCCATCATCACGCTGCTGATCACGTACGTCGCCAGCGGTCGCAAGACCGGCGCCGGCAGCGAAGGCACGACGGTCGAAGCCACCGACGCCCGCATCGCGCCGGTCGCACGCTTCGAGATCGTCGACGCGAATGCGCCGCGCACGCTGAAGTCCGGCGAAGACGTCTTCAAGGCGGTCTGCACGACCTGCCACGGCGCCGGCATCGCCGGCGCGCCGAAGTTCGGCGACGCGGCCGCGTGGGCGCCGCGCATCGCCGAGGGCGCGCCGACGCTGTACGACCACGCGATCAAGGGCTACCAGGGCAAGAACGGCGTCATGCCGCCGAAGGGCGGCAACTCCGACCTCGACGACCTCGAGGTCGAGCGCGCGGTCGTCTACATGGCGAACGCGGGCGGCGCGAAGTTCGCCGAGCCGGCCGCGCCCGCGACCCCGGCGCCCGCCGCGGCCGCGGCTCCGGCAGCGCCGCCGGCGGCGCCTCAGCCCGATCCGAACGTCGTGGCCGCGATCGCCGCGATCGACTCCGGGGCGAAGGCGCAGATGGTCGCGACGGCCGCGCCCGCGGGCGGCCCCGGCGCGGCCGCGGCCGGCAACGACGCCGGCCAGAAGCTGTTCGGCTCCGTCTGCACCGCCTGCCACGGGATGGGGATCGCCGGCGCGCCGAAGTTCGGCGACAAGGCGGCTTGGGCGCCGCGCATCGCCGAAGGAATCGACACGCTGTACCAGCACGCGATCAACGGCTTCCAGGGCAAGAACGGCGTGATGCCGCCGAAGGGCGGGTCGAGCGCGTCGGACGACGACGTGAAGGCCGCCGTTCGCTACATGGTCGCCGCCGCCAAGTAGACGTTTCGAGCGCCGACGGCCGTCCGATCGCGGACGTCGCGGCCGGACGCCGCCGAATGCGCGACCGAAGGCCTCGAAGCCCGGCACGCCCGCCGACCGAGGCGCCACCGTCCGTCTCGGCCCATCGATCGACCGACCACCGGCATCGCGATCGCGTCAGTCCCCGTCGCTCCGGAGCGTCAGCGCGAGGTACTTCGTGCCGGGCACCGGATTGAACACGTACGGCGCGATCGGCACGAAGCCGAGCGCGGCGTAGAGCCGCTGCGCACCGGCCATCGTCGGCAGCGTGTCGAGCAGCATGCGCCGGTACCCGGCGTCGCGCGCCTCGTCGACGATGCGCTCGGCGAGTCGGCGGCCGAGGCCGCTGCCGCGCGTCGACGGCCGCACGTAGAGCCGCTTCATCTCGCAGTCGCCGTCGGCGAGCGCGCGCATCGCGATGCAGCCGACCGCGTCGTCGCCGCGCCACGCGACGAGCAGGCGCCCGGCCGGCGGCGCGTACTTGCCGGGCAGCGACGCGAGCTCCGCGTCGAAGTCCTGGAAGCCGAGGTCGACGTCGAGGCTCGCCGCGTACTCGACGAACAGCGCGCGCACCGCGTCGAGGTCGTGCGGCCGCGCCGGACGGATGACGATCGCGTCGTCGGGCGTCGCCTTCACGGCTCGGCCCTCCGTTCAGTCGCGCGATCGCCTCGTCGAGGATCGGGCGCTGCCCGCGATGGATCTTCACGCGCGCGGTCGCCGCGTCGAAGTAGGCCGCGCGGTCGATCTCGGGAACGTCGCGATGCGTCCGCTCTTCGGCGGCCACTCGAGCTCGAACGTGTTGCTGCGAAAGCGCGTCGGGTCGAGGTCGGCCTCGACGAGCCACGCGTGGATCGTCTTGCGACCCGGCGTGCGGCACGGCGCGAGCGCGATGCCGGGCGCGTCGAGCGATTCGCCGGTCTCTTCGCGGAACTCGCGCGACGCCGCGGCGCGCAGGTCCTCGCCGTCGTCGACGAGACCCTTCGGGATCGACCAGGCCTCGTCGTCGCGGTTCTTCCAGAACGGGCCGCCGGGATGCGCGAGCAGGAACTGCGGCCCGTCGACGGCGCGCCGGAACACCAGCAGCCCGGCGCTCGTCTCGCCGCTCATCGCTCGGCCGCGCTCGCGTTTGCGACGCGCTTTCGCTATGGTCGCGGCCGACGAGCCACGCGACGCGCCGCCGTCCATCGACCAACCACCGGAGCCGACATGCCGATCAAACGTCCGAAAGGAGCCCCGGGCCGCACCGTCGTGCTCGAACACGACTCGCGCGTGCTCCGGGGCAATCGCCTCGGCGACCCGACGCGGCGCCCGGTCCACGTCTGGCTGCCGCCGCAGTACGACGACCGGCGGCTTCGCCGACGCGCGCTACCCGGTGCTCTACGACCTCGTCGGCTTCATGGGCTCGGGCGCGTCGCACGCGAACTGGAAGGCGTTCGGCGAGAACGTCCCCGAGCGCGCGGCGCGGCTCGTCGCACGAACGGAAGATGCCGCCGGTCGATCATCGTGCTTGCCCGACTGCTTCACGTCGCTCGGCGGCAACCAGTACGTCAACTCGTCGGCGATCGGCAACTACGCCGACTACCTGACGCGCGAGATCATCCCGTTCGTCGACGAGCAGTTCCGCACGCTCGCCGTCGCGCGACCATCGCGGCTGCTTCGGCAAGAGCTCGGGCGGCTACGGCGCGATCGTCCACGGCATGAAGTACCCGAAGTTCTGGGGCGCGGTCGCCGACCACTCGGGCGATGCGTACTTCGACTTCGTCTACCACCACGACTGGCCGAATACGCTCGAACACGCTCGCGAAGTTCGCCAAGCCGCGCCGCGAGGCAGGTCCGATCGACGTCGTCGCGCGCGTCGAAGGCGACCGCGCGAGGGCCTCGACGACGGCCGCGTCGCCGCGCTTCCTCGACGCGCTGTGGAAGAAGAAGAAGCTCGGCGCCGGCGACGGCCACGCGGTGATGAACCTGTGCATGGCGGCGACCTACGACCCGGACCCGACGGCGCCGAACGGCTTTCGCGTGCCGTTCGATCTCGAGACCGGCGAGCTGATCGAGGCGCGCTGGAAGCGCTGGCTCGCGAACGACCCGATCCACATGGTCGGGCGCCACGCCGCGGCGCTGAAGCGCGCTGCGCGGCATCTACATCGACTGCGGCTGGGCCGACCAGTACCACATCCACTACGGCACGCGCATCCTGTCGAAGCGGCTGCACGAGCACGGCATCGCGCACGCCTACGAGGAGTTCGACGACAACCACTCCGACATCGACTACCGGATGGACGTCGAGCCTGCCGTTCCTCGCACGCTGCCTCGCCGAAGCGCCCGCGGCGCGCGGCCGCCGCTGAGCGCCGCGCGTCAGCGCAGGAACAGCCGGTAGGCCGGGTTGTCGGTCTCGTCCACGCACGGATAGCCGAGCGTCGCGAGGAACGCGTCGAACGCCTCGCGCTCGTCGTCGGCGGCACCTGCAGGCCGACCAGGATGCGGCCGTAGTCGGCGCCCTGGTTGCGGTAGTGGAACAGGCTGATGTTCCAGTCCGGGTGCATGCGTCGACAGGAAGCGCATCAGCGCGCCCGGGCCGCTCGGGGAACACGAAGCGGTAAGCCGCTCGTCGCGCGCCAGCGCGCTGCGGCCGCCGACCATGTGGCGCACGTGCTCCTTGGCGAGCTCGTCGTCGGTCAGGTCGAGCGTCGGCGAAGCCGTGGCTCGCGGAACGTCGCGGCGAGCGTCGCGGCCTTCGTCCGCGGCGCGTCGACCGCGACGCCGACGAACACGTGCGCCTCGTCGCGTCCGCGATGCGGTAGTTGAACTCGGTGACCTCGCGCGGCGCCGATCAGCTCGCAGAAGCGCCGGAAGCTGCCGCGCTCCTCGGGGATCGTCACGGCGAAGAGCGCCTCGCGCTCCTCGCCGACCTCGGCGCGCTCGGCGACGAAGCGCAGGCGGTCGAAGTTCATGTTCGCGCCGCAGGTGATCGCGACGAAGGTCTCGCCCTTGAGCCCGTCGCGTGCTCGACGTACTGCTTGATCGCCGGCGACGCCCAGCGCGCCGGCCGGCTCGAGGATGCTGCGCGTGTCCTGCGAACACGTCCTTGATCGCGGCGCAGACGGCGTCGGTGTCGACGATCATGATAGTCGTCGACCAGCTCGCGCGCGAGCGCGGAAGGTCTCGGCGCCGACCAGCTTGACCGCGGTGCCGTCGGAGAACAGGCCGACGTCGGCCAGCGTCGACGCGCTGGCCGGCCTGCGACCGACTGCATCATCGCGTCGGAGTCGGTCGTCTGCACGCCGATGACCTTGATCTCGGGCCGCACCGCCTTGATGTACGCGGCGACGCCGGAGATCAGGCCGCCGCCGCCGATGGCGACGAAGACCGCGTCGATCGGCCCCTGGTGCTGGCGCAGGATCTCCATCGCGATCGTGCCCTGGCCGGCGATCACGTCCGGGTCGTCGAACGGATGGACGAAGGTCAGGCCCTGCGGCCTTCTCCAGCTCGAGCGCGTGGCGCGTAGGCGTCGGAGTAGCTGTCGCCGTGCAGCACGACCTCGCCGCCGAGCGCGTGCACGGCGTCGACCTTGAGCCTGCGGCGTGGTCACCGGCATCACGATCACCGCGCGGCAGCCGAGCCGCTCGGCCGCGCAGCGCGACGCCCTGCGCGTGGTTGCCGGCCGAGGCGCAGATCACGCCGCGCGCGCAGCTGCGTCGGGCGCCAGGTGGACCATCTTGTTGTAGGCGCCGCGCAGCTTGAAGCTGAAGACCGGCTGCGTGTCCTCGCGCTTGAGCAGCACCGTGGTTGCCGAGGCGGCGCGACAGGTGCGGCGCGACTTCGAGCGCGGTCTCGACGGCGACGTCGTAGACGCGCGCGGTGAGGATCGTCTTCAGGTAGTCGGTCGGCATGGCGGCGGCTCGCGAACGCGCGACTCTAGCCGATCGACGCTGCGCCGGGCTCGACGCCGCGTCGCGTCGCTACAATCGGCCGATGTTCGAGGCCTGGATGCAGGACGCGCTCGCCTGGCTGTCGCTGCCGGAATACGGCCTGTCGAGCGTGTTCGTCGTCAGCTTCGTGTCCGCGACGCTGATCCCGCTCGGGTCCGAGCCGGTCGTCTACGGGATGGTCAAGCTGCGGCCGGACCTGTTCTGGGAGACGATCGCGGTCGCGACGCTCGGCAACACGCTCGGCGGCGCGTCGACTACTGGATGGGCCGCGGCGCCGAGTGGATGCTCGAGAGCCGCCTGCATCTCGATGCGCACGGCCTGCCGATGAAGCCGGTCGCGAGCGACGACCGGCCGGCGCCGGCCGCTGGCATCAGCGCGCGGTGCGCTGGATGGAACGCTTCGGACCGTTCGGCTGCGTCCTCGCCTGGCTGCCCGGCATCGGCGACCCGCTGTGCGCGGTGGCCGGTTGGCTGGGCCTGCCGTTCTGGCGATGCGTGGGATGGATGGCGCTCGGCAAGGGGCTGCGCTACGTCGCCCTGACGTCCGGGCTCGTGTGGATGTTCTAGCGGCTTCGCGTCCGGCGCCGCCGCCGTGCGGTCGCGGTTCGACGCGCGATCGCCACGCGACCGGTCGTCGTGTGGAGGTCCGGCCGCGCGCCGCGCTGCAGTCGATCGCCTGTTCGGTTAGTCTCGATCTTCGAAGTCCTTCGGACGCCGCGCGCGTCCCGCTGCACCGATGAACGCCCCGATTCTTCCGCAGGCCCTCCGCGACGTCGCGGCGTCCGACCCGCCGTCGCGCGTCCGCGAGATCCCGTACAACTACACGTCGTTCTCGGACCGCGAGATCGTCATGCGGCTGCTCGGCGCGTCGGCGTGGGCCGACCTCGAGGAGCTGCGCGGCGAGCGACGCACCGGCCGCTCGGCGCGGATGCTGTACGAGGTGCTCGGCGACATCTGGGCCGTCGAGCGCAACCCGTACCTGCAGGACGACCTGCTCGACAATCCGCGGCGCCGCGCCGCGCTGATCGACGCGCTGCATCATCGGCTCAACGAGGTCGACAAGCGCCGCGAGGCCGACGCGTGCCGACGCGGCGCGCGACGCGAAGGTCCGGCATCTGCTCGACGCGGCGCGCCGCGCCGTGCGGGCGTTCGAGGACGGCTTCAAGGCGACGTGGGACCTGCGCAAGCTCGCGGCGCGCCGCCTCGGCCGCGTCACGGCGAAGGACAACATCCGCTTCGACGGGCTGTCGCGCGTGTCGCACGTCACCGACGCGACCGACTGGCGCGTCGAGTATCCGTTCGTCGTGCTGACGCCGGACACCGAGGACGAGATCGCCCCGATCGTGGCCGCGTGCATCGAGCTCGGGCTGACGATCATCCCGCGCGGCGGCGGCACCGGCTACACCGGCGGCGCGATCCCGCTGACGCCGAAGAGCGCCGTCATCAACACCGAGAAGCTCGAGCATCTCGGCGCCGTCGAGATGCGCGCGCTGCCGGGCCGCGCCGAGCCGGTCGCGACGATCTGGACCGGCGCCGGCGTCGTCACGAAGCGCGTCGCCGAGGCGGCCGAGGCCGCCGGCTTCGTGTTCGCCGTCGACCCGACGTCGGCCGAGGCGTCGTGCATCGGCGGCAACGTCGCGATGAACGCCGGCGGCAAGAAGGCCGTGCTGTGGGGCACCGCGCTCGACAATCTCGCGTGGTGGCGGATGGTCGACTGCGACGGCAACTGGCTCGAGGTCGAGCGGCTCGACCACAACCTCGGCAAGATCCACGACGCGCCGGTCGCGACCTTCGCGGTCCGCCGCTTCGAGCCCGACGGCAAGACCGCCATCTCGACCGAGACGCTGACGATCGAGGGCCGGCGCTTCCGCAAGGAGGGCCTCGGCAAGGACGTCACGGACAAGTTCCTGTCGGGGCTGCCGGGCGTGCAGAAGGAAGGCTGCGACGGGCTGATCACGTCGGCGCGCTGGGTGCTGCACGAGATGCCGCCGCATGCGCGCACCGTCTGCCTCGAGTTCTTCGGGCAGGCGCGCGAGGCGATCCCGTCGATCGTCGAGATCAAGGACTTCATGGACGCCGAGGCGAAGGCCGGCCGCGCGATCCTCGCCGGGCTCGAGCATCTCGACGAGCGCTACCTGCGCGCCGTGGGCTACGCGACGAAGTCGAAGCGCGGCGGCGATGCCGGGTCGTCGGGCGGTACCGCGCTGCCGAAGATGGCGCTGTTCGGCGACATCGTCGGCGACGACGCGGACGACGTCGCCCGCGCGGCCTCGGAGGTCGTGCGGATGGCGAACGGCCGCAGCGGCGAAGGCTTCGTCGCGGTGTCGGCCGAGGCGCGCAAGAAGTTCTGGCTCGACCGCTCGCGCACGGCCGCGATCGCGCGGCACACGAACGCGTTCAAGATCAACGAGGACGTCGTCATCCCGCTCGCGCGGATGGGCGAATACACCGACCATATCGAGCGCATCAACATCGAGCTGTCGATCGACAACAAGCTCGAGCTGCTCGACGCGCTCGATCGCTTCTTCGCGAACGACCTCGGCGCGATCCCGGTCGGCAAGACCGACGACGCCGACGTCGACCACCTGAGCCGCGAGGAGCTGTTCGGCAGCCGCGTCGGGCAGGCGCGCGCGCTGATCGACCAGGTGCGGCGCCGCTGGCTGTACCTGCGCACGCACATGGACGCGTCGCTCGACGAGGCGCGCGACGCGCTCGAGCAGCACGGTCTCGCGCTCGACGTCGTGCCGCCGACGGCCGGCACCCGGTCGCTGCAGGACGAGACGGTCGCCGTCGACGACGCGGGCCG
The DNA here is from genome assembly GCA_963708665.1 of uncultured beta proteobacterium. GTDB lineage: Bacteria > Pseudomonadota > Gammaproteobacteria > Burkholderiales > Burkholderiaceae_D > CAHJXF01. Next base: position 611,940 of record CAVPTE010000010.1, on the reverse strand, counting down.
TGGCGGCGACGACGCCGCGCGCCCGCTCGGCCCCGGCGTGCGACGCGGCGACATGTCGCTGTTCGACCTGCTGCAGGTCCGTGCGATCCGCGTGTCGTGGAAGCGCGAGGTTCGCGCGGCGCTCCGGCATGTCTTCAGCGGCGGCGAATTCGCGCCGGTGCTCGCCGGCGTCGACGCGATCCACAAGAAGGTCCTGCGCGGCCGCGTCTTCGTCGCGCTGCACATGCACGCCGGCGACGGCAACGTGCACACCAACATCCCGGTCAACTCCGACGACTACGCGATGCTGTCGACCGCGAACCGCGTCGTGAAGCGGATCATGGGCATCGCGCGCGAGCTCGACGGCGTCATCTCCGGCGAGCACGGCATCGGCATCACGAAGCTCGAGTTCCTGACCGACGACGAGACGCGCGACTTCCGCGCGTACAAGCAGCGCGTCGACCCGCGCGGCCACTTCAACCTCGGCAAGCTGCTCGCGCTGCCGGCGGTGCCGGCGGACCTCACGAACGCGTACACGCCGAGCTTCGGGCTGATGGGCGCCGAGTCGCTGATCATGCAGCAGTCCGACATCGGCGCGATCTCCGACTCGATCAAGGACTGCCTGCGCTGCGGCAAGTGCAAGCCGGTCTGCGCGACGCACGTGCCGCGCGCGAACCTGCTCTATTCGCCGCGCAACAAGATCCTCGCGACGTCGCTGCTGATCGAGGCGTTCCTGTACGAGGAGCAGACGCGTCGCGGCGTGTCGATCAAGCACTGGGACGAGTTCGCCGACGTCGCCGACCACTGCACGGTCTGCCACAAGTGCCTGTCGCCGTGCCCGGTCGACATCGACTTCGGCGACGTGTCGATGAACATGCGCAACCTGCTGCGCAAGATGGGCAAGAAGCGTTTCAACGCCGGTACCGCGGCGTCGATGTTCTTCCTGAACGCGACCGATCCGCTGACCATCAACGCGAGCCGCAAGGTGATGATGGACTGGGGCTACAAGGCGCAGCGCGCGGCCGTCGAGCTGTTCCGGCCGGCCGGCCGACGCCAGACCGCGCATCCGCCGGCGACGCACGGGCATACGCCGGTCCGCGAGCAGGTGATCCACTTCGTCAACAAGAAGATGCCGGGCAACCTGCCGAAGAAGACCGCGCGGGCGCTGCTCGACATCGAGGACGCGAAGTTCGTGCCGATCATCCGCGATCCGTCGAAGGCCGCGGTCGACGCCGAGGCCGTGTTCTACTTCCCGGGCTGCGGTTCGGAGCGGCTGTTCTCGCAGGTCGGTCTCGCGACGCAGGCGATGCTGTGGCACGTCGGCGTGCAGACGGTGCTGCCGCCCGGCTACCTGTGCTGCGGCTATCCGCAGCGCGGCGCGGGCGACTTCGAGAAGGCCGACAAGATCATCACCGACAACCGCGTGCTGTTCCACCGCGTCGCGAACACGCTGAACTACCTCGACATCAAGACCGTCGTCGTCAGCTGCGGCACCTGCTACGACCAGCTCGCCGGCTACGAATTCGAGAAGATCTTCCCCGGCTGCCGGATCATCGACATCCACGAGTTCCTGATGGAGAAGGGCGTCAAGCTCGCGGGCGTCACCGGCACGCGCTACATGTATCACGACCCGTGCCATACGCCGATGAAGCAGTACGACCCGCTGAAGGTCGTCAACACGCTGATGGCGAGCGACGTCAACGGCAAGGTCGACAAGAACGACCGGTGCTGCGGCGAGTCGGGCACGTTCGCGATCTCGCGGCCGGACATCGCGACGCAGGTCCGCTTCCGCAAGGAGGAAGAGATGCGCAAGGGCGCGGCGAAGCTGCGCGCGGTCGCGCCGGACGCCGTCGTCACGATCGACGCCGTCACGACGGGAGAGACGGCGGTGCCGGCGGCGCATCCGGCGCCGGTCAAGGTGCTGACGTCGTGCCCGTCGTGCCTGCAGGGGCTGTCGCGCTACGGCGACGACACCGGGGTCGAGGCCGACTACATCGTCGTCGAGCTCGCGCGCCACGTGCTCGGCGCCGACTGGATGGCCGACTACGTCCGCCGGGCGAACGCCGGCGGGATCGAGCGCGTCCTGGTCTGACGCGGCGACCGACGCGCGGCACGCGCGGTCGAGCGGCGGAGCGGTGAGCACGGCCGAAGGCACAATAGCCGTCCAGCCGATCGTCGTCCGCCATTCGTCGTCCGCCATGCTCCGATTCTCGCGAAGCGAAGTCCGGTCCTCCGAGCCGCAGAACCGCATCGTCGACGGCATCGGCGCGAAGGCCTGGCTCGCGGCGATGGCGCAGCCGGCGACCGTCGACAACCTCGCCGAGATCGCGCAGGTGCTGCGCACGCTCGGCGCCGGCGGCGCCGACGGGCCGACCGTGCTGCCGCCGCAGCGCAAGTTCGCCATCGCGGACCGCATCCGCGCCGCGCTGTTGCCGGCGCTCACCAGCGGGTCGGCCGAGGACCGCTTCACGGCGCTGCCGCCCGACGACGACTTCGCGCGTCACTTCTGGGCCGCGGTCGAGGCGGCGACGGTGCTGCGCGACGTCTACGCCTGGCTCGTGTCGCAGCTGCCGAAGGCGACGGCGGGCGGCGACGGCGTCGCGAGCGACGCGCTCGACGGCCCGAACGCCGCGGCGCCGCCGGTCTCGGGCGTCAGCGCGCTGCAGCGCGCACTCGACGTCAACGCGCAGATGATGGTCTGCATCCAGCGCGCGCACTGGGCCGTGCCGACGCCGTTGTGGGAGCGGCACTGCGTGCTCGGCCAGCTCGTCCGCGACCTCGACTGCCAGGACGTCGAGGTGTCCGACGCGCTGCGGCTGTCGGCGACGAAGACGTGCCGCGCGGCGTTCACGTATCCGGTGATGATCGCGCTCGCCGACCCGGCGTCGAAGACCGGCCCCGAGTTCGAGGTCCTGCGGATGGGCGCGCAGCGCTGGTCGAAGAAGGTCGGCTTCCGGATCGAGAAGCGGGCGCTCACTGGCGAGCCGCCGAGCCGCCCCGTGGCGAACGTCGGGCCGTCGGTCTCGGTCGCTTCGTACACGCTGCGCTTCGATACGCAGAGCGCGATGCAGTCGATCGACCGGCGTCTCGACGCGCTCGCCGAAGGCGCGTCACCGCGCGAGGCCGGCATCGGCGACAGTCTGCGGGCCCCGGTCGCGCGCGAGTTGCTGACGGGGATGCGCCAGCGCTGGAGCGCGAAGCAGCCGCCCGACATCGATTCGCCGGAACGTGCCTGGCGCAACAGCACCGCGGGCGTGACGGTGATGGCGATGGTCGGCATGCCGGCGCGCGAGGCGCTCCAGAACAAGTCGAAGACCGGGGTTCGGGCGTCCGTGCGCAGCGGGCAGTCGCCGTACGCGTATCAGCGGATGAAGGAAGGCGGCATCACGCAGCCGCGCGAGGCGGTCGAGCGCGCGCGCGTCGACCAGTTGATGGAACACGCCGAGACGTGGACGCTCGTCGCCGAGTCCGGCGATGCGGTGCGCTGCGTCCGCAAGCACGCCCGCCCGCGCGTCGGCTTGCACCGGCTGATCGGGCTGCGGCTCGGCGACGCGGCCGCGAACGCGCCGCTGCTGCTCGGCTGGGTCGAGGCGCTGCAGGGCACGACGGCCGTGCTCGACGACGACCTGATTCGCCCGAGCGTCGCGCACCACGTCCGCGTGCGGCTCGCGCCCGGCCTGCCGCAGGCGCTGCTCGCGTCGATCGACGACGTCGAGCTCGACGCGGCGTTCCTGCTCGTGCCCGGCGGCGACGCCGGCGGACGCCGCGCCGGCCGCCCGACGCCGCTCGTCCCGATGCTGAGCGATCCGGTCGGCCACGCCGAGCTGTCGATCGACGACGGCGACGGCTGGGATGCCGCGCGCGAGTCGCCGCGCGGCTACGGCCTCGTGCTGCCGCACGCGAGCTTCCGCCCGCAACGGCTCGTCAAGGCGGTGCGCTCGGGCGCGCTGGCGATGCTGCGGCTCGAGGAGCTGATGATGCGCGGATCGGACTTCGACCTCGTGCGCTTCACCCTGTTGTAAGCGCCTCGTCGACGGCGATGTCGCGCTCGCGGGAACGCTCCGCCTCGGTCGGCTCCGGGTCGTCGCGGACGAGCCCGATGCGTTGCGCCGGCAGCGTCGCGGTGAACGTGCTGCCGCGACCGACCTCGCTCGCGATGTCGAGCGTGCCCTGGTGGCGGGTCAGCACGTGCTTGACGATCGCGAGGCCGAGCCCGGTGCCGCCGGACTGGCGCGAGCGGCTGCGGTCGACGCGGTAGAAGCGCTCGGTCAGCCGCGGCATGTGCTGCGCCGGGATGCCGATGCCGGTGTCCGCGACGGTCAGCGTCGCGCCGCCGTCGTTCGTGCGATGCCACGCGACGTCGATGCGGCCGTGCTCCGGCGTGTAGCGGATCGCGTTCGTCACGAGGTTCGCGAACGCGCTCGTCAGCTCGCTTTCCGAGCCGACGATGCGCACGCCCGGCGCGATGTCGAAGCGAATGTCGTGCTCGCCGTTCGAGACCTGGCGCGCCGTCTCCTCGATGCGCGCGAACAGCGCCGTCGCGTCGATCTGCTCGGCGCGCGGGCCGCTCGTGCCTTCGAGCGCCGACAGCGTCAGCAGGTCGTCGACCAGCCGCTGCATCCGCGCCGCCTGCTCCTGCATCAGCTGCATGTACTGCGCGCGCTGCGCCGGCGTCACGGCGGACTCGCTGATCGTCTCGAGGAAGCCGGACAGGACGGTCAGCGGCGTCTTCAATTCGTGCGAGACGTTCGCGACGAAGTCGCGGCGCATCGTCTCCAGCCGCTCGAACCGCGTGATGTCGCGCGACAGCAGCAGCTTCAGGTTGTCGCCGTATGCCACGAGCTGCAGCGACAGCACGCGCTCGGCGCCGTGGCCGGGATGCCGCATCCGCAGCTGCACGGGGCGATCCCATTCGTGCCGCATGAGGTAGGCGAGGAAGTCGGGCGCGCGCACGAGGTTCGCGACGTTCTGGCCGACGTCCTTGCCGAGCGTGAGGTTCAGGTGCTGCTCGGCCTGCGCATTGCACCAGACGATCTGGTCGTGCGCGTTCAGCGTCACGACGCCGTCCGGCAGCGCCTGCGCGGCGCCGCGGAAGCTCTGCAGGGCCTCGGTCAGCGCGGCGAACTCACGCTGCGTGGCGCGCTCCCGGTGATAGAGCTGCGCGTAGAGCTCCTCCCACGACCCCGACGAGCGGGGCAGCGCGGCGCCGATCTCGCGTCGCGACCAGCGCGACAGGTCGCGCAGGTGCATCGCGTCGCGGATGTAGCGCAGCGTCAGCGCGATCGACGCGAAGCCGAGCGCGTTCGTCCAGTCGGACAGCGCGCGCACGAGCAGCGTGCCGAGCGCCACGAGGCCGATGAAGGACAGCGTCCGGGACCAGACGGGATTCATGCGTCGTGGGGGCGCGACGGCCGTCGCAGCGGTCTCCGGGCAGCGGGGGCGGACGATCGCCGCGACGGCCGGGAAGACGTAGAGCGGCGGGCGAAGCGACGAACGGCGAGGCAGGGCCGCGCATCTTAGCGTGGGTTCGCGCGGCCGGACAACGCCGCGCCGCTGCGCCGCCCGCGCTCAGGCGACGGCGCGCTGCTCGGCGATCGAGAAGCGGTAGCCGCTGCCGCGCACCGTCTCGACGAGGTGTTCGTGACCGGTCGGCGACAGCGCGTGCCGCAGCCGGCGGATGTGCACGTCGACGGTCCGCTCCTCGAGGAACACGTGGTCGCCCCACACCTGGTCGAGCAGCTGCGCGCGCGAGTAGACGCGCTCGGGATGGGTCATGAAGAAGTGCAGCAGCCGGAACTCGGTCGGGCCGATCTCGAGCGTGCGCCGGGCGCCGTCGACCGTCGTGCCGGACAGCCGATGCGTCCCGGGGTCGAGCGCGAGTCCGCCGATCTCGACGACGTCGTCGGTGAGCTGCGGCGCCCGGCGGCGCAGGACGGCCTTGATGCGGGCCATCAGCTCCTTCGGCGAGAACGGCTTCGTGACGTAGTCGTCGGCGCCGGCCTCGAGCCCGTCGACCTTGTCGGCCTCGTTCGAGCGGGCGGTCAGCATGATGATCGGCACGTCGCGGGTGCGCTCGTCGCCGCGCAGCCGCTTCGCGAACTGCACGCCCGACGCGCCGGGCAGCATCCAGTCGAGCAGCACGAGGTCGGGCAGCTCCGCGCGCACCAGCGTCGCGGCCTGTTCGGCGTCGTCGGCCCGCAGCACCTTGTGGCCGGCGAACGTGAGGTTGACGGCGATCAGTTCCTGGATCGCCGGCTCGTCTTCGACGACGAGGATGGTGCTGGGCATGTCGCGGATCTCGGCGGGGCGGTCGGGCGAGGCGAGCGCCTCTTTCGCGACGACGATAAGACGATTCTATGACGGGACGGTGACAGCCGGACGCGTCGCCGCCGCCGTGCGATACTGGATCGGCCATGTCGTCGCCGCCGTCCCCGCCCCGTTCGCCGTCGTCGGTCGAACCGCCGACCGAGATCGTCGTGCACCAGCGTTCGCGCCGACTCGAGATCGCGTTCGGCGACGACGAGCGCTACAGCCTCGACTTCGAGTTCCTGCGCGTCCACTCGCCGTCGGCCGAGGTGCAGGGACACGGGCCCGGTCAGGAGGTGCTGCAGGCCGGCAAGCGCGACGTCACGATCACGAACCTCGAGCCGATCGGGCACTACGCGATCAAGCCGACGTTCTCCGACGGCCACGACAGCGGCATCTTCACGTGGACGTATCTGCGTCGTCTCGGCCGCGAACGCGACGCGCTGTGGGCGACCTATCTCCATCGCCTCGCCGAGGCAGGCCAGAGCCGCAATCCGGCGGGCTTCGTCGAGACGAAGCCGATCGTGTTCCACGCCGCCGAGGCCCGCCGCAAGTGAGCGACGCGACGCAGGACCGGCCGACGGACGCGCCTCGACCGGACGACGACGCGTCGGGCCGGACGCACTTCGGCTTCGAGAGCGTCCCGGAGTCGGCGAAGGCCGAGCGCGTCGCCGGCGTGTTCCATTCGGTGGCGGCCAAGTACGACGTCATGAACGACGTGATGTCGGGCGGGCTGCACCGCGTGTGGAAGGCGTTCGCGATCGGCCGCGTCGGCGTGCGTCCCGGCATGCGGGTGCTCGACATCGCCGGCGGCACCGGCGACCTCGCGAAGGCGATGGCCCGCCGTGCCGGTCCGACCGGCGAGGTCTGGCTGACCGACATCAACGCGTCGATGCTGTCGGTCGGTCGCGACCGCCTGCTCGACGCCGGACTCGTGCTGCCCACCGCGATCGCCGACGCGGAGCATCTGCCGTTCCCCGACGACTACTTCGACCGCGTGACGGTCGCGTTCGGCCTGCGCAACATGACCCGCAAGGATCGCGCGCTCGCCGAGATGCACCGCGTGCTCAAGCGCGGCGGCCGGTTGTTCGTGCTCGAATTCTCGCGCGTGTGGAAGCCGCTCGCGCCGATCTACGACGCGTATTCGCTGAAGGTGCTGCCGTGGCTCGGCGCGCGGATCGCGAAGGACGCCGACAGCTACCGCTACCTCGCCGAATCGATCCGCGTGCACCCCGACCAGGCGACGCTCGCCGCGATGCTCGGCGACGCGGGGTTCGAGCGCGTCCGGGTGTTCAACCTCACGGCCGGCGTCGTCGCGTTGCACGAGGGCGCGAAGCTCTGACCGCCGACCGATGCCGACCGCCACCTCGTTCTTCTCGCGACCGCCGCTGCCGCCGTTCGGCCGGGGCCTGCCCCATCCGCTCGACCTGCTGCCGGCGGCGATCGACCACCTGCTCGCCGGCGAGGCCTGGGCGCGCGCGCAGCTCGCACCGCACGTCGGGAAGACGCTGTTCGTCGTCGTCGGGCCGCTCACGGTGCGGCTCACGGTCGCGAGCGAGCGCTCGGTCGTGCGCGCCGCCCCCGGCGCCGTCGCCGACACGACGGTGACGCTGCCGCCGGCCGCGATCCCGCGGGTGATGGCCGGCGGTGCCGAGACGGCGATGCGCGACCTGCGGGTCGACGGCGACGCCGACTTCGCGCAGGCCGTGTCGATGCTCGCGAAGCACCTGCGCTGGGACGTCGAGGAGGACCTGTCGAAGGTCATCGGCGATGCGGCCTCGCACCGGGTCGTCGCGACCGGCCGCGCGGCGTCGAACGAGGTCCGACGAATCCACGACCGGCTCGCGGCGAACGTCGTCGAGTACCTGCTCGACGAGGATCCGACGCTCGTGCGGCCGCGTGCCGTGACCGCACTGGCCGACGGCATCCGCACGCTGCGCGACGACCTCGCGCGGCTCGAGAAGCGCGTCGACCGCCTGACGGGTCCCGCGTCGACGGCGCCCGGCCGTTGAGCGGCGCCGTGCGATACCCGCCGCCCGACGGCGCGGCGCGGGCCCGACTGATGCAGATCTTCCGGCTCTTCATCATCGCGCGGGTGCTGTGGCGCTACGGGCTCGACGAGATGCTCGCCGGCGGCCTCGCGATGCCGTTCCTGACGCGATCGATCGGCTACCTGCGCTTCGGCCGCGACTTCCGCACGTCGCGCGCGCAGCGGCTGCGCGAGGCGCTCGAGTCGCTCGGCCCGATCTTCGTGAAGTTCGGCCAGATGCTGTCGACGCGCCGCGACCTGCTGCCGGCCGAGTACGCGAACGAACTGGCGCGGCTGCAGGATCGCGTGCCGCCGTTCGACCCCGAGATCGCGATCCGGCAGATCCGTCAGTCGCTCGGCAAGGCGCCGGAAGAACTGTTCGACACGTTCGAGCGCGTGCCGGTCGCGTCCGCGTCGATCGCGCAGGTCCACTTCGCGACGCTGAAGGCCGATGCGGCCGGGCGGCGCCGCGAGGTCGCCGTCAAGGTGCTGCGGCCGAACATGCATCAGGCGATCGAACGCGACCTCGCGCTGCTGCGCACGCTCGCGGCGCTCGTCGAACGGCTGTCGGCGGACGGCAAGCGGCTGCGCGCGCGCGCCGTGGTCGCGGAGTTCGACAAGTACCTGCACGACGAGCTCGACCTGATGCGCGAGGCGGCGAACGGCAGCCAGCTGCGTCGCAACTTCGCCGGCTCGAAGCTGCTGCACGTGCCCGAGATGTTCTGGGACTACTGCAGCGAGCAGGTCATCGTGATGGAGCGCGTGTCGGGCATCCCGATCGGCCGCATCGACCAGCTCAAGGCCGCCGGCATCGACCTGAAGAAGCTGTCGCGCGACGGCGTCGAGATCTTCTTCACGCAGGTCTTCAAGCACGGCTTCTTCCATGCCGACATGCACCCCGGCAACATCTACGTCGGCGATTCGGGCGTCGACTTCAACCGCTACATCGCGATCGACTTCGGCATCGTCGGCACGCTGACCGACTACGACAAGAACTACCTCGCGCAGAACTTCCTCGCGTTCTTCCATCGCGACTACAAGCGCGTCGCGGTGCTCCACATCGAGTCGGGCTGGGTGCCGAAAGGCACGCGCGAGGACGAGCTCGAGTCGGCGATCCGCGCGACCTGCGAGCCGGTGTTCGACCTGCCGCTCGCCCGCATCTCGCTCGGGCAGGTGCTGCTGCGGCTGTTCCAGACGTCGCGGCGCTTCAACGTCGAGATCCAGCCGCAGCTCGTGCTGCTGCAGAAGACGCTGCTCAACATCGAAGGCCTCGGCCGCGAGCTCGACCCGGAGCTCGACCTGTGGGCGACCGCGCAGCCGTTCCTCGAGAAGTGGATGCGCGACCAGCTCGGCTGGCGCGGCTTCCGCGACCGCCTGAAGCAGGAGGCGACGCAGTTCGCGACGTTCGTGCCGCAGATGCCGCGGCTGATGCACCGGCTGCTCGCGCACGAAGCAGAGGCGCCGCTGGCCGCGGCCGTCGCGGACCTCGCTGCCGCGCAGCGACGCACGCGTCACGCGATCGCCGTCGGCTTCGGGCTCGTCAGCGTGCTGTTCGCCGTGCTGATCGCGGCCGTCGCGGTGCTGCTGCAGCACGTCGGCTGGACCTGGTGACGGCCCGTCTCGGCGATGTGACGGTCGCCGATCTGCAACAGTTCGCCGCCGCGACGGCCGGCGGCGGCCTGCCGGCCACGGCAGTCTGATAATTTCATGTTGCGCGGCAACGCCGCGCCGTCCCGTGTCCGTCCCGGCCCCGTCCCGACCGCCGCATGAGCAATCTCTTCTGGTTCGTCATCATCTACTGGGTCATCTCGGTCGGCATCGGGCTGTACGCCGGCAAGTACGTCCACGACTCGAGCGGCTATGCGAATGCCGGGCGTGCGCTGCCGATGTACGTCGTCACGGCGACCGTCTTCGCCACCTGGTTCGGCTCCGAGACGGTGCTCGGGATCCCGGCCAGCTTCCTGAAGGACGGGCTCGGCGGCGTCGTCGCCGACCCGTTCGGCGCATCGCTGTGCCTCGTCGCGGTCGGGCTGTTCTTCGCCCGCAAGCTGTACCGCATGAACCTGCTGACGATCGGCGACTTCTATCGCAACAAGTACGGGCGGATCGTCGAGGTGCTGACGGCGCTCGCGATCGTCATCTCGTACCTCGGCTGGGTCGGCGCGCAGATCTCGGCGCTCGGGCTCGTGTTCAACGTCGTGTCCGGCGGGGCGATCAGCGAGACGTGGGGCAAGGTGATCGGCGCGTCGACGGTCACGGTCTACACGATCTACGGCGGCATGTGGTCGGTCGCGATCACCGACTTCATCCAGATGATCATCATCGTCGTCGGCATGCTGTACATCGGCGGCGAGGTCAGCAGTCAGGCGGGCGGCGTCGGCGTCGTCGTGCAGCACGCGATCGACGCCGGCAAGTTCTCGAACTTCTGGCCCGGCTGGAACCTGCTCGGCATCGTGACGTTCGTCGGGACGCTCGTCACGATGATGCTCGGCTCGATCCCGCAGCAGGACGTGTTCCAGCGCGTCGCGTCGGCGAAGACCGAGCGCATCGCCGGCAACGCGTCGGTGCTCGGCGGCGTGATGTACTTCTGCTTCGCGTTCATCCCGATGTTCCTCGCGTATGCCGCGACGCTGATCGACCCGCAGATGGTCGCGCCGCTGCTCGCGTCGGACGAGAAGCGCGCGTCGCAGCAGATCCTGCCGCAGCTGATCCTCACGCATGCGCCGTTCTTCGCGCAGGTGATGTTCTTCGGCGCGCTCCTGTCGGCGATCAAGAGCTGCGCGTCGGCGACGCTGCTCGCGCCGTCGGTCACGTTCGCCGAGAACATCCTGAAGCCGGCGTTCAAGAACGTGACCGACGCGAACCTGCTGAAGACGATGCGGATCGTCGTGCTGTGCTTCACGATCCTCGTCACGCTGTATTCGGTCGGGTCCGACCTGCCGATCTACAGCATGGTCGAGAACGCCTACAAGGTCACGCTCGTCACCGCGTTCGTGCCGCTCGCGTTCGGCCTGTACTGGAAGCGTGCGAACACGCAGGGCGCGATGCTGTCGATCGGCCTCGGCCTCGTGTCGTGGATCGGCATGGAGATCACGAACCCCGACGCGCCGTTGCCGCCGCAGCTGCTCGGACTCATCATGGCGCTGATCGGCATGGTCGTCGGATCGCTGGTGCCGTCGATGGGCCAGGTCCGCGAGCCGCCGGTCGACGCGGCGCTGTCGGCGGTCGACGGCGATGCGGAACGATCGTGACGGAGCCTCGAGGCACGACATGAAGCGCGACACGCTGATCCGCTGGACGATGATCGGCCTCTCGGCCGCCTGCGCCGTCGCGACGACGGTCGCGGCGTGGCGCGTGCAGGCGCAGACGCCGGCGCCGTCGGCCGTCGCCGCCGCGCAGCGCGCGCGGCCGTACGACGAGTCGGCCGACCCGCACCGCGACCTCCAGGGCGCGCTCGAAGCGGCGCGTCGCGAGCACAAGCGCGTGCTCGTCGTGTTCGGCGCGAACTGGTGCCCCGACTGTCGCGCGCTCGACCGCGAGTTCCACGCCGGCGGCAAGACCGAGTCGTTGATCGAGCGCCGCTACGAGGTCGTCAAGGTCGACGTCGGTCGCTTCGACCGCAACCTCGACTTCGCGAAGCTCTACGGCGATCCGATCGGCAAGGGCATCCCGTCGGTCGTGGTCGTGACGCCGACGAACCAGGTCGTCTACCAGACGAAGGCGGGGGAGCTCGCGGACGCGCGCAGCCTCGGCCCCGACGGCATCTACGGCTTCTTCAAGGACAAGGCCGACCGAGCGGTCGGCTCGTGATCGCGCGACCGTCGCGCGCGCCGCCGACGCGCGACGTCGTGCGGACGACGGCGGTCGTCGCTCCGGAAGCACGACGTTGAGCGCGGCGCCCGCGTCGAGACGCATCGCGGAGATCGACGTCCTGCGGGCGATCGCCGTGCTCGCGGTGGTCGCCTACCACCTCGACCGGCGCCTGATGCCCGGCGGCTTCGCGGGCGTCGACGTGTTCTTCGTCGTCTCGGGCTACGTCGTCACGCGCTCGTTGTGCGGCCACGTCGACGAGTCGCTCCGTTCGTTCCTGTCGGGCTTCTACGCGCGTCGCGTGCGCCGCATCCTGCCGGCGTTGCTGGTCTGCCTCGCGGTGACGTCGTGGTTCGAGGTCCTGTTCGTGCCGACCTCGTGGCTGAGCTCGTCGAACTTCGACACCGCGCGCTATGCGCTGTTCGGCGCGAGCAACGTGCTCCTGAACGCGCAGCGGGAGGCGTACTTCTCGCCACGGATCGAATTCAACCCGTACGCGCATACGTGGTCGCTCGGCGTCGAGGAGCAGTTCTACGTCGTGCTTCCTCTGTTGCTCTACGTCGCCATCGTCTCGGGCGGTCGCCGCGGCGTTCGCGGCGCCTGGGCGGCTGTGCTCGCGGTCGGCGTCCTGTCGTTCGTCGCGTCGGCGTACCTGTCGTTCGACGATCCGGCCGGCGCGTACTACTCGATCGTCAGCCGGTTCTGGGAGCTGGGGGCCGGCGCGCTGCTCGCGATCCGCCATCACGCGTCCGGCGCCGCACCATCGTCGCGGCCCGGACGGGACCGGCTCCGGCTCGCGATGGCCGTCGTCCTTCTCGCACTCGCGATCTGCGGCTCGGACGAGCGCCACTTCCCGGTCCCGTACGCGCTCCTCGCGGTCGGCGGCAGCCTGCTCTTCATCGATCGCATCCGCGAGGGCGATCGGCTGGTACTGCGCGGCCGGGCGGTCGACGCGCTGCGTTACGTCGGGACGATCTCGTATTCGATCTATCTCTGGCACTGGCCGGTCTTCGCCCTGTTTCGCTGGACGGCGGGCCTGTCGACGCCGTCGACCGCGCTCGCGGCGCTGGCCGCGACGGCGGCGCTGTCGATCGCCTCGTACCATCTGGTCGAACAGCCGTTCCAGTCGACGGCGTTGCGCGTTCGACGATCGGTCACGATCGCCGCCGGCGCCTGCGCGATCGTCGTCGCGACCGTGGCGTTCCAGCGGCTGCACGACATGGCCGGGCGCTTCTCGCTGTCGGTGACACGCGATGCGTCGGCGTGGTATCCGGACCTGCGGCGCTCGAACGTCCACGCGACCGGATGCCACACCGTCGCGCACGCGGAACGCTTCGGCGACGGGAAGGTCACCGTGATCGAGAGCCGGGACTGCGCCTTCGCGAACGGCGCGAGAAGACTCTTCGCGAGCGGCGACTCGCACACGACGGCTTATCTCCCGATGTTCGAGAGGATCGCGACGCTGCAGCCCGTCGATATCCGCATCTACGACAAGCCGGGGTGTCCGGTCTTCGGTCTCGAGCAACCCGCCGCCGCGCGCCCCGGCTGCGCCGAGTTCGTCGACGCGGTCCTGCGCGACGCGGCCGACCGTGCGAAGCCCGGCGACGTCCTGTTCCTGTCGTCGCTGCGCCTGCAGCGGCTGGGCGAGCCCTGGTCGACCGGAGCGCCGACGGCGCCGCGCGCCGGGGTCGTCATCACCGAGGCGTCGCGCGACGCGGCGACCGACGAGGCGATCGTCGCGTTGCGTCGGCTCGCGTCGTCGGGGCTGGACATCGTCGTCGAGGCGCCGAAGCCGATCTTCCGGGCGCCGGCATTCCGGTGCTCGGACTGGTTCAATCGACCCAACCCGGGTTGCGCCGGAGGACTCGAGATCGACGCGGCCTTCCTGAAGGCCTACCGCGAGCCGGCGATGATTCGGCTGGCCCGGCTCCGGGCCGCCGTCCCCGCCGTGCGCATCTGGGATCCGTTCGACACGCTGTGCCCCGGCACGACCTGTCGCGCGGTCGTCGATGGCGTGCCGCTGTTCTTCGACGGGGACCATGTGAGCGGCGCGGCGAACGAGCGCCTCGCGCCGGCGTTCGTCCGCGCGGTCCTGCGGTCGCCGCCGCTCGCCGACGCGGGGTCGTCGTCGCCGCAGCCGGATCGATGAATGTCTCCGCGAGCGATCGTCGGCTCATGGAACAGACTGACGCCGGTCGGTCGATCCGCTTCGGGTACACCCAACGCCGCTCGGGCCGCGCGAGAGGCGCGGCGTCGGCCCGACGCCGGACCGCTCAGTGGACGCCGGACAGCGTCCGCCGCTCGATCGCGGCGCGGTGGAACAGCCACAGCGTCGCGCCGAGTCCGCAGATCGCCGCGATCGTCAGCCAGTAGCCCGGCGCCGCCTTGTCGCCGAGCGCGTTGATCAGCAACGTCGAGATGAACGGCGTGAAGCCGCCGAAGACCGCCGTCGCGATGCTGTACGCGAGCGAGAAGCCGACGACGCGCACCTGCACCGGCATGACCTCGGTCAGGCCGACGACCATCGCGCCGTTGTACAGGCCGTAGAGCGCCGACAGCACGAGTTCGACGCCGAGCATGCGGCCGAAGCTCGGCGCCGACGCGAGCCACCACATCAGCGGATAGGCCAGCAGGATCGTCAGCACCGTCGTCGCGACCAGCAGCGGCTTGCGGCCGATGCGGTCCGAGATCGCGCCGCCGATCGGCAGCCAGATGAAGTTCGAGATGCCGACGCAGAACGTGACGATCAGCGCGTCGCGCGACGTCAGGTGCAGCACGCTCTTGCCGAACGTCGGCGTGTAGACGGTGATCAGGTAGAACGCGGTGGTCGTCATCGCGACCATCAACGCGCCGGCGATCACCACCTGCCAGTTCGCGACCATCGAGCGCAGGATCTCGCGCGTCTTCGGGTGATGCGTGCGCGCGCTGGAACTCCTCGGTCTCCTGCAGCGTCCGCCGGAGCAGGAAGATCACCGGCACGACGAGGCAGCCGACGAAGAACGGGATGCGCCAGCCCCACGCGTCGATCTGCGGCGTGGTCAGGAACTCGCGCGACGCCGAAGCCGAGCGCGGCCGCCACGATGATCGACACCTGCTGGCTCGCCGACTGCCAGCTCACGTAGAAGCCCTTGCGTCCCGGCGGCGCGATCTCCGCGAGATAGACCGACACGCCGCCGAGCTCGGCGCCCGCCGAGAAGCCCTGCAGCAGACGGCCGATGAGCACGAGGAACGGCGCGAGCAGGCCGATCGACGCGTAGCCCGGGCACGAACGCGATCAGCACGGTGCCCGATGCCATCAGCGCCAGCGTGACGATCAGGCCCTTGCGGCGACCGACCGCGTCGATGTACGCGCCGAGGATGATCGCGCCGAGCGGACGCATCAGGAAGCCGGCGCCGAACGCCGCGAACGTCGACATCAGCGACGCGAACTCGCTGGTGTTCGGGAAGAACGTCCGCGCGATGTCGGCCGCGTAGAACCCGAACAGGAAGAAGTCGAACTGTTCGAGGAAGTTGCCGCTCGTGACCCGGAGGACCGCACCGACCTTCGACGTGGCAGGCGTGTTCGATTCGAATGCAACGGCCGTCATGAGGTCTCCTCGATTCTTGTCTTTGGGCGCCGGCGCGAACGGGCCATTCTAGTCCGCCGGCGGCGGTCCGCCGCGGGTCCTTCGCTGCTTGAGGGTTCGCCCGATGCCCCCTAGAATGCCCGGTTCGTTTCTTCCGAAACGCGGCGCACGGGAATCGTCCCGCGCGCACCATCGGCGACCCGCGTTCACGAGACGTCGGTCGACGCAGCCGGACGCCGCATCCGCGCGGCTTCCGCGATCCCGAAAACACGATTTTTGAGGACTCCTCGATGAACGCCCCGGTCGCCCCGCAGCACCTCACGCCCGAACTCCACGACGCGCTCGGCCGCGTCACCCTCGACGACAAGTACACGCTCGACCAGGGCCGTGCCTACATGAGCGGTACGCAGGCGCTGGTGCGCCTGCTGATGCTGCAGCACGAGCGCGACCGTCGCGCCGGCCTCAACACGGCGGGCTTCGTGTCCGGCTATCGCGGCAGCCCGCTCGGCAGCGTCGACCAGACGCTGTGGCGCGCGAAGAAGCATCTCGAGGCGCATCACATCGCGTTCCAGCCCGGCCTGAACGAGGACCTCGCCGCGACGTCGGTCTGGGGCTCGCAGCAGGTCAACATGTACCCGCAGGCGAAGTACGACGGCGTGTTCGCGATGTGGTACGGCAAGGGTCCGGGCGTCGATCGCTCGGGCGACGTGTTCAAGCACGCGAACGCGGCGGGCACGTCGAAGCACGGCGGCGTGCTGGTGCTGGCCGGCGACGACCACTCCGCGAAGTCGTCGACGCTGCCGCACCAGTCCGACCACGTCTTCAAGGCCTGCGGCATTCCGACGTTCTTCCCGGCGACGGTCCAGGAGTACCTCGACCTCGGCTTGCACGCCTACGCGATGAGCCGTTACTCGGGGCTGTGGGTCGGCTTCAAGGTCGTCACCGACGTCGTCGAGGCATCGGCATCTGTCGATCGTCGATCCCGATCGCGTCGACATCGTGCTTCCCGAGGACTTCGTCCTGCCGCCGGGCGGCCTCAACATCCGCTGGCCCGACAACCCGCTCGAGCAGGAAGCGCGGCTGATGGACTTCAAGTGGTACGCCGCGATGGCGTACGTCCGCGCGAACAAGCTGAACCACGTCGTGTGGGACTCGCCGCACGCGCGCTTCGGGATCATGTCGTCCGGCAAGGCGTACCTCGACACGCGCCAGGCGCTGATGGACCTCGGCCTCGGCGAGGCCGAGTGCGCGCAGCTCGGCATCCGGCTGTTCAAGGTCGGCGTCGTCTGGCCGCTCGACGCGTACCACGTCCGCGAGTTCGCGACCGGCCTCGAGGAAATCCTGGTCGTCGAAGAGAAGCGCCAGATGCTCGAGTACCAGCTCAAGGAGGAGCTGTACAACTACAGCGAGGCCGCGCGGCCTCGCGTGTTCGGCAAGTTCGACGACAAGCAGGGCGGCGAGTGGGCGATCCCGCAGGGCAACTGGCTGCTGCCGGCGAAGTACGAGCTGTCGCCGGCGATCATCGCGAAGGCGCTCGCGTCGCGGCTGAAGACGTTCGACCTGCCGTCCGACGTCCGCGCGCGCATCGACGCGCGGCTCGCCGTCATCGACGCGAAGGAGAAGGCGCTCGCGAAGCCGCGCGTCGTCGCGGAGCGCAAGCCGTTCTTCTGCTCCGGCTGTCCGCACAACACGTCGACGCGCGTGCCCGAGGGCTCGCGCGCGGTCGCCGGCATCGGCTGCCACTACATGACCGTGTGGATGCCGGACCGCCGCACCGAGACGTTCACGCAGATGGGCGGCGAAGGCGTGCCGTGGATCGGCCAGGCGCCGTTCACGAACGAGAAGCACATCTTCTCGAACCTCGGCGACGGCACGTACTTCCACAGCGGCATCCTGGCCATCCGCGCGTCGATCGCGGCGAAGGTCAACATCACCTACAAGATCCTGTTCAACGACGCGGTCGCGATGACCGGCGGCCAGGCGACCGACGGCTCGATCACCGTGCCGCAGATCACGCGCCAGATGGCGGCCGAAGGCGTGCGCCGCATCGTCGTCGTGACCGACGAGCCGGAGAAGTACGACGGCCACTGGGACCCGTCGCAGCGCGTGATCCAGAACGAGGAGGGCTCGGCCGCGATCGCGACCGGCCGCAAGTCGAAGGCGCTCGGGCCGCGGCACGACAACCACCTCGCCGACGGCGTGACGGTCCATCACCGCGACGAGCTCGACCGCATCCAGCGCGAGCTGCGCGAGGTCGAAGGCGTCACGGTGATCGTCTACGACCAGACCTGCGCGTCCGAGAAGCGCCGTCGCCGGAAGAAGATCGTCGACGGCAAGCCGCTGTTCCCCGATCCGGCGAAGCGCGTCTTCATCAACGACCTCGTCTGCGAAGGCTGCGGCGACTGCTCGGTGCAGTCGAATTGCCTGTCGGTCGAGCCGCTCGAGACCGAGTTCGGCCGCAAGCGCGTCATCAACCAGTCGTCGTGCAACAAGGACTATTCGTGCGTGAAGGGCTTCTGCCCGAGCTTCGTCACCGTCGAGGGCGGTCGCGTGCGCAAGGGCAAGGGCACGGCGGTCGTGGGAGAGGAGGTCGATCGGCTGTTCGACCTGCCGCGGCCGGCGCTGCCGTCGGTCGATGCGCCGTACGGCATCCTCGTGATGGGCGTCGGCGGGACCGGCGTCGTCACGATCGGGCAGCTGCTCGGCATGGCCGCGCACCTCGAAGGCAAGGGCGTGTCGGTGCTCGACATGGCCGGCCTCGCGCAGAAGGGCGGCGAGGTCGCGTCGCACGTGCAGATCGCGGCGACGCCGGAGCGCCTGCAGGCGACGCGCATCGCGACCGGCGAGGCCGACGCTCGTCCTCGGCTGCGACATCATCGTCACCGGCAACACCGAGGCGCTGTCGAAGATGCAGGTCGGCAAGACGCGCGCGGTCGTCAACACGTCCGACATCCCGACGGCCGAGTTCGTCCGCAATCCCGACTGGAAGTTTCCCGGGCTCGGACCTCGCCGGCGAGATCCGCGCGGCGCTCGGCGCCGAGCGCGGCCGCGACGACGATCGCTGCGACTTCGTCGATGCCAACCGGCTGACCGTCGCGCTGATGGGCGACGCGCTGTACACCAACCCGTTCATGCTCGGCTACGCGTGGCAGAAGGGCTGGATCCCGCTGACCGAGGAGGCGCTGCTGCGCGCGATCGAGCTCAACGGCGTGTCGATCGACGCGAACAAGAAGGCGTTCGTGTGGGGTCGCCGCGCGGCGCACGACCGCGAGGCCGTCGAGCGCGTCGCGTTCCCGGCCGAGGTCGTCGAGCTCAAGCGCGAGAGCTCGAAGAAGCTGTCGGGCTCGCTCGACGAGATGGTCGCGCGTCGCGCCGAGTTCCTCGTCGGCTACCAGAACCAGGCGTACGCGGACCGCTACCTCGCGCTGGTCGCGAAGGTCCGCGACGCCGAGTCGCGGCTCGCGCCGCCGTCCGGCAAGCTGCCGCTGACCGAGGCCGTCGCGCGCTATTATTTCAAGCTGCTCGCGTACAAGGACGAGTACGAGGTCGCGCGCCTGTACACCGACACGGCGTTCCTCGACAAGGTCAACGCCCAGTTCGAGGCCGACGAGAAGAACGGCCCGATCACGCTGAAGTTCAACCTCGCGCCGCCGCTGTTCTCGAAGCGCGACGCGCAGGGCCACCTGCGTGAAGCGGCAGTACGGCCCGTGGATGATGACGGCGTTCCGCTTCCTCGCGCGCTTGAAGGGACTGCGCGGCACGGCGTTCGACGTCTTCGGCCACACCGACGAGCGCAAGGCCGAGCGCGCGCTGATCGCCGAATACGAGTCGACGATCGCGATGATGCTCGGCAAGCTCGATGCGTCGAACCTCGATGCGGCCGTGGCCGTGGCGAGCGTGCCGGAGGAGATCCGCGGCTTCGGGCACGTCAAGGAGGCGACCATGCGCAAGGCGGCGCCGCGTCGCGAGGCGCTGCTCGACGCGTTCAAGGCGCCGGTGCAGGAGATCGGCCGGGCGCGCGCGGCCTGACGGCGGCGAGGCGGTCCGGTCCGGGCCGCCTCGTCACGGCGGCATCGCGGTGATGCGGTCGAGCGTCATCGTCGACGGTATTGCCGGACGGCTCGGTGTACAGCACGCGCGCCGGATAGCCGCCGTCCGACTGCGCGACCCAGACGTCGATCGTCCGGTCGTTCGTGCCAGGTCGCGCCGCGCGGCGCAGGTGCGTCGTCGACAGCGTGCCGACGCCGGTGTCGAGCGTCTCCGGTCCGATCACGTCGAAGCGCCACGTCTCGACGTCGCCGCGCACGCCGGCGACCGGGATCTCGAACGACGTCCCGGGCGCGGTCTTGCGCGGGTCGGCGAGGAGCAGCGCGCCGATCTGGAACAGCACCGACAGCCGGTCCTGCGCGCCCGGGGGCAGCGGCACGGTCGCCGGCGACGCCGAGAACGTCACCGACTGGCGCGCATCGCGGTTGAAGTTCGTCGCGACGGTCGCACGCTTGCGCGGCGATTCGAGGTAGCGGTCGGGCAGCAGGCCGCCGGGTCCGATGGCGCCCTCGCTGTGCGACGACAGCACGTCGAACTTGAAGACGAAGACGTCGGCCGCGGCCTTCAGGTCCGTCGCGTAGCGGCCGTCCGCGGTCGCCCACGTGATCGTGCCGCGGCCGTAGATCGGATTCGCCTCCTTGACGTTCTGCGAGACGACGGCGTAGTCGAGACGCGCGGACTGCGGCGGCGTCGTCGGCGGCACCGGCGGTGCGGACGGCGGCGGCGCGGGTGACGACGCGGGTGACGGAGGCGCGTTCGATGGCGGAGCCGGCGTCGACGGGTCGGAAGCCGACGCCGGTGGCGCCGCATCGATCGACGACGCGCCGGGCGCCTGCACCGTGATCGGCTGCGGCGGCTCGAAGGACTCCGGCACGAACGGCGGCTCGTCGATCGCGGGCCGCTTCGGACGACTCGTCGCGCGCGCGGACGGCGGCGCCTTCGGCGCGGGGCGCGGCGTCGAGACGGGCGGCGGCGTCGGTGCCGCCGGCGGCGTCGGTGGCACGAGCGGCGCGAGCGTCGCATGGAGCGGCGCGCCGAGCTCGTCGTCGGACGGCTCGACGGTCCGGTGCGGGAGCGCGTCGAGCAGCGCGAGGTGGATCAGCGCCGAGGCCGCGACAATGACGGTCCAGCGCACGGCCCGTCGCGGTCGCTCGACCGAAGGGTCACGTGCGGGATCGGGGACCGTGGACATGGAGGCCGCGACGAGGCGACGCCGCGCGCTGCGACGCGTCGCGGTGTCATACACTGGTACGACAGGCGGTGCACCGGCCGGGCGACCGCGTTCGCGTCGCGCCATGATAGCCGCCGGACGGTTCCGCCCTGGGAGGACAGACGATGAGCCAATCCGGCAAGCCCGCATGGCCGACGCCCGGCGCGTTTCCGTTCATGCCGTTTCCGATGCCCGGTTGGCCCGCTTCGACGCCCGCGGCGCCGGCGCCCGCACCCGCACCGCTCGCGGGCTTCGATCTGCTGAAGAACCTCTGGTCGCAGCTTCCCGGCAGCACGCAGGTCCCCGGCTTCCTCGTACCCACCGTCGACGTCGACGAGATCGACAAGCGCATCGCCGACCTGCGCGCGGCCGAGTCGTGGATCGAGGTCAACCTGAACATGCTGCGCGCGACGATCCAGGGGCTGGAAGTCCAGCGGCACACGATCGCCGCGCTGCACTCGCTGTCCGCGATGCCGGGTGCGGCCACGAGGGCCGCGACCGCGGCGCAGGCGTCGGCCATGCCGCCGCCGTTCCCGCGGCCGGCGGCGCCGGCGCCCGAACCGCCGCCCGCGCCGAATCCCGAACCGCCGGCGGCGGCCGAGGTCGCGGCCCCTTCGCCGGAGCCAGCGCCCGCGGAGGCCGCCCCGCCCGCGGAGCCGCTCGCGGGCCTCGCCGCGTCGAACTGGCTCGGCTACCTGCAGGACCAGTTCACGAAGGTCGCGCAGGCGGCGATGGCGGCGGCGACGCGCGGCGAGCCGCGACCCGCGCCGCCGGCCGCGACGGCGAAGCGCCCGGCCGCGAAGCGCAAGCCGGCCGCGAAGCGCCGCAAGCGCGCCGCCGCGACCGACTGAACGCCGCGCGCGGACGGCTCGTCGGCTCATCGGGCATTCCGTCGGCGAGACGCGCGGCGCGTCGCCCGGCACGCCTCGCCGCAGCCGACGCCTCTAAGCTTCGTCCGTCGTCCGGTAGTGCCGGACCGTCACGGCGGCTCGCCGCCTCGTCACCACGATGAATGGACCGACAGACCGTCCCGAGGCCGGGGGCCCGCCGCGCTCGAAGCGCTGGGCCGAGGACATCGGCGTGTTCGCGAGCGACGCGACCGAACGTCTCGGCCGGTTCGGCAAGCAGCTGCGGACGTTCAACGCCGGCGCGTCGCAGTGGGTGACGACGGTCTCGTGGCGTCGCCTCGCGCTGCTCGGCTTCGTGATCCTGATCGGCGCCGCGATCGTCGGCGACATCACCGGCTGGGACGCGTCGCAGGTCCACATCAATCCGTCGGACCTGAGGAAGCCGGTCGACATCGTCATCCACAACGACGGGAAGACGGTCCACATCCAGCCGAAGGTCGGCGGACGCGAGACGCGTTCGATCGACGTGCCGATCCCCGACGTCCCGTCGCCGCCCGACGCCCCGAAGTCGCCGTCGGCACCGAAGCCGTCGGCCAGCATCAACAGCCACGGCATCGTCGTCGAGCGTGGCGGCAAGCGGATCATCATCGATCACGACGGCGTGCGCATCCTCGACGGGGACGATGCGCGTCGCGCCGCCGCCGAGTCGTCCGACGGCCTCGCCGCCGAAGAGCGCGCAAGGCCAGGACGGCGCGGCCGCGGACCTCGACGCCACGAAGGCCGCGGCCGACGCGAGCCGGGCCATCGCCGAGGCGCAACTGTCGAAGGAAGACGCCGAACGCGTGCGTCGCACGATCGCCGACGACATGAGCCTGCAGGTGCAGGCGGCGGTCGAGGATGCGAAGGACGAGGTGCAGAGCGCGATCCGCGACGAGATCCGCTCGGCCGCGCGACGCGCCCCGCCGAGCCCGGGCTCCGTTCTGTACGGCTTCGTGAAGGCGCTGATCGTCATGGCCTTCGTGTACCTGATCGTGCTGAAGGCGACGTCGAACACGAAGCGGCGCGCCGCCGTCGCGGTCCAGTCCGCGGCCGAGGTGGCCGAGCGCGAGAGCCTGAAGCGCCAGGTCTCCGAGGCGAAGATGCCGATGATGCAGGCGCAGGTCGAGCCGCACTTCCTGTTCAACACGCTGGCGTCGATCGACCACCTGATCGAGACCGACCCGCCGCGCGCGTCGCCGATGCAGAAGAACCTGATCGCGCTACTGCGCGCGGCGCTGCCGCAGATGCGCGAGCACGCGACCGACCTCGGCCGCGAGCTCGACCGTCGTGCGCGCCTACCTCGAGATCCTGAAGGTGCGGATGGAGGAACGGCTGCAGGTCCGAGTTCGACGTGCCGGACGGCCTGCGCTCGGCCGAGTTCCCGCCGATGATGATGCAGTCGCTGGTCGAGAACGCGATCAAGCACGGCCTCGAGCCGAAGGCCGAAGGCGGCCAGCTCGACGTGTCGGCCGAGATCGTCCACGGCAACCTCGTCGTGACGGTCGCGGACACCGGCCTCGGCTTCGCGCCGGACGGCGGCGACGACGTCCGGCACCGGCGTCGGCCTGACGAACATCCGCGAGCGCCTGAAGCTGCTCTACGGCGACCGGGCGCGGCTCGTCATCGAGGCCAACCCGGCCGACGACACCGGCGGTCCGCCGGCCGGCACCCGCGTCTCGATCACCGTTCCTTACCAGTCGCGCCGCGCGGCCGCGTGAGCCGCCATTCGTCGAAGGAGTCCGTCATGCGTCGCTTCGCCCTGCTGATCCTGCTGTTCCTCGTGCTCGTCGCGACGCTCGGCGCCGGCGTGGCGCTCGGCGTCCACTGGGCCGGCCTCGGGAACGGCGTCCACGTGTCGTTCGACGGCGAACCGGTGGCGGGTCCGGCGGCCGCGATCGCGATCGGCGGTGTCGCCGCGCTCGTCGCCGGCGTCGTCGCGATCTGCGTCGTCGCCGCGCTCGCGTCCGTCGCGATCCTCGTGCCGGTCGCGCTCGCGCTCGCCCTCGTCGCGGCACTCGTCGCCGCGGTGATCGGCCTGTCGCCGCTGCTCGTGCCCGTCTTGCTGGTGGTCGGAGCGTGTGTTCTACTTTCGCGCCGTTCGGAGCGCCGTCGTGTCTCGTCCGCGGCGCCGCCCGGCACGCCCTCGACTCCCGACTGCACCGCATGAGCGACGCGAACGTCCCGACCCGCGCCGTCACGGCCATCCTCGCCGACGACGAACGGCTGATGCGCGAACAGCTGCGGGCCCGCCTGGCCGAGGCGTGGCCCGAGCTGGACTTCGTCGCCGAGGCGAAGAACGGCGACGAGGCCGTGCGCTTCGTCGCCGAGCACGAGCCCGACTTCGCGTTCCTCGACATCCGCATGCCGGGCATGACCGGCATCGACGCGGCGCGCGCGATCCTCGGGCGCGACGACAACCGCGACGCAGATCGTCTTCATCACGGCGTACGACCAGTACGCGGTCGAGGCCTTCGAGCAGGGCGCGATCGACTACGTGCTCAAGCCGGCCGAGCGCGAGCGGCTCGCGAAGACGGTCGAACGTCTGCGGTCGCGCGTCGACGACGACGAGGCGCCGCCGAAGGCGCCGACGCTCGACTCGACCGACGTCGCCGCGCTGCTCGCGAGGCTCGCGTCGCGACTCGAGCAGACCGGCGCACCGGCGAGCGCGTCGAAGCCGGCGAGGCTGCAATGGATCCAGGCGTCGGTCGGGCAGAGCCTGCAGCTGATCCCGGTCGACGAGGTGCTGTTCTTCAACTCCGACGAGAAGTACACGCGCGTGCAGACCGCGCAGTTCGAGGCGCTGATCAGGAAGCCGATCAAGGAGCTGATCGACGAGCTCGATCCCGATCGCTTCTGGCAGATCCATCGCTCGACGCTGGTCAACGCGCAGGCGATCGCCGGCGTGACGCGCGACTTCCGCGGCCGGCAGATCGTGACGGTCAACGGCCATCCGCAGAAGCTCGAAGTGAGCCGCACCTACGCGCACCTGTTCAAGCAGATGTAGCGGGACGAATGCGGCGTTCGGGAAGCGGTCGCTCGGAATACGACGCAATTTCGCGATGACTTGCCACGCGACGGCGCGAACCCGTCGATGATGCGTCGCAAGCCGTGCGCGACACCGATCCCGGTGTCGTCAGGCAACCCGGGAGATCTCCATGCTGAGCACCATCCTTCTCATCATCCTGATCCTGGCCCTGATCGGCGCGCTGCCGAGCTGGGGCTACAGCCGCAGCTGGGGATACGGACCGAGCGGCGGCCTCGGAGTGATCGTCCTGATCGTCATCATCCTGGTGCTGATGGGACGGATCTGACGGTCGGGGATCCGACGATCGACGATGGGCGGCGTCAGAGCCGGTCGACGCCGTCCAGCGTGCGCGTCGCCTGACGCGCGATCGCGGCCCGCTCGTCGGACGGCAGCCGATCGAGGTTGCGGACCATCATCAGCGTGCGCGGATTCGCCGCTAGCGCGTCGCGGTGTCGGTCGAGGAAGTGCCAGTACAGCGTCGTGACGGGACAGGCCAGCCGTTCGCGACCGGAAGCGTCGACGTCGTCGACGCGTCGTGACGGCTCGTAGCGGCAGCCGCGGCAGTAATCGCTCATCCGGTCGATGTACGCGCCGCTGGCGATGTAGGGCTTCGACGTGAAGCGGTCGCCCTGCGCGTGGATCGCCATGCCGACGACGTTCGGCAGCTCGACCCACTCCACCGCATCGACGTAGACCGCGAGATACCAGTCCGCCACCTCCGACGGACGGACCTCGGCCAGCAGCGCGAACTGCCCCGTCACCATCAGCCGCTGGATGTGATGCGCGTAGCCGCGCTCGAGCGTCTGGCCGATGCATTGGCGCATGCAGTTCATGCCGGTGTCGCCGGTCCAGTACCAGCGAGGCAGGGCGCGCGCGTGTCCGTAGCGGTTCGCGTCGCGCATCGCCGGCATGTCGAGCCAGTACATGCCGCGAATGAACTCCCGCCAGCCGATCACCTGGCGCACGAAGCCTTCCAGCGACGCGAGCGGCACCGGTCGCGCGGCGTGGCGGGCGAGCGCGGCATCGATCACCTCGCGCGGCGAGATCAGCTTCAGGTTCAGCGACGACGACAGCAGTGCGTGCCAGCCGAACGGCATGCCGGTCCACATCGCGTCCTGATGCGCGCCGAAGCCGTCGAGCCGCTCGTCGACGAAGCGCCGCAACGCCGTCAGCGCCTGCTCGCGCGTCACCGGCCATCCGAAGCGGTCGAGCGAGCCCGGGTGGTCGCCGAAGCGGGACTCGATCAGCGCGAAGACGTCGCGCGTGATCTCGTCGGGCTCGAAGTGCGCCGCCTCGGGCACGAAGCCCGGCCCCGCGCGGCCGAAGCTCCTGCGGTTGTCGGTGTCGAAGTTCCAGCGACCGCCGACCGGCTCGCCGTCGGGCTCGACGAGGATGCCGATGCTGCGCGCGCATCCAGCGATAGAAGAACTCCATCCGCAGCGACTTCTTCGTCCCGGCCCAGCGGGCGAACGCCTCGCGCGAGCACAGGAAGTGCGCGTCGACCCGCACGTCGAGCGCACAGCCGGCCGCCGCCGCGACGCGCTGGATCGTCTCCAGCATCCGCCATTCGCCCGGCTCCGCGACGATCAACGTCGCGGGGCGCTGCGCGTCGAGCACCGCGTGCAGCCGTTCGGCGAAGTCGCCGGGCACGTCGTCGTCGACGCGCACGTAGACGAGCGGGATGCCGCGCGCCGCGAGCCCGGCGGCGAAGTGGCGCATCGCCGACAGGAAGATCGCGATGCGCGGCTTCGTCGACCAGACGACGGTGCTCTCGCTCGCGGCCTCGATCATGACGACCGTGTCGACGGCCGGATCGAAGCCGGCGAGCGCGCTGCCGTCGACGTCGAGCTGATCGCCGAGGACGAGCCGAAGCGTGGTCGTTCGATCTCCCCGTCGGGGAAGGCTCCGGTTACACTCGGTCGACGTGTTCCGCACTTGCTGCGTCTCCCCCTCGATGGATCGTTCGTCGCCCCGGCTCACCGGTCGCCTCGGTCATGGTCGTGCGACAGGCCGGTCGGCCGCACGCGGCGACACGCGGCGACACGCGGCGTGCGCGCGCCGCATGATCCAGCGGCCCGATCGCTATTCCCGATGCGCGCGGGACGACGCACGCGGCGCCCGCGGGACGGTCGGCATTCTGCGCCAGGGGGCCCCGCGTCCGGCCCGTGCGAGCACGTCGTCCCCCGTCGCGGCCGGCGGGCGAACCGCGCGGCGCCGGTCGTCGCGGCGGCTCGTCCGCCCGTGCGGCGGGCCCCGCCGCGCAGAAACCGATCGGTGCGAACTTGCGTATCAGCGCGGTAGGACGCCGTGCGGTGATCGGTCGTCCAGGACGCCTCGAACGCGCCCGCCCGTCTCCTCTCCTGCGGACACTTCATTGGACATCGCCGTCATCGGTTCCGGCATCGCCGGCCTCGCGTGCGCCTGGCGTCTTCGCGGTGGAAGTCTCGACCGTGCGGGTTCGCGCCGCACCGGCGAGGCGCCGCGCGTGACGCTGTACGAGGCGAACGACTACGCGGGCGGCCATACGCACACGGTCGACGCCGACGTCGACGGCATCCGGCACCCGGTCGACACCGGCTTCCTGGTCTTCAACCATCGGACGTATCCGAAGCTCGTCGCGCTGTTCGACGAGCTCGGCGTCGAGACCACGCCGTCCGAGATGACGTTCTCGGTCCAGCGTCACCGGTCGGGGACGCCGGCCGCTCGAATGGGCGGGCACCGACCTGAACAGCGTGTTCGCCCAGCGCCGCAACCTGCTGTCGCCGCGCTTCCTGCGGCATGCTCGCCGACCTGCTGCGCTTCAATCGCGAGGCCGGCGCGCTGGCCGGCGCGCGATCGCCGGCGCTCGAGACGTGGACGCTCGGCGAGTACCTCGACGCGCATCGCTATTCGACTGTCGTTCCGCGACGCGTACCTGCTGCCGATGGCCGCGGCATCTGGTCGTGCTCGACGGCGCAGATGCTCGACTTCCCGCTCGCGACGTTCGTCCGCTTCTGCCACAACCACGGGCTGCTGCAGGTCACGAACCGGCCGCAGTGGTACACGGTCGCCGGCGGCGCGCGGCACTACGTCGAACGCATCGTCGCGACGCTCGACGACGTGCGGCTGGACACGGCGGCCTCGTCGGTCGCGCGGGCCGTCGTCGACGGCCGCGCGAAGGTCGCGGTCCGCACGCGCGCGGGCTCGACGCTCCACGACCATGTCGTGCTCGCCTGCCACAGCGACCAGTCGCTCGCGCTGCTCGACGACGCCAGCGCGGACGAGCGCGAGCACGCTCGGCGCGATCCGCTACCAGCCCAACCGCGCCGTGCTGCACACCGACGCGAGCGTCCTGCCGCGCGGCCGCGGCGCGTGGGCGGCCTGGAACTACCAGCGCGACGCGACCGCGGGCGAGCAGCGGCGGCGTCTGCGTGCACTACCTGATCAACCAGCTGCAGCCGCTGCCGTTCGTGCGACCGGTGATCGTGTCGCTGAATCCGTTGACGCCGCCGGAGCCGGCGACGGTGCTGCGATCGTTCGACTACGCGCATCCGGTGTTCGACGCGCGGGCCATCCGCGCGCAGCGCCGGCTGTCGGTGCTGCAGGGGCGCGGCAACGTCTGGTTCTGCGGCGCGTGGACCGGCTACGGCTTCCACGAGGACGGCCTCGCATCGGGCCTCGACGTGGCCGACGCGGTCGTCGAGAGCATCCGCGACGGCGCCATGCGGGAGCATCGCCTTGCCGCGTGACGTCGCCGTCGCCCGCGACGACGCGCCGCAGATCGCGTTCGGCGAGGTGCGCCACGCGCGTCACCGCCCGCGCCGTCATGCGTTCCGCTATCCCGCGTACTTCGTGCGCTTGCCGATGCGGCGTCTCGACGACGCGTTGCGCGGGCAGCGGCTGCTGTCGCACAACCGCTTCAACCTGCTCGCGTTCCACGACGCCGACCACGGCGACGCGCGCGGCGGTCCGCTCTCGTCGTGGATCGACGGGCTGCTGCGCCGCGAGGGCATCGACGATGCGACCGGCGAGCTCTGGCTGCACACGTTCCCGCGCGTGCTCGGCTACGCGTTCAAGCCGGTCAGCTTCTGGTTCTGTCATCGCGACGACGGCGCGCTGCGCGCGATCGTCTGCGAGATCAACAACACGTTCGGCGAGCGGCACTGCTACCTGCTCGCGCATCGCGACGGGCGCACGATCGCCTCGGGCGAGGAACTCGCGGCGACGAAGATCTTCCACGTCTCGCCGTTCTGCTCGCTGTCCGGCGCGTACCGCTTCCGCTTCGTCCGCGCGGGCGATCGAGCGATCGCGCGGATCGACTACGACGACGCGGCCGATCGCCGCCCGCTGATCACGACGAGCCTGTCCGGCCGGCTGCGACCGATGACGAGTCGCGCGCTGCTCGCCGCCTTCCTGCGCATGCCGCTGTTCTCGTTCGGCGTCGTGGCCCGCATCCACTGGCAGGCCGCGCGACTGTGGTTGCTGCGGACGCCGTTCTTCGCCAAGCCGGCTCCGCCCGGCGTCGAGGTCTCCCGATGATCCGTTCGCGTTCCTCCGCCCCGTTCGAACCGCTGCTCGCGGGTGGCGACGCCGCTCGACCAGGCGCCGGCGGCATCGATGCCGGCCCGCGCGCGTCTCGTCGTCCGCATGCTCGACAAGCTGCAGGTCGGCTCGCTCACGGTCCGCTTTCCCGACGGCCGGTCGCAGGCGTTCGGTCACGGCGCGCCGCATGCCGAGATGGCGCTCGCGAACTGGAACGTCTGCGACGCGGCGCTGCGCAGCGGCGACATCGGCTTCGGCGAGACGTACATCGCCGGGGACTGGACGACGCCCGACCTGCAGGCCGTCCTGAACGTGATGGTCGCGAACCGCAACGCGATCGAGGCGGTGATCTACGGCACCTGGTGGGGCCGCATCCTCCACCGCGTGCGGCACCTGACGCGGCGGAACACGCGGACCGGCAGCCGGCGCAACGTCCACGCGCACTACGACCTCGGCAACGCGTTCTACCGGCTGTGGCTCGACGAGACGATGACGTACTCGAGCGCATTGTTCGACGACGATCCCGCCGTCGCCGACGCGGTCGTACGAGCCGACTGCGCGGCGCTCCCGGCCGCCCAGCACGCGAAGATCGACCGCGTCCTCGACCGCCTCGACCTCGCGCCGGGCGCGACGGTGCTGGAGATCGGCTGCGGCTGGGGCGGCTTCGCCGAACGCGCCGCGCGCCGCGGGCTCGACGTCACCGGCATCACGCTGTCGACGGAGCAGCTCGAGTTCGCCCGTCGGCGCATCGCGGCCGCGGGTCTCGACGACCACGCGCGCATCGAGCACCGCGACTATCGCGACACCGACGGGACGTACGACGGCATCGCGTCGATCGAGATGTTCGAGGCGGTCGGCGAACGCTACTGGCGCGGTTACTTCGACTGCATCGCCCGACGCCTGAAGCCGGGCGGCCGCGCCGTGCTGCAGACGATCACGATCGCCGACCATCTGTTCGACGACTATCGCAAGAGCAGCGACTTCATCCAGCAATACATCTTTCCCGGCGGCATGCTGCCGTCGCGCGCCGCGTTCACGAAAGCCGCGAACGCGGCCGGGCTGCGCGTCGTCGACGGCTACGCGTTCGGTCGGCACTACGCGCGCACGCTGGCGGCGTGGCTCGCGCGCTTCGCCGAGCGCGAACGCGACGTGCGCGGCGAAGGCTTCGACACGGCGTTCGTGCGGACGTGGACGTTCTATCTCGCCTACTGCGCGTCGGCGTTCCGCTACGAGAACACCGACGTCGTCCAGTTCACGCTCGAACACGCCCCCTGACGCATCACGAAACGCCCGGCGAATCAAAGATTTGCTAGTATCCGGGGTCGACATCGGCCGCTGCCATGATCTATCCCGAACTTTTCAAACAACTCGAAGCCGGTCCGCTGGGACATGGACAAGGACATCCCCTGGGACACCTTCGACGCGTCCAAGCTCACCGACGAGCAGGCGCAGACGATCAAGATGAACGCGATCACCGAGTGGTCGGCGCTGCCGGCCACCGAGATGTTCCTGCGCGACAACCGCGACGACAGCGACTTCTCGCGCGTTCATGAGCGTCTGGTTCTTCGAGGAGCAGAAGCATTCGCTGGTGCTGATGGAATACCTGCGGCGCTTCCGCCCCGAGCTCGTGCCGACCGAGGCCGAGCTGCACGCGGTGCGCTTCGAGTTCGATCCGGCGCCGGCGCTCGAGACGCTGATGCTGCACTTCTGCGGCGAGATCCGCCTCAACCACTGGTACCGCCGCGCCGCCGAGTGGCACACCGAGCCGGTCATCAAGCACATCTACGAGACGCTGATCTCGCAGGACGAGGCGCGCCACGGCGGCGCCTACCTGCGCTACATGAAGAAGGCGCTGGCGACGTTCGGCGACGAGGCCGCGGCCGCGTTCGCGAAGGTCGGCGTGCTGATGGCCAGCGCGCGCCGCACCGCGCAGGCGCTGCATCCGACCAACCTGCACGTCAACGAGACGCTGTTCCCGCACGACACGATCCAGAGCCGCGTGCCCGATCCCGGAATGGCTCGAGCACTGGCTCGACAAGCAGATCCAGTTCGACGCGGTGTGGGAGACCAAGGTCGTCGAGCGCATCCTGCACAACCTGAGCCTGCTGTTCGAACGCAGCTTCGACTCGGTGCAGGACCTCAACCGCTATCGCAAGGAAGTCGTCGCGCGCGATCGCCGCTGCCGGCGAGCGGCCCGCCGTCCGAGCCGGCCTGACGCGGCTCGCGTAGGCCGCTCGCGCGACGGAGCGCCGACGCGTGACGACCGACGTCGCGCTGCCGTTCGAACGCAAGCTGGTCGAAAACGGCGACGACCCGCGCGCGCGCGCCGCCCGCCTCGCCGCGTCCGCTGATCTTCACGAACGGCGTGTTCGACGTGCTGCACCGCGGCCACGTCACCGTCCTCGCGCAGGCGCGCGCGCTCGGCGCCTCGCTCGTCGTCGGCGTGAACACCGACGCGTCGGTGCGACGGCTCGGCAAGGGCGCCGACCGGCCGATCAACGGCGAGCAGGACCGCGCCGCCGTGCTCGCTGGCCTCGAGTCGGTGGACCTCGTCGTCCTGTTCGACGAGGACACGCCGTATCGGCTGATCGAGGCGATCCGCCCCGACGTCATCGTCAAGGGCGGCGACTACGACATGGACACGCTCGACGAGTCGCGCCTCGTGCGATCGTGGGGCGGCAGCGCGGTCGCGATCCCGTTCGTCCACGCGCGCTCGACGACCGCCACGCTCGCGCGCATCCGCGCCGCCGAGGCATCGTCGCCGGGATGACGCCCGAACCGCTCGTCGTCACGACGCGCGAGCCGGCCACGCCCGATGACGGCGTCGGTCGGCCGTTCGACCCGGCACAGGTCGAGAACGTCCACTTCGGGTCCATCGCCATCGTCGACGTCGACGGCCGCCTCGCGTATCGCGTCGGCGATCCGCACTGGTCGACGTTCACGCGGTCGACGCTGAAGCCGTTCCAGGCCGTGCCGTTCGTGCGCGACGGCGGTCCCGATGCGCTCGGCTGGGACTCGCGGCGGATCGCGCTGATGTGCGCGAGCCACTCCGGCGAGCCGATGCACACGGACCTCGTCGCGTCGATGCTGGCGTCGGCCGACTGCGACGCGGGGGCGCTGCAGTGCGGATGCCACGTGCCGGGTCGCTACGCGGCGCTCGGGGAGGCGCCGCCGTCGGACGCGGTCTGGTCGCCGCTCGAGCACAACTGCTCCGGCAAGCATGCCGGCTTCCTCGCGGCCTGCCGCCTGCGCGGCGAGCCGGTGGACGACTACTGCTCGCCGCACGCCCCGCTGCAGCGGCGTGTCGCGGCCGCCATCGGCGAGCTGGCCGGCCTCGATCCGCACCGGCTGCCGTGGGGCACCGACGGCTGCTCGGCGCCGAACGCCGCGCTGCCGCTGTCGCGCCTCGCGTTGCTGTACGCGCGGCTCGCCCGCGGCGCACAGGACGCGACCGACGGCGCATCGCTCGGCGTCCTGCGCGACGCGATGACGAGCCATCCGGAGCTGGTCTCCGGCACCGCGCGCAGCGATCGCGCGCTGATGTCGCTCGTGCCCGGCGACCTCGTGACGAAGATCGGGGCCGACGGCGTGCAGGCGATCGGCGTGCGCTCGCTCGGCGTCGGCATCGCGATCAAGATCACCGACGGCAGTCGCGACGCGCTGTACTGCGCCGTCGTGGCCGTCCTCGAGCAGCTCGGCCTGCTCCCTCGCGAAGGGGTGGGCGACGCCTTCGATCCCTGGCTGCGGCCCGACGTGCGCAACGCGCGCGGGCTCCGCACCGGCCGCTTGCTGTCCACGTTCCGACTGCTCGCCGCCTAGCGGGCATCTGCCTTGCTGCCAGGGGGTCGTGGCGATTCGGCGCCGGTCCGACCGGCCGTGCGTCGATGCGCACAAGCGCGTGCGGATGGCTCCGGTGGCCGCGCGGCGGAAACGCCGAGCGTCTCCTCCTCGAGTGTCCGGTGGGCCGGGCCCCGACACGCGACGCAAATTGCAGTCGTCACGGCGTGCCGCGACCGTTCGATCGCACCAACAACAGCGCACGAGGGGAACCCATGGAAGTACAACCTCACCTTCTGAACCTGTCCGCCTACATCAACCAGAACCTCGACAAGGATCTGCCGCTGTCGACGCTGGCGAAGCGGGTGGGCCTGTCGCCGTTCCACTTCCACCGGAAGTTCGGCGCCTACTTCGGCGAAAGCCTGCATCAACACATCAAGCGGTTGCGGCTGGAGCGCGCCGCGTACGCGCTCGTGAACGGCGCGACGCCGGTCCGGCAGATCGCCCGCGACTCGGGCTACAAGACCGTCTCCGCGTTCTCGCACGCGTTCTCGGGCTTCGCCGGCGAGTCGCCGACGCGTTACCGAAGCCAGGGCTCCGCGCGCACGAACGGCGATGCCCTCGGGACGCATCCGGAGGTCGACGGCCCGGCGTGGGTCGGCGAGCTGTCGCCGCAGGACTTCGCGTTCGTCCGCGCGAGCGGCAACGGCCGCGGGGCGCAGCACTCGATCCGCGACGCGCTCGACCTGATCGCTTCGCTGATCGGACCGGTGCCGGCGTCGTCGGCTGCCGACGGCGCCGCACCGGCGCAGGCCGATGGCCCGGAGGCGGCGCAGGCCCAGGGACGCTCCACGGATGGCGCCGCCGACGCCCGCTTCGCATTCATCGCCGCCACGTGCGACCTCTACGGCGTCTCGAACGGCGGCCGCTATCGGCTCGACGTCGGGCTCGATGCGACCGATGTCCCGGCGGACCGGCTCGGCGCGCTCGGTCGGCAGATGCTGCCGGGCGGTCGCTACGCCCGCTTCGACCTGCGTTGCCGGCCGGGCGACGTCGTCGAACGCTGCCTCGCCGCGGCGACGCTCGGACTCAACGGGACGCGCTACACGCCGCGGCTGTCGCAGTACTTCCTGCGCTTCGACGGGAAGCAGCGCGGCGACGTCGAACGCGAGTACCGCTTCTTCGTGCCGCTGGCCGATTAGGCCGGCGGTGGCGACGTCGGTGCGGGCGTCGGCGTCGCGTTGACCGGCGCGCGCGGCGGCAGCGACGTGTCGCGGATGATGCGCAGCCGCTCGGCGTTGAGCTGAGCGGGCGGCGGCTCGGGCCGCGCGCCCGACACGAGTTCGCGGACGACGTCGAACTGCGCCGCGAGCACGAGCAGGTTCGCGAGCAACAGGACGAGGAAGAGGGATCGCATCGCTCAGGCGGCCGTGCTGCCGAGTCCGGCGCGGTGGCCGCGCGCCGCCACCGACAACCCGTGCAGCACGAGATCCGGCACGCCGCGATGGGGGACGCGCAGCAGCGGCGCGATCGTCGGGGCCGCCCCGCCGGTGACGACGCACAGCACCGGGCCGCCCGCGACCTGCCGCTGCGCCTCGACGAACGCGCGTTCGACCGCACCGGCCTGCGCCACGCCGATGCCCGCGCCGATCGCGCCCGCGGTGTCGGTCGCGAACGCGACCGCGGCGCCGCCGTGGACCGGCAGTCGCGCCGCCTCGCGCGCGAGCGCCCGACCCATCGCGTCCGGACCGGGCAGGATCATTCCGCCGACGAACGTCGCCGCGCCGCCCGGCTCCGCGCGGCGCACGTCAGCAGGTCGATCGTCGTCGCGGTGCCGAAGCTGCAGACGAGGGTCGCCGGGTCGCCGAACAGGTCGGCGGCGCCGATCATCGCGAGCCAGCGGTCGGGACCGAGGCGAGCCGGTTCGGCGTAGCCGTTGACGACGCCGTGCCGCATCCGCGCCGGGACGACCGGCTCGATGCGGATCGCGGGCCAGCGGGCGACCAGCGCGCGCCGCACCGTCCCTTCGACGCCGTCGCCGGCGACGTTGCTGACGAGCGCCATGGGCGACGTCCGGTCGCGACGTCGTGCCAGCGCGCGGCGAGGCTCTCGGCGTCGGCGTTCGCGACCGCGTCCGCGGGCGCGGCGGCCGCGTCGTGCTCGTCGACGCGCCACTTGATCCGCGAATTGCCGATGTCGACGAGCATCGTCCTCACGACGGAACTCCCGCCGGACGCAGCGACAGCTCGCCGCTGACGACGCGCGAGCGCGCGCCGGCCGCGTCGTCGAGCAGCAACGCGCCGCCGGCGTCGACCCCGCGCGCGACCCCGGCACGCGAGGTCGCCGGGTCCCCGCCGACCGGGCGCAGCTCGACGTCGGCACCGCCGAACGCGTCGGCCGCGTTCCATTCGTCGACGCACGGCGCGAAGCCGTCGCGTGCGAAGCATGCGAGGCGGCGCTCGAGCGCATTCCCCAGCGCGACGATCAGCGCGTTGCGATCGACCGATCGCGCCCCGGCGCAGGCGAGGTCCGTGGCGGGCAGCCCGTCGGTCGGGCCCGCGGACGCGACGTTCAGTCCGACGCCGACGACGACGACGGTCGCGTCGCCGGCAGCCTGAGCCTCGACGAGGATGCCGCCGAGCTTGCGTCCGTCGTGGAGCACGTCGTTCGGCCATTTGAGGCGGGCCGCGACGCCGAGACCACGCAGCGCGTCGCGGACGGCGAGACCGCAGACGAGCGTCGAGCCGTCGAGCGCGCCGAGGCGCCGCTCGACGCGCATCGCGAACGAGGCCGTCAGCGAGACGCCCGGGGCCGACGTCCAGCGCCGCCCGCGGCGTCCGCGGCCGGCCGTCTGCAACTCGCTCGCGAACACGGCGGGCACGGCGCGCGCGTCGGCCCTCACCGCAGCCATCGCATCGGCATTCGTCGATCCGGTCGAACCCGCGACCTGCACGCGCCAGCGCGACAGGCCCCGTCGGATCGCGGCCGCGTCGAGGACGGCGAACGCCGCGGTCTGGACGCAGCCGCCGACGCGATGCAGCGGCAGCCCCGCCGAGGCGAGCGCGTCGAGCGCCGCGTCGACGCGATCGGCCTCGCCGGCGTCGCCGAGCACGCGGCGCGCGAGGTCCGCCGGCCGATGCGGCACGCCTTCGGCGAGCGCACGCAGCAGCGCGAGACAGGCACGCGAATCGTCCACGAGCGTCGTCGACGCGGCGTCGTCACCGATCGTTCGTGCGAGGTCCGCGGGCATCGGGCGATTGTATGCTCGCGTCCGTGTCCCGGCCCGCGCCTTCGTTCCTTCGCGACCGACGGCGAGGCCCGCCGTCGCATCGGTGGCAACGTCGACCGTCGCCGCTGTCGCGCTACGCGTGGCTCGCCTACGTCGCGATCGTGATCGACGCGAGCCTGTACCCGTTCGGCGGCTGGCGCGACCTCGGGCTCGGCGCGTTCGATTACCTCGTCGCCGACTGGCCGCGGCACGCGCTCGTCTTCGACCTCGTCGTCAACGCGATCGGCTATGTGCCGCTCGGGTTCCTGACCGTGCTCGCGCTGCACCCCCGCGTGCGCGGCGTCGTCGCCGTCGCGCTGGCGACGCTGTGGTGCGCGGTGCTGTCGGCGAACCTGGAGGCCGTGCAGACCTACCTGCCCGCGCGCGTCGCGTCGAAGGTCGACCTCGCGAGCAACGTCGCCGGCGGACTCGTCGGCGCGATCGTCGCGTCTCGCGTCGCGCACGTGCTGCTCGACACCGGACGGCTGCGGATGTGGCGCGCGCGCTGGTTCTCGAGCGACGCGAGCCGCGGGCTCGTCCTGATGCTCGTCTGGTTCGGTGCGCTCGTCTATCCGGACGTCTTCGTGTTCGGGACCGGCGGTCTGCTGAAGGTGTTCGACCCCGACCGGGCCGCGGACCTCGCCGCGCTGATCGGCTTCACGAACGACGACGTCGCGTCCACGGCCGAGCGCTTCGCGCTCGCGGAGGCGGCCGTCGGCGGGCTGACGCTGTTCGGCACCGGCCTGCTCTTCCTCGGGCTGTTGCGCGGCAGCGTGCGGTGGTCGCTGCGACTCGCGCTGCTGACGGCGTTCGTCGCCATGACCGTGGCCGTCGCGACGCTCGCGCACGCGTTCCTGTTCGGCGAGACGGTGCCGTGGCCGCTGCTGACGCGCGGCGCGCGGGCGGGCCTCGCGGCGGCGGCGATCGCCCTCGCCGTCGCCTCGCCGCTGCCGTTCCGCGCCCGCTGGGCGCTCGCATTCGCGTCGCTGCTCGGCGCGATCGCACTCGTCAACGTCTACCCCGACAACCCGTACGTCAATGCCGTCGGTCTGAGCTGGACGCGCGGCAAGCTGATGAACTTCTACGGGCTCGCGAGCGGACTGAACCTCGTCTGGCCGTTCCTCGCGATCGCGTACCTGTTGCGACACCGCACGCCGTCGCCGGACGGGGGGCGGCGACGGCCGCCGGCGGCGCGGCCCGTCTCGACGGCGCCGCTATAATCGCGACCTCTCTTCCCGATCGCCGGGCGGTACGCGCCGGTCCGCATGAGCTACTTCCAGCGGCACATCTTCTTCTGCCTGAACCACCGCGACGACGGGCGCCCGAGCTGCTCCGATCGCGACGCCGTGAAGATGCAGGAGCATGCGAAGAAGCGCTGCAAGCAGCTCGGCATCAGCGGCCCCGGTCACGTCCGCGTCAACAAGTCGGGGTGCCTCGACCGCTGCGAGGAAGGGCCGGTCGCCGTCGTCTATCCCGAAGGCGTCTGGTACACCTACGTCGACCGCGAGGACATCGACGAGATCGTCGACTCGCACCTGCGCGACGGCCGCGTCGTCGAACGGCTGCTGCTCGATCCGGAGCCGCCGGTCCAGCGCTGACCGTCGTCCCGGCGAGCCGCGCGGCTCGCGCCTCCCATCGGCCGCGCCGTCGGCCACTTCACGTTCATCGTCCCGCATGACCGATCACCGAATTCCGCTTTCGCTGCGCCGGAGCGCCGCGCTCCTGGTCGCCGCCGTGCCGCTCGTCGTCGCCGCGCCGGTCGCACGCGGCCCGCCCGCGCCACGCGGCGCCGGCCACGACGAAGCAGGCCCCGCCGCCGGCGCCCGCGCCGGCGCCGTCGACCGCACCGGGCGCGCCGACGACCGAACCGATCCCGCCGGTCCTCGCCGCGAAGGCCTGGCTGCTGATCGACATGACGAGCGGCCAGCGGCTCGCCGGCGAGAACGAGAACGCGCGCGTCGACCCGGCGTCGCTGACGAAGCTGATGGTCGAGTACCTGACGCTGTCGGCGATCCGCGACAAGAAGCTGACGCTGGACCAGGCCGTGCCGGTGCCGACCGACCTCTACCAGCGCGTCAATCGCCGCACGGAGTCGGTGATGTTCATCCCGCCCGGCAAGACGGCCACCGTCGACGACCTGCTGCACGGCCTCATCATCCAGTCGGGCAACGACGCGGCGATCGTCCTCGCCGAGGCGGTGGGCGGCAGCGAGGCGAGCTTCGTCGAGGTGATGAACCGCGAGGCGAAGCGGCTCGGCATGAACTCGACGAGCTTCCGCAATCCGAGCGGCATCAGCGACCCGCAGCACTACACGACGTCGGCCGACCTCGCGATCCTCGTCGAGCACCTGATCAGCGAGTTCCCCGAGTTCTATCCGCTGTACTCGCAGAAGGACTTCACCTACAACGGCATCAAGCAGGGCAACCGCAACCTGCTGCTCTACAAGGACCCGACCGTCGACGGCGTGAAGACCGGCCACACCGACGCCGCCGGCTACTGCCTGTCGCATCGGCGAAGCGGCCGCAACCGGCCGACGCCGGCGGCGGCGAGCGCCGGCTGCTGTCGATCGTCATGGGCGCGAACTCCGCCGACGCGCGCGCGCAGGAGAGCCTGAAGCTCCTGAACTGGGGTTTCCAGAATTTCGACGCCGTGCGACTCTACGCGGCGAACCAGGCGATCGCGACGCCGCGGCTGTGGAAGGGCACCGGCACCCGAGGTCAAGGTCGGCTTCCAGCACGCGGTCTACCTGACGCTGCCGAAGGGACAGGCGGGCAACGTCAAGTCGACGCTCGATCGCAAGGACCCGCTGGTCGCGCCGATCGCCGCCGGCGAGCGCGTCGGCTCGCTGAAGCTGACGCTCGACGGCAAGCCGATCGCCGACCTGCCGGTCGTGGCGCTCGACACCGTGCCGCAGACCGGCTTCTTCGGTCGCGCGTGGGATGCGATGCGGCTGATGGTGAAATGATGCTCTCCGACCGGACCGGACCATGACCGCCGTCGCCTCCGAAGCCCCGATCGTCGCCGCGCCGGCCGCCGATCCGCTCGTCTACCTGCAGGTGTCCGGCCGCGCGGAGATGGTGCCGCTGTCGGAGGCGCGCATCCCGGTGCTCGACCGCGGCTTCGTGTTCGGCGACGGCGTCTACGAGGTCGTGCCGGTCTATCGCGGCAAGCCGTTCCGCATCGACCAGCACCTCGCGCGCCTCGCGCGCAGCCTGAAGTCGATCGAGATCCCCGACCCGTTCACGACCGACGGATGGAAGACGCGGATCGCGGACCTCGTCGAGGCATTTCGCGCCAGTCACGGCGTCGACGACCAGTTCGTCTACATGCAGGTCACGCGCGGCGTCGCGAAGCGCGGCCACGCGTTCCCGAAGGGCATCGAGCCGACCGTCTTCCTGATGACGAGCCCGCTGCGTGCTGCCGTCGGCCGACGTGCGCGAGCGGGGCGTCGCGGCGGTCACGCAGCCCGACAACCGCTGGCTGCGCTGCGACATCAAGTCGGTCTCGCTGCTCGGCAACGTGCTGATGGCCGAGTACGCGGCGTCGCACGGCGCGCTCGAGACGATCATGCTGCGCGACGGCTTCCTGACCGAGGGCTCGTCGTCGAACGTGTGGGTCGTGAAGGACGGCGTGCTGCGCGCGCCGCCGAAGGACAACCGCATCCTCGAAGGCATCCGCTACGGCCTGATCGCCGAGATGGCCGACGCGCACGGCGTGCCGTTCGAGGTCGGCCCCGTCGCCGAAGCCGAGCTGCGCGGCGCCGACGAGCTGATGCTGTCGTCGGCGACGAAGGAAGTGGTGCCGGTCGTGCGCCTCGACGACGCGCCGGTCGGCGACGGGACGGTCGGTCCGATGTTCCGCCGCTTCCACGACTGGTACCAGGACGCGAAGGCCGCGAGCCGCTGAAGCGACGCACGATGCCGGACCTCGACAGCGTCATCGCGTACCCGATCGAGTTCCCCATCAAGGTGATGGGCCTGAACCGGCCCGACTTCACGCCGGCGATGGTCGCGGTGTTCCGCAAGCACGCCCCGGACTTCGACGCGTCGACGATCGTGACGCGCGAGTCGCGCGAGGCGAAGTACCTCAGCCTGACGATCTCGATCGTCGCGACGAGTCGCGAGCAGCTCGACGCGCTGTACGGCGAGCTGTCGGATCACCCGATGGTGACGATGGCGCTGTAGCGCGCGTCGAGTCGGGTCAGGCCCCGCTCGGCAGCACGATCGACGCGGCGAGGCCGCCGCCCGGCGCGTCGTCGAGCGCGACGCGGCCGTCGTGCAGCCGCGCGATGGCCTGCGCCACCGCGAGGCCGAGACCGCAGTGGCCCGACGCGCCGCGCGCCGCGTCGAGCCGCGTGAACGGCTGCAGCGCCTCGTCGCGCTTCGCGGCCGGGATGCCGGGCCCGTGGTCGCGCACGACGATGCGGTAGGCCGCGTCGGGGCCCGTGTCGGCGATGCCGGCGATGCTGACCGGCGCGGCGCCGTGCGCGAACGCGTTGCCGATCAGGTTGTCGATCGCGCGCGTCAGTCCGTCCGCGTCGGCCGCGCGCGTGCACGGGTCGGCGCGTTCGATCGTCACGTCGTGCCCCGACTCGCGCCACAGCAGCCCGCGGTCGCGGACGAGCTCGTTGAGCGGGATGCGGCGGAACCCGCTCGCGTCGTGGTCGAGCCCGCGCAGGTACGAGACGAACTGGTCGGCGATGCGTCCCACTTCGGCGAGGTCGCGTTCGAGCCCGAGCTTCGGGCTGTCGGGCCCGTCCTCCATCAGCTCGAGACGCAGCTTCGCGCGGGACAGCGGCGCGCGCAGGTCGTGCGGGAGCCCGGCCAGCATGACGCGGCGCTCGGCCTCGTCGCGTTCGAGGCGCTCGGCCATCGCGTTGAACTGCGCCGTGACGGCGCGGATCTCGTCGGGGCCCGTCAACGGCAGCGCCGGGCGCTGACCGACCTTGAAGTTCGCCGCCGCGATCGACAGCGCGCGCAACGGCCGCGCGAGCCGGAACGTGTAGAGGCCGACCGCGCCGCCCATCAGGCTGACCGCCGCGAACGTCGCGAGCAGGACCGACCACGGCAGCGCCGGCGCCGAGTAGCGCGAGAACGGCACCATCAGCCACCAGTCGGTCGGCATCCGGACCCACATCGCCGGCTCGGGACGATCGGTGAAGCGCATCGCCTCCGCGCCGTACTCCTCGCGCAGCGTGGCGACCACCTGCGGCAGCGCGATGTCCTCCGGCATGTCGGACGTCGCGTTGTCCGGCAGCGACTCGAACAGCCGCATCCGTCCGTAGCTGCGTCCGCCGTCGAACGCACGCGGCCCGTCGTCGGGTCCACCGCGCGGACCGCCGTCGTCCATCAGCGGCGGACGGCCGGCGAAGTCGCGATCGCCGGGCAGTCGCGACGGCGACCCGTCGAGCGGCAGCGGCGGACGGTCGCCGAGCAAGCCGTGGTTGCGACGATGCGGCGGCCGGTCGAGCTCCTGCGCGACCTGGTCCGGCGTCGCGTGGACGAGCGCTGCGCGGACCATGTCGATCTGGCTGCTGACGAAGTCGTGCGCGCGGCCGGCCAGCAGTGTGTGCCGGTAGAGGCCGAGCACGCCGAAGGTGACGAGCTCGCAGGCGATGATGCCCGCGACGGTCAGCAGCGCGGTGCGGCCGCGCAGCGACCGCGGCAGGCCGATCATGCCCGGGCTACGACGCGACGCCCGGCGACGCTTCTCGCGACGGCTCGGTGTCGGCGGCGTCCGCGTTCGGCACGAACACGTACCCGACGCCCCAGATCGTGCGGATGTGGCGCGGGTGCGCGGGGTCGTCCTCGATCGCGCGGCGCAGCCGGTAGATCTGCATGTCGATCGCCCGGTCGAGGCTGTCGCGCGGCGCCTCGACGGGTCCGCCGCGCGTGAGCTCGAGCAGCCGCTCGCGCTTGAGCGGCCGGTTCGCGTTGCGGATCAGCGCCGACAGCAACGCGAACTCGCCGCCGGTGAGCGGCACCGGCGTGCCGTTGCGCGTCAGCTGTCGCGACGTGAAGTTGCATTCGAACGGACCGAACGCGAACGGCTTCGCGGCGCCTTCGAACGACGACGTCGCATAGCGCCGCAGCACGGCTTCGACGCGCGCCAGCAGCTCGCGCGGCTCGAACGGCTTGCCGAGATAGTCGTCGGCGCCCATCTCGAGCCCGACGATCCGGTCGACCGTCTCGTCGCGCGCCGTCAGCATCACGATCGGCGTCTGGTCGCCCTTGCCGCGCAGCCGACGACAGGCCGCGAGCCCGTCCTCGCCCGGCATCATCAGGTCGAGGATGATCAGGTGCGGGTTGTAGCGATCGAGGTAGGCGTCGAGCTGCTCGGTGTTCGGCAGCAGCAGGACGTCGTAGCCGTGGCGCGAAAGATACGTCGACAGCAGCTGACGCAGTTCCGCGTCGTCGTCGACGACGAGCAGGCGCCGCATGCCGGGCGCGGCGCCGACCGGGTTCGACGTCGCGTTCCGGGTCGGTTGCGGACGCGGCGACGGGGCGGCGTCCTTCAGGGTCGTGTTCATGGCTCGCATTCTAGGAAAGGGCCGCGAGGCGAACGACGGCTGAAACAAACTGAAATTCCTTTGCCCTTCGGCGATACGCCCGTCCGGAGGACCCGCTTGCACAATCCGCTCCTGTTCGCGCGGCCCCGACCGAACCACGACCGGTTCTGTCGACGCGGGTCGCGTCCACTTTCCAGGATCGGGAGACAGCATGAAAACCGTCGCATCGCGGACCTCGTCGCGCTACTTCCCCGGCATCGCGGCCGTCGCCGTCGCGGTCGTCACCTGTTTCGCCGCGGCCACGGTCGTCGACGCGCAGACGCCGCCGTCCGGGCCGCGCGATGCCGCACGGCGGGATGCACGACGGGCCCGGCCCCGGCATGCACGGCATGCGCGGGATGGAGCAACTGAAGGCGTCGCTGCAGCTGACGCCGCAGCAGTCGGCGCTGTGGGATCGGGCCGCCGCCGCGATGCGGCCGACCGGCGATCCGCGCGACGAGATGCGGGCCACGCACGAGCGGATGCTCGCGATGCTCGCGGACCCGAACTTCAACCCGCGGGCGATGGCGGCCGAGATGGACCGCCTCGACGACGAGCATCGCGCGAAGATGCGCACCGTCCGCGAGGCCTGGTTCGCGGTCTACGACAGCCTGAATCCGGCGCAGCGCGGCCAGGTTCGCGAGTTCCTGCGCGAGCGGATGAGCCGGCGCGGCCACGGCATGCACGGCGAATGGATGCACGGCGGCGAGCACGCCGGCCGTCCGCCGATGCCGAACGCGCCGATGCCGCCGACGCCGCCGTCGCATTGAGCGCAGCGACCGGCCGCTACAGCCACTGACCGAGCGAGATTCCGACGCCGATCGCGTTCTGGTGGTGGTTGTAGTCGATCAGGCTCTCGCCGTAGCCGGTGAACGCCTGCACGTAGCCCTTCAGGTCGCCGTACAGCGGGAACGCCCAGTCGACGGTGGCCGAGCCGTGCGATTCGGCGCCGGCCCGCAACGAATGGCGCAGCGTCACGGCGAGCTGCTGGTTGCCGAACTTGCGGATCGGCGACGACCTCGCCGCGGCCGACGTAGTTCAGGATGTCCGGGTTG
Organism: uncultured beta proteobacterium; assembly: GCA_963708665.1. Lineage (GTDB taxonomy): Bacteria > Pseudomonadota > Gammaproteobacteria > Burkholderiales > Burkholderiaceae_D > CAHJXF01. The sequence goes on along the minus strand of CAVPTE010000010.1, from coordinate 567,913 downwards.
TCGTCCTTCGCCGCGTTCTCGCGGATCCGCAGCCACGGCCGCACGAGCACCGTCCACTCGCCAGACTTCGAGGCCGAACTGCCCGATCACGCGGTTCCAGCTGCGCGACTGCGGCAGGTCGCGGCCGTTCGACTGGTGCGTCAACGACAGCCCGACCATCCGCGCCGTCGACGCCGAACAGCGAATAGTGGATCGGCGCGGTGTACATCAGCTCCGGCTCGTAGTCGGTCTCGCGGAACGGCCGCGACCGCGCCGCGTTGTAGACCTGCCAGAACGAGGCCTGCGTGTAGCCGAACCACAGGCTGCCGCCTTCGACCGCCGCAGTTCTCGAGCAGCTTCACCTTCAGGCTGATCTGGAACTTGCCTTCGACGTGATCGATCGGGCGCGGCAGTTGCGCGTCGTCGAGCGGGTTCGGGCTGGTCGGATGGAGGTTCGGGCTGCTGCTGTAGAAAGCCGGCAGAATGTAGATCGGCTTGTACGGGCGCAGCGCGAACAGCGACGGGCTCGGGCGGCCGTCGAGGTCCCAGCGTTCGTCGAACGTCGACGTCGCCGTGGGCGGCTGCGCCGGCACGACCGGCACGACGAGACCGACGCCGGGCGTCGCGCCAGTCGGCCCGGACGGCGTCGCGGGGGTCGCCGGCGAGACGACGGCCGCGCTGCGGCCGAGCGCGTCGTCGTAGCACGCGAGTCGCTTCGCGTCGTCGACGAGCGCCTTGCATTCGGCCACGTCGAGTGCACGTGCGTCGACGGACCACAACGTGGCGAACGACAGCAGGACCCCATCGATGCGGCGGATCGCGGCGAACGGAAGACGGCACGACATCGAAGCTCCTCTGGATCGAGCCGCCGCGCGGCCCGGGTCGAGGCTACGGATCGACGCGCCGCGCGTCAAACGACGGGGGTCGGGCTTACGCCGATGACCGTCACGAACGATCTCGTCGGCGACGCCCCGGCGGTCGCGACACGCGTCGCGACGCGCCGGCTGGGCCTCGTCGACTACGCGACGACGCGAGCGGCGATGCTCGCGTTCACGCAGGCGCGCGACGACACGACGCCGGACGAGATCTGGCTCCTCGAGCATCCGCCGGTCTACACGCTCGGTCAGGCCGGGCGCCCGGAGCATCTGCACGCCGGCCGCGACGACATCGCGGTGATCCGGACGGAGCGCGGCGGGCAGGTCACGTACCACGGGCCGGGCCAGCTCGTCGCCTATCTGCTGATCGATCTGCAAGCGTCGCGGCATCAAGGTCCGCGCGTTCGTGCAGCTGATCGAGGCGAGCGTGATCGCGCTGCTCGCCGCGTATAATCTCGACGGTCGCGTCCGGCCCGGCGCGCCGGGCGTCTACGTCGAGCACGACGGCAGCCTGCAGAAGATCGCGGCGCTCGGGCTCAAGATCGCGAACGGTCGCAGCTTCCACGGCGTCAGCGTCAACGTCGCGATGGACCTGGCGCCGTACGCCGGCATCGACGCGTGCGGCTATCCCGGTCTTCGCAGCATCGACATGGCGACGCTCGGCTGCGCACGCCGACGTGCCGTCGGTCGGCGATGCGCTCGTCCGACCTGCTGACGCAACGCATCGACGCCGCCACGCGTCGCGACTGAATGGATGCCTACGACCCGACGGTGAAGCAGAAGGCGCGCGAGAAGACGCAGCGCGCATACGGCCGTATCCCGATCGCCGTCGCCGCGCCGGTCGAGAAGCTGCGCAAGCCCGACTGGATCCGCGTGCGCGCCGGCGGCGCGGCGTCGACCCAGCGCTTCTACGAGATCAAGCAGATCCTGCGCGAGCACAAGCTGCACACGGTCTGCGAGGAGGCGTAGCTGCCCGAACATCGGCGAGTGCTTCGGCAAGGGCACCGCGACGTTCATGATCATGGGCGACAAGTGCACGCGGCGCTGCCCGTTCTGCGACGTCGGCCACGGCCGTCCCGATCCGCTCGACGCCGACGAGCCGATGAACCTCGCGAAGACGATCGCGGCGCTGCAGCCTGAAGTACGTCGTCATCACCAGCGTCGACCGCGACGACCTGCGCGACGGCGGCGCGCAGCACTTCGTCGACTGCATCCGCGAGGTCCGCGAGCTGTCGCCCGCGACGCAGATCGAGATCCTGACGCCCGACTTCCGCGGCCGCATGGACCGCGCGCTCGAGATCCTCGAAGGCCGCGCCGCCGGACGTGATGAACCACAACCTCGAGACCGCGCCGCGCCTGTACAAGCGAGGCGCGCCCGGGTCAGCGACTACCAGTTCAGCCTGAACCTGCTGAAGCAGCTTCAAGGCGCTGCATCCGCGACGTGCCGACCAAGAGCGGCATCATGGTCGGCCTCGGCGAGACCGACGAGGAGATCCTGCAGGTGATGCGCGACATGCGCGCGCACGACATCGACATGCTGACCATCGGCCAGTACCTGCAGCCGTCCGAGCATCACCTGCCGGTGCGGCGCTACGTGCATCCCGACACCTTCGCGGATGTTCGAGCGCGAGGCCGTCGCGATGGGCTTCAGCCACGCCGCCGTCGGCGCGATGGTGCGCTCGACGCTACCACGCCGACCAGCAGGCGCACGACGCCGGCGTGCTGCGACGCCGCGGCGTGACCGGCGTGGCGGTCGGCCGGCGCCGCGCGCCGCGCGCTGCGACGTCGTTCGCGCCGACTCGCCGTCCTGCTGCTGCCGCTCGTCGTCGCGGCGTGCGCGAGCGCGCCGCCGCCGGCGCCGCTGAAGGTCAAGCTGATCGCGTTCAACGACTTCCACGGCAACCTCGAGCCGCCGCTGACCGGCATCCGCGCGCCCGCCGACGGGCTGTCGCCGGACCGCACCGATCGCGACGTGACGGTGCCGGCCGGCGGCGTCGCGCGTTTCGCGACCGTGATCCGCCGGCTCGCGGCCGAGAATCCGAACCACGTCATCACGTCGTCGGGCGACATGATCGGCGCGTCGCCGCTGACGTCGGCGCTGTTCCTCGACGAGCCGACGATCGAGGCGATGAACGCGATCGGCGTCGACTTCAACGCGGTCGGCAATCACGAGTTCGACCGCGGCGTCGACGAGTTGCAACGCAAGCAGTCGGGCGGCTGCGCGCGTGTACACGGTGGCGATGGAGCCGTGCCGTGCCGGGCACCGCTTCGAGGGCGCGACGCTTCCGCTACCTCGCCGCGAACGTGATCGACCGGCGGACCGGCGAGCCGATCTTTCCGGCGTACGGCATCAAGACCTTCGACGGCGTGAAGATCGGCTTCATCGGGCTGACGTTGAAGGGCACCGACCAGATCGTCGACCCGAAGGGCATCGCGGGCGTCGAGTTCCGCGACGAGGCGACGACGATCAACGCCCGGGCGGCCGAGCTCAAGGCGCAGGGCGTGCACGCGCTCGTCGTGCTGATCCACGAGGGCGGCTATTCGAAGCAGCGGTTCGGCGAGCGGGCGTGCCCCGGCCTCACCGGCGACATCCTGCCGATCCTCGACCGGCTCGATCCGGACATCGACGTCGTCGCGTCGGCGCACACGCACCAGGCGTACGTCTGCACGTACCGCGGCTTCCTGCTGACGAGCGCCGCGTCGTACGGCCGCCTCGTCACCGACATCGACCTCGACATCGATCGCACGACCGGCCGCGTGCTCACGAAGTCGGCGCGCAACGTGATCGTGACGAGTGCCGGGACCGCGGACCAGCCGCAGCAGGCCGGGTATGCGCCGGTCGAGCCGGACCGCGGCATCGCGGCGCTGGCCGAGCGATACGCCGCGCTGGCGGCGCCGCTGGCGAACCGTCGCATCGGCACGGTCACCGGCCGCCTGTCGAATCGCGAGGACGCGGACGGCCAGTCGCCGCTCGGCGCGGTGCTCGCCGACGCGGACCTGGAGGCGACCCGTGCGGCCGGCGCGAGGATCGGGCTGCTGAACCCGGGCAGCGTCCGCGCGCCGATCGATCCCGTCGACGGCGGCGGCGTCACGTACGGCGCGACTGTTCCGCACCGAGCCGTTCGGCAACAACCTCGTGACGATGACGATGAGCGGCGCGCAGCTCAAGGACGTGCTCGAGCAGCAATGGCTGCCGACGCGTCAGCAGCCGCAGATCCTGCAGGTGTCGCGACGGCTTCGCGTACAGCTACGACGCGACGCGGCCGATGGGCTCGCGGGTGCTCGCCGAGACGATGAAGCTCGACGGCGTCGCGATCCGGCCCGGCGACGACTACCGCGTCACGGTCAACAGCTTCATGGCGTCCGGTGGCGACGGCTTCACCGCGTTGAAGGGCGGACGCGACGCGGTCACCGGCGTCATCGACGTCGACGCCGGCGTCGCGTACTTCGCGGCGAAGTCGCCGGTCGCGCCGCCGTCGGCGCGTCGCGTCTCGAACGTCGCCCGCTGAGCCGCGGCGGTCAGACGCCGCCGGTCTTGCTCGCGTCGAATGCGGTACGGGCGAGCAGCAGCTGCCGCTTGACGGCGTAGTCGTACAGCGCGACCTGGCGCTGGACGCCTTCCTCGATCGCCGTGGCGACGGTGCCGGGCTCGAGCGCGAGATAGGCATCGGCCTCGCCGTGCAGCTGGCGGATGTCCATGCCGGCGCGCCGAGCGATGCGCATCATCGCGCGGTTCTCGCTCAGGCAATGCATGAACAGCGACGCGATGCCGTCGTTGCGGGCGTGGGCGGCGGCGCGCAGGAACAGCGCGGTCCCGAGCCCGCGGCGCCGCGCGTCCTGCGCGACCGACAGGCCGAACTCGGCCGTCCGGCCGAGCCCGTCGGACGCCGGAAGCGGGGCGTCCGGCAGCGGCGCGAAGTGGCCGGCCGCGGACAGCGACAGCCGCTCGTCGAACACGCCGAACACGGTATCGGTCGAGAAGTCGATGCCGGCGACGTAGCGCTCGATCGCCTCGTCGCGCAACGGCGCACCGAAGCGCAGATAGCGGTCCTCCGGTCCCAGCGAAAGCAGGTGTTTCAGGAAGAGCTGGCGCTCGCTCTCGTCGAGTTCGCGGATCGGGACGTGAGCGGCGGCGACGCGCTGGCGCGTGGCTGGTAAGACGGCGAGGAGATTCATGTCCACATGGTAGTTGCTGCGGTGCAATATTCAAGCGGATCGCGTCGGATCCGCAGGGCGCGGTCGCGCGCCGCCCGCCGCCCGCCGTCCGCCGTCCGCCGCCGCATGCGTCGTCGCCGATCGCGCGTTGACACGCGCAGAATTTGCCCCGATAATTAGCGGTTCCCTTCGGAGGGGTGCCCGAGTGGCTAAAGGGGGCAGACTGTAAATCTGTTGGCTTACGCCTACGCTGGTTCGAATCCAGCCTCCTCCACCAGGACTTTCGGCTCGGAGGTGGCGCTCGCAACGGTCGCGGACCGCGGACGGCAACTCGAGGTCGGTTCGCGACGCGGGTGTAGCTCAATGGTAGAGCAGAAGCCTTCCAAGCTTATGACGAGGGTTCGATTCCCTTCACCCGCTCCACGGTCGGGACGCCGTCCGCGGAACGACCGAACACCGGGCCTGGACCGGCGCCGAGCCGAACGATGAGTCACCGCCGAGTTGCCCGAACGCCCTTGTAGCTCAGTGGTAGAGCACTCCCTTGGTAAGGGAGAGGTCGCGTGTTCGATCCACGCCAAGGGCACCAACCGCCGACCGGCGCCGCGCGCCGTCGCGAACGCCGCGGTCCGCTTCGACGCTGCATTGCATCGCTGGATTTTTTCGACGCTGACCGATTCGACCCACTTCCCAACGCACGACATCTCAAGAACAACGCAGGAGCGACCATGGCAAAAGGCAAATTCGAGCGCAGCAAGCCGCACGTGAACGTGGGGACGATCGGTCACGTCGATCATGGGAAGACGACGCTGACGGCGGCGATCACGACGGTGCTGTCGAAGTTGTTCGGGGGTGAAGCGAAGGCGTACGACCAGATCGACGCGGCGCCGGAAGAGAAGGCGCGCGGGATCACGATCAACACGGCGCACGTGGAGTACGAGACGAAGAACCGTCACTACGCGCACGTGGACTGCCCGGGGCATGCCGACTACGTGAAGAACATGATCACGGGAGCCGCGCAGATGGACGGCGCGATCCTGGTGGTGTCGGCGGCCGACGGTCCGATGCCGCAGACGCGCGAGCACATCCTGCTGGCGCGGCAGGTGGGGGTTCCGTACATCATCGTGTACATGAACAAGGCGGACATGGTCGACGACGCGGAGCTGCTCGAGCTCGTCGAGATGGAAGTTCGCGAGCTGTTGAGCAAGTACGAGTTCCCGGGCGACGACACGCCGATCGTGATCGGGTCGGCGAAGATGGCGCTCGAAGGCGACAAGGGCGAGATGGGCGAAGGCTCGATCATGAAGCTGGCCGAGGCGCTGGACAGCTACATTCCGACGCCGGAGCGGGCGATCGACGGGGCGTTCCTGATGCCGGTCGAAGACGTGTTCTCGATCTCGGGTCGCGGCACGGTGGTGACGGGTCGGGTCGAGCGCGGCGTGATCAAGGTCGGCGAGGAGATCGAGATCGTCGGCATCCGCGACACGCAAAAGACGATCTGCACGGGTGTCGAGATGTTCAGGAAGCTGCTCGACCAGGGGCAGGCGGGCGACAACGTCGGCATCCTGTTGCGCGGCACGAAGCGCGAGGACGTCGAGCGCGGCCAGGTGCTGTGCAAGCCGGGATCGATCAAGCCGCACACGCACTTCACGGCCGAGGTGTACGTGCTGAGCAAGGAAGAGGGCGGCCGCCACACGCCGTTCTTCAACAACTACCGTCCGCAGTTCTACTTCCGCACGACCGACGTGACGGGCTCGATCGAGCTCGAGGCCGGCAAGGAGATGGTGATGCCGGGCGACAACGTGACGATCACGGTCAAGCTGATCAACCCGATCGCGATGGAAGAAGGGCTGCGCTTCGCGATCCGCGAAGGCGGCCGCACCGTCGGCGCCGGCGTGGTGGCGAAGATCATCGCGTAAGGACGGAGCAGGACATCGTCGTCCGCGAAGGCGGGGACCCGGCGGCGTCGAAGGACCGCGACACGGGGTTCCCGCCTTCGCGGGAACGACGAAGCAAGTAGTGCAGTGGTGGATCGCAGACCGTAGGGGCATAGCTCAACTGGCAGAGCGTCGGTCTCCAAAACCGAAGGTTGGGGGTTCGATTCCCTCTGCCCCTGCCACGTTTCGCCGGACCGCGCCGGACCGGCGAGGCGCGGCGATCGCAGGCCAGACGAAGGGTTGCATGGCAACGAACACGAACATCGAGACCGTCGGCACGACCGCGGACCGCCTGAAGATCGCGATCGCGATCGTCGCGGTGATCGCCGGACTGGCGGGCTTCTACCTGCTGTCGCAGCAGCCGCTGGTGCTGCGGATCGCGTCGGTCCTGGTGGGGCTCGTCGTCGGGGCGGGAATCGCGTCGACGTCCGAACCCGGCAAGCGCTTCTTCGCGTTCGGCCGCGAGTCGGTCGCGGAGACGAAGAAGGTCGTCTGGCCGTCGCGCAAGGAAACCATCCAGACGACGGCGGTCGTCTTCGGCTTCGTGATCGTCATGGCCGTGTTCCTGTGGGCCACCGACAAGACGCTCGAATTCGCGCTGTACGACCTGGTCCTCGGTTGGAGAAAGTGATGGCTGACACGATCGCTGAAAACGTCGACAGCGGCGCCGTCGACGGCACGGCCGACAACGCGGCCGCGCCCGCGAAGAGCACGAAGCGCTGGTACGTCGTGCACGCGTACTCCGGCATGGAGAAGAGCGTCAAGAAGGCGCTGCTGGAACGCATCGCGCGCTCGGGCATGCAGGACCAGTTCGGCGAGATCCTCGTGCCGACCGAAGAGGTCGTCGAGGTCAAGAACGGCCAGAAGGCCGTGACCGAGCGGCGCTTCTTCCCCGGCTACGTGCTGGTCGAGATGGACATGACCGACGAGTCGTGGCACCTCGTGAAGAACACCGCGAAGGTCACCGGCTTCGTCGGCGGCAAGGCCAATCGTCCGACGCCGATCTCGCCGAAGGAAGTCGACAAGATCATGGCGCAGATGCAGGAAGGCGTCGAGAAGCCGCGGCCGAAGACGCTGTTCGAGGTCGGCGAGATGGTCCGCGTCAAGGAAGGCCCGTTCACCGACTTCAACGGCAACGTCGAGGAAGTCAACTACGAGAAGTCCCGGCTGCGCGTCTCGGTCACGATCTTCGGGCGCGCGACCCCGGTCGAGCTCGAGTTCGCGCAGGTGGAAAAGGCATAAGGGCTTGCTTAGAGCGAAGGCGGCGCGGATCGCTCGAACGCGATCCGTCCGACTCGAAACAAGCAGTGCAGCGCTGTAGACGAGGAGCGGTGGTAGGGCGAGTCCCGAAGCCGCGCTAGTACTCACCACACGGAGTCGCAATGGCGAAGAAGATCATCGGTTTCATCAAGCTGCAGGTTCCTGCAGGCAAGGCCAACCCGTCGCCGCCGATCGGGCCGGCGCTCGGTCAGCGCGGCCTGAACATCATGGCGTTCTGCAAGGAGTTCAACGCCGCGACGCAGGGCGTCGAGCCGGGGCTGCCGATCCCCGTCGTGATCACGGCGTTCGCGGACAAGAGCTTCACGTTCGTGATGAAGACGCCGCCGGCCACGATCCTGATCAAGAAGGCGGCCGGCATCCAGAAGGGCTCGCCGAAGCCGCACACCGACAAGGTCGGCTCGATCACCCGCGCGCAGGCCGAGGAGATCGCGAAGACGAAGACGCCGGACCTGACGGCGGCGGACCTCGAGGCGGCCGTGCGCACGATCGCCGGCAGTGCCCGGTCGATGGGCATCACGGTGGAGGGCCTGTAAATGGCGGACGCACAGATCAAGTTGACGAAGCGGCAGAAGGCGATCGCCGCGAAGGTCGACCGCACGAAGACGTATCCGGTCGCCGACGCGCTCGCGCTGATCAAGGAGACGGCGACGGCGAAGTTCGACGAGTCGATCGACGTCGCGGTGCAACTCGGCATCGACGCGAAGAAGTCCGACCAGGTCGTGCGCGGCTCGGTCGTGCTGCCGTCGGGCACCGGCAAGACGGTCCGCGTCGCGGTGTTCGCGCAGGGCGCGAAGGCCGACGAAGCGAAGGCCGCCGGCGCCGATATCGTCGGGATGGACGACCTCGCGGCGCAGGTCAAGGAAGGCAACCTGAACTTCGACATCGTCATCGCGTCGCCGGACACGATGCGGATCGTCGGCCAGCTCGGCCAGATCCTCGGTCCGCGCGGGCTGATGCCGAACCCGAAGGTCGGCACCGTCACGCCCGACGTCGCGACGGCCGTGCGCAACGCGAAGGCCGGCCAGGTCCAGTACCGCGCCGACAAGGCGGGCATCGTCCACGCGACGATCGGCCGCGCATCGTTCGAGGTCGATGCGCTGAAGACGAATCTCGTGGCGTTGATCGACGCGCTGAACCGCGCGAAGCCGGCGACGAGCAAGGGCATCTACCTGCGAAAGCTGTCGGTGTCCAGCACGATGGGTGCCGGCGTGCGCGTCGATCAGGCGACGGTGCAGGGGTAAGCGACTCGTCGTTCCCGCGACCGATCGCGTCGGTCGCGGGTGGTCGAAAGGAAGGCGCGACGGTTCGCGTCGAGGAATGACGACTCGTCCGCGATTCGCGGAGAGCGAAAGATATCGGATCCCCGATTCGAGAGCGGGGCGAAAGACACTGGATCCCCGCCTGCGCGGGGACCCTTCGGCAGCGATCTTCGATCGCTGCCTCGGGCTTTGGGCCGTCGGGAGGGCGCCGGGAGGCGTTCGATCGACAGCCGTCAAAGACCGTTGGCGGCAAGGCAGCGGGTGGGCCGAGCCTTAATCGATCGTCGTCACGAGGTCGGCCAGCGCAGATGGCGGTCCCGAACATGGATTTGCAGCGAAGACGGCCGCGAGGCCGGCGGAACTGGGAACCCGGATCGGTCGCCGTGTTGAGGCGATGCCGGACGGTCTTCGGACCGACCGCATCTTTTTGGAGAAATGACCGTGGGTCTCAATCGTTCCGAGAAGGCGGTGGTGATCGATGAAGTGGCCGCGAAAGTCGCGTCCGCGAAGTCGATCGTCCTCGCGCAGTACCGTGGTCTGGAAGTCGGTCACATCACCGGCTTGCGCGTTTCGGCGCGCCAGAACGGGGTGTACCTGCGGGTGCTCAAGAATTCGCTGGCGCGTCGCGCCGTCGCCGATAGTCCGTTCGCGGGGCTGGCCGACCAGATGGTCGGACCGCTCATCTACGGCATCTCCGACGATCCCGTGGCCGCCGCGAAGGTCCTCAGCGATTTCGCGAAGGGCAACGACAAGCTGGTCGTCACGGCCGGTTCGTTGCCGAACTCGGTCATCGACGCCGCCGGCGTCAAGGCCCTGGCGACGATGCCGTCGCGCGACGAGCTGTTGGCCAAGCTGATGGGCACGATGCAGGCGCCGATCGCGCAATTCATGCGCACGTTGAACGAGGTTCCGGCCAAGTTCGTGCGCACGGTGGCGGCGGTCCGCGACCAGAAGGAAGGCGCGGCCGCCTGACGGGCCGCGCGACCAGACCAGGGTCCGCGACACCGACCCGATCACTTGCCAATCAATCACTGGAGTCAATCATGGCAGTCAGCAAGGCAGAAATCCTCGACGCGATCGCCGGCATGACGGTTCTCGAACTGTCGGAAATGATCAAGGACATGGAAGAGAAGTTCGGCGTTTCGGCCGCCGCGGCGACCGTCGCCGCCGCGCCCGCCGCCGGCGGCGGTGCCGCCGCCCCGGCCGCGGAAGAGAAGACGGAATTCGACGTCATCCTCGCCGAGATCGGCGCGAACAAGGTCAACGTCATCAAGGCCGTCCGCGAGATCACCGGCCTGGGCCTGAAGGAAGCGAAGGACCTCGTCGACGGCGCGCCGAAGCCCGTCAAGGAAGGCATCGCGAAGGCCGACGCCGAAGCCGCGAAGAAGAAGCTGGAAGACGCCGGCGCGAAGGCCGACGTCAAGTAGGTCGCAGGACGCCCGGACCGCGCGCAGGCGTCGGTCCGGGCCGCAGTGCCGGTCGCCGGGCGCTCGTCGCCCGGCGGTCGAGATCGACGCGGTCCACGGTCGTCCGGCTTGCGGTTGCCGGGCCGCCCCGAACAAGGTCTGGCTATGGTGTTTCGTCCCGCTTCAGGCAGCGCGCAGGTGGTGTTCTGCGGCGCTTGTGAATCGAACGCGAGACGCCATATCCAAACCCTGTCCCCCGAATCTTCCCGTCCCGCATCGCCGCCCCCGGTCGCCTCGACCACGGGCCGCGGTGCGCTTCGTCGTCCGCGTTCCGGCGGCGTCCCAGCCGACGGACGGCGTGTCGCATTCGTCTTCAGTCCAGTACCGCAGTCGCCCACGGAGTCCTCATGACCTATTCGTTCACCGAGAAGAAGCGCATCCGCAAGAGCTTCGCCAAGCGTCCGAACGTGCACCAGGTGCCGTTCCTGCTCGCGACGCAGCTTCAGTCGTACGCCGAGTTCCTGCAGGCCGACGCGCCGCCGGCGAAGCGGAAGAACGAGGGTCTGCAGGCCGCGTTCACGTCGATCTTCCCGATCTCGTCGCACAACGGCTTCGCGCGTCTCGAGTTCGTCAGCTTCCAGCTCGGCGTGCCGCCGTTCGACGTCAAGGAATGCATGCAGCGCGGGCTGACGTTCGCGTCGCCGCTGCGCGCGAAAGTGCGCCTCGTCATCATGGATCGCGAGGCGTCGAAGCCGACGATCAAGGAAGTGAAGGAGCAGGAGGTCTACATGGGCGAGATGCCGCTCATGACCACGACCGGCTCGTTCGTGATCAACGGCACCGAGCGCGTCATCGTCTCGCAGCTGCACCGTTCGCCGGGCGTGTTCTTCGAGCACGACCGCGGCAAGACGCATTCGTCCGGCAAGCTGCTGTTCTCCGCGCGGATCATTCCGTACCGCGGTTCGTGGCTCGACTTCGAGTTCGACCCGAAGGACATCCTGTTCTTCCGCGTCGACCGTCGCCGCAAGATGCCGGTCACGATCCTGCTGAAGGCGATCGGCATGACGTCCGAGCAGATCCTCGAGCAGTTCTTCGTGTTCGACACGTTCCACATCCTCGGGAAGGAAGCGAACAGCGGCGCGCAGATGGACTTCGTGCGCCGATCGCATGAAGGGCGAGATCGCGCGCTTCGACATCGCCGACAAGGCCGGCAAGGTCATCGTCACGAAGGAGAAGCGGATCACCGCGAAGAACCTGCGCGACCTCGACGCCGCCGGGCTGAAGCGCATCGCCGTGCCGGAAGACTTCCTGCTCGGCCGCGTGCTGGCGAAGGACATCGTCGACCCGGAGACCGGCGAGATCGTCGCGTCGGCGAACGACGAGCTGACCGAGGACGCGCTCGCGCGCCTGCGCGCGGCCGGCATGAAGGAAATCCAGCACGCTGTACACGAACGACCTCGACCAGGGCGCGTTCATCAGCCAGACGCTGCGGGCCGACGAGACGACGGACCAGATGGCCGCGCGCATCGCGATCTACCGGATGATGCGTCCCGGCGAACCGCCGACCGAGGACGCGGTGCAGGCGCTGTTCAATCGCCTGTTCTACAACCCGGACGCGTACGACCTGTCGAAGGTCGGCCGCATGAAGTTCAATCGCCGCGTCGGCCGCAACGAGGCCGAAGGCCCGATGACGCTGACCGACGACGACATCCTCGCGGTCATCAAGATCCTCGTCGACCTGCGCAACGGGCGCGGCGAGGTCGACGACATCGACCACCTCGGCAACCGCCGCGTGCGTTGCGTCGGCGAGCTCGCGGAGAACCAGTTCCGCAGCGGCCTCGTGCGCGTCGAGCGCGCGGTCAAGGAGCGCCTCGGCCAGGCCGAGGCCGACAACCTCGTGCCGCACGACCTGATCAACAGCAAGCCGATCTCGGCCGCGATCCGCGAGTTCTTCGGGTCGTCGCAGCTGTCGCAGTTCATGGACCAGACCAATCCGCTGTCCGAGATCACGCACAAGCGGCGCGTCTCGGCCCTCGGACCGGGCGGCCTGACGCGCGAGCGCGCCGGCTTCGAGGTGCGCGACGTGCATCCGACGCACTACGGCCGCGTCTGCCCGATCGAGACGCCGGAAGGCCCGAACATCGGCCTGATCAACTCGCTCGCGCTGTACGCGCAGCTGAACGAGTACGGCTTCCTCGAGACGCCGTACCGCAAGGTCGACAACGGCCGCGTCACCGACCAGATCGACTACCTGTCGGCGATCGAGGAAGGCAAGTACATCATCGCGCAGGCGAACGCGGCGCTCGGCACCGACGGCGCGCTCACCGACGAGCTGGTGTCGTCGCGCGCGGCCGGCGAGTTCGTGCTCGTCACGCCCGACAAGGTCCAGTACATGGACGTCGCGCCGGGCCAGATCGTGTCGGTCGCGGCCTCGCTGATCCCGTTCCTCGAGCACGACGACGCGAACCGCGCGCTGATGGGCTCGAACATGCAGCGCCAGGCGGTGCCCTGCCTGCGTCCGGAGAAGGCGTTCGTCGGCACCGGCATCGAGCGCACGGTCGCGGTCGACTCGGGCACGACGGTGCAGGCGCAGCGCGGCGGGATCGTCGACTACGTCGACAGCGGCCGGGTCGTGATCCGCGTCAACGACGCGGAGAACGCGGCGGGCGAGGTCGGCGTCGACATCTACAACCTGATCAAGTACACGCGCAGCAACCAGAACACGAACATCAACCAGCGTCCGATCGTCGAGGTCGGCGACAAGCTCGAGAAGGGCGACGTCATCGCCGACGGCGCGTCGACGGACCTGGGCGAGCTCGCGCTCGGCCAGAACATGCTGGTCGCGTTCATGCCGTGGAACGGCTACAACTTCGAGGACTCGATCCTGATCTCCGAGAAGGTCGTGGCCGACGATCGCTACACGTCGATCCACATCGAGGAGCTGTCGGTCAACGCGCGCGACACGAAGCTCGGGCCGGAAGAGATCACGCGCGACATCTCGAACCTCGCGGAGAACCAGCTCGCCAGGCTCGACGAGTCGGGCATCGTCTACATCGGCGCCGAGGTGGAAGCGGGCGACACGCTGGTCGGCAAGGTCACGCCGAAGGGCGAGACGCAGCTGACGCCGGAAGAGAAGCTGCTGCGCGCGATCTTCGGCGAGAAGGCGTCCGACGTGAAGGACACGTCGCTGCGCGTCCCGTCGGGCATCTCGGGCACGGTCATCGACGTGCAGGTGTTCACGCGCGAAGGCATCCCGCGCGACAAGCGCGCCCAGCAGATCATCGACGACGAGCTGAAGCGCTATCGCCTCGACCTGAACGACCAGCTGCGCATCGTCGAAGGCGACATGTTCGAGCGGATCGGCCGCACGCTGGTCGGCAAGGCCGTCAACGGCGGTCCGATCGCGGGCAGCCAGAAGCTCGCGAAGGGCGCGAAGATCACGGCCGAGTACCTCGACGAGCTCGAGAAGTACCACTGGTTCGACATCCGCCTCGCGGACGAGGACGCGGCGGCGCAGCTCGAGCAGGCGAAGGAGTCGATCGAGGCGAAGCGTCTCGCGTTCGACGCCGCGTTCGAGGAGAAGAAGAAGAAGCTGACGCAGGGCGACGAGCTGCCCCCGGGCGTGCAGAAGATGGTCAAGGTGTACCTGGCCGTCAAGCGTCGCCTGCAGCCCGGCGACAAGATGGCCGGCCGTCACGGCAACAAGGGCGTCGTGTCGCGGATCGTGCCGGTCGAGGACATGCCGTACATGGCGGACGGCACGCCGGCCGACATCGTGCTCAATCCGCTCGGCGTGCCGAGCCGGATGAACGTCGGGCAGATCCTCGAGACGCACCTCGGCTGGGCCGCGAAGGGCCTCGGGCTGCGGATCGGCGAGATGCTGACGGCGTCGGCGAAGGCGGCCGACCTGCGCAAGTTCCTCGCGAAGATCTACAACGAGACCGGCAAGGCGGAAGAGCTGGACTCGATGGGCGACGTGGAGATCCTGACGCTGGCCGAGAACCTGAAGCACGGCGTGCCGTTCGCGACGCCGGTGTTCGACGGGGCGCACGAGGACGAGATCCATCGGATGCTCGACCTCGCGTATCCGGACAACATCGCGAAGCGGCTCGGCATGACGCCGTCGAAGAACCAGGTCACGTTGTACGACGGTCGCAGCGGCGAGGCGTTCGAGCGGCCGGTCACGGTCGGCTACATGCACGTGCTGAAGCTGCACCACCTGGTCGACGACAAGATGCACGCGCGTTCGACGGGCCCGTACTCGCTGGTCACGCAGCAGCCGCTCGGCGGCAAGGCGCAGTTCGGCGGGCAGCGCTTCGGCGAGATGGAAGTCTGGGCGCTCGAGGCGTACGGCGCGTCGTACGTGCTGCAGGAGATGCTGACCGTCAAGTCCGACGACGTCGCGGGCCGCACGAAGGTCTACGAGAACATCGTCAAGGGCGACCACGTGATCGATGCCGGCATGCCGGAGTCGTTCAACGTGCTGGTCAAGGAAATCCGCTCGCTCGGCATCGACATCGATCTCGAAAGGGTTTGAAGCAATTGGGCCCCGGCCTCCGCCGGGGTGACGCAGGAACGGCTGTCATCCCGGCGGAGGCCGGGATCCAATCTCGCAAGGAGTCGTAATGAAGGCGCTACTCGACCTTTTTAAGCAAGTCCAGCAGGAAGAAGTCTTCGACGCGATCAAGATCGGTCTCGCGTCGCCCGAGAAGATCCGTTCGTGGTCGTACGGCGAGGTCAAGAAGCCGGAGACGATCAACTACCGCACGTTCAAGCCGGAGCGGGACGGTCTCTTCTGCGCGAAGATCTTCGGACCGATCAAGGACTACGAGTGCCTGTGCGGCAAGTACAAGCGCCTCAAGCACCGCGGCGTGATCTGCGAGAAGTGCGGCGTCGAGGTCACGCTGGCGAAGGTCCGTCGCGAGCGGATGGGCCACATCGAGCTCGCGTCGCCGACCGCGCACATCTGGTTCCTGAAGTCGCTGCCGTCGCGCCTGGGCATGGTGCTCGACATGACGCTGCGCGACATCGAGCGCGTGCTGTACTTCGAGGCGTACGTCGTCGTCGATCCGGGCATGACGCCGCTGAAGCGCTGCCAGATCATGACCGAGGACGACTACCTGTCGAAGGTCGAGGAATACGGTGACGACTTCCACGCGCTGATGGGCGCGGAAGGCGTGCGCGAGCTGCTGCGCTCGATCGACATCAACCGCGACATCGAGCAGCTGCGCCAGGACCTGGCCGCGACCGGCTCGGAAGCGAAGATCAAGAAGATCGCGAAGCGCCTGAAGGTGCTCGAAGGCTTCCAGAAGTCCGGCATCAAGCCGGACTGGATGGTCATGGAAGTGCTGCCGGTGCTGCCGCCGGAGCTGCGTCCGCTCGTGCCGCTCGACGGCGGCCGCTTCGCGACGTCCGACCTGAACGACCTCTATCGCCGCGTCATCAACCGCAACAACCGCCTCAAGCGGCTGCTCGAGCTGAAGGCGCCCGAGATCATCGTCCGCAACGAGAAGCGGATGCTGCAGGAGGCCGTCGACTCGCTGCTCGACAACGGCCGTCGCGGCAAGGCGATGACCGGCGCGAACAAGCGTCCGCTGAAGTCGCTCGCCGAGATGATCAAGGGCAAGGGCGGCCGCTTCCGCCAGAACCTGCTCGGCAAGCGCGTCGACTACTCGGGCCGTTCGGTCATCGTCGTCGGCCCGCAGCTCAAGCTGCACCAGTGCGGCCTGCCGAAGAAGATGGCGCTCGAGCTGTTCAAGCCGTTCATCTTCAACCGTCTCGAGCAGATGGGCGTCGCCACGACCATCAAGGCCGCGAAGAAGGAAGTCGAGAACGAGACGCCGGTCGTGTGGGACATCCTCGAAGAGGTGATCCGCGAGCACCCGGTGATGCTGAACCGCGCGCCGACGCTGCACCGACTGGGCATCCAGGCGTTCGAGCCGGTGCTGATCGAAGGCAAGGCGATCCAGCTGCATCCGCTCGTCTGCGCGGCGTTCAACGCCGACTTCGACGGCGACCAGATGGCCGTCCACGTCCCGCTGTCGCTCGAGGCGCAGATGGAGGCGCGCTCGCTGATGCTCGCGTCGAACAACATCCTGTTCCCGGCCAACGGCGATCCGTCGATCGTGCCGTCGCAGGACATCGTGCTCGGCCTGTACTACGCGACGCGCGAGAAGGTCAACGGCAAGGGCGAAGGCTCGTTCTTCGCGAACGTCGCCGAGGTGCATCTCGCGTACGAGAACAAGCAGGTCGAGCTCGCGACGAAGATCACCGTGCGCATCCGCGAGTTCCTGAAGAACCCGCAGTACGTGCAGATCCTTCCGGGCTCGCTCGACGCGGAGCAGATCGCCGCCGCGGAGCCGGAGTTCGTCGAGCAGTGGAAGCGCTACGAGACGACCGTCGGCCGCGCGATCCTGTCGGAGGTGCTGCCGAAGGGCCTGCCGTTCACGGTGCTGAACCGCGCGCTGAAGAAGAAGGAGATCTCGCGTCTCATCAACGCGTCGTTCCGCCGCTGCGGCCTGCGCGCGACCGTCGTGTTCGCCGACCAGCTGATGCAGTCCGGCTTCCGTCTCGCGACGCGCGCCGGCATCTCGATCTGCGTCGACGACATGCTCGTCCCGACGCAGAAGGAGACGATCATCGGCGCCGCGGCGCACGACGTGAAGGAGATCGACCGCCAGTACTCGTCGGGCCTCGTGACGTCGCAGGAGCGCTACAACAACGTCGTCGACATCTGGGGCAAGGCCGGCGACCGCGTCGGCAAGGCGATGATGGAACAGCTCGCGACCGAGCCGACGAAGGATCGTCACGGCAAGGACGTGCGCCAGGAGTCGTTCAACTCGATCTACATGATGGCCGACTCGGGCGCGCGCGGTTCCGCCGCGCAGATCCGTCAGCTCGCCGGCATGCGCGGCCTGATGGCGAAGCCGGACGGCTCGATCATCGAGACGCCGATCACGGCGAACTTCCGTGAAGGCCTGAACGTGCTGCAGTACTTCATCTCGACCCACGGCGCCCGCAAGGGTCTCGCCGACACGGCGCTGAAGACGGCGAACTCGGGCTACCTGACGCGCCGTCTCGTCGACGTCACGCAGGACCTGGTCGTCGTGACCGAGGACTGCGGCACGACCGACGGCGTCAACATGAAGGCGCTCGTCGAGGGCGGCGAGGTCATCGAGGCGCTGCGCGACCGGATCCTCGGCCGCGTGACGGCGACCGACCTCGCGAACCCCGAGACGGCCGACGTCCTGCACCCGGCGGGCACGCTGCTCGACGAGGACGCGGTCGAACGCATCGAGGCCCTCGGCATCGACGAGGTCCGCGTGCGCACGCCGCTGACCTGCGAGACGCGCTACGGGTTGTGCGCGAAGTGCTACGGCCGCGACCTCGGCCGCGGCACGCTCGTCAATACCGGCGAGGCGGTCGGCGTGATCGCCGCGCAGTCGATCGGCGAGCCGGGCACCCAGCTGACGATGCGGACGTTCCACATCGGCGGTGCGGCGTCGCGCGCGGCGATGGCGTCGGGCGTCGAGTCGAAGTCGAACGGCACGGTGCGGTTCGCGGCGACGGTCCGCTACGTCACGAACGCGAAGGGCGAGCAGGTCGCCATCTCGCGGTCGGGCGAAGTGCTCGTCACCGACGACCACGGCCGCGAACGCGAGCGTCACAAGGTGCCGTACGGCGCCACGCTGCTCGCGCTCGACGGCACGGTCGTCAAGGCCGGCATGCCGCTCGCGACGTGGGACCCGCTGACGCGTCCGATCATCAGCGAGTACTCGGGCCGCGTGAAGTTCGAGAACGTCGAGGAAGGCGTGACGGTCGCGAAGCAGGTCGACGACGTGACGGGCCTGTCGACGCTCGTCGTGATCGACGCGAAGCGCCGCTCGACGTCCACGAAGGGCGTGCGTCCGGTCGTCAAGCTGATCAACGAGATCGGCGAGGAAGTGAAGATCGCCGGCACGGAGCACCCGGTCACGATCTCGTTCCAGGTCGGCGCGCTGATCACCGTGAAGGACGGTCAGGACGTCGCGGTCGGCGAAGTGCTGGCGCGCATCCCGCAGGAGTCGTCGAAGACGCGCGACATCACCGGCGGCCTGCCGCGGGTGGCCGAGCTGTTCGAGGCGCGCTCGCCGAAGGACGCCGGCATGCTCGCGGAAGTCACCGGCACGGTCACGTTCGGCAAGGAGACGAAGGGCAAGCAGCGCCTGATCATCACCGACATGGACGGCACCGCGCACGAGTTCCTGATCGCGAAGGAAAAGAACGTGCTGGTCCACGAAGGCCAGGTCGTCAACAAGGGCGAGTCGATCGTCGACGGCCCGGCGGATCCGCAGGACATCCTGCGCCTGCTCGGCATCGAGGCGTTGGCGCGCTACATCGTCGACGAGGTGCAGGACGTCTATCGTCTGCAGGGCGTGAAGATCAACGACAAGCACATCGAGGTGATCGTGCGGCAGATGCTGCGCCGCGTGCAGATCGTCGATCCGGGCGAGACGCGCTTCATCCAGGGCGAGCAGGTCGAGCGGTCGCATCTGCTGGACGAGAACGACGCGACGATCGCGCTCGGCAAGCGTCCGGCGATGCACGGCAACATCCTGCTCGGCATCACGAAGGCGTCGCTGTCGACCGACTCGTTCATCTCGGCGGCGTCGTTCCAGGAGACGACCCGCGTGCTGACCGAGGCGGCGATCATGGGCAAGCGCGACGAACTCCGTGGTCTGAAGGAGAACGTCATCGTCGGCCGCCTGATCCCGGCCGGCACGGGCCTCGCGTTCCACATCGCCCGCAAGGCGAAGGAAGTGTCGGAAGCGAAGGACCGCGAGCTGGCGGCGCAGGCGGAGCTGGAAGCGCTGGCGCAGGCGAGCGAAGCCGAGGCCGCGGCCGCGGCGACGGCGGAAGCGACGGGTCGTTAGTCGCCACGTCGTCGGCGCGCGCCGACGGAAGAACGAAGCCGGGGCAGCGATGCCCCGGTTTTTTTTTCGACTGCGGCCTGCGCGCGCGCGTCCGGCTCCGGCGTGCGAGTCCTCGCCGAGGCGCTGGAGGCGAGCTATGCTGGACGCCGCACCGATGCGTTGCCGACCGCACGGTGCGTCGCGTCGCTTGCGGATTTCGTGAATGCCGGCAATGGGCACCGGGCTCGTCGCGCCGATCGCGGTTCGCGGCATGGCCGAACGGCGGATCCCTCATGCATCTTCGTCATGCACTGGCGCTCGCTCTTCTCGCTGCCGTCGCGACGCTCGTCGAGGCGAGGCCCGCGGGTTGTGACGACACGGTCCTGCCGGCGGATCAGCGATGGAACGGCGCCACGACCTATTCATCGCCGGCGCTCGAGCGGTTCTATTCGCTGTCGAAGCCGATGACGGCCGCTTATCAGTCCGGTGACATGAGCGCGGCCGACGCGCTCGCCCGCGAATACCTGCAACTCGCGGCGCGATTCCCTTGCAACTGGAACTACGGCAACGCGATCCACAACGCAAATGCGGTCCTCGGCCTCGTCGCGCTTCGCGACGGGCGCAAGGCCGAAGCGGCGTCGCATCTGCTGGCCGCCGGTGCGACGCCGGGCTCGCCGCAGCTCGATTCGTTCGGCCCGTCGCTATTGCTCGCCCGCGAAGTCGCCGAGGCCGGCGACACCGCCGCGGCCGCCCGCTACCTGCGATCGATCCGACGGTTCTGGAAGGCGACGGACATGTCGGTCATCGGGTTGACGCTCCCGTTCTTCGCGGACCCGGACCCGATCGCGACGTGGATCGACGAGCTGGAGCGAGGTCGCGTTCCCGATTTCGGCGCACCGTTCAACATGCAATCGCCTTGATGCCCGGGCCCTCCGTCGAGCGATCGCTTGTCCGCAGGACTCGCCGGCCTTCGGGCGCGATCGATCGCGACCGCGCCGCGGTACCGGTGTCCATCCCCAGCCCTATCGAACGCCGACCGTGAAGCCGTCCGAGCTCCTCACCCCGCGTCCGCGGCTGCGCCCGTGGCGCGAGTCCGATCGCGAGCCGTCCGCCGCGAGGAACATGGACCCCGCGGTCATGGCGCGCTTTCCGTCGCTCCAGGACCGCGCGTCGAGCGACGCGAGCATCGCGATCTGGCAGTCGCAGTTCGACGCCCAGGGCTGGAGCAACTGGCGATCGACGTTCGCGCGTCCGGGGAGTTCATCGGCCTCGTCTGCCTCACGGCCTCGCGACGAATGCTTCCGTTCTCGCCGTGCTTCGAGGTCGGCTGGCGTCTGTCGAGATTCCCCGAGGGTCACGCGTTGCGCCCGCATTGCCTCTATCGCATCACGCGCGAACAGTGGGTCGGGCAGGTCGGCTGACGCGAGACGTTGGAGGGTCCGAATGGGTGGGGCGAATCGTCGCGGAGGCGAAAGGACCGACATGGAAAACTACGCCTGGCTCGTCTGGGCCGGACTCGGCGTGTACGCGCTGTCGCAACTCGCCAGCATCGCGGAGAGCCTGCGGAACATCGCGGCGATGACGAAGCGGCTCCTCGCCTGCCACGGCGTCGAGTGGGAAACGCCGGTCGAACCGTCGGAGCCGGTCAAGGCGCTCGCGCGGAATCCGGAGACGCGGATCGCCGCGATCAAGGCGTATCGCGAGCAGACCGGGCTCGGCCTGAAGGAGGCGATGGCGGTCGTGGACCGGATTCCGCTTTCGAATCAGAATCCGTCGTAGCGCGGTGCCTCGGCCGGCGCGCCCCCGCACGTTGGCCGGGCGCCTTCGCCGTCGCAGAATGCGATGCGGCAAAGTCTCCGCGCAGTCATCTCATTCTTTCGAAACGCCATGTGTCGAAACATCAGAACGCTGTTCAACTTCGAGCCGCCGGCGACCGAGTCGGAGATCCGCGATGCGTCGCTGCAGTTCGTCCGCAAGCTCAGCGGGTTCGCCGTCCCGTCGAAAGCCAACGAGGCCGCCTTCGAGCAGGCCGTCGACGCGGTCGCCGCGTCGGCGCGCACGCTGATCCGCTCGCTCGTCACGACCGCCACGCCGCGCGACCGGGCCATCGAAGCCGCGAGGGCGCGGGCCAGGTCGGCCGCCCGCTTTGCGACCGCCGCACCGGCTCAGGCGTCGGCCGACGACGACCGGTGACGCGCGATCCATGAAGCGCGTCACCGGCATCGGCGGGATCTTCTTCCAGTCGAGCGACCCGAAGCGGCTCGCCGCGTGGTACCGCGACCACCTCGGCCTCGACGTCGCTGCCTGGGGCGGCGCCGTGTTCGAATGGGGTGGCGCCGACAGCGACAAGGGCACGACGATCTGGAGCGTGTTCGAGAGCGGCTCGACGATGTTCGAGCCGGGACGCGCCGGCTTCATGGTCAACTTCCGGGTCGCCGACCTGCACGCGCTGCTGGCCGCGCTGAGGAACGAAGGCTGCGAGGTCCTCGACCGCGTCGACGCGTCGGAGCACGGCCGCTTCGGATGGGTCATCGATCCGGACGGCAACAAGGTCGAGCTATGGGAACCGCCGTCGGGCTCGTGACGCGTCGTCCGGCGCCGGCGGGCCGACGGGTCGGCGATGGGCGGTCGCGGCCATGCCTCTCGGCGCGGACGGATTCGTCCCGCACGTCGCAGGGTCGTCGCGACCCCACGCCATCGAGGGAGCCGGGTCGCGCGCCACGGCGCGGTCCTCACCGCGCGTCACCGCGGCGTCCTCGACCGGAGACGCCGCGACACCGTCCCGGCCGACGCGCGGCGCGTCGACCGTGAAGCTCGCGGAGGTCCGTCGCCATGCGCTGTCCCTGCCGGCCGTGACCGAGGAGCCGCACTTCCACTACGCGTCGTTCCGGGTCCGCGGCCGGATCTTCGTGACCGTCCCGCCGGAGGAGACGCATCTGCACGTCTTCGTCGGCGAGGACGAACGCGAGCGGGCGATGGCGTTGTATCCGGCGTTCGTCGAGCGGCTCACCTGGGGTGCGAAGGTGGTCGGTCTTCGCGTCGCGCTCGCGACCGCGCCTCCAGCTGTCGTTCGAGACCTGGTCGAATCGGCGTGGCGGACGAAGGCTCCGACGTCGCTGGCGCGGGCTCACGATGGCTCGGACGTGTCGAGTAAGCCCGCGCCGCGACGGCGCGCGACGGCGCGACCGTCCGACGACGGAGGGAAACGATGATCGACGGATCCTGCCTCTGCGGCGACGTGCGATGGCGCTTCGACGGCCGGCCCGACGGCGCGACGGCGTGCAACTGCACCGCGTGCCGACGCTACGGCGTCCTGTGGGCGTACGACTACGAGGGCGAACGCATCCACGTCTTCGGCCGCACCCGGCCGTATGCGCGCGGGACCGCGCTGGAGTTCCATTTCTGCCCACGGTGCGGCTGCATCGCGTTCTGGCGCGGGCAACGCACGGACGACGACGGTCGTCGCCGCATCGCCGTCAACCTGAGACTCGCCGAGCCCGAGGCGGTGGCGGCGATCCCGATCGACCGGTTCGACGGCCTCGGCGCGTTCGACGATCTGCCGCGCGACGGACGCTGCGTCGGCGACGTCTGGTTCTGACGCCGCGCGGCGCGCATCGAGGCGAAACGATCGCGCGACGCGCGCGTCGCGCTGGCATACCATGGTCGACATCCAGGGAGGCCGTCATGAAGCGCTGGTTCGGTTCGAGCATCGTCGCGCTGGCCCTGCTGTCGGCGCCCCTCGTCCACGCGGCGGAGCAGGTGCTGCGGATCGTGCCGCTCGCCGAGAAGCGCGTCGGCGCGCTCCCGGACGGCGCGCTCGTCTGGCGCATCGAGACCTTCGACGGGATGTCCGACGCGCGCGCGGCAGCGGGCCCCTTCTCGCTCATCGCCGAGTCGGCCGGGAAGATCTGGCTGTTCACGCTCGGACCCGCCGGCGGACGATCGGCGAATGCGACCCCGGTCGCGGAGGTCGGGCCGATCCCGCGCATCGAAGCGAGCGAGTACCTGCTTCGCATCAACGACGCGAGCGGACCGCCGGGCAGCCTGACCGCCGTGCACAGCCATCCGGGCTCCGAAGCGTTCTACGTGCTCGACGGCCAGCAGAGCGTTCGCGGAAGCCACGGCACGCTGGTCGTCGACGCCGGCCACGGCGAGGCCGGCCACGGGGCCGGTCAGGCGATGCAGGTGTCCAGCAGCGGCACGGACGACCTCCACGCGCTGGTCATGTTCGTCGTCGACGCGACGAAGCCGTTCTCGTCGCCGGCGGTGCTGCCGTAGTCGCGGCCGAGCCGCGCCGGTCCGCGGTCAGCTGCCTGTCCGGTTCGAGTCCCGCCAGCTGCGCTCGAACGGCAGCCGCCACGCGCGCGGCGCGACGAGCTGGTGGATCGCGTTCGGCCCCCACGAGCCCGGCGCGTAGAGGCGCACCGGCGGCGGCGCCTCGAGCAGCGGCGTCGACACTTCCCAGAGCCGCTCGATGCCCTCGGCCGTCGTGAACAGCGTGCGGTCGCCGCGCATCGCGTCGAGGATCAGCCGCTCGTAGGCCTCGAGCACGTCGCCGAGATAGCCGGTCTCGTGCATCGCGAACTGCATGCTCACCTTGTCGAGCCGCATGCCGGGGCCGGGCCGCTTGCCGTAGAACGACAGCGACATCTTCGCCGCGTCGGCGAGGTCGAAGGTCAGGTGGTCCGGCCCCTGCGCGCCGACGCCGGAGCCCGCCGGGAACATGCTCTTCGGCGGCTCGCGGAACGCGATCGAGATGATCCGCTGCCCCTCGGCCAGCCGCTTGCCGGTCCGCAGGTAGAACGGCACGCCGGCCCAGCGCCAGTTGTCGATCGCGCACTTCAGCGCGATGAACGTCTCGGTCTCGGACTCGGGGCTGATCCCGTCCTCCGATCGATAGCCGGTGTACTGGCCGCGCACGACGTCCGACGGCTGGATCGGCAGCATGCTGCGGAAGACCTTGTTCTTCTCCTCGCTGATCGGCGCCGGCTCGAGCGACGTCGGCGGCTCCATCGCCATGAACGCGAGGATCTGGAACAGGTGCGTGACGACCATGTCGCGGAACGCGCCGGTCTGCTCGTAGAACGCGGCGCGCTTGCCGAGGCCGAGCGTCTCGGGCACGTCGATCTGCACGTGGTCGATGAAGTTGCGGTTCCAGATCGGCTCGAACAGGCCGTTCGCGAACCGGAACGCGAGGATGTTCTGCGCCGGCTCCTTGCCGAGGAAGTGGTCGATGCGGAAGATCTGCTCCTCGGCGAACGTCTCGTGCAGCTTCGCGTTCAGCGCGACCGCGCTCGCGAGGTCGACGCCGAACGGCTTCTCCATCACGATCCGCGCATCGTTCGACGAGCCCGGCGTCGCCGATCAGTCTGCACCGCCGCGAGCGCGGCGTTCGGCGGCACGCTCAGGTAGTGGAGCCGACGGCTCTCGCCGCCGAGCGACGCCTCGGCCGCGAGCACCGCCTGGCGCAACGCGTCGGCGCCGCCGGCCAGCGGCACGTAGTCGAGCGCGTCGGAGAACTGTCGCCAGCGGTCGGCCTGGATCGGCCGCGACGAGAACTCGTCGAGCGCCGCGCGCGCGAACGTGCGGAACTGCTCGGCGTCGAGGTCGTCGAGCGACACGCCGACGATGCGATAGCCGGGCAGGAAGCCGACCGTCGCGAGGTGGAACAGTCCGGGCAGCAGCTTGCGCCGGGCGAGGTCGCCGGTCGCGCCGAACAGCACGACGACCTGGGGGAAACGCGGACCGACACCGGCGACGATCGGGGGCACGGACGACTCCTTCGAGAACACGTCGGCGGATGGTACGGTGACTCGCGGCGGGGCCGCGCCGAACGGTGCGGACGACGGCACGCTTCGTGCGACCCGGGGCCTCGCGCTTCGGTCAGGCACCGCGCCCACCCGGGCCGGCGCACGGCGGGCGCGTCCGCGCCGTCGGTTATCCTCCTCACGCCTTCCTTTCCGTCTTCATGCCCTCTTCCATCCTCGTCACCGGCGGCGCCGGCTACATCGGCTCGCACACCTGCGTCGAGCTGCTCGCGGCCGGCTTCACGCCGGTCATCGTCGACAACCTCGTCAACAGCAAGCGCGAGGCGGTCGCGCGCATCGCCCGGATCGCCGGACGCGAGCCGGTGTTCGTCGAGGCCGACGTCCGCGACGGTGCGGCGCTCGACCGCGCGTTCGCCGCGCATCGCATCGAAGCGGTCATCCACTTCGCGGGACTGAAGGCGGTCGGTGAGTCGGTCGCCGAGCCGCTGCGCTACTACGACAACAACGTCCACGGCACCCTCGTGCTCGTCGAGGCGATGCGTCGCGCCGGCGTCCGGCGGCTCGTGTTCAGCTCGTCGGCCACCGTCTACGGCGACCCGCACGCGCTGCCGATCCGCGAAGACTTCCCGGTCCAGACGACGAACCCGTACGGCGCGTCGAAGGCGATGGTCGAGCGCGTGCTGACCGACGTGGCCGCCGCCGACCGCGACTGGCGGATCGCGTTGCTGCGCTACTTCAACCCGGTCGGCGCGCACGACAGCGGGCTGATCGGCGAGGACCCGGCCGGCATCCCGAACAACCTGATGCCGTACGTCGCGCAGGTCGCGGTCGGCAAGCTCGCGCGCCTCACGATCCACGGCGACGATTACCCGACGCGCGACGGCACCGGCGAGCGCGACTACATCCACGTCGTCGACCTCGCGCGAGGCCACCTCGCGGCGCTCGAGCACCTCGACGACTTCGACGGCGCCGAGCCGGTCAACCTCGGGACCGGCCGCGGCAGCACGGTGCGCGAGATGATCGCGGCATTCGAGGCGGCATCGGGCCGCCCGATCGCGCACGTCGTCGGGCCGCGCCGCCCCGGCGACATCGCGAGCTGCTACGCGAGCGTCGAGCGCGCCGCCGCGAAGCTCGGATGGACGGCCGAGCGCGACCTCGACCGGATGTGCGTCGACGGCTGGCGCTGGCAGTCGCGCAACCCGGACGGCTACGGCGACTGACGGTTCAGACGAAAAACAGCGCGATCGCGGCGCCGATGCCGGCCGCGATGCCCGACGCGAGGAGGTTCTCCGGGAACAGCAGTTCGCGATGACCTTGCACGAGGCTGTTGCGGAACGCGACGTGGTCCGGCATCAGCTCGACCCAGACGCTCTCGTGCGTCTGGAAGTACGACGGCGAGAGGTCGACCGGTCGAAAGACGTCCTCGCGCCCTTCGCGCTGCGGCGCGCCGAGGGCATAACTGGACGCGAACAACGCGTCGGCGGGGACGCGGACCTGCGCGATCGGGCTGTTGACCGGCACTTCGAACGAATACGGCGCGGCGCCCGGACCGCCGCGGTCCTGCAGGTCGACCGTCGCGCGGATCCTGGTCGGCAGCGGGACCGGCCACGTGAACGTGAAGTAGCGAAAGCGCGCGAGCCGCAAGGCGGACGGCAGCTCCTGCACGCCGGCCGGGACCACGACGCGCTTGACGAGCGTGACCTGGGTGATGCCGCGAGGGATCGCGATGCGCGCCGCGTCGACGACCTCGTTCGCGTTCTGCAGCGACGGATTCGGCCCGTAGACGACGCGCAGCGTGGCCGGGTTCGTCGCGTCCACGTCGGACATCAGGTCCGACGCGTCGAGCTGCCGGAGGAGCGCGCCCCGCGAAGCGATGCCGACCCACTCCTCGCGAATCAGTCGATCGTGCGTCTCGTCGAAGGTCAGCGCGTGGGAGAACGAGCGCGTCAGGTCGGCGTCGACGTCGTTGCGCTCGAAGTTGGCGACCGCCAGGTCGAGGCTGCGCAGCTGGCTCTCGACCGAGCCCGCGGACTTCGTGACGGCGTCGAGACGGAGGTCGTCGAGAAGATTCTCGATCGTCTTCGCGTCGGTCGCCTCGCGCATGGCCCGTTCGGCCGATTGCAGCATCTCTTCGGTCTTGTCCTGGAAGCGCTTGTAGTTCGCCGAGTCGAGGCCCAGCTCGCGCACGGCCTTGTCGATGCCGTCCCTGGCGTCGCCGATCGGCTTCGTGTCCAGACGGGGTTGATGCTTCTCGCCGTACTCGACGACGACGTCGGCCGCGTCCTTGGCCGCCAGCGCGCGACGGACGACGTTCGACTGCTTTCGCAGCTGCTGGATCTTCGCCCGCAGCTCCTCGCGGGCCTGTTGCAGCGGGTCGGGCTGCGGCGTGTCGTTCGCGACGCGGTACGCCTCCGGGACGGCGCTGACCACCGGGCCGACCCACGGCAGCCGGCTCTCGACGGAGGAGCGATCGTTCACGTGCGCCGGCGTCTTGCCTGCCTGCCAGACGCCGGCGACGAGCAGCGCCGAGGCGAAGCAGAGCACGACTTTCAGCCACGCCGGACTCGTGTACTTGAACGCGAGGATGACGCAGACCGCCGCGACGAGGAACGCGCACAGCACGAAGCTGTACACCGCGAGCGCGGCGGCGACGAGGAACAGCACGACGATGGCCAGACCTCGTTTCATGGGCTCGTTCCTTCGCAGTGCGGCGCGTCCGGCGGCCGGTCCGAGGCCATTCTGCACGTCCTCGACCGATGGCTGTCCGCCGCGTCGCGGGCACGCTACGATGGCGGGCTTCCACCCGATGCGACGGAGGACCGATGATCGGCTATGTCACGCTGGGAACGAACGACCGCGAGCGCAGCGCGTCGTTCTACGACGCGATCGCGCGGGAGCTCGGCGCGGGTCGCATGATGGAGAACGACCAGTTCGTCGCGTGGGGCGTGCCCGACGGCGGCGCCGGCATCGGGCTGACCCGGCCGTTCGACGGCAAGCCCGCGACCGTCGGCAACGGCACGATGGTCGCCCTGCAGGCGAAGGACCGGGCGCAGGTCGACCGCCTTCACGCGCTCGCGCTCGCGCACGGCGGCAGCGACGACGGCGCGCCGGGGCAGCGATCGCCGGGCTTCTATGCCGCGTACTTCCGCGACCCCGACGGCAACAAGCTCAACGCGTTCGTGATGGAGCCGCAAGGCCATTGACGCCGGCGGCCGGCGCGGCGGCGATCGTCGTCAGCGGTCGCCGTCGCGGCGCCACACGGTCGCGAGCCAGCGCTGCTCTGCGAACGGGCGACCCGGCGGCCGGTAGTAGTGCTCGATCTCGACGAAGCCGGCCGTCGTGACGAAGTGCCGCCAGCCGTCGAGGTCGTGGAAGACGCTGTAGCGGTCGCCGTGCCATCCCTCGTCGCCGTCGCCGCGCGGGATCGACGCGAACAGGACGCCGCGCGGCTTCAGCGCGTCGCGCAACGCCTGCAGGACGCCCGGCAGGGCCGCGCGCGGGACGTGCTGCAGCGACGCGTTCGCGAAGATGCCGTCGAACGCACCACCGGGCAGGTCGAGCGCGACGAAGTTCTGGTGCAGTACCGTCGCGCCGGTCGCCGCGCGCGCACGGCGCACGAACGCCGCGGATCCGTCGAGCCCGACCGCGACGTGGCCGAGCGCCGCGATCGCCTTCAGGTCGCGGCCCGGCCCGCAGCCGAAGTCGAGGATCGTCCACGGCGGCGGTCCGTCGATGGGGCGCATCAGGGCCGCGAGGTTCTGCGAGACGTCGTGGTCCTCGGTGCCGCGCTCGAAGTCGACCGCGTTCGCGTCGTAGTGCGCGAGCGTGCGGGCGGTGACGTCATCGAGTTTTGGCGTTCGGGCCATGTTGCGGCTTGCGGTCGAGCGGTTGACACGATACACGCGCCACCGCATAATCGCGGACTCGGCTGAAATCCGGCCGGGCGTTCTTTGGATCGTCGTGGACGCCGGCCTGCGTTCGGCCGCCGACGTGCTCGTGCAACGCCCGTCGCGCGAGACAGCCGGAACGAATTCGCCAGCTTCCGTCGTTCGCGATCGCCGCGAATCGAGGCGCCGTCCGGGACGAGCGCTCCTGCGGGCCTGGCGTGGTGCAGTCCGGTCCCCTACCAAAGCGTTCTCGATGCCAACCATCAATCAGCTCGTTCGCAAGCCGCGCGTCTCCGCGACGATCAAGAGCAAGAGCCCCGCGCTGCAGGATTGCCCGCAGCGCCGCGGCGTCTGCACGCGCGTCTACACGACGACGCCGAAGAAGCCGAACTCGGCGCTTCGCAAGGTCGCCAAGGTGCGCCTGACGAACGGCTTCGAGGTGATCTCGTACATCGGCGGCGAAGGCCACAACCTGCAGGAGCACTCGGTCGTGCTGATCCGCGGCGGTCGCGTCAAGGACCTGCCGGGCGTGCGCTACCACATGGTGCGCGGCTCGCTCGACACGCAGGGCGTCAAGGACCGCAAGCAGTCCCGCTCGAAGTACGGCGCGAAGCGCCCGAAGGCCGGCGCCGCCGCCGCTGCCAAGAAGTAGTCGTCCCCGAATTCGAAGTGCCCGTCGGCGGCGCTCGCCATCGACGATTCCCGGCGCGACACGAGTCGCGCCGTTCACGAGTAAGTGGCTGCCCCTATGCTGAAGACTCGGCATCGTCGGGTGGCCGCGAAGGCCGGAACGCTTCCGGTCTTCAACTGAAAAGGAAGCCCCATGCCACGCCGTCGTGAAGTCCCCAAGCGCGAGATCCTGCCCGATCCGAAGTTCGGCAGCGTCGACGTCGCGAAGTTCTCCAACGTGATCATGCTCGCCGGCAAGAAGGCCGTCGCGGAGCGGATCATCTACGGCGCGTTCGACACGATCAGCGCCAAGGGCGGCAAGGATCCGCTCGAGGTGTTCACGCAGGCGCTGTCGAACGTGCGCCCGATGGTCGAGGTCAAGAGCCGTCGCGTCGGCGGCGCGAACTACCAGGTCCCGGTCGAAGTGCGTCCGGTGCGGCGCATGGCGCTCGCGATGCGCTGGCTGCGCGAGGCGGCCGTCAAGCGCAGCGAGAAGTCGATGGCGCTGCGGCTGGCCGGCGAGCTGATGGACGCGGCCGAAGGCCGTGGCGGCGCGATGAAGCGGCGCGACGAAGTGCATCGCATGGCCGAAGCGAACAAGGCGTTTTCGCACTTCCGCTTCTAGGCTTCGGCACACCCGAAGCCCGGCGAGACGGGTCGAAGACACACCCACGGCGGCGCGCGAGCGCCGCCGGGTATTTCCGGACTTTTCAAGCTCTTCCTCATGGCTCGCAAGACTCCCATCGAGCGCTATCGCAACATCGGCATCTCGGCGCACATCGACGCCGGCAAGACGACGACGACCGAGCGCATCCTGTTCTACACCGGCGTCAATCACAAGATCGGCGAGGTGCACGACGGCGCCGCGACGATGGACTGGATGGAGCAGGAGCAGGAGCGCGGCATCACGATCACGTCGGCCGCGACCACGTGCTTCTGGAAGGGGATGAGCGGCAAGTATCCCGAGCACCGCATCAACATCATCGACACGCCGGGACACGTCGACTTCACGATCGAGGTCGAGCGCTCGATGCGCGTGCTCGACGGCGCGTGCATGGTCTACGACTCGGTCGGCGGCGTGCAGCCGCAGTCCGAGACCGTGTGGCGTCAGGCCAACAAGTACAAGGTGCCGCGCCTCGCGTTCGTCAACAAGATGGACCGCGTCGGCGCCGACTTCTTCCGCGTCCACGACCAGATGCGCTCGCGCCTGAAGGCCAACCCGATCCCGATCCAGATCCCGGTCGGCGCCGAGGACGCGTTCACCGGCGTCGTCGACCTCGTCAAGATGAAGGCGATCAAGTGGGACGAGGCGTCGCAGGGCACGAAGTTCGAGTACACCGAGATCCCGGCCGACCTGAAGGAACTCGCGGACAAGTGGCACGAGAAGATGGTCGAGGCCGCGGCCGAGGCCAATGAAGAGCTGATGGACAAGTACCTCGAGGGCGACGCGCTCACCGAGGACGAGATCAAGCTCGGCCTGCGCACGCGCACGATCGCCGGCGAGATCCTGCCGATGCTGTGCGGCTCGGCGTTCAAGAACAAGGGCGTCCAGGCGATGCTCGACGCGGTGCTCGACTACATGCCGGCGCCGACGGACATCCCGCCGGTCAAGGGCCTGGACGACGACGACAAGCCGGTCGAGCGCCGCGCCGACGACGGCGAGAAGTTCTCGGCGCTCGCGTTCAAGATCATGACCGACCCGTTCGTCGGCCAGCTGATCTTCTTCCGCGTCTATTCGGGCGTCGTCAACTCGGGCGACACGATCTACAACCCGATCAAGGGCAAGAAGGAGCGGATCGGTCGCCTGCTGCAGATGCACGCGAACCAGCGCGACGAGATCAAGGAAGTGCGCGCCGGCGACATCGCCGCGGCCGTCGGCCTGAAGGACGCGACGACCGGCGACACGCTGTGCGACCCGAACGCGATCATCACGCTCGAGCGGATGATCTTCCCGGAGCCGGTGATCTCGCAGGCCGTCGAGCCGAAGACGAAGGTCGACCAGGAGAAGATGGGCATCGCGCTCAATCGTCTCGCGCAGGAAGATCCGTCGTTCCGCGTCAAGACCGACGAGGAGTCGGGCCAGACGATCATCTCCGGCATGGGCGAGCTGCACCTCGAGATCCTGGTCGACCGCATGAAGCGCGAGTTCGGCGTCGAGGCGACGGTCGGCAAGCCGCAGGTCGCGTATCGCGAGACGATCAAGAAGACCTGCGACGAGATCGAAGGCAAGTTCGTCAAGCAGTCGGGCGGCCGCGGCCAGTACGGCCACGTCGTGCTGAAGATCGAGCCGCAGCCGCCGGGCAAGGGCTTCGAGTTCGTCGACGCGATCAAGGGCGGCGTCGTGCCGCGCGAGTACATCCCCGCGGTCGAGAAGGGCGTCGTCGAGACGCTGCCGAACGGCGTGATGGCCGGCTATCCGGTCGTCGACGTCAAGGTCACGCTGTTCTTCGGCTCGTACCACGACGTCGACTCGAACGAGAACGCGTTCAAGATGGCCGCGTCGATGGCGTTCAAGGACGGCTGCCGCAAGGCGAGCCCGGTGCTGCTCGAGCCGATGATGGCCGTCGAGGTCGAGACGCCCGAGGAGAAGATGGGCGACGTGATGGGCGACCTGTCGAGCCGTCGCGGGATGATCCAGGGCATGGACGACATCGCCGGCGGTGGCGGCAAGATCGTCCGCGCCGAGGTGCCGCTGGCCGAGATGTTCGGCTACTCGACGACGCTGCGCTCGCTGACGCAGGGCCGCGCGACGTACACGATGGAATTCAAGCATTACGCCGAGGCGCCGAAGGCCGTCGCCGAAGCGGT
This sequence comes from uncultured beta proteobacterium, assembly GCA_963708665.1. Lineage (GTDB taxonomy): Bacteria > Pseudomonadota > Gammaproteobacteria > Burkholderiales > Burkholderiaceae_D > CAHJXF01. The sequence continues at coordinate 535,001 of CAVPTE010000010.1, read as the reverse complement.
GATCTCCCAGAAAGGCAAGTGACATCGCGGCGCGCCGCGATGTCATCCCGGCGAAGGCCGGGATCCAGTGTCGTTCATTCTTATTGAGCTAGAGAAATGGCAAAAGGCAAATTCGAGCGCAGCAAGCCGCACGTGAACGTGGGGACGATCGGTCACGTCGATCATGGGAAGACGACGCTGACGGCGGCGATCACGACGGTGCTGTCGAAGAAGTTCGGGGGTGAAGCGAAGGCGTACGACCAGATCGACGCGGCGCCGGAAGAGAAGGCGCGCGGGATCACGATCAACACGGCGCACGTGGAGTACGAGACGAAGAACCGTCACTACGCGCACGTGGACTGCCCGGGGCATGCCGACTACGTGAAGAACATGATCACGGGAGCCGCGCAGATGGACGGCGCGATCCTGGTGGTGTCGGCGGCCGACGGTCCGATGCCGCAGACGCGCGAGCACATCCTGCTGGCGCGGCAGGTGGGGGTTCCGTACATCATCGTGTACATGAACAAGGCGGACATGGTCGACGACGCGGAGCTGCTCGAGCTGGTCGAGATGGAAGTTCGCGAGCTGTTGAGCAAGTACGAGTTCCCGGGCGACGACACGCCGATCGTGATCGGGTCGGCGAAGATGGCGCTCGAAGGCGACAAGGGCGAGATGGGCGAAGGCTCGATCATGAAGCTGGCCGAGGCGCTGGACAGCTACATTCCGACGCCGGAGCGGGCGATCGACGGGGCGTTCCTGATGCCGGTCGAAGACGTGTTCTCGATCTCGGGTCGCGGCACGGTGGTGACGGGTCGGGTCGAGCGCGGCGTGATCAAGGTCGGCGAGGAGATCGAGATCGTCGGCATCCGCGACACGCAAAAGACGATCTGCACGGGCGTCGAGATGTTCAGGAAGCTGCTCGACCAGGGGCAGGCGGGCGACAACGTCGGCATCCTGTTGCGCGGCACGAAGCGCGAGGACGTCGAGCGCGGCCAGGTGCTGTGCAAGCCGGGTTCGATCAAGCCGCACACGCACTTCACGGCCGAGGTGTACGTGCTGTCGCAAGGAAGAGGGCGGCCGCCACACGCCGTTCTTCAACAACTACCGTCCGCAGTTCTACTTCCGCACGACCGACGTGACGGGCTCGATCGAGCTCGAGGCCGGCAAGGAGATGGTGATGCCGGGCGACAACGTGACGATCACGGTCAAGCTGATCAACCCGATCGCGATGGAAGAAGGGCTGCGCTTCGCGATCCGCGAAGGCGGCCGCACCGTCGGCGCCGGCGTGGTGGCGAAGATCATCGCGTAAGAATCGAGCAGCGCCGACGGCGCGCATTGCTGTCGCCCCGGCGAAGGCCGGGGCCCAATCGAACGAAAGAGCCATTGGGTCCCGGCCTTCGCCGGGATGACGACGTGAATCACTCCGTGGTCTTCGACCACTCCGTTCTTTGGAGCATCAAATGCAAAGCCAGAAGATCCGCATCCGCCTGAAGGCGTTCGACTACCGCCTGATCGACCAGTCCGCGCTCGAGATCGTCGACACCGCGAAGCGCACCGGCGCCGTCGTCAAGGGTCCGATCCCGCTGCCGACGCGGATCCAGCGCTTCGACGTGCTGCGCTCGCCGCACGTCAACAAGACGTCGCGCGACCAGTTCGAGATCCGCACGCACCAGCGGCTGATGGACATCGTCGACCCGACCGACAAGACGGTCGACGCGCTGATGAAGCTCGACCTGCCGGCCGGCGTCGACGTCGAGATCAAGCTGCAGTAGCAGGAAGCATTCGCGGCGCCCGCCCGCCGGCGGGAGCGGCGTCCGCGGTCCGGGCGGCGCGTCGCTGGCCTCCTTCGGGCCGCATCGGTCGCCGCCTCCGGGCGCGCCGTGCCGGTCACCGTCGGGTGCCGCGTCGCTCACCGCCGGCTTGCGCGACGTCGCGAACCCCGTTATAGTTGCGGGCTTTTCGGAATTCGGCTCGTCCGTCCCGAAAAACCAGAATTTACGCTTCGGTGCGGTCTTCCCGAAGCCTTACAGCCCCGGCCAATCGTTGTCGGGAACGGAGCAGAACATGAATCTTGGCCCCAGCTTCGGTCTGGTCGGTCGCAAGGTCGGCATGACGCGCATCTTCACCGAAGATGGCGACGTCATCCCGGTGACCGTCCTCGACGTGTCGAACAACCGCGTCACGCAGATCAAGACCGACGACGTCGACGGCTACAGCGCCGTCCAGGTCACGTTCGGCGAGCGCCGCGCGTCGCGCGTCAACAAGGCCGCCGCCGGACACCTCGCGAAGGCAGGCGTCGAGGCCGGCACCGTCCTCAAGGAATTCCACGTCGACGCGAGCGCGCTCGCGAGCAACGCCGACGCGCTCAAGCCGGGCTCGGTCGTCAAGGTCGAGAGCCTGTTCGAGGCCGGCCAGAAGGTCGACGTGCAGGGCACGACGATCGGCAAGGGCTACGCCGGCGTCATCAAGCGTCACCACTTCTCGTCGAACCGCGCGTCGCACGGCAACTCGCGGTCGCACAACGTGCCGGGCTCGATCGGCATGGCGCAGGACCCGGGCCGCGTGTTCCCCGGCAAGCGGATGACCGGCCACCTCGGCGACGTCACGCGCACGACGCAGAACCTCGTGATCGCGCGGGTCGATGCCGAGCGCGGCCTGCTGCTGGTGCGCGGCGCGGTGCCGGGCGCGAAGAACGGCAGCATCGTCGTCAAGCCGGCGGTCAAGGCGCCGCTGAAGGCCGCCAACAAGGGAGCCGCCTGATCATGGAACTCAAGCTCCTCGACGCGAAGGGCGCGTCCAGCTCGAACGTGTCCGCGCCGGACACGATCTTCGGCCGCGACTACAACGAAGCGCTGATCCACCAGCTCGTCACCGCCTACCAGGCGAACGCGCGCAGCGGCAATCGCGCGCAGAAGGGCCGCAGCGAGATCGCGAAGTCCACGAAGAAGCCGTGGCGGCAGAAGGGCACCGGTCGCGCCCGCGCCGGCATGGCGTCGTCGCCGCTGTGGCGCGGCGGCGGCAAGATCTTCCCGAACTCGCCGGACGAGAACTTCACGCAGAAGATCAACAAGAAGATGTATCGCGCCGGCGTCTGCTCGATCCTGTCGCAGCTCGCGCGCGAAGGTCGCGTGTCGGTCGTCGACAGCTTCGCGATCGACGCGCCGAAGACGAAGCTCATCGCCGACAAGCTGCGCGACATCGGCTTCTCGAAGTCGACGCTCGTCATCACCGACGCGGTCGACGAGAACCTGATGCTCGCGTCGCGCAACCTGCAGGGCGTGCTCGTCGTCGAGCCGCGCCACGCCGATCCGGTGTCGCTCGTGCAGTACCAGAACGTGATCCTGACGCGCTCCGCGATGGCGAAGATCGAGGAGATGCTGGCATGAACGCCACCACGAAACCCAGTATCGGACCGCCTGTACCAGGTGCTGCTCGCGCCGATCGTGTCCGAGAAGGCCACGTTCATCGCCGACAAGCGCGAGCAGGTGCTGTTCAAGGTCGCGCCGTCGGCGACGAAGCCCGAGGTCAAGGCCGCCGTCGAGATGATCTTCAAGGTCCAGGTCGAGTCGGTCCAGATGCTCGTGCAGAAGGGCAAGGTCAAGCGCAGCGGCCGCCGCGTCGGTCGTCGCAGCGACGTCAAGAAGGCGTTCGTCAGCCTCGCGCCCGGCCAGGAAATCAACTTCGCCGCGGAGGCCAAGTAATCATGGCGCTCGTCAAAGTCAAGCCGACCTCGCCGGGCCGTCGCGGCCTCGTCAAGGTCGTCCATCCGGACCTGTACAAGGGTCGTCCCGTCGACAAGCTGACCGAGAGCCAGTCGAAGTCGGCCGGCCGCAACAACCGCGGCGTCATCACGACGCGGCACCTCGGCGGCGGTCACAAGCAGCAGTACCGGATCATCGACTTCAAGCGCCAGAAGGACGGCATCGCGGCGAAGGTCGAGCGTCTCGAGTACGACCCGAACCGGTCGGCGAACATCGCGCTGCTGCTGTACGCCGACGGCGAGCGTCGCTACATCGTCGCGCCGAAGGGCGTGTCGGTCGGCACGTCGCTGATGTCGGGCGCCGAGGCGCCGATCCGCGCCGGCAACACGCTGCCGATCCGCAACATCCCGGTCGGCACGACGATCCACTGCGTCGAGATGCTGCCCGGCAAGGGCGCGCAGATGGCCCGCTCGGCCGGCACGTCGGTGATGCTGCTCGCGCGCGAAGGCACGTACGCGCAGGTGCGCCTGCGGTCGGGCGAGATCCGCAAGGTGCACATCGAGTGCCGCGCCACGATCGGCGAAGTCGGCAACGAAGAGCACAGCCTGCGGCAGATCGGCAAGGCCGGTGCGGTGCGCTGGCGCGGCGTGCGGCCGACGGTGCGCGGCGTCGCGATGAACCCGATCGACCACCCGCACGGCGGCGGCGAAGGCAAGACCGCGGCGGGCCGCGATCCGGTCAGCCCGTGGGGCACGAAGACGAAGGGCTTCCGCACCCGTCGCAACAAGCGCACGACGCAGCATGATCGTCCAGCGCCGATACCAGAAGTGATCGGTAGGCAAACGACACTGGGTTCCCGCGTTCGCGGGAACGACGGATACGGCGTCGTCCCCGCGAAGGCGGGGACCCAGCGTCGTTGATCAAGGAAAGACAGATGACTCGTTCAGCAAAGAAGGGCCCGTTCGTCGACGCGCACCTCGTGCACAAGGTCGACGCGGTCAAGGCGTCGGGCGACAAGCGTCCGATCAAGACCTGGTCGCGCCGCTCGACCGTGATGCCCGACTTCGTCGGCCTCACGATCGCCGTGCACAACGGTCGCCAGCACGTGCCCGTCTACATCTCGGAAAACATGGTCGGCCACAAGCTCGGCGAGTTCGCGCTGACGCGGACCTTCAAGGGTCATGCGGCGGACCGCAAGGCCGTCAAGAAGTAAGGACACGATCATGGAAACGAGAGCCATCCTGCGCGGCGTGCGCCTGTCGGCCCAGAAGGGCCGGCTGGTCGCCGACCAGATCCGCGGCAAGAAGGTCGACCAGGCGCTGAACGTGCTGACGTTCAGCCCGAAGAAGGCGGCCGTCATCATCAAGAAGGTGCTGGAGTCCGCGATCGCGAACGCCGAGCACAACGACGGCGCCGACATCGACGAGCTGCGGGTGTCGCTGATCACCGTCGACAAGGGCGCGTCGCTGAAGCGCTCGACCGCGCGCGCGAAGGGTCGCGGCAACACGATCGAGAAGCAGACCTGCCACATCGCGATCACCGTCGCGGACCAGGAGTCGACGCGGGCCGCCGCGCGCTAGAGGACAAGGAAGCACGATGGGTCAAAAAATCAATCCGACCGGTTTCCGCCTTTCGGTCACGCGCAACTGGATGAGCCGCTGGTACGCCGGCAACGTCAACTTCGCCGGCATGCTGAACGAGGACCTGCGCGTGCGCGCGTTCCTCAAGAAGCGGCTGAAGAACGCGTCGGTCGGCCGCGTCGTCATCGAGCGCCCGGCGAAGAACGCGCGCATCACGATCTTCTCGTCGCGTCCCGGCGTCGTCATCGGCAAGAAGGGCGAGGACATCGAGTCGCTGAAGGTCGAGCTGCAGAAGCGGATGGGCGTGCCGGTGCACGTCAACATCGAGGAGATCCGCAAGCCCGAGATCGACGCGCAGCTGATCGCCGACTCGATCGCGCAGCAGCTCGAGAAGCGGATCATGTTCCGCCGCGCGATGAAGCGCGCGATGCAGAACGCGATGCGTCTCGGCGCGCAGGGCATCAAGATCATGTCGTCGGGTCGCCTCAACGGCATCGAGATCGCGCGTCGCGAGTGGTATCGCGAAGGTCGCGTGCCGCTGCACACGCTGCGCGCCGACATCGACTACGGCTTCGGCGAAGCGCAGACGACGTACGGCTCGATCGGCATCAAGGTGTGGGTCTACAAGGGCGAGCGTCTCGCCGGCAACGAGGCACCCGCGGTGCCGGCGCCGGAAGCCGAACGCGAGGACCGTCGTCCGGGCCGTCGCGCGCCGAGCGGGACGCGCGCGCGTCCGCCGCGCCGCGCCGACGGCGAGGCCGCGCCGGCCGCGAAGACCGCGTCGGCTGCTGCGGACACGGCCGCCGCCAAGCCGGCCGAGGCCGCCGCCGTGACCGATGCCGGCAAGACGGCACCGGTCGTCAAGCGGGTGCGCAAGGCCGCGGCCGGTCCGAAGGACGCGTCGAAGGAAGCGGACGCGGTCGGCGGCACGACGGCTGCCAAGAAGGAATGACCGAGGACTAGATCATGCTGCAACCGTCACGCAGGAAGTACCGCAAGGAGCAGAAGGGCCGCAACAAGGGCGTCGCGACGCGCGGCGCGTCGGTGTCGTTCGGCGAGTTCGGCCTGAAGGCCGTCGGTCGCGGGCGTCTCACGGCGCGCCAGATCGAGGCGGCGCGGCGTGCGATGACGCGCCACATCAAGCGCGGCGGCCGGATCTGGATCCGCATCTTCCCGGACAAGCCGATCTCGCAGAAGCCGGCCGAAGTCCGCATGGGCAACGGCAAGGGCTCGGTCGAGTACTACGTCGCCGAGATCCAGCCGGGCAAGGTGCTCTACGAGATGGACGGCGTCGACGAGACGCTCGCGCGCGAAGCGTTCCGCCTCGCGGCCGCGAAGCTGCCGATCTCGACGACGTTCGTCATGCGCCAGGTCGGCTCCTGACCGCGCGACAGAACAAGGACATCAAGATGAAAGCCTCCGAACTGCGCGACAAGGACGATGCCGGCCTGGGTCAGTGAACTCACCGAGCTGCTGAAGGCCCAATTCGGCCTGCGGATGCAGATCGCGACGCAGCAGCTGTCGAACACGAGCCAGTTGAAGAAGGTGCGCCGCGACATCGCGCGCGTGCGCACCGTGATGACGGAAAAGGCGACCGGGATCGTCCGGCCGGCCGCGTCGACCGAACAGACGAAAGCCTCGAAGGGCAAGAAGGCGGGCAAGCAATGACGGATCAGGCCATGGTCGCCGACGACGCGACCGACGTTTCCCCCCGCGAAGGCGGGCTGACGCGCACGCTCGTCGGGCGCGTCGTCAGCAACAAGATGAACAAGACGGTGACGGTGCTGATCGAGCGCCGCGTCAAGCATCCGCTGTACGGCAAGTTCATGGTGCGCTCGAAGAAGTATCACGCGCACGACGAGAACAACCAGTACAACGAAGGCGACATGGTCGAGATCGCCGAGACGCGGCCGATGTCGCGCACGAAGGCGTGGACGGTGACGCGACTGGTCGAGGCGGCGCGCGTCATCTGACGCCCGGTCGCGACGAGGCAAGGCCCGCGCGCCTCCCGGCGCGTGGGCTTTTCTTTTTCCGGAGCCGGTCCGGCTTATGGGCCGCAACACCGGGTCGACCGGACTCCGCGAAGTTCCGAAAAGCGCTTGCGCGCCGCGGTGGGCTTCGGCTACAATCGCGGGCTTCGCTCGATGTCCGTCGGTCGTTCAGGCGGTTCGGCGAGTGAAAGTACCTCGGTTCCCGGCAGGCGGGCTGTGCCGGAATCGATTCAACCCTTCGCGGGACCAAGACTGACCGCAGCCACACCGGGGCGACCCGAGCGGATCAAGTTGGTGACAGGAACAACATGATTCAGACCGAATCCCGGCTCGAAGTGGCCGACAACACCGGTGCGCGCGAAGTGCTGTGCATCAAGGTCCTCGGCGGCTCGAAGCGCCGCTACGCGACGATCGGCGACATCATCAAGGTCACCGTCAAGGACGCCGCGCCGCGCGGTCGCGTCAAGAAGGGCGAGATCTTCAACGCGGTCGTCGTTCGCACCGCGAAGGGCGTGCGCCGCAGCGACGGCTCGCTCGTCAAGTTCGACGGCAACGCCGCCGTCCTGCTGAACAACAAGCTCGAGCCGATCGGCACGCGCATCTTCGGGCCGGTGACGCGCGAGCTGCGCACCGAACGCTTCATGAAGATCGTGTCGCTCGCGCCGGAAGTGCTCTGAACCTCGTTTGACTGGGTCCCGGCCTGCGTCGGGAGGACACGAACAGATGAACAAGATCATCAAGGGCGACGAGGTCGTCGTCATCACCGGCAAGGACAAGGGCAAGCGTGGCCGCGTGCTCGAGCGCGTCGACGCGACGCACCTGCTGGTCGAGGGCATCAACGTCGCGAAGAAGCATCAGAAGCCGAACCCGATGAAGGGCCTGACCGGCGGCGTCGTCGAGAAGGTCATGCCGATCGCCATCTCGAACGTCGCGCTGTTCAACGCGAAGTCCGGCAAGGCCGATCGCGTGTCGGCTCGTCGATCAAGGACGGCAAGAAGGTCCGCGCGTTCCGCTCGAGCGGCGACGCGGTCGTCGGCATAACGCGGAAACGATCATGGCGCGTCTACAACAGTTCTATCGCGAGAAGGTCGTCGGCGACCTCACGCAGAAGTTCGGCTACAAGTCGCCGATGCAGGTCCCGCGGATCACGAAGATCACGCTGAACATGGGCCTCGGCGAGGCGATCGCCGACAAGAAGGTCATCGAGCACGCCGTCGGCGACATGACGAAGATCGCCGGCCAGAAGCCGGTCGTGACCAAGGCGAAGAAGCCGATCGCCGGCTTCAAGATCCGCGAGGGCTATCCGATCGGCTGCATGGTCACGCTGCGCGGCGCGCGGATGTTCGAGTTCCTCGACCGCTTCGTGACCGTCGCGCTGCCGCGCGTGCGCGACTTCCGCGGCATCTCGGGCCGCGCGTTCGACGGCCGCGGCAACTACAACATCGGCGTCAAGGAACAGATCATCTTCCCGGAGATCGAGTACGACAAGATCGACGCGATCCGCGGGATGAACATCAGCATCACGACCACGGCCAAGACGGACGAAGAGGCCAAGGCGCTGCTGCAGGCATTCAAATTCCCGTTCCGGAACTGAAGAGAGATTTCCCGTGGCGAAACTGTCGTTGATCAACCGTGAGAAGAAGCGCGCGATGCTGGTGAAGAAGTTCGCCGGCAAGCGCGCGGACCTGAAGGCCGCCATCGCCGACGAGACGCGTTCGGACGAGGACCGCTACGAGGCGCGGCTCAAGCTGCAGCAGCTGCCGCGCAATGCGAACCCGACGCGCCAGCGCCGTCGCTGCGCGATCACCGGTCGTCCGCGCGGCACGTATCGCAAGTTCGGCCTCGCGCGCACGAAGGTGCGCGAGACCGCGATGCGCGGCGAGATCCCGGGCCTGACGAAGGCCAGCTGGTAATCGGCTCGCGGCAGCCGCGAACCGAACCGCAGTCCCAGAACATCCTTCGCCGCGGCGCCCGTCGCCGTGGCATCGCCGAATCGGCAGGAGAACGTTTCATGAGCATGAGTGACCCCATCGCCGACATGCTGACCCGCATCCGCAATGCGCAGCGCGTCGAGAAGACCGAGGTCGTGATGCCTTCGTCGAAAGTGAAGGTCGCGATCGCCAACGTCCTGAAGGACGAGGGCTACATCGAGGGTTTCTCGGTCGGCGACGTCGACGGCAAGGCGGTCCTGACGGTCGGCCTCAAGTACTACGCCGGTCGCCCGGTCATCGAGCGTCTCGAGCGCGTGTCGCGCCCGGGCCTGCGCATCTACAAGGCGAGCGATGCGATCCCGAGCGTGATGAACGGCCTCGGCGTCGCGATCGTGTCGACGTCGCAGGGGATGATGACCGACCGCAAGGCGCGCTCGACCGGCGTCGGCGGCGAAGTCGTCTGCTTCGTGGCCTGACGGTCGCGAGCGAGAGCCAGGAGAACACGAAGATGTCGCGCGTTGGAAAGAATCCGATCGCGGTGCCGAAGGGCGCCGAGATCAGCGTCACGGCCGAGTCGATCGGCGTCAAGGGTCCGCTCGGGTCGCTGTCCGAGCGCGCCCATCCGCTCGTCCGCGTCGTCCAGAACGACGGCCAGCCTGACGTTCGAGGCGATCGGCGAAAGCCGCGAAGCGAACGCGATGAGCGGCACGATGCGCGCGCTGGTCGCGAACATGGTCGATGGCGTCACGAAGGGCTTCGAGAAGCGTCTCGCGCTGGTCGGCGTCGGCTACCGCGCGCAGGCGCAGGGCGACAAGCTGAACCTGTCGCTGGGCTTCTCGCATCCGGTCGTGCATCAGATGCCGGCCGGCGTGAAGGTCGAGACGCCGACGCAGACCGAGATCGTCATCAAGGGCGCGAGCCGCCAGCAGGTCGGCCAGGTCGCGGCCGAGGTGCGCGCGTACCGCAGCCCCGAGCCGTACAAGGGCAAGGGCGTGCGCTACGTCGGCGAGAAGGTCGTGATCAAGGAAACGAAGAAGAAGTAATCGACGAGCGTGACGGCGCGGCGCACCGAGCTCGCGCCAGCCGATCGTAAAGGACCGAAACGATGAACATGGACAAGAAAGCCGCGCGACTGCGCCGTTCGCGCCAGACGCGCCTCAAGATCGCCGAGCTCGGCATCGACCGGCTGGCCGTGCATCGCACGAACCAGCACATCTACGCGTCGATCATCTCGGGCGACGGCAAGAAGGTGATCGCGAGCGCGTCGACGGTCGAGGCCGACGTGCGCAGCGAGCTGGCCGGCAAGACGGGCAAGGGCGGCAACACGAGCGCGGCGGCCGCGGTCGGCAAGCGCGTCGCCGAGAAGGCGAAGCAGGCCGGGCATCGAGACGGTCGCGTTCGATCGCAGCGGGTTCCGCTACCACGGCCGCGTCAAGGCGCTGGCCGAAGCGGCGCGCGAAGCAGGACTGAAGTTCTGAGGAACCAGGCATCGACGAAGCGTCGTCGTCCCCGCGAACGCCGGGACCCAGTGGCGTTGAAATGCAGGGCAACGACACTGGGTCCCCGCCTTCGCGGGAACGACGGAACAGCCGTAGGGAACCAGAGCTATGGCACGGATCCAGGCAAAGACCCCGATCGGCGAGGAACGCGACGACGGGATGCGCGAGAAGATGATCGCGGTCAATCGCGTGACCAAGGTCGTCAAGGGCGGACGCATCCTCGGCTTCGCGGCGCTGACGGTCGTCGGCGACGGCGACGGTCGCATCGGCATGGGCAAGGGCAAGGCGCGCGAAGTGCCGGTCGCGGTCCAGAAGGCGATGGAAGAAGCGCGTCGCAAGATGTTCAAGGTGCAGCTCAAGGGCACGACGCTGCAGCACACGGTCGTCGGCAAGCACGGCGCGTCGACGGTCCTGATGACGCCGGCCAAGGACGGTACCGGCGTGATCGCCGGCGGTCCGATGCGCGCGATCTTCGAGGCGATCGGCGTGACCAACGTCGTCGCGAAGAGCCTCGGCTCGACCAACCCGTACAACCTCGTCCGCGCCACGCTGAACGGCCTGCAGACGATGACGACGCCGGCGGAGATCGCCGCCAAGCGCGGCAAGTCGGTCGAAGAGATCACGGCCTGAAGCGGCCAACGACATCGCAAGGAGCGTCATCGTGAGCGCGAACAACGAGCAGCAGGCACAGGGCACGGGCGGGTCGGCCGGCGGCAAGACCGTCACCGTCAAGCTCGTCAAGAGCGTCAACAGCACGCGCGAGTCGCATCGCGCGACGGTGCGCGGCCTCGGCCTGCGCAAGCTGAACAGCGAGCGCACGCTGGAAGACACGCCGGCGGTGCGCGGCATGATCAACAAGGTCTCGTACCTCGTGAAGGTGCTCTGAGCGGGTCGCTCGGAAGCCGGATCGATCACGGAAGCTGCAGATGAAACTGAATACCATCAAGCCAGCCGACGGCGCGAAGCACGCGAAGCGCCGCGTCGGTCGCGGCATCGGCTCGGGCCTGGGCAAGACCGCGGGTCGCGGCCACAAGGGCCAGAAGTCGCGTTCGGGCGGCTTCCACAAGGTCGGCTTCGAAGGCGGCCAGATGCCGCTGCAGCGTCGGCTGCCGAAGCGCGGCTTCAAGTCGCTGACGGCGCGCCTGACGGCCGAAGTCCGCCTGTCCGACCTCGAGAAGCTGCCGGTCGACGGCGATCGACCTGCTTGCATTGAAGCAGGCCGGCCTCATGTCGGACCTTCACCGCTCGGCCAAGGTCGTGCTGTCCGGCGAGCTGACCCGCAAGGTCGCGCTGACGGGCGTCGCGGCGACGAAGGGCGCGAAGGCGGCGATCGAAGCCGCCGGCGGCAGCGTCGCCGACCTGGTCGTCGCCGAGAAGGTCCGCAAGCTGCCGTCGAAGGAAGCGCGCGCTTCGGCCGACGGCGTCGTAACGTCGCGACCGCGATCAGGACCGAATCCGTGGCCACCAGCTCCGCATCGAACCGAGCCATTCCCGGCAAGAGCGGCAAGTACGGCGACCTCAAGCGTCGCCTGATCTTCCTGCTGCTGGCGCTCGTCGTCTATCGGATCGGCGCGCACATCCCGGTGCCGGGCATCGATCCGAACGAGCTGACGAAGCTGTTCCAGAGCCAGCAGGGCGGCATCCTGGGCATGTTCAACATGTTCTCGGGCGGCGCGCTGTCGCGCTTCACGATCTTCGCGCTCGGGATCATGCCGTACATCTCGGCGTCGATCATCATGCAGCTGCTGACGGTGGTGTCGCCGCAGCTCGAAGCGATCAAGAAGGAAGGCGAGTCGGGTCGCCGCAAGATCACGCAGTACACGCGCTACGGCACGCTGCTGCTCGGCACGTTCCAGGCGCTCGGCATCGCCGTTGCGCTCGAGTCGCAGCCGGGCCTCGTGATCGACCCGGGCTTCATGTTCCGCATCACGACGGTGATCTGCCTGATGACCGGCACGATGTTCCTGATGTGGCTCGGCGAGCAGATCACCGAGCGCGGGCTCGGCAACGGCATTTCGATCATCATCTTCGCCGGCATCGCGGCCGGGCTGCCGCGCGCGCTCGGCAACCTGTTCGAGCTCGTCAACACCGGCGCGATGAGCATCCCGACGGTGATCATCATCTGTCTCGTCGCGATCGCGGTGACGGCGTTCGTGGTGTTCGTCGAGCGCGGCCAGCGCAAGATCCTCGTCAACTACGCGAAGCGCCAGGTCGGCAACAAGATCTACGGCGGCCAGAGCTCGCACCTGCCGCTGAAGCTCAACATGTCGGGCGTGATCCCGCCGATCTTCGCGTCGTCGATCATCCTGTTGCCGGCCACGATCACGAGCTGGTTCAGCTCGGGCGAGAGCATGCGCTGGCTGAAGGACGTCGCCGCGGCGCTGTCGCCGGGCCAGCCGATCTACGTGCTGCTGTACGCGGCCGCGATCATCTTCTTCTGCTTCTTCTACACGGCGCTCGTGTTCAACAGCAAGGAGACCGCGGACAACCTGAAGAAGAGCGGCGCGTTCGTGCCGGGCATCCGTCCGGGCGAGCAGACCGCGCGCTACATCGACAAGATCCTGATGCGCCTGACGCTGGCCGGCGCGGTGTACATCACGCTGGTGTGCCTGCTGCCCGAGTTCCTGGTGCTGTGGAAGAACGTGCCGTTCTATTTCGGCGGCACGTCGCTGCTGATCATCGTCGTGGTCACGATGGACTTCATGAGCCAGGTGCAGGCGTACATCATGACGCACCAGTACGAGTCGCTGCTGAAGAAGGCGAATTTCAAGGGCGGGTTGCCGGCGCGCTGACGCGCGAGGCGACTTCCCGAAGAGAGCGAAAGGCTCAATGGCGAAGGACGATGTCATCCAGATGCAGGGCGAGATTCTCGAGAATCTGCCCAACGCGACGTTTCGCGTGAAGCTGGAAAACGGACACGTGGTGCTCGGACATATCTCGGGAAAGATGCGGATGCACTACATCCGCATCCTGCCGGGCGACAAGGTGACGGTCGAGGTGACGCCGTACGACCTGTCCCGGGCCCGCATCATGTTCCGGGCCAAGTGACCGTCGCGACGTCGACGAACGAACGTAAGCACGAACGAAGCAAGAGAGTCGAGGAATCAAATGAAAGTACTCGCATCGGTCAAGCGGATCTGCCGCAACTGCAAGATCATCAAGCGCAAGGGCGTCGTGCGCGTGATCTGCTCGTCGGACGCGCGTCACAAGCAGCGTCAAGGCTGACGCACGGCTTTTACGCGCACGCGAGATAGCGTAATAGGAACGAGCATGGCCCGTATCGCCGGCATCAACATCCCGAACCACCAGCACACCGACATCGGCCTGACCGCCATCTACGGCATCGGTCGTCCGCGCGCGCGCTTGATCTGCGCGCAGGCCGGCATCCCGACGACGAAGAAGGTCAAGGACCTCGACGACGCCGAGATGGAGAAGCTGCGCGACCAGGTCGGCAAGTTCATCGTCGAAGGCGATCTGCGCCGCGAAGTGTCGATGAACATCAAGCGGCTGATGGACCTCGGCTGCTATCGCGGCCTGCGCCATCGCCGCGGCCTGCCGGTGCGCGGCCAGCGCACCCGCACCAACGCACGCACCCGCAAGGGCCCGACGCAAGGCCGCCGCCTCGCTGAAGAAGTAAGCGACGCCGGCGAACGCGACGATCACAGCTGACAGTTAACGAAGGAAACAGCATGGCAAAGGCACCGAACAACGCAGCCGCGCATCGCGTCCGCAAGAAGGTTCAGAAGAACGTCTCGGACGGCATCGCGCACATCCACGCGTCGTTCAACAACACGATCATCACGATCACCGACCGTCAGGGCAACGTCCTGTCGTGGGCGACGTCGGGCGGCGCCGGCTTCAAGGGTTCGCGCAAGTCGACCCCGTTCGCGGCGCAGGTCGCGGCCGAGACGGCCGGCCGCGCCGCGCAGGAATAGCGGCATCAAGAACGTCGAAGTGCAGCATCAAGGGCCCGGGCCCGGGTCGCGAGTCGTCGGTGCGCGCGCTGAACGCGCTCGGCATCAAGATCATCAGCATCACCGACGTGACGCCGGTGCCGCACAACGGATGCCGTCCGCCGAAGCGTCGGCGTATGTAATGCTAGCCGTTCCCGTGACGGCGCGGTGCGTCGTCGACCTGTAAGCTGATCGCAGCTCTGCCTGTCGCCGATGCAGGTCAGCCGTCGAGACGCCTGGTCCAAAGAACGAGCTAACCGTTCCGGACTTCCGTCCGGACGCACCGAAAGGATAGAGACAAGTGGCACGTTATATCGGACCGAAGTGCAAGCTCTCGCGACGCGAAGGCACCGACCTGTTCCTGAAGAGCGCGCGTCGCTCGCTCGACTCGAAGTGCAAGCTCGACACCAAGCCGGGCCAGCACGGCCGCACGTCCGGCATGCGCGACGTCGGACTTCGGCAAGCAGCTGCGCGAGAAGCAGAAGGTCAAGCGCATGTACGGCATTCTCGAGCGCCAGTTCCGCCGCTACTTCGAGGAAGCCGACCGCCGCAAGGGCAACACCGGCGAGAACCTGCTGCGCCTGCTCGAGTCGCGGCTCGACAACGTCGTCTATCGCATGGGCTTCGGCTCGACGCGCGCCGAAGCGCGCCAGCTCGTCAGCCACAAGTCGATCGCGCGTCAACGGCGTGACCGCGAACATCCCGTCGATGCAGGTCAAAGCCGGCGACGTCGTCACCGTCGCGAGAAGGCGAAGAAGCAGCTGCGCATCGTCGAGGCGCTGTCGCTGGCGCAGCAGGGCAGCTTTCCGAGCTGGGTCGACGGTCGACACGACGAAGATGGAAGGCACGTTCAAGGCGCTGCCGGACGCGGTCCGAGATTGCGGCACGACATCAACGAAAGCCTTGATCGTCGAGCTTTACTCGCGTAACCGGTGAGACCGGGTCGCATTACGACGCCGATCATTCCGACCCCGCAGATGGCTGTTCGCTGCGAGGCTGGGCTTCGCCGGCAGCCAGCAGCCTTATCGGCTAACGCGCCGAGGGTATTGAAAGGAAATCCGCATGGCAAAGCAATGCATTTCTTGAAGCCCCGCATGATCGAAGTTCAAAGCACGTCGGCCGCATTCACGCCAAGGTCATGATGGAGCCGTTCGAGCGCGGCTACGGCCACACGCTGGGCAACGCGCTGCGCCGCATCCTGCTGTCGTCGATGAACGGCTTTGCGCCGACCGAAGTCTCGATCGCCGGCGTGCGTGCACGAATACTCGACGCTCGACGGCGTGCAGGAAGACGTCGTCGACATCCTGCTGAACCTGAAGGGCGTCGTGCTTCAAGCTGCACAACCGCGACGACGTCGTGGTCACGCTGACGAAGGAAGGCGAAGGCCCGGTCACGGCCGGCGATATCGAGCTGTCGCACGAGGTCGAGGTCGTCAATCCCGATCACGTCATCGCGAACCTGTCGGCCGGCGGCAAGCTCGACATGCAGATCAAGGTCGAGAAGGGCCGCGGCTACATGCCGGGCAACCTGCGCGCGTTCGCCGACGACCACAGCAAGACGATCGGCCGCATCGTGCTCGACGCGTCGTACAGCCCGGTCCGCCGCGTCAGCTACACGGTCGAGTCGGCGCGCGTCGAACAGCGCACCGACCTCGACAAGCTCGTCATGGACATCGAGACCAACGGCGTGATCTCGCCGGAAGAGGCGATCCGCCAGTCGGCGCGCATCCTGGTCGACCAGCTGTCGGTGTTCGCGTCGCTCGAAGGCACCGAGACGTCGTCGGAAGCGCCGTCGCGCTCGCCGCAGGTCGATCCGATCCTGCTGCGTCCGGTCGACGACCTCGAGCTGACGGTGCGTTCGGCCAACTGCCTCAAGGCCGAGAACATCTACTACATCGGCGACCTGATCCAGCGCACGGAGAACGAGTTGCTGAAGACGCCGAACCTCGGCCGCAAGTCGCTGAACGAGATCAAGGAAGTGCTCGCGTCGCGCGGCCTGACGCTGGGCATGAAGCTCGAGAACTGGCCGCCGGTCGGGCTGGAGAAGGCGTAATCGCCGCGTAGCGGCGATCACGTCCCGGCGAAGGCCGGGACCCGAGTACGACGTCCTGGCGAAGGCCGGGACCCGATCGCATTAGCTGAAGTCGTCGTTCCCGCGCAAGCGGGAACCCAGCGGCGTCGAACGACACTGGGTCCCCGCTTCGCGGGGACGACGAAGAAGTCGATTCGAAGTACGCAACCGAACCGCACGGCGCCAGGCTCGAGCCCAGGTGCACGTGATCGAAGAAGTCGGTCGGAAGACTCAACGAAAGGAAGATCATCATGCGTCACCGTCACGGCCTCCGGAAGCTGAACCGCACCGTCGAGCCATCGCCTGGCGATGCTCCGCAACATGACCAATTCGCTGCTGAAGCACGAGGTCATCAAGACCACGCTGCCGAAGGCCAAGGAACTGCGCCGCGTCGCCGAGCCGATGATCACGCTCGGCAAGGAACCGACGCTCGCCAACAAGCGCCTCGCGTTCAACCGCCTGCGCGACCGCGAGATGGTCGTCAAGCTGTTCGACGAACTCGGCCCGCGCTACAAGACGCGCAACGGCGGCTACCTGCGCATCCTGAAGTTCGGCTTCCGCGTCGGCGACAACGCGCCGATGGCGCTCGTCGAGCTGATGGATCGTCCCGAGACGAGCGACGTCCCGGAAGCGGCCTGACCGGGCCGCCGGATCGCGGCGAGCGACGGCGGGTCTCGCGTCGCGTGCCGTCGTCGTTCGCGACGTCGCGGCGTGACGAGGGTCACACCCGCCCCACGGCCGGTTCGGCTCGGGGATGTGCGCCGCCGAGCGTCGACGGGTCCGCGCGTCGCGCCGGATGATCCCGTTCTGGTGATCGTCGATTCGTCGTGTCGCTTCGGCGCTGCCGATCGTCCATCCGCCGTGTCGCGTTCCGGCCCGCCGATCGTGCCCCCGCCGCGTCGCGTTCGTCCCCGCTGATCGTGCCGCCGCCGTGTCGCGTTCGTCCCCGCTGATCGTCCGATGAACGACGTCGCCTCGCCCGTGCCCGTGGCGCGCGACCTCGGACCGTCGTCGTCGCCGGCCGTCGTCCAGCCGATCATCGACATCCGCGGCCTGCGCAAGTCGTTCGGCGACGGCGACCGGCGGCGCGAGGTCGTCTGCGGCGTCGACCTCGCGATCGCGCGCGGCGAATGCTTCGCGCTGCTCGGTCCGAACGGCGCCGGCAAGACGACGACGTTGCGCCTCTGCCTCGGCCTCACGGCGCCGGACGCCGGCACGATCCTGCTCGGCGGGCTGCCGGTCCCGGTGCGCGGCCGCGAGGCCCGCATCCGCGTCGGCGTCGTGCCGCAGATGGACAACCTCGACCCCGACTTCACGGTGCGCCGAGAACCTGCTCGTCTACGGCCGCTACTTCGGGCTGCCCGACGCGACGATCCGCGCGCGCATCCCGGACCTGCTCGAGTTCGCGAGCCTCGGCGCGAAGCGCGACGCGAAGATCTCGGAGCTGTCGGGCGGCATGAAGCGACGCCTGACGCTCGCCCGCTCGCTCGTCAACGATCCCGACGTCGTGTTCATGGACGAGCCGACGACCGGCCTCGACCCGCAGGCGCGGCACCTGATCTGGGACCGGTTGAAGACGCTGCGTGCCGACGGCAAGACGATCCTGCTGACGACGCACTTCATGGACGAGGCCGAGCGGCTCGCCGATCGCCTCGCGGTCATGGACGGCGGCGCGAAGATCGCCGAAGGCACGCCGCGCGACCTGATCGCCGCGCACCATCGAGCCGAGCGTCGTCGAGGTCTACGGCGACGGTGCGAAGGCGTGGAGCGAGCACGACGGCGTCGGGCGCGCCGCGCGCGTCGAGGTCAGCGGCGAGACGGTGTTCTGCTACACGCACGACCCGCACGCGCTGCTCGAACACCTCGCGACGCAGCCGTCGCTGCGCTACCTCCACCGGCCCGCGAATCTCGAGGACGTGTTCCTGAAGCTGACCGGTCGCGAGATGCGCGACTGACCGGCGCGGGGCCGGCGCCCGATCCGGCCGCGGCCATCGCGATGCCGCGTGACGGGATCGTGCCCCGCCCGGTGTCGGGACGGTTCGGCGCGCCGAACCGATCCCTTCGGCGCAACCAGCCCATGGCTTCAGCGCAACGAATCGACCGCGTCGCCGAGCCGCTCGAGGTCGTCGTCGTCGTTGTAGACCTGCGCCGAGATGCGCACCGTCAACCCTCCGTCGCGCGCGAGCACCGGCACCTCGATGCGGTGCTCGAACAGCAGCGCGTCGCGCAGTCGCTGCGCGGTCGCCGCGTCCGGCGGGCCGAGACGGCGTCGGCAGCGCAATCGCGGCCATGCAGCCGATCATCGACTCGGGTACGTCGAACGACCGTCCCCATCGTGCGGCGAGCCGTCGCGCGCCGCGACCACGCGAGCGCGTGGTTGTAGGACCGCATCGCGTCGACGCCGAGCCGCCGCTCCATGAAGTCGAGCGCGGCCGGCGCGGCGAGCCAGCACGACGGGTCGCGCGTGCCGGTCCAGTCGAACTCCGCGAGCCAGTCGTCGTTGACGACGCCCCACGAGAACACCGTCGGATGCAGCCCGGCCCGACGATGCGGCGCGGCCCACAGGATGCCGCACGCGCGCGGCACGAACGACCACTTGTGGAGGTTCGCGACGTACCAGTCGGCGCCGTACGCGTCGACGTCGAGCGGGATCGCGCCGGGCGCGTGCGCGCCGTCGACGAGCACCGCGACGCCGCGCGCGCGGCACGCGGCGACCATGTCGGCGAGCGGCAGCACGAGCGCCGACTCGGACGTGACGTGATCGAGGATGGCGACGCGCGTGCGCGGCCCGATCGCGGCGTCGACGGACGCGACGAGCGCGTCGCGCGTCGCAGCGGCGTCGGCTGTCGGCGTCGGCAACGCGAACGACGCGACGACCGCGCCGCGCTCGCGCGCGATGAAACCGGCCGCGCGGGCTACGCCGCCGTACGCGTGATCGGGCACGAGAACCTCGTCGCCGGGCGCGAGCGGCAGCGAGCGCAGCACGGCGCAGATCCCGCTCGTCGCGTTGTCGACGAACACGAGGCCGTCGGCGTCGGCCCCGACGAACGCGGCAACGCGCGCCGCGGCCGTGCGCAGGCGCGGCGGCGCGTCGGACGGCGTCGCGGCGGTCGATGCGTCGAGGCGCATCAGCTCGCGCAGCATGTAGCGCGCCGGATGGCGCTCGATGTCGTCGAGGATCGCGGCACGCGCCCGCATCACCGCGAGCGGCGTCACGCCGACGGTGCCGTGGTTCAGGTAGATGCCGTCGCGATCGAGCGGGAATTCGTCGCGCATCGCGTGGCCGAAGCTCGTCATGGGGTCGTCGGTGAACGTGGGGTCCGCCAGCATAAAATGTCGCGATGATCGCCGCTGCAGCGCCCCGCGTGTCCGCGTTCCCCGAGCTCAGCACCCGCTGGGTGCCGATCTGGCGTCGCAACTATCTCGTCTGGAAGCGGCTGTTCTGGCAGAGCGTGATCGGCAACATCGCCGAGCCGCTGATCACGCTGTTCGCGTTCGGCTACGGCCTCGGCAGCCTGCTCGCGCCGATCGACGGCGTGCGCTATATCGTGTTCCTCGCGTCCGGGGCGATCTGCATGAACGCGTTCAACGCGGCGACGTTCGAGTCGCTGTATTCGGCGTTCACGCGGATGCACGTGCAGAAGAGCTGGGAGGCGATGATGAACGCGCCGCTGTCGCTCGACGACGTGATGCTGGCCGAGCTGATGTGGGCCGCGACGAAGAGCATCTTCACCGGCGTCGCGATCCTCGCGGTCATCTGGGCGCTCGGCCTGTCGCGCGAATGGTCGATGCTGCTCGTGCTGCCGCTGCTGCTGGCGATCGGGCTGGTCGCGGCCGCGATCGGTCTCGTCGTCAACGCGTATGCGAAGAACTACGACTTCTTCACCTACTACTTCACGATCGTCGTGACGCCGATGTGGTTCCTGTCCGGCGTGTTCTTCCCGTTCGGCCAGCTGCCCGGCTGGGTGCAGGCCGGCGCGCGCTGGCTGCCGCTGACGGCGGCCGTCGAGCTGGTGCGCCCGCTGATCCTCGGACGCCTGCCGCGCGAGCCGCTGTTCGACGTGCTCGTGCTCGCGGCGTACGGCGTGCTCGGCTTCTGGTGGGCCGTCGCGGCGACGCGCCGGCGGCTGCTGACGTGAGCGCGATCGCCGACCGCGCGGACGCCGGCGCCGCGATCATCGTCTACACGACCGTCGGCGACGAGGCGGCCGCGACGACGCTCGCCGATCGCCTCGTCGACGCGCGGCTCGCGGCGTGCGTGCAGATCGTGCCGCGCCTGCGCTCGGTGTATCGCTGGGACGGCCGCGTGCGGCACGACGACGAGTCGCAGCTCGTCATCAAGACGACCGCCGCGCGCTACGACGCCGTTGCCGCGCTGCTGCGCGACGAGCATCCGTACGACCTGCCCGAGGTCGTCGCGGTGCCGGTCATCGGCGGGTCGCGCGCGTATCTCGACTGGATCGCGGCCGAAGTCGACGGCGCTGCGGAGAGACCTTCGCGATGACGCCGATCGGAAGCCTGCGGTCGGGTCGCGCGTCCGCGTGGCGTCTCGTCGCGAGCGTGCTGCTCGCGGCCGTCGTCATGCTCGCGGGTCGGCCGGCGCAGGCGAAGTTCCTCGAACCCGACCAGGCGTTCCGCTTCGACGCCGAGCCGGTCGCCGTGTCGGCCGGCGGTCCTGCGATCGACGTGGGCTACGACATCGCCGACGGCTACTACCTCTACCGCGAGCGCTTCAAGTTCGAGCTCGACCCGGCGACCGCGAACGGCGCGACGCTCGGCGAGCCGGTCTTCCCGAAGGGCGAGATCAAGTACGACGAGACGTTCGACCGCGACGTCGAGCACTATCGGCACCGGGTCGTCGTGCGCGTTCCGGTCGTCGGCGCGACCGGGCCCGTGACGCTGCTGTCGACGTCGCAGGGCTGCGCCGACGCGGGACTCTGCTATCCGCCGCAGGTCGCGAAGGCGACGCTGACGTTCGGCGGCGCGTCGCCGGCCGCGCGAGGCGACGCACCGGCCCCGCGAAGCGACTCGCCGGCCGCCGACGACCTGTCGCACGTCGAACGCACGCTGCGCAGCGGCAAGCCCGGCTGGGTGGCGCTCGTGTTCGTCGGGCTCGGCGTGCTGCTCGCGTTCACGCCGTGCGTGCTGCCGATGGTGCCGATCCTGTCGTCGATCCTCGTCGGGCAGCGCGGCGCGGCCGCGACGACGCGCGGCACCGCGTTCGCGCTCGCCGTCGTGTACTCGCTCGGCATGGCGCTGGTCTATACGCTGCTCGGCGTCGCCGCGGGCCTGGCCGGCGAGGGGCTCGCGGCGACGCTGCAGGCGCCGTGGATCCTCGGCACGTTCGCCGTGTTGCTCGTCGTGCTCGCGCTGTCGATGTTCGGCCTCTACGAGCTGCAGGTGCCGGCGGCGCTGCAGGCGCGACTGTCGGCGTGGTCCGGTCGCGTCGGCGGCGCGTCCGGCGCATCGGCCGCGCGCGTCGGCGGCGTGTTCGCGATGGGCGCGCTCTCGGCGCTGATCGTCGGGCCGTGCGTCGCCGCGCCGCTCGCGGGGGCGCTCGTCTACATCGGCCAGACGCGCGACGTCGCGACCGGTGGCCTCGCGCTGTTCAGCCTCGCGGTCGGGATGAGCGTGCCGCTGCTGCTCGTCGGCCTGTCGGCCGGCTCGCTGCTGCCGCGCGTGGGCGCGTGGATGCAGACGGTCGAGCGCTTCTTCGGCGCGCTGCTGCTCGCGGTCGCGCTGTGGATGGCGTCCCCGATCCTGCCGACCTGGGCCGTGATGATCGGCTGGGCCGTGCTCGCGATCGTCGCGGCCGCGTACCTGCGCGCGTTCGACGCGCTGCCGCCGGGCGCACCCGGCATCGCGCGGCTCGGCAAGGGCCTCGGGTTCGTGTTGATGCTGGCCGGCGCGGTCGAGCTGGTCGGCGTCGCGACCGGCGGACGCGACGTGCTGCAGCCGCTCGCGCATCTCGCGCGCGACGCGGCGTCGCCGTCGTCCGCCTCGGTCGACGCGACGCTGCCGTTCGAGCCGGTCAAGAGCAGCGCCGAGCTCGACCGGCGCATCGCGGGCGCGGCGACGTCGGGCCGCCCCGTGCTCGTCGACTTCTATGCCGACTGGTGCGTGTCGTGCAAGGAGATGGAACGCTTCACGTACCGCGACGCCCGCGTCGCCGCGCGGATGAAGGACTTCGTGCTGCTGAAGGCCGACGTGACGGCGAACGACGCGGACGACCGCGCGCTGCTGAAGCGCTTCGGACTGTTCGGGCCGCCGGGCATCGTGTTCTTCGGCCGCGACGGCCGTGCGATGGACCGCGCCGCGGTGATCGGCTTCCAGGACGCCGACCGCTTCCTCGCGAGCCTCGTCGCCGCGGACCCGCCGCCGCGAACCTGATCAGCCGATGTCGTCGATGCGGTCGAACAGCCGCTCGAGCATCAGCGCGTCCATGAAGAACTTCGCGGCCCAGTTCGGGTAGGACCAGGTCTGGTAGAACGCGCCGATCGGGTGCGATCCCTTGATCGCGCCGCGCGTCGACGCCGGACCGTCGAGCCGCTGCAGCCGCATGTTGAAGCGGTTCGCGCGCCGCGCCGCGTCGACGAGCCGACGTTCGCCGGTGATCTTCGCGAGGCGCAGCCAGTTCAGCGCCATCTGCGAGTTGCCGGTCACGCAGCTCCAGTCGACGAGCGGCTCCCAGTCGGGCGACAGGTAGCCGGACAGCGCGCCGTCGGCGTTCTGACACTGCGCGACGCGCGTCGCCATCGCCAGCGCGTGGTCGACGTACGCGGCCTTGCCGGTCGCGACGCCGACCTCGAGGATGCCGCGGATCGAATAGGCGATCGTGTGCGTCAGCGCGCGGTCGTCGGCGTTGACGGTCAGGCAGTTGCCCGGCAGCCAGGCGTTCGGCCGCGCGGTCGACACCGCCCAGGCGACGTTGCGATCGGCGGCGTCGAGGTAGCGGGGGTCGTCGACGACCGCGTGCGCGCGGACGAGCCCGAACGCGCTGCGCGTGTTGTACGTGCCGTTCTTCGCGAGCGCGAACGGCGACGGGAAGCGGCGCCAGCAGCCGTCGTCGTCCTGCGCGTCGACGAGCCAGTCGGCCGCGCGCACGAGCGCCTCGCGGATCGCCGGGTCGCCGCTCTCGCGTGCCGCTCGCGCGAGTCCGAACAGCACCTGCCCCGTGTTGAAGATCGTCGGCGCCACGACCTCGGCGGCCATCGTGCCGGCGCGGATGCCGCCACAGGCGAGCTGCTCGCGGACCTCCCAGCGCGCCATCGCGAGTGCGGCGTCGCGCAGCACCGGCCGATCGAAGTGCAGCGCGTAGTCGTACAGCGTCGGGATGATGTAGCCGGTCGTCTCGGGATACGACGCGCGCCACGTGTCGTCGCGCAGGTCGTACGAGTGCGCGACACCGTCGTCGGGCGTCGCGCGCTGCGCCTCGAGAATCCATGCGGCCGCGGCCGCGAGATGCGCCTCGATCGACCCCGGTTCGCGGAACGACAGCCCGAGCCGGTCCTTCGCGTGCGCGATCCAGTGCCTCATCGCGCGGCGGTCTCCGCGATCGCGCGCGGCGGCCGGGCCGCGAGCTCGTCGGGCGTCGCGTAGATCGTGATGCCTTCGGCGACGAGCGCCTCGAGGTGCGCGTAGAAGCGGCGCGCGGGGATCGCCCACGTCCGCGCCTCGCCGACGTCGGCCCACGCGGTCAGGCCGTTCGCGTCGAACTCGCGACGGAACCAGTCGCGCAGGTCGTCGCGACCCGGCGCATCGATCCGCCGCGGCATGAACGCCGGATCGAGCGGCCGCACCGGCACCTCGACGCGACGTCCGTCGGCGTCGATGCACGGCAGCCGGAACTCCTCGGCCATCCGGACCGGCAGCGGGAAGCGGTCGCGCATGCGGTCCTCGAGCAGGTGATAGAACGTGACCGGGCCCATCGAGATGCCGAGGCCGACGACCTTCGCGTCGAGCGCATGGCAGCGGTCCCACGGCGACCCCGCGCCGAAGATCGACGGCGCGCGATGATGGTCGCTCACGACGTCGTCCGCACGACGGCCGATCGCCGAGACCGAGTGCGTCGGATGCACGCTGCGCACGATGCCGTCCATCGTCAGGAACTCGGACGGCAGCCGGCCGAGATGCGTGCCGTCGCGTCGCGGGTCGAACACGTAGCCGTCGAGGCGACACGTCGCGAGGATCGTGCCGCCCGGCAGCCAGTACGTCGGCACGACCAGCGTGCCGGCCGGGCCCACGGCCTCGACGAGCGCGTCGAGCACCGTGTGCGCGCCGCCGTCGACGTAGCCGACGCTCTTCAGCGACGAGTGCAGCATGACGACGTCGCCGTCGCGGATGCCGAGCGCGTCGAGCCCGGCGCGCAGCTCCGCCTTCGTGACGAGGCGTCGCGTCGTGCGCAGCTCCGCGGCGCGCCGCTGGCGGCGGCGCGTCTCGAGCAGCGACTTGACGATGTCCTTGGCCTGACCGATCACGTTGGGAGCGAACGCAGCGACGCCACGCTTGTACGCGTCGTCCTCCTGATCGGCAAGCGCGCGGAAAACCTGCGCGGCGTCGGCCGAACGCGGTCAGCGATCGCCGCAGACCGGGCAGCCCGGATCGCGGGCGAGGCCGATCGTCTGCCAGGCCATCGTCCGCGCGTCGACGAGCAGCAGCCGCCCCGACAGCGACGGGAGGCCGATGACGAGCTTCGCGGCCTCGGCCGCCTGCATCGTGCCGATGATGCCGGTCAGCGGCGCGAACACGCCCATCGTCGCGCACGCCACGTCCTCGACCTCGTCGCTCTCGGGAAACAGGCACGCGTAGCACGGCGCACGGTCGTGTCCGCTCGACGGCCGTCGCAGGTCGAACGTCGCGATCTGGCCGTCGAAGCGGATCGCGGCGCCGGACACGAGCGGCACGGCAGCCGCGACGCAGGCGCGATTCGCCGCGTGGCGCGTCGCGAAGTTGTCGCTGCAGTCGACGACGACATCGGCGTCGCGCGCGAGCGCGAGCAGCGTCGCTCTCGTCGACGCGACGGCGCAGCGCGACGACGTCGACGTCCGGGTTCAGCCGCGCGAGCGCCTGCGCGCCCGACTCGACCTTCGCGCGTCCGACGTCCGGCGTGCCGTGCAGGACCTGCCGCTGCAGGTTCGTGAGGTCGACGTCGTCGTCGTCGACGAGCGTGAGGCGACCGATGCCGCTCGCGGCGAGATAGATCGCGGCCGGCGAGCCGAGACCGCCGGCGCCGATGACGACCGCGTGCGCGTCGCGCAGCCGCTGCTGGCCCTCGATGCCGATGTCGTCGAGCAGGATGTGCCGCGAATAGCGCAGCAGCTGGTCGTCGTTCATCCGCGCATCGTGCCCGACTTCGCGGGCCGCCGTGCCCGACGCGGCAGCCCGCCGCCAACGAAAGGGCCGCTCGAAAGCGGCCCTCGGGAACGCGACGCGAGCGCGGCTCGCGGCCGGTCGTTCAATTCTTCGTCGTGGCCGCCTGCGGCACGGTCGCCGTCGTCGACTGCAGCGCCGGCGACAGCGCGGCCGTCATCTTCTTCGTCTCGACCGGCTCGCCCTTCAGGACGTGCAGCGCCTGCTGCAGCTGGTAGTCGTCCGGCGAGCCGAACTCGATCGGCTTCTTCAGCGCGGCCGCACGACGCTCGTCCTCGGCCTTCTTCTCCTCGGGCGACTGCGTGACGCCCTTCTCGGCGTTCGCGGCGGCCGCCGCCGCGGCGGCGTCGGTGTTGTTCAGGTGCCGCTCGAGGTCCGCTTCGCGCGGGAACGCGAAGATGTTGCCTTCGGCGGTGTCGTCCACGATGTAGTCGGGCACGATGCCGGTCGCCTGGATCGAACGGCCGCTCGGCGTGTAGTAGCGCGAGATCGTCAGCTTGATGCCGGTCTTGCGGTCGGGCGGCAGCGGCAGGATCGTCTGCACCGAGCCCTTGCCGAACGTCGTCGTGCCGACGATCTTCGCGCGGTGATAGTCCTGCAGCGCGCCGGCGACGATCTCCGACGCGGAGGCGGAGCCGCCGTTGACGAGCACGACCATCGGCACGTCCTTGATCGCCGGCGGCAAGCTGCCGAGCACGTCGTCGCCGCCGCGCTGGTACTCGTCGCGCGTCGCGTAGAACTTGCCCTGCGCCTCCTGGATCTGGCCCTTCGTCGAGACGATCAGGCTGTCCTTCGGCAGGAACGCCGCCGACACGCCGATCGCGCCCGGCAGCACGCCGCCGGGGTTGTTGCGCAGGTCGAGCACGAGGCCCTTCAACGGGCCCGCCTTGTAGAGCTCGTCGATCTTCGTGGCCAGATCGGCGACCGTCGGATCCTGGAACTGCGAGACGCGCAGGTAGCCGTAACCCGGCTCGACCGCCTTCGCGCGGACGCTCTGGACCTTGATCTCCTCGCGGACCAGCGGCACGACGATCGGCGTCGCGACGTCCTTGCGGGCGAGCGTCAGCGTGACCTTGCTGCCGGGCGCGCCGCGCAGCTTCAGCACGGCGTCGTTGAGCTTCAGTCCCTTGACCGGCTGGTCGTCGATCTTGACGATCAGGTCGCCGGGCTTCACGCCGGCGCGGAACGCGGGCGTGCCTTCGATCGGCGAGATGACCTTGATGTAGCCCGAGCCGTCGTCGACGCCGTCCTCGCGACCGACTTCGATGCCGAGCCCGCCGAAGCGGCCGACGGTCTGCTCGCGCAGGTCCTTGAACGCCTTCTCGTCGAGGTACGCCGAGTGCGGGTCGAGCCCCGACACCATGCCGTTGATCGCCTCGGTGATCAGCTTCTTGTCGTCGACCGGCTCGACGTAGCTCGTCTTGATCGCGCCGAACACGTCGGTGAACTGACGGATCTCGTCGATCGGCAGCGGCTGATGCGCATCGGACGCGCGCTGCGCCGTCGCCGTGATGCCGAGCGACAGCAGCACGCCGGCGAGCACGCCGGTGGAGATGAGACCGATGTTCTTGAGGGATTTCCGCATGGACGTCTGGTTCCGGAGAAGCGAATCGGGGATGCCGCGTGGCAGGCGACGCGGTCGCGGTCGCGCGCGTCGCCAGTGTGGACCGCGGCATGCAGCCTTCGTGCCGACCGGCCGGGTTCTGTGACAAATTCGGCGCGGCCGCGCTGCGCGACGCGGTCGGGCCGACGCGGTCAGCGTGCGCCGCTCCACCCGAGCGGGTCGAAGGGGCGACCACGATAGCGCAGCTCGAAGTATAGGCCGGTCTCCCCGTCGCCGCTGCTGCTGCCGGCGCGGGCCACGACGTCGCCCGCGCGGACGGTGTCGCCGGTGTGCCTGAGCAGCGACTCGTTGTTGCCGTAGATCGACAGGTACTGGTCGCCGTGATCGACGATGACGAGATTGCCGAAGCCGCGCAGGTCCTCGGCGAACACGACCTTGCCGGCCGCGACGGCGTGCACGTCGGCGCCGGCGTCGGTGCGCACGAAGATGCCCTTCCACGTCCCGCCGCCGGTCCCGCGCGGCGCGCCGAAGCGGCCGGTCACCGTGCCGCGCACCGGCAGCCGCAACCGGCCGCGCAGCTGCGCGAACGCGCCGCCGCCGGTCGTCTCGTCGGGGACCTCGGTCGATGGCAGCGGAGGCGCCTCGCGGACCGGCGGCGCGGGCTCGCCGCGGCGCCGGGCCGCCTGCTGCTCCGCCTGTCGTCGCGCCGCCTGCTGCTCGGCCTGCCGCCGCGCGGCCTCGCGTCGCGCGCGTTCCGCGGCGGCCTGCCGCTCGATGACGCGCTGCAGTTGCTCGACGACGCGCGTCAGTCGGCTCTCGTCTGCCGCGAGCGCCTCGGCGGTGCGGCGCTGCTCGGCGAGCTGTTGCGACAACTGCGCGAGCGTCTTCTGCTGCGCCGCCTGGCTCGCCGCGAGGCTCTCGCGCGCCGATCGTTGCGCCTCGGCTTGCGCGAGCAGCGCACGCCGGTCCTCGTCGGCCTGGTCGCGCTGCGACTGCAGGTCGCGGGCCCGCCCGTGCAATGCGTCGAGCTCGGCTGCCTCGGCTTTCGCGACGCGGCCGAGGTCGAGGTCGGCGAGCATCGGCGCCGCCGGGTCGCCGCCGGCGAGGTAGAGCATCGTCGGATCCTGCGACGCATTGGCGTCGAGCGCACGCGCGGTCGCGGCGAACGCCGCCTGTCGCTGCGCGATCTGGCGCTCGGTGCCGCTGCGCTGCCGTTCGAGACCGGCGATGCGCTCTTCGCCCTCGCGCTGACGGCGTGCGAGCTCGTCGAGCCGACGGTCGACGACGACGAGCGCGGCTTCGGCGCGCTTCAACGCGGCGGCCGCGCCGGATCGCGAGCGTTCGCCGGCGGCGATCTGCTTCTTCAGTTCCGCGATGCGGGCCGTCAGCCGATCGCGCTCGGCGCTCTGTTCGCGCTGCGCCTCGCGCGGGTCGGCCGGTTCGGGCGGCGCCGCGGCGGCCGTCGCCGACGGCTTCGCCTTCGCCCGCTTCGATGCAGTCGCCGCCGGCGCGGAGAACCCGACGCCGAGCGCGAACGCGAGCGCGATGCCGGCGCCCCGCGCCGCGCGGTTCATCGGCACGTCGCGCCGGTGCGCCGTCTACGCGGCCTTCGCCCTGCCCTGCGCCGCGACGGCGGCCATCGCGGCTGCGATCTGCGCCGCGTCGCCGAGGTACCGGCTGCCGATCGGCCGGAGGTCGTCGTCGAGCTCGTAGACGAGCGGCCGCGCCGTCGGGATGTTGACGCCGACGATCTCGTCGTCGCCGATGCCGTCGAGATGCTTGACGAGCGCGCGCAGCGAATTGCCGTGCGCCGCGATCAGCACGCGCTTGCCGGCCCGGATGTCGGGCGCGATCTTCTCGTTCCAGTACGGCAGCACGCGCGCGACGGTGTCCTTGAGGCACTCGGTCAGCGGCAGCTCGTCACGGTCGACGTGCGCATAACGCGGATCGTCGAGATTCGCGCGCGGGTCATCGGGCGCGAGCGGGCTCGGCGGCGTGTCGTAGCTGCGGCGCCAGACCAGCACCTGCTCGTCGCCGTACTTCGCCGCGGTCTCGGCCTTGTCGAGTCCCTGCAGCGCGCCGTAGTGCCGCTCGTTGAGCCGCCACGACGGCAGCACCGGCAGCCACATGCGATCCATCGCGTCGAGCGCGATCCACAGCGTGCGGATGGCCCGGCTTGCAGCACCGACGTGTAGGCGACGTCGAAGTCGAAGCCTTCGGCCTTCAGCAGCCGTCCCGCATCGCGTGCTTCCTCGCGACCCCGCTCGGTCAGATCGACGTCGGTCCAGCCGGTGAAGCGGTTCTCGCGGTTCCACGTCGATTCACCGTGGCGCAGCAGGACGAGTGTGTGCATGGGGTCGGTCGGTCGTCGGCGGAGGACCGCCTGGTTCGGGCGCCGGACGGCGCGACGGGCGGGTATTTTATAATGCGCGTCCGGCGCACCGTCGTCGTCGCGCGAATCGACGAGACGCGTCGGCCGGTCCGCGCGAGGTCCGCCGCCGTCCCACCTTCGTCGTTCCCGCCGTTCGACCCTTCGCCGTGACCTTCTTCTACGACAATCTGCTCCTCATCGCGCTCGCGCTCGTCAGCGGCGGCCTCCTGTTCTGGCCGATGCTGCGGCGTGGCGGCGGCGACGCGTCGCTGAGCCCGCTCGAGGCCACGCAGCTCATCAATCATCGCAACGCGATCGTCGTCGACGTCCGCGACGAGAAGGCGTTCGCCGAAGGATCGCTCGCCGGCGCTCGCAACATCCCGGCCGACGCGCTCGCCACCCGCGCGGCCGAGCTGTCGCGCTTCAAGGCGCGGCCGATCCTCGTCGTGTGCGCCGCGGGCCAGCAGTCGGCGCGCGCGATCGCGACGTTCAAGGAGCAGGGCTTCGCCGACGCGTACACGCTGGCCGGCGGCATCGCGGCCTGGAGGCAGGCGTCGCTGCCGCTCGTGCAGGGCGGACGCGGCGACACGAACCGGCCCGCGAAGGATGCGGGTCGCAAGAAGAGCGACAATCGCGGGCGCCCGCCGAAGTCGACGGGCGCGGTCGTGCCGTCGGCCGTCGAGCCGGCCTCGGCGATCGGCGAGGCGGTCGTGCCCGCGGCGGACGCGATCGCCGCCGGCGACGACGCATCGCCGGCCAAGGCCGTCTGAGCCGCGGCGAGAAAGAAGGAACGATTGATGACGACGTCCGTGCGCATGTACAGCACCGCGGTGTGTCCGTTCTGCGTGATGGCCGAGCGCCTGCTGCGCTCGAAGGGCGTCACGGAGATCGAGAAGATCCGCATCGACCTCGACCCGTCCGCTCGCGCGGACATGATGGCGAAGACCGGCCGGCGCACCGTGCCGCAGATCTACATCGGCGAGCGGCACGTCGGCGGCTACGACGATCTCGCGGCGCTCGACCGGCACGGCGAGCTGGCGGCGCTGCTGTCCGCCTGATGCAACCACCGCACGGTCGTCGACCGTGCGCCGACTCCCGCGCAGCGAGCTGCGCACCACGACAACGACCATGGCAGACACGACTTCGACGCAGCCCGTCTTCAACATCCAGCGCGTTTATCTGAAGGACGCGTCGCTCGAGATTCCGAACGCGCCGCGGATCTTCCTCGAGACGGAGGCGCCGAACGTCGAGGTCCAGCTCGACGTGTCGAACGCCGGCGTCGTCGACGGCATCTACGAGGTCACGGTCACGGTCACCGTGACGACGCGCGTCAAGGAGCAGGTCGCGTTCCTCGTCGAGGTCAAGCAGGCCGGCATCTTCGAGATCCGCAACGTGCCGGCCGAGCAGATGGAAGGCATCCTCGGCATCGTCAGCCCGAACATCGTCTATCCGTATCTGCGGGCGAACCTGTCGGACCTGATCACGCGGACCGGCTTCCCGCCGATCCACCTGAGCGAGATCAATTTCGAGGCGTTCTACAACCAGCGCAAGGCCGCGCTCGCCCAGGCCGGCCAGCCGTCGTCGCTCGTCGACGCGGGCGGCACGCCGATCCAGTAGGCCGGCGATGCGGTCCGTGCACGCCTCGCTCGTCCGCCTCGCGTCAGCCGCCCTCGTGCTGGCCGCCGCGCCGGCGTTCGCGGTCGACTATCAGTCGATCGGCAACGAGCCGGCGGTGCTGTACGACGCGCCGACGCTGCGCGGGACGAAGATCGCGATCGCGCCGCGCGGGATGCCGGTCGACGTCATCCTCGCGCAGGACGACTGGGCGCGGGTGCGCGACTCGAGCGGCGGCTTCTCCTGGGTCGAGAAGCGGATGCTCGTGCCGCAGCGGACGGTCGTCGTGACGGAGCGCGCCATCGTGGCGGTGCGCGCCGCGCCGGACGACAACGCGCCGATCGTCTTCCGCGTGCAGCCCGGCGTCGAGATGGACGTGACCTCGCCACCGAGCGGCGGCTGGGTCGCCGTGCGTCATCGCGACGGGCAGACCGGCTTCGTCCGCGTCGGCAGCGTGTGGGGAACGTAGGCGAGCCGGTGCCGGCCGTCTGATGCGCATCTCGATCGTCGGGGCGGGCGCGTGGGGGACCGCCCTGGCGCTGATCGCCGCGAAGCGGCACGAGGTCACGCTCCATGCGCGCAGCGCTTCGCATGTCGACGCGATGCGCCGCTCGCGCGAGAACACGCGCTACCTGCCGGGCTTCGTCCTGTCGGGCGCGATCGCGCTGACGTCGGATCTCGCCGAGGCCGCCGACGGCGCCGAGCTGATCGTCCTCGCCACGCCGGTGTCGGCGCTTCGCGAGACCGGCCTCGCGCTCGCGCCGCACCGGCCGCGTCAGGTCGTCTGCGTCTGCAAGGGTCTCGAGCGCGACAGCTGCCTGCTGCCGCATCAGGTCGTCGCGGAGGCGATGCCCGGCGTCGCCGCGGCGACGCTGTCGGGGCCGAGCTTCGCGAGCGAGGTCGCGGCCGGCCTGCCGGTCGCGCTGACCGCGGCGTCGGCCGACGAGGTGCTCGCCGAGCGAATCGTCCACACGCTGCACGGCGGCGCGGTACGCGTCTATCGATCGTCGGACGTCATCGGCGTCGAGGTCGGCGGCGCGGTCAAGAACGTCCTCGCGATCGCGGCCGGCATCTGCGACGGGCTCGAGCTCGGCGCGAACGCGCGCGCGGCGCTGTTGACGCGCGGCCTCTCGGAGATGATGCGCTACGGCGTCGCGCTCGGCGGCTCCGCCGAGACGCTGATGGGGCTGACCGGCGTCGGCGACCTCATCCTGACGTGCACCGGCGCGCTGTCGCGCAATCGGCGCGTCGGGCTCGCGCTCGGGCAGGGCCGTCCGCTCGCGACGACGCTCGCGTCGCTCGGCCATGTCGCCGAAGGCGTCGAGTGCGCGCGCGCGGTCAAGGCGAGCGCCGAGCGTCTGGGCGTCGAGATGCCGATCGGCGCGGCGGTGTCGGCGATCCTGTTCGACGGGCTCGCGCCGCGCGACGCGCTCGGCCACCTGCTCGCGCGGGCGCCGCGTCACGAGCATTGAGCCCGCGGTCGTCAGCGATCCGACGCGCCGGCAAAGCCGGCCTGCCGCCACGCCTCGAAGACGACGACCGCGACCGCGTTCGACAGGTTGAGGCTGCGCTGGCCCGGCCGCATCGGCAGCCGCAGGCGATGGTCGGGGGCGACGAACGCGTGGACGGCGGGCGGCAGGCCGTCGGTCTCGGAGCCGAACACGAACCAGTCGCCCGCTTCGTAGCGGCGGTCGAACGGCGACGCGACCCCGTGCGTCGTCAGCACGAACATCCGCGCGACGTCCGGCTTCGCCGCGTCGACCAGCGCGTCCCACGAGCGATGGACGCGCATCGTCGCGAACTCGTGATAGTCGAGGCCCGCGCGGCGCATCCGTGCGTCGTCGAGCGCGAAGCCGAGCGGCTCGACGAGGTGCAGCGTCGCGCCGCTGTTCGCGCACAGGCGGATCACGTTGCCGGTGTTCGGCGGGATCTGCGGCCGGACGAGCACGACGTTGAACACGGCGCGGGGCTACGGCGTGCGGGCGACGACGAGGTTCACGACGCGCGCCGCGCCGGCGCGCTTCAGCGTGCGCGCGAGCTCGTCGAGCGTCGCGCCGGTCGTCAGCACGTCGTCGACGACGCCGATCGTGCGGCCCTCGACGGCGCCACGCCGCGCGTCGACGACCGCGAACGCGCGACGCACGTTGCGTCGGCGCGCCTCGAACGGCAGCGAGGCCTGCGGCGCGGTGTCGACGACGCGCAGCACGCTCGCGGTATCGAGCGGCCGGTCGAGCGCGCGGGCGAGCGGCCGCGCGATCTCGATGGCCTGGTTGAAGCCGCGCGTGGCCATCCGCGCGCGCGACAACGGCACCGGCAGCAGCACGTCGACGTGTTCGCCGCGGATCGCGACGGCGGCGTGCAGCAGCCGCGCGAACAGCGGCGCATAGGCGAGCGTCGCCCCGTACTTCAGGCCGCGCACGATCTGGTCGAACGGCGCCTCGAACAGCGCGGCCGCGAGCGTCGCGTCGTACGCGGGGCGGCGCTTCAGGCAGCGTCCGCACGCGGCCGCCGGTGCCGGCAACGGCACGGCGCAGCGGGCGCAGGCCGCGCGACCGTCGGGCGACGCATCGGTCCGGCAGTCGGCGCACAGCAGTTCGCCGGGCGCGAGGCACAGCACGCACGCCGGCGGGCAGATGCGGTCGAGCACGTGGCCGGCCGACGCGACGAGCGCGCGGCGCAGGGTGGGGACGGACGGCGTGTGGAGCATCGTGCGGCGAGTCTAGCAACGGCGACGCGACGCTCCGTCGTCCGTTCGGCGGAGCCGCGATGACGACGCCGACCGACGCGACCCGGCCGATCGACCTCGAGCGCGTGCGTCGCGGCTTCGGCCGTCCGCGCGTCCTCGACGGCGACGACTTCGTCGCCCGCGAGGTCGCGCGGCGGATGATGGAACGCATGGCGGCGATCCGGGTCGAGGCCACGCGCGTCGCGGACCTCGGATGCGGCACCGGGCGCGACACCGCGGCGCTGCGGGCCCGCTTCACCGACGCGCCGATCGTCGATGTCGACGTCGCGATGCCGCGGCTCGAGCGGCTGCGCGCGAGCCTGGCCACGAGCGGCATCGCCCGCTGGTTCGGACGCGCCGCCGCACCGCTCGCGGTGCAGGCGGACTTCGGTGCGCTGCCGTTCGCGGCGCGGACGTTCGACGTGCTGTGGTCGAACCTCGCGTTGCACTGGAGCGCGGCGCCCGACCGCGTGCTCGTGGAATGGGCCCGGGTCGCGCGCCCCGGCGCGCTGGTCGCGTTCTCGGCGTTCGGGCCCGACACGCTCGCGCAGGTCGCGGACGCGTTCCGGGCCGTCGACCGGCGGCCGCACGTGATGCCGTTCGTCGACATGCACGACTACGGCGACATGCTCGTCGCCGCCGGATTCGTCGCGCCGGTCGTCGACGTCGAGCGGCTCACGCTGACCTACTCGACGGCGGCCGACCTGTGGGCCGACGTGCGCACGCTCGGCGGGCTCGCGCTCGTGGGGCGGCCCGCGGGTCTCGCCGGGCGCGACAGCGGCCGTCGCGTCGCGGCGGCGCTCGACGCCACCCGTGATGGGAACGGCCGCTACGCGCTGACGTTCGAGCTGATCTTCGCGCACGCCTGGCGCGGCGAGCCGAAGACGACGAGCGCCGGCGAGACGATCGTGCGCCTGCAACGCGGCCCGCGCCGGTGATGTCGACGCGCCCGGCGCTCGGTTGCCCGGCAGGGGCGTTCTCCCTATAATCCACCCGCGCTGAAGACGCCGGTATTCCCCGGTGTCTCCTGCACGGTGCGTCCGCGCGTCGATCGACGGGTCGACGGCGGCGACCGCGCCGTGCGTCGCGGGCGGCCGCGCGAATCACCGCATCAACGACGGTCGGGGCAATGCTGCGGGTACACGAGTCACGAACGGCGTCCGGCATGAAGCGCGTCTGGATGCTGAGCCGCAACTGCGCCCTCACGCCGCGGCAAGTCGGCGCGTTCTACCTGTCGCTGGTCGCCGCGTCGGTGCTGATCGCGACGGTGTTCCTGCTGCGCGGCGTCTGGATGATCCTGCCGTTCTCCGTCCTCGAGATGACGGCGCTCGGCGCGGCGCTGCTGATCTACGCGCGCCACGCGGTCGACGGCGAGCGCGTGTCGCTCGACCCGCACGCGCTCGAGATCGAGTCGATCGACGGCAACCGGCGGTGCGTGACGCGCGTCGAGCCGTGGGCGGTGCGCATCGAAATGGAGTCCCGGCCGCGCGGCAGGCTCGCGGTCGTCGCGAGGGGCGAGCGGATCGCCGTCGGGCGGTTCGTCAGCGAGCGCGAACGCCGGCGCTTCGCGCGCGAACTGCGGCAGGCCCTCGCGCCCACCAGCTGAATTGCGCGCAGGCGTCGCGATGCGGCGCGCGCGCTGATCGGAGAATCGAGTCACATGATGCACATCGTCGCCGCCCTCCTGCGCAAGCGGGCCCACGTCGCGTCGTTCGCGGCCCTCGTCGCCGCGGCCGTCGCGTCGCTGTTCGGCGACGCGGCCTGGGCGGTCGGCGACGCGCCCGGCGGCCCGAAGGTCAACCAGCTGAACCTGCCGGTCGGCGTGACGAAGATCGCGTCCGACATCTACGACCTGCACACGTTCGTGCTGCTCGTCTGCCTCGTCATCTTCGTGCTCGTGTTCGGCGTGATGTTCTACGCCGTGTTCAAGCACCGGAAGTCGGTCGGGCACAAGGCGGAGACGTGGCACGAGAACACGACCGTCGAGATCATCTGGACGATCGTGCCGTTCATCATCGTGATCGCGATGGCGCTGCCGGCGACGCGCCTGATCGTCGACATGAAGGACACGACGAACGCCGACCTGACGATCAAGGCGACCGGCTACCAGTGGCGCTGGGGCTACGACTACCTGAACGGCGAGGGCGAGGGCATCGGCTTCATCTCGACGCTGACGACGCCGCGCGAGGAGTCGGGCTTCCCGTCCGAAGGCATCAAGGCGCATCCCGCAAGGCGACACGTACCTGCTCGACGTCGACAATCCGCTCGTCGTGCCGGTCAACAAGAAGGTGCGCGTCATCACGACCGCCAACGACGTGATCCACGCGTTCGCCGTGCCGCAGTTCGGCATCAAGCAGGACGCGATTCCCGGCTTCGTGCGCGACACGTGGTTCAAGGCCGAGAAGATCGGCATGTACCGCGGGCAGTGCCAGGAGCTGTGCGGCGCCGAGCATGCGTACATGCCGATCAACGTCAAGGTCGTGTCCGCCGAGGACTACACGAAGTGGGTCGCACGACAAGAAGAAGGAGATGGCGGCCCAGGCCGACGATCCGACCAAGACGTACACGGTCGCCGAGCTGACGTCGCGCGGCGAGAAGATCTTCAACGCGCAACTGCGCGGTCTGCCATCAGGCCGGCGGCACCGGCAACGCCGCGATCGGCGCGCCGGCGCTCGTCGGCGATCCGAAGGTCCTCGGGCCGAAGGACGCGCAGATCGCCGTGCTGCTGCACGGCCAGAACGGCGGCAAGATGCCCGCCTGGAACCAGCTGTCCGACGTCGAGATCGCGTCGGTCATCACGTACACGCGCAACGGCTGGAGCAACGCCGGCAAGGGCAACGATCCGGTCGTCCAGCCGACCGACGTGATGGCCGATCGCAAGAAGTCGTAGCCCCGACCGCGTCCGCGAACCCGCTTTCGAACCTGCGCGCCGACCGGCAGCGCCTGGAGACACCATGAGCACCACCGCCATCGACCATCCGCACGACGACCACGCGCACGGTCACGGTCACGCGCACGACGACGAAGCGCACCACACGCCGACCGGCTGGCGTCGCTGGGTCACCGCGACGAACCACAAGGACATCGGGACGCTGTACCTGTTCTTCTCGTTCACGATGCTGATGGAAGGCGGCGCTGCTCGCGCTGCTGCTGCGCGCCGAGTTGTTCGAGCCGGGCCTGCAGATCGTCAACCCCGAGCTGTTCAACCAGTTCACCACGATGCACGGCCTGATCATGGTGTTCGGCGCGATCATGCCGGCGTTCGTCGGCTTCGCGAACTGGCAGGTGCCGCTGATGATCGGCGCGCCCGACATGGCGTTCGCGCGGATGAACAACTTCAGCTTCTGGCTGCTGCCCCCGGCCGCGCTGATGCTGACGCTGTCGTTCTTCGTGCCGGGCGGCGCGACCGCCGCGGGCTGGACGCTCTACGCGCCGCTGTCGGTCCAGATGGGCCCGGGGATGGACCTCGCGATCTTCGCGATCCACATCATGGGCGCGTCGTCGATCATGGGTTCGATCAACATCATCGTCACGATCCTCAACATGCGCGCGCCCGGCATGACGCTGATGAAGATGCCGATGTTCGTGTGGACCTGGCTGATCACGGCCTACCTGCTGATCGCCGTGATGCCGGTGCTGGCCGGCGCGATCACGATGGTGCTGACCGACCGTCACTTCGGCACGTCGTTCTTCAACGCGGCCGGCGGCGGCGACCCGGTGATGTACCAGCACATCTTCTGGTTCTTCGGTCACCCCGAGGTCTACATCATGATCCTGCCGGCGTTCGGCATCATCTCGCAGGTGATCCCGGCGTTCGCCCGCAAGCCGCTGTTCGGCTACGCGTCGATGGTCTACGCGACGAGCTCGATCGCGATCCTGTCGTTCATCGTCTGGGCGCACCACATGTTCACGACCGGCATGCCGGTGACCGGCCAGCTGTTCTTCATGTACGCGACGATGCTGATCGCGGTGCCGACCGGCGTGAAGGTGTTCAACTGGATCGCGACGATGTGGAAGGGCTCGATGACGTTCGAGACGCCGATGCTGTTCGCGATCGGCTTCCTGTTCGTCTTCACGATGGGCGGCCTGACCGGCGTCATCCTGGCCATCTCGCCGATCGACATCCAGCTGCAGGACACGTACTACGTCGTCGCGCACTTCCACTACGTGCTCGTCGCCGGCTCGCTGTTCGCGCTGTTCGCCGGCTTCTACTACTGGGCGCCGAAGTGGACCGGCCACATGTATCCGGAAGGTCGCGGCAAGTTCCACTTCTGGAATTCGCTGATCTGGTTCAACGTGACGTTCTTCCCGATGCACTTCCTCGGGCTCGCCGGCATGCCGCGCCGCTACGCCGACTATCCGATGCAGTTCACCGACTTCCACCAGATCGCGACGATCGGCGCGTTCGGCTTCGGCCTGTCGCAGGTCTACTTCCTGTTCGCGGTCGTGATCCCGACGATCAAGGGCGGACCGAAGGCGGCCGACAATCCGTGGGAAGGCGCCGAAGGCCTCGAGTGGACGGTGCCGAGCCCGGCGCCGTTCCACACGTTCGAGACGCCGCCGCTGGTGCGCTGACTCCGTTCGCCGACCCGACCGACGATGAGCGGCTACGAACCCGACGCGAGGACGCCGCGTGACGCGGAGATCCGCGCGCGCAACCGGCGCACCGGACTCATCCTCGCGTCGATCGCGCTGGTGTTCTTCGTCGGCGCGATCCTGAAGTACGCGCTCGGACATCATTGACCGCATGGACGCCCCGCGCCCCGCCACGACGATTCGACGCGCTGCGTCGTCGCCTGAACGCCGCGATGCTCGGCAAGCTCGTCGTCGTCACCGCGCTGATGTTCGGCTTCGGCTATTCGCTCGTGCCGCTGTATCGCAAGATCTGCGAGATCACCGGCGTCAACGAGCTGACGCAGACCGACGCCGGCGCCGCCGCCTTCGCGAAGAGCACGCAGGTCGACCTGTCGCGGACGATCACCGTCGAGTTCGACGGCAACGCGCGCGGGCCGTGGCGCTTCATGCCGGCCACGCGGTCGCTGAAGGTCCACCCCGGCGAGCTGACGACGATGACGTACGAGATCGCGAATCAGCAGCCGCGGGCGATGCAGGCGCAGGCGATCCCGAGCTACGCGCCGCAGCAGGCGATGCCGTACTTCCGCAAGGTCGAGTGCTTCTGCTTCAAGCAGCAGGCGCTCGCGCCGCACGAGGCGAAGCAGTTCCCGGTCGTCTTCGTGATCGACCCGAAGATCCCGAAGAACGTCGACACGATCACGCTTTCGTACACGTTCTTCGAGGTCGGCGGGCCCGCCACGGCAACCGCGCCGGCGTCGCCGAAGGGGTGACGCGTGGCGGCGGACGAGCGCCCGCCGCGCGCCGGCTTCGGCCGCACGCTGGTCGCGGTGTTCTGGTCGTTCTTCGGCGTGCGCAAGCGGGCCGACCTCGAGCGCGACGCGGCGTCGCTGAACCCGGTCGCCGTGATCGTGGCCGCGCTGCTCGGCGTCGCGTTGTTCGTGCTGGTGCTGATCCTGATCGTGCAGCGCGTCGTACACTGACGCATTCAGTCTGGAGATGGTGATGAGCAGTTCCGTGGTGACGAACGCGTCGGCCGACGTCTCGCATGCCGTACAGGGTCCGGTGTCGTCGCATTACTTCGTGCCGGGCCCGTCGTTCTGGCCGCTGCTCGGCGGCGCGTCGATGCTGCTGACGATGCTCGGCGCCGCCGGCTGGGTCAACGGCCAGCCGTGGGCGC
This sequence comes from uncultured beta proteobacterium, assembly GCA_963708665.1. Lineage (GTDB taxonomy): Bacteria > Pseudomonadota > Gammaproteobacteria > Burkholderiales > Burkholderiaceae_D > CAHJXF01. The sequence continues at coordinate 494,902 of CAVPTE010000010.1, read as the reverse complement.
CGTACGCGAACGGCCTCGGCATCCTGTGCATGCTGACCGTGCTGTACCGCTGGTTCGGCGACGCGATCGGCGAGTCCGAGGGCGGCCAGTACGGCAACCGGATCGACGTGTCGTTCCGCTGGAGCATGAGCTGGTTCATCTTCTCCGAGGTGATGTTCTTCGGCGCGTTCTTCGGCGCGCTGTTCTACGCGCGCGTCATCTCGCTGCCGCGAGCTGTCGTCGCTCGACGCGCACGTCCTGTGGCCCGACTTCGCCGGCAAGTGGCCGAGCGTCGGTCCCGCCGGATCGATCGAGTCGTTCACGGCGATGACGCCGTTCCCGATGCCGACGATCAACACGGCGCTGCTGCTGACGTCCGGCGTCACGCTGACGATCGCGCACCACGCGCTGCGCCACGACCAGCGCCGCAAGACCGCGATCTGGCTGTTCCTCACGATCCTGCTCGGCGCGACGTTCCTGGGCTTCCAGATCTACGAGTACGGTCACGCGTACTCGCAGCTCAACCTGAAGCTGACGTCCGGCATCTACGGCTCGACGTTCTTCATGCTGACCGGCTTCCACGGCTTCCACGTGACGATGGGCGCGTTGATGCTGTCGGTGATGCTGTTCCGCGTGATCCGCGGCGACTTCACGCCGGACCATCACTTCGGATTCGAAGGCGCCGCGTGGTACTGGCACTTCGTCGACGTGGTCTGGCTCGGCCTGTACGTCGTCGTCTACTGGCTCTGACGAGCCCTCGCGTCGCGAAGAACGCCGCGGCCGCGGCGTTTTTTGTTCGTCGTCGCCGCGGGACCCGGGTCCCGGACCCGTCGCTCAGCGAAAGCCGGTCGGCTGGATCCAGCCGAGCTTGTAGGCGACGAGGATCAGAACGAACAGCGTGATCGAGAATCCCACGCGCATCGCGAGTGCGGTCACGGTGCGGTCGCTGCGACCGCGGTCCTTCATGATGAAGACGAGGGCCGACGTCAGGCTGGCGAGGATCAGCACGAACGCGACGATCACGACATAGCGCATGGCTTCGATGATCTCACAGAGCTCGCCGCGCGACGCGGGCCGCCCGGGCGCGATGCCGGCCGGCCGGGCCGTCGTCGCGGCCGTCGCGATCGTCGCCGCGATCGCGGCGACCTGCGCGCTCGGCGCGTGGCAGCTGCGCCGCGCCGCCGGCAAGGAAGCACTGCAGCAGCGCTTCGAGGCCGCGGCGCATGCGCCGCCGGTCGAGCCCGACGCCGCCGCGTTGCGCGAGCCGCGGCTGCTCGTCGATCGCCACGTGCGCTTCGCCGGCCGCTGGCGTCCCGACGGCGTCGTCTACCTCGACAACCGCCCGCTCGCCGGCGTCTCGGGATTCGAGGTGCTGATGCCGCTCGCGATCGACGGCCCGCGACCGGTCGACGTGATCGTCGACCGCGGCTGGGTGCCTCGCGATCCGCACGATCGGCAGCGGATCGCGTCGTACCGCACGCCGGACGGGCCCGTCGCCGTCGACGGCGTCGCGCTCGCCGATGCGCCGCGGCTGCTCGAGCTCGGCAAGCCGGCGGAGCGGCGGCTCGGGGGAATCTGGCAGAATTTCGACTTCGACGCGTACGCCCGCGCGTCCGGCTCGCTGCCGCTGCGGCTCGTCGTCCGCCAGGACGCCGGCGGCGCTCGCCGACGGGCTGACCCGCGAGGGCGCCGATCGCGGCGGTGCGCTGCAGGCGCAGATCGATCGCCATCACGGCTACGCGTTCCAGTGGTTCGGGCTTGCCGCGGCGCTCGCCGCCTTTCTCGTCTATCGCATCGCCCGCGTGATCCGGCATGGCCGCCTTGCCCCTCGCTGAACGCCCGCCGTCGCGGGCGCGTGAAGCTCTGGCTCGTGCTCGCGATCTGCGCGGCGCCGGTGATCGCGTCGTACGTCGTCTACTACTTCGTGCGCCCGGACGCGCGCAGCAACTACGGCACGCTGATCCAGCCGCAGCGACCGACGCCCGCCGCTGCACCTGACGACGCTCGACGGCCGGCCGTTCGACGCCGCATCGCTGCGCGGCAAGTGGGTGCATGCTGATGGTCGCCGGCGGCGACTGCACCGGCGACTGTCCCGACCGGCTCTACCATCTGCGGCAGGTGCGACTCACGACCGGCAAGGAACGCGATCGCGTCGAGCGCGTCTGGCTGATCCCCGACGCCGCGCCGCTGTCGACGATGCTGATCCGCGACTACGACGGCACCGGGATGCTGCGCGCCGATCCGGTCGAGCTCGCGCGGTGGCTCGGCGATCCCGCCGACCCGGCCGGCTACGCGGCGCACATCTACGTCGTCGATCCGCTCGGCAACCTGATGATGCGGTTCCCCGAGCACGCGGACCCGAACCGGACGAAGCGCGACCTCGCGAAGCTGCTGCGCCGCGTCGCGGATCGGCTGACGATGAAGAGCGTCGACCTGCTGCTGCTCGCGTTCGCGGGCATCGCCATCGCCTCGGTGCCGCTCGGCGCGGTCTGGTTCGGTCGGGCTCGCGACGCCGGTGGCCGGCTGCGTCGGCTCGCTTGGATCACGGCGTTCATCACGTTCGACCTCGTCGTCTTCGGCGGCTTCACGCGGCTGACCGACTCCGGCCTCGGCTGCCCCGACTGGCCGGGCTGCTACGCGAAGGCCAACCCGCTGATGGCGTCCGGCGACATCCACGCGGCCGAGCGCGCGATGCCGACCGGCCCGGTCACGATGCACAAGGCGTGGATCGAGATGATCCATCGCTACCTCGCGATGGCGGTCGGGCTGCTGATCGTCTCGCTGCTCGTCGCGAGCCTGCTGCGCGCGCGCCGTGCGCGAGGCGCGGCCTTCCCCGGCCTCGCGGCCGCGACGCTCGGACTCGTCGTGCTGCAGGGCGCGTTCGGCGCGTGGACCGTCACGCAACGGCTGCAGCCGATCTTCGTCGCGACGCACCTGCTGCTCGGCCTCGCGCTGCTCGCGACGCTGGTCTGGCACGCGTCGAAGCTCGACGATGCGGCGACCGCCGCGTCGACCGCGAAGGCGGCGCCGTCGCTGCGGGCGCTGGCGGCCGTCGCCTCGGTCGCGCTGGTCGTCCAGGTCGGGCTCGGCGGCTGGGTGAGCGCCAACTACGCGGTGCTCGCCTGCACCGACTTCCCGACGTGCCAGGGGGTCTGGCTGCCGTCGATGGACTTCGCCGACGGCTTCGCGCCGTGGCGCGCGCTCGGGCAGGACGCGCACGGCGGCTACCTCACGGTCGCGGCGCTGACGGCGATCCACTGGACGCACCGCACGTTCGCGGCGGTCGTCGCCGTCGTGGTCGCCGCGCTCGCGTGGCGGCTGTGGAACGTCCCCCGGGTCGCTCGTGCCGGCGCGGATGCTCGCCGGCGCTCCTGGTCGCGCAGTGGCTGACGGGGCTGGTCAACGTCGTGTTCGCCTGGCCGCTGGTCGCGGCGGTGCTGCACAACGCCGGTGCCGCGGCGCTGGTGGCGACCCTCGCCGTGATAAATTACCGGCTCCATGCAGCGCCCGTCGCCGACGCTTCGGCGAACGCCGCGCCGTCGCCCCGCGCCACCCCGGTGCTGAGCCGGGCCGCAGGCTGACCGAGTCGGCCAACCGCCCGCAGGGTTCCCGACGATCCGATCGATGCAACAAGTCCTGCACGCCTCCGTCAGCCGCAAGCTCGCGCAGTACTACGCGCTGACGAAGCCGCGCGTCACGCAGCTGGCGGTCTTCTGCGCCGTGATCGGCATGTTCCTCGCGGTGCCGGGGCTGCCTCCGTTGCAGAAGCTGGTGGCCGCGACCGTCGGCATCTGGCTGCTGGCCGGCGCGGCGTTCGCGGTCAACTGCCTGGTCGAACGCGAACTCGACGCCCGGATGGCGCGCACGCGGCGCCGCGCGTCGGCGTCGGGCGAGCTCACGCCGTTCGAGACCCTGGTCGGTTCCGGCATCATCGGCGGCGCCGGCATGCTGGTGCTGTCGCAGCTCGTCAATCCGCTGACGATGTGGCTGACGTTCGCGACGTTCGTCGGCTACGCCGTCGTCTACACGATGCTGCTCAAGCCGATGACGCCGCAGAACATCGTGATCGGCGGCGCGTCGGGCGCGATGCCGCCGGCGCTCGGCTGGGCGGCGATGGCCGATCACGTCCCGGCGCAGGCGTGGATCCTCGTGCTGATCATCTTCGTCTGGACGCCGCCGCACTTCTGGGCGCTGGCGCTGTACCGCACCGAAGACTTCCGCAAGTCGGGCCTGCCGATGCTGCCGGTCACGCACGGCGCGCGCTACACGCGGCTGCACGTCCTGCTGTACACGATCGCGCTCGTCGCGACGACGCTGCTGCCGTTCGCGTCGCGGATGAGCGGCTGGCCGTACCTCGTCGCGGCGCTCGTCCTCGGCGCCCGCTTCGTGCCAGCTGTCGTGGTCGATCTGGCGAGCGACGCACCGAGCCCGAGGCGCATGCGCTGGCGCGGCGGACCTTCCGCTTTTCGATCGTCTATCTGTCGCTGCTGTTCGCCGCGCTGCTCGTCGATCACTACCTGGCGGCGTGACGATGGCGACCGGTGCGTCGCTTGGCGACGCAGCGCTCGCGGCGGCGTTCCTGTCGCGCGACGGTCGCGGCGTGCGGCGGGTCGCGACCGCCGGCGCAGTTCGACAGCGTCGACATCACCGGCGCCGACTACGCGCAGGACTTCCATCTCGCCGACGCGGCCGGCCACCCGCGGTCGCTCGCCGACTATCGCGGCAAGGTCGTGCTGCTGTTCTTCGGCTACACGCAGTGTCCGGACGTGTGCCCGACGACGATGGCGGACCTGAAGACCGTCATGCAGACGCTCGGGCCGCGCGCCGACCGGGTCCAGGTGCTGTTCGTGACGCTCGACCCCGACCGCGACACGCCGGCGCTGCTGTCGCAATACGTGCCGTCGTTCGACCGCCGGTTCGTCGGCCTGCGCGGCGACGACGCGGACACCGCCCGCACCGCGAAGGACTTCAAGGTCTTCTATCAGAAGGTCCCCGGAACCACGCCCGGCTCCTATTCGCTCGACCATTCGGCCGGCACGTACGTGTTCGACCCGTCGGGCCGCATCCGCCTGTACGTGCGGCCCGGCGAGGGCCCCGCCGCGATCGCGCACGACGTCGACCTGCTGCTCGCCTGAGCGGCGGTCGGCGGAGTCGACGCACCGCATCTGGCGCGCGGCATTCGGCGCACGGGCGCGCGCGGCCACCGGCCGGCGGGATCAGCCGCAAGCCGAGCCGCGAGTCGCCGGCTCGAGCAACCGGCCGCCGGCCGCGAGCCGCGAGCCGTGAGCCGTGAGCCGTGAGCCGTGAGCCTGAGCCGCGCGGGAACGCTCTTATAGAATGGCGGGTTTTTCCTTCCATTCACGAGTGACCCATGGCGCTTCGCTGCGGCATCGTCGGCCTGCCGAACGTCGGCAAGTCCACCCTCTTCAACGCGTTGACGAAGGCCGGCATCGCGGCCGAGAACTATCCGTTCTGCACGATCGAGCCGAACACCGGCGTCGTCGAGGTGCCGGACGAGCGGCTCGCGGCGCTCGCCGCGATCGCGAAGCCCGAGCGGATCGTGCCGGCGATCGTCGAGTTCGTCGACATCGCGGGTCTCGTCGCCGGTGCGTCGAAGGGCGAGGGGCTCGGCAACCAGTTCCTCGCGCACATCCGCGAGACTGACGCGATCGTCAACGTCGTGCGGTGCTTCGACGACCCGAACGTCGTGCACGTCGCCGGCAAGGTCGACCCGCTGTCGGACGTCGAGGTGATCCAGACCGAGTTGGCGCTGGCCGACCTCGCGACGCTCGAGAAGACGATCGTGCGGATCACGAAGCAGGCGCGCGGCGGCGACAAGGACGCGGCGCGGCTGCTGACGGTGCTCGCGAAGGTCGAGCCGCAACTCAACGACGCGAAGCCGGTGCGTGCGCTCGGCCTCGACGCCGAGGAGCTCGCGCTGCTCAAGCCGCTGTGCCTGATCACGGCGAAACCGGCGATGTTCGTCGCGAACGTCGCCGAGAACGGATTCCACGACAACCCGCTGCTCGACGCGCTCGAGCGCTACGCCGTCGAGCACGGCGCGCCGGTCGTCGCCATCTGCGCGTCGCTGGAATCGGAGATCGCGGAACTCGACGACGCCGACAAGTCGGTCTTCCTCGAAGACATGGGAATGACGGAGCCCGGCCTGAACCGGCTGATCCGCGCCGGCTACCAGCTGCTCGGACTGCAGACGTACTTCACGGCCGGCGAGAAGGAAGTGCGTGCCTGGACCGTCCCGATCGGCGCGACGGCGCCGCAGGCGGCAGGCGTCATCCATACCGACTTCGAACACGGCTTCATCCGCGCCGAAGTGATCGCTTACGATGACTTCATCGCATGCCAGGGCGAAGCGGGCGCGAAGGAGAAAGGGAAGATGCGGCTGGAGGGGAAGGAGTACGTCGTGCGCGACGGGGACGTCATGCACTTTCGATTCAATGTTTGAGAATGTCGAAACGGCAATGCCGTCTCAAGTTCCGCATCACTGTGCCGAAGTACATCGTAAGCAACTGATGACCTCATGGATTACGGTCTCCATCTACGCCTCGTAAGGAAAAAACCTCGTCGCGGGGGCGACGAGGTTCTAGACTTAAGTGGCGCTAATTCTCAGGCTTAAATGCCGTTGACGTCAGCACCACCTCCGACGTCGGCGAGCGACAGGTCGTCGAGCACCGCGAATTCAACTTCGATGTAGTTGGTCATGGGATTTCCTTTAAGAGAGTACTAACCGACGGGGGTCGGGGAAAGGCCTAGCTTCATTGCGCAACGAGTTTCGGAATGCATAGCGTCGAGCTACAACTCATTGCACAGACCGACAGAAATTGCCGGTCTGCGTCTCATCTTGTCGAAATCGGCCCAGTTAGGGAAGTGCCTTGAAGACTGTCGTGCCGACAGACGTGTCGCTTCTGAGAATGCGGCGTAGGTCGCCTTATCTCGCGCTTGTAGCACCGTATGAATCTTCTTCAGTCGAACCGGGCGCCAGATGAAAAGACCGTAGAACAATGCGCTGGAGAACTGCAGCAGATACTGGATGCGGCTCGTCCAGATAGCGCTTCCAAGGCTTTGAGCTTTGCGTTGGCGCTACTAGATCGGCTCGAAGGACCACTATTTAGCCGGTACGCGAACCTGCTAAATAGCTGTTGTAATTTTCTATTTGAAGTAGACGATTCCAACCGAGGAATTCAACTCGGAAAGGGAATCGCAAGCAAAGCGGAAAGTTGCGGCGACATAGGAAGTCATCGGCGAATCTGTAACATTCTCGGCGGCCAATATGCTGACGTCGCAGATTTTCCCGCCGCGATGGAACATCTTGAGACGGCGGTCAAGCTCGCCCGAAAGCTCGGTGATGCGACGCTTGAGGCGGCATGTCTAGCCAACGTGACTGCAGTTCTTCAAGAAATGGGTCACTATCGCCAATCCATGGCGATGGCCCACAAAGTGCTCACGCTGAAAGATGAGTCGCTAAACGCGCGAACTCTAAAACTTCAGTGCGCGTCGAATGGCCTTTTCGCTGCTCACCGCATCGGTGATGTGGGCGCGGCGCGTCGCTTCCTCGAAGTTGGCCAGCGGTATTTAAGCCCGGATATACAGGCTTTAAGAAGAGCTTTCTTCGAGCGCGGTCGCGTCTTATTCTTGATTGAATGCGGTGAGCCCGAATTGGCGCGTCGGTTTCTCTCTGAGTCGGTTGCTCAGGTTGCTCATGCGCGGACGCCAAGAATTGACACGCTGCTGTCCCTAGCGACGGCAGTCTGCGATTGGGCGCTGGGAGATAAGCAAAGGGCGCGCGAACGTTTGCATAATCTTTATAGTGAGTCAAAAAAGACGCGGCGATATCATCACTTCGTCCTGCAGACGTTGGTTAAGGTTTATAGCGAGGGATGTAATCCAGAGGAGGCGGCTACTGGAATGGCCTTTGCGCGTGAGTTAGTTGAATATACGACGAGCGTCAAAAAGGCAAAGTTTTATCGGCAGTTGGCGAATCGACGTGTTGGTTCAGAACCGAAGACGGCTAGCCATATCACTAGTTGCTTGCTCGATCCGTTTACGGCCGCTAAAGCATGGCTATCGTCGACGGTGATCGATTTTCCTCCGGAGGAGGGTCCTGATAAGCGTCATTTAGCGAAGCACGAGGAGCTTACTGCGATTCATGATGACTTGGCTAAGCTCCGAGTGATGAGCATTCGCCGAGATATCCGCACCGACGCGGTCAACACCGCCGAGAACTGGGCGATCGCTGCCGAGTTCTTCGATGATGAAACCGGGCGGCATTGTTATCGGGTCGGTCATCTCGCGAGCATGCTGGCGCGCGAGATCGGGATGGACGAGACGTTCTGCGTCCAGGTCGAGCATGCGGCGCGGCTGCACGACATCGGAAAGATCGCGGTCAACGAGGTCATTCTGCTGAAACCGGGACCGCTCGATGCCGCGGAAATGGCCGCCATGCGACTGCATACGGAAGTCGGCGCGCAGATTCTCGCCGGTTCCGACGATCCCGACCCTGGTCATGGCCACGGATGTCGCGCGACATCATCACGAATGGTGGAATGGCGCGGGGTATCCGACGAAACGAAGCGGTGAGGCGATCCCGCTATCGGCACGCGTCAGCGCTTATGCCGACGTGTATGACGCGCTGACGCATATGCGCGCGTACAAGAAGGCCTGGACGCACGAACGCGCCGTCGACGAAATCGCTCGTCTGCGCGGCGTGCAGTTCGATCCGGATCTTTTCGACCCCTTCATTCGCGTGCTCGCGCGTTACCGCGCGGACCTCGACGCGCAAGCGATTCCCGGATTCGACGATATGCAGACGAATGCGTTGATCGCGTCGAGGCGAAAGCTGATGGAAACCATTTCAGCGGGTGGAACGTGATGCCGCAGGACGGGCGGGCTTCGCGCGAGCGGTACGGGTATCGCTATCAGCCGATGACTGATTTTGGAAGTTGGGTTACCGTCTTTACAGGTGAAGCGGCGCTTCGTTGCGCGGCCTAGATGCCATTAACCGGCGGTCTCGCGCGTTTACCCCGACTGCGCGCCACGATGGTTCGTACTCAAGAACCGTTGGTCCTCACGTTTGAGAGGCCTGTAGCGATGCCGCAAACGGAACGCGGGGCGCCTAAATTCGCGCTGCGGATGCCAGGCAGGCGAGTTCGCTCTAGAAACGAATCGTGACATCCGTGCAATACGCAATGTGCCTCGCTTCGCCATCCCCCGATTGAGCTATGCCTGAATTTTTCCCTGCAGACGTCTGAATTTTTCCATCAACGCGTCGTTGTTTTCTCGCCACAAAGGGTCGGGCGGGATGCACTCGACGGGGCAGACGATCTGGCACTGGGGGCGGTCGAAGTGCCCGACGCACTCCGTGCACTTGTGCGGATCGATCTCGTAGATCACGCTCGCCCATCGAGATCGCGCCGTTCGGGCACTCGGGCTCGCAGACGTCGCAGTTGATGCACTGGTCGGTGATGATGAGGGCCATGCCGAGACGGACGCCGGAGTTTTCCTCGCGGGTCTAGGGGTCAGGGCGGCCGGGGTCGCCACCTTCTGCTTGAGCCACTTCTCGACCGACGGGAACGTGAACTTCGAGACGTCGCCGCCGAGCATCGCGATCTCGCGGACGATCGTGCCGGAGATGAACATGTATTGGTCCGACGGCGTGAGGAACAAGGTCTCGACGGACGGCATCTGGTAGCGGTTCATCCCGGCCATCTGGAACTCGAACTCGAAGTCGGACACCGCGCGCAACCCGCGGATGATCACGGTCGCGCCTTCGCGCTCGACGAAATCCTTCAGCAGGCCGGAGAACCCGGCGACGGTGACGTTCGGATAGTGCGACAGCACCTCCCGGGCGATGTCGACGCGCTCGTCGAGCGAGAAGAACGGTCGCTTGTTGCGGGAGTCGGCGACCGCGACGATCAGGCGCTCGAAGATCTTCGACGCCCGACGAACCAGGTCCTCGTGCCCGCGCGTCAGGGGATCGAACGTCCCGGGATAGACGGCAACTCGCATGTTGTCTCCTCGCTCGACCGCTGTTTTTTGCGCTGCAACAGATGATAGAACACGTCGCCGGCCCTGTCCGTGCGGAACGGCTCGAGTGCGACCGCGTCGAGCCGATCGGGCGCCAGCGGTGCGCCGGCTTCAACGTATACGAGTCCGTCCGGCCCGCAAAGGGCGACGGCGAGCGGAAGCACTGGGTCCAGGAGGCCGGCCGCGAACGGCGGATCGAGGAACACGATGTCGAAGCGCCGACCTTCGCGCGCCAGCCGCGACGCGACGGCGAGCGCGTCGCCGGCGCGGATCTCGACCTCGTCGGCGCCCGAGGCGCGAGCGCAGCGCCTCGAGCTGTCGCACGACGCGCGGATCGCGCTCGACGGCGACGACCGGCGCCGCGCCGCGCGAGGCGGCTTCGAAGCCGAGCGCACCGGAGCCCGCGAACAGGTCGAGCACCGACAGGTTCTCGAGCGACGCCGAACGCGTGCACCAGCCAGTTGAACAGCGTCTCGCGGACGCGGTCGGGCGTCGGCCGCAGTCCGGGCGCGTCGAGCGACCGGCAGCAGGCTGCGCTTCCAGCGGCCGCCGATGATCCGTACCGATCGGCCGGGCGATGGCCGTCGCGCCGTGGCCGGCCGGCGGGTTCCTGTGCATCGGGTGCGCCTCGATCGGCCGAAAACCGCGATGTTAAGATCGTCGGACCCGGCGCGCGATCACCGGCGACTCTCTCGAAGCGACGGCCGCGTCGGCTCGTCCCGGCACGAGCCTCCGCGCCGTTCCCCTGCGACCATGCTGAAATTCTGGAAGCGGCCCGCCGCCGGCGACGCGGAATCGCGCGACGACGTCGCGACGCCGGTCGCGCAGCCGGCCGACTCTCCGCCCGCGACCGCGCCGGCCGCGATCGTCCCGCCGCCCGCGCCGCCCGTGCCCGAGCCGCCCAAGCGGTCGTGGCTCGACCGACTGAAGTCGGGCCTGTCGAAGACCGGCTCCGGCATCACGACGCTGTTCGTCGGCGCGAAGGTCGACGAGGCGCTGTTCGAGGAGCTCGAGTCGGCGCTGCTGATGGCCGACGCCGGCGTCGACGCGACGCGCTTCCTCATCGAGCGGCTGAGAGCGCGCGCCCGCAAGGAGGCGATCGACGACGCCGGCGACGCTGAAGGCCGCGCTTGCGGCGCTGATGATCGAGCTGCTGCAACCGCTCGAGAAGCCGCTCGATCTGACGAGGCGCGCCGACGCGCCGCATCCGATCGTCATGATGATCGTCGGCGTCAACGGTGCCGGAAAGACGACGTCGATCGGCAAGCTCGCGAAATATCTCCAGTCGCAGGGGCGGTCCGTGATGCTGGCCGCCGGCGACACGTTCCGCGCGGCCGCCCGCGAACAGCTCGTGATCTGGGGCGAGCGCAACGGGGTCGCCGTGGTCGCGCAGGCAGTCCGGCGACCCGGCCGCGGTCGTCTTCGACGCGGTCGCGTCGGCCACGGCGCGGCGCGTCGACGTGCTGATCGCGGACACGGCCGGGCGGCTGCAGACCCAGCTGCACCTGATGGACGAGCTGAAGAAGGTCAAGCGCGTCATCGCGAAGGCCGTCGCGCCGCAAGGCGGGACCGAGCCGCGCGAAGTGCTGCTCGTCATCGACGGCAACACGGGCCAGAACGCGATCGCCCAGGTGCGCGCGTTCGATGCGGCGGTCGGCCTGACCGGCTTGATCGTGACGAAGCTCGACGGGACGGCCAAGGGCGGCGTGCTGGCCGCGATCGCGCTGCTGCGGAAGGACGCGCCGCCGATCCCCGTCTATTTCATCGGTGTCGGCGAAGGGCTCGACGACCTGCGTCCGTTCGACGCGAAGCAGTTCGTCGACGCACTGCTCGGCGGCTGAATGCTAACGTCGCGCAGACGCGCTGCCCGCTCGATCGCGGATCGAGGCCGGCGAGCCGGCCGGCAGCGCCGTCACGCCCGGTTCGGCCGCGATCGTCGGGCTCGTCGCGTCGAGCGAGTCGATCAGACGCGCGACCACCGGCGCGTTGCGGCAGGCTCGTCCCGAAATGCACGAGCCGCCGGTCGCGGAAGATCGCGAGCGTCGGGAAGTTCTCGACGTCGATGTCGCCGACGACGTCGGCGTCGTCCTCGATGTCCAGCCAGACGAACGTCGCGTCGTCGCGGCCCTTCGCGAGGCCGTCGAACGCGACGCCGAACTCGCCGCAGGTGTTGCACCAGGCGGCGCAGAGGCCGACGACGAGCACCCGGCTCTCCTGCAGGGCGTCGACGAACGGGCGGGCGGCGATGGGGGATGACGACGCGGGGAGCATGGCTGCGCAGAGCCGCCCTGCGGACGAGGCACGGCGGCGCCCATTCTACGACGCCGGCCCGAGCGGCCGGGCCGAGCCCGGGGACGCCAGCCCGGTACGATCACCAAGGCGATTCGACGATCCCGGCGCCGCCGTCGGTCGCTCGCGGCGGCGGGCGCGCTGATGCGCGCCCGGTGGGGAGTCGTCGTGTCGTTCGTCGTGCGTCGCGACGATCGCGATCGTGGCGGCGCTCGCGATCGTCGTCGCCGGCGCGTGGCGGCGGCGTCGCGCTGGCGGTCGGCGGTCGCCGCGACGCCGATCGTGGCCGTCGTCGCGCCGACGCCGCGGCCGCTCAGACGCTGGGCGCCGGCGGCGATCGGGCGCTCCCGGACGTCGCGTCGGCGACGCTGCGATCCGAAGGACGACGCGCTGGCGCGCTGTCGGCGGCCGGACTGCCGCCGGTCCCGGACGGGCGCAATCCGCTGCCGGACGTCTGGCGCGTCATGCTCGACGCCGGGCCCGCCCGTCGCGCGGCGCCGTCGTTGACGCGAGCGCGAGCGGCGCTCGTGCGGCGCTGTCCGCGCTGCCGAGCGTCGAGGCCGTCCGCGTCGACGACCGCTGGGTTGCGTCCGTCGATGCGATGTCGCGCCGCGCCGCCGCGGTCGTGGCGCCGCTGACCGGCGTCGGGCTCGCCCTGGCGCTGGTCGTGCTCGGCGTCGACCGCAGGGCTGGCCGGGGCCGCGTTCGGCGCGACGGGATGGGCACGCAGGCGGACCCCCGACGACGCCGGCGCGTCGAAGTGGGCGCTCGCTCTCGTCGCCTTGTTCGGCGTTTTCCTTGCGAACTCGGCGGCCTTCGGCGTGGTCTAGCCTCGGCCTGCGCGAACTCGGCGAGAGCGCGTTCGCGGGGATCGGGAATCCGACCGGCCGCTGGTGGCGCGAGCAGTGGCTCCTGCTCGCGGCGATCGTCGCGGCGGCCATCGTCGTGACTGTCGTGTGCGCCGTCCTCGGCGGCCGCGCTGCGATAGCGAAATCACTGCGTGAATGTCGCCTGCCGTTCGGGTTGAACTATCGATGGACGCGTCCGGTCTGAGCTTAGCACTCGCAGCTGGGGAGTGCTAAGATGGCTGCAAAGGAGTCCACATGGCTGAATTGGCGTTATCGAAGGATTGGGGTTTCGGCCGCGACGGCAAGGGCAGCGCCGGCCAGATGATGATGGCCGTGTCGAATCCGGGCGCGCTCGGGACGATCGATTCGTACATCCAGGCGGTGAACCGCCTTCCGCTGCTGTCGGCAGAGGAAGAGCACGACTACGCGGTCGCGCTTTCGCGACAACGGCGACCTCGAAGCCGCGCGGCGGCTGGTGCTGTCGCACCTGCGCCTGGTGGTGTCGATCGCGCGCGGCTATCTGGGCTACGGCCTGCCGCACGCCGACCTGATCCAGGAAGGCAATGTCGGCCTGATGAAGGCCGTCAAGCGCTTCGACCCGGACCGGGGCGTGCGCCTGGTGTCGTTCGCGATGCACTGGATCAAGGCCGAGATGCACGAGTACATCCTGAAGAACTGGCGCCTCGTCAAGGTCGCGACGACGAAGGCGCAGCGCAAGCTGTTCTTCAACCTGCGCACGCACAAGACCGGCCTGCACGACGTTCACGCCGGCCGAGGTCGACGCGCTGGCGAAGGAGCTGAACGTCAAGCGCGAGGAAGTGATCGAGATGGAAACGCGGCTGTCGCGGCGGCGACATCGCGCTCGAAGGTCAGATCGACGACGGCGAGGAGGAGTTCGCGCCGATCGCCTACCTGAAGGACGAGCACAACGAGCCGACGCAGGTGCTCGAAGCCGAAGCAGCGCGACGCGGCTGCAGACGGACGGCATCTCGGCGGCGCTCGACAAGCTCGACCCGCGCAGCCGCCGCATCGTCGAGGCGCGCTGGCTGGCCGAAGACGTCGACGGCAAGGTCGGCAGCGCCACGCTGCACGACCTGGCCGACGAGTTCGGCGTGTCGGCCGAGCGCATCCGCCAGATCGAGGTCGGCGGCGATGAAGAAGATGAAGGCGGCGCTGGTCGCGTACCAGTAGGTCGAGCGACCGCTGCAGGACGAGGACGAGGCCCCACGCGGGGCCTTTTTTTGCCTGCCCCGGGCTGTCGGCCTAGGAGGCGATCAGCGCCTCGCCGGCGAACAGGTCGTCGATGCCTTCGCGCCGCGGACGAGGTGCATCGCTGCGCCGTCGACCAGCACTTCCGCGCCGCGCGGACGGGTGTTGTAGTTCGACGCCATCGCCATCGCGTAGGCGCCGGCGGACAGGAACGCGAGCAGGTCGCCTTCGGCGAGCGCGAGGTCTCGTCCGCGCGCGAGCCAGTCCCCCGACTCGCACACCGGTCCGACGACGTCCCATCGCATCGTCGGCGCCGCGCGCTCGACGACCGGCACGACGTCGTGCCAGGCGTCGTACAGCGCCGGACGCATCAGGTCGTTCATCGCCGCATCGACGACGGCGAAGTTGCGCGCGTCGCCCGGCTTCAGGACCAGCGTTCGCGTCACGAGCACGCCGGCGTTGCCGACGAGCGACCGGCCGGGCTCGAACAGCAACGCGAGCGGCGATCGATCGCCGCGCGTCGACTGCCAGTCGTCGACGCGCGCGAGGACGCGCTCGAGGTAGCCGCCGATGTCGATCGCCGCGTCCGCCGCTTCGTTGCCGTAGCGGATGCCGATGCCGCCGCCGAGGTCCAGGTGGCCGAGCGCGATGCCGTCGTCGGCGAGCGCGTCGACGAGCGCGAGCAGCTTGTCGAGCGATTCGAGCAGCGGGGCGTCGTCGAGCAGCTGCGAGCCGATGTGGCAGTCGACGCCGACGACGTCGAGCGACGGCATCGACGCGACGGCGCGGTACGCCGCCCGCGCGTCGGCGTACGCGATGCCGAACTTGCTTTCCTTCAGGCCGGTGGCGATGTACGGATGCGTCCGCGCGTCGACGTCGGGATTGATCCGCAGCGAGACCGGCGCGCGCCGGCCGGCGCGCTTGGCGACGTCGGCGAGCTGGCGTGCCTCCGACACCGACTCGACGTTGAAGCAGCGGATCCCGACGTCGAGCGCGCGCCGCATCTCGTCGCGTGTCTTGCCGACGCCCGAGAACACGACCTGCGCCGGATCGCCGCCGGCCGCGAGGACGCGGGCCAGCTCGCCGCCCGAGACGATGTCGAAGCCCGCGCCGGCACGGGCGAACAGCTGGAGGATCGCGAGGTTGGAGTTCGCCTTGACGGCGTAGCAGATCGTGGCGCGCGTCCCGACCGCGTCGGCGTAGCGCCGGAAGGCGGCGAGCAGCGCGGCCTTCGAATACGCGTACGTCGGGGTTCCGAAGCGCTCCGCGACGGCCGTGAGCGGCACGTCTTCGAGGTACAGCGCGCCGCCGCGACGAGAGAGCGCCGGCGGCAGCGTCATCGGCGCTTGTCCGGGTTGTCCTTGTCGGGAAGGTAGAGCGGACCGCGCTGGCCGCACGCCGCGAGCCCCGCGCAGAGCGGTCCGGCGAGCATCGCTACAATGAGCGCCCGCGCGACGGTGCGAAGAGCGAAGGGTCGCGACATGACGATCGGGGTTCGAAACGGCGACGGAGTCTAGCATGGGCGATCCGGACGCAGCGCCTCGGCCGTTCCTCGCGCGAGCGGAGGACGTGCTCGCCCGGTTGGAGGCTGCCATCGACCGGCTCGCCGACGACGTCGACATCGACGTCCTGCGCGCCGGCAACGTGATCACGCTGACCTTCGAGAACGGGCAGCGCCTCGTCGTGAACATCCAGGAAGCGGCGCAGGAGATCTGGGTCGCGGCCCGCTCCGGCGGGTTCCATTTCCGGTTCGACGAAGCCGCCGACGCGTGGGTCGACACGCGCACCGGCGAGCACCTGCGCGTGGCGCTGGCGCGTCTGATCGGTGCCGAGAGCGGGATCGTGCCGAAGCTGCCGTTCTAGAACGACGCGTCGTCGCGATCTCGCGAGCCGCCCGCGCCGTCGCGGCGACGCGCCGTCCCCCGTCGGGCCTACGCTCCGAACGGCTTGTCGCGCGGGTCCTCGTAGCGCGGCGTCTCCGGCCGAGTCGGTGCGACCGGCGCCGGTGCGGGCGTCGGGATCGGCGGATTCGACGAGCCCGGGTTGACCGGGTCGGACGGCGTCGTCGAACCATCGGCGTCCGGCACCGGATCGTCGAGGCCGAGCGAGCGGACGCCCTGGCCCGGCTGGTTCTCGACGTAGTAGACCTCGCCCGCGACGTTGACGACGCCGGGCGGCGGCACGCGCTCCTTCTCCGGCACGCCCTTCAACGCCTTCGACATGTAGCCGAGCCAGATCGGCAGCGCGAGGCCGCCGCCGGTCTCGCGATCGCCGAGCGACTTCGGCTGGTCGAATCCCATCCATGCGATGCCGACGAGGTTGTCGTTGCTGTAGCCGGCGAACCACGCGTCGTGCGAGTCGTTCGTCGTGCCGGTCTTGCCGGCGAGGTCGCCGCGCTTCAGCACCGCAGTCACCTTCGCGGCGGTGCCCGAGCGGGCGACGGTCCGCAGCAGGCTGTCCATGACGAACGCGTTGCGCGCGTCGATCACGCGATTCGCCGGGTCGCCGGCGACGAGCTTGTCGACGTCGGCCACGTCGTGGCCGGTGCTGTCGACGATGCGGCTGATGAAGTACGGATTGATCTTGTAGCCGCCGTTCGCGAACACCGGCGTACGCGCCGGCCATCTCCCACGGCGTGACGGAGCCCGCGCCGAGCGCCATCGGCAGATAGGCCGGATGCTTCGACGCCTCGAAGCCGAAGCGCGGCAGCGTCCCCTGCACGTAGCGCGGACCGATCGCCTGAAGCAGCCGGATCGACACCATGTTCTTCGACTTCGCGAGCGCCTGTCGCAGCGGCATCGGACCGTCGAAGCGGCCGTCGTAGTTCTTCGGATCCCACGCCTGGCTGCCGGTCGTGCTCGCGTCGATGTGCACCGGCGCGTCGTTGACGATCGTCGCCGGCGTGAAGCCCTTCTCGAGCGCCGCCGAGTAGATGAACGGCTTGAAGCTCGACCCCGGCTGCCGCCACGCCTGCGTGACGTGGTTGAACTTGTTGCGGTTGTAGTCGAAGCCGCCGACCAGCGCGTGCACGGCGCCGTCGTGCGACGTTCGCGGCGATGAACGCGGCCTGGACGGTGGGCAGCTGGATGATCTCCCAGTTGCCCTTCGCGTTCTTCATCACGCGGATCACCGCGCCGCGCTTGATGCCGCTTGGCCTGCGGTGCCTTGTCGTTCAGCGACGCGGCCGCGAACTTCAGCCCGTCGCCGGTGATCGTGATCGTCTCGTCGACGCGGGCGGCGCGCACCTGCTTCGGCGACGCCTCGAGGACGACGGCCGACACGATGTCGTCGCTGTCAGGATGTTCCGCGAGCGTGTCCTCGACGATGTCCGCGAGGTCCGGCGCGTCGTCGCCCGACGGCAGGTCGACGAACTCCTCCGGCCCGTTGTAGCCGTGGCGCCGCTCGTAGTCGATGACGCCGGTCCGCAGCGCCTCGTAGGCCGCGTTCTGCTCGCCGGAGATCAACGTCGTGTAGACGTTCAGCCCGCGCGAATACGTCTCGTCGTGGAACTGGTCGAACGCCGCCTGCCGCGCCATCTCGGCCACGTATTCGGCGTGGACCGCGAACGCCTCGGGGTCGGCCTTGACCGGCGTCGGCTGCGCCTTCGCGGCCTCGTATTGCGCATCGTTGAGGTCGCCGATCGCGTGCATCCGTTCCAGGACGTACAGCTGGCGCACGCGGGCGCGCTTCGGATTGACGATCGGGTTGTTCGTCGACGGCGCCTTCGGCAGCCCGGCCAGCATCGCGGCCTCGGCGACGGTCACGTCCTTCAGCGGCTTGCCGAAGTAGACCCGCTCGGCCGACGCGAAGCCGAAGGCGTGTTCGCCGAGATAGATCTGGTTGATGTAGACCTCGAGGATCTGGTCCTTCGAGAGGTTGTCCTCGATCTTGAACGTCAGCAGCGCCTCGTAGAACTTGCGGACGTAGCTCTGCTCGCTCGACAGGAAGAAGTTGCGCGCGATCTGCTGCGTGATCGTCGACGCGCCCTGCCGCCGGCCGCCGCCGAAGAAGCTGCCGTTCGCGAGGTTGTTCATGCCGGCGCGCAGCACGCCGAGATAGTCGATGCCGCTGTGCTGGTAGAAGTGCTCGTCCTCGGCGGCGAGGATCGCCTGCTTCATGACGGTCGGGACCTCGCCGATCGACACGACGGCGCGCCGCTCGTCGCCGAATTCGCCGATCAGGACGCCGTCGGACGTGTAGACGCGCAGCGGGATCTTCGGGCGGTAGTCGGTCAGCGACTCGATCGACGGCAGGTTCCGGTACGCGAGCGCCACCGCGATCAGGAAGACCATCGCGACGCACGCCGCGCCGGCCGCGCCGAGGCCGACGATCCAGGCGAGGACGCGCAGGGCGGGATGCAGGCGGCGAGGGGGATTCGGCGGCGGGGAAGACGCGAGCGGACTGGGCATGCGGATGAGGGGACGGCGAGTCCGCGGCAGGCGCCGCAGAACCCGCCATTATAGACGGCGGGCCGACGCCCCGCCTCGGCCCTTGCTGCGGTCAGCCGGTGTTGCGCAGCCCGGCGGCGAGCCCGTTGATCGACATGTGGATGCCGCGCTGCACGCGCTCGTTGTCGGCGTCCGTCGTCGCGCGCCGCGCGGTAGCGCCGCATCAGCTCGACCTGCAGGTGGTTCAGCGGATCGAGGTACGGGAAGCGGTGCTCGATCGAGCGCGCCAGCGACGGGTTGCCGGCGAGCCGCTCGCGCTCGCCGGTGATCGCGCGCCAGCGCGTCGCTCGGTGCGCTGCCACTCGGCCTTGATCGCGCCGAAGATGCGCTTGCGCGAGCTTCTTGTCCGTCGACCAGGTCGACGTAGCGCGCGGCGATCGCGAGGTCGCTCTTGGCCATGCACCATGTCCAGGTTCGACAGCAGCGTGCGAAGAACGGCCACTGCTGGTACATGCGCCGCAGCAGCGCGAGCGCGCGTCCGATCGCGCTTCGGCCGGCGTCGACCCAGGCAGGCCTCGACCGCCGAGCCGAAGCCGTACCAGCCCGGCAGCGCCGACGCGGCACTGGCCCCAGCTGAAGCCCCACGGGATCGCGCGCAGGTCCTCGATGCGCTGCGTCGCCTTGCGCGAGGCCGGCCGCGAGCCGATGTTGAGCTCGGCGATCTCGCGGATCGGCGTGGCGCGAGAAGAAGTAGTCGGTGAAGCCGGGCGTCTCGTAGACCAGCGCGCGGTAGGCGCGCGATGCTCGCCGTCGCTGATAGCGCCGCGGCGGCGTCGAGGAAGCGTCTTGCGGCGCGTCTTGGTCGTCGGCTGCAGCAGCGTCGCCTCGAGCGTCGCGGCGACCAGCGTCTCGAGGTTGCGCCGGCCGATCTCCGGGTTGCGCGTACTTCGAGGCGATCACCTCGCCCTGCTCGGTCAGGCGGATCTGGCCGTTCACGGTGCCCGGCGGCTGCGCCAGGATCGCCTGGTAGCTCGGGCCGCCGCCGCGGCCGACGGTGCCGCCGCGGCCGTGGAACAGGCGCAGCGTGATGCCGTGCGCCGCGCGCAGCTGCGTCGAACAGCGTCGACCAGCGCGATCTCGGCGCGGTACAGCTCCCAGTTGCTGGTGAAGAAGCCGCCGTCCTTGTTGCTGTCGCTGTAGCCGAGCATGACGTCCTGCTCGCCGCCCGCTGCGCTGGATCAGCGCGGCGATGCCCGGCAGCGCGTAGAACTGCGCGCATGATCGGCGCGCGCCGTTGCGCAGGTCGGCGATGGTCTCGAACAGCGGCGAGACGATCAGGTCGGCCGGCCGCGTCGCGCCGGTGCCGTCGAGCGTGCCGCGCATCAGGCCGCATTCCTTCTGCAGCAGCAGCACCTCGAGCAGGTCGCTCACGTCCTCGGTGTGCGAGATGATGTAGTGGCGGATCGCCTCGCGGCCGAAGCGGCGCGCGCATCTTCGCGCGCGGCCTCGAAGATCGCCAGCTCGCCTGCGCCAGCGCTCGCAGTAGCTCGGCGCCGTGCACGCGCAGCGGGCGCGGCGTCGTTCAGCAGCTGACGCAGCAGCACGCGCCGCGCCGTCCTCGTCGAGCGCGCGTAGTCGGCCTCGATGCGCGCGGCGCGCAGCAGCTCGGCGACCACGGCCTCGTGCTGGTCGGAGCTCTGGCGCAGGTCGACCGTGGCCAGGTGGAAGCCGAACACCTGCACCGCGCGCATCAGCGGCGCGAGCCGCGGCGCCGACCAGCGCGCCGGCGTGGTGCGAGCGCAGCGAGCGCTCGATCGACGCGCAGGTCGGCGACGAACTCGTCGGCCGATCGCGTACGGCTCCTGCGGCGCGACCGCGTGGCGCAGCGCCTCGGTGCCGGTGAGCGTCTCGCAGCGTCGCGGCCAGGCGCGCGTAGACGCCGACCAGCGCGCGGCGGTAGGGCTCGTCCTCGCGGTGCGCGTTGTGGTCGGGCGAGCGGTCGGCCAGCGCCTGCATCTCGGGCGTGACCGGCGCCAGCATCGGCGAGATCGACAGCTCGGCGCCGAGCTCGTGCACCTCGGTCAGGTAGTGGCGCAGCGCCGTCTCGCTCTGGCGCGACAGCGCGGTGCGCAGCGTCTCGGCGGTGACGTTCGGGTTGCCGTCGCGGTCGCCGCCGATCCAGTTGCCCATGCGGAAGAACGGCGCGACGTCCGTGGCCGGGCAGCGCGTCCTCGATCGTCGCGGTACATCTTCGGGATCTGGCGCAGGAAGGTCGCGCTGGTAGTAGGACGAGCGCGTTCTCGATCTCGTCGGCGACGGTCAGCTTGGCGTGCGCAGCATGCGCGTCTGCCAGAGCTGCGTGACGCGGGCGCGCATCAGCGCGTCGTTCTCGGCGAGCGCGCGCTCGGTCGCGAGGTCGTCGCGCTCGGCCAGCAGCTCGGCGATGGCGCGCTCGGCGTCGAGGATGCTCTTGCGCTGCACCTCGGTCGGGTGCGCGGTGAGCACCGGCGAGATGATAGGCGCGGTCCAGCGGCGCGGCGATGTCGGTCGGCGCGGATGCCGGCGCTGCGCAGGCGCTCGAACGCCATCGCCAGCGAGCCGTCCTGCAGGTTGCCTTCGCCGCTCGTGCGTGCGCGCGCCGGCGCACGTGCTGGCGGTCCTCGGCGATGTTGGCCAGGTGCGAGAAGTAGCTGAACGCGCGGATCACGCTGACCGTCTGGTCGGCCGACAGGCTCTTCAGCAGCCGGTCGAGCGCGCGGCCGGCGCTGCTCGTCCTTCTGGATCCGGTAGGCGACCGACGAGCTGGCGCACGCGCTCGATCAGCTCGAAGGCGGCCAGTCGCCTTCCTGCTCGCGGATGACGTCGCCGAGGATGCGGCCGAGCAGCCGGATGTCCTCGACCAGCGGGACGTTCTTCGATAACGCGGGTGCGGTTCGGGGCATCGCTCGTTCGGTCGATGTCGATCGTGCGGCGATCGATGAAAGTTTCGTACCACGAGCCTCAGGAAAGCGGCGCGGCGTCCGATCCTGAACCCGCGAGGTGACCGCGGAAACGCGCGTTGTTCGGCGCTCGGCGCCGTGGCGCCGGCCCCTAAGATCGCTCGTCGAACGGGGTTGTTGTTTTTGTACCGGGCGATTGTCGCAATCCTTTACAGCGCCGAAACAGAGGCGCTAGGATTTGACGGCCAATCGAGTAATGCTCTCTAAACCCTCGAAATATAAAGAATTTCTAGCATTTTTTCTAGCCGCCACAGTCCTCTCGCTAAGAGTTTTGCCGAGGATGTCGCTCCGGAGATTTCCCCTTGGCATTCGATCTGGGCTCCCTTTTTCCGTCGAAGAACCCCCCGCTGATCGGGCTCGACCTGAGCTCGTCCAGCGTGAAGGTCGTCGAGCTCGGCGGGTCGGCGGACGCCGGCTTCCGCCTCGAGCGCTACGCGATCGAGGCGCTGCCGAAGGGCGCGATCACCGACGGCAACATCGAGAACATCGAGGCCGGTCTCCGAAGCGGTGCGCCGTGCCGTGCGCAAGAGCGGTACCCGTGCGCGCCAACGTGGCGCTGGCGCTGCCGAGCGCGGCCGTCATCACGAAGAAGATCATCCTGCCGGGCGGCCTGTCCGAGGAAGCGCTCGAAGTGCAGGTCGAGAGCGAGGCCAACCAGTACATCCCGTTCGCGCTCGACGAGGTCAGCCTCGATTTCAGCGTCATCGGCCCGGCGCCGAACTCGCCCGAGGACGTCGAGCTGCTGCTGGCCGCGTCGCGCAAGGAGAAGGTCGAGGACCGCGTCGCGGTCGCGCAGGCCGCGGGCCTGAAGGCGGTCGTCATGGACATCGAGTCGCATGCCACGCGCGCGACCGCCGACCGCGTCATCCGCCTGATGCCGAACGAGGGCGAGGGCCAGATCGTCGCGCTGTTCCTGATCGGCGCGTCGACGACGACGATCTCGGTCACGCTCAACGACCAGCCGATCTACGAGCGCGAGCAGGCGTTCGGCGGCAACCAGCTGACGCAGGACATCGCGCGCGCCTACGGGCTGTCGGCCGAGGAGGCCGAAGCCAAGAAGCGCAGCGGCGACCTGCCCGAGAACTACGAGCGCGACCTGCTGCAGCCGTTCGCCGACAACATCGCGCTCGAAGTGACGCGCGCGCTGCAGTTCTTCTTCACGTCGACGCCGTACAGCCGCGTCGACCAGATCCTGCTGGCCGGCGGCTGCGCCGTCATCCCCGGCCTCGTCGACGTCGTCGGCACGCGCAGCCAGGCGGCGACGTCGATCCTCAATCCGTTCAAGGGCATGGAGTTCGGCGGCGGCATCCGCGAGAAGCAGGCGCGCCTCGACTCGCCGTCGCTCGTGGTCGCCACCGGGCTCGCCATGCGGAGGTCGGCCTGATGGTCCGCATCAACCTACTGCCGCACCGCGCCGAGAAGCGCGCGCAGCGGCGTCGCGACTTCTACGCGCTGATCGCGCTCGCCTTCGGCGCGGCGGTCGTCATCGTCATCGCGGTCGCGTTCATCATCAACGGCTACATCGGCGTCCAGAACGATCGCAACGCGTTCATCAAGGGCGAGAACGCGAAGCTCGACGAGCAGATCAAGGAGATCGCGTCGCTGCGCCAGGAACTCGACGCGCTGAAGGCGCGCCAGCAGGCCGTCGAGAACCTGCAGGCCGACCGCAACCTGCCGGTGCACCTGCTCGACGAGCTGGTCAAGCAGGTCCCCGAAGGCGTGTATCTGCAGAGCCTGAAGCAGGACAACCTGCGGGTCACGCTGACCGGCTTCGCGCAATCGAACGAGCGCGTCTCCGAGCTGCTGCGCAACCTCGGCTACAACTCGCCGTGGATCGGCGCGCCCGAGCTCGTCGAGATCCGTGCGGTCACGCAGGGCGGCCGCGACGGCAAGCGGCTCTTCCAGTTCACGATGAACGTGACGATCAATCGGCCGCGCGACGCGAAGGCGCCGCCGCCGGCGACCACGCGTGCCACGACGTCGGCGACGACCGTCGTCACGAAACCCTGAGCACGCGACGATGGCGAAGGTCAACCTCTCCGAATATCGTCGACCAGTTCCGCAACCTCAACACGCGGGACGTCTCGACGTGGCCGATCGTGCCGCGCATCGCCGCGGTGCTCGCGGTGGTCGCCGTCGTGCTGCTGGCCGGCTGGTACTTCTACTGGAGCGAGCAGCTCGACGAGCTGCAGAAGGGCCAGAACGACGAGGTCGCGCTGAAGGGCCAGTATCGCGACAAGCTGCAGCAGGCCGTCAACCTCGAGCCGCTGAAGCGCCAGAAGGAGCTCGCGACCCAGTACGTCGCCCGGCTCGAGAAGCAGCTGCCGAGCAAGTCCGAGATGGACGCGCTGCTGTCCGACATCAACCAGGCCGGCATCGGCCGCGGGCTGCAGTTCGAGCTGTTCCGGCCCGGCCAGGTCGTCGTGCGCGACTACTACGCCGAGCTGCCGATCAGCGTGCGGCTGACCGGCAGCTACCACGACATCGCCGCGTTCACGAGCGACATCGCGAGCCTGCCGCGGATCGTGACGCTCAACAACATGAGCATCGCGATGCCGAACAACGCGCCGACGCCGCTGACGCTCGAAGCGACCGCGAAGACGTTCCGCTATCTCGACGCGGACGAGATCGCGGCGCAGCGCAAGGCCGCCAAGACCCGCCAAATGATGAAGACTTCACGGACCCTCGCGGCGGCGGCGTGCGCCGTCGTCGCTCGCCGGCTGCAGCGGCTCGAACGACGAGCTGCGGCAGTGGATGGCCGACACGCGCAAGGAAATGCGGCCGGTCACGCCGATGATCAGCGAGCCGAAGACGTTCGAGCCGTTCCTCTACAAGGACCAGAACGACGTCGACCCGTTCGACCCGGGCAAGGTCGCGAACGCGCTGAAGGCGCTGTCGGCGAAGTCGACGAGCGGGCTCGCGCCCGACCTGACGCGTCGTCGCGAGCCGCTCGAGGCGTATCCGCTCGACACGATCACGATGGTCGGCACGCTGCAGCGGCCGAACCTCAAATACGCACTGCTTCGCGCCGACAACACCGTCTATCAGGTCAAGGTCGGCAACTACGTGGGCCAGAACTTCGGAATCATCACGCGCATCGACGAAAACGAAGTGGCCATCAAGGAAGTCGTTCAGGACGCCGCCGGCGAATGGGTCGAGCGAGCGACCACGCTGCAATTGCAGGAGAGCAAGCGATGAAGCAAGCCCAACGACGCGGCCTCGCCGCGGGCGTTCTTTCGATCCATGGCCGCTGGCGCGCGTCGTTCGTCGCCGCCTGCGCGCTGCTCGTGTCGCTGTCGACGCTGCTGCTGCCGGGCGTCGCCGCCGCGCAGGACAACGGGATCCAGGACGTCACGACGACGCAGCAGGGCGGCAACCTCGTCGTGCGCGTCGCGATGAAGGCGGCCCCGACCGCGGCGCCGGCTTCGTTCTCGATCGCGACGCCGCCGCGCATCGCGCTCGACTTCGTGCGGACCAGCAACGACACCGGCCGAACACGATCGAGACGAACCAGGGCGACCTGCGCTCGGTGAACCTCGTCACGTCCGGCGACCGCACGCGCCTCGTGCTGAACCTGAAGCGCAGCGTCGCGTTCACGTCGGCGATCGACGGCAACGCGGTGGTCGTCACGCTGACGCCCGGCATCGCCGAAGGCGGCGCGGCGAACGCGGGTTCCGCCCGCGCGCCGACGACGCGCTTCGCCGAGGCCACGGCCAACGCGACGACGCACAGCATCCGCGACATCGACTTCCGCCGCGCGCCCGACGGTTCGGGCCGCGTGATCATCGACCTGTCCGACGCCCAGACCGGGACCGACATCCGCACGCAGGGCCAGTCGATCGTCATCGACTTCCTGAAGACCGCGCTGCCCGACAGCCTGCGCCGCCGGCTCGACGTGACGGACTTCGCGACGCCGGTCCAGAACGTCAATACGTTCACGCAGGGCGACAACGTGCGCATGGTCATCGAGCCGCGCGGCCTGTGGGAACACAACGCGTACCAGACCGACAACCGGCTCGTCGTCGAGGTCAAGCCGCTGAAGGAAGACCCGAACAAGCTGTTCCAGAGCTCGCGCACCGGCTACAAGGGCGAGCGGCTGTCGCTGAACTTCCAGAACGTCGACGTGCGCTCGCTGCTGCAGGTCATCGCCGACTTCACGAACCTCAACATCATCACGAGCGACTCGGTCAACGGCAACCTCACGCTGCGGCTGAAGGACGTGCCGTGGGATCAGGCGCTCGACATCGTGCTGCAGGCCAAGGGCCTCGACATGCGGAAGAACGGCAACGTGATCCTCGTCGCGCCGAAGGACGAGCTCGCCGCCAAGGAGAAGCTCGACCTCGAAGCACGCTCGCAGATCGCCGACCTCGAACCGCTGCGCAGCGAGACGTTCCAGCTCAACTACCAGAAGGCGCAGGAGCTCGTCGACTTCCTGAACGGCACCGGTACGGCCGGCGGCACGTCGGGCAGCTCGACATCGAACCGCGTGCTGTCGCGGCGCGG
Organism: uncultured beta proteobacterium; assembly: GCA_963708665.1. Classification (GTDB taxonomy): domain Bacteria; phylum Pseudomonadota; class Gammaproteobacteria; order Burkholderiales; family Burkholderiaceae_D; genus CAHJXF01. The sequence goes on along the minus strand of CAVPTE010000010.1, from coordinate 468,646 downwards.
CGCCGCGTCGGCCGACGTGCGGACGAACCAGGTCTTCATCCTCGAGACCGCGAGCAAGCTCGAACAGATCCGCGCGGTGGTCGCGAAGCTCGACGTGCCGAGCCGCCAGGTCATCATCGAGTCGCGCATCGTCGAAGCGAACGACCAGTTCAGCCGCAACCTCGGCGTCAAGCTCGGCTTCAACAACGCGCAGACCGTCGTGCCCGGCGACACCGGGCAGGGTCGCTATCGCATCACCGGCGGCTATCTCGGCGCGGGCGAACAGACCGGGCAGATCACCGCGCAGGGCACGAACTACGTCCCCGACACGCAGTTCTTCAGCTTCCCGGCCGCGGGCATCAACGGCATCAACGCGGCGTCCGTCGGCGTCAGCCTGTTCAACAAGATGGCGACGAAGTTCCTGAACCTCGAGCTGTCGGCGCTCGAGGCCGACGGCACCGGCAAGATCGTGTCGAGCCCGCGCGTCGTCACGGCCGACTCGGTGAAGGCGCTGATCGAGCAGGGCACGGAACTGCCGTACCAGGTCGCGACGTCGAGCGGCGCGACCAGCATCCAGTTCCGCAAGGCGAACCTGAAGCTCGAGGTCACGCCGCAGATCACGCCGGAGGGCAACATCATCCTCGACGTCGACGTCACGAAGGACAGCGTCGGCCAGGTCACGACCGCCGGCTTCGCGATCGACACGAAGCACGTCAACACGAAGGTGCTGGTCGAGAACGGCGGCACGGTGGTCCTCGGCGGCATCTTCCAGCTCACCGACAACGACACGGTCACGAAGGTGCCGCTGCTCGGCGACGTCCCGGTGCTCGGCTACCTGTTCCGCAACACCGCGAAGAGCACGACGAAGAGCGAGCTGCTGATCTTCATCACGCCGACGACCGTCAACGGCCAGGTCGTGCTGCGCTGACGCGACGCGTCGGTCCGACGATGCCGCCTGCGGGCGGCATCGTTTCGTGCGGCGGCGCCGCGCGGCATAGAATCGCCCGGTGGCCGCACACGAGAACCTCTTCATCGTCGGAATGATGGGCGCCGGCAAGAGCGCGGTCGGGCGGCTGCTCGCCGCGCGGCTCGGCCGCGACTTCGTCGATGCGGACCACGAGATCCAGGCCCGTACCGGCGTGTCGATCGCGACGATCTTCGAGGTCGAAGGCGAAGCGGGCTTTCGCCGCCGCGAGGAGCAGATCATCGACGAGCTGACGCGTCGCGACGACGGCCTCGTGCTCGCGACCGGCGGCGGCGCCGTGATCTCGGCCGCGACGCGCGCGCGGCTCAGGGAGCGGGGCTTCACGATCTACCTGAAGGCGAAGGCGCACGATCTCTGGCTGCGCACGCGCCACGATCGCAACCGGCCGCTCTTGGCCTGCGACAACCCGCGGCAGCGCATCGAGCAGCTGCTCGCCGAGCGCGAGCCGTACTACGCCGACGTCGCGGACCTCGTCGTCGAGAGCGGACGCAGCAGCATGACGAAGCTCGTCGAGACGCTGGTCGAGCGGATCGCGGAACGCGATCGCGGCGCGCGACGCCAGACGGCGAGCCGCGCGGTCGACCGCACGACATGATCGCGACCGACGGCGGCGCACCGCTGGTGGTCGATCTCGGCGAGCGGAGCTACGCGATCCGCATCGTCGACGGACCGGTGCGCGATCCCGATGCGCACGCGGCCTTCTGGCGCGACGTCCTGGACGAGGCCGGCGGCGGCCGCGATCTCGCGCTCGTCACGAACGAGACGATCGCGCCGCTGTACGGCGACCGCCTCGTCGCGGCGTTGTCGGCGGCCGGGCGGCGCGTCGTCCCGATCGTCGTGCCCGACGGCGAGCGCTTCAAGGACGCGGCGATGCTCGCGGCGATCCACGACGCGATGCTCGAGGCGACGGTTCGATCGCGGCGTGACGGTCGTCGCGCTCGGCGGCGGCGTCGTCGGCGACGTCGCGGGCTTCGCGGCGGCGACCTATCAGCGCGGCGTGCGCTTCCTGCAGGTGCCGACGACGCTGCTCGCGCAGGTCGACTCGTCGGTCGGCGGCAAGACCGGGATCAATCATCGGCTCGGCAAGAACATGATCGGCGCGTTCCACCAGCCGCGCGGCGTCGTCGTCGACCTGTCGACGCTCGACACGCTGCCGGCGCGCGAGTACGCGGCCGGGGCTCGCCGAGGTCGTCAAGTACGGCGCGAGCCTCGACGCGACGTTCTTCGCGCTGGCTCGAAGCGCACGATGCCGGCGCTCGTGGCCCGCGAGCGCGTCGCGCTCGCGGCGGCGATCCGCCGCGCCTGCGAGCTGAAGGCCGACGTCGTCGGCGAGGACGAGCGCGAGTCGGGCCGCCGCGCGTTGCTGAACTTCGGCCACACGTTCGGCCACGCGATCGAGGGCGCGACCGGCTACGGCACGTGGCTGCACGGCGAGGCGGTCGCGGCCGGCATGGTGATCGCGGCGCGACTGTCGGCTCGCCTCGGGCTCGTCGACGACGCGTTCGCCGACCGCGCTCGTCGCGCTGCTCGTGGCCGCCGGCCTGCCGGTCGAGCCGCCGGCGCTGTCGGTCGACGAGTGGCTGCACTGGATGGCGAGCGACAAGAAGTCCGAAGGCGGACGGCTGCGCTTCGTGCTGCTCGACGGGCTCGGGCAGCGCGCAGCGTCGCGCCGGTCGACGACGCGGCGCTCGCGGCGCTGCTGCGCGACCACGGCGCGCCGCGCGGGTCGCCGACCGGCTCGCCTCGCGCGCCGTCGTCCGCATCCGCGTCGGCGGCGTCGTCCGCGCCATCGATCGCGCCATCGCCTGCGGCATCGTCCACCACCTCGACGGCGTGAACGACGAGACGCGGACGCTCGCGCCGTACGCGGCCCGCGCCGGCGCGACGCGGGGACGCCTGCATCCCGAGCCGCCGTCGTCGACCCGCAACGAGTTCCAGCGGGATCGCGATCGCATCGTCCATTCGAGCGCGTTCCGGCGGCTCGAATACAAGACGCAGGTGTTCGTCAATCACGAAGGCGACCTGTTCCGCACGCGCCTCACGCATTCGCTCGAGGTCGCGCAGATCGCGCGGTCGATCGCGCGCAACCTCGGGCTCAACGAGGACCTGACGCGAGGCGATCGCGCTCGCGCACGACCTCGGCCACACGCCGTTCGGCCATGCGGGGCAGGACGCGCTCGACGACTGCATGAAGCCGCACGGCGGCTTCGAGCACAACCTGCAGTCGCTGCGCGTCGTCGACGTGCTCGAGGAACGCTACGGCGCGTTCGACGGCCTGAACCTGTGCTTCGAGACCCGCGAGGGCATCCTGAAGCACTGCTCGGTGCGCGACGCGAAGGCGCTCGGCGACGTCGGACGCCGCTTCATCGAGCGGACCCAGCCGTCGCTCGAGGCGCAGCTCGCGAATCTCGCCGACGAGATCGCCTACAACAACCACGACGTCGACGACGGCCTTCGCTCGGGGCTGGTGACGCTCGAGCAGCTGATGGAGATCGCGCTGTTCCGGCGTCATGCGGACGAGGTCGCGGCGCGGTTTCCCGGACTCGCGCCGCGCCGGCTGACGCTCGAGACGGTGCGTCGGATGATCAACGAGCTGATCGTCGACGTCACCGAGACGACGCGGGCGAACATCGCGAGGACCGGCGTCGCGTCGATCGACGACGTGCGCGCGGCGCCGCGACTGGTCGGATTCACCGACGCGATCGACGAGCAGGCGACCGCGCTGAAGCGCTTCCTGCGTCGCGACCTCTACTACCACTACCGCGTGCAGCGGATGGCGACGAAGGCGAAGCGGATCGTGCGCGAGCTGTTCGACGCGTTCGTCGCCGACCCGAACGTGCTGCCGACCGAGCATCGCGAACGTCACGAACGACTCGGCGCGCGCGCGATCGCCGACTACATCGCCGGGATGACCGACCGCTATGCGATGCGCGAGTGGCGCCGGCTGTTCGCGATCGAGGAGTGACGCGCGGCGTCGCGGCGGATCGCACCCGATGGCAACAAAAAAGGGCCGCGCACTGGCCCCCTTTTTGACGCGAGACTACCGCCGCTCAGAACATAGATACGGCGAGTCCGGCAGCAGGCAAGGCGGGCCGATGTCGGTGAGCAGCGCCGGCAGACGGAACCTGATCTCGCCGTTCGTCTCGGTTCCCTGCACGATCGTCTCCGCGCGGATGCGGTCGATGATCCACAGCGCGTTCGACTTCGTGTACGTCAGGCTGAACGTCGCGACGCCGCTCGCGTTCGTCGTCACCGTCGCCGGCAGCGTGCCCGCGGCCGAGTTCGGCGGCGTCAGCTTGCCGTCGGCGGGCCGCCGGTCGCGACGGCTCCCCTCCGGATAGTGCCGGATCGCACGCCGTCCTTTCGCCGCTGTTCGAGCATCGAGGTTCTCGTTGACGTCCTCGTTGTAGTAATCCTGCGCGGCGTGCTCGGCGCGCAGGACGTGCCGTCCGCGTTGAACGCGATCGGCCATGCGCTCAGGCTGACGACCGTGTTCGCGACCGGGTTGCCGTTCGAGTCCGCGACGAGCACCGACATCGGCAGCGTGTAGATCGTGTTCGTCGGGTCGGAGCTGCGCGGTCGTCGCGCGACCGATCGCGACGGACCCGGCCGTGCCGCCGATGACGATCGTTGCGTCGGTTGCACCAGAGCTTGCTGACGTGAGCGGGATCGCGCACGCCGTTCCCGACCTGCACGCCGTTCGCCGACGACGGCAGCGAGCCGGCGGTGAACGTCGTCTGCGCCTGGCCGAGGGCCAGCGTCGACGTCGCGATCGGACGACGTCAGCGCCACCGCCGGGCGACACGGTCTCGCCGCCGCCGGTCGGATTGACGATGTTGAACGCGACCGCCGCGCCGCCGACCGGATTGCCCGACGCGATCGGTCACCGTCGCGACGAGCGTTCGCGATGCCGGAGGTGCCGCCCTTGCTCGGCGCGACGACGCTCGGCGTGGCCTGCACCGTCACGTGCGCGGCCGCTGTCGAACGGCGCGGTGAACGAGATCGACCGCGTCTCGTTCGTTGCTTGCGCGGTTCGTACGTAGACCTCGACGTTGGAGACGCCGGCCAACGGCGACGTCAGCGTCGCTGTCGCATGCCGCCGGACAGAGGCGGGACTGTCAAACGCTGCTGATCGGTCGTGCCACGTGCCGAGCGTCGCGACGAAGATGACCTGGTCACCGGCGACGGCGCCGAGACGGTGACCGTGTCGGCGAGTTGATCGCGGCCGTCCGACGGATCGGCGGCCGGGGCGGTGATCTGGAACGCGACCGACGCGCCGCTGGTGGTGAACGCGAACGTGCGCGTCTCGCCGTCGACGACCGCGGTGACCGTGACCGCGCCCGGGCGCCGTCGCCGTGACGGTCGACGTGAACGTGCCGGTCGCGTCGGTCGTGCCGGTCGCCGGCGACAGCGTGACGCTGCCGGTCCCGGCCGCCGTCAGCGTGACGGTCTGGCCGGACAGCGCGACGCCCGAGGCGCTCTTGACGACGACCGACAGCGTCGTCGTCGACCCGCCGACGACGAGCGACGAGGCGCCCGACGACACCGTGACGGTCGTGCCCGCGATGCGGATCGGGATCTGCGTCGACTTGCCGCTCGCGGTCGCCGTGATCGTCGCGGTCCGCGTCGTCGCGTTCGAGACGCCGGACGAGAACGTGACCGTCGCCTTGCCGGTCGAGTCGCTGTTGACGGAGCTCGCCGTGAGGAAGCCGGTGTCGGCCGAGAACGTCACCGGGACACCGGACACGGCCGCGTTCGACGCGTCGGTCACGACCGCCGTGATCGTCGTCGTCGTGCTGTTGTCCGACGCGACGCTCGTCGACGACGCGCCGAGGCTGATGGCGGCCGCGGTCGGGACCGGGACCGGCGTCGCCGCGGTCGGCGAGCTGCTGGAACTGCTGCCGCCGCCGCCGCACGCGGTCAGCAGGCTGAGCAGCGACACGGCGAACAGCAGCGAGAGATGCGACGTCAATCGAGTTAGCATGGGAACCTGCGAGGGATGGGTAGGCACCGCGATTGAACCGCCGCGAGACGCGTTTCAATCCGTCGGCGACGCCAGATTATTCGTGTCAAATTAAGCGTTTGCCGCACGCAATTAGAGCCCACCCTGCAACCGGAGGCAATTGCGCCGCGGAGATTTCGCGTGGTTGTTGCACGGGCGCCGCGTCGCCCGGGAAGTTATCCCTAGTCGAGGCGCGTAAAGCCGATCGTCCCGCCCCGACGCCGTTGACATCGGCAGCATTCGCCCGGTCCTGAGCGCGTCGTCCGCATGGCTCGACTTCCGCGCTTGCATGCGCCCGGCATCCCGCACTACGCGGCCCAGTACGCGGCGATCGACCGCGTGCTGTTCGACGACGACGACGACTACCGGTCGTTCGTCGCGCTGCTGACCGACGGCGTCCGCGCCCACGGCGTCGCGCTGCACGCCTACGTGCTGCTGCCCGACGAGATCCGGCTGATCGCGACGCCGCGGGACGAGACCTCGCTGCCGGCGCTGATGCAGTCGATCGGCCGCCGCCACGTGCCGCGCATCAACCGGCGACAGGGCCGCAGCGGGACGCTGTGGAGCGGGCGGTACCGGTCGACGCTCGTCGATCCCGATGCCTGGCTGCTGCCGGCGATCCGGCACGCCGAGCAGCGCCCGCGGGCACGGGGGCTCGTCGCGGGCCCGGGCGCCTGGCGCTGGTCGAGCGAGCGCCACCACACCGGCGTGGAACAGCACCCGTTGCTGATCGACCACGCCGCGTACTGGGCGCTCAGCGACACGCCGTTCGAGCGCCAGGCGATCTATCGCGCCGGCCTCGAGGCGCTGCAAGACGACGCGCTCGCGGCGACGCATCGAACGTGCCGTGCGGCACGGCTGGGCGCTCGGTGACCCCGCCTTCGTCGAGGCGCTCGGCGACCGCGCGACGCGCCGGCCCACGCCGCGGCATCCCGGACGCCCGAGATTGCTCCGGTCCCTGATTATTTGCGCCTGTCGCGGTGCGCGATTAAATCGGGGTTCGACCCCGATTCTTTCGATTGTGCAGCTGCGCTCGCTGCGCCTTACATTGCGGTCTGCCTGTCCCACGGGAGCCGCCATGACCCACGCCTCGCCACCTGAACCGACGCCGATTCGTCCGCCGCTGCCCGCGCGCGGGCGCAGGTCGAAGGTCTGTACAGCGCCGACGCACGAGCACGATGCCTGCGGCGTCGGCTTCGTCGCGCACATCCGCGGACACGAAGAGCCACGCGATCGTCGAGCAGGGTCTGCTGATCCTGAAGAACCTCGACCATCGCGGCGCGGTCGGTGCCGACCCGCTGATGGGCGACGGCGCCGGCGTGCTGATCCAGATCCCCGACGCCGTGTTCCGCGAGGAGATGGCGCAGCAGGGCGTGACGCTGCCGCCGGTCGGCGAGTACGGCGTCGGCATGGTGTTCCTGCCGAAGGAGCATGCGTCGCGGCTGGCCTGCGAGCAGGAGCTCGAGCGCGCGGTGCGCGCGTGCGGCCAGGTGCTGCTCGGCTGGCGCGACGTGCCGGTCGACCACGACATGCCGATGTCGCCGGCCGTCAAGGCGAGCGAGCCGGTGATCCGGCAGATCTTCATCGGTCGCGGGCCCGAGGTGATGGTGACCGACGCGCTCGAGCGCAAGCTCTACATCATCCGCAAGTCGGCCGGGCACGCGATCCAGGCGCTGAAGCTGAAGCACGGCAAGGAGTTCTTCGTGCCGTCGATGTCGGCGCGCACCGTCGTCTACAAGGGCCTGCTGCTCGCCGACCAGGTCGGCGTCTACTACAAGGACCTCGCCGACCCGCGGACGGTGTCGGCGATCTGCCTCGCGCACCAGCGCTTCTCGACGAACACGTTCCCGAGCTGGGAGCTCGCGCATCCGTACCGCATGGTCGCGCACAACGGCGAGATCAACACGGTCAAGGGCAACGTCAACTGGATCAACGCGCGCCAGCAGGCGATCTCGTCGCCGGTGCTCGGGCGCGACCTCGACAAGCATCTGGCCGCTGATCTATCCGGGCCAGTCGGACACCGCGTCGTTCGACAACTGCCTCGAGATGCTCGTGATGGGCGGCTACTCGCTCGCCCACGCGATGATGATGATGATCCCCGAGGCGTGGGAGCAGCACACGACGATGGACGAGAACCGTCGCGCGTTCTACGAGTACCACGCCGCGATGATGGAGCCGTGGGACGGCCCGGCCGCGATCGCGTTCACCGACGGCCGCCAGATCGGCGCGACGCTCGACCGCAACGGCCTGCGGCCGGCGCGCTACCTCATCACCGACGACGACCTCGTCGTGATGGCGTCCGAGGCCGGCGTGCTGCCGATCCCGGAGTCGCGCATCGTCAAGAAGTGGCGGCTGCAGCCCGGCAAGATGTTCCTGATCGACACCGAGGCCGGTCGCATCATCGAGGACGCGGAGCTGAAGAACGCGCTCGCGAACGCGAAGCCGTACCGCGAGTGGATCAGTCGCATCCGCATCAAGCTCGACGCGTTGCAGGACGCCGTCGACCTGCCGACCGCCGCCGCGACCGCGGCCGTCGAGACGTCGAGCGGCGCGTCGCTGCTCGATCGCCAGCAGGCGTTCGGCTACACGCAGGAGGACCTGCGGATGCTGATGGCGCCGATGGCGACGGCCGGCGAGGAAGCGACCGGCTCGATGGGCAACGACTCGCCGCTGGCCGTCACGTCCGATCGCGACAAGCCGCTCTACAACTACTTCCGGCAGCTGTTCGCGCAGGTCACGAATCCGCCGATCGACCCGATCCGCGAGCAGCTCGTGATGTCGCTCGTCTCGTTCGTCGGACCGAAGCCGAACCTGCTCGACGTCAACAACATCAACCCGCCGATGCGGCTCGAGGTGTCGCAGCCGGTGCTCGACGTCGTCGACATGGCGGTCGTGCGCAACATCGATCGGCACACGTCGAACAAGTTCAAGAGCCACGAGCTCGACATCTGCTATCCGGTCGCGTGGGGCGCCGAGGGCATCGAGGCGCGGCTCGCGTCGCTGTGCGCCGAGGCCGTCGACGCGGTGAAGTCCGGCTTCAACATCCTGATCGTGTCCGATCGCAAGATCGACCGCGAGCACGTCGCGATCCCCGCGCTGCTCGCGACGTCGGCGATCCACGGCCATCTCGTCGCGCGCGGCCTGCGGACGTCGACCGGCCTCGTCGTCGAGACCGGCTCCGCGCGCGAGGTCCATCACATCGCGGTGCTCGCCGCGTACGGCGCCGAGGCGATCCATCCGTACCTCGCGATGGAGACGCTCGGCGCGATGCACGCCGAGCTGTCGGGCGACCTGTCGGCCGACAAGGCGATCGCGAACTACACGAAGGCGATCGGCAAGGGCCTGATGAAGGTCATGTCGAAGATGGGCATCTCGACGTACATGTCGTACTGCGGGGCGCAGATCTTCGAGGCCGTCGGCCTGTCGCAGTCGCTCGTCGACCAGTACTTCAAGGGCACGGCGACGAAGATCGAAGGCATCAACGTGTTCGACGTGGCCGAGGAGGCGATCCGCCTGCACCGCCGCGCGTTCGGCGACGACCCCGTGCTCGCCGACATGCTCGACGCCGGCGGCGAGTATGCGTACCGCACGCGCGGCGAGGCGCACATGTGGACGCCGGACACGATCGCGAAGCTGCAGCACGCGACGCGCGGCGACTCCTTCGCGACGTACAAGGAATACGCGACGCTGGTCAACGACCAGAGCCGAGCGGCTGATGACGCTGCGCGGCCTGTTCGAGTTCAGGGTCGATCCGGCGAAGGCGATCCCGCTGTCGGAGGTCGAGCCGGCCGTCGAGATCGTGAAGCGCTTCGCGACCGGCGCGATGTCGCTCGGCTCGATCTCGACCGAGGCGCACGCGACGCTGGCCGTCGCGATGAACCGCATCGGCGGCAAGTCGAACACCGGCGAAGGCGGCGAGGATCCGGCGCGCTACGAGAACGAGCTGAAGGGCATCCCGATCAAGGCCGGCGAGTCGCTGGCGTCGGTGCTCGGCGCCGAACCGCATCGTCGCCGACGTGCCGCTGCAGGCCGGCGACTCGCTGCGCTCGCGGATCAAGCAGGTCGCGTCGGGCCGCTTCGGCGTGACGGCGGCGTACCTGCAGTCGGCCGACCAGATCCAGATCAAGATGGCGCAGGGCGCGAAGCCCGGCGAAGGCGGCCAGCTGCCCGGCCACAAGGTGTCCGAGTACATCGCCAAGCTGCGCTTCTCGGTGCCGGGCGTCGGGCTGATCTCGCCGCCGCCGCATCACGACATCTACTCGATCGAGGATCTCGCGCAGCTGATCCACGACCTGAAGAACGCGAACGATCGCGCGTCGATCTCCGTCAAGCTCGTCTCGGAGATCGGCGTCGGCACGATCGCGGCCGGCGTCGCGAAGGCGAAGGCCGACCACGTCACGATCGCCGGCCACGACGGCGGCACCGGCGCGTCGCCGGTCTCGTCGATCAAGCATGCGGGCACGCCGTGGGAGCTCGGCCTCGCCGAGACGCAGCAGACGCTCGTGCTGAACCGCCTGCGCGGCCGCATCACGGTGCAGGTCGACGGCCAGATGAAGACCGGGCGCGACGTCGTCATCGGCGCGATGCTCGGCGCCGACGAGTTCGGCTTCGCGACCGCGCCGCTCGTGGCCGAGGGCTGCATCATGATGCGCAAGTGCCACCTGAACACGTGTCCGGTCGGCGTCGCGACGCAGGATCCGGTGCTGCGCGCGAAGTTCGCCGGCAAGCCCGAACACGTCGTCAACTTCTTCTTCTTCGTCGCCGAGGAAGCGCGCGAGATCATGGCGCAGCTCGGCATCCGCACGCGTCGACCGAGATGATCGGACGCACCGACTTCCTCGACATGAAGAAGTCGATCGATCACTGGAAGGCGAAGCGGCTCGACTTCACGCGCGTGTTCCATCAGCCGGCGATGCCGGCCGACGTCGCGCGCTCGCACGTCGAGAGCCAGGACCACGGGCTCGATCGCGCGCTCGACCGCATGCTGATTCGTCGCGCCGAGCCGGCGCTCGAACGCGGCGAGCCGGTGTCGTTCATCACGCCGGTGCGCAACGTCAATCGCACGATCGGCACGATGCTGTCCGGCGAGGTCGCGCGGCGCTACGGGCACGCGGGCCTGCCGGACGACACGATCCACGTCCAGTGCAACGGCGTGGCCGGCCAGAGCTTCGGCGCGTTCCTCGCGCGCGGCATCACGCTCGACCTCGTCGGCGACGCGAACGACTACGTCGGCAAGGGGCTGTCGGGCGGCCGCATCATCGTGCGGTCGCCGAACGACTTCCGCGGCTTCGGGCCGGACCACATCATCGCCGGCAACACGGTGCTGTACGGCGCGATCGCCGGCGAGGCGTACTTCAACGGCGTCGCCGGCGAACGCTTCGCGGTCCGCAACTCGGGCGCGATCGCGGTCGTCGAAGGCGTCGGCGACCATGGCTGCGAATACATGACCGGCGGCACGGTCGTCGTGCTCGGCCGGACCGGGCGCAACTTCGCGGCCGGCATGTCGGGCGGCGTCGCGTACGTGCTCGATGCCGACGGCGACTTCGCGAAGCGCTGCAACACCGCGATGGTCGAGCTCGAGTCGATCGAGCGAGCCGCCGCCGCGTCGTCGTCCGCCGCGAAGCCGGCCCGCCATCACGGACGGTCGACGAGGAGCTGCTGCGCGAGCTGCTCGAGAAGCACTTCCGCTACACCGGGCTCGTTCCGCGCGCGCGAGATCCTCGCGAACTGGGACACGACGTCGCGGCAAGTTCGTCCGCGTGATGCCGTCCGACTATCGGCGCGTGCTGCAGGCGACGCCAACGAACGGTGCGGGCGACAGCGTGCGGATCGGCAGCCGGCGAACTCGCGGCGTTCGCGAGCGGCGCCCGGCGCAGGCGTGCACCGACGACGGCGGGCATGCCTTGCAGATCGCGGCCTGCAAGCCGGGCTCGACAGGTCCCGATCCATTCGCCGGGACGACAGACCATGGGCAAGATCACCGGCTTCCTCGAATTCCAGCGCCTGTCCGAAGCGGCCGAGCCGCCGACCGAACGCGTCGCATCACTACCGCGAGTTCGTCGCGCATCTCTCCGACGGCGAGGCGAAGCAGCAGGGCGCGCGCTGCATGGACTGCGGCATCCCGTTCTGCCAGACCGGCTGTCCGGTCAACAACATCATTCCCGACTGGAACGACCTCGTCTATCGCGGCGACTGGAAGCACGCGATCGACGTCCTGCACTCGACGAACAACTTTCCCGAGTTCACCGGCCGCGTCTGCCCAGCGCCGTGCGAGGCCGCGTGCGTGCTGAACATCAACGACGATCCGGTCGGCATCAAGTCGATCGAGCACGCGATCGTCGGATCGTGCGTGGGAGCTCGGGCTACGTCGCGCCGCAGCCGCCCGCGACGCGCACCGGCAAGTCGCGTCGCGGTCGTCGGCTCGGGTCCGGCGGGGCTGGCCTGCGCGCAGCAGCTCGCGCGCGCCGGCCACGACGTGACGGTGTTCGAGAAGTCCGACCGCATCGGCGGGCTGCTGCGCTACGGCATCCCCGACTTCAAGATGGAGAAGTCGCACATCGATCGGCGCATCGAGCAGATGATCGAGGAAGGCGTGACGTTCCGCACCGGCGTGCACGTCGGCGGCGACGGCGACGACGGCCTGTCGATCGACGCGCTGCGCGCCGAGTTCGACGCGATCGTGCTCGCCGGCGGCGCCGAGACGCCGCGCGACCTGCCGGTGCCCGGCCGCGAGCTGAAGGGCGTCCACTTCGCGATGGAGTTCCTGCCGCCGCAGAACAAGGTCGTCGCCGGCGACCGCGTCGAAGGGGCAGATCAGCGCGCGCGGCAAGCACGTCGTCGTGATCGGCGGCGGCGACACCGGCAGCGACTGCGTCGGCACCAGCAACCGGCAGGGCGCCGCGTCGGTGACGCAGATCGAGCTGCTGCCGCAGCCGCCGGCTTCCGAGAACCGGCCGCTGACGTGGCCGTACTGGCCGCTGAAGCTGCGCACGTCGTCGTCGCACGAGGAGGGCGTGACGCGCGACTGGGCGATCGTGACGAAGTCGTTCGCGGCCGCGGGCGGCAAGGACAAGGATCGCGTGCGCGCCGTCGAGGCCGTGCGCGTCGAGTGGCGCAAGGATCCGGCGACCGGCCAGTCGAAGCTGGTCGAGCTCGAAGGCAGCGCGTTCGAGATCCAGGCCGACCTCGTGCTGCTCGCGATGGGCTTCACCGGCCCGGTCACGAAGGGCCTGATCGACGGCCTCGGCGTCGCGAAGGACCCGCGCGGCAACGTCGCGGCGCCGACCGAAGGCGAGCGCAGCTATCGCACGTCCGACGAGAAGGTCTTCGCGGCCGGCGACATGCGGCGCGGCCAGTCGCTCGTCGTCTGGGCGATCCGCGAGGGTCGACAGTGCGCGCGCGCGGTCGACGAATACCTGATGGGCGCGTCGACGCTGCCGCGCTGACGCGCGTCCGCTAGCGCTTCGACGCGGCGCGGCGGCGCGGCACCGGCGCGTCGAGCATCGCGAGCGCCGGGCGAACCATCCCTTCGAGCAGCGCGCGTTGCGGACGCCTCCGCGCCAGCACGCGGATGCCGCTCAGCACACCGAGCAGCAGGCGCGCGACGTCGTCGCTCGACGGCGCGTCGCGCGTGTCGGCCGGTCGGTCGCGCCGCGTCGACCCGTCGCCGGCCGAACGCCGATGACTTCAGCTCGCGCGGGTCGCGGCGGCCTCGACGCGTCGTCGCGCCGCCGATCGCGTGATGCACGGCCGCGCGTGCGAGCGAGCCGAAGGGCGGCCGCCGACGGTCGGCGCCGGGCGCAGGCTCATCCGTCCGACGGTCCGCCCGCTCGCGCAACGCGACGCGCCGCCGTCCGTGCAACCAGGGAGCGCGCATGAAGATCGTGGTGCTCGGCGCCGGCGGCGTCGGCGGCTATTTCGGCGGACGGCTAGCGCGATCGGGTCACGACGTCGTGTTCGTCGCGCGTGGTCGCCACCTCGACGCGATGCGGCGCGACGGACTGCGGATCACGAGTCCGCTCGGCGACGCGGTCGTGCAGCCCGCGACTGCGGTCGAGTCCGTCGGCGCGATCGACGACGCCGACCTCGTGATGATCGGCGTCAAGCTGTGGGACACCGAGGCCGTCGCGGCGCAGTTGACGGGCCTCGCGGCGCGCGGCGCGGCGGTCGTCTCGTTCCAGAACGGCGTCGACAAGGACGACGTGCTGCGACGCCACCTGCCGCCGGAGGCGGTGCTCGGCGGCGTCGCGTACATCCAGGCGATGATCGCCGAGCCCGGCGTGATCGCGCACACGGGCCGCAACCAGCGCCTCGTGTTCGGCGAGTACGGCGGCGCGCGGACCGGGCGCGTCGAGGCGTTCGGCGCGGCGTGCGTCGCGGCCGGCATCGACGCCGAGGTCAGCGACTCGATCGAGCGCGCGATCTGGGAGAAGTTCGTGTTCCTCGTCGCGCTGTCGGGCACGACGTCGCTGTTCCGCGAGCCGATCGGCGTGATCCGCGACGATCCCGCGAAACGCGCGCTGCTCGTCGACGCGATGCGCGAGACGATGGCGGTCGGCATCGCGAAGGGCGTGCCGTTGCGCGACGGCTTCGTCGAGGACCGACTCGCGTTCTGCGACACGCTGCCGCCGACGATGTCGTCGTCGATGCGGACCGACCTCGAACGCGGCAACCGGCTCGAGCTGCCGTGGCTGAGCGGCGCGGTCGTCACGATGGGCGCGGCGCTCGGCATCGAGACGCCGGCGAATCGTCGCATCGCGGACGGGCTCGCGCCGTTCGTGAACGGCCGCGCGGCTCGCGGAGCGGCGCCGGCGTCTCGCCGCCCGGCGCGATCCCCGGTGCCGTGGTCGGCGGCTTCCTCGGCAACCAGGTCGCGCGCGCTAGCGGGCCATGCGCTCGCGACCGGCGCCGGCGTGGTCGGTGGCGCGCTCGCCGGCAACGCGGTCGTCAATCGCGCGGAGTTCGACGCCGCAGGCCTACCGGATCGTCATCGAGTTGCCGTGCGAGCCGTCGTCCAGAGGGCGGCTCGGTCGGCGGCCCGTGCCGACGGACGCCGCGACCGACCGCGCCAAAGCGGTCAGTGGCTCGTGCCGAGGTACGCCGCCTTGACGCCCGGATCGTCCCGCAGCTTCGCGGCCGGCGCCGTGCATCGCGATGCGGCCGTTCTCGAGCACGTAGCCGTAGTCGGCGACCGCCGAGCGCGGCGGCGGCGAACTGCTCGACCAGCAGCATCGTCACGCCTTCGCCCTTCAGCCGCGCGATGATGCGGAACACCTCGT
Source organism: uncultured beta proteobacterium (assembly GCA_963708665.1). Taxonomy (GTDB): domain Bacteria; phylum Pseudomonadota; class Gammaproteobacteria; order Burkholderiales; family Burkholderiaceae_D; genus CAHJXF01. The sequence continues at coordinate 453,402 of CAVPTE010000010.1, read as the reverse complement.
CGACGAGGATCGGCGCGAGGCCCATCGACGGCTCGTCGAGCAGCACCACCTCGGGCGTTCAGCATCACCGCGCGCGCCATCGCGAGCATCTGCTGCTCGCCGCCCGACAGCGTGCCGGCGAGCTGCGTCGCGGCGTTCCTTCAGGCGCGGGAACAGCTCGAGCGCGCGTTCGAGGTCGGCCTTCGACGTCGCCGCGCGGGCGGCTGCCGCGTCAGCCGCGGGAACGCGCCGAGCGTGCAGGTTGTCGGTCGACCGTCATCGTCGCGAACACGCGCCGGCCTTCGGGCGAATGCGCGAGGCCGCAGCTTGCGCGATGCGGTGCGACTCCAGGCCGTCGATGCGCTTGCCGTCCTCGAGCGTGATCTCGCCGGCGGTCGGCGCGATCATTCCGGAGACCGCGCGCATCGTCGTCGTCTTGCCGGCGCCGTTCGAGCCGATCAGCGTCACGACCTTGCCCTTCGGCACGTCGATCGAGATGCCGTGCAGCACCTGCACCTTGCCGTAGCCGGCGTCGAGGTTCTCGATCGTCAGCATCAGTGCGCTCGCCGGCGTCGGACGCGGCGTCGGCGCCATCGGCGCCGACCTGGCCGCCGAGATAGGCCTCGATGACCTTCTCGTCGGCCTGCACCTCGGCCGGCGCGCCCTCGGCGATCTTCTGGCCGAAGTCGAGCACCGAGACGGTGTCGCACACGCTCATCACGACGTCCATGTGGTGCTCGATCAGGATGACGGTGATGCCGTGCTCGCGGATCTTGCGGATGATCGCGACCAGCTCCTTGATGTCGGGCGCGGTCAGGCCGGCCGCGGGCTCGTCGAGCAGCAGCAGCTGCGGGTCGAGCGCGAGCGCGCGCGCGATCTCGAGCAGCCGCTGCTTGCCGTACGGCAGGTTGCGCGCCTCCTCGTTCGCCAGCGTACGCGAGGCCGACGAACTGCAGCAGCCGAGCACGCGCGCTCGCGCGCGGCCGGCTCCTCGCGTCGGTAGCGCGGCGTCTGCAGCGCCGACGTCGACCAGGTTGCGTGCGAACGTGTGATGCAGGCCGACCAGCACGTTCTGAGCGCCGTCATCTCGCCGAACAGCTGCACGTTCTGGAAGGTGCGCGCGATGCCCGACAGCGCGATCTGCGCCGGCGCCTTGCCGCCGATCTCGTGCGTCGCCGTAGCGGATCGTGCCCGCGGTCGGCGTGTAGATGCCGGTCAGCACGTTCATCATCGTGCTCTTGCCCGAGCCGTTCGGGCCGATCAGGCCGTGGATCGTGCCGCTGCGGACCGACAGGTCGACGTCGTTGAGCGCCTTCAGGCCGCCGAACTGCATCAGCACGCCGCGCACGTCGAGGATCGAGCCGGCCGCGCCGTCGCGCCGCCGCGTGGACCGCCTCGCCATGGCTCGTCGCGTCGGCCTGCGCCGTGTCGACCGCGACGCTGACCGTGCGGCGTCCGCGGTTGAACAGCGCTGCGCACGAAGCCGACGATGCCGTCCTGCAGGTAGTAGACGACGAACAGGATCATCAGGCCGAAGATCGTCAGGCGCCAGTCGGTCATCGTCTGTCAGCTAGAACGAGAACGCCGGCGAGCGCGATGCGTGCCGACGACCGGGATCGCGACGCGCTGCGCGGTCGTCAGGCCGCGCGCGAGCTGCGATGCCGGCGCCGACCGCGACGACGACCGCGAGCGCGACTCGCGACGATAGCGGAACATGCTCGATGTCGTCGAGCAGCTTGGGCAGCAGCACGATGATCGCCGCGCCGAGCATCGCGCCGGTGCGCGTCTTGCGGCCGCCCATGATGACGGCGAGCAGGAACAGCACCGTCAGCTCGAAGTTGTAGGTGTTCGGCGAGATGTACTGCTCGGAGTACGCGTAGAGCGCGCCGGCCAGGCCCGCGAAGCCGGCGCTGATCACGAACGCGTAGACCTTGTAGCGGTAGACCGAGACGCCCATGCAGTCCGACGCGACCGGGCTGCCGCGCAGCGCCTCGAACGCGCGCCCGAGGTGCGAGCGCAGGATGCGGTGCACGACGACCAGCGCGAGCACCAGCAGCGACCGCGACGAGCCAGTAGAAGCTCGCGCTCGTCGAGCTGGTGGCCGAACAGCGTCGGCTTCGCGAGCTTGATGCCCATCGGGCCCGTCGGTGAGGAAGTCCATCTCGTTGATCAGGATCTGGATGATGGTGCCGAACGCCAGCGTCACCATCGCGAGGTACGGGCCCGGTCACGCGCAGCGCCGGCAGCGCCAGCACCGCGCCGAACAGCGGCGGTGACGCCGATCGCGATGCCGGCGAGCGTCGACCAGCGAGCGGCGCGCCGAGCTTCGTGCACCAGCACGCCGGCGGCGTAGGCGCCGATGCCGAACAGGCCGGCGTGGCCGAGCGACACCTGGCCGGTGTAGCCGACGACGATGTCGAGCCCGAACAGCAGGATCGCGTAGATCATGATCGTCTCGACCAGGTGGATGTAGTACGGGTTGGCGATCGACGATCGGGAACAGCGCGAGCGCCGCGAGGCCGAGCGCAGCGCCAGCAGCGCAGCGTCGGCGGGACGTCGTCATGCGCGCACGCTCATACCTTCTTGATGGCCGTCTTGCCGAACAGGCCGGCGGGCTTGACCGCCAGCACGATCAGCAGCAGCACGAGGCCGGGCACGTCCTTGTAGCCGGTCGAGATGTAGAAGCCGGTGGTCGTCTCGGCGATGCCGAGGATGATGCCGCCGACGATGATGCCCATGCCGCTGGTCAGCCCGCCGATGATCGCGACCGCGAAGGCCTTCAGGCCGAGCACCGCGCCCATGGTCGCGCCGGTCAGCGTCAGCGGCGCGATCAGCACGCCGGCGAACGCCGCGCTGCATCGACGACAGCGCGTACGAGAACGTGATCACGAGGCCGGTGTTGATGCCCATCAGCTCGCGCGGCGTCGCGGTCGTTGAACGTCGCGACGACGGCCTTGCCGTAGATCGTCTTGCGGTTGAAGAGCTCCACCGCGAGCATCATCAGCGACCGCGCCGACGACCACGAGGATCTCCATCGGCAGCACGTTGGCGCCGAGGAACGTGCAGCGGCGCCTCGGGCAGCGGCGACGGGAACGTGCAGCATCGTCGCGGCCCCAGACGTTCTCGGCGACGTTGCGGAAGATGATGCCGAGCGCGATGGTCGACATGATCCAGCCGAACTCGCTACTTGATCTTGATGCGCCGGCCGCACGCCGATGCGCTCGACGACCGCGCCCTGCAGCGCGCCGAACACGCACACGATGCGGGATCATCAGCCAGTAGTTGACGCCCATGCCCGACCAGCGTGAGGCCGACCAGCGCGCCCAGCATCAGCGCCTCGCCCTGGCCGAAGTTCAGCGTGTCGGAGGTCGCGAAGGTCAGCTGGTAGCCGAACGCGATCACCGCGTAGATCATGCCCAGCGCGATGCCGCTGAAGATCGAGTTGGGTCAGGATTTGCATGCGCGGCCCGGTGATGTCGCGATGTCGGCGCGCACGACGAACGGCGCCGCCGCGCGGCACAAGGACGCCGCGCGCGGCGCCGAGCGGCGCGGCCTGCGTCGTTCGTCTGGCGTCAGCGCGCGCTTGGCGTCGCGTCCTTCACGCGCACCTCGCGACGGCCTTCTTCGTGGTCGTCGGCGTACGCGTAGACCACGCGGCCGCCCTTGACCTCGCCGAACACCGGGATGTTGGCGGTGATCGCCTCGTGGTCGGTCTTGGTGAACGGCTTGTTGTAGGTCGTCACCACGCCGTCGACCGGCGTCTTCAGGTCTTCCAGCGCGGCCTTGATCTTCGGGCCGTCGGTGGAGCCGGCCTGCTTGATGGCCGCGGCCAGCAGGTAGACCGAGTCGTAGCCCTGCGCGGCCGACACCGGCGAGTCCATGCGGTTGTTCTTCGGCTTGAAGGTCTTCAGGTAGCGATCGATGAAGGCCTGGCGCTTCGGCGTGGTCGGCTCCTGGATGAAGGTCTGCGGCATGCGCGCGCCTTCGCCGCCGGGGCCGGCGTTGTCGATGTAGTTGGCCATCGACAGCGTCCAGCTGCCGATCGATCGGCACCTTCCAGCCGAGCTTGGTCATGCCGTTGGCGATCTGCGCGAGCTCGGGGCCGATGCCGTAGGTCAGCACGCACGTCGGCGCCGGCTTCCTTGGCCTTGAGCAGCTGCGGCCGTCATGTCGACGTCCTTGATGTTGAACTTCTCGGTCGGCGACCGGCTTGACGCCCTTGGCCGCGAGCGCCTTCTCGAGGTCCTCGCGGCCGAGCTGGCCGTAGTTGGTCGAGTCGGCCAGGATCGCGGCCTTCTTGAAGCCGCGGCGGACGATCGCCTCCTCGACGATCATCGGCGCCTGGATGCGAGTCGTTGGCGGCGTTGCGGAAGACGTAGTTGTCGGGCTGGTCGTCGAACTGGTGCGTGATCGACCGAGCCGGTGGCGACGTTGTTCATCACCGGGATCTTGGCGTCCTGGAAGAAGCGCTGCGAGGCCAGCGCGACGCCGGTGTTGATGTAGCCGACCGACGGCGACGACCTTCTCCTTGTTGATCAGCTCCTGGGCGATCTGCACGCCGCGCTCGTTCTTCGCCTCGTCGTCGCGCTCGACCAGCTCGAGCTGGCGGCCGAGCACGCCGCCGGTCTTGTTGATCTCGTCGGCGGCCAGGCGCACGCCGTCGCGCATGCTGACGCCCATCGACGACGAGCCGCCGGTGAACGGGCCGTCGACGCCGATCTTGATCGGGTCGGCGGCGCATCGCCATCGGGCCGAACAGCGACAGCGTCGCGAGCGATGCGGCGCACGCGACGAGTTTGAATGCGTGGATCATGTGGTCTCCGTTGTGTGATGAGGCTCGCTCGCCGGCAAGCGGGAGGGCGTCGCCTCCGAACCGGCCGCTCGCGCTGCGCGCTTCTTCGTGCGGCATGATCCCGGCAGGCTGCGGGCACGGGAATCAAGCGTTGGAACTTATCCGAGAGCCTTGCGGCTCGCATCCGAACTAACCCTGAAGCCGACGGAAATCCCATGGCCGTTCCTTCGCGCTTCGCACCACGGCCGACGGCGTCGATGCACGCGGCGTTCGCCGGCAAGGTCGTCGTCGTCACCGGCGCGTCCGACGGCATCGGTGCCGCGCTCGCGCGGCAGATCGCCCCGTCCGGAGCGCGACTCGTGCTCGCGGCGCGCCGCACCGACGCGCTCGAGCGCGTCGTGTCCGCGTGCCGCGCCGCGGGCGCCGAGGCGATCGGCGTCGCGACCGACGTCGGCGTCGAGGCCGACTGCGCGCGACTGATCGCGACGGCGGTCGAGCGCTTCGGCGCGATCGACGTGCTCGTCAACAACGCCGGCGTGTCGGGGCACGCGCGCTTCGCGGACGTGACCGACCTCGGCTGGTACGAGGACATGATGCGCGTCAACTGCTTCGGCGCGGTCTGGTGCACGCACCGCGCGCTGCCGCATCTCGTCGCGGCGCGCGGCCTCGTCGTCGCGGTGTCGAGCCTCGCCGGGAAGATCGGCGTGCCAGGACGCACCGCGTATTCGGCGTCGAAGTTCGCGCTCGCCGGATTCTTCGAGGCGCTGCGGACCGAGCTGCCCGACGGCGTCGACGTGACGATCGTCTACCCCGGCGTCGTCGCGACGGAGACGCGGCGGCGCGGCTACGGCGCCGACGGACGGCCCGCCGGCCTGTCGGGCCTCGACGAGCGCGGCGCGATGCCGGTCGACGTCTGCGCGCGCTGATCGTCGACGCGATGGTGCGGCGACGACGCGACGTCGTGATGACGGCGCGCGGCAAGCTCGGCCTGTGGCTGCGGCTCGTCGCGCCGTCGCTCGTCGATCGCATGGCGCGCGCCGCGCTCGCGAACGACGCGCGCTGACGTCGCGTCGCGATCGCGCGCACGTCCCGCGATCGCGCGACGGCGCGGACCGGTCCATCGACGTCCGAAAACGGCCGGCGCCTCCGCCTGCGACCGACGATGATCTCGGCATGCGCATCGCCGACGTCGTCCGCCTGATCGCCCTCGCCGTGCTGTGGGGCGGATCGTTCCTGCTGTACCGCGTCGTCGCGCCGGTGCTCGGCACGATCGCATCGGCCGAGGCGCGCGTCGGCATCGCCGGGCTCGCGCTGCTCGCGTGGCAGCAGCTCGCGGCGCGGCCGCCCTTCGCGTGGCGCGGGCACGCGATGCCGCTGCTCGTGGTCGGCATCTTCAATTCGGCCGTGCCGTTCGCGCTGTTCGGTTTCGCGGCGCACGCGCTGCCGGCGTCGTACCTCGCGATCATCAACGCGACGTCCCCGCTGTTCGGCGCCGCGATCGGGCGCGTCTGGCTCGGCGAGCCGCTCGACGCGCGCCGCGGCGGCGGCATCGCGATCGGGCTCGTCGGCGTCGCGGTCCTGGTCGGGCTCGGGCCGGTGCCGATCGACACGACGACCGTCGTCGCGTGCGTCGCGAGCCTCGTCGCGGCCGCGAGCTACGGCCTCGCCGGCAACTGCACACGCCGCTTCGCGCGTCGCGATGCGGCGCCGGTACCGCCGACGACGATGGCGACCGGCTCGCAGCTCGCGGCCGCGCTCGTGCTGCTGCCGCTCGTCGCGATCGCGCCGCCGCCCGCCGCGCCGACCGGATCGATCGTCGTCGCGACGCTGATCCTGGCGCTCGCGTGCACGTCGGTCGCGTACCTGCTGTACTTCCGCCTGATCGCGGACGTCGGTGCGACGCGCGCGCTCACCGTCACGTTCCTGATCCCGCTGTTCGCGATCGCGTGGGGGTGGCTCGTGCTCGACGAGCGGCCGACGCCGAAGATGGCGATCGGGACGACGCTCGTCATCGTCGCGACGTGGCTCGTCGCCGGCGCGCGACCCGCCGGGGGCGAGCGTACGATGCAGGGTCCCGAGACCAACCCGCCGATCGCGAATCCCGACCGTGGAGCACGAACCGCCCGAAGCCGTCCCTGAAGTCCCGCGCAGCTCCTTCCTCGAAGAGAAGGCGTTCAAGTCGCGCACGATGCTGATCTTCGGCACGATCAACGACGCGACCGCGAGCGACACCATCCGCCGCCTGATCGCGCTCGACGCGGAGAACCACGAGCCGATCGACATGCTCGTGTCGTCGCCCGGCGGCCATCTCGAGTCCGGCGACGCGATCCACGACGTCGTGCGCTTCATCGAGGCGCCGGTGACGCATGATCGGCACCGGCTGGGTCGGCAGCGCCGCGACGCACCTGTTCCTCGCGGTCCCGAGCGAGCGGCGCGTCTGCCTGCCGTAGACGCGCTTCCTGATCCACCAGCCGAGCGGCGGCGCCGGCGGCCGGGCGACCGACATCGCGATCCAGGCGCGCGAGATCGTGAAGGCGCGCGAGCGCATCGCGCAGATCATCGCGCGCGAGACGAACCGCACGCTCGAGCAGGTGCTCGAGGACATCGAGCGCGACTACTGGATGTCGCCCGAAGAGGCGATCGACTACGGTCTCGTGTCGCGGATCGTCGAGCGCCGCACCGCGCTGCGCTGACGTCGGCGTGCGTCCGGCGCGATGCCGGATGCGCGGCTCAGACGAGCAGCAGCATCGCCTGCGTCTCGGCGTATTCCTTCGGCAGCTTCCGGAAGCCGCTCTTCGCGAAGCGCGACCAGCGGCCGATGATCGCCGCGACGATCAGGTTCGCGCGCTCGACGACGTGGGGGTCGGCGGCGGCATCCGCGCCGGCGGCGGTGGCCTGCGCGGCCGCGATCTTCAGCGATTGCCGCAACGACGCCTCGATGCGGTCCATCATCTGGTTCATCCGCACCGTGAGCCGCTCGTCCTCGATGACGAGCGCGTCGCCGATCAGCACGCGCGTCATGCCGCGGTTCGTCTCGGCGAAGTTCAGCAGCATCAGGATGATGCTGCGCGCCTGCTTCAGCCCGTCCTCCTCGTTCGCCGTGATCTGGTTGATCAGGCCGAAGACGGTCTCCTCGATGAATGCGATCAGGCCCTCGAACATCTGCGCCTTGCTCGCGAAGTGGCGATACAGCGCGGCCTCGGAGACGTCGAGCTTCTTCGCGAGCGCGGCGGTCGTGATGCGCTCGCCCTTCGGGTGCTCCAGCATCGACGCGAGCGTCTGCAGGATCTGCAGCCGTCGCTCGCCCGGCTTCGCGATGCGACGCTTCGGCGGCGGCGCGGCCTCGTCGGCCAGCGCGGCGGCGTCCGCCGGGTTGTCGCTCGCGGGTTGCTCCATGGGCGCACGCATCGGGTCGCTCAGCGCAGGAAACGCCGGCGCCGGATCAGATCGGTGACGGATTCTACGCGAAGGCCCACGCCGCCGACCGTGCGCCACAGCGGCGACGAGCGCGCCCGCCGCGCGCCCTGGTCGTAGCCGCGCACGTAGACGCCGCGCATCCCGACGGCGCGGGCGCCGCGCAGGTTCATCACGCTGTCCTCGACGAGGATCGCGTTCGCCGGATGCACCTTCTCCTTCGCGAGCAGCATGCGGAACATGCTCGGCGACGGCTTCGGCCGGAAGCGGCCGAGCAGCCGCATCTGCTCGATGTGGTAGCGGCGGCGCACGACGCGCGCGAGGCCGATCTCGCGCAGCACCGTCGCGGTGTAGACGGCCGGCGCGTTCGTGATCAGCACCTTGCGGCCCGGCAGCCGGCGGAACACCTCCGACAGCCCGCGCTCGGCGCGCACCAGTTCGCTCGTGACGAACGCGTGCGTCTCGCGCAGGAACGCATGCGGCTCGACGGCGTGATGGCGGATCAGCCCGATCAGCGTCGTCCCGTAGCGCTGCCAGTAGTCGCTGCGCAGGCGGTCGGCCTCGGTCCGATCGACCGCGAGGTTCGCGATCAGCCACTCGGACATCGAGCGGTTCATCTCGTCGAAGATGCGGTGCGACGCGTCGTGCAGCGTGTTGTCGAGGTCGAAGAACCAGACGGGGTCTTTCAATGCGGTGTGCTCGGCGGGTTCGTCGCGGCCGCCGACGACGGGCGGCCGTCGGCGCGGGGGCGTGCAGGCCGCATCGTACGCAACGAACGTGCCGCGCGAGCGCGACGAGGCTACCGGCGGGCCGACCGCGGGTCGCGGGCCTGGAGGCGCGCGCTGTACCGCGACATCGCGTAGCAGAACGTGAAGTAGACGGCGGCGACGAACAGGTAGATCTCGGTGCCGAAGCCTTCCCACTGCGCGTCGGCGGCCGCGCGCTTCGCGGCGGTCATCAGGTCGAAGATGCCGACGACGACGACGATCGACGTCGCCTTGAAGAACGCGATGAACACGTTGACGAGCGCCGGCAGCACGGCCGTCAGCGCCTGCGGCAGCACGATCCGCGTCGCCGACACGAACGGGGTGAGGCCGAGCGCGGCGGCCGCGTCGCGCTGGCCGTTCGGCACCGCGCGCAACCCCCCGCGGACGACTTCCGCGAGATAGGCCGACGTGAACAGCGCGAACGCCACGGTGACGCGCAGCAGCTTCGACACGTCCATCCCCTGCGGCAGGAACAGCGGGATCATCACGCTCGCGAGGAACAGGACCGCGAGCAGCGGGATGCTGCGGACGAGCTCGATGTACGCGACGACGAGCGCCTTGCCGAGCCCGCCGCCCGGCGCGTGGCGCACGAGCGCCATCGGGATCGCGAGCGCGAAGCCGGCGACGAGGCCGAGCGTCGCGAGGATCAGCGTGACCGGCAGGCCGCCCCACTGATCGTCCGGCACGGACGGCAGCCCGGCGACGCCGCCGAACATCAGCAGCGCGAACGCGGCGAGCGCGACGGCCCACAGCGGCACGAGCGTCCATCCCTGCCAGCGCGGCACGGCCGACGCGACGTACGCCGCGACGAGCACGGCGACGGCGAGCGCGGCGCGCCATTGCTGCGCGTACGGATAGGTCCCGAACAGGATCAGCCGCAGCTTCTCGGCGACGACGGCCCAGCAGGCGCCGGCGGCCGCGCGACACGTCTCCGGCGCGCCGGCCGTGCGAAAGACCGCATCGCGGATCGCCCACGTGTAGACGTGCCACGCGAGCACGGCGCACAGCGGCACCAGCACCACCGTCGCGAGCGCCGACGCCGGCGAGCTGAAGAACAGCACGCGCAACCGCGCCGTCGCGCCATCGTCGACCGGCGGCGGTCCCGGTCGTGTCGCGGACGCGGCGTCGGCCGGCTCGAGGTCTCGCGCGGGCACCGTCATCGAAAGCCCCATCGCCCGTGGCGGCGCTCGACCGCGTGGATCGCCGCGCTGACCGAGAGGCTGACGACCGCGTAGAACGCCATGACGATCGCCATCACCTCGACGGCCTGCCCGGTGTCGGTCAGCATCGTGTTGCCGATCGCCATGAAGTCCTGGTAGCCGACGGCCACCGCGAGCGTGCTGTTCTTGAACACGCCGAGGTACTCGCTCGTCAGCGGCGGCAGCGCGACGCGCATCGCTTGCGGCAGCACGATCCGTCGCAGCGTCGTCGCCCGCGACAGCCCGAGCGCCGCGCTCGCGTCCCATTGCCCGCGCGGCAGCGAGTCCACCGACGCGCGGACGATCTCGGCGATGAACGCGGCCGTGTACAGCGAGATGCCGACGAACAGCGCGAAGAACTCGGGCGTCGCCGACAGGCCGCCGCGCACCTGGAAGCCGTCGACGACCGGCCGCACGAGCGCCCAGTGGCCGGCCGCGTCGACGCCGGGCCACGCGAGATGGACGCCGCGGTTCGTCGCGAGGAACAGGTCGCCACCGGCCGGTCCCGGGGCGGCCGTCGGCAGCCCGAGGATGATCCCGTACCAGAGGAACACGTGCAGCAGCACCGGCACGTTGCGCATCGCCTCGACGTACCCGGTACACAGCAGCCGCGCGATCGCGTTGTCGGACCGTCGGCCGAGCCCGATCGCGAGGCCGATCGGCGTCGCGGCGAGCGCGGCGGCCGCGGTGATCTTCAGGCTGTTCAGCGCGCCGGCGACGAACGCGGTCGCGTACGAGTCGACGCCGGCGCGGACCTCGATCGGCGCGTCCGAGACCGGCGTGCGCGACGGCTCGAACAGGAACGCGAAGCCCGAGTGGATGCCGCGCGACTGGAGGTTCGCGCTCGTGACGTGGAACATCACGACCAGCAGTCCGCCGAGCGCGGCGAACGCGAGCGCCTGGCGGACGACGCCGGCCCAGGCGTGCGCGCGGAGCGGCGGGCGGTACGGCGCCGCCCCGGCGTCGGTCATGCCGGCGGGCTCATTGCATCGGGACCGCATAGTGGAGGCCGCCCTGCGCGGCCAGGCGGTTCGCGCCGCGCGGCATGCCGCTCGCCGCGAACGAGCGCTCCCACATCTCGCCGTAGTTGCCGACCTGCGTGATCGCGTTGACGGCCCAGTCCTTCGCGAGGCCCATCGACGGGCCGAGGTCGCCGTCGATGCCGAGCAGGCGCTTCACCGCCGGGTCGTTCGACGACGCGAACGACTTGACGTTCTTCGACGTGATGCCGAGCTCCTCGGCGGCGACCATCGCGTTGTACGTGTAATGCACGATGTCGAACCAGCGGTCGTCGCCCTTGCGGACCGCGCCCGCAAGAGGCTCGCGGCCGTACGTCTCGGACAGCAGCACGTAGTCGCCGGCCTGCGCGCCGAGCGTCGACTTGAAGCTCGCGATCGCCGACACGTCGTGGAACATCACGTCGCAGCGTCGCGACAGGAACGCCTTGCGCATCTGCTCGCCGTCGGCGAACGGCACCGGCTTGTAGCGGACGTGGATCGTGCCGAAGTAGTCGGCGGCGTTCGACTCGCCGGCGCCGGCCAGCATGCAGACGCTCGCGCCGTCGAGCTTCGCGGTCGACGTCACGCCCGATGCCTTCGGCACCAGGAAGCCCCACGCGTCGTAGAAGTTGACGTTCGTGAACTGGATGCCGGACTTCGTCTCGCGCGTCATCGTCCACGTGATGTTCGCGTACGCGACGTCGACCTCGCCCGACTGCACGGCGACGAGCCGCTGCGCCGGCGACAGGCTCACGAACCGGACCTTCGTGTCGTCGCCGAAGATCGCGGCGGCGATCGCGCGGCACGAGTCGGCGTCGATGCCGCGCATCACGCCCTGGCTGTCCGGCAGCGAGAAGTTCGCGGAGCTGCCGATGACGCCGCAGTTCAGCACGCCGCGCGCCTTCACGGCCGCGAGCGTCGGCGACGTCGCGGGCGCGGCCTGCGCGAGGACGGCGGTCGGGACGGCGCCGGCGGCGGCCGACGCGACGATGAGCGCACGAAGCAGGATGCGAAAGGTCACGGCGGTCTCCTCAGGTTCGAACGACGAGCTCGGCGAGCGCGACGAGGCAGCGGTCGACGTCGTCGGTCGTGTTGTAGAAATGCGGCGACACGCGCACGCCGTCGCCGCGCACCGAGACGCTGATGCCGTCGTCGGCGAGCCGGCGGCGCACGGTCTCGCCGTCGTCGCAGCGGATCACGAAGATGCCGGCGCGGCGCGTGGCCGGCGTGACGAGGTCGAGCCCGTGACGCGCCGCGCCGTCGACGACGCGGTCGCCGAGTTCCCGGACGCGGCCGTGCACGGTCGGCCAGCCGACGCGCTCGAAGAAGTCGAGCGTCGCGTCGACGCCGTAGATCGCCGGCAGATTGACGTGCGCGTACTGCAGCTCGTGCGGATCGTCGACGTTCGCGTAGCCGCGGTAGGCCGGTTCCATCCGCGCGCGGGCGCGCGCCGACGTGACGAGCACGCCGATGCCGAAGCCCGACAGCATCCACTTGAAGAACGACGCGGAATAGATGTCGACCGCGTCGAGCGAGGTCGGCACCGCGCCCATCGCCTGCACGCCGTCGACCATCAGCAGCGCGTCGTGACGGCGGCAGTGCGCGCCCATGCGCGCGAGGTCGACGGTCGTTCCCGTCGCCGCGTGCGTCTGCGAGACGACGACCACGCGCGTGCGATCGTCGACAGCCGCGAGCAGCGCCTCCTCGCGCGTCGCCTCGTCGGGGATCGGCACGCGGACGACCTCGGCGCCGGCCGCGCGCGCCGCGTGCCAGATGCGGATCGCCGACGGGAACTCGTCGGCCGCGACGACGATGCGATCGCCGCGCGACAACCGCAGGCTGAGCGCCGCGAGGTTGAGGCCCTCGGTGGTGTTCGAGACGAACGTGACGTCGTTCGGCGCCGCGCCGAGCAGCGCGGCCAGCCGCGCGCGCACGCGTTCGCGCATCGCGAGCCATTCGGGCCGGGCGTCGTAGCCACGGCTCTTCACGTCGTCGAAGAAGCGGGCGACCGCCGCGCCGTGACCCGCCCACGTCAGGCCCGCGGCCGCGGTGTCGAGGTAGGTCCGTTCGTGCAGGTGCGGGAACGGCTCGCGCAGGGCGGCCACGTCGGCCGGCGTCGTCATCGGCGGGCCGTCGGGCGTAGCGGGGTGCGACTCGCCGACGCGGACGCCGGCCTCGATTTCAACATGATGTTGAAGGATTCAACAAGCTGTATACAATCAACAATGTAGGCTGCGCCGCTGCGGCGTGTCAAGCCTCGATCCCGGAGATTCGACGATGTCGTCCGCCGCGCCACCGAAGACCGTCCGCCGTCGGGCGTCGTCCGCGCGCGGGCCGCGGCGCGGCAGGCACGCCGCGACGGCGCCGGCCACGGTGCGCGACGAACGGCGCGCCGTGATGGACGCGCTCGCCTGCATCGTGCCGATGATGGGCGCGATGGCGGGGGAGCACGTCGAGGTCGTGCTGCACGACCTGACGTGTCCGGAGCGCTCGGTCGTGCGGATCGCGAACGGCCACGTCACCGGCCGCGGCGTCGACAGTCCGCTGCTCGCCGGGCCGGGCAACGACGAGGGGATGGCGATCCTCGGCAAGGCGATGCTCGACGCCGACCCGTCGGGCCACGTGCCGGTGTTTCCGTATCCGACGCGCTCGCGCGACGGGCGTCCGCTGACGTCGGGCACGGTGCTGTTCCGCGACTCGCTCGGTCAGGCGTTCGCCGGCCTGTGCGTCAACGTCGACGCGACCGGCATCGAGGCCGCGCGGGCGGTGCTCGCGCGCCTGCTGCCGCATGCGGCGGTCCCCGACGAGCCGCCGAAGGTCGAGGCGCCGGAGATGCAGGGACTGATGCGCGAGATCATCGACGCGTCGGTGCGCCGGTTCGGCAAGCCGGTGCGGATGATGGACAAGGCGGAGAAGACCGCGGCCGTCGAGATGATGCTCGAGCGCGGCCTGTTCATCGTCAAGGGCGGCGTCGAGAAGGCGGCCGCCGCGCTCGGCGTCACCCGCTTCACGATCTACAACTACCTCGACGCGCTGAAGGAGGAGCGGGCCGCCGACGCGACGCCGAGCTGACCGGCGACGGCGCGTCGATGCCGACACGGCACGACGGCGACGTCGCCGCGGGCGGCCGCGGCTCAGTGGCTGCGGATCATCGTCCCCACGCCGCGGTCGGTGAGGATCTCGAGCAGCAGGCAGTGCGGCACGCGACCGTCGACGATGTGGACCGCGTTGACGCCGCTCCTCGCCGCCTCGAGCGCCGACGCGATCTTCGGCATCATGCCGCCGGAGATCGTGCCGTCGGCGAACAGCTCGTCGATCGTCTTCGCGGTCAGCCCGGTCAGCAGCTTGCCGGACTTGTCGAGCACGCCGGGCGTGTTCGTCATCATCACGAGCTTCTCCGCCTTCAGGATCTCGGCGAGCTTGCCGGCGACGAGGTCGGCGTTGATGTTGTAGCTCTCGTTGTCGGCGCCGAAGCCGATCGGGCTGATGACCGGGATGAACGCGTCGTCCTGCAGCGCCTTCACGACGGCCGGGTTGATCGACTCGATCTCGCCGACGAGGCCCATGTCGTGATAGACGCTCGGGTCCTTGATGTCCTGCATCTTGATCTTCCGCGCGCGGATCAGGCCGCCGTCGCGGCCGGTCAGCCCGACCGCCTGGCCGCCGGCGTGCGTTGATCAGGCCGACGATGTCCTGCTGCACCTCGCCGGCCAGCACCCACTCGACGACCTCCATCGTGTCCTCGTCGGTGACGCGCATGCCCTGGATGAAGTGGCCGCTCTTGCCGACCTTCTTCAGCGCGTCGTCGATCTGCGGGCCGCCGCCGTGCACGACGATCGGGTTCATCCCGACCAGCTTCAGCATCACGACGTCGTGCGCGAAGGCCGCCTGCAGCGTCCGGTCGACCATCGCGTTGCCGCCGTACTTGACGACGATGGTCTTGCCGTGGAATCGCCGCAGGTACGGCAGCGCCTCGGCGAGGATCTCGGCCTTCAGCCACTGCGGCGCGGTCGCGCTCGTCGTCGCGGGCGAGTCGTCGGGCACATCGGACGGAACGGGCTCTGCGACGGCGGGCGACGTGGCCATGCGGGCTTTCGGTTGGAAACGCCCGAAAATTCTAGCAGCGCGCGGCGGCGCGCCGTCGAACGATCAGCCGTGCGCGACCTTTCGTGCGGCGTTCGCGCGGGCGAGCATCTGCTCCTCGGTGCGGATCTCGTCGAAGCGCGCCTTCGACACGGTCACGACGACCGGGTCGAGACGCACCACCGGGGTCGCCGCCCGCGTCGTCGTCGGCGCCGCGTGCATCGCCGGCGCGGGGTCGAGGCGCGCGAGCGCCGTCGTCGCGGGATTCGCGGCGGGGCCGGGCATCGTCTCGCCGATCGTCCCCGCGCTCGCGATCGCGATGGCCGCGACGCAGCCGACGCCGGCCGAGGCCAGGAACGTCACCGCGCTGTTCCATGTGCTGTTCATGATCGACTTCCCTTTCGCTCGAATCGGACACGGTGCGTCTCCGATGGGGCGGACAGTAGGGAAGGCGACCCGGCGACGCACGTGCGAAGCGACGAAACCGGCGCTTCGTGGAATGAAGCGTCGCGAGCGCCGACGAATGCCGTCGGCCGACGTCAGGCGCGCGAGAAGCGATAGACGCCGTCGGTGCCTCGCTCGCGGCGCAGCTCGCCGCGGTACCAGAGCGCGTGCAGGTGCGCGAGCGCCTCGCCGAACGCGAAGAAGATCTGGTGCGTGTCGAGCGGGCGCCGGAACATCACCGGCACGACGTCGGCCGCGCTCGACGGTGTCGCGCACAGCGCGAGCACCTCGCCGAGCCGCGCGTCGTGGTGTTCGACGAGCTGCTCGACGCGCCGGTGCAGGCGCCGGAACGGGCGCCCGTGCGACGGAAGGACCAGCGCGTCGTCGGGCAGCGGGACGAAGCGCGCGATCGAGTCGACGAACTGTTGCACCGGGTTCGCCTCCGGCTCGATCGCGTGGACGCTGACGTTCGTCGAGATGCGCGGCAGCAGCATGTCGCCGGAGATCAGGATGTTCGCGCGCTCGGCGTACAGCGCGGCGTGTTCCGGCGAGTGGCCGAAGCCGGTGACGACGCGCCACGTGTCGTCGCCGATCGCGATCGACTCGCCGTCGACGATGCGGCGGAACGCGAGCGGCATGTCGGGCACGAGCTTCGAGAAGTAGCCGGTGCGCTCGCCGAGTCCCTTCAGGTGCGCCGGGTCGGCGAGGCCGTGCGCCTGGTAGTGCGCGACGATGCCCGGACCGTCGGTGCCCGGCAGCGCGGCCTGCAGCACGCGACCCATCGCGTACTCGCCCTGCGTCATCCACAGCGGCGGCGTGCGGTCGCCGGGCGTCTCGCGCTGCAGCCACGCGGCGTTGCCGAGGTGGTCGGGATGCGTGTGCGTGCAGAGGATGCGCACGATCGGCAGGCCGTCGAGCGCGTCGTCGATGACCTGCCGCCACAGGCCGCGCGTCGTGTCGGACGCGATGCCGCAGTCGACGACGGTCCAGCCGTCGCGGCCGTCGAAGCGATCGCGCAGCAGCCACAGGTTGATGTGGTCGAGCGCGAACGGCAGCGGCTTGCGGATCCAGTACAGGCCGGGTGCGATCTCGCGCTTGCGGCCCGGGTCGGGCAGCGCGTCGGCGAACGGATAGACGAGTTCGGATTCGAGCGGGTTCATGGCGCGAATGTAGCCGGTCCGGCGAAACGTCGCGCGCGCGTCCCCGGACCGGCCGGTCGATCGGTTATCGTCTGCCGCCATGCTGCATGCGACCGCGTCGACCTACGGCATCACGCTGCACGGCCTGATGGTCGTGCTGTCGCTGCTCACGTACGTGGTCGCGTCGCACGTGCTGAACCAGCGTCGCCATCCGACGGCGGCGATCGCGTGGGTCTTCTTCATCCTGCTGCTGCCGTACCTCGCGCTGCCGACGTTCCTCGTGTTCGGGTCGCGCAAGCAGCGCCGCCCGCTGCTGCTGCCGGCGCCCGAGGCCGCACGGCCCGACGCGCCGTGGGCGGTCCGCACGATCGCGGCGATGGCGCAGCCGGCGCCGGCCCGCTACGACGACCTCGTCGTGCACGCCGACGGCCACGAGGCGCTCGTCGCGCTCCACCGCGTGATCGACGCCGCGGAGGAGACGCTCGACATCTGCACGTTCATCATCGGCGCCGACGTCGTCGGTACCGGCGTCGTCGAGCGGCTCGTCGGGAAGGCGCGCGGCGGCGTCCGCGTCCGCGTGATGGTCGACGGCATGGGCCGGCTGATGCGTCGCCATCCGGACCTCGACCGGCTCGTCGACGCCGGCGCGCAGTACGTGACGTTCGTGCCGCCGCTGAAGCTGCCGATCCGCGCGCGCGCGAACCTGCGCGACCACCGCAAGCTCGTCGTCGCCGACGCGGGTCGCCCGACGCGCCGGCTGTGGACCGGCGGCCGCAACCTCGCGAGCGAATACTTCGAAGGCGATGCCGACCGCGCCGCGTGGCACGACCTGACGTTCGACGTCGGCGGCGAGCTCGTGCTGCAGGCCGCCGACCTGTTCGAGCGCGACTGGGCATACGGCTGCGGCGAGCCGCGCAGCACGGCGCCGCGCGTCCCGTCCGCGGTCATCGCGGACGCTGACCCACCGCAGCGCGCAGCTGATCGCGTCGGGCCCGGACGAGGTCGACGACACGGTGCAGACGGTGCTGATGACCGGCGCGTACCAGGCGACGCGGCGCATCGTGCTCGTGACGCCGTACTTCGTGCCCGACAGCGCGCTGCTCACCGCGCTGTCGATCGCGGCGCGCCGCGGCGTCGCGGTCGACCTGCTCGTGCCGGCCCGATCGAACCACCGGATGTCGGACGTCGCGCGGCGCCGCGCGATGCGCGCGCTCGCCGAGGCCGGCGCGCGGATCTGGCTCGCGCCGTACATGCTGCACGCGAAGCTCGCGCTGTTCGACGACACGCTCGCGCTGTCGGGGTCCGCGAACGTCGATTCGCGCAGCCTCTTCCTGAACTACGAGCTGATGGTCGCGTTCCACGACCGCGACGACGTCGCGCGCTTCGCCGCGTGGTTCGAGCACGAGCGCCCGGCCGCGACGCGCTACGTCGCGAGGCCGCCCGGACTGTTCGCCGACCTCGCCGAAGGGCTGGTGCTGTGGACCGGCTTCCAGCTCTGAGCCCGCAGTAAGATCGCGGCTTCGCCGCGGTGCGACGCTCGTCGCGTGCGGCTCACGAATCGAGGAGCTTCGGATGGATCGGGATCCGATCGTCATCGTCGGCGGCGCACGGACGCCGATGGGCGCGTTCCAGGGCGAGCTGGCGTCGCTCGCCGCGCATCAGCTCGGCTCGGTCGCCATCGGCGCCGCGTTGCGGCGCGCCGGCGTGCGGCCCGAGCAGGTCGACGAGGTCATCATGGGTTGCGTGCTGCCGGCCGGACAGGGCCAGGCGCCGGCGCGACAGGCGGCGCTCGGCGCCGGCCTGCCGGTCGGCGTCGGTTGCACGACCGTCAACAAGATGTGCGGCTCCGGCATGCGCGCGGCGATGTACGCGTACGACGCGCTGAAGGCCGGCAGTGCCGACGTCATCGTCGCCGGCGGCATGGAGTCGATGACGAACGCGCCGTACCTGCTGACGAAGGCGCGCGGCGGCTATCGGATGGGACAGGGCGCGATCTACGATCACATGATGATGGACGGCCTCGAGGACGCGTACGAGATCGCGCCGGACGGCACGCGCCGCTCGATGGGCACGTTCGGCGAGGACTGCGCGACGCAGTACGCGTTCACGCGCGAGCAGCAGGACCACTTCGCGACGACGTCGGTCAAGCGCGCGCAGGCCGCGGCCGCGAGCGGCGCGTTCGCCGACGAGATCGCGCCGGTCACGGTCAGCGGCCGCGGCGGCGACACCGTCGTCGACAGCGACGAGGGTCCGCGCAAGGCGAAGCTCGACAAGATCCCGTCGCTGCGGCCGGCGTTCCGCAAGGACGGCACGATCACGGCCGCGAGCTCGAGCTCGATCAACGACGGCGCGGCCGCGCTCGTGATGATGCGCGAGTCGACCGCGAAGAGAGCTCGGGCTGACGCCGATCGCGCGCGTGCTCGGCCACACGACGAACGCGAAGATGCCGGCCGAGTTCACCACGGCGCCGGTCGGCGCGATCGCGAAGCTCTACGACAAGCTCGGCTGGACGACCGACGACGTCGACCTGTTCGAGATCAACGAGGCGTTCGCCGTCGTGCCGATGGCCGCGATGAAGGAACACGGCATCCCGCACGAGAAGGTCAACGTCCACGGCGGCGCCTGCGCGCTCGGCCATCCGATCGGCGCGTCCGGCGCGCGCATCGTCGTGTCGCTGATCAACGCGCTGAAGCGGACCGGCGGCACGAAGGGCGTCGCGTCGCTGTGCATCGGCGGCGGCGAGGCGACGGCGCTCGCGATCGAGCTCGCATGAGCGACGAGGCGGCAATCGCAGTCGGGCTCGCATGAGCAGGCCGGATGTGGCCTGGCTCGTGACGACGATGCCGAACCTGTCCCCGTCGTCGGCGGTCGGCCCACGTCGCTGACCATGCGCGTGCGCCGCCACCTTCTCGCCGCCGCGCTGCTGTCGGTCCTGCCGTTCGCCGCGCGCGCCGACGTCGACGCGCCGCTGCTCGAGGCGGCGCGGTCCGAGCAGGCGGCGACGGTCGACACGCTGCGCGCGCTGGTCGCGTTCGATTCGGGGTCGCGCAACGGCGACGGCATCCGGCGGGTCGCCGACATCGCCGAGGCGCAGCTGCGCGCGCTCGGCTTCGCGACGGAGCGCCGCGACGCGCCGACGTCGCCCGGCGTGAACCTCGTCGGCCGGCTCGACGGTCGCGGCAGCAAGCGTTTCCTGCTGCTCGCGCACATGGACACCGTCTATCTCGACGGCACGGCGGCGAAGCAGCCGTTCCGCATCGACGGCAACCGCGCGTACGGCGTCGGCATCGGCGACGACAAGGCGGGGATCGCCGTCGTGCTGCACGCGCTTCGGCTGCTGCACGACGCGCGCTTCGACGGCTTCGGTCGCATCACGGTGCTGTTCAACCCCGACGAGGAGCGCGGATCGGCCGGCTCGCGCGACCTGATCCGCACGCTCGCGGCCGACGCCGACGCGGTGCTGTCGTTCGAAGGCACCGGCGTCGGCCGCGAGACCATCCGCACCGGGACGTCGGGCATCGCGCGCGCGACGGTCACGATCGCCGGCAAGGCGTCGCACGCCGGCGCCGCGCCGGAGCGCGGCGTCAACGCGCTCGTCGAGGCCGCCGACCTCGTGCTGCGCACGCAGGACCTCGACGACCGCGCGCGCGAGCTGCGCTTCAACTGGACCGTCGAGCGCGCCGGCGACGTCGCGAACGTGATCCCCGATCGCGCGGTGCTCGAGGCCGACATCCGCTACAAGCGCGACGCCGACCTCGACGCGGCGCTCGCGGCGCTCGACGAGCGGGTCGCGCGCCGTCGCCTCGCCGATGCGAAGATCGACGTCGCGGTCACGCGCGGCCGCCCGCCGATGACGCCGACCGACGGCGCGCGCCGCATCGTCGCGGCCGCGCAGGACATCTATCGCGAGATCGGCCTGCCGCTCGACGAGTCGGCCGGCGGCGGAGGCGGCACCGACGCCGCGTACGCCGCGCAGGCGGCACCGGCGGTCGTCGAGTCGATGGGCCTGCCGAGCTTCGGCGCGCATGCGAACAGCGAGGAGTACGTCCTCGTCGATCGCATCCCCGCGCGGCTCTACCTCGTCGCCGAACTGATCGAACGGTTGTCGCAGCCATGACCACGAAGAAACCCGTCGTCCTCGTCATCGGCGCGTCGCGCGGCATCGGCCGCGAGCTCGTGCGCCAGTACCTCGCCGACGGCGCGACCGTCCACGCGACCGCGCGCAAGGACGACGACCTCGACGCGTTGCGCGCGGCCGGCGCGGTTGCGCATCGTCTCGATGTCACGAGCGACGACGACTGGTCCGCATTCGATCGCGCCATCGCGTCGATCGCGTTCGACGTCGCGATCCACAACGCCGGCGTCGGCGGTCCTCGCTACGACGGCCCGCCGACGCGCGACGACTTCGACGAGACGATGCGGGCGAACGTGTGGGCCGCGATGCGGATGGCGCCGGTCGTCGCGCCGCGCGTCGCCGCGGCGCGCGGCAAGCTCGTCGTCGTCAGTTCGCGGATGGGATCGATCGGCGCGCGCGAGGCCGCGAACTTCACGGCGTATCGCGCCAGCAAGGCGGCGGCGAACTCGGTGATGAAGGACACGGCGATCACCTACGGGCGGCAGGGCGCGACCGTCGTGTCGATGCATCCGGGCTGGGTCAGGACCGACATGGGCGGCGCGGGCGCGGACCTCGACGTCGCCGACAGCGCGAAGGGCATCCGCGCGACGATCGCCCGGCTGCGACACGACGACAACGGCTGCTTCTTCAACTACGACGGCGGGACGATGCGATGGTGAGCCGGTGAGCGATCGACGGCGGATCTCGTCGGGCTCGTCCTTCGAGGCGCTCGCGGGCTACAGCCGCGCGATCGTCGCCGGCGACGACGTCTTCGTGTCCGGCACGACCGGCTTCGACTACCGGACGATGACGATCGACGACGACGTCGTCGCGCAGACGCACCAGTGCTTTCGCAACATCGTCGCGGCGCTCGACGAGGCCGGCGCGACGCTCGACGACGTCGTCCGCGTCCGCTACCTGCTCGTCGACGCGGCCGACTTCGAGCGCGTCGCGCCGATCTTCGGCACGTACTTCGCGACGGCGCGTCCCGCGGCGACGGCGACGATCGTCGGGCTCGTCGACCCGCGGATGCGCATCGAGATCGAAGTGACGGCGCGCCTGCGGAGCCGCTGACGATGGCGTCGTCCGCGTCGCAGAAGGGACTGCGCACGCCGGAGCGGATGTTCCGCATCGTGCTGTGGATCGTCGCCGTCATCTTCGCGGCGTTCCTGATCGGCCTCGGATCGCTCGTCGTCCGCGACCTGCCGACGGTCGACGAGAGCGTCGAGCTGTCGAGCTTCGTCGACAAGCCGCGCGCCGCGGCGCTCGACGCGTCGATCGCCGACGGCGAGCAGCAGTTGCGACAGGAAGGCGACCGCCACGCGTCGCTGCAGCTCAAGTCGCGGGCGAGCCGCGCCGCGTACAACGCCGCGAAGCGCGGCTTCGACAACTGGATCGCGACGCGCCAGAGCACGCAGCGCGCCGACGAGGATCCGGAGGTGATCCGCCGCACCCGCGAGCTCGACGACCTGTCGGCGGCCGCGCGCGCGACCGAGGCCGACGTCGAGCGGTCGCAGGCCCGCCAGCTCGAGCTCGAGCAGTCGCTGACGGCGACGCGCCGGGCGCGCGCCGGGCTCGACGATGCGGCGCGCGACGTCTACGAGGCCGCGCTCCGGAAGATGGAGCTGCGCGTCTTCCTGATCCGGCTCGCGATCACGCTGCCGCCGCTCGCGATCGCCGGATGGCTGTTCGCGAAGTACCGGCGCTCGACGTGGTGGCCGTTCGTGTGGGGCTTCGTGTTCTTCGCGGCGTTCACGTTCTTCGTGGAGCTCGTGCCGTACCTGCCGAGCTACGGCGGCTACGTGCGCTACGCGATCGGCATCGTCGCGACGGTGCTCGTCGGCCGCTATGCGATCGTCGCGATGCAGCGCTATCTCGAACGGCAGCGCGTCGCCGAGCAGCAGAGCGAGGCGGTGCGGCGGCACGCGCTGTCGTACGAGCACGCGATCAAGAGCGTGTCGGCCGGCGTGTGTCCCGGATGCGAGCGCGGGTTCAGGGTCCACGACGGCGAGACGAACTTCTGCATGCACTGCGGGATGAAGCTGTTCGACCGCTGCAAGGCCTGCGCGCAGCGGAAGAACGCGTTCTTCCATTACTGTCCGCACTGCGGCGTCGACAAGCCCGACGCCCAGGCGACGCCGCCCGACGCGACGATGGTCGCGCCGGCGGCCTGAGCCGGTGCCGCACGCCCCGCGATGCGCGACGCGGCGGCCGGCGCGCCGGTCGGCCGAAGGTCGCGGAGGCTATGGCCAGCGCACGGTGATGCGGCCGTAGAAGAATCGTCCGCGCGGGTCCGCGATCGCCGGGTTGTAGTTGTCCTGGAAGAAGTCGGCCCCCGGCACGAATGGCGGATCGCGATCGAAGAGGTTGTCGACGCCGAGCGCGACGGTCGTGTTGCGAATGCCGCCATAGCTCACCTGGATGCCCCAGGTCTGGTAGCCGCCAATGTGCCGGACGTTCCCGGTCTGGTCCGGGGCCGCGTCGTATCCGGTCTGCTGGCTCTGATGGATCGTCGTGGTCCACGCGGCGTACTGCCATCCGAGGCTCAGGTATTGCCGCCAGCGCGACACCGCGCCGTCGTTGGCGTCGTTGGCACGCAGGTTGACGAACGTCGGTGTGCCGAGCTGCGCCTCCGCGCCCTGGACGTAGGTTCCGGTCAGCGCGACGTCGAACCGGCCGACCGGCGTCGCGTCCGAGTGCAGCGCCAGCTCGACGTCGAAGCCGCGCGTTCGCGACGTGCCGAGGTTCTCGTTCAGCAGGACCAGCTCGGTGACCGGGCCCGGCAGCGACGGGTTCGCCGGATCGACCGGGCCGCGGAAGACGTTCGTGCCCTCGAAGGCACTGTCGTTGGCGAGCGCGTAGTCCGCCGAAAGCGGCGCGATCTGGTGGCCCACGTGGATGCGCCAGAAGTCGATCGACACGGACACGTGGCGATCCGGCTGGAAGACGATGCCGGCCGACCCCTGCTCCGAGCGCTCGGGCCGGAGCGCCGGATTGCCGCCGACGCGGACGTTCGTGAGCGCCTCGCAGTCGCCCGCGATGCAGCGCAGCGGGTCGTTGAAGGCGGTCAGAGCGGTCTGCTGCGCGGTGAACAGTTCCGCCAGGCTCGGCGCGCGGAAACCGCGGCCGTACGATGCGCGCAGCAGGACCTGCCGCAGCGGCTGCCAGCGCACCGCGACCTTCGGGTTCAGCGTGGAGCCGAAGTCGCTGTCATGGTCGTCGCGCAACGCGAGCTGCGCGTCCAGGCCGTCGGCGATCGGAACGCTCAACTCGACGTACGCGGCCTCGGCCGAACGCGCGCCGCCGATCGACGGCGCCTCGGAGCCGGTCGCGATGCTGCCGAGCGCGGTCAGGCCCTGCGACAGGCTCTCGCGCCGCGCGTCGACGCCGAGGGCGATGGACAGCGGACCGGCCGGCAGTTGCATCAGGTCGCGGCTCGCGTGCAGATCGGCGCTCCGCGTGATGCCGGTCGCGCGACGGGCGATGCCCCTGGCTTCCGTCGACGCCAGCAGCGCGTCGCCGACCGGGCCGGAGTCGCCGAACGGGTTGACGAGGCCGGAGGCGAGCGCGTTGGCGATCGCATCCGTCCCGATGTAGCCCGACAGGAGCCGGTCGGTCACGTGACTGACGTTGTAGCCGGCCGACGCGTCGTAGTCCCAGGCTCCCGCCGTTCCCTTCGTGCCGACCAGCACACGGGCCTGGTCGGCCACCGTGTCGTCGATCCGCGGGCCGAGCGGCACCGTGCGGTAGCGCAGGTCGGTGATGTCTCCGGTCAGGCCGAGGCCGGTCGGGTAGAACGGGCTCGTCGTCGGCAGCACGATCGGCGTGCCGTCGGTCAGCACGAAGCTCACCGGCGTCGGCGCGATGACATCGCGGACGCGGCTGCGGTCGTACAGTCCCTCGACGTAGATCTCGTGCGTTGCGTCGAACGCGAACGTGCCGCGCGCGAGCACGTTCCATTGTTCGGTCGGCGGCAGGATGTCGACCAGCTTCGCCGTGTCGAACGTGCAGCCGCCACGGTCGAAGACGGTCACGTCGGTGCAGGTCGGCGCCGCCGGGTTGACGTAGCGGCCGGGACCGACGTGGATGTTCGCGGGAAACGAGTTGTTGCTCGTGTTGTCGAGGCCCTCGCCCGGCCGGTAGTCGGTCGCCGTGAACGAGCGGTCGCGCGCCAGCAGCTCGCCCTTCTTCTGGTAATCGAAGATGGCGAACGCGTTGAAGCGGTCGACGGCCAGATCGCCGACGCCGACCGTCGCGGTGGCGCGCGTCTTCGAGCCGCCGCCCTGCTGCGTGTCGCCCCGGTAGACCGTCGCCTCGACGCCGCGGAAGTCGTTCTTCGTGATGAAGTTGATGACGCCGGCGATCGCGTCCGAGCCATAGATCGCCGACGCGCCGTCCTTCAGGACTTCGACGCGGTCGAGCGCCGCCAGCGGGATCGCATGCAGGTCGACGCCGGACCCGCCCTGGTCCGCGAACGCGTAGTTCTCGAGACGCCGGCCGTTCAGGAGGATCAGCGTCCGCGTCGCGCCGAGGCCGCGCAGCGACGCGGACGAGATGCCGGGATTCGAGTCGTTGCCGATCGACAGCGCCTCCGGCTGCGAGCCGGTGTTCGCCGTGATCAGGCCGAGCAGCTCCTCTGTCGTCTGCACGCCGCTGCGATCGATCTCCTCGCGCTTGATGATCTGGACCGGCAACGCCGTCTCGCCGTCGATCCGGCGGATGCGCGAGCCGGTGACCTCGACGCGTTCGAGCGGGACCGGCGCGTCGTCGTCGGCCTGCGCCCCGGCGCGAAGACGGCTTCGATGAGCAGCGCGACGGCAGACGCGGCGATGCGACGCGGGACGACCGGGCGCCCCCGTCTCGCGCTCGCGACGTCGACCTCCGTGCGCGCGGGCGCCCACGACTACATCTGCCTGAAGAGATGCGCGTACGGCGCGCTCACGGCGAGCGCCTCCGGGCGCTGCTTCAGCCGCACCTCGTAGTTGCCGGCCATGTCTGTGCACCGCCGCGATCGCGTTGACGTTGACGACCGTGCTGCGATGGATCTGCCAGAACATCTCGGGGTCGAGCTCGGCGAGCAGTTCCCTGATCGGCTTGCTGATCACCGATTCGTCGCCCGCCGTGACGACCATCGTGTACTTGTTGTCGGCCTGGAAATAGCAGATCTCCTCGACGGTGATCAGGCTGACGTTCGGCCCTGCGAGGCGTTGATCCAGCGCAGCCACGTCTTCGCCGGCTGTTCGCGGCCAGCGGCTCCAGCAGGCCGCCGAGATTCGCCGGCGCGGACGACGCGCGCTCCTTCAGGCGGCCGATCGCCGTCGCCAGGCGCGCCGTGGAGAACGGCTTCATCACGTAGTCGACGGCGCCCTGGTCGAACGCGGCGATCGCGTGCTGGTCGTAGGCGGTGACGAACACGACGTGGCAGCGGCCGTTGGCCTGCGCCGCCACTTCCATGCCGGTCAGTCCCGGCATCTGGATGTCGAGGAACAGGATGTCGGGCGAGTGCGTCTCGAGCAGGCGCAACGCCTCGATGCCGTTCTCGGCCTCGCCGACGATCTGCAGCTCGGGCCAGAGCGCGCCGAGCGATTCGCGCAACTCCTCGCGCAGGTGCGGCTCGTCTTCAGCGATCACTGCGGTCGGCGGTTTCATACGGGATCTCCAGGATGGCTCGGGTGCCGTGAGGGATGCCGTCGACTTGCAGGCGTTCGAGGCGCAACTGCGCGTCGTCGCCGTACAGCGCGTCGAGGCGCTCGCCGATGCTCTTCGAGGTCGCCGGCGTCGCCGCCGGGCACGAAGCCGGCGCCGCTGTCGGTGATCGACAGACGCAGCTTGCCGCTCGCCGACCTCGGTCTCGATGCGCATCGTGCCGCCGGCCTGGACGGCTCGCAGCCGTACACGAGCGCGTGGTCGATCAACGGCAACAGCATCATCGGCGGCATGCGCGCTCGGCGAGCGCCTCGGGAATCGTGATGTCGAAGGACAGCCGCTCGCCCAGACGGATGCGCACGATGTCGAGATAGGCGCGCGCCAGCGCGCCTTCCTTGCCGAGCGTCGACGAGCTTTCGCGCAGGTACGGCAGCGCCGCACGCAGATAGGCGATGAGGTCGTCCAGCATCTTGCCGGCCTGGCCCGGTCGCTCTCGTAGAGCTGCTGCACCTGGGCCAGCGTGTTGAACAGGAACTGCGGCTCGACCCGCGCCTGCATCGCCTGCAGCTTCGACTCCAGCGTGCGGCGGCGCGCTTCCGGCGGGCGATCTCGGCGGCGCCTGCGCGTCGCGCGCGCAGCGCGCCGTGCGCAGATTCACGTAGACGAAGGTCGCGAGCCGCCGAGAGGATCATCGTCGAAGAACAGGTATACCGGCTGCGTGATGCGCACCAGGAATTCCTCGCGCATTCATCAGGAACGCACGTCGAGCAGCCACCGGATGACCTATTGCAGCGCAGCGCCCACGCGGCGCCGACGACGACGGCGAGCGCGTAGCTGCGGACCGTCGGCGCTCCGCGCGCGACCGCCTCGTCGGCGACCAGCACCGCGAGCAGGACGTCAAGCCGGCACGTCGCATGGACGATCAGCCTGACTTCAACAGGCTGGGCGGAATGCCCCTGGGCTTCCGCACGTCGGGCATCGCGTAGGACACGGCGTGATATCACCACGAGGATCGGCAGCGACGACAGCGCGCGCCGACGATGGTCTTCCAGGTGACGCGGCGAGCACGGCGCGCACGAACCGACGCCAGCCCGCGGCGCCCGCCGCGTCTCGATCACGGGAAGCGTGCGCGCGGATTCATCATGTCCTCGACGGTTCCGCCGATCGGGCTCGCAGACCGCGCCGGCATCGCCAGCGTCGCGGCGATGCCGCTCGGTTCGTTGTTTCGCAGATCGAGGCTCGCGGCGCCGCCGTACATCGCCGCCAGCCGGGCGCGGATGTTGGCCAGGCCGGTGCCGCCGCCGGACGTCCCTCGCCGAAGCCGCGCCCGGTGTCGGCCACGGTGAGCAGGAGTTCGTCCCGTCGATGCGCGCCACGACGTCGATCAGCCCGCCCTCGGGCAACGGGTTGAGGCCGTGCTTGAGCGCGTTCTCGACCAGCGTCAGCAGCATCATCGGCGGCACCGTCGATCGCGTCAGGGCCCGGGGATGTCGATCTCGAACGTGAGGCGGCGGCCCATGCGGATCTGCTGCACGTTCAGGTACGCCTCGATCAGCGCGCCTTCGCGGTCGAGGCGTCGACGTCTCGTCGCGCATGCGCGGCAGCGCCACTTCGAGATAGCGCATCAGGTTGTCCAGCATCGACGGCCGCCGGCGGGTCCGTCTGGTAGAGCCGGCGCACGTTCGCCAGCGTGTTGAACAGGAAGTGCGGCTCGATCTGCGCCTGCAGGACCTGCAGCCGCGCCGCGGCCATCTCGCGATCGAGCGCCAGCCGGTCGACTTCGGCCTGTGCATCGCCTCGATGCTCCGCGTCTCGCGGCGATAGAACTCGGCGATGATCGTCAACGTCGCCCACCGGAAGCCGTAGCTCACCGAAGTCCGCACCAGCCCGCGAGAAAGGAAATTCGGCCACGCCTCCGCGGGGTCGTCCCCGAGCAGCACCCAGGCCTCGACGTGCGCGAGCGCGCATGCGAACGATGCGACGAAGACCGCGAGCGCCAGGACCGCATAGCGCGCCCATCCGGCCCGCGGCCCGAGGTTGATCGCCGGGACGATCACGGCGATGGCCAACCCCGCCATGACGAAATCGACCAGGAACGTGGAGCCGCCTTCGAGCAGCCATGGCGACGCCTGCCCGTCGCGAAAGACGACGAAGACCCGGTTGACCATGCCCGACAGGGTGTAGACGAGCACGACACCGCCGACGATGAGGATTCCCGTCGGCGTCAGCCCGGCGAATGCGCGCCTCAGCCACCGCATCGAGGCGGTCGTCGACGAGGCACCGGGACGAACGTCGACGATCGCTTTCGTGGCGGGCTCCTTCGTCGTGAGCGATGCATCATGGGGAAGGATCCCAAAACCCGTCAACGTCGCGGAGTGCCGGAGGAACCGTCGTGCGTGGACGCACCGAGGCACGGCGGTGCGGCCGGGTGCGTGGCACGCGGGTCAGCGGACGAACGGCGCGAAGTCGCTGTACTGCAACGCGTAGATCGTTCGCGTGCGCTGGACGAAGCGACGCAGCGCATCCGGACCTTGCAGCGCCGCATTGCGTGCGCCGCGCATGCCAGGGGTCCAGCGAACCGATGGCGCGGCGGGCTCCTCCGCGCCGACCGCCGAGCGGGACGAGGCGACCAGCACCGTGGGGTCGGGGCTTGCGGCCGGGGTCGTCACGATGACGGACGGGTCCGGCTGCGCCCCCGCCGCGGAAACATCGTGGACGAAGAGGCAGGCGGCGGCAGCCGTGCCGACGATGATCGGCTTGAACGATTTCATCTGGAACTCCTTCGGGTTAACCTTCGCCGCTTCGGGCGCGGCGGGTCGCACGGGTGGTCGCGCGATGCGGCAATGTAGGAAGCGGCCGGGCACGACGCCATCGAAAGACGACGGATGGGCCGATCCGCGGTGCGACTCGGTCGAAAGCCGGCGCGAGTCCGGTCGCGGGCGATCGCAACGGATGCCGGACCGACGGCTCAAGACGGCATCCGGCCCCGCAGCGGGGGGCCGTCGGCTGCCGGACGAAAGGACGTGCATGCACCACGAATTCGACGACGACCTCGCGGCCGTGCCGCGCCCGGCTGCTGTCTGCCTCGAGGGATGACGCTGTTGGAACGCCGCCTGGTACGCGCGCATCGTCCGGCGCGTGCTCTCGGCTGTCCCGGCGGCGGCACTCGCGGTCGGGCGGCGGAACCGTCCATGCGAGCCCGATGACGTCGGGCCCGGTCGACCGAGCATGCTGCTGAATCCCGAACAGGAGATGATCCGCGACGCCGTGCGCGACTACGCGCGCGAGCGGATCGCCCCGTTCGCGGCGCAGTGGGATCGCGACGCGACGTTCCCGGCCGAGGCGCTGAAGGGTCTCGCCGCGCTCGGCTGCTACGGCGTCACGGTGCCCGAACGCTGGGGCGGCGCCGGCCTCGACACGCTGTCGCTCGCGCTGATCCTCGAAGAGATCGCGGCGGCCGACGGCGCGACGTCGACGATCGTCAGCGTCAACAACTGCCCGGTCTGCAGCATGCTCGATCGCTTCGGCAGCGACGACCAGAAGGCCCGCTGGCTGGTCGCCGCTCGCGAAGGGCGAGATGCTCGGCGCGTTCTGCCTGACCGAGCCGCACGTCGGGTCCGACGCGTCGGCGCTGCGGACCACGGCGAGGCGCGACGGCGACGACTACGTCCTCGACGGCGTCAAGCAGTTCATCACGTCCGGCAAGACGGCCGACGTCGCGCTCGTGATGGCGGTCACCGACAAGGCCGCCGGCAAGCGCGGCATCAGCGCGTTCATCGTCGACACGAAGACGCCGGGCTACGTCGTCGCGCGGCTCGAGGACAAGGCCGGCCAGCACGCGAGCGACACCGCGCAGATCGTGTTCGACGGCTGCCGCGTGCCGGCGGCGAACCGCATCGGCGACGAGGGCCAGGGCTACAAGATCGCGCTGTCCGGTCTCGAAGGCGGACGCATCGGCATCGCGTCGCAGGCGGTCGGCATGGCGCGCGCCGCGCTCGACGCCGCGCTCGCGTACGCGAAGGAGCGCACGAGCTTCGGCCGTCCGCTGTTCGAGCACCAGGCCGTGCAGTTCCGGCTGGCCGACATGGCGACGCAGGTCGAGGTCGCGCGGCAGATGATCTGGCACGCGGCGACGCTGCGCGACGCCGGTCGTCCGTGCCTGAAGGAGGCGGCGATGGCGAAGCTGTTCGCGTCCGAGATGGCCGAGCGCGTCTGCAGCGACGCGATCCAGGTGTTCGGCGGCTACGGCTACGTCGCCGACTTCCCGGTCGAGCGGATCTGGCGCGACGTGCGCGTCTGCCAGATCTACGAGGGCACGAGCGACATCCAGAAGATCCTGATCGGGCGGGCGCTCGCGTGAACAGCGGCGCGCCGTCCGACATCCGGCGTGCGATCGAGCAACCCGTCGCGCTCGCGGATGCGGATCCCGCGTGGCCCGCGATGTTCGAGGCCGAGCGCCGCCGCATCGAGGATGCGATGCCCGGCACGTTCGTCGCGATCGAGCACATCGGCAGCACGGCGGTGCCCGGGCTGCGCGCGAAACCGCTGATCGACATGCTCGCCGGCGTGCGCTCGCTCGACGAGATGTTCGCGCTGAACGAGACGATGGATCGCGTCGGCTACACGACGAGTCCGGCGCTCAACGCATCGCTGAAGACGCGTCAGTGGTTCATGCGCCAGACGGGGGGCGTGCGCAAGTACCATCTGCACGCGGTCGTCCACGGCAGCGACGACTGGACGACGCGACTGCATTTCCGCGACCGCCTGCGCGCCGAGCCGGCGCTGTGCCTGCGCTACGTCGCGCTGAAGGAGGAGCTCGCGTGCCGCTTCGCCGGCAACCGCGAGGCGTACACCGAAGGCAAGGCGGACTTCATCGCCGCCGTGACCGAGGACCGGGAGAGCGAATGACGACGACGGCCGATGCCCCGTATCGCCTGCACTGCA
This sequence comes from uncultured beta proteobacterium, assembly GCA_963708665.1. GTDB lineage: Bacteria > Pseudomonadota > Gammaproteobacteria > Burkholderiales > Burkholderiaceae_D > CAHJXF01. The sequence continues at coordinate 421,883 of CAVPTE010000010.1, read as the reverse complement.
TGGCGCAGTCCGGCAACGCGTACAAGTGCGCGATCGCGCTCGAACTCGCCGGCGCCGAGTGGACGCCGGTCTGGGTCGACTTCTTCCACGGCGGCACGCGCACGCCGGCGTTCCGCTCGAAGAACGTGATGGCCGAGGTGCCGGTGCTCGAGCACGCGGGCCGCACGCTGACGCAGTCCGGCGTGATCCTCGACTACCTCGTCGGGACGCTCGGCCGCTTCGGACCGAACGACGACGACGAGCGGCGCGAGATCCTGCGCTGGACGCTGTGGGACAACCACAAGCTGACGTCGTACACCGCGACGCTGCGCTGGATGCTGAACTTCATGCCGGAGGACAAGCGCGACCCGGCCGTGATCGCGTGGCTGCGCGGTCGGATGCTGTCGGCGTTCGCGACGCTCGAGACGCATCTCGGCGGACGCGAATGGGTCGCGGCCGACCGCCTGACGACGGCGGACCTGTCGATCGTCGGCTACCTGTACTTCGAGACCGAGTTCGGCGTCGACTGGAACGACTACCCGGCGATCGCCGCGTGGCGTCGGCGGATCGCCGACCAGCCGGGCTGGAAGCATCCGTACGACCTGATGCCCGGACATCCGCTGCCGGCGACGGCCTGACGTCCAGAAGTCCGCTGGCCGCGGCGGCGATGCCGGATGTCCGCGGACGGCGGCGGCCCGAGGTCCGGACCTCCGCTCGCCGCACGGGTCTGATGGCCGGACGGCCGGCGCCGACGACGGACTGACGTCGCGGCCGCGCCGCGCCGGGCCGCACGCGACGTCCGATGACGGTCGGACGCCGCTCGCGCGATCCGCCGACACGCGGATCGTCGCCTCGCGATGCACGCGACGCGTGGCCGCGGTTACGATGCAGTCTCACGCACGACGCGCGCCACGACGGCCCGACCCGCGCCTCGCGTCGTCTGTCGCGCTCGATCCATCCGATGAATTCCCTCGACCCCCCGCAGATCGTCGCGCTCGCCGCCGCGCTCGGCTGGGCGAGCGGCGTGCGACTCTATCTCGTGCTGTTCCTGGTCGGCCTCGTCGACCGGCTCGGCTGGGTCGCGGTGCCGTCCGGGCTGCACGGCCTCGCGCATCCGCTGGTGCTGGCCGCGTCCGGCTTGATGGTCATCGTCGAGTTCTTCGCCGACAAGGTCCCGTGGGTCGACAGCATCTGGGACACGATCCACACGTTCATCCGCGTGCCGGCCGGCGCGATGCTGGCGGCGTCGGCGATCGGTGCGCTCGACGGCCACGGCGGCACCGCCGGCACGCTGGTCGCGGCGATCCTCGGCGGGTCGCTCGCCGCCGGCGCCCACGTGACGAAGAGCAGCGCACGCGCGCTCGCGAACACGTCGCCGGAGCCGTTCTCGAACGTCGGCCTGTCGGTCGGCGAGGACCTGGCCGTGCCGGCGGGGCTCGCACTCGCGCTGATGCACCCCGTCGTGTTCTTCGCGCTGCTGCTCGCCGCCGTCGCGATCGGGGCCTGGATGGTCCCGAAGATCTGGCGCTTCATCCGTCGACTGATCGGCCACTCGCCGCGGACCGTGCCGTCCGGCCCGCGATGAGCGGCGCGGACGCGCGCGGCGACCGGCCGACGCCGGACCCGTCCGCGTCCGATCGTGCGTCGCGATCCGCGGCGCGCGTCGTGTTCTGCGCGCCGCAGGCGAAGCCGGCGAGCTGGCTGCGCGGCCTGTCCGAGCGGCTGCCGGACGCCGTCGTGTCGAACTGGTCCGGCGACGCGGGCGAAGCGGGCGCCGCCGAGCCGGCCGACTATGCGGTCGTGTGGATGCCGCCCGACGCGTTCTACGCCGCGCAGCCGCGGCTGAAGGCGATCTTCAACCTCGGCGCCGGCGTCGACGGACTGCTCGGGTCGACCGCGCTGCCCGACGACGTCCCGGTCGTCAGGCTCGAGGACGCCGGCATGGCGCCGCTGATGGCCGAGTACGTGCTGCAGGCGGTCGTGCGGCACGCGCGCGGCCTCGACCGCATGGACGACGAGCGGCGCGCGCGGCAGTGGGTGTGGCGGCCGGCGGCCGACCGCGCCGACTTCCCGGTCGGCGTGATGGGCGCCGGCGCGCTCGGCCGCCCGGTCGCGAGCCGCCTCGCCGCGAACGGCTTCACGGTCGCGCTGTGGTCGCGCGGCGGCCGCACGGTCGACGGCGTGCGCGGCTACCGCCACGACGAGCTCGACGCGTTCCTCGCCGCGACGCGCATCCTCGTGTGCCTGCTGCCGCTGACGCCGGACACCGAGAACCTGATCGACGCGACGCTGCTCGCGAAGCTGCGTCCCGAGGGCTACGTCATCAACGTCGGCCGCGGCGCGCACGTCGTCGACGCCGACCTGCTCGCGGCGGTCGCAAACGGCAGGCTCGCCGGCGCGCTGCTCGACGTGTTCCGCGAAGAGCCGCTGCCGTCGTCGCATCCGTTCTGGGACGAGCCGCGAATCGCGATGACGCCGCACTGCTCGGCGCTGACGCAGCGGCACGCGACGCTGGACCAGATCGCCGCGAAGATCCGCCGGCTCGAGGCCGGCGAGCCGGTCAGCGGCATCGTCGACCGCGCGCGCGGCTACTGAGCGCCGCGACGTGCGACCGGTGCAGCGGATCGTGACCCCAGTTCATCAGCGAGCGGCGCCAGCGGCTGTCGTCGATCGATTCGCCGGCCGGTCGTTGCGCGAGGTGGCGATGGACGTAGCCGATCACCTTGCGCATGTGCGCGAGGTCGCCGGCGGTCAGCGCGTCGCGGTCCTTGCCGAGCAACCGCACGATGCGTCGGCCGGACCGATGCCCGACCGACTCGGGGCCGCCCGGCTTCGTCGCGGTGCGGCCGTCCTTCGCGCCGACGACCCGCGACGCGTCGGTCGCGAGCCAGCGCTCGAGCGCGCCCGCGCTCATGTTGACGACATGGTGGAACTCGCGGACGACGGCGTCGTCGTCGGGCAGGGCGGTCTTCGTGGCGGTCGCCATCGATCGGTCCTCAGCGCGTCCGGACGCGGTCGTCGTTGCTGAACGTCTTCGCCATCGTGCCCTCCGCATCGTTGCGCCTGTCGTCGATCGCCATCGGACCGCGCGACGGCACGCGACGGTGTCGGACGGACGCGCAAACATGAGCGGGCCTCACGACGACCCGGTGCCGTCGCCGTGCGTGTCGATCTGCCGGATGGATCCCGCACTCGGCGGCGACGACGAGCGTGCGGCGGGCGGTCTGTGCGTCGGTTGCCTGCGCACGCTCGACGAGATCGTCGAATGGGGCACGGCGTCGAACGAGCGGAAGCGGGTCATCGTCGACGCGGTGGCGCGGCGGCGCGGCTACGACTGTTCTCCGTGAGCCGGGGGCGTCGCCGGTGGTCGTTGGGCGCGCTCGAACTCACGTCGCGCTCTCTCGCGCGTGATTTCGGCAATCGCCGCCTCGACCTCGTCTTGCCAGTCGAATCGCGGGTGACGTGCCGGGTCGTACGGCGGCAAATTAGGGCACGCCTCGCCGATTTCGCTTAGCAACCTGCAAGCGCGACCGAGTTCGAAACGTCGAACATGTGGGCCGCCGTCGGACCAGGCCCAGCGGTAGTACAAGAGTGCGTGCGCAGACGTCTTCGCGGTGTCGCCTGCTGCCCGCCACACTCTTGCCAGGGGGTAATGTGCTCGCCCGTCGATCGACAGCAGCCGCTCCGCTTCCGAGCGTGGGTCGTCGAGCCGTTGGCCTTCGAGACGTGCAAGCGCGAGCCAAGATTCGGTCGTGAGGTCGGGTCGGCCACTCGCTCGCGCAAGCTGTGCCGACTCGTCGAACGCGCCGATCGCCGCGGCGACGTCGCCTTCCGCCAGACGCCATTCGCCTAGGAAGTCGAGCACGCCGCGCAATTCGGCTCGGGCGTTCGCCGCGCGCGACAGACGTTCGGCGTCCGCCAGTAGCGTCCCGGGATCGCCGCCTTGCCACCAGATGCTGACGGCGCGCAAAAACTCGGCGGTTCCCGGCCTATAGACTCTGCGAAGCCAGTCGCGTCCCATGCGGTCGAGGCAGTTCCACAGCGCGTCCACGCTGGGCCAATCTCCCACGATCGCCGCATGCGAGAACGCATGGAGCCTCGCCAGGAACAGCTCTTCGAAGTCCCCCGAAACTTCTGCAATGCGCACTTCCAGTTCGCGGCAGGTGGCGAGATCTGCGAGGCGATTGGCGCGCTCGAGGCCGTACGCCAGATTCCCGAGCCCAAGTCGCAATCCGATTGGGTCTCGACGACTCGCGTCGAGACGGAGCTTGGCTCCGTAGAGCTGGACCGCCTGGCTTCGAAGCTTCTCGTCCTCGTCCAGCGCGATCGCAACGACGTTCATCGCCAGGGTACGGCTAACCTCGTCGATGCCTCGCGGAGCTTGTAGCCATCCGTCGGGAAAAAACGGCTTCATCAACGTCAGGATCTCGTTCCAGGCAAGGACGTTGAATATGGCGGCGTCCGCCAAGTCGGCGTTCCAAGCATTCCATGCTTCCTGGAATCTTCCCATCCGCAACAACATGCGGACGATGTGGAAACCGCCTTCGAGCTCCTGCAGCGTCTCGGCTTGCTCATACGGGTTGTGGACGCGCTGCGAAAAATGGTCTACGACACGTTGGCCGAGCCGCGTCGCGTCGTCGTCGCCGACACCGGCTGAGACGATGCCGCGCACGACAGGATGCAGATCGAAGTGAGGCTCAACTCCATCGCCAACTTGCAACAATCCGCGGCGCTGTAGGTCGCGAAGCGTCGCCGGCAACGCCGCCTTACCCGCCCGCACTTCCTCGGACGCGGACCACGCGGCAAACGCTTCGAGGTAAGCCGCATGCTGGATCCGGTGCCGGGTGTACCGCTCGTGGGGGTTCTGATTTTCTTCGTTATTCAAGAACTGCTCGAACCACGGCGCGTCGGGCTCATCCGCGTCCGGCACCTCGTCGGGCTCCGGCGGCAAGTGTGGATTGAGCGCCTCTATCGCGGCGCGGTCGACGCCTCCGTGCAGCAGCGACAGCGTCGCGAGCAACTCGCGGCCCTTCGGTGGGACCGCAGCGATCGCCGCTCGGAGAATGTGATTCCGCTTCTGTACGAGATCGAGCTGCGCCAGGTCGAGGGCCGCTCCGCCTTCCGGATGCGTTGACCAGGTATCGAAGTCGCCCGCCGTCGGTAGCGGTTCGACAATGAGCCCCGCGAGAGCCCCGACTACGAGCGGGTGTCCATCGCAATGCGCTTGAACGAAGCGCTTCATCGCCGCTTCGTCACCGCGAACACCGCAACGCCTGAGCAGCAGCACCGCGTCGTCCGGCCTCAGTCCGCGGAGGGATTCTCGCTGCACACCGGGGATTGGTTGATGCGCGCGATTCAATAGCGCTTCCGGCATCAGCCGGCTGCTGACCAGGATCTTGCTAGGCGTCACGGTGCTCAATTGCCGAAGCAACTCGTCGTCGTCCGGACGCGCCGCGGCGCAAGGATTTCGGTCGCCGATCTCGTCGGTCGGTCGAGCCAACGCCTCGTCGACGATCGTTGCCGCGTCGCTTCGGTGATAGGCGACCAGCACTCGTTCGAGCCCGTCCAGGACCAAGAGCCATGGTCGCTCTTGTAACCGGGCGACTAGTTGCTGCGTCAGTAAGGAGGTTGTTGCCGTCTGAAACGCGCTCGACCGCCGCTGGGTCACATAGGCCAGTGCATGGCGGCAGCAGTCGGCCATGCTGGCGCCCGGCTCGTAGAACGAGTACCAGAAGCGACCTGCCCAGTCCCGACGCCGCGGAGCGCGGTGCTCGAACCAATGCCACGTCAGCATGCTCTTGCCACTGCCACCGATCGCATCGAACAGAAGCATCGGATGCTGGTCCTCGGCAGCCGCCCAGTCATCGAGGAGGCGCAATTGGGCATCGCGGCCGACGAATTCGTGCGAGCCGACGTACGGCGACAGCGCACAGCGTGCCGGCGGAGTCGGCAGCGGGGCATCCGCGATCGGGTCGGCTGGCACCGGTGCCGTCGGAGCAAGCGGCAATGATGCGGGTGCGGCGTCCTGCGCATCGAGGTAGCGGGCGAGCTCGCGCATGCTGTGCACCGCGGCTTCCCGTAGCTCGGCTTCGCTGTTGACGACCTTGTACACCCGATGAATGCCCGTCCCGCTGCCGTCCATCGACATGGCCCGCTTGCGGAACCCTTCGAGTTTGCGCACGAGGCCGGTGGCGCGATCCGTGTCGGCGACGCCCAACGGATATCCGTCACCGAGCATGAACACGACGATCGCGGCGCCGCGGTCGATTGCCCGCGCGAACTCCAATTCGGTGATCGACCGCTTGGACGGGTTCCGCTTCGGGCAGACCGGCTGCTGCCCATAGCGTTGGCCGATCAGCAGCGCGTAACCCGCAGCACGTTCGACCTTCGCGAGCGAGGAGTCGATGACGTCGATGCCCGGGAGCGCGCTGTCGTGCTCCATCGCTTCGGGAAACAAGCCCGCGGCGAGCGCGGCATCGAGCAACACCTTTCGAAGGTCGTGCAGGTCCCTGTAGGTGCTCGATACCATCACCGCGTGATGCCGGCGCGGCGCATAGAGCTGGCCAGCTCGCGAATCGGTCATTCCACTACCTCCCGTGTCGGCGCTTGGCGCCCATGGCCGTGCGCTGGCGACCTGCTCGAGCGTCATCGAGGTTGCCGTCACGACTCCTCGTCGCTGTCGGCTCTCGGCGCGCCGACTTCACGCCTCGACCATCAATTCGGCAGCACGAAGTCCGGCCCCGGCTCGACGATCGCCACGCCGTTGCGCCGGGCGCGGAAGCGCGCGGCCTCCTCGTACGCGCCCTTGCGCACGCGCATCACGCCGCCGAGCGGCCGGTGCGCCGCCACGCCGTGCCACGGGCTGAACGCCAGGCCGTCGTCGACGGCGACGGAGCGCGCCGTCGCTCCACGCCGCCTGCGCGCCCGCCACGATGCGCGCGACCGGCACGTACGGGCTGCGCTCCTCGGCCCAGTCGACGCTGGCGTCCTCGATCGGCATCTCGCCGAGGTCGGTGCACAGCTGCACGCACAGCTCCCATTCGCCGCCCTGCGTCCTCGAAGTAGGCGGCGACGGCGTCGCGCAGGCCGTTCGGCTTGTCCTTCAGGTCGACCGGCGCCTTGGACAGCGCCTTCAGCGCCGCCGACGCCGGCGCGCACGCTGATCTTGCGCGATGTACGTCGCCGAACAGCACGCGGCACCTGCGACGTAGTACGTCTCGCCGAGCAGGTTGCGTCTCGGGATGGCCGCCCAGCGGGTCAGCGTCGCGCTCTTGCCGCCCGCGCGCCTCGACGACCTTCTCGATCCGCGCAGCGCCGCCGACAGCGCCTTCTTCAGCGCCCGGCGCCTTGTCGGTCGTGGCGGCGAGCAGCTTCAGGTTGCCGAGGAATTTCTTCGGCGTCGGGCGCGCCGAACGCCGGGCCGTTGACCATCACGAAGTCCTGCGTCGACGCGCCTTCGCTGCCGGGCAGCCGCTCGCCGTCGACGCCGATGCATCTTGATCGACAGGCCGCGCGGCGTCGACACGCGGTCGTCGAGCAGGTCGCCCGGCACCGTCGAGAAGCGCATCACCACCGGTAGCGTGCCGGGCTTCGCGAACATGCCCTGCGCGAGCTTCGGCGGCAGGCCGTCGGGGACGGTCATCGTCGCCTCGAGCAGGCCGTAGCTCTTCGCGTGGACGGCGCGCAGTCGCGTGCCCGCCATCGCGGAACGTGATGTCCTGGATCTTCGTCATCGTCTCGACGAGGCCGCGGATCGTGTCCTCCTCGTCGCCGGGCGGCGCTTCGACCGAAGGCCGGTACGGGACCGGGTCGCGATGCGGTGCAGAGGCGGTCATGCGGCATTCCTTCTCGGTCGTCGAGTGGGGCGACGATCGACGCGGGCGCGGGGCGGTCCGTCCGGTTCCATCGACGCGCATCGATGGTAGTCGAGCCACGGCGTCGCCGCCCGGCGGTCCACCGATCGTCCGATATGCTGAAATGCACGGGCTGCGGTACGGTGTCGGGGATGGCCCGCCCGCCCCGCGGCGGGGCGACGGACGCGCGCGCGCCACGGCCGTCGCCGACCGTCCGCCGTGCGCGTGCGACCCGGGCCCTCGATGAAGACGATCGACTGGTACTTCGATTTCATCTCGCCGTACGCGTACCTCCAGCATGTCGTGCTCGAGCGCAGCGTGCCGGGCGTCGCGATCCGTCGGCGGCCGATCCTGTTCGCCGGCCTGCTGACGCACTGGGGTCATCTCGGGCCGGCCGAGATCCCGCCGAAACGCACGTGGACGTTCCGTCACGTGGCCTGGCTCGCCGAGCGGCACGGCATCGCGCTCGCGATGCCGACGATGCATCCGTTCAACTCGCTGCCGCTGCTGCGGCTGTCGATCGCACTCGGCGACACGGCGGCGGTCGTCGACCGGCTGTTCGGGTTCGTCTGGCGCGACGGCCACGTGCCGACCGACGCGCCGGCGTGGGCCGCGCTGCTGCGACGAGTTCGGCGTCGACGAGACCGCCCTCCAGGCGGCCGACGTCAAGGCGCGTTGCGCGCGGCCGGCGACGAGGCGCTCGAGGCCGGCGTGTTCGGCGTGCCGACCGCCGTCGTCGACGGCGAGACGTTCTGGGGCTTCGATGCGACGCCGATGCTGGCCGACCGTCTCGCCGGCGCGCCGTTCTTCGCGAGCGACGCGCTGAGGGCGGCCCGCGCGCTGCCGGTCGGACCGATGCGGCCGCAAGCGGTGCGCGCGGCGTCGTGAGCGACGAAGCCCCGGACCGCGCGATGACCACGCACGCGTTGCCCGACGGCATGCAGGTGTTCGAGCGCGGCTGGCTGTCGTCGAACTGCGTGCTGTTCGCCGATCCGCACGGCGCGACGCTGATCGATTCCGGCTACGTCGCGCACGCCGAGCAGACGCTCGCGCTGGTGACGCGCGCCGTCGAGCGGCACGGGACGCCGCGGCTGCGTCGCGTCATCAACACGCACCTCCACTCCGACCACTGCGGCGGCAATGCGCTGCTCGCGCGTCGCACGCAGTGCGACATCATCGTGCCGGAGGGCAACGCGTACGGCGTGCGCAACTGGGACCAGCGCTTCCTGTCGTTCGAGCTGACGGGTCAGCGCTGCGACCGCTTCGACTTCGCCGACACCGTCTCGGCCGGCGACGTGATCCTGCTGTGCGGCATGGAGTGGGAAGTGCTCGCCGCGCCCGGACACGACGTCGACTCGCTGATGTTCTTCTGCAAGGACGCCGGCATCCTCGTCTCGGGCGACGCGTTGTGGGAGGACGGCTGCGGGGCGATGTTCCCGACCGCGAATCCGAAGACGCTCGACGAGGACTTCGCCGCCGCGTTCGAGACGCTCGAACTCGTCGAGGCGGTCGATGCGCGCGTCGTCATCCCGGGCCACGGCCGGCCGTTCACCGACGTCGACGGCGCGCTCGACCGCGCGCGCAGCCGCCTGCGACGGCTCGCGGAGGATCCGGCGCGCAACGCGCGCCACGTCGCGAAGGTCCTGCTGAAGTACCGGCTGCTCGACGATCGTCGCATGTCGGTCGAGACGGTCCGCGCGATGTTCCACGAGACGCCGGCGATCCGCCATGCGAACCGCGACGTCGCGCTGTCGCCGACGGCGTTCGCCGACCGCACGATCGACGACCTCGTCCGCGTCGAGGTCGCCGCGCGCGACGGCGACTGGCTCGTCGACGTCTGACGTCGACGGCGGTCCCGGTCCCGGCTTCTCCGCTCGACAGGGCATGCATCGACGATGCGTGGCTCGCGCCCGGGACGGTGCGTGACGCGGCCGGTGGCGCGCCATCGGCGCCGATCGTCGTGCCGCACAATGCGGCCATGACGTCGACCCGCGAACCGGAACCCGACGCGGCGCCGTCGCCGTCGCCGCCGCCGTCACCGCCGCCGTCACCGCATTCGGCATCGTCATCGTCGCCATCGTCGTCATCTCGTTCGCCATCGACCGCGATGTCGTGGACCGACGCCGCGGACGCGTCCCGCGACGTCTCGACGTCTCCGACGCCCGAGCCGCTCGCGCGGCGGCGGTCGTTCGCGCGCGTGCTCGCGGCGACGACGCTGCCGCTCGTCGTCGTCGCCGTCGTGTGGATGGCCGACGCGTCGTTCAACGTCGCCGGCTTCCTGGCCGTGCAGGCGTCGACGCGCGGCGTGCCCGACGTCGTCTGGTCGTGCATCACGATCTGCGGCACCGGCGTCGTCGCGTTCGCGCTGCTGTCGCCGACGCTCGCGCGGGGACCGCGCCGGTTCGCGGCCGCGATCGTCGCGGCCGCGCTGACCGGCGCGTACTCGAACGGCCTGAAGCGGCTCTACGGCCTGCCGCGGCCCGGTGCCGTCCTCGATGCGGCCCACGTGCACACGGTCGGCCACGCGCTGCGCGCGAACTCCTTCCCGTCCGGCCATGCGATCACCGCGTTCGCGCTCGCGTCGCTGCTCGTGTTCGCGTCGACGCGTCCGCTGCGCACGGCCGCGTGGGCCGCGCCGCTCGCGGCGCTCGTCGCGCTGTCGCGGATCGCCGTCGGCGCGCACTGGCCGGCCGACCTGGCGGCGGGCGCGGCCGGCGGGTGGGTCTGCGGCGCGCTCGCGGTCGCGGTCGTCGAGCGATGGACCGCGTGGAACCGCCGTGCCGGCGTCCGCGCGATGGCCGTCGTGTCGATCGGCATCGGCGCGTCGCTGTTCGTGGTCGACCTCGGCTATCCGCAGGCGCTCGCGCTGCAGGTCGCGGCCGGCGTCGTCGCGATCGTGGCCGGCCTCGTCGCGTTCGCGCGGCCGACGACGGACCCGACGCTGCCGGTCGCGCCGTGACGGCGCCGTCGTGACGACCCGGTCCGCGACGCGCACGATCGTGTCGCGCGCGCTCGCGATCGCGGTCACGCTCGCGCTGCTCGCGTGGGTGGCCGCCGACGCGCGCTGGCACGGCGTCGGCGGCGCGGATCGCGCGCCTCGACGTGCGCGCACTCGTCGGCGTCGCCGTGCTGTTCGCGGCGAGCTACGCGATGCGCGGCGCGCGCATCCACGGCGAGTTCCGCGACGAGCTCGCGGCGAGCGGACGCGCCGACGCCAGCTTCCTGCGCATCCTCCGCCTGACGCTCGTCCACAACGCGCTCGTCAACGTCCTGCCGTTCCGCAGCGGCGAGGTGGCGTTCCCGGTGCTGCTGTCGCGCTGGTTCGGCGTCGGCACCGGCCGCGCCGTCGTGTCGCTGCTGTGGCTGCGCGCGCAGGACGCGACGGTCGTGCTCGCGCTCGCAGCGCTCGTCTGGCCCGGCCTCGCGCCGGCGTGGCGTGCGCTCGCGATCGTCGCGATCGTCGGCGGCGCGTGGGGCGTGCGCGCGTGGGCGAGGCGTCATCCCGAGCGGCTCGACGGGCCGTCGACGCGGCTGTCGAAGGGACGCGCGCTGCTCGCGCGCGCGACGCGTCGCAGCGCGGCCGGGTGGGCCTGGACCGTCGGCAACTGGATCGTCAAGCTCGTCGCGGAGACGTGGCTCGTCGCGCTCGCGCTCGGCGGCGGCGCGCCGGTCGCGTCGGCCGCGCTCGGCGCGATCGGCGCGGAGCTCGCGGCGATCCTGCCGGTCCAGGGCGTCGCCGGCTTCGGCACGTTCGAGGCCGGCGGCGCCGCGCTGATGCGCACGCAGGACATCGCGCTCGCGACCGGCCTCGAGGCCGTGCTCGTGCTGCACGCGGTCGTCCTCGCGCTCGCGCTCGCGGCCGGCGCGCTCGCGGCGACGCTGCTGCCGGGCCCCCCGGCGGAACGATGACGGCGCGGCGTCGCGTGACCGTGCTCGGGCACAATGACGCGCTGTCCTCGCCCCGTCCGACATGAACGACCTGCTGTCTCCCCCGACGTCCCGCGCCGACCCGCTGCCGCCGATCGCGAGCGACGCCGGGTCCACGCCGGCCGTCGTCGCGACGCTGCCGCCGCATCGCCTGTCGATCATCGTCCCGATGTACAACGAGGCCGACAACGTCGCGCCGTTCGTCGCGCGGACGGAGGAGGCGCTGGACGGCTACCCGAGCCCGTGGGAGCTGATCCTCGTCGACGACGGCAGCACCGACGCGACCGGACTCGAGATGCGGCGTGCCCGCGCCCGCTACGGCCCGCACGTGCGGCCGCTCGAGCTGATGCGGAACTTCAAGCAGACGGCCGCGATGCAGGCCGGCGTCGACGCGGCGCGCGGCGACGTCATCGTGATGCTCGACGGCGACCTGCAGAACGATCCCGCCGACATCCCGAAGCTCGTCGGGCGGCTGCTGAACGAGGACCTCGACTGCGTGGCCGGCTGGCGCCAGGATCGCCAGGACCACCTGCTGCGCACGATCCCGTCGCGGATCGCGAACGCGCTGATCGCGCGCGTCGTCGGCGTTCGCCTGAACGACTACGGCTGCAGCCTGAAGGCGTTCCGCGCGCGAGGTGCTCAAGCGCATCCGTCTCTACGGCGAGATGCATCGCTTCATCCCGGCCTGGCTCGCGACCGTGACGACGCCGCGCCGCATCGCCGAGGAGCCGGTGACGCATCACGCGCGTGTCTACGGGCAGTCGAAGTACGGCATCTCACGGACGTTCCGCGTCGTGCTCGACCTGATCTCGGTGTTCTTCTTCATGCGCTATCGCGCGCGCCCGGGCCACTTCTTCGGCGGCGTCGGCCTCGCGCTGACCGCGGTCGGCGGCCTCGTGCTCGCGTGGCTCGCGTTCGTCAAGTTCGGGCTCGGCGAGCCGATCGGCGGACGACCGCTGCTGCTGTTCGGCTTCTTCTGCGTGATCGCCGGCGCGCAGTTCGTGTCGACCGGCGTGCTCGCGGAGACGCTCGCGCGCATCTACTTCGAGTCCGGCGCGGCCGAGCTCTATCAGGTGCGCCATCCCGAGGCGATCGGCGACGCCGACGACTGGCGCGCGCCGCACTGATGCCGATCGCGGTCGCGAGTCCCGCTTGCTGAACAACGTCCACGCGCCGCTCGACCGGCGCACCGCCTGGCTCGCGTTCCTGCTGCCGCTCGCGCTGCTGTCGATCCGGCTCGGCGGCGCGCCGCTGTTCGACGTCGACGAGGGCGCGTTCTCCGAGGCGACGCGCGAGATGTTCGACGCGCCACGACTTCGTGTCGACGTATCCTCAACGGCGCGCACCGCTACGACAAGCCGATCCTGATCTACTGGCTGCAGGCGCTGTCGGTCGTCGTGTTCGGGATCGACGAGTTCGCGTTCCGCTTCCCGTCGGTGATCGCGGCGGCCGTGTGGTGCCAGGCGGTCGCCGTGTTCGCGGCGCCGCGCATCGGCGCGCGCAACGCGCTGTTCGCGTGCGGCATCGCGGCCACGAGCCTCGGCGTGTTCGTGATCGGGCGCGCCGCGACGGCCGACGCGCTGCTGAACGCGCTGCTCGTGCTCGCGCTGTTCGACGCATGGCGCGTCGTCGAGCTGATCTCGCGGCACGGCGACCTCGGCTTCTCGATGGGCAAGCCGGCGCTGCGGCGCGCCTACCTCTGGATCGCGCTCGGCGTGCTGACGAAGGGACCGGTCGCGATCCTGATCCCGGTCGCGGCCGTCTTCCTGTTCGCGCTCGCGGCGCGCTTCATCCCCGCGCGCTTCACGATGCGCGACGCGGTGCGGATGTTCTTCGACCCGCTCGGCTGGGCGATCCTGGTCGTCGTCGCCGCGCCGTGGTACGTCGCGCAGCTCGCGATCAACGGTCGCGCGTTCGTCGACGGCTTCATCCTGCGTCACAACGTCGAGCGCTTCACCGGCACGATGCAGGGACACTCCGGCAGCGGCTTCTACTACCTGCTGATGGTGCCGCTGCTGCTGTGGCCGTGGCTCGCGTGGCTCGTCGCCGCGATCGGCACGCTGCTGCGCGACCTGCGCGGCCGCGCGTTCGATCCGCTGCGGACGTTCCTGTGGCTGTGGTGCGTGTTCGTCGTCGGCTTCTTCTCGCTGTCGGGGACGAAGCTGCCGCACTACGCGCTGTACGGCTGCACGCCGCTGTTCGTGCTGTGCGCGATGGAACGCGAGCGCGTGACGCGACTGTGGCTCGCCGGCGCTGCCCGCGCTCATGCTGATCGCGCTCGTCGTCGCGCTGCCGGACCTGTTCGTGCACGCGTCGAACGCCGGCTGGATCCGCGACCCGATGTACCGCGCGATGGCCGCGCGCGCGGACGCCGCGCTGCCCGCCGTGGTACCGACCGATCGCATGGGCCGGGCTCGCGATCGCGATCGCGATGCTGGCGTGGCCTCGACGCCGCCGCGACGCGCGCCGCGATCTCGATGCGACACGACGGGCGCGGCGCGTCGCGACGCGCGCGTTCGAGGCGGCGATCGTCGCGACGATCCTGCTGTGCGCGATCGGCGCGCCGTACTTCGGCGAGGTGCTCGAGGGCCCGGTCAAGCGCGCGGCGCTGCTCGCGAAGGGATTGCCCGAGCCGGCCGTGACGTGGAACTTCCATATGCCGAGCTTCGCCGTGTATCGCGAGCGCGTGACGCCGATCGGTGCGCCGCGGCCGGGCGAGCTCGCGCTGACGCGCAAGGACCGGCTGCCGCCGGAGGCGAACGTCGAGACGCTGTTCGACGAAGGCGGCGTCGAGCTCGTGCGTCGGCGCTGATCGTGCGCATCGCGGAAGGGCGTTCGCGACCGCCGCGCGCGGCGCCGATCGATCGCGTCGGGAAGCCTGCGCGAACTCCGCGGCAGGATCGCGATCGGACCGAAGCGCAGTCGCTCGGCCCGCCCCATGATCCCGACCTGGCTCCACGTTCTCTCGATCCTGTCGCTCGCCGTCGGCATCGCATCGTCGGCGTGGGTCGTCGTCGACGTCGCCCGGCGTCCGCGCGGGATGGCCGTGATGAACGTGGTCTGGCCGGTCGTCGCGCTGTTCGCGGGGCCGGTGTCGATCGCACTCGATCGCCATGCGTCCCACCTGAAGGATCCGCCGCGCTGGGTCTCGATCGCGAAGGGCTGCGCGCACTGCGGCGCCGGCTGCACGCTCGGCGACCTCGCGGCCGAATGGCTCGCGTTCGCGGTGCCCGGCGTGCTCGTCGCGTTCGGATGGCCAGGACTGTTCGGCGATCGGACCTACGCGGTGTGGGCGCTCGACCTCGCGTTCGCGTTCGTCATCGGCATCGCGTTCCAGTACTTCGCGATCGCGCCGATGCGCGATCTCGGGCCGGCCGAAGGGCTCGTCGCGGCGATCAAGGCCGACACGCTGTCGCTCGCGTCGTGGCAGATCGGCATGTACGCGTTCATGGCGTTCGCGAAGTTCTGGCTGTTCCGGCGCGTGCTCGGCACCGACCTCAACGTCGACCGGCCGGAGTTCTGGTTCATGATGCAGCTCGCCATGGGGTGCGGCTTCGCGACCAGCTTCCCGGTCAACGCGTGGCTCATCTCGACGGGCATCAAGGAAGCGATGTAGGTCCAACGACGGAGCATCGATGCAGGATCGGCACTACGACGTCGTGATCGTGGGCTCCGGCCCCGGCGGCGGGACGATGGCGTGGCGGCTCGCGCAGACCGGCAAGCGCGTCCTGCTGCTCGAACGCGGCGACTACCTGCAGCGCGAGCCGGCGAACTGGAACAGCCAGATCGTCTTCAACGACGCGCGCTACCAGGCGACGGAGACCTGGTACGGCGCCGACGGCTCGTCGTTCCATCCGGGGCTGCACTACTTCGTCGGCGGCAACAGCAAGATGTACGGCGCGGTGCTGCTGCGGCTGCGCGAGCGCGACTTCGGCGAGATCGTCCATCCGGACGGCGTGTCGCCGGCCTGGCCGATCGGCTACGACGCGTTCGAGCCGTACTACCAGCAGGCCGAGGCGCTGTACCACGTGCACGGCCTGCGCGGCGAGGACCCGACCGAGCCGTGGTCGAGCGGGCCGTACGCGTATCCGCCGATCAAGAACGAGCCGCGCATCCAGCAGCTGTTCGACGACCTCGATCCGCGAGGGCCATCATCCGTTCCACCTGCCGGTCGGCGTGCTGCTCGACGAGGTCGACGGCGTGCCGACGCCGACGTCGCCGTGCATCAAGTGCGAGGCGTTCGACGGCTATCCGTGTCGCCACGAACGGCAAGGCCGACGCGCAGGTGATCTGCGTCGACCCCGCGCTCGCGGCGCATCCGAACCTGACGCTGTGGACCGGCGCGTACGTCGAGCGGCTCGTCACCGACGAGGCCGGCCGCGCCGTCACCGGCGCTCGACGTGACGCGCGGCGGCGAGCGGCTGCAGGTGTCCGGCGACGTCGTCGTCGTCGCGTGCGGCGCGCTGTCGTCGGCGCTGCTGATGCTGCGTTCGGCGAACGAACGCCATCCGCACGGACTCGCGAACGGCTCGGACCAGGTCGGCCGCAACTACATGCGGCACAACAACTCGACGGTGCTCGCGATCTCGCGCACGCCGAACCCGACGCGCTTCCAGAAGACGCTCGGCCTGAACGACTTCTACTTCGGCAGCGACGACTGGGACTATCCGCTCGGCCACATCCAGATGGTCGGCAAGTCCGACGGCGCGCAGATCCGCGGCGAGGGACTGCCCGGCTTCCTGCAGTGGTTCCCCGACAAGCCGTTCGACTGGATGGCGCACCACTCGCTCGACTTCTGGCTGACGTCGGAGGACCTGCCGCTCGCGCGCAACCGCATCCTCTACGACGGCGACCGCGTCGTGCTCGACCTTGTCGAGACGAACATGGAGGCCCACCAGCGGCTGCGCGCGAAGCTGCAGGACCTGACCGGTCGAGCTCGACATGCATCCGCACCTGTTCGACCGCAGCCTCTACCTCGGCAAGGACATCCCGATCGGCGGCACCGCGCATCAGGCCGGCACGCTGCGCTTCGGCACCGACCCCGCGACGTCGGTGCTCGACACCGACTGCAAGGCGCACGAGCTCGACAACCTGTACGTGACCGACGCGAGCTTCTTCCCGTCGATCGGCGCGGTGAACCCGACGCTGACGATCATCGCGAACGCGCTGCGCGTCGCCGAGCACCTCGTCGGGCGGCTGCGATGACGAACGCCGCCGACGTCGTCCCGAACCGGTCGTCGTCGACGTCCGGTGGCGAAGGCGCCCGCGAAGGCGCATCGACGCTGCGCGTCATCGCGGGGTTCAAGTTCGCCGAGGCCGCGCTGCTGATCGCGACCGGGTTCGGCGCGCTCGGTCTGCTGCATCCCGACGTCCAGCACGGCCTGCTCGGCTGGCTCGACCAGCTGTCGCTGCACGCGGGCCGCCACCTGACGTCGGTGGCCGCGTCGAAGGCGCTGGAGCTGCTCGGGAACACGACGATCGGCCGCCTGATGCTGATCGGGATCGGCTGCTTCATCTACGGCGGCGTGTTCCTCGTCGAAGGGACCGGTCTGTGGCTGCGCAAGCGCTGGGCCGAATACGTGACGACGATCGTGACGGCGTCGCTGCTGCCGTTCGAGCTGATGGAGCTGCTGCACGGCCCGTCGGCGGGAAAGGTGGCGACGCTCGTGATCAACGTCGCGGTACTCGTCTATCTGATCCGGCTCCTGCTCAAGCAGCGGAAAGCCGGTGCCTGAAGCGCGTTGACCGTCAAGTGAATCGTCCACGCCGCACGCGGGACGAAACACGGGCGATCCGTTCGGCGTATCGCACAATGGCATCGCCCGACCGGCGACGGTCGCTTCGTCGACCGCGACGCCGTGCGGCCGTTTCGTGACTTCTCGATCGGAGGTGCAATGATGGCCAGCCAGCACGGTCGTCGGCTGCTGCTCGCGTCCTCGGCCTTCGCGATCGTCTTCGCGATCGCGGCCGGCATCGCTTACAAGCACACCTGGCACGGCCCGGGAGATTCGCGCATCGACACGGTCGTCCGGCTCCGGACCGACGCGGACTTCGGGTGCGACACCGTCTCCGATCCCAAGACGCTCCATCTCAAGATTCGCGGCATCGACACGGGACTGCACGCGGCCGGGTGCGAGGCGGGCGACGACAAGGCCGACACGGCCGACGAAAAGGTGCCGCACATTCTCGTTCTGCTTCGACACAACGCGAGGCCCGACGTACCGGCGGATGTCGACGAGGCGGCCTGGATGCAAATCCTCGGCCACCCCCTGCAGACGCTCCGCGAGCGACGCGAGCTGCAATACGAAATCTTCCAGGACCAACCCGACAAGTCACGCAAGAAGATCGCGTCGTCCTCATTCTTCCTCTACATCTTCGACTGGACGGCGCCGTTCGCGTTCGCCGTGGTCCTGCTCGTCTGGGCGGCGCTGATCTATCTCGGACGCTATACCGGCTTGCTGCGTGACGCGGCCGCCGCCGACGCCGAACTGAAGACCCGCACGTACAGTCTCGCCAAGACGCAGATGGCGTGGTGGTTCGCGATCATCTTCGCGTCGTTCGTGTTCCTCTGGCTCGTCACCGGCGAGACGCCGTCGATCAGCGCGCAGGCGCTGTCGTTCCTCGGCATCGCGAGCGCGACGACGCTCGCGTCGATCGGCATCTCGGCCGGGAACACGAGCAACGAGGGTCAGGCCGGCGTCTTCTTCCACGACCTGCTGAGCGACGCGAACGGCATCTCGATCGCGCGCTTCCAGATGCTCGTCATGACGATCGTGCTCGGGCTGATGTTCCTGTTCGACGTCGCGACGCGGCTGATCATGCCGGAGTTCGACGCGTCGCTGCTGACGCTGATGGGGATCAGTGCCGGGACGTACGTCGGGCTGAAGATCCCCGAGACGCAGGCCGCGAAGCCGTGACCGGGCGGCGAGGCGCATTCGATCGTCGCGCGGCCCGGATCGGCGTGTGGGCCGCCGCGATCGTGGTCGCCTCCGCGACGCTGTCGGGCACCGCGCGCGCCGAGGTGCCGGCCGCACCGTCCGCGGTCTCGTCCGCGGTCGCGGACCCCGACCCGTTGCGACAGGCGCAGATCGACGACGCGCGCGCGCAGGCGCGCTACTACGCGAAGCAGGCGGAAAAGGACCGCAGCGGCGACCTGCCGGCGTGGCTGCAGACGTTGCTGGGTGGCTTCGTCGCGATCGTCGGCGGCCTCGTCGCGACGTGGTACACGAACCGCGCCGCCTCCCGGAAGGAGCAGGGACAGCAGCGCCAGACGTACGACCGGCAGCGCGGCCAGCTGCGGCTCGCGCTGCGCGACCTCGCCACGGCGTTGCGACCGGTCGCGCAGGCGTCGGCGGACCGGCCGGCGGCGTTCCTCGCCGAGCGCCTGCTGTACACGAAGCCGCCGCGACCGGCGAGCGGCGGTCGCACCGATGACTACTACCTGAAGTACGACCTCGTCGACACGATCTACCGCTTCTGCGCGTTGCTCGGCTGGATGGAGCTCTACCGCACCGACGCCGACTTCCTGCGCGGCACGCCCGACGAGAACGCCCGGCTGGAGCGGTTCTTCGCGGGACTGCGCGCCGACCTCGGGCAACCGCTGACGAACGGCGGTTCGGCGTCCGCCGCCGACGCGACGCCGCGCGACGGCTTCATCCTCGAGGACGACCAGCGCGCGATCGGCGAGAAGATGCTCGCGCGCCGACGCAGCGACGTCGTGATCGGCTACGCGGCGTTCTGCGAGCAGCTGTTTCGCGACCCCCGCCAGGACGACCCGACCGGCGGCGGCTACGCGACGAGCCAGAACTGGTGGATCTGGAACGCGACGCGGTTCTTCGTCGATCTCGGTCCGGTGCCGAGCGGCGACGTCCGCCACGAGCGCGTGAAGCGCATCGTGGGTCGGCTCGACGCGATGCTCGCCGGTTGACGACTTCGCTTCGAACGATTCGCCGCCGCGAGCACGACGCCGCGACCGGCTGAAGCCGCGACGCGATCGGCCCGTCCGGCCGGCCGGCGCGCGGCGATCAGTCGCCGAACGACGAGCACGTGCCCGTCCGGATCGCGCAGCGTCGCGGCCGTCGATCGCCCGGACTCGAAGACCAATGCGGTCGACACCACGTCGTCGATCGCGACCGGCGGCCACGCGGCGCGGTCGAACGCCCCGCGATAGCCGAGCAGCTCGACGTGCGGCGGCGTGCCGGACGGCAGCGCGAGGCTGACGACGTCGACCGTCGCGCCGTCGATCGCGTCGAGGCGCGACTGCTCGATCCCAGCGTTCAGCGACCGACCGGCGACGCGCAGCCCGAGCGCTTCGTAGAACGCGATGCTGCGGCCGACGTCGGCGACCGAGATCGCCGAGTGGTCGATGCCGGCGAACAGCGGACCGTCGCGCCGGTCGGGGAACGCGAGCAGCTCGAGCGGGTGGCCGTCCGGATCGCGGAACTTGAACGCCGTCACGCCGCCGGTGTTCGGCGGCAGCGTCTGCGGCCCATCGGTCGAGATCGGGCGCCACCCGCCCACGCGATCGAGCCGCGCCATCGCCGCGGCCATGTCGGCGACGCGGATCGCGCAGTGCTGGAACAGCGGGCTCCAGCCGGGCACGTCGCCGGGGTACGGCGCGGCTCGCGCGCCGGCGCCTCGATCCGCAGCCGCGTGCCGCCGAGCGACAGCCGCGCGCGTCGCCGCCGGACGGCTCGTCGACGAAATCGAGCGCGGCGCGATAGAACGCGGCGAGCGCGTCCGGCTCGGGCGACCGCAGCGCGACCGCCGCGATGCGTCGCACGGCCGGCGCCGCCGCGTCGTGCGCGTCGCCCGCGGTCACGGCCACGTCGCGCCGCGACGGTTCAGGAAGATCGCGTACAGCGTGTGCGACGCGGCGATGAACAGCCGGTTCTTCGTCGTGCCGCCGAACGCGAGGTTCGCGACGCGATGCGGCACGAGGATCTTGCCGAGCAGACGGCCGTCCGGGTCGATGCAGTGGACGCCGTCGGCGGCGCTCGACCAGACGTTGCCTTCGCTGTCGACCTTCAGCCCGTCGCAGTAGCCGGGCTCGATCTTGTGGAAGTCGCGGCCGTTCGCGAGCGAGCGGCCTTCGGGCGTGACGTCGAACACGCGCAGCACCTGCACCGGGTCGTCGCGCGTCTGGTCGCCGGTCTCCGAGATGTAGAGCCTCGACTCGTCGGGCGAGAACGCGAGTCCGTTCGGGCCGGCGAAGTCGGTCGCGACGGCGTCGATCGCGCCGGTCGACGGGTCGAAGCGATAGACCGCCGGCGGCTGCTCGGACGGCTGGATGCCGCCTTCGTAGTCGTTCGAGATGCCGTACAGCGGGTCGGTGAACCAGATGCTGCCGTCGGACTTCACGACGACGTCGTTCGGCGCGTTGAGCCGCTTGCCGTCATGCCGGTCGACGAGCGTCGTCACGCGTGCCGTCGAGCTCGGTGCGGTACAGGCAGCGGTCGCGATGGCTGCACGCGACGAGGCGCCCCTCGCGGTCGCGCGCCTGCCCGTTGCCGTACGACGACGGCGCGCGGATACACCGACACCCCGGCGTGCTCGATCCATCGCATCGTGCGGTCGTTCGGCAGGTCCTGGAACAGCAGGTGGTTCGCGTCGCCGAACCACACCGGGCCCTCGATCCACCGGAAGCCGCTCGCGAGTTCCTCGAGCGGCGCGTTGTCGAGCACGTAGTGCGCGAAGCGCGGGTCGACGACCGCGAAGCCCGGCGGCGCGTCGCTCACGGCTCGCCTCGCGTCGCGTACGGATGCGTCGACGACAGCGGCTGCTCGACGAAGCGATCGACCGACGCGGACGTCGTGCCGAACGTGATCAGCAGGAAGCCGCCGGCGACCGCGAGGTTCTTGCAGAAGTCCCAGAACAGGCCGCGCGCGACGCTCTGGCCGCGCTTCCAGAAGTCGCCCGGCGTCCAGAAGCGCTTCCACAGCAGCGCGGTCACGACGCAGTAGCCAGCGAGCACGAACGCGGCGAGGCGGTCGCACGTGCCGGTCAGCACGCCGAGCGACATCAGCACCTCGACGAGGAAGCCCGCGACGATCGCGGCCTTCGCGAGCGCCGGCGACGCGAACGTCTCGCGCGCCTGGCCGACCGCCGCGTCGAACTCGAGCACCTTGTCGAGCGCGCTGAACGGCAGGAACAGCGCGACCAGCAGCAGGCGGACGACGAAGGCGATGACGAGGGAGGCCACGGGCGCTCGACGCGAAAAAGGGCGGCCGATTATGCGGCAACGCGAGACGATTCGCGCGCGCCGCGCGACCGGCCGACGCCGGTCGTCGCGCGCCGTGGCGCGCGGTTGCGCGCCGTTGCGTCATCATGCGCGTGCGGCGCCGCGCCGCTTCCCGCAGCCACGTTCCCCATCGCCTTGAAGATCGAGACATCGAGCGAACCGCCGCGCGCCGTGCGCGACACCGAGGAAGGCCGTCGCCTCGCCGACGTCGACGCCGGCGGCTGGCGACGCTGGGGCCCGTACCTGAGCGAGCGCCAGTGGGGCACGGTCCGCGAGGACTACAGCGCCGACGGCGACGCGTGGGCCTATTTCCCGCACGACCAGGCGCGCAGCCGCGCGTATCGCTGGGGCGAGGACGGCATCGGCGGCTTCGCGGACGACCAGCTGAAGCTGTGCCTCGCGATGGCGTTCTGGAACGGCCACGACCCGATCCTGAAGGAGCGGCTGTTCGGCCTCACGAACGCCGAGGGCAACCACGGCGAGGACGTCAAGGAGCTCTACTACTTCGTCGACGGCACGCCGACGCATTCGTACATGCGGATGCTCTACAAGTATCCGCAGGCCGCGTTTCCGTACGAGCGGCTGATCGCCGAGAACGCGAAGCGCGGCCTCGACGACACGCGAGTACGAGATCGTCGACACCGGCCTGTTCGACGACGACCGCTACTTCGACATCACGATCGAGTATGCGAAGGCGGCGGCCGACGACATCCTGATGCGCGTCACCGCGACGAACCGCGGCGCCCGACGCGGCGCCGCTGCACCTGCTGCCGCAGCTGTGGGCGCGCAACACGTGGGCGTGGCACGCGGGCCGGCCCGAGGCAAGGCTCGACAGCGACCGGGCCGGCGACGTGCGCGTCGCGATCGCCGACTTCCCGCCGATGCGCGCGAGCTTCGACGGCGAGCCGCCGCTGCTGTTCTGCGACAACGACACGAACGCGAACCGGCTGTTCGGCACGAGCGTCGGCGGCTACTTCAAGGACGGCATCAACGACGCGCGTCGTCGACGGCCGCGGCGACGCCGTCAATCCGGCGCGGATTCGGCAGCAAGGTGCGCCGCGCACTACGTGTTCGACGTCGCGCCGGGCGCGAGCGCGACGATCCGCGTGCGGCTGCGGCCGGACGACGGCACCGGCGTCGCGTCGACCGTGCGCGACTTCATCCGCGGCCTGACCGATCCCGACTTCGACGACGTCGTCGACCGGCGACGCGACGAGTGCGACGCGTTCTACGCGGCGCTGCAGGCGCGGCGTCGGGTCCGACGACGACGACGGCTCGTGCAGCGCCAGGCGTTCGCGGGACTGCTGTGGGGCAAGCAGTACTACGGCTACGACGTGCGCCGCTGGTTCCGCGGCGACCCGACGATGCCGCCGCCGCCCGAGTCGCGCCGGACCATCCGCAACGGCGACTGGCGGCACCTCGTCGCTGCAGGACATCATCTCGATGCCGGACAACTGGGAGTACCCGTGGTTCGCGAGCTGGGACCTCGCGTTCCACTGCATCGCGTTCGCGCTGATCGATCCGGCGTTCGCGAAGGCGCAGCTCGTGCTGCTGCTGCAGGCGCGGTCGCAGCATCCGAACGGCGAGCTGCCCGCGTACGAGTGGGACTTCGACGCGGCGAACCCGCCGACGCACGCGTTCGCGGCGCTGCAGATCTACGAGATCGACAAGCAGCAGATGCGGCACCGGCGACATCGCGTTCCTCGAGCGCGTGTTCCACAAGCTCACGCTGAACTTCACGTGGTGGGTCAATCGCGAGGACCTCGAGCGGCAACAACATCTTCCAGGGCGGCTTCCTCGGGCTCGACAACATCGCGCTGTTCGACCGCAGCGTGCCGATGGCCGACGGCGCGTACGTCGACCAGTCGGACGCGACGGCGTGGATGGCGATGTACTCGCTGAACCTGATGCGCATCGCGATGGAGCTCGCGATGCACGACCCGGTCTACGAGGACCTCGCGACGAAGTTCTTCGAGCACTTCCTGCTACATCGCCGAGGCGGCGCACGGCTCGGACGGCGCGAGCGGCTCGGGGCTGTGGGACGACGTCGACGGCTTCTACTACGACGTGCTGCAGAAGCCCGGGCAGTCGCCGGTGCCGCTGCGGGTGCGCTCGATGGTCGGGCTGATCCCGCTGCTCGCGGTCGAGGTCCTCGACGACGAGCTGGTCCGGGGGCTGCCGCAGTTCGCCGAGCGGCTGCACTGGTTCCTCGATGCAGCGGCCCGAGCTGGCGCGTCTCGTCTCGCACTGGAGCGACAAGAACCAGCACGAATACCGGCTGCTGTCGCTGATGCGGCGCGAGCGGATGAACCGCGTGCTCGCGCGGATGCTCGACGAGTCCGAGTTCCTGTCGGACTACGGCGTGCGCTCGCTGTCGAAGGTCCACGAAGCGCATCCGTTCATGCTGAAGCAGGACGACGGCACGAAGACCATCACGTACGAGCCGGGCGAGGGCCGCACGCGGCTGTTCGGCGGCAACTCGAACTGGCGCGGGCCGATCTGGATGCCGCTGAACTACATGCTGATCGAGTCGCTCTACAAGTTCGACGCGTACTACGGCCGATGCACCGCATCGAATACCCGACCGGCTCGGGCCAGCTGCACTGCCTCTACGAGGTCGCGACCGCGCTGACGGAGCGCCTGAAGAACCTGTTCCTGAAGGACGTCGCACGGCCGCCGCGCGCTGCTCGGCGAGAGCGAGCTCGAGCAGACCGATCCGCTGTTCGCGGACCTGATGCTGTTCCCGAATACTTCCACGGCGACACGGGTCGCGGTCTCGGCGCCATGCACCAGACCGGCTGGACCGCGCTGATCGCCGTGCTGCTGCATCCGCGCGACCAGCTGATGCGCCAGGCGACGCTCGCGATGAGCCGTCGCTGATCCGTCCACGCCGAACCGAAGGAAGACGATGCCCACGCAAACGAACACCGGAACGCCCGCGACCGTCAACATGGACGCGCCCGAGTTGCGCACGCCCGAGGCCGAGGTCGCGCCCGAGTTCCCGTACTACCCGATGGTGCGCGGCCAGCCCGCGCTCGTGACCGGCGCCAATTCCGGCATCGGCCGCGCCGTCGCGCTCGGCGCTCGCGAAGGCGGGCGCCGACGTGGTCGTCAACTACGTCGCCGATCCGGAGTGCCGCCGACGACGGTCTGCCAGGAGATCGTCGCGCTCGGCCGCCGCGGCGATCGCGATCAAGGCCGACGTCAGCGACGAGGCGGACGTCGCAGTCGATGTTCGCCGCACGCGGTCGAAGGCGTTCGGCACGCTGCACATCGTCGTCAGCAACGCCGGCCTGCAGCGCGACGCGGCGTTCGACGAGATGACGCTCGAGCAGTGGAACACGGTGATCGGCGTCAACCTGACCGGCCAGTTCCTGTGCGCGCGCGAGGCGGTCGCGCGAGTTCAAGCGGCGCGGCGCTCGACCGCAAGGTGTCGATCGCGGCCGGCAAGATCATCTGCATGAGCTCGGTGCACCAGCAGATCCCGTGGGGCGGCCACGCCAACTACGCGGCGTCGAAGGGCGGCGTGATGCTGCTGATGAAGAGCATCGCGCAGGAGCTCGCGCCGCAGCGCATCCGCGTCAACGGCATCGCGCCCGGCGCGATCCGCACGCCGATCAACACGGCGGCGTGGAACACGCCCGAGGCGTACGACGAGCCTGATGACGCTGGTGCCGTACAACCGCATCGGCGAGCCCGACGACATCGCGCAGGCGGCGGTGTGGCTCGCGTCGGACGCGGCCGACTACGTCACCGGCACGACGCTGTTCGTCGACGGCGGCATGACGCTGTATCCGGGCTTCTCGACCGGCGGCTGACGCGCGTCAGCTGATCGGCACGATGCGCTGGAAGAACTCGTGGCCGAGGTAGCCGATCATGAAGCCGACGATCAGCCCGCCCCAGAAGTCCTCGACGGTCAGGATCGGCTGCGAGTCGCCGGTGCGTCGCGACGAATAGACGACCGCGATCACCGACAGGATCACGGCGAGCACGGTCCCGGCGACGAACTCGATGCTGAGCGACTGCAGGAAGACGGCGCCCTCGTCCTTCAGCGTCTTCGCGCTGGTGCCGAGCACGGCGCCGATGAAGGCGCCGATGCCGTTCGACAGCAGCGGCGGCCGCAGCGTCAGCTTGACGTCGAACGGCGCGTAGTGCGTCTCGTTGCGGTATCGGTACGCGATGCGGCCCGGGAACGTGAGGTCGCCGCCGGAGATGAACAGCCACTTCGGCACGAGCGCCTTGAACGAGTAGCTCGTCGACTCGCTCGGCAGGACCGACACCAGTGTCTTCGCGTCGGGCCAGCCGACGCGCATCACCTGGCCCGGCGGCGACGCCGCGGCTCGCCATGCGGCGAGCTGCAACAGTCGACGCGCCAGGTTGCGGTTGCGACGACCGTCGTACGCCTCGTCGAACTTCGCGTCGCTGATCCACTGCATCTGGTACGGCACGTGGTACAGGAACTCGGTGATCTCGATCGATTCCTCGTGCGCGTTCTCGATCGAGGTCGTCAACGAGAACGGCTCGCCGGCGACGGCGAACGGCTGGGCGATCGTGACCTCGATCTTGACGGCGGCGGTGGACATGCGAGCGGTGCGCCTCAGAGACGGACGGGTTCGGGAATCCGGTAACCGTAGCGCACGGCGGTCATCTCCGCCAGGATCGCGACCGCGATCTCCGGCGGCGTGCGCGCGCCGTTCTTCAGGCCGACCGGTCCGTGCAGGCGGTCGAGCTGTTCCGGCGTGACGTCGAACTCGAGCAGCCGCGCCGCGGCGCTTCTCCTGGTTCTTCCGCGAGCCGATCGCGCCGACGTAGAACGCGTCGCCCTTCAGCGCCTCCATCAGCGCGAGGTCGTCGAGCTTCGGGTCGTGCGTGAGCGCGATGACCGCGGTGTGCGCGTCGGGCTGCAGCGCGATCACCGCGTCGTCGGGCATCTCGGTCGTCAGCTCGCTGCCGGGCACGCTGCCACTGCGCGTGATATTCCTCGCGCGGGTCGCAGACGACGACGCGATAGTCGAGCGCCTGCGCCATCTGCGCGAGGTACAGCGTCATCTGGCCCGCGCCGATCACCAGCAGGCGCCAGCGACGGGCCGTGCAGCGTCGACAGCGCGTCGTCGGTCAGCGCGACCGTCTCGCCGCGCGCGTCGAACGCGTCGGCCGGCGCGAGCGTCACGTCGCCGTCGGCGAGCGCGCAGCGTGCGGCGCACGCGGCGTCCCGCGCCGATCGCGTCCGTCAGCTCCTCGACGCGCGACCGGTCGCCGACCGGCTCGAGCACGAGCTCGATCGTGCCGCCGCACGGCAGCCCGAAGCGGTTCGCCTCGTCGCGCGCTGATCGCCGTACGCGAGACGCTCCGGCTTCGCGAGCGCGTGGCCGCTCGCGGCGCGGACCTTGTCGACGAGGTCGTCCTCGATGCAGCCGCCGGACACCGAGCCCGCGATCGCGGTCTGCCCGGACGCGTCCTCGCCGATCGCGACGAGCGCGCCGACCGGCCGCGGCGCCGAGCCCCACGTCCGCACGATCGTTCCCATCGTCACGCGGCGACCCTCGGCCCGCCAGGCGACGATCGTCTTCAGCACGTTGAGGTCGACGTTGTCCATCGTGGTCAGTGGCGCATCGTAATGGAAGCACGGGTCCGCGCGCGCCGCGATGGCGCTATCCTCGGCGGATGCCGCCCGATACCGCCCCCGTCCCGACCGACACGTCGAAGATCGAGGCGGCGATCGACGCGCTGCTCGCGCAGCGCGCGACGCTCGGCGACGCGGTCGTCGAGCTCGCGGTCGCGCCGCTGCGGTCGCAGCTCGCGGCGCTCGACGAGCGGTCGGCACCGGACCAGTCGTTGCGCTTCGTCACGATCGTGTTCATGGACGTCGTCGGCTCGACCTCGCTCAGCCAGTCGCTCGACCCCGAGGACATCCACGATCTGCTCGACGGACTGCTGACGAGCGCGACGGAGATCGTCGACACGTTCGGCGGCAGGGTGCTGCAGTACGCCGGCGACAGCCTGCTCGCCGTGTTCGGCCACGACGTCTCGCGCGAGGACGACGCCGAGCGCGCCGTCCGCGCGGGCCTCGCGCTGCTCGCCGACGGTCGCGCGCGCGGCGCGGCCGTGCTGCGCGACCACGGCCACGCCGGCTTCGACGTCCGGATCGGCGTCCACACCGGCCACGTCCTGCTCGGCGGCGGCGTGGACGCCGAAGGGACGATCCGCGGCATCGCGGTCAACATCGCCGCGCGCCTCGAGCAGGCGGCAGCGACCGGCACGATGCGGATCAGCCGCGACTGCCACCGGCAGGTCCGCGACCGCTTCGACGTCGAGCCGCAGCCGCCGATCGAGCTGAAGGGACTCGAGCCGATGGTGACGTACGTCGTCGTCGGCGAGAAGGCGCGCGTCTTCAACGTGGACGACGCGGCCGACGGCGAATCGCCGGTCGCGATGGTCGGGCGGGCCGCGGAGCTCGAACGGCTGGCCGGCCTCGTCGCCGCCACCCGCGCCGACCGGCGGCTGCGCATCGCGACCGTCGTCGCCGACGCGGGCATGGGGAAGAGCCGCCTGCTGCGCGAGTTCGAGCGGTCGCTCGCCGGGGATCCGCGGGTGCGCGTCCTGCACGGCCGCGCGGCGCGGCAGGGGCAGCGCACGCCGTTCGGCGTCGTCCGCGACCTGCTGGCGTGGCATTGCGACATCGGCGACGACGACGACGCGGACCGCGCGCGGACGAAGCTGCGGCGGGTGTTCGGCGCGCCGTTCGGCGATCGCGCGGACGAGCAGTCGGCGCTCGTCGGTCACCTGGTCGGCCTCGATTTCTCGGCGAGCCCGACGATCGCCGGCATCGCGCACGACGGCCGCCAGTTGCGCGTGCGCGCGTTCCACGCGTTCGCCGAGTACCTGCGGCTCGCGGCGGGCGCCGCGGGCCGCACCGTCGTCTTGCTGCTCGACGACCTGCAGTGGGCGGACGACGGGTCGCTCGACCTGATCGCGTCGATCGCGTCCGCCTGCGCCGACGTGCCGGTCGTCATCGGCTGCTTCACGCGCCCCGAGCTCGACGAGCGGCGGCCGGACCGGCCGCGCGGCGAGCGGATCGACCTCGCGCCGCTCGACGCGACGGCGGGTGCGGCGCTCGTCGACGCCTGCCTCGCGCGCGTCGCGGCGCCGCCTCCGGAGCTCCGGGCGATCGTGCTCGACGCGGCCGAAGGCAACCCGTTCCACATCCGCGAGCTGATCGGCATGCTGGTCGACGATCGCGTCATCGAGCCGTCGGACGACGGCTGGCGCGTCGACCGCGATCGGCTGCTGCGCACGAAGGTGCCGCCGACGCTGACCGCGGTCGTGCAGGCGCGCCTCGACGCGCTGCCGCCGCAGGAACGGCGCGCGTTGCAGCAGGACAGCGTCGTCGGCGCGACGTTCTGGGACGAGGCGTTGCGCGCCATCGCGCCGCGGTCGCTGGGCGCGCTCGACTCGCTGGTACGGCGCGCGCTGATCGAGCGGCACGAGGACTCGGCGTTCGCGGCCTCGCGCGAGTACGCGTTCACGCATCACCTACTGCACCAGGTCACGTACGAGACCGTGCTGAAGGCGCAGCGGCGCGAGATGCACCGCCGGACCGCGGAGTGGCTCGAGAGGGCGACCGGCGAACGGGTCGGCGAGCACCTGGCGCTGATCGCCGACCATTACGAGCGTGCGGGCGACGCGGAGCCGGCGCGCGACTGGCTGCGGCGCGCCGCCGACGCCGCGTTCGCGAAGGCCGAGTACGGCGCGGCGCTCGACCTCGTGAACCGCGCGATCGCACTGGCCGGCGACGACGCGGCGATCCTGTGTCCGCTGCTGACGCTGCGGCTCAACGTCCACAACGCGACCGGGCGACGCGCCGAGCAGGCCGACGACCTGGCGCGGCTCGTCGCGTGCGCCGACACGCTCGACGATGTCGCGCGCGCCCGCGCCGCGCGGCAGCAGGCGCTGCTGGCGTGCGTGTCCGGGCAGTCCGAGCAGACGATCGCGTTCGCCCGTCGCGCCCGCGCGCTGCTCGCCGACGCCGACGACCCGCCGACGTCGATCGGCTCGCTGAACGAGGAGGGGCAGGCGCTGCTGTTCCTCGGGCGGAGCGACGAGGCCGAGACGGTGCTGCAGCGGGCCCGGCAGCTCGCCGAAGCCGCGGACCGTGCCGACCTCGCGTGCGTCGCGCTGAACCGGCTCAACAGCGCGCGACGGGCGCGCGGCGATCTCGCCGGCGCGCGCGACTACCTCGAACAGGCGCTGGCGATCGCTCGGCGCGTCCGCAACCGGCGCTTCGAAGGCGGCATCATCGGCAACCTCGGCATCCTCGAGTCGAAGGTCGGCCACCTCGATCGCGCGCGGGCGCTGTGCGCCGAGGGCCTCGAGATCAGCCGCTCGATCGGCGACCGGGGTGCGCTGCCGTATCCGCTGAACCGCCTCGCGGACATCGCGCTCGAGGCCGGGCGCGTCGACGACGCGATGGCGTACGCGACGGAAGCGCACGCGATCGCCCGCGACGTCGGCGACCGCGCGTGCGAGGCCGACGCGCTGCTGCTGATCGGATCGAGCCGGCTCGCGGTCGGGCGCTGCGACGAGGCGATCGCGCGATTCGACGCGTGCATCGACCTGCATGCGTCGGTCGAGACCGTCGCCGACGGGCGCATTCGCAAGGCCGACGCGCTGTGGCGGTGCGGTCGCGCGGACGACGCGACGGCGATCGTGGAGGCGCTGCTCGACCCGTCCGACGAGGCGCAGGACGACGAGCTCGATCGCGCACGGTACTTCGTCGCGTCGCGCGTGCTCGCGGACGTCGACCCGCAGCGCGCCGACGCGCTGCTCGGGAAGGCGCACGAGGCGATGACGTCGATCGCCGACGGCCTGCCCGAGGTCGACCGGCACGCGTTCGTCGGCAACCTCGAACTGCATCGCACGATCGCGTCGGCCTGGGCGAAACGCGGCGCGCGCGACTGACCCCGTCCCGGCCGACGCGACCGGTCGCGCGCGGGTTTGCCCCCTTCCCATCGCCGGGGGGTCGTTGCACAATCGCCGGACACGCGGCGCGCCGGGCCGGGCGCCGCTTCACAACGAGAACGCTGTCACCATCAGCCAGGAGACTGCATGCCCACCACGCTGTCGTTGCGCGTGAACGGCCGCGACGTCGTGCGCGACGTCGAACCGAACACGCTGCTCGTCACGTTCATCCGCGAGCACCTGCAGCTCACCGGCACCCACGTCGGCTGCGACACCGCGCAGTGCGGCGCCTGCACCGTCCATCTCGACGGCCATGCGGTCAAGTCGTGCAACATGCTCGCGCTGCAGGCGGCCGGCCGCGAGGTCACGACCATCGAAGGCATCGCGACCGCCGACGGCACGATGCATCCGATGCAGGCCGCGTTCAAGGAATGCCACGGCCTGCAATGCGGCTTCTGCACGCCCGGCATGGTGATGAGCGCGATCGACCTCGTCGCCAACCACGCGGAGAACGCGGCCGACGACCGCCGCATCCGCGAGGCGCTGGTCGGCAACTTCTGCCGCTGCACCGGCTACCAGAACATCGTCAAGGCGGTGCAGGTGGGCGGCGCAGGGCATGAAGTGACCGGCCGGATCGCCATCGCCGATAGCCGTGTCCCGCGAAGGCGGAACCGGCGGCGTCCGACGGCGTCGCCTGAGCGAAACGAGGAACGACATTGGGTCCCCGCCTGCGCGGGGACGACGAGGAGCAGGACGCATGAATGCACGTCAAGGCTTCATCGGCCAGTCGGTCAAGCGCAAGGAAGACCAGCGCTTCCTGACCGGCGCGGCCAATACACCGACGACGTCGCGCTGCCGCAGCAGACGCTACGCCGTCTTCGTGCGCTCGCCGCACGCGCACGCGACGATCGGCGCGATCGACATCGGCGGCCGCGATGGCGTCGCCCGGCGTGCTCGGCATCTTCACCGGCAAGACCTCGCGCGACAGTCGGCGGCCTGCCGTGCGGCTGGCTGATCAACAACCCCGACGGCACGCCGATGAAGGAGCCGAAGCACCCGGTCCTGGCGACGGCAAGGTGCGCTACGTCGGCGACCAGGTCGCGCTGGTGGTCGCCGAGACGCTCGACCAGGCCAAGCGACGCGGCCGCAGCGCGTCGAGGTCGACTACGACGAGCTGCCGCCGGTCGTCGACACCGCGACCGCGAAGGGCGCGCCGTCGGCGGTCCACGACGATCGCGCCGGACAACGTCTGCTACGACGTGGGGCTGCGGCGACAAGGCCGGCGTCGATGCCGCGTTCGCGACGGCGCCGCACGTCAGCCGCGCTCGACCTTCCGTCAACAACCGCCTGATCCCGAACGCGATGGAGCCGCGCGCGGCGAACGCGCAGCTACGACCCGTCCGACGAGAGCTACACGCTCTACGTCGCGAACCAGAACCCGCACGTCGAGCGGCTGCTGATGTGCGCCTTCGTGCTCGGCCTGCCCGAGCACCAAGGTGCGCGTCGATCGCGCCCGACGTCGGCGGCGGCTTCGGCTCGAAGATCTTCCTGTACGCCGAGGAGACGTGCGCTGGTCTGGGCGTCGCAAGCGCGTCAGGCCGGCCGATCAAGTGGACGGCCGACCGCAGCGAGTCGTTCCTGTCCGACGCGCACGGCCGCGACCACGTGACGACGGTCGAGCTGGCGACCGACGACGCGACGGCAAGCTTCCTCGCGCTGCGCGTCCACACGATCGCCAACCTCGGCGCCTACCTGTCGACGTTCGCGTCGGCGTGCCGACGATCCTCTACGCGACGCTGCTCGCGGGCCAGTACGCGACGCCGAAGATCTACGCCGAGGTCAACGGCGGTGTTCACCAACACCGCGCCGGTCGATGCCTACCGCGGCGCCGGCCGGCCCGAGGCGACCTACCTCGTCGAGCGCATCGTCGAGACGGCGCGCGCGCGAGCTGAACATCGACCCGGCCGAGATCCGTCGCCGCAACTTCATCACGACGTTCCCGTACGCGACGCCGGTCGGGCTCACCTACGACACCGGCGACTACGACGCGACGCATGACAAGCGCGATCGAGCTCGCCGACGTCGCCGGCTTCGCGGCCCGCAAGGCCGACAGCGAGGCGCAGCGGCAAGAAGCGCGGCATCGGCTACTCGGCTACATCGAGGCCTGCGGCCTCGCGCCGTCGAACATCGCCGGCGCGCTCGGCGCGCGCGCCGGGCTGTTCGAGGCCGGCGAGGTGCGCGTCCATCCGACCGGCAAGGTCACCGTCTTCACCGGCTCGCACAGCCACGGCCAGGGCCACGAGACGACGTTCGCGCAGGTCGTCGCGGACAAGCTCGGCATCCCGGTCGAGGACGTCGACATCGTGCACGGCGACACCGGCCGCGTGCCCGTTCGGCATGGGCACCTACGGCTCGCGCTCGCTCGCGGTCGGCGGCACGGCGATCGTCGAAGGCGGTCGACAAGATCGATCGCCAAGGGCAAGAAGATCGCCGCCCACCTGATGGAGGCCGCCGACGCCGACATCGAGTTCGAGAACGGCGAGTTCAAGGTCGCGGGCACCGACAAGACGATGCCGTTCGCGGCCGTGTCGCGCTGACCGCCTACGTGCCGCACAACTACCCGCTCGACAAGCTCGAGCCCGGGCCTGAACGAGAACGCGTTCTACGACCCGACCAACTTCACCTATCCGGCCGGCACCTACATCTGCGAGGTCGAGGTCGATCCCGCAGACCGGCGAGGTGCAAGCATCGACCGCTTCACCGCGGTCGACGACTTCGGCAACATCGTCAACCCGATGATCGTCGAGGGCCAGGTGCACGGCGGCCTCGCGCAGGGCATCGGCCAGGCGCTGATGGAAAACTGCGTCTACGACGACGCGACGGGCCAGCTGCTGACCGGCACGTTCATGGACTACGCGATGCCGCGCGCCGACGACTTGCCGATGTTCAAGCGTCGAGACCGTCAAGGGCACGCCGTGCACGCACAACCCGCTCGGCGTGAAGGGCTGCGGCGAGGCCGGCGCGATCGGCTCGCCGCCGGCCGTCATCAACGCGATCTGACCGATGCGCTCGGCGTCAAGGACGTCGCGATGCCGGCGACGCCGCACACGGTGTGGCAGGCGATGCAGCGCGACGCCGAGCCGCGCCGAACGCGTGCTCGCGCAGGCCTCGCCGAACGCGGCGCGGCCGCCTGACGAAACGGAGGAACACGCCATGCACGCATTCGACTACCAACGGCCCACCACCGTCGCCGATGCCGTGAAGGCGTCGGCGCCGCGAGCGCCGACGCGCGCTACCTCGCCGGCGGCCAGACGCCTGCTGCCGTCGATGCAGCTGCGCCTCGTCGGCACCCGAGCGCGCTCGTCGACCTCGGCGGCATCGACGAGCTGAAGGGCATCCGGCGCGACGGCGACGGCTCGTGATCGGCGCGATGGCGCGCCACGCCGACGTCGCCGCGTCGGCCGACGTGAAGGCGCTCGTCCCGGCGCTCGCCGCACTGGCCGAGCGCATCGGCGACCGGCAGGTCCGCAATCGGGCACCATGGGCGGCTCGCTCGCCAACAACGATCCGGCCGCCTGCTATCCGGCCGCCGTGCTGGCGCTCGACGCGACGATCGCGACCGACCGCCGCGAGATCGCCGCCGACGGACTTCTTCCAGCGGCTTCTACGAGACCGCGCTGCGAACCGGGCGAGCTGATCGTCTCGGTCCGCTTCCCGACGGCCGCAGACGGTCGGCCTACGTACAAGTTCCGGCAGCAGGCGTCGCACTTCGCGCTGGTCGGCGTGTTCGTCGCGAAGACCGCGGACGGCGTGCGCGTGGCGGTCACCGGCGCCGGACCGTCGGTGTTCCGCGTCGCGGCGCTCGAGGACGCGCTCGACCGCGCGTTCGCGCCGGAGAGCTGCGACGGCGGTCGAGATCCCCGCCGACGGCCTCAACAGCGACATGCACGCGTCGGCCGAGTACCGCGCGCACCTGATCCGGGTGCTCGCGAAGCGCGCGGTCGCCGAGGCGGCCTGATCGCGAACGTCGCGATGCGCCCCCGTCGACGGACGATCGGACGGCGGCGATCGATCGCGCGACGCGCATGACGACGACCGGCGGTGCGCTCCCCGCGTCGATCGACGCGACGGTCGACGCTGCTCGCGACGCAGCACTACGTCGCCGACCGGCGGCTCGCGACGGCGCTGTTCCTCGCGCTGAGGCTGCAGCGGCCGCTGATGCTCGAAGGCGAGCCGGGCACCGGCAAGACCGAGCTCGCGAAGGCGGTCGCGTCGATGCTCGGCGCGGCCGCTGATCCGCCTGCAGTGCTACGAGGGCCTCGACCTCGCCGGCGCGGCGTACGAATGGAACTATGCGCGGCAGATGATCGAGATCCGGCTCGCCGAGCAGGCGGACGCGGCGCGCGAAGGCGATCGCTCGCCGACGACCTGTTCTCCGAGCGCTTCCTGATCGAGCGGCCGCTGCTGCAGGCGCTCGACCCGTCGCGGCCGGTCCCGCCGGTGCTGCTGATCGACGAGCTCGACCGCGCCGACGAGCCGTTCGAGGCGTTCCTGCTCGAGGTGCTGTCGGAGTTCCAGATCACGATCCCCGAGACCGGCACGATCAGCGCGACGACGCCGCCGATCGTCGTCGTCACGTCGAACCGCACGCGCGAGATCCACGACGCGATCAAGCGCCGCTGCCTCTACCACTGGGTCGGCTTCCCCGACGCGGCGCGCGAATACGCGATCGTGCACCGGACGCGTCCCCGGCATCGAGTCGCGGCTCGCGCGCGAGATCGTCGCGTTCGTGCAGCGGCTGCGCGGCATCGAGCTGTTCAAGCGACCCGGCATCGCCGAGACGATCGAGTGGTCGCGCGCGCTGCTCGAGCTCGATGCGATCGACGCTCGATCCGGCCGTCGTCGACGACACGCTCGGCGTGCTGCTGAAGTACCAGGACGACATCGCGCAAGATGCAGGGCAGCGAGGCGGCGCGGCTGCTGCGCGAGCTGCAGGACGCGGCCGCGTGAGCGGCCTGCGCGACGTCACCATCGGCGCGTCGTCGGGCCGGCTCGCGCGCAACGTCGTCCACTTCGCGCGCGTGCTGCGCGCCGCCGGGCTGCCGATCGGCAGCGACCGCGTCGCGCTCGCGCTCGAGGCGCTGCCGCTCGCCGGTCTCGACTCGCGCGACGACCTGCACGCGGCGCTCGGCGCCTGCCTCGTCGACCGGCCCGAGCACCAGCCGCTGTTCGACCAGGCGTTCCACCTGTTCTGGCGCGACCCCGACCTGCGCGGCCGGATGATGGCGATGCTGCTGCCGCGCGTCGACGGTCGCGCCGGCGGCCCGAGGCCGCCGGAGAACCGCCGCCTCGCCGACGCGCTGTTCCCCGGCGCGAAGCGCGCGTCGATCGCGCGCGACCACGAGCGGATCGAGCTCGACGCGACGCTCGCGTTCTCCGATCGCGAGCGCCTCTTCAAGGCCGACTTCGACACGATGACGACCGACGAGTGGAACGCGGCGAAGCGCGC
Source organism: uncultured beta proteobacterium (assembly GCA_963708665.1). Lineage (GTDB taxonomy): Bacteria > Pseudomonadota > Gammaproteobacteria > Burkholderiales > Burkholderiaceae_D > CAHJXF01. Next base: position 385,417 of record CAVPTE010000010.1, on the reverse strand, counting down.
GATCGCGTCGCTGCCGCTCGTCCAGGAGCGCATCGCGACGCCGTCGCACGCGCGCGTCGACGCGCGGCCGCGTCGACTGGCGGCGCACGATGCGGGCGAGCGCGCGCGGCGCGCCGTGGTCGCTGCGGCGGCGCGCGCCGCGCACGCGGCCCGTGCCGCTCGTCGTCATCGCCGACATCTCGGGGTCGATGAGCCGCTACTCGCGGATGCTGCTGCACTTCGCGCACGCGCTGACGACCGGACGCGACGGCGCGTCGCGGCGCGTCGAGACGTTCGTGTTCGGCACGCGGCTGACGTCGATCACGCGCGCGCTGCGCGACCGCGACCCGGACGCCGCGGTCGCGGCCGTCGTCCGCGCGGTCGACGACTGGTCCGGCGGGACGCGCATCGCGGCCTGCCTCGCCGACTTCAACGCGCGTTGGTCGCGGCGCGTGCTCGCGCAGGACGCGACGGTGCTGCTGATCACCGACGGGCTCGAGCACGGCGACATCGCACGCCTCGCGTTCGAGACCGAGCGCCTCGCGAAGTCGTGCCGACGGCTCGTCTGGCTCAACCCGCTGCTGCGCTACGCGGCGTTCGAGCCGCGCGCGGCCGGCATCCGCGCGATGCTGCCGCACGTCGACCGCTTCGTTCCGGCGCACAATCTGGACAGCATCGCGTCGCTCGGCGCCGTCCTGTCGGGCCGCGACGAGTCGGCGTCCTCGACGACGACCCGCGCGTCGATGCCGCCGCGGCATTCGGACATCGGCCGGGAGAACGGATGGAACTGAAAGGCGAACAGCTGCTGCCGGTGTCGCAGCAGGCCGCGTGGGAAGCGCTGAACGACACCGCGCTGCTGAAGCTCGCGATCCCCGGCTGCGAGTCGATCACGCCGCTCGACGGCGACGACACGGCGAGCCGACCGAACACGTACGACCTCGTGATGGTCGCGTCGGTCGGCCCGGTCAAGGCGAAGTTCAAGGGCAAGCTGGAGCTCGCCGATCTCGATCCGCCGCACGCGTACACGCTGCGCTTCGAAGGCAACGGCGGCGTCGCCGGCTTCGGCAAGGGCTCGGCCGCCGTCAAGCTGAGGCCGGTCGACGACGAGACGACGCAGCTCGACTACGAGGCGAACGCGTCGGTCGGCGGCAAGATCGCCCAGGTCGGCTCGCGGCTCGTCGACATGGCCGCGCGCAAGATCGCCGACCACTTCTTCGACAACTTCACGGCGGCGCTGAAGGAACGCGGCGCCGCGTCGTGACGGCGCGTCGCGGTCAGGCGCCGGCGGTCGACGGGCGTCGCTGCAGGTCCTGCAGCAGCCGCTGGACGATCAGCCGCACGAGATAGAAGCCGAGCTTCGGGTTCTGGAAGTACAGCAGGTGGATCGCCTCGTCGGTCATCGTGTAGCAGACGCACGGCGTGTCGCAGACGACGGTCGCGGTGCGCACGCGCTCCTCGGTGAACAGGCCGATCTCGCCGATCAGCGCGCCGGGTCCGAGCGTCTGGCCGTGCTCCGGAAGCGAGACGGTCCCCGAGTGCAGGTACACCATGTGGTTCGCGCGGTCGCCCTTGCGGAACAGCGCGGTAGCCGGCGTCGAGCTTGCGCTTCTTCATGTACGGCAGCAGCCAGTCCTTCAGCGGCGTGTCGGTGTGCACGTTCTCGATCTCGATCAGCAGACGCCGCAGATCCCATAATCGGTACGCGTTGACGACGAACAGCAGGATCTGCAGCGTCAGGTTGACGCGGTCGTGGATCAGCGCGTTCTGGATCGCGAATCCGACGTTCGACGCGAGCGCGAGGATCCGCAGCGGGACCATCCCGCGCATCAGGTTGCTGGCGACGGTGAGGACGACCCCGATCGTGGCGAAGGCGTAGGCGATCTCGAGCGCAGTCATGCGTGGGAAGGACCGTTCGGTCGGTTTGCGGTAAAAGAGGGGAACCCGGCCGCCGGGCCCGGCGGCCGGCCACGGCCGCATCATGTCTCGAATCGGAATTCTTGCGGGCGACGGATGACGGCGAACATCGGACAACTCGAGGCGGCGATCGCGGCGCTGGAGGCGCAGCGGGCGCTGCTCGGCGACGCGACCGTCGACGCGGGCCTCGCGCCGATCCGCGACCGGCTCGCGCAGCTGCGCGCGCAGTCGCTCGAGTCCGCACAGCAGCTCAAGGCCGTCTCGGTGCTGTTCGTCGACATCGTCGGCTCGACCGCGATGAGCCGGATGCTCGACCCCGAGGACATCCACGCCGTCGTCGACGGCGCGCTCGCGCGGTTCAGCGCGGTCGTCGCGGCGCGCGGGGGCAAGGTGCTGCAGTACGCCGGCGACAGCATGCTGGCGGCGTTCGGCGCCGACGGCGCGCACGAGAACGACGCCGAGAACGCCGTGCACGCGGCGCTCGCCATCGTCGCCGAGGCCCGCGCGATCTCGGCCGACGTCGAGCGCACGCATCGACTGTCGGGATTCGACGTGCGGGCCGGCATCAACACCGGACCGGTCCTGCTCGGCGGGGGCGTCGACGACGAGGGCAGCATTCGCGGCCTCACCGTCAACGTCGCGGCGCGGATGGAGCAGAGCGCGCCGGCCGGCGGACTGCGCATCAGCCACGACACGTATCGCCACGTCCGCGGCATCTTCGACGTCAGCGAAGAGACGCTCGTGACGGTCAAGGGCATCGACGAGCCGCTGCGCAGCTACCTCGTCGTCCGCGCGAAGCCGCGCGCGTTCCGTCTCGCGAACCGCGGCGTCGAAGGCGTCGAGATGCCGGATGGTCGGCCGCGACCTCGAGCTGCGCCGGCTGACCGACGCGCTCGAGGACACGATCGCCGACTCGATGGCGACGCTGCTGACGGTCGTCGGCGACGCCGGGCTCGGCAAGAGCCGGCTGCTGCAGGAGTTCGTGACGTGGCTCGAGCTGCAGCCGCAGGGCGTGTGGTGCTTCGCGTCGCGCGCGCAGACGCACGGCGAGATGCTGCCGTACGCCGTCGTCCGCGCAGCTGTTCTGCTGGCGCTTCGAGATCGAGGACAGCGACCCGCTGCCGCGGGCGCGCGACAAGCTGATCGAGGCGCTGCGGCCGCTGTTCGGCGAGGCGGCCGACGAGCAGGGCGCGCTGCTCGGACAGCTGATCGGGCTCGACTTCGGCGACAGCCCGTTCATCCGCGGCATCGTCGGCGACCCGAAGCAGATCCGCGACCGCGCGTTCAACGCCGCGGCGCCGCTACTTCCGCGGTCGCTCGCGAAGACGCGGCCCCGTGCTGCTGCAGTTCGAGGACCTGCACTGGGCCGACGAAGGGTCGCTCGACTTCATCAACCATCTCGCGCAGAGCGTGCCGCGACCTGCCGATCCTGATGCTGTGCGCGGCGCGCCCGTCGCTGTTCGAGCGGCGGCCGCTGTGGGGCAGCGGCCAGCCGAACCACGTGCGCGTCGACCTTTCGCCGCTGACGCGGCGCACGAGCCGCGAGCTCGCCGATGCGCTGCTCGCGCGCGTCGACGAGCCGCCGGCCGTGCTGCGCGAGCTGATCACGACGGGTGCGGAGGGCAATCCGTTCTACATGGAAGAGCTGATCGAAGATGCTGATCGACGACGGCGTCATCGTCACCGGCGCCGAGCGCTGGACCGTCGTGCCGGAGCGGCTCGCGCGCGTGCACGTGCCGCCGACGCTGGTCGGCGTGCTGCAGGCGCGGCTCGACGCGCTCGCGCCCGAGGAGAAGGCGGCGCTGCAGTGCGCGGCGATCGTCGGCCACGTGTTCTGGGACGGCGCGCTCGCGGCGCTCGAGCCGACGGCGCCGGACGCGCTCGGCGCGTTGATGGCACGCGAGCTGATCCACGGCCGCGAGACGAGCGCGTTCGAGGGACAACGCGAGTTCGTGTTCAAGCACCACCTGCTGCACCAGGTGACGCGCGACGGCGTGCTGAAGCGGCACCGGCGCGCATGGCACCGTCGCGTGGCCGAATGGCTCGTCGAGGCGAGCGGCTCGCGCGTCGCGGGACAGTACGCGCTGATCGCCGATCACTTCGAGCAGGCCGGCGACGTGCACGAAGCCGTCCGGTACCTGCGGCTCGCCGGCGAGGACGCGGTCCGCGCGTACGCGAGCGAAGCAGCGATCGAACATCTCGACCGGGCGCTCGCGCTCGTGCCCGACGACGACGACGCGACGCGCTTCGACCTGCTGCTGCCGAAGGCCGAGTCCCTGTTTCGCTGCGGGCGCGTCGACGCGCATCTGGCGGCGGCCGAGGCGCTCGGCGAGATGGCGGAGCGCCTCGACGACGATGCCCGTCGCGCCCGCGCCGCCGGCGCGCTCGCGCGTCATGCGTTCGGCCGCGCCGACTTCCACGAGGCCGCGCGCCTCGGGGCCGAGGGCGCGCGGCGCGCGGAGGCCGCCGGCGATCCCGACGCGGGCCTGCTCGCGCACACGCTGTGGGCCAGCGCGCTGCGCTCGCTCGGCGACTACAAGGAAGGGCTGATCCAGGCCGAACGCGTGCTGCTGACGGCGCAGCGGCTCGGCAATCGCGCGGCATGCCTGCGCGTGATGCTCGGACTCGGCGGGCTGTTCATCGACCAGCGCCGCCTCGCCGAGGGTCGCGAGTATTACGAGGCGTGCCTGACGCTGGCGCGCGAGCTCGGCAACCGGACGTCCGAGGCGAACACGCTCGCGTCGCTCGGCGACATCGAACGACGCCTCGGCAACTATCGCGAGGCGATCCGTCTCGGCGACGCCGCGATGGCGCTTTACGAGGAGGTCGGCTTCAAGGTCTTCGAGACGCTCGTGCAGCTCAACATCGCGACCGCGATGCGTCTCGACGGCGAACTCGCCGGCGCGTCGCAGGCGGTCGAGCGCGGCCGCTCACTGGCGCACGCGACCGGCAACCCGGACGCGATCGCCGCGGCGGCGCTGATCGGCGGCGACGTCGCGCTCGCGTCGGGCGCGCTCGGCGAGGCGCGCGAGCGCTACGACGAGGCGCAGGCCGTGTACAGCCGCATCGGCCGCGAGATGATGGTCGTCGAGGCGCAGGCCGGTCTCGCGCGCGTCGCGCACGCCACCGGACGGAGCGCCGAAGCGCTCGCGCGCGTCGACGAGATCGTCGCGTTCTTCGACCGCGGCCTCACGGTCGACGGCACCGAGGATCCGATGGAGATCTACCTGACCTGCTTCCGCGTGCTCGACGAAGCAGGGTCGCCTCGCGCCGACGCGATCCTCGAGGCCGGTCGCCGGGCGCTGCTCGTGCAGCTCGAGTCGGTCCAGCCGGGCGAGCGGAAGGCGGTCATCGACCGCGTCCCGTCGCACCGCGCGCTGATGGACGCGTACGAGAAGCGCGCCGGCGAACGACTCGGGACGGCCGCGGCGGCCGACGTCTAGACGTCAGTGCGTCGCGGCGGGTTGCGCGCCGGTCGTGGCCTTGGCGTTCAGCGTCTGGTTCGTCAGGTGTTGCGTCATCGACGGCGGGATCGTCGTCGCCATGAACACCTCGTCGCCGATGACGGCGTCGTCGATGGGCGCGTTCAACAGCAACGTCGTGATCGCGGCGGCCGCCGCGGCGATCGACGCGGCGACGACGACCGACTTCCCGTCGGTCTTGCGATTTGGTGGGCGGTCTTTCATGATGCCTCCGAGGGTGGGCGGCCGGTTTCGCGGCCGGTGACGACAGGTTGCGCGGACGTCGCCCGCCGATCACCCTCGAATTCACGCCGCGGGGCGCCACTATTCACGGAGACGGGGAATGCAGCTGCACGGATGCAAGGGGTGCGGATCGGTGGTCGTCGAGGCGCTCCTCGACCTCGCCGGCGAGCCGTACACGCGCAACATCTTCGCGTGGGAGGACAAGCAGGCCTGGGAGAAGCTGAAGGACGTCAATCCGCTCGCGCAGGTGCCGACGCTCGTCCTCGACGACGGCACCGTCATGACCGAGTCGGCCGGCATCGCGTTGTGGCTCGCCGAACGCTTCTCGAAGACGGGCCTGCTGCCCGACGACGCGCGCGCGCGGGCGCTGACGTTCCGCTGGATGGTGTACTTCGCGACGAACGTCTACGGGCCGATCATCGTCGGCGACTTTCCCGAGCGCTGGGTCGAGGACCGCGATGCGCAGGCGTCGCTGAAGGACCGCTCGCTGCAGCGCGCGAAGGACGCATGGCTCGCGTTCGAGGACAGCGTCGCGCCCGACCCGTTCCTGCTCGGCCGGCGGATGTCGGTGCTCGACGTCTACGTGGCGATGATCGCGCGCTGGCGGCCCGGCCGCGCGTGGCTGAGCGAGCATTGCCCGCAGGCGATGTCCGCCGTCGCGGCCACCGAGGCGACGCCGGTCATCGCGGCCGCGTGGGCCCGCAACTTCGGCTGATCGCGGTCAGCGCAGCCTGAGCATCTGCCGCTCGGGCCGCCCGAGCGTCTCGGCCACGCTCGCCGGTCGCGCCTCCTCGCGCTGGACCGACTGCGTCGCCGCGACCGGACACGCGCCGGTGCGTTCGTACGTCAACGCGGCGGCGAGGCGGCCCTCGGCCGGATCGCCGAGCGCGTGCGTGAAGTCGTCGGCCACCGTGCACGTCGGCGCGAAGCCGTTCTGGAAGTCGCCGAAGCCGACGCTGTTGACGCCCTGGAACTGGATCGCGAAGAACGCGTCGCCGCAGTTGTTCTGCTGGATGAAGCCGTACGGCTTGCCGCACGTCGTGCCACCCACGCGCACCACGTTCACGAACGGCGTGAGTCCGTTGATGACCGCCTCGCTCGCCGAGCACGTGCCCGGCGCGGTGATGACGAGCACGCGCGCGAGGTTCAGCATCGGCAGCGGCTGGCCGCCGGTCGACGTCGTCGGGAAGCGGATCGTGTTCGCGGGGGCGTTCGTCTCTTCCGGATGCTTGTCGTTGAACGTCAGCTTGTCGAACACGGCGCCGGCCGGGGCGCGGTTGCCCGCGAGCATCGCCGCGAGCTCGCTCGCGATGTACAGGTAGCCGCCGCCGTTATAGCGGATGTCGAGCACGACGTCGGTCACGCCGGCCGCCTTGAACGTCGTGACCGCGTTGATGAGCTCCGTCTCCGACGTCGCGATCTGGTCGTTGAACAGCAGGTAGCCGACCTGCGGCGACGCGGGGTTCGTCGGGTCGGCCCGCAGCACCGTCGCCTGCGGGACCGGATCCTCCTGCACGTTCGTCGACGACACGGTGACGATGCGCGGCACCGTCTGCCCGAGGTCGAGCACCGTCAGCGACAGCGATACCCCGACCGAGGTCGGATACAGCAGCGCGTTGAGCTGCGTCGTCGACAACGCGCTCGTCGACGTCCCGTTCAGCGCCGTGATCGTCGCGCCGCGCGCGACGCCGGCCGCGGCGAGCGGCCCGGCCGCATCGACGTAGCCGATCCGCAGCGCGTTGTTCGTGTCGAGCTTGAAGACCGCGCCGTAGCCGACATCCTGGCCCTGCGTGAAGAAGGCGTCGGCGACCGACTGCGGTTCGACGAACGAGAAGCGGTCCTTCGACGTGACGATGAGTGCGTTGAAGTAGTCCTCGGGCGTCGCGTACGCGTTCGGGTCGACCGCGACGATGTCGCGATAGAACAGGTACACGTCGTTCAGGTAGGCCGCGATCCACGCCTTCTCGCCGGCGTTCGTGCAGATGTTCGCGAGCTGGGCGACGGTCGGCGACGTCGCCGCGGCGGGCGCGGCATCGTTCGAGCCGCCGCCGCTGCCGCCGCACGACGACAGCAGCAGCGGGACCACGGCGGCGAACAGGCTCGCGGCCGCGGCGCGGACGCGCCGGCCGGCGAACGACGGGGACAGGATCATGGCAGGCGACCGGATGACGAGCGGGGAGGGCGAGTCGGGCCGGCCGGCGCAGGGCACGCCGACCGCTCGCGATACTGCCCACCTTTTCGGCCGGCGTGCAATCGGCCGGCGACGCGTCGTGTCGCGACGATGGCGAGCGGTCGCGGCACGCCGGCGAACGGCGCGAAGCCCCGGGCCGGCCGTCACTCGACGACCGGTCGTCCGGGTCGCACGCACGGCCTCGTGCCGCGCGACCGATCGACATTGCGAGCGACGTCGCGTCGCCGTCGTGCCTGCGAGGCGCCGACGGCGGCGATCGGCGTCGCGATGCCGCGGTTCAGCTTCCGGTCGGGGTCGCCGGCGCGGGGCGCGGGCGCTTGCGCCGCGACGGCACGACGCTGCGGATAGTTCAGCCAGTACACGGTGATGCCGTTCGACTTGGCGTGCTGGTTGACCATCGCGACCTTGCCGGCGTCGATGTCGTCGTCCGGGTTCGTGTAGGAGGCGGTGCTCGCGCAGCCGCAGGTCAACGCCGTGAGCCCCGCGGCGATCAGGACGATGCTCTTCATGTCGGTCTCCCTGAGACGGGCAGTCGGCGCACCGGTCCGCTTCACGACAGCGGCCTCGCACCGCGGCCGCCGACGGCGGATCGCCGGCAGCGGCCGAGCCAGTATAGGCCGGCGTCCTCGCGGTGCAAGCGCTTTTCGCGAGCGTCGCTCGGACGCCGCCGTGGGCTCAGCGCTTCGGCGACAGCATCGTCCCGCGGCACTTCGGACTGCCGCAGTGACACGCGAACTGCTTCTTCAGCGTCGGCGTGTAGCGCTCGTCGAGCGTGAGCCCGTAGTTGTAGACGAGCTCCTCGCCTTCCGCGATGTCGCGCAGCGCCTGGATGTAGATGCGCGTCTCGCCGTTGCGCTCGACGAGCTCGGCCTCGCAGTTCGGCTCGCACGAATGATTCATGAAGCGCGAGAAGTCGCCGCCGACGTTGCCGTCGATGACGTGATCGTCGTCGATGCTGAAGTAGAACGTGTGGAACGGCTGCGACGGATCGTGCGGATGCCGACGCAACGCTTCGGGCCAGCCGATCCGCTCGCCGCGGTACTCGCAGATGCGCTCGCCGGCCGCGAGCGGGACGCGCGCGACGACGCCGCGTCCGTGGATCGGCGACATGCGCACGATCGCCTTCGCGTTGCTCATCCGTCCGTTGCTCGGCTTCGGCGCCGGCGCCGGCACCGCGCGCTTCGCGCCCTTCTTCGCGGGCGTGTCGGCGGCCGACGAGCGCACGGCGGTCTTCACGGACTTCCGGCTCGCGGTCTTCGTCGACTTCGCGGACCTCGCGGACTTCGGGCTTGCGGTCTTCGTCATGGATGCGGGCGGCCTACTTGAGGATCTTGAACAGATTGTTGAATCGATCGGTCCACATCGGCAAGCCCGGGATCGGATCGATCGGGCTCGCCGCCTTGCGGACGGCGGGATTGTCGAGGAACGCGCGGTTGCGCGTCACTAAGACCCACTCCGAGCTCGTCTCGTCGTCGTCGTCGGGCTCGTCGACGATGTCGATCGCCGATGCCCCGGCGTCCTCGGCGATCTGCCGCACGACCGGCGCGAGACGGAGGAAGCGGTTCGAGACGTGGAACGCGACGACGCCGTCGGGCTTCAGCCGTCCGAAGAACACGTCGAGCGCCTCGCGCGTGATCAGGTGGACCGGGATCGCATCGCTCGAGAACGCGTCGACGGCGACGACATCGAATGGCGGCAGCGCGCGACCGGCCCGCGCGTCGGCGATCTCGCGCTCCATCGACAGCCGCGCGTCGCCCATCGCGATCGACATCGTCGCGGCGCTGTCCGCGAGGTACGTGAACTGGCGCTTCGCGATGTCGACGATCGCCGGGTTGATGTCGTAGATGCGGTAGCGGTCGCCGCGGCGGCCGTACGTCGCGAGCGTGCCGGCGCCGAGGCCGATCATCGCGACGTCGATCGGCTCCTCGTCCGGGCGCAGCTCGCGCAGCGCGATCGCGATGCCGGAGGCGGGGCCGTAGTACGTCGTCGGCTTGCGACGCTTGTCCGCGGCTTCGGTACTGGTCCCCGTGCAGGATCACGCCGTGCAGCAGCTCGCGGCGTCGATCGCGACCGCTGCCCATCTCCTTCACGCGTAGCGACCCGTAGAAGTTGCGCGTCGCGACCAGCGTGTCCGTCGACAGGAAGCGGTAGTAGCGATAGCCGTACAGGCTCGTGCAGATCAGCATCGCGACGACGATCGCGACCGGGCGACGACGCCACGCGGCGACGGCCAAGATCGCGGCCGCGACCGCGACGAGCGCGGCGGTCAGCGCGCCGGAGTTCGCGGCGGGCAGGTGCGCGCGCAGCGCGTCGAACGTCGGCGCCGCCGCCGGCGAGCAGCACGCACGCGGCCGCGACACCGCCGATCGGCACGCCCCACAGCCAGTCCGACGGGCGGCGCTCGCGACGACCGAGCACCGGCACGACCGCGAGCAGCGCGAGGCCGACGATCGCGATCGGCGTCTCCCAGTCGTTGTCGAACAGCTTCGGCGCGACGAGCGCGACGAACAGTCCGCCGAGCGCGCCGCCGGCCGACAGGCACAGGTAGAACTGCGTCAGGTACGCCGGCGCCGGCCGCGTCGCCGCGAGCTCGCCGTGGCAGAACACGCACGCGAGGAACAGCCCGGCGCAGAAGATCGGCAGCGCGACCGCGAGCGACAGCACCCCGCTGTGCGCGCCCATCGCCCACGCCATCGCGATCACGCCGGCCGCGACCGGCGCGCGCCACGCGTCGCGCACGTACCAGCCGCGCCCCTGCCGGCCCTCGAACACGACGACGAACGACAGCAGGTACAGCGTCAGCGGCAGGATCCACAGGAACGGCATCGACGCGATGTTCTGCGTGATGTGGTTCGTCACCGCGAGCAGCAGCATCGATCCGAGCGCGCCGCAGACGAGCCAGAACGCGGAGCGCGAGATGGTCGGGCGCGGCGCGGGCGGCTCGTCCGGCGCGTCGGTCGCCGCGACGACCGGCCGTTCGCGACGACGCAGCGCGCACGCGGCGCACGCGAGCGCGAACGCCACGAAGCCCGCGCTCCACGCCCACGACTGCACCGGCAGGCTCGTGTACGGCTCGATCGCGAACGGGTACGCGAGCAGCCCGACGAGCGAGCCGACGTTCGACAGCGCGAACAGCCGGTAGACGCGCGCCGGCGGCGTCGCGATCGCGGCATCGGTCGCGACCCATCGCTGGATCAACGGACCGGTCGACGACAGCAGGAAATACGGCAGCCCGATCGTCGCGGCGAGCAGTCCGACGATGCGCCACGTCGGGTCGGCGTCGCCGACCGGCTTCCACGCGGGCGACGCGATGATCGGCAACCCGGCGACGCCGATCGCGAGCAGCACGACGTGCACGCGCGTCTGCGTGCGCGGCGACGCGCGCGTCAGCGCATGCGCGTACGCGTAACCGGCGAGCAGGACGGCCTGGAAAAACACGACGCACACCGTCCAGACCGACGCGGTGCCGCCGAACCACGGCAGGATCTGCTTCGCGACGATCGGCTGGACGAGGAACAGCAGGAACGCGGATCCGACGATCGTGATGCCGTACAGAATCATCGTTGCGGAGCCGGAGCCGGAGGTGAGCGGAGCGTCGCGCCTTCGGGCCGTGGCTCTCCGTCGCGCCGGCGATTGTACGGTCGATCGAACGCGTCACGCGCGCACCGCTCGCCACCGTTCCTCACGGCGCGCGACGCGACGTCGATCGATGGCCGCGTCGGCGTCGATCGATCGCCGCAAGACGCGCCGATCGTTGCCGGAATCGGCGTCCGATCGATGTCCGAAAACGGCCGGTCTGGCGCGTCGCCGGCGCGTATAACGTCGCCATGGACTCGTCCTCCCTCGACCCCGATGCGTGCTACCGCGCCGTCGCCGCGCGCGACAGCCGCTTCGACGGCCACTTCTTCACGTGCGTGCGCACGACCGGCGTGTACTGCCGGCCGATCTGTTCCGCGCGCACGCCGCGACGGTCGTCGTGCGACTTCCAGCGCACCGCTGCCGCCGCCGAGCACGCCGGCTACCGACCGTGCCTGCGCTGCCGCCCCGAGCTCGCGCCCGGGCGCGTCGACATCAACACGACGCTCGCCGAGGCCGTGTTCCAGCGGCTGCAATCGGGCGCGCTCGACGACGGCTCCGTCGAGACGCTCGCGGCCGGCATCGGACTGTCGAGCCGGCAGGTGCGTCGCATCGTCGTCGAGCACTTCGGTGTCACGCCGATCGAGATCGCGCAGACGCAGCGGCTGCTGTTCGCGAAGAAGCTGCTGCAGGAGACGCGGCTGCCGATCACGCGGCTCGCGTTCGCGGCCGGCTTCCAGAGCGTGCGTCGCTTCAACGCCGCGTTCCGCGAGCGCTACGGACTCGCGCCGTCGGCGCTGCGCGGCGCGAGCGACGCGGACGGCGACGCGACGGCCGGCGCGGACGACGCGATCGCGTTGCACCTCGCCTATCGGCCGCCGCTCGACTGGCCGACGATCGCGGCATTCTTCGCGATGCGCGCGATCCCCGGCGTCGAGCAGGTCGCGGTCGTCGACGGCGTGCCCGCGTACCGGCGCACCGTCTCGTGGACCGTGCGCGGCGAGCGCGTCGACGGCTGGCTGTCGATCACGGCGCCGAAGGCCGCGGCGCGCGGCCCGGCGAACGCGCTCGTCGCGACGCTGTCCGGCTCGTTGCTGCCGGTGCTGATGCAGGCGACGACGCGGCTGCGCGAGATGCTCGACCTCGACGCGGACCCGCTGCGCATCGACGCCCACCTCGCCGACGATCCGGTCCTCGCGGCCGAGGTCGCGGCGGCGCCCGGCCTGCGGATGCCGGGCGCGCTCGACCGCTTCGAGCTCGCGCTGCGCGGCGTCGTCGGGCAGCAGATCAGCGTCGCCGGTGCGGCGACGATCGCGAGCCGCATCGCGCGCCGCTTCGGCGTCGAGGTCGCGACGCCGTTCGAGGGTCTCGACCGCGCGTCCGCGACGCCGGAGACGCTCGCGCGCGCGGACCTCGACGAGCTCGCGGCGATCGGCATGCCGCGCACGCGCGCGAACACGATCCGCGAGCTCGCGCGCTTCGCGGCGGACGGCGGGCTCGAGATGCCGGTCGGCACGTCGTGCGACGAGGCGGTCGCGCGGCTCGACGCGCTGCCCGGCATCGGGCCGTGGACGGCGCATTACATCGCGATGCGCGGGCTGCGTTATCCCGATGCGTTCCCGGCCGGCGACCTCGGGCTGCGCAAGGCATTCGCGCTTCTCGACGGCGCCGACGCGACACCGAGCGAGGGTGCGCTCGAACGTCGGTCCCAGGCCTGGCGGCCGTGGCGCGCGTACGCGGCCGCGACGCTGTGGCACGCGCTCGCGCGACGGGCCGCGAAGACCCGAACGAAGGAGAAGACATGAATACGGTCCACCATCTCGTGCACGACGGTCCCGTCGGACCGCTTCGCCTCGCGGCGTGCGACGCCGGTCTCGTCGCGGTCTGGATGTCCGCGCAGCGGCACGTGCCGGACGATGTCCCGGCGCACTGGTCGCCGGCCGGCGGCGACGCGCGGACGACCGCGATCCTCGACGCGACGCGGCGCCAGCTCGACGCGTACTTCGCCGGGACGCTGACCGCGTTCGATCTGCCGCTCGCGGCCGACGGCACCGCGTTCCAGCGGTCGGTGTGGCACGCGCTGTGCACGATCCGCTACGGCGAGACGATCAGCTACGGCGAGCTCGCGCGACGGATCGGCGCACCGAAGGCGGTGCGCGCCGTCGGCCTCGCGAACGGTCGCAACCCTCTCTCGATCGTCGTGCCGTGCCATCGCGTGATCGGCGCCGACGGCTCGATGACCGGCTACGGCGGTGGCCTCGAACGCAAGGAATACCTCCTCGCGCTCGAGCGGCGCGTGGCCGCGGCCGGCGACCGGCCGCCGTTCGCGCTCGCGGACGAAACCCTGCGCGAAACCGGGTTCTAGGTTCTAATACGCGGACGAGCGCGGCCGCCCTGCGGCCCGCGCCTCGCGCACAGCCGGCGGCCGCGATCGCGATCCGTCTTCCATCCTCGCTCGCGGAGTCGAATGGCCAAACCGAACTATCAATACGAAAAGCGGCAGAAGGATCTCGCGAAGCAGCGCAAGAAGCAGGAGAAGGAGCAGGAGAAGGCGCTTCGCAAGGCGAACAAGGGCACCGGACCCGCGACGGACAACGTCGACGCGACCGCGAGCCCCGAGCCGGTCGCGACGACCCAGCAGTCCGAGGCCTGACTCGCCCGTCGCCCCGGACCCGCGGGCACGACGCGAGACGGTTCGCACCGACTTCCGATGGCCGCAGGACCGAACGGGTCGGGCGGGTCGCTGACCCCGATCCTCCTGGCGCTCGGCGCGAACGGCGGCATCGCGGCGGCGAAGTTCGCCGCGGCGGCCTACACCGGGTCGGGTGCGATGCTCGCCGAGGCGATCCACTCGCTCGCCGACTGCGCGAACCAGATCCTGTTGCTCGTCGGCCTGCGCCAGGCCGGCGCCGGCGTCACCGAGGTGCATCCGCTCGGCAGCGGCCGCGTCGTCTACTTCTACGCGATGATGGTCGCGCTGCTGCTGTTCACGATCGGCGGCGCGTTCTCCGTCTGGGAGGGCGTCGAGCGGCTGCGCCGCCCCGAGCCCGTGCACCAGCCGGTCGTCGCGCTCGTCGTGCTCGGCGTGTCGGTGGTCCTCGAGGCGCTGTCGCTGCGCGGCGCGTTGCGCGAGATCCGCAAGACGCAGGCCGGTCGCTCGCTGTGGCGCTGGTTCCGCGAGACGCGGCAGCCCGAGCTGATCGTCGTCGCCGGCGAGGACATCGCGGCGCTCGCGGGGCTCGCGCTCGCGTTCGTCGCCGTGCTCGCGTCGTCCGCGACCGGCAATCCGGTGTTCGACGCCTGCGGCAGCATCGGCGTCGGCGTCCTGCTGATGGGCGTCGCGATCCTCGTCATTCGCGAGGTCAAGAGCCTGATCGTCGGCGAGTCGGCCGAACCGGCGATGCGTCGGGCGATCCGCGAGCATCTCGTCGCGCGCGCGGAGATCCGCTCGGTGATGAACCTGATCACGCTTCAGTGGGGCGATGCGATCGTGGTCGCGGTGCAGGCCGAGATGCGGGCGCAGCCGAGCGCCGCCGCGATGGTCGACGCGATCAACGAGATCGAGGACAGCCTGCAGACGCGCTGGCCGGCGATCCGCTGGGTGTTCTTCGAGCCCGACCATCCGAAGGCGGACCGCGAGGCCGTCGCCGAGGCAGGCTGACGATGCGCGCATCCGCCGTCGCGCTGTCGATCGCGCTCGCGTCGTTCGACGCCGTCGCCGCGGACACGAGCCCGGCGGCCGACAACTACTACGCCGACCCGCCGCCGCTGCAGGCGACGCACGGGCGTCCCGGCTGTCCGACGCCGCCGGTCCGCGTGCTGACGCCCGACGAGGCGCGCCGCGAGGCGCACCAGCGCGTCGAGCGCGGGACGTCGTGCTGGCTCGCCGGGACCTGCGAGCCGGGCGGCGCCTACAAGGGCGACGACGAGGTCAACGCGCGCGTCGCCGCGCGGATCGCCGCCGACCCGCGCTTCGCGGACACGTCGGTGTGGGTCGAGACGCTGCGCAAGTTCGTCACGCTCAAGGGCTGCGTCGCGAGCGACGCGCAGGCGACGGCGCTCGAGGCCCTCGTGCGAAGCGTCGACGGCGTGAAGCTGGTCTGGCTCGAGACGAAGGTCGCCGGCTCGCGCTGACGGTCAGAACAGCACGAACCAGGCGACGACGAGCAGGCAGCCGAACGCGGTCGTCGGCAGCATGCGGCCGAGCAGGCGCGTCGCGGCGATCGAGACGGACGACATGACGACCTCAGCGGGCCGGCGACATCGCCAGCTGCGCGAACGTCGCCTGCACCACGGGGAACGCGGCCGACGCCCACGCGGCGCCGCGGCCGCCGCCGGCCGGCGCCGTCCACGGGACGATCGCCGCGACGACGAGCGCGAGCCCGGTCACGACGGCGATCGTGCTGCGGCGGAGAGTCGATTTCATCGGAGTTCCATTCGGTCGGGACCGGTCGGTCCGTGCACCGGATCGTGAGCCCGTACCCGCCATACGTCCAAGCAATCCTCCTTATCCGAGGCATAATCGTCCGGACATGCCGAAGCGACTCGACCTGAACCTGTTGCAGGCGCTCGAAGTGCTGCTCGCCGAGCGCAACGTGACGCGCGCGGCCGTCCGCCTGCATACGACGCAGCCCGCGCTGTCGGCGCAGCTCGCGCGTCTGCGCCGCATGTTCGACGACCCGCTGTTCATCCCCGGGTCGCGCGGGATGATCGCCGACGCCGCGGGCGCTCGAGATCGAGGAGCGGCTGTCGGAGCTGATGAACGGACTGCGCACGGTCGTGTCGCCGCGCCGCTTCGATCCGGCGACGTCGACCGAGACGATGTCGTTCGCCGCGACCGACGCGACGCAGTTCCTGCTCGCGCCGATGGTCCGCGAGCTCGCATGCGATGGCGCCGAACGTCCGCGTGTTCGCGCGGCCGGTGCAACGGATGACGAAGCCCGAGATCGACCGGATGCTCGCGACCGGCCAGCTCGACATGGTGATCGGACCGCGCGCGGTGCTGCCCGACGACCTGCATTCGCGCGATCGTCAGCACCGAGCGCTATCGCTGCGTGCTGCGCCGAGGCCATCCGTTCGACGGGCCGACGATGACGGTCGACGACTTCTGCTCGTTCGAGCACGTGTTCGTGTCGCCGTTCGGCGGCGACTTCCGGGGCGACGTCGACACGGCGCTCGCGGCGATCGACCGCGAGCGCCGCGTCGTGGTCTCCGTGCCGAGCGTGCTCGTCGCGACGCGCATCCTCGAGACGAGCAACTTCGTCGGCGTGTTCTCGGAGTCGCTGGCGCGCCGCGAGGCGCACCTGCTGCGCAGCTACCCGCTGCCGGTCGACATCGGCAAGCTGCAGCTCGTGCTCGCGTGGCACGAGCGCACGCACGTCAATCCGGCGCACCAGTGGCTCCGCGACCGCATCGCGGGCGCGATGAAGCGCGTGGCCGAGGGTTCGGACCCGACGTCGTTCGAAGAGACGGAAGCCGGCGTGACGGACGCGGCCTAGGGCCGCGCCGTCGTCCGACGTCTACTGCGCGAGGTACGCCTCGACCTCGGCCACGCGGCTCCAGGTCCCGAGCGCGTTGTTGACCACGATGCGGATCGCGTTCGTCGACAGCGTCGGGAACGAGATCTTCCGCCACACGAGGTTGTTGCCGGTCACCGCGCCGTTCGGCACCGTCACCCAGCTCGAGCCGTTCCAGTACTGGACGTTGAAGTCGACGAGTCCGTACTGCGAGAACGTCATCGTCGGCGTCGGCTCCGACGGGTTCATGAAGTCGTCCTGCACGCTGAACAGGTCGATCTCGTTGATCGACTTCGTGCCGCTGAAGTTGACCTGCAGCGTGTCCGGGAACGCGTTCGGCGTCGCGTCGTTCCAGTAGCCGCCGTTGCCCTGGTTCAGGCCGCGGCGGTCGCCGTCGATCGCCCCCGACGCCGGATAGCCGGGACCGTAGGTGCTCGACGCGGTCGCGCTGCCGCCGTTCGCCGGCAGCGCCACGTCGACCGGCGGCGAATCGGAATACGCCTCGATCTCGGCGACGCGGCTCCACGTGTCGAGCGTGTTGTGCACGTAGACCCGGATCGCGGTCGTGGACACCGGCGTGAACGTGACCTTGCGCCAGACCAGGTTGTTGCCGGTGACGCGCACCGCCCGGCACCGTGATCCAGTTCGCGCCGTCCCAGTACTGCACGTCGAAGTCGACGAGCCCGTACTGCGAGAACGTCATCGACGGCGTCGGGTCGGACGGGTTCATGAAATTGTCCTGCACCGAGAACACGTCGATCTCGCTGATGCTGGTGCTGGTCGGGAAGTTGACCTGCAGCCAGTCGGGGAACGTGTTCGGCGGTGCCGTCGTTCCAGTAGCCGAGTGCCGGCGTTCCTTTGCGATTGCCGTCGATCGCACCGGACGCCGGATAATCGTTGCTGTAGGCGCTCGACGCGGACGCGACGCGCGCCCTTCGCGCTCGCCGCGACGTTGACCCGCGTGCTCGTCGTCGTCGTCGCCGCCTTGACGGCCGCCGCCGCGTCGACGATGCCCGCGCCGCACAGCGCCGTCGTGCAGTCGCTGCCGGTGCCGGTCGGGAACGCGCGCGCGCTCGACTGCAGCAGCGCCTTGACCTGCGCCGGCGTCAGCGACGGGTTCTGCGACAGGACCAGCGACGCGACGCCCGAGACGTGCGGCGTCGCCATCGACGTGCCGGAGTAGTACGCGTAGCTGTCGGCGCCCGGCGTCGTCGTACCGGCGTTCAGCGTCGACAGGATGTTCACGCCCGGGGCCGCGATCGCGACCTTCGATCCGTAGTTGCTGAAGCTCGCCTTCGCGCCCTGCTGCGTGATGGCCGCGACCGCGATCACGTTGTTGCAGCTCGCGGGCTGCGTGTTCGCCGCGTCCGCGTCGTCGTTGCCGGCCGCGACGACGACCACCGTACCCTGCGCGACGACGTCGTTGACGGCGCTCTGGAACGTGCTCGAGCACGCGCCCGAACCGCCGAGGCTCATGCTCTCGACGCGCGCCGGGTTCGCGTTCGCCGGCACGCCGCTGACCGCGATGCCGGCGGACCAGCGCATCGCGTCGACGATGTCGGACGTGTAGCCACCGCAGACGCCGAGCACGCGCGCGGGCAGGATCTTCGACGTCCAGTTGACGCCGCTCACGCCGATGCCGTTGTTGCTCGCGGCGCCGATCGTGCCCGACACGTGGGTGCCGTGCCACGAGCTGTTCGAGCCGCAGCCGTAGTCGCCGGGGTCGCTCGGATCGGGGTCACGCCCGTCGCCGTCGTTCGAGACGCTCGTGCTCGCTGATGAAGTCGTAGCCCGGGACCGTGCGGCCCGCGAGGTCGACGTGCGGACGGATGCCGGTGTCGATGACCGCGATGACGACGCTCGGCGAGCCGGTCGTGATGTCCCACGCGGCCGGCAGGTCGATGCCGGCGACCGGGTCCGAGTAGCCCCACTGCGAGCCGTACATCGGATCGTTCGGCACCAGCATCGGATGCATGATGGCGTCCGGCTCGGCGTACAGCACGTCCGGGTCGGCCATCAGCTGCTGTGCCGCGAGCCGCAGCGTCTGCGCGGTCGTCTGCGCGCCCGATGCCTGCAGGCCCTGCGTGACGCGGACGACGTGGGCGCCGCCCGACATCGCGCGGACGTACTGCAGCGTCTTGCCGGTGCGCGCGCCGATCGCGGCGAAACGCGTCTGCGGTTCCGCGGAGGCATCGCGCAGCTTGATGATGAAGCGGTCCGTCGCCTTCGCTTCGGCGGCCGTGCCGCGGACCGGCTGGTCGGACGGTCCGCCGGCGTGCGCGGCGGCGACGCCGAGCGCGACCGCGAGCATCGCGGCATGCGCGACGCGTCGCAGGAATTGCGGGATGGATGGGGTCATGTCGTCACCTCGTCGTGGATATCGAGGCGCGTGAGGATGGCCTCGTGGGCGCAGGGGGCCGGGGGTACGGCCAGCGCAGGCGAAGTCTAGGATACGCGCGGGCCCGGTTGTTGCGAGCGGCCGCGCGCGCGATGAACGGCGGATTCCGGACGCCGTGCGGCGGCCGGCGCCGCAAGCGCCGGACACGCGAGGCGCGTGTCCGGCGGACGGCGGAGAGCGCCGACGCTCAGTTCGGGACGGAGACGGTGTTGCCGCTGACGGTGATCGCGTTGGCCGACGTCGGCGTCGTGACGAACGTCGGCACGTTCGCGGTCGTGATCGCCGGCGCCGCGCCCGGGATGCCGCCGCGCGGCGTCGTCCGCACGACCTGCGACGCCGGCAGCGCCGTGCCGCTCTTCAGGTTCGCGTAGACGGCGTCGAGCGCACGGATCAGGTACAGGTGCAGCGGCACGAAGCGCGAGTCGTACCCCGGCAGCACCGTCGGCGCGCCGATGAACGTGTCGAAGTGCTGCGCGTTCGTGACCTCGATGTACGACAGCTTGCTGTTCGCGCCTTCGACCGACTTGTTCAGGCCGAGGTACGGACGCGACGTGTGGCTGACCGGCAGCAGCCCGTCGTCGCGGCCGTGAACGATGATCGTCGGCTTGCCGTGCAGGTTGCCGTTGCGATACGTCTCGGCGATGCCGGTCTGCAGCGCGGTCGACGTCGTCAGCAGGTTGCGCAGGCAACGCGCCCCGTCGGTGTTGTCGTCGAGCCGATTCGTCGACGGCGACACCGCGAGCAGGCTGCGGACCGGACCGCCGACCGCCGTGTTGTCGATCAGCTGCACGCCGCCGCCGGGCGGCACGCCGTTGCCGGTCGCGTACAGCGCCACGAGCGCGGCCTGCGAGATCGCGGTCGGCCTGTTGCTCGCGTCGGTCGCCGCGAAGCTGTAGCCGCACAGGTTGTCCTTCACGCTCGCGCGCGAGTACGAGTTCGCGTACGTGACCGCGATCGCCGAATACGTCTCGAGCGCGGCGAGCGACGCGTAGATCGCATCGGACTCCGGCGAATAGCCGTAGCCGCGCAGGTGCGCCAGCGCCTCGTCGGCCTGCGTCGACGTCGTCGTCGCGGTCAGCAGGCCTGCGTCCTTCAGCGACTGGCAGCGGCCCGCGGCGATCGACGGGACGACGAGCGCGACGCCCGGCGTCGACGCGAGCTGCGACGACTGGCTCGCGCACAGGGCGTACTCGTCGGTGTTCGTGATGTAGTCGTACAGCGGCTTGCCGGCGTTCGGTATCGCAACGCCGCCGCGCTGGACGACGATGTTCGCGGTCGGCGGCATCTCCACGTTCGGCTCGGCCGCGGCGACGCCGCCGATGACGCCGGTCGTGTCGAGTTCCGCCGCGGCGACCGCGGCCCCGCCGCCGTTCGACGCCGCGGACGCGATCACGATCGTGTTCGACGGCTTGATCGTGACGAGCCGCGTGCCGTCCGACTGCAGGGTGCCGTAGCGGTCGTTGAGCGCGTAGAACGCGAAGTTGATCGCCTGCAGGGTGAACTTGCCCCAGTCCTTCTCGGGATTGCGCTGCGAGTGCGCATGCTTGAACGCGAGCCGGTTCGGCGTCGCCGCGTCGAACGCCGAGAGGTCGCGTCGCGCTCAGGTTCGCGCGGAACACCGCCTTGTTGCCGGCCAGCGCGGAGGTCGTCCGCGTGCCGTCGACGAGCGCGACCGTGTCGGCCTGCAGGTCGTGCGGCGTCGGGCTCGTGCCCTTGTCGGTCAGCGCGACCGCGCAGCCGCGCTTGAGGCCCCATTCGGCCGTCGAGATCGCGCCGTACACGCCGCGCGAGCCCGACGACGTCGCGCTCTCGATGCACGGACTCGCCGGGTTGAACGTCGACGGGATCTGCACGACCATCGTCACGTTCTCCATGCCGCTGCCGTCGTCGGAGCAGCGCCGTGTACTCGACGCCGGCGATCTTGCCTTCGCTCGTCGTGACGTTGCCGTTCGCGTCGACGTTCGGACCGTACAGCGTGCCGAAGCCGCCGGCGGCGGTCGGGTCGAGCAGCGCGCGGTAGTTGTTGTAGATCGCCGACCGGCGCAGTTCCGCGGCGGTCGGGCTGTTCGGATTCGCGAACGTCGGGCCGGCCGCGGCCGCCGAGGCCGGTCTTGCCGAGGCCGCCGGTCAGCAGGTCGTCGCTCGCGCCGTCGTACGAGACGATCGACACCGCGCCGATGTTCGCCGGCCGCACGTTGACGTCGGCGGTCGGCGCGGACGACGAGCCACCGTTGTCGTCGCCGTGGTGGCAGGCGCCGAGCGCGAGCAGCGCGACGAGCGCGGCGCCGACCGGCCTGCGGGAAAGCGGACGAAGGGCAAAGCGCGCGCGGTCTGCCGCGCGTCGACGATCAGCCATGAGGTCTCCGGTTCGGGTCGGGATGTCCGATTGAGGCCGGTCGCCGGATCGATTCGCCGGGTACCGGGCCGCGCGATTCTGCCCGCTTCGCGTCGGCCGGGCATCAGCAACTGCCCTGATGGCGCGGCGATCCGACCCGGGTACGGATCGCGCCGTCGCGTCGGCGATCATCGAGGTACAGGTTGCCGACGGGCGCGGCCGTCGACGGGCCGCGGATGAGCGACGATGCCGCGTCTCCGCGGCGAGCGTGCTACGCGGTCGTCAGCTTGCGCGCCGGACGCTTCGCGGCGGTCTTCGTCGCGGCTTTCTTCGCGGGCGGCTTCGTCTCGGACACCGACGCCTCCGACGCCGGCGCACCTTCTTCGCCGCGACCTTCTTCGCGGCCGGCTTGCGCGGCTCGAACTCGAAAGCGACCTTGCCCTTCTCGGCGTCCCAGACCAGGAACGCCTTGAAGAAGCGGTTCGTGCGCGACGACTTGAACCCCGGCAGCAGGTCCGTGCGTCCGGTCTCGAGCAGCTTCCTCACCTGGTCGCGGCCGACCTCCTGCTGCAGGATGATCTTGCCGGTCTTGAAGTCGCAGGTCTTCGGCGGGTTCGACCGCGTTCTCGCAGACGTACGACAGCCCCATCTCGTAGACCGCGCCGCCGCACTTCGGGCAGCGAGCCGAGCGCCGCATGTCCGGTGAAGTCGACCGGCTCGGCGTCTCGTCGTCGTTCGATCTGGCCGAAGTCGAACTCGAGCTTCAGATTGTCGTTGTCGTCGTCGCGGACGATCTTCAGGATCGCGGCGAACGGACGGCCCATCTTGCTGCGAAAGCCCTGCAGCGGACCGATCTCGCGCTTCGTCAGCAGCTCCTCGACCTCGGGGATCTCGAACTGCCGGCCGCCGGGGATCTTGCTGATCGAGAAGCCGCAGCCGTGATCGTCGGGCGTCCTCTCGCCGACGCACGCGAAGCGGCGATAGTTCTCGCGGACGCGGCCGCCGCAGTTCGGGCACGGCGTCTCGAGCGTCGCGTAGTCGCCGGGGATCGTGTCGCTGTCGTATTCCTTCGCGCGCTTGACGATGACCTGCGTCATCTGCGCGATCTCGCGCATGAACGCGTCGCGACTCATCGCGCCCTTCTCCATCAGCGCGAGCTTGTGCTCCCACTCGCCGGTGAGCTCGGGCGCGGTCAGCTCGTTGACGTCGAGCCCGCGCAGCAGCGTCATCAGCTGGAACGCCTTCGCCGTGGGGATCAGCTCGCGACCCTCGCGGACCATGTACTTCTCGTACAGCAGGCCTTCGATGATCGCGGCGCGCGTGGCCGGCGTTCCGAGTCCCTTGCCGGCCATTGCCTCGCGCAGGTCGTCGTCGTCGACGAGCTTGCCGGCACCCTCCATCGCCGACAGCAGCGTCGCTTCGGTGTAACGCGCGGGCGGTTTCGTGACGAGGCCGACCGCCTCGACCTTCTCGGTCAGCGGCTTCTCGCCGGCCGCGACCGGCACGAGGTTCGCGTCGTCGTCCTGGCTCTCCTTGCCGTAGACCTGCAGCCAGCCGGGCGACGACGAGCACCTTGCCCTCGGTCTTGAACTGGTGGCCCATCACCTCGGTGATGCGGGTCGTGACGAGGAACTCGGCCGGCGGGAAGAAGACCGCGAGGAAGCGCCGGACGACGAGGTCGTACAGCTTCTGTTCCGGCTCCGACAGGTTCTTCGGCGCCTGCAGCGTCGGGATGATCGCGAAGTGGTCGCTGATCTTCGAGTTGTCGAAGATGCGCTTGTTCGGCTTGACCCACTGGCCCTTGAGCACCATCGACGCCGACTGCCGATAGTTGTTCGAGTCCTTCAGCATCTCGAGCGTCTCCTTCACCGTGCCGAGATAGTCCTCGGGCAGGTGACGGCTGTCGGTCCGCGGATACGTCAGGACCTTGTGGCGCTCGTACAGCGCCTGCGCGAGGCCGAGCGTGTTCTTCGCGGAGAAGCCGAAGCGGCCGTTCGCCTCGCGCTGCAGCGTCGTCAGGTCGAACAGCGCCGGCGACATCGACGTCGACGGCTTCGACTCCTCGGTGACGGTGCCGCTCTTGCCGCGGCACGCGGCGACGATGGAGTCGGCCGCCGCCTTCGACCACAGCCTCGAGTCGCGCTGGTGCGGATCCTCGTCGGTGCGCTTGAACTTCGGGTCGAACCAGCGGCCCGGGTAGACGCCCGCCGCGGCGACGAACTCGGCCTGCACCTCCCAGTAGTCGCGCGGGACGAACTGCTTGATGCGCTCCTCGCGCTCGACGACGATCGACAGCGTCGGCGTCTGCACGCGACCGACGGTCGTCAGGAAGAAGCCGCCGCCCTTCGAGTTGAACGCGGTCATCGCGCGCGTGCCGTTGATGCCGATCAGCCAGTCGGCCTCGGACCGGCTCTTCGCCGCGTCGGCGAGCGGATGCATCTGCGCGTCGGACTTCAGATGCGCGAAGCCGTCGCGGATCGCGCCCTGCGTCATCGATTGCAGCCACAGCCGCTGCACCGGCTGCTTCGCCTTCGCATGCTGCGCGATCAGACGGAAGATCAGCTCGCCTTCACGTCCCGCGTCGCATGCGTTGATCAGCCGATCGACGTCCTTGCGCTTGATCAGGCGCGTCAGCAGCTTCAGCCGCGTCTCGGTCTTCGCGATCGGATGCAGATCGAAATGCGGCGGAATGACCGGCAGGTTCGCGAAGCTCCACTTGCCGCGCTTGACGTCGTACTCCTCCGGCGCCGCGATCTCGACGAGATGGCCGATCGCCGACGACAGCACGTACTCGTCCGACTCGAAGTAGTCGTCGTGCTTCGTGAAGCCGCCCAGCGCCCGCGCGATGTCGTTCGCGACGGATGGCTTCTCGGCGATGATGAGGGCCTTGCTCATGAGGAGGAGGGTCGCTGCTCGGTTGGCGGCGACGGGATTTCATGGTGCCGACCAGATGGAGGCCGGCATCATACGCGCAAGATTTTTTTCGCCGCAAAGACCGATCCGACGATGCGACCGGTCGAACCGCCGTGCGGTTCAGTGCATCTGGCGCGGCGCGCCGTCCTCGAGCAACTCCTCGAGCACGAGCGCGTCGGGCTCCTCGCCCTGGCTCCAGAACACCATCAGCACGATGATCCGCAGCGACTCGAGCGAGACCGGCGTCTCGTCGGTCGCGAGCGCGCTCTGGATCACGACCTCGCGCAGCAGCGGGTTCAGGACGCCGGCCGATTCGAGGAACGACATGAAGCCGATGCACTCGGCGCCGAGCCGCTCGTATTCGAGCGTCGACGTAGATGCGGAACGACGAGCTGTCGGCGTAGGCGACCGGGATCGTGGTCTGCGTGACGGTGGCGAGGCCGGACAGCCACGACAGCGCGCTGTCGATCTCGTCGCCTTCGAACCCGGCGGCGGAGAGCTTCTTCGCCAGCGTGTCCGCATCGGGACACGCGTCAGGCCGGTAGTAATTCTCGTAGAGGTAAACGAGGACGTCGTACATGTGACCTCAATGTAACCCGCTCGCCGAATCCGTACAAGTCGACGGCCGCGCGCGTCGGCGCGCATGCCCGACGGCGTCACGACGCGAGACGCCGGAACGCGTCCTCCGGGCAGCCGTTCGACGCGCCCGGCGAGTTCGAGGTCGAGCAGCAGACGGACGAGACGCGCGACGCGGCGCAGGCCGGCGCGTGCGGCGAGCTCGTCGAGCGTGACCGGGTCGAAGCCGAGCGCGCCCGTCGAGCGCGTCGTCGGTCGCGCGTCGCGGACGGCGGTGCCGTCGCGTCGCGGGCGCTTCGCGCCGGGCCATTCGTCGAGGATGTCGTCGACCGAATCGACGAGCTTCGCGCCCTGCCGGATCAGCTGATGGCAGCCCTTCGACAGCGGCGAATGGATCGAGCCCGGCACCGCGAACACGTCGCGGCCCGCCTCGCTCGCGAGCCGCGCGGTGATCAGCGAGCCGGAACGCGCCGCCGCCTCGATGACGAGCACGCCGCGGGACAGCCCCGCGATGATCCGGTTGCGGCGCGGGAACTGGTGCGCGCTCGCGGCCGTGCCGAGCGGCAGCTCCGACACGATCGCGCCCGACGTCGGCGATGCGGTGCGCGAGTGCGCGATGCGTCGCCGGATACACGAGGTCGGCGCCGGTGCCGACGACCGCGATCGTCGATCCGCCGGCCGCGCCGGCCGCGAGCGCGCCGTCGTGGGCCGCGGCGTCGATGCCGAGCGCGAGCCCGCTGACGATCGTCAGGCCGCCGGACGCGAGGGCCTCCGCGAAGCGCCGCGCGTCGATCGCGCCCTGCGCGGTCGCGTTGCGGCTGCCGACGATGGCGAGCAAGCCGCCTTCGAGCAGGTCGACGCGTCCCTTGACGTACAGCAACGTCGGCGGATCCGCCGTCTCGAGCAACGCGCGCGGGTAGCGTTCGTCGGCGAGCGTGACGACGTGGTTGTCCGCGTCGCGGGCCCAGTCGCGGGTGCGTGCGATCAGCGCCTCGAGCGCGGGCGACGGTGCGGCGCGCAGCGCGTCCGCGAGCGTCGGCGACAGCACGCGCGCGAGCTGTTCGCGGCTCGCGCCGAGTACCGCGTCGGGCAGTCCGAACGCCTCGAGCAGCTTGCGGACCGCGACCGGTCCGACACCGGGCGCCTCGGTCAGCCGCAGCCAGTCGGCGAGCTCGTCGTCGCCGACCGCGTCCGCGGCCATCGGGCCGTCCTTACGGCTGCGTGACCGAGTCGCCGACCTCGACCGCGTCGGAGCTCGACGTGATCAGGCCGTAGGACACGTGGTTGAAGACGCGAAAGATGAACAGCAGGCCCTTGCGTTCCTCGGGCAGCGTGATCGACTCGCGGCTGCCGTTCGTGCGATCGACGATCGTGCGTCCGAACGTCTTGATCGCGAGCACCGTGCCGATGTCCATGCCGTCGGCCGAGCCGCGGTTGATCGCGACGATCATGTCGACGCCGGCGGCCGACACGCCCGAGTCGGTGACCGTCGAGATCACGCGACCGGCGATCGGCGACGCCGGCGCGTGCGGCACGTAGTTGATGACGACCGGCTTCGTCGCGGCGACGAGGCGGTCGCCGACGTTGACCTCGGCCTTCGACGACGTGATCGCGATCGTGGCCGGCTCGCCGGGGCGCGTCACGCGTGCGGTGCCGAGGTAGTCGGCCTGGTACGCGATGACCGCGTTCGTGTCGGGGTCGCGCAGCGGCCGACCCGGACGGAACAGCTGGTACACGTCGATCGACGGATCCTTGATGCCGGCGACGTACGCGATGTCGCCGACGCCGAGCACCACGCGTTCCTTCGACGCGACGACGCGCGGCGCGTCGAGCATCGCCGGCGAATCGACGATCAGCGGTTGCGTCAGATACGGCTCGATCGCCTCGGGCGGGATGCTCGGGATCGCGTCGCGCCCCTGCTCGACGCGCACCTGCGGCGACAGCCGGACGGTCGGATTGCCGCCGGGGCCGCCGGCCAACCGCATCGTGCCGGTGACGCGGTCGAGCACGATGATCTGGCCCGGGTAGATCCAGTGCGGATTGCGGATCTCGTCGCGGTTCATCTGCCAGATCTGCGGCCAGCGCCACGGCTGCCGCAGGAAGCGGCCGGCGATGCCCCACAGCGTGTCGCCGCGGACGATCGTGTACGTGTCGGGGGCCGACGTCGGTGAAGACGGTGCTCGCGACTCGCGCGCGACGCACCGCGGTCGGCGCGTCGGTCGACGGCGTGGCCGTCGGATAGCGCGGCTGGTCGGCCTGATCGGCGCTGCTCTGCGCATGGCCGACAACCGGCGCGAGCGTCGCGAACATCGTCGCGACGAGCGACGAAACCAGCGCGACTTGCACGTCGCGGCCGCGACCCCAACTGCGTGGCGATGCCGTCGTTTCTCGGTCGCCGAACGAGCGTTCGCGAGCGGTGGCTATGCTAGACTTTTTTTCGCAAATTCATTCGGTTGCCGCCTCGAGTCGCATGGGGCCATGCAAGCGCATCCGCACGCGCGAATGCATGCGGGCATGGCATGCGATTGTGGATCGGCAACGCGCGCCGGTTCGCAATTCGCTCGAAATTCTCCGATCAATCTTTTGATGTCGCAATCATTATTCCGGCCACTTCGTTTGGTACTGTTGTTATGGCGTTACTTCCCATCCTGCATTATCCCGACCCCCGTCTAAGGAAAATCGCCAAGCCGGTGACCCGCTTCGACGACGCGCCTGCGGACGCTCGTCGCGAACATGGCGCAGACCATGTACGACGCGAACGGCGTCGGCCTCGCGGCCACGCAGGTCGACGTGCACGAGCAGAGTCATCGTCATCGACGTGTCGGACACGCGCGACGCGCTGCAGGTCTTCGTCAACCCGCGCATCGTCGAGGCGAGCGCCGCGCGACGCGTCGCCGAGGAGGGCTGCCTGTCGGTGCCCGGCGTCTACGACGAGGTCGAGCGTCCCGAGGCCGTGACCGTCGAGGCCGAGGACGAGCGCGGCACGACGTTCCGCCTCGACGGCCGAGGGGCTGCTCGCGGTCTGCGTCCAGCACGAGATGGATCACCTGAACGGCAAGGTCTTCGTCGAATACCTGTCGCAGCTGAAGCAGACGCGCATCAAGAGCCGCATGCGCAAGCTCGACGCGCGACGAGCCGCGCGATCGACGCTGCGATCGACGCGCCGCGCTGCTGAAGCTCGTCTTCGCCGGCACGCCGCGAGTTCGCCGCGCCGCGCGCTCGACGCGCTGATCGACGCCGGCCACGAGGTCGCGCTCGTGCTGACGCAGCCCGACCGGCCCGTCGGGTCGCGGCCTCAGGATTCAACCGAGTGCCGGTCAAGGCGCTCGCGCGAGCGCCACGGCATCGCCGGTCGCGCAGCCGCTCGGCCTGCGGCTCGACGGCCGCTACGACGCCGACGCCCGCGCGGCGCACGCGCTGCTCGCGTCGACGCCGCACGACGCGATGGTCGTCGCGGCCTACGGGCTGATCCTGCCGCCGGCCGTGCTCGTCGATCCCGCCGCGCGGCTGCCTCAACATCCACGCGAGCCTGCTGCCGCGCTGGCGCGGCGCCGCGCCGATCCAGCGCGCGATCGAGGCCGGCGACGCCGAGACCGGCATCACGATCATGCAGATGGACGCCGGGCTCGACACCGGCGACATGCTGCTCGTCGCGAAAGATCGCGATCGACGACCGCGACACCGGCGGCCATCGCTGACCGACGAGCTCGCCGCGCTCGGCGGCGACGCGATCGTCGACGCGCTGCGCGCGCTCGAGGAGGCGCGCTGTCGCGCCGTCCGCCAGCATCCGCCCGGCGACGCGCGGCCGTCACCTACGCGCACAAGCTGTCGAAGGACGAGTCGCCGCTCGACTTCGCGACGTGCCGGCGAAGACGATCGTCGACCGCGTCCGCGCGTTCGATCCGTGGCCGGGCTGCAGCGCGCGCGCTCGTCGACGCGGCGACGGGCTCGGTCGATCGCGTTGAAGGTCTGGTCGGCGCGCGGTCGTCGACGGGACGCGCGGACGGGCCGCCCGGCGCGCGTCGTCGGACGCGACCCCGACGACGGCATCGCGGTCGCGACCGGCCGACGGCGTCGTCGCGCTGACCGAGCTGCAGAAGCCGGGCGGCAAGCGGCTGCCGGCGCGGCCGCCTTCCGGCGCGGACTTCGCAGCGGTCGCGCGGAGGCGCCGCTTCGTCGCGGCGACGTAGCCGACTGCAAACGTACGTCACACATCCGGTGACAATCGCGGCCGCGCGCGTGACAGCCACCGGCGCCGCGGCTGCGCTTGAATGCGGCCATGCCCGATGTCCCGCCATCGCGACGATCCGGCGCCGCGCCGCGCGACCGCACGATCCATCTCGTCAACCCGCTGTGGGATCCGAACGGCGGCGCGGACCGGCGGACCGTCGATCTCTACAAGCTGCTCGGCAGCGACCATCCGGTTCGTCTGTGGAGCGAGTACCGCGTCGACGACGCGTTCCGGCATCTCGACGTCGAGACGATCCGCCCGTGGCGTCATCCGCGCGGCGGCACGATCGTGCTGGTCGGCGTGTACTTCCGCAACGGCTGCTGGATCCGGCGCACCGACGCGCCGCGCATCGTCGTCATCTACAACACGTCGCAGCCGGACCGGCTGCAGAAGACGCTGCGGCGCATCGGCGACCATCGCGGTCTGCAGATCGTCTACACGTCGCAGGCGCTCGGCGACGCGACCCGGCGCGATCCGCGCTTTCGCCTCGACGAGCGGCCGCTGCTCGACGACGGCGTCGTGCTCGAAAGCTTCGTCGATCCGTCGGCCTTCGACGCGGTCTTCGAGGCGCGCCGACGCTCCGGACATCGCAGGCCCGGCGAGCGCTTCACGGTCGGTCGGCTGTCGCGCGACAACCCGCGCAAGCATCATCCGAGCGACCCGCGCTTCTTCACCGCGCTCGCCGCATCGCGGGATGCGGGTGCGCGTGATGGGCGGTGCGTCGCTGTCGCCGTCGTTGCACGGCGAACCGAACGTCGAGTTGTTGCCGGCGGGCGCGGTCCCGTCCGCCGACGTTCCTGTCGACGCTCGACGCGTTCTACTACCGCACCCATCCCGCGTACTTCGAGGCGTTCGGCCGCGTCGTGCTCGAGGCGATGCTGTCCGGCACTGCCGGTCGTCGCCGAAGTCGCGCGGCGGCTACGCGAGCTGGATCCGCCACGGCGAGAACGGCTTCCTCTTCGACGATCCGCGCGAGGCGGCGCTGCAGCTCGATGCGCTCAGCGCCGATCCGGCGCTGCGGGCGCGGGTCGGCGCCGCGGCACACGCGACTGCGCGAACGCTGTTCGGCGAAGACCTGCCCGAACGCACGCGTCGCGCGCTGCTGCCGCCGCCGGCGTGACCGCGTGACCGGCGCCGGGAGCGCGGCACGCGTCCACTAGAATGGACGGCCCGATCCGCGTTCCGTCGCCTCGGCGACCCGGCGATGTCCTTCCTCGACGGCCTCGGGATCGTCCATCCCGGCGTGTTCTGCTTCGCGGTGCTCCTGCTGAACCTCACGCCGGGGCCCGACACGGCGTTCATCGTCGGGCAGAGCGTCGCGCACGGTCGCCGCATGGGCCTGATGTCGGTGCTCGGCATCTCGGCCGGCTGCGTGGTCCACACCGCGGCGCTCGCGCTCGGCCTGTCCGCGCTGATCGCGGCGTCGGCCGGCGCGTTCATCGTCATCAAGATCGTCGGCGCGACTATCTCGTCTATCTCGGCGGTCGCATGATCGTCGCGAGCCTCGAGCGCGAGCGCGGCGCCGGCGGCCGCACGCGTCACCGGTGCGCGACGCCGTCCGCGTCGCCGCGCCGCGCGTTCGTGCAGGGCTTCGCGACGAACGTGCTGAACCCGAAGGTCGTGCTGTTCTTCCTGTCGTTCTTCCCGCAGTTCGTCGCGACCGGCGAGCGACCGCAAGGCGCTCGCGTTCGTCGCGCTCGGCGTCGTGCTGATCGTGATGAGCACCGTCTACAACGGCCTCGTCGCGTGGCTCGCGGCCGGCGTCACGCGTCGGATGCGCGCGCGTGCCGCGCGTGAAGGCGTGGCTCGATCGGTCGATCGGCGCGGCGTTCATCGCGATCGGCGTGCGACTCGCGTTCGCCGACCGTTGAACGCGGCCGTCGCGCGCGAAGCCTCGCGCACCGGACTCGCTGGCGTTCGCGTTGCTCGGCGCGGCACGCGTGTGCGTCGGCGTCCGCGCGGGCACGCACGCTGCGCGACGGGCTCGACGCCGAGCGTGCCGCGCAGCGCGCCCGGCGGCGACGACCGCCGCGGCGAACGACCCGCTGGCGGCGATCCACGACCTCGCGGCGCGCACGCTGCGGCGACGCGCGCGCGCCGACGCGCTGCTCGCGCTGATCGGCCAGCGCATCGCCGGAGCCGCCGCTGCTGCGCGAACTGCTCGTCGTCGCGATCGCGCTGCTCGTCGACGCGCTGCCGACGGACGTCGCGGCGAAGCGTCGTTCGAGGCGCGCATCGCGCGACGCTGCCGTATCCGCCGTTCACGCTGGTCGACCAGGCCGTGCAGGCGGCCGCGTCGCAGCCGGAGCTCGCACGCGGCAAGGGCTTCGTCAACGCGGTGCTGCGCACGTTGCTGCGGCAGATCGAACACGAGCCGGCCGACGCTGCTCGACGCGCTCGACTCGCGACGACGACGCGCTTCGAGCTGCCGGCGTGGTGGCTCGACCGTCTGCGCGACGCGTACCCGGCCGACTGGCAACGGATCGTCGGACGCGTCGCTCGTCGCAGCCGCCGCTGACGCTGCGGGTGAACCGGCGCCGGACCACGCGCGACGCCTGTCTCGCGCGGCTCGCCGAGGCCGGCATCGCCGCACGCGCCGCTCGGCGACGACGCGCGTCCGTCTCGACCGCGCGTTGCCGGTCGCGCGCATCCCCGGCTTCGCCGACGGCCTCGTGTCGGTGCAGGACGAGGCGCGCCCAGCGCGCGGCGCCCTGCTCGACGTCGCGACGGCATGCGCGTCCTCGACGCGTGCGCGGCGCCGGGCGGCAAGACCGGCCACCTGCTGGAGCTCGCCGACCTCGACCTCGTCGCGCTCGACGTCGACCAGGCGCGACTCGCGCGGGTCCGCGACAACCTCGACCGGCTCGGCCTGTCGGCGACGCTCGTCGCGGGCGACGCCGCCCGGCCGGACGGCGTGGTGGGACGGCCGCCGCTTCGATCGCATCCTCGCCGACGTGCCGTGCACCGCGTCCGGCATCCTGCGGCGTCATCCGGACATCCGCTGGCTGCGTCGCGAGACGCGACATCGCGACAGCTGTCGCGAACGGCGCAACAGATCACCGACGCCTTGTGGTCGCTGCTGGACCCCGGTGGTAGATTGCTTCTCGTGACCTGCTCCGTCTTCCCGGAAGAATCCGCACGGCACGCGGCTCGCTTCGCGGCCCGTCACGCGGACGCGCGGACCCTTCCGGCGCCGGGACAGCTGCTCCCCACCGGCGACGGCCGGGCCACCGGTCCGTTCGATCAGGATCACGACGGCCTCTTCTTCGCGCTCTTCGAAAAGATGCGGTGATGCGGCCCAGGATTCCGAGTCCTGCGCCCGTCCTCCATCGCCGCGCCGGTCTCGAGCCCGCGCGTGCGGCGGTGGTCGACGAGCGCGCTGCGCTGGCTGCTGTGGCTGACGTGCCTGTTCGCCGTGCCGCGACCGGCGCTCGCCTCGCCCGACCGCATCGACGTCGAGCAGGCGTCGATCGAGACGCGCGACGACGGCTACTACTTCGACGGCGACTTCGACTTCGATCTCAAGCCGCGCATCGCCGACGCGCTGGAGCACGGGCTGACGCTGTACTTCGTCGTCGAGGCTGGAGCTGACGCGCTCGCGCTGGTACTGGTTCGACGAGAAGGCCGTCAACGCGGTCCTGAACTACCGCCTCTCGTATCACGCGCTGACGCGCCAGTACCGCGTGTCGACCGGCAACCTGCAGCTCGGCTATCCGACGCTCGCCGAGGCGCTCGGCGTGATGACGCACGTGCGCGACTGGAAGGTCGCCGAGCGCGGCGCGCTGCAGGCCGGGCCAGACCTACGCGGCGCGCGGTGCGGATGCGGCTCGACACGACGCAGCTGCCGAAGCCGTTCCAGATCAACGCGATCGCGAACCGCGACTGGACGCTCGAGTCCGACTGGAAGCGCTTCGCGTTCGAGGCGCGCTGACGCCGGCGCGGTCTGTACCATGGGATCCATGGCCGCTCGCGATGCCACGCGACCGAATCGCGGATGAACGCGCAGGGCCGCGCGATCGTCCGGCGGCGCAGCTCGCGCCCGTTCTGGCGCTCGCGCACGCTGCGTTACGGCATCGCGATCGCGGCGTCGATCGCCGGCCTGCTGCTGTTCCTGCTCGCGTCGGCGTCGTCGAACACGCCGCTGTTCGAGCGGCACTATCCGCTGCTGCTCGCGCTGAACGCGACGGCGGCGGCGGCGTTGCTGCTGATCGTCGTCGTGCTCGTGGTCCGGCTCGTGCGCCGCTATCGGGCCGGGCAGTTCGGCACGCGGATGATGGCCCGCTTCGCGGTGTCGTTCGGGCTGATGGGCCTCGTGCCCGGCGCGCTGATCTATCTCGTGTCGGTGCAGTTCCTCGGCAAGAGCATCGAGTCGTGGTTCGACGTGCGCGTCGACGCGGCGCTCGAGTCGGGCCTCGCGATCGGCCGCACGACGCTCGACGCGATGGTCGCCGACCTGAACGGCAAGGCGCGTGCGATCGCGTTCGGCATCTCGGACGTGCCCGAGTCGCAGCAGGGCCAGGCGCTGAACCGGCTGCGCCAGCAGATCGGCGCGCAGCAGGCGCTGCTGTTCACGGCCAACGGCCGCATGCTCGGCGAGGCGGTCGGCGGCAGCGACAGCGAGGCGCTCGCGCCGGTCCTGCCGCCGCCAACGTGATGCGGCAGTTGCGGATCTCGCGCGGCTACGCGGCGGTCGAGAACGTGCTGCCCGACGCGTGCCGACGACGCCGGCGCGGCGCACGCGCGACCGACGCGATCGACGAGACGCGCGGCCTGCGCATCCGCGTCGTCGTGCCGGTGCCGGCGCAGTCGTTCCTGCTGCGGCCCGATGCGGCCTACGTGCAGCTCGTGCAGGACGTGCCGGCCGCGTTCGCGGCGAACGCGGAGGCCGTGCAGAACGGCATGCGCGACTACCAGGAGCTGTCGCTGTCGCGGACCGGCCTGCAGAAGATCTACGCGGTCACGCTGACGCTGACGCTGCTGCTGTCGATCTGCGCGGCGATGGCGGTCGCGTTCCTGCTCGCGAGCTGGCTGACCGAGCCGCTGCTGCTGCTCGCCGAAGGCACGAAGGCCGTTGCCGGCGGCGACTACAGCCCGATGCGCGAGATCATGACGAACGACGAGCTCGGCACGCTGATGCAGTCGTTCAACGCGATGGTCCGGCAGCTCGACGACGCGCGCGCGTCGGTCGACAAGAACCGCGCGGCGCTGGTCGCGGCCAACACGTATCTCGAGAGCATCCTCGCGAACCTGTCGGCCGGCGTGCTCGTGTTCGACGACGGCTTCCGCCTCGTCACCGCGAACGACGGCGCCGCGCGCATCCTCGCGACGCCGCTCGCGTCGCGGCTCGGCCATCGCTTCACCGACCCCGCGTTGCCGGCCGCCGGTCCCGGCGACGCGAGCCTGAAGGCGCTCGGCACCGCGATCGAGGCGAGCTTCGCGGACCCCGCCACCGTCGGCACCGACTGGCAGCGGCAGATCGAGCTCGACGTGCGCGACGAAGGCGAACCGCTGGTCGTGCTCGCGCGCGGCTCGCGCTGCCCGGTCGGCAGCGGCGCCGATCGGCGCGACGGCTACCTCGTCGTGTTCGACGACATGACCGACGTGATCGCGGCGCAGCGCTCGGTCGCCTGGGCCGAGGTCGCGCGCCGCCTCGCGCACGAGATCAAGAACCCGCTGACGCCGATCCAGCTGTCGGCCGAGCGGCTGAAGATGAAGCTCGAAGGGCACGTCGCGCCGCGCGAGGCCGCGGTGCTCGAGCGCGGCGTGTCGACGATCGTCAACCAGGTCGCGGCGATGAAGCGGATGGTCGACGACTTCCGCGACTACGCGCGGGTGCCGCAGGCCACGTCGACGCCGCTCGACCTGAACGCGCTCGTCGCCGAGGTGATGACGCTGTACGACGTCAATGCCGACGAGCAGCGCGGCGCGCCGCTGCATGCCGTCGATGCCGCACGGCGAGGCGCGGCCCGCGCTCGGCCGCTCGTGATGCTCGGACGCGGACCTGCCGCCGATCCTCGGCGACGCGACCCGGCTGCGCCAGGTGATCCACAACCTCGTGCAGAACGCCCAGGACGCGACGCGCGAGTCGCCGGCGCCGCGCATCGTCGTCGCGACCGAGCTCGTCGTACCGCGCGGACGCGGCGGCGCCGGCCGCGGCGAGCCGATGGTCCGGCTCAGCGTGTCGGACAATGGCAGCGGCTTTCCAGCTAGAATCCTCACGCGCGCCTTCGAACCGTACGTGACGACGAAGACGCGCGGCACGGGGCTCGGCCTGGCGGTCGTCAAGAAGATCGTCGACGAGCATCAGGCGCGCATCGAGTTGAAGAATCGTGAGGAGGGCGGGGCCGTCGTGGCGATCGTCTTCACGCGGGTGGTGCACCGCCCGGCGAAGGTCGCTTGACGAGCGGCCGCCGGCGTCGTCGGCGTCGACGTCCTCATCCTGCGCCGCAACCCATGGCCAACATTCTCGTAGTCGACGACGAAATGGGCATCCGGGAGCTGCTGTCGGAGATCCTCGGCGACGAAGGCCACACCGTCACGGTCGCCGAGAACGCCGCCGCCGCGCGCGCCAAGCGGCAGGCCGACGCCGTCGACCTCGTGCTGCTCGACATCTGGATGCCCGACACCGACGGCATCACGCTGCTCAAGGAATGGGCGGCGATCGGCGCGCTGACGATGCCGGTCATCATGATGTGCGGCCACGCCACGATCGACACCGCGGTCGAGGCCACGCGCATCGGCGCCATCGACTTCCTCGAGAAGCCGATCACGCTGCAGAAGCTGCTGCGCGCCGTCCAGCAGGGCCTCGACCGCGGCCGATGCGCGCGCTCGGCCAGAGCGCCGCGCGCGCGCGTCCGCCCGACCGTCGGGACGGCCATCGGCCGTCAGCGACGACGCGGCGACAACGGCGTGCGCGCCGGCCTGTCGTTCGGTGCGATGCCGGCCGGACGATCAACGGCGCGCCGATGGGCCCGTGCGTCACGGTCGGCCGTTCGCGCACGGCCTCGATCCGTCCGGCTCGCCGGCCCGTTCCCGATCCGCGGCAACGTGCCGCTCGACCTGCCGCTGCGCGAGGCGCGCGACGCGTTCGAGCGCGCGTACTTCGAGTACCACCTCGCGCAGGAGAACGGCAGCATGACGCGCGTCGCCGAGAAGACCGGCCTCGAGCGCACGCACCTCTATCGCAAGCTCAAGCAGCTCGGCGTCGAGCTCAGCAAGGCGCCGCGTCGCTGACGGTCGCATCCGCGCGTCGCGTCGCGCCGACACGTTCGACCGTGCGTCGGCGCGCCGACGGTCGTCCCGATCGTCCTGTCGAATTTCTTGCCGCGGCTCAAGGCGCGCGCGCGCGCTGCCGATGAACGGTCATCGACCGCCCCGTCGCGGCCTCGGCGGCACCGGATCCGCAAGCACCTTGATTCGGCACCCTTTGGCCCCGAACTTGCTAGTTATCGAGGGCGGCCGCCGAACCGTCGACGCGCCGCCCTCGACCAGCATTCGAATTCGGAGTCCTCGATGAACATGATCTACAACAGCCCGAACTACTGCGTGGTCGAATTCGCGAGCTTCGCGGCGCGCGACGGCAACCAGCAGCCAGGCGGGTTCGAAATCATGGACAAGAACGCCAAGCGCGAGATCTTCATCGGCGGCCTGCTCGCCGACACGTTCCGCAAGGACGTCACGTCGCTGATCGACTCGGAGCCGTCGACCGAAGAGATCGACGAATACCTGTCGCGCTTCGACTCGATGATGCAGCAGCCGCTCGTGCTGCACTGACGTCGCCGGGTCGCGCCGCCGACCCGGCCGAAGTCCGCATCGCGCGACGTCGCCCGACGTCGCGCCCGTGACCGCCGCACGCGCAGCGGGCTCCGCAGTAAGATCGCGGACCGCCCGACGAATGTCGTCCGCGTCGCGGGCCTCGTCCCTTCGTCCGCCCTGCGGCCTTCGTCCGTCGACGGCGACGCCTCGCCCGCCCGGAGTCCGCCATGTCCATCGATGCCGCCCGCATCCTGCCCGAGCTCCTCGCACGCCGCATCCTGATCCTCGACGGCGCGATGGGCACGATGATCCAGCGCTACAAGCTCGACGAGGCCGCCTACCGCGGCGAGCGCTTCGCGACTTCGCGGTGCCGGGCGTCGACGTGCATCTGAAGGGCAACAACGAGCTGCTGACGCTGACGCAGCCGCACGTGATCCACGAGATCCACGAGCACTACCTCGCCGCCGGCGCCGACCTGATCGAGACGAACACCTTCGGCGCGACCACCATCGCGCAGGCCGACTACCACATGGAGGACCTGGCCTACGAGATGAACGTCGCCGCCGCGAGGCTGGCGCGCGCCGCCTGCGACAAGTACTCGACGCCGGACAAGCCGCGCTTCGTCGCCGGCGCGCTCGGCCCGACGCCGAAGACCGCTTCGATCTCGCCCGACGTCAACGACCCGGGCGCGCGCAACGTCACCTTCGACCAGCTGGTCGACGCCTACCACGAGCAGGTCCGCGGCCTGGTCGAAGGCGGCGCCGACCTGCTGCTGGTCGAGACCATCTTCGACACGCTGAACGCAAGGCCGCGCTGTTCGCCATCGAGCAGTACTTCGCCGAGCACCGGCCACGCCGCGCCTGCCGCTGATGATCTCCGGCACCGTCACCGACGCCTCGGGCCGCATCCTGTCGGGCCAGACCGTCGAGGCGTTCTGGAACTCGGTGCGCCACGCGCAGCCGCTGTCGATCGGCCTCAACTGCGCGCTCGGCGCGGCGCTGATGCGGCCGTACGTCGAGGAGCTGGCGAAGGTCGCCGACGCGTTCGTCAGCGTCTATCCGAACGCCGGCCTGCCCAATCCGATGAGCGACACCGGCTTCGACGAGACGCCGGCGATCACGTCGGCGCTGCTCAGGGAGTTCGCCGAGGCGGGCTTCGTCAACATCGCCGGCGGCTGCTGCGGCACGACGCCGGACCACATCGCGGCGATCGCCGACGGCGGTCGCCGACGTCCCGCCGCCGGCGCATCGACGCGGCGCTGCCGCTGGCCGCGTGATGCGACTACGAGCCGCTGCGCCTGTCGGGCCTCGAGCCGTTCACGATCGACGCCGACTCGCTGTTCGTCAACGTCGGCGAGCGCACCAACGTCACCGGCTCGAAGGCGTTCGCGCGGATGATCCTCGACGAGCAGTTCGAGGAGGCGCTCGCGGTCGCGCGCCAGCAGGTCGAGAACGGCGCGCAGGTCATCGACGTCAACATGGACGAGGCGATGCTCGATTCGAAGGCGGCGATGGTCCGCTTCCTGAATCTGATCGCGTCCGAGCCCGACATCGCGCGCGTGCCGATCATGATCGACTCGTCGAAGTGGGACGTGATCGAGGCCGGCCTGAAGTGCGTGCAGGGCAAGTGCGATCGTCAACTCGATCTCGATGAAGGAAGGCGAGGCCGAGTTCCTGCGCCAGGCCAAGCTGTGCAAGCGCTACGGCGCGGCCGTCGTCGTGATGGCGTTCGACGAGAAGGGCCAGGCCGACACGTTCGAGCGGAAGATCGAGATCTGCCAGCGCGCCTACGACCTGCTGACGAAGCAAGTCGGCTTCCCGGCCGGAGGACATCATCTTCGACCCGAACATCTTCGCGATCGCGACCGGCATCGAGGAGCACAACAACTACGCCGTCGACTTCATCGAGGCGTGCAAGCTGGATCCGCGCGAACCTGCCGCACGCGAAGATCTCCGGCGGCGTGTCGAACGTCAGCTTCTCGTTCCGCGGCAACGACCCGGCGCGCGAGGCGATCCACACGGTGTTCCTGTATCACGCGATCAAGGCCGGCCTGACGATGGGCATCGTCAACGCCGGCATGCTCGGCGTCTACGACGACCTCGACGCCCGAGCTGAAGGAACGCGTCGAGGACGTCGTGCTGAACCGCCGGCCCGACGCGACCGAGCGGATGATCGAGTTCGCGGCGACGCTGAAGGCCGGCGGCAAGCGCGAGGAGGCGAACCTCGCGTGGCGCGACGAGCCGGTCGAGGCGCGGCTCGCGCATGCGCTGGTGCACGGCATCACCCAGTGGATCGTCGAGGACACCGAGGAGATGCGCGCAGACGATCGCCGCGCGCGGCGGCCGGCCGATCGAGGTCATCGAAGGGCCGCTGATGGACGGCATGAACGTCGTCGGCGACCTGTTCGGCGCCGGCAAGATGTTCCTGCCGCAGGTCGTCAAGAGCGCGCGCGTGATGAAGCAGGCGGTCGCGCACCTGATCCCGTTCATCGAGGAGGAGAAGGCCGCGCACGTCGCGGCCGGCGGCGACGCGAAGGCGAAGGGCAAGATCGTCATCGCGACCGTCAAGGGCGACGTGCACGACATCGGCAAGAACATCGTGACGGTCGTCCTCCAGTGCAACAACTTCGACGTCGTCAACATGGGCGTGATGGTGCCGTGCTCCGAGATCCTCGCGAAGGCGAAGGCCGAGGGCGCCGACATCATCGGGCTGTCGGGGCTGATCACGCCGAGCCTCGAAGAGATGGCCTACGTCGCGAAGGAGATGCAGCGCGACGACCACTTCCGCATGCTGAAGATCCCGCTGCTGATCGGCGGCGCGACGACGTCGCGCGCGCACACGGCGGTCAAGATCGCGCCGAACTACGAGGGGCCGGTCGTGCACGTCACCGACGCGAGCCGCTCGGTGCGCGTCGCGCAGAGCCTGCTCGCCGACGACGGCCGCGAGAAGTACGTCGCCGAGATCGAGGCCGACTACGCGAAGCTGCGCGACCTGCACGCGAACAAGAAGGCGGCGCCGCTGATCAAGCTCGCGGACGCGCGCGCCAACCGCCTGAAGATCGACTGGGCGGCGCAGACGCCGCCGAAGCCGAAGTTCATCGGCCGGCGCGTGTTCAGCAACTACGACCTCGCCGAGATCGCGCAGGCGATCGACTGGGGTCCGTTCTTCCAGACCTGGGAGCTGCACGGGCCGTTCCCCGCGATCCTGAACGACGAGGTCGTCGGCGAGTCGGCGCGCCGCGTCTACGGCGACGGCCAGATGATGCTGAAGAAGGTCCTGTCGAACCGCTGGCTGACCGCCAACGCGGTCGTCGGCTTCTGGCCGGCCGCGAGCATCGACGAGGACATCGTGCTGTACGCCGACGAGTCGCGGACGACGCCGGTGCTCACGTGGACCGGCCTGCGCCAGCAGACCGCGAAGCCCGACGGCACGCCGAACCGCGCGCTGGCCGATTACATCGCGCCGAAGGACTCGGGCGTCGACGACTGGATCGGCGCGTTCGCGGTCACGGCGGGACTCGGCATCGACAAGCTGACGGCGCGCTTCGAGGCCGAGCACGACGACTACTCGTCGATCATGCTGAAGGCGATCGCCGACCGTCTCGCCGAGGCGTTCGCCGAGACGATGCACGCGCGCGTGCGCAGCGACCTGTGGGGCTACGCGGCCGACGAGTCGCTCGACAACGCGGCGCTGATCGCCGAGAAGTATCGCGGCATCCGCCCCGCGCCCGGCTATCCGGCCTGCCCCGACCACACCGTCAAGGCGCCGCTGTTCGAGCTGATCGGCGCGACCGACATCGGCATGTCGGTGACCGAGAGCTTCGCGATGCTGCCGGCGTCGTCGGTGTCGGGCTTCTACTTCGCGCACCCGGAGGCGAAGTACTTCGCGGTCGGCAGGATCGGCGCCGACCAGGTCGCCGACGTCGCGCGCCGCCGGGCCGCGTCGCTCGACGACGTCGAACGCTGGCTCGCGCCGAACCTCTGACGCGTCGCGCCATGTCCGTCATCCTCGAGGTCGAGCACACGACCGTCTATCGCTACGCGCGGCCGGTCGAGTTCGGCGAGCATCGCGTGATGTTCCGGCCGCGCTCGGGCTACGACGTGCAGGTGCTCGACCTGTCGCTCGACGTCACGCCCGAGGCCGACATCCGCTGGGTGCAGGACGTGTTCTCGAACGCGGTCACGCTCGTCACGCCGCGCGACGAGGCCGACCGCCTCGAGATCGTCGCGAAGTTCCGCATCGAGCACTTCGGCGGCAGCAGCCTCGAGTCGCCGCTCGCGCCGCACGCCGAGATCTATCCGTTCGCGTACAGCGGCGAGGAGCGCATCGACCTCGGCGGGTTCCTCGTCCCGCAGCACGGCGACCCGGACGGCCGCGTGACGGCGTGGGCGAACATGTTCATCCCGTCGATCGGCGACATCCCGACGCGGCGGATGCTCACCGACATCACCGAGACGATCAAGAGCGACTTCGCGTACGTGGCGCGCGACGTCGAAGGCACGCAGACGCCGACCGAGACGCTCGCGCTGCGCGCCGGCTCGTGCCGCGACTTCGCGCTGCTGATGATCGAGGCCGTCCGCCGGCTCGGCTTCGCGTCGCGCTTCGTGTCGGGCTACATCTACGACCCGGCGATCGACGGCATGGCGTCGGGCACCGTCGGCGGCGGCGCGACGCACGCGTGGGTCGAGGTCTACGTGCCGGGCGCCGGCTGGCTGACGTTCGATCCGACGAACCGGCTGTACGGCGGCACCGACCTGATCCGCGTCGCCGTCACGCGCGACGCGTTCCAGGCCGCGCCGATCCAGGGCTCGTTCACCGGCCGCGTCGGCGACTTCGTCGACATGACGATCGACGTGCAGGTCCATCGACTGTCCGACCCGGTCGTGCCGGGCGCGTGACGCGCGCGGCGACGGACGCCCTGCGCGCGCTGCGGCGCGCCGCCGCCGACCGCACGCTGTTCGCGCCGGTCGACCTCGCGACCGCGATCGATCGCCTCGGCTTCGTGCAGGCCGACCCGATCCGCGCGCCGGCGCGCGCGCAGGACCTGATCCTGCGCCATCGCGTCGCCGGCTATCGCGCCGGCGACCTCGAACGCGCGTATCCGTCGCTGCCGCTGGTCGAGGACATGGTCCACGTCTACGGCTTCCTGCATCGTCGTCATCGCCCGCTGCTGCATCCGCGGCGCATCGCGCGCCGCTTCCACGTCGAGGAGGAGCATCCGCATCTGCGCCGCGCGATCCTCGACTTCCTGGCCGCGAACGGCCCGAGCCATCCGCGCGCCGTCGAGCAGGCGATCGCCTCGGGCCGCACGCGCGCGTTCGATCGTCAACGCGTGGGGCGGCCAGTCCAACGCGACGACGCGGATGCTCGACATCCTGCACTACCGCGGCCTGCTGCACGTCGCGCGTCGCGCGCGCGGCATCCGCATCTATTCGTCGCCGAGCGCGCGCGCCGACGACGAGCCGCGCGCACGCCGCCGCAGCGCGGCGGACGGCCTGATCGAACTGCTCGTGCGGCTCTACGCGCCGCTGCCGAAGGCGAGCCTCGCGCAGCTGACGCTGATGCTCGGCGAGCGGGCGATCGCGCGCGACGCGCTGCGCGCGCGGATCCCGCTGCTCGTGCGCGCGCGGCGTGCTCGCGACGACGCGGGTCGACGGCGTCGACTACGTCTCGCCGTGCG
The DNA here is from genome assembly GCA_963708665.1 of uncultured beta proteobacterium. Taxonomy (GTDB): domain Bacteria; phylum Pseudomonadota; class Gammaproteobacteria; order Burkholderiales; family Burkholderiaceae_D; genus CAHJXF01. The sequence goes on along the minus strand of CAVPTE010000010.1, from coordinate 342,649 downwards.
CGACGACGTCGCGCGAGCCGCGCGCAGACGCCGCGCGTGCGCTTCCTCGCGCCGTTCGATCCGCTGGTCTGGGACCGGCGTCGCTTCGAGCACCTGTGGGGCTGGACGTATCGCTTCGAGGCCTACACGCCGCTCGCGAAGCGCCGGCTCGGCTACTACGCGTTGCCGCTGCTGTGGGACGCGGGCGACGACGCGCGCGTCGTCGGCTGGGTCAACGTCGCGCGTTCGCGCGGGCAGCGTCGACGTGCGAGCCGGATATGCCGAGCGCAGGCCGGGGGCGCGGCCTTCGGCGCGGCGTTCGACGCCGAGGTCGCGCGGCTGACCGCGTTCCTCGCGAGCGACGAGCCGGCCGAGGACGCGCTCGGATGAGCCGCTCAGTGGCGCCCGCTTGTCCTTCGGGTCGTACATCGGGTCCGGCCCGTTCTGCGTCTGCGCGCACGACGCCGCCGGCGTCGAACATCACGCTGAACAGCGAATACCAGATGTCCGCCTCGCGATAGCGATACGACCAGACCTCGGGATAGAGCCGCGTGCCGGCACCTCGGCGGGCGGCCCGAAGTGCTCGAGGACGTCCTGCTTGGTCCACGTGTTCGACGCCGATCGCGCGCGAAGTGCGGCGGTTTCAAGCAGCGGCTCGACGGCGGTACACGACCGTCCGGGCCCGATGTGCGCAGCGGACGCGGTGACGCCGAGCGGCTGAGCGGTGTAGATGCGCACGTCGTCGTCGCCTTCGCGACGTTCCGCACTCGGCTTGCCGAACCGCGCGTCGAGCTGCTCGCGCGTCATGCCGACGCGCAGCGCGTCGGGCGACGCGCAGCCGGCGACGAGGATCGCGCGCCACCGATCGATGGCGATGCGGGAGACGTTCGATGGACCTCCGATCAATCGGTCAGACGCCCCAGACGACGTCGCGCCCGTCCTTCGCGGCCCGTTGCAGCATGTCGATCAGCGGGAACGCGCGCTGCGCGAGGCCGACCGGCATGACCTGGCCCGGCTCCTCGTCGCGCGCGGCTTCCTTCTCGTCGCGGCGCGCGGCATCGGACGCGGCCTGCAGCTTCGCGAGCGCGTCCGGGACCTCGGCCGCCGTGATGATGCCGCGCGGCGCCGACGCCGGTTCGAACGGCTTGCCGACCAGCGACAGCAGCATCTTCGCGTGCTCGGGATACATCGGCACGTCGGCGGCGGCCTTCGACTTGAACGTGATCAGCATGACTGACCCCGGAACGCATTCGAATCGCGATTGTCGCAAAGCGCGCACGCGGCGCGCATCGGACGCCGACTCGTCCACGCTCACGGCGATCGTCGCCGTTCGGCCTCGCCGCCGGCGGGCTGCTATCCGCGCTACGACTGGCGCGACTACCGGCCCGACTGCTCGAGGACCTGGTGCGACTTCGTCGCCAGCTTCCCGGGCAAGGCGACGAGCGCGACGCGCGACGTGCAGGTCGGCGCGATGCGGCTGCCGTTGTCGATCCACGTCGCGTCGGTCGGCGACGTGCGCTTCGCGATCGCGGCGTTCGACCTGCTGCCCGGCAGCGACGCGGCCGCGGCGCGCGCGATGCTCGATCGCAAGCTGCTCGACGACGTCGGCGCGACCGACGGCGCGTCGCGACCGGATCGCCGTCCATGCGGCGGATCACAGCGAGATCGCGGCCGACACGATCGACGCCGAAGGGATGCAGGGCGGCCGCGCCTGGCGGGCGCAGGCCCGCTTCGTCGAGCGGAAGAAGCGGCTCGTCGAGATCGTCGTCATCGGCCCGGCCGACGAGCTCGCGAAGAGCAGCGGACGTCAGGCGGTCGAGACGTTCTTCACTTCGTTGCGACTCGACTGACGCCGCGTGGCGCGCCGTCCGCGCGCGGCCGATCGGTGGACGGCGGCGCGCGCTTGCCGTCGACGTGGTCGTGCACGAGGCGTGCCGCGTGTCGACGCACCAGCGCGCCGCTGTCGTCGACGATCCAGATCTTGATCAGGCCGGACATGAAGATCAGCGTGTCCGACGCGGCGCACAGGTCGGCGCGATGCCCGCGCGCAGCAGCCCGCGCCGCTTCGCCTGCCGGTAGAGCTTCGCGAGCCTGTCGCGAAGCTCGAGGTGCGTCTCGGCCATGACATCGAGGTCGCGCGCGAACTCGCCGACGTATTCGCACTTGAACGTCATGATGCTGGAACGTCTCGCGCGTCGCTTCGTCGTTCGCGATCCGCTCGAGCACGACCTGCAGGAACGCCTCGATCCGCTCGAGCGGGTCCGCCGCGCCTCGTCGGCGAGCGCGAGGTCGGACCGGTCGATCAGCGGAATCTTGACCTGGTCGCGCATCGCGTAGAACAGTTCGGCCTTGTCGGCGAAGTGCCAGTAGATGGCGCCGCGCGTGACGCCGGCGGCCTCGGCGATCTGGTCGAGCGACGTCGCGTCACGCCGTTCTGCGACGAAGACCTCCCGCGCCGCGTCGATGATGGCGCGCCGCGTCTCGAGCGACTCCTCTTTGGTGCGTCGGACCATTTCCTGTGCGGTGAGAACGGATGCCGGCCGAGCATCCCGGGTGAGCGTCGACGGTTACATACATTCGTGGCTGTATGATACGTTGACGCTGCGACTCGGCGCTTCGCCCGGCGCCGACCGTCCGGTGACGCGGTCACACGACCGCACGCCGTCCCCGTTTACACTGTCGCGGCCGGTCGCTTCTTGCGCTGGTCGCTTCGCGTCGTGTCGCGGCGGTTCTGCGCCGTCGCGCCGGTTCGCCTTCGCCGTCGTCGGCCGCCCGACGGTTCCCTCGACGCCGGTTCCTCGTCCTTCTCGTGTCCGCCATGACCCACGCCTTCCTCCAGCCTTGCCCGCAGCAACGTGCGCCGCCGTCGTCCGCTCGCCTTCGCGGCGCCGGCGCGGCTCCTCGGCTGGCGCTCGTCGTCTCGCCGTCGCGTCGTGCCTCGCTCCGCGCGTGCGGCCGGAAGGACGCAGCAGGCCGGCGGCCCGGGCGGCCGGGTGCCGGCGGCCCGCCGCCAGCGCTGCCGGTCACCGTCGTCGACGCGCAGCCGACGAAGGTGCCGGTGACGGTCGAGACGGTCGGCCAGAGCGAGGGCTCGAAGGAGATCCAGGTCCGCGCACGCGTGTCCGGCATCCTGCTGAAGCAGCGCTTCACCGAAGGCGACCGCGTCAAGGCCGGCGCGGTGCTGTACCAGATCGATCCCGAGCCGTACCAGATCGCGCTCGCGCAGGCGAAGGCCGCGCTCGCGCAGGCGCAGGCGTCGAGCGAGCAGGCGGTGCGCGAGCAGAACCGCCTGAAGCCGCTCGCGGCGGAGCAGGCGGTCAGCGGCAAGGACTACGACGACGCGCAGTCGGCCGCGAAGACCGCGGCCGCGCAGGTCATGGCGCGCGCAGGCCGACGTGCGCAACGCCGAGCTGAACCTGAGCTACACGCAGGTCACGGCGCCGATCAGCGGCATCACCGGCCGCAACCTCGTCTCCGAAGGCTCGCTCGTCACCGCGAACACCGACTCGGCGCTGCTCACGACGATCGTGCAGACCGACCCGATCTGGGTGCGCTTCTCGATCGACGTGCGCGACTACGACCGGCTGCGCGCCAACAACGGCGACAGCGCGCCGGTCGACCTGCTGACGAGCGACGGCAAGCCGTATCCCGACCGCGGCAAGCTCAACTTCGCCGCGTCGACCGTCGACCGCACGCTCGGGACGGTGCAGCTGCGCGCCGAGGTGCCGAACCCGGCGCTGCGGATCCTGCCGGGCCAGTTCGTCCGGACGCGTCTCTACATCGGCCAGGTCGACGGCGTGCTCGTGCCGCAGGCCGCGGTGTCGACGAACGCGAACGGCAAGTCGGTGATGGTCGTCGGCCCCGACGACAAGGCGACGGTCCGGCCGGTCGAGGTCGGATCGTGGCAGGGCGACCAGTGGGTCGTCACGAAGGGGCTGAACGCCGGGCGACCGCGTGATCGTCGACAACCTCCTGAAGGTGCGCCCCGGCGCGGCGGTCTCGCCGCATCCGCCGCAGGCCCAGGCCTCGCGGACAGACGCCGACGCAGCCTGGCGCCGGCGCCCCGGCGCCGTCCGGCGCGCAGCCCGGCGCGGGCGCCGACGGCGCGAAGCCGGGCGGCGCCGACGCCGCGAAGTCGAACGGCGAAGCGAAGCAGTGACGGTCCCCGTCCCGCGCGACGCGCACATCCACTGACGGATCGCTCATGTCGAAGTTCTTCATCCTGCGGCCGATCTTCGCGAGCGTGATCGCGATCATCCTGATGCTGGCCGGGCTGGTGGCGTTGAAGACGCTGCCGATCGCGCAGTACCCGGACATCGCGCCGCCGACCGTGACGATCACCGCGACGTATCCCGGCGCGAACGCCGAGACGCTCGCGAAGACGGTCGCCGCGCCGATCGAGGAGCAGCTGTCCGGCATCGACAACCTGCTGTACTACAGCTCGTCGTCGAACTCGCGCGAACGGGCAGGTCACGATCACCGTGACGTTCGAGGTCGGCTCCGACGGCGACAAGGCGCAGACGGACGTGAACAACCGCGTGCAGATCGCGAACCCGCGGCTGCCGGTCGAGGTGCAGCGCCAGGGCGTGACGGTGCTGAAGCGCTCGAACGACATCCTGTTCGCGGTGATGCTGTACTCCGAGTCCGACCAGAACCCGGTCGACGTGTTGACGATCTCGAACTACGTGACGATCAACATGCTCGACGAGATCAAGCGGGTGCCGGGCGTCGGCGACGCGATCAACTTCATCGCGCGCGACTACTCGATGCGCATCTGGCTGAACACCGAGCGGATGGCGCAGCTCGGCGTGACGCCGGCCGACGTGCAGGCCGCGGTGACCGCGCAGAACAACCAGTACGCGGCGGGACGCATCGGCGCCGAGCCCGCGCCGGCCGACCAGAAGCTGACGTACACGGTGACGACGAAGGGCCGCCTGCTGACGGCCGAGCAGTTCGGCGACATCGTCCTGCGTTCGTCGGGTCCGGGCGGCACGCTGCGCGTCAAGGACGTCGCGCGCGTCGAACTCGGCGCGCAGACCTACGACGCGTCGAGCTACGTGCACGACCGCATCGGCGTGCCGATCGGCGTGTTCCTGCAGGCCGGGGCGAACGCGCTCGATACGGCGAACCGCGTCCGCGCGCGCCTCGAGGAGCTCAAGCCGGGCTTCCCGCCGGGCGTCGTCTACTCGATCCCGTTCGACACGACGCTGTTCATCAAGGCGTCGATCACCGAGGTCGTCCACACGTTCGCGATCGCGGCGGTGCTCGTGATCGCGGTCGTGTTCGTCTTCCTGCAGACGTGGCGCGCCACGCTGATCCCGGCGGTCGCCGTGCCGGTGTCGCTGATCGGCACGTTCGCGGGCCTCTACCTGTTCGGCTTCTCGATCAACACGCTGACGCTGTTCGCGATGGTGCTCGCGATCGGCATCGTCGTCGACGACGCGATCGTCGTGCTCGAGAACGTCGAGCGGCTGATGCGCGAGGAGCGGCTGACGCCGGTCGCGGCGGCGATCGAGGCGATGCGCGAGGTGCAGGGCGCGGTCGTCGCGATCGTGCTCGTGCTGTGCGCCGTGTTCATCCCGGTCGCGTTCCTCGGCGGCATCGCGGGGCAGCTCTACAAGCAGTTCGCGGTGACCGTCGCGGTCGCCGTCGTGCTGTCGGGCGTCGTGGCGCTGACGCTGACGCCGGCGCTCTGCGCGATCCTGCTGAAGCACGAGGAGCACGAGAAGGAGAAGCCGCGCTTCTTCCGCTGGTTCAACACCGGGTTCGATCGCGCGAGCCGGCTGTACCTGATGTTCGTCGGCCGCGGACTGCGCCACCGGCCGATCGCGGTCGCGATCTTCGTGCTCGTCGTGGTCGTCGTCGGCTTCCTGTTCTGGCGCACGCCGTCGAGCTTCGTGCCGGCGGAAGACCAGGGCTACATCATCGGATCGGCACAGCTGCCCGACGGGGCGAGCCTGAAGCGGACGGAGCGCACGACGACGAAGCTGCGCGAGCTGCTGCAGGGCCAGGAGGCGATCGACGACATCCTCACGATCAACGGCTTCGACTTCATCGCCGGCGGCAACAAGACGAATGCGGCGACGATCTTCTATCCGCTGAAGGACTACGACCAGCGCAAGACGACGGCGCAGCAGCTCGTCGGCATCGTGTTCGGACAGAACGCGAAGATCGACGACGGCATCGTGCTCGCGTTCAACCCGCCGGCGATCCGCGGCATCGGCAACGCGGGCGGCTACGAGGTCTATCGTGCAGGACCGGACCAGCAACGCGAATCCGTCGGACCTCGCGAAGGTGATGAACGACTTCATCGCCGCGCTGCAGAAGGATCCGCGGCTCGGCGCGCAGAACACGTTCTTCCGCAACACGGTGCCGCAGTTGCAGGTCGACGTCGACCGCGAGAAGGCGCTCGCGCTCGGCGTCCCGATCGCCGACGTGTACACCGCGCTGCAGGCCACGATGGGCTCGCTGTACGTCAACGACTTCAACGTGTCGGGCCGGACGTTCCGCGTGCAGCTGCAGGCCGACGCGCCGTTCCGCACCCATCCCGACGACATCGGCAAGGTCTACGTCCGCTCGACGACCGTCGGCCAGCAGGCGGCGCCGGGGCAGAGCCAGGTCGGCATCACGAGCAACATGATCCCGCTGTAGGCGATCGTTTCGGTGAAGACGGTGATCGGCGCGGAGCAGCTCGAGCGCTACAACGGCTTCCTCGCGGGCCACATCTTCGGCGGCGGCAAGCCCGGCGTCGCGTCGGGCGACGCGATCACGCGCGGTCGAGGAGGTCGCCGCGAAGACGCTGCCGAAGGGATACCAGATCGACTGGACCGGACAGGCGTTCCAGGAGAAGCGGACCGGCAACGCGTCGATCTTCGCGTTCGGCCTCGCGATCATCATGGTGTACCTGATCCTGGCGGCGCTGTACGAGCGCTGGGGCCTGCCGGCGGCGGTGCTGCTCGCGGTGCCGTTCGCGCTGTCCGGCGCGCTCGGCTTCGTGTGGTTGCGCAGCATGGACAACGACATCTACTTCCAGATCGGCCTGATCGTGCTGATCGGCCTCGCGGCGAAGAACGCCATCCTGATCGTGGAGTTCGCCGAGCAGTCGCTGCTCGAAGGTCAGTCGCGCGCTCGAGGCCGCGATGACGGCGGCGCGGCTGCGCTTCCGCCCGATCGTGATGACGTCGCTGGCGTTCGTGCTCGGCGTGTTCCCGCTCGTGATCGCGACCGGCGCCGGCGCCGGCTCGCGTCAGTCGATGGGCACCGGCGTGTTCGGCGGCATGCTGATGGCGACGTTCATCGCGCCGATCTTCATCCCGATGTTCTTCACGTTGCTGGCGCGCAAGCCGAAGCCGAAGGAGATCGCCGAGCAGAAGCGCGAGGTCGAGGCCGCGCACAAGGCGATGCATGCGAGCGACGAGGCGATCGAGGACGACGACGCGGCGCTGCACGACCCCGACGTCCCCGGCGAGCACAGGCCCTGAGGCGATCATGCATCATCCGCGTGACACGATGAACCCGACGTTCCGACGATCGACCCGCCCGTCCGCCGGCCGCCTCGCGGCGCTCGCGGCCGCGCTCGCGATCGCCGGCTGCACGGTCGGTCCCGACTATCGCCGGCCCGCGACGCCGCTGCCCGGCACGTTCGACGCGGCCGCGAAGACGGCGCCCGACGACTCGTCGCCGGCGATCGTCCGCGACGACTGGTGGAAGCTCTACAACGACGCGACGCTCGACGACCTGATCCGCGCGGCGATCACGAACAACCCGAACATCCGCCTCGTCGTCGCGCGCGTCGAGGAAGCGCGCGCGGCGCTGCGCGAGACGAACGCGGCGTTCTTTCCCGAGGTCGACTACGGCGCGCTCGGGGCACGGGCGCGCAGCGGCCTCGCGGGCGGCGCGCTCGGCGGCAGCACGACGACCGGCAGCGGGCAGGTCCTGTACGGCAACATCTTCCGCTTCGACGCGACCGTGCAGTACGAGCTCGACCTGTGGGGCCAGCTGCGGCGCGCGTCCGAGGCGTCGCGCGCGGCGCTGCTGTCGACGGCGTATGCCCGCGACGTGACGATCCTGTCGCTCGAGTCGACCGTCGCGCAGAGCTACTTCGCGCTGCGCTCGCTCGACGCGCAGATCCGCGTCAACGAGAACACCTTGCAGGTCGTCGGCGAGTCGCTCGACATCGCGCAGAAGCGGCTCGCGGCCGGCTACACGTCGGCGCTCGACTACGCGCAGGCCGAGACGCTGCGTGCGCAGACGCAGGTCAACCTGCGCGACCTGCGCCGCCAGCGCGCGGTGCAGGAGCATCAGCTCGCGAACCTGACCGCCAACCTGTCGCTGACGATCGCGCCGGGCGGCATCGAGGACATCCCGGTGCCGGCGGTGCCGCCGCCGGGGCTGCCGTCGACGCTGCTCGAGCGGCGGCCGGACGTCGCGCGCGACGAGCAGCTCGTCGTCGAGACGAACGCCGAGATCGGCGTCGCGAAGGCCGCGCTGTTCCCGACGTTCGCGCTGACCGGCGCGTACGGGGGCCAGAGCTTCGCGCTGTCCGACCTGCTGAAGGCGCCGTTCCGCTTCTGGAACTTCGGCCTCGGCATCAGCGGGCCGATCTTCGCCGGCGGCAAGTACGTCGCGCGGCTCGACCAGGCCCGCGCCCGCAACGACGAGCAGATCGCGACGTATCAGACGACCGTCGAAGGCGCGTTCCACGAGGTCGCCGACGCGCTGACGAACGTGGCCGAGAGCAACGCGGCCGAGCCCGAGGTCATGACCGAGGTCGACGCGGCACGCCGGACGCTGCGGCTGTCGCGACTCCGCTATCAGTCGGGCTATTCCGCGTATCTCGACGTGCTCGATGCGACGCGGCAGGCGAACGCGGCCGAGATCACGCTCGTGCAGAACCGCATGGCGCGGCTCAACTACACCGTCGACCTGTTCCGCACGCTCGGCGGCGGATGGGACAGCGCCCCGGCCACGACGGCGCCGGTCGACGCGCCGCTCGCATCGAGCGGGCCGGCGCCCGCGAACCCCCCACCTGCGGGTGCGACCGTCGCGCCGCTGTCCAGCCGCTGACGAAGGACGCATCGGCCGCGCGATGATCGCCTGTCCCGAATGCGACGCCCTGCAGCAGGAGCCGCGGCGCCTGCCGCGTCGCACGGCCGTGCAGTGCTGGCGGTGCGGGATGACGCTCGTGCACGGATCGCATCGCGCGATGGGCCAGGTGTTCGCGCTGCTGGTCGGCGGCGCGGTGCTGTTCATCATCGGCAACGCGTTCCCGCTCGTGTCGCTCGAGGCGCAGGGCAACGGCGTCACGACGACGCTGACCGGCGCGATCCTCCATCTGTGGCAGCAGGACATGCGGCTCGTCGCAGGCCTCGTGCTCGTGACGACGATCCTCGCGCCGGCGTTCGACCTCGCGGCGATGCTGTATCTCGCTTCCGGCGTTCTGCGCGTCGACAACGGCGCCGCGTCGTCGATGCCGCCGTGGTCCGGGCCGCTGCTGCGCGCGGTATTGGCGGCGCGGCCGTGGGGCATGCTCGAGGTCTTCATGCTCGGCGCCCTGGTGTCGATCGTGAAGCTCGGCCAGCTCGCGTCGGTCGTCGTCGGGCCGGCGCTGTACTCCATCGGCGCGCTGATCCTCGTGCTCGCGGCGGCGAACTCGGCGTTCGATCCGCGCGACGTCTGGACGCGGCTGCCGATCCGTCGCGACGAGGCGGCGGCGTGAGCGCGACGATCGCCGAAGCGGTCGCGACGTGGCGTCGCCGTCACGACGGTGACCGCCTCGCCGGCGCCGCCGACGAGGAGGACCTCGAGTCGTGGACGTCCGACGAGGGCGCCCAGCGCTACGGCGCCGTCACGGCGCGCAGCGCGGGGCTTTACGCCTGCCCGTCGTGCGGTCTGCTCAGCAGGCGGCCCGACGCGGCGGCGCTCGATGCGGCGGCGGGCGGCGACGCGCACGTCGACTGTCCGCGCTGCGGCGAGTCGCTGCACCTGCGCAAGCCGTCGTCGCATCGCCCGCACGTGGGCCTACATCATCTCGGCGCTCATCCTGTACATTCCCGCGAACCTGCTTGCCGATCACCGACACGCGCACGCTGTTCGACGATCAGAGCGACACGATCTTCTCGGGCGTCATCCATCTCTGGCAGGCCGGCTCGTGGCCGCTCGCGCTGCTCGTGTTCTTCGCGAGCATCACGGTGCCGCTCGCGAAGCTGATCGTGCTGATCGGCCTGACGATCTCCGTCCAGCGCGGCGTGCTGCGCAAGCCGCGCCAGCGCACGATGCTGTATCGCATCGTCGAGTTCATCGGCCGATGGTCGATGCTCGACATCTTCGCGGTCTCGATCCTGACCGCGCTCGTGCAGCTGAAGAGCCTCGCCGAGGTCACGGCCGGCCCCGGCGTCCTCGCGTTCGGCGCGGTCTGCGTGATGACGATCCTCGCGTCGCATGCGTTCGATCCGCGGCTGATCTGGGACCCGATCGACGCAACGCGGCGCCGACCCCGATCGCGAAGATGACTGACGACGCGACCGTCGAGCCCGCCGGCCCGCCGCCGCCCGCGCCGCCCCCGCCGGTCGACGGCATCCCGAAGGCCCGCGTCACGCGGCGCAAGCGGCGCCAGATCTCGCTCGTCTGGATCATCCCGATCGTCGCGGTGCTGATCGGCGCTGTATCTCGTGTTCCACGCGCTGCGCACGAACGGTCCGACGATCGACATCGAGTTCAAGACGGCCGAAGGCCTCGAGGCCGGCAAGACGAAGATCAAGTACAAGAACGTCGACATCGGGACGGTGCAGACGATCTCGCTGAACAAGGACCGCAAGGGCGTCGTCGTCACCGCGCAGATGACGCGCAACGCGACCGACCTGCTGGTCGACGACACGCGCTTCTGGATCGTCAAGCCGCGCATCGCCGGCGGCCAGATCAGCGGGCTGACGACGCTGCTGTCGGGCTCGTACATCGGGGTCGACGCCGGCAAGTCGACCGAGTCGCGGCGCGAGTTCGTCGGCCTCGACCAGCAGCCGTCGGTGACCACCGACGAGCCGGGCCGCGAGTTCCTGCTGCATGCGCTCGACTCTGGCTCGCTCGACATCGGCACGCCGGTGCTGTTTCGCCGCTTCGAGGTCGGCCAGGTCACCGGCGTCGACCTCGACCCCGACGGCAAGGGCGTCACCGCGCATGTCTTCATCCGCTCGCCGTACGAGCGCTACGTGACGCAGAACACCCGCTGGTGGGAGGCGAGCGGCTTCAACGTCTCGATCGACGGCAACGGCGTGAAGGTGCAGACGCAGTCGCTGACGTCGGTCTTCGTCGGCGGCGTCGCGTTCCAGACGCCGCCGGACGAACCGCCCGGGCCGCAGGCCGCGAACGACATGCCGTTCAAGCTGTTCGCGGAGGAGAGCCTCGCGATGAAGCGCTCCGACGCCCAGCTCGAGAAGTACATCGCGTACTTCAACGACTCCATCCGCGGACTGTCGGTCGGCGCGCAGGTCGAGTTCCGCGGCTTCGTGGTCGGCGAGGTGCGATCGATCGAGATGCGCTACGACCGCGCGAAGCAGGACATCTACTTCCCGGTCGAGTTCGTTCTGTACAAGGACGTGCTGCCGGCGCGCATCGACCGCGCGGATCGCGAGGCAGGCAGCCCGATGCTCGACTCGCAGTCGACGCAGGGCGACGCGCGCTATCGCAACGTGCTCGTCCATCGCGGCCTGCGCGCGCAGCTGCGCGCCGGCAACCTCTTGACCGGCCAGAAGTACCTCGCGCTCGATTACTTCAGGAACGCCGCGCCGCTGCCGCCGAACACGCCGATCCGCGACGACCAGGGCATGCGGATCGTGCCGACGATTCCCGGCAGCCTCGACGAACTCGAGGAGACGTTCAACAGCATCGCGAAGAAGATCGACAAGATTCCGTTCGAGCAGCTCGCCGGCGACATCCGACGCACGCTGCAGGAGCTGCAGGTATCGCTGAAGAGCGCCGACCAGCTGATCGGCAACGTGAACGCGAACGTCGCGCCGGCCGTCACCGCGACGCTCGACGAGGTCAAGCGCACGATGAAGAGCGCGAACGAGGTGCTCGCGCCCGACTCGTCGGTGCAGCAGGACCTGCGCGGCACGCTGACCGAGCTCAATCGCGCCGCCGCGTCGTTGCGGCTGCTGACCGACTACCTGCAACGCCATCCGGAGTCGTTGTTGCGCGGCAAGGCGCCGGACGCGCCGTTCGGCGACGTGCCGAAGACGCCGAGCAGCGCGTTGCCGGCGCCGAAGTCCGCGACGCCGCCGAGCGCGCCGTCGAGCGACGGCAAGGCTTCTTCCACCGCGGAGACGATCGCGAAATGACCAGCACCTCGTGGCTCAGGACAGCGGCGTCGAGGTCGCGCGTCGTGCGCGTGACGGCGTTCGCGACGCTCGCCGCGGCGCTCGTCGCCGGCTGCGCGGCGGCGGTGGACCGCGACACGTTCTTCGCGCTCAGCGACGGCGGGGCCGTGATCGGGTCGACGCCGGCCGCGACGAGCGCCTCGAATGGCGCGGGCTCGACGCCGTCGACGCTGCCCGGCGTCGTGATCAGCGCCGTCAGCATCCCCGAGCTCGTCGACCGTCCGCAGATCGTGACGCGCGACAACGCGAATCGCGTCGTCGTGTCCGAGAATCATCTGTGGGCCGAGTCGATCAAGAGCGGCATCGGTCGCACGCTCGCGACGCGGCTGTCGCGCGCGCTCGCCGACGCCGGACAGCCGGCGCAGGTCGCGGCCTATCCGCAGTCGTCGATCGCCGATCCGGCGCTGCGGATCACCGTCGATGTCGTGCGCTTCGACGCGGTGCCGAACGGCGAGGCGGTCGTCGACGCGCTGTGGAGCATCCGCCGACCGTCGGACGGCACGATCCGTAACGGCCGCACCGTCGCATCGTCGCCGATCGCCGGCACGAGCTACGAGGCGATCGTCGGCGCGTGGAACGACGCCGTGGCGACCGTCGACCGCGACATCGCGGACGCGGTCGTGCAGGCCGGCGTCGATCGGCCTTCGGCACCGGGCCCGGTCGCGCGCTGAGACGAGGTCGGGTCGGCGCCTCGTCGACGGGCGCCGGTCGCGCTCCGGCGGGGTCCGAAGCCGACGACCTGCACGCGTCGATCCGCGTCGTTCGGTCAGCCCTCCTCGCGCAGGGTGCGTCGATAGCCGATCGCCTCCGCGACGTCCGCCGCCACGACCGCGTCGCGCTCCGCGAGGTCGGCGATCGTTCGCGCGATCTTTAGCACGCGGTGATAGGCGCGCGCCGACCACCCGAGCCGCGTCAGCGCGGTCGCGAGCAGCGCGGCGCCGTCCGCATCGGGCCGGCAGTGCGCGTCGATCGACGCGACGTCGAGCAGCGCGTTCGGATGACCCTGACGCGCGACCTGCCGTCGACGCGCGTCGTCGACGCGCCGCGCGATCGCGGCGCTCGGCTCGCCCGGCGCCGCGCCCGCGATCGCGCCGTCGGTCAGCGCCGGCACCTCGATGCGCAGGTCGATGCGGTCGACGAGCGGGCCGGAGATGCGGTCGTGATAGCGCTTGACCTGGTCCGGCGAGCATCGGCACACGCGGACCGGGTGGCCGAGATGGCCGCAAGGACACGGGTTCATCGCCGCGATCAGCTGGAACCGCGCGGGGAAGTCGGCCTGCCGCGCGGCGCGCGAGATCGTGATGCGCCCCGACTCGAGCGGCTCGCGCAGCACTTCGAGCACCCGTCGGTCGAACTCGGGGAGTTCGTCGAGGAACAGCACGCCGTGGTGCGCGAGCGAGATCTCCCCGGGCCGCGGCACGTTGCCGCCGCCGACCAGCGCCACGCCCGATGCCGTGTGATGCGGCGCGCGGAACGGCCGCACGCGCCATCGCTCGATCGCGAACCGGCCCGCGAGGCTCGCGATCGCCGCCGACTCGAGCGCCTCGTCGGTCGTCATCGTCGGCAGCAGGCCGGGGAAGCGGGCGGCCAGCATCGACTTGCCGGTGCCTGGCGGTCCGATCATCAGCACGCTGTGCTGGCCGGCCGCCGCGATCTCGAGGGCCCGCTTCGCACCGTGCTGGCCGCGGACGTCGGCGAAGTCGGGCCCCGACGCGATCGGTCCGGTCGCGACCGGTGCGCGGTGCACGACGAGCGGCGCCTGCCCCGCGAGGTGCGCGCAGACGTCGAGCAGCGTGTCGGCCGCGTACACCGACGCGCCGTCGCACAGTGCCGCCTCGTCGGCCGACTCGTGGGGCAGGATGAACCCGCGGCGCACGCGACCGGCCGACCGGGTCGAGGCGTGCGTCATCGCGAGCGCGCCGCGGATCGGCCGCAGGGCGCCCGACAGCGACAGCTCGCCGGCGTACTCGAAGTCGTCGACGCGGTCCGCCGGCAGCTGCCCCGAGGCGACCAGGATGCCGAGCGCGATCGGCAGGTCGAAGCGTCCGGACTCCTTCGGCAGGTCGGCCGGCGCGAGGTTGACGGTGATGCGGCGCGCCGGCAGCTCGAAGCGCGCATTCAGCAACGCGGCGCGGACGCGGTCGCGGCTCTCCTTCACCTCGGTCTCGGCGAGCCCGACGATGTGGAACGCCGGGAGGCCGCCGGACAGATGAACCTCGACGCTGACCTCGGGCGCGGCCATGTCGGCGAGCGCGCGGCTGCGCAGGATCGCGAGCGACGCCGTCATCGACGACGCCGCGACCGTCGCCGCGAGGCGCCGATCGACGGCGACGCCGAGGCAGGGTTCGGTGGTCGTGCCGTGCGACGCATGACGCGACGCTAACGGCGTGTCGCTGGACGCGCATCGTCCGAACGGATCGGCCGGGCGTCCCTCCGAACGGACCGACGCGGCGTCGTCCTCGCGGATCGACGGGACGTCGTTGCGGATCGACGGGACGTCGGTGCGGATCGACGGGCGTCGTCCGAACGGATCGGCGACCGACGATGCGTGTCCGGGTGACGTCGCGCCGGCGCGCGTCCGGGTGACGTCGCGCCGACGCCTCGAACCGCTTCAGCCGATCGGCGAGTCCTGCAGCGGCATCGGGGCCGCCGGCGTGCGCTCGGCCTCGAGCTTCCCGATGCGCGCCTCGAGGTCGGCGATGCGGCCCTGAGCACGCGCCAGCAGCTCGGCCTGCAAATCAAGTTGCTCGCGGGTCGCGAGGTCGAAGCGCTCGAAGGCCTGTTGCAGCAACGCGCGCAGGTTGTTGCGCAGGTCGGCCGCCGGCGTCTCGTCGAGCAGCTTGCCGAGACGGTCCTGCAGGTTGTCGAAGAAGGCGGAACGTTCCATGCGCGATGCGGTTCGGGAGGGCGCGTCGAGTGTAGCGCGATCGGGTGCGGGCCGTTCGTCGTCGTTCGCGCGCACGGCGGACCGTCGCCGCGACCGGGCACGGGCCGTCGCCCTCCCGTCGTCGTTCCCGCGAACGCGGGAACCCAGCGTCGTTCCTCCGCTCGTCAGCGCGACGAGGCGGAACGAGCCCGTCGCGCGCTGCGCCGGACGACCGTTCGACCCGTCGCAGCGCGACACCCGCCCGTCGCTCAGGGCTTCAGATACCGCGCGAGGAACTTCTCCATCGCGCCGTAGAAGTCGAACTGGTTCTCCTCGTTGTGGAAGCCGTGGCCCTCGTTGTCCTTGACCATGTACTCCACCTCGACGCCGCGCCTGCGCAGCGCCTCGACGATCTGGTCGCTCTCGGCCTTGTTGACGCGCGGGTCGCGCGCGCCCTGCGCGACGAACAGCGGCGTGCGGATGCGGTCGACGAAGTTGACCGGCGACTCGGCCTCGAGCATCTGCCGTGTCCTTCACCGGATCGCCGACCATCGCGTAGAACTGCTGGCGCACCGGCTCCCAGTACGGCGGGATCGTGTTCATGAACGTCAGCAGGTTCGCGACGCCGACGTAGTCGACCGCGGCGGCGTACAGGTCCGGCGTGAACGTGACGCCGGCGAGCGTCGCGTAGCCGCCGTAGCTGCCGCCGTAGATGGCGATGCGCTTCGGGTCGGCGATGCCCTGCTGCTTCAGCCACTCGACGCCGTCGGTGATGTCGTCCTGCATCGTGCGGCCCCACTCGCGGAAGCTCTTCTCCCAGAACGTGCGGCCGTAGCCGGTCGAGCCGCGGAAGTTCATCTGCAGCACCGCGTAGCCGCGGTTCGCGAGGAACTGCACCTCCGGGTTGAAGCCCCAGATGTCGCGCGCCCACGGGCCGCCGTGCGGGTTGACGACGACCGGCAGGTGCTTCGCCGGTCGGCCGACCGGCAGCGTGAGGTAGCCGTGGATCGTCAGGCCGTCGCGCGCGCGGTACGTGACCGGCTTCATCGGCGCCATGTCGCTCGCGGACAGCCACGGCTGGATGTCGCCGAGCTTCGTCAGCGACTTCTTCGGCGCGTCGTAGACGTAGCGCGCGCCCTGCGTCCGGTCGCTCGACGCCGCGACGACGAAGCGCGTCTCGTCCTTCGTCGCGCTCTGCAGCGTGATCTCGTAGCCGGGCAGCTGCTTCGCGAGGTCGGCGTAGATCGCGGCGGTCTCAGGATCGAGCATCTTGTGCTCGACCTTCCAGTCGACGTAGGTCGCCTCGGTGAGCACCTTGCGCTTGCGCGAGAAGCTGAGGCCGGCCGCGTCGACGTCCGGGTTCTCGTAGACGAGCCGGCCTTCCTTCGACGTCTTCGGGTCGAACTCGACGATCGCCTTCTTGTCGCGGCCGCGGTTCGAATTGACGTAGAGGCGCTCGTCGTCGAACGTGAAGAACAGCGGATCGACCGACTCGCGGAAGTCCGTCGACACGATCGTGCGGAACGGATCGGCCTCGGTGTCGCGATAGACGATCGCCGAGTTCACGCCGTCGCTGACGACGCCCGCGCGCAGGCGGCCCGCATGATCGGTGACCCAGCCCGTGATGTTGCCCGGGTTCTGCGCGACGAGCGTCGCGTCGCCGCTGTCGACGTCGACGCGAAACACGTCGAATACCTGCTTGTCGCGGCGGTTGTGCGAGATCAGCAGGTGCTTCGGGTCGTCGCGCAGGTCGTCGACGATGTCCGCGCGGACCCCGTCGTACGGCGTCAGGTCGCGACCGGCGCCGCTGCCGTCGATCGGTACCGTCAGCACGTGGAAGTTCTCGTCGCCGCCGAAGTCCTTGACGTAGACGATGTGGTCGTCGCCCTTCCAGAAGTAGTCGGTCACGTCGCGGGCCGACTCGTGCGTGAGCGCCTTCGGCTCGCCGACCGGCGCGCCGGCGTCGTCGAGCGCCTGCACGAAGACGTTGAGCCGGCCGCTGTCGCGCGCGACGAACGACAGGTGCCGTCCGTCCGGCGCGAGCCGGAAGTACGAGCGCTCCGGCTTGCGGAAGAAGTCGCGCACGTCGTAGGTCTTCACCGGCGCGTCGGCGGCGTGGCCGGCGCCGGCGGGCACGGCGGAGGCGAGGAAGGCGGTCGTCATGGCGAGGGCGAGTCGGAGCATGGGAGCGAACGGTGGTGACGGAGAAGCGCGATGATGCCTCGTCGCGTCGCCGGCGGGGTGCCGCGAGCCGCCGGTGCCGACGAGCGGTGCGCGGTCGCGCCGCGGCGCGATGATCGGGGCGCCGCGTCGCCCGGCCAGCTCATCCGGGCGGCGTGTGCAGCGTCATCATCGCGGCCTCGGCCTGGCCGTCGAACATCAGCGGCAGCACGGCGAGGCCGCGCTCGATGGCGTCGTCGATCGCCTTCTGCTCGTCGCGACGCGGCGGATGCAGCACGAAGTCGACCACCTGTTGCTGCAGCTGCAGCGTGCGCGGATGGCCGACGCCGATCCGCATCCGCCAGAACGCCGGCGTGCCGAGTACCGACGCGATGTCGCGCAGGCCGTTGTGTCCGGCCGTGCCGCCGCCGAGCTTGAGCTTGATCGCGCCCGGCAGCAGGTCGATCTCGTCGTGCGCGACGAGGATCTCGTCGGGCAGGATCTTGTAGAAGCGGGCGAGCGCGCCGACCGCGAGTCCGGACCGGTTCATGAACGTCTCGGGCATCAGGAGCCAGCGCGGGCCGTCCTTGCCGACGATGCCGTGGAAGCCGCGCTCGCTGCGCAGCGCGACGCGCGCCGTCTCCGCGTAGCGTTCGACGAACCAGAAGCCGGCGTTGTGGCGCGTGGCGGCGTACTGCGCGCCGGGATTGCCGAGGCCGACGACGAGCCGGACCGCCGCCATCAGCCGGCGTCGTCGGCGGCGCCCGCAGGCGCGACCGAGGCGCCGTCGATCCCGTGCCGTGCGAGCGCGGATGCGACGAACCCGGACGTCTTGAGCTGCTCGACGAAGTCCGTGAGCCACGCGGCGGCCGCGGCGCCGCGGCTCTTCGGCACGCCCATCGCCTGACGGATCACCATGAAGCGGCCATCGAGCACGCGCAGGCCGCCGAGGCGCTTCGCGTCGGCCTCGAGCTGCTGACGCACGCCGGCCGCGACGTCGGCGCCCTCTTTCAGGAACGTGTCGACGACCGCCGGCGACGACGGCGCGCGGACGATCGTCGCGCGCGTCAGCTCGCGGCTCAGGAACAGGTCGTACGCGCTGCCCTTGCCGACGACGACCCGCTTCTCGGGGCAGTCGACCTCGGCGTTGCTCTGGATCGGGCTGTCGGCGCGCACGAGATACGCGCCCTCGATCAGCACGTACGGCGTCGTGAACGCGATCAGCGCGCCGCGCTTCGGGTCGATCGCGAAGAAGCCGACGTCGGCCTGCTCGCGCTCGACGAGCTCGACCGACTTGCCGGCCGTGTCGACCGGCTGCAGCTGCGCGTCGACGCCGAGCCGACGCGCGAGTTCGCGGCCGATGTCGACGGAGACGCCGACCGGCGCGCCGCCGTCGCCGGCCTTCGCGAGCACCGGGTTGCCGAAATTGATCGCGACGCGGAGCTTGCCGGTCGGCGCGAACGCCTGGAGGAGCTGGTGATCGATGGGCATCCGCGCATTCTAGGCAAGCGGCGCGGCCGCCGCTCGCGCGGATGCGGAACGGCGCCGCACGCCGGAGGAACCGGCGCGCGGCGCGTCCGCCGTGCGCTACTTCTTGTCTGCGGCCGGCGCGGCCGCGGGCGCCCCGGCGGCCGGGACGGCCTCGGCCTCGGCCGCGGCGTTCGCCTCGACGAGCGCGGCCGGCAGCGACGCCGTCGCGACGACTTCCTCGCCCTGCGCGGTGACCGCGATGCCGTCGGGCAGCTTCAGGTCCGACACGTGCACGGTGCCCTGCGCCTGCAGCGAGGCGAGGTCGACCTCGATGAACTCCGGCAGGTCCTTCGGCAGGCAGACGACCTCGATCTCGTTCATCACGTGGCTGACGATGTTCGCCGACAGCTTGACCGCGGGCGAGACCTCGGCGTTGACGAAGTGCAGCGGCACCTTGACGTGCAGCTTCTCGTTCGCGGCGACGCGCTGGAAGTCGATGTGCAGGACCTGCTGCTTGAACGGGTGGTACTGCACGTCGCGCAACAGGACGTTCGTCGTGCCGGCGCCGTCGAGCTCGAGGTCGAGGATCGACGAGTGGAATGCTTCCTTGCGCAGCGCGTGGAACAGGTCGTTGTGATCGAGCTCGATCGCGACCGGGCTCTCGGTGCTGCCGTAGACGATGCCGGGGACCCGGCCGGCGCGACGAAGGCGGCGGCTCGCACCCGTACCTTGCGTGTTGCGCGTGGTGGCTGTGACTTTCATGGACTTCTCCAGAGTGTTGCAGGATCCCGTCCGCGACCAGACGGGGATGTGCTTCGCGACGACTGCGACCGGGCACGGCGAAACGGCGCGCCCGGAAGTGAACATCCTTGCCTCAGGCAACTATTCGGCGAACAGCGAGCTGACCGACTCGCCTTTGCTGATCCGCTGGATCGTCTCGGCGAGCAGCGGCGCGCACGAGATCTGGCGGATCTTCGGGCTCTTCTGCGCGTCGCGATTCAGCGGGATCGTGTCGACGACGACCAGCTCGTCGAGCGTCGACGCGTCGATCCGCTGCACGGCGCCGCCCGACAGCACCGGGTGCGTGCAATACGCGAGCACCTTCGCGGCGCCGCGATCCTTCAGCGCCTGCGCCGCCTTGCACAGCGTGTTCGCGGTGTCGACCATGTCGTCCATGATCACGCAGGTGCGGCCTTCGACGTCGCCGATGATGTTCATCACCTCGGCGACGTTCGCGCGCGGCCGCCGCTTGTCGATGATCGCGAGGTCGGTGTCGAGCCGCTTCGCGAACGCCCGCGCGCGGACCACGCCGCCGACGTCCGGCGAGACCACCTGCAGGTTCGTCGTGTCCTTCTTGTACAGGTCGGCCAGCAGGATCGGCGACGCGTAGATGTTGTCGACCGGGATGTCGAAGAAGCCCTGGATCTGGTCCGCGTGCAGGTCCATCGTCAGCACGCGATCGATGCCGGCGACCTGCAGCATGTTCGCGACCACCTTCGCGCTGATCGCGACGCGCGCGCTGCGCGGCCGGCGGTCCTGCCGCGCGTAGCCGAAGTACGGGATGGCCGCCGTGACGCGGCCGGCCGACGAACGCTTCAGCGCGTCGGCCATCACCATGATCTCCATCAGGTTGTCGTTCGTCGGCGCGCACGTCGACTGCAGCACGAACACGTCCTTGCCGCGGACGTGGTCCTGGATCTCGACGTTGACCTCGCCGTCCGAGAAGCGGCCGACCGTCGCCTTGCCGAGCGGCAGGTTCAGGTTCTTGGAAACCGCGGCCGCGAGAAGCGGGTTCGCGTTTCCGGTGAACACCATCAGTCCTTCGGACATGGTCCGTTCCACTTCGCTGAGAACCGGGCCGCGCTGCCACTCGGGGTGCCGCATCGTCGAGCCCTCGGACCGCACGCCGTCAGAACGGATGGGAGTGGCAGGGGAGGAAGGATTCGAACCTTCGCATGCTGGAATCAAAATCCAGTGCCTTAACCAACTTGGCGACTCCCCTACGCAACCGCTTCGCCGCGCGCCCCGCGCGCAGCCGATCCTGTCGTCGATTCGACGCGCCCGCCCGAACGCTCAGTCGGCCGCGAGCCCGCGATGCGGATGGGCGGCGAGACTGCGCACGCTCCAGCCCGACCATCCGCGC
Organism: uncultured beta proteobacterium; assembly: GCA_963708665.1. Taxonomy (GTDB): domain Bacteria; phylum Pseudomonadota; class Gammaproteobacteria; order Burkholderiales; family Burkholderiaceae_D; genus CAHJXF01. The sequence continues at coordinate 321,660 of CAVPTE010000010.1, read as the reverse complement.
GGCAACGCCGCGATCCGCGCCTCGGCCTGCGCGGGCCGCTCGAACGCCCGGAACACCGAGGCGCCGGAGCCGCTCATCCGCGCCGGACCGCGCGCCCCGTCGGCGTCGTGCGCCAACCACGCGAGCGCCTCGCGAACCGCCGGGTAGCGCGTCGCGGCCACCGGCTCGAGATCGTTCCGGAAGGCGACGCCGCCCGAGGCCTCGAAGACACCGGAGGCGCTCGTCGAAAAGTCCGAAATTCTGAGCGCTGGCGTGTCCCTTGTCAATTCGGGCGCGGCGAAGATCGGCGCGGTCGGCACCGCGACGCCCGGGTGGACGACGGCGTAGCAGGCCGGCTCGAACGCGGCCGGCGAGAGCCGCTCGCCGACACCTTCGACGAACGCGTCGCCGCCGGCGACGAAGAACGGCACGTCGGCGCCGAGCGCGAGCCCGAGCGTCGCGAGCGCCGACCGCGACAGCCCGGTGCCCCACAGGTGATTCAGCGCGAGCAGCGTCGTCGCGGCATCGGAGCTGCCGCCGCCGAGCCCGCCGCCCATCGGGATGCGCTTGTCGACGCCGATGGTCGCGCCGCGCGTGGCGCCGGTCGCGGACTGCAGCAGCCGCGCCGCGCGGATCGTCAGGTCCTGCTCGGCCGGGACGCCGGCGAGGTCGGTCGCCCGCGCGATGCGCCCGTCGTCGCGGATCGTGATCGACACGGTGTCGGCGAGGTCGATCAGCCGCATCGCGCTCTGCAGCAGGTGGTAGCCGTCGTCGCGGCGGCCGACGACGTGCAGGAACAGGTTGAGCTTCGCCGGCGCCTGCCAGACGGTCGCGGCCGCCGTCATGGCCCGCTGCGGTCGTCGACGACGAGTCGCAGGTCGATCGCGGCGGGCGGGCCCGGGTACGCGAGGTCGATGCGCTTCGGCGGCGCGTCCGGTGCGGCGCCGTCGTCGCGCACGAAGCGGATGGTCCAGCCGTCCTGGGCCAATCGGCCGTCGTCGAGCGTCGTTGCCGGCGAGGCGGGGTCCGGCTTGCCGACGAGCCACCAGCCGAGCCCGCGCAACGGCACCGTCCAGCCGAGCGTCTGCTCGGTCAGCGACTCCGGCGTCGCGCCGTCGACGCGGCGGCCGTCGCGGAACTGGATCGACGCGCCGCGCGCGCCCGAGCGGATCAGCGCGACGGTCTGCCCGAGCGGGTCGAGCAGGCTCAGCTCGAGCGAGTCGCCGCTCGTGGTCCAGACGAAGCGTCCGGACGACGCGTCCGTGCGGCCCGTCGCGGCGTCGGTGTAGCGCACCGACAGCCGCCCTTCGAGCGTCTCGCCGCGGATCGTCCGGTCGAGGGCGCCCGGCGGCAGCGTGGTGCATCCGGCGGCGGCCAGCAGCGCACCGGTCACCGCCGCGCGCGCCGCGCGCCGCGCCAGCGCCCGCATCCGCTAGCGCTTGCCGATCGTGACGTTGAAGCGCGCGAGCGTCTGCTTGAGCGTCTCGTTCTGCGGTTCCTTCGCCTTCGCGTCGGCCCACGCGCGCTCGGCCTCGGCCGGCTTGCCGCTGACCCACAGCACCTCGCCGAGGTGCACGGCGATCTCGGCGTCGTTGCGCAGGCGATAGGCCTTCTGCAGGTTCGCGAGCGCGTCGCCGTTGTTGCCGAGGCGGTACTCGACCCAGCCGAGGCTGTCGAGGATCGACGCGTCGTCGGGCGACAACGCGTTCGCCTTGTCGATCAGCGCCTTCGCCTCGTCGAGCCGCTCGTTGCGATCGGCGAGCGTGTAGCCGAGCGCGTTGTACGCCTGCGCGCTGTCGGGCCGCACGCGGATGACGCTGCGCATCGCGCTCTCGAGCACGTCGGTGCGGCCGAGCTTCTCGGCCGTCATGCCGTAGTCGTACAGCAGGTCCGGGTTGTTCGGCGACTTCTCGATCGCCGCCGCGAGCAGGTCGAATGCCGACTGCGTCCGGTCCGCATCGCGCAGGATCTGCGCCTCGGCGAGCGTCAGCTCGGTCTGATCGGCCGGCGTCGCGGCCGGCAGCGCGTGCAGCTCCGCGCGGGCGGCGTCGACCTTGCCCTGCCGCGCGATGATCAGCGCGCGCCGGATCCGCGCGTTCGTGTAGTCGCGGCCCTCGCCGACCTTCGACAGCCAGTCGAGCGCCTTCGGGTAGTCCTTCGCGTCCTCGGCGATCTGCGCGAGGTAGAGGTACGCGCGGTTCGGTCCGCGCCCGGTGCCGGCCGTGGCGACCTCGGCCGCATCGCCGCTCGCGTCGCTCGCGGCGTCGTCGTCGCTGTCGGCGGTGTCGGCCGTCGCCGGCGCGGCCTTGGCGTTCTTCGTCGTCAGGTCGAGGAATCGTCGGAAGTAGGCCTCCGAGTCCTTCGGCCGGTTCGCCTGGTACGCGAGCAGCCCGAGCGTGTAGATCGTCTCGGCGTCGTTCGGCGCGTCCTTGCGCACGCGGGCGAGCTGGGCCGCCGCGTCGTCGTAGCGCTTCTCGCCGTTCAGGAAGCGCGCGTACGCGAGGCGCATCGCCGTCGACTTCGGGTTGCGGGCGATGTAGGCCGACAGCGCGGCGTCGGCCTCCTTCGGCGAATCGAACTGCTGGAGCTGCGCCAGCATGATCGTCGCGGCCTCGGAGTCGGGCTGCAGCTTCACCGCGGTCCGCGCCTCGTCGATGGCGGCCCCCTTGTCGCCGGCCGCCGCCGCGGCCTGCGCGACGACGAGGTGCGCTTCCGGCAACGACGGGTAGCGGTTCGCGAGCCGGCGGATCGTCTCGTAGGCCTGCGTGCGATTCTGGCCCTGCGCGAGCAGCCCGTAGACCTGCGCGAGCGCCTGCGACTTCGACGGGGCGGCGTCGACCTTCGCGGCGAGCGGCGCCTCGGCCTCGTCGACGCGTCCCGACAGCACGAGCAGCGTCAGCAGCGTGTCGCCCGCGACCTTCGAGTCGGGCGCGAGCTCGGTCCACAGGCGCGCGGCCTCCACGGCCTGCGCCGGCTGGTGCGCCTGCACCGCGAACTCGGTCGCGCGACGGGCGATGCGCGGGTCGCGCGTCTCCTTCGCGAGGCGCAGCTCGGTCGTGTACGACGCCTCGGGCGCGCCGCGCTGCGCGGCGATCTCCGACATCATCAGCATGAACAGCGTCGACGACGTGAGCTTGTTGTCGGGCAGCGCGTCGTGATCGGCGGCATCCGCGGGGACCGTCACCGCCTGCGCGTGCGCCGCGCCGGCCGCGAGCAGCGCCGCCGCGAGGCAGGCGCCGGCGACCGGCCGCGAGAGGCGCGCGAACGGCGCGCGGCGCCGGGGGCGCACCGCGGCGCGCGACGGCTGGGTGCTGCATGGATTCACGACGACTCCGCTTCGAGAATGCGTGCTTCGATGGTAGGTTGAAAGGCGAGGCGACCGCAACCGGCGCCGCGGCGTGCGGCCCCGCGTCGCGGCCACGCGCGTCACGCTTTCTCACGCGATGGTCGAGCGACCGTCGGACGAAACCGCGATGCCCGAGCTGCCCGAAGTCGAAGTCACCGTCCGCGGCGTCGAGCCGCGCGTCGTCGGTCGCCGCATCGATGCGGTCGTCGTTCGCCACGAAGGCCTGCGACGCCGCATCCCTTCGACGCTCGCGGCGACGCTCGTCGGCCTCGAGATCGAGACCGTCACGCGACGCGGAAAGTTCATTCTCCTGCGCTGCGTGCAAACGCGCCGGCGCCGATGCGCCGGGACCGCGCGACGGCACGCTGCTGATCCATCTCGGCATGACCGGCACGCTGCGCGTCGTGCCCGCCGACACGCCGGTGCGGCGCGCACGATCACGTCGACGTCGTCGTCGGCGATCGCGTGCTGCGCTTCAACGACGCGCGCCGCTTCGGCCTCGTCGTGTGGCATCCGGACGCGGCGGGCCCGGTCCTCGACAGCGCGCACTTCGGGCGGCTCGGCGTCGAGCCGTTCTCGGCGGCGTTCGACGAGGCGCACGGCGGGCCGCCTGCTGCATCGTGCGTCGCGTGGCCGCTCGGTCGCGATCAAGCCGTTCCTGCTCGGCGGCGAGGCCGTCGTCGGCGTCGGCAACATCTACGCGTCCGAGAGCCTGTTCCGCGCGCGCATCCATCCGCGCACGGCGGCAGGGCGCATCTCGCTCGCGCGCTATCGCGTGCTGGCCGACGCGATCCGCGCGACGCTGGCCGACGCGATCGCGGCCGGCGGCAGCACGTTGCGGGACTTCGTCGGGGCCGACGGCGCGTCGGGCTACTTCCAGCAGCGCTACTTCGTCTACGACCGCGAAGGCCGGCCGTGCCGCGTCTGCGGCACGCCGATCCGCGCGATCCGGCAGGGTCAGCGTTCGACGTTCTACTGCCCGCACTGCCAGCACTGACGACGGCCGATCGGCGCCGGCCGGTCGGTGCGCGCCGATCGACGGTCGGGGTCGCGAGTCGCTGTCGTCGCGGTGCTACAGCGACGCTTTTCGCGTCGCGATCGCGCTAGGCGGTACGTCGGTCCGAACGTATGCTGCCTGCGCGGTCCAGCACGGCGCTCCCATGCACAGTCTCGTCGAGAAATTCCAGGAATACAGCACGTGGCGCTTCGAGCTGACGCGCGCGATCGAACGCTATCGCGGCTGGCTCGCGACGACCGGACTGCTCGACCGCGACGTCGATGCGCGCGTCGGCCGCGTGCTCGGCCAGCTGTCGAACGACCGACTGACGATCGCGTTCGTCGCCGAGTTCTCGCGCGGCAAGTCGGAGCTCATCAACGCGATCTTCTTCGCCGACTACGGCAAGCGCATCCTGCCGTCGTCGGCCGGTCGCACGACGATGTGCCCGACCGAGCTGATGTACGACGAGACGCTGCCGCCGTCGATCCGCCTGCTGCCGATCGAGACGCGCGCGCGTCACGCGACGACGGCCGACTATCGCGCGCTGCACGACGAGTGGCAGGTCCATCCGCTCGACACCGCGTCGGGCGACGGCATGCTCGACGCGTTCCGGCAGGTCAGCCTGACGAAGCGGGTGCCGGTCGCCGACGCGCAGCGCTACGGCCTGTTCGACGAAGAAGATCCCGACCATCGCGCGATGGTCGACGCCGACGGCACGGTCGAGATCTCGATGTGGCGCCACGCGATCGTCAACTTCCCGCATCCGCTGCTCGCGCAGGGCCTCGTGATCCTCGACACGCCGGGGCTGAACGCGATCGGCACCGAGCCCGAGCTCACGCTGAACCTGATCCCGAACGCGCATGCGGTGCTGTTCATCCTCGCCGCCGACACCGGCGTGACGAAGACCGACATCGAGGTCTGGCGGCAGCACATCGCGAAGGCGCGCGGCCGCGGACGCATCGTCGTGCTCAACAAGATCGACAGCATGTGGGACGACCTCACGCCGCGCCACGAGGTCGACGCGATGATCGATCGCCAGGTCGACAGCTGCGCGACGACGCTCGACCTGCCGACGTCGCAGATCTTCCCGGTGTCGGCGCAGAAGGGGCTGACCGCGAAGGTCAACAGCGACGAGGCGCTGCTCGAGAAGAGCCGGCTGCCGGCGCTCGAACGCGCGCTGTCGATCGAACTGATCCCGCACAAGCAGGAGATCTTCCGCGACATCGTCGGACGCGAGATGGGCGAGCTCGTCGAAGGCACGCGCGCGATGCTGCAGGCCCGCGCCGGCGGCTTCGCGCGACAGGCGGCGGACCTGCGCACGCTGCGCGGCAAGAATGCGAGCGTCGTCACGCACATGGTCACGCGCGTGCGCGCCGAGAAGTCGGCGTTCGATCGCAGCGTGATCGCGTTCCAGGCGCTGCGTTCGGTGTTCGCGCGCGCGTCGGGCGAGCTGTTCACCGAGCTCGGCGTCGCGCCGGTCCGCGAGGAGATCCGCGCGACGCGCGAAAAGATGGTGCGGTCGTGGTTCTCGACCGGCCTGCGCGGCGTGATGGAGAGCTTCTTCGTCAGCGCGCGCGAGCGGCTCGCGCGGGCGCAGGCCAAGACCGACGAGATCGCCGGCATGGTTGCCGGCATGTACAAGAAATTCGCGGCGGACCACGGCATGATGCTGAGCTCGCCGATGGAATTCTCGCTTGCGCGCTACCAGAGCGAGGTGGTCCGCGTCGAGGACGTCTATCACGACCGCTTCGGGCTCGTGGTGATCTTCTCGCACGACCAGCTGGTGCTCACGCAGAAGTTCTTCGAGTCGATCGCGAGTCGCGTCCGCGAGACGTTCGAGGCCGCGAACCGCGACGTCGAGGCGTGGCTGAAGGCGGTGATGGCGCCGCTCGAAGGCCAGATCCGCGAGCACCAGGGCCAGTTGCGCCGACGGCTCGAGTCGATCAAGCAGATCCAGGATACGAGCGAAACGCTCGAGGAACGGCTCGCCGAGACGAGCGCGCTCGAGGCCGAGATCGGCGAGCTGCTGCTCGCGCTCGACGACATCGACGACACGCTGCACATGGTCCTCCACGCCGCGATCGACGCGGAGCAGGGCGCGCTGATCCTTTGAGCGACGTCGATCCGGCGCGCGGGTTCGCCGCCACGCTCGTCGAGTGGCAGCGCACGCACGGCCGGCAATCGCTGCCGTGGCAGCAGCACGGCCACGTGCGCGACCCGTACCGCGTGTGGCTCAGCGAGATGATGCTGCAGCAGACGCAGGTCGCGGCCGTGCTGCCGTACTACGCGCGCTTCCTCGAACGCTTCCCCGACGTCCGCGCGCTCGCGGCCGCGTCGCTCGACGACGTGATGCAGCGATGGAGCGGCCTCGGCTACTACTCGCGCGCACGCAACCTGCATGCGGCCGCGCGGCGCGTCGTCGATGCGTTCGACGGCCGCTTCCCCGACGACGCCGAGGCGCTCGAGACGCTCCCCGGCGTCGGCCGATCGACGGCCGCCGCGATCGCGGCGTTCGCGTTCGGCCGCAAGGCGGCGATCCTCGACGGCAACGTCAAGCGCGTGTTCGCGCGCGTGTTCGTGCTCGACGGGCCGTCGCAGGGCGCGGCGTTCACGACGCGGGCGTGGGCGCTCGCCGAGGCGCTGCTGCCCGACGACGGCATCGAGCGCTATACGCAGGGCCTGATGGACCTCGGCGCGACGGTCTGCACGCCGAGGAACCCGTCGTGCCCGATCTGCCCGTTCGAGCGGACGTGCGGCGCCCGCCGCGCCGGCATCGAGGCGACGCTGCCGCAGCGCGCGGTCCGCAAGTCGCCGCCGCGACGACGGGCGACGCTCGCGGCGTTCGTGCGCGACGGCGCCGTGCTGCTCGAGCGGCGCCCGCCGAGCGGCGTCTGGGGCGGGCTGTGGTCGCTGCCGGAGATCGAGCGCGACGCGGTCGCGGCGGCCGGTGCGCGCTTCGGCACCGTGCGGTCGATCGACGACGCGCGAGGCTTCGTGCACGCGTTCACGCATTTCGTGCTCGAGGCCGACGTCGTGCGCGCGACGCTCGCGTCCGCGAGCGGCGTCGCGGACGTGGGCGCGTCGATGCGCTGGGTCGCGTTCGACGCGCTCGACACGATCGGACTGCCGACGCCGATCCGCGGCGTGCTCGAGACCCTGGCGGGGACGTCGCCGGCTATCGGGCCAGCCATTCGATCCATCGACCGTGCGGATGCGTCCGTGCGATCGCCTCGTGCGCGACGAGGCCGTCGCGACGCGTCGTGAGATGCCAGAGCGTCGCCTCCCGACGCGTCGCGTCGGCGTCGTCGGGGAGCGGCGGCGCGGCCAGTCCCGGGACGACGTTCGGGCCCTCGGCCGAGACCCACGCGCCGTCGCGGTCCGCGACCATCGCGCGCACCGCGTCGACGAAGCGGCGCCGCGACGCGCCGTCGAAGTACGACACGACCCACGAATGGAAGACGACCGGCCGCACGTCGGTCGGCAATTCGTCGACCACGCCGGCGAGCACGTCGACGGCATCGCCGCGCCGGATGTCGAGCGTCTCGCCGCGCGCGATCGCGAGCGCCGCCGCGAGCCGCGCGTGCCGTGCCGCGTCGCTCGGCCAGACGCAGGCCCGCAGCCAGCGCGCATCGCGCTCGTCGCGGACGTCGAGCGGCGCGCGGTCGATGCCGACGCGCCGCGCGATCGGCGGCATCGCCCGGTGCACGTGCGGCTCGCCGGACATGACGTCGGCGGCGATGACCACCTCGCTCGCCGGGCCGACGACCGCCTCGTCGCGACCGGCGACGCGATACGCGAACCGGTAGCGGTCGACCAGCAGGTTCAGCCCCGCGCTGCAGCCGACGTCGATCAGCGCGATCGGCCGCGCATCGTCGGGCATCGCGAGCGCGAGGCGCAGGACGGCCGCGCGGCCGATCTCGTTCGTCTGCGTGGCGCGCGTCGCGAGCAGCGCGGCGATCGCGTCGCGATGCGTGCGGCAGAAGTCGAAGAACGCCGGCGCCGCCGCATCGATGTCGCGACGGACCCGGTCCTCGTCGACGACGCTGCGGTAGAACGCGGCCAGCGGATGGTCGGCGCCGGCGAGCAGCAGGTCGTGCACCGACGCGAACAGCAGCACCGGCCGACGCTGCTCGTACGGCGCGCGCATCGTCAGCGCGATCGTCTCGTCGTCGTCGGCGATCGCGTACGACAGCGCGGCGTACAGCCGCTCGTGCGCGCAGTCTGCATCGGCGAACACGCGGAAGTTGTTCGCGACCGCGGCCGCGTGGTCGGGGCGGCGATAGCTCGTCGTCACGCGCGATTCGCGCCCTTCAGACGACGCCGTGCTGCTTGAGGTACTGCTGGACGATCGACAGGCGCGTCGGCCCGTCGGTCAGCGTCATCAGCTTCTGCTTCGCGCCGAGCGGGATCGGCAGCAGCTCGGCGAGCCGGTTGCCGACCCAGGTCGCGTCGTCGAAGCGATACGGCTTCGCGATCGGCGACGGCGGCCGCTCGTCGTCGTCGCCGTCGGACGGCGCCGTCGATCGCTCGTCGTCGAGGCGCTGGACGATCCGCTCGAGCAGGGCGCGGCACGGCGCGGCCTCGTCGGTCAGCGCGACGGCGTGCTCGGTCTCGAGCGGCTCGACGTCGGCGATCATCAGCCCGTCGGCCTCGATGCGGCGCGCGCCGATCCGGAAGCGCTCCGTGCCGGTCGTCGCGATCTCGAGAAGGCCGAGCTGCTCCATGTTCCAGTCGTCGATGCGCGCGCGACAGCCGACGTCGGCGGTGTCGACGCCGCGCTCGCCGACCTCGCGACCCTTGCGGATCAGCACGACGCCGAATTCGGTGCGATCGCGCATCGCGCGCCGGACCATGTCGATGTAGCGCGCCTCGAAGACCCGAAGCGGCAGCACGCCGCCCGGGAACAGCACCGTGTTGAGCGGGAACAGCGGCAGCGGCGCCATGGCGGTCATCCGGCGAGCGGGGATCAGCCGCCCGGTGTCGCGGCCGCGGCCGGACGGTGCGACCGCGGCGGCCGGCGACTTCGCCATCCACGCGAGCGCCCGATGCCGCACGAGCGCGGGGTGACGCGGCCGCAACCGCGCCGCGAGCGATTCGACGCAGTAGACCGAACGATGCTGCCCGCCGGTGCACCCGATCGCGACGGTGAGGTAGCTGCGGCTGTCCGCCGCGTACGCCGACAGCCAGCGCAGCAGGAAGCCCTCGATGTCGTCGATCATCCGGTGGACCGCGGGGATCGCCGCGAGGTATTCGATCACCGGCGCGTCGAGGCCGGTCAACGGCTTCAGGTCCGGCACGTAGAAGGGATTCGGCAGGCAGCGCACGTCGAACACGAGGTCCGCGTCGGCCGGCACGCCCTGCTTGAACGCGAACGATTCGAACGACAGCGTCAACGCCGCGCGCTCGGTGCCGATGAAGTCGCGCACCCATTCGCGCAGTGCCTGCGCCGGCAGGCGACTCGTGTCGACGACGTGGCCGAGTCCCTTCAGCGGCTCGAGCAGCCGCCGCTCCTCGTCGATGCTCTCGTCGAGTCCGGCCGATCCGGCGTCGCGCGTGCTGCGCCACGCATCGGCCGACAGCGGATGACGGCGACGCGTCTCCGAGTAGCGCTGCACGAGCGTCGCGTTGTCCGCCGTGATGAACAGCAGCTGGACGTCGTGCCCGCGCTCGCGGAGCGACGGGAGCAGAGACGGCAGCTCGTGGACCGCCTCGATGCCGGCGCGGATGTCGACGCTGACTGCGGCGCGCGTGACGCGGCGGCCGGCGAGGTCGTCGACGATGTCGACGAGGAAACGCGCCGGCAGGTTGTCGACCACCGAGTAGCCCGCGTCCTCGAGCACGTGCAGCGCGATCGACTTGCCGGAGCCGGACATGCCGGTGACGAGGATGACGCGCATGGACCGGTCCGGAAGGCGGGAGGCGTGTCGCGCGCGATGGATCGCGACGATGCCATTGTGCCGCGCATTCGGCGACGCCGGCGCCGGCGGGTCGCCACGCCGGCCCGCGCCCGCGGCGGCGCGTTCAGCCCTTCAGGCAGTCGCTCTGCGCCTTCTTGTAGTCGTCGCCCTTCTTTCCCTTGTTCTGCTTCGCGCACATCGCCATCTTCTGCTGCGGCGTCATGGGCGCGGCGGCGGCCGTGTCGTCGCCCTTCAGGCAATCGCTCTGGGCCTTCTTGTAGTCGTCGCCCTTCTTGCCCTTGTTCTGCTTCGCGCACGTCGCCATGCGCTGCTGCTGCGGCGTGAGGTCGGCGGCGGACGCGGCGAGCGCCGGCAACGCGACGAGCGCGGCGGCGACGGCGGAGACGATCGAACGGCGGGCGGTCAGGATCACGGGCTGCTCCTCTGGATGGACCGCTCGGCCGGGACGGCCGCGCGGCGAGTGGACGGGTGTCGGCGGCGACGCGTCATTCGTCGAGCTGGCTGTTCGCGGTCAGCGCGGCGGTCTGCCGGACCATGAAGTCGCCCATCGTGTCGACGCCGCGCAGCTGCAGGATCGTGTTGCGTACGGCGGCCTCGACGAGGACGGCGATGTTGCGCCCGAGCCCGACCGGGATCACGACCTTGCGGACCTCGATGCCGAGCACGTTCTCGGTCAGTACGTCGAGCGGCAGTCGCTGGTATTTCTCCTCGAGCGTGCTGTGCTTGACGAGGTGCACGATCATCCGCAGGCGCATCTTGCGACGCACCGCGGTCTCGCCGAAGATCGCCTTGATGTCGAGCAGGCCGAGGCCGCGCACCTCGAGCAGGTTCGCGAGGAGCTTCGGACAATGGCCCTCGATCGTCGCCGGTCCGGTCCGCGCCAGCTCGACGACGTCGTCGGCGACGAGTCCGTGCCCGCGCGAGATCAGCTCGAGCCCGAGCTCGCTCTTGCCGAGGCCCGACTCGCCGGTGATCAGGATGCCGACGCCGAGCACGTCCATCAGCACGCCGTGCATCGTCGTGCGCTCGGCGAGCGTCTTCGCCAGATACGACCGGAGCGCGTCGATGATGTCGACGGCCGGACGCTGCGACGCGATCAGCGCGATCCGCGCGTCCTCGCAGACGGCCACGAAGTCGCTGACCGGCGTGACGCCGTCGCCGAAGATGATCGCCGGCGGCGGACGCTCGGCGAGGTCCTGCAGCCAGACGACGCGACGTCGCTCCGGCAGCGATCCGAAGTAGTCCGACTCGCGCTGGCCGACGACCTGGATCCGGTTGCGGTGAATCAGGTTGTAGTAGCCGATCAGGTCGGTCGCGCGGACGTGCGCGCCGTCCGACGCGCGATCGGCCATCGCCCGCATCTCGGGATCGACGTCGACCGCCTCGTCGACGACCCACGACAGGCCGAGCGCGTCGCGGTTGTCGTCGAACAGCTTGCGGACGGTCGACATCCGGGCTGCGTCAGGCCGCGGGCCTGAACGGCTCCCACTCCACCAGCAGCCGGTGCACGCCGTTCGCGTCGGTCGCGGTCATCAACGACTCGCGGAACGTCGGGTCGGACAGCATCTGCGCGAGCTCGGACAGGATCTCGAGGTGCGCCTGCGTGGCCTGCTCCGGCACCATCAGGAACACGAGGATCGCGACCGGGCGTCCGTCGGGCGCGTCGAACGGGATCGGGTCGGCGAGCCGGATGAACGCCGCGACCGGCTCGCGCAGTCCCTTGATGCGGCCGTGCGGGATCGCGACCGCCTGTCCGAGGCCGGTCGAGCCGAGTCGCTCGCGCGCGAACAGGCTGTCGAAGACCTTGCTTCGCGCGAGCCCCTGGTTGTTCTCGAACAGCAGGCCGGCCTGCTCGAAGACGCGCTTCTTGCTCGAGGCCTCGAGGTCGATGACGACGTTGGCCGGAGACAGCAGCTTGCCGATCAGATTCATGGACGTGACCACCCGGCCGCGCGGCCCCGCGACGAACGCGCGGCGGCCCCGCGGGCATGCGAAGAGCGCGGATTATAGACGGACGGTCCGGGCGCCGAACCGACGTCCGGCGCCTTCCGGCGCCGCCGCTCTAGGCGGCGACCTGCCGCTTCAGCGGCTCGGCGTTGTGCGCCTGGATGCATTCCTTGTGCTTGACGACCTGGCGGTCGAGCTTGTCGATCATCAGATCGATCGCGGCGTAGAGGTCTTCCTCGGTGGCCTCGCCGTGGAGGTCCTTGCCGCGCACGTGCAGGTTGATCTCCGCCTTCTGCCTGAGTTTCTCCACCGAGAGGATGACCGTCAGGTCGATGACCTGATCGAAATGCCGCGTGATCCGCTCCAGCTTGTTCATCACGTAGTCGCGAATCGCCGGCGTCACGTCGACGTGATGTCCGCTGATGGTGAGATTCATGAGGCCACTCCTTTGCCGGATGGGTTGCGGGAAGAGCGGCGTCACATGTCGGTGGCCGCTCCGCTACAGCGTCTTGCGCAGACTGACAGGCGGGATGCGCAAAGATTCTCGATATTTCGCGATGGTGCGTCGCGCGACCACGATACCTTGCTCGCCGAGCATCTGGGCGATCTTGCTGTCGGACAGCGGCTTCTTCGCATTTTCCGCGGATACCAGTTGCTTGATCAGCGCGCGGATCGCGGTCGACGAGGCGGCGCCGCCGGCGTCGGTGGCGACGTGGCTGCCGAAGAAGTACTTGAGCTCGAAGACGCCGAGCGGTGTGAGCATGAACTTCTGCGTCGTGACGCGCGACACCGTCGATTCGTGCAGTCCGAGCGTGTCGGCGATCTCGCGCAGCACCAGCGGGCGCATCGCGACCTCGCCGTGCGTGAAGAAGCTGCGCTGGCGCTCGACGATCGCCTCGGCGACGCGCAGGATCGTGTCGAAGCGCTGCTGGACGTTCTTGATCAGCCAGCGCGCTTCCTGCAGCCGCGAGCCCATGTTCGCCGCGCCATCGGTGCCGCGCTGCTCGCGCAGCACGCGCGCGTAAGCCTGGTTGATCGACAGCTTCGGCATCACCTCGGGATTCAGGAACGCCTGCCAGTTGTTCTTGACCTTGCGGACGATGATGTCGGGCACGACGTAGTTCGACTCGTGCTTCGCGAATGCGCGGCCCGGATGCGGCGCGAGCTTCTTGATCAGCGCATGCGCGTCGCGCAGCAGGTCGTCGCCGCACTGATAGATGCGGCGCAGCCGCGTGAAGTCGCGCGCCGCGAGCAGCGCGAGGTTGCCGGTCACGAGCCGCAGCGCGAGGTCGCGCACCGCGGGATCCGCGTCGCGCGACGGGCCGACGTCCTCGCGCTTGAGCTGCAGCGCGAGGCACTCGGACGCGCTGCGCGCCCCGATGCCGGGCGGGTCGAAGCTCTGCAGCAGCGTCAGCGCCGTCTGCAGCTCCTGCTCCTCGATCTCGAGCTCGGGCGGCAGCATCGCGAGGATGTCGTCGAGCTCGTCGCCGAGATAGCCCTCTTCCTCGAGGGCCTCGATCAGCACGGCGACGAGGCCGCGATCGCGCTCGTTCAGCTTCTTCAGCGCGAGCTGGCCGAGCAGGTGCTCGCGCAGCGTCACCGTCGCCATGTTGACGTGCGCGAGGTCGCGGTCGTCGTCGTCGCCGTCGCTGCGGCGCTCGGTCGAGTTCCAGTCGGTCGCGGCGAGGTCGTCGGCACGGCGGTCGCCGCCCTCGAAGTCGGTCACGACGACGCCGTCCGGTCCGTCCGTCGCGTGGTCGCGCGCCGCGTCGGACGCGACGTCGCCGGTGTAGTTCGACGACGACGCGTCGAAGTGCTCGTCGAGGCCGGTCCGCGCCATCGTCCCGTCGGCAGTGAGCTGGACGGCCGAGTGCATCGGATCGTCGACGCGCTCGAGCAGCGGGTTCTCGGCGAGCGCGACCTCGATCTCCTGGTTCAGTTCGAGCGTCGAGAGCTGCAGCAGCCGAATCGACTGCTGAAGCTGCGGCGTCAGCGCGAGATGCTGCGAGACGCGGAGTTGGAGGACTTGCTTCATGGCTTCGCGAACGGCCTACATCCGGAAGTGTTCGCCGAGGTACACGCGGCGCACGCTCTCGTCCTTGACGATCTCGTCGGGGCGGCCCGCGGCCAGCACGGACCCGGCGTTGATGATGTACGCGTGATCGCAGATGCCGAGCGTCTCGCGCACGTTGTGGTCGGTGATCAGCACGCCGATGTCGCGCGACTTCAGGAAGCGCACGATCCTCTGGATCTCGATGACGGCGATCGGGTCGATGCCGGCGAACGGCTCGTCGAGCAGGATGAAGCGCGGCTGCGTCGCGAGCGCCCGCGCGATCTCGACGCGCCGCCGCTCGCCGCCCGACAGGCTGAGCGCGCTGTTCGTGCGCAGGTGCGTGATCTGCAGGTCCTCGAGCAGCGCCTCGAGCCGCGCGTCGATCGCGGAGCGCGTCAGCGCGCGGCCGCGCTCGTCGCGCTGCAGCTCGAGCACGGCGCGCACGTTCTCCTGCACGTCGAGCTGCCGGAACACCGACGCCTCCTGCGGCAGGTACGACAGCCCGAGCCGCGCGCGCCGATGGATCGGCAGGCGCGTCAGCGACGTGCCGTCGAGCGTGATCGCGCCGGCGTCGGCGCCGACGAGCCCGAGCATCATGTAGAAGCAGGTCGTCTTGCCGGCGCCGTTCGGCCCGAGCAGACCGACCACCTCGCCGCTCCTGACCGTCAGCGACACGTCGTGCACGACGGTCCGCTTGCCGTACGTCTTCTTCAGGTGCGCGGCCTCGAGCACCGACGCGGCGCGCCGGCGTCCGCGTCGGCCGCGTGTCGGCGTCGGCGCGCGGCGCGTCGCCGATCGCGTCGGCCGGCGCTTCGAGGACGTCGGTCATGGCGAGGTGGGCGGCGACGACACGCGCTGGTCGGGGCGCAGTTCGAGCGCCGGCGACGGCGCCGGGCGCACCGGCGCGTCGGACGCGGGCACGGCCGACGCGCCCGGCTTGATCTTCGGCTGCAGGATCGTCGTCGTGCGGACCGGCTTCACGGCGGTCGACCCCGCGGCCACCTTGCCGTACGAATCGACGTCGTAGATGCCGGTGCGCGTGTTGTAGTCGATGTGGTCGCCGCGGCTCTCGTCGGCGTCGCGGCCGGCGACGAGGCGCTTCACGATCGCGTGATTGAACAGCCGCACGGTGTCGGCCTTCTCGTCGTACTCGATGCGCTCGGCCTGGCCCTCGATGTACTCGTCGACGCCTTCGCGCTTCTGCTTGAAATAGGCGAGCTTGCCCGGCGTCGTCGAGATCGCCACGCCGAGGTTGTAGCCCTCGGGGTCCTGCTTCGTGGTGAGCTGGTCGGCACGCAAGATGATGGTCCCCTTGGTCAGGACGACGTCCCCGGTGTAGAGCTGCGTCTGGTTGAGGTCGTCGGCGCTGGTGTGGTCGGCCGTGATGATCGCCGGCTTCTCCTTATCGGCACGTTCGGCGAAAGCTTGCGAGCCGGCGACGAAAACGGCAGCGAAGCCGACCGCGACGGCGAGTCGCCGGGCGACGGAGGCGGTACGGAACGGGCGGGTCATGGCGTGGCCGTGTCGGGAGAGGTCCGCGGGCGGGAGCCGTGCGGCTCGATCACCGTCCGCGTGCGGCCGGCGTCGCCGCTGTCCGCCTTGAGTCGCTGGGTCGCGTTGTCGTAGTGCATCGACCCCGCGTCGAGGCTCGAGCCGCCGCGCTGGACCGAGATCGGCTTGTCGGTCTCGACGATCTCGCGGTCCGGGTAGGCGAGCATGTACGCGCTCCGCGCGACCATCGCCGGCGCGCCGCGCCACGGGTCGCGCGTCACGACGACGTCGCCGTACAGCCGCACCTGGTCGCCGTCGCTGGTCGTGCGTCCGAGGTCGGCGCGCACGCGCATCTCGGGCCGGTTCGCCTTCGCGCCTTCCATCCGCGGCTGCGTCAGCTCGCCGGTGTCGTCGTCGAAGTAGTGGACGAGCTTCTTCGCGTCGATCGTGTACTCGGCGCGGCCGGTCGTGTCCATCCGCGTCAGCGTGATGTCGTCGGCGGTGTAGTCGACGTCGTGCCCGAGCTTGCGCGACGGGATGTCGGACAGCCGCGCCTGCTGCGCGACCCAGTACGAGCCGATCGCGAGCGCGCCGCAGAGCAGCGCCGACAGCGCCAGCGTGCCGCGTTCACGCATCGTTCGTCCCGGTGCGCGCGGGCGCGGGCTCGGCCCGGCGCGCCGCGCGCGCGGCGATCAGGAGGTCGCAGAGCTCGCGAACGGCACCGGCTCCGCCTTCGCGGCGGCTCACCCAGTGCGCGCAGTCTGCGACGCCGTCGGCCGCGTTCGGCACCGTCGCGGCGAAGCCGACGCGGCGCATGACCCCGACGTCGATGGTGTCGTCGCCCATGTAGCCGCAGACGTCGGCGGTCAGGCCGAGGCCGTGCCGCATCGCGTCGAACGCGACGCTCTTGTCGGCGATGCCCTGCGCGACGTGGCGGATGCCCAGCTCGGCGCAACGGCGCAGCGTCATCGGCGACTCGCGGCCGGACAGGACGGCCACCGTCACGCCGGCCGCGGAAAGCGCCTTGATGCCGCTGCCGTCGTGGACGTGGAACACCTTCAGCGCCTCGCCGCCGACGCCGAAGTAGAGCTTGCCGTCGGTCATCACGCCGTCGACGTCGAACACCATCAGCTCCACGCGCGCGAGGCGGTCGAGCAGGTCGGTCGACAGCCGGCGCACCGCCGGCATCCGGCGCGGCGCCGCCATCAGATCACCTTCGCGGTCGTCAGGTCGTGGATGTGCAGCGCGCCGACCAGGCGATCCTGCGCATCGACGACCAGCAGCTGGTTGACGCGGTGCTGCTCCATCAGGTCGGCGGCCTCGGCGGCGAGCCGGTCGGGCGCGATCGACCGCGGCGAGCGGTGCATCACCTCGGCGACGCCGACGTCGGTGAAGTCGTGCGTCTTCTCGATCAGGCGGCGCAGGTCGCCGTCGGTGAAGATGCCGGCGACGCGGCCGTCGTCGTCGACGATCGCCGTCATCGCCATGCCCTTCTTCGAGCTCTCGAGCAGCGCCGTGAACAGCGACGCGCCGACGTCGACGACCGGCAACGCGTCGCCGGTTCGCATCACGTCCGCCACGTGGGTCAACAGCCGCCGGCCGAGCGCGCCGCCGGGATGCGACCGCGCGAAGTCGTCGGCGCCGAAGCCGCGGCGTTCGAGCAGCGCCACGGCGAGCGCGTCGCCGAGCGCGAGCGCCGCCGTCGTGCTCGCCGTCGGCGCGAGGTTGAGCGGGCAAGCCTCGACGTCGACGTGCGCGTCGAGGTGCACGTCGGCGAGCTTCGCGAGCGACGACTCGGGCCGGCCGGTGATCGCGAGCAGCTTCGTGCCGTCGCGCTTGACGAGCGGCATGATCGCGAGCAGCTCGTCGGTCTCGCCGGAATACGAGATCGCGATCATGCAGTCGGCCGCGGTGACCATGCCGAGGTCGCCGTGGCGCGCCTCGGCCGCGTGGACGAAGAACGCCGGCGTGCCGGTCGATGCGAGCGTCGCGGCGATCTTCCGCGCGACGTGGCCCGACTTGCCGATGCCGGTGACCACGACCCGTCCCTCGCAGGCGAACAGCAGGTCGACCGCGCGCGCGAACGCGCCGTCGATGCGACGGGCGAGCGCCGTCAGCGCGCCGGCTTCGAGGTCGAGCACGCGGCGCGCGGTGACGATCGCCGGATGCTCCGGGACGGCGTCGAATTCGGCGGCGCTCTCGGCGGCGATGGCGTCGAGTCCGGTCGGCCTGGCGTTGAGCGTGCGCGCGACGCGGCGCGGTGCGCGGGGCTCGCGCGTCAGCGACGGTGCGGTGTCGGACGGGACGGCGGTGCGGACCGTGGAACGCGGCGCGGCGGGGGTCTGCGACCCGCCGGCGAGGCGCGAAGACGTTCGGGAAGGCATGAATCGAGTATAACAAGGCACATCGCTTGCTTCCGCGCGCGCGAGGTGCCCGCGGACGAGCGCGCAACGTCCCGCCGCCCGTGAGCAATCTCGAACTGTCACTCCTGTTCCTGTTCGCCGCCGTGATCGGCGTCGTGGCGTTCCGGGTGCTGCATCTGCCGCCGATGCTCGGCTACCTCGTCGTCGGCGCGGCGATCGGGCCGAACGCGCTGCACCTCGCGCCCGACCTCGAGAGCACGCGCGACCTCGCCGAGTTCGGCGTCGTGTTCCTGATGTTCTCGATCGGCCTCGAGTTCAGCCTGCCGAAGCTGTACGCGATGAAGCGGATCGTGTTCGGGTTCGGCTTCGCGCAGGTCGCGTCGACGATCCTGCTCGCGGTCGTCGGCGGCTGGGCGCTGACGCGCTGGATGCCCCGTCCGTTCGGCACGCCGGGCGGCGCGGCGCTGCTCGCGCTCGGCGGCGCGCTCGCGATGTCGTCGACGGCGATCGTCGTCAAGATGCTGACCGAGCGCATCGAGCTCGAGTCGGAACACGGCCGGCGCATCGTCGGCGTGCTGCTGTTCCAGGACCTCGCGGTCATTCCGCTGCTGATCGTCGTGCCGGCGCTCGCCGCGCCGGACGGCGAGCTCGTCCGCACGCTCGTCGTCGCGCTGGTCAAGGCGGCGGTCGTGCTCGCGCTGCTGCTGTACTTCGGCCAGAAGCTGATGCGGCAGTGGTTCACGGTCGTCGCGCGCCGGCGGTCGCAGGAACTGTTCATGCTGAACCTGCTGCTCGTCACGCTCGGCCTGGCGTGGATCACCGAGCTCGCCGGGCTGTCGCTCGCGCTCGGCGCGTTCGTCGCCGGCATGCTGATCTCGGAGACCGAGTACCGCCATCGCGTCGAGGAGGACATCAAGCCGTTCCGCGACGTGCTGCTCGGGCTGTTCTTCATCACGATCGGCATGCTGCTCAACGTCGGCGTCGTGGCCTCGCACCTCGGCTGGGTGCTGGTGCTGTTCGTCGGGCCGCTGACGCTGAAGCTGCTGCTGATCACCGGCCTCGCGCGGCTGTTCGGCGCGAGCCCGGGCGTCGCGATCCGCACCGGCCTCGGTCTCGCGCAGGCCGGCGAGTTCGGCTTCGTGCTGCTGAACCTCGCCGGCGAGCTGCGGCTGCTCGACCCGCTGCTGCTGCAGATCGTGCTCGCCGCGATGCTGCTGTCGATGCTGACGGCGCCGTTCCTGATCCAGTACAGCGACCGCATCGCGATGCGGATCGCGTCGAGCGAGTGGATGCTGCAGTCGCTCGCGCTGACGCAGATCGCGAGCCGGGCGATGGCGACGCGCGGCCACGTCATCGTCTGCGGCTTCGGGCGCAGCGGCCAGAACCTCGTCCGGCTGCTCGACCAGGAGAGCATCGCGTACGTCGCGCTCGACCTCGACCCCGACCGCGTCCGCGATGCGCAGGCCGGCGGCGACGCCGTCGTCTACGGCGACGCGACGCGGCGCGAGTCGCTGACGGCGGCCGGCATCCAGCGCGCGGCCGCGCTGGTCGTGACCTACGCCGAGACGCAACGCGGCCGAGAAGACGCTGCACCTCGCGCACGAGCTCGCGCCGCACCTGCCGGTCATCGTCCGCACGCACGACGACGCCGACCTCGACCGGTTGCGCGAGGCCGGCGCGACCGAGGTCGTGCCGGAGATCGTCGAAGGCAGCCTGATGCTCGCGTCGCACGCGCTCGTGCTGCTCGGCGTGCCGGTCGAGCGCGTCGCGGAGCGCATCTCGGCCGCGCGCGACTCGCGATACCAGATGCTGTCGGGCTTCTTCCGCGGCGCCGACGATCGCGCCGACGACCAGACCGACCTGTCGCACGTCCGCCTGCGTTCGGTGACGGTCCCCGAAGCGAGCCAGGCGGTCGGCCGCTCGCTCGCCGAGATCGGCATGGACCGACTCGGCGTCGTCGTGACCGCGATCCGGCGACGCGGCATCCGCGGCGTCGACCCCGCGCCCGACGCGCGCCTGATGGCCGGCGACGGCGTCGTGCTGCGCGGCTCGGCCGAGGCGCTCGCGCTCGCGGAGGCGCGCCTGTCCGGCATGACGCGCGTGCCCTGACGCGCGCGCGGAATCGGTCGACGGCCGACAGTCGCGCGTCGAGACCGCGCGAGCACGATCGCTATACTCCGGGCGCTGCGCGACATTCCGCGCGGCCACTGCGCGGTCACTCCTCTCGGTCCTCCCCGTCCTCCCGATGAACGCACCTGCCGCCCGACCGGTCGCGGACGGCCCGCTGGTCGACATCGCCGACCTGCACTTCCGCTACGGCTCGCGACCGATCCTGACGGGCGTGAACATGCGCTTCGGCCGCGGCCAGGTGATCGCGGTGATGGGCGGGTCGGGCTCCGGCAAGACGACGATCCTGCGGCTGATCGGCGGACAGCTGCGCCCGGACTCGGGTCGCGTCAGCGTCGCCGGCGACGACGTCGCGACGCTCGACCGGCGCGGCCTGTACCGCATGCGGCGCCGCATGGGGATGCTGTTCCAGTTCGGCGCGCTGTTCACCGACATGACGGTGTTCGACAACGTCGCCTTCCCGCTGCGCGAGCACACCGACCTGTCCGACGAGCTGATCCGCGACCTCGTGCTGATGAAGCTGAACGCCGTCGGCCTGCGCGGCGCGCACGAGCTGATGCCCGGCGAGATCTCCGGCGGCATGGCGCGCCGGGTCGCGCTCGCGCGCGCGATCGCGCTCGACCCCGAACTGATCCTGTACGACGAGCCGTTCGCCGGGCTCGACCCGATCTCGCTCGGCGTCACGGCGAACCTGATCCGCTCGCTGACCGCCGCGCTCGGCGCGACGTCGGTGCTCGTGACGCACGACGTCGCCGAGTCGCTCGCGATCGCCGACTACGTCTACTTCATCGCGTCCGGCCAGGTCGCGGCGGAGGGAACGCCCGACGCGCTCGCGACGTCGACCGACCCGTTCGTGCGGCAGTTCGTCGACGGCGCGCCCGACGGGCCGGTGCCGTTCCACTATCCGGCGCCGTCGTACGCCGACGACCTCGGCCTCGCGGTCGCCGCCCGATGAGCGACGCGTCGAACGGCGTCGTGTCGGCCATCGCGGCGCTCGGCGCGTGGACGATCCGCTGGATCCGCAACGTCGGCGACGGCGCGCGCTTCTTCGTCGCGGTCGTCGCGAAGAGCGTGCCGGCGCTCGCGCGCTACCGTCTCGTGCGCGACCAGGTCCACTTCGTCGGCAACTACTCGGTCGTCATCATCGTCGTGTCGGGGCTGTTCGTCGGCTTCGTGCTCGGGTTGCAGGGGTACTACACGCTGCAACGCTACGGCTCGGAGCAGGCGCTCGGGCTGCTGGTCGCGCTGTCGCTGGTCCGCGAGCTCGGACCGGTCGTGACGGCGCTGCTGTTCGCCGGCCGGGCAGGCACGTCGCTGACGGCCGAGATCGGCCTGATGAAGGCGGGCGAGCAGCTGTCGGCCATGGAGATGATGGCGGTCGACCCGATCGCGCGCGTGATCGCGCCGCGCTTCATCGCCGGCGTGGTCGCGATGCCGGTGCTCGCCGCGCTGTTCTCGGCCGTCGGCATCGTCGGCGGCTACATCGTCGGCGTGAAGCTGATCGGCGTCGACGAGGGCGCGTTCTGGTCGCAGATGCAGGGCGGCGTCGACGTGTGGGCCGACGTCGGCAACGGCGTGATCAAGAGCATCGTGTTCGGCATCGCGGTGACGTTCATCGCGCTGCGGACCGGCTACGAGGCGAGTCCGACGCCCGAAGGCGTCTCGCGCGCGACGACGCGCACGGTCGTCGCCGCGTCGCTCGCGGTGCTCGCCCTCGACTTCATCATGACCGCGCTGATGTTCAGCAGCAGCTGAGCGGACGCGTCACGCGGAGAACGGCATGCAATCGAAAACCATCGACGTCTGGGTCGGACTGTTCGTCATCGCGGGCATCGCGGCGCTGCTGTTCCTCGCGCTGAAGGCCGGCAACCTCGCGTCGTTCTCGACGGAGTCGACGTACCGCGTGACCGCCCGCTTCGACAACATCGGCGGCCTGAAGCCGCGCGCGCCGGTCAAGGCCGCGGGCGTCGTCGTGGGCCGTGTCGCGGCGATCCGCTTCGACGACAAGACCTACAACGCGGTGGCCGACATCGATCTCGAGACCCGATACAAGTTCCCGAAGGACACTTCTGCCAAAATACTGACGTCGGGACTGTTGGGGGAGCAGTACCTGGGACTCGACGCGGGCGGCGCACCCGACATGCTCGCCGCGAACGACCGCATCACCAGCACGCAGTCCGCCGTGGTTCTCGAGAACCTGATCAGCCAGTTCCTGTTCAACAAGGCGGCCGAAGGCAGTTCGGATTCGAAGGACAAACCATGAATGCCGGCTTCTTGCAACGCCGGGCGCGCGCGCTCGTCCCGGTCCTCGTCTGCGTCGCCACGATCCTGCTCGCGGGCTGCGCGACGACCGGCGGTGCCGACGCCAATCATTCCGCGACGGCGGGCGATCCGTTCGAAGGCTTCAACCGCGTCGTCTACACCGTCAACGACCGTCTCGACCGCGCCGTCTTCAAGCCGCTCGCGCAGGGCTACGAGAAGGTGCTGCCCGACGCCGGTCCGCTCGTGCGTGTCGAACGTGTTCGGCAACATCGCCGACGTCCCGGCGTCGCTGAACAACTTCCTGCAGGGCAAGATCAAGGAGGGCGGCTCCGACGTCTGCCGCGTCGGCGTCAACACGACGATCGGCGTCGGCGGCTGCTTCGACATCGCGTCGAAGTGGGGCTTCGAGAAGCACAACGAGGACTTCGGGCAGACGCTCGGCCGCTGGGGCGTGCCGTCCGGGCCGTACCTCGTGCTGCCGCTGTTCGGTCCGAGCACGGTGCGCGACGGCGCCGGCGCTGATCGTCGACGCGTACACCGACCCGACGCACTACATCACGTATGTCGCGCCGCGCAACATCCTGTACGGTGTGCGTCTCGTCGACAAGCGGGCGCAGGCGCTCGACACGACGAATTTCATCGACAATGCGGCGCTCGATCCGTACGTGTTCGTGCGCGACGCGTTCCTCGCGCGCCGTCGCAGCCTCGTGCTGGACGGCCGCGAACCGGCCCCGGTGACCGACACGCAGGGCGGCGACGCGTCGGCGCCGACCACCGGCGGGCCGCAGACGACGCGCTGATCGCATCGCACGGCCGGGAACCCGCGGCCGCCCGTGTCATCCGAACCGGGTCGCCGTCGTCGAGCGATGGCGCGCGAAGCGCGGCGGCGCCGGCCGACCGGAGCCGCGCTCCGACGAAGCGCGCGCTCCGGGCCGCACGCTGGCACAATCACCGCATCAGACATGGAGAACACGATGACGAACCCGTTCGCGAGCGCGCGGTCCTGGCGTTCGATGGCTTTCGCGTGGATCGCCGCGACGCTGCTGTGCGTCGCCGGCCAGACGTTCGCGCAATCGATGACGCCGGACGCGCTGGTCCGCAAGGTCACCGACGACGTGCTGTCGACGATCAAGGCCGATCCGGACCTCAAGGCCGGCAACATCTCGAAGATCCAGTCGCTGGTCGAGAGCAAGATCCTGCCGTACGTCAACTTCCAGAAGATGACCGCGACGGCCGTCGGTCGCAACTGGTCGCAGGCGTCGCCGGACCAGCAGAAGCAGATCACCGACCAGTTCCGGCAGCTGCTGATCTACACGTATTCCGGCGCGCTGATCCGACGTCAGCGACCAGAAGGTCGAGTACCGGCCGTTCCGCGCCGACCCGGCCGACAGCGTCGTGCAGGTCGACACGCGCATCGTCAACCCGCGCGGCGGCGAGCCGATCCAGCTCAACTACAAGCTCGACCGCGAGGGCGCCGACTGGAAGATCATCGACGTCAACGTGCTCGGCGTATGGCTCGTCGAGAACTATCGCAGCAGCTTCCAGCAGGAAGTCAGCCGCGGCGGCATCGATGGCCTGATCAAGTCGCTGACCGCGAAGAACCAGCAGCTCGCGACCGGCGGCAATCGCCGCAAGGGCTGACGCCGGACCGCCGGCACGTGACCTACCGCTTTCCCGGCCCCATCACGATGGGCAACGCGTCGGCGAGCCTCGCGGCGTGCGTCGCCGCGATCGACGCCGGCGAGTCCGAGCTGCATGCTCGACGCGCTAGCGCACTCCGACTCGTCGGCCGTCGCCGTGCTCGTCGCCGTGCGGCGCCATGCCGCGCTGGTCGGCCGTCGGCTGTCGATCGGACCGGCTCCGGACGCCGTCCGCAGCCTCGCGACGCTGTACGGCGTCGACGCGTTCATCTCGGCCGCGCCGACGCGCTGAGGCGTCGCGCCGGGCCCGCTTATAATCGCGGGCTTCCCTCGGGCCGCCGATCGGCCCATCGGTCTTCCACGATCATGCCGGCCGCCATCCATCTCGACCACGTGCAGAAGCGCTACGGCGCGCTGCAGGCGCTCGCGGGCGTCAGCTTCACGATCGACGAAGGCGACTTCTTCGGCCTGCTCGGCCCGAACGGCGCCGGCAAGACCACGCTGATCTCGATCATCGGCGGCCTGACGCGCGCCGACGGCGGCACGGTCCGCGTGCTCGGCCACGACGTCGTCGCCGACTACCGCGCGAGCCGGCGGCTCGCTCGGCGTCGTGCCGCAGGAACTCGTGTTCGATCCGTTCTTCACGGTGCGCGAGACGCTGCGCATCCAGTCCGGCTACTTCGGCCTGTCGCAACAACGACGCCTGGATCGACGAGATCATGCACGAGCTCGACCTCACGTCGAAGGCCGACGTCAACATGCGCAAGCTGTCGGGCGGCATGAAGCGGCGCGTGCTCGTCGCGCAGGCGCTGGTCCACAAGCCGCCGGTGATCGTGCTCGACGAGCCGACCGCCGGCGTCGACGTCGAGCTGCGGCAGACGCTGTGGAAGTTCATCGCGCGGCTGAACCGCGAAGGCCACACGATCGTGCTGACGACGCACTATCTCGAAGAGGCGCAGGCGCTGTGCAAGCGCATCGCGATGCTCAAGCGCGGCGAGGTCGTCGCGCTCGAGTCGACGGCCGCGCTGCTCGCGCGCTTCGACGCGGCGCAGCTCGTGCTGCACTTCGCGTCGGGCCGCCTGCCGGCCGGGCTCGTCGAGCGCGCCGTCGAGCCCGAGACCGCGACGTCGAGCGACCGCGTCGCGCTGCGGCTCACCGCGGCGTCCGACGTCGAGCCGATCCTCGCGGCGGTCCGCGCGTCCGGCGCGGTGGTCGACCAGGTCGCGATCGAGCGCGTCGACCTCGAGGACGTGTTCGTGCAGATCATGGGCGGCGCGCAGGAACGCGCGCGGATGGCGGCGGCCGCATGAGCACCGTCCTGCAGTCCGGCTTCGATCCGGCGCCGATTCCGTTGCCGGACGGCGCCACCGAAGGTCCGCTGACCGGCTTCCGCACGCTGTTCTACAAGGAGTCGCTGCGCTTCTGGAAGGTCGGCTACCAGACGGTCGGCGCGCCGATCCTGACGGCCGTGCTGTACCTGATGATCTTCTCGCACGTGCTCGAAGAGCACGTGCAAGGTCTACGGGCACGTGTCGTACACCGCGTTCCTGATCCCCGGCCTCGTCATGATGTCGATGCTGCAGAACGCGTTCGCCAACAGCACGTCGTCGCTGATCCAGTCGAAGATCAGCGGCAACCTCGTGTTCGTCCTGCTGACGCCGCTGACGCATCGCGAGGTGTTCTCGGCGTACGTGCTCGCGGCGATGGTGCGCGGCCTCGTCGTCGGCTGCGGCGTGCTGGTCGTCGACGCTGTGGTTCGCGGTGCCGGACTTCGCGGCGCCGCTGTGGATCGTCGTGTTCGCGCTGCTCGGCGACGCCGTGCTCGGCACGCTCGGGCTGATCGCCGGCATCTGGGCCGAGAAGTTCGACCAGGTCGCCGCGTTCCAGAACTTCCTGATCATGCCGGCTGACGTTCCTGTCCGGCGTGTTCTACTCGGTCCACTCGCTGCCGCCGTTCTGGCAGGCCGTGTCGCACGCCAACCCGTTCTTCTACATGATCGACGGCTTCCGCTACGGCTTCTTCGGCGTGTCCGACGTGTCGCCGTGGGTCAGCCTCGGGATCTGCGCGGCGACCGGCGCGGTGCTCGTCGCCGTGGCGCTGCGGCTGCTCGCGAGCGGCTACAAGACGCGGCACTGACCGCGACCCCGAGCGGCCGGCGCACGCCCGTGCCGCGCACACCGGCAGGACCCACGCATCATGATGACGAAGGAAACGATCCGCGACCTGATCGCCTCGCACGTCGACTGCACGACGATCGACGTCCGCGGCGACGACGGCGCGCACTTCGAGGCGACGATCGTCGCGCCGGCGTTCGAGGGCAAGTCGCGCGTCGCGCGGCATCAGCTCGTCTACGCGGCGCTCGGCGACCGCATGCGCGAGGCGATCCACGCGCTGTCGTTCAAGACGCTGACGCCGGCGGAATTCGAGGCCGGGAAGGGCGCGCGTGGATAAGCTCGTCGTCAGCGGCGGCCGGCGGCTCGACGGCGACGGTCGACATCTCCGGCGCGAAGAACGCCGCGCTGCCGATCCTCGCCGCCGCGCTGCTGACCGGCGACACGCTCGAGGTCGCGAACCTGCCGGCGCTGCGCGACGTCGGCACGATGCTCGCGGCTGCTCGAACGGATGGGCGTGCGCGTCGCGCGCGACGGCGACCGCGCGGCGCTGACCGCCGACGCGGTCGACGGCGCTCGAGGCGTCGTACGACCTCGTGAAGACGATGCGCGCGTCGATCCTCGTGCTCGGGCCGATGCTCGCGCGCTTCGGCGAGGCGCGCGTGTCGCTGCCCGGCGGCTGCGCGATCGGCACGCGACCGGTCGACCAGCACGTCAAGGGGCTGCAGGCGATGGGCGCGTCGATCACGGTCGACCAGGGCTACCTCGTCGCACGGATCGCCGACGGCACGCGGCTCCGTGGCGCGCGCATCGTGACCGACATGGTCACCGTCACCGGCACCGAGAACCTGATGATGGCCGCGACGCTCGCGAGCGGCCGCACGACGATCGAGAACGCGGCGCGCGAGCCCGAGGTCGTCGATCTCGCCGACGTGCTCGTCGCGATGGGCGCGCGCATCACCGGCGCCGGCACCGACCGCATCGTCGTCGAGGGCGTCGAGCGCCTGCACGGCGCGACGCACGCCGTCATGCCCGATCGCATCGAGACCGGGACGTTCCTGTGCGCGGCCGCCGCGACGACGTCGCGTCACGGCGGCGACGTCGTCGTCCGCGGCGCGCGGCCGCGCACGCTCGACGCGGTGCTCGACAAGCTGCGCGAGGCGGGCGTCTCGCTCGACTGCGACGGCGACTCGATCCGCGTGCGCGCGAACGGCCACGCGCTCGTCGGCGCGAACGTCCGCACGTCCGAGTACCCGGCGTTCCCGACCGACATGCAGGCGCAGTTCATGGCGCTCGACTGCATCGCCGACGGCACGAACCGCGTCACCGAGACGATCTTCGAGAACCGCTTCATGCACGTGCAGGAGCTCGGCCGCCTCGGCGCGTCGATCGAGATCGAAGGCAACACCGCGATCGTCAAGGGCGTGCCGCGGCTGTCCGGCGCGACCGTGATGGCGACCGACCTGCGCGCGTCGGCCGGCCTCGTGATCGCCGCGCTCGTCGCCGATGGCGACACGACGATCGATCGCATCTACCACCTCGACCGCGGCTACCAGGCGATGGAGACGAAGCTGTCCGCGCTCGGCGCGACGATCCGGCGGGTCGCCGAATGAACCGGACCGACCGCCGCGAGGCCGCCGGAGTCGCACCGTGCTGACGCTCGCGCTGTCGAAGGGCCGCATCATCGGCGAGACGCTGCCGCTGCTCGCGGCCGCCGGCATCACGGTCGCCGAGGATCCCGAGGCGTCGCGCAAGCTGATCCTGCCGACGTCCGACCCGGCGCTCCGGATCATCGTCGTCCGCGCGTCCGACGTGCCGACGTACGTCGCGTACGGCGCGGCCGACCTCGGCGTCGCGGGGCGCGACATGCTGC
The DNA here is from genome assembly GCA_963708665.1 of uncultured beta proteobacterium. Taxonomy (GTDB): domain Bacteria; phylum Pseudomonadota; class Gammaproteobacteria; order Burkholderiales; family Burkholderiaceae_D; genus CAHJXF01. Next base: position 293,552 of record CAVPTE010000010.1, on the reverse strand, counting down.
TCGAGTACGAGGACGGCGAGCTCTACTCGCCGCTCGACCTCGGCATCGCGCGCTGCCGGATGTCGGTCGCCGCGCCGCGCGGCTTCGACTACGCGAACGCGGTGCGCCACGGCGCGCGGCTGTCGATCGCGACGAAGTACGTGAAGACGGCGCGCGAGCACTTCGACATGAAGGGCGTCCACGTCGACCTGATCAAGCTGTACGGCTCGATGGAGCTCGGCCCGCTGGTCGGGCTGTCCGACGCGATCGTCGACCTCGTGTCGTCGGGCGCGACGCTCGCCGCGAACGACCTCGTCGAGGTCGAGACGATCATGCCGATCTCGTCGCGACTGATCGTCAACCGCGCCGCGATGAAGCTGAAGCGCGAGGCGATCTCGCCGCTGATCGACGCGATCGAGCGCGCGGTCGCCTCGCGCGCGAACGTCCGCGAGGCCGCATGAGGGACGGCGAGCAGCCCGACGGCGGCCGCGCGACGGTGCGGCGGCTCGACACGCGCGACGACGGCTTCGACGCGGCGCTCGGCGAGCTGCTGCGCTTCGACACCGACGACGACTCGGCCGTCGACCAGGCCGCGGCCGCGATCGTCGCGGACGTGCGTCGTCGCGGCGACGACGCGCTCGTCGAGTACACGCGCCGCTTCGACCGCGTCGCGGTCGCGTCGCCGGCGGACCTCGAGATCCCGGCCGCCGCGCTGCACGCGGCGCGCGACGCGCTGCCGTCCGACCAGCGCGACGCGCTCGAACAGCGCGGCGGCACGCGTGCGCGCATTCCACGAACGCCAGCGCGGCGAGACGTGGACGTTCGACGAGCCCGACGGCACGCGCCTCGGCCAGCGGGTCACGCCGCTCGACCGCGTCGGCCTCTACGTGCCGGGCGGCCTCGCCGCGTATCCGTCGAGCGTGCTGATGAACGCGATCCCCGCGAAGGTCGCCGGCGTGGCCGAGGTCGTGATGGTGACGCCGACGCCCGACGGCGCGCGCAACGCGATGGTCCTCGCGGCCGCGGCGATCGCCGGCGTCGACCGCGTGTTCGCGATCGGCGGCGCGCAGGCCGTCGCGGCGCTCGCGTACGGCACCGCGACGGTCCCGGCCGTCGACAAGATCGTCGGTCCCGGCAACGCGTACGTCGCGGCCGCGAAGCGCCGCGTGTTCGGCACGGTCGGCATCGACATGATCGCCGGGCCGTCCGAGATCCTCGTCGTCGCCGACGGCACCGCGCCGGCCGAGTGGGTCGCGATGGACCTGTTCTCGCAGGCCGAGCACGACGAGGTCGCGCAGGCGATCCTGCTGTGTCCGGACGCCGACTACATCGACGCGGTCGCCGCGCAGATCGACCGCCTGCTGCCGACGCTGCCGCGCGTCGCGATCGTGACCGCGTCGATGCGCGACCGCTGCGCGCTGATCCGCGTGCGCGACCTCGACGAGGCGTGCGACCTCGTCAATCGCGTCGCGCCCGAGCACCTCGAGCTGTCGGTCGCCGACCCCGACGCGCTGCTGCCGAAGATCCGCCACGCCGGCGCGATCTTCCTCGGCATCCATTCGTCGGAGGCGCTCGGCGACTACTGCGCCGGCCCGAACCACGTGCTGCCGACGGCGCGCACCGCGCGCTTCTCGTCGCCGCTCGGCGTCTACGACTTCCAGAAGCGCTCGTCGCTGATCGCCGTCAGCCGCGCCGGCGCGCAGACGCTCGGCCGGCTCGCGTCGACGCTCGCGCACGGCGAAGGCCTGCAGGCGCACGCGCGCTCGGCCGAGTACCGGATCGACCCGTCGTGAGCGCGCAGCCGCGCGGCCGGCTCGATCGTCGATCGCGTGATCCGCGACGACGTCCGCGCGATGCACGCGTACGCCGTCGCCGACGCGACCGGCCTCGTCAAGCTCGACGCGATGGAGAACCCGTTCCCGCTGCCGGAGAAGCTGCGCGACCAGCTCGCGTCGCTGCTCGCCGACCTGCCGGTCAACCGCTATCCGGCGCCGCGCGCCGACGCGCTGCGCGACGCGCTGAAGCGCACGATGAAGGTCCCCGACGGCTGCGACGTGCTGCTCGGCAACGGCTCCGACGAGCTGATCTCGCTCGTGATGACGGCGGTCGCGCGCGACGGCGCGTCGGTGCTGTCGCTCGTGCCGGGCTTCGCGATGTTCGAGCTGTCGGCGAAGCTCGCGCGCCTCGCGCCACGTCGCGGTACCGCTGCGACGCCGACTTCTCGCTCGACCGCGACGCGACGATCGCGGCGCTCGCGGCGCATCGGCCCGCGGTCGCGTTCATCGCGTATCCGAACAACCCGACCGGCAACCGCTTCGAGCGGGCCGACGTCGAGGCCGTGATCGACGCGGCGCGCGCGACCGACACGCTGGTCGTGATCGACGAGGCGTACTTCGCGTTCGCGTCCGACAGCTTCCTGCCGGACCTGCCGCGCCACGACCACGTGCTCGTGCTGCGCACCGTCAGCAAGAGCGGCCTCGCCGGCGCGCGGCTCGGCTACCTCTGCGGCGCGCCGGCCTGGCTCGACGAGATCGACAAGGTGCGTCCGCCGTACAACGTCAACGCGTTCACGCAGTGCGCGGTCGCGTTCGCGCTCGAGCACGCCGACGTGCTCGACGCGCAGGCCGCGACGCTGCGCGACGAGCGCGCGCGGCTGTTCGCGGCGCTCGCAGGCGGTCGACGGCATCGTGCCGTTCCCGTCGGACGCGAACTTCATCCTGTTCCGCGTCGTGCGCGGCGACCTCGGCGCCGCGACCCGCGTCCACGCGGCGCTGAAGGCGCGCGGCGTGCTGGTCAAGGACCTGTCGCGCGAGCCATCCGTTGTGCGCGAACTGCCTGCGTGTTACGGTTTCGACGCCCGACGAGAACGCGACGTTCGTCGCCGCGTTGCGCACGTCGCTGTCCGAGTCGTCGTCCGAATCCGGGCCGTCCGCGGCCTCGTCGTCCGCCTCGGCACGCGCCGAAGCCGCCCCAGCCGATCCCGCGTCATGAACGCCGCCACCGACCCCGCTCTCCTCGCCGACGCCGCGCCGCGCCGCGCCGACGTCAGGCGCGACACCGCGGAGACGAAGATCGCGGTCGCCGTCGACCTCGACGGCACCGGTCGGTCGCGTCTCGCATCCGGCGTGCCGTTCCTCGACCACATGCTCGACCAGATCGCGCGCCACGGCCTCGTCGACCTCGACGTCGAGGCGCACGGCGACCTGCACATCGACGCGCATCACACCGTCGAGGACATCGGCATCACGCTCGGCCAGGCGGTCGCGCGGGCCGTCGGCGACAAGAAGGGCATCCGTCGCTACGGCCACGCGTACGTGCCGCTCGACGAGGCGCTGTCGCGCGTCGTGATCGACTTCTCGGGGCGCCCCGAGCTGGTCTGGCACGTGCCGTTCACGCGCGCGATGATCGGCGCGTTCGACGTCGACCTCGCGCACGAGTTCTTCCAGGGCTTCGTCAACCACGCGCAGGTCACGCTGCACGTCGACAACCTGCGCGGCGACAACGCCCACCATCAATGCGAGACCGTCTTCAAGGCGTTCGGCCGCGCGTTGCGGATGGCCGCGGAACGCGACCCGCGGATGAGCGGGGTCGTGCCGAGCACGAAGGGAAGCCTGTAGGTCGTCCGCGGCAACGTCGTCGTTCCGCGACCGCGGACGCGCGAACCGGCCGGTATCGGACGGTCCCGCCGACCGCACCGCTCCATCACCATGATCGTCATCGTCGACTACGGAATGGGCAACCTGCGCAGCGTCGCGCAGGCGCTGCGCCACGTCGCGCCGGACGCCGACGTCCGCATCTCGTCGTCGGCCGCCGACCTCGACGCCGCCGACCGCGTCGTGCTTCCGGGCCAGGGCGCGATGCGCGACTGCATGCGCAACCTGCGCGAGGCCGGACTCGTCGAGCCGGTGATGCGCAGCGCGGCCGCGAAGCCGCTGCTCGGCGTGTGCATCGGCGAGCAGATGCTCGTCGACGCGAGCGACGAGAGCGCGGACGGACGGCCGACGCCCGGCCTCGGGCTGATCCACGGGCACTGCGTGCGCTTCGATCCGCGTGCCGGCGGCGCCGACCCGCCGCTGAAGGTGCCGCACATGGGGTGGAACCGCGTGCGGCAGTCCGACGGCACGCGTGCGCCGCACCCGTTGTGGAAGGGCATCGACGACGACGCGTGGTTCTACTTCGTGCACAGCTATCATGTCCGCCTCGACGACGACGCGGACTGCGCGGGCACGAGCGTCTACGGCGCGCCCTTTACCGCGGCCATCGCGCGGGATAATATTTTTGCCACGCAATTCCATCCCGAGAAGAGCGCGGCGGCCGGCCTCGCGCTTTATCGCAACTTCGTCGAATGGGATCCTTGAGCTGCTGATGCTCGCCGTCCACTCGCTGGACCGCCGACGCGCCCGCGTCCTTCGCCCCGCCCTTCGACTCACCGCTCCGCATCGCTTGCCATGCTGCTGATCCCTGCGATCGACCTGAAGGACGGGCATTGCGTCCGTCTGCGACAGGGCGATCTGGACGACGCGACGGTGTTCTCCGAGGACCCGGGCGCGATGGCGCGGCACTGGGTCGAGCAGGGCGCGCGACGGTTGCACCTCGTCGACCTCAACGGCGCGGTCGCGGGCCGGCCGAAGAACGAGTCGGCGGTCAAGTCGATCATCGACTCGGTCGGCGGCAGCATTCCCGGTACAGCTCGGCGGCGGCATTCGCGACCTCGACACGATCGAGCGCTATCTCGACGACGGCATCGCGTACGTCATCATCGGCACGGCGGCCGTCAAGAACCCCGGCTTCCTGCACGACGCGTGCGGCGCGTTCCCCGGCCAGATCATCGTCGGCCTCGACGCGCGCGACGGCAAGGTCGCGACCGACGGCTGGTCGAAGCTCACCGGTCACGAGGTCATCGACCTCGCGAAGAAGTTCGAGGGCTACGGCGTCGAGGCGATCATCTACACCGACATCGGCCGCGACGGCATGATGTCGGGCATCAACATCGAGGCCACGCTGAAGCTCGCGCAGAGCGTGTCGGTGCCGGTGATCGCGTCGGGCGGCCTGTCGAAGATCGCCGACATCGAGGCGCTGTGCGCGATCGAGGACGAAGGCATCGAAGGCGTCATCTGCGGCCGCGCGATCTACGCGGGCGAGCTCGACTTCAAGGACGCGCAGGCGAAGGCGGACGAGCTCGCCGGCGTTTCGTCGACGCGCAAGCGATGACCTGTCGTCGCCGGCGACGGCCGGGCCGCAGTTCGGATCGCACGCTCGGCGAGCAGATTGGGCCCCGGCCTTCGCCTGGGGTCGACTGATCTCTGCAATCCCGAATCCGGCCTCATGCTCGCCAAACGCGTCATCCCCTGCCTCGACGTGCATGCGGGGCGCGTCGTCAAGGGCGTCAACTTCGTCGAGCTGCGCGATGCCGGCGATCCGGTCGAGGTCGCGCAGCGCTACGACGAGCAGGGTGCCGACGAACTGACGTTCCTCGACATCACCGCGACGTCCGACGACCGCGACCTGATCCTCGACATGATCGAGGCGGTCGCGTCGCAGGTCTTCATCCCGCTGACGGTCGGCGGCGGCGTGCGCTCGGTCGGCGACGTGCGCCGCCTGCTCAACGCCGGCGCCGACAAGGTCAGCATGAACTCGAGCGCGATCGCCGAACCCGCAGCTGGTCGCCGAGGCCGCGGCGCAGCTACGGCTCGCAGTGCATCGTCGTCGCGATCGACGCGAAGGCCGACGGCGGCCGGCGGCTGGCAGGTCTGCACGCACGGCGGCCGCAAGGCCGACCGGGCTCGACGCGGTCGCGTGGGCGCGCGAGGCCGCGCGACTCGGCGCCGGCGAGATCCTGCTGACCAGCATGGACCGCGACGGCACGAAGTCCGGCTTCGACCTCGCGCTGACGCGCGCGGTGTCGGACGCGGTGCCGGTGCCGGTGATCGCATCGGGCGGCGTCGGCACGCTCGACGCATCTCGCCGACGGCGTGATCGACGGCCACGCCGACGCGGTGCTCGCCGCGAGCATCTTCCACTACGGCACGTTCACCGTCGACGCGGCGAAGCGCCGCATGGCCGAGCGCGGCATCCCGATGCGGCTCGCATGACGACGCCCGACGGCGCGGCCGACGACGCGATCGAGACGTCGACCGGTACGCGCCCACGACTGGCTCGACGACGTCGCCTGGAACGCCGACGGCCTCGTCCCGGCGATCGCGCAGGAGGCGGGCAGCGGCGACGTGCTGATGCTCGCGTGGATGAATCGCGACGCGCTGCGCGCCGACGCTCGAGCGCGGCGAGGCGGTCTACTGGAGCCGCTCGCGGCAGCACGCTCTGGCACAAGGGCGACACGTCCGGCCACTTCCAGAAGGTGCGCGACATCCGGCTCGACTGCGACGGCGACGCGATCCTGCTGACGGTCGAGCAGGTCGGCGGCATCGCGTGCCACACCGGCCGGCACCGCTGCTTCTTCCGTCGCCTCGACGGCGCGGCCGGCGGCGCGACGTGGACCGAGACCGAGGCGCCGCTCGAGCGGCCGCGTCGCGAACCGGCGCCGGACGGCACATGAGCGACGACGTCCTCGCGCGGCTCGCGCGCGTGATCGAGTCGCGTCGCGGCGGCGACCCGGCGACGTCGTACGTCGCGCGGCTGCTCGCGAAGGCACCGGACGCGGTGCTGAAGAAGATCGGCGAGGAGGCGACCGAGACCGTGATGGCCGCGAAGGACGGCGACCGCGCGCGCATCGTCGCGGAGACGGCCGACCTGTGGTTCCATTGCCTCGTGATGCTGGCGCAGCACGACCTCGCGCCGCAGGACGTGCTCGACGAGCTCGCGCGGCGCGAGGGGCTGTCGGGGCTCGACGAGTTCGCCGCGCGCAAGGACGACGGCCGACGACGGGAAGAGCGATGAACGACGAGACGAACGAGGCCGCGACGAACGCGGCGACGAAGCCCGATCGGCGATCGCGGCGGCCGCGAGGCCGGACTGCATCTTCTGCAAGATCGTCGCCGGGACAGATCCCGTCGAAGAAGGTCTACGAGGACGACGACTTCGTCGCCTTCAACGACATCAATCCCGCGGCGCCGGTGCACGTCCTCGTGATCCCGAAGCTGCACCTCGAATCGCTCGCCGACTGCGAAGGCGCGCACGCGGACCTGTTGGGTAGAATGGTCGGGCTCGCGCCGCGGCTCGCGCGGGAGCAGGGCGTCGGGTACGACGGACCCGACGGCAGCAGCGGCTTCAAGGCGATGTTCAACACCGGGCGCGGCGGCGGGCAGGAGGTCTATCATCTGCACCTGCACGTCCTTGGCGGCCCGCGACCCTGGAAGCCGCGCTAGGGCAGGGGAGACGGTCACAGCGGTCGTCGTCGCGGCATGCCGAGGCGGCGGCGGACGACGGCGACGGCACGCGGGAGAAGGCAATGGGCGGTTTGAGCATCTGGCACTGGTTGATCGTTCTCGTCATCGTGCTGCTGGTCTTCGGAACGAAGAAGCTGAAGAACATGGGCGAGGACCTCGGCGGTGCGGTCAAGGGCTTCAAGCAGGGCATGCGCGACGGCGAGGCGCCGGCCGACACGCCGAAGGTCGCGGATCGCACGACGATCGACGTCGACGCGCGCGATCGCACGCGCACCTGACGCGCGAACGGGCGGACGTCCCGGCGCGGCGTTCGTGGCCGTGCCTGCGCGGGGCGCGGCCGCGCCGCGGCGGCGCGCGGCGTGCGTCCGACTGACCGTCGTCCTCCTCCCGTCCCCACGTGTTCGACCTCGGGCTCTCCAAGCTGGCCGTGATCGGCGCCGTCGCGCTGGTCGTGATCGGGCCGGAGCGGCTTCCGAAGGTCGCGCGCACGGTCGGCACGCTGCTCGGCCGCGCGCAGCGCTACCTCGCCGACGTGAAGGCCGAGGTCAACCGCGAGATGCAGCTCGACGAGCTGAAGGCGATGCGCGATCACGTGCACAGCGCGGCGAGCTCGTTCGAGGCCGCGGTCCACGACAACCTCCGCGAGACCGAGTCGGCGATCCGGAAGACCGGGGCCGAGCTGAACGGCGCGTTCGACGGCGCGCCGGCCGATGCGGCGACCGACCCGCCGCCCGTGCTGATGACGCCGCTGCCCGTGCTCGCGCCGGCGAAGCGCAACAAGTGGAAGCGCAACGTCGCGCTGCGCCAGAGCGGCACGCCGCTGTGGTTCAAGTCGGCGAGCCGCAAGCGCACGCGGGTGCAGTCGGGCGCCGCGCGCGTCGCGCGCTACCGCGTCCGATGAACCGCTCCGCGACGGGCGCCGCGTGACGAAGCCGAAGCTGCTCCAGCACGCGAGCGCCGACGACACGAGCGACGGCGAGTCCTTCATCTCGCATCTCGTCGAACTGCGTGCGCGGCTCGTGAAGGCCGCGCTCGCGATGCTCGTCGTGTTCGTCTGCCTCGTCCCGTTCTCGTCGCACATCTACGACATCCTCGCGACGCCGATGCTGCGCGCGCTGCCGGAGGGCACGAAGATGATCGCGACCGGCGTCATCACGCCGTTCCTCGTGCCGGTCAAGGTGACGCTGCTCGTCGCGTTCGTGCTGTCGTTGCCGGTCGTGCTGTACCAGGTGTGGGCGTTCGTCGCGCCGGGGCTCTACTCGCACGAGAAGAAGCTCGCGCTGCCGATCATCACGTCGAGCTTCGTGCTGTTCCTGATCGGCGTCGCGTTCTGCTACTTCTTCGTGTTCGGGACGGTGTTCCGCGTCATCAACGAGATGGCGCCGAAGTCGCGTGATGGTCGCGCCGGACATCGACGCGTACTTCGGCTTCGTGATGACGATGTTCCTCGCGTTCGGCGTCACGTTCGAGGTGCCGATCGTCGTCGTCGTGCTCGTGCGGCTCGGGCTCGTCGACGTCGCGACGCTGCGCGGCATCCGGCCGTACGTGATCGTCGCGTCGTTCGTCGTCGCGGCGATCATCACGCCGCCGGACCCGGGCTCGATGATGCTGCTCGCGGTGCCGCTCGTGCTGCTGTACGAGGTCGGGCTGCTCGCCGCGCGCTTCGTGCGCGTCGGGGCCGAACGCGCGCGATCGGCGTCGACGGCGTAGCCGTCGCTCTCGAAGCGACGTCCGAGGGACCGTGATGCATCGTTCCGTCCGCGCCTGCGTCGCTCTCCTGCTGTCGGTCGGCCTGGCCGCGTCCGCCATCGCACGCGCGGCCGCGGCCCATGCGGCCGACGACGCGCCGATCGACGTGCCGTTCCTGTACGAGGACGCACGCCTGTACGTGCCGGTCGGCGTCGCCGGGTCGGCGCCGCTCTGGTTCATCGTCGACACCGGGTCTACGTCCACCGTCATCGACGCCGCGGTCGCGCGGGGGCTCGGCATCGAGGGGTCGCGCCCCGAGAGCGTCAGCGGCGCCGGCAGCGGATCGACGCGCCAGTACCGCGCGGCGCCGACGCGCCTGACGCTCGGCGACGCCGCGCTCGTCGTCGACGAGCCGCGGATCGCGGACCTCGCGGCGCTGCTCGGACCGACCAGCGGCCGACGGCCGGCCGGCATCCTCGGCGCGCAGCTGTTCCGGGAGCACGTCGTCGCGATCGACTTCGCCGCGCATCGCATGACGCTGTACCGGCCCGACGCCGACCTGTCGCGGCGCTTCGCCGCCGCCGTCCCGCTGACCTTCGACGACGACGTGCCGGTCGCGCGCGCCGACCTGGCGTTGCCGTCGGGGCGCATCGTGCCGATGACCGTGATCGTCGACCTCGGCGCGAAGTCGTGGCTGCTCGTCTGCGAGCCGTTCGATGCGCGGACGCACGTCGCCGACGCGTTCCGTCGCAGCGTCACGACGGCGTTCGGCGCGGGCGTCGGCGGCGACACGTCGTACCGCTTCGGGCGCGCGCGATCGCTCGAACTCGACGGGCATCCGGCGTCGCGGATCGACGGACCGGTCGTCGGCGTGTCGGTCGGCGGAACGCTGCGATCGTCGGACTTCGACGCGCTGCTCGGCGCGCGCTACCTCGAGCGCTTCCGCGTCGCGTTCGACTATCGCGCGTCGCGCCTGCTGCTCGCGCCCCGCGCGTCGACGGATCCCGGCTTCGATCGCAGCGGCCTGTTCCTGGTCGCCGACGGCGACGCGCCGACGCGGGTCGTGGTCCGGCAGGTGCAGGCCGATTCGCCGGCGAGCCGGGCCGGACTGCGCCGCGACGACGAGATCGTCTCGGTCGACGGGCGCCCGTCGCAGGCGCTGCGCCTGCCCGGCGTCCGCGAGGCGTTCCGCTCGCGCGGCCCGCGGCCGGTGACGGTGGTCTACGCGCGGGCCGGGGCGATCGCGACGACGCGGATGACGCTGCGCGACCTGCTGTAGCGCCGACGGCCGACGGCGCGCGTCAGTCGCGGATCGCGGCGCGCAGCCAGTCGTCGAGCGGCGTCGCGGCCGCGAACGTCGACACGATCGTGCCGACGAGGTCCTCGGGCGGGTTCCCCGACAGGTCGAAGTTCGCCGCGACGACGAAGCTCTTCAATCGCAGCAGGTCCGCGTACGCGTCGATGCCCGGCGTCTTCGGGTCGTAGCCCTTCGGCAGCCGCGCGAGACGGTCCTCGTCGCTGAGCGCGCCGAACGTCGCGACGAAGCGGCGGTTCCTCAGGATCCGTCGCAGCGACGCGTGGTCGTCGGCGACACGGCGGCGCAGCTTCGCGAGCACGTCGGCCGGCGGCAGCCAGCAGCCGGCGCCGAGATGCAGGTTCGCGTCGGCGTCGATCGACAGGTAGTACATCGGGCCGCAGTTCTTGATGCCCGCCTCGGCGATCGACGCCGAGAAGTACGTCTTGTACGGCGTCTTGTCGTTCGAGAAGCGGATGTCGCGGTAGATGCGGAACAGCGCCTTCTTCGCGTCGACGCCGGCGATCAGCGGATCGTGCTTCGACAGGCCCGCGACGACCTGCCCGACGAGCGCGACGAACTCCGGTCGCAGGATGTCGTAGGCCGGCTTGTTCATCACGAACCAGGCCTTGTTGTTGTTCTCCCGCAGTCCCTTCAGGTACGACGTCAGCGCCGGCAGGTGCATCTCATTGTTCCTGCGGCGGGCCGGCCTTCGGTCGCGCCGCGACCTTGACCGACAGGTCGATCTCGTCGCGCTTGCGCAGCAGCTTGAGCTTCGCGACGTTGCCGGGTTTGAGGCGCGCGATCGCGTCGAGCATCGTGATCGTGTCGGTGATCGGATGGCCGTCGACGGCGATCAGGATGTCGCCGGGCTTCACGCCCGCCTGCTCGGCCGGTCCGCCCTTGAACACGCCGGAGATGAACGCGCCCTTGCTGCGGCCGAACGTCAGCGCCTCGACCTCCGCCGGCGAGATGTCCTGCGGCTCGACGCCGATGTAGCCGCGCACGACCTCGCCGGACGTGACGATGCCTTCGAGCACTTCCTTCGCGGTCGAGACCGGCACCGCGAAGCCGATCCCGAGCGAGCCGCCCGAGCCCTTCGAGTAGATCGCCGAGTTGATCCCGATCAGGTTGCCGCTCGCGTTGACGAGCGCGCCGCCGGAGTTGCCCGGGTTGATCGCCGCGTCGGTCTGGATGTAGTTCTCGAAGTTCGTCAGGTTCAGGTGGCTGCGTCCGAGCGCGCTGACGATGCCCATCGTCACGGTCTGCCCGACGTTGAACGGGTTGCCGATCGCGAGCACGACGTCGCCGACGCGGACGTCCTCGATGCGGCCGAGCGTGATGACCGGCAGGTCGTGCAGGTCGACCTTCAGCACCGCGAGGTCCGTCTCCGCGTCGCTGCCGACGACCTTCGCCGGCGCGCTGTGGCCGTCGGACAGGCTGACGGTGATGTCGTCGGCGCCTTCGATGACGTGACGGTTCGTCAGCACGTAGCCGTCCTTGCTGACGATCACGCCGGATGCGAGCGTCCGCTCGGCGCCGCCTTCGTTGTAGCGCCGGCTCGGCTGGCGCCGCTGCCGCGGATCGTCGGCGAACGGGTCGCGCGGGCCGCGTTCCTCCGCGTTGATGTCGATGCTGACCACGGCCGGCGCCGCGACGCGGACCGCGTCGTTGTACGAGTTCGCGCGGTTGCCCTTGAAGACGGGCAGCGCCGTGGCCGCCACCGGAGCGGCCTCGTTGATCGTCACCGTCCCGACCTGACGCTCGCTGGCGAGCCAGTCGGGATGCAGCGTCTGGACGACGAACAGCAGCGCGAGCCCGACCGTGACCGTCTGCGCGAACAGGAGCCACAGCCGTCGGACGACGACGCGCGAGCTGCGGGAAGCGGAGACGGGACTCATGCGGGACAGGGGTCGATCGGGCGAAGAAACGACGATACCCGGCGCGGCGGACGCGTCGGTCCGCCGCGGCGGCGGCGTCGCTCGCGACTCGCCGGGCGTCGTGCGTCAGCTCCGCCGCAGCGAATCGCGGATCTCGCGCAACAACAGCGTGTCCTCCGGCGTCGCGGCCGGCGCGGCGTCGAAGCGGCCCTTCGCGCGGCTGATCAGCTTGACCATCCAGAAGATGATGAACGCGAGGATGACGAAGTTCAGCAGGATCGTGAGGAAGTTGCCGTAGCCCAGCACCGCGACGCCCGCATCGGTCAGTTCCTTGTAGCTGTACGGCGCGCCGTGGCCGATCTTCGCGGCCTGGTCGGGCCGGATCGTGCCGAGCTGGATGAAATAATTGCTGAAGTCGAGGCCGCCGAACAGCGCGCCGACGACCGGCATGATGACGTCCTTGACGAGCGAGTCGACGATCTTGCCGAACGCGCCGCCGATGATCACGGCGACGGCGAGATCGACGACGTTGCCGCGGATGGCGAAGTCGCGGAAATCCTTGAGCATGCTCATGTGGCACTCCTGTCGAGGGATGGTCGGAGGCATTCTAAGGGCATCGGCCGCGCGGCGAACGCGACGCCGGAGGCGGTCGCCCCCGCGACGTTTGGATTCGCCTGACGAATCCGGTAAAATCGCGCGCTGTCCGAAATGGCGGCGGACGGTCCAGCTCCCCGGCCGCACGCGCGTTCGTCCACGCGGCCGTCCTTCGCACGGTCCTCCACGTCACCCATCCGATCAGGCCGAAGCCCGCGGGACTCGGCTCCTCCATGTCCAGCGCCGACCAACTCGCAGGCTCTCCCGGATTCCCCCACCGCGCCGACGCGTCGTCGTCCGGTCATTCCCCCGGCGTCGGCGACGGCAGGCCCGTCGCGAAGCACGTCGACAACACGCGTCGCAACCTGCTGATCGCGAGCTGCACCGCCGGCGGGGTCGCCGGCGTCGCGGCGCTGACGCCGTTCGTGGGCAGCATGGAGCCGTCCGAGCGCGCGAAGGCGGCCGGCGCGCCGGTCGAGGCCGACATCTCCGGGATGCAGGTCGGCGAGCTGCGCACGTTCGAGTGGCGCGGCAAGCCGGTGTGGATCGTCCGCCGCGACACCGAGATGGTCGCGGCGCTGCCGAAGCACGACGACGAGCTCGCCGATCCGAAGTCGTTGCGCAACCCGTCGGAGTTCACGCCGATGGTCGACACGCGCAACGAGTACCGCTCGATCAAGCCCGAATACTTCGTCGCCGTCGGGGTCTGCACGCACCTCGGCTGCTCGCCGACCGCGCGCTTCACGCCGGGCGCGCAGCCGAGCCTGCCCGACGACTGGCCGGGCGGCTGGCTGTGCCCCTGCCACGGCTCGACGTTCGACCTCGCGGGTCGCGTGTTCAAGAACAAGCCCGCCCCGGACAATCTCGCGATCCCGCCGTACCGCTTCGTGTCCGACACGAAGATCATGATCGGCGAAGAGAAGAAGGCCTGATCGGCCGCACGACCGCCGCGCCCGCGCGGCGCGCCGGCGGCCCGCACCACGACGTCACCGCAGCAGTCCGGAGAACCTGATGGCGAACACCAAGACGATCGAAGTCCCCGGGGATGCGTCGGCCGCCCAGCGGCTGGTCGGGTGGGTCGACGCCCGCTTCCCGCTGACGGCGACGTGGAAGGCGCATCTGTCCGAGTACTACGCGCCGAAGAACTTCAACGTCTGGTACTACTTCGGCTCGTTCGCGCTGCTGGTGCTCGTGATCCAGATCGTCACCGGCATCTTCCTCGTGATGCACTACAAGCCGGACGCGTCGCTGAACGCCGCCGGCGTGCCGGTCGCGTTCGCGAGCGTCGAGTACATCATGCGCGAGGTGCCGTGGGGCTGGCTGATCCGCTACATGCACTCCACCGGCGCGTCGATGTTCTTCATCGTCGTCTACCTGCACATGGTGCGCGGCCTGATCTACGGCTCGTACCGCAAGCCGCGCGAGCTGGTCTGGATCTTCGGCACCGCGATCTTCCTGTGCCTGATGGCCGAGGCGTTCTTCGGCTACCTGCTGCCGTGGGGCCAGATGTCGTTCTGGGGCGCGCAGGTGATCGTCAACCTGTTCTCGGCGATCCCGTTCGTCGGCCCCGACCTGTCGCTGTGGATCCGCGGCGACTACGTGGTGTCCGACGCGACGCTGAACCGCTTCTTCTCGTTCCACGTCATCGCGATCCCGCTCGTGCTGCTCGGCCTCGTCGCCGCGCACATCGTCGCGCTGCACGAGGTCGGCTCGAACAACCCCGACGGCGTCGAGATCAAGAACAACAAGGACGAGAACGGCATCCCGCTCGACGGCATCCCGTTCCATCCGTACTACTCGGTCCACGACGTGATGGGCGTCGTGGTGTTCCTGTTCATCTTCTCGGCGATCGTGTTCTTCGCGCCGGAGATGGGCGGCTACTTCCTCGAGTCGAACAACTTCCTGCCGGCGAACCCGCTGCAGACGCCGCCGCACATCGCGCCGGTCTGGTACTTCACGGCGTTCTACTCGATGCTGCGCGCGACGACCGACGACTTCACGTGGGTCATGATCGTCGCGATCGCCGTCGCGTTCGTGCTGTGGTACCTGCGTGCGCGGCCGTCGATCAAGATCGCGGTCGCCGGTCGCGGTCGTCGCGGCGGTCGTCATGGTCCTGCTGCGCACGTTCGACGCGAAGTTCTGGGGCGTCGTCGTGATGGGCGGCGCGGTCGTGATGCTGTTCTTCCTGCCGTGGCTCGACCGCAGCCCGGTCAAGTCGATCCGCTATCGGCCGGGCTGGCACAAGGTGCTCTACGGCGTGTTCTTCGCCGTGTTCGTGGTGCTCTGCTACGTCGGGCACCGAGGCGCCGTCGCCGGTCAAGAACCTGCTGTCGCAGATCGGCACGCGTGTACTACTTCGGCTTCTTCCTGGCGATGCCGATCTGGACCACGCTCGGCCGCTTCAAGACGCCGCCCGATCGCGTCGACGTTCCACCCGCACTGACGCCGACCGCGCCCACGTCCGCTCGAAAGTCCCGCATGAAGAAACTGCTCGCCGTCCTGCTGTTCCTCCCGCTGCTCGCCGCGGCGCCAGAGAGGGCTACACGCTCGACCACGCGCCGGACCTCGGCGAACGATCAGGCCGCGCTGCAGAGCGGCGCGAAGCTGTTCGTCAACTACTGCCTGAACTGCCACAACGCGTCGTCGATGCGCTACAACCGGCTGCAGGACCTCGGGCTGACCGACGACGAGATCAAGAAGAACCTGCTGTTCACGAGCGACAAGGTCGGCGACCTGATGCGCGTCGCGATGCCGGCGAAGGACGCGAAGGACTGGTTCGGCGCCGTGCCGCCCGACCTGTCGGTGATCGCGCGCGCGAAGTCGAGCGAGCGCGGCAGCGGCGCCGACTACCTCTACACGTACCTGCGCACCTACTACAAGGACGACACCCGCCCGACCGGCTGGAACAACCTCGCCTATCCGAACTCGGCGATGCCGCACGTGCTGTGGCAGCTGCAGGGCACGCGCACGCCGGTGTTCGACGACAAGAAGGACGAGGAGGGCAAGACCGGAGCACGAGTTCGACCAGCTTCGACCAGCTCACGCCCGGCACGATGACGCCGCTGCAGTACGACCGCGACGGTCGCCGAGATCACGGCCTTCCTGACGTGGATGGCCGAGCCGGCGGCCGAGACGCGCACGCAGCGTCGGCGTCTGGGTGCTGCTGTTCCTGTGGTGATGTTCGTGCTCGCGTGGCGACTCAACGCGTCGTACTGGAAAGAAGTCAAGTGAAGGGTGCGACCGGACGGGCCGGGAAGCCGTGGCTTCCCGGCCCTGCGCCGTTTCAGCGCGCCGACTCTGATTTCAAGGGACTAGACGACAATGATGGTTCTCTACTCCGGCACGACCTGCCCGTTCAGCCAACGCTGCCGCCTCGTGCTGTTCGAAAAGGGCATGGACTTCGAGATCCGCGACGTCGATCTCTTCAACAAGCCGGAAGACATCTCGGTGATGAACCCGTACGGCCAGGTGCCGATCCTGGTCGAGCGCGACCTGATCCTGTACGAGTCGAACATCATCAACGAGTACATCGACGAGCGCTTCCCGCATCCGCAGCTGATGCCGGCCGACCCGGTGATGCGCGCGCGCGCCCGCCTGTTCCTGTTCAACTTCGAGAAGGAACTGTTCGTCCACGTCGGCACGCTCGAGAACGTCGCGCGCGAAGGGCCACGAGAAGGCGCACGAGAAGGCGCGCGCCGGCATCCGCGACCGCCTGACGCAGCTCGCGCCGGTGTTCCTGAAGAACAAGTACATGCTCGGCGACGACTTCTCGATGCTCGACGTCGCGATCGCGCCGCTGCTGTGGCGCCTCGACCACTACGGCATCGAACTCGGCAAGAACGCCGCGCCGCTGATGAAGTACGCCGAGCGCATCTTCTCGCGCCCGGCCTACATCGAGGCGCTGACGCCGTCCGAGAAAGTCATGCGCCGCTGATACCGCGACGGGCGCCGGTCGTGGCAAAGTAACCGGCGTGGCGACGCCGAGATCGCGATGTCCGAACCGTCCACCAAGCCCTACCTGATCCGCGCCATCTACGAGTGGTGCACGGACAGCGGCTACACGCCGTACCTCGCCGTGCACGTCGACGCGACGACCCGGGTGCCGCAGGAATTCGTGAAGAACAACGAGATCGTGCTGAACATCAGCGCGCTCGCGACCAGCAAGCTGACGATCGGCAACGAGCTGGTCGAGTTCCAGGCGCGCTTCGGCGGCAAGGCGCGGACGATCTCGGTGCCGATCGGCAACGTCAGCGCGATCTACGCGCGCGAGAACGGCCACGGCATGGCGTTCGACCTCGCCGAGTCCGGACCGGCGCGCGGCCACGAGCCGCCGGCGCTGCCGGCGCCGAAGGCACCCGACGATGCGACGCCGGAGCGCGAGCCGGGCGCGCGCGAGCTGCTGAAGGTCGTGCAGCCCGAGGACCAGCCGCATCCCCCCGAGGGCCCGAAGGGCCGGCCGAAGCTGACGATCGTCAAGTAGCGCCGGCAGGTCGACTCCCCCGACCGGGCGCCGACGTTGCGGGTCCGGAGGACGCCGGCGATGTCCGCGATGCACGCTCGCACCGTGTCCGGCGCCGGCCCGGCGCGCGAGACGACGGCGCGGCGCCGCCCGTGGGACGCGATCGGCCGTGCGGCGTGTCATCGGGCGCGGTGGTCCGCTAGAATCGCCGCAGGCCGGCTTAGCTCATTTGGTAGAGCAGTTGATTTGTAATCATCAGGTGGCAGGTTCGATTCCTGCAGCCGGCACCACCGCCCCCGCGGGTCGTTTGCCCTTCGATGCTCCGAAGCGAAGCCGCGACGCTTGCGAGTGCGGGGCGTCCCGGACCGGGCGCGGCTGCGGCGCGCCCGCTCAGTGGTTGTGTCGCGGCATCGACTCGGTCACACCGATGTACTTCACCGCCAGCTCCATGCACGCCCCGGTCTCCAGCTGCCCCACGGTGGACCGGTAGATTTCCTGCCACGGCGTCTGGCTCGGTCGGATGGGCGGGATGCCGTCGGCCTTGCGCCGCTCGATCTCGTCGTCGGAGACCAGCATGTCGCAGCGGCCCGCGATCAGGTCGACGCGGATGCGATCGCCGGTGCGCAGGTACGCGAGGCCGCCGCCGACGGCGCTCTCGGGCGAGGCGTTGAGGATCGATGGGCTGTCCGACGTTCCGGACTGACGGCCGTCGCCGAGCGTCGGGAGGCTCTTCACCCCGCGCCGGATCAACGCGTCGGGCGGCTGCATGTTCACCACCTCGGCCGAGCCCGGCCAGCCGACGGGTCCGGCGCCGCGCATGACCAGGATGGTGTGCTCGTCGATCTCGAGCGCCGGATCGTTGATGCGCGCCTGGTAGTCGTCCGGACCCTCGAAGACCACGGCCCGGCATTCGAAGCGGCCTTCCGCGCCGGGCTCGCTCAGGTAGCGCGCGCGGAACTCGTCCGAGATGACGCTGGTCTTCATGATGGCGAAGTCGAACAGGTTGCCTCTCGAGCACGCGGAAGCCGGCCTCCTTCTTCAGCGGCTCGTCGAACGCGAAGATCATCTCGCGATCGTTCGTCTCGCCGGCCCTCGAGGTTGCGACGCATGGTGCTGCCGGTCACCGTCGGCCGGTCGGCGCCGCAGCGTCCGGCGCCCGAGCAGTTCGCACATCACGGCCGGCACGCCGCCGGCGCGGTGGAAGCGCTCGCCGAGATATTTGCCGGCCGGCTGCATGTTGAGCAGCAGCGGAACGTCGTAGGCCGTAGTCGATCCAGTCGCTGCGTCCGCAGGTCGACGCCGGCGTGGCGCGCCATCGCCATGATGTGCGGCTGCGCGTTGGTCGAGCCGCCGATCGCCGCGTTGACGACGATGGCGTCGAGGAAGGCGTCGCGCGTCAGGATCTCCGACGGCGTCAGGTCCACCTGCGCCATCTCGACGATGCGTCGGCCCGGTCTCGTAGGCCATCTGCCCGCGTTCGCGGTAGGGCGCCGGGATCGCCGAGCAGCCGGTCAGCGACATGCCCAGCGCCTCGGCCAGCGCGTTCATCGTCGATGCGGTGCCCATGGTGTTGCAGTGGCCGGCCGACGGCGCCGACGCGGCCGCGATCTGCAGGAATTTCTCCTCGTCGATCTGCGCCGGCCGCCAGCTGGCGGCGGCCCTTCCAGATCGCCGCGCCGGAGCCGACCAGCTCGCCGTCGAGCCAGCCGTCGAGCATCGGGCCGCCCGACAGCACGATGGCGGGGATGTCGACCGTGGACGCCGCCATGATCTGCGCCGGCGTGGTCTTGTCGCAGCCGGTGGTCAGCACGACCGCGTCGATCGGATAGCCGTGCAGGATTTCGACCAGTCCCATATAGGCCAGGTTGCGGTCGATGGCGGCGGTCGGTCGGCGGCAGTTCTCGAAGATCGGATGGGTCGGGAATTCCATCGCGATGCCGCCGGCGTCGCGGATGCCGTCGCGCACGCGGCGCGCGAGTTCCAGGTGGATGCGGTTGCACGGGACTGATGTCGCTGCCCGACTGCGCGATGCCGATGATCGGCCGGCCCGAGCGCAAGCTCGTCCGGCGTGATGCCGTAGTTCATGAAGCGCTCGAGATAGAGCGCGGTCATGTCGATGTGGTCGGGATTGTCGAACCAGTCCTGCGACCGGAAGCGCGACTTGCGGTGGGCGTCTCGTGTCATGTTCTCTTCGGTGTTTCGTTCGTGGTCGAAGTGGCCTCCCGCCGAGGCCTCCTCTCGGTCGACCGGGCTCGCCCGTCGCAACCGCGCTCGAGGCGGAAGCCGGGATCGCCGCGCCGCGAGCGATCGCCGCCGCCGATCGGCGTTCCCGGATGGACGATCACGCTCGCTTCCTCTTCGATGACTCGCGGCCGGCGGCTGTCTTGCGGGCCGTCAACGCTCTCGCCGGCGATGCGATCGACGGCAGCGGCCTCCCCGAAGCGAGCACGGCTTCGATGTCGTCGCGCGCGCCGTTGATCAAGCCCTTGACGGCGCGCTCGGCCTTCTCGGGCATGCCCTTGATCACCGCGTCCAGCACGGCGCGGTGCAACGGGAGCGACAGCGCAGGGGCATCCGGCCGGGTGGTCGACACGTCGAAGCTGGTGCGCAGCAAGGCGCCGATCGCCTTGCTCATCTGGACCACCATCCTGTTGTGACTGGCTCGCAGGAGCCCCTGGTGGAAGCGGAGGTCGCTGGCGACGTAATCGCCGCCCTCGTCGATCGAGCGCCTCATGCCCGCGTAGGCGGCTTCGAGTTCGACGATGTCCTCCGGGGTCGCGCGTCTCGCGGCCAGGCGCACTGCGGCCGGCTCGACGATGGCGCGCAACTCGAGCAGGTCGCGGAGGAAGTCGCGCGAGAGGCCGGCCTTCGAGGTCCAGCCGACGACGTCGGGATCGAACCAGTTCCATTGCTCCTCGGACAGCACCCGGGTGCCGACCCCGGGACCGGTCACCAGCAGGCCCTTCGCGATCAGCGACTTCACCGCCTCGCGAAGTGCCGTTCGACTGACGCCCATCTCGTCGCACAGCGCTGCTTCCGGCGGCAGCGTGCTTCCGACCGGATACCCGCCCACGACGATCGCGGAGCCGAGCAGATCGACCAGCCCACCATGAATGTTCTTGATCATGCTTCCATGACGATCGACGACGCCGGGACGGCGGACCGGCCATCGACGTCCGATCCTATGATCTTATGATCGTATGATCATATGATGATTGTCGACTCGACTGCGGACATCGCGGATCGTGGCACTGGAAAGGCGCACGCGCATGTCCCGCCGAGGGTTTACCCGAGAGGCCGTCACCCATAAGCGTTTGGAATCGATCGTCGGAAAAAATTGAGTGGACCGATGCCCGTGCGCGGACCTAACCTCCGCACGCGGCGTGACGGCTCCCGTAGAGGATCAACAGGATTCCCTTCACCGGGATCTGCCGATTGCGCTCGATGCTTCCATGACGGAGACCTGCATGAACGCTCGGACGCGATGCCGCTGGACCCGTCGTCGCTAGTCCGGTCCGGCGCTCGTTTCGCCGGCGGGCGCCCGCGAGCCGCCGCCTTCCGTCGAAGGCACCGTCCGCACATCAGTCGTCCCGCGTCGTCATCCGGCTCGATCGCCATGGACACCGGGACGGGCGCGTGAAGCGCTGCGTTCGCCGCCCGTGATCCGGCGGGCTGCGGATTCCGACGACGCCGGTCGCCCCAGGAAACGAACTGCCGCGAAGCCGACCGCTGTCGGCGCCGGCGGCGATCGACCCCCATCCCGTTGAAAGACATCGCATGAACGAGTCGACGAAGGCCACCACGATCGCATCGGCGGATCAGCGTCGCCACGCCCGCATCCTGCCCGACGATCACACGGCCGGCACGCTCGTCGGCCGCGCCTGGGTCGGCGGTCCTTTCCCCGGCCCGGCCATCGTCCTGATTCGCGACGACGGGGTGTTCGATCTGACGTCGACGTACCCGACGATGAGCACGCTGCTCGACACGGCGTGCCCGGCCGAGGCCGCGCGCGCGGCCGGCGGCCATCGGGTCTGCAGCGTCGACGAACTGCTGGCGAACAGCCTGCCGCGATGCCGCGACGAGACGCTGCCCTGGCTGCTCGCCCCGTGCGACCTGCAGGCGGTCAAGGCCGCCGGCGTCACGTTCGCGACGAGCATGCTCGAACGGATGATCGAGGAACAGGCGCGCGGCGACGCGAGCCGCGCCCAGTCGCTGCGCGCGCAGGTGACGGAAGTCGTCGGAGACCGCCTGAGCGACATCCGGCCGGGGTCGACGCAGGCGGCGGCGCTCAAGTCGCTGCTGCAGGAGAAGGGCCTGTGGTCGCAGTACCTGGAGGTCGGCATCGGGCCGGACGCGGAGGTCTTCACGAAGGCGCCGGTCCTGGCATCGGTCGGCTGCGGCGACGACATCGGCATCCTCGCGGAGTCGACCTGGAACAACCCGGAGCCCGAAGTCGTCGTCGCCGTCAACAGCCGCGGCGACATCGTCGGCGCCACGCTCGGCAACGACATCAACCTTCGCGACATCGAGGGTCGCAGCGCCCTGCTGCTGCCCAAGGCGAAGGACAACAACGCCTCGAGCGCGATCGGTCCGTTCATCCGGCTGTTCGACGACGGCTTCACGCTCGACGACGTCCGCAACGAGACCGTCCATCTCCATGTCACCGGAACGGACGGCTTCGAGATGCGCGGCATCAACACGATGTCCAGCATCAGCCGCGACCCGACGGAGCTCGTCAGCCAGACCATCGCCGCGCACCAGTATCCCGACGGCTTCATGCTGTTCCTCGGCACCCTGTTCGCGCCGATCGAGGATCGCGACGAGCCGGGCGGCGGCTTCACCCACAAGCTGGGCGACATCGTGACGATCCAGAGCGCCTGGCTCGGGTCCCTGCACAACTGCGTGACGCATTCCGAGACCGCCGCGCCGTGGAAGTTCGGCGTGCGTGCCCTGGTCAACAACCTGAATCAGCGAGGCCTGCTGACCAGCAACGCGATCTGACGTCGATGCGCGCGACGATCCACCGGAGTCTTCCTTGAACTTCCTGGTATCGGCTCTCGAGCGTCAGGTGGAGAAGCTGATCGCTCTCGTCCTGACGCTGATCGTCGCGCTGATCTTCTCGAACGTCGTCGGCCGATACGTGCTGCATTCCAGCTTCGCCGGTGCCGAGGAACTGTCGCGCCTGCTCTTCGTCTGGCTGGTGTTCCTCGGCGCGATCCTGACGCTACGCCGCGGGGCGCACCTCGGCGTGTCCCTGGTACAGGCGCGAATCCCGAGATGGGCGCGTCGAGGCTGCGCCGTCGTGACGCACCTCCTGATGCTCTACGCGCTCTGGTTGTTCCTGGTCGGCAGCTGGAGCCAGACGCTCATCGGGCTGCAGAACCGGTCGACCGTCCTGCACTACCCGAACGCGCTGATGGCATCGTCGGGTCTCGTCTGTGCCGCGTCGATGTTGATCATCGTCGCATCCAACCTGATCCGCATCCTGATCGACCACCCGGCCGCCCGCGTTCCCGGGGATCCCGAGGCGGCCGACGCGCATCCCGCGCCGGACGCGGTCGACGGAGCCGCGCGATGAGCATCGTCGTCTTCATCGTCACCCTGATGGTGTTGATCGTCATGGGGATGCCGGTCGCGTTCGCGCTGATCCTGACCGGCATCGCGCTGATGTACCAGCTCGACTTCTTCGATGCGCAGCTGGTCGCGCAGAACATGCTGGCCGGTGCCGACATCTATCCGCTGATGGCGATCCCGTGCTTCATCCTCGCCGGAGAGCTGATGAACGCCGGCGGGATCTCGAAGCGCATCATCAACCTGGCCGTCAGCATGGTCGGGCACATCCAGGGCGGGCTCGGCTACGTGGCGATCGCGGCCACGCTGCTGCTCGGATGCTTCTCGGGCTCCGCGCTCGCCGACACCGCGGCCGTCGCGACGTTGCTGATCCCGATGATGCGCAACAACGGCTACCCGATCGCACGATCGGCGGGGCTGATCGCGGCGGGCGGCGTGATCGCTCCGATCGTGCCGCCGTCGATGCCGTTCATCATCTTCGGCGTGGCCACGAATACGTCGGTCAGCGCGCTGTTCCTGGCGGGCATCGTCCCCGCGCTGCTGCGCGCCGGCGGGCTGGTCATCGTCTGGGCGCTGCTCGCGCGCAACATGAAGGTCAACCTGCAGCCGAGGCGAAGCTGGGCCGAGCGCGGACGCGCGCTGGTCGATGCCGGATGGGCGCTCGTCCTGCCCGTCATCATCGTCGGCGGCCTGCGGGGCGGCGTCTTCACGCCCACCGAGGCGGCCGCGGTGGCCGCGGTCTATGCGCTGCTGGTCAGCCTGTTCGTGTACCGCGAGGTGAAGTTCTCGCAGCTGACGACGCTGCTCGTCAACGCCAGCCGGACGACGAGCACCGTGATGTTCCTGTGCGCCGCGGCCTTCGTCTCGTCGTACATGGTCACGCTGGCCGACCTCCCGGCCCAGGTGACCGGCTTCCTCGGGCCGCTGATGCAGGAGCGTCGGCTCCTGATGGCCGCGATCATGTTCCTGCTGCTGCTGATCGGCAACGTCATGGACCTGACGCCGACGATCCTCGTGATGGGACCGGTGCTGATGCCGATCGTCGTCGCCGCAGGGATCGATCCCACGTACTTCGGCGTGATGTTCATCCTCGTCGGCACGCTCGGCCTCATCCACCCGCCGGTGTGCACGGTCCTCAACGTGGTCTGCGGCGTCGCGAAGATCACGCTCGAGAGCGCGACGAGAGGCGTCTGGCCCTTCCTCGCGGCCGAAGCCATTCTCGTATTCCTGTTTGTCATCTTCCCCGGATTCATCACTGTTCCGATGACCTGGTTCCATTGAATAGAGAACGGAGACCAACCATGAAGAAACTGATCGAGATCGTGCTGTCGGCCGTCGTCGCGAGCGCCGTCGTCCCGGCGTTCGGCGCCGACGTGCAGAACCGGATCATCCGCTTCGGCTACGGCCTGTCCGAGGACAGCAACATGGGCCGGGGCGTCAAGGACTTCGCCGACGAGGTGTCGAAGCGCAGCGGCGGCAAGCTGAAGGTCAAGGGCTTCGGCAACGCGAGCCTCGGCAACGACATCCAGATGCAGAACGCCTGTATCGGTGGTGCGCAGGAGTTGACGGTGGTGACCACGGCCACGCTGGTCGGGGTGGACGATTCGTTCGGCGTCTACGACCTGCCGTTCATCTTCCGGAACGAGCACGAGGCCGACACCATCCTCGACGGCCCGTTCGGTTCCAACATCATGAAGAAGCTCGAACCGAAAGGTCTCGTCGGACTGGTCTACTGGGAGAACGGCTTCCGCGACCTGACGAACTCGAAGCGACCGATCACGAAGATGGAGGACTTCGACGGCATCAAGCTGCGCGTGATGCAGAACCCGATCTACATCGACATGTTCAACAGCTTCGGTGCCAACGCCATTCCGCTGGCGTTCTCGGAACTCTTCACCGCCATGGAATCGCACACCGTGGACGGCCAGGAGAATCCGATCAACACGATCCAGTCGAGCAAGTTCTACGAGGTGCAGAAGTACCTCACCATCTCACGTCACGTCTACAGCCCGTGGATCGTCCTCGCGAGCAAGAAGTGGTGGGACGGCCTGTCCGCTGACGAGAAGAAGATCCTCCAGGACTCGGCGGTCGCGTCGCGCGACTTCGAGCGCAAGGACAGCCGGGCCAACGGTGCGAAGGCGCTGCAGGTCCTGAAAGAGAAGGGGATGCAGGTGACCGAGCTGAACAGCCACGAGCTGGACCGGCTGCAGGAAGCCGCTCGTCCGGCGATCGCGAAGTTCGCTGCCAACGGGCACGAGGCGCTCGTCAAGGACCTGCAGAACGATCTGGCCGCGATGCGCAAGTGAACGGCGCGGGCCCCGCCCGCGCGCGGCGTGCCGGCGTCCTCCGACGACCGGCCGTGCGGTCGCCGTCGAGCCGCCGCCGGCCGGCAGGCGGGCCGCGCGACTCAGGACCTGACGCCGGCCATCGCCTCCGTCGCGTAGGCCGTCTCGGCCTTCTCGTCCGCGATCGTGCGGATCACGTCCATGAAGGCCAGCGTGGCCGGACTCGGCGGTTCGCCCTGCAGCGTGATGAGGCCGTAGTCGGGCATCCCGCCGGGCAGGTCGGACGCGATGCGCGTCAGCAGACCGCGTCGCACGTACTTGTCGACGAGCGCGGACGGCTGCAGCGACAGCATGTCGGTGCTCTGCATCAGCTCGAGCGCGAACAGGAACGACGGCGTCTCGACGATGCCCGACGTCAGCGACAGCCCGGTGCTGCTCAGGATGCCGTCCGACACCTTGCGCAGCGCGGTCGACGCGGGATACAGGATCCACGGCCACGTGGACAGCTCGATCAGCCCGGGGGCGCTGGCGCCGCGCAGCGGATGGTGCATGCCTGCCGTGATCTGCAGCCCTTCGCCGGCGAGTCGCTCGTAGCGGAACTGGTCGCGCTGCGCGTCGTCGGTGAAGCGGCCGATCATCACGTCGATCTTGCGTTCGGCCAGCCACACGATCAACTGGTCGCTGCTCTGCTCGAGCACCTTCACGACGAGCAGGGGCCGCAGGCGCTGGAGCTCGGCCACGGCCGCGATCAGCAGGTGCGCCGCCGATCCCGAGATCGCGCCGATCGACAGGTGCCCGTGGCCACCCTGCCTCAGGGTGCTGAACTCGTCGACGAACTTGCGATGGCCGTCCAGCGCGGACTGGGCATAGCGCAGCGTGAACAGTCCGAGCTCGTTCGGCCGCATGCCGCGCGACAGACGATCGAACAACCGCGATTCGAGCATCTCCTCGATGTCCATCAGGACCTTCGTCGCGGCCGGCTGCGTCATGTGCATCTGCTCGGCCGTCTGACGCAGGTTGCGCGTCCTGCCCAGGATGTCGAGGAACTGCAGGTGCCGGAAACGCAGACGCGAGACCTGCGCGAGCACCAAGGGTTTACCAGCAGTCTTGTCCGAAGTCATCAGCATTTGGAATGGATGCTAACGAAAAAGTCAGTGGACCGGCAGGGGGTGTTCACCTAGCCTTCCTCTCCGAGAAAGAGCCGCCTCGCAGGCGGCCGGCGCGTCGAGGCAAGGCTGCATCGCCTCGACGAATCCCCGCGGAGACATCATGCAATCGAGATCACTTGGCTCCGTCTGAGCACCGCGGGCCGAGCTGTGCGCCACGCGCCCGGTCGGCCTCGGCCCCCGGTTTCGACGCCTGCAGCGCGCCGCCGCCGCCGGCGTCGACCTGCGAAGCCCGAGCCGCATCCGGTCACCTCCGAGCGCTGTCGCCGCACCGTTCCCGCGTCGCCTCGCGGCCACGACCGGCCCGGCATCGGTCGGCTCGACCGGGGCCGATTCGCGGGTCGGCGTCGGCCGGACCAGCGCCCCGTTTCGATGAGGACGTCCCGATCGCCGGGAAACTTGAAAGGAAACAATGATGGTGACGAGACTCAGGCTCCACTCCGTCTTGCTCGGCCTGCCGATGACATTCATGGCGACCACCGGCGCCCTGGCCGCCAGCCGGCCGACGGATCCTTCGGCTTGGCCGGCGGTCAAGGACGTCTACGCCAACTACTTCCTGATCGGGCTCGGCGCCGACTTCAGCGCCTCGAGCTATGGCCCGAACGTGCTGCCGGGCGAGAACTCGAGCACGGCGATGACGCTGAAGCACTTCAACATCCTGACGCCCGGCAACGCGATGAAGCCGGACTCGCTGTGGCCCAACGGTCTCAACGGCGCGCTTCCCAGCTTCCTCGCCAATCCGACGGGCGGCATCAACAACGACATCGCCACCGTCAACGGCCGCGGACTCAAGGTCAACGGGCATACGATGCTGTGGCACAACCAGTCGGCGCAGTGGCCCGCCGCCAACGTGCTCACGTCCGACGGCCTGTGGCAGACGCCATGGGACTACCCGACGGCCAAGACGAACCTGGCGACCTACGTCACGACGGTCGCCGGGCACTTCGACCAGGCGCCGTCCAACACGTACTCGTTCGACGTCGTGAACGAGGCGATGAAGGACAACACCGACAACCCCGCCGACTGGCGGGACGGCCTTCGCACCGGCTACAGCCCCGAGGAGCGACCGTCCCGGTGGGCTCAGGCGTACTCGAAGGGTGGGAAGAGCTGGGACTACCTGTACGACGCGTTCTTCAACGCGCGGCAGAGCACCACCTCGCTGCTGAACTACAACGACTTCAACGACAACGAGCGAGAGGCGAAGTCGACGGCGATCGCGTCGATGGTCAAGGAGTTGAACGCGCGCTACGCGGCCGATTCGGCCGCAGGGAAGGGCAGGGTCCTGCTCGATGCGAACGGGAAGCCCCGGCCGCTCGTCGAGGTGATCGGAACGCAGGGCCACTACGACATGCGGATGAACCTGGACTCGCTCGAGAGGAGCGTCAAGACCTATCTCGACCTCGGCGTGAAGGTCGCGATGACCGAGCTCGACGTCATGCCGTCGCTCGGCCTCGACAAGGGCAAGCAGATCCCGAACGGCCCGGAGATGAACGACATCTTCATGGTTCAGGGGGTCTACTACGCGAAGCTCTTCAGCCTGCTCAAGGAGTATGCCGGCGGTTCCGGCGGTCGCCATCCCGAGTACGCGGGCGGCGTCCAGCGCGTCACCTGGTGGGGTCTGACGGATCCCGGCTACCACACGAACGGCTATCTCTGGTCCGGCATCGGCCAGCCGAAGGAAGCGTACTGGGCGGTCGTGAACCCGGAGCAGTACCTGACCGATGCCGGCTTGCCGACGAACGGCGTGACCGCGACATTCAACTACGGCGGCGAAGCGTTCACGGCGCGGAGCTGGGGCGGCAAGAACACGTACACCACGCTCGACATCAACGTGCCGGCGACGACGAAGAACGTCGCGTTCACGGCCGATAACGTCGTGCTGCCGGCCGGATTCGCCGTCGACAGCCTGAGCTTCAACCCGACGGACTGCGCGGTGACTCCCGGGAAGCCGTGCCACGTGACGGTCGTTGCGCGGGGACCGGATCCGGCCGCCGCGTACAAGAACGTCGGCGTGGAGAACACGGCGACGTACGTGCTCAACTTCGGACAGATGACCGTGTCTTGGATCAAGGACACCGCCGCGCTCGCGGCGCCGCTCTCGTACGCGGACGTCCGCTTCAGCGACGGCGTGACGAAGTTCAATCAGTACGGGACGACGTACGGCAGCGACGGGACGCTGCAGCCGTCCGGCCAGACCGTCCTGAAGCCGGTGCCGAAGCATGGGCACGTCACGCTGGTGCTGAACTCGGCCGAGCCGATCGCGGCGCCGCTGGGGCTGCGCTTCGCGAGGGACGCGACGACGGAGAAGGCCTGGCGGCTCGCCAAGCGGATCGAGCCGGGCAGGACCTACATGGTCGTGTCCGCGGAGTCGGTCTTCCAGGACGGCGGCAACACGAAGGCCTATGCGCTGACCAACCGGACCAAGCCGGCCGCCTCCGCGACGTCCGACACGCCCGCCTCGCCCGAATCGCTGTCGCGGACGCCGGTCATCATCCAGGGCGACTCTCTGTTCACGCTGAGGAACACGAATGCGCCGGCGACCGAGCCGGACCTCGCGCAGGACAACCTGAAGTTCATGTTCGAGACGAACAAGAGCCCGGCGGCGGGACCGTACGCCACGCAGGACGGCTACACGATGGAGAGCTTCATCCACGGCACCAACGCCTATCCGTACATCGTCTTCCGGGGGAACGGCGCGACCGGCACCATCGTCGGGAACGAGAACTCGCTCATCACGCGGCAGACGAACGGCGCCGAAGGCGTGCAGGTCGCGGACAAGGTGCTCGACCAGGCCGTGTGGTTCCACACGCCGATCGACCCCGTGACCGGCGAGACGAAGCTGTTCCTGTACACGGCCAGCGGCTCCAGCGGCCAGCATTACGTGCTGAAGGAAGTCACGAACGGGACGACGCCGAACCGCGACAGCAGCAACGCGATCAGCCAGAGGCAGGGCGCCACCGGCGGCTTCGTCGCGATGCAGGCGACGGGCCCGGACCAGGGCACGACCGTGAAGCTGTACGCCTACGACATCAACTACGTCTACGGCGACGTCAACGGCGACGGGCAGGTCACGTGCGCGGACATCGCGGCCGCGACGGCCTCCATCGGCCGACGTGCGGGTCAGCCCGGATTCGTCGCCGCGGCGGACGTCGACCAGAATGGCGTCGTCGATGTCCGCGACATCTCGGCGATCTCCCGGCTGCTTCCGGCCGGTTCCCATTGCTGAACGCCGCTCGCGGCTGCTGGCGAACGCGACGTCCGGGACGTGTCCGGACTTCGCGTCCGTCGTGCCGCGCATCACCCGTCCATCAGCGTCGATCGAACGTCAGCGGTCTCTCGCCACCCCCCTGAAAACAAAGCCCGAGAGATTACTCACATCAGGAATGGAGTCGAAATGAGATCACCCAGGTCGCTGTTCACGAATATCGCCGCCGTCATGGCGTTGGCCGTCGCACCGCTCGGCCCCGTCGTCGCGGCTCCCACGTTCTCGTTTTCGAGTCCGAGCGGGTCGCTGCATCCGGCCGGCTCGAACTTCTCGGTGCAACTCGTGGGGTCCGGGTTGAGCGACCTGTACTCGTACGAATTCTCGGTCGTCTTCGACCCGAAGTTCTTCCATGTCCTCGACGTGACGGAGGGCCCGTTCCTCGCGACCGGCGGCTCGACCATCTTCGACGGCGGCACGATCGACAACACCGGCGGCGAAGTCGGCTTCGCGTTCGACACGCTGATCTCCGCGGTCTCCGGCGTGTCCGGCGGCGGCGTGCTGGCGAACATCGATCTCGCGGCGTTGACGTTCGGCACGTCGTCGCTGTCGCTGACGGACGTCCTGGCACTCGACTCCGCGCTGAACGAGATCGCCGTGACGGCGTCGCCGATCGCGCTGGCCGTTCCCGAGCCGGAGACGATGGCGTTGCTGCTGGTGGGCGCCGGCGCGTGCCTGGTCTTCCGCAAGCGCGCGGCCCGCGCTCCGCGGCGGATGCAGCACGGGGTCGTCGCCGTCGCCTGATTCGATCCCGTAGGGCACGGCGGGGCTGCAGGACGGCGGCCGGCGACACGGCCCCGCTCCTGCCGCGCATCCACGCGGCGGTCGGTTCGGGCGGACGCGCCGACGCCGCCGGCCGACCGCTCAATGCGTCCGTTCGGCCGCCCGCTGCGGAAAGGTCGCGATGCAGAGCAGGATCGCCGCGAGCAGGACGGCCGATGCCGTGTAGCGGCTGAGCGCGAGCCCGCCGGACGCGACCGGCTTGTCGAGGAAATCGCCGACGACCGCCCCGAGCGGACGCGTCAGGATGAACGCCGCCCAGAAGAGCGCGGTCCGCGAGATCGCGGTCCAGCGATACGCCGCGGCGACGCCGAGCAGCAGGGCGCCGAACACGAGCGCCGCGCCGCGGTAGCCGAGGCCGGCGCTGTCGGCGGTCCAGTCGCCGAGCGCGGTGCCGAGGGTCTGCGAGAACAGGATCGTGACCCAGTAGAACGTCTCGGCCTTCGGCGCGTCCACCGACGCCACCGACACGGAGCCGAGCGTGCGATGCCACGCGAACAGCGAGGCGAGAAGCAGCGCCAGCAGCAGCGACGCGCCGCCTGCGTAGCCGATCCCGAGCGAGCGGTCGGCGAAGTCGGCCATCGTCGTCCCGACCGTCGTCGTCGCGACGATCGTCGCCCAGTAGAGCAGCGGATGGAAGCGGGTCGCGCGGATCTGCGCGAAGGCCAGCGCGACGAAGGCGACCGCGAAGATCGCGGTCGCGACGAGATAGCCGAGCTTCAGCGACATCGACACCGAATCGCCCGCCGTCTCGCCGAGCGTCGTCCCGAGGATCTTGATCACCCAGAAGCCGACGGTGATCGCGGGGACCTTGGCGAGCGCTTCGTTCGTCTTCATGCGGACCGATGTAGCTCGCGACGGCCGGGCCGGCGGCCGCCGCGATGTTCCGGGACGCGGCGGCGGCCGCGTCAACGCGACATCACCAGAACCAGGTCAGGTCGACCGCATTCGCGAGCTGCTGCTCGCCGAAGTTGTTCGAATGGATCTGGTCGTACGTTCCCTTGTCGAGAAGGATGTTGTACTGGGCGAGCAGCAGGTTCGGCCGTCCCGGCGCGGAGACGGCCGTGTTGAAGTCGATCGCGCCGTCGTGTTCCTTCGACGTCAGGATCCAGGTATTCAGCTGTTCGCGGACCGGCTCCTCCACGGGGAACGTCGTCGCGCTGAACGCGCCGTAGACGCCGGTGTCGTTCCCGAGGTCCGTCCGGATCGGCGTCATCGTGGCGAAGTAGATCTTCACGCCCTTCGCGTGGGCCTGCGCGATGAGGTTGCGGTACCCCGCGATCACCGCGTCGGCGGACGTCGGCGGAGACGACGAGAGGTCGTTGATCCCGAGGAGGACGATGACGTCGGTCACGCCCGACCGGCTCAGCGCATCGAGGCTGAAGCGCGACACGCCCGCGATGCCGCCGGCGGGAATCGGGAAGTCGGTGACGACGCGGTTCGCCGCGATGCCGGCATTCGAGACGGCGACCTCCGGGCGCCCCTGCTTTGCCGTCGCATCGGCGAACCGCGCCGCGAGGTCGTCGGTCCAGCGGCCCGAGGTGTCCGAAAGGACGTGGTCGCCGTCGGTGATCGAGTCGCCGAAGCCGATGACGACGCGCGTCGTCTGGGGCGCGACCGTATCGATCCCCGAGACGAGCACGATGTTCTTGCCGGTCGCCAGCGCGGCCGTCCCGCCGAGCGTCGCCGCGTCGAAGACCCGCTTGCTCGTGAAGTTGCCGTCCGCTCCGCCCAGGCCCACGACGTAATAGCTCGTGTCGACCGGCAGGTTGTGCGTGTTGAGCGTCGGCGTGAGGTTCTTGACGTAGAACGAGACGGCGACATAGCCGAGCGGCGTGATCGCGAGGTTGGCCGCATCGGTGTAGACGTCCTGTCCGGCCGGGATCGTGATGACCTTGCTGCCGTTCACCGTCACCGGCACGTCGGTGGACTGCACGATGTTCGAGCACGTCGGCCCGTACGGCTGCTGCGCGGGCGGCGTGACCGGCTTCGGCGTCGGACAGGCCGACTTGTCGGCCAGCGCCACGCGCACCTCGTCGATGGTGACGGGCGAGGCGCCGAACGTGTTCGACAGTCGCAGTCGGACCTTCGGACCGCCGATGCTGACGCGCATGAACTGGCGGATCGTCGTGTTCTGGAAGCTGATCGCGGTGTTCGTCGTATTGCTCGGCGGCGTGATCGCCGGCGAGACGGCGACGCCGGGGGCGATGATGCCCGTCGTCTGCGCGGCGACCGAAGGAAAGTACGGGATCGCACCCGACGCGGCGGGGACCGGCGAGAACGCGGCCGGCGCTTCCCAGGTCTGCGCGTACTTCGTCACGACGACCGGCGCCGGCGGCGGCGTGGTGCTCTCGCCGTCGTCGTTGCATCCCTGTACGCACGCGATAAGGCCGATCGAGATGAAGCCGATCGTCTTGTTCCAGCTCATGGCGTCTCCTTGGTTGGAATCAACAACGTTCGCTGGATCATAGGGCGTTGTCGCGTCGATCGGTGACTCCGTGCGGCAATCCCACGTAGTTCTCCGCGAGCACCGTCGACGCGGCCTCGGAGCCGACGAGGTAGTCGAGCTCGGCGCGCTGCAGCCGACGCTCGAACGCGCCGGTGTCGGGAAAGCGGTGCATCAGCGAGGTGAACCACCACGAGAAGCGCTCGGCCTTCCAGATGCGCGACAGGCAGCGCGCCGAGTAGCCGTCGATGCCGGCGTCGCTCGCGGTCGCGGTAGTGCTCGACGAACGCCTGCGCGAGATAAGCCGACGTCGGCGGCCGCGAGGTTCAGGCCCTTGGCGCCGGTCGGCGGCACGATGTGCGCGGCGTCGCCGGCGAGGAACAGGCGGCCGAAGCGCATCGGCTCGGCGACGAAGCTGCGCAGCGGCGCGATGCTCTTCTCGATCGACGGGCCGGTGACGACGTCGGCCGCGACCTCGTCGGGCAGCCGGCGGCGCAGCTCGTCCCAGAACGCGTCGTCGCTCCAGTGCGTCGACGCGGTCGTCGAGCGGGCACTGCATGTAGTAGCGGCTGCGCGTGCGGCTGCGCTGGCTGCACAGCGCGAAGCCGCGCGCGTGGTTCGCGTAGATCAGCTCGTGGCGCACCGGCGGCACGTCGGCCAGCATGCCGAGCCAGCCGAACGGGTAGACCTTCTCGAACGTCGTCAGCGCGCCCGGCGGGCACGCTCGCGCGGCACGACGCCGTGGAAGCCGTCGCAGCCGGCGATGAAGTCGCAGGCGCAGCACGTGCTCGCGTGCCGCCGTGGCGGTAGCGCACGACCGGGCGCGTCGCCGTCGAAGCCGTCGAGGCGACGTCGTCGGCCTCGTAGACGGTCGGCAGTCCGGCCGCGCCGCGCGCCTCCATCAGGTCGCGCGTCACCTCGGTCTGGCCGTAGACCGTCACGTGCCGGCCGGTCAGGCGCTCGAAGTCGATGCGATGGAGACTGCCGTCGAACGCGAGCTCGACGCCCGTCGTGCACGCAGTCCTTCGCGACGGCAGCGGTCGGCCACGCCGGCCGCCTCGAGCAGCGCGACGGTCGTCTGCTCGAGCACGCCGGCGCGGATGCGGCCGGCGACGTACTCGGCGCTGCGCCGCTCGACGATGACGGCGTCGATGCCGTGCCGCGCGAGCAGCGCGCCGAGCAGCAGGCCGGACGGGCCGGCGCCGACGATGGCGACCTGGGTGCGCATGGCGATCGACAGAAAGGGTTGTCGGGGCGCGTCAGCGCTGACCGTGGGCCGCGACCATCGCGGAGATGCGGTTCGCCGCGTCCTGCAGCGGCCCGAGGAAGCGACGCTTCATCTCGCGCGCCGGGGTCCGGTTCGCCTGGCCACTGACGTTGAGTGCGGCGATCGTGCGGCCGCGCGCGTCGACGATCGGCACCGCCATCGAGATCAGGCCCTCCTCGAGCTCCTGGTCGACGAGCGCCCAACCGCGTTCGCGCGTCTCGTCGACGATCGCCTTCAGCCGCGTCAGCCGGGTCTCGGTACGCGGCGTCGACGATCGCAGGTCCGACGCCTGCAGGAGGCGATACGCCGCATCGGGGTCGAGCCCCGCGAGCAGCACGCGACCCATCGACGTGCAGTAGGCCGGCAGGCGGCTGCCGATCGACAGGTTGATCGCCATGATCTTCTGCGTCGGCACGCGCAGCACGTAGACGATCTCGTGGCCGTCGAGTACCGCGGCCGACGAGCTCTCGTGGACGCGCTGGACGAGCCGCTCCATCACCGGCTCGGCGAAGTTCCAGAACGGCAGCGACGTGAGGTACGGAAAGCCGAGCGACAGGATGCGCGCGGTCAGGCTGAACGCGCGTCCGTCGAGCTTCACGTAGCCGAGGTGCTCGAGCGTCAGCAGGATGCGACGGGCGCCGGCGCGCGTCAGGTTCGCGGCCTCGGCGACCTCGGACAGCGTGAGCTCGCGCGCACGTCCGTCGAACGCGCGGATCACCTGCAGCCCGCGCGCGAACGCCTGGACGTATCCGTCGCCGGGGACGACCGCCCGTTCGGCCGGCGCCGGTTCAGGTCGCCGGGCCGCGACGGGCATGGATGATGGCGACGCGTCTTGACGCACTTCGCACCGCTCGTTATCCTCGATCCGACTTGTTCATGGTACGAATCGATGTTCGCTAAGCGAACATCGGTTGCGAGGATTGAAGCACGCCGCGCGGCCGGAAGGCAAGCGCCTCGCGCGGATGCGACGAATCGAACGGAAGGTGGCGACGTGCGAGCGGCGAGCGGAGACGTGGTTTCGTGATCGACAAGATCGTCGGGTCGACGGCGGAGGCGCTCCGCGACGTTCCGGACGGCGCGACCGTCATGATCAGCGGCTTCGGCAACGCGGGGCAGCCCGCGGCGCTGATCGACGCGCTGATCGCGCAGGGCGCGCGCGACCTCACGATCGTCAACAACAACGCCGGTAACGGCGAGGTCGGGCTCGCGGCGCTGCTGAAGGCGCGCCGGGTGCGCAAGATCGTCTGCTCGTTCCCGAGGCAGGCCGACTCGCAGGTCTTCGACGCGCTGTATCGCGCCGGCGAGATCGAGCTGGAACTCGTGCCGCAGGGCAACCTCGCCGAGCGCATCCGTGCCGCGGGCGCGGGCATCGGCGGGTTCTTCACGCCGACCGGCTACGGCACGCCGCTGGCCGACGGCAAGGAGACCCGGACGTTCGACGGCAAGCCGATGGTGTTCGAGACGGCGATCCGTGCCGACTTCGCGCTCGTCAAGGCGAGGCGCGCGGACCGTTGGGGTAACCTCGTCTATCGCAAGACGGCGCGCAACTTCGGTCCGCCGATGGCGATGGCCGCGCGCTGCACCGTCGTGCAGGTCGACGAGGTCGTCGGGCTCGGCGAGCTCGATCCCGAGTCGATCGTCACGCCGGGCATCTTCGTGCAGCGCGTCGTGCACGTCGCCGCCAGCGCCGCCGACGTGGCGCGATGCTGGAACAGGCCGCCTGAGGAGCCGACGATGGATGCATTCGAGAGACTCACGCGGGACCAGATGGCGCAGCGCGTCGCCGCCGACATCCCGGACGGCGCCGTCGTCAACCTCGGCATCGGGTTGCCGACGCTCGTCGGCAACTGGCTTCCGGCCGGCCGCGAGATCCTGCTGCACAGCGAGAACGGGCTGCTCGGCATGGGCCCGGCCCCGGCGCCCGGCGACGAGGACGAGGACCTGATCAACGCCGGCAAGCAGCCCGTGACGGCGCTGGAGGGCGCGTCGTTCTTCCATCACGCCGACTCGTTCGCGATGATGCGCGGCGGCCACCTCGACTTCTGCGTGCTCGGCGCGTTCCAGGTGTCGAAGGACGGCGACCTCGCGAACTGGCACACCGGCGCGCCCGGCGCGATCCCCGCGGTCGGCGGCGCGATGGACCTCGCGATCGGCGCACGCCACGTCTACGTGATGATGGAACTGATGACGCGCGACGGTCGCAGCAAGCTCGTCGAACGCTGCACGTATCCGCTGACCGGCGTCCGCTGCGTCGAGCGGGCCTACACCGACGTCGCGACGTTCGACATCGCCGACGACGGCATCGTCGCGCACGATCTCGTCGACGGACTGTCGCTCGACACGCTGCAACGGATGGTCGGCCTTCCGTTGCACGCCACGCACGCGAGGAAAGCCGCATGAGCGCCGCCGAGAACGAGGTCATCGCCATGCCGCCGGGTTATCGACGGCACCGACCCGGCACGCAGCCCGAGTACGCGTTCGACGACTACGGGTCGACGCGTGCCCGCGCGCCGAAGCAGCCGCTCGTCGAGATCCCGCAGACGCTGTCCGAGCTGACCGGGCCGCGCTTCGGCAAGGAGTCGCTGCGGGCCGAGCACGTGGACCTGTCGCACTTCGACGGCGGCGCGGCGCTCGGCGAACGGATCATCGTCGCGGGCCGCCTGATCGACGAGGACGGCCGGCCGATCCGCGATGCGCTGATCGAGATCTGGCAGTGCAACGCCGCCGGTCGCTACGTGCACACGCGCGACCAGCACGACGCGCCGCTCGACCCGCACTTCTCGGGGCTCGGCGCGACCGTCACCGACGACGACGGCTGGTACCGCTTCATGACGATCCGCCCGGGCGCATATCCGTGGGGCAATCATCCCAACGCCTGGCGGCCGGCGCACATCCACTTCTCGCTGTTCGGCAACGCGTACGCGCAGCGGCTCGTCACGCAGATGTACTTCCCCGGCGATCCGCTGATGCCGTTCGACCCGATCTACAACAGCACGGCCGACCGCGAGGCGCGCGAGCGGCTGATCGCCGCGTTCGACTGGTCGCTGACCGAGTCCGACTACGCGCTCGGCTACCGCTTCGACATGGTCCTGCGCGGCCGCGACCAGACGCCGTTCGAGTCATGAGCGAGCGAGCGCACGCGTTCCACGCGACGACCTCGCAGACGGTCGGTCCGTACCTGCACATCGGGCTCGAGCCGCGCTACGTCGCCGACATCGCGTTCGACGACGACGTCGACCCGGCGGCGCGCATCACGATCGAAGGACGCATCGTCGACGGCCACGGCGACGCGACCCCGGACGGCATGATCGAGGTGTGGCAGGCCGACGCCCGTGGCCGCTATGCGCATCCGCACGACGCGTCGTCGGGTCGCCCGGAAGCGCATCGCGGCGCGTCGGGCTTCGGTCGCGTTCCGACGCAGCCCGACGGCGGCTTCCGCTTCACGACCGTGAAGCCGGGCCGCGTACGCGCGCCGGACGGCTCGCTGCAGGCGCCGCACCTCGTCGTCGCCGTGTTCGCGCGCGGGCTGCTGAAGCACCTGTCGACGCGGCTCTACTTCCCGGACGAGGCCGAGGCGAATGCCGAGGACTTCGTGCTGCAGAGGGTCCCGGCGGCGCGTCGCCGGACGCTGATCGCGGAACAGGACGGTCCGGGCCGGCTGCGCTGGCAGGTCGTCCTGCAGGGCGACGCGGACCGGGAGACCGTCTTCTTCGATTACTAGTTCGCGCGGCGCCGCGCCGCGCACCGGGTGCCGAACGGCCCGGCGACGCCCGTTCGCGCGCGGCGGTCGCCGCACGCGCCGCGCGGTCCGTCGCATCCGCAGTCCGCAACACCACAAGACTTCAGGGAGACCTCATGACTCGCCTCAGACTCGCCGCTCTCGCGCTGGCCGTGGCGGCCGCCGCGGCGCCGCTCGCCGTCGTCCGTGCCGCCGATACGATCAAGGTGGGCATCATCGCGGAGATGACCGGCGCGTTCGCCGACTTCGGCCAGCAGATGACGACCGGCGCGAAGGCGTACATGAAGGAGCACGGCGACACGGTCGCCGGCAAGAAGATCGAACTGATCGTCAAGGACGTCGGGGGTCCGGCGCCGGACGTCTCGAAGCGCCTCGCGCAGGAGCTCGTCGTCAAGGACAACGTCGACTTCATCGCGGGCTTCGGGCTGACGCCGAACGCGATGGCGGTCGCGCCGATCGTGACCGAGGCGAAGAAGCCGACCGTCATCATGAACGCGGCCACGTCCGTCATCACGACGAAGTCGCCGTTCATGACGCGCGTCTCGATGACGCTGCCGCAGGTCACGGCGCCGCTCGGCGACTGGGCTTACAGGAACGGCATCCGGAAGGTCTACACCGCGGTCGCCGACTACGGTCCCGGCTACGACGCCGAGGCCGCGTTCAAGAAGAACTTCACCGCGGCCGGCGGGCAGATCGTCGGCGACGTCCGCATGCCGCTGACGAACCCCGACTACGGCCCGTTCGTCCAGCGCATCAAGGACACGAAGCCCGACGCGGTGTTCGTGTTCGTGCCGGCCGGCGAGTCGGCGGTCGGCTTCATGAAGGCGTACGCGGAGCGCGGGCTGAAACAGGCCGGCATCAAGCTGATCGCGACGGGCGACATGACCGACGACGGGGTCATCGACGCGCTCGGCGACGACGCGGTCGGCGTCATCACGACGCATCATTACTCGGCCGCGCACGACTCGCCGGAGAACAAGGCATTCCTTGCGGCGTACGCATCGATCGATCCGAACCACCGGCCGAACTTCATGGCCGTCGGCGGCTACGATGCGATGGCGCTGATCTACTCGACGGTCCGCCAGCTCAACGGCAACATGGACCCCGACAAGGCGATGGCGATCATCAAGGGCGCGAAGCTCGTCAGCCCGCGCGGTCCGATCTCGATCGATCCCGATACGCGCGACGTGATCCAGAACGTCTACGTGCGCGAGGTCAAGCGGCAGAACGGCAAGCTGTACAACGTCGAGTTCGCGACGATCGCGAACGTGAAGGATCCGGGGAAGGAAGCCGCGAAGTGAGCGGCGCGGGCGTCGGCTCGCCGGGCCCGGCCGCGGTCGACGGTCCGGTGCGGCCCCGCGCATGACGGACGCGGGCGAAGGTCGCGATCACCGACGGTCCGCGATGAGCCGATGACGACGACGCTCGGCGTGCTGTTCGACGGCCTCGCGTACGGGATGCTGCTCTTCCTGATCTCGGTCGGGCTGTCCGTCACGATGGGGCTCATGCGCTTCATCAACCTCGCGCACGGAGTGTTCGCGATGGCCGGCGGCTACCTGCTCGCGGTCGCTGCGCAGCGCTGGCAGGTCGGCTTCTTCGCGGCACTGCCGCTGACGTTCGGCTTCGGCGTGGTGCTGAGCCTCGTGCTCGAGCGCGTGCTGTACCGGCACCTGTACCGGCGCGGCCCGCTCGACCAGGTGCTGCTGACGGTCGGCATCCTGTTCGTCGCGACCGCGACCGCGATCTGGCTGTTCGGCTCGCAGCAGCAGCCGGTCCGCCTGCCGCCGGTCCTGACCGGCCGGCTCGACGTGCTCGGCGTCGAATTGTCGCGCTATCGGCTGTTCCTGATCGCGGCCGGCATCGTCATCACGCTCGCGCTCGTGTTCGGCCTCGAGCGCACGCGCTTCGGCGCGCGCATCCGCGCGTCGGTCGACCGCCACGCCACGGCGGAGGCGATGGGGATCCGCGTCGAGCGCGTGTTCCAGGCGACGTTCGCGATCGGCGGCGGTCTCGCGGCGGTCGGCGGCGCGCTCGGCATCGACATCCTCGGACTCGACCCGAACTTCGCGCAGCGCTACCTCGTGTACTTCCTGCTGACGGTCGTCGTCGGCGGCGCCGGATCGATCGTCGGGACGCTCGTCGCCGCGCTGCTGCTCGGCGTGGCCGACGTGGCCGGGAAGTACTACGTGCCGCAGGTCGGCGCGTTCGTGATCTACGTCGCGATGATCGTGCTGCTGTTCCTGTTCCCGCACGGTCTGTTCGCGAAGCGCGCCGCCCGATGAGCGCGACGCCGATCTTGCGGCTCGCGACCCGCGAGCGCTGGCGACCGCTCGAGATCGCGTTCTGGATCGCCGTCGCCGCGGTGTACGTCGTGTTCCCGCAGAACCTGCTGCTCGCGTCGCAGATCCTGATCGCGGGCCTGTTCGCCCTGTCGCTCGACCTGATCCTCGGCTATGCCGGCATCGTCACGCTCGGGCACGCGGCGTTCTTCGGCGTCGGCGCCTACACCGCGGGGCTGCTCGCGAAGCACGGTTGGGGCGAGCCGATCAGCGGGCTTCTCTGCGCGGCGCTCGTGGCGGCGGCGACTGGCTGGCTGACGAGCGTCCTGGTGCTGCGCGGCGGCGACCTCGCGCGGCTGATGACGACGCTCGGCGTCGCCGCGCTGCTGTCGGAGTTCGCGAACCGCGCGACGTCGATCACCGGCGGCGTCGACGGCCTGCAGGGCGTCGAGATGCAACGGCTGCTCGGCGTGTTCGCGTTCGACCTCTACGGACGCGTCGGCTTCGTCTACACGTTCGTCGTCGTCCTGCTGCTGTTCGTGTTCGCGCGCGCGTGGATCCATTCGCCGTACGGCCTGTCGTTGCGCGCGATCCGCGAGAACGCGGTGCGCGCCCGCGCCATCGGCGTTCCGCTGCGCAGGCGGCTCGTCACCGTCTACGTCGTCTCCGCCGCGATGGCCGGCGTCGCCGGCGCGCTGCTGACGCAGACGACGCAGTTCGTCGGGCTCGACGTGCTGAGCTTCCAGCGCTCGGCGAACCTGCTGATCATGCTGATCGTCGGCGGCACGGCGACGCTGTACGGCGGCTTCGTCGGCGCCGCGCTGTTCATGCTCGTCCAGGACCGGCTCGCCGACCTCGACCCGACCTACTGGCTGTTCTGGCTCGGCGTGCTGCTGATCGCGACGACGCTGTTCCTGCGTCGCGGCGTCGTCGGCACGGCCGTCGCATGGCGCGGGCGTCGTTCGGCGTTGCGCGATCGCGGCGCCGACGTGCCCGGATGACCGCGGTCCTCGAGACGCGCGCGCTCTGCAAGTCGTTCGGCGCGCTGACGGTCACCGAACGCGTCAGCCTGTCGCTCGAGGCCGGCGCGCGCCACGCGCTGATCGGACCGAACGGCGCCGGCAAGACGACGCTGGTCAACCAGCTCACCGGCGTGCTGCGGCCCACCAGCGGCGAGGTGCTGCTCGACGGCGTCGACGTCACGCGGCTCGCGCCGGAGCAGCGCGTCCTGCGCGGCCTGTCGCGCACGTTCCAGATCAACACCCTGTTCGCGAACCTGACGCCGCTCGAGTCGGTGGCCGCCGCGATCTTCGAGCGCGAGCGTCGCGCCGTCGGCTTCGTGCGGCGCTGCCTGCGCGGCGCGTCGAGGAGCACGTCGGTGTTCGACGAGGCGATGGCGCTGCTCGACGAGCTCGGTCTCGCGAGCGACGCCGACACGGCGACGCATGCGCTCGCCTACGGTCGCCAGCGCATCGTCGAGATCGCGCTCGCGCTCGCCACGCGGCCGCGCGTGCTGCTGCTCGACGAGCCGGCCGCCGGCATTCCCGAAGGCGAGAGCGACGCGCTGTTCGCGGTGCTCGACCGGCTGCCGACCGACGTGGCGATCCTGCTGATCGAGCACGACATGAGCCTCGTGTTCCGATTCGCGCGGCGCATCACGGTGCTCGTCGGCGGCGCGGAGCTCGTGACCGGCGACCCCGACGCGATCGCGGCCGACCCGCGCGTCCGCGAGGTCTACCTCGGCCAGCGGGCGCATTGATGGCCGCGCTGCTGACCTGCGACCGACGTCCGGTCCGGTTACGGCGACGCGATCGTCGTCGACGGCTGCAGCTTCTCGATCGACGCCGGCGAAGCGGTCGCGCTGCTCGGCCGCAACGGCGTCGGCAAGTCGACGCTGCTCGTGACGCTGATGGGCCTCGCGCGTCTGCGCGGCGGGCGGATCGACTGGATGGGCCGCGACCTCGCGCGGATGCGCGTCAGCGATCGGGCACGCGCGGGGCTCGGCGTGGGTCCCGCAGGAGCGCGAGGTCTTCCCGTCGCTGACCGTCGAGGAGAACCTCGCGGTCACGGCGCTGCCCGGTCCGTGGACGCTCGATCGCGTCTACCGGCTGTTCCCGCGGCTCGCGGAACGGCGCCGCAACCTCGGCGACGAGCTGTCCGGCGGCGAGCAGCAGATGCTCGCGATGGGCCGCGCGTTGATGCTGAATCCGAAGCTGCTGCTGCTCGACGAGCCGCTCGAAGGTCTCGCGCCGGTGATCGTCGACGAGCTCTGCGCCGCGATCCGCGCGATGGTCGACGACGAGGGACAGGCGCTGATCCTCGTCGAGCAGCACGTCGAGCAGGCGCTGTCGCTGACGCATCGGGCGATCGCGCTCGAACGCGGCCGCATCGTCCACGAGGGCCGCAGCGCCGCGCTGGCGGCCGACCCGGGCGTGCTCGAGCGCTGGGTCGGCGTGCGCGCGTAGCGAGCGACCGGTCGTCGGGCCGCCGGCCGCTCAGTCCGACGAGCCCGGCGTGTGGCCGAACAGCTT
The DNA here is from genome assembly GCA_963708665.1 of uncultured beta proteobacterium. Classification (GTDB taxonomy): domain Bacteria; phylum Pseudomonadota; class Gammaproteobacteria; order Burkholderiales; family Burkholderiaceae_D; genus CAHJXF01. The sequence goes on along the minus strand of CAVPTE010000010.1, from coordinate 250,988 downwards.
GTCGTCGAGGACGAGCGCGCGGATCGCCTCGGCGCCCTTCAACGCGTCGGCGACCTGGGCCCGGCACCGTTCGGCGACCGCTCGGTCGCCGCGCTCCGTCGACATCTCGGCCATCCGGCCGAGCAGGAGCGCCCGCTCCTCGATCGCGCGCAGCGCCGACCACAGGCCGGTATCGATCGCCTCGTTGACGTCGCTGAGCAGCGTCTTCATCGAGAACGCGTGGCCGGTGTGGCAGCGAAAGCGCGTGACGGGTCCTTCGACGATCTGCACGAGCACGCCGTGGCATTCCGGGCAGGTGTACGTCGACACGTCGCCGAGCTCGAGGACGCCGGCCTTCAGGCTATTGCCTTCGGACGCGATCGACGTCTCGATCGCGAGCTTCCTCGGTGACGGGGGCGGTACGTCCACGTGGGTCGACCGCATGGCGGCGACGCGTCGAACGATCTCGGCGGCGAGTCTTTCGACCGGCAGCGCGGCGTCGACCCGGACGTGCGCGGCCGCGCTCTCGGGCATCGACGGATATTCGGCCGTTTCGGGCGACTGGACCAGCGCCTGCCCGTCGCGGTCCTGGATGGCCCACAGGCCGGCGGTGCCGTCGTCGAGCATGCCGGTCAGGACGACGCCGACGACGCGCGATCCGGCCGACGCCGCCGCCGAGCGGAACAGCACGTCGATCGACGGACGCACCCGGCATTCCTTCGGCCCGCGCGTGAGGCGCAGCAGGCGGCCGTGGACCATCAGGTGACGATCGGCCGTCGGCGTGTAGATCCGGCCTGCCTCGATGACGTCGCCGTCGGCGGCGGCCACGACCGGCAGCGCCGCCTCGCGCCCGAGGATCTGCGCCAGCCGCGACGGGGCGTCGGGCGACAGATGCATGACGATGCAGACCGCCGCCGGGAAGTCCGCCGGCAGCCCGGCGACCAGCGTGGTCAGCGCGGGCACGCCGCCCGCCGACGCGCCGATCACGACGAGCGGGCAGTCGGGCGCCGTCGACGGTCCGTCGTGCTGCCGATCTGGTCCGTCCAAGCCCCTCTCCGCGTTCCGCGTGCCGACGCGATGATCGCATGGCGTCCGCCGACCAGGCGACGCGGAGACGAACGCGCGCTCGACGGGCCGTCGCGGCCCGTGGCGCAGGGAGACGTCGGGGAAGCGCGTCGTCCGACGGCGACGGCGGCCGGTGCGGCCGCCGTCGCGCCGCCTCGCCGAGGAGGCGAGGCGTGAAGCGACTACTGCTTCGTGATGTCGAACACGAGGTTGACCGGCGACGGGCCGAACGAGCCGTTCGGCACCAGCGCCGTCTGGTTGACGCCCGGCTTCGTGAAGTCGCAGACGCCGTTCGGGAAGATCGTGTTCAGCCGCGCCAGCTCGGCGGTCGTGAACGCGACCTTGTAGTCGCTCGCGGCGACCGGCTTCAGCGTGCACTTCGCGATGTTCGCCGCGAGCGTGCCGCCCGCCTGGTAGCGCGGGAACGACCACGACGGGAACAGCGTGTTGCACGTGGTGTTCGGCGTGCTGCTCAGCGTCTGCGTCTCCGCGACGAACGCGGTGGCGCTGCTCCAGCAGCCGTCGACGGCGTTGGACGGCTTGTCGCGGATGACCTTCTGCGCGCTGCGTGCCCGCGCCGGTGTCCGCCTTGTAGGCGACGACCCAGTTGATGAACGCGCTCCAGGCCGTCTCCGCCGGCACCGGATTGCCGCGCCACATCACGTGGTTCAGCGTGTCGCCGTTGGCCTGCAGCATGCGATCGCGCATCGCGAAGTGGAACCACTGGTAGTGGTAGCCGCCGTCGTCGTTGTAGATGCCGGAGACGTCGAAGACCGGGATGCTCGCGAGGCCGCCGCCGCCGTACAGCTGCAGGCCGCTCTGCTGCATCCGGGTGATCGCGCCCGGATCGCCGGTGACGCGGTTCGCGACGTAGTTGAAGTCCTGGTCGTAGCCGCCGATCGCCGCGTTCATGTCGAGGAACTGCGTCGTCGTGATCGCGCCGTTGTTGAGCGCATTGAGCCCGTACTGCACGCCGACGTTGTCGAACGGACGCAGCGCGAAGCCGGTCGTCTTGTCGACGCCGTACATGTTCTTGTCGGCGTCGTACAGCGTCGGGTCGCGCGCCGGTCTTGTTCGACACCGGGTCGTAGCGGACGCCGACCGGCACGACCGGGCTCCACGTCGCCGACGCGTAGCCCGCGACGTCGACCCGATTCGGCACCGGGTCGGTCCGTCCGGACTGGTTCGCCGCGTCGAGGAACGCCTGGATGCCCTTGTAGCCCGAGACCGCGAGCTTCTGCGCGTCGGTGAACCCGGTCGGGTTCGTGACCGCCCAGTAGTGACGTGAGCAGGTGACCGTCGGAGCCGGAGAACGCGATGCCGAGCGGGTCGGGGAACGTGCACGAGATCAGGATGCCGTCGAACAGGCCGGGGATGCGGTCGGCCGGCTGCGAGCTGCCGTACGAGCCGCCCGAGCAGCCGGCGCTGACGGTGAAGTCCGGCACGCCGTAGGTCTTGATGAACGCTTCCTTCGACATCATGTCGGCCTCGCTCTCGAGGACCGCGTTGCAGTCGTTCGATGCGTGCGCGAGCGTGTTCGCGAACGTCGCGTAGCCTTCGCCGAGGCGCTTGACGTTGAGCAGGCTGAAGTCGAAGCCCGCGATCGCGAGGTTGCCTTCGACGCCGCCCTGGATGTACCAGCCGCCGGGGCAGCCGTAGCCCTCGACCGCGAGCAGCCGGCGGTTCCAGCCCTTCGGCGGCGCCGTCGGCGTCGGCGTCGCCTCGACCGTCGGGTCGTGCAGCACCGCGGTCTGCAGGATGCCGCGGTCGACGGTGCTGGTCTCGACGCGGACGATGTACGGCACGGTCACGCCGCTCGTCGTCGTGGTCGTCGCGACATCGGCCGGGCGGGTCGTCGTGCTCGGCATCGGCACGAGCGCGGTCCCGTTCGTCTGCAGGTACATGTACGTGACCTTCGGCGCGGCCGAGCAGTCCGCGTCGAGCGCCGGGCCGAACGTCGTGTTGTCCGGCAGCAGGAACGTGCTCGTCTGGCACACGAACGGCGTCTGGTGCGGGCCCGACACGATCGGACCGGTGATCGGATACGCCGTGAAGTCGACCTCCGTCGGCGACGAGTTCTGGGCGACGAGCAGGACGTTCGCGCCGGTGACCACGCCCGGCACGACGCCGAGGAAGTGTCCGGCGTGCGCGGCGTCGGCCTTGAACGACGACGTGACGTTCGCGCCGTTCAGCGTCGCCTGGATCGGGGTCGTCGCATCGGCGACCTGGACGTCGACGAGCGTCGTCGTGCCCGACACCATCGCCGGGTCCGACGACACGATCTTCACCGTCGGGCGCGCCGCGTTCACCACCGGCGGAGGCGAGCCGCCGCCGCCGTTGTTGTCGTCGCTGCCGCCGCAGCCGGCCAGCGCTGCGAATGCCGCGCCCGCGGCCATGCACAGGCTCCATTTCCTGAATACCGAGTTCATGCAGTCTCCTCGTTGGTCATCGCCACGGTCGAGCCGTCGCGTTCGTGATCGCGCCCGGTCCGCGCGTCGCCGCTGCGGGTTGCAGCAAGCGTGCCAACCGCTGCGATGTGGGGCGGTCGCCGAGGCGGACGACATCGCGCGGCATCGACGTTGTGCGGAAGTCCGCCCGGCCGCGGCGGTTGCGCGTGCGGACTTCCGCACGAAGACGCTGCCGCTTCCGGCGCGCCTCGGTTATCGTCCGGGCTCGTCCCGAATGCGTCGTCCGCGATACGGCGATGCGTTCGTCCCTCCGTCTTGCCGGGATCGATCGATGACTCGCGCCGTCCGGCGCTGCACCGCGCTGTTCCTCTGGGCCTGCGCCGCCGCGGCGACGGCCGCGGCCGCGTACTTCTTCGTGGAGCGCGCGGGCGTCCGCGCGTTGCACGACACGGCCGTGCAGCGGCTCGAGGTCTATCGCGGCGGGCTGATCGGCGAGATTCGGCGCTACGACTACCTGTCGTCGGTCCTGAGCCTCAACGGTGATCTCGTCGGCCTTCTGACGTCGCCCGATCCGAAGGCGGTCGATCGGGTCAACGCCTATCTCGAGACCGTCGCCCGCGAGTCGCAGGCGCTCGACGTCTACGTGATGGACCTGAACGGCGAGACGGTCGCGTCGAGCAACCACCGCGAGCGCGACAGCTTCGTCGGGATGAACTTCAGCTTCCGCCCGTACTTCAAGGACGCGCTGCTGACCGGCCACGGTCACTACTACGGTGTCGGGACCGTCAGCAACGAGCCCGGCTACTATTTCGCGTCGCGCATCTACGACGGCGAGCGCCTGATCGGTGTCGCGACCGTCAAGGTGAGCCTGCACAGCCTCGAGAACAGCCTGCAGGACGTCGACGAGATCGCGCTCGCCGTCGACCGCAACGGCGTCGTCTTCCTGAGTTCGCTGCCGGGCCTGCTGTTCCGCACGCTCGAACCGGTCGACCCCGGCGCGCTCGCGACGCTGCGCGATTCGCGGCAATATCACCTGCAGCAACGATTCGACGCGATCGGCTCGATCGACCGCCTCGCGTGGACCGGCGAGCCGGGACTGCGGCGTTTCCGCCCCGCGCCCGGGCTGCGTCGGGTGGGTCCTGGCCCGCTGTCGTCGCAGTACCTGCTCGTCGACCGGCCGGTCGCCGGCACCGACTGGCGCATCGTCACGATGACGAGCCTCGGGCCGGCGATCGACGCGGCGCGGAGCGCGGCGGCGACGGCGGCGTTCGCGTTCATCGCGCTGTCGGTGTTCGGGCTGTACCTGCGACAGCGGCGCAGGGCGCACGCGCTGCAGCGACGCGCCAAGGTCGACCTCGAACGCGCGTACGACGACCTCGAGAACCAGGTCGCCTCGCGCACCGAGGCGTTGCGCGAGGCGAACGTCCATCTGCAGTACGAGGTCAACGAGCGGCGCAAGACGGAGGTCGCGCTGAAGAACACGTTCGAGGAACTCGTGCACTCGGGCAAGATGGCCGCGCTCGGTCAGATGGCCGCGAGCGTCACGCACGAGCTGAACCAGCCGCTCGCGGCGCTACGGACGCTGTCGGACAACGCGGTGGTCCTGCTGCGCCGCGATCGCTCCTGCGACGCGATCGAGAACCTCGTCGAGATCTCGCAGCTCGTCGCACGGATGGGCAAGATCACCGGCGAGCTGAAGAGCTTCGCGCGGAAGTCGCCGGCGCAGTCGTGCGTGATCGACCTGCGCGGCGTCGTGGAGGAGACCGTCTCGCTGCTGCGCGTGCGACTGCGACAGGAGAAGGTCGCGACGCGTCTCGAGATGCCGTCGCGCGCCGTCCGGGTGTTCGCGGACGCGAACCGTCTCGAGCAGGTCCTGGTGAACCTGATCAACAATGCGATCGACGCGATGCGGCCGCGCGAGCGGCGCGTCCTCACGATCGCCCTCCTCGATGTCGACGGCCGCGCGACGGTCGCCGTCCGCGACACCGGCGTCGGACTGTCGCCGGCGGCGGCGCGTCGACTGTTCGAGCCGTTCTTCACGACGAAGGCGGCGGGTCAGGGACTCGGTCTCGGCCTGCCGCTGTCGGCCGAGATCGTGAAGGAGTCGGGAGGGACGTTGAGCGGACGCGATACCGGCGACGGCGCCGAGTTCGTGATCGAGCTTGCCGCTCGCGACGGAGGTCGAGAGCCATGTCTGACGAGCTGTCGGTGCTGTACGTCGAGGACGATCCCGCGGTGCGCCGCGGCAGCCGCCAGGCGCTCGAGCTCGCCGGCATCCGGGTCGTCGACGTCGAGTCGGCCGAGCAGGCGTTGCGGCACATCCGGCTCGCCGCGCCGATCGTCGTGGTCACCGACGTCCGCCTGCCCCACATGAGCGGCATGGACCTGCTGCGCCACGCACACGGCGTCGATCCGCAGTTGCCGGTGATCCTCGTCACCGGTCACGGCGACGTCCCGATGGCGATCGATGCCGTCCGCGCCGGCGCGTACGAATTCATCGAGAAGCCGTTCGCGTCGGAGGTCCTGTGCGACGTCGTGACACGCGCGGTCGAGGCCCGTGCCGTCGCGCTGGAGCTCGGCGACCTGCAGCGACGCGCCGAGTCGCATGCGGCCGCCGAGGCGGTGATCGTCGGACGCTCGCCGGCGATCGAGCGACTGCGCGGTCAGATCGTCGACCTCGCGGCGACGGACGCCGACGTGCTGATCGAAGGCGAGACGGGGACCGGCAAGGAGCTCGTCGCGCGCGCGCTCCACGAGCGCAGCGGACGACGCGACGAGCGCTACGTCGCGGTCAACTGCGGCGGCCTGCCGGAGCCGCTGTTCGAGGCCGAGCTGTTCGGCCACGAGAGCGGCGCGTTCACGAGCGCCGCGAAGAAGCGCGTCGGCAAGCTCGAGCACGCGGGCGGCGGCACCGTCTTCCTCGACGAGATCGAGTCGATGCCGCTCGTGCTGCAGGTCAAGCTGCTCCGCGTGCTGGAGGAGCGCCAGTTCGAACGGCTCGGCTCGAACGACGCGATCCCGATGCGGGCACGCATCGTCGCCGCGAGCAAGGGCGACCTGCGCCTCGTCGGCGAGGACCGCTTCCGTCGCGACCTCTACTATCGCCTCGGCCTCGCGGTGGTCCAGGTGCCGCCGCTGCGCGAGCGGATCGAGGACATCCCGCTGCTGTTCGAGCATTTCGTCGGGCAGGCCGCGAGCCGCTACGCGAAGCCGGCGCCGCCGCTCGCCCGCGCGGCCATGGGCCGGCTGATGACGTATCCGTGGCCCGGCAACGTCCGCGAGCTGCGCAACGTCGCGCATCGCCACGTGCTCGGCCTGCCGGACGTGCTCGAGGCCGGCGCGAACGCCGAGCCCGCGTCGCGCAGCTTCGAGGACACCATGAACGCGTTCGAGCGACACCTGCTCGAGGACTCGATGCGCGCGAGCGGTGGCCGCGCCGCGGCGGCGAGCGAGCTGCTGCGGCTGCCGCGCAAGACGCTCTACGACAAGCTGCGCAAGCACCGCCTGCTGTCCGACCAGTTCAAGTGAGGCGACGCGCCGCGCAGCGGCCTTGACGGCCCGGCGAAGCCTGCTTATGTTGATCGATCGCGTCGCCGATCGGCGTCCGCGTCGGTTCGCGTCGGCATTCGCATCGTCTTCGTCACCCAGGGAGGGATCGATGAGACTCAAGGCCATCACCGGCGGTGTGCTGTTGGTCGCGGCGCTGTTCGGACCGTGCATCGCGTTCGCACAGATCCCGCCGCATCGTCCCGGATCGATCTGCGCGACGCCGCGTTTCTGGTGCCACGCGGTGTACATCGGCGCGCCCGGAACGCAATGCGCGTGTCCGTCGCCGCAGGGCTGGGTGCCGGGCGTCCTGGTCTGACGACCTTGCAGACGATCGACGACGAGGTCGAGCGCGCGGTCCACGACGCGCGGCTGCTCGCCGGTCATGCGGCGCGCAACGGCAAGCTGCCGCCCGACAGCCGCGTCTACGAACTGCTCGCCGACCTCGAGGAAGGGCGCGGCGCGCGCAGCACCGCGACCGTGGCCGCGCTGCACACCGAGATCGATCGGCTCGCGCGAGCGATCGCGCCGACGACGCTGAAGCAGCTCGCGCGCAGCGGATCGTTCGTCGGCCGCATGCGGCTGTTCGGCGCGAGCATGACGCCGTTCGTGCTCGGCTTCCTGACGCTGCTGCTCACGATCTATCTCGCGTTCCAGAGCTCGCAGCTCAGCCAGGCCGACACGGCGCTGCGCGAGTTCCAGGACTGGCAGACGCAGCAGCCGAAGGAGAAGCTGTACTCGGCGTGGAAGATGTACCGCTACGAGCGGGTGTTCAACATCCAGCAGCCGCCGCTCGCGCAGCTCGATGCGTATCAGAAGCTCGTCGACAGCGCGCGGGAGCTCGTCGACAAGGGCGACGCGATCCAGCGCATGCTCAACGAGTCCGCGAAGGACCTGTACGTGCCGCGCTTCCTCGAAGGTCACGGCCCGGGCTGGCTGCGCCGCTTCGTCAGCCGCCTCAACGGCGGCGACGCGACACCCGACGCCGCGACCAACCTGCCGAGCAGCGACGCGTACTTCTCGGCCGCCCCCGCGTCGACCGGGGCGCCGGGCGCGAAGGGCCCGGCGCCGGACCCGGCGCTCGGACCGCCGCCCCCCGATCCGAAGGATTGCGGCGGCGACGGGCTCGTCAAGGTCGCGAACCGGCAGCCGAAGGATTCGGTCGCCGAGATGAACCAGTACCTGAGCAGCTACGACTGCTTCCTGCAGCACCTCCAGATCCAGCCGGTCCAGCTGTCGTACTCGCCGTGGCCGGTGATCTACCAGACGAAGTCGAAGGTCACGTTGCTGACCGTGTGGCTGCTGCCCGGGCTGTACGGACTGCTCGGGTCGTGCGTCTACCTGATGCGCGAACTCGTGCTGTTCAACGCCGAGGCGCTGACCCGCCACACGCGCATCCTCACGATGCTGTCGCTGTCGCTGCGCGTCGCGCTCGGCGGCCTCGCCGGCATCATCATCGGCTGGTTCTGGGTTCCGTCGAACGTCGGCAACGGCGTCGCGTTGCCGCCGATCTCGTCGATCCCGTTCGGCATCGCGTTCTTCGCCGGCTTCAGCATCGAGACGCTGTTCTCGGTGCTCGACCGGATCAAGTCGTCGGTCGGCAATACGGCAACACGCCCGTCGCACGAACGGCACATCGACGGGATGACGATCGCGAAGGACGCGCGTCCCGGCGGATGACGCGCGATGGACATCGCTCGTCGACGACATGGGAGCATCGATGAGAGCCGCCCCGTGGAATCGATCGGCCAATCGACGTGGAACCCGTCGCCGATCTGCACGTCGAATCGCTCGACATGGATGACGAACACAAGCTCCCGCGGCGTCGCTTCCTGCTCGGCAGCGCGGTCGCGGGACTGAGCGGCGCGGTCGGCGCCGCGATCCGCGACGGCGCGCTCGGCGCTCCGCCGCAGACCGTTCGCGGCACGGTCCCGTGGCATCAAGGCACGGCGGATGTCCCGCCCGGCGTCACCGGCACGGACTTCGTCTTCTTCACGCCGGCCGAACGCGCGTTCGTCGAGGCGGCGCTCGCACGGCTGATCCCGAACGACGAGTCCGGGCCCGGCGCGGTCGAGGCCAACGTGCCGTTCTTCATCGATCGCCAGCTCGCCGGCCCGTTCGGTCGCGGCGACCACTTCTATCTCGGCGGTCCGTGGCCGAAGGGCACGCCGGAGCAGGGATACCAGAGCCGCTTCAGTCCCGGCGCAGCTGTACCGCAACGCGATCGCGGCGATCGAGAAGTACGTCGGCTCGAATCACGACGGAGCGACGTTCGCGAAGCTGTCGCCGACCGACCAGGACGACCTGCTGAAGGGACTCGAGGCCGGCAGGGTCGAGCTCGAAGGCGTCGACGGCAAGCTGTTCTTCACGATGCTGCTGCAGAACACGAAGGAGGGCTACTTCGGCGACCCGATCTACGGCGGCAACAAGGACATGGGCGCGTGGAAGATGATCGGCTTCCCCGGCGCGCACTACGACTATCGCGAGTGGGTCACGCGGCACAACGAGCGCGTGCCGTTCGAGCCGGTCGGCCTGATGGGTCGCCGCGGCTGGAGGCAGGGCTGATGGCGACGCAGCTGCCGCCGGTCGATGCGGTCCTCGTCGGCTTCGGATGGACCGGCGCGATCATGGGCCAGCAGCTCGCCGACGAGGGACTCGAGGTCGTCGCGCTCGAGCGCGGTCCGTGGCGCGACACGCCGACGGACTTCCCGACCACGCTGGCGCAGGACGAGCTGCGCTACATGTGGCGGCATCACCTGTTCCAGAACGTGTCGGTCGACACGCTGACGATCCGCAACAACGTCGGCGAGGAGGCGCTGCCGATGCGACGCCTCGGCTCGTTCCTGCTCGGCACCGGCGTCGGCAGCGGCGGCGTCCACTGGAACGGCCAGATCTGGCGCTTCCTGCCGAGCGACTTCCTGACGAAGAGCCACAACGAGCAGCGCTACGGCAGCAAGGCGGTCACCGACTACGACCTCACGGTGCAGGACTGGGGCATCACGTACGACGAACTCGAGCCGTTCTACGACCAGTTCGACAAGCTCTGCGGCACGAGCGGCAAGGCCGGCAACCTGCGCGGGACGATCCAGCCGGGCGGCAACCCGTTCGAGGGCGCGCGCTCCGAGGAATACCCGACGCCGCCGATGCCGCAGACGTACGGCCCGACGCTGTTCGGCGAGGCGGCCGCGAAGCTCGGACGGCATCCGTTCCCGCATCCGAGCGGCAACCTGTCGCAGCCGTACGTGAACCCGCTCGGCGCGCAGCTCGGCGAGTGCACGTACTGCGGCTTCTGCGAGAAGTTCGGCTGCGGCAACTACTCGAAGGCGAGTCCGCAGACGACGGTGCTGCCGTACCTGCTGCGCAAGCCGAACTTCACGCTGAAGACGGAATGCGAGGTGCTGAAGGTCGAGCTGACGCCGGACAAGAAGCGCGCGACCGGCGTGACGTACGTCAACAGCGCCGGCGAGGAGTTCTTCCAGCCGGCCGAGCTCGTCGTCCTGTCCGCGTACATCCTGCACAACGTGCGGCTGATGCTGCTGTCCGGCATCGGCGAGCCGTACGACCCGCAGGCGAACACGGGCGTCGTCGGCCGCAACTACGCGTACCAGACGATGGGTTCGGTCAACGCGTTCTTCGACGACAAGTACATCAACACCTTCATCGGCGCCGGCGCGCACGCGACCGTCATCGACGACTTCAACGGCGACAACTTCGATCACTCCGGTCTCGGATTCATCGGCGGCGCGTACATCGCGGGGATGATCACCGGAGGCCGGCCGATCGAGATGGTGTACACGCCGGAAGGAACGCCGGCCTGGGGGTCCGAGTGGAAGAAGGCGGTCGTCAAGAACTACCTGCACTCGTTCGCGATCAGCGTGCACGGCGCCTGCATGAGCCATCGCGGCAACTACCTCGACCTCGATCCGACGTACCGCGACGGGTTCGGCCGTCCGATGCTGCGGATGACGTTCGACTTCACCGACAACGAGTACAAGATGTCGAACTACTGCGTCGACCGGGCCGCGGAAGTCGCGAAGGCGATGGACGGGTGTCGCGAGGTGAAGCTCAATCGCCGCAAGGGATCGTGGAGCGTCGTGCCGTACCAGACGACGCACAACACCGGCGGCGCCGTGATGGGCGACGATCCGAAGACGAGCGTCGTCAACAAGTACCTGCAGGTGTGGGACGTGCCGAACGTGTTCTCGCTCGGTGCCGGCGCGTTCCCGCAGAACGCCGGCTACAACCCGACCGGCACGCTCGCGGCGCTCGCCTATCACGCGGCGCACGCGATCCGCACCCGCTACCTGAAGGACCCCGGGCCGCTGGTTCGGATGTAGAACGATGACGCTTCCCGCGCGTGCGCCGCTGCGCCGGATCGGCCTCGGGGCCGTGGCGCTCGTCGCGCTGGTCGGCGGGGCCAGTGTGGTCGGCGTCGCGATGAGCGAGCAGTCGCAGCAGCAGTCGACGACGCCATCGCGCGGCGGCGGCCGCACGCTGCCGCAGACGCTGCTCGGCCGTCCGATCCCCGACGCGACGCCGAACGCGGCGCAGCTGCGTCGGGGACAGTATCTCGTCGCGATGGGCGACTGCCTGTCGTGCCACCTGCGCGAAGGCGGCGAGCCGCTCGCCGGTGGACTGCCGCTGAACACGCCGTTCGGCGTCATCTACACGCCGAACATCACGTCCGACGCGAAGACCGGGATCGGCAACTGGACGCCGGACCAGTTCTATCGCGCGATGCACGACGGCATCGACGACCAGGGCCACAACCTCTATCCGGCGTTTCCGTATCCGTGGTACCGGCTGACGAGCCGCGCCGACGACGACGCGATCCTCGCGTACCTGAAGACGACGCCGCCGGTCGAGCTACACGCCGCCGGAGAACCGGCTGATGTTCCCGCTCAACTTCCGCTTCCTCGTGAAGGGATGGAACCTGCTGTTCCTCGGCTCGGACCGGCCGCCGTCCGACCCGTCGCGGCCGGCCGAGTGGAACCAGGGCGCGGCGATCGTCCACGGCCTCGGCCACTGCAGCGGCTGCCACACGCCGAAGAACCTGTTCGGCGCCGACAAGACGGCGGAGGGCTTCCGCGGCGGCGCGCTCGACAACTGGGTCGCGCCCGACCTGACCGGCAACCCGCGGACCGGCCTCGGCCGCTGGAGCGTCGACGACGTCGCCGAATACCTGAAGGACGGCCGCAACGCGCATGCCGGCGCCGGCGGCTCGATGGAGGAGGTGATCAACTACTCGACGTCGTATCTCACCGACGTCGATCGCCACGCGATCGCGACGTACATCAAGTCGCTCGCGCCGAGTCCCGACGTCGCCGTCGCGACGCCCGATGCGGGCGCCATGCAGCGCGGCGCGGCGATCTACTCCGACGCCTGCAGCGCGTGCCACCTCGAGAACGGGGTCGGCCAGCCGCGCTTCTTCCCGCCGCTCGGCAACAACGCGCTGCTGCAGCAGCGCGACGTGACGGGGCTCGAGCACATCATCCTGGCCGGCAGCCAGATCGGCACGTCGCCGGGCCGCCCGACGCCGTTCACGATGCCGAGCTTCGCCTGGAAGCTGAGCGACGCCGAGGCCGCGGACGTCAGCACGTTCATCCGCAACAGCTGGGGCAACCGGGCGCCGCCGGTGACCGCCGACGAGGTGCACAAGGTCCGCGACGCGCTGCATCTCGGGACGACGCAGCTCACCGAGATGTCGGGCGACCAGCGCTGAAGCGCGCGGTCGCGGCCGGTCCCGCGCGGGTCGGCGATGCGACGACGAGCCGGCCGCGGGCCGGCGTCTGTCGCTCGAATGACGACGCGTCGACGACGCGTCGGGCCACGCGCGTCAGACGACGGACGCGAGCAGCTTCTTCAGTTCGCCGGACTCGTGCATCTCGCCCATGATGTCCGACCCGCCGACGAACTCGCCGTTGACGTACAGCTGCGGGACGGTCGGCCAGTTCGAGTAGGCCTTGACGCCCTGGCGGACCTCGTCGTCCTCGAGGACGTTGACGGTGACGAGCTTCGTCACGCCGTTCTCCTTCAGCAGCTGGATCGCGCGTCCGGAGAAGCCGCACTGCGGAAACTGCGCGCTGCCCTTCATGAACAGCACGACCGGGTTGTCGTGCACGGTCTGCTCGATGAATTCGTGGACCGACTGCGCGGTCTGGTTCGTCTCGACGCTCATGACTCGTCTTCCTTCATCCGTGTCGAACGCGCGACGGCGTTCAGTGATTGGCCTTCTGCCTGGCCTCGTCGGCCAGTTCCCGTGTCTTCTCGCCGGCCTTGTCGGCGCCGGCCGCGATCTCGTCCTTCGCGCGTATCGCGGCGTCCTTCGTCTTCGCGCCGACTTCTTCCGCGGCGACCTTCGCCTTGTCGCCGAGCTCGGCCGCCTTCGCCTTGATGGACTCCGTCGTCGGCGAGGCGTTCACGTCGTGCGCGTCGGTCTTGAGCCGGTCGGCGGCGACCTTCGCCCCTTCCTTCGCGGCCTCGGTCGCGTTCACGATCGCGCTCTTCGCCGATTCGACGGCGGCGTTCGTGTCTTCCTTCGCCTTGCCCATCGCCGGCGAGTCGTCGGGTTTCTTCGTGCACGCGGCGAGCGCGCAGACGACGAGGACGACGGCGAGCAGCGGACGGAGCATGGCGGATCGTCGGGGAATGACGGAGTGAAATTATAGGTCAGCGGGGCGAAGACGGCTCCGGCCGGCGCATGCGGCCGGACGTCGCCCGGCTCGATGCGGGCGAGATCGTCGTGCGTCGCGACGTCGACGAACCCGGCCGACGCGAACAGCGCGCGGACGATCGCACCCTGGTCGTGTCCGTGCTCGACGACCAGCGCGCCGCCGCCTCGAAGACGCGCCGGTGCGCCGGCGACGATCCGCCGCAGATGCGCGAGGCCGTCGCCGCCGTCGGTCAGCGCGAGGCCGGCTCGAAGCGCAGGTCGCCGGCATCGAGATGCGCGTCGCCGGCCGCCACGTACGGCGGGTTCGAGACGATCACGTCGAACGGTGCCGCGCCGGGGAGGGCGTCGAACCAGTCGCCGTGGGCGAACGCGACGCGCGCGCCGAGGCGTGCCGCATTCGCGGTCGCGACGTCGAGCGCGTCGGCGCTCGCGTCGGTCGCGACGACGTCCAGCGACGGGCGCTCGAGCGCGAGCGTGATCGCGATCGCTCCGCTGCCGGTGCCCAGGTCGAGCGCGCGGACCGCGTCGCCGGCGCTTTCATCGATCGCGGTCAGCGCGAGGTCGACGACCAACTCGGTCTCGGGTCGCGGGATCAGCACACGGGCGTCGACGGCGAACGGGCGACCGTAGAACTCGCGACGGCCGACCAGGTACGCGATCGGCTCGCCCGCAGTCCGGCGCGCGACGATCGTGCGGAAGGCCGCGGCGACCGCGTCGGGCAGCGCGTCGCGGTCGCCGGCGATCAGCCGCTCGCGCGTGCGCCCGCCGACGTGCGCGAGCAGCAGCAGCGCCTCGGCGCGCGGCAGCCCGCTCGCCGCGAGCGCGCCGCCGACCGTGGCGACGCCAAGGTCGGTGGCGCGCGTCGACGTCGGATCGATGCCGTCCGCAGCGGCCCGCGTCGACGTGGGATCGATGCCGTCCCCAGCGGAGCCGGCCGCGGCGCGATCGACGACGATTCGTCCCGAAGGCACGCTCGTCGCGCCGGTCTCGTCGGACCCGAGCCGCGCGCTCACGTGTCGCCGAGCGCCGCCAGCAGCTCGGCCTGGTGCTCGGCGACCAGCGCGTCGGTCAGCTCGTCGAGGTCGCCGTCCATGATCAAGTCGAGCTTGTACAGCGTCAGGTTGATGCGGTGGTCGGTCATCCGACCCTGCGGGAAGTTGTAGGTGCGGATGCGCTCGACTGCGGTCGCCCGAGCCGATCAGCGTTCTGCGCGTCGCCGCCTCCTTCGCCTGCTGCTCGCGCAGCTGCACGTCCTTGATGCGCGCGGCCAGCACCTTCAGCGCCTGCGCCTTGTTCTTGTGCTGGCTGCGGTCGTCCTGGCACTCGACGACGATGCCGGTCGGCAGGTGGGTGATGCGCACGGCCGAATCGGTCTTGTTGATGTGCTGGCCGCCGGCGCCCGACGCGCGGAACGTGTCGATGCGCAGTGTCGGCCGGGTCGATGTCGACGTCGGCCGACGTCGTCGGCCTCCGGCATCACGGCCACCGTGCAGGCCGACGTGTGGATGCGGCCCTGCGTCTCGGTGGCCGGCACGCGCTGCACGCGGTGGCCGCCGGATTCGAACTTCAGTCGCGCGTACGGCGCGAGTCGCTCGTCGCGCCGACCGGGAGCGATCCGCGCGATCACTTCCTTGTAGCCGCCGAGCTCCGACGGCGACGACGACACCATCTCGACCTGCCAGCGTTGCGCTCGGCGAAGCGCAGGTACATCCGCAGCAGGTCGCCGGCGAACAGCGCCGACTCGTCGCCGCCGGTGCCGGCGCGGATCTCGAGGAACATCGGCCGCGCGTCGTCGGGATCCTTCGGCAGCAGCAGCCGCTGCAGCGTCGCGTCGAGCGTCGCGATGCGTGCGCGCGCGGCGGCGAGCTCCTCGTCGGCGAACTCCTTCATCGCCGGGTCGGACGCCATCTCGCCGGCCGCATGCTCGTCGGCGAGCGCGGCGCGATACGCGGCGTGGCTCTCGACGAGCGGGCCGAGTTCCGCGTGCTCGCGCGTCAGGCTGCGATAGCGGTCGAGGTCGGCGGTCGCGTCCGGGTCGGACAGCAGCCGTTCGAGTTCGGCGCGGCGGGTCGTGAGCTGGTCGAGCTTCGCCGCGAGGCTCGGCTTCATGCGCGCAGGCCGAGCCGCGGTCATCCGCGGTCGCCGCCGCCGAACAGTCGCGGCAGGTATTCGAGCAGGTGCGCGCGGACCTCGTCGGGCGCCTCGGTGCAGCAGCTGCGTCGGACCGTGCAGGAACTTGTTCGTGATGCCCTGCGCGAGCGCCTCGATGACGACGTTCGGGTCGTCGCCCTTCGCGAGCCGGCGACGCGCGCGGTCGAGTTCGGCCGCGCGAAACGCGTCGCCGCGCTGGTGCAGGTCGCGGATCACGGGCACCTGGTCGCGCGCGTCCAGCCAGCGCATGAACGCCGCGACCTCGCGGTCGATGATCGCCTCGGCCTCGTCGACCGCCGCGCGACGCTTCTCGTAACCGCTCGACACGACCTCGCCCAAGTCGTCGATCGTGTACAGGTAGACGTCGTCGAGCTCGCCGACCTCGCGTTCGATGTCGCGCGGGACGCCGAGGTCGACCATGAAGATCGGCTTGCGCTTGCGCTGCTTCAGCGCCCGCTCGACCATGCCGAGCCCGAGCAGCGGCAGCGTCGACGCGGTCGACGATACGACGATGTCGTAGCGGGAGAGCTGCTGGGGCAGATCGGACAGCAGCATCGCCGACGTCTCGACGCCGGTCTTCGCGAGCGTGGTCGCGAGGCGCTGCGCGCGGTCGACGCTGCGGTTCGCGATCGCGATCGACGCCGGACGCTGCGCCGCGAAGTGCGTCGCGACGAGCTCGATCATCTCGCCGGCGCCGATGAACAGGACGCGCTGCGCGGACAGTCGCTCGAAGATGCGTTCGGACAATCGCACGGCCGCCGCGGCCATCGACACGCTCGCGGCGCCGATCGCCGTCGTCGAGCGCACCGCCTTCGCGACCGCGAACGAGCGGTCGAACGCCTGGCGGAGCGGCGTGCCGAGCAGCCCGAGCGCATCGGACTGGCGCGCCGCCTCCTTCATCTGCCCGAGGATCTGCGGCTCGCCGATGACCATCGAGTCGAGGCCGCAGGCGACGCGGCACGCGTGGCGCAGCGCCCGATCGTCGACGTGCCAGTACCAGTGCGCGTCGAGCGACCCGGCCGGCGTGTCGTGCCGGGCCGCGAGCCACTGCGCGAGCGCGTCGCGCAAGCCGGGCAACGCCTCGGACGACCGACCGGTCGCGGCGTAGATCTCGGTGCGGTTGCAGGTCGACAGCACGAGCACGTGCCGCAGGTCCGGCGCGAAGCGCTCGGTCAGCGCCGCGAGCGTCGCGGCGAGCTGTTCGGACGGGATCGCGACGCGCTCGCGCAGCGCCAGCGGCGCGGTCGCGTGGTTCAGTCCGAGAGTGATGAGTCGCATGAGGTGGTGCCGCGACGAAGGCGCCGCGGCGGGACGCGGTCGAGCGCGCCCGAGCAAACCCTGAATTATAGGGCCCGGCGCGTCACGGCTCGAGGCGGTCGAGGCGGTAGCCGTACCCGTACACCGGCATCACCCGGTAGCGCGACGCGTTGTTCAGCCCGAGCTTCGAGCGCAGCCGCGACACGTGCGTGTCCATCGTCCGCGACGACACGTCGGCGTCGCCGCCCCAGACGACCTCGCGGATGTGATTGCGCGACAGCGGCCGCCCGGCGTTGCGGAACAGCAGCAGGCCGAGGTCGAACTCCTTCTGCGTCAGCACGACGCGCGTCGGTTCGGCGCCGTCGCCCGCGACGACGACCTCGCACGGCTCCGGCTCGAAGCGGTACGGCTCGAACTCGAAGCGTTCGAGCGCCTCGTGCGGATATGCACGGCGCAGCAGCGCCTGCAGCCGGGCGATCAGTTCCGACGGCCGGATCGGCTTGACGAGATAGTCGTCGGCGCCGCACGACAGCCCGGCGATGATGTCGTCCTCGCGGCCGTTCGCGACCATCATCAGCGTCGGCGTGCGCGTCGCGGCCGCGCGCGCGTTGCCGAGCACCGCGCCGCTGTCGGCCGGGTGGCCCTTCCAGTCGACGACCAGCGCGTCGAAGCGGCGGGTGCGGGCGTCGGCGGCGAGCGCGCGCGGATCGTCGTACGCGCGGCACTCGAAGCCCGAGCGCTCGAGCAGCTGGACGATCAGCGCCTGCTGCGGCGGCGTCGCTGTCGAAGAGCGCGATGCGCAAGGGCCGGTCCGGCCGTGCCGGTCAGCCGGCCGGCGTTCCGGGAATCGACATCGGATCGGCCGCGCGGACGCGGCGGTGCCAGACGAGGATCCCGATCGAGTACGACGCGAAGTACGCCGCGACGAGGCCGAACGTCGCGAGCGTCAGCGGGCTGCGGCCGAAGGCCTGCATCGACGACGGATCGAAGTGACCGGTGGTCGTCGAGACGACGCCGAGCCGATAGACGACGCGTCCGACGAACAGCAGCGAGATCGCGACGCCGAGCACGGTGTTCGGCGTGTAGGACGCGCCGTCGCCGCCGTGTTCGAAACGCGTCAGCCGCAGCCCCGCGAGCGCGAGCGCGATGCCGATCGCGACGCCCGCGGCCAGTCCCTCGACGAGCCGCGGGTCGCCGCCGGTCGACAGCGCGACGCCGACCAGCAGCAACGGGAACACGATCGACGTCGCCGTGAGCCGGCCGGTGCGCACGCGCTGGCGACCGACGAGGCGCCGGATGCGGCGGATCACGCGCCAGAAGATCAGGACCGCGATCGCGGCCATGAGCAGTGCGTGGGACGAGAACGGGGAATTCATCGTGGACGAGGACGTTCAGGGACGGATGTAGGCGTAGCCCTGCTGCTGCTTGCGCATCACCTCGACGACGCCGGACGGCACGAAGCCGATGTCGGGCAGCAGGTCCGCCTCGGTCAGCTTCGCCGCCGCCATCGTGTTCCGGCACGCGACGACGTGGACGTGCGCGGCCAGCGCCTCGGCGACGCGCGAGGCGACCGGCGAGCCGGCCTTCAGCATCGCGATGCCGGGGCCGAAGACGACGACCTCGACGTCGGCGTCGGGTTCCGCGCCGCGCTGCAGGTTGCGGACGTTCCCGAGGACGAGGTTCCACTTCGCCTCGTCGGCATCGCTGACCTGGAAGAGGGCCTTGTCGGCCGCCGCGGCGGCGAACGACGCGACGAGCGCGCCGGCGGCGAGCGCCGCGCGCAGCGTGGTGCGAGTGAGACGGGCGGACATCGGTCGCTCCGGTCGGGGTCGGACGCCGATTGTCGCATCGCGCGCCCGAAGCGTCGGCGCGCGTGACGAACGGCGATGGCGGCGTGAGCGACGCTAGCCGGCGAGCGCGCGTCGAAAGCGCGCGACGCCCTCGTCGAGCCGCGCGGCGTCGCACGCGAAGCACCAGCGGACGTAGCCCTCGCCCTCGTCGCCGAACGCGCTGCCCGGCGCGAGGCCGACGCGCGCCTCGCGGACCATCCGCTTGCAGAACGCGAGGCTGTCGGCCGCGTGCGTCGACCTTGAAGAACACGTACATCGCGCCCGCCGGCGGGTGGACCTCGACGCCGTCGATCGTCGACAGCGCGTCGACGAGGTGGTCGCGCGCGCGGCGCAGGTCCGCGACGAGCCCGCGCGTGAACTCCTCGCCGTCGCGGACCGCGACGATGCCGGCTTCCTGCACGAACGACGGCGCGCACGACGTGTTGTATTCGATCAGCTTCGACAGGTCGTCGACGAGCGTCGACGGCAGCGTCATCCAGCCGAGTCGCCAGCCGGTCATCAGCCAGCTCTTCGAGAACGAGTTGACGACGATGACGCGCTCGTCGCGGTCGGCGAGGTCGAGGAACGACGGCGCCGGCTTGCCGTCATCGCCGTAGTGCAGCCGCTCGTAGACTTCGTCGGCGACGATCCAGATGCCGTGGCGGCGGCAATGGTCGAGCACGACGCGCTGCGTGTCGCGCGGCATGACCCAGCCGGTCGGGTTGTTCGGCGAGTTGACGATCAGCGCGCGCGTGCCGGGCGTCAGCGCCGCGAGCAGCCGGTCGACGTCGAGCGTCCAGCCGTCCGCGCCGAAGCCGAGCGCGACGGTCTCGACGGTCGGCGCCGAGGATCTTCGGGATCTCGACGACGTTCGGCCACAGCGGCGTGACGGCCACCGTGCGGTCGCCGGGTCCGACGATGAGCTGCGCGGCGAGCATCAGCGCGTTGACGCCGGCGCTCGTCACCGCGACGTGGTCGATCGACGTCGGGCCGTGCAGGCGCGTGGCGTAGTCCGCGATCGCCTGGCGCAGCGGCGGGATGCCGAGGTTGTGCGTGTAGAACGTCGCGCCGCGCGCGAGCGCGTCGCTCGCGGCGTCGCGGATGAAGGCCGGCGTGACGCGGTCGGATTCGCCGAACCAGAACGGCAGGACGTCGGGCAGGCCGATGCCCTCGTTCGACACGGCGCGGATGCGCGAGCCGCGCAGGCCGCGGATCGCGTCGCGGGCGAACGTCTCGAGGCGAGGGGCGGGCGGGGTCGAATCCATGGGCGCGGCCGGTCGATGGCGGGCGGACCGCCGGGCCGGCACTGTGCCATCGTTTCGCGTCGATGTCCTCGCTCCGGAATTGCGACGCACGCACGCGACGCGCGCCCGTCGCGACCGACGCGTTTCTTCTTGCTCGCCGCCGGGGCGATCGCCTACAGTGTCCGCGACGGCCTCGCGCCGACCGGTTCGCTGCACGGAGACATCCTCGGATCGCCACGACGCCGTCGAGAGCGTCGCGATCCGCGTCCTTCAAGGAGAGTCGGATGAAGAAGCGCATGCCGCAGGCCGTGTGGATCCTGGGCGGGATGGTCCTCGGGATCATCCTCGGCTACATGATCTTCACGAGCTTCCCGGACAAGAAGGCCGCCGCCGAGATCGCCGGCTACATCTCGATCATGTCCGACGTGTTCCTGCGGCTGATCAAGATGCTGATCGGCCCGCTCGTGTTCTCGACGCTCGTCGTCGGCATCGCGCACATGGGCGACGCGTCGTCGGTCGGGCGCGTGTTCGGCAAGGCGATCGGCTGGTTCGTCACCGCGTCGCTGGTGTCGCTCGATCCTCGGCCTCGATCCTCGCCAACCTGCTCCAGCCCGGCAACAACCTCGGCCTGCCGCTGCCGGACATCGGCGCGTCGGCCAACCTCGCGACGTCGAAGTTCACCGCTCAAGGACTTCGTCAGCCACATGGTGCCGAAGTCGTTCGCCGAGGCGATGGCCAACAACGAGATCCTGCAGATCGTCGTGTTCTCGATGTTCTTCGGCGTCGCGCTCGTCGTCGCTCGGCGAGCAAGCGCGAAGACGCTGATCGCACGTGATCGAGGAGCTGTCGCACGCGATGCTGAAGATCACCGGCTACGTGATGAAGCTCGCGCCGCTCGCGGTGCTGGCCGCGATGGCCGCGACCGTCGCCACCAACGGCCTCGAGATCCTGCTGAAGTTCGCCGTCTTCATGGGCGACTTCTACATCGGCCTGATCCTGCTGTGGTGCCTGCTGGCGGCGGCCGGCTTCGTCGTTCCTCGGGCACGCGCGTCTTCAAGCTGCTGGTGCTGATCAAGGAGGCGTTCCTGCTGTCGTTCGCGACCGCGAGCTCGGAGGCGGCCTATCCGAAGATCCTCGACGCGCTCGACCGCTTCGGCGTCAAGCGCAAGATCTCGAGCTTCGTGATGCCGATGGGCTACTCGTTCAACCTCGACGGCTCGATGATGTACTGCACGTTCGCGATGCTGTTCATCGCGCAGGCCTACGACATCGACCTGTCGATCGGCACGCAGATCACGATGCTGCTGATCCTGATGCTGACGTCCAAGGGCATGGCCGGCGTGCCGCGCGCGTCGCTGGTCGTGATCGCCGCGACGCTGAACCAGTTCAACATCCCCGAGGCCGGCCTGCTGCTGATCCTCGGCGTCGACACCTTCCTCGACATGGGCCGCTCGGCCACCAACGCGGTCGGCAACTCGATCGCGACGCGCGGTCGTCGCGAAGTGGGAAGGCGAGCTGCTCCCGGAGCGCGAGGCCGAGGCGAACGCGAAGACGCTCGACACGAACGTCGCGCCGATGCCGCTGCCGGTGTGACGGCGCAGGCCGCTGAACGAGGCGTCTGTCATCCCGGCGAACGCCGGCCCATTCTCCGTCCTTCGAGCACTGCGACATGCGGCTCCGGCCTTCGCCGGGCTGGCGTGCTGTTGCTGCGCGCCATCGCGTCGCCGGCGCTCGCGCAGGCCGACGCGGCGCCGACGCTGCTCACCGGCACGCTCGCGAAGGTCCAGCGCGACCGGCGCGGTCGTCGATCGGCTATCGCGACTCGTCGATCCCGTTCTCGTATCTGTCCGCGCGCGGCGAGCCGATCGGCTACTCGATCGACCTGTGCAAGCCAGGTCGTCGACGCGATCGGCGAGGCGGTCGGCCGACCGTCGCGATCCAGCTGGGAGCCGGTCACGTCCGACATCGCGCATCGCGCGCCGTGACGTCCGGCCAGGTCGACCTCGAATGCGGCTCGACGACGAGCAACCTCGAGCGCCAGACGGCTCGTCGCGTTCTCGCCGACCTTCTTCGTCTCCGGCACGAAGCTGATGGTGCAGAAGGGCTCGCCGGTCGAAGTCGTTTCGCGACCTCGCCGGCAAGCAGGTCGTCGTCACCGCGGGCACGACGAACGAGAAGACGATGCGCGACCTGAAGCGCCGAAGTTCAAGCATCGACATGACCATCGTCGTCGTCGCCCGACCACGCCGCGTCGTTCGCGATGCTCGCGGCGGGGCAGGTCGACGCGTTCGCGACCGACGACGTGCTGCTCTACGGCCTGATCGCGCAGAACAACGTCCGCAGGGCGACTATCGTCGTCGATCGGCGACTTCCTGTCCTACGACCCGTACGGCGTGATGTATCGCAAGGGCGATGCCGCAGCTGACGAGGCTCGTCGACGACACGTTCCAGCAGCTCGCCGACGACGGCGAGATCGAGCGTCGCTACAACCGCTGGTTCCTGCGCAAGCTGCCGTCGGGCGTCAGCCTCGACCTGCCGATGAGCCCGCAGCTCGAGACCATCCTGCAGACGATGGCCGTCAAGTCGGAATAGGCGGCGATGGACGAGGTCGCGTCGTCGCCGTCGCCCGATCGGCGCCGGCGCGCGGTCGCGCTGCTCGCGTCGTCGCTGCTGGTCGCGTGCGGCGGCGGTGGCGGCGGCGGGGACGGCGGTCCGCCCGCGCCGGTCGCGGCGGCGCCGACGCCGGCCCCGGCGCCGCCGCCGGCGACGGCCGTCTCGCGCGTCTCGCCCGCGACGCCGTTCGCGGCCGGCTGCAACGGGACGCAGGGCGGGACGCTGTATCGGGACGCGGAGGTCGAGCCGATCGCCGCCGTCGATCCGCTGAATCCGAATCACATCGTGGCGGCGTGGCAGCAGGACCGGTGGTCGACCGGCGGCGCGCAGGGCATCGTCGACGCCGTCACGTTCGACGGCGGCGCCACGTGGAAGACGGCGCCGTATCCCTTCTCGCGATGCGCCGGCGGCACGACCGCGAACGGCGGCGACTTCGATCGCGCGTCGAACGCGTGGATCGCGTTCTCGCCGAACGGCGTCGTGCATCAGCTCGCGCTCGCGTTCAGCGGCGGCGCGCTCGTGCCCGGTTCGCAGAGCGCGATGCTGGTGTCGCGATCGACCGACGGCGGATCGACGTGGGGACCGACGACGACGCTGATCCGCGACGGCGCGGCATTCTTCGACGACAAGGGATCGATCACCGCGGACCCGAACGACGCCCGCTACGTCTACGCGACGTGGGATCGGCTGGCGACGCAGGGCGGCGGGCCGGCGATGTTCTCGCGCAGCGTCGATGGCGGCGTCACGTGGTCGCCCGCGGTGCCGATCGCCGATCCGGGCGCGAGCAGCCAGACGATCGGCAACGTGATCGTGGTGCTGCCGGACGGCACGGTCGTCGACCTGTTCACGACGATCGACTTCCGCGCCGACGGCACCACGGCGGACACGACGCTCGACGTCGTCCGCTCGACCGACCACGGCGCGACGTGGAGCGCGCCGATCAAGGTGGCCGACGTGTTCGCCGTCGGGACGTTCGACCCGGTGACGCACGCCGCGATCCGCGACGCCGCGGTGCTCGGCGAGATCGCCGTCGACCGGCTCGGCGACCTCGTCGTGGTCTGGCAGGACGCGCGCTTCTCGAACGGCGCGCACGACGCGGTCGCGTTCGCGCGCTCGACCGACGGCGGCCGGAACTGGTCGGCGCCGGTCGCGATCAACGGCGCGGCGGGCGCCGCCGCGTTCGTGCCGGTCGTGACCGTTCGCGGCGACGGCGTCATCGGCGTGATGTACGACGACCTGCGCGACGACACGCCCGATGCGGCGACGCTGTGGACCGACGTCTGGCTCGCCCGCAGCGCCGACGGCGGCCGGACGTGGAGCGAGGCGCGCATCGCCGGCCCGTTCGACCTCGACGCGGCGCCGCGGACGACGACCGGCTTCTTCGTCGGCGACTACCAGGCGCTGGTCGCGTCGGCGAACCGCTTCGCGACGCTGTTCACGGTCACGACGAACGGCGCCGATCCGGCCGACCCGACCGACATCGCGACGACGACGCCGGCGCAGCTCGCGGCCGCGAGCGCGCTGCATGCCGCGCGACCGGCGCCGGCGGAGATCACGACCACGCTTCGGGCGCGCGCGAGCGCGGCGGCGATGCGCGTCGTGTCGGGGCGACCGTCGTCGGGCGGAGGGCGTTGAGCGCCGACGTCGAGGTCGGGGCCGGGCCGGGCCACCGGCCACGTCGCGCGCCCCGGCGGTGTCGGGGAAATTGACATCGTCGCGCGCGGCGATGGATCGGGCGCCGACGTGCGACCGTGCCGCGCAACGCCGCCGATCGACCCCGCGGTCGTGCGGACGGACCTTCGTCGAGGCGGGCGACAGCCGTCGCCGGGCGCCGGCCGCGAGGCGGCGGACCGACCGACTCCACGACGCGCCCGACGGCATGCTTGTTGCGAGGACGCAAGCCAGGCGGCCCGCTCCTCGGCCGCACGCGATCGATGGAGCCCGATTCATGTCCGAGCATCGCAGCAGGCGTCGCAGCTCCGACCAGCGCAACATGCTGTACGAGGAGCCGTCGCTGCTCGGCATTTTCGCGGTGATCGCGCTGACGGTCGTCGCCGTGTCGGCGGTGCTCGCGATGTACTTCCTCACCTGACGTCGCGGGGCCGCGCGTCGCATCCGGCAGCCGCGCACGACAACCCGGTACCCGGGTCCGGCACCCCGCACCCGGCGCTTCGACCCCCGGGCAGGCACGACCCCGCCCGAGCGGGACGGGTCACGCCATTGCCGCCGGCGCGGTCGTCGCGTGGCGTCCGTCTCGCGTCGCGACGCCCCGCGCCGTCGACCATTGGTGCGTCGACCCGGCAGGACCTAAGATAGCCGTCCCGACGAATGCCGCCTTCGCGGCCGCCGCCACGTCTTCGCGCCCGTCATGCCGACCGATCCCCAACGAAGCGCGTCGGTGCTGCCGATGCCGACGACATCGTCCGCGTTTCCGCCAGACGAGGCCGAGGCGCGTCGCGAGCTCGCCGCGTGCTACCGCCTGTTCGACGCGCTCGGCTGGGCGGAAGCGATCTACAACCACATCACCGTCCGCGTCCCGTCGAGCGACGACGGGCCGGCGCGCTACCTGATCAATCCGTTCGGCCTGCACTACGTCGAGGTCACGCCGGAGAATCTCGTGACGATCGACGTCGACGGCGACGACGTCCATCGCAGCGGCCGCCCGGTCAATCGCGCCGGCTTCGTCATCCACGGCGCGATCCACGCGGCGCGCGACGACGCCCATTGCGTGATGCACGTCCACACGACGGCCGGCTGCGCGGTGTCGTGCAAGGCCGACGGCCTGCGGCACGACAACTTCTACAGCGCGATGATGTTCGGCGACGTCGGGTACCACGACTACGAGGGCGTGACCACGAGCCTCGACGAGCGCCCGCGGCTCGTGCGCTCGCTCGGCACGGCGTCGCATCTCATCCTGCGCAACCACGGGCTGCTCGTCGTCGGCCGCACGCTGCCGCAGGCGTTCAAGCGGCTGTGGACGTTGCAGCGCGCGTGCGAGGTGCAACTCGCGAGCGACGCCGGCGCCGGTCCGAACCGGCCGATCGCCGACGACGTGCTCGCACGCGTTCCGGAGACGCGGGCGCGCATGGCGCTGCCGGGGCAGGACGACAACGATCGCCTGATGTTCGACGCGATGCTGCGCCGTCACGGCATCGCGTTCGAGCGCACGACCTGACCCGCGCCGCGGCCATCGCAGCCGCGGCGCTCCGAACGCACGAGGAGAAGACCATGAGCGACCCCGCATTCGAGGTGATCCGTCTCGGCGGCAACATCGGCGCCGAGATCCGCGGCATCGACCTGCGACGGCCGATGCCGCCGCGACGTTCGACGCGCTGCACGACGCGTTCGTCAAGCACGAGGTGCTGGTGTTTCGCGACCAGGACATCACGCTCGACGAGCAGATGGCGTTCGGCCGGCTGTTCGGCGAGCTGTCGATCCATCCGTTCAGCCCGAACCTCGACGACAAGCGCGAGGTGATCGTCCTCGACTACTCGGCCGACAACCCGCCGGCGCTGACCGACCAGTGGCATGCGGACGAGACGTTCCGCGCGGCGCCGCCGGCGCTGACGATCCTGCGCGCGAACATCGTGCCCGGCCTACGGCGGCGACACGCTGTTCGCCAGCATGACGGCCGCCTACACGCGGCCTGTCGGAGCGCATGAAGCGCTACATCCACGGGCTCGAGGCGGTCCACGACTTCAAGCCGTGGCGTCCGCTGTTCACGAGCTCGGAGGCGCATCAGGCGAAGCTGCGCGAGCTCGAGCGCGCAGTACCCGAACCCGTCGCATCCGGTCGTGCGCATCCATCCGGTCACCGGCCGCCGCGTGCTGAACGTCAACGCGCAGTTCACGACGCACATCAAGGGACTGCCGCCGGCCGAGAGCCAGATGATCCTGCAGTACCTGTACGGGCGGGCGCAGATCCCGGAGTTCCAGCTGCGCGTGAAGTGGCAGCCGCACACGGTCGTGATGTGGGACAACCGCTCGGTCCATCACTACGCGCCGCACGACTACTACCCGCAGCGACGCAGCATGGCGCGCGTGACGGTGGCCGGCGACGCGGTGCGCGGCGTGACCGGCGACTACACGCCGGAGGAGAACGTCGCGCCGCTGCCGGACGGGCATCACGTCCGGCCGGCCGCGCCCGGCAAGCGGCCGATCCGCGAGTTCGAGCGCGACCTGCCCGTGTCGGAGACGGCGTGACGCGGGCGGTCCGGCGCCGGCTGCTGAAGGCGTTCCCCGCGGGCGCGATCGCGCTGGCCGGCGGCTGGCCGGCGGCGCGCGCGCAGTCGGCCGCGTCGACGTACCCCGATCATCCGATCAAGCTCGTCGTGCCGTTCCCGCCGGGCGCGCTGACCGATGCGCTCGGCCGGCTCGTCGCGGAGCGGCTGCAGACGAGTCTCGGGCAGCCGGTCGTCGTCGAGAACCGCGCCGGCGCCGGCACGCTGCTCGGGGCCTCCGTCGTCGCGAAGAGCGCGCCCGACGGCTACGAGCTGCTCGTCGCGA
Organism: uncultured beta proteobacterium; assembly: GCA_963708665.1. Lineage (GTDB taxonomy): Bacteria > Pseudomonadota > Gammaproteobacteria > Burkholderiales > Burkholderiaceae_D > CAHJXF01. Next base: position 223,718 of record CAVPTE010000010.1, on the reverse strand, counting down.
CGACGACGACGCTCGCGATCTCGCCGGTCCTGTTCGCGACGCCGCCGGCCGTGCCGTCCGACTTCACCGGCGTCGCGATGATCGGCAACGTCAGCCTGCTGCTCGTCACGCGCCCCGGCCTCGGCGTGTCGACGTTGCCCGAGCTCGTCGCGCTGCTGCGCAAGGAACCCGACCGGCTGACGTTCGGCTCGCCGAGCAACGGCACGATGCATCACCTCACGGTCGAGATGATCAAGGCGCAGGAGAAGGTGTCGGCGCGGCACGTCCCGTATCAGGGCAGCGGCGCGGCGCTGACGGACCTGATGGCCGGCCGCATCGACTTCATGTTCCTCGACGTCGTCGCCGCGCTGCCGCAGATCCGGGCCGGCGCCATCAAGCCGATCGCCGTGCTGGCGTCGCGGCGACTGCCGGCGCTGCCGACGCTTCCGACCGTCGCCGAGGTCTATCCGTCGATCGACGTGCAGGCCTGGCAGTCGATCGTCGCGCCGGCGAAGACGCCGAACGACATCGTCCGGAAGCTCAACGCCGACATCAACCGCGAGCTCGACCGACGCCGGCCGCGCGTCAGGCGCTCGAACGCGTCGGCGTCGAGGGTAATCCGATGTCGACGGCCCAGCTCGACCAGCTGATCGCGACCGACGCCGCGCGCTTCGGGGACCTCGTGCGACGGCTCGGGCTGAAGGTCGGATGACGCCGGGCCGCGAGGCCTTCCGGTCGGCCGTCGAGGCGTCGAGGTCGACCGTCGAGGCCCGGTTCGCACGATGACCACGCGACCGAACATCGTCTTCATCGTCGCCGACGACCTCGGCTTCGCCGACCTCGGCTGCTACGGCGGCCGCGACGCGACTTCGGCCCGGTGTCGCCGGTGCTCGACGCGCTCGCGGCGAACGGCCTGCGCTTCACGCACGGCTACGCGAACTCGCCGGTCTGCTCGCCGACGCGCTTCGCGCTGATGACGGCGCGCTACCAGTACCGGCTGCGCGGCGCGGCCGAGGAGCCGATCGACGAGCCGCAGCCGCGGCAGCACGACGCTCGGCCTGCCGCCGTCGCATCCGACGCTGCCGTCGCTGCTGCGCGACGCCGGCTACCGCACCGCGCTGATCGGCAAGTGGCACCTCGGCTTCCCGCCGCACTTCGGGCCGCTGCGGTCGCGGCTACGACGAGTTCTTCGGGCCGCTGTCGGGCGGCGTCGACTACTTCACGCACTGCGACTCGACGCGGCGCGCACGACCTGTGGAACGGCGACGCCGAGCATCATCGCGGACGGCTATCTCACCGACCTGCTGTCGTCGGCGCGCCGTCGACGTTCATCGACGCGCGCCGCGCGGCACGAGCCGTTCTTCGCTCAGCCTGCACTACACGGCGCCGCACTGGCCGTGGGAGACGCGCGACGACGCCGGCTCGCGCGCCGGCGATCCGCGACAACCTGTTCGATCTCGCACGGCGGCAACATCCACGTCTACCAGCGCATGATCCATCACATGGACGAAGGCATCGGCCGGCTGATGGCCGCGCTCGACGCGCAGCGGCATCGCCGACGACACGCTCGTCGTCTTCACCAGCGACAACGGCGGCGAGCGCTTCTCCGACAACTGGCCGCTGGTCGGCGGCAAGATGGACCTGACCGAAGGCGGCATCCGCGTGCCGTACATCGCGCACTGGCCGGCGCGCATCGCGGCCGGCGGCGTCAGCGAGCAGCTCTGCATGACGATGGACTGGTCGGCGACGATGCTCGACGCCGCCGGCGTCGCGGCCGCATCCCGACTATCCGCTCGACGGCGTCTCGCTGCTGCCGCGTGCTGCGCGACCCGTCGCGACGCGTTCGACCGACCGCTGTACTGGCGCATGAAGCATCGCGACCAGCGCGCGCTGCGCGACGGCCGATGGAAGTACCTGAAGGTCGACGAGCACGAGTACCTGTTCGACGTCGACGCCGACGAGCGCGAGCGCGCCAACCAGCGGCCGGCGCGAGCCCGGCGCGGCTCGCGGCGATGCGCGACGCTGGCTCGCACTGGAACGCGACGATGCCGCCGATCCCCGGACGACGCGAAGGTGAGCCTCGGCTACTCGGCGGCCGACATGCCGCAGCGGTGAGGCCGGGTCGCCTGGCTCGACGACCGCTGGTGCACGTCGTTCGGGGTCGTGGCCGGTCGACGACGCGTGGCGAGGGTCAGCGCGTCGTCGTGCCGCTCGAGCAAAACGATGAGCACGCCGTCGCGGACGAGAGCCTCGCACGACGCGTCGCGAGCGTGTAGGACCCTCACCCATCCGGGCTTCGCGGCGCCGTCGCGGCTTGACTTGCGGACGCGCTCGGCGTGCACTGCGATGACCATCAACGGATGAAAGCACGCCATGACGAGCATCGAAAGCGGATCCGCATCGCACTACCCCGAAGGAATCGACGGGGAACCTCCCGTGGCCAAGACCTTGAAGGGCGGGATCGATTCCGCGAACGACGCGGCCGATCGGGCGCTCGACGCGGCGTCACGAGGCGCCGACGCCCTCCGTCACGAGGTCACGCCGAGGCTGAAGCAGGGAATCGATCAGGCGCAGACGCTGATCGACCAGAGCATGGTGGCGCTCCGCGATGCCGCCCAGACGTTGCGCGAGAAGGCCGAGGATGTGAGCGAGCAGGTCGCGGGCTACACGAGGGACGAGCCGATGAAGGCCCTGCTCATCGCCGCCGCGGTCGGTGCGGGCTTGATGGGTCTGCTCGTCCTGGTGATGCGGTCCGACGACTGAGCGCGAGCCTCGAGGCCGTGCATCCGCGTCGCCACCGGAGACGCGGCGATCGGCCGGCCCCGACGTCTGCGCCGCCTCCTCCCGGAGTGCTGGCGCGACGCCCGACGTGCGGATGTCTTTCCTAGGCGGAACGTCGTCGAGGCGACCTCCCGTCATGCCGCGATGACGTCCTGAGCGACGGTCGTCGCAGGGCCACTCGTTGCGGGGACGCCCCCATTCGCCGGGACGTATTCAGGCGCGGTCCTACCGTCGCCCGCGTCGACGGCGCCGATCCGGCATGGCCGCAGGTCACTAATGTCTCCGCTCGCGAGTCCATTCAACAACCGAGGAGATCCGATGAATAAGCTCATCGCAGGCGCCGTGGCGGCGCTCGCCGCGTCGGCCGCGTTGGCGCAGACCACGCCGTCGACCACCGACCATCCGAAGCCGATCGCGACGTCCCAGCAGACCGCCGACGAGGCGAGTCAGAAGGCGGCTCAGGAAGGGGCGAAGACCGCGACGTTCGTGCGTACCGGTCCGTCGGCCGCCGACCATGTCGCCAACGCGGCCGCGAAGACGAAGCACAGCGCGACGCGGGTGAAGAACAAGGTCGCGAACGACACCTCCGCGACGGACACGAAGTCTGCGACACCGCAGTGACCTTCGGCAAGTTTCGACCGAGACCCTGACAAGAGGAGAAGCCATGACGAATACCTACGGAACGACGGACGGTTCGACGACGGCGTCGACGACCGCCGGCAGCAGTCGCCTCGTGACCGGCCTGTTCCCGGACCGCGACAGCGCCGAGACGGCCTACGCGACGACGCACTCGCGCGGTTACGGGAGCGACGACGTCAACGTCGCGATGTCGGATGAGACGCGCCGGCGCCACTTCGGCACCGACGCCGGACCCGGCGAAACGGAACTCGGCAGCAAGGCCGCGAAGGGCGCCGGCATCGGCGGAGCGGTCGGTGCCATCGCGGCGGCGATCGCGGCGGTCGGGACGTCGCTCGTGCTGCCGGGCCTCGGCCTCGTCGTGGCGGGTCCGCTCGCAGCGGCCGTCGCCGGCGCCGCAGGCGGCGGCTTGATCGGCGCACTCGTCGGCTGGGGTCTTCCGGAAGAGCGTGTGAGGGAATACGAGGAAGGCGTCAAGAACGGCGGCATCCTGATGGGAGTCCATGCGCGGAACGACGAGGATGCCGCGCACTTCGAGGACCAGTGGCGCAGCGCCGGCGGCCAGAAGGTCTATCGCTGACCACGGATCCCGGCGCCGCGTCGGTCGGCGGCGCGTCACGGCGCCTCCGATCGCCTCGAGAGTCTCAGTGCGAGGTCCGTTTGCTGCCGCTGACGGGCCCGAAGTCTGGCTCCGGCGTGGCGGCGCCGACGTTCGGCAAGTCGAGGTCCGGTAACCGATTCCGCGTGGCGCCGATCAAAACGCGACGCTTCGAGCATCTCGGTGCGGCGTTGACGGTCCGCGTGATCGGCGCTCGAGGCCTACGTCGGTGGATGGTCGACCGCGGTATCGCGCGTTGACCCGGGATGCCGCTTGTGCGGAAGGGGCGCTCACCGCTGCGGCGGGCCGCTCCAATTCGGAGCTGTGGAATGCCGCGTGGAAGGACCGCGAGGACGCGCATCGGTCGCACCCCCTGCGTTCCCCACCGGTCGCGGCGTGCATCGTTCGCGCCGACGGATCGATTCGTGGTGGCTCGGGGCGGAATCGAACCACCGACACGCGGATTTTCAATCCGCTGCTCTACCAACTGAGCTACCGAGCCAAGGCGGCGGATTATACGCGGCGGCGGGGGGCCGACAAGGCGCGGTCGCTGCGGGCGCGACGGTGTCGTGCCGCGTCAGCCGCGGCGCGCTCATCGTCGAAGTCCGCGGCCGTCCGCACGCAAGCGGCCTTTGCCGGCCGCTTCGTATAATCGCCGCGTGAACACCTGGCCCGAGGCGGGGAGAGCGACGCGGGCCCCGGCCGGCGACGCGGTCGCGGATGTCGCCATCGTCGGCGGCGGCGTCGTCGGCGCGGCCGCCGCGCTCGCCGCCGCACAGGCCGGGCTCGCGACCGTCTGGGTCGCCGGACGCGCGCCCGCGGAAACACCGGTCTCGTCATCCGGGCGTGCGCCTGGCGGCGCGACCGGCGCGCCGTCCGCCCGCGACCTGCGCGTCTACGCGCTCAGTCCCGCCACCGAGCGCTTCCTCGAACGCCTGCGAGTCTGGTCGTCGCTCGACGCCGCACGCGTCGCGCCGGTTTTCGAGATGCGCATCTACGGCGACCGCGGCGCGCGGTCGACGCTGCGCTTCGACGCCTACGAGGCCGCGACCGCGCGGCTCGCGACGATCGTCGAGCATCGCGAGCTCGCCCGCGTGCTCGATACCGCGGCGCGCTTCTTCCCGGGCATCGAGCGCATCGACGGGCTGGCGTCGGGCGTCGTCGTGGCCGACGACCGGGTGCGGTTGACCACCGACCGCGGCGCGCGCGCGGCGCGGCTCGTCGTCGCGGCCGACGGCGCGCGGTCACCGACGCGCGAGGCGCTCGGACTCCCGGTCGAAGGCCGTCCGTACGCGCAGCGCGCCGTCGTCGGCAACTTCGCCTGTGCGCGCCCGCACGCCGGCACCGCGTTCCAGTGGTTCACCGACGACGGGGTGATCGCGCTGCTGCCGCTCGCCGCCGGCGCCGACGCCGAGGCCGTCGTGTCGCTCGTCTGGTCGGCACCCGACGCGATCGCGGCGCTGCTGATGCAGGACGGCCCCGACGCGGTGGCCACGCGGCTGTCGACGCTGGTCGCGACGCACGCCGAGAGCGCGATCGGCCCGCTGACGCCGCTCGGTCCGCTCGCCGACGTGCCGCTGTCGGTGCAGTGGGCGCCGCGGCTCGTCGGACCGCGCGCGGCGCTGGTCGGCGACGCCGCGCACGTCGTCCATCCGCTCGCGGGACAGGGGCTGAACCTCGGCCTCGGCGACGTCGAGGCGCTGACGGACCTGCTCGCGACGAAACCGTCGTTCCGGGACTGCGGCGACGCGACGCTGCTGCGCCGCTACGAACGGTCGCGCGCCGAGCCGGTGTTCGCGATGCGGCAGACGACCGATGGCCTCGCGCGGCTGTTCGCGTCGCGGCGACCCGGCATCGCCGGGCTGCGCAACGCCGGGCTGCGCGTGCTCGACCGCGTCGGGCCGCTGAAGACGCTGCTCGTGCGCCAGGCCTCGGGCACCGCCACGACGCCGTTCGACCGCTGAGCCACCGACGGTCGGCGGCGCCCGACGTCGCGCGACGATCGCGGCTATGCTTACGGATTCCTCCGTCGACGCGCCCGTGCGGCCTCGACGACGCGTCCGCCGTCCGCCGCGCGACGCCCATCCCGGAGTTCGTATGTCCGTTTCCTCCCTGCTGACCCGCGCGCTGGCCACCGGTGCGATCGCATCGGCGTTCGTGGCGATACCGTCGTTCGCGGCCGACGCGACACCCGCGCCGGCGATGTCGAAGCCCGCGACGCCGACGGCGATCGATCCCGGGCCGCCGGTCAACGATCCGGCGCTCAAGCAGTCGCTCGAGACGCGTCTCGGCTCGCCGGTCGACGCGATCACGAAGATGCCTCTCGCCGGGCTCTACGAGGTGCGGATCGGCAACGACGTGTTCTACACGGACCCGACCGGCAGCTACATCGTCGTCGGCAACGTCGTCGACCTGCGCACCCGCGAGAACCTGACGCGTGCGCGCGTCGACGCGATCAAGGAAGCGTCGCTGCCGGCGTTCAAGTTCGCCGAGCTGCCGCTCGACACGGCGATCAAGGTCGTGAAGGGCAGCGGCAAGCGCAAGGTCGCGATCTTCGAGGATCCGAACTGCGGCTACTGCAAGCGGCTCGAGAAGTCGATCCTCGACGTCGGCGACGTCACGATCTACGTGTTCCTGTATCCGGTCCTCGGGCCCGACTCGCTGACGAAGTCGAAGCAGGTCTGGTGCGCGGCCGATCGCGCGAAGGCGTGGAGCGGCTGGATGCAGAGCGCCACCGCGCTGAGCGGCGACGGCGGCTGTGCGACGCCGGTCGACAAGACGCTCGCGCTCGGTCGCAAGCTGCACGTCGACGGCACCCCGACGCTGTTCTTCTCGAACAACAAGCGCGTCGAGGGCGCCGTGAGCGGCCAGGACCTCGACAAGCTGCTGAACGCCGCCGGCTGACCGCGCCGGTTCACGTCCGCGGCAGCAGGACCCACATCCGGCCCTGCTGCTTCATCCGGCCCGCCTGATTCGCGGCGTCGGCACCGAAGCCCCAGAAGAAGTCCGCCCGCACCGCGCCGCCCGGCGCGGCCGCGATCGCGCCGCCGGTGTCCTGCGCGACGACGAGGCGGCGCATCGGCGCGTCCGACTGCGGCTGCGTCGTCGCGAGCCACACCGGCGCGCCGAGCGGGACGACGCGCGGATCGACGGCGATCGATCGTCCCGGCGTCAGCGGCACGCCGAGCGCGCCCTTCGGTCCGCGCGTCGGGTCGCCGATCGGCTCCTCCTTGAAGAACACCTCGCTCGGATTCGCGGCGAGCAGTTCGTCGAGCCGGTCGGGATGCGCGCGCGCCCACGCCTTGATGTTCTGCATCGACGCGTCGGACAGCGGCATCTCGCCGCGATCGACGAGCCAGCGTCCGATCGACCGGTACGGCTGGCCGTTCTGGTCGGCGTACGCGACGCGCACCGTCTCGACCGGCCGGCCGGGCCGCTGCAGCTCGACGCGGCCCGAGCCCTGGATCTCGAGGAAGAACGCGTCGATCGGATCGTCGACCCACAGCAGCTCCCGGCCGCGCAGCGCGCCCGACGCCGCGAGGTCGCCGCGCGCGGGATACGGCACGACGGTACGACCGACGAGCTTGCCGCGCAGCCGCTTGCCCTTCAGCTCGGGGTACAGCGACGTCATGTCGACGATCAGGAGGTCGTCCGGCACGGCGTAGATCGGCGTGCGGTACGGACCGCCCGGCGTGCGGCTGCCGTGCAGCAGCGGCTCGTAGTAGCCGGTGACGAGCCCGGTGTCGTTGTCGTCCGTCGTCGTGACGCGGTTCGGCACGAAGCGGCTCTCGAAGAAGTCGCGGACCGCCCGCGCGTCGCCGCCGTCGACGAGCTTCGCCGCCGCGCACGTGCCGCTCCACGTCGCCTTCGTCGACAGCGCGGCGCACGATGCGAGGAACGCCGGCCACGCGTCGGTCAGCGGATCGTCGGTCCACCCGGGCAGCTGCGACCAGTCGGTCGGGACGAGGATGGGGCGCGCGGCGGGCGGGGTCGGCGGCGGCGTCGGCTGGGGTTGAGGCTGAGGCCGAGGCTGAGGCTGAGGTGTCGGCTGAGGCTGCGGCGGGATCGTCGTGCAGGCGGCGACCGCGATCGCGGCGACGGCGACGAGCCGTCGCAGCACGTCGCGCGCGGCGCCGCGGATCGCGTGGCCGCGCGCCGCTTCGCTAGAATCGAACGCGGTCGCGATCGCATCGGCGGACGCGGCGTTCCCGGATGACATCATGTGGATTCTCGTGGTCGAGGCGATGGGCGCGCTCGGGTTGCTGCTGTTCATCGTGTGGTGGACGCTCGGCCCGACGCAACGTCGCGAGCGCGACGCGTTGCGCGATGCGGCGGACTCGGCTGCGTCGTCGACCGGCGACGCGCGACCCGCGCGCAACGCCGACGACTGACCGCGGCGCGGTCGTCGTCGTTCCCGACGGCCCGCGATCTCGCTGCGATGACGGTCATGGGCCGCGAGGCCGACGCGGCGACGAGATCGAAGCGCGTCGCCGCCGCGACACCCGGCCCGCGGGAGACCGCATCGCGCTCGACGACGCGACCGCGCCGCCGCCGACGATCAGTGCAGCGACCGCGGGACCGCCAGCGCGAATTCCGCGATCGGCGCTTCGAAGCGCGTGCCGTCCTCTGCGACCGCGAAGTAGCTGCCGCGCATCGAGCCGGTCGGCGTCGCGAGCGCCGTGCCGCTCGTGTACTCGAACGACTCGCCGGGCGCGATCAGCGGCTGGTGGCCGACGACGCCGAGCCCCTTCACTTCCTCGACGTGCGCGTCGGCGTCGGTGATGATCCAGTGCCGCGAGATGACCTGCGTCGGGACGTCGCCGGCGTTCGTGATCGTGATCGTGTACGCGAACACGTAGCGCCCCTCGCTCGCGTCGGACTGCTCGGGGATGTGGCGCGTGCGGACGGCGACGTCCAGGCGGTAGGTCGGCATCGGCGCGATCGGGTCGGTGAGGATCGGGGGACTGGCGCGACCGCGGGCGACCGATCGGGGCGATGCATCGGAGGCCGGGGCGCGTCGCGGCGCGGCTCGCGGGTCCGGTAGACTCGAATCGCAACGCTTCGTCCGATTCCCATGCCCGCCGCATCCGCCCGTCATTATCGCATCGCCCCCTCGATCCTCTCCGCCGACTTCGCGCGCCTCGGCGACGAGGTCGAGCGCGTGATGGCCGCCGGCGCCGACTTCATCCACTTCGACGTGATGGACAACCATTACGTGCCGAACCTGACGATCGGCCCGATGGTCTGCAAGGCGCTGCGTCCGCACGCGACGCGGCCCGACGGCACGCCGGCGACGATCGACGTGCACCTGATGGTCAAGCCGGTCGACCGCATCGTCCCGGACTTCGCCGAGGCGGGCGCCGACATCATCAGCTTCCATCCGGAGGCGTCGCGAACACGTCGACCGCACGCTCGGCCTGATCCGCGACCACGGCTGCAAGGCCGGCCTCGTGTTCAACCCGGCGACGCCGCTGTCGTATCTCGACTACGTGATGGACCGCGTCGACCTCGTGCTGATCATGTCGGTCAATCCGGGCTTCGGCGGGCAGTCGTTCATCGACGAGGCGCTCGTCAAGATCGGCGACGCGCGCGAGCGGCTCGACCGCGTACGCGGCGTCGAGCGGACGCGACGTGATGCTCGAGGTCGACGGCGGCGTGAAGGTCGACAACATCGCGACCATCGCGCGCGCCGGCGCCTGCACGTTCGTCGCCGGCTCCGCGGTGTTCGGCGCGCGCGACGACGACGGCGGCTATCGCGGCGTGATGGGCCGGCTGCGCGACGCGCTGGCGTCGGCGTGACGGTGGCCGCCTTGGCCCGGACGCGCGCCGTCCTCGTCGACCTCGACGGCACGCTCGCCGACACGCTGCCCGAGATCGCGGCCGCGATCGATGCGACGCTCGCCGACGCCGGTCGCCCGCCGGTCGACCGGTCCGTCGTCGCGGAGGCGGTCGGCGAGGGCTCGTCGATGCTCGTCGACCGCGTGCTCGGCCCCGGCGCGGCGGCGCGCTGGCTGCCGGTCTATCTCGCGCACTATCGCGCGCGCAACGGCAGCGGGGCCACGCTGTATCCCGGGGCTCGCGAAGGTCTCGACGCGTTCCGCGCGATGGGCCTCGCGGTCGCGTGCGTGACGAACAAGCCGCGCGAGCTCGTCGGTCCGCTGTTCGCGACGCTCGGCATCGACGCGCTGTTCGACACCATCGTCGGCGGCGGCGACACGGTCGAGCAGAAGCCGAAGCCGGCGCCGGTGCTCGCGGCGTGCGAGCGGCTCGGCGTCGCGCCGCACGAGGCCGTGCTCGTCGGCGACTCGATCAACGACGCGCGGGCCGCGCGTGCGGCCGGTGCGACGTCGTTGACGGTGCCGTACGGCTATCCCGGGTCGGCCGGCGAACGCGGTCGCGCCGGCGCGCTGCTCGCCGAGGGCCTGACCGACGCCGTCGTCGCCGACCTGCTCGACGCGGCGCGCTGGATCGCGGAGCGTGGCGTCGCGTCGCGCGATGCGGCGCCGTCACCGCTGGACTCCGTCGCATGACCGAACTCGAATTCCAGTCGCTCGTGGCCGAAGGCTACAACCGCATTCCGCTGATCGCCGAGCACTTCGCCGACCTCGACACGCCGCTGTCGCTGTACCTGAAGCTCGCGCACGTCGAGCGCGGCGGCGCGCACTCGTTCCTGCTCGAGTCGGTCGTCGGCGGCGAGCGCTTCGGGCGCTACTCGTTCATCGGGCTGCCGGCGCGCACGCTGATCCGCGCGCGCGGCTACGGCGACGCGGCCGTCACCGAGGTCGTCACCGACGGCGTCGTGGTCGAGACGATGTCGGGCAATCCGCTCGACAACGTCGCCGCGTTCCGCGAGCGCTTCCGCGTCGCGGTGCGTCCGGGCCTGCCGCGCTTCTCGGGCGGCCTCGCCGGCTACTTCGGCTACGACGTCGCGCGGCACATCGAGCCGCGGCTCGTGCGCACCGCGAAGCCGGTCGACGACGACGGCTTCGACGTGCCGGACATCCTGCTGCTGCTGACCGAGGAGGTCGTCGTCGTCGACAACCTCGCCGGCAAGATCTACGTGATCGTGTACGTCGATCCGTCGAAGCCGGAGGCGTACGGCCGGGCGAAGTCGCGGATGCGCGAGCTGCGCGAGCGGCTGCGGCGGCCGGTCGACGTGCCGTACAGCCAGCCGTCGATGCGGACCGATGCGCACCGCGGCTTCGCGAAGGCCGACTATCTCGCGGCGGTCGCGAAGGCGAAGGAGATGATCGCGGCCGGCGAGCTGATGCAGGTGCAGATCGGCCAGCGCATCGTCAAGCCGTTCCGCGACGCGCCGCTGACGCTGTATCGCGCGCTGCGCTCGCTGAACCCGTCGCCGTACCTGTACTTCTACAACTTCGGCGACTTCCACGTCGTCGGCTCGTCGCCGGAGATCCTCGTGCGACAAGAAAAGCGGCCGCGGCCGGCGGCCGACGAGAAGCGCCCGAAGACCGATGACGCGGGCGACGACACGATCGTCACGATCCGGCCGCTCGCCGGCACGCGGCCGCGCGGCGCGACGCCCGCGCAGGACGCGGCGCTCGCGACCGAGCTGCTGAGCGATCCGAAGGAGATCGCCGAGCACGTCATGCTGATCGACCTCGCGCGCAACGACGTCGGACGCATCGCGCAGATCGGCAGCGTCAAGGTCACCGAGCGGCTCGCGGTCGAGAAGTACTCGCACGTCATGCACATCGTGTCGTCGGTCGAGGGCCGGCTGAAGCCGGGGCTCACGTCGATCGACGTGCTGAAGGCCACGTTCCCCGCCGGCACGCTGTCCGGTGCGCCGAAGGTCCGCGCGATGGAGGTCATCGACGAGCTCGAGCCGACGAAGCGCGGCCTGTACGGCGGCGCCTGCGGCTACCTCGGCTTCACCGGCGAGATGGACCTCGCGATCGCGATCCGCACCGGCGTCGTCAAGAACGGCCTGCTCGCCGTGCAGGCAGCCGCCGGCATCGTCCACGACTCGATTCCCGAGATGGAATGGCAGGAGACCGAGAACAAGGCGAGGGCGGTGCTGCGCGCGGCCGAGCAGGTGCAGGACGGGCTCGACGCGGGCTGACCCGCGCGGGCGGGTCGGCGCGCCCGCGCCGACGCGATCGACCGATGCGACCGCAACGTCAGAACGACGTCGCGCCGAAGCGGTCGTGCCCGAGGTACGTGTAGTAGAGGCCGACGGTGGCGCGCGACTGCCGCAGCGTGTCGTTCGCCATGAACGACGTCGTGCGGAAGTAGTCGAGGTACTTCACCGTGATCGCGTGCGGACCCGATACGCGATACGTCAGGGCAGCCTCGAAGCGGCCGGCGCTGCCGTGGCCCTCGGCGCCCGAGTTGCTGCCGACGTGGCTGACGAAGTAGCCGCGCGCGGACACGTCGAGCGACACCGCGTTGTCGACGATGGCTCGCCAGACGAGCGTGGTCTGCGGCGTGACGCCGTACTGGTAGTTGCGGTCGTCGTTCGTGTTGATCGACCCGATCGCGGCGTATCCGACGCCGAGCAGCGCCGTGCCCTGCATCGTGATCGCGTCGCTCGCGTTCCACTGGCCGGTCGTGCCGAGCGACAGCGACGTCGACGACACGCGGAAGGTCGGCGGTGCGAGGTAGTCGTAGCCGCCGTAGACGCCGACGATGCCCTTGAACGTCGACCCGAGCGCGTAGGGCCGCACGAACAGCGAGCCGCGCGTGATGACGTTCTCGACGCTGCTCGACGTCGATGTCGTCGCCTGGAACGCGAAGTAGTCGAACGGGCGCTGGTAGTCGTAGCCGGCCTTGCCGGGCAGGCCGTAGTCGATCGCGAACGCCGCGATCGCTTCGTTCGGACCGCACCGAGCCGCCGTTGCCGCCGTCGTTCTGGTCGACCTGATGGGTCGACGCCGAGGTCCGCGCGGCTGTAGTACTCGGCATGGTTGCTCGAGAAGATCGGCTCGCGGTCGCGACCCCATGCGAGGCGGTTGAAGCCGTTCGCCGGCGAGATCGCCGCAGCGCCGAGTTCGCGCCACACCCGCGAGCCGTCGCCGTTCTCGAGCACGAGGTTCGCCATGCGGAACAGCGCCTCGCCGAGGAACGAGCCGCCGATGCCGCTCGCGACCTGGTCGTTCGCCGACGGCCGCGTCTTCTCGCCGGCGATCTCCCACAGGATCGAGCCGGCGAACGTGTAGCCGGCCGACTCCCAGTAGCTCAGTCCGGACGATCGCGCGATCGTGTGATAGATCGACCCCTGGTACGGATGGCCGAGCTGGTTGACGCGGAACGGATCGTCGTCGATGCCCCAGTGGCTGCGCAGGTTGCGCTTGATCGTGTGGATGTTGCTGTCGTAGTCGTCGACGCCGGACCAGCGACGGTTCGCCTGGTTCAGCAGGAAGTCGAACGTGAAGATCTCGAGCGCCGCGGTGCCGTAGCGCTGCCGCCGGTCGACGTCGCTGGAGAAGTCGGGCGCCGGCGCGACGAGCCGCGCGTCGTTCGGCGGCGCTTCCGCCGCGTCGTCTGCGGCGTCCGCCGCGACCGCCGCGCCGGCGATCGCCAGCCCGCACGTCGCGATCGCGGACCGCCGGATCGTCCGCCGGCCGGTCGTCGCCTTTCCGTCCCGAAGCTCGTGCGCCATCGTCGTCTCCCTCGTCGTGGTCGCCCCCGCCGGTCGCCTGCTTCGGCCGGCGGGACGTCTGCGGACTAGCGCGGTACCGTCGGCCCGCTCGAGACGTTGCCGCGCGGCGCCTGGTGCGCGCCGGCGAAGTCCCCTGCCTCGCCGAACACGAGCCTGTCGGGGACGACGTACTTGCGGAACGCCGCATCGACCTCATCGAGCGTCAGTTGCGCTCTGAGCTGGTCGAGTTCGGCGAAGTAGAGCGGCGTCTTGCCGCGCTCGACGAACGACAGCAGCGTGCGGCCGAGCGTCGCGTCCTGCGCGCGCGCGAGCCGGCTCGCGGACGCGATCGCCTCCTTCGCGCGGTTCAGCTCGTCGGCGGTGAAGCCGTCGCGCAACGCGCGAGCCAGCTCCTCGTCGAAGTCGCTCTTGACGCGGTCGATGTTCTGCGGCGCGGTGATCGCGTTGAACGGTGAAGTCGGCGTTCGCGTTGTACTGGCCGCCGCCGATCGACGCGCCGACGCCGTACGACAGCCCGTCCTTCTCGCGGATGCGGTCCCACAGGCGGCCGCTGCCGCCGCCCGATCCGCCGAAGATCTGCAGCCCGAGGCGCAGCGCCTGGAAGTCGCGGTCCGACTCGCGCAGCGGGAACTCGAGGCGGCCCTCGGCGACCGCGTTCTGCTTGTCGCGCGTCTCGATGCGGAACATCGCCGGCGGCAGGTCGAGCGCCGGATCGGGCACGCGCACGTACGCGGTCGGGCTCGTCCAGTCGCCGAGCGTCGAGCGCAGCGACGTCGTGACGGCGGCCGGGTCGAAGTCGCCGATCACCGCGACGACGGCCTGCGACGCGCCGTAGAAGTCGCGATGGAAGCGACGCGCGTCGTCGACGTTCAGCGCGCGCAGCGCGGCCAGCGTCTCGTCGAACGTCATCGCGTAGCGCACGTCGCCCTTCGGGTACGGATTGCCGTGACGCTCCATCTGCAGCGTCAGCAGCGCCTGCGGCTCGGTGCGCGCCTCCTCGATGTTCGCTGACGATGCCGTTGCGCAGCTGCTCGAACTCGGCCGGCGTCGAAGCGCGGCGTCTGCAGCACCTCGGCGGCGAGCGCGAGCGACGCGTCGAGGTTCGCCCGCGTCGTCTCGAGGCGCAGCACGACGCCCTGCGCGCCGCCGCTCACGTCCCACGTCGTCTGCAGCTTCTCGAACGCGGCCGCGAGCTGCTCGCGCGTCAGCCGCTCGGTGCCGCGCGACAGCATGCCGGCCGTCGACGTCGCCGACGACGTCCTTGCCGAACAGCGTCTTCTCGTCGCCGAAGCGCAGCGCGACGAAGGCGACGACCTTGCCGCCGCGCGTCGCCTTCGGCAGCAACGCGGTGCGGACGCCGGCCGCGCCGGGCAGCGTCGCGATCGTCGTGCGCCGGTCGATGTTCTCCGGCGAGACGTCGAAGTTCTCGCCGGCGGCCATCGCCTCGCCGCCCTTGAAGTCCTTCATCACGCGCGGCGACGTCGACGCGCGCCGGCGCCGGCGCGCGCTGCGGCTGCGGACTCGGGATGAACGTGCCGAGCGTGCGGTCGCTGGTGATGAAGTACTGCGATCGCGACGCGCGTGACGTCGGCGGCCGTCGCGGCCTTGATGCGGTCGCGGCGGTCGAAGCGCGAGCCGCCAGTCGCCGAGCGCGATGTACTCCGACAGCGCGATGCCGACGCGCTGCGGATCGTTCATCGTCTGCGTGAAGCCGCGCAGCCAGATGTTCTTCGCGCGCTCGAGCTCGTCGTCGGTGAACGGCTGCGGACGGCACGCCTTCGATCGGTCGCGACGAGCGCGTCGCGCGCCGGCGTCGATCGGCTGGTCGGACTTGAGCTGCGCGCCGAAGAACGCGTAGCCGGGCTCGGCGATCGGTCGCGCGGCGCCGAACGCGCTGGCGGCGAGGTTCTTCTCGACCAGCGCCTTGTTGCAGGCGGAACTCGGGACCGCCGAGCATCAGCGCGGCGAGCGTCGCCGGCGCGAAGTCGGGCGACGAGCCGGCCGGCAGGTGATACATCGCGATCAGGATCGGCGTGTCGCCGACGCGCCGCAGCGTCACCGTGCGTTCGCCGTCCTGCGCCGGGTCGAGCGTGTAGGTCGGCTCGATGACGCGCGTCGGCTTCGGGATGCGGCCGAACGTCGCGGCGATCTTCGCGAGCGTGCTGCGCCTCGTCGAACTTGCCGGCGACGATCAGCGACCGCGTTGTCGGGCTGGTAGTACTTGCGATAGAAGGCCTGCAGCCGCGGGATGTCGACGTTCTCGACGTCGGAGCGCGCGCCGATCGTGCTGTTGCGCGTAGTTGTGCCAGTGGATAGGCCTCGGCCCGGCACGTTCTGGAACAGGATGTTGCCCGGGTTGTTCTCGCCGCGACTCCATCTCGTTGCGGACGACCGTCATCTCGGAGTCGAGATCCTTCTTCGCGATGAACGACTGCGTCAGCGCCTCGGACAGCCACGTGCAGGTAGACGTCGAGGCTGTCCGGGTTCTCGGCCATGCTCGCGAAGTAGTTCGTGCGGTCGTCCGACGTCGACGCCGTTCCACGACAGGCCGCGATCGCTCATCGTCTTCTTCGGGTCGGGGAAGTGCGGCGTGCCCTTGAACATCAGGTGCTCGAGCAGGTGCGCCATGCCGGTCTCGCCGTAGTTCTCCATCCGCGAGCCGACCCTGATCGTCAGGTTGACGGTCGTCGTCGGCTTCGACGCGTCGGGCAGCGTCAGCACGTGCAGGCCGTTCGGCAGCGCGTATTCGGTGATGCCCTCGACCGACGTGACGCGTGTCATGCCGGCCGGCAGGCGCATGGCGTCCGACGGGCGCGCGGACGTCTGCGACGACGCGGGGAGCGCGAACGTCGCGACGGACAGCGCGAACAGCAGCGCAGTGGCGCGCATGGACGCGCGCAGCGCGTGCGTCGCGTGGGAACGAACGAGGCGTTGCATGAGGACTCCTGGGATCGGCGCGATACGGCGCTCGCGACCGGGGCGCCATTCTAAAGACGCGCGCGCGGACGCGGCGTCGGCCATCGGCATTCGGCGATCGGTGGACACCGAAGCGGCGAGGCGGCCCGCTACAATGCGGCGCTGCCGACTGCATCGACCCGGTCGGCGTCACTTCGTTCGCACCGGTCGCGCCGCCGCCGGTGCCCGGGTCGCCCGAGGCCCGACCATGCCCGTCCAGCTCCGCCCCCCCGATCCCGAACGCATCAAGCCCGTCGCCGGCGTCGAGCTCGGCTTCGCCGAGGCCGGCATCCGCAAGGCGAACCGGCGCGACCTGATGGTCATGCGGCTCGCGCCCGGCAGCCGCGTGGCCGGCGTCTTCACGCAGAACAGCTTCGCCGCCGCGCCGGTGCTCGTGTGCCGGCGGCACCTGTCGACGAACGACGAGATCCGCGCGCTCGTCGTCAACGCCGGCAACGCGAACTGCGGCAACGGCGACGACGGCATCGCGGCCGCGCTGCGCAGTTGCGCCGCCGTGGCACGCCTCGCCGGCTGCTCGATCTCGCAGGTGCTGCCGTTCTCGACCGGCGTCATCCTCGAGCCGCTGCCGGTCGGTCGCATCGAGGCCGCGCTGCCGGACGCGTTCTCGACGCTCGCCGACGATCGCTGGGCCGACGCGGCCGCGGCGATCATGACGACCGATACCGTCGCGAAGGCCGCGTCGACCACGTTCGACCTCGACGGCACGACCGTCACCGTGACCGGCATCGCGAAGGGCGTCGGCATGCTGCAGCCGGACATGGCGACGATGCTCGCGTTCATCGCGACCGACGCCGAGATCGCGCACGTCGCGCTGCAACGGCTCGTGCGCGAGGTCGCGGACCGCTCGTTCAATCGCGTCACCGTCGACGGCGACACGTCGACGAACGACTCGTTCGTGCTGATCGCGACCGGCAAGGCCGCGGGCGCGTCCGTCATCGAGGCCGAGCCGGAGCGCTACGACGCGATGCGCGCGGCGATCGTCGAGGTCGCGCAGACGCTCGCGCAGTCGATCGCGCGCGACGGCGAGGGCGCGACGAAGTTCATCACGGTCGAGGTCGGCGGCGCGACCGACGGCGGCGAGGCGGTGCGCGTCGCGCGATCGATCGCGAACTCGCCGCTCGTCAAGACGGCGCTGTTCGCGTCGGACCCGAACCTCGGCCGGCTGCTGATGGCGATCGGCAACGCGGGCATCGCCGAGCTCGACACGACGCGCGTGAACCTGTGGCTCGCGGCCGGCGACGACGCGGTGCAGGTGATCGACGGCGGACGCCGCGCGCCGTCGTACCGCGAGGAGGACGGCGCGCGCGTCATGAAGCCCGACGAGATCGCGATCCGCGTCGACCTCGGCCGCGGCGACGCGTCGACGATCGTGTGGACCTGCGACTTCTCGTACGACTACGTGAAGATCAATGCCGAGTACCGCACCTGAGCGCGTGGTGCGAAGGCCGTGCCGCGATCGGTTCGCGTCGATGAGCGCGGCCGCGATGCGAGCGCCTCGCCGATGAGCATCGACCTGCAGCCGCTGATCGACCGCGCCGACGCGCTCGTCGCGCGGCTCGAGGCGCTGCTGCCGGGCGCGCCGCTCGCCGTCGACTGGTCGGCGTCGACCGCGTTCCGCTGGCGCAAGCGGCAGGGCCGCGGGCGCCTCGAGCCGGTCGCGCACATCGCGTCGATCGCGTTCGACCGGCTGAAGAACGTCGATCGGCAACGCACGGTCATCGAACGCAACACGCGCCAGTTCGTCGAGGGCCGGCCCGCGAACAACGTGTTGCTGACCGGCGCGCGCGGCACCGGCAAGTCGTCGCTGATCCGCGCGTGCCTGCACGCGTTCGGCGATCGCGGGCTGCGGCTGATCGAGGTCGACAAGAGCGACCTCGTCGACCTCCCCGACCTCGTCGACCTCGTCGCGGACCGGCCCGAGCGCTTCGTGCTGTTCTGCGACGACCTGTCGTTCGAGGAGGGCGAGTCCAGCTACAAGGCGCTGAAGGTCGCGCTCGACGGGTCGATCGCCGCGCAGTCGGACAACGTGCTGATCTACGCGACCAGCAACCGGCGCCACCTGATGCCCGAGCGGATGAACGACAACCTCGCCACGCGCCATGCCGAGGCCGACGACGGCAACGTCGAGATCCATCCGGCCGACGTCGTCGAGGAGAAGATCTCGCTGTCCGAGCGCTTCGGCCTGTGGGTCAGCTTCTATCCGTTCCGCCAGGACGAGTACCTCGCGGTCGTCGGCGAATGGATGCGTCACTACGGCTGCGACGACGAGGCCGTCGCGACCGCTCGGGCCGACGCGTTGCGCTGGGCGCTCGAGCGCGGTTCGCGATCGGGCCGCGTGGCGCATCAGTTCGCGAGGGACTGGGCCGGCCGGACAACGAGTTGAGCGCGCCGGTCGACGTCGCGGTCGGCGTGCTGATCCGCGACGACGGGTCGTTCCTGCTCGCGCAGCGTCCGGCCGGCAAACCGATGGCCGGCTGGTGGGAGTTCCCCGGCGGCAAGCTCGAAGCGGGCGAGTCGGTCTTCGACGCGCTCGTGCGCGAGTTCGACGAGGAGCTCGGGCTGCGGCTCGTCGCCGCGCACCCGTGGGCGCGTCGCGTCGTCGTCTATCCGCACGCGACGGTGCGCCTGCACTTCTGGCGCAGCTTCGGCGACGGGCGCGGCTGGACCGGCGACCCGCGCTCGAACGAGGGCCAGGCGTTCCGCTGGGAGCGCATCGACGCACTGACGACCGAGCCGTGGCTGAAGGGCGCCGAGCCCGTTCGTCGCTGGTTGCGGCTGCCGGCGACGTACGCGATCTCGAACGCCACGACGATCGGCGCCGACGCGTTCGTCGATGCGCTCGATGCGCGCCTCGCGACGTCTTCGTGGCCGCTGCGGCAACTGCAGCTGCGCGAGCCGGCGATGGACGCCGCGGACTTCGACCGACTGTTCGACCGCGTGGCCGCGCGCTGCGTCGCGGCCGGCGTCCGGCTGCTCGTCAACAGCGCGCATCCGGCGCGCTACTGGACGCGGGCCGACGGCGTGCACCTGTCGTCGGCCGCGCTGATGTCATGCGTCGCGCGGCCGGACGTCGACTGGTGCGTCGCGTCGTGTCACGACGTCGCCCAGCTCGCGCGCGCGGCCGCGATCGACGCGGACGCGGCGGTGCTCGGTCCGGTGCGCGAGACCGCGAGCCATCCGGGCGCGACGGGAATCGGATGGGACGCGTTCGCGTCGCTCGCCGCCGACGCCGGACTGCCGGTCTACGCGATCGGCGGGCTCGACGAGGCCGACCTGCCGGCCGCGCTCGAGGCCGGCGCGCACGGCGTCGCGATGATCCGCGCCGCATGGACGTGACGGCGACGTCGTGGCGACCGCTGCGGCACCGCTCGACCGGCTCGAAGCCTCAGCCCGGCTCGAGCGCGCTGACCATCACGTGATACCCGTCGGGGTCGCGGAGCGCGAACTCGCTGGTCCCGGTCGCCGGGTTCCGGTGCGGCTCCTCGTCGAGCGCATCGACGAGCGTCCGCGCGCGCCGCAGCGCGTCGTCGAAGTCGTCGACGCGGAAGAACAGCAGCAGCCCGTTGCCGGGTCGCGCGTGATCGGGGCTCGAGAGCGACGGGTGGTCGTGCGCGCCCCACGCGTGAAGGCAGAGCAGGACGGTGCCGTCCGCGTCGACGAGCTGTCCGAAATCGTCGTGCGCCGGCTCCGCCGCGGCGAGCCCGAGCAGCGACCGGTACCACCGGAAGCTGCGGGCGACATCGGCGACGCCGACGATGGTCCACGTGCGCTTCATGCGATCACCCTTCGTCGACGCGCGAGCCGTCGCTCAGCCGCCGCGCGACCGCGGCGCCATTGCGGCGGTCGGCACCGACGGCATGCTCGGCACCAGCTGCGGCTGATATTCCCAGCGCTTCCACGCGCCGAGCACCAGGTTCGGATACTCGGCGCGGCCGAGGCTGCCGTTGTAGCGCCCGAGCGCCCGGAAGTAGTCGCCGTGCTCCTCGTCGAGGTAGTGGCGGAACACCGTGCAGCCGTAGCGGATGTTGATCTGCATGTTGAACAGCTTCTTCGCATCGCCGTCGCCGATCAGGCCGGTCCAGAACGGCATCACCTGCGTCATCCCGCGCGCGCCCGCCGTGCTGATCGCGTACTTGTGGAACCCGGACTCGACCTGGATCAGGCCGAGCATCAGCGCGGGGTCGAGGCCGGCGCGCTTGCTCTCGTAGTAGATCGTCTCGAGCGTCTCGCGTCGCATCTGATAGTCGGGGATGCGCTTCTTCATCCGCTCCGACATCTCGCCGAGCCATTCGAGATACGCGAGCCGCTCGCGGATGTCGGCGCTCTGGACCTTCGGCGGCCGGCCGTCGGCGATCACGGCCGACAGCGCGCTGCGCACGGAGTCGGACAGCGGCTCGTATTTCTGCGCGCCGGCCAGGGCGAGCGATGGCGCGACGACGAGCACGGTCGCGACGACGCGTCGCCCGATCCGCCGCGCGACCCCGGTCACAGCGTCTCGAGCCGTCCGATCGCGACCGTGGCCGCGTCCCCGACGGGCACGTTCGTGACGACGCCGTCGCGGCGCGCCTGCATCTCGACCTGACCGTCCTTCAGCCCGCGGTCGCCGACGGTGATCCGCAGCGGTACGCCGATCAGCTCCCAGTCGGCGAACATCACGCCCGGCCGCAGGTCGCGGTCGTCGACGAGCACGTCGACGCCGGCCGCGGCCAGCGCATCGTGCAGCCCGCGCGCCGCGTCGCGGACCGCCTCGTTGCGGCCCCAGCCGACCGGGCAGATCACGACCTCGAACGGCGCGATCGCACGCGGCCAGACGATGCCCCTTCTCGTCGAAGTTCTGCTCGATCGCGGCGCCGACGATCCGCGTGATGCCGATGCCGTAGCAGCCCATCTCGAACGGCCGCGGCTTGCCGTTCTCGTCGAGGAACGTCGCGTTCAATGCCTCCGGCCGCGAGTAGACGGTGCGCAGCTGGAAGATGTGGCCGACCTCGATGCCGCGACAGATCTCGAGCGTGCCGCGGCCGTCGGGCGACGGATCGCCGGCGACGACGTTGCGCAGGTCGGCGACCTCGGGCTCCGCCAGGTCGCGGCCCCAGTTGACGCCGGCCAGGTGGAAGCCGGCCTCGTTCGCACCGACGACGAAGTCGCTCATCGCGGCGACCGTGCGGTCGGCGACGACGAGCACCGGCGCCTTCGTCGCGACCGGCCCGAGATAGCCGGGCGGCGTGCCGAATGCATCGATGATCTCGGCCTCGCTCGCGAACCGGTAGCCGCCCGCGAGTTGCGGCAGCTTTCGCGCCTTGATCTCGTTGAGGTCATGGTCGCCGCGCAGCAGCAGCAGGACGATCTTCCGCTGCGAGGACGAGCGTTCGGCCTCCTCGATCGTCGTGGACGGCGTTCCGACCGCCAGCACGATCGACTTGACGGTGCGCTCGAGCGCGATGCCGAGGTACGCCGCGACGTCCTCGCACTTCGCCTTGCCCGGCGTCGCGACCTTCGTCATCGGCTCGGTCGCGGGCGCGCGCGCGCCGAGCGCGACGGCCTCGGCGGCCTCGACGTTCGCGGCGTAGTCGGACGTCGGGCAGAACGCGATCGCGTCCTCGCCCGAGTCGGCGAGCACGTGGAACTCGTGCGATCCGGTGCCGCCGATCGAGCCGTTGTCGGCCGCCACCGCGCGGTAGCGCAGCCCCATCCGCTCGAACGTCGCGCAGTACGCGCGGCGCATCGCCTCGTAGCTGACCTCGAGGCCGGCGAAGTCGCGGTCGAACGAGTATGCGTCCTTCATCGTGAACTCGCGGCCGCGCATGACGCCGAAGCGCGGCCGGATCTCGTCGCGGAACTTCGTCTGGATGTGGAAGAAGTTGATCGGCAGCTGCCGGTAGCTGACGAGCTCCTTGCGGGCGATGTCGGTGACGACCTCCTCCGAGGTCGGCTGGACCACGAAGTCGCGCTGATGGCGGTCCTTGATGCGCAGCAGCTCCGGCCCGTATTTCTCCCAGCGGCCGGACTCCTGCCACAGCTCCGCCGGCTGCACGACCGGCATCAGCAGCTCGATCGCGCCGGCGGCGGTCATCTCGTCGCGGACGATCCGCTCGACCTTGCGGATGGTCCGCAGCCCCATCGGCAGGTACGTGTAGATGCCGCCGGCGAGCCGCTTGATGAGGCCGGCACGCAGCATCAGCCGGTGGCTGACGATCTCGGCGTCGGCCGGCGCTTCCTTCAGGGTGGACACGAAAAAGCGCGAGGCGTACATCGGCGGGGCCGGTCGTCGGAGGACAAGTGGAAGCGCGCGCGACGCGCGCGGAGTGCACGGTTCGAGGGACGCGGGCGGCTTTTCAGGGCCGAAACGGGCCCCGGCGCGCCCGGTATCGCGGTCCAACAACCGTGTTTATAATCGTTTTCAATCTTAACGGAATCGGGTGGTCCGGCATGTTGGACAGAGAAGGCTACCGCCCCAACGTCGGAATCATCCTTGCCAACGGCAAGGGCGAGGTGTTCTGGGGCAAACGGATTCGAGAGCACTCCTGGCAGTTCCCGCAAGGCGGCATCAAGCACGGCGAGACGCCCGAGCAGGCGATGTACCGCGAGCTCGAGGAAGAGATCGGGCTCAAGCGCGAGCACGTCAAGCTCGTCGGGCGCACGCGCGACTGGCTGCGCTACGAGGTTCCCGAGAACTGGGTCAAGCGCGAGTGGCGCGGCAGCTACCGCGGCCAGAAGCAGATCTGGTTCCTGCTGCGGCTCGTCGGTCGCGACACCGACATCTCGCTGCGCGCGTCGACGCATCCGGAGTTCGATGCGTGGCGCTGGCACGAGTACTGGGTGCCGCTCGACGCCGTGATCGAGTTCAAGCGCGACGTCTACTCGCGTGCGCTGACCGAGCTGTCGCGGTACCTGACGCGAAAGCCCGAGCACACCCGCTACTTGCGCCAGCACACGCGCGCGCCGCTGCGCAGCCTGAACGACGGGCCGTCGCAGCCGCGCGCCGAGCGCAAGTCGGGGGCGCATTGACGCGGTCCGGCGGGACGACGCTCCGCGCTCCGGATCGTGACGGCCTCGGCCGTCGCGATCCTGTCGGCTTGCGCGCAACCGAAGGCGCCGAGCGCGTTCGAGCAGGCGTTCGACGATCCGGCCACGTCGTGGAAGGAGCTCGAGGCGCAGCTGCCGCCGCCGCCGGTCGACGCGAACCTCGTCGGCTTCGCCGTCAGTGGCGCGACGGCCTACCGCTTCCAGATCGACGCGAAGGCGACTGACGATCGGCAGCGACGGCGTGTTCCGCTACACGCTCGTCGCGACGAGCCCGCAGGGCGTGCGCAACGTCAGCTACGAAGGCATCCGCTGCGAGACGCACCAGCACAAGCTGTACGCGATCGGCGCGCAGCGACGGGACCTGGGTGCGGGCGCGCAACGCGGCGTGGCAGCCGATCGAGGAGATCAGCCTGAACCGCCAGAACGCGGCGCTCGAGAGGGAATACTTCTGTCCCGACGGCTACGCGGCGCGCGACGTCAAGACGATCGTCGCGCGGATGCATCCGCTGATCCCGCCGAGCGAGGGCTTCTTCGACCAGCAGGGGCACGGCACGATGCCGTGAGCCGCACGGCCCGCGCTCACAGCGCGAGCAGGTTCGTGCGGTGGATCAGTTCCGGCTCGTCGACGAAGCCGAGCCGCGCCTCGATCTCGCTCGACGGCTGCCCGGCGATGCGGCTCGCGTCGCCGCTCGCGTAGTTGACGATGCCGCGCGCGACCTCGCGGCCGTCGGGCGCGATGCAGGCGACGACGTCGCCGCGCGCGAAGCGGCCGACGACCGACACCACGCCGATCGGCAGCAGGCTGCGCCCGGCCGCGATCGCCGCGGCCGCGCCGTCGTCGAGCATCAGCCGGCCGGCGAGCTGCAGATGGTCGGCCATCCACTGCTTGCGCGCGGACAGCCGCGCGACCGACGCGCTCGAGCCGCGTGCCGATCCGCTCGCCGCGCGCGAGGCGGACCAGCACGTCGGGCTCGCGACCCGACGCGATGATCGTGTGCGCGCCGCTCGTCGCGGCGCGCTTCGCGGCGAGCACCTTCGTCAGCATGCCGCCGCGGCCGATCGCGCTGCCGGCGCCGCCGGCCATCGCCTCGAGCGCCGGATCGCCGCTGCGGCCTTCGGTCACGAGCGTCGCGGCCGGGTCGCGGCGCGGGTCGCGGTCGAACAGCCCGGCCTGGTCGGTGAGGATGACGAGCGCGTCGGCGTCGATCAGGTTCGCGACCAGCGCGCCGAGCGTGTCGTTGTCGCCGAACTTGATCTCGTCGGTGACGACCGTGTCGTTCTCGTTGATGATCGGCACGACGCCGAGCGTCGAGCAGCGTCAGCAGCGTCGAGCGCGCGTTGAGGTAGCGGCTGCGGTCGGCGAGGTCGTCGTGCGTCAGCAGGATCTGCGCGGTGCCGATGCCGTGCGCCGCGAAGCCGCTCTCGTAGGCCTGCGCGAGGCCCATCTGCCCGACGGCCGCCGCGGCCTGCAGTTCGTGCATCGCGGTCGGGCGCCGGCGTCCAGCCGAGCCGCTTGATGCCTTCGGCGATCGCGCCCGACGACACGAGCACCGATCTCCTTGCTGCATCGACGCGCAGCGCGGCGAGCTGCGCCGCCCAGCGCGCGATCGCGTCGCGGTCGAGCCCGCGTCCGTCGTCGGTGACGAGCGTGCTGCCGACCTTGACGACGATGCGCCGCGCGTCCTCGACGCCGCTCATGCTTCGCGCGGGTCGGCCGCGCGGGCGAAGCGCGGATCGTCGGGGTCGGTGCCGGCCCCGTCGTCCGGCGACCGGTCGGCGCCGGCGAAGTCTTCCGGATGCGCGGCCCGGCGCGCGGCGGCGAGGTGGTGCTCGATCGCGTGGATCAGCTGCTCGCAGCCGGCGCGCGTCAGCGCCGAGATCGCGAACACCGGTCCCTTCCACTTCGATCCGCTTCACGAAGGCGGCGATGCGCTCCTTCGCCTCGGCCTCGTCGAGCATGTCGAGCTTGTTGAGCACGAGCCAGCGCGGCTTCGCGGCCAGCGCGGGATCGTACTTCTGGAGTTCCGCGACGATCGCCTTGCGCGTCGGCGACCGGGTCGACCGCCGCGTCGAACGGCGCGAGGTCGACGACGTGCAGCAGCAGGCCGGTGCGTTGCAGGTGGCGCAGGAACTGGTGGCCGAGGCCGGCGCCCTCGGCCGCGCCCTCGATCAGCCCCGGCACGTCGGCGATCACGAAGCTGCGCTCCGGACCGACGCGCACGACGCCGAGGTTCGGATGCAGCGTCGTGAACGGATAGTCGGCGATCTTCGGGCGCGCGTTCGAGACCGCGGCGATGAGCGTCGACTTGCCGGCGTTCGGCATGCCGAGCAGGCCGACGTCGGCGAGCACCTTCAGTTCGAGCTTCAGCGAGCGTTCCTCGCCGGGCTCGCCGTCGGTCTGCTGGCGCGGCGCGCGGTTCGTGCTCGACTTGAAGTGGATGTTGCCGAGGCCGCCCTTGCCGCCGCGCGCGAGCAGCGCCTTCTGCCCGTGCTCGGTCAGGTCGGCCACGACGTCGCCGGTCTCGAGGTCGGTGATCAGCGTGCCGACCGGCATCCGCAGCACGATGTCGTCGGCGCCCTTGCCGTAGCAGTCGGAGCCGCGGCCGTGCTCGCCCTTCTTCGCGCGATGCAGCTTCGCGAAGCGATAGTCGACGAGCGTGTTGATGTTGCGATCGGCGACGGCCCAGACGCTGCCGCCGCGGCCGCCGTCGCCGCCGTCGGGGCCGCCGAACGGGATGAACTTCTCGCGCCGGAAGCTCGCGATGCCGTTGCCGCCGTCGCCGGCGACGACGTCGATCTTCGCTTCGTCGATGAACTTCATGATCGATGGTCCCGGGTCCGGCCCGCAAAAAGAAAGCCCCGCGCGGGCGGGGCTTCGCGACGTCCGTCCCGCGGCGCGTCTACGCGGCGGCGACCGGCTGGACGCTGACGAGATGGCGCTTGGTCGACGCCCTTGACCGCGAACTGCACGGTGCCGTCGACCAGCGCGTACAGCGTGTGGTCCTTGCCGACGCCGACGTTCACGCCGGGGTGCAACCGCGTGCCGCGCTGACGGACGATGATGCCGCCGGCGTTGATCGCCTGACCGCCGTACACCTTCACGCCGAGGCGCTTCGATTCCGAATCGCGGCCGTTCCGGGAGCTGCCGCCTGCCTTCTTGTGTGCCATGTCGTGCTCCTCAAACGGCCGGGTTGATCGCGCCGATCAGGACCTCGGTGTAGTTCTGCCGATGGCCCTGGCGCTTCTGGTAGTGCTTGCGCCGGCGCATCTTGAAGATCTTGACCTTGTCGTGGCGACCCTGCGACACGACGGTCGCGGTCACCGTCGCGCCCGCGACGAGCGGCGCGCCGAACGTGATCGACTCGCCGGCGCCGACCGCGAGGACCTGGTCGAGCGTGATCTCGGCGCCGACGTCGGCCGCGATCTGTTCGATCTTGAGTTTTTCGCCGGCGGCGACCTTGTACTGCTTGCCGCCGGTTTTGATGACCGCGTACATGTTGACCTCTGTTCGGGATGGATGCGCCGAGCGGGCGCGTCCGGACGAAACGGTGACCGGCGGGCCCCGCCGGACTCGACGCGATCGAATCGCCGCGGGCTTCGTGCCGCACGGCGACGACCGATCCGCACGTCGGACCCGGCGAGTCGCGCCACGGATGTCGTGGACATCCCGGCGACGCCGACCTCGGTGAACCCGCGATCATACAGTCCCAGTCCGGGACGGTCAACGGTCGCCGTGGCCCGCGACGCAGGCCGCGCCGGCGCATGCCTTATAATTTTCGGTCGCCTGTCCGGGCACGTCGCCCCCTTCGACCCAGCCCGCCCCCTCTTGAACGACATCCAAGCCACCGTCGATCTGCCGCGACAGGTCCCGGACCGCGCGCAGGCGGCGTCGCTGCTGCTGCCGGTCGCCGACGACATGAAGGCGATGGACGCGCTGATCCGCCACCGCCTGCGGTCGGAGGTCGTGCTCGTCAACCAGGTCGCCGAGTACATCGTCGGCGCCGGCGGCAAGCGGCTGCGTCCGGCGCTGCTGCTGCTGATCGCGGGCGCGCTCGACTACCGCGGGCCGCACCGGCTGACGCTCGCGGCCGTCGTCGAGTTCATCCACACGGCGACGCTGCTGCACGACGACGTCGTCGACGAGTCCGACCTCCGGCGCGGCCGTCGCACCGCGAACGCGTTGTTCGGCAACGCCGCGGCCGTGCTGGTCGGCGACTTCCTGTACTCGCGCTCGTTCCAGATGATGGTCGACGTCGGCAGCCTGCCGGTGATGCGCGTGCTCGCCGACGCGACGAACGTGATCGCCGAGGGCGAGGTGCTGCAGCTGCTCAACATCCACGACCCGGACGTCGACGAGGCGCGGTACATGCAGGTGATCCGCTACAAGACGGCGAAGCTGTTCGAGGCGTCGGCGCGGCTCGCGGCCATCCTCGCCGGCTGCTCGGAGGCCGAGCAGGAACCCTGGGCCGAGTTCGGGCGGCGCATCGGCACGGCGTTCCAGCTCGTCGACGACGTGCTCGACTATTCCGGCGTGACGTCGGAGATCGGCAAGAACGTCGGCGACGATCTGCGCGAAGGCAAGCCGACGCTGCCGCTGATCTACCTGCTCCAGCGCGGCAGTGCGGCCGAGCGCAGCCTCGTGCGCGACACCGTGCTCGACAGCTCGCATGCCGATTTCGCCGGCATCCAGGCGGCGATCGACAGCAGCGGCGCGCTCGAGTACACGCGCGCGCTCGCCGAGCGCGAGGCCGAGGCGGCGCGTGTGGTGGCGCGAGCGACTGCCCGAGTCGTCGTTCAAACGATCTCTGCTAGAATTGTGTTCGTTCGCGGTTCACCGCGAGTTCTGAGCCGCATCCAGGAACTCGGCGGCGCCGTCCGAAGCCGGCCGGTCCCCGGCGCTTCGTGCGGCGCGACGCAGCGGCATCGAACCCGGACGTCGTCAGCGTCCCGCCGTGCGCGGGGCGGACACCGCGGGGTGTAGCTTAGCCTGGTAGAGCGCTACGTTCGGGACGTAGAGGCCGGAGGTTCGAATCCTCTCACCCCGACCATCTCCCGCATGACGACCGGCCGACGGGGCCTCGTCCCGTCGCCACTCGACATCGTCGCGTCGCGCCCGGCGCCTCGCGACCGTGCCGCGCGATCGAGACCTCGACCGGTCGAGACACGGCCGCGGCCGACGCGCACCGACCCGCGCCAGCACGTCGACGAGGCCGTCACCGGAACGGCGGTCCCGCGAGCCAGCTGACCAGCGAATAGCGCACGCCGGACGTCACCGGGTTGACGCTGTGGCACATGAATGACGGGAACACCGTCATCGTCCCCTGGTCCTTCGGCGCGACGAACTCCGGATAGATCAACAGCTCGCCGCCCGTGTAGTCCTCGGGAGGCGACAACTGGACCGTCAGGCTCAGCTTGCGCTCCGCGAGCCTCCCGGGACCGAGATCGAAGTGCGGCCCGTAGAACTCGCCGACCTGGTAGCAGGTGAACTGGAAGCCTTCGCGGAACTGGCTCGTCGCGAAGCCGTAGACGGTGTCGTTGATCTCGCGGATGGCCGTGCCGATGCGTTCGAACACCCAGCTCGTGTCCTTGTTCGGGAAGATGAACACGGCGGACGACTTGCGGATGCTCGCCGAATCGGCGAGATCCAGCGTGTCGACCAGCGCCGGCTGCAGCAGCGGCTTGTAGTCAGCGATCAGCCGCATGCATTCCTCCGGCGTGAACACCATCTCGAGCGCGGCCAGCTGCGTCTGGTCCCGCTGCGAGTCCGCAATCCTCGTGGGCTTCTGTTTCTTCATGACGTCATGGTCGATGCGGCCGCGTCGCGCACGGCGAGCGGCGAGTCCGCCGCGCGCGACGGCCCGTCTCAGTAGATCGCGATCCCCGTCTCGTCGCCGCCGACCCGGTCCGGCCCTGTCCAGGCCGGGGCGCCGGTCGGCGTCGGTCCCGTCCACCAGCCGTTGATCGTGAGGCGCTTGCCTTGCGCGTACGGCGAGACCTGCGTCACGAAGTGGGTCGACTCGGGCGTCACGTTGAAGAGATACAACGTGTTGAACGCGGCGGCAGGTACGACGCCTTCGGACACCAGTAGAACGCGCCGCCCCACTCGGCGCGCCAGTCCTTCGCGAGATGCCAGACGAACGCGAGCTGGCGGATGAAGTGCGCGCCGGTCGGTGACGTTGTCGGAGTGCGGCAGCGAATGGTCGCCCGGGCAGATACCAGCTCGCGAGGATCGACGTCGGCCCGAGGCAGGTGCGGCCGGACAGCCGCGTCGCCCACGCCTTCGACGCCTGCGAGTCGAAGACCTTCGAGCACCACGTCAGGTCCTCCGGGAAGTCTTCCGGATGGTAGAGGTTGTGATGGTGGTAGGCGAAGCGCTCGGCGTAGTTCTCGTGCACGCGCCACGTCGTGCAACGGTCGAGGCTGCGATGCATGCGCTCGGCGAACTCGGCGTCGAACGCGTCGGGAATCGAGACCAGACCGCCGGCCGCGAGCCGCGGGCCGGCGTCGGCGAGCGCCGCGCGCACCGAGGGACGCAGGAACGATTCGATCGACAGCGGGCCGGCGTCGGGCGCGGCCTGCGGTTGCGACCCGGTGGGCGGCGCCTCCGCCTGGCCGGCGTCCGTCGTGGCCTTGCGCCGCACCTGGTCCATGTCGAGCGCCCGCGCGGCGGCCAGCGCGTCGTCGAGCTCGCGCGCCTGCAGGCCGCCGGCCTTCGCGAAGACGACGATGTTGCTGCGGATGATCAGCAGCGTCGGGATCGATCGCAGGTTGAACTGCGCGACGACCGCGCGCTGCTGCTCCGCGTCGACCTTCACGAACAGCGCATCGGGATGGCGCGCGGCGGCGGCGGCGAACGTCGGCGCGAACGTGCGCGACGGCACGCTCGACGGCGCGCACAGATCGACGACGGCGAACGGATGCCCGTTGATGTACGGCACGAACGTCTGGTCGGTGAGCTCGACGACGCCGAGCGTGGCGGCCGGCGACGGCCCGCGCGGCGGCGGGACGATCGGCGCGGTCGCGACGGGCGGCCGGGGCGGCATGCCCGCGGGCCCCTGGAATCTTTGTTGCGGTCTCTTCATGACATGCGTTCGGGTTCGATTGCGGCATCGATGCGATCCGGCGCGCGATCGCGTCGCGCGGCCGGTTGCCTGCTCGCTTCAGTAGATCAGCACGTCGCCGTTGCCGAGGCGATCGGGTCCCGTCCAGGCGCGCTCGCCGGTCGCGCCCGCTCCCGTCCACCAGCCGTTGATGGCGAGGCGCTTGGCTTGCGCGTACGGGGAGACGTGCGTGACGAAGTGGTTCGACTCGGGGCCGACGTTGAACAGGTACAGCGTGTTGAAACTCGGCGGCAGGTACGCCGCCTTCGGACACCAGTACAACGCGCCGCCCCAGTCGGATCGCCAGTCCTTCGCGAGGTGCCACACGTAGGCGACCTGCCGGATGGAGTCCGCATCGTTGCCGGCCGAATCGTTGTGCGGCAACGAATGGTCGCCGGGCAGATACCAGCTCGCCGAGAACTCGGGCGTGCCGGTGCACGCCCGGCCGGACAACCGCGACACCCACGACTTCGTGGCCGCCGATTCGAAGATCTGCGCACACGCGGCGAGGTCCGGCGGGAACTCGGCGGGGTCGTAGAGGTTGTGATGGTGGTAGTGGAACTCGTCGTCGTAGTTCTCGTACAGACGCCATGTCGCGCAGCCGTCGAGGCTGCGGAACATCCGCTCGGCGAAGTCGGGCTCGAAGGCGTCGCGAACCTCGACCAGCTGGCCGGCCGCGAGCCGAGGCGCGACGTCCGCCAGCGCGGCGCGGACCGCCGGGCGCAGGTACGTCTCGATCGACATCGCGCGGGCTTCCGCGGCGGCCTGCGGATCGGCATCGGGCACCGGAGCCGGCGGGGGACCGCCGAGCGCGACCGCGTTGACGCTGACGACCTTGCGCCGCACGTCCTCCATGTCGAGCGCGCGGACCGCCGCGAGCACGTCGTCGAGCTCCTTCGCCTGTAGTGCGCCGGCCTTCGCGTAGACGATGATGTTGCTGCGGAAGATCAGCAGCGTCGGGATCGAACGGATGTTGAACTGCGCGACGATGGCCCGCTGCGCCTCGGCGTTGATCCGCGCGAACAGGACGTCCGGATTGCGGGCCGCGGCGGCGGCGAGGATCGGCCCGAACGCGCGCGACGGCGCGGTCGACGGCGCGGAGAAGTCGACGACGGCGAATGGATGGCCGTCGATCGACGATGCGAAGTTCTGCTCGGTGAGTTCGATCACGGAGGTCGCGCCGGCCGGCATCGCGACGCCCGCCGGCGCGACGCTCGGCAGGGCCGCGACGGTCGGCCGATGCGGCACGCCGGCGGGCCTGTGCTGCTGTCGTTGCTTCTGTTTCTTCATGACGATGACCGCGAGGTTTCGTTGTTGATCGACGAGCCGGCCGGGTCCGCACGTCGGTGTCCGGGCGTCGCGGCCCGCAAACCGATGCGGCCGGCGCACCGGCGCGACCGATCCGTCGGCAGCTGCGCCGCTGCCCGCGCGACGTGGTTCCGACCAACCCGCGGAAAGGCCGGGACCCTGCTCTTCCGGCACCGACGCGTCGCCGCGCCGCACGGGCCTCCGCGTTTCGGCCAGCATCATCGCATTCTATTCGCGGGTGGTGCAGGCGACGGACCGACGCGCGGCGCGGCGCGCGGACGGGCGGCGCGGGTGCGGCGACACGACGTCGCACGCGCGATTCAACAAACAGCCGCATCGGTCGATATCTGTTCGGCGGTTGACCGCGTCGCACGCCGGCCTATGCTGCGATTCCGTCGTCGGGACCGCGAGAAGCAGCACGGCGCTTCGGGGAATGTCCTCGAGTTTCCTCGGGCCGCGCACTAGTCGAAACGGTCGTTTCCGCATTCATGCAACACGGCCCGCGCACGGGGGAACGAAGCCCCGGCATGGCCGGTACTTTGCTTTACAAAGGAGGGTGTGCTCGGCATCATCGACCGGGTCCCCTCCCCCTGTTCGACCCCCTGCATCCATGGCTGCACTGAGTTCCGCATCGTCCTCGCCCGCGGCCGTCATGACCGGGCTCGGTCGTGCGCTGGTCCAGGCCGGCAAGCTCGACATGCGCGAGGCGGAGAGCATCGCGGTGGGCGCGACCGGGGCGCACGTTCCGTTCATCGATCAGCTGATCGGCTCGCGGCGCATGACGGCGCTCGAGCTCGCGTCGAACCTGTCGCAGATGTTCGCGCTGCCGCTGCTCGACCTGAATGCGTACGACGGCGCGCAGATGCCGGCCGACCTCATCGACAAGAAGCTGATCCAGACGCTGCGGGTCGCGGCGCTCCATCGCCGCGGCAACAAGCTGACGGTCGCCGTGTCCGACGCGGCCAACTTCCAGGCGCTCGACCAGATCAAGTTCCAGACGCAGCTGACGGTCGACGCGGTCGTCGTCGAACACGACAAGCTGATCGCGCTGATCGAGCGGATGACGAAGAGCGCCGAGTCGGCGCTCAACGAATACTCGGCCGACGACCTGCATCTCGACTTCGACGAAGGCGAGGTCCCGCCGGAGGACATCGTCGCCGCGAGCGACGTCGACGACGCGCCGGTCGTCCGGTTCCTGCAGAAGATCCTGATGGACGCGATCAACGACGGCGCGTCCGACATCCACTTCGAGCCGTACGAGCGCTTCTACCGCATCCGCTTCCGCCAGGACGGCATCCTGCGCGAGATCACGCAGCCGCCGGTCGCGATCAAGGAGAAGCTCGCGTCGCGGATCAAGGTCATCTCGCGGCTCGACATCTCCGAGAAGCGCGTGCCGCAGGACGGCCGCATGAAGCTGGTGCTGTCGAAGACGCGCGCGATCGACTTCCGCGTCTCGACGCTGCCGACGCTGTACGGCGAGAAGATCGTCATGCGGATCCTCGACCCGTCGCAGGCCAAGCTCGGCATCGACGCGCTCGGCTACGAGCCGGAGCAGAAGGAGACGCTGATGAACGCCATCCAGCGTCCGTACGGCATGGTGCTCGTGACCGGGCCGACCGGCTCCGGCAAGACGGTGTCGCTGTACACCTGCCTGAACATCCTGAACCAGCCCGGCATCAACATCTCGACGGCCGAAGACCCGGCCGAAATCCAGCTCGCCGGCGTCAACCAGGTCAACATGAACGACAAGGCGGGGCTGACGTTCGCCGCCGCGCTGAAGTCGTTCCTGCGGCAGGACCCGGACATCATCATGGTCGGCGAGATCCGCGACCTCGAGACCGCCGACATCTCGATCAAGGCCGCGCAGACCGGCCACATGGTCTTCTCGACGCTGCACACGAACGACGCGCCGACGACGCTGACGCGCCTGATGAACATGGGCGTGCCGACGTTCAACATCGCGTCGTCGGTCATCCTGATCACCGCGCAGCGGCTCGCGCGAAAGCTGTGCGCCTGCAAGCAGCCGACGCAGATCCCGGACGAGGCGCTTCTGTCCGCCGGCTTCAAGCGAGGACGAACTCGACGGCTCGTGGAAGCCGTACCGCGCGGTCGGCTGCGACAAGTGCAAGGGCAGCGGCTACAAGGGACGCGTCGGCATCTACCAGGTCATGCCGATCACCGAGGAGATCCAGCGGATCATCCTCGCCGGCGGCAACGCGCTCGAGATCGCCGACCAGGCACGGCGCGAAGGCGTCGCCGACCTGCGGACGTCCGGGCTGCGCAAGGTCAAAGCGGGTCACACGTCGCTCGAGGAAGTCCTCGCGGTGACGAATGAATGAACGGCGCGCGACCGCGCGTTTCGATGGGCGCGATGACGCGCGACCGCGGCGACCGGTTCGGTCGGCCGCACACGTTCGTCGCGCGGTGATCGCGCGCGATCTCGGAGATCGATGATGGCGACAGCCAACCTGGCCAGACGGCCGCCGGGCGCGAAGGAAGCGGTCTTCGCCTGGGAGGGCAAGGACCGCAACGGCAAGAACGTGCGCGGCGAGATGCGTGCGGCCGGCGACGCGCTCGTCAACGCGTCGCTGCGCAAGCAGGGCATCCTCGTCACGAAGATCAAGCAAGCAGACGTTCAGGTCCGGCAAGAAGATCAAGGACAAGGACGTCACGCTGTTCACGCGCCAGCTCGCGACGATGATGAAGGCCGGCGTGCCGCTGCTGCAGGCGTTCGACATCGTCGGCCGCGGCCACGCCAACGCGTCGGTGTCGAAGCTGCTCAACGACGTGCGCAGCGACATCGAGACCGGCTCGAGCCTGAACCAGGCGTTCCGCAAGTACCCGCTGTACTTCGACCCGCTGTTCTGCAACCTGGTCGGCGCCGGCGAGCAGGCCGGTATCCTCGATTCGCTGCTCGACCGCCTGGCGACGTACAAGGAAAAGATCCTCGCGATCAAGGGCAAGATCAAGGCCGCGCTGTTCTATCCGATCGCCGTCCTCGCGGTCGGCTTCATCGTGACGGCGGTGATCATGATCTTCGTGATCCCGGCGTTCAAGAGCGTGTTCTCGAGCTTCGGCGCCGACCTGCCGGGGCCGACGCTCGTCGTCATCGCGATCTCCGACTTCTTCGTCGCGTACGCGTGGATCATCTTCCCGGCGATCTTCGGCGGCGATCTACTTCTTCTTCCAGACGCTGGCGGCGAAGTACCAAGATGCAGGCCGTGATGGACCGCCTGCTGCTGCAGGCGCCGATCTTCGGCGACCTCGTCCGCAAGTCGTCGATCGCGCGCTGGACGCGCACGCTCGCGACGATGTTCGCGGCCGGCGTCCCGCTCGTCGAGGCGCTCGACTCGGTCGGCGGCGCGTCGGGCAACTGGGTCTACGCCGAGGCGACCAAGAAGGTCCAGGGCGACGTCTCGACCGGCGTCTCGCTGACGAACGCGATGCAGAACACGAACGTGTTCCCGAACATGGTCATCCAGATGGTGTCGATCGGCGAGGAGTCGGGTTCGCTCGACAACATGCTGTCGAAGGTCGCCGACTTCTTCGAGGCCGAGGTCGACGACGCGGTCGACGCGCTGTCGAGCCTGCTCGAGCCGCTGATCATCGTCATCCTCGGCGTGCTCGTCGGCGGCATGGTCGTCGCGATGTACCTGCCGATCTTCAAGCTCGGCCAGGTGGTCTGACGTGCCGGTGCGCGACGTGGCGGCGGCGCGACGGCGACGACGGTCGCGGCCGGTCGCCGTGACCGGCGGCTGGGTGGATCCGCTCGACGCCGCGCGCGTCGTTCCCTGGCTGGTCCCGCTGATCGCGGGCCTGTTCGGGCTGCTGATCGGCAGCTTCCTCAACGTCGTCATCCATCGCCTGCCGCGGACGATCGAACGCGCGAACGTCGTCGGCGTCGTCGAGTGGTTCGACGACGTCGACGACTACGTCGATCGCGTCGCGGCGGCGCGATGGCCGTCGATCGTCGCGCGCAGCTCAAGGCGACGGCTGCACGACGCCGAGCCCGCGTTCCAACAGCTCGTCGGCGCGATTCCCGACGAGAACCTCGTGCGTCCGCGCTCGCGCTGCGGCGCCTGCGGCCACGCGATCGGCGCGCTCGACAACATCCCGCTCGTCAGCTGGCTCGCGCTGCGCGGCCGCTGCCGCGCGTGCGGTACGTCGATCTCGGCGCGCTATCCGGCGATCGAGCTGTTGACCGGCGTGCTGTTCGCGGCCGTCGCGTGGCGGTTCGGCCCGAGCGCCGCGACGCTCGCGGGCCTCGTGCTCGTCGCGCTGCCTCGTCGCGCTGACGTTCATCGACGCCGACGCGATGCTGCTGCCCGACGCCATCACGTTGCCGCTGCTGTGGGCCGGACTGCTTTGGTCCGCCGTCGGCGGCTTCGTGCCGCTGCCCGACGCGGTCGTCGGCGCGGCGGTCGGCTATCTCAGCCTGTGGTCGGTCTACTGGGCCTACAAGCTCGCGTTCGGCAAGGAAGGCTTCGGCTACGGCGACTTCAAGCTGCTGGCCGCGCTCGGTGCGTGGTTCGGCTGGCAGGCGATCCTGCCGGTCATCCTGCTGTCGGCCGTGGTCGGCGCGGTCGTCGGCATCGCGCTGATCGGGCTCGGCCGCAAGACGCTCGCGTCGCGGCTCCCGTTCGGCGTCTATCTCGCGCCGGCCGGACTGCTGATGCTGTTCGCCGGGCGCCAGGTGATCGAGACGATCCTGCCGTCGTTCGCGTGACGCCGCGATGCGCTACACGGTCGGGTTGACCGGGGGCATCGGCAGCGGCAAGTCGACGGTGGCCGATCGTTTCGCCGCGCGCGGCATCGCGATCGTCGACGCGGACGTCGAGGCGCATCGCCTCACGCGACCGGGCGGCGCCGCGATCGCCGCGATCCGCGACGCGTTCGGCGATCGCTTCATCGACGCCAGCGGCGCGCTCGACCGAGCCGCGATGCGCGCCCACGTCTTCGCCGAGCCCGACGCGCGCCGGCGTCTCGAGGCCATCCTCCATCCGATGATCCGCGCGGCGTGCGAGCGCGAGCGCGAGGTCGCGACCTCGCCGTACGTGCTGCTGGTCGTGCCGCTGCTGTTCGAGGCGGGCAATCGCGCGGCGACGGTCGACCGCACGCTCGTCGTCGCGTGCGACGAGCGCGTCCAGGTCGAACGCGTGATGAAGCGCAGCGGGCTGTCGGAGGCGGAGGTGCGCGCGATCATGGCGACGCAGATGAGCGCGGCCGAACGGATCGCGCGCGCCGACGACGTGATCGACAACAGCGGCGATCCGTCGGCGCTCGATGGACCGATCGAGCGGTTGCATGCGCAGTATCTGGAGGCGGCGGGACGCGGGGCGCGGTGACGCGCGTTCGGGGATGCCGACGAGCGGCGCGGGGGAACGACACTGGGTCCCCGCCTCCGCGGGGACGACGAGGTCACGGGAGGTGTAAGCCTCGCGGGGACGATGAACGCGCGCGCGAAAGGGCCTGGTCCCCGCCTTCGCGGAGACGATGAACGCGCTTGCGTGAGAGGGCCTGGGTCCCCGCCTTCGCGGGGACGATGAACGCGCTTGCATGAAAGGGCCTGGGTCCCCGCCTTCGCGGGGACGACGAACGCGCGCGCGTTCATCGTTTGTCATTCGGGGGCGGTTGCTTCAGAATCGCCACGCTGCGGCGGTCCGACGCGACGCTGCATCGCTCGCTCGCTGCGACCACCGACTGCGACCGTCCATTGATCCAGTACGAGTATCCCTTCAACGAGCGCATCCGGACGCTGCTGCGACTCGAAGACCTGTTCGATCGTCTCGAAATATTCCTCGCGCAGCCGCATCCGACGTCGCATCACGTCGCGCTCGTGACGATGTTCGAGATCCTCGACGTGGCGGGACGCGCGGACCTCAAGTCGGACCTGTTGCAGGAACTCGAACGCCAGCGACAGACGCTGTCGATGCTGCGCGGGAACGCGGCGGTCGAGCAGTCGAAGCTCGAAAGCATCCTGTCCGACATCGAAGGCGCGACACGCGCGCTCTACGATGCGCCCGGCAAGGTCGGCCAGCACCTGCGCGACAACGACTGGCTGACCAGCATTCGCAGCCGCAGCATCATTCCCGGGGGAACCTGCGAATTCGATCTGCCGTCGTATCACGCGTGGCTCAGTCGGCCGGCGCAGCAGCGCCTCGCCGACCTGAGCGTGTGGCTCGCGCCTCTGATGCCGCTGCGTCGCTGCTTCGAGATCGTGCTGCGTCTGCTGCGCGAGTCGGGCAACGCGATGGACGTCGTCGCGGTGCAGGGCGGTTATCAGCAGATGCTCGGAGGCAAGTCGTATCAGATGCTGCAGGTCCGACTCGACGAGACGCTCGGCGCGATTCCCGAGACGAGCGCGAACAAGTACATGATCTGGGTCCGCTTCACGGCCCAGGACGGCGACATGCGGCCCCGGCCGATCGACGCGGACGTGCCGTTCGAGCTCGTGCTCTGCAACCTCTGACGCTGTTCGCATGGCCGTCGTGAAATGCCCGACCTGCGGCAACGCCGTCGAGTGGAGCGCTGCGGCGAGCCCGTTCCGGCCGTTCTGCTCCGAACGCTGCAAGAACGTCGACCTCGGCGCGTGGGCGACCGAGCGCTACGCGATCCGCGGCGATGCCGATCCGACGATCGACGAGGTCCGCGACGACGGGCGCGACGACTGACGGGGTCGTCGTCGGCGCGTCGTGACGCGGTGCGACCGGCCGCTCAGCCCGGCGCGCGGCCGAGCCAGGCGTCGACGAGCGCGCGCCGCCGCTTCGTGGGCTTGTCCGTCTCGACCAGCGTCGTCGCCGGCGCGGTCGTCTCGAGCGTGACGCGCTTCGTGGCCAGCACGTCGGCCCGGAAGATCGACACGTCGATCGCGTCGCCGGCGCGATAGCGGCCGAGCAGCGCGGACAGCCGTCCCGGCGCGACCCGCAGTCCGTCGACCGCGACGACGACGTCGCCGGCCGACAGCCCGGCCGCATGCGCGGCGCCGCCCTGCGTGACGCCGGCGATCCGCGTGTCGCCGCCGGCGACCGCGATCTTCGCGCCGAGCGACGGCGGTCCTGGTGGCGATTCGCGACGCATCGCGATGCCGAACGGCTCGAGCAGCGCCGCGAGCGGCAGGTCCTCGGTGCCGTAGGCCCAGCGATCGACGACGTCGTCGACGTCGACGCCGGTCGCCTCGCGGACGATCGCGGGGAACTCGTCCTCGCCGAGGCCGCCGGTCGCGTCCGGGTAGAAGCCGCGGCCGTAGCGCGCCCACATGAGTCGCATCGCGTCGTCGAGCGACGCGCGTCCGCCGCTCGCGACGCGGATCGTGAGGTCGAGGCACAGCGCGACCAGCGCGCCCTTCTTGTAATAGCTGACGACCGCGTTCGGCGTGTTCTCGTCCTGGCGGTAGTACTTGATCCACGCGTCGAACGAGCTCTCGGCGACGCTCTGCGTCGTGCGCCCGACGCCGCCGAGGACGTCGTCGATCTGCTTCGCGAGCAGGCCGAAGTACTGCTCGCGCGTCGCGAGCCCGGTCCGCACGAGGAAGAGATCGTCGTAGTAGCTCGTGAAGCCTTCGAAGATCCACAGCAGCGACGTGTAGTTCTCGCGCGCGAGGTCGTACGGTGCGAACGCCGCCGGCTTGATGCGCTTGACGTTCCAGCTGTGGAAGTACTCGTGGCTCGCGAGGCCGAGGAACGTCAGGTAGCCGGCGCTGCGCGCGGTCGCGTCGTCGCCTTCGGCCGGCAGCGACTCGCGCGAGCACATCAACGCGGTCGACGAGCGATGCTCGAGGCCTCCGTAGCCGTCGGTGGAGACGGCGGCGAGGAACAGGTAGCGCTCGAACGGCGCGACGTCGGGATGCTCGCGCCCGCCGAAGAACGCGATCTGCGCCGCGCACAGCTTCGCGAGGTCGGCGCCGACGCGCGCCGCGTCGAGCTTCGGCACGACGCCGGAATACGCGATCTCGTGCGGCACGCCGGCGGCGTCGAAGCGCTCGAGCCGGAACGTGCCCATCTCGACCGGATGATCGATCAGCGCGTCGTAGTCGGGCGCGCGGTACGTGCCGAAGCCGTGACGCGGCGCGCCCAGCTCGGGAAGCGTCGTCGCGACGCGCCAGTCGCGGTACGCGCGGCCCGCGGGCGGCGCGATGTCGACGACGTGCGGCTCGTGCTCGTGTCCGGCCGCGCACAGGAACACGCTGGCGCCGTTGAAGAAGCCGTGCGTCTCGTCGAGATGCGCCGCGCGGACCGACCAGTCCCATGCGTAGACGCGATACGCGACGCGCAGCGGGCCGTCGCACGGTGCCGCGCGCCAGCTGTGCTTGTCGACCTTGGTCAGCACGACGTCGTCGTCGCCGGACGAGGCGGCGATCGACACGATGTGACGGGCGAACTCGCGGATCATGTAGCTGCCGGGGATCCAGGCCGGAAGCCAGAGCCGCTGCCCGCCGGGCTCCGGCTCGGCGACGTCGCAGACGACCTCGAACAGGTGCGCCTTCGGGTCGACCGGCGCGATGCGGTAGGCGACCGCGATGCGCGCGCGCGCTCCGGCCCGCCTCGACGTCTTCGTCATCTACGCGGCGGGCGCGAGGTCGCCGCGCTGCAGGTCGTCTCGCGTGTCGATGTCGCGGACGGCGCCGGGATCGTCGCAATCGATCAGCCCGACGCCGTGCGTCGCGAGCAGCGCGCTCGCGCCGACGTCCCCGGTCAGCGCGACGAGCTCGGCCGACAGCGACCGGTCGAAGCCGACCGGGTGGCCGCGCCGGCCGCGGTAGGCGGCCGCGACGATGCGCGAGCCGCCGGTGCCGACCGCGTCGGCGATCGTGCGGATCGTTCCCGGCGCGACGAACGGCATGTCGCCGAGCGCGATCAGCCAGCCGCGCGACTGCGGACACTCGGCCTCGAGCGCCGCGATGCCGACCGCGATCGACGCCCCCATGCCTTCCTTCGCGCGCGGGTTGCGGATCAGTCGGACCGGGAGGTCGGACAGCGCCGCCTCGATCAGCAGGCTGCGACCCGGGACGACGACGGCGACGTGCTCGAGGACGCTGCACAACGCGCGCGCCGACGCGGCGACGATCGTCTGGCCGTCGGGCAGGTGGGCGAGCAGCTTGTTGCGACGACCGTTCGGGTCGAACCGTCGCCCGTACCCCGACGCGAGCAGGAGTCCGGCGACCGCGCCGCTCGCGATCGCGCCGGTCAGGACGGACGCCGTCGCGGAGGTCATGCCGATTCGATCCTGCCGTTCATGTTCGTCGAGCGTCGCATCGCGCCGTGACCGGCCGGCGTCGGGTCACGACGAGCCGGCCGCGAGCGACGCGTCCAGCAGCCGC
This sequence comes from uncultured beta proteobacterium, assembly GCA_963708665.1. Classification (GTDB taxonomy): domain Bacteria; phylum Pseudomonadota; class Gammaproteobacteria; order Burkholderiales; family Burkholderiaceae_D; genus CAHJXF01. Next base: position 182,379 of record CAVPTE010000010.1, on the reverse strand, counting down.
GCCAGCGCGGCAGTATCGCGCCATTCGAACCGCAGGACCGCGGCCCGGTTGCCGGCAGGTGTCACGATCACGCGATGGTCGACGTCGACGCCGCCGGCGAGCCGATAGAACGCGACCGTCTTCTCGTTGCGCTCGTACACCCACAGGTGCATCGACCAGGACGGCTGCATCGCGGCCACCCAGTGCGCGGCGCTCGCCATCAGCCGACGCCCGGCGCCGCGACCGTGGCATTCGGGCAGGACGTGCAGGTTGTCGAGCAGGGCGCCGTACTCGGGCTCCTCGTCGAGCAGCACGCAGACGAAGCCGACGATCGAGTCGTTGTCGGCGGCGACCGCGACATGGTGCTTCTGGCGGTCGAACTTCGTGAACCGTGCGTCCCACAGGTCCTTGCGGTCGTCGCCGACGTGCCGGTCGAGGTAGTCGTCCGACAGGATGCCGCGATAGGTCCGCTGCCAGCTGAGCGCGTGCAGCGCGGCGATGGCGTCGCGATCGATCGGATTCGCGGTGCGGACGATCATGTCTCGGATGGGCGGGCGGGGGCGCCTCGCCGGGCGGGGCGTGCGACGCCGCACCGTCCGGTGCGACCGCCGACGGGCGTGCGCGGTGGATTCTATGCGCAAGTGCCGCCGTGCGTTCCGACCGGCCGTGCCGGACGACGCACCGTTCGACGGTCGGCGGGGCCTCCGCCGGGGCGCCTGTCGATCGAGGCGCGGCGCAGATCGGGGACGGGTCCCTGTCGACAGCGCAGGGGTCCGGGCAGCGTGCACCGCCGTCCGGTGTTCGCGCATCGCCGGCGCCGCGCCAATGAAAACGGCCGGACCCGCGGAGGTCCGGCCGTCGGTCCTGCCGCGCCGGCCGCTGGCGGCCGGCGCGTAGCCGTCGTCGACGTCAGGCGGGACGCGTGTACATCGGCACGGTGCCGCTCGCCCTCGCCACTTCGCTGTCGACGCGATTCATGTCGATGCCGCGCGTCTCCTTGCCGATCAGGATCATGATCAGCGACAGCACGTTGAGCGCGACGCAGACCGCGATGACGCCGACCGGAGACCCGTTGAACTTGCTCAGCAGGTAGACCGCGACCAGCGGCATCGGACCGCCGGTCAGCAGGTTGGCGAGGGTGTACGCGAGCGCCGAGCCGGAATAGCGGACGTTGGTCGGGAACGCCTCGGCGAACGCGACCGGCTGGATGCCGCTCTGCCACTGCACGAAGCCGAGGAACACCCCGATGATGCCGAGCATCGGATAGAAGCTCTTCGTCTCGAGGATCGGGAAGTAGATGAACAGGCAGATCAGCGTCACGATCGAGCCGATCGCCAGCGCCTTCTTGCGTCCGATGCTTGTCGCTGAGCATGCCGCCCAGCAACGCGCCGACGAGCGCGCAGACGTTCGCGCCCATCAGCAGCAGGAACGCGGTCTGCTTCGGCATCGCGAGGTTCTTCGTGACGTAGCTGAGCGAGAAGACGACGATCAGGTAGAAGAGCGCCGCCGGTCCGCAGAAGAAGAACGTCCAGCGCAGCACCTCGCGCCAGTGAAGCCGGATCACGTCGCAGCAGCGGGCTCGCCGCCTTCGGAACGTCGGCCTCCTTCATCGCCATGAACGCCGGCGTCTCGCTGACCTTCAGCCGGATGTAGATGCCCGACCAGCACGAGCACGAAGCTGAGCAGGAACGGGATGCGCCAGCCGTACGACTCGAAGTCCGCCGGCGACAGCGTCGACGACAGCAGCAGCAGGACCGCGTTCGCCAGGATCTGGCTGAGCGGCGAACACATGCCGAGGTAGCCGGAATACTTGCCGCGGTTCTGCGGATTCGCGTGCTCGAGCGCCATCAGCTGCGCGCCGGTCGACTCGCCGCCGAGCGCGAAGCCCTGGATGACGCGAAGCAGCACCAGCAGGATCGGCGCCCAGACGCCGATCTGCGCGTAGGTCGGCAGCAGGCCCATCAGCATCGACGACGGCGCCCATCACGCTGACCGTACCGAGCAGCAGGTTGCGGCGGCCGAGCTTGTCGCCGAGGTAGCCGCAGATGATGGCGCCGAGCGGACGCGCCGCGAGACCGACGCCGAACGTGGCCAGCGACGCCAGCAGCGCGGACGTCGGTTCCATCGCCGGGAAGAACAGCTTCGGCAGGATCGTCGCCGCGACGGTCCCGTACAGCGTGAAATCGAACCACTCCAGTGCCGTGCCGATCACGGCGCCACCGACGGCGCGGCCGGTCATTTCCCGGCTCGAGCCCACGGTGGCTCCCGGTGCGACTGCAGTTACGGGTATTTCCTTGTTCACGTCTTCCTCCAGCGGGATGTGTGCGGTTTTCGCATCGTCGATCGGTACGGAACCCGGCCGCATCTATTATTATAGAATATCGTTCTGTTCGGGAATACCTATGGCGCCCGCGTCGGGCTTTTCACCACGCTGCGCCCCGAGACGTCCGTGCCGACCGCCGACGCCGCCCCACCGAATCGTCAGGAATAGAACCACGTTATGCTCGAGAAAGCCGTAGCCGCATCGCCCGGGACGTCCATGGAAGCCGATCTGCCGCGCTATTCGCTGTTCATCGACGGCGCGGCGGTCCCGCCGTCGTCCGGCCAGTATTTCGCGACCGAGGATCCGTTCTCGGGCAAGGCTTGGGCGCAGGTCGCCCGCGCCAACGCCGCCGACGTCGACGTCGCCGTGAAGGCCGCCCATCGCGCGTTCACGAGCGGCGCGTGGCCGGCGATGAGCGCGACGGAGCGCGGCCATGCGTTGTGGCGCCTCGGCGATCTGATCGTCGCGAATGCCGAGCGCCTCGCGCGAGATCGAGCAGCGCGACAACGGCAAGCTGTGGAACGAGGTCGTCGCCCAGGTGAAGTACATGGGCGACTACTTCCGCTACTACGCGGGCCTCGCCGACAAGGTCGAGAGCGCCGTCATCCCGACCGACAAGAAGGGCGTCTTCGCGTACACGCGCTACGAGCCGAAGGGCGTCGTCGCGATCATCACGCCGTGGAACTCGCCGCTGACGCTGACGAGCTGGAAGCTCGCGCCGGCGCTCGCGGCCGGCTGCACCGCGGTCATCAAGCCGTCCGAGTTCACGTCCGCGTCGATGGTCGAGTTCGCCGGGCTGTTCGCGCGAGGCGGGCATCCCGAACGGCGTCGTCAACGTCGTCACCGGCTTCGGCCCCGAGGTCGGCGAGCCGCTGGTCACTGCATCCGCACGTCGCCCACATCGGCTTCACCGGCGGCGACGCGGCCGGCCGCAAGATCTACGAGCTGGCGGCGCGCAACCTCAAGACGGTCACGCTGGAGCTCGGCGGCAAGTCGCCGAACATCGTCTTCGACGACGCCGACCTCGACCAGGCGGTCAAGGGCGCGGTCTCGGGCATCTTCGCGGCGGCGGGCCAGAGCTGCCAGGCCGGGTCGCGGCTGCTGGTGCAGCGCTCGATCCACGACGAGTTCGTCGACCGGCTGATCGCGTTCGTGCAAGCAGGCGCGAGCTCGGCGACCCGTCGCTGCCCGACACGCAGATCGGGCCGATCGCGACGCGGCCGCAGTTCGACAAGATCCTGTCGTACATCGAGATCGCGCAGCAGCGAAGGCGCGACGCTGCGTGCTGCGGCGGCAAGGCGCGGCCCGGACCTCGGCGCCGGGCATGTTCGTCGAGCCGACGATCTTCACCGGCGTGCGCAACGACATGCGCATCGCGCAGGAGGAGGTGTTCGGGCCGGTGCTGTCGGTGATCCCGTTCGACGACGAGGAGGACGCGATCCGCATCGGCAACGACATCGACTTCGGGCTCGCGGCCGCCGTCTGGACCCGCGACCTGCGCCGCGCGATGCTGCGTGACCGAGAAGCTGCGGGCCGGCACCGTCTGGGTCAACAACTACCGGGCGACGAGCTTCACGTCGCCGTTCGGCGGCTACAAGCGTTCGGGCATCGGCCGCGAGTCCGGGTCCGAAGCGATCAAGGAGTACCTGGACACGAAATCGGTCTGGGTCTCGTCGGACCTCGACGTGCCGAATCCCTTCATTCGTCGCTGATCCATGACCCCAGCACTGGAGGGCCTGCGCGTCCTCGACCTCACGAACGTCCTCGCGGGGCCGTTCTGCACGTACCAGCTCGCGCTGCTCGGCGCCGACGTCATCAAGGTCGAGGTGCCGAACGGCGGCGACCTGGCGCGGCAGCTCGGCGCCGACGGCGGCCTCAACGCCGGCCTGATGGGCGCCTCGTTCCTCGCGCAGAACGCCGGCAAGCGATCGATCACGCTGAACCTCAAGCACCCGGAGGGCAAGGAAGTCCTCAAGCGGCTCGTCGGCGGCGTCGGACGTGCTGGTCGAGAACTTCCGGCCCGGCGTCATGAAGCGGCTCGGGCTCGGCGCCGACGCGCTGCGCGAGGTCAATCCCGCGCCTCGTCTACTGCGCGATCTCCGGCTTCGGCCAGGAAGGTCCGATGAAGCACGCGCCGGCCTACGACCAGATCATCCAGGGCCTGTCCGGCATCATGAGCATCACCGGCACGCCCGACACGGCGCCGCTGCGGGTCGGCTATCCGGTCGCCGACACGCTGGGCGGCATCACCGCGGCGTTCGCGATCACGAGCGCGTTGCTGCGCCGGGCGCGGCACCGGCGAGGGCGCGTTCATCGACGTCTCGATGATCGATTCGTCGCTCGTGACGATGGGCTGGGTGGTCTCCAACTACCTCATCGCCGGCGTCGAGCCGACGCCGAACGGCAACGACAACTTCACCGCGGCGCCGTCGGGCACGTTCCGCACCGGCGGACGGGCTGCTGAACATCGCCGCGAACAAGCAGGAGCAGTTCGAGGCGCTGGCGTCGGCGCGATCGGGCGCGCCGATCTCGCGACCGACGCGCGCTTCGCGAAGCGCGAGAGCCGCAAGCGCAATCGCGCCGCGCTGACGGTCGAGATCGAGGCGTCGCTGCAGCAGCGGCCGGCCGCCGAATGGGAGACGATCTTCAACGGCCTCGGCATCCCGGCCGGACGCGTGGTGTCGCGTGCCCGAGGCGCTCGCGCAGCGAACAGCTGAAGCAGCGCGACTTGCTGCAGACCTTCGACCAGGTCGACGGCGTCGATCGGCCCGTGACCGTCACCCGCGCCGGCTTCAAGCTTTCGAACGGCGACCCCCACGTCGAGCGCGCCGCCGGCACGGCTCGGAGAACACACGCTGGAGATCCTGTGCGCAGCCGGTTATACAGCCGCCGACGTCGAACGCCTTCGACAACTGGAGGTCCTTTGAGCTCGACAAGACGCCGGAAGCCCTGCTCAAGGAAGCGACGCAGTGGTGGTCGACCGCGATCATCGACATCCATCCCGGCGAGATCGCGATTCGCGGCTATCCGCATCCAGGACCTGATCGGCACGCATCAGCTTTCCGCAGATGGTCTGGCTGATGCTGCGCGGCGACCTGCCGAGCACCGAGCAGGCCGCGTTGCTCGAGGCCGCGCTCGTCTCGGCGGTCGACCACGGCCCGCAGGCGCCGTCGATCGCCATCTCGCGGATGGCGACGACCTGCGGCCTGCCGATCAACGGCGCGATGGCGTCGGCGATCAATGCGCTCGACGACGTCCACGGCGGCGCCGGCCAGCAGTGCATGGAGCTGATCGGGCAGGTGATCGCTCGACTGGGCGACGACGTCGCGCCCGACGACGCGACGCTCGACGCGGCGGTCGAGGCGGAACTCGACCGGTTCATCGCCGAGCACGGCAAGATCGTCCCCGGCTTCGGTCATCGCTTCCACGGCACCGACCCGCGTGCGGTCCGCCTGCTCGAGATGGTCGAGGACGCGCGCGGCCGACGGCGTGGTGTCGGGGCGCTTCGCCCGGGTCGCGCGTGGCCCTCGAGTCGTCGCTCGGCCGCCGCAAGCAGGTGAAGATCCCGATGAACATCGACGGCGTCACCGCGGCGCATCTATCTCGAGCTTGGCTTCCCGGCCGGCGCTCGGCCGCGGGCTGTTCATCCTGTCGCGCTCGGTCGGCATCCTGGCGCACGCGTGGGAGCAGAGCCAGCAGGGCGGCCGCATCAAGGGTCCGATGCCGCCGAGCATCCCGTATCGCTACACCGGCAGCGGCCCGCGGCAGCTCGCGGACGGCGCCGCGGCATCACCACCCGACCACGGTTGAGTCATCGGATTCGACCCATTACGAAAAAGCATCGAACAGGAGTCGCCATGGAAGAACTCGTCTCGAAGCAACTGGTCCAGTACCTCGATCGATCGCGGCGTCGAGCACGTCTTCGGCCTGTGCGGCCACACCAACATCGCGGTGCTCGCCGCGATGGACGAGCACGGACCTCAAGTTCGTCAACACGCGGCATGAGCAGATCGCCGCGCACATGGCCGATGGCTACGCGCGCGCGAAGCACACGACCGTCGGTCGTCCTGTCGCACCTCGGACCGGGGCTGACGAACGCGTCGACCGGCGTCGCCAACGCGGCGCTCGACTCGATCCCGATGGTCGTGATCGCCGGCGACATCCCGAGCCACTATTACGGCAAGCATCCGCACCAGGAGATCAACCTGCATGCGGACGCGTCGCAGTCGGAGATCTACCGGCCGTTCGTCAAGCGCGTCTGGCGCGTCGAGCGTCCCGACCTGTTCCCGGAGATCCTCGAGAAGGCGTTCCAGCTCGCCGAGATCGGCCGGCCCGGGGCCGGTGCTGGTCTCGGTGCCGATGGACATCTTCTCGAAGAAGGTCGACACCGCGCTGTTCGAGCGCCTGGCGCACCACACGAAGAAGCTGCACAAGCCGTCGATCGACGAGGCCGTCGCCGAGCAGATCGTCGCGACGCTGCGTCGGCCGCTCGAAGCCGCTGATCTACGCGGGCGGCGGCGTCATCCTCGCCGACGCGGCCGACGAGCTGCGCGAGTTCGCCGACCACCTGTCGCTGCCGGTCGCGCACAGCGCTGATGGGCAAGGGCGTGCGTGCCCGACGACCACCCGCTGGTGCTCGGCATGACCGGCTTCTGGGGCACCGAGTTCGTCAACGAGAAGTGCCGCACGGCCGACTGCGTGTTCGGCGCCGGCACGCGCTTCGCCGAGGCCGACTGCAGCTCGTGGGAGCCGGAGTACACCTTCAGCTTCCCGCCGACGCGAGCTGATCCACATCGACATCGACCCGAACGAGATCGGCCGCAACTTTCCCGGTCGAGATCGGCGCCGTCGCCGACCTGAAGCAGGCGCTGATCGTCCTGAATCGCGTCGCGCGCCGGCTGTATCCCGAAGGCCGCAAGAACGACGCGCTGTCGCGGAGATCGCCGACTACCGCAAGGACTTCGTCGGCGTCAATCGATCCGTCATGCGCGAGCGACCGCTATCCGATGCGCCCGGAGCGCATCCTCGCGGATGTTCGCGCCGTGCTGCCGCGCGACGCCATCATCACGACCGACGTCGGCTGGAACAAGAACGGCGTCGGCCAGCAGTTCCCGATCTACACGCCGGGCTCGATCCTGACGCCGGGCGGCTACGCGACGATGGGCTTCGGCGCGCCGGCGGCGATCGGCGCCAAGATCGCGCTGCCCGGACCGGGTCGTCGTCGCGCTGGTCGGCGACGGCGGCTTCGGCCAGAACCCGGCGGTGCTCGCGACGCGCGGCCGAGAAGAGATCGCCGGTGATCTGGGTCGTCATGAACAACTTCGCCTACGGCACGATCGCCGGCCTGGAGAAGGCGCACTACGGCACGACGTTCGGCACGGTCTTCAAGCGCGACGGCAAGCCGTACTCGCCGGACTTCGCGGCGATCGCGCGCGGCTTCGGCATCGACGGCGTGCAGATCGAATCGGCGGAGGAGTTCCGGCCGGCGCTCGAGAAGGCGATCGCGTCGCGCAAGCCGTGGGTGATCGACGTGGCGATGCTCAACGAGCCGGTGCCGACCGCGGGTCACTGGAACATCAACGACATCTATTCGCCGAACCGCAAGGTATCGCACGTGGCGATCGACTGAGAAGGACCGCGGCGCAGGTCCCGCAGAGGACCGCCCGCGCGGCACACGGAGACGTGCAAGTGATTCTCGCAACGACGACCGGCGGCGGTCGAGCCGGCCGTCCCCGCGAGCGCGGCTTCACGCTGCTCGAGCTGCTGGTGGTGATGGTCATCATCGGGCTGCTCGCCGCCTACGTGGCGCCGCGCTATTTCTCGCAGGTCGGGCGTTCCGAGGTGCGGACCGCGCAGGCGCAGATCGCCGCGTTCCGCAACGCGCTCGACACCTATCGGCTCGACGTCGGCCAGTACCCGACGACGGAGCAGGGACTCGCGGCGCTCACCGACAAGCCGGCCGACGTGCCGCGCTGGAACGGTCCGTACCTGCAGAAGCGCGTGCCGCTCGATCCGTGGGGCAACGCGTACATCTACAAGTCGCCCGGCGAGCACGGCGAGTTCGACCTGTCGTCGCTCGGCAAGGACGGTCAGCCGGGCGGCACCGGCGACGCCGCCGACATCACGAGCTGGTAGGGCGAGCGATGAAGTATCTGGTGCGGGGCCTGCAGGGCGGGCGAGGCGTCGTCCTGGCGCGCTTCGACGCGCACGATGCCGCGGCGGCGATGGAGCAGGCGCGCGCGCAGGGCCTCACGGTCCTGAGCGCGAAGCCCGACCAGCGCCTCGGCGCGTTCAGGCTGCGCGTCGCGCAGCGCTTCCCGCTGCTGCAGTTCACGCAGGAGGCCGTCGCGCTGCTCGACGCCGGCCTGTCGCTGCCGGAGAGCCTCGACGTGATGGCCGAGAAGGAGAGCCGGCCCGACGTCCGAGCGACGATCGAGGCGATCCGCACGCCGCTGCTCGAGGGGCGCTCGTTCTCCCAGGCGCTGGCCGAGCGGCCCGCGGTCTTCTCGCCGCTGTACGTCGCGACGGTCCGCGCGTCCGAGCGCACCGGCGACCTCGGCGAGGCGCTCGGGCGCTACATCGACTATCACGAGCGGCTCGACGCGGTGCGCAAGACGGTGGTGTCCGCGACGATCTACCCGGTGGCGTTGCTCGGCGTCGGCGCGCTCGTCGTCTTCTTCCTGATGGGCTACGTCGTGCCGCGCTTCGCGTCGATCTATGCGGAGTCGGGGCGCGAGCTGCCGCTGCTGTCGCGGCTGCTGCTCGACTGGGGCTTGTTCATCAACGCGCACCTGGCCGTCGCCGCGGTCGGCGCGATCGTGGCGATCGCGCTCGTCGTCGCGTTCATGGCGCAGCTGGTCGGCGTCGCGCGCCGCGCGCTCGTCGGCATCCCCGCGATCGGCGAGCGCGTGGCGATGTACCACCTCGCGCGGTTGTACCGCACGCTCAGCATGCTGTTGCGCGGCGGGACGGCGGTCGTGCCGGCGCTCGGGATGGTCGGCGGCCTGCTGCCGCCGCGGATGCGCGACGGTCTCGCGCGCGCCGAGTACCGCATCCGCGAGGGCGCGTCGATCTCGGCCGCGATGCGCGAGGCGCGACTGACGACGCCGATCGCCGATCGCATGCTGCGCGTCGGCGAGAGCAGCGGCGACATGGCGCAGATGATGGACCGCATCGCGTCGTTCCACGACGAGGAGCTCGCGCGCTGGGTCCAGTGGTTCACGAAGCTGTTCGAGCCGCTGCTGATGGCGCTGATCGGCCTCGTGATCGGCGCGATCGTGATCCTGATGTACATGCCGATCTTCGAGCTGGCCGGGAGCCTGCAATGACGGCCGCCGTCTTCGTGCCGGGGCTGCCGGACGCGGACGTCGCCGATCCGCCGTCGGCGGGTCGTCGCTCGTCGCGCGGCTTCGACGAGACGCTGCTGCGCGAGGCGATCGACGCCGCGCCGGTGCGCGGGACGTCGGTCGTCGCGGCGCTCGAGGACCTGAGCGGCGTCGGCGGCGCGCCGTTCGTCGAGACGCTCGCCGCGACGTTCGGCTACGACGTCGCGACCGCGCAGGACCTGTTGCGCTGGACGCCGGCGTTCGAATGGATCCCGTACGCCGACGCCGTGCGGATGCAGTCGTTGCTGATGCGCGCGCCGGACGGCGAGCTGCGTCTCGTGATCGGCGACCCGTTCCTCCCGGACCACGTGGCCTGGGCCGAGGAGAAGGTCGCCGCCGACTTCGACGTCGCGCTCGCGCATCACGCCGACATCGCGGCCTTCCTCGCGCGCTACGAGGAGAGCCTGTCCGCGATGGAGAGCCTGCCGGCGTCCGCGCTCGACGCGCCGGGGCTCGATGCGAGCTTCGAGGACCTGTCGTTCAAGAGCATCGCCGAGGACACGAGCCCGGTCGTCCGCCTCGTGCGGTCGACGCTCTACGACGCGCTGAAGGTCAAGGCGTCCGACATCCACCTCGAGATGCTGCCGGCGGGGCTCGGCATCAAGTACCGCATCGACGGCGTGCTGAGCGCCGTCCGCACGATCGGCTCGGTCGACATCCCGGAGCAGGTCATCTCGCGCATCAAGGTGATGGCGTCGCTCGACATCTCCGAGCGGCGCGTGCCGCAGGACGGCCGCTTCACGGTCTCGGTACGCGGCCGCGAGATCGACTTCCGCGTCTCGATCATGCCGTCGATCCACGGCGAGGACGCGGTGCTGCGGATCCTCGACAAGCAGCGGCTGGCCGACGACGTGCGCGGCCTGACGCTCGACAGCCTCGGCTTCGGCGAACGCGACCGCACGACGATCCGCCGCCTCGCGGCCCAACCGTACGGCATGCTGCTCGTGACCGGCCCGACCGGCAGCGGCAAGACGACGACCCTGTACGCGGCGATCTCCGAGACCAACGACGGGGCCGCGAAGATCGTGACGATCGAGGACCCGGTCGAATACCAGTTGCCCGGCGTGCTGCAGATCCCGGTCAACGAGCGCAAGGGACTGACGTTCGCGCGCGGGCTGCGCTCGATCCTGCGGCACGACCCCGACCGCGTGATGGTCGGCGAGATCCGCGACGCCGAGACGGCGCTGATCGCGGTGCAGGCCGCACTGACCGGCCACCTCGTGTTCACGACGGTCCACGCGAACAACGTGTTCGACGTGCTCGGCCGCTTCACGCACATGGGCGTCGACCCGTACGCGTTCGCCGCCGCGCTGAACGGCATCGTCGCGCAGCGCCTGGTGCGCGTGAACTGCCCGCATTGCCGCACTGCCCGATCACCCGAGTCCCGCGCGCTTGAGAGGCGGCCGGCATCGATCCCGGCGCGGCGGGCCGCGTTCGAGTTCTTCTGCGGCACGCGGCTGCGGCCAATGCCGCAACACCGGCTTCCTCGGCCGCACCGCGATCGCCGAGATCCTGATGCTGACCGACGAGTTGCGCGAGATGATCGTCGCCGCGCCAGCCGATCCGGGCCCTGAAGGAAGTCGCGCGCCGCGGCGGCACGGAGTTCCTTCGCGAGGCGGCGGTCGACCTCGTGTTCGCGGGGCGCACGAACCTCGAGGAGATCGACCGTGTGGTCAGTCCGCTGGTCTGATCGGCTCGACGCGTTCGTCATGCCGGACCGCATCGACGTCGCGCGACAGGACCGCCGCCGGGGCACCGAGGCCGCGGCCGTGATGCGGATCGCGCGCGGCGCGCCCGACGAGTCCGTCGCGCAGAGCCTCGGCCGCGAGCCGAGTTCGGTCGACTCTCCGCGCGCGCTGCCGGGCGCGAAGGCCGCCGCGCACGTCGTGCTGTCGAATCGCTTCGTCCGCTACGCGCTGCTGCATGCCGGCGGGCGGCTGCATCGACGCGGCGAGCGCGAGATCGCGGCCCGCTTCGCGCTGCAGCAGGCGTTCGCGGGCATGACGGACGGCTGGCGCGTGACGCTCGGCGACACCGGCCACGACGCCACGATCGCCGCCGGCGTCGATGCGCAGGTCGTCGACGACGTCGTGTCGGGCTTCGCGGCGCACGGATGGCGCGTCGCGTCCGTCGAGCCGCTGCTCGCCCGTTGCATCAACGCGAGCGCCGCGATCGACGGCTCGTCGGCGCCGTACTGGCTCGTCTGCCACGAGCCGACGCGGCTCGTGCTCGTGCGGGTCGCGCCCGACGGCATCGGCGTGCTGCGCAGCCACCGGTTGCGCGCCGGCGAGACGCCCGACGTGCGTCGCCTCGTCGACCAGGCGCGCCTGAGCGACGGCATCGCGTCCGACGAGCGACGCGTCGTGCTGTTCTCGACCGAAGCGGCGGACGAACGGGCGTTGGCGACCGGCGACGGCTGGGTGTTCGAGCACGTGCCGCTCGAGATCGGCCTGCGGCCGCTGGCGGCGACATGACGCCGGCGATCCACCTCGACTTCGTCCACCCGCTCCCGCCGCGCCGGAAGACCGCGACGGTCCTCGCCGTGCTCGCGCTCGCGGTCGTGGTCGGCGACGTCTGGGGCACCGTGGCCGGTTCGGCCGAGGACGCTCGGCTCGCCGCGGAGATCGATCGCGCGCGGCGAACGGCGCCGCGCGACGACGCGTCGCGCCGCGGCGCGGTCGTCGTCGACCGCAAGCGGCTCGGCGAAGAGCTCGCCCAGGCCAACGAGGTCGTCGCGCGCCTATCGACGCCGTGGAGCCGGCTCTTCGAAGGCATCGAGCGCGCGACCGACCCGAGCGTCGTGCTGGTCGGACTGCAACCCGAGGCGCGCGGCGATCGCATCCGCATCTCGGGCGTCGCACGCCAGTACGAGGACGTGCTCGCGTACGTCGACCGGCTGCAGAACGCGCCGTCGCTCGCGGACGTGCTGTTGACGAGCCACGAGGTGCAGGACGATCCGCAGCAGGGGACGTCGGTCGCGTTCACGTTGTCCGCGCGCTGGACCGACGCGCCATGAACGACTGGCGCACGACGTGGGGTCGCCTGCGATGGCGGCTCGGACCCGGTGGCCTGGCGGCGGCCGCGATCCTCGTCGCCGGCGTCCTGTACGGAACGCTGACGTTCGTGTCGCTGCACGAACGGCACGCCGACCTGCGCGCTCGGCTCGACCAGTGGCAGCAGACCGGCGGCGCGGGCGCGACGCGCGGCCGAGGACCGGCCGACGACACGCGTGCGCTGGAGGCGTTCTACGCGAGGCTGCCGCGACTGCGCAGCGCACCGCAATGGTTGTCCGCGTTCGACCAGGCCGCAATCGCGAACGGGCTCGTGCTCCGGTCGGGCGAATATCGGCTCGACCGTCGCGAAGGTCAACGGCTCTTGCGCTATCAGATCGTGCTGCCGGTGTCGGGCAGCTACGCGCAGGTCCGCGCGTTCATCGACGGCGTGCTCGCGCAGGTTCCCGCCGCGTCGCTCGACGAGGCGCAGTTCAGCCGCGACTCGGGGCCCGCGCGCGTCGTCGATGCGCGTCTTCGCTTCACGCTGTACCTGCTCCCCGACACGCCATGAAGACGTCGGCCCGCACGCGCTGGACGTTGTACGCGGTCGCCGCCGTCGCGACGGTCGCGGCGATGTGGGGGGTCGGCCGCCGCACGCCCGACGCCGACGACGTCGTCGTGGCGCGCGCGCCGGCGCCGCGCTCCGGCACGTCGCCGACGAAGGCGTCGACCGGCGCGCCGGCGTTGCATGCGGTCGCCCCCGATGCGCGACGCGGTCTGCCGCCGACGGCGGACCCGTTCGACACGCAGCGGCGCGCCGTCGCATCGACCGCGACCGTGCCGTCGGCGCCGATCGCACCGCCGCGCCCGACGGCGCCGCCGGTTCCGTTCACGTATCTCGGCCGATGGGTCGAGAACGGCAAGACGTACGGGGTCCTCGATCGACAGGGAGCTCCGTCGATCGTGCGCGTCGACCAGACGATGGACCGGACCTATCGCGTGCGGTCCATCGGCGAGACGACGCTCGTCCTCGAATACCTGCCGCTGCACGTTCGACAGACCGTCTCCGCCGAGACCGGGTCGGCGGAGACCACGACCGCGCCGGCGTCCGCCGCGCCGGCCGCCGCGAACGGGCCGAGCAGCGCCAGCGATCCCAACGGAAGCGACTGACCCATGCGACATTCATCCCGACGACAACGCACGCGCTCGCTGACCGGCCTGCGCGCCGCGCTGCCGTTCCTCTTCCTCGGCCTCGTCGGCTGCGCGTTGCCCGGGATGAAGACGCCGCAGACCGCGGACGGCCGCGACCTGATCAGGAAGGGCCAGCTCGACGCCGGGCTCGCCGTGCTGAAGGAACAGGCCGACCGTCACCCGCGGACGCCGGAAGCCTACGACGCGTACATCACCGAACGCGATGCGATCGTCGGCAACTTCCTTCGCCAGGCCGATGCGGCGCGGACGGCCGGCGACCTCGACGGTGCCGAGCGCGGCTACCTCGCCGCGCAGCGCTACGACCCGACCGCCGTGTTGCCGCGGCGCGGGCTCGACGCCGTCGCCGTCGAGCGCCGCCAGCGCCAGCAGGCCGACGCGGCGCAGGAGGCGCTGCGCCTCGGCGACATCGACTCCGCGGAGCGCATCGCGAGCGCGCTGCTCGCCGAGAACTCGTCGCAGCGCGGCGCGCGTGCGGTGATGCAGGCCGTCGCCGAGGAACGCAAGCGGCAGGCGCCGCCCGACCCGAAGCTGCGTGCGGCGCTCAAGCGGCGCATCACGCTGCAGCTGCGCGACACGCCGCTGCGCACGGTGTTCGAGGTCATCTCGATGGCGGCCGGCATCAACTTCGTGCTCGATCGCGACGTCAAGACCGACCAGCGGACCAGCATCTTCGTGCGCGACACGAACCTCGACGAGATCCTTCGCATCATCCTGCTGACGAACCAGCTCGACCGGAAGGTGCTGAACGACAACTCGGTGGTGATCTATCCGAACACGGCGGCGAAGCAGCACGACTACCAGGAGCTGGTGATGCGCAGCTTCTATCTCGCGAACGCCGACGTGAAGCAGACGGCGACGATGATCAAGACCATGGTCAAGACGCGCGACGTCTTCGTCGACGAGAAGCTGAACCTGCTGATCATGCGGGACACGCCGGAGGCGATCAAGCTGGCCGAGCAGCTCGTCGCGACGCAGGACCTCGGCGAGCCCGAGGTGATGCTCGAGGTCGAGGTGCTCGAGGTCGCCGAGAGCCTGGTGCAGAACGTCGGGCTCGAATACCCGACGCAGATCGTCGGCTCGCTGCCGAGCACGGGGTCCATCACGACGGGAACCACCGATCCGACGACCGGGACGACGAGCACGACGCTCGTGCCGCTGCGGCTCGGTGGGCTGCGTGCGTTCGTCGCGAACCCGGCGCTGATCCTCGACCTCAGCCGCAACGACAGCGGCACCAACGTGCTCGCGAACCCGCGCATCCGCGTCAAGAACCACGAGAAGGCGCGCATCCTGATCGGCGAGAAGGTGCCCGTCATCACGACGACGTCGACGGCGAACGTCGGCGTGTCGTCGTCGGTGAACTACATCGACACCGGCCTGAAGCTCGAGGTGGAACCGACGATCTATCTCGAGAACGACGTCGGCATCAAGGTCTCGCTCGAGGTGTCGAACATCCTGTCGCAGCTCAACATCTCGGGCACGGTGGCCTACACGCTCGGCACGCGCAACGCCGAGACGACGCTCCGCCTGAAGGACGGCGAGACACAGGTCCTGGCCGGCCTGATCAGCAACTCCGACATCGCGGCCGCGACGAAGGTGCCGTGGCTCGGCGACTTCCCGGTGCTCGGACGGCTGTTCCGCGCGGACAACGACACGGTGTCGAAGAGCGAGGTCGTGCTGCTGATCACGCCGCACGTCGTGCGCAACCTGCTGCGGCCCGTGTCGGTCGCGAACCGCATCCCGTACGGCACCGACGCCGCGCCCGGCGTCGTTCCGCTCGCGTTGTCGTCGAGCGAGTCGCGCGGTCTGTCGATGGGGCCGTCGCCCGACCAGGCCGCGGCGCCGGGCACGGCAACGGCGACCGTCCCGCGCGCGCGGCGCGCCGCCGCCGGCTGCCGCAGCGGCCTCGACGCCGGCCGCGCCGATGACCGCGAACGGTCCGGCGCAGGCCATCGTCGGGCAGGAGTTCGGGGTCGACCTGTCGCTGCCGCCGGGCAGCGTCGGCGCGAATGCCGCCGTGACCGTGCGCTACGACCCGGCCGTGCTGGCGGTCGTCGGCGGCGGCGACCCTGCTGCCGGCGGCGCGCCCGGCCGGCTCGCCGTCGCGGTCGGCTCGCCGGACGTCGCGGGGCTCGCGCCGGTGGCGGTGCCGATCCGCTTCAAGGTCGTCGCGACGGAGCCGACGCGCACCGAGCTCGGCTTCGAGCTGACGTCGGCGAGCCCGGGCATCCTGCCGCCGACCGCGCGCGTCGTCGACATCGTCGCCCACAAGTAGCGATGGCGCGTCGCGACCCACCGGGGCCGACGCGGCGCGCGTCGATCGCCGGCCTGCGCGCGCGCCGGTCGGCGGGCTTCACGCTGATCGAGCTCGTCGTCACGGTCGCGATCATCGGTCTGCTGGCCGCCGCCGCGGTGCCGCTCGCCGAGCTGTCGGTGCGTCGCACGAAGGAGCACGACCTGCGCGTGGCGCTGCGCGAGATCCGCACCGCGATCGACGCGTACAAGGGCGCGTCGGACTCGGGCCGCATCGCGAAGTCGGCGGCCGCGACCGGCTATCCGCCGACGCTGTCGGCGCTCGTCGACGGCGTGCCGGACGTGCACGACCTGAAGCACCGCAAGATGTACTTCCTGCGTCGGCTGCCGCGCGACCCGATGGCGGCCGACGACGGGGCCACCGCGGACGAGACGTGGGGCAAGCGCAGCTACGAGTCGCCGCCGGACCAGCCGCAGAGCGGTGCCGACGTCTACGACGTGTATTCGCTGTCGGACGCGACGGCGATCAACGGGACGCCGTACCGATCGTGGTGATCCGGCGCCCGCGAGGCTTCACGCTGATCGAGCTGCTCGTCGTGATGGCGATCATCGCGACGCTGCTGACGATCGCGCTGCCGCGTTACTTCGTCTCCGTCGAGCGATCGAAAGAGGTCACGCTGAAGCAGTCGCTCGCCGTGATGCGCGACGCGATCGACAAGTACCACGCCGATCACGACCGTTATCCCGACGATCTCACGGCGCTCGTGCAGCAGCGCTACATCCGCGCGCTGCCGGTCGACCCCATCACGAGCAGCGCGCAGACCTGGGTGACCGTCCCGCCACCCGACGGCTCGAAGGGCGCGGTGTACGACGTCCACAGCGGCGCGCCCGGCGCGAGCAGCGACGGCACGCCGTTCGAATCGATGTGAGCGCCCCGCACGACGCCCGTCAGGGCGGCTTCACGTACATCGGCGTGCTGCTGTTCATCGCGATGCTGTCGGCGGTCATGGGTGTCGCGGGCACCGTGTGGAGCACCGCGTCGCGTCGCGATCGCGAGGCCGAGCTGCTGTTCGTCGGCGACCAGATCCGGCAGGCCGTCGTCGAGTTCCGCGACACCGTGCCGTCGGGGCAGCAGGCACGCTTCCCGCGATCGTTCGACGAGCTGCTGCTCGACAAGCGCTTTCCGACCGTGCGTCGCCACCTGCGCAAGGTCTATCTCGATCCGATCACCGGCGCGGCCGACTGGGTCCTGATCCCGGCGCCCGGCGGCGGCTTCGCCGGGGTGCACAGTCCGTCGCTGCAGCGGCCGATCAAGGAATCGGACTTCCCTCGCGACGACGTGGACTTCGACGGGGCGAAGAGCTATGCGGAGTGGATCTTCGCGTATCCCGACGTGGGGCCGGGAGGATCGTCGCCGGGGCCGGCGACGACGTTCAAGCTGCCCGCCTTCGGCAACACGCCGCCGGGCGGGGCGTCGCCGATGTCGAGCGACCCGGCGACGCTGAAGCCGGGCCCTCCGTGACCGGAAGGCCCGGCAGACCGATCAGGCCTTGCGACGGCGCTTGATCGTGAAGCCCGACAGCGCGGCGAGACCGCCGAACATCAGCGCCATCTCGGACGGCTCCGGGACGATCAGCGCAGGCGCATCGGCCGTGGTGTTGCCGATCAGGCTGTAGTAGCCCTCGTCGCCGGCGCCGGCGAGCGTCACCGTCTGCGTGAACATGCCGGTGTACGTCGCGATCCCCGACGCCGTGTCGAACGACGAGTGCTCGATCGTGCTCGTGCCGCCGGTGCTGCCGAGGACGGTGCCGAGCATGAACGTCAGATCCGCTTCGGAGTAGTTGTTGTAGTTGTTGCCGTTCGGAGACGACAGCGTCAGCGTGTAGCCGACGTTGAACGTGACGCTTCCGTTGCCGCCGGTCAGCGAGAACGTCCCGTCCTGCTCGACGTTCGACGACCCCTTGTTCGGCTGGGCGTAGTACGAGTACGGGAACGTGTTCGCGCTCGCGCTGCCGCTGATCGTGCGCGAGGCCGTGGCGCTGCCGACGCCGCTCGCGTTCGGCGTCGTCGACGTGATCGAGCCGTTCGAGAACGACGTCTTCGTGTCGTAGGCCTTGATGCCGCCGGCGTCCTCTGCGTACGTCGTGATCTGCGTGTAGTCGTCCGGTGCGTTGAACGTCAGCGTGCCGCCGTTGGCGTTGAAGCTGAACGAAGTCACGCTGAAGCTGGCGACCGGATTGGCCAGTGCACTCGAAATCGGCAATGCGATGGCGACCGCGAGCGCGAGCCTGGCGAGGCTCGGTCGGATCGTTTTCGGCGCCGTGCGGTAGTTCATGACGATCTCCTAATCGATGAATCTGCTTCTAGATGTCTTGCGCGATGAGCGGCACGCGCCCTGGACGGGTCGTGCCGCTCGGTTGGACAGCCTTACTGGACCACGATCTTGCCGGTGGCCTTCGGGTAGGTGCAGTCGTTATAGAAATACTCGCCCGGCTGCGTGAACGTGTAGGTCGCCGATTGTCCCGGAGCCAACGGTCCGAAGTTGAACAGCCCTTCGAAGAACTGCGTCGCGCAATGGTTGTGCGTGTTGCCGACCGGGTTGATGAACGTCACCGTCGTGCCGACCGGAACCGTCATGAACTGCGGCGCCATCCCGTTGCCGTTCGTGCCTCCGTCCGTCTCGGTCGAGCTGACCACACCGTTCGAATAGGTGCGGTTCAGGTAGACCGTGTTGTTGACGGCGGTGCCCGCGACCGCGGTCGAGGTGACCGGACGACGGAGCGTCGGCGGGGTCGGCGTCGCGGCCTGCGGCACCGTGCCGCCGATCTTGAACGCCCACAACGTATCGCCGAGCGGCGCATCCGAGTACGGCAGGGTGCTGCCACCGGAGAACACGGCGACGTATTGCGCGCCGTCGTTGCCCATGTAGGTCATCGGGCTGCCGTTGACGCCGGCGCCGGTCTGGAAGCGCCACAGCTCGCGACCGCTCAACGCGTCGAGCGCGAGCATGTAGCCGTCGACGGAGCCGGTGAACAGGATGTCGGTCGGCGTGCTCAGGATGCCCTGGCCGTTCGCCTGGCCGTACGGCATGTCCTTCTTCCACACGACCGTGTCCGTCGCCGGGTTGAACGCGATGATGCCGCCCTGCGTCCGCTCGCCGATCGCGCGGAAGCCGTTGCTGGTCTCCGTCAGGTCGTGCGCGCCGCCGATGTTCGCGTAGCCGTCGTAGAAGTAGCCGGTGTGCGGGCTGTACGACATCGCGCTCCAGTTGCCGCCGCCGCCGTTGCCCGGGTAGCTGTAGACCGGCAGATCCCAGTGCGGCGTGTAGATGCAGCCGGTCGTGAAGTTCGGCGGTGCCTGCGTCGGACCGCTGCTGGTCGGACAGGTCGACACGTACGAGCCGTTGCGCGGCATCGGTTGCGTCGGGGAGTTGCTCTGACGCGGATCCTGCGGAACGGCGACTTCGTCGATCGGGAAGATCGGCTGGCCGGTGTTGCGGTCGAGCAGGTAGAACATGCCGGCCTTGCTGCCGTACACGATCACGTTGCGCGGCTGGCCCTGGACCGTGGTGTCGATGAGCAGCGGCGCCATCACGTTGTCCATGTCCCAGATGTCGTGGTGCACGGACTGGAAGTGCCACTTCTTCGCGCCGGTCTTCGCGTCCATCGCGACGAGCGAGTTCGCGTACAGGTTGTCGCCGGGGCGGTTCGACCCGTTCTGCGACGAGTTGCCGCGCGAATTGCCGAACGTCCAGAAGACCGTGCTCGTGATCGGGTCGACGGCGGGGTGCATCCACGGCGCGGCGCCGGCTTGCGGACCGCCGCCCCACGTCGCATACGCGGCGGGGTCGCTGGGCGGTGCGACGCCCTGGAAGCTCCACACGACGGCGCCGTTGGTCGCGTTCAGCGCGATGCCCGAGTTGAAGCTGTTGTTCGCCGAGCCGACATAGACCATGCCGTCCCAGTAGGTCATCGCGACCGGGCCGACGCCGCCGAGCGACGAGTCCAGTGTGACCGACCAGACCTTCGCGCCGGTGTTGATGTCGAGCGCCTCGATGCGACGACCGGCGAACGTCGTGTACAGCAGGCCGTTGCCGATCGCCGCGCCGCGGCGCTGCTGGCTGCCGTAGCCCGGCTTGTACGACCACTTGATCGCGCCGGTGACGCCGTCGACCGCGTAGACGTTGCCCTGCGTCGTCTCGACGAAGATGACACCGCCGTAGGCGATGATGCTTTCCTGCTGGCCGACCTTCGCGCCGCCTTCCAGGTGCACGGCGAACGCCGCGCCGAGATTCTTGACGTTGATCTTGTTGATCTGCGTCAGCGACGAGTAATTCCAGTTGGCGAGATTGCCGCCTGCCTTCGGGAAGTCGGCTCCGGTCGGGTGCTGCTCTGGGCGAACGCCTGCGAGCTCAGCGCGAAGCCGGCTGCGATCAGCACGGCGAGGGTGGTCTTCCTCATGTGTTTTCCTTCCAATCGAGAATCGAAGCGCACCGGGGGACCGGTGCGCAATGGATCGTGGCCGAATGGCTCACGATCTGAACCGTCGATGTAAATCCCGCGCCGGGAGGCGCGGGATCATCCGGATCAGGTGCAGAAGGGGATCTGGCCGGTCACCGCCTGGATGCCCTGCTTGATCATCTGCTTGAACTGCTGTTGCCCCGGCACGCCGGACGTATCGGTGAAGTTCTTGGCGTCGTGTCCGAGCGTCGTCACGAACACCTTGCCGCCGTCGTAGTACTGGCACCACGCGACCGGGTGGAACGTGCCTTCGCCCGGGCTGCCGCCCTTCACGGCGGCCGTACCGCCCGGCAGGGACGTCTCGTCGACCGTCATCAGGAACTTGACCTGGGTCGGATAGGGCAGCAGGTTGTACCACTCGTCGCCGTAGAACGTGAACGACGACGGCAGGCCCGCGGTGATCGGATCCGGCGCCTGGAGCACGACGGTGCCGTTGCCCTGGCCGCCGTGGTCGTAGTAGTTCGCGTTGCCGAGCAGGCCCTCGTAGTACGGCCAGTTGTATTCGGTTCCGAACGCGTTGTGGATCCCGACGAACGCGCCGCCGGCCCGCATGTAGTTGCGCAGGCTGGTCCGGGCCGCATCCTGCTGCGTCCCGATCGCGTTGGGCACCGAGCCCGGCGTGCCCGGGTTGTTCCACAGCGCATCGCGGCTCGTGCTGAGGAAGATCACCGCGTTGTACTGCGACAGATTGTTCATCTGCGTCACGTCTTCGGTGTAATCCATCCCGTAGCCGAGCTCGGCGGCCCACGCGATCATCGCGTTCTGCGCGACGTTCGCGGCGACGAGCGGCGGATTCAGACCGGCGGCGAGGACCGGACCCAGCTTCGCGTGACGCGGACCGGCCGTGCGCGTGTAGAGCAGCAGCTTGTTCTTCCGCGTCGGGTTCCAGTTGTTGAAGCACGCGGGATTCACGCCGCGACAGACGCCGTAGTTGAAGTTGCCGTAATTCGGGACCGGCGACAGTCCCTGCTGCGCAGACGCCGGGACCGGCGCACCGAGAACGGCCAGGGCCGCCATGGCGCCGGCGCCACTGACGGCTCGGTACAACTTTGCTGCCTTGTTCTTCATGATGGTTTCCTCAGAATATGGAAGCCGCGACGGGGCGGCCCGCCGCGGCAATGGCCCGCTTTTTCTCGAGGGCGTTCCATCTACAAGAACGCCGTTATAAAATGAGAGTCTTTGTGAATGGCCGGCTCCCGTCTATGCGGGTTTGTCCTAGGGGTATCGGGTCGACAGGGCCGCTCCCGTGGGAAGTTGCCCGAGCGCTTCCTAGGCGGCGGCGCACGTCCGGCGGTGCGGAAGGCTAACTTTTGGTGACAACTGCCGCCACGGGAAGGTGAACCTTGCGGACGCGGCGGTCGTCGCCGCCGGGGCCGGAGTCCGTCCCGGCCAAGGCGGACGCGGGCGCTCGACCAGGATCGACGACGCTCAATGTTTCGTCAACGTGACCTTGCCGATCTCGTCGAAGTCGCCGACGAGCTTGCGCGGCGTCTCCGGCGCGAGGTCCATCGTCACGTCGGGACAACCCGGGCTGACCGGCGATCCCCAGATCGTCAGCGCGACCTGGTTCGCATTGCTTTCCTGCAGCGTGATCGTGAACCGCCGGGCGCGACAACGCTTCGCAGTCGCCGCGTCCTTCGCGATCGATCCGGACCAGGTGCCGCCGAAATTCGAGATGACGAGCGTGCCGGTCTGGCGCGTGCCGTCGTTTCGCTGCACGACGGCCGACCACCGGCCGTCGTACCAGACGTCGCTGACGCCCTGGGCGGCGGCCGATCCGATGCAGGACGCGCCGAGAGCGAGCGCGATGACAATTTTGTTCACGTGAGTCGTTCCGGAATCAGAAGGAGCAGGCGCCGTCGGGACGCGGGCCCTGGAGCGCGATGGGGCGACCGCGTCGCCCCATCGGATTGAATCAGACCGCCGGCGCGATGCCGGACGCCATCACGCGAACGCCGGCGCGGCCTTGCGTCGGCTGCGGCGCGACGCGAACGCCACGAGACCGAGACCGCCGAGCAGCAGCGCATCGACCTCCGGCTCCGGCACGGTCGCCGTGATCGCCAGCTTCAGGCCGGTCAGGTCGTTCGGATAGTTCTGGCTGTACGGGCTGTCGAGCACCGCGGTCAGCAGCGCGGGGCCGGTCGACAGCAGCGACAGCAGGCCGGCGTACTGCGCCTTCGTGAACGTGTACGAGAACGTCTGCAACCCGTCGTAGATCGGGTTGTAGCCGTTGCTGCAGACGTCGTACGGACCGCAGGTCGCGATCTTCACGCCGTCGAGCATCAGGTCCGTCGGTGCAGTGTAGTAGTTGCCGACCGCGTTCTGGTAGGTGCCGCCGCCGAAGATCCCGCTGACCGTGATCTGCGTGATCGTGCCGAATTCGGCCTGGTTCAGCTGCCCGCCGGTGAAGGAGAACGAGCCGACGGTCTGCGTCGCCGGCGGCTGGCCCGAGCCGATGAAATCGGGGGACGTCGAGGTAAACGTGATCGGGCCGGCCTGGGCGCTGATCGCGGCCAGCGCCGTGGCTACCGCGACGGCGGCGCGCGCCAGCGACGAAGTCGCGGGCTTCAGTTCGAAATTCATTGGTTCTCCCTAGTAGTTGCGTCGGTCTGTGCTACAGCATTCGGCGGGAACGCTATGCGAGATTCTTATAAAACGCGGGTCGGGAAAATGCAATACTGTTCTGCCCTACAAAATCTGGCACGCGCGTTCCCGGTCCGAACGCCGGTATACGTTCGCGACGGGAGGTGACGGAAACGGCGACGCGGCCGGCCGTTTCACGGGGGAGAAAACGCGGTGGTGCGACGAGCGGCGGGCCGCGTTCGGCCGGGTTCGGGTGGCGGATCGGCGACGGCAGACGCCGGCGGCCCGCGTCGTCGCGACAGGGTCGGCAGGGACGTGCAGGGGAAGGTCGGACGCCGGACGGTGGTCTCGCGTTAGACTAGGAAAATGATAACAATCAACAACGGCCTACCCGCATGCCTGACGAAGAAGGTGTCGCCTCCGTAGAACGAGCCATCTCGATCCTCGAAGCGCTGGGCGACGAGAGACTGTCGCTCTCCGAGCTCGCAGCGCGGACGGGCCTCTACAAGAGTACGTTGCTCCGGTTGTGCAAGTCGCTCGAACGATTCCAGTACGTCTTTCGCCACGAAGACGGCAGCTTTCGCCTCGGCTCGAAGCTGATGGCGCTCGGATCGGCCTACCAGCGCAGCTTCCGGACTGCCGAAGTCGTGATGCCGGTGCTGCGCGACATGGCCAAGGAGCTGCGGGAAGGCGCGTCCTTCTACGTCCGTGATCGCGACGAACGGGTCTGCCTGCATCGCGTCGAGGCGGCCCGCGCGGTGCGGGATTCGGTGCACGAGGGCGACCGGCTGCCGCTGTCGATCGGCGCGGCCGCGCACGTCATCGTCGCCTTTTCCGGCGCGACCGAGGACCGCTACGCCCGGATCCGCCACGAGATGTACGCCGCGTCCTACGGCGAGCGCGACGGCGAGACGGCCGCGGTGGCCTGTCCGGTATTCGGCATCGACGACAAGTTCGTCGGGGCGTTGAGCGTGTCCGGCCCGCGCTACCGCATCGAGGCGATGGGTGAGGAAATCATCGTTCCGGTCCTGTTCCGGAGCGGCCGGCTGCTGACGCGCACGCTGGGCGGCAACCCCGATGCGCCGGAGTTCGCGATGTGGTCGCCGGCACGGCAGCGCGAGCCGGCGGAATGCGAACCGTGACCCGCTGACCCCGGCGTCGGGGGCGCGCCGTCGAATGCCGGAGCAATGGCGCCGACCGGCGCCGCCGTCATGGCCGACGGATCGCGGAGGGCGCGTCGACGACGCGGCCCGACCGAGGCGTCGCGCGGCGGCTTCTTACCTTCTCGCGGTCACTTCTTCGAGATCGACTTGACCGCCGGCGGGTCGCTGGCCGGGAAGCTCTCGTCGACCGACTCGTCGATGTGTTCCTCGACCGTCGTCGGCGCGTCGCGCGTCGGCGACTCCTGCTGTGCCTTGCCGTGTTCGGACCGATCGTCCGGGTTGTGGACCTTCGTCATGGACACTCCTCGGGGGATGGAAAAGTCAGGCATTGACGTCGACGACGATCCTCCCCCGGACGCGACCGTTCATCAAGTCGTGTGCGGCGGGGATGGCGTCGGCCAGGGACACCGTACGGAACATGGTGGCGAGCCGTTCCCGGTCGAGGTCGACGGCGAGCCGCTGCCAGGCGAGTCGACGCTTCGACTGCGGCGCCATCACGCTGTCGATGCCGAACAGCGTGACGCCGCGCAGGATGAACGGCGCGACCGAGGCCGGAAAATCCATTCCCTGCGCGAGGCCGCACGCAGTGACGAAGCCGCCGTAGCGGATCTGGGCGCAGACGTTCGCGAGCGTGTGCGAGCCGACCGAGTCGACGGCGGCGGCGAAGCGCTCCTTCTGCAACGGCTTGCCCGGCACCGAGAGCTCCACGCGATCGATGACGTCCGCCGCGCCGAGCGACGTCAGGTACGGCGCCTCGTCGAGCCGCCCGGTCGACGCGACGACGCGGTGGCCGAGCGTCGACAGCAGCGCGATCGCGACGCTGCCGACCCCGCCCGACGCGCCCGTCACGAGGACGTCGCCGTCGCCGGGCGCGACGCCGGCGGACTCGAGCGCGAGCACCGACAGCATCGCGGTGTAGCCGGCCGTGCCGATCGCCATCGCGTCGCGCGTCGACAGCGCGTTCGGGGCACGGCACCAGCCAGTCGCCCGACAGCCGCGCGCGCTCGGCGAGGCAGCCCCAGTGCGTCTCGCCGACGCCGTAGCCGTTCAGGATCACGCGGTCGCCGGGCGCGAAGTCGGCGTGGTCGCTCGCCTCGACGACGCCGGCGCCGTCGATGCCGGCCACCATCGGCCAGCTTGCCGCACGACCGGCGCCCGGTCGGTGATCGCGAGGCCGTCCTTGTAATTCAGGCACGAATGGTCGATGCGGACGGTGACGCCGCCGTGCTCGAATGCCGGCAGCCGCTCGTCGTCGAGCTCGGCGACGGTCGCGCGCGAAACGACCGTCGTCGCGTGAAAGGTAGATCGCCTTGAACAACGGACCCTCGCCGATGATGGGCACGTCCGGATTGTAGGCGGCATCCGCCGAGCGACGGACGCGCACCCGACGCGGACGTGTGCGACGGTAAGGATCAGGTCGGCCCGCTCCACCGTCGGCCGTCGTCGGCTCTCGCCGTCGGCGCTTGCGGCCGCCGCCCCACGAACAACCGCATCTTGGCTTCCATCGAAGAGTCTCCCATCACGGTCCCGCGCCGCGGCGCGTCGCTGTCGCCGTCGGCGAGGGCCCATCGCGATGCTCGAGCATCCGACGATGGCGGTCGCGGTGACGGAGGCCGGACGCATCGTCGAGACGAACGCGGCGTGGCGGTCGCTGTTCGCGCTGCCGGCGGACGTGTCGGTCGAGTCGCACGTCGCGACGCTGTTCGCGAACGTCCGCGTGGCCGACCGCTTCGAGAAGGCGCTGCAGGCACAGCTCGGCGGCGACGCGTCGAGCGCGGTCGCGGAGCAGGCACTGACGCGCCGTGACGGCGAGTCGTTCGTGGCCGAGGTCGTCTTCTGGCCGTCCGGTCCGGACGACGCCGTGCGGCCGCTCGCCGCGAACGCCATCTGGCAAGTGCGCGACCTCAGCGTCGAGCGGGAGCTGCGGCGCGAGCTGCGCGACCTCGAGGAGTATCACCGCGAGCTGTCGTGCCGCCAGTGGGACATGACGTTCGTGGTCGATCGCAAGGGCCGCATCTCGTTCGCGAGCCCGTCGGTCGAGGCGACGCTCGGCCATCGGGTCCACGCGCTGCTCGGCGAGCCGTTCATGACGCTGCTCGATCCGGCGCACGCGCCGGCCGCCGCGACCTGGCTGCGGACGTCGGCGGCGCAGCCGGCGTGCACCGACGACGAGGCGGCCTGCCGCGACGGCTACCGGCTGCACGTCGTCGACCGGCAAGGCGAGCCGCGGGTGCTGGTCTGTCGGATGCGCAACTGCTTCGAAGTGCCGCGGATCGCCGGCATGGTCATCCATGCGCGCGACGCGACGGCGGAGATCGCCGACGAGCGAGGCGCCGCCACGACGCGGGAACGCGCCGACGCGCTGCGGGACGCCCTCGTCGCGCTCGCCATCGAACCGGTGGCGCCGGCGCCGGCGCGGGTCGCCGCGCTCGTCGAGGCCGCCCGGGTGCGGCTCGGCGCGCGCGTCGCGGCGTACGACGACCGCGAGCGAAGCGGGTTGTCGCACGTCTCGCCGGAGCGCGAGGCGTCGCCGCCGCGGGTCGCCGGCGAGCGCGCGCATCCGTGGCAGGCGGTCGACGATATCGCGCTCGCGGAGCCGGGCGTCCGCGAGGCGCTGGCGCGGTCCGGAATCGCCGCGTTCGCCGCCGCCCCGGTGGCCGTCGGCGGGCGCGTGCGGGGCGACCTCGTCGTCGCGGACGGCGAGCCGAGACCCTGGTCGGACGGTGAGATCGACTTCGTCGTCGGCATCGCGCAGCTGATCGCGACGGCGCTGGCGATGCCGGACGAACGCGTCGCCGTGCCGGACGCGCGGGCCGAGCCGGCGACGCCCGGCAAGGACGCCGCGGCGTCGCGCGATGCGCTGACCGGGCTGCCCGACCGCGCTGCCGCGCGCGCATGGCTCGAGCGCCGCGTCGCCGCGCTGCCGCGGGACGGCAAGCTGACGATGCTGTCGATCGACCTCGATCGGTTGCAGGACGTCAATGACCGCTACGGGCACGAGGCCGGCGACGACGCGATCCGTCGGGCGGCCGCGACGCTCGCGGCGGCGATCGGAGACGGCGGCTACGTCGCCCGGGTCGACGGCGACGCGTTCGCCGTCGTCCTCGCGAACGCCGGCGTCAAGGCGGTCGAAGAGACCGTCGCGATGCTGCTCGACCGACTCGGCGTACAGCCCGACGAGGCCGACACGCCGCGCGTCGCCGCGAGCCTCGGCATCGCGCGGCTGCCGGGCGACGCGAGCGACGCGCGCACGTTGTGGGCGTACGCCGACCTCGCGATGCGCGAGGCGAAGCGGCGCGGCCGCGGCCAGGCGTCGCTGTTCAGTGCCCGGCTCGCGGCGGCGGTGCGCACGCAGAAGGCGCTCGACACCGAGATCGCGGCCGCGCTGGCTCGCGGCGAGTTCGTGCTGTTCTACCAGCCGCAGGTCTCGCTCGCGACCGGGCTCGTCGTCGGCTTCGAAGCGTTGCTGCGCTGGCGCCATCCGACGCGGGGTCTGCTGCTCCCGGACGCGTTCATGGACGCGGCGGCCGAACGCGGATTGATCGAGCCGATCACGAAGTCCGTCGTCGGTCAGGTCTGCGAACAGCTCGCGGCGTGGCAGCGCAGCCCCGCGCTCGCGGACCTGCCCGTCGGCGTCAACGTCGCCGGCCATCAGTTCAACGATCGCCGGTTGCCGGCGGTCGTCGCGGCGGCGTTGATGCGCAGCGGGCTGCCGGCCCGACTGCTCGTGCTCGAGCTGAACGAGCAGGCGCTGGTCGGCGACGAGCAGGACACCGCGCGCGTCGTCAAGGAGCTGTCGCGGCTCGGCGTGCGGACGGCCGTCGGCGGCTTCGCGCTGGCCCACGGCGCCCTGCGCCAGCTGCGCCAGCTGCTCGTGGCGCAGATCAAGCTCGATCGCGGGTTCGTCGACGGGCTGCCGTCCGACGAGGAGAGCGACATCGTCGTCACGACGATCATCGAGATCGCGCGGCGGCTGAAGTGCCAGGTGATCGCCGAAGGCGTCGAGACGCGCGCGCAGTTCGAGCGACTGCGGACGCTCGGCTGCGAGGCCGGGCAGGGCTTCCACTTCGGACCGCCGCTCGCAGCCGACGACATTGCCGGTTTCGTCGCGAACAACCGCGCGTCGCCGGTCCGGTGACGGCCGCGCATTGAGGATCGGAAGACCGACATGACCTTCGAACACGTCATCGCCGAGACGGTCGG
The DNA here is from genome assembly GCA_963708665.1 of uncultured beta proteobacterium. Lineage (GTDB taxonomy): Bacteria > Pseudomonadota > Gammaproteobacteria > Burkholderiales > Burkholderiaceae_D > CAHJXF01. The sequence goes on along the minus strand of CAVPTE010000010.1, from coordinate 153,768 downwards.
CCGCGTCGGCCTCGTCACGCTGAACCGCCCGAAGTTCCTGAACGCGCTGAACGACGCGCTGATGGACGAACTGGGCGACGCGTTGCGCGCCTTCGACGCCGACGACGCGATCGGCTGCATCGTCGTGACCGGCGGCGACAAGGTCTTCGCGGCGGGTGCCGACATCGCGGCGATGGCCGAGTGGACGTACATGGACGTCTACAGGAGCGACTTCATCACGCGCAACTGGGAGACGCTTCGGCGCGTCCGCAAGCCGGTGATCGCGGCCGTCGCCGGCTATGCGCTCGGCGGCGGATGCGAGCTGGCGATGATGTGCGACATCGTCATCGCGGCCGACACGGCCAGGTTCGGTCAGCCGGAGGTGCGCCTCGGCATCATTCCGGGCGCCGGCGGCACGCAGCGCCTGCCCCGCGCCGTCGGCAAGGCGAAGGCGATGGACCTGTGCCTCACGGCACGGATGATGGACGCGAACGAGGCGGAGCGCGCCGGTCTCGTGTCGCGCGTCGTCACCGTCGATCGCCTGCGCGACGAGGCGCTCGAGGCGGCGGCGCAGATCGCGTCGTTCTCGCAGCCGGTGGCGATGATGATCAAGGAGTCGGTCAACCGCGCGTACGAGTCGACGCTGTCGGAGGGTCTGCTGTTCGAGCGCCGCGTCTTCCACGCGACGTTCGCGATGGAGGACCAGAAGGAGGGCATGGCGGCCTTCACCGCCAAGCGACGTGCAAACTTCAAAAATTCCTGATAGAGTTGCACTCCACCGCCGACATCGTTCGGCGGCGAGCAAAGCCCCCGAAGTGTGCGAGACAAGCGAAATTTTCGTCCCGCACGAGTTGACAGGCCGAAGTCAGACCAGTCATAATCGCGGTCTTTGCTGCACGGAACAGAGCAAGGCCCCCGTGGCCCTGATCCGGCACCCGATCTTTAAAAATCAACAGCCGATAAGTGTGGGCACTTGATGTTCCACGTGCTGCGTCTCGAGCCCGTCGCAAGACGGTGCCCGACGCAATACTAAAAGCATCAAATGCTCGCAAAAATGGATGTAGGTTTCACACAACCTATATTCCTTGAGTGAGTGACCGGTTCGAAAGAACCGAAACAGTGATTAAACTGAAGAGTTTGATCCTGGCTCAGATTGAACGCTGGCGGCATGCCTTACACATGCAAGTCGAACGGTAACGCGGGGGCAACCCTGGCGACGAGTGGCGAACGGGTGAGTAATACATCGGAACGTACCCAGTAGTGGGGGATAGCTCGGCGAAAGCCGGATTAATACCGCATACGACCTACGGGTGAAAGCGGGGGACCGCAAGGCCTCGCGCTATTGGAGCGGCCGATGTCGGATTAGCTAGTTGGTGAGGTAAAGGCTCACCAAGGCGACGATCCGTAGCTGGTCTGAGAGGACGACCAGCCACACTGGGACTGAGACACGGCCCAGACTCCTACGGGAGGCAGCAGTGGGGAATTTTGGACAATGGGCGAAAGCCTGATCCAGCCATGCCGCGTGTGTGAAGAAGGCCTTCGGGTTGTAAAGCACTTTTGTCCGGAACGAAACGTCAGGGGCGAATAACCTCTGGTAATGACGGTACCGGAAGAATAAGCACCGGCTAACTACGTGCCAGCAGCCGCGGTAATACGTAGGGTGCAAGCGTTAATCGGAATTACTGGGCGTAAAGCGTGCGCAGGCGGTTCCGCAAGTCAGATGTGAAATCCCCGGGCTCAACCTGGGAACTGCATTTGAAACTACGGGGCTAGAGTGTGTCAGAGGGGGGTGGAATTCCACGTGTAGCAGTGAAATGCGTAGAGATGTGGAGGAACACCGATGGCGAAGGCAGCCCCCTGGGATGACACTGACGCTCATGCACGAAAGCGTGGGGAGCAAACAGGATTAGATACCCTGGTAGTCCACGCCCTAAACGATGTCAACTAGTTGTCGGGGCCTTAATTGGCTTGGTAACGCAGCTAACGCGTGAAGTTGACCGCCTGGGGAGTACGGTCGCAAGATTAAAACTCAAAGGAATTGACGGGGACCCGCACAAGCGGTGGATGATGTGGATTAATTCGATGCAACGCGAAAAACCTTACCTACCCTTGACATGTCCGGAAGTCCTGATGAAAGTTGGATGTGCTCGAAAGAGAACCGGAACACAGGTGCTGCATGGCTGTCGTCAGCTCGTGTCGTGAGATGTTGGGTTAAGTCCCGCAACGAGCGCAACCCTTGTCATTAGTTGCTACATTTAGTTGAGCACTCTAATGAGACTGCCGGTGACAAACCGGAGGAAGGTGGGGATGACGTCAAGTCCTCATGGCCCTTATGGGTAGGGCTTCACACGTCATACAATGGTCGGTACAGAGGGTTGCCAACCCGCGAGGGGGAGCCAATCTCAGAAAGCCGATCGTAGTCCGGATTGTAGTCTGCAACTCGACTACATGAAGTCGGAATCGCTAGTAATCGCGGATCAGCATGTCGCGGTGAATACGTTCCCGGGTCTTGTACACACCGCCCGTCACACCATGGGAGTGGGTTTTACCAGAAGTAGTTAGCCTAACCGCAAGGAGGGCGATTACCACGGTAGGATTCATGACTGGGGTGAAGTCGTAACAAGGTAGCCGTATCGGAAGGTGCGGCTGGATCACCTCCTTTCTCGAGTAAGCACTGGCTCTCAAGTGCTCACGCTTATCGGTTGTTTCGAACAGGGTCGCGGACGGCGTATCTGAGTCGCTCGGCCGTGGTGCCGAACGATCGATTCGGGTCTGTAGCTCAGTTGGTTAGAGCACCGTCTTGATAAGGCGGGGGTCGATGGTTCGAACCCATCCAGACCCACCATTCGCTCCGACCGCCATGCACGGTCGAACGGGGGTTTAGCTCAGCTGGGAGAGCACCTGCTTTGCAAGCAGGGGGTCGTCGGTTCGATCCCGACAACCTCCACCATTCATCAGGAGTTCAAAGATCAAGCGCATCGCTGCGTGCGCTTGACTTTGATCGCTTGATCAAATTGGCTGTTCGATCTTTAACAATCTGGAAGAAGTGAAGTAATGTGCTTCGATGGATCGTCGCGTGCTGTTCAGGCGTGGTCGTGAAATCGAGCACATGGGTGTGATTGTATCAACCAAGTTTTAAGTGTTCTCTGAAAAGACGACGCTTGGAATGCGGCACGAACGCTAAACTCAATTCCTGTGACGGCCGTTGTCAGCGGCTTCCTCGAAAGAGGCATCAACGTTATAGGGTCAAGCGAATAAGTGCATGTGGTGGATGCCTTGGCGATCACAGGCGATGAAGGACGTTGTAGCGTGCGAAAAGCTTCGGGGAGCTCGCAAACAAGCATTGATCCGAAGATGTCCGAATGGGGAAACCCACCCGCAAGGGTATCCCTGGCTGAATACATAGGCCAGTGGAGGCGAACCGAGCGAACTGAAACATCTAAGTAGCTCGAGGAAAAGAAATCAACCGAGATTCCCAGAGTAGTGGCGAGCGAAATGGGACCAGCCTGCAAGATTTAGCATCGGCGTTAGTGGAACGTTCTGGAAAGGACGGCCATAGTGGGTGACAGCCCCGTACGCGAAAACCCCGGTGTGGAACTAGGCTTGCGACAAGTAGGGCGGGACACGTGTAATCCTGTCTGAACATGGGGGGACCATCCTCCAAGGCTAAATACTCGTGATCGACCGATAGTGAACCAGTACCGTGAGGGAAAGGCGAAAAGAACCCCGGGAGGGGAGTGAAATAGATCCTGAAACCGCATGCATACAAACAGTCGGAGCCCCGCTTTAATGATCTTCTGATCTCGGACGAGGAGTCGTCGCGTGGCCATGAGAACAGCTTCTTGCAATGAGCCGTTCGATCTTCCGCGATCGACGCGGCGTGCAGCGCATTGCGAGGATCATTAAAGCGGGGTGACGGCGTACCTTTTGTATAATGGGTCAGCGACTTACATTCAGTGGCGAGCTTAACCGTTTAGGGAAGGCGTAGGGAAACCGAGTCCGAACAGGGCGATAGTCGCTGGGTGTAGACCCGAAACCGGATGATCTACTCATGGCCAGGATGAAGGTGCGGTAACACGTACTGGAGGTCCGAACCCACTAGTGTTGAAAAACTAGGGGATGAGCTGTGGGTAGGGGTGAAAGGCTAAACAAATCCGGAAATAGCTGGTTCTCTCCGAAAACTATTTAGGTAGTGCCTCGTGTATCACCTTCGGGGGTAGAGCACTGTCATGGCTAGGGGGTCATCGCGACTTACCAAACCATTGCAAACTCCGAATACCGAAGAGTGCAATCACGGGAGACAGACGCCGGGTGCTAACGTCCGACGTCGAGAGGGAAACAACCCAGACCGCCAGCTAAGGTCCCCAAGATTGGCTAAGTGGAAAACGAAGTGGGAAGGCAAAAACAGTCAGGAGGTTGGCTTAGAAGCAGCCACCCTTTAAAGAAAGCGTAATAGCTCACTGATCGAGTCGTCCTGCGCGGAAGATGTAACGGGGCTAAGCCAGTCACCGAAGCTGCGGATGCGTCCAGTTTTCGAATTGGATTGCATGGTAGGAGAGCGTTCTCTAAGTCTGTGAAGGTGCACTGTAAGGTGTGCTGGAGATATGAGAAGTGCGAATGCTGACATGAGTAGCGATAAAGGGGGTGAAAAGCCCCCTCGCCGTAAGCCCAAGGTTTCCTACGCAACGTTCATCGGCGTAGGGTGAGTCGGCCCCTAAGGCGAGGCAGAAATGCGTAGTCGATGGGAAGCAGGTTAATATTCCTGCACCGTTGTTGAGTGCGATGGGGGGACGGATCGCGAATGGTTGAGCCCGGTGTTGGACGTCCGGGTTGGTGATTTCAAGAAGGCTCTTAGGCAAATCCGGGAGCGTAATTCAAGAGATCGCGACGACTGAGCTTGCTCGGGAAGTCATCGGCAGTGGTCCCAAGAAAAGCCTCTAAGCTTCAGCTCAACAAGACCGTACCGCAAACCGACACAGGTGGGCGAGATGAGTATTCTAAGGCGCTTGAGAGAACTCGGGAGAAGGAACTCGGCAAATTACTACCGTAACTTCGGGATAAGGTAGGCCCCGGTAGCTTGTAAAAGGGCGAAAGGGTTGCAAAAAATTGGTGGCTGCGACTGTTTAATAAAAACACAGCACTCTGCTAACACGAAAGTGGACGTATAGGGTGTGACGCCTGCCCGGTGCCGGAAGATTAAATGATGGGGTGCAAGCTCTTGATTGAAGTCCCGGTAAACGGCGGCCGTAACTATAACGGTCCTAAGGTAGCGAAATTCCTTGTCGGGTAAGTTCCGACCTGCACGAATGGCGTAACGATGGCCACACTGTCTCCTCCCGAGACTCAGCGAAGTTGAAGTGTTTGTGATGATGCAATCTTCCCGCGGCTAGACGGAAAGACCCCGTGCACCTTTACTGTAGCTTTGCATTGGACTTTGAACCGGTCTGTGTAGGATAGGTGGGAGGCTTTGAAGTGGGGGCGCTAGCTCTCATGGAGCCAACCTTGAAATACCACCCTGGCTTGTTTGAGGTTCTAACCTTGGCCCGTTATCCGGGTCGGGGACAGTGTATGGTAGGCAGTTTGACTGGGGCGGTCTCCTCCCAAAGCGTAACGGAGGAGTTCGAAGGTACGCTAGGTACGGTCGGACATCGTGCTGATAGTGCAATGGCATAAGCGTGCTTAACTGCGAGACTGACAAGTCGAGCAGGTGCGAAAGCAGGACATAGTGATCCGGTGGTTCTGTATGGAAGGGCCATCGCTCAACGGATAAAAGGTACGCCGGGGATAACAGGCTGATTCCTCCCAAGAGTTCATATCGACGGGGGAGTTTGGCACCTCGATGTCGGCTCATCACATCCTGGGGCTGTAGCCGGTCCCAAGGGTATGGCTGTTCGCCATTTAAAGTGGTACGTGAGCTGGGTTTAAAACGTCGTGAGACAGTTTGGTCCCTATCTGCCGTGGGCGTTGGAAGTTTGAGGGGGGCTGCTCCTAGTACGAGAGGACCGGAGTGGACGTATCTCTGGTGTACCGGTTGTCACGCCAGTGGCATTGCCGGGTAGCTAAATACGGAAGAGATAACCGCTGAAAGCATCTAAGCGGGAAACTTGCCTCAAGATGAGACTTCCCGGGAACTTGATTCCCCTAAAGGGTCGTTCGAGACCAGGACGTTGATAGGCTGGGTGTGGAAGCGCAGTAATGCGTTAAGCTAACCAGTACTAATTGCCCGTGCGGCTTGACTCTATAACCTTGATGGTTGTGGAATTGAGTAAAGTGTGCGTGCCGCTGAACCGGAGATCATCCGGATCGCGCGATACGATCACGCTCGCAAAACGAAACAAGCTTCGCTTCTTCCGGATTGGGTTTCTTGAGCGGCGCTGCCGACTCAGGAAGCTTTACAAGTCATGCCTGATGACCATAGCAAGGTGGAACCACTCCTTCCCATCCCGAACAGGACCGTGAAACGCTATTGCGCCGATGATAGTGAGCAGCTCGCTTGTGAAAGTAGGTTATCGTCAGGCTTTTATTCGAAAGCCCGGATCGAGAGATCCGGGCTTTTTGTTTTTGGGCGGCCGGTTCGGTAGGGGCGGAACGGAGGCGATCGACAGGCCGGCAGGCCGGTCCTGTCTGAGATGCATCCGCCGACGCCGAAGCGTTCATTCGGACGATGCGGCTCGCCACCAGCATCGATGCGTCCGTCATCGAGGTCCAATCGGCTGCCGCGACGTCGCAGGTCAGTCGAATTGAAGTGGCCCTGGTAGACGCAGTAGGACCACAGTCGCCGCCGCGGGCGTGCCATCATCTCGTCGTCCGGCAGACGCTACAGCGGAAGCCGTCGCTCGGGCGAGCCGAGCTCGGCGGCGAGTGCAGCTGCGGCTGGCCTCGCAGGGTCGGCGCAAGCCGGTCCGACCGTGAGACGTCGCCAGCGGCGCCGCGTGTTTCGATCCGCTGAGGCGACGGCGCTGTAAGCGGCAAGTCCTTCAATGTTGCCGGCGCACGGCGAGCGATGGTCGCGCGCCGTGCGCCGCGCGTCATGCGTCTCGCGGCGAGCCCTCCGTTCGCATCCGTCCGTCGCTACGGCGTCGATCACCCGCGAAGCGCCGACGGCCCGAAGGCCGCCGCGCTTCGCACCGACGCCATGGGCCAATCGACGCGACGCGCGTTCGCCGTTCGACCGGCACGTCGTCGGCGGGACGAGTCGGCATGCCAAAGGACCGGCGTCGAGAAAAAAGCTCGCCACGCCGCGTTCGCCGCCCCGGCCCCACCGACGCGGAAATTCGCGAGTGGCCGCGCTGCCCCGAAACCTGCTGCATGTGCGCCGAGGCGTCTCGTGCACGGATTCGGAAGAGCGCTCGATTCCCGTCGCCGCGCACAGCCAAGCAGTCGAACCGTGCATGCTCGCCGTCGGCCCACGCGACGGCTGCACGTGGACCGACGCGTCTCGCGCACGAAATCCGAAAGATCGCTCGATCCTCGTCGCCGCGCATGGCGAAGCATTCGAGCGTGCATGCTCGCGCGTCGGCGCCACGCGACGGCCGCATTGCACCGAGGCGTCTCGTGCACGGATTCGGAAGATCGCTCGATGAGCGTTGCCGCACAGCCAGGCAGTCGAGCCGTGCATGCTCGTGCGTCGTCGGAACGCGACGACGCCACCCGCCGTTCGCTGAACCTCGCCGAGGCTGCACCGGGTCTGTCGACACTTCGGCGTCACCGCGGCATTCTTCTCGGTGATCGGCACGCTGCTGATCGTCGTCGCACCGGCCACCGTCCGGCTCTTGTGCGGCCCACTCGCGGTATCGGCGGGCTTCTGGAGCGCGGTCTGCATCATCATCAGCGGCCCGGTCGCGATCCCGCGCGTCCCGTTGACGCGATCTTGACACCGCGAGTCAGCGCGCCCAGCGGCACGCATCCTCCGACACCAGATACCCGCGCGCCCAGGGTCGCAGGCCACCCCCGATCCCGCGCCTCGGCCCCGCCGCCACCACCGATCCCCCGCGCAATCGGGACTTACCCACCTTTGGCAAAACGGCTGTGCTGCCCTAGTCTGGTCGAGCCACAGAGCACATCGATGCGAGTGCCGGCGTCGGGTCGACGCGCGTCGAGACGGACAGGAGACAGCAGAAGATGATTGCACCGCGGAAGTTGGCGGGTTGGGTATTCGTGACCGCCGCGTGTGTCGGCGCCACGTCGTGCGGACACGACGACGGCGGGACCAGCGCGTTGCAGGGCACGTCGATGAAGGTGCTCTCGACGCGGGCCGACATGGTCACCGGCGGTAGCGCGTTGATGGAGGTGGACCTGCCGGCGAACGCGGTTCCCGCGCGCCTGAAGGTCATGGTCGGTGCGGCCGACGAGTCGAGCGCTTTCGTTCAGCGCGCCGACGGTCGCATCGTCGGTCTGGTCACGGGGCTCGCGAACGGCGCGAACACGGTGACGGTGACGTCGGTCGACAACTCGTTCGCGGGCGCGACGATCACGCTCACGAACCATCCGATCAGCGGACCGGTGTTGCTGTCGAGCCAGACGACGCCGTGGATCTGCGCGACGCCCGTGCCGACGGCCGCGACGGCGACGACGCCGGCGACGAACGCCAGCGGCCTGTCGACGAACGCAACCGACGCCCAGTGCGACATCGCGACCGAGACGCACTTCTTCTATCGCACGCTGACGCCGGTCTCGGTGACGGCGAACGACGGCGGCTGCAGCTTCGTGCTGCCGGATCCGCAGCCGACCATCGCGATCCCGCATCCGACCACGCCGGCGAACTCGTGCTTCCAGCCGTACGTCGTCAACTCGACGCCCGACAGCGCGGTGGCGATGACGACCCCGCTCGGATCGTCGACGCCGGTCAAGTACATCGTCCGCGTCGAGCGCGGCACGATCGATCGCGGCATCTTCGACATCGCGGTGCTGTACGACCCGACGAAGCCGTGGACCGCGAACGCGCCGCAGCCGCAGTGGAACCGGAAGATCGTCTATTCGTTCGGGGCGAGCACCGGTCAGCCCCGGCTGCAGTACCGCAGCGAACAGGTCTGGGCCGACGACAGCGCGCTGTCGCGCGGCTTCATGACCGTCGACAACAGCATGAACGACTCGCTGTACAACTCCAATCGCATCGTCAACGTCGAGACGGTGATGATGATGAAGGAGTACATCACGAAGTCGTACGGCGAGATCCTGTACACGGCGGGCAACGGCTGCTCCGGCGGCTCGATCGGCCAGAACACCGCGGTGTCGACGTACCCGGGCCTGCTCGACGGCATCCAGGTGCAGTGCGACTTCCCGGACTCGATCACGACCGGCATCGAGGTCCAGGATTGCGTGCAGCTCGTCAACTTCTACGCGGGTACCGCGTGGACGGGTCTGATGACGGCCGAGGGGCAGACGCAGACGCAGATCAACGCGAAGAAGACGGCCATCAACGGCCATCTCGACCAGACGAGCTGCCACTCCTGGAACAATGCGTTCGGGTTCAACAACAAGCCGGGCAACTACACGCAGGTGCTGGTGGCCGACGCCGCGGGCCATCTGGTCAACGGCACGACGACGAACAACTGCAAGCTGCCGGCCAGCCAGGTGTACGACCCGGTGACCAATCCGAACGGGCCGCGCTGCGGCGACCCCGACCTCGCGGTCGCGGTCTGGGGAACCGTGCCGAACACGAACCGCGCGAACCAGACGTACGACAACGTCGGGGTGCAGTATGGCCTGAAGGCGCTGCTGTCGGGCGCCATCAACGCCGAGGAGTTCGTCACGCTGAACGAGCGCATCGGCGGCGTCGACGCCGATGACAACTTCTCGGCCGCGCGCGCCGTCGCGGACGCGCCGGCGTTGCCGATCGCGTACCGCAGCGGCATCGTCGGCAGCGGCGTCGAGTTCGCGAAGGTGCCGATCATCGACCTGCGCGGCTACGACGAGACCGGCATCCACTACATCTGGCGCAGCTTCTCGGAGCGGGACCGGCTCGACCAGGAAGGCGGCGGCCATGCGAACCAGGTGATGTGGCGCTTCAGCACCGGCCTCACCGCACCGGCCGCGCTGACGCTGCAGTCGTTCCTGACGATGGACACGTGGCTGTCGAACCTCGTCGCGAGCGCGCCGAAGGCGACGTTGAACAGCGAGCGGACGCCGGCGCAGGTCGTCGCCGCGAAGCCGTCGACCGCGTTCGACTACTGCTACCTCAGCACGGACACGACGCTGTCGACGAAGGTGACCGACTTCTCGATCTGCGACCAGGACCCGAAGCTCGCGATCCACGCGTCGCCGCATCAGGTGGCCGGCGGCCCGCGGACCGAGAACATCCTGAAGTGCACGCTGAAGCCGCTGTCGTTCGCCGACTATCCGGCGAACACCTTCACCGCCGCCCAGCAGGCACGGTTGAATGCCGTGTTCCCGACCGGTGTCTGCGACTGGACGAAGCCGGGCGTCGGGCAACAGCCGCCGGTCTCGCCGCAGACCTACGTCGCGGGCCCCGGCGGAACGCCGCTGCCGCCGGCGCCGACGTCGACGCCGCTGTAACCGAGGACGGCCGGCCGCGACTGCGGCCGGCCGGTCGTTCGGCGCCCGCCGGACGAGGGGTCGACCGCTGCGCACGACGCGCTCGGGGCGAGGAACGGGGAATCCGTGTCGTGCTGGCGAGCGAACTAGAGTCGTCGCTCGATCGGGACGTCGCGCCGAGCCCCCGTCGAGTCCAGGGCCGGCCGTTGTACGGATCGAGTCCGGAAGCTGCCGGCCGCCGCACGATCGGGTCCCGAGGTCGCAGGCCATCGCGGAGGCAACGCTGGAGGGCGCGTCGGCCCCGCCCGCTTCACAGACCCTTTCGAAGTCGATGCGGTCGAGGCGACCGCTCAGGCCGCGTCGAGCATCGACGGCCGGGCCGGCTGCCGGCCGCGCTGCCGTCGAGCGACGTGAGCCACGGCGGACCGCGTTCGTCGTGGCCAGCCGGATCCCCCGGGTCGACCGCGTCGCCGTGATCGAGCGTCGCGGTCGGGCGGCGACCCGCGTTACGGCGTCGTGCGGACCTGCGTCGCGTTCGTCTGACGCGTACCCATGCTGCTCGTCTTCGACGACGACATCATGTCGATGATCGCGAGGACCACCGGCGCGATCAGGATCCACCAAGGCAGGAGAGCGCCCATCACTTCACCTCGTGTCGTTACGCCGGCCCGGCCGGCGACGAGTCCACTGTGCGGCGGCACGCGACCGCGCGGCATCGGAGAACGGCACGCCACGTCGTCAGGCATCGTGCCGACCACTTGACGGTGGCGCCCGACAAGGGACTTGCCGCGGTGTGACACGGCACGACGTCGACCGGGCGTGGTGCGCGCCCGCTTCGCCGGCGCGCCGTCGCCGACACACCGTTCCCTGGCGGGTGGTCGACCGTCAGCGCGAAGCGGAGTGAAACGCCGAGTCGCCGTCGCGCACGGCCTCGTCGGAACCCCGACGCCGCGCGGCGGTCGTTGCAGCGACGGGCCGGCGACGGCAACGACGTCCGGCAAGCCGTCGCCCGAGCACCGGACGCGCGGGAGGCGATCCCATGAACGCTGCGGCAGCAAGTCATTCGGCGGGCGCACCGGCGTCCGACGCGACGACGACGCTTGCCCCGAGGCGCATCGCGATCGACGACGTCCGCGCCGCCGCCTACGAGATCCCGACGGCCGAGCCCGAGGCCGACGGCACGGCCGAATGGTCCTCGACGACGCTGATCGTCGTCCACGTGCGGGCCGGCGGACTCGAGGCGATGGGCTACTCGTACGGCGGCACGCCGTCCGCCGCGCTGATCGAAGGCAAGCTCGCCGACACGATCCGCAGCGGCGACGCGACCGCGACGACCCGGCTGCAGCACGCGATGAGCGTGGCCGTGCGCAACATCGGCCGGCCCGGCCTCGCGGCCTGCGCGATCTCGGCCGTCGACACGGCGCTGTGGGACCTGAAGGCGAAGCTGCTCGGCGTCCCGCTCGTCGAGCTGTTCGGGGCCGTCCGCGACGCGGTGCCGGTCTACGGTAGCGGCGGGTTCACGACCGAGGGTCCGGACGAGCTGCTGGCCGACGTCGAGCGATGGCGGGCCGACGGCATCCGCCGCTTCAAGATCAAGATCGGCCGCGATCGCGCCGACGACCAGCGGCGCATCGACGCGATCGTCGCGTCGCTGCGCGACGACGAGGTGCTGTTCGTCGACGCGAACGGCGCCTACACGCCGAAGGAAGCGCTCGACATGGCGGCGTGGATGGGCGATCGCGGCGTCGCGTGGTTCGAGGAGCCGGTGTCGTCGGACGATCGTCCGGGGCTTCGCTTCGTCCGCGAACGGGCGCCGTCGTGCATGTCGATCGCGGCCGGCGAATACGGCTACGCGCCCGACGCGTTCCGCGAGCTGCTCGAGTCGGGCGCCGTCGACACGCTGCAGGCCGACTCGACCCGCTGCCTGGGCTTCACCGGGTTCCTGCAGGCGGCGGCGCTGTGCGAGGCGTGGCATCGACCGCTGTCGTCGCACGGCGCGCCGGCGTTGCATTCCGCGGTGATGTGCCATGCGCAGCGCGGCGTGCACATGGAGTATTTCCGCGACCACGTCCGCATCGAGTCGATGCTGTTCGACGGCGTGCCGCCGGTCCGCGACGGCCGCCTCCCCGCCCAGCGCGAGCGGCCCGGTCACGGGCTCGCGTTGCGGGTCGCCGAAGCGAAGCGCTTCGCGGTCGACGCGTGAACCGCTCCGTGCCGCGCGCCGTCACGGCGCCCGGAGACGCGCTACGCCGCCTCGGTCGACGTGCGCCGCTGGCTGTCGAACGTCGCGCGGAACGCAGGCTCCGCGTCGGACCGCGTGTTGATCTCGAACAGCAACCCGCCGGGCGCCTCGCAGAAGAACCGCGAGCCGCGCGCGTGACGGAACACACCCGTCTTCATCGCGACGCCGGCCGCGGCGAACGCGGCGTGCGCCGCCTCGACGTCGGCAAGCGTCTCGCATTCGAGGCCGACGTGGAAGTTGTGCGGCCACGCGACCGGCCGACCGGCGGCGTCCTCGATGACGATGTCGAACCCGGGCCGCTTGACGAGACGGCTCGTCCCCATCGGCGTGACGGTGCAGCCGAGCTGGCGCTCGAAGAAGCCGGCGGTCGCGGCCGGGTCGGTGGACGGAAAGCTCAGGTGGTTGAGCGTCATCCGGTCGGTGTCGAATGTCATGATCTTGTCCAGTCAGCGGCGATGCGCAAGAATATGAGCGATTGCTCGCATTGCTCAACTCGCATTCCCGCGACCGGTGGCGGCGCCATTCGGGCTTACGGATCAGCGGCTTGCGGGCGTCGCGAGCGTCGTCGCGGCGGCGTCGCTCGCATCGTCTCCGCGGCGGCCATGCGCTCGAGGTAGCCGTAGACCGCGGCCGCGATGCGCCGCCGCAAGCCGGCCGCGCCGGTCTCGCCGCGTGCGCCGGCGGCGTCGGCGAGACCTCGCAGGATCGCGCCCACGTCGCGCGCCGCGATGCGCGGTCGGCGCTGCGCCGGCAGGTCGGGCGACGCGAGCACGCGCGCGAGCAGCGGCCCGAAGCGACGCGATCCCCCGACAGCGCGCTGCACGTCCGGTCGCCCCTCCTCGACGTCGAGCAGTCGCGCGAGCCGCGGGCGCGCGAGCTGCTGCCGCACGACCGCGTCGATGAAGCCGTCGAGCGCCGCGCGGCCGCCGCCGAGCGCGAGCGCGCGGTCGAGGTCGGCCGCGAATCGCGCATCCTCGCGCTTCATCAGCGCGACCGTCAGCGCGTCCTTGTTCGCGAAGTACTGGTACAGCGAGCCCACGCTGACGCCGGCGCGCGCCGCGACCGCGTTCGTGTTGTAGCCCTCGAGGCCGGACGACTCGAGGACCTGCGCGGCCGCCTCGACGAGGATCGCGACGGTCTCCTCGGCCCGCGGCTGGCGCGGGCGCTTGCGCGGCTCGAGCGACGGCGAACGGGTGGGGCGCGGCACGGCGCGATGCGAGGGGCGACGGACCGCGTATCGCGCCGACGGATTCGCGGACCTATCGCACGACCGGCACCTGCATGGCCGGCGGCGTGTTGCGGCTGCGTCCGCAGCGGACGATGCCGTCGATCATCACCATGCCGACGCCCGGCAGGTCGCCGAGCGCGACGCTGTCGAGCATCGTGCCCCCCGCGGTGTGCTGCGCGCGGTCGAGGAACACGAAGTCGGCCGCGCGTCCGACCTCGATCAGCCCGCAGTCGAGCCCGCGGATGCGCGCCGTGTTGCCGGTCGCGAAGCAGAACACGAGCTCGGGCGCGATGCCGCCGAGGCTCGACAGCATCGCGATCATCCGCAGGATGCCGAGCGGCTGCACGCCGGAGCCGGCCGGCCCGTCGGTGCCGAGGATCACGCGATGCGGGCACTTGAGGTCGAGCGCGGCGCGCGCGGCGGCGAGCGCGATCCGTTCGTTGCCGTTGTGGACGATCTCGATCGCGCGGCCGGAGCGTTCGCACAGCTCGCAGACGTCGCGCTCCGGCAGCGCCGTGTGGCCGCCGTTGATGTGACCGATGACGTCGGCGTCGGCCTCGAGCACGACGTCCTTGTCGATCAGTCCCGAGCCCGGGATCGATGGCCCGCCGGTGTGGATCGTGCTACGGATGCCGTACTTGCGCGCCCAGGCGACCATCGGCTTCGCCTCGGCGCCGGCCTTGACCGAGCCGAGCCCGATCTCGCCGAGCAGCGTCACGCCGGCGGCCGCGAGTTCGGCGAAGTCGGACTCGACCATGCCGTGCTCGATCACCGGCGCGCCGGCATGGACCTTGACGCCGCCGGGCCGGAAGTTGTCGAACGCGCGCTGCGCGGTGATCGCGAGTGCCTTCAATCCGACGATGTCCTTCGGCCGGCCGGGCAGGTGCACCTCGCCGGCCGAGATCATCGTCGTGACGCCGCCGTTCATCGTCGAGTCGATCCAGCCGAGCTGGCCCTGGCGCGGCGTCCAGTCGCCGAACACCGGGTGCACGTGGCTGTCGATCAGCCCCGGACACAGGCAGGTGCCGCGCGCGTCGATCGTCGTGCGCGGCTCGGCGACGTCGCAGTCCTTCTCGCGGCCGACCGCGACGATGCGGCCGTCGTCGACGACGATCGTATCGGCGTCGAGCATCGGTCGATCGAGATCGCCGGACAGCATCAGCCCGACGTTGCGGATCACGACCTTGCCGCTCCGGTCCTGCGCGATCGCTTCTGCCATGCGGGTCTCCTCTCGG
Organism: uncultured beta proteobacterium; assembly: GCA_963708665.1. Taxonomy (GTDB): domain Bacteria; phylum Pseudomonadota; class Gammaproteobacteria; order Burkholderiales; family Burkholderiaceae_D; genus CAHJXF01. The sequence goes on along the minus strand of CAVPTE010000010.1, from coordinate 138,590 downwards.
ACGTCGCGCGTCGGGTCAGGCATGCGCCGGCCGCCGCGCCGGCTCGCGTGCGATGCCGCGCAGCACGACGTCGACGACGAAGCGCTCCCATCGATCGAGCGCCTCGGGCGCCTCGAGATCCTCGCCGAGGAACGCCGACAGCGTGAAGCGGTTCGACTGATGGAAGTAGCCGGCCGCCGCGATCAGCAGGTAGAGGTCGCGCGCCGACACGTCGGGACGGAACAGCTTGCGGGCGATGCCGGCCTGCAACACGCGTTCGGTGGCGCCGACGGCCGGGTACGAGAAGTCGCGCGCGCGCCGCGACTTGCCGATGTGGCGGCCGCGATGCAGGTTCTCGCTGTTCAGCAGGCTGACGAACTCGGGATGCGCGCGGTAGTAGCGCACGACGAACACGATCATCTTGCGCAGCGACTCGACCGGGTCGTCGGCATCGAGGTCGAGCTCCGCCTCGGCGGCGTTGAAGCGACGGTAGATCTCCTCCAGCACCGCGACGAAGAGACCTTCCTTGTTGCCGAAGTAGTAGTAGATCATCCGGTCGACCGACTTCGCCGCCCTGGAGATCTTGTCGACGCTGCCGCCGTCGAAGCCGTGCTTCGCGAACACCTTGATGGCCGCGCGAAGGATGGCCTCGCGCGTGGCCTGCGCCGACAGCTCGCGAACGCCGAGCGGGCGGCCGACCGAGTTGGTCTTCGACGACGGTCGTGCCGCGACGCCGCCCATGGCGATCCGGCTCAGCGCTCGGCGAACGCGCGTTCGATCACGAAGTCGCCCGGCGTCGACGTGTTGCCCTCGTTGAAGCCGCGGCTCTCGAGCAGCGCCTTCAGGTCCTTCAGCATGTCCGGGCTGCCGCAGATCATCGCGCGATCCTCGGCGGGGTTCAGCTCCGGCAGTCCGAGGTCGCTCGCGAGCTTGCCGGTCCGGATCAGCTCGGTGATGCGACCCATGTTGACGAACTGCTCGCGCGTCACGGTCGGGTAGTAGCGCAGCTGGCTCGACACCATGTCGCCGAGGAACTCGTGCGCCGGCAGGTGCTCGACGAGCAGGTCGTGGTATGCGAGCTCGTCGACCTGCCGCACGCCGTGCACGAGGATGACCTGCTCGAACTTCTCGTACGTGTCGGGATCGCGGACGAGGCTCATGAACGGCGCGAGCCCGGTGCCGGTGCAGAACATGTACAGCCGCTTCGCGGGCAGCAGGTAGTCGATGACGAGCGTTCCGGTCGGCTTCTTGCCGACGATCACCGTGTCGCCGACCTGGATGTGCTGGAGCCGCGACGTCAGCGGCCCTTCCTCGACCTTGATGCTGAGGAACTCGAGATGGTCCTCGTAGTTCGCGCTCGCGATGCTGTACGCGCGCAGCAGCGGCTTCTCGTTGACCCGCAGGCCGATCATCGTGAAGTGGCCGTTCGCGAAGCGCAGGCCCGGGTCGCGCGTGGTCGTGAACGTGAACAGCCGGTCCGTCCAGTGATGGACCGACAGGACCCGCTCTTCGTTGAAGGCACTCATGGCGGAATGATCGGTTGCGTGGCGGCGCATCGCGGCCGGTGACGCCCGCACGGACGACGGCTCGAAAAAGCGTTTGCCTCGGCGCGGCCGGTGCGCTAGATTGCGGCGGAACCGGCTTCATGTAGCGCCCGCCACATTGCCGTGTAGCGGATACTACATAAAGCCGCCGGTCGCTTCAAGCGGCGCCCGGACTTCCCTTCGCAGGACCGTCGCGATGACCGAACACACGAAGACGGACGGTCTGCCGGTCGCCGGGTCGACGCTCGATGCCGACGATCGCGGTCCCGATGCGCCGCGAGCGCGCGACACCGACGCGGCGACGGGACGCGGCGCGAGCTCGGATTCTCCGCCGCGCGGCCCGAAGAGGGCCGGCGACAAGGTCGAGTGCAATGCCTGCCCGGTACTGTGCCAGATCAGCGTCGGGAAGACCGGCGCCTGCGATCGCTACGCGAACGTCGCCGGCGCGCTCGTGCGGGTCGATCCCGTCGTGCTGCTGCGCCGGACGCTCGACGCCGACGATGCCGCGGTCGTATCGTTCGCGACGCACGACGGCCGGCCGACGGCGCCGGCATCGCCGTTCGCCCCGGCGCCGCTGTTCGCCCCGGCGCCGCGCGACGACGTCTTCGTCACCGGCATCGGCGCGTCGACGACCTATCCCGACTACAAGCCGGCGCCGTTCATCGTCGCGTCGCGGGCCGACGGCGTCGACGTCGTGACCGTCGTGACCGAGGGCATCTTCAGCTACTGCAGCTTCAAGGTGAAGATCGACACCGACCGCTACCTCGGTCCGGAGCAGGCGAACGTCCGCTGCGACGGCGAGATCGTCGGTCACGTCACGACGGCCGAATACGGCTCGCAGATGCTGTCGCTCGGCGGCGTCCATCACCTCACCGGCGGCAGTCGCAAGGAGGGCCGCGTCACCGTCGAGACGATGGAGGCGCTCGGCAACAAGGCGCGCCGTCGACGCTGTCGATCGACGGCGGCGCGCAGGTCGTCGTGCAGGCCGGTCGCGCGCCGATCGTCGACGGCGTCGAGGAGCGGCGCATGCGCGTCGGCTGCGGCTCGGCGACGATCGGCATCTTCGCGCGGCAGATGGCGGAGCAGGCCGACGAGGTCATCGTCGTCGACGACCACATCACCGGCGTGCTGACCGAGCACCAGGCGGGCCGCTGTCTCGACATGCCGCGCTCGGGCGTGCGGCTGCGCGGCCGCAAGTCGACGCCAGGCCGCTGGTTCCAGGTCGCGAACCCGGGCACCGGCTGGGGCGGCACCGACATCGTCGATCCGCTGTCGATCATCGAGTCGTGGAACGCGTCGCAGGCCTGGCCGGGCCTGCGGCTGCTGATGACGTCGACGACCGGCGAGCACGCGTCGTGGTACGTGCTCGACGAGTCGCTGACGCCGCGCGAGCACCCGATGCCGGACGCGGTGCGCGGCGTCGTCGCACGGATCGGCGAGAACTGCGAGCCGTCGCAGTCGTCGGTGCTGTTCCTCGGCGGCGCCGGCGGCAGCCTGCGCGCCGGCGTCTGCGACAACCCGGTGCTGCTGACGCGCGCGATCAAGAGCGCGCTCGTCAACGTGACGTGCGGCGGCGCGCCCGCGTACGTCTGGCCCGGCGGCGGCATCACGTTGATGGCCGACGTGGCGCGGATGCCGGCGATGAGCTTCGGGACCGTGCCGACGCCGGCGATCGTCGCGCCGATCGAGTTCAGCATGCGGCTCGACGACTATCGCGCGCTCGGCGGTCACATGGGCTACGTGCGGTCGCTCGACGACGTGCTCGCGCGCGGCGCCTGGCACGACGACGGCGCGCCGACCGCCCGACGCTGGGAGGCGCTCGCCCCGACGAATCCATGGCCGCTCGGTCGGCCGCCGATGCTCGGCTGACGGGCGCGACGCCATGACCGCGACGCGCGCACGCCTCGACGACGGCCGACGCCACTGGCAGCACGGACCGATCGACTGCGTGATCGAGACACAGGGCGAGCGCGACGCGATCGACGCGGCCGATGCCGCGGCGTGGTCGCGCTTCGCGCTCGATCCTCGACGAGCTCGTCGGCGAGCTGCCGTCGCTGCGCCGCCCGATCGTCGACGACGCCTGCCGCCTGACCGGTCCCGTCGCGCGGCGCATGTGGCACGCGTGCGCGCCGCATCGCGCGTCGTTCGTCACGCCGATGGCCGCGGTCGCGGGCGCCGTGGCCGACGAGCTGATCGCGTTCTATCGACGGCCCGGCGTGTGGCGCGCGTCGGTGAACGACGGAGGCGACATCGCGCTGCACCTCGCGGCCGGCGCATCGCTGCGCGTCGGCCTGTTCGCCGACCTCGCGCGCGTGTCGCGCGCCGGCCCGCTCGCACTCGACGGCCGCTTCACGATCGACGCCGCGTCGCCGGTCCGCGGGGTCGCGACGAGCGGCTGGCGGGGCCGCAGCTTCTCGTTCGGCATCGCCGACAGCGTCACGGTGCTCGCGCGCGACGCGGCGACCGCGGACGCGGCCGCGACGATGATCGCGAACGCGGTCGATATCGACGATCCGGGCATCGTGCGACGCCCCGCGTCCGCGTTGAAGGACGACACCGACCTCGGCGACCGTCTCGTGACGGTCGAGGTCCCGCACCTGGACGCGCGTCGCGTGCACGCCGCGCTCGACGCGGGCCGTCGTCGGGCTCGCGGTCTTCAGGCGCGGGGATTGATCGACGCGTGCGTGCTGGTCTGCCAGGGCGCGACGATGACGTGCGAGCCGATCGCAGCGCCGCGCGGCGCGACGGCCGAGGTTGCGGCATGATCGGCGGCATGACGGACGACCTGCGCGAAGCCCCGACCGACGACGTGGACGTCGCCGGGGACGCGCGGCGCACCGCGACCGGACGGCTGATCGAAATCCGCCGCCTGCTCGTGCAGGTCGAGGACATCCATCACGAGTTCGGGCCGCGCGCGACGACGCCGCTGCGACGGGGCACGGTCGCGGTGGTGCTGACGAATCCGTATGCCGGCCGCTACGAGCCCGACATCGTGCCGATGATGGACGCGCTCACGCCGGTCGGCATCGACATGGCGACGCGGCTGCTGCGGGCGATGGACGTGCCGGCCGATCGCATCGAAGGCTACGGCAAGGGCGCGATCGTCGGCAGCGGCGGCGAGCTCGAGCACGGCGCGCTGTGGCACGTGCCGGGCGGCTACGCGCTGCGCGAGCTGCTCGGCTGGAAGGGCGACCGCACGGCGTCCGCGCGCGGCCGCGTCGACGCGTCGTCGACGGCGCAGCAGGGCAACGCGCTCGCGATCGTGCCGGCGACGAAGAAGGTCGGCGGCCCCGGTGCGACGCTCGACGTGCCGCTGACCCACATCAACGCGTCGTACGTGCGCAGCCACTTCGACGCGGTCGAGGTGTCGGTGCCCGGTGCGCCGGCGCGCGACGAGATCGTCCTCGTCCTCGCGATGTCGACCGGTCCGCGCGTGCATCAGCGCGTCGGCGGGCTGAAGGCGGCCGACATCGCGCAATGGAACGGGTTGCGCTGATGGGCGACCGACGCCGCCGCATCTCGTCTGCGTCGCGTCGTGCATCCGGCGCGGTCGTGAAAGGGTCGCCGACGAATGCGTCGCGACGCGGGCGCGTGTCGACGATCGAATCGCGTCGCATGAGCGTGTCGACGATCGCGTCGCGTCGCATGAGCGCGTCGACGATCGAATCGCGTCGCATGAGCGCGTCGACGAGCGCGTCGCGGCGCATGCATGCGTCGACGATCGCACCGGGGGACGCGGCCCGCTCGCGATCCCGTCGCGCCGCATGAACCCGAGGAGGACGTGCGCATGGTCGCCGACATCCGCAAGCTGATCGTGCAGATCGACGAGACGCGCATCGAGATGGGCCGGGCCATCGATCCGCCGACGCGACGCGCCGTCGCGATCGCGGTGATCGCGAATCCGTACGCCGGCCGCTACGCGGAAAATCTCGACGCGCTGATCGCGATCGGCGACGAGCTCGGCGGCCTGCTCGGCGAACGCTGCGTCGCGGCGCTCGGCATCGCGAAGGACGGCGCGCACAGCTACGGCAAGGCGGCGATCGTCGGCGAAGACGGCGAGCTCGAGCATGCGGCCGCGATCCTGCATCCGAAGCTCGGTGCGCCGCTGCGGCAGGCGGTCGGCGGCGGCGCTGCGCTGGTGCCGTCGGCGAAGAAGCGCGGCGGCCTCGGCACCGCGATCGACGTCCCGCTCGGCCACAAGGACGCGGCGTTCGTGCGCAGCCACTTCGATGCGATCGAGGCGCGGGTGCCCGACGCGCCGCGCGCGAACGAGATCGTCGTCGCGGTCGCGGTGACCGACAGCGGACGCCCGCTCGCACGCATCGGCGGCCTGCAGGTCGGCGAGATCAAGGGCGACGATGGCTTGCGCTGACGGCGTCGCATCGGCGATCGTGCCTCCGGTCTTCGTCGTGCGCGAAGGCGGGAACCCGGCGGCGTGTGCTTGCACGGTATGCGAACACCGCCATCTTCTTCGCCCCGTCGTTCCCGCGAAGACAGGGACCCCGTGGCGTCCGCGTACGCGACGCACGAACCATGGATCTCCCCTCCCTCGTCGTTCCCGCGAGCGCGGGAACCCAGTGGCGTCCGCATACGCGACCCACGCCCCCGATGCTTCCTCCCTCGTCGTTCCCGCGAGCGCGGGAACCCAGTGGCGTCGGCATACGCGACCCACGCCCCCGATCCTTCCTCCCTCGTCGTTCCCGCGAAGGCGGGAACCCAGTGGCGTCCGCATGCGCGACGCACGAACCATGGAATTTCTCTCCCTCGTCGTTCCCGCGAAGGCGGGAACCCAGTGGCGTCCGCGTGGGCCACGCGCGATGCCGCGATCATTCTCGCGTCGCAATCGCCGCGTCCGCGGGAACGAGGCTCCTCGGCTGAATCGTCCTTCTTCGGGAATGCAACGATGAACCTGATCCGCTCGTCCGGTATCGCCTCGTTCCTCCGCCTCGTCGTGCTCGCGGCGCTCGCGGCCGCGTCGCTGACCGCGGTCCACGCGCAGACCACGATCCGCATCGGCGAGATCAACAGCTACAAGGCGCAGCCGGCGTTCCTCGAGCCGTATCGCAAGGGCATGGAGCTCGCCGTCGACCAGATCAACGCGGCCGGCGGCATCGACGGCCGCAAGCTCGAGCTGATCACCCGCGACGACAACGCGAGTCCCGGCGATGCGGTCCGCGCGGCCGAGGAGCTGATCTCGCGCGAGAACGTCGCGGTGCTCGCCGGCGCGTTCCTGTCGAACACCGGCCTCGCGCTCGCGGACTTCGCGAAGCAGCGCAAGTTCTTCTATCTCGCCGGCGAGCCGCTGACCGACAAGATCGTCTGGGCCGACGGCAACCGCTACACGTTCCGGCTGCGTCCCGGCACGTACATGCAGGCGGCGATGCTCGTGCCCGAAGCCGTCAAGCTGCACAAGAAGCGCTGGGCGCTCGTGTATCCGAACTACGAGTACGGGCAATCGGCCGTCACCGCGTTCAAGCAGCTGCTGAAGGCCGCGCAGCCCGACGTCGAGTTCGTCGCCGAGCAGGCGCCGCCGCTCGGCAAGCTCGACGCGGGCAGCGTCGTGCAGGCTCTCGCCGACGCGAAGCCGGACGCGATCTTCAACGTGCTGTTCGCGGCGGACCTCTCGAAGTTCGTCCGCGAAGGCAACACGCGCGGGCTGTTCCAGGGGCGCGAGGTCGTCAGCGTGCTGACGGGCGAACCCGAGTATCTCGACCCGCTGCGCGACGAGACGCCGAACGGCTGGATCGTGACGGGCTACCCGTGGTACGGCATCCAGACGCCGGAACACAAGGCGTTCTTCCTCGCGTACCACGCGAAGTACAACGACTATCCGCGGCTCGGATCGGTCGTCGGCTACACGATGATCGAGTCGATCGCGGCCGGGCTGCGGAAGGCGAAGAGCACGGACTCCGAGAAGCTCGTCGCGGCGTTCGGCGGACTCGCGGTGGACTCGCCGTTCGGCCGCATCACGTATCGCGCGATCGACCATCAGTCGACGATGGGCGCGTTCGTCGGGCGCACGAAGAACGACGGCGGCAAGGGCGTGATGGTCGACTACCACTACGACAACGGCGCCGACTACCTGCCGAGCGACGCCGAGGTCCGCAAGCTGCGGCCGGCGGACTGACCGGTGCCGACCTGCGCGTTCGGCCGGCGGCTCGCCGGGTTGCGCCGGGCCGACCGCCCGGACCGGCGCGGTCGCGTCGATCCGTTCTTTCCCTCGCCCCGAAAGGTCCCGTGATGGCCTCGTCCTTCGAAGAACCCGGCTCGGGCGGCGTGCGCGACCTCGCGACGCTCGTCGGCCGCGTGCTGGTCGCCTTCCTGTTCGTGCCGGCCGGCTTCGGCAAGCTGACGAACTTCCACGGCACGGCCTCGTATATCGCCGCGGGCGGCCTTCCGTGGCCCGAGGTCGCGGCCGCGACGGCGATCGCCGTCGAGCTCGGCTTCGGGCTCGCGTTCCTCGTCGGGTATCGCGTGCGATCGGTGGCGTCGGTGCTCGCCGCCTTCACGGTCGTGACCGCGTTCGCGTTCCACGCGTTCTGGTCGCTGCCAGAACCGCAGCGGACCGCGATGAAGATCCACTTCGGCAAGAACATGGCGATCGCCGGCGGCCTCCTCGCGTTCGCGGCCTTCGGCGGAGGGCGCTTCGCGATCGACCACGCGGCGCGCGGCCGCCGCCGCTGATGCGATCCCGACGAGCGCGCGCGCCGGTCGCATGAACGCGTCGGGGCTCGTCGTCCAGCTGCTCAACGGCCTGTCGGGCGCGTCGTCGCTGTTCCTGGTCGGCGCCGGATTGTCGCTGATCTTCGGCGTCACGCGCATCGTGAACTTCGCGCACGGCTCGTTCTACATGCTCGGCGTCTACGTGGCCTACACGTTCGCCGAGCGGACGAGCCGGTGGGCTGGCGGCCACGACGCGTGGTACTGGCCGTCGGTCGTCGCGGCGGCGCTCGCGGTCGGTGTTCTCGGCGCGCTCGTCGAGCGGCTGCTGCTGCGGCGGATCTATCGCGCGCCCGAGCTGTTCCAGCTGCTCGCGACGTTCGCGGTGATGCTCGTCGTCGAGGACGCGGTGCTGTGGCGGTGGGGACCGGACGACCTGCTCGGCCCGCGCGCGCCGGGCTTCGGCGGCGCCGTCGACGTGCTCGGGCGACGCTTCCCGACCTACGACCTGCTGCTGATCGTCGTCGGTCCGCTCGTGCTCGTCGCGCTGTGGGCGCTGCTGACGAAGACGCGCTGGGGCACGCTGGTCCGCGCGGCGACCGAGGACCGCGAGATGGTCGGCGCGCTCGGCGTGGACCAGTCGCGGCTGTTCACCGCGGTGTTCGCGGTCGGCACCGCGCTCGCGGCGCTCGGCGGCGCGCTGCAGCTGCCGCGCGAGCCGGCGACGCTCGGTCTCGACCTCGCGACGATCGGCGACGCGTTCGTCGTCGTGGTCGTCGGCGGCATGGGCTCGATCCCGGGCGCGTACGTCGCGGCGCTGCTGATCGCCGAGGTCAAGGCGATCTGCGTCGGCATCGGCACCGTCGACCTGTTCGGGGTCGCGTTCTCGTTCTCGAAGCTGACGCTGGTCGTCGAGTTCCTCGTGATGGCCGTCGTGCTCGTCGTGCGGCCGTGGGGGCTGCTCGGCCGGCCGCAGTCGCCCGGTCGCGGGGGCGCGGGCGCCGAGGCGCCGCTGCGCCCCGCGGGTCGGCCGCTCGTCATCGCGGCGCTCGCGCTCGCCGCCGTGCTGGTCGCGTGGCCGTTCGCGACCGCGTCGTCGCCATACCTGACCGTGCTCGCGATCGACCTGCTGACCGCGACGCTGTTCGCCGTCAGCCTGCACTTCATCATGGGGCCGGCCGGCCTCCCGTCGTTCGGACACGCGGCGTACTTCGGACTCGGCGCGTACGGCGCCGCGCTGCTCGTGCGCTCGGCCGGCGTGCCGATGGAGGCCGCGCTGCTGCTCGCGCCGTTCGTCGCGGCGATCGGCGCGCTCGTGTTCGGCTGGTTCTCGGTGCGACTGTCCGGCGTCTACCTCGCGATGCTGACGCTCGCGTTCGCGCAGATCGTGTGGTCGATCGTGTTCCAGTGGGACGACGTCACCGGCGGCAGCAACGGCCTGACCGGCGTCTGGCCGGCGGCCTGGCTGGCCGACAAGCGCGCGTACTTCTACCTCACGCTCGCGTTCGTCGCGGGCGCCGTCGTGCTCGTGCGCCGCATCGTGTTCGCGCCGTTCGGGTACGCGATGCGCGCGGGCCGCGACTCGCCGCTGCGCGCGGAGGCGATCGGCATCGACGTCAAGCGCGTGCAATGGGCCGCGTTCGTCGTCGCCGGCGCGTTCGCCGGCCTCGCGGGCGCGCTGTACGCGTTCTCGAAGGGCAGCATCTCGCCGGACACGATCTCGGTCGCGCGCTCGGTCGACGGGCTCGTGATGGTCCTCCTCGGCGGCCTGCAGACGCTCGCCGGGCCGATCGTCGGTGCCGTGTCGTTCACGTGGCTGCAGGACGCGGTCGCGCGCAACACCGACTACTGGCGCGCCGTGCTCGGCGGCATCGTTCTCGTGCTCGTGCTCGCGTTCCCGCGCGGCATCGCCGGGTCGGTCGCCCTGCTGTTCGAGCGCGTCGCGCATCGACGCGACGCCGCGCTCGACGCGGCGCTCGAAACCGCGCCGTGAGCCTGCTCGAGGTCCGCGGCCTCGGCAAGTCGTTCGGCGGCGTCCGGGCCGTCGACGGCATCGACTTCTCGCTCGACGCCGGCGAGCTGCTCGCGCTGATCGGGCCGAACGGCGCCGGCAAGTCGACGACGTTCAACATGGTCGAACGGCCAGCTGCGCGCCGACGCCGGCTCGATCGCGTTCGACGGCGTCGAGCTCGTCGGCCGACGCCCGCGCGACATCTGGCGGCTCGGCGTCGGGCGCACGTTCCAGATCGCGGCGACGTTCGCGTCGCTGACCGTCGTCGAGAACGTGCAGATGGCGCTGCTGTCGGCGGACCGCAGGCTCGCGTCGTTCCTGACCCGCGCGGCCGCGCATCGACGCGGCGACGCGCTCGAACTGCTCGACCGCGTCGGCATGGCGTCGCAGGCCGACCGTCCGACGAGCGTGCTCGCGTACGGCGACGTCAAGCGCGTCGAGCTCGCGATCGCGATGGCGAACGCGCCGAAGCTGCTGCTGATGGACGAGCCGACCGCCGGCATGGCGCCGAAGGAACGTCACGAGCTGATGGCGCTGACGAAGCGCCTCGTCGTCGAGCGCGGCATGGCGGTGCTGTTCACCGAGCACAGCATGGACGTCGTGTTCGCGTACGCCGACCGCGCGATCGTGCTCGCGCGCGGACGACTGATCGCCGAGGGCGCCGCCGTCGGCGATCCGCGACGACCCGAAGGTGCAGGAGGTCTACTTCGGCAGCGGCCGCACGTTCGAGAAGCGCGACGCGAAGGCGGCCGTCGCATGACGGTGCTGTTGGAGGCCGCGGCGCTGAACGCGTGGTACGGCGCGGCGCGCATCCTGTTCGACGTCGCGCTCGAGGTGCGACGCGGCGAGGTCGTCGCGCTGATGGGCCGCAACGGCGCCGGCAAGTCGACGACGCTGAAGGCGCTGATGGGGCTGCTGGACCGGCGTCGCGGCACGGTCCGCTTCCTCGGCCGCGACGTCTCGCGCGCCGAGCCGTACGCGCTCGCCCGCCTCGGCCTCGGCTACGTGCCCGAGGACCGGCGCATCTTCGCCGACCTGACGGTGCGCGAGAACCTCGCGGTCGGTCGCCAGCCGCCGCGGCGATGGGACGACGGCACGCCGGCGCCCGCATGGGACGAGGAAAGACTCTTTACGCTGTTCCCGAACCTCGGCGAGATGCCCGACCGTCCCGGCGGCCGCATGAGCGGCGGCGAGCAGCAGATGCTGACCGTCGCGCGCACGCTGATGGGCAATCCGCTCGTCGTGCTGCTCGACGAGCCGTCCGAGGGCGTCGCGCCGGTCATCGTCGAGCAGATGGCGCAGACGATCGTCGCGCTGAAGGCCGAGGGCGTCGCGATCCTGCTGTCCGAGCAGAACATGCACTTCGCCGAGCTGGTGTCCGATCGCGCGTACGTGCTCGAGAAGGGCCAGATCCGCTGGAGCGGCACGATGGCCGCGCTCGCCGAGGCCGACGGCGTGCGGCGCGATCACCTCGGGATGTGACGATGTCGCACGACGAGGCCTGCATCGGCGATGGCCGGACATCTTGCGTGTCGCTGGTCGTCAACGGCCGCGCGGTGCGGCTCGACGCGTCGCCGCGCGCGACGCTGCTGCACGTGCTGCGCAACGACCTTGCGCTCAACGGCCCGAAGTACGGCTGCGGCCTCGGCCAGTGCGGCGCGTGCGCCGTGCTCGTCGACGGCAGGGTCGCGCGCGCGTGCGTGATCCCCGCGCACGGCATCGACGGACGCACCGTGACCACGCTCGAAGGCCTGGCCGCGCACGAGGGTCGCGGCGGCGCGCTGCATCGCGTCCAGCAGGCGTTCGTCGACGCGCAGGCGGCGCAGTGCGGCTACTGCCTGAACGGCATGATCGTCGCGACGGTCGCGCTGCTCGACGCCCGGCCGCGCCCGACCGACGCCGAGGTCCGCGCGGCGCTGTCGCACCACCTGTGCCGCTGCGGCGCGCACGTCGAGATCGTCGACGCGGTGCGCGCGCGCGGTCGCGATGGAAGCCGCATGAGCGAGCCGCGACGACGCGCATCGCGTCGCGACCTGCTCGAGGGCGACGGCGCGCTCGTCGTCGTCCGCGCCGCCGCGCCGGCGCCGCACGCCGCGCACGGCCAGCCGCCGATCGTGCCGCCCGATCCGTCCGAAGGCGTCGAGGTCCTGCTGTGCGTCTTCGACGACGATCGCATCGTCGCGCTGCACGGTCATGTCGATCTCGGCACCGGGCTGCGGACCGCGCTGACGCAGATCGTCGCCGACGAGCTCGACGTCGCGATGGACACCGTGGCGCTCGTGATGGGCGACACGGCGCTCGCGCCGAACCAGGGCGCGACGATCGCGAGCGCGTCGATCCAGGTCCACGCGGCGCCGCTGCGCAGCGCGGCCGCGCAGGCGCGCGCGTGGCTCGTCGGCCGCGCGGCGTCGATGCTCGACGTGCCGATCGACGACGTCGTCGTGCGCGACGGCGTCTGCGTCGCCGGCGATCGCGCGATCGGCTTCGGGGCGCTCGTCGCCGGCGGACGCGTCGAGCTCGTCCTCGATCCGTCGACGCCGGTCAAGGACGTCGCGGACCATCGCCTCGTCGGCAGTTCGATGCCGCGCGTCGACCTGCCGGCGAAGGCGCGCGGCGACGCGGTCTTCGTCCACGACGTGCGCGTCGACGGCATGCTGCACGGCCGCGTCGTGCGGCCGCCTTACGCCGGCGCCGACCACGGCGACTTCATCGGCAACACGCTGCAGTCGGTCGACGCGTCGTCGATCGCCGACGTGCCCGGGCGTGCGCGACATCGTCGTGATCCGCGACTTCGTCGGCGTCGTCGCCGATCGCGAGGAAGACGCCGAGGCGGCCGCGCGCGGCCTGCGCGTGACGTGGAAGCCGTGGCCGCATCTGCCGCGGACGGACGACATCGCGGCCGCGCTGTCGGCGAATCCGTCGACGCCGCGCCGGCTCGTCGACGACGGCGACGTCGACGCGGCGCTCGCCGGCGTGGCGACCGAGCTGTCGCGGACGTACCTGTGGCCGTACCAGATGCATGCGTCGATCGGCCCGTCGTGCGCCGTCGCGCAGTGGCACGGCGACGACGCCGAGCCGTTCGCGCTGACGGTGTGGGCCGGCACGCAGAACCCGCACGTGCTGCGGGCGGACCTCGCGATGCTCGTCGGCGTCGCGCCGCCGCGCGTGTCGGTGGTTCGCTTGGAGGCCGCCGGCTGCTACGGTCGCAACGGCGCCGACGACGTGGCCGCCGACGCGGCGCTGCTGTCGCGCGCGGTCGGCGCGCCGGTGCGCGTGCAGCTCACCCGCGAGCAGGAACACCTGTGGGAGCCGAAGGGCGCAGCGCAGTGGATGACGGTGCGCGGCGGGCTCGACGCGGACGGCGGCGTCGCGGCCGTCGACTTCTCGACGACGTACCCGTCGAACGCCGCGCCGACGCTCGCGCTGCTGCTGACGCGGACCGTCGAGCCGGTCGCGCAGGCGTTCGAGATGGGCGATCGCACCGCGCGGCCGCCGTACGACTATCGCAACCTGCGCGTGACCGTGCACGACATGGCGCCGATCCTGCGCGCGTCGTGGCTGCGCGGCGTGTCGGCGCTGCCGAACGCGTTCGCGCACGAGTCCTACGTCGACGAGCTCGCGACGGCCGCCGGCGTCGATCCGGTCGCGTTCCGGCTGTCGCAGCTGTCGGACCCGCGCGCGCGGGCGTTGATCGAGGCGACCGCCGCGAAGGCCGGCTGGCGGATGCGCGACGCGCCGCGGCGGCGGCGGCGCGACCGGCGACCGTGCTGCACGGCCAGGGCTTCGCGTACGCGCGCTACCTGCACGGCGCATGGCCCGGGCAGGGCGCCGCGTGGTCCGCGTGGGTCGCGGACGTCGACGTCCATCGCGTGACCGGCGAGGTCCACGTGCGGCGCGTCGTCGTCGGCCACGACGCCGGGATGCTTGTCAACCCCGCCGGCGTCGAGCATCAGGTCCACGGCAACGTGATCCAGACGACGAGTCGCGCGCTGAAGGAACGCGTACGTGTCGACGCGTCCACGCATGTCGTCGCGTCGCGCGAGTGGGGCTCGCTACCCGATCCTGAGCTTCCGCGACGTGCCGGTGATCGAGGTCGTGACGATGCCGCGGCCCGGCGACCCGCCGCTCGGCGTCGGCGAGTCGTCGTCGGTGCCGGGCACGGCCGCGATCGCGAACGCGATCTTCGACGCGACCGGCGTGCGCTTCCGCGAGCCGCCGTTCACGGCCGAGGTCGTGCGCGCGGCGCTGCATCCGGACGACGACGGATCGGCCGCGCGCGGCGCGACGTCGGGCGCGGCGTCGGCGTCCCACGACGCCACGACGCGCGGATCGTCGGCGGGCCGCGAGGCGACGTCGCGTGCGACGCCGCGTCCGCCGTCGCGCGGCGCGCGCTTCGTGCGGCCGTCGCGCGGCGCCGCGCTCGCGCGCTGGACGCGTCGCGCGGCGCTCGTCGCGGCCGGCGTCGTCGGCGCGACCGCGGCGCTGCTCGGCTGGCGTTCGAGCCTCGCGCCGATCGCGCGCTTCGACGCGTCGCTGTACAGCGCGTCGACGCTCGCGCGCGGACGCGCGCTCGCGGCGATCGGCGACTGCGTCGGCTGCCACACGGCGCCGGGCGGCGCGCCGAACGCCGGTGGGCGCGCGATCGAGACGCCGTTCGGCGTCGTCTACGGCACGAACCTGACGCCGGACGTCGAGACCGGCATCGGCGCGTGGTCGCTCGCCGCGTTCGTCCGCGCGATGCGCGACGGCGTGTCGCGCGACGGCCATCGGCTGTATCCGGCGTTCCCATACCCATCGTTCACGCACGCCGGCGACGACGACCTGACGGCGTTGTACGCGTGGCTGATGTCGCAGCCGCCGGTCCGCCACGTCGTCCCGGCGACGCGGCTCGACGCGCCGTTCTCGCTGCGTCCGGCGATGGCCGTGTGGAACGGGCTGTTCCTGTCGCCCGGCCCGCGACCCGACGACCCGTCGCGGTCGCCGCAGTGGAACCGCGGCCGCGCGCTCGTCGACGGGCTCGGCCACTGCGGCGCTTGCCACAGCGCGCGCAACGCGCTCGGCGTCGAGCGCGACGATCGCTACCTGTCGGGCGGCGTCGTCGACGGATGGGACGCGCCGGCGCTGAACGGCCTCGGCCGGTCGCCGCTGCCGTGGACCGAGGTCGCGCTGTTCGACTACCTGCGGCATGGCCACAGCGACGCAGCACGGGGCCGCGCTCGGACCGATGGAGCCGGTCGTGCGCCAGCTGCGTGCGGCGCCCGACGACGACGTCCGCGCGATGGCGCACTACCTCGCGTCGCGGAATCCGCGTGCGGATGCCGTCGACGTGGCTGGGATCGCCAACGCAAGCGTCGACGCCGTGGCGGTCGGTTCGGGCCGGGTCGGCGCGGTGGGAGTCGGCACGGCCAGGGTCGACGCGGCGGGAGTCCGCACGTCCACGAGCGACGCCGCGGACGTCGGCACGGCCGGGGTCGACGCCGCGGCCGTCGTCGCGCGCGCCGCCGCCGCCGCGCCGCTGCCGGACGCGAACAGCCGCTTCTTCGAGTCCGCGTGCGGCGCGTGCCATCACGACGGCGACGGGCCGCGCGTGTTCGGCGTCGACGTGCCGCTCGCGCTCGGGACGAAGGTGCACGCCGACCGCCCCGACAACCTCGTGCGCACGATCGTCGACGGCGTGCGCTCGACGCCGGGCCCGGACGTCGGCTTCATGCCGGCGTTTCGCGACGCGCTCGACGACGCGCAGCTCGTCGACCTCGTGCGATGGATGCGTCGACGCTTCGCGCCCGACGCGCGGCCGTGGACCGACGTCGCGTCCGCGGTCGCGCGCGCCCGCGCCGCGCGGCCGGTGCCGTGACGGCGGTCGCTGCATAATCCGCGGCGCCGCGCGCGCCCCGTCCGCGCTCGTGCCCACCGTGCCGCTCCGCCGTTCCGACTTCGACTTCGAGCTCCCGCCCGAGCTGATCGCGCAGCATCCGCTGCCGCGACGGTCGGACAGCCGGCTGCTGCACGTGCGCCTCGACGGTGTCGACGATCGCCGCATCGACGAGCTGCCGGCGCTGCTGCGGCCCGGCGACCTGATCGTGTTCAACGACACGCGCGTCATCAAGGCGCGGCTGTTCGGACGTCGCGACACCGGCGGCCGCGTCGAGGCGCTCGTCGAACGCATCGACGGTCCGCGTCGCGCGACGGTGCAGCTGCGCGCGAGCCACAACCCGAAGCCGGGCTCGACGATCGCCTTCGGCCGCGACGACGATCCGGTCACCGCGACGATGGTCGGGCGCGACGCGGACTTCTTCGTGCTGGACTTCGATCGCGACGTCGACGCGGTGCTCGACGCGCACGGCAGCCTGCCGCTGCCGCCGTACATCGACCACGCGCCCGACGCCGCCGATGCCGAGCGCTACCAGACCGTGTGGGCGCGCGAGCCCGGCGCGGTCGCGGCGCCGACGGCCGGGCTGCACTTCGACGAGCCGCTGCTCGACGCGCTGCGCGCGCGCGGCGTCGAGACCGCGACGCTGACGCTGCACGTCGGCGCCGGCACGTTCGTGCCGGTCCGCGTCGACGACCTCGCCGACCACGTGATGCACGAGGAGCGCTACACGATCCCGTCGTCGCTCGTCGACGCGATCGACCGCACGCGTGCACGAGACGGACGCGTCGTCGCGGTCGGCACGACGGTGCTGCGCGCGCTCGAGTCGGCGACGCGGCGACGACGGCGCGACGCGACCGGGCGCCGGGCGCGACGCGGCTGTTCGTCGTGCCCGGGCATCGCTTTCGCGTCGTCGACCTGCTGCTGACGAACTTCCACCTGCCGCAGTCGACGCTGCTGATGCTCGTGTCGGCGTTCGCCGGCGTCGATCGCATCCGCGCCGCGTACCGGCACGCGATCGCCGGGCGCTACCGCTTCTTCAGCTACGGGGACGCGATGCTGCTCGAGCCGGATCCAGCCGCTCGGCCGCGATAGGCTCGACCGGCGCCTCCTCGACCGAACGCAGTCCCGCGAGCGCGTCGCGGGCGCGCGCGATCAGCGTCCCGGTCGACGACGGCTCGTCGACGAGCCGCAGCGTCAGCGACTGCAGCGTCGAGACGAGCGGGCGCGTCGCTGCGCGGACGCGCTCGAGCACCGGGACCGAACGCGACGCCGACCAGCGGCCGCGCACGGTCCAGCGCACGCGCAGGTCGGCGCTCGTCAGCGCGGCCGACAACGCGGCGTCGGCCGCGCGCAGCTCGTCGAGCTCGGCCTCGAGCCGGTCGCGCGCCGACGCGTCGGCCGCGCCGGCGGCGATCGTCGCGAGCAATGCGTCCGCGGCCTTCGCGAGCCTCGCCACGGCGGCGCGGACGTCGACCAGCGGCTCGACCGAGAACAGGACCTGCGTGAACAGCAGCGCGACGCCGCCGCCGATCGCGGTGTGCACGAGCCGGTCGAAGCCGACCGTGCCGTTCGTCGATCCGACGACGAGCACGGCCGACGCGCCCGCCTGGATCACCATCACCGCGTTCAGCCCGAAGCTGCACGCCGCGAACAGCGTGACGAGCGAGACGGCCGCGATGCGCATCGTGCTGTCGGCACCCGGAACATGGCGCGCGAGCACGCCGACGACGATGCCGATGCTGACGCCGACGAGCATCCCGAGCGCCTGCTTGCGGTGGCTCGCGACGCCGGGCGCGAGAGCGACGATCGCGGCGATCGCCGCGAAGATCGGCCGCGGCTCGCCGGTCGCCCAGATCGCGAGCCGCCACGCGATCGCGGCGCCGGCCGTCGCCATCGCGATGTCGCGCGCGGCCGAGAGCCAGTTGCGCGCAGGGCGATCGAGGAGTTGCAGCGGCCCTTTCGCGGCGCGCGGGACGGCTCGGTTCATCGGACGGGACCGCGTCGTCGCGGCGTTGGCTGGCCGACGATGGACCGCCCGCGGCGCCTCCGGTTCACGGGGCGCCCGCCGGGCGAACCGCGGTCGTGCGACCGCGCGCGTCGCGCCGGGACGCGACGGATGTCATCATTCGCGTTTCGTCCGCCTGCCCGCCACCGTTGCAATTCGAACTGCTCCACGTCGACGGCGCGGCCCGTCGCGGCCGCCTGACGCTCGCGCCACGGCGTCGTCGAGACGCCGGTCTTCATGCCGGTCGGCACCTACGGCACGGTCAAGGGCGTGCTGCCGCGAGGCTCGAGGAGATGGGCGCGCAGATCATCCTCGGCAACACGTTCCACCTGTGGATGCGGCCCGGGCTGGACGTGATGGCGCAGCTTCGGCGGCCTGCACCGCTTCGAGGGCTGGGACGCGGCCGATCCTCACCGACTCCGGCGGCTTCCAGGTCTGGTCGCTCGGCGAGATGCGCAAGATCTCCGAGGAAGGCGTGCGCTTCGCGTCGCCGGTCAACGGCGACAAGCTGTTCCTCACGCCCGAGGATCAGCATGCAGATCCAGCGCGTGCTCAACTCCGACATCGTGATGCAGTTCGACGAGTGCACGCCGTACGAGACCGAGGGCGTGCTCACGTCGAGCGCGAGGCGCGGCCGCGTCGATGGAGCTGTCGCTGCGCTGGGCCGCGCGCTCGCGCGACGAGTTCGCGCGGCTGGGCAACCCGAACGCGCTGTTCGGCATCGTGCAGGGCGGCATGTTCGAGTCGCTGCGCGAGGAGTCGCTCGCGGGCCTGGTCGACATCGACTTCGCCGGCTACGCGATCGGCGGCGTGTCGGTCGGCGAGCCGAAGGAGGACATGCAGCGCATCGTCGCCCACACGCCGCACGCGGCTGCCGGCGCACAAGCCGCGCTACCTGATGGGCGTCGGCACGCCGGAAGACCTGGTCGACGGCGTCGCGCACGGCGTCGACATGTTCGACTGCGTCATGCCGACGCGCAACGCGCGCAACGGCCACCTGTTCACGCGCTTCGGCGACCTGAAGCTGCGCAACGCGCGCTACAAGACCGACGAGCGCCCGCTCGACGCGACCTGCGGCTGCTACACCTGCCGTCGCTTCTCGCGCGCCTACCTGCATCACCTGTCGCGCGTCGGCGAGATGCTCGGCGCGCGGCTCAACACGATCCACAACCTGCACTTCTACCAATGGTTGATGGCGCAGCTTCGCGAGGCGATCGCCGCCGATCGTCTCGCGGCCTTCGTCGAGGACTTCCGGCGCGACCGCGCGCGAGGCGTCGACGCGTCGTGACCGCGCGATGAGCGGCCTGCATCGGCATCCCGAGTTCCGGCGCGGCGTCGCCGACTTCCTGCCGCCGGCGCTCGGCATCGCGGCGTGGGGCCTGATGACCGGCGTCGCGATCGCGAAGTCGGGCATGGGCTGGATCGAGATGATCGCGATGTCGATCTTCGTCTACGCGGGCAGCTCGCAGCTCGCCGCCCTGCCGTTGCTGGCGGCCGGCTCGCCGGTCCTCGTCGTGCTCGCGACCGCGTTCTGCGTGAACCTGCGCTTCGTCGTGTTCTCGCTGCACCTGCGGCCCTACATCGTGCAGCGGCCGCGCGCGCAGCGCCTGCTGTTCGGCTATTTGATGGGCGACATGGGCTACGTGCTGCTGCTGCGTCGCCATCCGCGCGTGCCGACGGACGCCGCCGGCGTCGCGGCCGTCGAGGCGTACTGGCTCGGCAGCGGCGTCGCCGCGTGGGTCAACTGGACCGGCTCCACGCTCGTCGGACTCGCGCTCGGCAACGCGGTCCCGCCGTCGTGGGGCCTCGGCTTCGCGGGGCTGCTGGCGCTGACCGGCATCGCGGTGTCGCTGACGTCCTCGCGGCTGCGGCTCGTGTCCGCGGTCATCGCGGCGGGGGCGGCCATCGCGACGATCTCGCTGCCGATGAAGCTCAACATCGTCTCGGCGATCGCCGTCGCGGTCGCGATCTGTCTCGCGCTCGACAAGGCGAAGCGGCTGCATGGACGACGTACGTCGGCGGGGGCGCGATGACGGTCGACTGGGTCGTCCTCGGCACCATCGTCGGCATGGCCGCGGTCACCGCGATCACGCGATCGTTCTTCTTCCTGTCGAGCCGGCCGTGGAAGCTGCCGCGCTGGGCGGAGCGCGGGCTGCAGTACGCGCCGGTCGCCGCGCTCGCCGCCGTGATCTCGCCGGAGGTGCTGACGACCGGCGGCCACCTGATCGCGACGTGGCGCGACGCGCGCGTGTTCGGCGCGATCGCCGGCATCGTGTGGTTCCGCCTGCAGCGCAGCGTCCTCGGGACGATCGTCGCCGGGATGGTCGTCTACCTGCCGCTGCACGTCGGTCTCGGCTGGTAGCCGCGTCCCGGGCGTGCGCGGTCGTCGCTCGCCGGGCGCGACGGCACCGGGCGGCGCGACGGCCGATGCTACAATCGCCGGCTCGCTTTTTCCGACGCGCCGCGTCGTGCCCGTCGTCCCGGAGACCGCATTGTCCCTGCAATCGCTGCTGCAACCGCTGTCGAACGCCGTCGTCCCGCTGCTGCTGATCGCCGACGCGCACGCGCAGACGCCGGGCGCCGCCGCGGCCGGCCCCGGCTTCACGCTCGAGTCGATGGCGCTGCCGGCCGTGATGATCGTGGCGTTCTACTTCGTGCTGATCCGCCCGCAGCAGAAGCGCGCGAAGGAACAGCGCACGATGATGGAATCGCTGAAGGGCGGCGACGAGGTCATCACGTCGGGCGGCCTGCTCGGACGCGTCAGCAAGGTCACCGAGCAGTACGTCACGATCGAGGTCGGCAACGTCGTCAACGGCGGCAACGCCGTCGAGATGACCGTGCAGAAGTCCGCCGTCACCGCACTGCTGCCGAAGGGCACGATCAGGGCGATCTGATCGCCCGCCGTCGTCCCGGGCCGCCGTTCCCGCCTCCGCGAATCCCGTCATGAATCGCTATCCGGCCTGGAAGTACGTCGTCATCGTCGTCGCGCTGGCGATCGGCTTCCTGTACGCGCTGCCGAACGTGTTCGGCGACGCGCCCGCCGTGCAGGTCACGAGCGGCAAGGCGACCGTCAAGGTCGACCTGTCGACGATGAACCGCATCCAGGAGATCCTGCAGTCGGCCAAGATCCCGACGACCGGTCTCTTCTTCGAGAACGGGCAGTCGCCGTCCGTCCGCGTGCGCGTGACCGACAACGACACGCAGCTGAAGGCGAAGGACGCGCTGCAGAAGGCGCTGAACCCGTCGGCCGACGACGCGAGCTACGTCGTCGCGCTGAACCTGATCGCCGACTCGCCGCGCTGGCTGACCGCGATCCACGCGCTGCCGATGTATCTCGGCCTCGACCTGCGTGGCGGCGTCCACTTCCTGATGCAGGTCGACATGAAGGCCGCGCTGTCGAAGCGGCTCGACGCGCTGACCGGCGACGCGCGCACGCTGCTGCGCGACAAGAACATCCGCCACAACGGCATCACGCGCACCGGCAACGCGATCGAGGTCGCGTTCACCGATCCGCAGGTCGCGAACGCGGCGCGCGCGGTCCTCGAGGACGGCATGCCCGAGACCGGCATCGCGACCGTGCAGGACGGCGCGACAACGAAGCTGGTCGCCACGTTCCGTCCCGAGGCGCTGAAGGCCGTGCAGGACAACGCGCTCAAGCAGAACATCAGCACGCTGCACAACCGCGTCAACCAGCTCGGCGTGTCCGAGCCGGTGATCCAGCAGCAGGGCAACGACCGCATCGTCGTCGAGCTGCCCGGCGTGCAGGACACGGCGAAGGCGAAGGACATCATCGGGCGCACGGCCACGCTCGAGGCGCGGCTCGTCGACGACTCCGCCGAGGCCGTCTCCGCGGCGGCGAGCGGCACGGTGCCGTTCGGCGACGACAAGTTCACCGACCGCAACGGCACGCCGCTGCTCGTCAAGAAGCAGGTCATCTTCTCCGGCGACAACCTGACCGACGCGCAGCCGGGCTTCGACGAGAACCAGCAGCCCGACATCAACCTCAACGTCGACGCGAAGGGCGCCCGCGCGCTGCGCGACACGACCCGCGACAACATCGGCAAGCGGATGGCGATGATCCTGTTCGAGAAGGGTCGCGGCGAGGTCGTCACGGCCCCGACGATCCAGAGCGAGCTCGGCAACCGCTTTCGCATCACCGGCCGCTTCACGCCGAACGAGACGACCGACACGGCGCTCGTCCTTCGCTCCGGGTCGCTCGCCGCGCCGATGGAGATCATCGAGGAGCGTTCGATCGGCCCGTCGCTCGGCGTCGACAACATCCGCCGCGGCTTCCTGTCGACCGTCTACGGCTTCACGGCGATCGCGATCTTCATGGTGCTGTACTACGTGCTGTTCGGCGCGATCTCGGTCCTCGCGCTGGCGTCGAACCTGCTGCTGCTCATCGCGCTGCTGTCGATGCTCCAGGCGACGCTGACGCTGCCCGGCATCGCGGCGATCGCGCTCGCGCTCGGCATGGCGATCGACTCGAACGTGCTGATCAACGAACGCATCCGCGAGGAGCTGAGGCAGGGCCGGCCGCCGCAGACGGCGATCGCCGAAGGCTACGACCGCGCGTTCGGCACGATCATCGACTCGAACATCACGACGCTGATCGCCGGCCTCGCGCTGCTCGCGTTCGGCTCCGGCCCGATCCGCGGCTTCGCGGTCGTCCACTGCCTCGGCATCCTGACGTCGATCTTCTCGTCGGTGTTCGTCTCGCGCGGACTCGTCAACCTCGCTGTACGGACGCAAGAAGAAGCTGGCGAAGGTCGCGATCGGGCAGGTCTGGACGCCGGGGGCCGCGACCGCGAAGGCGTGACGGCCGCCGACGCGACCGGCGTGACGGTCGCCTCGGCGCCGGAGGATGGCGGGACGCGCCGGATGATCGCTCCGCGCGCGGTCGCGCCGCGCAGTTCCTCGTCGTTCCCGCGAAGGCGGGAACCCAGCGGCGTTCGACGCGGCGACGAACAAGCAACGACACTGGGTTCCCGCCTTCGCGGGAACGACGAAGACAGAAGCTGAGCATCCGCATGGAGTTCTTCCGCATCCGCCGCGACATCCCGTTCATGCGCCACGCGCTGGTGTTCAACGTCATCTCGTTGGTCACCTTCATCGCGGCCGTGATCTTCCTCGTCGTCCGCGGCCTCAACTTCTCGATCGAGTTCACCGGCGGCGTCAACGTCGAGACGTCGTACGCGCAGCCGGCCGATCTCGAGGCGATGCGTGCCGCGCTGCACCGGGCCGGCGTCGTCGAGCCGCAGGTGCAGAACTTCGGCACCGCGCGCGACGTGCTGCTGCGGCTGTCGCTGAAGGACGTCGCGACGTCGCCGTCGATCGCCGGCGCCGACGGCAAGCTCGACCAGCAGAAGCTGACCGACGCCGTGCTGAAGACCGGCGGCGCCGACCCGAAAATCACGCGCGTCGAGTTCGTCGGGCCGCAGGTCGGCCAGGAGCTCGCGACCGACGGCTCGCTCGCGCTGCTGTTCGTCGTGATCGGCATCGTGATCTACCTCGCGGTGCGCTTCGAGTGGAAGTTCGCGGTCGCGGCGATCGTCGCGAACCTGCACGACGTCGTGATCATCCTGGGCTTCTTCGCGTGCTTTCAATGGGAGTTCTCGCTGTCGGTCCTGGCCGCCGCGCTCGCGGTGCTCGGCTACTCGGTCAACGAGTCGGTCGTCATCGCCGACCGGATCCGCGAGAACTTCAAGAAGATGCGCAAGGCGAGCGTCGACCACGTCATCGACAACGCGATCACGTCGACGATGAGCCGTACGGTCATCACGCACGGCCTCACCGAGACGATGGTGCTGTCGATGCTGTTCTTCGGCGGCCCGACGCTGCACTACTTCGCGCTCGCGCTGACGATCGGCATCCTGTTCGGCATCTACTCGTCGGTGCTCGTGATGGCGCCGATCACGAAGTGGCTCGGCGTCAAGCGCGAGGACCTCGTCAAGCCGGCGAAGAAGGAAACCGGCGCGGTGGTGTGATGCGTCGCGACCGGCCGGGCGTCGGCGCGCGACGATGGTGGTCGGGCGTCGTCGTGTCGCTGGTCGCCGTGGCGCCCGCGTTCGCGATCCAGACCTGCGACCTCGACGGCAAGCCGGTCAATCCGAACAACGGCGCGACGACCGCCGGCCGGAGCGGGCTGATGCGCTGTCGCGACGCGGACACCGGCGTCGTGCAGCGCGAGCAGGAACTCCGGAACGGCGTCTTCATGGGCGTCGAGCGCTTCTTCGAGAAGGGCGAGCTCGTCAAGGAGCGACGCGTCGACGAACGCGGCAACGGCGACGGCCCGGCGCGCGAATGGGCCGTCGCGAACGGCAAGCGCGTCCTCGTCCTCGAGGAGACGCTGAAGAGCGGCAAGACCGTCGGGCTCGTGCGGACGTGGTATCCGACCGGCGCGCGCCGACGCCTGACCTGGTACGGCGACGACGGTCGCGAGGAGGCGTATGTCGAGTTCGCCGACGGCGACAGGCCGTCTGCGTTGCGGTGCGCGAGCCGACCCGTCTTCGGGGCCGACTTCGACGACCGCATCGCGTGCGGATTCGCCGGTGTCGCGACGACGGTCCTGTACGACGGCCACGGCCGTCCCGCGTCGCGCGTCACGTTCGACCACGGACAGCGCGCGAAGAGCGAGCAGCTCGCCGACGACGGGGCGGTCCGCGACGTGCGCGAGGCGACCGCGACCGGCGCGGTCGAGCGCAGCTTCTACGCGAACGGCACGAAGCGGCACGAGGTGCAGTTCACGAACGTCGCGAAGTCGCCGAACGCGTCGCCGACCGCGCCGGCGCCGACCGTGAAGACGCTCGAGCAGGACTGGGCCGAGTCGGGCGTGCTCGTCCACGAGCGCCGCTGGGCGCCGACCGACCGCGGCGCGCAGCTCGTCGCCGAGACGTCGTGGTACCTGAACGGCCAGCCGAAGGCCGAGACGCGCATCGCGAGCGGGCCGCAGGGGCAGGTGCGGCGCGAGAGGGAATACTTCGACAACGGCGCGCTCGCTTTCGAAGGCGACTGGCTGTCGGCCGGCGGCGGCTCGCGCGACGGCCGCGACGAGCACCCCGTCGGCACGCATCGCAGCTACGACGAACGCGGCACGAAGCGCGGCGAGCAGGTCTACGACGATCGCGGCAGGCTGACGCGCGAGCGGACGTACGACGCGAGCGGCGCGCCGGTGCGCGACGACGAGGTGTTCGAGGACGGCTCGCGGAAGGCGCTCGGCAGATAGCATGCGTTGAACCGCCGCGCGCGGCGGCGATGCGGCTCCGGCGGCGGCGTACACGCCGGGCGCGAGGCGTCGGCATGCGAACGGCGAGGCGCCGGGCGGCAGCAAGCGGATCGACACGAGGCTCGATGAACTTCAACCAGCTGCGCTTCGTCCGCGAGACGGTCCGTCGCGACTTCAACCTCACGCTCGTCGCGGAGGCGCTGCACACGTCGCAGCCGGGCGTCTCGAAGGCGATCCTCGAGTTCGAGACCGAGCTCGGCTTCCCGATCTTCGTGCGGCGCGGCCGCCGGCTGACCGACCTCACGGAGCCGGGGCGCGCGATCCTGCCGATGATCGAGCGGCTGCTGCAGGAAGCCGAGAACCTGAAGCGCACCGGCAAGGACTTCGCGGCGACCGAGGAGGGCGACCTCACGATCGCGACGACGCACACGCAGGCGCGCTACTCGCTGCCGCCGATCGTGCAGGCGTTCCGCGACGCGCATCCCGGCGTCCGCGTCGCGCTGCGCCAGGGCACGCCGCGGCAGCTCGCCGACCTCGTGCTGCACGGCGAGGCCGACGTGGCCATCGCGACCGAGGCGATCGCCGCGACCGAGGGCCTCGTCAGCGTGCCGTGCTTCACGTGGCACCACGTCGCGATCGTGCCGCGCGGCCATCCGCTGCTCGAGCGCGTCAAGGGCAGGTCGCTGACGCTCGAGGCGCTCGCGCCGTACCCGATCGTCACGTACGACACCGCGTTCGCGGGACGGCGCCGGATCGACGAGGCGTTCGCGCATCGCAACCTGACGCCCGACGTCGTGCTCGCGGCGATCGACGCCGACGTCATCAAGACCTACGTCGAGGTCGGACTCGGCGTCGGCCTCGTCGCGGACATCGCGGTCGATGCCGCGCGCGACCAGAACCTCGTGGTGCTGCCGGCCGGGCACCTCTTCGGCTCGCAGGTCACGCATTGCGCGATCCGCCGCGGCGCGACGCTGCGCGGCTTCGTCTACGACTTCATCGCGCGGGTGGCGCCGCGGATGGACCGCGCGATGATCGACCGCCTGATGCGCGGCGAAGGACACGACGCGGGGGGGACTTCGAGTTGTAGGGGCGCGGGGCGACGGGGCGAGCGTCGTCTTTCGGCCAGGAGCAGACCTTGGCTAACCTCTTCGTTCTCCTCACGCCCGGCCTCAGTTTCTAGTGAATAAGATGCAAGTTTCCGCTGCCAATTGGAGAGAGACGACGCATGTCGCCTTGTAGATCGTGGTGCGTCTTCCTCATCGGCGTCGCCTTTGCTAGTCCTGCGTTCGCCGTCACCATCACTGACTACACGATCGCGCGTCCGGAGGGAGCGCGGCACTACATCGTCGCCGAGGCGGAAGGAAAGCCGAGACAAAAGCGCCCCGCCGTGATCCTCCTGCACGGTCATGGCGCGACGGCCGCGATGATGCTGGGTCTCGCCTCGTTCGGCGGCTACAAGACGCAGGAATGGTCCCGATTGGCCGAACGCGAGAATGTCCTCATCCTTGCCCCCGACGGCGTGAAAGCAAGCGACGGCAGACCCGCATGGAACGACTGTCGAGGCGATGCCTCGACCAATGCGACCACTGACGACGTCGGTTTTGTTGCCGCGCTGATCGACACAGCGATCGCGCAATTCGATGCAGACCCAGAACGGGTCTACGTTTTCGGCGGATCCAATGGCGGCGGCATGGCTTACCGTGTCGGAATCGAATTGGCGCCGCATGTCGCCGCCATCGGCGTGCAGAGTGCACTGATGCCGGTCCGGAGCGCCTGCCCGCCCCCTTCGCACCCGCTCTCCGTGTTCATCTCTCATGGGACGGCCGACCGGATTGCGCCCTATGCCGGCGGCAAGGTCGGCTCCTGGTTTCTCGATGGACGAGGAAGCGGGATCGGCGTCGAGGAATCGGTTGCTGTGTGGCGGGAATTGGCGGGCTTGCCCGACGCGCCGGCGGTGTACCGTTTTCCACGCCTGCACCCGGGTGATTCGACGTCGGCCACGCGTTATGTATGGGGGACGCCCTCGACCGGAATCCAGGTGGAGTTTCTCAAGATCGATGGTGGCGGCCATACCGAGGCGTCCAAGGATGGACAGCTTCCGTGGGCGCTTCGCTCGCTCGTGGGCGAGATGAATCACGACGTCGATACCGCCGAGGAAGTCTGGGATTTCTTCAAGGACAAGCGAAGCGCGACTGTTTATGAGTGATGGCAAGGGGTAACCACGCTCGGCCTTCGAGCGTCCGAGCCGGGTCGAAAGCAGTCGACCCGCCGCCACCGCCAACCCTCACAGCCACCCCCCCTCGAACCCCGCCACCCGCAGCCCGCGCACCAGCGGCGCGCACCGCCGCATCAGCTCCCACACCATCCCGCTGCGGTGGTTCTCGATCATCAGCGACCGTCGGGCCTTCGTTGATGCCGAAGTGGTACGGCGAGACCCAGCCGATGCCGTCGTTGCGGCTTCGCGTCGAACGTCGGGTTGAACGACGCCTTGAAGCCGTACGGGTTGGCGCGTCGCACGTGCAGCGTCGCCAGTTGGCGATCGGTCGGCGCGACGATCTCGGGCGCGAACGGCAGCGACGCGACGACGGCCCACGGCGCGAGCGTGCCGTCGTCGGGGCCGTCGGGCACGCCGCGCGCGACGTAGTCGAAGAACGTGCGCTCGACGCCGTCGACGACCTTGCGTGCAGTCGCCCGGGCCGTCGCTGGCCGTGATGCCCCAGCAGTACTCGCCGTACTGCGCGAAGCCGTGCGGGTTGCGGATCGCGTAGCGCTGCTGCACCAGCGTCGCGCGCCGGCTGTTCTCGAAGTAGTCGCTGTCGTGCTCGCGCATGAACGCGTCGCGGATGCCGCGGAAGTCGCACCACGACGTGCGACATCTGGTGGATGAACAGCGGGCCGGCGTGGAGGTAGTCGATGCCCTCGATCGTCTTCCACTGCGTAGGTCGCGCACCAGGCGTCGTAGCAGTCCGCGCGGGATCGGATGCGTCGGCGAGCCGAGCGCGAGCAGGTACGAGCATCAGCGCCTCGTCGTAGCCTTCCCAGTGACACGGGCAGGAAGCCCTGTCTCGGGCTTCCAGCCGTGGCAGAGCGTCGCTGCCCGTTCGAGCATCCAGTCCCAGTCGACGCGCTCGTACAGCATCGTCGGCCAGCCGCGCGGATCTCGGCCTCGTCGCGCGTCGTCGCGCGTCGAAGAACGCGGCCGCGGCGAGCACGCCGGCGATCAGCAGCGCGGTGTCGATGCTCGACAGCTCGCATTGCCACGCGCGCCGGCCGGTGTTCATGTCGAGGAAGTGGTAGTAGAAGCCGCGGTAGCCGGTCGCGTCCGGCGACGTCGCTCTGTTCGCTCGCGGCGAAGAAGCGCAGCGTCGCCAGCGTGCGCTCGACCGCGTCGTCGCGTCGATGAAGCCGCGCTGCACGCCGACCGGGTAGCCGGTCAGCGCCATGCCGACCGCGGCGATGCTGGCCGGCCAGTCGGGCGCGGTCTTGTCGAGCACCAGGCCGTTGGCGTCGTTGACCTCGTGGATGAAGTAGTCGAAGGAGTCGCGCTGCAGCCGTCGCAGCGTCGCGCGCATGCGGCAGTCGAGCTCGTCCTCGCAGCACGCTCGCCGTCACGCCGCGTCTCGGCCACTCGACGCGCAAGCGGTTGACCGATTGCGGCGCGAGCGCGAAGCGTCGATCCGCAGCGCCGCCGCCGTCGACCACGACGTCGATGCGGCTCCGGCGGTCGGCCGCGACGCGTCGCATCAGCGCGTCGACCTGCGGCCGGCGCGGGTACTCGGGCGCGCCCAGTCTGCCGCCATGCGCCCTCCGGGTTCGCATGCGTCGTCGTCGATGCGCGAGATGCGTGACGGCGCGCGGTCGCGCCGCCGGCGGCGTTCGCCAGCCGCAGCGTCACCGCCTCGTCGGCGATCGGATGGCGCGGCATCGCCAGGTTGATCAGCAGCACGGTGGTCGTGCCGTCGACGGCTGCGCGCGCCGACCCACACGGCGACGGTCGCGTGCGCGCCCGCGACCGGCGACCTGCGTCGTGCCGAGCGCGCCGCAGCATCTCGAAGCGCGCGGTAGACCGGCTTGGGCACGCCGTACAGGTTCAGCAGGCCGAAGCCGCCGTGGAACGGCACGCTCGGGAAGTAGTTCTCCTCGAAGATGTCGGTGAAGGTCCACCAGCTGTAGCCGTCGACGACGTCGTCGACGCTCATCACGATGCGCGTCGCGAGCGCGGCGCGAACGGCGCGTCGTGCATCGGGTCGCGCGGGTTCGAGCGTGATGTTCCACTCGGTGTAGTAGAGCGGCAGCGCGCCGGCCGCGCGCGCGCGCCTCCAGCGCGCGGTCGCGCATCACGTCGAGCGGCGCGTCGGCGAGCTGCGACACGGTGTCGGTGTCGATCGAGCCGAACGCGTCGGTCGGGTAGTAGTGCGTGCTGATGAAGTCGAGCGGCAGGCGTTCGCGCCGTCGCAGAACGCGTTGAAGTCGTCGAGCCACGCGTTGGCCGCGGTGGCCGGGCCGCCGACCTGCAGCCGCGGCGTGACCGCCTTGATCGCCGTCGACGGTCGTCTCGATACAGCTCGAAGTACTTCGGCCTGGCCGCCGGTCCAGAACGCGACGCAGGTTCGGCTCGTTCCAGCACCTCGAGCGGCCACTGCGCGACCTCGTCGATGCCGTAGCGCTCGACCCAGTGCGCCGCCAGCTCGCGCATCAGCGCGCCCCAGTCCGCCATGTCGCTTCGGCGGCGTGATGTTGCCGCGGTAGTGGAAGACGCTGTTGCCGCCCGAGGACAGCGTGCGCGGCATGAACGACAGCTCGACGATCGGCTTCATGCCGATCGACAGCAGGAAGTCGAACGATGCGGTCGATGTTGAAGAACGAGAACAGGAACTGGTCGTCCTGGCAGACCAGCGTGCCCATGTCGTCGTCGAGCAGGCCGTGGAAGCGCACGTGCCGGAAGCCGAGCTCGCGGCGCGCCGCGCGTCAGCTGCGCCTGCCAGTCGGCGCGCAGCGCGAGCGTCGCGTGGCAGCTGCCGACGCACCATTGCCACGGGTGGCGCAACGCGCTGCGCGGCGAGGCGAGGTCGGCGGTGAAGACCGTGCCCCCCGTCACGACGTGCGCCCGGCGCCGTCGCTCGGGGTGCGCGCCAGCCGCGCACAGGCCGCGTCGAGGTCGGCCGCCAGCGCGGCCGGATCGTCGTAGATCGCCGCGGCCCCGGCGAACGCGTCGTCGGTCCACCAGCCGCCGCAGCGCAGCGCGATCGTCGCGACGCCGGCCTTGCCGGCCGACTCGACGTCGTACGGCGTGTCGCCGAGCATGACGACTTCGTCCGCCGACGCGCCGGCCTTGCGCAGCGCCGACTCGACGATGTCCGGGTCCGGCTTCGAGTCGTCGGCGTCGCTCGACGTCGTCGCGTCGTCGACGAGGTCGTCGACGCCGGCCTGCTTCAGCAGCGCGTCGAGCTCCTCGCCGCTCGCGGACGTCGCGATGACGCGCTTCCAACCGCGGTCGCGGATCGCCTCGAGCAGCGCGCGGGCGCCGCGCGTCGGCCGGCAGGTCGGCAGGTACGCGTGGGCGAACCGCTCGCGGCGTTCCGTCGACAGACGCTGGCCCTCGTCGGTCGTGTCGTCGAAGCCGACGACCTCGGCGAGCAGCTTGTCGCCGCCCTTGCCGATCAGCGCGCGCACGCGCTCGAACGGCACGTCGTGGCCGTGCTCGCGCAGCACGTCGACCCAGGCGCGCGCGTGGGCGTCGTTGCTGTCGAGCAGCGTCCCGTCCACGTCGATCAGCACGGCCTTCGGCATCGCGGTCTTCATGCGGGCTCCTCGTTGGCGCGGGCGCCGTCGCCCGCACGTCGAACGATGCGTCCCGGTCCACGTCGACCGGGCGGCGCCGCGGACGGTTCCGGCCTCGGCGAAGCGCGCAATCGACGTCGGCCGCGCGGACGCGTCGCTGGTTCCGGACGCGCGGGCGTCGCCGCGGCGGACGTTCGCGTAAACGATCCGCCGATACCCGGCTTCCGGTCTCGGTGTTCCTCCTCGAGGCCGGCGTTCGCCGTCAAGTTCGACGGCGGCCGGTGCGGCCGGCGCGCGGAAGCCGGCGGGCTCCCGCGCGTCGTCATCGGTGCGCCGCCGCGGTCGTCGGCACGCGCAGCCGCATCGAACTGCACGCGGCCGCCGCCGCGGCGAGGCCCGCGGCGACCGCGACGCCTGCGGTCGACCCGCCGCGGCTCGGGTCGCCGACCAGTTCGAACAGCGTCGCCAGCAGCACGGCGCCGGTCGTCTGGCCGGTGAGTCGCGCGGTGCCGAGCATGCCGCTCGCGCCGCCCGATCGCTGCGGCGGCAGCGCTCGTCACGATCGTGTGGTTGTTCGGCGACTGGAAGAGGCCGAAGCCGATGCCGCAGACGACCATGCGCCACGCGATCGTCGAGGTCCGTCGGATGGGCCGGCAACGACGCGAGCGCGGTCAGCCCCGTCGCCATGACCGCCATGCCGATGCCGCCGAGCAGTCCGTCGGGATAGCGGCCGATCAGCCGGCCGGCGATCGGCGCCGTGATCACGACGCCGAGCGGCCACGCCGTGATCAGCAGGCCGGCCTCGGTGTGCGAGCGCTGGTACGCGCCGAGCAGCAGGAACGGCAGCGCGACGTACGCGAGCGTCTGCGCCGCGAACGCCCCGATCGGACGCGCCCATCGACAACGCGAAGACCGGGATGCGCAGCAGGTCGATCGGCAACATCGGCACCGCGCGGCGCAACTGGCGCCGGACGTAGAACACGCCGACGAGCGCGCCCGCGGCGATCAGCAGCGGCGCCGGCCGGCCAGCCGAGCGCGGCGGCGCCGCCCTGCGTGCCCATCGCCTCGGCGCCGAGGAACGACGAGGCCGAACATCAGCGCGTTCATCGCCACGTCGGACGCATGCAGCGACAGGCCGGGCGCCGGAGGCCGACACGTTCGCCGGCAGCGAACGCAAGCCGACGAACAGCGCGATCGACGCCGACCGGCAGGTTGACGAGCGAAGAGCTACGGCCAGCGTCGCGACCGACAGGATCAGCGCGGCGATCGACGGGCCGGCGACCGAGCCCGTCGCGACCACGAGCGAATTGATCGCCATGCCGCGACCGAGCAGCCGCGACGGGTAGATCGCGCGGACCAGCGCCGCGTTGACCGACATGATGCCGGCCGCCCCGACCCCCTGGCAGGCGCGCGCGACGACGAGGACCGCGAGGTTCGGCGCGAGCGCGCAGCCGAGCGAGGCGACCGTGAAGATCGCCACGCCGCCGAGGAACACGCGCCGGTAGCCGACGCGGTCGCCGAGCAGCGCGAGCGGCAACAGCAGCGTCAGGATCGCGAGCTGGTAGGACGTGACGACCCAGATCGCGTGCGTCGGGCTCGCGTGCAGGTTCTGCGCGATGCCCGGCAGGGCGAGGTTGACGATCGTCGCGTCGAGGACCGACAACAGGATGCCGAGGATCGTCGCCATCATCGCGACGTAGCGCGCCGGCGTCGGCATTCCCTCGTACGGGGCGGTTGCGGGCATGACGGGATCGTTCGCTGGACGCGGCGATGCTAGCAGCCGGGGTCGGCGGCACCGCCTGCCGTCCGACGCCGAACGCGCGTCGGAGCCGATCGGAACCGGCGCGATCGCGCACCGCGGCGCGCCCGCCGCCCGTCGCGAGCCGCGTCGTCGGGCGATCCGACGCCCGTGGCGACGCGGCGACGGCGCAACGCCATCCGTACAAGCCCGGCATTGCGCGGACGACGGCCCGCCCCGAGAATGGCGCCCACGCACCGCGGGACGACGCGCGACCGGTGCGGCCGTCGACGACCGCGCCGCCACAACACACGGGAGACCGCGCGCCGAACGGCGGCGCATCGGCAGGGCGTTCCACTCGATCGGATGCTCGGCACCGCCGGCCGGATCGGCGCCGCGTCGGGGACGTCCGGTCTCGTTCGCGTCGACGGGACTCCGTCGCGCGGACACGGCCCCGCCGCACCGCCTCGCCGCGCCTCGCGTTCCGCTTTCCGGGAACGATGCCGGCAGCGCCGCCCGAGCATCGCTCATCGCCCGACCAACGAATCGAGGACACGACACCATGAAATTCCACCACCTGATCGCCGGCGTCGTGCTCGCCGGCGCCGCCCTCAGCGCGTTCGCGCAGGCGCCGATCGTCATCAAGTTCAGCCACGTCGTCGCCGCCGACACGCCGAAGGGCAAGGGCGCCGAGATGTTCAAGAAGCTCGCCGAGGAGCGCACGAAGGGCCGCGTGAAGGTCGAGGTCTACGCGAACTCGGTGCTCTACAAGGACAAGGAGGAGATGGAGGCGCTGCAGCTCGGCGCGGTGCAGATGCTCGCGCCGTCGCTCGCGAAGTTCGGGCCGCTCGGCGTCAAGGAGTTCGAGGTGTTCGACCTGCCGTACATCTTCCCGGACCGCGCGGCGCTCGAGAAGGTCGAGGAGGGCCCGGTCGGCGCGATGCTGTTCAAGAAGCTCGAGACGAAGGGCATCAAGGGTCTCGCGTACTGGGACAACGGCTTCAAGGTCATGAGCGCGAACAAGCCGCTGCACATGCCCGGACGACTTCAAGGGCCTGAAGATGCGGATCCAGTCGTCGAAGGTCCTCGAGGCGCAGATGCGCGCGCTCGGCGCGCTGCCGCAGGTGCTGGCGTTCTCCGAGGTCTACCAGGCGCTGCAGACCGGCGTCGTCGACGGCACCGAGAACCCGCCGTCGAACCTCTACACGCAGAAGATGAACGAGGTGCAGAAGTACGTCGCGGTCAGCAACCACGGCTACCTCGGCTACGCGGTGATCGTCAACAAGGAGTTCTGGGACAAGCTGCCCGCCGACATCCGCACGACGCTCGAAGGCGCGATGAAGGACGCGACGAAGTACACGAACGACATCGCCGACAAGGAGAACCAGGACGCGCTCGCGAAGGTCAAGGCGACCGGCAAGACGCAGGTCTACGACCTGACGCCGGCGGAGACGGCCGCGTGGAAGAAGGCGCTGTTGCCCGTCCAGGAAGAGATGAAGTCGCGGATCGGCAAGGACACCGTCGAGGCGGTGCAGAAGGAGACGGGCGTGCTGAAGTAGCCGGCCCGTCGTCGCCGCGAAGGCGGGGACCCGGCGTCGTTCCCGCGAGGTCGAAGGTCGTCGCTGGAATCCCGCGTTCGCGGGAACGACGACAGAGGGCTGTGCAGCCTGGTGCAACGATCGCGTTCGATGATCAATAGATTCCTGAATCATCTCGAAGAATGGATCATCGCGTCGCTGATGGGCGCGGCGACGCTGCTGATCTTCGTCGCGGTCATCCACCGCTACGCGTCGGGCATCCCGCACGTGCAGGACTACGCGCTGAAGATCAACCTGTCGTGGGCGCAGGAGCTGTGCATCTACATGTTCGTGTGGATGGCGAAGTTCGGCGCGGCGTACGGGGTGCGGGAAGGCGTGCACGTGGGCGTCGACGTGCTGATCGCGCGGCTGCCGGTCGAGTGGCGCAAGTTCGGCGTCTACGTGGCGCTGTTCGGCGGCGTGTTCTTCACCGGCGTGATCGGCACGCTCGGGCTGCGCTTCGTGTGGGAGAACGGCATGCACTACGCGCTGTTCCACGCGCTCGGCATGGACACCGGCGACCTGCCCGAAGGGCCGACGACGCCGGACCTCGAGTGGCCGACGTGGTGCGTCTACTCGGCGGTCTGGATGGGCTCGTACCTGATGTGCTACCGGTTCATCCAGGTCGCGATCGTGTTCTGGCGCACCGGCGAGATGCCGAAGCACGACGAGGCGGCGGTCGAAGGGCTCGACGACCTGGAGATGGAGGAATTCCCGGGCGTCGGCAAGGTCGCGAACCTGCGGGAGGCGTCATGAGCGACGACTCG
The DNA here is from genome assembly GCA_963708665.1 of uncultured beta proteobacterium. Lineage (GTDB taxonomy): Bacteria > Pseudomonadota > Gammaproteobacteria > Burkholderiales > Burkholderiaceae_D > CAHJXF01. The sequence continues at coordinate 103,431 of CAVPTE010000010.1, read as the reverse complement.
CGGCCGACGCCGCGAAGCCGGTCGTCCTGACGTCGGCGATCGACAACCCGTTCGGGTACACGCCGTGGCCGAAGAAGAAGGCGGCGATCTGGCTGATCTCGATCGCCGGTGCTGCTGATCGGCATCTCGATCGCCGGCGGCAACGTGGCGATCGTGTTCTGCCTGCTGATCGCGCTGATGCTGACCGGCATCCCGGTGTCGATCGCGCTCGGCCTGACGGTGCTGATGTTCCTGTTCCTGCTGACCGCGGTGCCGGTCGAGGCGGTCGCGCTGAAGCTGTTCACCGGCATCGAGAAGTTCGAGATCATGGCGATCCCGTTCTTCATCCTGGCCGGCAACTTCCTCACGCACGGCGGCGTCGCGCGCCGCATGATCAAGTTCGCGACGACGATCGTCGGCCACTGGCACGGCGGCCTCGCGCTGGCCGGCATCGTGGCGTGCGCGATGTTCGCGCTGGTGTGCGGCTCGTCCGTCGCGACGGTGGTCGCGATCGGCTCGATCATCCTGCCGGCGATGGTCAAGCAGGGCTATCCGATGCGCTTCGGCGCCGGCGTCATCATCACGGCCGGCTCGCTCGGCATCCTGATGCTGCCGTCGATCCCGAAGGTGATCTACGCGATCTCGACGGGCACGTCGATCGGCGCGCTGTTCGTCGCGGGCCTGATCCCCGGCATGCTGCTGACGGTGATGCTGTGCGGGACGACCTGGTTCCTCGCGAAGAAGAACGGCTACCCGCGGATGAAGAAGGCGACCTGGGCGCAGCGCTGGAAGGCGTTCCGCGACAGCGTCTGGGGCCTGCTGCTGGTCGTCATCATCATCGGCGGCATCTACACCGGCATCTTCACGGCGACCGAGGCGGCGGCGATGAGCGCGGTGTACTCGTTCATCATCTCGGTGTTCGTCTATCAAGCGACATGCCGCTGTCGAAGACGCCGAAGGTCCTGCTGACGTCGGCCGCGCTGTCGGCGATGCTGCTGTACATCATCACGAACGCGACGCTGTTCTCGTTCCTGATGGCGCACGAGAACATCCCGCAGGCGATGGCCGACTGGATGCTCGGCAAGCACCTCGGGCAGGTCGAGTTCCTGGCGATCGTCAACGTGCTGCTGCTGCTGGCCGGCAACGTGATGGAGCCGTCGTCGATCATCCTGGTGTTCGCGCCGATCCTGCATCCGACCGCGGTCGTGCTCGGCATCAACTCGGTCCACCTCGGCATCCTGATCGACGTCAACATGGAGGTCGGGCTGTGCCATCCGCCGGTCGGCCTGAACCTGTACGTCGCGTCGGGCATCTCGAAGATGCGGATCACCGAGCTGACGGTGGCGGTGCTGCCGTGGCTCGCGACGATGATCGTGTTCCTGATCATCGTGACGTACTGGCCGGAGCTGACGCTGTGGCTGCCGACCAAGATGGGAATGATGTAGACCCGCGAAGGGCCCCTCGAGGGGCCCCGCGCGCAGCGCGGGGATCGAGCCCCCCGCAGCGGGTCCGTCGTTCGAGGGGCTCGATGCCCGTCGAACGACGAGTTGGCGCAGGCACGGTCGAGTTCGCGAAGGGCCCCTCGAGGGGCCCCGCGCGCAGCGCGGGGATCGAGCCCCCCGCAGCGGGTCCGTCGTTCGAGGGACTCGATGCCCGTCGTACGACGAGGTGGCATCCGTACCGCACCCCGGCCGCGCCGACGGGCCGCGCGACGACTATCGGGGACGCTCTGTCAACCGGCCCGCGATCGACCGGCGAACGGTCGCGGCTCCTCCGGCACCCCCGGGTCCCGCAACCGCCACTGCCACCATCCGACGTCGCGCCACGCACCGAGCTTGTAGCCGACGTCGCGGTACACGCCGACGGGCGTGAAGCCGACCGACTCGTGCAACGCGATGCTCGCCGCGTTCGGCAGCGCGATCGCCGCGAACGCCTGGCGATAGCCGAGCGCGGCGAGCTCGTCGCCGAGCCGACGGTAGAGCGCCTTGCCGATGCCCCGGCCGCGCCGGTCCGTCGCGCACGTACGCGGTCACGTCGACCGACCATCGATAGGCCGCGCGCTCGCGATGGCGGCTCGCGTAGACGTAGCCGTCCACCGCGCCGTCGTCGTCCTCGCTGACGAGCCACGGAAAGCGTTCGAGCGTCGTCGTCGATGCGCCGGCGCATCTCGTCGACGGTCGGCACGTCGAGCTCGAACGAGATCACGGTCGCCGCGACGATCGGCGCGTAGATGGCGCGGATCGCGTCGGCGTCGTCGGTTCGGGCGATGCGGATCGTCATCGGTGCGGCGACGCGGTGTCGGCGTCGATCACGACGACGCGGCCGCGGTCAGCTTGTCGGCGAGGTCCTGCTGCGTGTACGGCTTCGGCAGGAACAGCAGGCCCTGCGGCAGCCGGTACTGGTCGAGCGTGCCGCCGGTGTAGCCGGACGTCAGCACGAGCTTCAGTCGCGGCCGGATCCGCAGCGCGGCCTCGGCGAGCTGCACGCCGTTCAGCCTGCCCGGCATGATCATGTCCGAGAACACGATGTCGACGGCGAGGCCGCGCTCGAGCAGCGCGAACGCCTCGTCGCCGCTGGTCGCGGTCACGACCTTGTAGCCGAGCTCCTCGACGCGGTCCTTCGTCGCGACGAGGACGTCGCTGTCGTCCTCGACGAGCAGCACCGACAGGGCCGACGGCGCGCGCTCCGCGGGCTCGGGCGTCTGCTGGCGTTCGATGTGGGCCGCGGTCGACGGCGGCAGGTTCATCGTGATCGACGTCCCCTCGCCCTCGACCGATCGCACGACGACCTGGCCGCCGGCGCTGCGCACGAAGCCGTAGACCTGGCTGAGGCCGAGACCGGTGCCGAGGCCGTGCGGCTTCGTCGTGAAGAACGGCTCGAAGATGCGCGCCTGCACCGCCGGCGACATGCCGGTCCCGCGATCGGCGACCTCGATCTGCACGAAGCGGCCGGGACTCGCGTCGCTGTCGACGAGGTCGGCCGCGGCGAGCGTGACGATGCGCGTCGAGACGACGATCTCGCCGCCTCGCGCCATCGCATCGCGCGCGTTGGCGACGAGGTTCAGGAACGCCGCCTGGAACTCCGACTCGTCGACGCAGATCGTGCCGGCGTCGCCGAATTCGAAGCGGATCGTCGAGAGCGAGCCCGGCAGGTTCGTCGCGAGCGACCCGAACTCGCGCAACGCCTCGTTCGTGTCGAGCACCTCGGGACGCAGGTCCTGCTTCCGCGCGAAGCTCATCAGTCGACGGATCAGCTCGCTTCCGCGCCCGGCGGCCTTCATCGCGTTGGCCGCGAGCCGCACGACGCGCTCGGTGTCGGCCGGACGACGGGCGATCATCTCGAGTCCGCCGCTGATCGCCGTCAACAGGTTGTTGAAGTCGTGCGCGATCCCGCCGGTCAGCTGGCCGAGCGCCTCGAAGCGCTGCACGCGGACGAGCGCGTCGCGCGAGCGGACGAGCTCGTCGTTGCGCGCCTCGGCCTCCCTCATCGCGTCGGCGAGCTGCGCATGCAGCTTGTTGAACTCGGACAGCAGACCGATCAGCACGACGCTGACCGCGGCCAGTGCGAAGAGGCGTCCGCCGTACCAGCCGAGGTCGTAGCGCACGGCGCTGACGACGGCGCTGAGCACGACGTCGCAGATCCACACCCACATCACCGAGAACAGCCACAGGTCGAGGACGGAGCGATAGCGGTGCGGCCACAGCAGCGCGATCGCGGCGAGACACACGGCGATCGCGCCCGGCGTGACGCCGCTCGTGACCATGCGATGGTAGTCGCCGGCGACGATGAGGATCGGCAGCGTGTCGGCCGCCCGGGCGGCCAGCAGCACGAGCGCCGCGGCGAGCGTCGCGGTCGCGGCGAGCGCCGCGGCGACGGCCCTCGACGACGACGTCGCCGCGGGCATCGTGTCGTTCGGCGATCGCCTGAGCAGCGCGTAGACGACGATCAGGATCGGGAAGCACGCGTGCCAGAACACGTACAGCCAGCCGGTGGTCTGCTCGTCGCCGAACAGCCCGACCGCCGTTCCGCTCGTCGGGAACGACAGGGCGTGCGCCGCGACCAGCAGGCTGTTGAGGAAGTACGCGCAGGCGACCGCGAGCAGCGAACGCCGCTTCAGGATCGAGAACTCGCTCAGCAGCAGGAACGCCGTGACGAGGTCCATGACGACCAGCGACGACTCGTAGCTCGGGATGAACGACGCCATCCTCGGCAGATGGATGCCGGCGTACGGCGCCATCGCGACGAGCGCGACCATCGACAGCACGATCGCGCCCCACGCGAGGCGACGGTTCGACGGGTCCGGCGACGACGTGGCCAGGAACGGCCGACGCGCCAGCGCGGCGTGCGACGGCCCCGCGTCTTCCGGGCGCGAGCGATCTGGTTCCACGGGTCCTTTCCCCTGGGAGTGGGCCGAAATTGCGCCCGAGTTCGCCGGAAAATGCAAGAACGGCCGTCGAGCGGCGGCGCTGCGTCGACGAGCGTGGTCGACTAGACTGCGCCCATCGCCTTCCACCTCGCGCCATGACCATCGAACGAGACATCGACGCGGCCCTCGCCGCCGTGATCGATCCGAACACCGGCCGCGACCTCGTCGCGACGAAGTCCGTCCGCAACCTGCGCATCGACGCGACGCCGGCCGGCGCCGACGTGTCGCTCGACGTCGAGCTCGGCTATCCGGCCGCGAGCCAGATCGACGCGATGCGCGAGCGCGTGGAGTCGGCGCTGCGGGCGGTCGACGGCGTCGCGCAGGTCCGCGTCGCGGTCGCGTCGAAGATCGTCGCGCACGTCGTGCAGCGCGGCGCGAAGACCATGCCGAACGTGAAGAACATTATCGCGATCGCGTCCGGCAAGGGCGGCGTCGGGAAGAGCACGACGGCGGTCAACCTCGCGCTCGCGCTCGCGGCCGAGGGCGCGACCGTCGGCCTGCTCGACGCCGACATCTACGGTCCGTCGCAGCCGACGATGCTCGGCATCACTGGCAAGCCGCAGTCGAACGACGGCAAGACGATGGAGCCGATGGAGCGGCACGGCATCCAGGCGATCTCGATCGGCTTCCTGATCGACCAGGACGAACCGATGGTCTGGCGCGGACCGATCGTCACGCAGGCGCTGACGCAGTTGCTCGAGCAGACGAACTGGCGCGACCTCGACTACCTCGTCGTCGACATGCCGCCCGGCACCGGCGACATCCAGCTGACGCTGTCGCAGAAGGTGCCCGTGACCGGCGCCGTGATCGTCACGACGCCGCAGGACATCGCGCTGCTCGACGCGCGCCGCGGACTGAAGATGTTCGACAAGGTCGGCATCCCGATCCTCGGCATCGTCGAGAACATGAGCCTGCACGTCTGCAGCCGCTGCGGCCACGTCGAGCACATCTTCGGCAGCGGCGGCGGCGAGAAGATGTGCGCCGACTTCGGCGTGCCGTTCCTCGGCAGCCTGCCGCTCGACATCCGCATCCGCCAGGAGACCGACTCCGGCATGCCGACCGTCGTCGCCGAGCCCGACGGCCCGATCGCGACGACCTACAAGGACATCGCGCGCCGGCTGGCCGTCGCGGTCGCGTCGACGGCGAAGGACATGTCGGCGAAGTTCCCGAACATCGTGGTGCGCAACACATGACGCCGCACCGGGGCGCGCCGGCGATCGACGAAGGTCGTCGCCGATGAGGATCGCGGTGGTCGGCGCCGGCTCGATCGGCGGCGCGCTCGCGGCACGGCTCGCGATCGCGGGCCACGACGTCGTCGCGGTCGCGCGCGGCGCGCATCTCGCCGCGATCGTCGCGAACGGGCTGACGCTCGTGGACCACGCCGCCGGCGGCGCGACGTCGGTGGCCCGGATCGCGGCGTCGGACGACGCGTCGTCGTTCGGCGCGCAGGACGCGGTCTTCATCGGCCTGAAGGCGCACGCGATCCCCGCGATGCTGCCGAGGATCGCGCCGCTGATCGGGCCGGAGACGATCGTCGTGCCCGCGATCAACGGCATGCCGTGGTGGTACTTCCAGCGCGCCGGCGGCGAGCACGACGGCATGGTCGTGCGGAGCGTCGACCCGCACGGCGACATGGCGGCCGTCGTCGACCCGAGCCGCATCGTCGGCTGCGTCGTGCACATCGCGGCCGAGGTCGGCGAACCGGGCGTCGTGCATCACACCGCCGGGCGGCGCCTGATCGTCGGCGAGATCGACCGGTCGCTCGCGGACCCGGTCACGCCGCGCGTGCGTCGCCTCGCCGACGCGCTCGAGGGCGCCGGCTTCGACGCGCCGGTGTCGAAGGACATCCGCTACGACGTGTGGGCGAAGCTGATCGGCAACCTCAGCTTCAACCCGGTCGCGGCGCTGACGTACGCGAACATGGCGCGCATCTGCGCGAGCGAGGGGCTGCTCGACGTGATTCGCGCGATGCTTCGCGAGGGAATGGCGGTGGCGAGCGCGTACGGCATCTCGATCGGCATGACGCCCGACGAGCGCATCGACGTCGCCCGCCACCTCGGTGCCGCGCGCATCTCGATGCACCAGGACTTCGAGGCGCGCCGCAAGCCGGAGATCGACGCGATCGTCGGCAGCGTGATCGAGCTCGCCGATCGCGTCGGCGTCGACGTGCCGGTCACGCGGATGGTCCGCGCGCTCGTGCTCGAGCGCGCGATCAGCGACGGGCTCGTCGAGCGCTGATCACGACGCCGGGCTCGCGACGAGCTGCGGCGACGCGCCGACCGTCGGCGCTTCGGACGCGACCTTCGCGTCGGGGGTTGCCGCAGCGCCGGCGTGCTCTTCCGCTTCGTCCCCGTACGTCGCGGCGATCGTCTGGATCGTGGTTTCGATCCGGAAGAACGCGTCGAGCACGGCCGGATCGAAGATCGTGCCGCGCGCCTCGCGCATCATCGACGTCGCGAGCTCGTGGCTGAACGGTTCCTTGTAGCAGCGGCGGCTGATCAGCGCGTCGTAGATGTCGGCGCACGCCATGATGCGACCCGACAGCGGGATCGCCTCGCCGGCGAGGCCGAGCGGATAGCCGCCGCCGTCCCAGCGCTCGTGGTGGGTCGCCGCGATCTCGGCGGCGATGACGAGGAAGTTGTCGCCGTCGATGTGCTGCGCCGAGCTCAGGATGATCCTGCGGCCGAACTCGGCGTGCTGCTTCATGATCTCGAACTCGGCCGGCGTCAGGCGGCCGGGCTTCAGCAGGATGTGGTCCGGCACGCCGACCTTGCCGATGTCGTGCAGCGGCGCCGACAGGAACAGCAACTCGATGTAGTCGTCGGTCAGCGTCTCGACGTGCAGCCCCGCGCGGCGCAGCTCGAGCGCGATCGCCTTCACGTAGTGCTGCGTGCGCTTGATGTGCGCGCCGGTCTCGGGGTCGCGCGTCTCGGCGACCGACGCCATCGACTCGATCGTCACCTGTCGCGCGTTCTGCAGCTGCCGCAGCCAGCGCGTCGCGCGGCGCTTCTCGATCGCGAAGCGCGCCACGGAGAACAGCACGAACAGCGACGCGACGGTCGCGAGCGGCGCGGCCGGGCCGACGTAGACGCCGCGCGTCGCGAACGGCGGCACCGCGAGCAGCGCCGTCGCGGCCGCGACGCCGATCGTGCCGAGCACGACGACGTGGATCGGACCGGCGCACGCGAACAGCCACGCGACCGCGACGGCCGCGACGAGCGACACGACGAGTGCCGCGGCCGGACCCCACGGCGGCCGCGCGATCGTGCCGCCGTCGAGCAGGTTCGCCGTCGCGACCGCGTGGATCTTCAGCCCCGGGAAGCGCGCGTCGACGGCGGTGTCGTGGACGTCGTTGAGCCCGACGGCCGACGAGCCGATGTAGACGACCTTGCCCGCCAGATCGGCCGCGTCGACGCGGCCGTTCAGCACGTCGACGGCGGAGATCGCCGGATACGCGGACGGGCCGCCGTCGAAGCGCAGCGTGGCGAAGCCTTCGCGGTCGACCGCGACGCGATGCGAGCCGACGCGGATCGCGGGACCGGCGATGCCGGACTCGACGGTCGCGCGTTCGACATGCAGCGCCTTCATCGCCGTCGCGAGCGCGAGGCTCGGGAACAGCGCGCCGTCGTGCTCGATGACGAGCGGCACGCGGCGCAGCAGGCCGTCGTCGTCGAGGCGGTTGTTCATGAAGCCGGTCGCGCCCGTCTGCGACGCGATCGCGTCCGCGTTCGACAGCACGCCGGTCGCGCGGTCGGCGTGCAGCGCGTCGATATCGCCGCCGATCGCGAGCGTCGACCGCGCGTCGCCCTTCGCACGGTTGAAGTGGTCGAAGTAGAAGTAGTTCGACGCGACGACGTCGTGCCGCGCGATCGTGTGGCCGAGGTAGCCGTCGTTGTCGAGCAGGCCGTCGGGCACGCCGGCGAAGGCGACGTCGACGCCGAAGTCGCGCTTGAACGTGTCGCGGATGTTGACGAGCGACGCGCGGTCGGGCTCGGGGAACAGCACGTCCAGGCCGATCGCCGCCGGCTTCGCGGATGCGATCCGCTCGATCAGCGCGGCGACGCGGTAACGCGGCCACGGCCACTGGCCGACCGCGGACAAACTCACCTCGTCGATGTCGACGACGACCGTCCTCGCGTCGGTCGCGCCCGACGCCGACGCGCGCACGAAGACGTCGAGCAGCAGGCGATCGAACGCGGCGATCGGACCGCGCGACGCGAAGCCCGCCGCGCTTATCGCGAGCGCGATCGCGACGCCGACGACGAACAGCCGCAGCGTCGTGGCGCGCGGCAGCCGCTGCGTCGTCGCGATCGGCTTCACGTGTCGGCCCGCGCGCGGGCCCCGGGGCGCGTCACAGGATCTGGATCTCGGCGCGCCGGTTGCGCGGCTCGGCCCGCGATCCCGACGGCACGAGCGGCAGCTTGTCGCCGAAGAACTGGACGTCGATGTGGTCGAGCGTCGGGTCGTCGTGGCGCAGCAGCGCCTCGATCGCGCGGGCGCGCTCGGCCGACAGCTTGATGTTGTGGCGCTCGGTGCCGGTCGCGTCGGTGTGGCCGAAGATCGCGATCTCGGTCGGCTTGCGTTCGCGGACCGCGGCGATGACCGCGGGGATCAACGCCTTCGATTCGTCGGTCAGCGTCGTGCGGTCGAGATGGAAGTAGAGGATGAAGCTGACCGGCTTCGGAGGCTGCGCCTTCAGCAGCGGCTCGTAGCCGCTCGCGACCGACGTTTCGCCGAGCGCGGTCGGTGCCGACGGCGCGACGCCGCCGCCGACGACCGTCGACGCGGCAAACGCCTCGGCGATGCGCTGCGTGCCCGCGGCCGTCGTGACGGTGACCGCACCGACGTGGCCGTCCTCGTCGGGCATCAGGATGACGGTCGTCGCGACGGGCCGCGGCGGCGGCGTCGCGCAACCGGCGACGAACGCGCAGACGACGAACGCGCGGACGAGGTGGCGGACGCGGATCATTCCGCGGTGACGATGAAGCGCGTGCCGCGGACGCCGACGGTCGTCGTCGGCGTGTCGATGCGGACGGCTTCCGGCGCGAGCTTGCCGATCTTGCCCGACGAATAGATCGCCGAGCCCTTCGCGAGATACATCGAGAACTGGTACTTCGATTCCTTCGTGTCGAACGCGTAGTCGCGGATCTCGATGTCGCTCGACGCGCCGACGGTCACGAGCGTGCCGTCCTTGAAGACGATGCCGGCGCTGCTGTTCGGGCCCGAATGCACGCGGTCCGTGGCGAACAGCGTCATGCCGGGCGCGGCGTCGATCGTGCGGTCCTGGCGCACGACCTTCATCGTGCCCGTGACGTTCTTGAACAGCGCGACGTGGGCGTCGTCGGCGCAGGCCGGCGTCGAGGCCAGCGCGGACGACAGGACGCACGCGGCGATCGCGAGACGGTTCATGGAGTTCCTCGGCGAAAATGGGGAAGCCGCTGCGAATGAGGCGGGCCATCCTCTATTGCGGCACGTCGCGGGAAAACTGAAGCGTCGCGATCGCGGATCGGGCATCGTCCGACACGACGGCTTCCCGGGCCGCCGCCGGTCGCCGGTCTATGATTCCCGGATCGGCGGACACCGGTCCGATCGACGCGATCGGCGGGACGGGGGGACGGATGGGCGGATTCGGTTCGGCAGGGCAGGTGACGAACGGCGCGCGGGGCGGCGCGCGAGCGGCGGCGTACCGGCTCGCGATCGGGCCGAAGGACGAGCCGGTCGACGGCGACGACATGGATCCGCGCGACGCCGATCCGGACGACGCGCGGCGTGCGAAGCCGGAAAAGCATGAGCGCGACGAGGCGAGACGACCCGACTGATCCGCGCCGCGCGCCGCCGCCGCGCGGGCCGGCCGACGCGGTGGCGCTGTCGCGGCTGTCGGCCGACGACGCGCCGGCCTATCGCCGCCTGATGCTCGACGGGTACGGCCGCCATCCCGACGCGTTCACCGCGACCGTCGACGAACGCGCGGCGCTGCCGCTCGACTGGTGGATCGCCCGCATCGAGCGAGACATCGTGATCGGCGCGCGCGACGGCGACCGCCTCGTCGGCGCGGCGGGGCTCGAACGCGCGACGCGACCGAAGACGCGGCACAAGGCCACGCTGTTCGGCATGGTCGTCGAACCGGCCCATTCCGGGCGCGGGATCGGGCGGCGCCTCGTCGACGCGCTGCTCGACGAGGCGTGCCGGCAACCGCGACTGCGCGTCGTGCAGCTCACGGTGACCGACGGCAACGCCGCGGCGCGGTCGCTGTACGAGCGCTGCGGCTTCACGGCGTTCGGCATCGAACCGTTCGCGGTCGCGAGCGGTTCCGGCTACGCGTCGAAGGTGCACCTGTGGATCGATCTCGCGGTCCGCGACGCGCGGCCGACGATGCTCGACGGCGCCTGAGGCATCGCTTCGCGAGCGACGCCCGGGTCGCGGTGCGGCGACGGTCGCTTCGCGCCGCGCCGCACGACCCGCCCGGCGCTACAGCACGTCCTTGAGCTTCACCGCCGCGTTGAGGATGGCCGTGCCGTCGCCGGTCATGACGACGCCGAAGAACTCGACGACCTTCGTCGCCGTCTCGACCTTCTTGCGGACGTCGTCGATCTTCACGACCGCGTCGCGTGCGTAGGTCGCGGCGGCGTTGATGTGATCGGCCGTGATGCGCAGGTCGCCGGCCGCGAGGTCGATCTGCGCATCGATCAGCGCCTGCGCGCGTTCCCGCAACCCGGCCTGCGCGGCGCCGAGCGCCTGCACCGCGTCGACGTCGGTCGCCGTCACGATGTCGGCATCGATGCTCTTCGCCATCGCCTCGAGGGCGTCGATCGACTCCTGCAAGTCGGCGCCGTCGAGTCGTTCTCCTTCGTCGGCGATGTCCAGCGTGTCCATGAAACCTCCGTCGCTCACGTTGCGGCGATCGCGTCCTTCGCGCCGCGCGTCGCGTTGCGCAGCCGCTTGATGCGATCGATCAGTTCCTTCGAATCCGGCTTGCGCGCGTCGACGGCGAAGCGGTCGAGCGCGTCGAGCCAGGCGTCGATCGCCGCCGCGATGCGGACCGGCACGGCGTCCGGCGTCGTCGCCGTCCGCTTGTCGAGCAGCCGCTCGCGGACGCGCAGCTCGCGCATCAGCTCGGCCGTCCGGATCGGCTCGGCGCGACGCATCGGCTGGCTCTGCAGGATCAGCGCCGTCGACGTCGCCGAGCCGGCGATCACGCCGACGAAGTTCGCGTACGGCGCCTTCACCGGCGCGTCGGGCGGGGCGACGAAGAACCCGCGCAGGGCGCGGCCGAGGATGGCGAGGTCGGGCGCCGCCCGGACCATGCGATCGACGGCCTCGTCGCGCTTCGCCGACGCGTAGACCTCCGTCAGCAGGTCCGCGATGCGCGTCACGGCGTCGGCCTCCTTCGCGCCGACGACCGCGTTGCCGTTGCCGTCGCGCAGCGCCGCGACGCTCGCGCCGGCGTCCTTGATCGAGCCCGAGAGGTCGAACGACTTGTCGTTCGCGAGCGCTTCGAGCGCGCCCGCGTAGTCGTCGAGCACGTCGACCGTGACGGCCGCGAACCGTCCCTGCGACCGCTGGTAGGCGTCGCACTGCGCGAGCGCCTTGTCGTCGGCGATGTTGTTGACGACGAGCACCACCTCGGCCTGCTGCACGCAGAGCGCCTCGACTTCCTTGAACTCGGTCTTGACGACGCCGGTCATCGACGTCGTCTGCTCGGCGAACTCGGTGACGGCGTGGTAGTTCGCGCAGCCGGTCAGGCACGCGACGAGGCCGGCCGCGACGAGGCGGAGCGTTGAATGCAGCGGCATGCGTCCTCCCTTCGAGACGCCGCGGTCGTTCTCGTCGACGACCTCGCGGCGTCCGGCAGTGTCGGCCGGCGCCCGCGGGGCGTCAACCGGTCGCGGCGTCGCGGGCACGCGGCCCGACCCGTAGAATCGGCGCGCGGCGTCGCGTCGACGACCCGCCGACGCCGATTCGTCGACCGAGCGATCCGCGGTGCGGCGATCGGCCGATCCCGCCGATCCGCCCACCTCTCCTGGCACCTCCGATGAGCCGACTGTTCACGCCGTTCACCCTCGGGCCCCTGACGCTGCCGAACCGCATCCTCGTCGCGCCGATGTGCCAGTACTCCGCGACCGACGGCACGGCCGGCGACTGGCACCTGATCCATCTCGGCAGTCTCGCGCTGTCCGGCGCCGCGCTGCTGATCGTCGAGGCGACGGCCGTCAGTGCCGACGGCCGCATCACGCCCGGCGACCTCGGCCTGTACTCGGACGACAACGAGGCCGGCCTCGCGCGCGTGCTGGGCGCGATCCGCGCGTACTCGCCGATCAAGGTCGCGCTGCAGATCGCGCACGCGGGTCGCAAGGCGTCGAGTCGCGCGCCGTGGGACGGCGGCCAGCAGATCCCGCTCGCCGAGCCGGGGTCGTGGCGCGCCGAGGCGCCGTCGCCGGTCCCGCACGATCCGGGCGAGGAGCCGCCGGTCGCGCTCGACGACGCCGGGCTCGCGCGCGTGCGCGACCAGTTCGTCGCGACCGCGCGCCGCGCCGTGCGGCTCGGCGTCGACGGCATCGAGCTGCACGCCGCGCACGGCTATCTGCTGCACGAGTTCCTGTCTCCGCTCGCGAACAAGCGCACCGACGCGTACGGCGGCAGCCTCGAGAATCGCATGCGCTTCGTGATCGAGGTCTTCGAAGCCGTCCGCGCCGAGGTGCCGACGCAGGTGCCGGTGTGGGTGCGCGTGTCGGGCACCGACTGGGTCGACGGCGGATGGGACATCGACGGCACGATCGCGCTCGCGAAGGCGCTCGAGGCGCGCGGCTGCGCCGCGATCCACGTGTCGTCGGGCGGCGTGTCGCCGCAGCAGTCGATCCCGCTGCGACCGGGCTACCAGGCGCCGCTCGCGCGCCGCGTCAAGGCCGAGGTCGGCGTCCCGGTGATCGCGGTCGGCCTGATCACCGAGGCGGAGCAGGCCGAGGGGATCCTCGCCGACGGCGATGCCGACGCGGTGTCGCTCGCCCGCGCGATGCTCTACGACCCGCGCTGGCCGTGGCACGCAGCGGCGAAGCTCGGCGGCCAGGTCGAGGCGCCGAAGCAGTACTGGCGCTCGCAGCCGCGCGAGTTCAAGGACCTCTTCGCCCACGCGTCGTTCGGGATGCGCTGACACGCGGGACGCGCCGACGCGGGGCGCGGCGGTCGCGACGCCCGCGGCGTCGGCGACGACGACCCGGCGCCCGGAGCCGGTCGTCGGGCGACTGCGGACCGTGCGTCCGCCTGCACGGTTCGCGTATTCTTCACCGATCGACATTGCGATCCGATGAGGGCTCCATGCGTTTTGTCCGGTCCGGCGGTCACGGCACGAAGTCGGCGTTCGCGGCGCTGTGCGCGGCGCTGTTCACGAGCGCGGCGTCCGCGCAGATCAAGGTCGGCGTCGACCTGTCGACGACCGGTCCCGCCGCGTCGATCGGCGCGCCGAGCAAGAACGTCGTCTCGATGTGGCCGACGGAGATCGCCGGCCAGAAGATCGAATACGTCGTGCTCGACGACGGCTCGACGCCGACCGGCGCGGTGATCAACGCCCGCAAGCTGACGGCCGACGACGACGTCGACGTGATCGTCGGCCCGAACACGACGGCGAACGCGCTCGCGATGCTCGACGTGATCGCCGAGTCGCAGACGCCGATGATCGCGCTCGCCGCGTCGGCCTCGATCGTCGAGCCGATGGACGCGAAGCGGCGCTGGGCGTTCAAGATGCCGCAGAACGATTCGCTGATGGCGACCGCCGTCACGAAGTCGATGGCCGACAGCGGCGTGAAGACGCTCGGCTTCATCGGCTTCAACGACGCGTACGGCGAGAGCTGGCTGAACGAGCTCAACAAGCTGCTCGACATGCGCGGCATCAAGCTCGTCGACGTCGAGCGCTACAACCGCGTCGACACGTCGGTGACCGGGCAGGTGCTGAAGCTGATGGCCGCGAACCCCGACGCGATCCTGATCGCCGGCGCCGGCACGCCGGCCGTCACGCCGCAGATCGAGCTCGTGCGTCGCGGCTACAAGGGCCAGATCTACCAGACGCACGGCATCGCGACGTTCGAGTTCCTGAAGGTCGGCGGCAAGGACGTCGAAGGCACGCTGTTCCCGACCGGTCCGGCCGTCGTCGCGACGCAGCTGCCGAACGACGTCGCGTCGAAGAAGGTCGCGGTCGACTTCGTCGAAGCGCTACGAGGCGAAGTACGGCCCGAACTCGGTGACGCAGTTCGCGGCCGACGCGTGGGGCGCGTGGCTCGAGCTCGCGAACGCGCTGCCGAAGGCGCTGAAGGTCGCGCAGCCGGGCACGGTGCAGTTCCGCCAGGCGCTGCGCGACGCGATCGAGCAGACGCACGACCTCGTCGTCCCGCAGGGCGTCGTCAACATGAGCCCGCAGGACCACGTCGGCCTCGACCAGCGCTCGCGCGTGATGGCGAAGATCGAGAACAACCGCTGGGTGTTCGTCTCGGAGTGACGCTTCGCGACGGCCGCGGTCGCCGTCGTCGGCGCCCGCGCGCGGCACGCGTCGATGTCGTCGGGAGGCCGCGTCGATCGATCGGGACAGCGACGTCACGCGTCGGCGAACAGCCGCCCGTGGGCGACACGCAGATCCCGCTTCAGCAGCTTGCCGCTCGGGTTCTTCGGCAGCGACGCGACCAGCAGCACGCGCTTCGGCGACTTGAAGCCCGCGAGCTCGCGTCGGCAATGCGCGAGCACGTCGTCCTCCGACAGCGCGATGGCCCGCCTTCGCGACGACGACCGCGACGACGGCCTCGATCCATTGCGGATGCGGCACGCCGATCACCGCGACCTCGCTGACGCCGGCGAGCCGATAGATCGCCTCCTCGACCTCGCGGCTTGCGACGTTCTCGCCGCCGGTCTTGATCATGTCCTTCCTGCGATCGACGACCGTCAGGTAGCCGTCGTCGTCGAGGATGCCGAGGTCGCCCGAATGGAACCAGCCGCCGTCGAACGCGGCCGCCGTGCGCTCGTCGTCGTGCCAGTAGCCGAGCATCAGATGCGGCGAGCGATGGACGATCTCGCCGACGACCCCGGGTGGCACGTCGTTCATCGCGTCGTCGACGACGCGCGTCTCGACGTTCAGCACCGCGCGGCCCGCCGAGCCCGGTTTCGTCAGCTGCTCGTCGGGACCGAGCATCGTCGCCAGCGGCGCGATCTCGGTCTGCCCGTAGAGGTTCCAGAGCCGCACCGCCGGCAGCCGTGCGGCGAGTTCGCGCAGCACCTCGACCGGCATGATCGACGCGCCGTAGTACCCCTTCCTCAGCGCGGCGAGCGTCGACGGGTCGAAACGCGGCGAGCGCAGCAGCCCGATCCAGACGGTCGGCGGCGCGAAGAACGCGTCGATCGCGTGGCGCTCGAGCAGCGGCAGCACGTGGTCCGGGGCGGGCGAGGCCGTGATGACGCTCGTCGCGCCGACGTACAGGCACGGACCGAGGAACGCGTCGAGCTGCGCGCAGTGATAGAGCGGCAGCGCGTGCAGCATCGTGTCGCCGCGCGCGATTTCCGCGTCGACGATGCAACTGACGTACTGCGCGATGACGGCATCGTGCGTCAGCATCGCGCCCTTCGGCGCGGACTCGGTGCCGCTCGTGTAGACGATCTGCGCGAGCGCGTCCGACGCGACGTCGACGTCCGGCGGCGCGTCGTCGCAGGCGGCGAGCTCCTCGAACGTCGTCATGTCGTCGACCGCGTCGCTCGCGTGTTCCGACGGCAGCCAGACGAACGCCTCGACGGCCGTGTCGAGCGCGGCCGCGTCGCGCGCGAGCGACGCGAGCCCGCTGTCGGTCGCGAGCCAGCGCGCGCCCGAGTGACGCAGGATGAACGCGGCCTCCGGCGCCTTCAGCATGAAGTTGATCGGCACGAACACCGCGCCGATCCGCGCGACCGCGAAGCGCAGCGCCGCGAACGCGTGCGAGTTGCGCGCGAGGATCGCGACGCGGTCGCCCGGGGCGACGCCGCGCGACGCGAGGCCCGCCGCGACGCGCGTCGACGACGTCGTCGAACGCCGCGAACGTCCAGCGCGTGTCGCCGCAGACGATCGCGGTGCCGGACGGATCGCGACGCGCGCTGCGGCGGACGAGGTCGGCGAGCGTGTGCCGGCGCGCCGCCCTGATCGTCGCGCCCGTGCCCGGCATCGCCGTCATGGCCCTCGGCGCGGCACGAACTTCTGCACGCGCTTGCCGGTGTCGACCTCGCCGGTGTAGACGTTGCCGTGCGAATCGATCGCGATGTCGTGGACCCAGTGGAACTCGCCGGCATAGCGGCCCGACCGGCCGAGTGCGGCCGACCTCGACGCCGTTCTCGCGCAGCAGCGTGTGGATCGTGTTGTTGCGGCCGTCGGCGACGAGCAGCTAGCGCTGGGCCGGATCGCGCGACAAGGCGATGTCCCACGCCGAGCCGTTGCCCGCGGTGCCCGGCTCGACGGAGAACTCGCTTGACGTACGTGCCGTCCTTGTGGAACACCTGCACGCGGTTGTTGAGCCGGTCGCAGACGTAGACCAGCCCGTCGTGCGCGAGGCGGACGCAGTGCACGGGATTGCCGAACGTCTCGAGCTGCGTCGCGGTCGGCGGCCGCGGTGCGGCGCAGGTTCGGCTTCTCGTCGACCGGCGGCGGCCGTACGCGCCCCACATCCGCTTGAACGCGCCGGTCGTCGCGTCGAACACGATCACGCGCTGGTTGTAGTAGCCGTCGGCGACGTAGACCTCGTTCGCCGGCAAGTCGACCTCGATGCCGGCGGCCTGGCCGAGCCTCGACGTGTCGCGATTACCGGTCTGCGGGCCGACCTTGCCGATCTGCATCAGGAAGCGTCCGTCGCGCGTGAACTTCAGCAGCTGCCCGTCGTTCTCGCCGTTGCCGCTGATCCAGACGTAGCCCGCGGCATCGACGTGGATGCCGTGCTCGTTCTGCGGCCAGTCGTAGCCCGGGCCCCGACCGCCCCAGCTGCGCAGCAGGTTGCCGTCGCCGTCGAACTCGAGGACCGGCGGCGCCGGCGCACAGCAGTCGGACAGCGGCGGATCGAACGTCGCGCCGCGCTCGTCGTCGGTGAGCGAGCCGGGTCGCTGCAGCACCCACACGTGATCGTCGGCATCGGTCGCGACGCCGGCGACCTGGCCGAGCAGCCAGCGGTTCGGCAGCCGCTTCGGCCACGTCGCGTCGACGCGCAGGTCGGGCGGGGCATCGGACGGCGCGGCCGTCGGTGCGGTCGCGCAGCCGGCGACGAGGCACGAGGCGGCGCCGGCGGCCGCCGCGAAGCGCACGACGAGGCGGGACAGGGAATGCATGCGGCGTCTCCTCGGGATCGTTCGAGCGCGCATCATCGCCCCGGTCGCGGCGGATCGTCGAGAGGTCGACGCAGGCGCGCGACCCGGTCCGTCAACCGACGAGCAGCTCGACGCTCGCCTCGAACAGCCGCTCGCCCGGCGTCGCGAACCGCTCGCACGCGGTGAAGTGGTTCGCGCCGGGCAGCGGCACGTCCTCGCGCAGCACCGTCGACCACGCGATGCCGATCTCGCGCGTGTGGCGCCGGAACTCGTCGGACTCGTCGCCGCCGACGGCCGTGATCAGCGGCGCGTCGCTCGCGGGCGTCATGTACAGCGGCGACAGCGGCGCGACGCGGTCGAGCGTGAGCTGCAGGTCGGCGTTCAGATACGGCGCGTGGCGGATCGGCTCGAGGTCGAACAGCCCGCTGACCGCGACGCCGCCGTGCAGCAGATCCGGCGGCAGTCGCGGGTCGTACTCGGACCAGCGCGCGGCCAGCATCATCGCCGTCAGGTGGCCGCCGGCCGAGTGACCGGACACCACGATGCGGTCGCGCGCGATGCCGAGCCGCTCCGCGTTCAGCCACATCGTCGCGAGCGCGCGCAGGTTCTGGCGCACGATCGTCTCGAGCGGCACGTGCGGCGCGAGGCCGTAGTCGACGACGGCGACCTTGATGCCGCGCGCGACGTAGCCCGGCGCGACCCACGAGAAGTCGTCCTTCGACAGCGAGCGCCAGTAGCCGCCGTGGATGAACACGAGCAGCGGCGCGCGCGTCGCCGGCACGCCGGCTCGAACAGGTCGAACGTCTCGGCCGGCGCGAGGCCGTAGGCGATCGACGGCCGGTACGCGACGGTCCGGCGCGCCGCGGCGGCGCGTGCGCGCCAGTCGGCGAGCAGGGCGGGCAGCCCGTCGACGCGACGACCGTTGTCGTACTGCGCGTTGCAGAACTCCGGGGCGTACGACGGCGGCGGCGGCAACGGCATGCGGACTCCTTTCGGCATCGATCGATCGACGCGTCAGCGCCCCGCGCGGGGGCGCTTCGCCGCCGCGCCGTGTTCGGATTGCGCGGCGTCGACGATCCAGGCCCTGAACTTGTCGGCGGCCGGGCGCAACGGACGCCGCGGCCAGACCAGGTAGTACGCGAGGCCGCTCGACAGCGTCGCCGGATCGGCCGCGACCAGTGCCCCGCTCTCGACTTCGCGCTCGACGTACTGCGGCGGCTGCAGCGTGACGCCTTCGCCTTCGATCGCGGCGATGATGGCGAGCGTGCCGTGGCTGAAGTACAGGCCGACCTCGGCATTCGGCTCGGCGAGCCCGCGCATCGCGAACCACGGCGTCCACATGTCGTACGGGCGATTCTCGTGCAGTAGCCGCACGCGCGGCCAGACCGACGCCTTGGGCCGGCCCTTGAAGACGCGCGCGAAGTACTCGGGGCTGCAGTACGGCCGCATCGTCTGGCGCAGCAGCCGTTCGCCGTTGAGCTGCGGCGGCGGCTCGCGCGCGGTACGGATCGCGAGGTCGAACGGATCGCGATCGAAGTCCGCGAACTCGAACGACGCGTCGACGCGGACCTCGACCTTCGGATGCAGCGACGCGAAGCTGCGCAGCCGCGGCATCAGCCATCGCGCCGCGAAGTCCGGCGCGACGGTGACGGCGATCTGCTGCTCGCCGGGTCGCAACTGCTCGGCCGCCTGCGCGATGCCGCGCAGATGCCGCGTCACGGCCGTCTGGAACGCCTGGCCCGCGTCGGTCAGGCGGATCGCACGGGCGGACCGCTCGAACAGCGGGACCTCGAGGTATTGCTCCAGCGCGCGCACCTGCTGGCTCACGGCGCCCGGCGTGACGAATAGCTCGGCTGCCGCGTCGCGCATGCTCGACAGCCGCGCGGCGGCCTCGAAGGCGCGAACGGCATTGAGAGGAGGGAGCTTCATCGCCGGTCGGAACGACGCGTCGGCGTCGGTTTAGTTTTTCTCAATCATGCAGTCAGATCATATCGTTTGTCGAGGGCGGCCGCGACGCCGATGATTCGTTCAGGCGCTTCGCGCCGCGGAGGGAATCATGAAGTTCACGATGAAGAGGATGCCGATCGAATTGCCGGCCGACGAGCCGCTCGCCGTCGAGCACGCCGAGGGAGCGACGCTGCGCGTGCTGCGCGGTCGCGTCTGGATCACGCAGGAGGGTTCGCCGGACGACGTCTTCCTCGACGCGGGGTCCGGCCACACGTTCCGCATCGACGGGCGCGCGCTGATCACGGCCGAGCGCGCGAACGGCCGCTGCGCGACGATCGTCTTCGACGCGCCGCTCGAGGTCGCGGCGCCGTCGACGTTCGGCGCGATGCTCAAGCGCTGGACGACGCGCCGCGCCGCCCCGGCCTCGATGCCGTCGAACGTCTGGGAAGCCGTCTGACGCCGCGGCGCGGGCGGCCCGGTCGCCGGCGCTAGGCGCCGTCGTCGAACAGCTGGAACGTGTTCCCGCCGCGCGACTTCGCGTCGTACAGTGCGGCGTCGGCCTTGCGCAGCAGCGCGTCGGACGTGACGCCGTGCGACGGGAACAGCGCGATCCCGGCCGAGATGCCGATGTCGATGCGGTGGTCGTCGATCTGGATCGGCGCGGCCAGCGCGTCGACGAGCCGGCGCGCGAGCCGCGCCGCGTCGTTGGCGTCGGCCACCGAGCGCTGGAGGATCGCGAACTCGTCGCCGCCGAGCCGCGCGACCGCGTCGTCGTCGCGTGCGACGTTGCGCAGGCGTTGCGCCACGGTGGCGAGCACCTGGTCGCCGATGCCGTGGCCGAGCGAGTCGTTGACCGGCTTGAAGCGGTCCAGATCGAGGTAGTGGACCGCGAACGCGTAGCCGTCGATCGTCGCGTTCATGATGTTCGACGCGAGCAGGTCGTTGAACGATTCGCGGTTCAGCAGGTTCGTCAGCCCGTCGTGCAGCGCGCGATGGCGGATGCGCTCCTCGTCGAGGCGGCGCTCGGTGACGTCGGTGAACGTGCGCAGCACGCCGCCGCCCTGCAACGGCACGCTGTCGACGGCGATGACGCGGCCGTCGGGACGCTTGCGCTCGTAGTGCTGCGACCGGTCGAGCACGCCGCCGGCGCGGACGAAGTTCTTGATCTCCTCGGGCGTGTGACGGAACTCGTCGGTCGCCCACTGGTACTCGAGGACGTCGACGAACGGCGGCCGCCCCGCCATCAGGTCGGGCGGCAGGCCCAGCAGCTCGATCGCGCGCCGGTTGCACACCTCGACGACGTGTCGCCGGTCGATCAGCATCAGGCCGTACGGCAGCGTGTCCAGGATCACGTCGAGGATCTCGGCCCGCTCCTGCAGGCGCGCCGCCCAGTCGCTGCCCGGCGTGGGCCCGCGCGCCGCCTCGCCGGCGCCGGGCGCGGGCTCTTCGGTTGCGGGCGGATCGTCTTGCATCGCGTGCCTCGTGGCCTTCGACGGGATCGCCGCGCGCCGACGCCGGGTCCGCGCCGACGGATTCGCGCCGGCCGGGCCGGCCGTGTCGATCGACGGCCCGGCCCGGACGTCGGCCGTCATCCGAACCGCCCCTCGCCGGACAGCAGCGGCGGCGTGATCGGCGTCAGGTCGACCGGACCGTTCGACGGCGCCCCGGGCCGCAGCTCGCCGAGTCCGCCGTCGAATGTCGCGCTCGGCCGGCCGAAGAGGTATCCCTGCAATCCCGGACAGCCCATCGACGTCAGCGCGCGGCGCTGGTCCAGCGTCTCGACGCCTTCGGCGATGATACTGAGCCCGAGGTCCCTGCCCAGGCCGATGATCCCACGGACGATCGACGCGGTGCGTTCGTCGGCGACGATCCGCTGGATGAACGAGCGGTCGATCTTGATCCGGTCGACCGGGAAGCGGCTGAGGTAGCTGAGGCTCGAATAACCGGTGCCGAAGTCGTCGAGCGCGATCGACACGCCGAGGCCGCGCAGGTCGCGCAGCACCGTCTCCGTCCGGTCGGCCTCGTCGAGCAGGACCGACTCGGTGATCTCGAGCTCGAGGCAGCGCGGGTCGAGACCCGTGTCCCGCAGCGTCTGCCCGACCCGCTCGACGAAGCCGGCCGAGCGGAACTGGTGTGCCGACACGTTGACCGAGACCGGGAACGGCACCGAGCGCCCGGCGTTCCAGGCCACCGACTGACGGCACGCCATCGTCAGGATGCGGTCGCCCAGCTGCACGATCCGTCCGCACTCCTCGGCGAGCGGGATGAACTCGCCCGGCGGCACGACGTTGCCCTGCTGGACCCAGCGCACCAGCGCCTCGGCGCCGATCGGCAGCCCGTCGCTGCTGCGGCAGATCGGCTGGTAGTGAAGCACGAACTCGTCGTTGCGCAACCCCTCGTCGATGCGCTGCTCGAAGTTCAGGCGCCGCTGCGCGAGGTCGCCGAGCTGGTTCGTGAAGAAGCGGCAGACGTTGCGGCCCGACTGCTTCGCGAGGTACATCGCCGCGTCGGCGTTCTTCGTCAGCTCGACGATGTCGGTGCCGTCGTCGGGATACACCGACACGCCGATGCTGGTCGTGATCGTCAGCGGGCGTCCTTCGATGACGAACGGGCGGGCGAGGGCGCGCAGCATCTCCTCGGCCACGCGCTGGCAGCCCTGGCCGTCCTTCAGGTCCGAGACGAGCACGACGAACTCGTCGCCGCCCTGGCGGCTGACGGTGTCGGATTCGCGCACGCAGCCGGTCAGCCGGTTCGCGACCTCGACGAGCAGCTGGTCGCCGACCCGGTGGCCGAGCGAGTCGTTGACGTTCTTGAAGCGATCGAGGTCGAGGAACAGGACGGCGACCTTCTGATGCGCGCGCCGTGCGCGTTCGATCGCGCGGGCCAGCCGCTCGTGGAACAGCATGCGGTTCGGCAGGTCCGTGAGCGCATCGTGCTGCGCGAGGTGCGACATCCGGTGCGCCATCGCCCGCGCCTCGCTGACGTCGCGGAAGACGGTGACCGCGCCGGTGACTTCGCCGTCGCGCCCGCGGATCGGCGCGACGTTCTCCTCGATCACGAACTGCCCGCCGCCCTTGCGGTGCAGGACGACCTCGGTCGCGAGCCCGGTCAGCGCCGACTCGAGCGGCTCGAGGCCGGACAGCCCGATCGACGCGGTGCTGCCGGTCAGGTGCAGGACGTCGTGCAGCGGCCGGCCGCGCGCGTCCGCGGCGGACCAGCCGGTCATCTGCTCGGCGATCGCGTTCATGTACAGCACGTCGCCATGCTCGTCGGTCGACAGCACGCCGTCGCCGATCGACTGCAGCGTCACCTGCAGCCGCTCGCCCTGCGCGAACAGCGCGGCCTCGGCCTCGACGCGACGCCGCAGCTCGCGTTGCAGGATGACGGCGAGCGCCGCGCAGCCGGACAGCAACAGCACGGTCAGGAGGCCGATCAGCGCCGCGCGCGTGCGCCAGCCGGTGTAGATCTCGTCGGTCGACTGGCCCACGGTGAGGAACAGCGGCACGTCGCCGACGCGTCGATAGAGGTACTGGCGCTCGACATGATCGACGCTGGAGTTCGCCCGGAGGCTGCCGTCGCCGCGGCGGGCCATCCATCGGAAGACTTCGGTCGCCGACAGGTCGCGACCGATGTCGTTCGCGAGCCGCGGCACGCGCATCAGCATCGTCCCGTCGGCGAGCGCGAGGCTCATCGCGCTGTCGCGGCCGAGGTCGATCTTCGCGAACAGCTCTTCGAAGTAGGCGAGGTCGATCGTGCCGACGACGACGCCGGCGAACTCGCCGTCCTCGAGGTCGAGGCGGCGGCTGACCGTGATGCGCCACGCGCCTTCGGCGTCCTGGTACGGATGGCCGACGGAGAGGCGACGATCGCGATGCGTCCTGTGGAACGCGAAGAAGTCCGCGTTGACGAAGCTGTCGCGGCGCGGCACCCGGCTGCCGGAGTCGATGTACGTCGTGCCGTGCGCGTCGAGCACGAGGATCGGCCCGAGGTACTTCGCCTTCGCCGACGAGTCGAACAGCACGCGGTCGCGGACCTCGACCGGCAGCTCCATCACGCCCGCCGTCTGCAGGTCGGCGACCACCGACTTCAGCGACAGGTCGTAGCTCTCGATGCTGCGTTCGATGTCGTACGCGATCGAGGTCGCGACGTCGTTGCCGCTCCGCAGCGCCGCCCGCAGCGTCTCGTCGCGCAGGTCGACGACGACCTTGGCGGCGAACCCGACGATGAAGAGCCCGATCGCGATGCCGAGCGCGAGCGCCTTGCGGGGAATCGGCCACAGGCCGGGGATCGACGTCATGCGACGGGCGGGGTGCGTGGCGTCGCGCGGACGGTCGTCCGGGCGAACGGACCGCGTCGAACGGGGCCCGCCCGGGAGGTGTCGGCAGGGACGCCCCAAACCTGAACATCGCGACGCGGGGGTGGACGCGCCGCAGGCGCAGACGGGACGCGGTCCGGAAGGGCAGCGGGAGGACCGTCGCCGGCGCGACGCCGGCGGAGCGCTGGCCTCGTCGGCGAAACCGACGTGACGGCCATGAATGGAGCCGGCGGCAGGCGGACCGCGCCGCCGGCAGTTCGGTGGAAGCAGGCTCGCGCGGACCGCGACATTGCCCGCGGGACGACGATCCGACGGACCGCCGATCCGCGAGGCGCACCGTCGGCGTGACGACGCCGGCCCGGCGCCCCGGCCCGGCCCGGCGTGCGCGGCGGGCCGGTCAGGCCCGCCGTCGATGCGACGTCAGGCGGCCGAGAACGCCGGGTCGACCCGGCGCGCGACGCTCTTGCGGCCGCGACGCGACACCGCGGTGACCGCGGCGAGGCCGACGAACAGCAGGGCGACGGACGCCGGCTCCGGCACCGCCTGCAGGCTGCCGCTGCGCAGCATGAGGGCCGAGTCGCCCGAACTGTCGAGCGTGTCGGCGATGCCGATCGCGATCGTGTTGGCCTGCCCGAACAGCACCGGGATGTTGATCGTCAGGACCGTGGTCAGCCCGTCGAGCTCGGTGTCGATCAGGTCGGAGAACGGCGGGTTGTCGCGATACAGCGCGCAGTTCTGCGCACCGACGCCGTTCGCCGGGCCCGACGTGGGTCCGCCGCAGTTGATCGTCGACGCGGAGATGGGCGTCTTCGTGTTCGGCACCAGCGCGTAGTTGACGCCGTTGACGAAGATGCCGAAGACGTCGGTCGGGAAGCCGCTGTTGACGACGTCGTTGTAGTCCTCGGACCCGAACACGAACGACAGCGCGACGTTGTTCGCCTGCGGAACGATCGAGAACTGCAGGATCGACGCGTTCGTCGTGTTGAACGTGGTCAGCGAATTGAACAGCGCGTTGCCGCCCGACAGGTTCGCGGTCAGCGTGTTGTCGAAGTTTCCCGACGTGAAGGTGCCGCTCTTGTTCGGGTCGTCGCCGGGAAACGAGGCGCTGCTGCCGATGAAGCGCGCGTCGCCGGAGGTCAGCACCACGCCGTTCGCGATGCCGAGGCCGGTGACGCCGTTGCCGCCGTTCGTGAACGTGCCGGACGCCGACGCCTGTCCGATGTACTGCGCGCTGCCCGACACCAGCGACACCTTGCCGGACGGCGCGAGCAGCGCGTTCGCCAGCGCCGCCGCGGAGGCGGCGGACCCGTCGGCCAGCGGCGTGACGACCGCGCTCGCCTGGGCCGCGAGCGGCAGCGCGGTGGACAGGACGGCCGCGACGGCCGCCATCGTTGCATTCAATCGCATGGACCACTCTCCCTGATCTTGTCGGCCGACGCTCTGGCGAAGGCTCAGCGCGACCTTACGCAACCCGACCCAAAATCGGCGGGCAAACAAATTTTGTCATTTCGGTCCTGTGCTACGTCAAGAGGACGGCGGTCGTTCGATCGAGAGCGGTGCGGGTCGTCGCGTCGACCGCGCGGGCCGCGCGTCCCCGCCCGGCGGTTCGTCCTCCGCGGCCTCGCCCGCGTGCGTCGACGCGTAGACCTCGACGAACGCGTCGCGCAGCGCGGTGACGCGACGATTGTCGACGTCGAGCGCCCGGCTGACGAACTCGATCCGCCGTGGCTCCGTCGCGTGCGGCAGCGCGATCTCGCGCACCGGATGCAGCATGCTGATCGGCTGCTGGGGCTTCGGGACGATCGAGATTCCGTAACCCGACGACACCAGCGCGACGATCGCGTCGATCGAGTCGATCTCCACGCTCGTGCGGATCTGCGGGGCGATGCGCTTCAGGTAGCGCGCGACCATCCGGCCGCTGATCAGCGTGCGGTCGAACTGGATCCAGTCGTAGCGGCGCACCAGCGACGCGACGGACTCGTCGGGGCTGTCGGGCGGCGCGATCAGCACGAATGGCTCCCGGCCGAGCGTGTGCCAGTGGAAGCGGCCGCGTTCGCGGCTCGTCGGACCGACGATCACGGCCGCGTCGATCGTGCCGGTCTTCAGATGGTCGATGAGGACGCCGGAGTCGGCCTGGACGGCGCGGACGACGAGATCGGGATAGCGCCGGCGCAGCTGCCGGAGCGCCAGCGGCAGCGTGCTGCTCTGGACCGTCCGGATGGTGCCGAGGACGACGCCACCCGACACGCTCGGCGCGGGCCGCAGGCGCAATCCTTCGACCGTGGCCAGCGTCTCGCGGACCGTCTGCGCGAGCTGCCGCGCGAACGGCGTCGGCTGCGCGACGCGCGCCGCGCGGACGAACAGCGGCTGTCCGAAGTGCTCCTCGAGCCGCTTGACCTGAAGGCTGACCGCGCTCGGCGTGACGCCGATCTCTTCGGCGGCGGCGACGAACGAGCCCCGCCGAAGGATCGCGTCGAGCGTTTCCAGGAAGGCGAGCTTCATTGAGTTTCGCTTAGGTGTCGCTCAACAAAATGTCGCTAGGATACCCCGGGTGCCGATACTAGAATCTCTTCGTTCCGGCGGTGCGCCGTCGGGCCTCGTTGCCGGGCGCGTGCGACGAAAGCGGTAAGGGTAATCACTATGCATGGTGGTCTGTCCTCACGGGTCGCCAGACGAGAGCAGGGAGACACGATGCTGATATTTCATAACGATTCGCCGTCTTTTCGGCCTGCGGCGACCGAGCCGGTCTCGCCGCCGTCCGCGGCCTGGGAACTGCTCGGGCGCGAACTGCTGCGGGCCCATCGGGTCGCGTACGACCACCTGGAACGCGACGACGTCGACTGGCTGTGTCAGGGCTTTCGTGCATTCCTCGCCAGCGAAGGCAAGATTCCGCTCGAGCGCTGTCTGCGCCTGCCGACGAGCGCCCGCGCGCTGCGCCGGGCGCGGCGCGACCACTGGCTGCGGCGCGCGTGGAACGAGATGGGCGACGACGTCTCGCCGTGGCGCCGGTCCGAGATGCTCGCGACCGAGATCCGCCGGTTCGCGACCGGTCGATGGCTGCGCTGGACCCATCTCGAGCACATTCCGGCCGGCGCGTCGGCGCTCGACGAAGCGCTGTTCGAGGCCTTCCGCTCGCACGAGCGGATCCCGAGCACGGCGATGCAACTGCACAACATCACGCAGCGCGCCGGCGATTGACGGCGCCGCGGCGGGACAAAGCGGCCGCCGCGAGACTTTTTGCTGGCGCTGCGCCACCGTCGGTGGCCGCCTCGTCGCGGCCGGCCGACCCCCACCCTCCAAGGGCACAACGATGCCTTCCACACCATGGATCTAGCCGTCCCTGACCTCGACTCGCCGGTCGAGTCGTCGGCGCCGCGCAACCACGCCAAGCTGCTGATCGACGGCGCGTGGGTGCGAGGCGATACCTCGTTTCCGATCCTCGACAAGTACGACGGTCGACCGATCGGCGTCTGCGAATGCGCGTCGAAGCAGCAGGTCGACGCGGCCGTCGCCGCGGCGCGCCGATCGTTCGAGACCGTCAAGCTCGACGCCCAGCAGCGTTACCGCATCCTGTCGGACGCGGCCCGGCTCGTCGAGGCGCGCCGGACGTCGCTCGCCGACATGATCGTCGCCGAAGCCGGCTTCCCGTACGTCGACGCCGAGAACGAGGTCACGCGCGCGGCCCAGACGCTGCTGTTGTCCGCCGAGGAGGGCAAGCGCCTCGTCGGCGACGTCGTCCCGGTCGAGACGGCGCCCGGCAACGCGCACCGGATGGCGTTCACGATCCGCGTGCCGCGCGGCGTCGTCTGCGGGATCACCGCGTTCAATTCGCCGCTGAACATGGTGGCGCACAAGATCGGTCCGGCGCTCGCGTCGGGCAACACGGTCGTGATGAAGCCGCCGGAGGTGGCGCCGTTCAGCGGCACGCTGCTCGCGGGCATCCTGCTCGAGGCCGGCCTTCCGCCGGGGCACCTGAACGTCGTCCACGGACCCGGCAGGGTCGTCGGCGACTGGCTGCTCGCCGATCCGCGTATCGCGTTCTACAGCTTCACCGGCAGCACGCCGGTCGGCAAGCACATCCGCGAAGCGGTCGGCCTTCGTCCGCTCGCACTCGAGCTCGGCAGCATCGCGGCCTCGGTGGTCTGCGCCGACGCCGACCTCGATCGCGCCGCCGCCCGCTGTGCGCAATCCGCATTCCGGCGCGCGGGGCAGGCATGCACGTCGACGCAACGACTGTTCGTCGATCGTTCCGTCCTCGACGCGTTCGTGCCGAAACTGCTCGCCGCGGCGTCCGCGCTGAAGGTCGGCGATCCGCACGATCGGCAGACGATCGTCGGGCCGATGATCAGCGAGGACCAGGCCGCGAGGGCCCAGCGCTGGGTCGACGAGGCGGTCGCGCACGGCGCGACGGTGCTGCTGGGCGGCACGCGCGACGGCGCGCTGATGCGGCCCACGATCCTGACCGACGTCGACGACACGATGCGCGTGATGCGCGACGAGATCTTCGCGCCGGTCGTCTCGATCGTTCCGTTCGACGACTTCCCCGACGCGGTCCGCCGCATCAACTCCACGCCGTTCGGCCTCGCCGTCGGCATCTTCACGCGCGACATCATGCGGGCGCTGCAGGCGGCGCGCGACATCCACGTCGGCGTCGTGCACATCAACGAGCCTTCCAGCAGCCGCGTCGACCTCATGCCGTTCTCCGGCGTGAAGGACAGCGGTGTTGGAACCGAGGGTCCGCGCTACGCCATGCGCGAGATGACCGAAGAACGCCTGATCACCGCGAGCCTGAAATGAGAGACGTCCCCGAGAAGCCCACGACGATGCGCGTGACCGGCGCGATGTACATGGCGCACTGCCTCCGGCGCGAGGGCGTCACCAAGGTGTTCGGTCAGTGCGGCCACACGAACTACGCGCTGATCGACGCCTGCCGGCGGCTCGACATCGAGTACGTGTCGTTCCGTCACGAGCAGCAGGCGGTCCACGCGGCCGACGCGTATGCCCGCGTCTCGCGCAAGCTGGCCGTCATCAACGTCCACCTGTCGCCCGGCCTCACGAACGCGCTGACCGGCGTCGCCACGGCGGCGGCCGACGGGACCGCGATGGTGGTGATCTCGGGCAACACGCCGAGCTACCACCATCCGCGCGAGGCGCACCAGGCGATGCGTCTGTATGCCGACGCGTCGCAGGGCGACATGTTCCGGCCCATCTGCAAGCGCGTCTGGCGCGTCGACGACGGCAAGTTCCTTCCCGAGATCATGCCGCGTGCGTTCAGCCTCGCGCTCGGCGGACGCCCCGGCGCCGTGCTGATCGACGTGCCGATGGACGTGTTCTCGCACGTCGTCGAGGCCGACCCCGAGACGCTGTCGCGCCGCCCGGCGTTCACGCGGGCGGCGGGCGACCGCGAAGGCGTCGAGCAGGCGGCCCGGATGCTCGTCGGTGCCGCGCGGCCGGTCATCTTCGCCGGCTACGGCGTGTCGCTGTCGGACGCGACCGACGAGCTGGCCGAGCTGTCCCGGGTGCTGGGCGCACCGGTCGCCACGTCGCTGATGGGCAAGGGCATGTTCCCCGAGACCGAACCGATGTCGCTCGGCACGACCGGCATCTGGGGCACGCGCGCGGCGAACGACACGACGCGCAACGCGGACGTCATCATCGGCATCGGCTCGGCGTTCGGCGAAGCCGACTGCAGCTCGTGGCGACTCGGAATACACCTTCGCGATCCCCGGATCGAAGCTGATCCAGATCGACATCGATCCGACCGAGATCGGCAAGAGCTACCCGGTCGACATCGGCATCGTCGGCGACGCGAAGGCCACGCTGCGCGAGCTGATCGATCGACTGAAGGCGATCGGGCCGCGCCCGGCCGACGTCGTGAAGGTGCAGGGCGACGAGGTCGCCGCGCGCAAGGCGTCCTGGCGCGACGAGCTGGTCGCGTCGCAGCACGACGAAGGCAAGCCGATCCACCCGGCGCGGCTGCTGCGCCAGCTGTCGGAGGCCGCACCCGACGACGCGATCTTCGTGACCGACGTCGGCTGGAACAAGAACGGCGCCGGGCAGCAGCTGCTCGTCAAGCGTCCGCGGTCGTTCATCACCAGCGGCGGCATGGCCACGATGGGCTTCTCGCCCGCCGCGGCGATCGGCGCGAAGATCGGCGCGCCGGACCGCAAGGTGCTCGGACTGGTCGGCGACGGCGGGCTGACGTCGGTGCTCGGCGCGCTCGCGACGTCGGTCGAGCTCGGCATCCCGGTGCTCTGGGTGCTGTTCAACAACTTCTGCTTCTCGACGATCCGGACCGTGGGCTCGACGTACTTCAGCGAGACCTACGGCACCGAGTTCCAGTCGCCGGACGGCAAGCCGTACAACCCCGACTTCCAGCTGCTCGCGAAGTCGTTCGGCATCGACGCGATGCTGGTCGAGGAGCCCGACGAGCTCGCGGCGGCGCTGCGGCACGCGATCGCGCAGGACAAGCCGTTCCTGCTCGAGGTCCGCACCCGCGGCGACCTGCCGATGCCGCGCACCGGCTTCTGGGACATCGCCGAATTCCTCGAGGGCGGCAATGCCGTCGGTTGACGCGGCCGGTCTCGTCCGGACGGCGGCCGCGTCGGGCGACGGACAGCCCGAGCCGACGACCGGTCGTGCGCGCAAGCGCCTGAGCCAGCGCGACTACACGCCGCAGGCGGTCGGGCCGCTCGCCGACCT
This sequence comes from uncultured beta proteobacterium, assembly GCA_963708665.1. Taxonomy (GTDB): domain Bacteria; phylum Pseudomonadota; class Gammaproteobacteria; order Burkholderiales; family Burkholderiaceae_D; genus CAHJXF01. The sequence continues at coordinate 72,769 of CAVPTE010000010.1, read as the reverse complement.
GCGGGTCCTCGACCTGTCGCGTCTGTTCGCGGGCAACGTCCTCACGCAGGTGCTCGGCGACTTCGGCGCCGAGGTGATCAAGGTCGAGCCGCCCACCGGGGACACGCTGCGCGCGTGGCAGACCGAAGGCGTGTCGACGCACTGGAAGATCTACGCGCGCAACAAGAAGAGCCTGTGCGTCAACCTGCGCGCACCCGAGGGTCGCGAGATCGTGCGGCGGCTCGTGTCGAACACCGACCTCTTCATCGAGAGCTTCCGTCCGGGCGTGCTCGAGAAGATGGGCCTCGGCCCGGACGTGCTGCTGCAGCTCAACCCGCGGCTCGTCATCGTGCGCATCTCCGGCTGGGGGCAGGACGGCCCGTACCACGACCGGCCCGGCTTCGGCACGCTGATCGAGGGGATGTCGGGCTTCGCGAGCATCAACGGCTTCGCCGACCGCGAACCGGTGCTGCCGCCGATGTATCTCGCCGACGGCGTCGCCGGCCTGTTCGGCGCGTCGGCCGTCATGATCGCGTTGCGCGCCGTCGAGAAGCGCGGCGGCAAGGGCCAGGTGATCGACCTGCCGCTGCTCGATCCGCTGTTCGCGATGCTCGGCCCGCAGGCCGCCAACTATCGTCTGACGGGACGGCTGCGGCAGCGCACCGGCAGCCGCTCGACGAACGCCGCGCCGCGCAACGCCTACCGCACGAAGGACGGGCGCTACGTCAGCGTGTCGGGTTCCACGCAGAAGATGGCCGAACGCATCCTCCGCGCCGTCGGCCGGCCCGAGCTGATCGCCGACCCGCGCTTCCGGACGAACGCGGACCGCGTCAAGCACGCGGCCGAGCTCGACGCGATCCTCGGCGACTACTTCGCGCAGCACACGCAGAAGGAAGCCGTCGACGTGCTGTCGCGCGCCGAGGTGACCGCGGGGCCGATCTACGACGTCTCGCAGATTCTCGAGGACGAGCACTTCATCGAGCGCGAGATCGTCGCCGACTATCCGGATCCGGAGATGCAGTCGCTGCCGATGCATCACGTCGTGCCGCGGCTGCTGGGCACGCCGGGATCGATCCGTACGCCGGCGCCGTGGCTCGGTCAGCACAACGCGGAGCTGCTGCGGCGCGTCGGCATCGGCGAGGAGAAGTATCGGGAGCTCGTCGCCGACGGCGTCGTCGTCGAGAACGCCGCCGCAGGACCGACCGACGACACGGAATGACGCGCGAGCTGCCGGTCTGGCGGTCGCTGCTGTACGTCCCGGCCCATGTCGAGCGGTTCGTCGAGAAGGCGCATCTGCGCGGCGCCGACGGCATCCAGCTCGATCTCGAGGACGCCGTCCCCGCTTCGGAGAAGGAGGCCGCGCGCGCGGCGGTCGAGCGCGCCGCGGGCCGCGTGCGACGCGGCGGCGCGGACGTGCTGGTCCGCATCAACGCGCCGTTGTCGCTCGCGGTCCGCGACCTCGAGGCGTCGGTCGGACCCGACGTCGATGGATTCATCGTGTCGAAGGTCCGCAGCGCCGCGCACGTCGAGCTGCTCGACGAACTGATCGGCGAGCTCGAACAGCGTCGCGGCCTCGCGGTCGGCCATTCGCGGCTGATCGCGCTGGTCGAGTCGGCCGCCGCGTGGCCGCACCTCGGCGCGATCGCCCGGGCGAGCCCGCGCATCGCGGCGCTGAACATGGGCGCCGAGGACTTCGCGCTCGACTGCGGGATGGAGGCGTCCGAGGAGACGCTGCTGCTGCCGAAGCAGCAGCTCGTGCAGGCCGCCGCCGCGGCGCAGGTCCTCGCGATCGGGCTCGTCGGCAGCATGACCGGCTTCGCCGATCGCGACGCGTTCCGCGCGCTGGCGCTGCGGTCCCGGCGCTTCGGCTTCTCGGGCTCGTCGTGCATTCACCCGGGCCAGGTCGCCATCCTGAACGAGGCGTTCTCGCCGTCGCCGGCAGACGTCGACCGGGCGCGACGGATCGTGGACGCACTCGACGACGCCGGGCGTCGGGGCCTCGGCGCCGTCGCGGTCGACGGTCGCATGGTCGACGCGCCGATCGCGATGAACGCGAGGCGCGTGCTGGCACGCGATGCGCAGATCGCGGCACGTGCGGCGCGGCTTCGCGACGTCGCGTCGGCGGACGGCTGACCAAATCCGAGCGCGATGTTTCTTTTGTCGACGCTGTGTCAACGTGGAAACCGGAGCGGTTCGCCCGGAGACGGTCGCGCGCGGGCAGCGGAGACGGTTCGGCACGACCCGGTGCCCGAGCGCCGACCGTCCCGACGAGCGCGTCGCGTGGCTGGCGTCGGCGCGCCATCCGCATCCGTCGGAGCGACGCCGGTCCGGCGCGCGGCGGTCGCCGCCGAGACGCGGCGACCGGAACATCATCACTACGCCGAAGCCGGGTGCGCCGGCCGACCCGGCGGCCGCATCGCAGTCGTTAGACGAGTAGCAGTCGCCCACGGCGATCCGGCACGAAGCCGGCTCGCCCCTGTTCAAACGAGACGGAGATGATCATCAATACTCTCAAGCGCCGCAAGATCCTGACGGCACTGGCGGCAGCGCCGCTCGCCACGGTTCCGTTCATCCGGCCGGCCCGCGCGGCCGAGTTCGTGTTCAAGGTCGCGCATCCGCTGGCGGCGACGCATCCGACCAACATCCGCCTGAAGGAGGCGGCCGACGCCATCGCGAAGGACAGCGACGGGCGCATCGAGCTGCGACTGTTCCCGAACAACCAGCTCGGCGGCGAGGTCGACCTGCTGAACCAGGTCCGCTCCGGCGCGGTCGAGATGTACGTCATCGGCGGGCTCGTCGTGTCGAGCGTCGTGCCGATGGCCGCGCTCGACGGCGTCGGCTTCGCGTTCAAGGACTACGACCAGCGTCTGGAAGGCCGTCGACGGCAAGCTCGGCGCGTACATCCGCGCAGGCGCTGATGCAGGCCAACCTCTACGCGCCGGCGACGATCTGGGATCTCGGCTTCCGCGAGATCACGTCGTCGGTCAAGCCGATCAGCAGACGGTCGACGACCTCGCCGGCATGAAGATCCGCGTGCCCGGCGCCGCGGCGTACGCCGACCTGTTCAAGGCGCTCGGCGCCGCGCCGACCAGCATCCAGTTCAACGAGGTCTATCCGGCGCTGCAGACGAAGATCGTCGACGGCCAGGAAAACCCGCTCGGCCTGATCGTGACGTCGAAGTTCTACGAGGTGCAGAAGTACTGCTCGATGAGCAATCACATCTGGCAGGGCAACTGGGTGCTCATCAACGGCCGCGCGTGGCGCGGGCTGCCGCCGAACCTGCAGGAGATCATGGAGCAGCGCCTGAACGAGGCCGGCCTCGCGCAGCGCAAGGACCTCGCGGCACAGGAGCAGTCGTACCGCGACACGATGACGAAGGCCGGCATCGCAGTTCAACGACGTCGACGCCGACTCGTTCCGCAAGAAGCTCACGGCGACCGGCTACTACACCGACGCCCGCAGAAGTTCGGCGACGAGGCCTGGAAGCTTCTCGAGGAAGCGTCGGGTGGAACGCTTGGCTAGCGTCGAGGCCGGCCTCGACGGACTGCACGAGGGCATCACCGAGCGGGCCGGCTTCCTGCGGCGGATCGACGGCTGGATCGGCATCGCGCGTCGAGGCCGTCGCGGCCGTGCTGCTCGTGTTCGAGACCTGCCTGCTGTTCTCGGGCCTCGTCGCGCGCTACGCGTTCCACCGTCCGATCGTGTGGTCCGACGAGCTGGCCGGCTCCGTCTTCCTGTGGCTCGGCATGCTCGGCGCCGTCATCGCGCTGCGGCGCGGCGAGCACCTGCGCGTTCGGCGCGCTGGCGGCGCGCGCGTCGCCGCGCTGGAAGGCGGTGCTGCAGAGCCTCGCGATGACGTGTGCGGTGGTCCTGCTGGTGCTGCTGCTGCAGCCGTCGATGGACTACGTCGAGGACGAATCCTTCGCCACGTTGCCGAACCTGGGCGTCAAGGCGAGCTGGCGCGTGTTCGGCATCGAGCTCGGGCTGATCCTGATGCTGATCACGGCCGTGCTGCAGCTCGTGCGACGCTCGACGCTGGCGACCGGGATCGCGTCGGTCGCGACCGTCGCGGTCGTCGGCGCGCTGCTCTGGGTCGCTGCCGCGCCGCTCGCGGCGATCGGCAACGCGAACCTGCTCGTGTTCTTCGTGCTGCTCGTCGGCGCGACGATCGCGATCGGCGTACCGCTCGCGCTGCTCGGCGCTCGGGCCCTGGCTCGACGCATCGGCAACCTCAACCTCTTCGTCTTCTTCGTGCTGATCGTCGGCGTCGCGATCCTGGTCGGCGTGCCGATCGGCTTCGCGTTCGGATCGCGACCTCGCGTATCTGGCTTCACGACGTCGACGCCGCTGAGCGTCGTCGTCAACCGGCTCGACCAGGGCATGTCGCAGCCGCTGCTGCTGGCGATCCCGATGTTCATCTTCCTCGGCCTGCTGATCGAGATCGCCGGTCTCGCGAAGGCGATGATCGAGTTGCTGGCGTCGCTGCTCGGCTCCGTGCGCGGCGGCCTCTACTACGTGCTGCTCGCGGCGATGATGCTGGTGTCGGGCATCTCGGGCTCGAAGGCGGCCGACATGGCGGCGATCGCGCCGGGCCTGTTCCCCGAGATGCGCCGGCGCGGCGCGAAGGACGGCGACCTCGTCGCGCTGCTCGCCTCGTCCGCGGCGATGGCCGACACGATCCCGCCGAGCCTCGTGCTGATCACGTTCGGCTCGGTCACCGGCATCTCGATCGCGAGCCTGTTCACCGCCGGCCTGATGCCGGCGGTCGTGCTCGCGGCCGTGCTCGCGATCCTCGTCTTCCGGCGGTCGCGCGACGAGCGGCCGCCGACCCGGTCGAAGGTCGATGCCGCGGTCGTGCGGCGCGTCGTGCTGCGCGCGCTGCCGGCGCTGATCCTGCCGTTCCTGATCCGCTGGTCGGTCGTCGACGGCGTGGCGACGGCGACCGAGGTGTCGACGATCGGCATCGTCTACGCGCTGATCGTCGGCATGACGATCTACCGGCCGATGAACTGGTCGCGGCTCTACCCGGTCCTGGTCGAGACGGCGGCGCTGTCCGGCGCCATCCTGTTCGTGATCGGCACGGCGACCGGCATGGCCTGGGCGCTCACGCAGTCGGGCTTCTCGTCCGACCTCGCGACGACGATGCAGCGCGTGGCCGGCGGCCCGTACGGCTTCCTCGCGATCACGATCGTCGTCTTCGTCCTGCTCGGCAACATCCTCGAGGGCATCCCGGCGATCCTGCTGTTCGCGCCGCTGCTGCTGCCGGTCTCGCACGCGTTCGGCATCCACGACGTGCACTACGCGATGGTCGTCGTCATCGCGATGAGCATCGGCCTGTTCGCGCCGCCGTTCGGCATCGGCTTCTACGCGGCGTGCGCGATCGGCAAGGTCGCGCCGGAGCAGGCGGTCCGCCACGTCTGGCGCTATCTCGCCGCGCTGATGGTCGGCCTGGTTCTGATCGCGGCGGTGCCGTGGTTCTCGACCGGGCTCCTGTAGCGATCGTCGCCCGCGCGCCGTGATGGCGAGGTACGCGGGGGACGACGCAGGCGCCGGTCCGACCGGACGCGGTGTCCCGGGCGCACGGCGCGCCGCGCTGGTCGTGGCGGCGGTCGCGATCGGCGCGACGATCGGCGTCGTGCTCGGCGCTCACGACCCGGCGTCGACGACCGCACTGCTCGCGTCGCTGCCTGCGCCGGTACCCGCCGCCGGGAACGGGCGGACGACGGCGCCGGGCGACGGCGCCGCGAGCGTCGGCCATTCCTCCACCGCGGCCCGCGTCGTCGGAGCCGCGTTCGTCGGCGATCCCTCGACCGCGCCCCGCGCCGTCGGCGCCGAGGCGATGTCGCCGGCGCGGCCGGCGCGCGTCTTGCTGGTCCCGCCGCCCGCGTTTGCCGTCGGGGACGTCGCGGATCTCGTCGTCTCGATCGACGCGCCCCGCGATGCCCGTGCCGTGGCGTTCACGATCGTGGTCGATCCGGACGTGGTGCAGGTACGCGCGGTCCGCGAGGGAAGCTGGACCACGGACGCCGGCGGGCACGCCGCGTTCACGTCGGAGCTCGCCGCATCGGACGACCGCGTCCGGATCGCGGCGTCGCTCGACCGCGCCCGCGGCGACGAGCGCCAGGCGAGCGTGGCAGTGATCCAGGTCCAGGGCATGGCGCCGGGGAGCGCGGCGCCGGCGCTCGTCGCGGTCGATGTCCGCGACGGGGACGGGCGTCCGCTTCGCACGTCGCTCGCGCCCGGTGTGCCGCCGTCGTTGCGCGTCGTCTCGAGAGCGCCGCCAACCGTCGCGCCGGTGCCCGGCACGCCGTCCCCCGCGCCCCTCGCCGCTCCGGCCGCGACGACCGGGCTCGACCCACCCGGCGACTGAGCGACACGGCCGGCGACGTCGCGCCGCGCGCGTCGAAGATGGAGGGCGCCGACGACCGTCGCACGGCCGTGGACCGTATCGACGACCGCGCATGGCACCGACCGCGGCGACCGCCATCGCGACGCGTGGCCCGTCGCGGGGAGCCGCGCGACCGACGAACGCCGCGGTGCCATCGACATCGCCGCGTCGAACGAGGAATACGCACCCCGCGGCCGCGGCCCGCCACTGGCCCGGGCGCCGAAGCCGGCTTACTATCGTCGGGGTGCGTCGAGTTGCGCGGCGACCCCATCGGGCGAGGGAGCACCGTTGAGGATCGAACACGGCACGTGGGCGTCGAACTATCCGGACGCGATCGTCGTCACGAAGGCGGACGGCGAGGTCACGTACTGGAATCCGGCCGCCGAGTCGATGTTCGGCTTCGCCAGCGCGGAGGTCGTCGGTCGCAATCTCGGCGACCTCGTCGTGCCCCCGGACGAGCAAGCGCGGCACCTGCGATCGCTTGCCGACGGACTGTCCGGCCAGTCGATCGCCTACGAATGCCTGCGGCTGCGCAAGGACCGCTCGCTCATCTGCGTCGACGTGTCGGCACGCCGGCTCGACGAGTCGCCGTCGCCGTCGCCGCTGATCCTCTTCTCGAAGCGCGATGCCACCCGTCGCGTCGCTCAGGCGGATGCGCGCCTGATGGAATCGCGCTTCCGCGACCTGCTCGAATCGATGCCCGACGCGGTGGTCATCGTCAACCAGACGGGCGCCATCGTGATCACGAACCGGACCGCCGACCAGCTGTTCGGCTACGAGCCGGGGGAGTTGATCGGGAGGGAGGTCGAGCTGCTGCTGCCGGGCGGCCTGCGCGCGGCGCATCTCGCGCATCGCGCGCGTTTCTCCGTCGCCCCGCGCAGGCGCGCGATGGGATCCGGCCGCGACCTGTCGGGACGCCGCAAGGACGGCAGCGAGCTTCCGATCGAGGTCAGCCTGAGCCCGCTGTCGATGGAGGACAGGCCGTTCGTGATGAGCGCGATCCGCGACGCGACCGAACGCCAGGCGTTCGAAGGTCGCCTGCACGCGCAGAACATCGCGCTCGCGCGTGCCGTGAAGGCGCGGGACGACTTCTTCGCGAGCATGAGCCACGAACTGCGAACGCCATTGAACGCGATCATCGGGTTCACCGGAACGCTGCTGCTGCAGTTGGCGGGGCCGCTGAACGAGCATCAGACGAAGCAGCTGTCGACCGTGCAATCGAGCGCGCGGCACCTGCTCGCGGTGATCAACGACCTGCTGCAGATCGCGACGCTGGACGAACGGAAGGAGGGACTGCGCGGCACGACGACCGATCTCGCCGCTGCGGCCCGCGAGGCGGTCGCGACGCTCGCCGACGAGGCGGCGCGCAAGACGCTGGCGCTGACCGGACCCGGCGACGGGGTGTCGTGCCCTGTCCGCGGCGACGACCGCGCGGTGCGCCAGATCCTGCTCAACCTCGTCGGCAACGCCGTGAAGTTCACCCGCGAGGGCAGCGTCCAGGTGACGCTCGCCGCGCCGCGCGGCGACGGTACCGCGGCGGTCGTCATCACCGACACCGGACCCGGCATCGGCGCCGACATGCGAGGGCGACTCTTCGCGGCGTTCGGACGCGGCGCCGGCTCGGTCGAGGGCACGGGCCTCGGGCTGCACATCTCGCGCAAGCTCGCCCATGCGATGGACGGCGACATCGAATACGACAGCGTGCCGGGGCTGGGAAGCCGGTTCGTACTGACGATGCGGGAGGCGTGATGCGCAGAATCCTCGTCGTCGACGACATCGAATGGAATCGCACGATGATCGTGGCGGTTGCCGAGAGCGCGCACTACGAGGTGCTGCAGGCGTCCGACGGGGCGGAGGCGCTGGCGCTTCTCGCCCGGCAGCACGTCGATTGCATCGTCTGCGACATCCTGATGCCGACGATGGACGGCTACGCGTTCGTCCGCGAGCTGCGACGCGACCCGCGCTACGCGGCGGTGCCGGTGGTGTTCTACACGGCGGCGTTCAACCAGCAGGAGGCGGCGGCACTCGCGCACGGCGTCGGCGTGGATCAGGTGCTGATCAAGCCGTGCGAGCCGCCGGACATCCTCGCGGTGCTGGAACGCGCGCTGCAGGCGCCGTCGTCCCCGCGGTCCCCCGCGCGAGCCGAGTCGGACGACGTGCACTCGCAGCTGTTGTCGACGAAGCTCGTCGAGAAGATCGCGGATCTCGAGAACGTGAACCGGCGCCTCGATGCGCTGACGAGCCTGAACCTGCAGCTCGCGTCCGAGGCGAACCCGCGCGACCTGCTGCAGCACGTCTGCCGCGGCGCCCGCGAACTCTTCGCGGCTCGCTTCGCCGTGCTCGCGGCATACGAGCGGAACGAACCCCGCTCCCACGTCGTCACGTGGGGCGTCCCGACGGACGCCACCACGCATCTGCAGTCGGTACGGCTGGACGAGGGCGTCTTCGCGACGGTTCTTCGCGAGCGCCGCGCGATGCGGTTCACCCGCGAGGACATCGGGTTGAATCCGGCGCTGACGGCGATGCGCGACTGGACGCACGCCGTCGCGGCGCCGGTCGCGTCGCTGTATCGCGTCTATGGATGCCTCGTGCTGCTCGACCGGCTGACCGGCGAGCCGTTCGCCGACGACGACGAGCGCCTGCTCGGCATTCTGGCCGCGCAGGTCGGTCGCATCTACGAGAACGGCAGCCTGAACGCCGAGCTCACCGCGCAGCTGGAGGAACTTCGCCGCGAGGTGGCGCATCGCGTCGCGGTCGAACGTCAGGTGATGTACCTGAACCGGATCTACGCGCTGCGCAGCGCGGTCAACGGGGCGATCATCCGCGTGCGGACCCGGCAGGAACTGTTCGAGGAGATCTGCCGCATCGCCGTGGCGGAGGGCTCGTTCGTCAAGGCCTGGTTCGCGACGTTCGACGACGAGAGGTCGTGCATCGCGGCGTCCGAAGGGTGCTCCGCGGCGTACGCCCAGGCCCTGCTCGACGCGACCCCGCGCACGCTCGCATCGAACCAGGGATTCACGAACGCGGTGATCCGCGGCGGCCGCATCGCCGTCGTCAACGACCTGACCGCGAACCTAGAAGGGCTGCTCGACGCGCCGGTCGATCGGGCGCTGGCCCGGCAAGCGTACGAGACCGGGTCGCGCGCGATCGCCTGGGTGCCGATCGCCGAGGGCGGCCGCGTCACCGGCATCCTGTCGCTGCACGCGGGCGAGCCGGACTTCTTCACGAGCGACGAGCGCGCACCGCTCGAGGACCTGGCCGCGGACATCGGTTTCGCGCTCGAGCACATCCGCAAGTCGGAGCAGCTCGACTATCTCGCGTACTACGATGCGCTGACGGGACTGGCCAACGCGAGCCTGTTCACCGAACGACTCGCGCAGTCCATCGCGCTCGCGACGCGCGAGAACGCATCGCTGGCCGTCGTCCTGTTCGACGTCGCGCGCTTCACCGCCATCAACGACGCGTTCGGTCGCCATCTCGGGGACCGGCTGCTGATCGACATCGCGCAGCGCATCGATCGCGGGACCGTGAGCATCGGCGACGTCGGGCGGCTGGCGGGCGACACCTTCGCGATCGTCGTCGACGCGTTCGCCGACGAGCAGGCGCTGGCGCGCATCGTCAAGGACTACGTCATCGCGCCGTTCGCGGATCCGTTCATCCTCGACGGCCGCGAGCTGCGCTGCCAGGTCAAGGTCGGAATCGCGCTGTTCCCGTCGGACGGGCGCGACGGCGAGCTGCTGATGCACCACGCCGAGACCGCGCTGATCCGGGCGAAGAGCGTCATCGACGACTACCTGTTCTACGACGAGCGCATGAGCCTGCGCGTGCAGCAGCGCGTGACGTCCGAGAACGAGCTGCGCGCCGCGCTGGAGCGACGGCAGTTCGTGCTGCACTACCAGCCGAAGGTGGACCTGCGGACCGGTCGGATCGTGTCCGTCGAGGCGCTGCTGCGCTGGAATCGGCGCGACGGAACGCTCGTCGCGCCTTCCGACTTCATCCCGATCCTCGAGGAGACCGGCCTGATCATCGACGTCGGCGCGTGGGTGATGGAGCAGGCGATCGCCGATCACGAACGGTGGCGTGAGGCCGGGCTGGCGGCGCCGCGGATCGCGATCAACGTCTCGCCGGTCCAGCTGCGACGCGCCGACTTCCTGGAGTCGATCGAGCGCCATGGCGAGCGCGCGTACGCCGCGCTCGACATCGAGATCACCGAAACGCTGCTGATGGAAGACGTGGCCGCGAACATCGTCAAGCTCGCCGCCCTCGCGGCGAAGGGCATGGACATCGCGATCGACGACTTCGGGACAGGCTACTCGTCGTTCGCCTATCTCGCCCGGCTGCCGGCGAAGACGCTGAAGATCGACCGCTCGTTCATCGCGTCGCTCGACGCGTCCGACCATCAGCAGCTGCTCGTGTCGACGATGATCTCGCTCGCCCATTCGCTCGGGATGCGAGTGGTGGCGGAGGGGGTCGAGACGGCGGCGCAGGAAGCGCGCCTGCGCGACCTCGGCTGCGACGACGCGCAGGGTTTCCGCTACAGCCCCGCCGTGCCCGCCGACGCGGCCGGCGAACTCTTCCGGGCGGACGCCGAAGGGCGGCGCGGCGAAGCGCTCGCGTGATCCGCGGCGCGGGCAGGGCCCCGGGGACGGTCGCGTGCGTCGGGCAAGACCCGCGGCGCGGCGGCGTCAGGGCCGCGCAGGCCGGGGCGCGGTCGGGCGTGCGAAGAGTGGGCGCCCGCGCGACTCAGGCGGCGATCCGGTCGAGCGCCAGCCAGTCGCTCAGACGGTCGGCCGGCATCGGTCGCGCGTAGAGGTATCCCTGCGCCGTCTCGCATCCGAGGTCGAGGAGACAGCGGTGCTGTTCCTCCGTCTCGATGCCCTCCGCGACGAGGCGGACGCCCAGCTTCTGCGCGAGGGCGACCGTCGATTCGACGATCGAGCGGTCCTTCGTCGCCGACGGGAGATGGCGCACGAACGAGCGATCGATCTTCAGTTCCGTCAGCGGGACGCGTTCGACCTGCTGCAGCGACGAATAGCCGGTACCGAAGTCGTCGATGGAGATGCCGCAGCCGCGCATCCGCAAGCGGATGGCGTTCTCGGTCAGCGCCGTCTCGTCGCGGGACAGCGCCTGTTCCGTGATCTCGACCGTGAGGTTATCCGGCGAGCCGCCGGCCTGCTGCAGCCGGTCCAGGAGCCGGCCGGCGAAGCCGCGGCGGTCGAGCAGGCTCGGCGGCACGTTCAGCGCGAGCGGGATCGTGCGCCCCTCCGCGATCCAGCGCCTCTGGTCCGCGGCCGCCTCGCCGAGCAGGCAGTAGGTCAGGCCTTCCATGAGGTCGTGCCGTTCGATCGCCTCGATGAACTGGACCGGGCTGGCGACCCCGCGTTCCGGATGGATCCACCGGACGAGGATTTCGGCGCCGACGCAGCGCCGCGTGCGCATGTCGACCTTCGGCTGGTAGAACGGCACGAACTGCCCGGTGTCGAGCGCCTCGCGCAGGTCCTCGGCGAGCGCCGGGTCGTCGCCTTCGTCGGTCGGCAACAGGATCGTCGTGACCGATGCCGCCGGCAGGTCGCGCGCGAGCAGCGCGCGCAAGCGTTCGGTCGACACCGGCTTCGGCAGCACGCCGATCAGGGGCAGGCGGCATGCGCGCGCCATCCACTCCGCCGAGGCGAGCACGGCATCGCCGTGCGACGAACAGAAGATGAGACCGCCGATCGCAGACTTCGAGACGCGCTGGACGAACTCGATGCCGTCCATGCCGTCCATCTCGAGGTCGCACAGGACGATGTCGAAGCCGTGCGGCTGGCGTTCGAGCGCGTGCAGCCCCGCGCGTCCGTCGGCGACGCAGACGATCGAGCGGATTCCGAGTCGGCGAAGCGCCGCCGCGAGGACCTCGCGCTGGAATGCGTCGTCCTCGAGCACGAGCACGTGCAGGTGCGAGAGGTCACTCATGGCTCGCCGCCGCGGCATGCTGCTCCAGGAACCGGTCGACGTCGGCCAGCAGTGCGCGGACCAGCGCGTCGGCGCGGTCGACGTCCGCCCGCTCGACGCGATAGGCATCGCCGCGCTCCCAGACATCCAGGATCGCCGCGAGCGGTGCCGCGCCGACCAGCGTCACCGACCCCTTGAGGTGATGCGCGTGGCGTCCCGCGGCCGCGGCGTCGCCGACCGTGATCGCGCGCGCGAGCGCCTGCCAGGTCGCCGGCACCTGCCCGGCGAACGTCCGCAGCAGCGCGACGAGCGTCCGCGTCTCGTCCGGTCCGACCAGGTCCCGCAGGCGCTCGATGTCGAACGATGAAACGGCGGTCATGCGACGAGTCCTTCGTCGGCCGGCGCGACGGCGGCGGTCAGGACTCGTCGCGACGCCGGCTTCGTGACCAGCGCGTCGAACCCCGCGGCGACGATGCGATCGCGCTCCGCCTGCATGCCGAACGACGTCAGCGCGACGAGTCTCGGACGGTCGTGCCCGTAGCGTCGGCAGATCTCCTCGCACAGTTCGATGCCGTTCATCTCCGGCATGCCGATGTCCGTGACCACGACGTCGACCGGCGTCGTGGCCAGCAGCTCGAGCGCGCGCCGGGCGGATTCCGCGACGATCGCGGACAGGCCGGAGCGTTGCAGCATGGCGCTCGCGAGATCGCGGTTGAGCGGGTTGTCGTCGACGACGAGGATCGTCTTCACGGGGTTTTTCCAGTCGGGGTGATCGGGATCGAAACGGTGAACGTGCTGCCGGCGCCGACGGTGGAGCGGACGGACACGGCGCCGCCGAGCAGCGCGCTCATCTGCCTGACCAGGGCCAGGCCGAGGCCTGTGCCTTCGTGCGCACGGGCGAGCGACGAGTCGGCCTGCTGGAACTTCTCGAAGATCAGCGCCTGCGCGTGCGGCGGGATGCCGCAGCCGGTGTCGGTGACGACGAAGACCAGCATGCCCACCGCCGACCCGTCCCGCGCGACGCGCAGCGAAATGGAGCCGCGGTCGGTGAACTTGACGGCGTTGTGCAGCAGGTTGTTCAGCACCTGCTTCAACTTGATCTCGTCGGACTCGATCGTCTCCGGAACGCCCGGCTCCACGACCACGGTCAGGTCCAGACCCTTCAGCGACGCGCTGGACCGATGCGCGGCTTCCATGTCGTCCACGAGGCCGCGGACCGACAGCGGCGCGCGGTGCAGGTCGACCTGCCCCGCCTCGATCCGGCCGAGATCGAGGATGTCGTTGACGATGGCCAGCAGGTGCCGCCCGCTGCGGCCGATCGCGGTGACGTACTGGGCCTCGACCGGGTCGCGCGGCTCCTCGGCGAGCAGTTCGGCGTAGCCGAGGATGCCGTGCAGCGGCGTGCGCAGCTCGTGGGACATCGTCGCGAGGAACTCGCTCTTCGCCTGGCTCGCGGCGAGGGCCGCTCGACGACTCTGCTCGAGTCGCCGGATGACGGCGCACATCACGATCGCGAAGCCGGCGAGGAAGACGGTGCCGGCGCCGGCCCACAGCAGCGTGTTCGTGCGCTCGCGGTCGTACGACGCCAGCGCCTCGTGCTCGTCGATGCCGACCACGGCGATCAGCGGGAATTTCGCGAGGCGCCGGTACGCATAGAGGCGGCGACGACCGTCGAGCGAGCTGACGGCGTCGACGGTGCCGGCCGCGGGGCCGGACATCGCGAAACGGAACAGCTCGCCATGCGTCACGTCCTGGTCGACGGACTCGTCGCCGCCGACGCGGCGCGCGCGCACGGTGCCGTCGGTGCCGATCAGCGACACCAGCGTATGGGCGTCCGGATCGATCTGGCGATAGAAGCGGGTGAAATAGAAAGGGTCCATCGACAGCACGACGACACCGAGCAGCGCACCGCCGGCGTCGTCGATGCGACGCGTCATCTGGATCGACCACTTGCCCGACACGCGACCGAGGACCGGCTTGCTGATGAACAGCCCGCCGGTGTCGCCGCGCAGGTGCACGCGGATGTGCTCGCGGTCCGCAAGGTTGATCGGCGTGAACGGCTTGCTGCTCGCCGTGACGTCGCCCTTCGCGTCCGTGAGGCTGACGAGGTTGAAGATGTCGCCCAGCACGATGCCGGTCTCGAGGTAGCGGCCGACGTCGAGATGCAGGCCGTGCTGGCCGACCTCGTGGCGGAAGAACAGCACCGTCTGGTCGGCCGACTCGAACGTGCGCACCGCATGCTCCTCGACGGCGCGGGCGTAGCTGGCCGCGCTCTGGCGAGACTCCTGCAGCGCGCGGGCGCGTTCGCCGGACAGGTACGCGGCGGCGCCGGACCAGAGGACGGCCGTCACGATGACGGCGAAGGCGACGACGAGCGTCGACGGCCCGATGCGGACGCGACGCGTCGCCGTCGCGGGGCGTCGCGCGGCCGCGGGCCACGGCAGGCCGGGCACGACGAGGTTCATGACGGCGGAAGCGGGCGGACGACCACGATGGTCGTTCTATCGACTTCCGATCCGCGCACTTGAGCGGCGACGGCATCGACATCGCGATTCGTTGATCCGGATCAACGAAACGGTCGGCGGCGCGCCGCGGCCGGCCGCCTCGAGCGACGAAGTCCGCCGACGTCAGCCGGCGGTTGCGGCGCGGCATCGACAAAAAAAGCGGGCATTGCGGCCGGCATGTTTCATCGATCTGGCGGAGAAGAGGAGGATCGAACTCCCGACCCTTCGCATTGGGAACGTCGCGTCCCCTTCTGGAATACGCTTCCGCCAAGCGACTGCTCGTCCTCCGATGTTCCAACCGGAGGAATCATGGCAACGATCACGGCGTGCAACGGACACTTTACGGTCATCGTGCGGCGTCGAGGCTTTCCGGCGCAATGCACGATCCGGTCGATGCGACCCGGGCGCGGATATTTGCGCTGGTTTGTTATCGGACACGTATGTCTGTCCTTCCGAACTTCGCGGTTGCGGGTCCCCACTATTTGGCTTCGTTCGGCGGAAGGGTTTTTGCCACGCCAATCAATGACCGCTGCCACGAACGTTGGACCTGCGCTCTCGGCGAACCTGTCATTGTGACCAACGCGGGTTAGCTTCAAGATTCGCACCTGCCGGCTGCCTCCTATCCGCTGACGCCGCGCTCCGAGAGCAACGCTGAGCGCGCGAGTGTCGGGGGTCGGAGCGTCAGGCACGAAGGTGATGACAGCGCCGCCGCGATTTGAAATACTTCGGCGGGCCGCCCCGATCCCTTGCCAGGATGCGCCTCGCTTCGGTCGCCTTCATCGTCGCCTCCGTTTTTCCGGCCGGTGCCATCGCGCAGACGGCAGTCGCTCGGCTGGCATCGACCAAGACCACAATTCACGAATGGTTGAAGGCCGACGCGCCGGTCGGGGGACGTTTCGATGTCGTAGGAGCCGCCCTCAAGAATGGGCCCGGCGAGGGCGCGTGGCCACTCTATGTGTGGGTGCCGCCCGGAGCGTCCGGCGGTCCGGTCTGCGTCGAGATGACCACGCGCGACGCGGCCTATAACGCCGAGGACGTCTTCGACGTGCCGAACGTCAGCGCCGCGACTTGGGTAGAGCTCAGTTTCCGTACCGGGTTCGAGCGAACATATCGAAGGGCGTCTCACGACTCGTTCGCGGTCTCTGCACGACGCGGCACCTGCGAGACCGCCGGCAACGCCTATCTCGCCGTCGCGTGGGGTTCGCCGCCCACCGAACCGACGCAACTCGTACTCGCGGTCCAGGCCGGCGGCGAACCCGAATCCCAGGCGCTGATCGAGATGGGCGGAACGTCGATGTCGGTCAAGTGTCGCCTGCTGCAGGACGCCCGCGACACAACGGCGTTCGATACGATCTGCGACGTATCGAACAAGATTCCCGCCGGCCAAAGCGCGCGCGTTCGCATCAAGAAATGCGCAATGGACGAATGCACCATCGGCGAGACGATCCGCCTCGAACGCTGAGGGCTGTGTGCAGGACGTATCGCTCCCGAAGACCGAGCAGGAAGCCGGCACGATCGACGTCTTTTTCTTCGTTCTCCTCGCGCTGCTGGGGCTGTGCTGCGTCTTCCTCGCAGCAACCATCGTTCGACATTTCCTTTCGCGAGAGACCGGCTACGGGCTGACCGCGACCACGGAGCTCGTCTCGGTCGCGCTCCACGACCAGGGGGGTGCACGCATCCGCCTGGCAGACGCACGTATCCGGTCGCAGGACGCGGCGGAACAAGACATTGGACCGTCTTCGCTGAGACTCGCCGATGGTGTAACCGCGACGCTACAACGCCTGCAGAAGAACGAGCTTCGGATCAGCCTCGACTGGCCCGACGGGCTTGGCGAGCGGGCGCAATTGATCACGCGCGACGGGCGGGAGATTCCGATCGCAAACCACCAGACGCTCGCGGTGCCGGCCGACAAGAGCAGGTTGACCTTCGTCTTCCGGGGACGGGTGACGCTCGGACAGACGCAGGCCAAGGAGATTGAAGGTGTCCTGCTTAGGGGCCGCGTGGCGGTCTATCAAAAGCCATGGTTCGGCGACGCGCGGCTGCTCGTGTCCGACGCCACGCTTGATCTCGGGGACTACCCGGTCTGGGTCGCACACGCAAAACACGATAAGGATGACCCGTGCGTACGGACCCCGTCGAAACCGGACGAAGGCGAGCCGGAGAACGCCTGCGTCGCGGGCTTCGTGCACATTAGCGACGACGAAGCGATGCAGATCGTGGTCCACGCCGAAGCGGAGCACGTAACCGTGCGCCGCTTCGGCGCCCATGACTACCAGATCGCTCCAACCTGGTGGGACGAATTTGCCCACGACCCGTACGTCAGCGCGAGCGCGGCCATTGCCGGATTCGTTGCCACGCTACTGATGCTTTACGAGCTGTTGCCCAAGGTCTACGGGCGCGCGGTGAAGGTCCACCAGCGGGTGCGCGAGCGGCTCGCGAAGCGTTCATGAGTCGCCCGTCAACCCTCGCGGCATCCATCGTCGCCGCTGCATTTTTCCTCGCGCCGAGCGACGGGCGGGCGCAGGCGACGGCCTTCCTCCGCGGCGCTGACGCTGGGTCGCCGGACCGCGGGGAGCGGGGAGCGGCTATCCTGTTCTCACGCGGCGGCACGTGTTACGCGGTAACGCCGATGCACGTCCTTCGCGACTCGGAGCACGGGATCGCCAGTGACTACGCTCGACTCGTCGTCGCGCGGGTAGGTCGGCCGCCAATCGAGGCGCAGAGCGACCTGTGCGCCATAGTGCCGTCGCTCGATCTTGCACTGACGCGTGTGTCTGGCGTCGCGTCAGGTCCGGACTGCGGCGTGCCGTTGCTCGGGTCGCCTTCTACGGACCGCCTACTCGCGACGAATACTGAAGCTTGGGTCGGCACCACCGCGGAATCCGGTCGTGTGATTGGGCGGACACTCGTACTGCGCGCGGTAGCTTCGGGCGAAGCATCGTCGTTCTACGCATCGCCTGTCGAGCGGCGCGACGATATCGGCGAGGGGATGAGCGGA
Source organism: uncultured beta proteobacterium (assembly GCA_963708665.1). GTDB lineage: Bacteria > Pseudomonadota > Gammaproteobacteria > Burkholderiales > Burkholderiaceae_D > CAHJXF01. The sequence continues at coordinate 54,969 of CAVPTE010000010.1, read as the reverse complement.
AGCCTCGTCGCAATTGGCGGTCAGCCGGTCGGCATGCTGATCAGCGTGAATCGGCGCATCGGCGATCCGACTGCGGGAACCGCCCGAATTCTTCGACTCGATCGCATCGCGGACGAGGTGAATCGTCTCTTCTCCGCGCGAACTGATGCGGAGACTGTCAGCGAGCGCTGCTTCGGCCCGTCGTCGAGTGCAGAACTCGCATCGCGCTCCGTTGCTGATCCGGCCCTGCGCGACAATCTGGCGTCGGACGCGTGCGGCGCACACCCGACAGTCTGGACCGCACCGCCGCTGTCCGCCGACGAGCGGCCCGAGAACTTGACTCGGCCCGGCGGCATCCCCTGGCGCGTCCGCGTACTGGGCGAGGCCTCGATCGACGTGGCGTTGTGCGCGTCGCCGGCCGGCATCGTGTCGCAGCTCACGCTGGACACAAGCGCATGCCCCCCCGGAGACAATGCCACGCGCTACGATGTCGAGGCGCTGATTCGCACTGCGCCACGCGGTGGCTTCTCGACGCTTGCCTTCGGCAGGCTGCCCGCGCACGGTCGGCTCGATCTGAGCTCGGGATCGCCGCTCCGGGGCAACGAGCTGCGACTACGCTTCGTGGCACGCGATGCGGGCGCGGCCACCCTGTGCCTCGCGCCGCTCGTCGTCCGCTAGATGCACTGCCATCGGCGCTCAGCGAATCCGCATGCGGACTTTATCCATGAATTGGCTGTTTGGTCCATTCGAACACGTGACGACGCCCTCGTACTCCCACGTTCCCTCGGTCGCGTTCAATGTCCCCCGACAGTAGACAGCGTTGAACGTGAAAGCGGAGCCCGAGATTTGCGCCTTGCCGTTCCATACGTCAACCATGCCGGTACGCCAGTCGTACTTGTCGATCCTGAGTGTCGGTCCGCCCTGGGCCGCCGATTTCATGTAACGATCGCGCATCTCGGGCGATGCTGAAGCCGACAGCTCCATCACGACGTTTGACGTCTCCCGGAAGGCTGCACGCGCGGCCATGTCACGCAGCGTAGCGTCCGTGCTCGCGTGCGCGTCATTAATGGCAGTCGATACCAGCACCGGGTTGTTGCTGTCGATCATCGCTGCGAAGGTCGACGCCCGCACCGAAGGGTCTGGACTCCGCAGGGCGGCTCTCAACTGCTCGACGTCGCCGGACGATTGTTGTGCTGCGCGCAATACTTCAGCTGGCGTCTGCGCTCTCGGCGCTTGTGCAAGGCCAGCTGCGGGCGCAGCGAGCGCCACGAACACCCAGAAGATCGATGCGGATCCGCCTTTCATCTGCGCTCCTTCGTCCCTGCGGCGCGACGGATGTCGCGGCTAAGGCGCAATTTTGCCAGGGCATGCGGCAGTTGACGCACTTGGACCGTTTCATCGTGGACGTCGACTATCACTCCGACCCAACCTGACCGTTGCCAACATGCCGCGATCGCGGCGCCATGGAACGAACCCGACCATTGCGTCGCGACCGCTCAAATGCACGCCGCCGTTAAGAATCTTGCGCAGGGTAAATCGAAATCGGCGGCGTGAGCTCTCGAGGTGATGCTTCGTCCAGAAGGTCTGAGACACTCGAGTTCTCGACGTCCCAGGTGCCGCAGCAGATCAACCGTTAAATTTAGTGCCGAATCATCGGCGCGCTGTGGCGACCGTCTGCTTCGGATTTTGCGAATTGAATTCGAGCGAAGCGGCCGCCCGCGGCGCGAACGGCGATTTACGGGTCTTGTGACTCGTGCGCTATGCAACACTCGAACGCTACGCAACGACACTTCGGGCGGCCGAATCGCGGGTCCCGTCGGCTGCTTGCTAGTGCTCAGCGTAAGAGCACCAGCAAACGCGCTGACAGGACCCGCTGCCTACTAGTCAGTCGACATAAGCAATCGAGCGTCGCGTTTCGGGTCGAAGGCGACCACCGCGCCGGACCGAGGTCGGGCGAGCCGCGTCTTCGGAAAGACGGGCACGAATCGTTCTTCCGGCATCCTGGAGCCTGATCCGGCGCTGTGGCGCTCGAATCCGGTGCTCCCGCGTACTCAACGCAGCTCGATCCAGACGGGGGCGTGGTCGCTGGGCTTCTCCCGTCCCCGGTGCGCGGTGTCCACGACGGACCGAACCAGCCGCGGGAGCAGGCCGGGGCTGACCAAATGGAAGTCCATGCGAAAGCCCGCCTCCCGGCGATACGCGAATTCGTTGACGTAGAACGTGTACAGGCTCTTGCGCTCGGTCGGATGGAGGTAACGCGCAGCGTCCGTCCAGCCTTGCGCCAGCAACTCGTCCCACAGCGCCCGCGGTCTGTGGCTGCAGCACGGCGTCGAAGCGCCACGAGCCCGCGTTGTAGATGTCGTTGTTCGTCGGGACGACGTTGAAGTCCCCGCACAGGACGACGTCCCGGCCAGCAGCGATCAGCCCTGCCGCGTAGGCGTTGAAGCGCTCGAACCAGCGCAGCTTGTAGTGCCAGTTGTCGCTGCCCACGGGGTTGCCGTTCGGCAGGTACACCGAGGCAACGCGCAAGTTGCCCACGTCGGCTTCGAGGTAGCGCGCCTGGCCGTCGGCGTCGTCGCCGGGGAGGCCGCGTCGTACTTCCGCCGGCCGATCGGCGCGCGCGAGGATGGCCACCCCGTGGTGCCGTGGCATGCCGTGCCACAGGGCCCGATAGCCGGCCCCCTCGATCGGTTCGTGCGGGAAGGTCGCATCGCCGGTCTTGATCTCCTGCAGGCAAGCGATGTCCGGCCGCGTCTCCTCCAACCACTCGAGCAGTCGTGGCATCCGGCCCTTCACGCCGTTCACGTTGAACGTGGCGATCTTCATTTCGTCCTCGTTCAGGCTCGCGGACGGGCGCCCCCTGGATCGGGGCGACTGCGTTCATGCCCGAGCGGCCGCGGCCGTCCTGATCGATGCAGTCGCTCCGCCCGCTCGCGTCGCTGATGATGGTGCCGGCCGGCTCGCCTCGGCGCAGAAGGCTTGGACCGCCGCGGCGGAGCGTTCGTCGAGCGCGTCGGGATCAAGCGACGAAAGCAGAGCGTTGCGACGGCATCGACCGGAGGGGTGGCATCGCGGCGCCCCGTCGGCTTCGGAGGGCCCAAGTCGCGATCACGTTCGATTGTCGCGCTTCGGCACCTCGGTGCATGCCGGTGATCAACGGTTCGGTGCCCTTCGTGCCCGCGAGGTAGCGCCATCCTGCCCGAAGCAGTTGCTTGTCGTCGCGACGCGTGACATCGTGAAGCGCGCTCCACGAAGGGAGAACCTCGATGCGTGACGACGACGTCCGAGCCGCCCTGCAGCGGCACTGGGCGGCTTCCGATGCGAATGACTTCGCGACGGAGCACCAGATCTACGCGGATCGCGCGGTCCTGGAGTACCCGCAGTCGGGCGAGCGCATCCGCGGTCGAGCGAGCATCCAGGCCTCGCGGGCGGCGCAGCCGGACAAGAAGCGGTTCACCGTTCGACGCGTGTCGGGTAGCGGCGATCTCTGGATCAGCGAACTCGTTCTGACTTACGACGGCGACCCTTTCCATACCGTGAGCATCATGGAGTTCGAGGACGGCAAGGTCGTGCGGGAGACCCAATACTTCGGCGAACCGTTCGAACCCGGGGCCTCTCGCGCCGCCTGGGTCGAACGAATGGACTGAGGCGCGAGTTCGAGCGGCTGGGCCGTGGGGGTCGCGTCGGCGCCTGTCAGGGCTTCACGAACCGATAGGCAAACCGATCGGTCTCGCCTTTGATCGACGGATCGAACACCTTGATCGAATGCGGGTCGTCCACGTTCGCGAGCATGGTGCTTTCCGCGTCCAGCACGAAGCCCGCCGCCTCCACCTCCTCGCGGACGAAGGCAGGGTCGATCCGATGCAGCGACTGCGCGTCGCCCGAGCCCGTGCCGGCCGCGGCGGCGTGATCGACGATCACGTAGTACCCGCCAGGCTTGAGTCGATCGTAGACCGCTCGATTGAAGTCGGCTGCCGTCGCGCCTCTGGCCTGAATCAATGCGGTGTGGAGGTCGTGGTAGAAAAGGTGCAACCACAGGACTTCGGCTGCCGGCGTGACTTCCGAAAGCGCCGCGACATCGGCAGAAACCACTTCGACGTGTTCGCAGCCCGGCTCCTTCGCAAGCGCCTGCATGCGGCCGACGGGGTCGTTCTTGAAGTGAGCGACCTCGGCCGGCACGAAGCCGTAGACCCGTCCTTCGGGCCCCACGATGTGAGAGAAGCGACGGGTCCAGTCACCATCGCCCGGATAAACGTCGATGACGGTGAAGCCCGCGTCGACCTTGGCGAATGCCGTCAATGCGGAAACCTTGTATTGGTCGTACATCGAAATCGTCCTTGGGGGTTTAGCTTTCAAAGCGTGTGCCGGCGTCGAGCGATCACGACCGACCGCCGCCGACGTCGAGGTGATGGCTCCAGCGGCTCGGGCTAAGCAGAGCCGGACGCATCCACCTGCGAGGCCCGGGCCAGAGCTTGCGTATCGACGTATTCGCGAATGCGGGTCAGCCTGCCGTCGCGGAACGTCAGCGCGAAGATCCAGTCATCCTCGAACGTCTTGTTCGTGGCTTTGACCTTTCCCGTTGCGAAGCCGACGACCAGCACCCGGTCTCCGCTTGCGATGTATTCGCGGGCCTCCGTGGACGTTTCCATCGAGCGCGATGCCGTCTCCAACAGATGCATCACGCCAGCATGGGCGCGATGCGTTCCGGCCAGCGGCCAGTCTTTGCCGGGAATGACCCACTCGACGTCTTCCGCGACCAGCGCGAGGAGACGCTCCTTGTCGCCGCGGCTGATGGCGGCGAAGAAATCCTTCGCGCGCTGGACTTGTTGCTCCGGTCCCATGGCATCTCCTCCATTCCTCGGTTCGGATCGCGCTCTGCCCACTCGCATGCGTGTTGTCGCTGCCGTGGTCGTCAGCGAACCCGACCGCGTCAGATGGCTGAGAAACCGCCATCGACCGCCAAGTCCACCCCGTTCACGAAGCTCGAATCGTCCGAGGCCAGGAACAGCGCGGCTGCGGCGATTTCATCGGGACGACCCATCGTTCCGCGCGGGATCAGGGACTCGAACATCTTCTTCGCTTCCGCGGTGAGAACCTGGTCCTGCATCGGCGTGGCGATCGGTCCGGGGCTCAGCACGTTGACGCGGATGTTCCTGTCCTTCAGTTCGTTGAGCCACGTCCGGGCGAACGAGCGCAACGCCGCCTTGCTCGCGGCATACACGCCGTAACCCGGGAAGCCCTTCACCGAAGCGACGGACCCGGTCATGAAGATCGAGCCGCCGTCGTTGAACAGCGGGAGCGCCTTCTGCACCGCGAACAGCGTGCCGCGCGTGTTCAGGTCGAACGTCGCATCGAAATGCTCTTCGGTGATCTCGCCCAGTGGCACGGCGGTGCCGATCCCGGCACTCGCATACAGGACGTCGATCCTGGCCTTCTCGCGCTTCACCGTTTCGAACAGGCGGTCGAGGTCGTCGAGGTTCGCCGCGTCGCCTCGCACGCCAGTCACGTTCCGGCCGATCGATCTGACCGCCTCGTCGAGCGTGTGCTGCGTGCGGCCCGTGATGAAGACGTAGGCACCTTCTTCGACGAACCGTCTCGCGCTCGCCAGCGCCATCCCGCTCGATCCACCCGTGATGACTGCCACCTTGCCGTCCAGCTTTCCCATGACTGCTCCTTTTTGGTCGCTCGGGGCTCCCCCCGCGAGCCTGAAAGTTGGACTCGACAGCGGCGTCCGAAAAGTGCCCATCGGTGCATATCGGCGGTGCAAATTCGAACCGGCCGGATTTCAGGCCGAATCGCCGATGAAGAACGATCTCCGAGCCCGCTCCGGCCGCGACTGCAGACTCATGCGATGATGGCTGCAGGGCCATACCCCGTCCGGAGGGCCGCTTGATGCACGCGAGACGAAGCTCGAATCGCGCGCCGGGCGGTGCCGCTTCGCACCATGATCGACTGGGACGACGTCCGCTATTTCCTCGCCGTGGCACGTGGGGGCTCGGTGCGAGCGGCCGCTGGGCGCCTCGGCGTCGATCACTCGACGGTGCTGCGCCGGGTCGCCCGGCTGGAAGAACGGCTCGGGGCGCACCTTTTCGAGAAGCTCCCGTCCGGATATCGCATGACGGATGCGGGCGAAGAGGTCCTCGAGTTCGCGACGCAGATGGAGACGTCGTCGCATCTGCTCGAGACGCGCGTGTTCGGCCGCGACCAGAACGTGCGTGGGCTGTTGCGAGTGACGCTGGCGCCGACCCTGGCAACCCACCTGCTCATGCCGGACTTCGCAGAATTCGCGCGTCTGCATCCGGACATCGAGATGGAAGTCCTTTCTTCCGGCGAGCTCGCGAACCTGACCAAGCGCGAGGCCGATGTCGCCATCCGCGTCGTCTACGACCGCAAGACCTTGCCGCTCAACCTGCACGGTGTGAGGGGCCCGGCGCTGTACGGAGCCGTGTACGCCTCGCGCGACCGACTGGCCGCATCGCGAGCGGGCGCGACCGAGCCCATGCGATGGATCGTCATCAGCGATTTCGGAATCCCCGATTGGGTCCGCGAGATACCCACGACGGGCGCTCCGTTCAGGACCACGGACGGCGAGGCACAGATCGCCGCCGCACGGCAAGGACTCGGCATGACCACGTTGCCGTGCTTCGTGGGAGACGCCGACCCGCTGCTGGCGAGAGTGCCTGGTAGCGGCCTGCACCTCTACGGGACTCTATGGCTCCTCACGCAAGGCGAGACCCGCAAGACGAAGCGCGTGCGACTCTTCACGAACTTCGTTTCCCGCCGGTTTGCCGCGCACGCTCCGCTTCTCGCGGGGCTTGCGGATTCGCCTGACTGACGTGCGAGGGTCGCCGGCGATGTCGAGCACGACGCGATCCTTGGCGGCGGACGCAGGGAGGTGCGGTCGATTGCGGGTCCGGGTCTTTCCGAAGCGGTCGGCGCGCGGCACACCACGAGCCGAAAGGTTTGCGAAGCTTTGCGCCTGTATCCGCGCTCGACGACGCTGAGGAGGGTGCCGACCCGCGACGCCGCTCAAGTAGACCATCCGTTATAATCAGGCCGCGCCGCACGAAGCGATGCGCACGAAGCGATGGGTAGGGCTTGGATGACGGCGACTCGATTGCAGAACCTGGCGAATCGGAATTTCCATGGTCCCGATCCTCAATATCGATGAAGTCGAATTCGAGCCTCATCGGCACGGTTCGGCGTACGAGGCGTTGCTGGGTGCGGTCGCCTCGCGGATCGGCGCACGAAGGCTCGGTTATCGGCTGACCGTGTTGCCTCCGGGAAAGAAGGCGTGGCCGTTCCATGCGCATTGCGGCAACGAGGAGATGTTCTTTATCCTCGAGGGAAAGGGATCGTTGCGTTTCGGCGATCGGTCCCATCGCATTCGCGCCGGCGACTTCATCGCGGCTCCCCCCGGTGGTCCCGAGGTCGCGCACCAGATCGTCAATGACTCGTCGGCAGACCTTCGCTACCTTTGCGTCAGCACGATGGAGGAACCCGATGTTGCCGTGTATCCGGACTCGGGGAAGTTCGGCGTGCTCGCGGGTTCCGCGCCAGGCGGCGACAAGTCGAGGCGCACGTTCACGCATGTCGGCAAGGTCGCAGACCACGTGGACTACTGGTCGGGCGAGGATGATTGAGATGGCGACGTCGTCCGGCCGTGCAGCTTCGATTCCCGTCCGAGCCGTTCCGTCGCTCACAGGGTTCGTCCGCCACGGGTTGTTCGATCCCCGGCGTCCGATGGTCGGCACGTGAAGGAACTCGTCGTCGAGATCCGCTCCTACCTGCTCGAGCCGGGCACGCGCGACGTCTTTCATCGCTTGGTCTCGTCGCAGAGCGTGCCCCTGCTGCGGCAATTCGGGATCGACGTCGTCGGCTTCGGCGCTTCGCTCCATGACGCGGATTCGTACTATCTCGTCCGCGCCTACCGCGACCTCGATGACCTCGATTCGTCGCACGAGCGTTTCTACGGCTCCGCGGCCTGGAAGGAAGGGCCGCGCACGTCGATCGTCGGCCTGATCCTCAAGGACGTCGATGCGGTGTTCCGGGCCGAAGAGCCGGTCGTCGACGCCTTGCGAGCCGCCTTCGCACCCCGGTCGAACGAGCGCGGCTGATCCCGGACCTCGCGCCGATGCACACGCGATCCGTTGAGTCCTCTGCGCGGATCTTCGCGCGCGCATACAGCCTGGACAGCGTCTCGGGCGACTCGTCTATGTGCATCACGTCGCCGACTTCCGGACGACCCTCGTCGCGCCCTTCGGTAGAAAGCAGTACGCCTTCATCCCGGGAGCTGCGAAGCACTCAGCGGTTCGCGGGATCGGTTGCGGCGACCTGTTCGGCGAGCAACGCATGCATCCGCCGGTCGACGGGGCGATGAACCCGCTGCTCCGTTGCGGGGAAGCGCCCGAGGCAATTGCCATTCCGCCAATCGTGCTTCGGGCGAACGGGCCGCGGCTGGAATCCGCCGCCACAGTTGGGACAGACGTTGGCGAGGAGGTCGTCGACGCAACGGCGGCAGAACGTGCATTCGAACGAGCAGATCCGCGCGTCGGCCGAGTCCGGCGGCAGCGGTTCGGCGCAGTTTTCGCAGATGGGGCGCAATTGGAGCATCGGTGCGTTCAAGCAGTGGGATTGTTGGGGGCGACACCGCGCTCCGGTCGACGGCGGTCGGCTCAGCGATCGGGCTCATGGGAAAAGATCACGCCGCTCGCCATGACGACGCTGAAGCCGCCGACCCTGAGCCGTCGCTGTCCATCGACGCTCTCGGCGCGGGCCCGCATCGTACTCGGCCGCCCCATCGTGACGCCTTGCTCGATCTCGAGTTCCAAGACGCCGTCATCGCTCGATCGATCGGCCAGCGCGCCGACCAGTGCGACCGCTGCGGAGCCTGTCGCGGGGTCCTCGTCGATCCCGAACGCCGGAGCGAACATCCGCGCGTACACGTGGCCGCCGTGCGATATGTCGCCCGCGAAGAAGAAGATCTGCGGTGCCCAGGTCGAGGCGACCGAGCTCGCCCAAGCCTGACGGTCCAGCACGGCGGCGTCGACGGCGTCTTCGCTGCTCAGGCGCACGAAGCAGAACGGGACGCCTACGGCAGCGAACCAGGCGTCTTCGATCGTGGCCGACGTGACCGAAAGCGCGGCCGCGAGATCGGCCGTCACCGGCGCGATGGCCGGCCGCTCGACCGCGGCGTCCAGCACGAGTTCGGTGTAAACGCGCGCGGCTCGCTGCTCGCCGATCTCGACGGCGACGTCGCCGATCTCCTCTTCGAGCACCACCCTGCGGTCGGCGCCGTATGGCAAGCGGCCGAGGTGCGCGAGCACGGCGGCGGTCCCGACGGTCGGATGCCCGGCGAACGGAAGCTCGCGCCGCGGCGTGAAGATCCGGACCCGCGCTGCATGCGATGGATCGGTTGGCGGGATGACGAACGTCGACTCGGCGAAGTTGAATTCCCGCGCGATCTTCTGCATCGAGCCGGCCGACATGCCGCGCGCGTCGGGGACCACGGCCAGCGGATTGCCGCCGAACGGGGCCGCGCTGAAGACGTCCACGATGACGAACTCGTACGCATCCGGCGCGTCGGCCGAACGCGGTGCCGTCCACGTCTGCACGCCGATCATCTCGCGATCACGTCGATTTCGACGACGGCTCCGAGAGGCAGAGCCGCGACGCCGACCGTCGTGCGCGCGGGATACGGCGCCGAGAACTTCTGCGCGTAGATGTTGTTCATGGTCGCGAAATCGGACATGTCGGTCAGGAACACCCCGACCCGCAGCACGTCGTCGAGCGTCCTGCCACCGGCCTCGAGCGCCGCAATGACGTTCTCGAAGATCTGTATGGTCTGCGCTTCGACACCGCCGTCGACGAGCTGCCTCGTCGTCGGATCCTGACCGACCTGACCGCTCAAGAACATCAGCCCGTCGCATGTCACCGCGGTCGAGAAAGGACCGACCGGCGGAGCCAGCTTGTTGGACAGGATGGCCGTCTTCGGCATCTTTTCTCCTTCGTGGATGACACGCGACTGCGCGAATGGGGGCTGCGCTCTCGAGATGCGGACCGCGGTACGGCGCTGGACCGTGAGACCTGGAGCCACCGGTCGTCGCGGCGAACGCCTTGAGGGCGTGTCGAATGGCGGCAACGGAGGCGAACTCGGCACGATCCCGAGCTTGACGTTCTCGCTGATCACGTCGCCTCCCGTTGGTCGCGTTGTCGGCGAGGGCCCGAGTCGCCGCGATCAGTCGCCTGCGGACCGCCCACGCGCGCGATCCCTGTCGAAGGCCTCGAAGCGAGCACGTTCAGGACCAGCGAGACGAGGATCAGGCCGGCGGCCCCTGCCTTCCATGCGGGCAGCGCTTCTCCGAGCAGCAGCGCCGATGCGCCGAACCCGAACACCGGCACCAGCAGGGCCATGGGAGCGACGGCCGTCGACGGGTGTCGAGCGAGCAGCCAGTTCCAGGCGCCGAACCCGAACAGCGTGTTGCCGACAGCCTGCCAAAGGACGGCCGACCATGCGCCGAGACCGGCGTGCGCCATCGCCGCGAGTTGGCTCGACCGGGGATCGAAGCAGAGGCTCAGAACGATGAGCGGCGGCACGCCGAACGGGCAGCTCCACACCATGAACCCGAGCGCATCGACGCGACCGGCGCTGCGGGCCAGGAGGTTCGACAGGGCCCAGCTCAGGCCCGCGCCGAGGGTCAGGAAGAGCCCGGTCAGCGTCACGGCTGCGCTGCCGTCGAATGCGCCGTGCCACGCAATGACGCCGATCCCGCAGCCGGCGAGCGCGAGAGCGAGCAGTCGGAGCGCATCGATCCGCTCGTTCAGGAACAACACCGCCGCGCCGACGGTGAAGAACACCTGCGACTGCACGACGAGCGACGCGAGACCCGGACTGATGTCGCCACGCATCGCGTAGTACAGGAGACCGAACTGCCCGCCCCCCTGAAGTGCGCCGAACAGTGCGAGGACGCGCCAGCGGACCGCCGGCCTTCGGACGAAGAAGATCCAGGGCAGGAACGACAAGCCGAATCGCAGGGCGGCGAAGAGGAACGGCGGAAAGGTCGACAGCGCTTCCTTGATGACGACGAAGTTGCTACCCCACACGGCGACGACCGCCAGGGCCAGCAGCGCGTGGCGCAACGGCATGCGATCCGTCAAGCCGGCGACTCGTCGTTCGGTGCGCATCGAGATCCGTCGAACGGCCGCGGGGTCGAGAATCGCGGGCCGGCCTCAATTGACATGTAGAACAGTCGATATATTATCGCATGACGTCGCGACGTGTCGAGCGCGGTGCGCCGCTTTTCGCCTGATGACCAGTCACCGTCCAGGCCCCGGAGTCGGTCTGCTCATGCCGAATGGCCCAGCATCACGATGCTTCACGCCAGCGTGGGCGGGAGATGCACAGCCGGGGCTCCGCTGTCGACACCGCAATAACCGCGAGCCCTTCATCGAGGATGTGATCGAGCCGCTCGCGAGGAATTCCCGAGAAATGGCCATGAACCTTCCGCCCGATGGCTTGCCGGGCTACCGCCTGCTGACCGGAGTCGATGACGCGGCATTCTGCAGCCGCGTCGGTGAGGCCGTCTCGCTCGGCTATGTCCTGTACGGCTCTCCCGCGGCGACGTTCGACGGCAAGAACGTGATCGTGGCCCAAGCGGTCGTCTGGCCGTCGTTCCTGCCGGAAGGTCGACCGCACTCGGCCGATGCGTCGATGGGCAGGGAGAATCGCGATGGTTTCACGCCCTGATCGCCAGGTCCGCGTTTCAGCGAGACGACCTTCGACGGAACCCGGTGGCGGTGGTGCACGACGCGCGACTGACGCCGGACGTCGGCCAGAATGGCGCAGCGTGGTGGTGACGGCCATGTCGAAGAACCTTGCGACATGACGCCCTTTCGCATCCCGGCCATTGACCCGACCTTCAGGCTCGACCTGAAGCAGGCCATCGAGGCGATGCCCGTATCCCTCGCGCTTCGAATCGCCGTCATCGGGTTCTCTGCGCACGGCGTCTCGGTTCTGGAGATGCCCATTCGAATCGAGATCACCTTCGACGGAACGACCGTGCAGGGCGGCCTCGTCGGCGTGCTGGCCGACTACGCGGGCGTGAGCGCCGCAGCGAGCACCCTTCCGGAAGGGTGGACGGCGTCGACGGCCGCATTCGAGGTTCACAATCTGCGACCCGCGCGAGGCGACAAGCTCGTCGCCGTCGGATCCGCGGTCCGCGTCGGCAAGACGACGGCCGTCTCGAGGGCGGAGGTCTACGCCTGCAGCGGTTCCGACATTTCTGGCGCCGAGCTCGTCTGCATCGCGACGACGACGAGCCGACCGAGCCGCATGCCGGTCCGCTAAGCGCCGTCCAGAAATGTAAGTAATACGTGTGCGGAAACGGGTCCGTTTAATTGACTCACGAGCGCGCGGGGTCGGACGCAGGCCTTATTGCGGTTCCGGTTCACGGGTTCTTTTACGAGTCGAACGCTTTTAAAGCCGTCATTCAGTACTGCCTGGCAGTGACGTGCGGACGCAGCCTCGCCCCCCACCGGAAAATCTGGCTTGTATTCGGCGACTCTGTCGCTGCGCGCGAGACGCGCGGCCGGTCAGGACGGAAAGCGATGAAGCATGACAAACCGGCTATCCTCCTCCCAACCAAAATCGGTGTACAGCTGTCGGGCAGCCGCGTTCTCGGACGCCACGTTGAGCGTTAGCCGCGCGGCGCCAAGACTCCACGCATAGCGTTCCACCGCCGACAACAGCGCAGACGCGATTCCACGGCGGCGCGCGTTTGGCCGGACGAAGAGATCGTTCAGGATATACACCCGCGCTAGGGAGACGGAGGAAAAGCTTCGATATAGTTGTGCGATCCCGGTCGGCTGTGAATTATTGCGCGCGATGAAGAGCACAGACTCGCCGTGCTCAATGCGCGCTTTGAGGAACACGCGGGCCGCATCCGGGTCGCTCGGTCTTCCCTGAAATTGGCGGTATTCATCGAATAGCAGTGTGAGCTCGTCAAGGTCTGCGAGCTTGGCCTCGGTGATCGATTCAGCGTTCAGCATCGTCCGTATCTTGGGTCGGGATGAGCGCGTCGCAGATATGCAGCGCGCGCTTGGTCTTGTCCTTGTCAGCGTGCGCGACGCTTACTGACCCGACGTTTCCTCGATCTCGAGCCGGCGCGCAGCTCGGTCGTCAGGGCGCGGTCCGGGCCGCAGCGACGAGTCGTTGCTCCAGCGCGGCGTCGAGCCCGACCGGCTGCGACGGACGCGACGGTCGGGCCGTCCACCAAGCGCACGTGTCCCGTGCCGTCTCCGCCAGCGGCCTGAATCGAAGCCCTTCCTTGACCGCCGCGTCGTTGCGCACCTCGAGGATGGCGTTCTCCTTCTTCGGCAGCCAGTAGGGCAGGTCCTCGAAGGGTCGGACCCCGGCATCGAGGAGCGCTTCGTCACCGACCCAGGTCCACGACACGTCGTCGTTCGACAGTGAACACGCGTTGATGAGGTCGGCCATCACCGTTCCATCCGGTCCTGTCGCATTGAACGTGCCCCCGCGACGCAGCTCTCCCATGGCGACCACCCAGCGCGCGATGTCACGCGCGTCGATCAGCCTGACGGTGCGACCCGGGCATCCGGGTGCGAGCGCCGCACCTCCCCGAAGGGCGCGGTCGATCCAGTACGGAAAGCGCCAGCTGTAGTCGAAAGGGCCGACGATGAATCCGGGTCGCACGATGAGCGCGCGGCCTTGCATGATCTGCCTCAGCGCCGCTTCGCAACCCGCTTTCAGCGCACCGTACGAGACCCCGTACCCACCGCCCGCGACCGACCGGGCGGGAACGACGACGTCCTCGGCGGCACCCTCGTCGGCCAGGCTCAAGACCGCCGTCGGAGACTCTTCGTCCGTCGTGCGGTCGATCGATTGGTAGACCGACAGCGTCGAGATGAACGTGTAGTGGTCGACCGTATCCTGCAGCGTCTGCGCCATGCGTCGGACAGCTCGCGGGAGGTAGCCTGACGTATCGACGACCACGTCCCACCGGCGACCCGCGAGCGCCGCAAGATCGCCGAGCCGGTCGCCCTTGATCTGCTTGACTGGCGGCCCGGACCAGCCTCGGAGCCCGCGATTGAAGAGCGTCACGTCATGACCCGCCGAGTGCAACTCGCAAGCGATGTGGCGCCCGAGAAACTCGGTGCCGCCGACGACGAGAGCCCTCAAGCGCGCATCCTGTCGACGTCGACCAGCGGTCGCGCCGCTCCGGTTCTTCCGCCCGACGTCCTCATGACACGCGTCACCGATCGACCACGGCGACGTTCCAGCCGACGCCCGTGCCGGGCCGCTCTTCGAAGGCGACGCCACCCGCCTGCATTCCGCTCCGTGTCATGGATCGCGTTGCTCTCCGGTTTGCTGGCTTCGCGCCGCTGCTGGATCCCCGAATGCCGACGCCCTGACCACGCTCGCGCAAATCCGAATGGAGTCCGACGCTCGGCCGGTCACGCCGCCGATGCACTTCAGCCGTCATGAGGTACAGTGGGCCCGACAAGAATACTAGTAGACCATTCGTTATATAAAAAGACAAGGATTTCGATGAGTCGAACCGATACCGGGTCGCGGGATCGCATCGTCGCCGCTTCACTGTCCTTGCTGCGCCGGGGCGGCCTCGCCGCGAGCGGGGTCAACAGTGTCGTCGCCGAGGGGAATGCGCCGAAGGGCTCGATCTACCACTTCTTTCCGGGCGGCAAGACCGAGATCGTGATCGAGGCGTTGCATCGCAACCGTGATGCGACGGCGGCCGCGATCGTCGCGCACCTCGGCTCCGGCTATCCGCTCGCAAGACGGGTGCGATCGATGTTCAAGGACGTCGCCGCGCGGATGGCGCACGACGATTTCACGTCCAGTTGCGCGATCGGTACCGTGGCCCTGGACATCGGCGCCGACGACGTTGCGTTGCGGAAGACCTGCGGCGATGTGCTGAACGAGTGGATCGATCTCGTCGCTGCAAATCTTCCCGAATTTCCGGCTGCGAAACGGAGGTCGGCCGCGGAGTTCTTCATCTCCCTGCTCGAAGGCGCGCAGTTGGCGGCAAGGGCACGTCGGAGCGCGTCGGCCATCACGAATGCCGAGGAAGCATTTCTGCTCTATGCGAAGGGCGTGCTGGAGTGACGTCGAAGTACGAACCCCCGCGCGGTGTCGCGGTCGACCCGGTCGCCTCGCTGGCTGACGCGAGCGAGGCGGCTCAGCGTTTCGAACGGCTAGGCTTCGTCGGCCCGGGGTGCCGACCTCCGGTCTCGCTCTCCTCGGCCGCCGCGACGATAAGGTCGCGTAGGCGGCGAGACCGACGAACGCCGCCGAGGTGGCCCGGTGCATCGCGATCCTTCCCGCCGAGAAGTGGCGCGCGCTCGCGCCGGTCGACGGGCAGAGGGTTGCGATACCGAAGAAGACGTAGCAGGCCCTGAATTCCCAACGCAGAAGTCCCGCCGAGGCGCTCGACGGAAAGCGGAACGTGCGAACCGCGCCTCTGACCGCGAGCACGAGCCCGGCCGACGCGAGGAGCAAGCCCAGGTACGCGAAGAACATGGTCCGTCTCCTGTCGTGGCTGGTGCAGCATCCGCTTCGTCGGCGTACGGCAGAACAGACCCGCGCCGCGCGGCGTGGCTCTCCCGATCTTCCGTCTTCAGGCCAGGCGCTCGAAATCCATCACCCAGTTGACCTCCCAGGTCGCACCTCCATCGACCGAGAACGCCTGTTCCCATCGTGCGGAGTCCGCACTGACGTCGGACCAGACGAAGCGCACCTTGACCGGGCGACCGTCGAACGCGTCGTCCGCGAGGAAACAACCGAGGCCATTCTCGAAACGGCCCACCACGGGCACGTCGATGCGGCCGTCGCGGTCGTCGAGCCACCAGATCGACCAGCACCTCGTCGCCCGGTCGAAGCGGCGAACGGTGACTGCCCGGTACGGCTCGTCGGGTCCGTACAGGACGTTGTCGTCGACGTTGCCTGCTCCGCCGAGGATCGGGAAAGCGGTCGACATCCCTTCGAAGGCCTGCCATTCCGTGTCGCCCACGAGACGTCGGCGCAGCTTGCGATGGTGCACGCGCCACTGGCCGATCAGAAAATCGAAGTCTCTGGCATCGGGGAGGTCGTCGGCGCGGCGCGAGCTCATTCGGTGTCTCCAGGTGGGCCCGAGATACAGGAATGCGGCGGGCGACCGTCGAAGCCTGGTGTTGCAATAGTAGACCGGTCGTCATATTATGCGGTCGGGGCGGGAAGCGTCAAGCGAGGCACCTGCGCCGTTGCGATCCGTGAGGTGCGAGTCGCAGTTCGCGCAACGCACCGTCGCTCGAGAGAACATTCGGACCGTCGCAGAGCGCGGTCACGACCGAGGAGTTCGGATGAGACGAATTTCATCGTCGACCGTGATCGCCGTCGTGGCGTTGTCCGCTTGCACGGCCGTCCGCGGAATCAACGGGCGGATGGAGCAGGGCGATGAGACGTTCCGCGGTTCCATCAGCGGCTCCGGCTATCGCGAAGGATCCGGCGAGATGACGCTCGTGTCGAATCACCAGGTGACCTGCAAGGGCTCGTTCGTGTACACATCCCGCCGTCGAGGAGAAGGCGTGCTGAACTGCGGCGACGGACGCTCGGGTGCTTTCCACGTCTGGGCCGTGAACAACGTGGGCAACGGTGTGGGCGAATTGAACGGCCGGCGCTTCACGTTCCGGTTCGACGCCACGTGACCGCATCGCCTCGAGACCGATCGCAGCCGCCACGGTCGACGCGCGCCTCGCCCTCACCGTCTTGTCTGTGCGCCCGTCCTGCTTCCTGATCGTTGGTGAACCGCTCGCGCCTTCCCCACCACTTCAGCGAATCCCTTGAACACTCCATACGCGACGTTCTCCGAAGGCCTCGTTGCTTCTGGTCCGGCCATCGAGCACGAGGAAGCATTGATGCTCTACGGACAGTTCGTCGGTCACTGGACGACGAGCACCACCGCATGGCAGGCCGACGGCTCCTGCGAGGAATCCACGTGGGACGTCCACTTCGCGTGGGTCCTCGAGGGCCGGGCCGTGCAAGACCTCTGGATCACGCCGCCGCGACGGCAGGACCGACGGATCGGCTGGGACGAGCCGCTCAACCGGTATAGCACCACGCTGCGCATCTTCGATCCTGCCGAGGCCGGTTGGCACATCCTCTGGGTCAATCCGCCGACGGGATCGATCGTCCGCCAATTCGGTCGCAAGGTCGGCGACGAGATCGTGCAGATCGGTGCCCCTGACGGGCACGGCGTCATCTCGCGCTGGGTGTATCGCGACATCCGGCGCGATGCGTTTCGTTGGTGCAACGAGCGGTCGGCGGACGGCGGTTCGACGTGGCAGTTGGTGCAGGAGATGCAGGCAAGACGCACACCCTAGTTCCGCGGTGACAACGCGCACATCGCGGTTTTCAGGCGTGGCCGACTGGCTCCCGTCGAAAGCGCCGGGAGCTTGAAAGGGCGAGCAGTCCGACAGGCCGCGTCGCGACGGTGCGACGACCTGCCCATTGCGCCGAAGGCGATGCGTACCCGTTCCGCGGGACATCCTCTTGCTCGAGGAATCTGCTTAGCGCGCTCCGGTGATGCGGAGCGATCCACAAACGACATGAAGGAAGACCGATGCCTCTCGTCACAGTCACGATGCAACAGCCGAAGAGCGACGAGTTCAAGTCCCGGTTGCTGAGCGCCATTCACCAATCGCTCGTCGCGGTCGGCGTTCCCGAAGCCGACCTGTTTCAGCGGGTCCTCGAGCTTCGCAAAGAGGACTTCCGTTTCGACGCGAGCTATCCCGACGTCAGGACCAAGCGCAACGACGACTTCGTCCTGATCGAAGTGCTCTGGTCCGTCGGCCGGAGCGTGAAGGTGAAAAAGCAGTTCCTGGCCGACCTCATGGCAAGGGCAAGCTGCATCGGCATGGATCCCGAAAACGTCATGGTTTGCTTCAAGGAGACGCTTTGGGAGAACTGGGCCTTTGCCGGCGGGCGTCTGATTCACGCCTGAACTCGCGAGAGGGCTGCCGCGCGCTTCGCCACCGTGCGGGTTTGAAGCGATATCGCATCGTCGGGTCTGCTTGCGCGAAGCGCCGAAACGGCCCCCGCGCAAATCGGTCCTTTGACAGAAACGTGAGTGCTGCCAGCCTGACGCGGTTGTGGCGAGACTTATCGGGGTTTCGCCTGCTAAGGGCGCTGTTCGCGGTGTTGACCGTGCGTCGCCAAGCTCATCCGCTCTTCTGATCTCGCTGCATGGCCAGACATCGGCCTCGTTCGAGCGAATGAGCGGGAGGTCGTTTCGCGGCGGAATGAAACCACGCTCTGCGGATTACGCCATCCGCGATCTGATAGATGCACAACGTCTTGACGATCCCTGGACCGTCCGCGAAGTCGCGGGTGATCGACTCGACGTCGACGACGACGTTGTCGATCACGGCGCGAGAGATGAGTTGCGCATGAAGATGCGGCTCGACGAAGCGCGCCTCGAAGCGCCGCTTCAATTCGGCTCGTCCACTGGCCAACCGTTCCCCGTCGAGCGTGAAGTGCTCTGCGTCGTGAGCATACGTTTCGAGCAGGCGATCAAGGTCCTTCGCGTTATACGCGTCGAGTTGCCGTTGAACGATCGATACGGTATCGACTTCACTCATCTCCGCTCGATTCGCGCCTTGGCGCGTACCGGTCGACGATGTGATCGCGCCGGCGATTGGCTGCTCTCAGGATAAGCAAGGGACGACGCTGCCACTTCTCTAAACCGATTCATTCATTCACTCCGAGAGCCGCACTGCGGAACGCCACCAGCCGCTTGAAACGCGATCCGCAGTCATGAATGTCCACGCCATTTGCGCGCATGGCGAAGCTAGACCGGTCGTCATAGTATCAGGTGATCGTGAGAGTTCGTCTTTGAACGGACGGAGGCCAAGCGGGTCCTGAGCTCCGCGTCCGCCTGCCGGTCCGGCGATCGCGAGCGCACGAGGCAATCCGTCCTGCGACCGTTCGGACACCCGCTACGCGCCATCAACGGATGTCCTCGGGGGCCTGGAGCGCGGCTGTCGAGCCGCCTGCGCTCGTCGCGCGTCGCCCGACGAGTCGGTCAGACCTCGTCCTTCGACCAATCCGGGCTGTATCCACCGAGGGTCGGGTGATACATCTCGTCGCCGTCGTGCTGCGTGAACTCGACGTTCACGCGATCGGCCGGCAGCCCGAGGATCTCCACGCAGTTCGCGATGAGTCGCTTCGCGACGTCCATCCGAAGCTCTGAGGGGCGACCGCGTCTGATGTCGAGCATGAGCACGGCATTCGGTTCCATGCCACCGTCGACGAAGCGCCAGACGCTCCCGTCACCGCACTCTCGAATCGCGACCGAGATACGGCGCGGATCGACCGTCATCATCGCGGCGTAGTCGTCCGCCATCCGTTGAGCGAGACGTCGCTTCTGCTCGCGAGGATATGTGCCGTTGACGTCGAGCTGCAAATAGGGCATCGGGCGTCCTTGCAGGATGCGTGTCGGGTTCACGCGCCCCGAACCATGGAATCGGCGCGTTCCGCCATGCGGGACGATGGCGTCAGGGTCGCGTCGAACGGCCTGACCTACTGACCGAGCTCTTTTCGTGACGAGGCGCGTCCCGAGTCGATGCTCGAGCAAAGAGCGAAAGGCGTCGCTCGTCGCACACGAGTTCGCCATGACGGACCTAGACCGAGTTAGCGATATGCCCGGTCGCGATGCATCGGTCAACCACCATGCCACCAGCAGCCGGACGGGGTTCTGCTGCCCGAATCGTTCGATCGCCCACGTCAGCGCATGAGCTCGAGCGGCGAGATGCACGCTCGAGACTTGAACGTTTGCGGTCGTCGGCGCGGACTAAGGCGCCGTCGAGTTAGACACCTTCGCCGCTTGGCGATGAGAAATGGGGCTACGCCGACGGCCGGGCGAGGGCGCCAGCACGTTTCAGACACCCGCCAAGCTTCTCGGAACAATCCGGCGACGTCGTACACGCTCACGACGTCGCCGGGTCATTGAACCAAGGCAATATTTTTGGTGGAGAAGAGGAGGATCGAACTCCCGACCTTCGCATTGCGAACGCGACGCTCTCCCAGCTGAGCTACTTCCCCGAGTCGGCGATTGTAGCGTCGGCTCGGCTCGGCTTCAAGCGCGTGCGCCGCCGTCGGTCGGAAGCGACCGCCGCGTGCCGATCGTCCCGCGCGACGCGCAGGGCGTCGCGCCGGGCAATCCGCCTCGTCAGTGGTGCGCGTGCGCCGCCGCGTTGCGCTTGCGGGTCTCGGCCGCCTTCTTGGCCGACGCCGAACGATCGGCCGCCGAGCGCGACGCCGAGGCTTCGCCGCCCGCCTTCCCGCCGTTGTGCGCGGCCGGATGGCCGGTGTGCTGGCCGCGTCCGGAGCCGGACTTCTTGCCGCCGCCGTCGTCCTTGTTGACCGTCGCCCACGCGCGCCGCTCGGCTTCCTTCTCGGGGACGCCGCGGTGCTCGTAGCCCTCGGCGATGTGATCGGCCTTGCGCTCCTGCTTGTCCGTGTACTTCGACTTGTCGCCTCGTGGCATCGTGCACCTCGCGAATGGAATGTCGACGATGCCACGGTGGCGAATCGACGTCGCGTTGCCGGTCGGCGCAATCTGCTTGTCTCGTCGGACAACGACGCAAGCGCGGCGTCGCGTCGTCAGACGTCGGCGCGACGCGGGTCCTCGACGAACCACGCCACGACGGCGAGCACCACGGCGGCGACCGTCGCGAACCACAGCGCCCGCAGGCCGAACGCCTCGAACGCTTCCGCGCCGAGCGCCGCGCCGACGACGAGGCCGCCCCACAGCGCGAGATGCCAGGTCCAGACCCAGCGATCGCCGCCGAAGAACGCCGCGACGAGGTGCTGGCCCGTCTTCACGAGCGTGCCGGTCATGTACGTCAGGCCGATGGCCACCTCGCCGTCACGCTCGAACGCGGCGTTCTCGGCGCCCATCGCGAGGGTCATGCACGCGATCGCGACGTGCGGCCGGCCCGCATGCGCGAACAGGCTCGCGACCGCGAGCAGCAGCGCGACGACGAGCAGCACGACGAGCGGACGCCGCACGCCCGCGGCGCGGGCCGCGAGCGTCCCGAGCACGACGCCGGCGAGGAACAGCGCGACGAGCGCTCCGCCGATGGTCGCGGCGACGTGGTCCGTCGCGAGGCCGATCGACAGCCGCGTCGAATTGCCGCTCATGAACGACACGAAGTAGCCCTGCAGCTGCTGATAGCCGAGCGCGTCGACGTAGCCCGCGAGCAGCGTCATCGCGATCGCGAGGAGCCGCTCGTCCCGTTGGTGGCGATGCATCGGGTCGTGGTCCGGTGGTCGGTCGTGCGGTGGTGGACGGGCGCGGCGTCGCGCCGCCGGCGCGATGATGCGGCACGATCGCGTCCGGCGCTCGAATCGTCCGGCCGCATCGGCGGACGCGATCGTCCGGCGGCACCGGCGGCGCGTGGACGATAATCCGCGCCGGCTCAATCGAAATCCAACGGTCATGGCAGCGAACGACGGACGGCCCGTCCTCATCACCGGTGCGGGCGGCTTCGTCGGCTCGGCCGTCGTGCGCCGCGCGCTCGACGCCGGCTTCGCCGTGCGGGCGATGGTGCGCGACCGGGGGCGCGCGTCGAACCTCGCCGGGCTCGGCGTCGACGTCGTCGAGGCCGACATGCGGGATGCCGACGCGGTGCGCCGCGCCGTCGACGGGTGCCGGCACGTGTTCCACGTCGCGGCCGACTATCGTCTGTGGGCGCCGGACCCCGACGAGATCGTCGAGGCGAACGTCGCCGGCACGCGCCACGTGATGGACGCCGCGCTGGCCTCGGGCGTCGAGCGCGTGGTCTACACGAGCAGCGTCGCGACGCTCGCGTTGCGGGACGGCGGCGACCCGGCCGACGAGTCGACGCCGCTCGACCCCGCGGACGCGATCGGCGCGTACAAGCGCAGCAAGGTCCTGGCCGAGCGGCTCGTGCTCGACCTCGTCCGCGATCGCGCGCTGCCGGCCGTGATCGTCAACCCGTCGACGCCGATCGGGCCGCGCGACGCGAAGCCGACGCCGACCGGCCGTGTCATCGTCGAGGCCGCGTCGGGCCGCATGCCGGGCTACGTCGATACCGGGCTCAACCTCGTCCACGTCGACGACGTCGCGAGCGGGCACCTCGCGGCGCTCGCGCGCGGCCGCATCGGGGAGCGCTACGTGCTCGGCGGCCAGAACGTCGACCTCGGCACGATGCTCGCCGACATCGCGGCGCTCGTCGGCCGCCGACCGCCGACCATGCGCATCCCGCGCCGCGCGCTCTATCCGCTCGCGTACGCCGCCGAGGCCATCGCGCGGATCACGCGGCGCGAACCGTTCGTCACGGTCGACGGCTTGCGCCTCGCCCGCTATCGGATGTACTTCACGAGCGCGAAGGCCGAGCGCGAGCTCGGCTATGTCGCGCGGCCGTACCGCGATGCGCTGGCGGACGCGGTCGCGTGGTTCCGGCGCGCGGCGATGCTGCGATGACGGCGACGTCGACGTTGCCTTCGGTCGCGTTCGGCGTCGCGATGCTGGTGCTCGCGGTGTGGGTCTATCTGGCCGTCGCTCGCGGCGGCTTCTGGCGCGGCCGCGAGACCGACCGTGCGATGCACGACGTGCTCGCGACGCGTCCGCCGTCGCGCTGGCCGGGCGTCGTCGCGATCGTGCCGGCGCGCGACGAGGCCGAACTCGTCGGCACGACCGTCGCGTCGCTGCTCGGGCAACGCTACGACGGCGACCTGTCGGTGATCGTCGTCGACGACCACAGCGACGACGGCACCGCCGACGTCGCGCGCGACGCGGCGGCCGCGGCCGGCGCGGCGTCGCGCCTGACCGTGGTCGAGGCGCCGCCGCTGCCGTCCGGCTGGACCGGCAAGCTGTGGGCGCTCGCGGCCGGCGTGGCGCAGGCCGAGGCGCGCGGGGACGCGCCGCGCTACCTGCTGCTGACCGATGCGGACATCCGCTACGGGCATGACGCGGTCGCTGCTTTGGTATCCTTCGCGGTTGATCGCGGTTCGATACTCACGTCGTTGATGGTCGCGCTGCGTTGCCGAAGCGCCGCCGAACGTGCGTTGATCCCGGCTTTCGTCTTCTTCTTCCAGATGCTCTATCCCTTCGCGTGGGTCAACCGTCCGCAACGGCGTATCGCGGCGGCGGCCGGCGGCTGCGTGCTGCTCGAACGCGACGCGCTCGTCGGCGGCCGGCGGCATCGCGTCGATCCGCGACGCGCTGATCGACGACTGCGCGCTCGCGCGCCGCGCTGAAGCCGCACGGCCCGATCCACCTCGCGCTCGGCGAACGCGTCGAGAGCCTGCGGGCCTACGACCGGTACGCCGAGATCCGTCGCATGGTCGTGCGGTCGGCGTACGCGCAGCTCGGCTTCTCGCCGTGGCGCCTCGCGTTCGTCGTCGTCGCGATGCTGGCCGTGTTCGTGTCGCCGGTCGTGCTCGCGTTCGCCGCCGGCGGCTGGACGCGCGCGCTCGCGATCGGCGCGTGGCTGTTGATGGCCGCGCTCTACGTGCCGATGCTGAAGCGCTACCGCGTGCCGGTCGCGTGGGCGCTCGCGTTGCCCGCGATCGCGGCCTGCTACCTCGTCGTTCACGATCGAGTCGGCCTGGCAGCACGGCCGCGGCCGCGGCGGGATGTGGAAGGGCCGCGTCAACGGCCCGGTCGCGGAGCCGCGCGGATGACGCGTTTCGTCGGCCGGCGGATCGGCACGCGCGTCGCTGCCGCAGGTTCGTCCTTGCTCGCACGACGGCCGCGATGACCATGCAGCAGTCGAACCGGGTCCTTCAGCAGTACGACGAAGCCGTCGACGTCGCCGACGCGATCGACGTCGGCGGGTCGCCCGCGGTCGCCGAGCCGAGCGTCGTGCCGACGTCGGCCCCGGCGTCCGCGTCGAAGCCGACGTCGCGGCTCGACGCGGCGATCGCGCGCGCCCGCGACGCGCTGCTGGTCGCGCAGCGTCCCGACGGTCACTGGGTGTTCGAGCTCGAGGCCGACGCGACGATCCCCGCCGAATACGTCCTGCTGACGCACTTCCTCGGCGAGCCCGACGCGGCGCTCGAGCAGCGCATCGCGGTCTACCTGCGTCGCGTCCGTCTGCCGGGCGGCGGATGGCCGCTCTATCACGACGGCGCGTTCAACATGAGCGCGAGCGTCAAGGCGTACTTCGCGCTGAAGGCGATCGGCGACTCGCCGTCGCTCCGCACATGCGCGAGGCGCGCGACGCGATCCTCGCGAACGGCGGGGCCGAGCACGCGAACGTGTTCACGCGCATCCTGCTCGCGCTGTTCGGCGTGCTGTCGTGGTCGGCGGTGCCGGTGATCCCGGTCGAGGTCATGTTCCTGCCGAAGTTCGCGCCGTTCCACCTGTCGCGGATCTCGTACTGGGGTCGCACGGTCCTCGTGCCGCTGCTCGTGCTCGCGGCGCTGAAGCCGCTCGCGCAAGAACCCGCGCGACGTGCGCATCGACGAGCTGTTCCTGCAGCCGCCGCGATCGATCGGCCGGCCCGCGCGCGCGCCGCATCAGTCGAAGGGCTGGTTCGCGCTGTTCGCGGCGATCGATGCGGTGCTGCGCGTCGTCGAACCGGCGTTCCCGCGCGCGCTGCGGCGCCGCGCGATCGATCGCGCGGTCGCGTTCGTCACCGAACGCCTCAACGGCGAGTCGGGGCTCGGCGCGATCTTCCCCGCGATGGCGAACACCGTGATGATGTTCGAGGCGCTCGGCTATCCGCGCGACCATCCGCACCTGATCACGGCGCGCGCGGCGATCGATCGGCTGCTGATCGTCGGCGATCGCGAGGCGTACTGCCAGCCGTGCGTGTCGCCGATCTGGGACACGGCGCTCGCGAGCCACGCGCTGCTCGAGGTCGACGACGTCCGCTCGCGCGACGCGGTCGTCGGCGGCATGCGCTGGCTGAAGTCGAAGCAGGTCCTCGACGTGCGCGGCGACTGGATCGACCAGCGGCCCGACGTGCGGCCCGGCGGCTGGGCGTTCCAGTACGACAACCCGCACTATCCCGACCTCGACGACACGGCCGCCGTCGTGCTCGCGATGCATCGCTGCGCGATGACGCCGGCGGCGAAGCGCGGCGAGTTCGACGAGTCGATCGCCCGCGCGGTCGAGTGGACCGTCGGGCTGCAGAGCACGAACGGCGGCTGGGGCGCGTTCGACGCGGACAATACGCGCGACTACCTGAACAACATCCCGTTCGCGGACCACGGCGCGCTGCTCGACCCGCCGACCGAGGACGTCACGGCGCGCTGCGTCGGCATGCTCGCGCAGTACGGCCGGCCCGAGCATCGCGACGCGATGGCGCGCGGCATCCGCTACCTGCAGCGCGAACAGCGGCCCGACGGCAGCTGGTACGGCCGCTGGGGGCTCAACTATCTGTACGGGACCTGGTCGGCGCTGTGCGGCCTCGCGGCGGCCGGCTTCGGTCGCGACGCGCCGGAGGTCCGCCGCGCGGTCGAGTGGCTGCGGTCGATCCAGAACGACGACGGCGGCTGGGGCGAGGACGCCGCGAGCTACGAGCTCGAGGTCCGCCGGCACGTGCCGGGTCCGAGCACGGCGTCGCAGACCGCCTGGGCGCTGCTCGGCCTGATGGCGGCCGGCGAAGCGCATCACGACGCGGTCGTGCGCGGCGTCGACTGGCTGATCCGCCGGCAGGGCGCCGACGGCTTCTGGCCCGAAGCGCAGTTCACGGCGACCGGCTTCCCGCGCGTGTTCTACCTGCGCTACCACGGCTACCCGAAGTTCTTCCCGCTGTGGGCGCTCGCGCGCTATCGCCGCCTGAGCGCGCCACGAGGGCGAGACGCAGCGCTTCGGCCTGTGACGCGCGGGCGTGCCGACGAGGCGCGCGGCCGGCTCCTCGTGGTCTGTGGTCTCGCGACGGAAGCGCGCCTCGCGCGCGGTGCGGACGTGCGGACCGTCGCCGGCGGCGGTCGGTCCGACGCGCTCGCCGACGCGATCGAGCGCGAAGCGGCCGCCGGCGTCGTCGCGATCGCGAGCTTCGGCATCGGCGGCGCGCTCGTGCCGTCGCTCGCGCCGGGGGCGCTGGTCGTCGCGGATCGCGTCGTCGCCGACGGCGCGTCCTGGACCTGCGACGTCGCGTGGTCCGACGCGCTCGCGCGCCGCATCCCTCACGCGATGCGCGGCGCGATCGCCGGCAGCGAGCGCATCGTCGTCGATCGCGACGACAAGGACGCTCTGCGTCGAGCGACCGGCGCGGTCGCGGTGGACATGGAGTCGCAGGTGGCCGCGCGGATCGCGGTCCGGCACGGGCTGCCGTTCATCGCACTGCGCGCGATCGCCGATCCGCTGGAACGCACGGTGCCGCCGGCCGCGCGCGTCGCGATGCGCGACGGCGGCGGGATCGACCTTCCGGCGGTGCTGCGGTCGCTGCTCGCGTCGCCGGGCCAGCTGCGGTCGCTGCTCGCGATCGCGGCCGACACGCGGACGGCGCTACGCGCCCTCGGCGACGGCCGCCGGCTCGCGGGCGACCGACTTGGCTACCCGGATCTCGATCAGCTTGCGGTTCACGTGGTCTGAGAACACGTACTGCGCGGGCCGCTCGGCGGTGCGCGGGATCTCCGGCGCCATCGGGCCGTCGGTGCGCACGCCGAACATCGCGACGCCGAGCGCGCGCAGCGGATGCGCGACGGTCTCGCGCACGGCCGTGCCCTCGAAGCCGCAATGGACCATGCAGTCGGCGCACTTCTCGTACTTGCCGACGCCGTAGCCGTCCCAGTTCGTGTCGTTCATCAGTTCGGCGAACGTCTTCGTGTAGCCCTCGCCGAGCAGGTAGCACGGCTTCTGCCAGCCGAACACGGTGCGCGCCGGCATCGACCACGGCGTGCATTCGTACGCGCGGTTGCCGGCGAGGAAGTCCATGAACAGCGGCGAGTTCGTGAACGACCAGGCCTTGCCGCCGCGGCCGCGCGACGAGCACGTCGCGGAAGAACGTCTTGGTCTTCGTGCGGTTCAGGAAGTGCTGCTGGTCGGGCGCGCGCTCGTACGCGTAGCCGGGCGACACCGTGATGCCGTCGAGGCCGATCGCCTTCATGTCGTCGAAGAACGCGGCGAGCCGCGCGGGGTCGGCGCCGTCGAACACCGTGCAGTTGATCTGCGTGCGGAAGCCGCTTGCTCTTCGCGAGCAGGATCGCCTCGCGCGCGGTGTCGAACACGCCGTCGAGGCACACCGACTTGTCGTGCATGCCCTTGTCGCCGTCGAGGTGGATCGACCACGTGAAGTAAGGCGACGGCGCGTAGTCGTCGATCTTCTTCTTCAGCAGCAGCGCGTTGGTGCAGAGGATGACGAACTTCTTCTTCGCCATGAACCCCTTCACGATGCGCGGCATGTCGCGATGGAGCAGCGGCTCGCCGCCGGCGATCGACACCATCGGCGCGCCGCATTCGTCGATCGCGGCCATGCAGTCGTCGTACGACAGCCGCTGGTTCAGGATCTCGTCGGGATAGTCGATCTTGCCGCAGCCTGCGCACGCGAGGTTGCAGCGGAACAGCGGCTCGAGCATCAGCACGAGCGGATAGCGCTTCTTGTCGCGCGAGCCGCTGGCGCGCGAGATAGGCGCCGACGCGGGCTTGCTGGATCAACGGGATGGCCATGGGCGGCATCGGGACCGGGCGAGCGCGCTGCCGGCGGCCGGAGGCGACGGCGGCCACGAGCGACGGTTCGCGAGCGATCGCGACGGATCGGTTCGAAGGGATGGCTCGATTTTGCCTGAGAAGCGGCACGCGCGTCCGGCGCGGCGTGTCGGACGGATCGCCTTGCTATGATCGGCGCCCGCTCGATCCGCGCCGTCGAGCACGCCCCGAACTCATCACCTTGGAACACGAAGCCGTCGGCCTACGTCGCCGCATCGCCGACGTCGCGTCGGCGTCGGTGCGGCATCGCGTCGCGCTGATCGTCGTCGCGCTGCTGCTCGCGATCGCGTCCGCGGTGCACGTCGCGCGGCACTTCGCGATCGACACCGACAGCGCGAAGCTGATCTCCGCGAACGTGCCGTGGCGCCAGCGCAGCGCCGCGTTCGACGCCGCGTTCCCGAATCGCACCGACCGGATCGCGATCGTCGTCGACGGCGCGACCCCGGACCTCGCCGAGCGCGCGAGCGCGACGCTCGTCTCGAAGCTCGCCGCGCGCCCCGACCTGTTCCGGCTCGTGCGGCGGCCCGACGGCGGGCCGTTCTTCGATCGCAACGGGCTGCTGTTCCTCGACGTCGACGACGTGCGCAAGACGACCGAGCAGCTCGTCGCCTCGCAGGCGGTGATCGGCACGCTCGCGGCCGACCCGAGCGTGCGCGGGCTGATCGACACGCTGCGGCTCGCGCTCGACGGCGTGCGCCGCCAGGAGACGACGTTCGACGTGCTCGCGCCCGGCCTCGCGGCGCTCGCGACGACGCTCGACGGCGTCGTGGCCGGCCGGCCGCGTGCCGCTGTCGTGGCGATCGATGATCGGCGGCGGCGGCGCGAGTCCGCGCGAGCTGCGGCGCTTCGTGCTCGCGCAGCCGGTGCTCGACTACCGCGCCCTCGAACCCGGCGCGAAGGCGACGGACTTCATCCGCGCGACCGCCGCCGCGAACGGCTTCGACCCCGCGCACGGCGTACGCGTGCGGCTGACCGGCGACGTGCCGATGGCCGACGAGGAGTTCGTCGACGCTCGAGGAGCACGCGGACCGCAACGCGGCCGTCATGCTCGTTGCGCTGTTCGGGATGCTGTGGCTCGCGGTGCGCTCGATCCGCGCGACGGTCGCGATCGTCGCGAGCCTCGCGTCGGCCTCGCCGTGACGGGCGCGATCGGCCTCACGATCTATCACGCGCTGAACCTCATCTCGGTCGCGTTCGCGGTGCTGTTCGTCGGCCTCGGCGTCGACTTCGGCATCCAGTACGCGGTCTCGTATCGCACGCACGCCGAGCAGCGCGACGCGCCCGGCGCCGCGAAGCGCGCGGGGCTGCAGGTCGGCGCGTTCGCTCGCGCTCGCGGCGATCGCGATCGCGGCCGGCTTCTTCGCGTTCGAGCCGACCGACTATCGCGGCGTGTCGGAGCTCGGCGTCATCGCCGGCATCGGCATGGTCGTCGCGTTCTTCGCGAGCGTCACGCTGCTGCCGGCGCTGCTCGCGGCGATGCGCGTCGGCGCGCGGCCCGAAGGGCATGCGCTTCGGCGCGCTCGCCGGCGTCGACCGCCTGCTGCAGCGGCGCCGCCGCGCGGTGCTCGTGGCGACATGCGTCGTCGCGGTCGCGAGCGTCGGCGTCGCTGCCGTTCGTGCGCTTCGACTTCAATCCGCTGCACCTGCGCAGCGCGAAGACCGAGGCCGTCGCGACGATCCTCGACCTGTCGCGCGATCCGATGACGACGCCGAACACGCTCGACGTCCTCGCGCCGTCGCTCGACGCCGCGCAGGCGCTCGCGACGAAGCTCGCGGCGCTGCCCGAGGTCGAACACGCGCTGACGCTCGCGAGCTTCGTCCCGACGCATCAGGACGAGAAGCTCGCGCTGATCTCCGATGCCGCGACGCTGGTCGGGCCGAGCCTCGAGACGACCGACACGAAGCCGCCGCCGAGCGACGCCGAGGAGGTCGAGGCGTTGCGGGTCGGCGCGCAGGACCTGCTGCAGGCCGCGAACGACGACCCGTCGAACGAGGCGACGCCCGACGCGCGTCGCGTCGCGGCCGCGTTCACCGCGCTCGCCGACGGCCCGGCGGAGCGGCGGCGCGCGCTCGACGCGGCGATCGTCCCGGGCCTCGTCACGACGCTCGCGCAGCTTCGGGCCGCGCTCGAGGCGGCGCCGGTCACGCTCGCGTCGCTGCCGCCCGACCTGAAGGCCGACTGGGTCGCGAAGGACGGTCGCGCGCGGATCGAGGTCTATCCGCGCGACGCCGGCGGCAACAACGCGACGAATCGCATGGACCCGAACGAGGACGCGTCGCTGCGCCGCTTCATCGCGGCGGTGCGCTCGGTCGCGCCCGACGCGACCGGCGCGCCGATCTCGATCGCCGAGTCGGCCGACGACGATCGTTCGCGCGTTCGTCGAGGCCGGCGTGCTCGCGCTGGTCGCGATCACGATCCTGCTCGCCGTCGTGCTGCGCCGGGTTCGCGCGACGTCGCGATCACGCTCGCGTCGCTGCTGCTCGGCGGCCTCGTCACGCTCGGCGCTCTGCGTCGTGCTCCGCATCCCGCTCAACTACGCGAACATCATCGCGCTGCCGCTGCTGTTCGGCATCGGCGTCGCGTTCAACATCTACTTCGTCGTCGCGTGGCGACACGGCGTGCGCGACCTGCTGCAGACGAGCATCGCGCGCGCCGTCGTATTCAGCGCGCTGACGACGTCGACCGCGTTCGGCAGCCTGTGGCTGTCGAGCCATCCGGGGACCGCGAGCATGGGCAAGCTGCTCGCGCTGTCGCTCGCCTGCACGCTCGCGGCCGCGCTGTTCGTGCTGCCGGCGCTGCTCGGGCCGCCGAAGCCGAGCAGATAGAATTCGGCCGATGGACGATCCGAAGTCGACGCCGCGGACGGCCGCGCCGGCGCTGCCGCGCACGTGGGACGGCCGCCTCGCGCGGCGCCTCGTCGTGCCGCTGAAGGACACGGCCGTCACGCCGAACCACCTGACGACGCTGCGGCTCGCGATCGGGCTCGCCGGCGTCGCGTGCCTGGCCGCGGGTGGCGGTCGCTGGCCGAACGTCGGCGCGTGGCTGATCGTGCTGTCGAACTTCGTCGATCATGCCGACGGCGAGCTCGCGCGGATCAGCGGCCGGACGAGCCGCTTCGGCCACTTCTACGACCTCGCGTGCGACGCGCTCGTCACGGTCCTGCTGTTCACCGGGATGGGCGTCGGCGTCGCGTGGCACGGCGCCTCCGTGTCGGGCGCGTCGCCGATCGTGCTCGGCGCTCGTCGCCGGCGTCGCGGTCGCCGTCGTCTTCCTCGTGCGCATGCGGATCGAGGAGCGCACCGGCAAGGCCGGCGTGAAGCAGTCGTTCGCGGCCGGCTTCGAGACCGAGGACGTGCTGTACCTGCTGCCGCTGGTGACGATGTTCGACGTCGTCGCGCCGTTCCTCGTCATCGCCGCGATCGGCGCGTCGTTGTTCGCCGCGTGGACGCTGATCGACTGGACGCGCGTCGCGCGGCGTCCGTCGGGCGCGCTCGAGTCGCGATGACGGCGTTCGCGACGGACGATCGGCGCGCGCGCGACGACGCCGGCGCCGACCCGGTCGACGGCGGCCTCGCGACGTTCGACGAGCCGCGGCTGCGCGACGCGTTCCGCGAGCAGGGCGCGTTCCTGTCGCTCGACCGACTTCCTGCCGCCGGCGACGGTCGCCGGCCTCGTCGCCGACGCGCGCGCGCTGCTCGAGCACGCGAACCGCAACTACCTGCCGGGCCACAAGAAGGGCGCGAGCGTCAGCCGCCACACGATCGACGAGCGCGCGCCCGGCATCGCGGCGCTGTATCGCTCGAAGGCGCTGATCGCGTTCCTCGAACGACGCTGCGGCGAGCGTCTGCTGCCGTGCCCGGCCGACGACCCGCACGCGTACGCGCTCTACTACTACACGAAGGCCGGCGACCACATCGGCTGGCACTACGACACGTCGTACTACGACGGGCGGCGCTACACGCTGCTGCTCGGCGTGCTCGACGAGTCGTCGTGCCGCCTCGAGTACGAGCTGCACACGCGCGACGACGGCGTCGACGTCGTCGCGGGGTCGGTCCGCATCCCGCCGGGCGGACTCGTGTTCTTCGACGGCGACCGGCTGCGTCATCGCATCACGCCGTCGGCCGAAGGCGAGATGCGCGTGTCGTTGACGTTCGAGTACGTCACCGATCCGGACATGCGGCCGTGGAAGCGCGCGCTGTCGAACCTGAAGGACGCGTTCGCGTACTTCGGCTTCCGGCAGCTGCTGCGCGGCCGTTCCGCGCGCATGAGCCGCGCCACCGTCGTCCTGCTGTCCGTCGGGACCGCGGTGTTCGTCCTGCTGCTCGCGTGGCAGGGCTTCGGCCCGGTCGCCGCCGTGCTCGCGGCCGCCGGCTGGGGCCTCGCGCTCGTCGTCGCGTTCCATCTCGCTGCCGCTCGCGATCGACGCGTTCGCGATCGGCGTGCTGCTGCCGCCCGAGCGCAAGCACGACCGCGTCCGCGCGACGACGATCGCGCGCTGGGTCGGCGAGTCCGTCAACAGCCTGCTGCCGGCGGGACAGCTCGGCGGCCCGGTCGCGATGGCCCGTCAGCTCGCGCAGCGGGGCGTCGCGATGAACGACGCGGCCGCCGCGATCGCCGTCGCGACGACGATGCAGCTCGCGTCGCAGATCGTGTTCGCGGTCGTCGGGATCGTCGTGTTCGCGGCGTTCGAGCCCGACGGCATGCTCGGCCGCCTGCGCGTGCCGCTCGCGATCGCGATGCTGCTGCTGACCGCGTTCGGCGTCGGCTTCTACGTCATGCAGCGTCGCGGCCTGTTCGGCAAGCTGTCGCGGCTCGGGTCGCGCGCGTTCGCGGCGCGCGACTGGTCGGCGCTGACGATCCGCGCCGACGCGATCGACGTCGCGATCCGCGCGCTCTACCGCGAGCGGCGGCTCGTCGCGGCGACGTTCTTCGCGAGCCTCGTCGCGTGGGTCGTCGGCACCGGCGAGGTCTTCATCGCGCTCGACCTGCTCGGCCATCCGGTCGGCTGGCGCGACGCGCTGCTGCTCGAGAGCGTCGGTCAGGCGATCCGCGGCGCGGCGTTCGCGATCCCCGGCTCGCTCGGCGCGCAGGAAGGCGGCTTCGTGCTGCTCGCGCCGCTCGTCGGGTTGCCGCTCGACGTCGCGCTCGCGCTGTCGCTCGCGAAGCGCGTCCGCGAGCTCGCGCTCGGGCTGCCCGGCATCGTGTGGCTGCACGTCAGCGAGCGGCACTGGCAGCGGCGCCGCACCGCCGCGGTCGCGGTGGCCGACTGACGCGATGCGCGCGATCCTCCTCGCCGCCGGCCGCGGCGCGCGACTGCAGCAGGACGACGGCGCCGCGATGCCGAAGTGCCTGCTGCGCTTCGGTGGCCGCTCGCTGCTCGAGCGCCACCTCGGCCTGCTCGGCGACGCCGGCGTGCGCGAGATCGTGCTCGTCGTCGGCTTCGAGCGGCAGCAGATCGCCGCCGAGCTCGCGTTCCTCGGTCGCGGCGACGTCCAGGTCCTCGTCAACGAGCGCTTCACGCTGGGCAGCGTCGCTGACGGTCCATGTCGCGGCCGACGCGGTCACGCGCGGCGGCGACGTGCTCGTGATGGACGCCGACGTGCTGTACGACGCGCGGATGATGGATGCGCTCGTCGCCGGACGAGCACGCCGATCGCCTCCTGATCGATCGCGACTTCGCGCCCGGCGACGAACCGGTCAAGGTCTGCGTGAGGGACGGCGTGCCGGTCGAGTTCTCGCAAGCGCGTCGCCGCCCGACCTCGCGTACGACACGATCGGCGAGTCGGTCGGCTTCTTCCGCTTCCGCGAGACGACGGCGCGGCGCTTCGCGGCGATCGTCGCGCGCGCGATCGACGACGGACACGCCGACCGGCCGCACGAGGACGCGATCCGCGAGCTGCTGCTCGACGGCGTCGACGGCCTCGACGTCGCCGACGTCACCGGGCTGCCGTGGATCGAGATCGATTTCCCCGACGACGTCGTGCGTGCGCGCGACGTCGTGTTGCCGCGGATCCGCGACTACGAGCTCGCGGCGCACGGACCCCGACGATGACCGGCGAACGACGCGACGAGCCCCGCGTCGCGTCCCGACCGACCACCTGCCGAACGAACGATTGCCGACGATGAACGCGAGAGATGCCGTCCTGCTCCCGATGACGCGCAGCGCGCGCCTGCGCGCGATGCTGCTGTCCGACGAGACCGAGTTCCTGATGGAGGCGCACAACGGCCTGTCGGCCCGCATCGTCCGCGAGGCCGGCTTCAAGGGCATCTGGGCGTCGGGCCTCGCGATCTCCGCGCAGTTCGGCGTGCGCGACAACAACGAGGCGAGCTGGACGCAGGTCGTCGACGACCTCGAGTTCATGGCCGATGCGAGCGACCTGCCGATCCTGCTCGACGGCGACACCGGCTACGGCAACTTCAACAACGTGCGCCGCCTCGTGCGCAAGCTCGAGCAGCGCGGCATCGCCGGCGTGTGCATCGAGGACAAGGTCTTCCCGAAGACGAACAGCTTCATCGGCGGCGAGCGCCAGCCGCTCGCGGACGTCGACGAGTTCTGCGGCAAGATCAAGGCCGGCAAGGACGCGCAGCACGACGAGCACTTCTCGATCGTCGCGCGCGTCGAGGCGCTGATCGCCGGCTGGGGCATGGACGAGGCGCTGCGCCGCGCGGAGGCCTATCGCGCGGCCGGCGCCGACGCGATCCTGATCCACAGCAAGCTGTCGAAGCCCGACGAGATCCTCGACGTTCGCACGCGAATGGGCGAACCGCGCGCCGCTCGTCATCGTGCCGACGAAGTACTACAGCACGCCGACCGACGTGTTCCGCAAGGCCGGCATCAGCGTCGTGATCTGGGCGAACCACCTGATCCGCGCGGCGACCGCGTCGATGCAGGCGGTCGCGAAGGAGATCCACGACACCGAGACGCTCGTCAACGTCGAGGACCGCATCGCGCCGGTCAACGAGATCTTCCGCCTGCAGGACGCCGACGAATACACGGCAGGCCGAGGAGCGCTACCTGTCGTCGTCGCGCGCGACCGGCGCGGCCGTCGTGCTCGCCGCGAGCCGCGGCAGGAGCCTCGAGGCCGTCACGGCCGACCGGCCGAAGGTCATGCTGCCGATCGCCGGCAAGCCGCTGCTGCGCTGGCTCGTCGACGCGTTCAAGAAGGACGGCGTCAACGACATCACCGTCGTCGGCGGCTATCGCGCCGACGCGATCGCGCGTCGACCGACGCGGCCGGCATCAAGCTCGTCGTCAACGAGCGCTACGCGGAGACCGGACGAGCTGGCGTCGCTCGCGACCGCGATCGACGCGCTGCACGGCGACGTCGTCGATCTCGTACGGCGACCTGCTGTTCCGCAGCTACATCCTGCGCGACCTGGTCGACAGCGACGCGCCGTTCACCGTCGTCGTCGACTCGTCGCTGACCGGACCGCCGCGCGGCGCGGGCCCGAACACGACCGTGCGCGACTACGCGTACTGCTCGGCGCCCGACGATCGCGACCTGTTCGGCCGCACGGTGCGGCTCGAGCGCATCTCGAACGACGTCGGCGCTCGACGGTCGCGGCGCCGCACGGCCGCTGGATCGGCCTGCTGTCGCGCGCGCGGCGACGGGCCCGCGAAGCTGCGCGCGCTGCTGACCGCGCTGCGGTCGCGCGACGACTTCGACACGCTCGACATGCCGGCGCTGCTCAACGCGCTGATCGACGCGGGCGAGGCGATCGAGGTGCGATACGTGCACGGCCACTGGCGCGGCGTCAACGACCTCGAGGACTTCCGGCTCGCGGGCGACTTCGCGCACGCGCAGGCGCCGCTCGGCGTCGGACGACGACGGCGCAGCGCTCGATGATCGAGGCGGTCGCATTCGTCGAGGCGGCGCGCGCGCGCGGCTTCGAGTGGTATGCGGGCGTGCCGTGCTCGTACCTCACGCCGTTCATCAACTACGTGCTGCAGGACGCGTCGCTGCGACTACGTGTCGGCGGCGAACGAGGGCGATGCGGTCGCGCTGATCGCCGGCGCGGCGCTCGCGCGGCCGGCGCGGCGTGACGATGATGCAGAACTCGGGCCTCGGCAACGCGGTGAGCCCGCTGACGTCGCTGACGTGGACGTTCCGATCTGCCGCAACTGCTGATCGTCACGTGGCGCGGCCAGCCCGGCGTGCACGACGAGCCGCAGCACGCGCTGATGGGCCCGATCACGCCGGCGATGCTCGACACGATGGAGATCGCGTGGGAGCTGTTCCCGACGACGCCCGACGCGATCGCGCCCGCGCTCGATCGCGCGGTCGCGCACATGGACGCGACCGGGCGGCCGTACGCGCTCGTGATGCAGAAGGGCAGCGTCGCGCCGGCCGGATCGACGCCGCCGCGCCGACGACGCGCCGCGCCGCGATCGCGGCCGCGGTGATCGATGCGCACGCGGCACCGCGCCGGCCGCGACGCGACGCGCTCGACGCGCATCGTCGCGGCGACGCCGGTCGACCGCACGCGTCGTCGTCGCGTCGACCGGCTTCTGCGGCCGCGAGCTGTACGCGCTCGACGATCGCCCGAACCAGCTGTACATGGTCGGCTCGATGGGCTGCGCCTCGTCGCTCGCGCTCGGCCTCGCGCTCGCGCGGCCCGACCTGCGACGTCGTCGCGATCGACGGCGACGGCGCGGCGCTGATGCGGCTCGGCGCGTTCGCGACCGTCGGCGCTACGGTCCGTCGAACCTGAAGCACGTGCTGCTCGACAACGGCGCGCACGAGTCGACCGGCGGGCAGGCG
Source organism: uncultured beta proteobacterium (assembly GCA_963708665.1). GTDB lineage: Bacteria > Pseudomonadota > Gammaproteobacteria > Burkholderiales > Burkholderiaceae_D > CAHJXF01. The sequence continues at coordinate 18,529 of CAVPTE010000010.1, read as the reverse complement.
ACGGTCTCGTCGAGCGTCTCGTTCGCCGGCGTCGCGGCCGCGTGCGGCTACGCGACGCGCTGCCGAGAGCGACGACGTCGACGCGATCGACGCCTGGCTCGCCGCGGACGTCGACGGCCCGCGTTCCTCGCCGCTGCCGATCGCCAGCGGCACGCCCGACGACCTGCCGCGGCCGACGATCGGGCCGGTCGACGTCAAGACGCGGCTGATGCGCCACATCGGAGCCGATCGCATGATGCTGTTGCTCAACCCCGGTCCCGTCACGCTCAGCGAGCGCGTGCGGCGGAGCCTGCTGCAACCCGACCTGTGCCATCGCGAGAGCGAGTTCTTCGACCTGCAGGACGAGGCGCGGCGACGCGTGCTCGACGTGTACGGCCTCGATCCGGCCGAATGGGCGGCGGTGCTGATCACCGGCTCGGGCACGGCGGCCGTCGAAAGCATGATCGCGTCGCTCGTGCCGGCCGACGGGCGGCTGCTCGTCGTCGACAACGGCGTCTACGGCGACCGCATCGCGCAGATCGCGACGACCTATCGGCATCGAGCACGCGGTGTCGAAGCACGACTGGATGAAGCCGCTCGACGCTCGGCGCGCTCGCCGACGCGCTCGACGCCGATCCGGGCATCACGCACGTCGCGGTCATCCATCACGAGACGACGACCGGCCGGCTGAACGACCTCGACGCGATCGCGGCGATGTGCGACGCGCGCGGCGTCGCGCTGCTCGTCGACGGCGTCAGCAGCTTCGGCGCCGAGGCGATCCCGTTCGACGACGGCGTCGATCGCGGCCGTCGCCGGCGCCGCGAACAAGTGCCTGCACGGCGACGCCGGGCGCATCGTTCGTCGTCGTGCGGCGCGACGCGCTCGACGCGCGCCGCGAGCCGCGCGTTCTACCTCGACCTCGCGCGGCTCGCGACGCTGCAGGACCAGCGCGGCACGCCGTTCACGCCGGCGGTCCATGCGTACTACGCGCTGGTCGAGGCGCTGCGCGAATTCGACGAAGACGGCGGCCGCGCCGCGCGTCACGCGCGTTACGCGGCGCTCGCCGAGCAGGTGCGACGCGGCTTCGCAGTCGCTCGGCATCGCGAGCGTGCTGCCGCCGGACGAGTCGTCGGTCGTGCTGCGTTCGTACGACCTGCCGCGCGGCATCGGCTACGACGCGCTGCACGACGCGCTGAAGGCGCGCGGCTTCGTGATCTACGCGGGGCAGGGCAACCTGTCGAGCCGGCTGTTCCGCATCTCGACGATGGGCGCGATCACGGCGGAGGACGTCGACCGGCTGGTGGACGCGGTGCGCGAGACGATCGCGTCGTAGCGGGCTCGCCCGGTTCGAGCGCGTGCGAACGACGCTGGGTTCCCGCCTTCGCGGGAACGACGACTGGATGGCGTTGCGACGCTGGGGATGAGAAGTCGCGGGCCCGCCTGATCGAGTGATCGGTCCTCCCGACTTCCGATTTGTCGTTCCCGCGAAAGCGGGAACCCGAGGCGGCGGTTCCTCGGTAGCGAACGTCGCTCGCAACGCGTCGTTCCCGCGAAGGCGGGAACCCAGTGGCTTCGATCTCGACGCGTGCGAACGACACTGGGTTCCCGCTTTCGCGGGAACGACGAACAAAGTCATGCGAAGCCTCGCTCGACGCGCGGAATGCGACCCGTCACCCGCCCAGCTGCTTCTCCGTCTGCTGCTTCAGCCGATCGACGAGCGCCTTCGGACCGCCGTCGCGCAGGATCGCCGAGAACTCCGACCGTCGCGTCGCGAGCTCGCTGATCGTGCCGTTCAGATAGACGTCGGTCGCCTTCCAGCCGGCCGGCGTGTCGTGCATCAGGTAGTTGAGCTGCACTTTCTCGCCGCTCGCCTTGACGAGCGTCGTGCTGCACGAGCTTGTTCGTCGCCGCGCGATTCGGGCGTCGGGTCGACATCGAAGTGCTCGCCCGAGTAGCCGTCGAAGCGATACGCGTACGTCGCGATCGTGAAGCGCGAGAACGCGTCGACGATCGCCTGCTGGTCCTCGGGACTCGTCGTCGTCCACGCGGGTCCGACGGCGATGCGCGTCATCGCCGGCAGGTCGAACATCGCGCGGATCGCCGGCTCGAGCCGGTCGTAGCGCTTCCGGATCGGCGTCGACTTCGCGACCTTCATCGTCTCGAGCAGCGCGTCGCAGTAGGCGCGCGTCCGCACGACCGCCGGATCGTCTTCCGCACGCGCGACGGGGGCGAAGCCGTAGGCGAGCAGCAGTGCGGCGGCGGCGATCGAAGCCAGCACGCGCCGGCGGGTCGGGTCGGTCATCGAGGTCTCGATCATCAGTACTGCACGGCGCTGCGCGGCACGAGGTCGCGCCAGCGGAAGTCGGGGATCAGCCGCAGGTCGATCAGCACCAGCAACTGGCGCACGTCGTAGCCCGCGTCGACGCATAGATCGCCGGCGGTCGCGAGCGTTCCGCCGGTCGCGAGCACGTCGTCGACGAGCAGCGCCCGGCCGCGGCCGCGCTGCATCTCGAGCCGGTCGCTGTCCGTATTCGAGCTGGTACGAACGATCGACGACCGGCGGCGGCAGCTTGCCGGCCTTGCGGACCGGCACGAAGCCCTTGCGGTGCTTCTCCGCGAGCGCGGCCGCGAGCACGAAGCCGCGCGACTCGATGCCGACGACGGCGTCGATCGCCGGACCATTCGTCGTCGCGCAGCTGCGCCGACAGCGCCTCGACGGTCGCGCCGAAGTGGTCGCGCAGCAGCGGCATGATGTCGCGGAACAGGATGCCCGGCTTCGGGAAGTCGGGGACGGCGACGATGTGCGCGCGAAGGTCGATCACGATAGGCTTGGGTCTCGAACAGGGCCGTCGTGCGGCTGCCGCATCTTAGCGGCTCGGCCGCGCGCGACGGATGCACGATGAACGAGTTGTCGACCCGACCCGCACTTCCGCGCCATCCTCGCCGCCGACAGCGACCCGGCCGAGTCCGCCGAGTGGCGCGACGCGCTGCGCTCGGTGCTGCATGCCTCGGGCCCGGCGCGCGTCCGCGAGCTGATGGACCTGCTGGCATCGGTCGCGCGCGATCCGGCGATCGGCTGGCAGCCGCGCTTCGGCACGCCGTACGTCAACACGATCCCCGTCGATCGCGCAGCCGCCGTTCCCCGGCGACCTCGCGATCGAGCAGCGCCTCGCGTCGCTCATGCGCTGGAACGCGCTCGCGATGGTCGTGCGCGCCAACCAGGCGTACGGCGAGCTCGGCGGCCACATCGCGAGCTACGCGAGCGCGGCCGACCTGTTCGAGGTCGGCTTCAACCACTTCTTCCGCGCGCGACGGCACGGCGGCGACCTCGTCTTCTTCCAGCCGCATTCGGCGCCGGGCGTCTACGCGCGCGCGTTCCTCGAAGGGCGGCTCGACGGCCGACGACCTCGCGCACTACCGCCAGGAGCTCGGCGCGCGTCGCGAACGGCGCGCGCGGCCTGTCGAGCTATCCGCATCCCTAGCTGATGCCCGACTTCTGGCAGTTCCCGACCGGCTCGATGGGCATCGGCCCGATCAGCGTCGATCTACCACGCGCGCTTCATGCGCTACCTCGCGCATCGCGGCCTGCGCGGACTACGAGCGGCGCGCACGGTCTGGGGCGTGTTCGGCGACGGCGAGATGGACGAGCCCGAGAGCATGAGCGCGCTGACGCTCGCCGCGCGCGAGAAGCTCGACAACCTGACCTGGGTCGTCAACTGCAACCTGCAGCGGCTCGACGGCCCGGTGCGCGGCAACGGCCGCATCATCGACGAGCTCGAGACGCTGTTCGCCGGCGCGGGCTGGCACGTCATCAAGCTCGTGTGGGGATCGGACTGGGACGGCTGTTCGCGCGCGACGCGAGCGGCGCGCTGCGGCGCGCGTTCGCCGCAGACCGTCGACGGCCAGTTGCAGACGCTTCGCCGCCAAGGACGGCCGCTACAACCGCGAGCACTTCTTCGGCCAGAACCCGGCAGCTCGCGGCGCTCGCCGCGACGCATGACGCGACGAGCAGATCGACCGCCTCACGCGCGGCGGCCACGACCTCGTGAAGATCCACGCGGCCTATCGCCGCGGCGCCGCGCACGCGCGGCCGGCCGACCGTCGATCCTCGCGCAGACGAAGAAGGGCTACGGCATGGGCGAGCGCCGGCCAGGGCCGCATGACGACGCACCAGCAGAAGAAGCTCGAGCGCGCGGACCTGATCGCCTTCCGCGACCGCTTCGCGCTGCCGCTGACCGACGACGAGGCGCCGACGCTCGCGTTCTACAAGCCGGCCGACGACAGCGCCGAGATGCGCTACCTGCGCGAGCGCCGCGCGCGCGCTCGGCGGCTCGATGCCGCGCCGCGTCGCGAGCGACGCGACGGTCGCGGTGCCCGCCGCTCGACCGCTACGCGACGTTCGCCGTCGACGCCGCCGGCAAGGCGATGAGCACGACGATGGCGTTCGTGCGCATGCTGACGAACCTGCTGAAGGACCCGGTGCTCGGCCCGCGCATCGTGCCGATCGTCGCCGACGAGGCGCGCACGTTCGGCATGGCGAACCTGTTCAAGCAGGTCGGCATCTACTCGAGCGTCGGCCAGCGCTACGAGCCCGAGGACATCGGCTCGGTGCTGAGCTACCGCGAGGCGACCGACGGCCAGATCCTCGAGGAAGGCATCAGCGAGGCCGGCGCGATCAGCAGCTGGACCGCCGCGGCGACGAGCTACGCGGTGCACGGCCTGCCGATGCTGCCGTTCTACATCTACTACTCGATGTTCGGCTTCCAGCGCGTCGGCGACCTGATCTGGGCCGCGGCCGACCAGCGCGCGCGCGGCTTCCTGCTCGGCGCGACCGCGGGCCGCACGACGCTCGGCGGCGAAGGCCTGCAGCACCAGGACGGCTCGAGCCTCGTCGCGGCCGCGACCGTTCCGAACTGCCGCGCCTACGATCCGTGCTTCGCGGGCGAGTTCGCGGTCATCCTCGACCACGGCATGCGCGAGATGCTCGAGCGAGCAGCAGGACGTCTTCTATTACGTCACGCTGATGAACGAGAACTACGCGCAGCCGTCGCTGCCGCGCGGCGCCGACGACGACATCGTCAAGGGTCTGCATCGCGTCGTCGACGGCTCGTCGTCGGCGTCGAGCGGCGCGCGTGTCGGCTGCTCGGCTCCGGCACGATCCTGCGCGAGGCGATCGAGGCGGCGACGCTGCTGCGCGGACGACTGGGGCATCGACGCCGAGGTGTGGAGCGCGACCAGCTTCAGCGAACTGGCCCGCGACGCGCGCGAGGCCGCGCGCTGGAACCGGCTGCATCCCGAGGCCGTGCCGCGCACCGGCCACGTCGCGCGCTGCCTCGCCGGCGACCGGAGCCCGTCGTCGTCGCGACCGACTACGTGCGCGCGTGGCCGCAGTCGATCGCCGACTACATCGACGCGCCGTTGCACGACGCTCGGCACCGACGGCTTCGGACGCAGCGACACGCGCGCGGCGCTGCGCCGCTTCTTCGAGGTCGACCGCCACCACATCGCGCTCGCGGCGCTGACGGCGTTGCGCGAGCAGGGCACGGTCGATGCGGCGGTCTGCGCCGCCGCCGTCACGCGCTACGCGATCGACGACGCCGCGGCACCGTCGTGGTCGCGCTGAACGGCGCGACGGCACGCGGTGCGCGCGGCATCGCCCCGGACATCAACGCACGTCGCCGCCGCGTCCGTTCGCGTCCTGCCGCGGCGCGTCCCTGACGTCGCCGCGTCGCCCATCGTTGTCCTGCTGGGCCGCGGCGGCACGGCGGTCCTTCACCTTGTCGCGATGATGATTGATCGCACAGCCCGCCGCGGCACCGAGCACGGCGTGATGGCCCGCGACGTGGCCCGCGACGCCGCCGACGGCCGCGCCGCTGACGCATCCGCGCGCCGCGCTGACCTGCCACGGCGACACGAGTGCCACGGCGAGGGCTGCTCCGATGATCATGCGCTGCATGGCGTCTCTCCTCCGATGGTTGGAAAAGCGCACGCTAGTCGAACGCTTGCGGAGCGGCTGTCGGCGCAAGCCTGCTCCTGCGTCGTCCTCTGGCGAAGCGCACGGTGGTCCGCGAACCGGCGCTGCGACGGCATCCGCGAGGTTATGATCGGCCGCCCTACGCTCTCGCGCTTCGCATGACTGCCGCCGTCGCCACGACGCAGCCCGCCACCGATCGACCCGCACGCGGCGTGTTGCTGGTGGGGGCGCTCGGCGTCGTGTTCGGCGACATCGGCACGAGCCCGATCTACGCGTTCCGCGAATCGCTGCGAGCGGCCGGCGGCGCCGGCGCGGAAGAGACGGTGCTCGGCGTCCTGTCGCTGCTGTTCTGGGCCGTCCTGCTCGTCGTCGCCGTCAAGTACGTCGCCCTCGTCATGCGGGCCGACAACGGCGGCGAGGGTGGCACGATGGCCCTGCTGTCGCTGGTCCTGCAGCGGCTGGCCGGCCGTCGTCGCGAGGCGATGCTCGTCGTCGGACTCACCGGCGCGTCGCTGTTCCTCGGCGACGCGATGATCACGCCGGCGATCTCGGTGCTGAGCGCGGTCGAAGGGCTCGAGGCGATCACGCCGCGGGTCCATCCGTTCGTCGTGCCGATCACCGCGGCGGTGCTCGTCGGACTGTTCGCCGTGCAGCATCGCGGCAGCGGCCGCGTCGGCCGGATGTTCGGGCCGATCATGATCCTGTGGTTCGGCACGCTGGCCGTCGCGGGACTGATCCGCGTGATCGCGCGGCCCGGCGTGCTCGCCGCGATCGACCCGCGTCACGCGCTGCATTACCTGCTGCACGCGCCCGGCGGCGGCGCGTTCGTCGTGGTCGGCTCGGTGTTCCTCGCGCTGACCGGCGCCGAGGCGCTCTATGCCGACATGGGCCACTTCGGCAGCCGCTCGATCCGCATCGACTGGTTCGCGATCGTGATGCCGGCGCTGGTGCTGAACTATCTCGGGCAGGGCGCGCTCGTGCTCGCCGATCCGTCGGCCGCGAGCCAGCCGTTCTTCCGGTTGTTCGACGATCGCCTGTTATGGGTCGCCGTGCTGCTCAGCACGGCTGCGACGGTGATCGCGAGCCAGGCCGTGATCGCCGGCGCGTTCACGCTCGTCCAGCAGGCGATCCAGCTCGGCGTGCTGCCGCGGCTGTCGATCCGGCAGACGTCGGCGGAGGAGGCCGGCCAGATCTATGTCGCGCAGGTCAACTGGCTGCTCGCCGCGGTCGTGCTCCTGCTCGTGTTCGGCTTCCGCTCGTCGGACCGGCTCGCGAACGCGTACGGCATCGCGGTCGCCGGCGACATGCTGGTCACGTCGGTGCTGGTCGCGATCCGTCGCGCGGAAGCTCTGGCGATGGTCGTGGTGGGCGGTCGTGCCGGTGATGGGGACGTTCCTCGTGCTCGACGTGTCGTTCGTCGCCGCGAACGTGCACAAGATCCCCGCCGGCGGCTGGTTCCCGCTGACGGTGGCGGTCGTCATGCTGACGGTGATGCTGTGCTGGCGCCGCGGGCGCGCGCGTCGCGCTCGCGAAGCGCGAGGACCGCGCGCAGCCGCTCGACGCGTTCCTCGCGAGCCTCGACGGCCCGGATGCGCCGCATCGCGTGCCGGGCACCGCGATCTACCTGACGCTGCTCGACGACGTCGTGCCGAGCGCGCTCGCGCTGAACCTGCAGCACAACGGCGTGCTGCACGAACGGGTCGTGCTGTTGCGCGTGCGGACCGAACGCACGCCGCGCGTGCCGGAGAACCAGCGGCTGACGATCACGCGACTCGCCGACCGCTTCTGGCGCGACGAGCTCGCGTTCGGCTTCGGCGAGAAGCCCGACGTCCCGCGCGCGCTCGCGGCGCATCGCGACGAACTCGGCTTCGATCCGTCGACGGCGTCGTACTTCCTCGGCCGCGAGACCCCGGTGCCGTCGCTGCACCCCGACGTGCCGCGCTGGCAGGAGGCGATCTACGCGTTCCTGACGCGCAACGCGACGCGCGCGCCCGACTACTTCCTGATCCCGCACGACGCGCGTCGTCGAGCTCGGCACGCGGGTCGAGATGTGATGCGTCCTTCGACGGCCGTCGAACGATGACCGTGTCCGCCGGGCGCGACCGCGTCGCTGCGGCGACGGGCGGGTCCACGCCGCATCCCACGGCCACGATCTTCACGTCGATCCTCGGGTCGAGCCTCGCGTTCATCGACGGCTCCGTCGTCAACGTCGCGCTGCCGACGATCGGCCGCGACCTGTCGGCGGGCCCCGCAGCGCTCGCATGGACGATCAACGCATACCTGCTGCCGCTCGGCGCGCTGATCCTGTTCGGCGGCGCGGCGGGCGACCATTACGGCCGGCGGCGCACTGTTCGTGCTCGGCGTCGCGACCTTCGCTCGTCGCGTCGGCCATCTGCGCGTTCGCGCCGTCCATCGACACGCTGCTCGTGGCGCGCGGCGTGCAGGGTATCGGTGCGGCGCTGCTGATGCCGAACAGCCTCGCCATGCTCGGCGCCGCGTTCGACGGCGAGGCGCGCGGTCGCGCGATCGGCACGTGGGCCGCGGTCGGGGCGATCGCCGGCGCGGTCGGCCCGGTCGTCGGCGGATGGATCGTCGACGGCTTCGGCTGGCGGCCGATCTTCCTGCTGAACCTGCCGATCGGCGCCGGCGCCGCTGTGGCTCGCGTGGCGCTACGCGAACGAGAGCGGCGACCGACGCCCCGGCGCCACGCTCGACTGGGCCGGCGGCGTGCTCGCGACGCTCGCGCTCGGGCTGCTCGTGTGGGCGTTGACGGCCGCGGCGGAGCCCGCGTCTCCGCGGAGCGCGCTGGCGGCGGCGACCGTCGCGGGCCTCGGTCTCGCGGCGACGTTCCTGCGCGTCGAAGCGCGGCGAGGCGCCGACGCGCTGATGCCGTTCGCGCTGTTCGGCACGTCGACGTTCGCGGGCCTGAGCGTCCTCACGTTCCTGCTGTACGCGGCGCTCGGCGGATTGATCGTGCTGCTGCCGTTCGTCGCTGATCCGGCTCGGGCACTACTCGCGCCGCGCAGGCAGGCGCGTCGATGCTGCCGATTCCGCTCCTGATCGGCGGTGCGTCGCGCGTGACGGGACGCGTCGCCGCACGCGTCGGCGCGCGGCGCCTGCTCGCCGCCGGCAGCGCGGTGGTCGCCGCCGGTCTCGCGCTCTATGCGCGCCTCGGCGCGGACTCGATGGACTACCTCCGCGACGTGCTGCCGCCGACGCTCGTCGTCGCCGTCGGCATGGCGCTGTCGGTCGCGCCGCTCACGACGTCGGTGATCGGCGCCGTCGATGCCGACCACGTCGGCGCGGCGTCCGGCTTCAACAGCGCCCTCGCGCGGATCGGCGGACTGATCGCGACGTCGCTGCTCGGCTTCGTGTTCGCGGCGGCCGGATCGGACGCCGCGCTGACCGTCGACCTGCGCTTCGCCGCGTGGGCCGGTGCCGCGTGCGCGGCACTGGCGTCGCTCGCGGGCTGGTCGATGGTCCGCGACATCGACGCGCCGGCGGGCCCGACGGCGTCGATGTCGTAATTTGCTTGGCCGACTGATCTTTGCGACTATGCCGTCGAGCGCGCGCCCGCGGCTCGCCTCAGCGTCGGTCCTCTCCCCAAACTCGTCATCCCCACGCCATGGAAAGCCCGCCGTCGCCGATCAAGGACCCGAAGCGCATCGACCTCGCCGACCCCGACGAGGTCACTGCGTGGTGCGACCAGCTGAAGCTGTCGGCCGAGGACCTGCAGAAGGCGGTGGATGTCGTGGGTCCGATGTCGGCCGCGGTCTCCGTGTACGTCAACAGCCGCGGCCGGCGCGGATCGCTGCGGCAGATCGGCGAGATGGGTCAGCCGTTCGCGCGGCTCGATCCGCCGGCGCCGACGGGGCGTCTTCCCGACCCGGACTGAGGTCGCTCGATGCGGCTGGACGCGCGGGCGCGTCGGCCGCGCTGACGGTCGCCGCTCGGCCGCGCCGCGCGCGTCTCGTGCCGAGCGGCCGCGCCGGCGACGGAGCCGGGGGTCAGCGCGCGGCGCGCGCGGGCGGCCCGGCTTCAGCGTCGAGTGCAGCGTCAGCCGCTCGTCGCGTTCGAACAGCTCGGCGATCCACTCGACGAACACGCGCACCTTGTTCGACAGGTTGCGATTGAGCGGATAGACGATGTGCACCGGCATCGGCGCCGACAGCCACTCGCCGAGCACGATCTCGAGCGTGCCGCGCTCGACTTCCTGCCGGATGACGCTCGTCGGAAGCTGCGCGATGCCGAGGCCCGCGAGCGCCGCGTCGAGATAGACGCTCGAGTCGTTGACGGCGAGCGGTCCGCTCGAGCGGCAGGTCGAGCCGCTCGCCGTCCTTCTCGAAGTCCCACGGGAAGACGCGGCCGGTCTGCGCCGAGAAGTAGGTCAGGCAGACGTGGTTCGCGAGGTCGGTCGGATGCTTCGGCCGGCCGTGCTTCGCGAGGTAGCCGCGGCGCGGCGCAGGTCACGAAGTGCATCGTGCCGACGCGCCGCGCGATCAGGTTCTGGTCGGCGATGTCGCCGCCGCGCAGCGCGCAGTCGACGCCCTGTTCGACGAGGTCGACCGGCCGGTCGCTGCAGCCGAGCTCGAGGCGGATGCCCGGGAAGCGCTGCTGGAAATCCTTCATGACCGGGATCAGCACCACGCGCGCGAACACGGTCGCGACGTCGACGCGCAGTCGGCCGCTGACCGACGCGTGGTCCGACGACAGCGACTCCTCGGCGTCGCGGACCTGGTCGAGGATCGCGACGCAGCGCTCGTAGTAGGCGGCGCCGTCGGTCGTCACGGCCGACGCGGCGCGTCGTGCGGTTCAGCAGGCGGAGGTTGAGGTATCGCTCGAGGTCGCGGATCGACGTGGTGACCGTCGCCTTCGGCATGTCGAGCGCCTCGGCCGCCCGCGTGAACCCGCCGGTGTCGACGACCTTCACGAACACTTCCATCGCCTGCAGCTTGTTCATTGTTCAGGTTCCTGAACAGTCATTTCGTCTGCGAGCCAGTTTAACCGCTGCGAGAAGACACAATACAGTCCGACCCCATGAAGAACGCACAAGAATGGAAGCGAGAGCCCGGCGCGCCGCCTGGCATCTCGCGGCGATCGCCGCGGCGGTGTCGCTGTCGGCGCTCGCGGTCGCGACGGGCATCGCGCAGCACGACGAGCCGGCGGCTCGTTACGTCGTCGCGCGAATGCCAGGGCTTCGAGGCGCTCGCGAGCGCCGGGGCGCAGCGCGTCTCGTGCGAGGCGCCGGCCCGGACGTGCGACGCGGACGACCCGGCGCCGAAGTCCGACGTCGTGCCGGTCGCGGAGCGTCCGAGGGTCTGACATGACGAACGCCGGCGCCTCGCCCGAAGCCTTCGCCGATGGCGTCTGGTCGCGCGCGACGTCGATCCGCGGCCCGGCCGGACCGCTCGCAGCGCGCCTCTATCGCTCGACGTCGCGACCGGCCGGCGATGCCGGCACGCTGTTCGTCTTCTTTCATCCGGGCGGCTTCGTCTCCGGCAGTATCGACGCGAGCGACGCATGCCTGCGGGCGATGGCCGCGCGCATCGACGCGGTGGTCCTCGCGACGACGTACGCGCAGGCGCCGCAGAACCCGTTCCCGGCCGCCGCCGAGGATGCGTACGCGGCGCTCGCCGACGCCGCCGCGCATCCGCGCCGCTACCGCTGGACCGGCCGGACGCTCGTCGTCGGCGGGGCCGAGGCGGGCGGCAACCTCGCCGCCGTCGCGACGATGATGGCGCGCGATCGCGGCGGACCGCCGGTCGCGGGTCAGGTGCTGATCATGCCGATGCTCGACCCGGGCCTGTCGAGCGGCTCGATGCGCTGCGCCGGCGACGATGCGGCCGGCGAACGCATCGCGACGCGCTGCGCCGACGGCTATCGCGACTACCTGCCGCGCGCGGCCGATCGCGTCCATCCGTACGCGTGCCCGCTCGCGTCGACGCGGCTGAAAGGCCTGCCGCCGACGCTGATGGTGTCGTTCGACGGCGACCCGCTGCGCGACGAGGCCGGTGCGTACGTCGCGAAGCTCGCGGGCGCCGGCGTGCGCGTCGAGATCGATCACGCTGCGCCTTCCCGAGTCGTCGCGCGCGCTGGCCGATCCGGGCGATCGCATTCCGCGCGTCGTTCGGCGATGCGGACTACGCGGCGCTCGACCGCTTCCTCGCGTCGATCGCCATGCGCTGAACCCACAGACACACCGCCCCTCCTCCTCCTCGAAGAAACATCATGACGCACTCACCCCGCTCCATTCCGAACCGCGCCGCGGCCGGCCGCGCTGCTCGCCGCGGCCCTGCTGCTGCCGTTCGCGTTGTCCGGCTGCGGCGACACGAAGGCGCAGCCGCCCGCAGGGCCGCCGCCCGCACCGCCGGTCGGCGTCGCGGCCGCGATCGAGCGGCAGGTCGTCGAGACGCAGGAGTTCTCGGGCCGCATCGAGGCGGTCGAGCGCGCCGAGATCCGCCCGCGCGTGTCGGGCACGATCGACGCGATCCGCTTCACGCCGGGCAGCGAGGTGAAGAAGGGCGACGTGCTGGTCGTGATCGACCCGCGTCCGTATCGCGCCGAGGCCGCGCGCGCCGAGGCCGCGGCCGCGAGCGCGACCGCGAAGGTCGAGCTCGCGCGCACCGAGCTCGAACGGTCGCGCCGGCTGCTCGCCGACAACGCGATCGCGCAGCGCGACTTCGACGAGCGCGCCGCGAACGCGAAGCAGCTCGACGCCGACGCCCGCGCCGCGCGCGCGTCGGCCGACGCGGCCGAGCTCAACCTCGCGTTCACGCAGGTGCGCTCGCCGATCGCCGGCCGCGTCTCGAAGGCCGAGGTCACGGCCGGCAACCTCGTCGACGCGAACGTCGTGCTGACGTCGGTCGTGTCGTCGAACCCGATCTACGCGAGCTTCGACGGCGACGAGCAGACGTTCACGCGTCTCGGCGGCCCGATCGCGCGCGTTGAACATGTCCGGTCAACGTCGGCCTCGTCGGCGAAGACGGCTTCCCGCATCGGGGCAAGCTGGAATTCGTCGACAACCGCGTCGATCCGTCGACCGGCAGCGTGCGGATGCGCGCGTTGCTCGACAACAAGGACGGCCTGCTCGCGGCCGGACGCTTCGCGCGCGTCTCGATCGGCGGCGCACAGCCGGCGAAGGTCGTGCTGATCGACGACCGCGCGATCGGCACCGACCAGGACCGCAAGTTCGTCTACGTCGCGACGCCCGACGGCGCCGACGGCAAGAGCTTCAAGGCCGAGTACCGCGCGGTCCGGCTCGGACCGTCGATCGATGGCCTGCGTGTCGTGCGGTCCGGACTCGCATCCGGCGAGAAGATCGTCGTCAGCGGGCTGCAGCGCGTGCGGCCCGGCGCCCCGATCGCGCCGACGACGGTGCCGATGGAGTCGCCGGCGGCGGCACAGGCGGCCTCGACGACGACCGTCGCGTCCGCGCACTGACGGCGACGCACGCCCCCGCCTCGTCGCACCACATTCCGTCTCTCGCTCGTCCGCGACCGGTGCACGCCGGTCGCGACGCCCGCGGCTCGCCCGCCGCCGTGCTCGCATGACCCGAGTCGAATCCATGAACATCTCGCGCTTCTTCATCGACCGGCCGATCTTCGCGGCCGTGCTGTCGATCATCATCTTCGTCGCCGGACTGATCTCGATCTTCCAGCTGCCGATCTCCGAATACCCCGACGTCGTCCCGCCGTCGGTCGTCGTCCACGCGCAGTTCCCGGGCGCGAACCCGACCGTGATCGCCGAGACCGTCGCGACGCCGCTCGAGGAGCAGATCAACGGCGTCGAGAACATGCTGTACATGTCGTCGCAGGCGACCGCCGACGGCTCGCTGCAGCTGACGGTGACGTTCAAGATCGGCACGAACGTCGAGCAGGCCGAGACGCGACGTGCAGAACCGCGTGCAGCGCGCGTTGCCGCGGCTGCCCGACGAGGTGCGGCAGATCGGCGTGACGACGATCAAGAGCTCGCCCGACCTCACGATGGTCGTGCACCTGAAGTCGCCGAACGAGCGCTACGACGAGATCTACCTGCGCAACTACGCGGTGCTGAACGTCAAGGACCGGCTCGCGCGCATCCGCGGCATGGGCCAGGTGCAGCTGTTCGGCGCCGGCGACTACGCGATGCGGATCTGGCTCGATCCGCAGAAGCTCGCGGCGCGCAACCTGACGGCGCCCGACGTCGTCGCGGCGATCCGCGAGCAGAACGTGCAGGTCGCGGCCGGCGTCGTCGGCGCGTCGCCGACGAAGGACGCGCAGTTCCAGCTGTCGGTCAACACGCTCGGCCGGCTGTCGACCGAGGACGAGTTCGGCGACATCATCGTCAAGACCGGCGGCGTCGACGACCCGGGCGCGGTCACGCGCCTGCGCGACGTCGCGCGCATCGAGATGGGCGCGTCCGAGTACGCGCTGCGCTCGCTGCTCGACAACAAGCCGGCCGTCGCGATCCCGCTGTTCGCGGCGCCCGGCGCGAACGCGCTCGCAGCTGTCGACCGACGTCCGCGCGACGATGGAGGAGCTGAAGAAGGACTTCCCGGACGGCGTCGACTACAGCATCGTCTACGACCCGACGCAGTTCGTGCGCTCGTCGATCCACGCGGTCGTCGAGACGCTGCTCGAGGCGGTCGCGCTCGTCGTGCTCGTCGTCATCGTGTTCCTGCAGACCTGGCGCGCGTCGATCATCCCGCTGATCGCGGTGCCGATCTCGATCGTCGGCACGTTCGCGGTGATGCTCGCGCTCGGGCTTCTCGATCAACACGCTGTCGCTGTTCGGGCTCGTGCTCGCGATCGGCATCGTCGTCGACGACGCGATCGTCGTCGTCGAGAACGTCGAGCGCAACATCGAGGGCGGCCTGTCGCCGCACGACGCGACCGATCCAGGCGATGAAGGAGGTCAGCGGGCCGATCGTCGCGATCGCGCTCGTGCTGTGCGCGGTGTTCGTGCCGATCGCGTTCGTGTCGGGGCTGACCGGCCAGTTCTATCGTCAGTTCGCGCTGACGATCGCGATCTCCACCATCATCTCGGCCGTCAACTCGCTGACGCTGTCGCCGGCGCTCGCCGCGACGCTGCTGAAGCCGCACGGCGCGAAGAAGGACCCGCTGTCGCGCGCGATGGACAAGGCTGTTCGGCGGCTTCTTCCGGCGCTTCAACCGCGTGTTCGCGCGCGGCTCGCACGGCTACGAGCGCGGCGTCGACGGCGTGCTGAAGCGCAAGTCGGCCGCGATGGTCGTCTACGCGCTGCTGATCGTCGCCGCGTTCTTCGCGTTCCGCTCGGTGCCGAACGGCTTCGTGCCGTCGCAGGACAAGCAGTACCTCGTCGGCTTCGCGCAGCTGCCCGACGCCGCGTCGCTCGATCGCACCGAGGACGTGATCCGGCGCATGAGCGACATCGGCCTGAAGACCGACGGCGTACAGAGCTCGGTCGCGTTCCCGGGCCTGTCGATCAACGGATTCACGAACGCGCCGAACGCCGGCATCGTGTTCTTCACGCTGAAGCCGTTCGACGAGCGCCGCGGCAAGGGGACTGTCCGGCCCCGAGATCGCGATGAAGATCAACCAGCAGCTCGGCGCGATCGGCGACGCGATCATCATGGTCTTCCCGCCGCCGCCGGTGAACGGCCTCGGCACGATCGGCGGCTTCAAGCTGTTCGTGCAGGACCGCGGCAACGTCGGCTACGACGCGCTCTACAAGGCGGTCGGCGCCGTGCAGGCGAAGGCCCGCGCGACGCCGGAGCTCGCCGGCGTGTTCTCCAGCTACCAGATCAACGTGCCGCAGCTGTTCGCGGACGTCGACCGCACGAAGGCGAAGCAGCTCGGCGTGCCGCTCGGCGACATCTTCAGCACGATGCAGATCGATCTCGGTTCGCTCTACGTCAACGACTTCAACAAGTTCGGCCGGACCTACCAGGTGATCGTGCAGGCCGACGCGCCGTTCCGCTCGCAGGTCGAAGGGCATGAAGCAGCTGAAGGTGCGCAACGCGAAGGGCGAGATGGTGCCGCTGTCGAGCCTGATGACGGTGCGCGACAGCTACGGCCCGGACCGCGTGCAGCGCTACAACGCGTTCGCGTCGGCCGACATCAACGGCGCCGCCGCGCCCGGCGTGTCGAGCGGCCAGGCCCAGGCCGCGATGGAGAAGGTGCTCGCCGAGACGCTGCCGAAGGGCGTCGGCTACGAGTGGACCGACCTCACGTACCAGGACATCCTGGCCGGCAACACGATGCTGCTCGTGTTCCCGATCTGCGTGCTGCTCGTGTTCCTCGTGCTCGCGGCGCAGTACGAGAGCTGGACGCTGCCGCTGGCGGTGATCCTGATCGTGCCGATGTCGATCCTGTGCGCGCTGATCGGCGTCAAGCTGACCGGCGGCGACAACAACATCTTCACGCAGATCGCGCTGTTCGTGCTGGTCGGCCTGGCGTCGAAGAACGCGATCCTGATCGTCGAGTTCGCGCGCGACCTCGAGCATGCCGGACGGTCGGTCGTCGATGCCGCGCTCGAGGCCTGCCGCCTGCGGCTGCGACCGATCCTGATGACGTCGATCGCCTTCATCATGGGCGTGCTGCCGCTCGTCTTCTCGCACGGCGCCGGCGCCGAGATGCGTCACGCGATGGGCGTCGCGGTGTTCTCCGGCATGCTCGGCGTGACCTTCTTCGGCCTCTTCCTGACGCCGGTCTTCTACGTCCTGTTGCGCCTGCTCGCGCAGCGCTTCGGCGGCACGTTGCCGAAGGCGCATTCGTCGATCGGCGTCGAAGGAGCGCACTGATGAACGCACGATTCCGTATGGATCGCGCTCGCGGCGGCGGTGCGCCGTCGCGGGCTGCGCGGCGCCCGACTTCAAGCAGCCCGAGATCGCGACGCCGGACGCCTTCAAGGAGGCGCGCGGCCGGCACACGGCGCACGGCTTCGTGGCAGCAGGCGCAGCCCGCCGAGGCCGCGCCGCGCGGCGAGTGGTGGCTCGCGTTCGGCGATCCGTCGCTGGACGCGCTCGAGACCGAGGCGAGCCGGTGCCAACCCGGACGTCGCCGCCGCCGCCGCGCGCGTCGCGCAGGCGCGGGCGCTGCTGCGCGTCGCCGAGGCCGACCGCTCGCCGCAGCTGGGCCTCGGCGCCGGCGCCGAGCGCGGTCGCTACTCGTCGGTGCAGGCCGAGCTGCCGCAGGCGCGTCGCGGCGCCGACCGCCAACGTGTTCTCGGCCGCTCGGCTCGGCGAGCTACGAGGTCGACCTGTTCGGCCGCGTCCGCAACAACGTGCGCGCGCACGAAGGCCGATGCGGACGCGTCGACCGCGCTCTATCGATCGGTGCTGCTCGCGCTGCAGGCCGACGTCGCGCAGACCTACTTCCGCATTCGCGAGTCGGACGCCGAGCTCGACGCTGCTGCGCGAGACGGTGCGGCTGCGCGACGACAACGTGAAGCTCGCGCAGAGCCGCTTCGACGCGGGCGACATCGGCGAGATCGACCTGCAGCGCGCGCAGACCGAACGCGCGACGGCGGAGTCGGATGCGATCGGCCTCGAGCGGCAGCGCGCGACGGCCGAGCATGCGCTCGCGGTCCTGCTCGGCCGCCCGCCGGCCGGCTTCGACTTCGGCACCGATCCCGCTGGTCGACGTCGACGAACCTGCCGGCGATCCCCGCCGGCCTGCCGTCGTCGCTGCTCGAACGCCGGCCCGACATCGCGGCCGCGCAGCAGCAGATGTTCGCGGCCAACGCGCGGATCGGCGTCGCGAAGTCGGCGATCTTCCCCGCGGTCGCGCTGACCGGGCAGGGCGGCGTCGAGTCGTACCAGCTGTCCGACCTGTTCAAGTGGTCGAGCACGACGTGGCTGATCGGCGCCGTCATGTCGCTGCCGATCGTCGACGGCGGCCGCAACCGCGCGAACATCGCGCGCGCCGGAGTTCGCGCTCGACGAGTCGGTCGCGAACTATCGCAAGCAGGTGCTCGCGGCGTTCGCCGAAGTCGAGGACGACCTCGTCGGCCTGCGCACGCTCGACGGTCAGGCGCGCGCCACCGACGACGCGGTCGCGTCGGCGCGCCGGGCCGCGCAGCTCGCGGACCGACGCTATCGCGAAGGGCAGACCGGCTATCTCGAATCGATCGACGCGCAGCGCGAGCTGCTCGCCGTCGAGCGGCAGGCAGTGCAGCTGCGCGGCGCGCGCGCGACGACGACGGTGTCGCTGATCCGCGCGCTCGGCGGCGGCTGGGGGCCGGTCGAGCCGTCGCCGCCGCTGGCCTCGGGCCGCTGACGGCGCCGTCCTCGGGTCGGGCCGCACGGTCGGCGCGCACGCCGTAGTCCAGTGCTCAGGTACTTCGGTCCGAGCCGCGTCACGACCTCGCGCGCATCGTAGACCGGCCCGGTCGTCTCGGGCCTCGTCGTCGAAGCAGGCGATCGTGATCGTCGTCGCCGGGACCGTCACGACGTTCGTCGCGAGGGACACCGCGCTGCCGGTCGACGCGTTGCCGCTCGTGATGAACCAGCGGAAACCGTTCGCGAGCGTCACCTCGGCGCCGCGCAGCAGCGCCATCTCGTTCGTCTGCGCCTGATCGAGACGGATGTTGCCCTTGAACGTGACGCGGAAGACGTT
>CAVPTE010000009.1:0-29286 GCA_963708665.1 uncultured beta proteobacterium | reverse complement strand
GACGTTCGATTGACGCGCGGCGGCGCCGTCGACCGTCGGACGTCCGACCTCGACGATCCTGCTCACCGCGCGCCGGCGGCGTCCGACGTCGCGAGCGACACGAACCATTCGAGCGCGTCCGCGAGCGGCGCCGCGTCGACCTGGTGGCCGCCGTCGACGGACACGACCCGCACGCGGTCGAAGCCGGCCTTCTTCAGCGCCGCGGCGATCGCGCGATGGTCCATCGGCGTCGCGATGTCGTCCCGCCGGCCCGACTGCAGGAAGACCGGCAGGTGCCGCAGGCGCGCGTCGAGTACGTCGAAGCGCGTCGCCGCCGCGAGCAGCGTGTCCTCGTTGATGCCGGCCTGGTACAACCCGATCACCGTGCGACCCTGCCGCGCGAACGCGGCCGCGAGCCAGCCGGCGAACTTCGCGCCGCCCGAGAAGCCCGCGAACGCGAGTGGCGACGTCGCCGTCTCGGGCCAGCGCGTGGCCAGCGCCGCGAGCGCGGTGACGCCGAGGACGAGCCGCGCCGACACCGTGTCGTCCCGCTCTGCCGGAGGCTCCGCGGCGTCGGCCGCGACGGCGATCCAGCCGTGCGTCGCGGCGATGTCGGCGTAGCGGTCGAGCAGTCGCCGGCTCGAGTTTCCGCCGGCATCGGCCGTCGCGCTGACGAGCAGCACCGGCGGCGCCCGCGACGCGTCGATGCGTGCCGGGATGACGATCCGCACGCGCGCCTGCGCGGCCGACGTCGCGTGGCCGGCCGACGCGCGCAACGCCGCCGGCACCTCGACGTCGACGTCGACGATCGAGCCGGCCGCGACGGTCGCGTCGGCGCGCGCGTCGACACCGACCAGCCACGCGATCGCCAAGGCGACCGCGGCCGCGCGCCGTCGGCGAGCGCACGCCGCGCGCGATGCGCGGCCCGGCATCAGGCCTTGATGCGCCAGCCGGTCCGGACGATCACCGTCGACACCGTCAAGGCGATGACGAAAAACGCGACCGTCATCGCCACGCTGATGCTGATGTGCACCTCGGACTGGTCGAAGAAGCTCCAGCGGAACCCGCTGATGAGATAGACCGACGGGTTGAGCATCGACAGGTCGCGCCACGGCTGCTTCAGCATGCTGACCGAGTAGAACGGGCCGCCGAGGAACGTCAGCGGCATCACGATGAGCATCGGGATCAGCTGCAGCTTCTCGAAGCCGTCGGCCCAGATGCCGATGATGAAGCCGATCAGGCTGAAGGTCACCGCGGTCAGCACGAGGAACGCGACCATGAACACCGGATGCGCGAGATGCAGCGGGACGAAGAAGCTCGCGGTCGCGAGGATGATCAGCCCGACCAGAATCGATTTCGTCGCGGCCGCGCCGACGTAGCCGACGACGATCTCGAGGTGGCTGATCGGCGCCGACAGCAGCTCGTAGATCGTACCGGTGAACTTCGGGAAGTAGATGCCGAACGAGGCGTTCGCGATGCTCTGCGTCAGCACCGACAGCATGATGAGGCCGGGCACGATGAACGCGCCGTACGACACGCCGCCGATCCGGTCGATCCGCGAGCCGATCGCCGAACCGAAGACGATGAAGTACAGCGCCGTCGACAGCACCGGCGAGATGATGCTCTGCGTGACGGTGCGCCAAGTCCTCGCCATCTCGAAGCGATAGATCGCCCGCATCGCCGGGACGTTCACGCGGACTCCCTGACGAGGTCGACGAAGATCTCCTCGAGCGAACTCTGCTTCGTGTGCAGGTCCTTCAGCCGCACCCCGGCCGACGCCAGGTCGTCGAGCAGCGTCGCGACCGCGGTCTCGGTCTGGCGCGGGTCGTAGACGTAGGTCAGCATGCGGCCGTCCGCCGCGAGCGTCAGCGGATGGCGCGCGAGGGCCGTGGGAATCGACGCGAGCGGCGCCTGCAGCTCGAGCGTCAGCTCCTTCTTTCCGAGCTTCTTCATCAGCGTGGCCTTGTCCTCGACGAGCACGAGGCGGCCGTGGCTGATCACGCCGACGCGGTCGGCCATGTCCTCCGCCTCCTCGATGTAGTGCGTCGTCAGCACGATCGTCACGCCCGACTCGCGCAGCGCGCGAACGAGCGACCACATGTCCTTGCGCAGCGCCACGTCGACACCGGCGGTGGGTTCGTCGAGGAACAGCACCGTCGGCTCGTGCGACAGCGCCTTCGCGATCATCACGCGGCGCTTCATGCCGCCCGACAGCGTGCGGATGCGGCTGTCCTTCCGGTCCCACAGCGACAACGCCCGCAGCGTCTTCTCGATGTGCGCCGCGTCGGGCCGCTTGCCGAACAGTCCGCGGCTGAACGACACCGTGTCCCACACGGTCTCGAACGCGTCGGTGGTCAGCTCCTGCGGGACGAGGCCGATCTGCGAACGGACCGCGCGGTAGTCGCGGACGATGTCGAGGCCGTCGACGGTGACGGTGCCCTCGCCCGGCTTGACGATGCCGCAGATCAGGCCGATCAGCGTCGTCTTGCCGGCGCCGTTCGGGCCGAGCAGTGCGAAGATCTCGCCGCGCCGGATCTCGAGATCGACGCCGTCGAGCGCACGGAACGACGGCGCGTAGGTCTTCGAGACGTTCGACACCCGGATGATCGGCGCGTTCATGGGCCGCGATCATCGCACGCGGTCGACGACGCGCGTGCGGACGGCGACGGCCGCTTCGCCGGGCCGTGATCAGCTTCGCGCCAGCGTCGACGCGTCGAAGCGAGGATTCGTCAGCGCGGTCAGCACGTGATCGCGCCACGCGTCTCCGATGAACAGGTAGTCCTTCGCGAGCCCTTCGCGCACGAAGCCGAGGCGATGCAGCAGCGCCGCGCTGCGCGCGTTCTCGGGGAGGTGATTCGCCTGGATCCGGTGCAGCCGCTTCTCGTCGAACATGTAGCGCACCGCGGCCGTCAGCGCCTCGCACATCAGGCCGCGGCCTTCGTAGGCCGCATCGATCTGGTAGCCGAGGATGCACGACTGGAACGGTCCGCGGAAGATCTGCGAGAAGCCGAGCCGGCCGATCACGCGACGGCTGTCGGCCACCGTGCCGTCGAAGAGGTCGAAGCGCACGGCGCGGTCGGCGCGGAAGTCGTCGACCGCGCGCGCCACGCTGCGCTGCCAGAAGCCGATGCTGTAGAAGTCCTTCGGCGCCGGCGGGT
This sequence comes from uncultured beta proteobacterium, assembly GCA_963708665.1. GTDB lineage: Bacteria > Pseudomonadota > Gammaproteobacteria > Burkholderiales > Burkholderiaceae_D > CAHJXF01. The sequence goes on along the minus strand of CAVPTE010000009.1, from coordinate 26,149 downwards.
CCCAGCGTTCGAAGTGGCGGCGATTGCGGATGAAGAATGCGACCGTCTCCGCCTCGTGTCCCGGCGCGACGTGCGCGACGCGGAGCCGCGGCGTGATCAGGACCGGCAGCGCCGGATCGGCGACGGCGACGGTCATTCGATGCGGCACGCGTCGTCGAACGACAGGCGCGGGCTGCGGCCGAACAGCTTCTCGGGATCGCCGTAGCCGATGCTGCAGATGAAGTTCGTGCGCACCGACGTGCCCGCGAAGAAGGCCGCGTCGATCTTCGCCTTGTCGATGCCCGACATCGGCCCGGTGTCGAGGCCGAGCGCGCGCGCGGCGATGATCAGGTAGGCGCCCTGCAGCGACCCGTTGCGCATCGCCGTCTCCTGGATCAGCGCGTCGTTGCCGGCGAACCAGCTGCGCGCGTCCGCATGCGGAAACAGCATCGGCAGGCGCTCGTGGAACGCCAGGTCCATGCCGATGATCGCGACGACCGGCGCGGCCATCGTCTTCGGACGATTGTTGTCGGACAGCGCCGGCTCGAGCTTCTCCTTCGCCTCGGGCGACCGCACGAACACGATGCGCGCCGGCTCGCAGTTCGCGGACGTCGGGCCCATCTTCATCAGGTCGTAGATCGCGCGCAGCTGGTCGTCCGACACCGGTCGGTCGAGCCAGCCGTTGTGCGTGCGGGCGTCGCGGAACAGCTGGTCGAGACAGGCGTCGGGGACCGGCGCGTGATGCGGTCGGAAGGCGGGGTCGGGCATGAAGGCTCCTGGCGATGCGACGTCGGCGGCGGCCGCGCGGCGCGCGGACGACGGTCAGACCGGTCGGGCCGCGCCGAGTGCCTCGCGGACGAAATCGAGGCGATCCTGGCCGAAGAACATCGTCGAGCCGACGAACATCGTGGGCGCGCCGAAGACGCCGCGCGCGACCGCATCCTCGGTCGTCCTGCGCAGCGCGCCCTTGACGTCGGCGCTCGTCGCCTCGGCCATCAGCATCGCGGGGTCGATGCCCGCCTTCTGCAGCACGCCGGCCACGACCGCCGCGTCGTTCATGTCGCGTCCGTCGACCCAGATCGCGCGGAACACCGCGTCGAGGTAGCCGCCGAATCGGTCCGGCTGTCGCAACTGCATCGCCACGGCGCCGCGCATCAGCAGCAGCGTGTTGATCGGGAAGTGCGCGTTCTGCCGCAGCGGCACGCCGTAGCGCGCCGCGTGCCGGTACAGGTCGTCGAACACGTAGCGGCCCTTCGCGGGGATTTCCATCGGCGACTGGTTGCCGGTCGCCTGGAAGATGCCGCCGAGGAGCATCGGACGGTAGTCGACGACCGCGCCGGTCGCCTCGCAGAGGGCCGGCAGCTGCGTCCAGGCCAGGTAGGACGCCGGGCTGCCGACGTCGAAGTAGAAGTCGATCTGTTTCATGCCATCCGATGGTGCCCGCGCAGGCCTCGCGGCGTCGGGAGGTCGCGGCCCGACGCCCGAGCCGGACGTCGCCGGCGGCGACTCGCGGCGACGCGCCACGTCCCGCGCGCGCCGACCATCACGATACCGCATCGCAACGCCGGACAACGGCGATCCGTCGCCGAGCGCGGTGGCGCGTTTGTCATCGGGCAGGGCCCGCTGTAAATTGCGCCGGCCCCGGCACAAAAAAACACATCGGGGCATGCCTCCTCCTCGACACCATGCATGCTGATCGCCGAACGGCCCGCTGACGACGACGCCCGTCAACGAACGCTCGATTCCCTGGGGCTGCTGGACCGCGCGCCCGAGCCGGTGCTCGACGGACTCGTGCGCAGCGCCGCCGCGGCCGCCGGTTGCCCGATCTCGGCGGTCAGCCTGCTCGACCGCGACCGCCAGTGGTTCCTCGCCCGGTCCGGAACCGACCTCACCGAGACGCCGCGGGACGTCGCGTTCTGCGGTCATGCGATCCTCGCGAACGGACTGTTCGAAGTCGCCGACGCGTCGCGCGACCCGCGCTTCTTCGACCATCCGTTCGTCGCCGGCGACCCGTACGTGCGCTTCTACGCGGGCGCGCCGATTCGCATCGACGGCCATAACCTCGGGACGCTGTGCGTCGTCGACCGCAAGCCGCGCACGCTGACCCGCACGCAGCGCCGCATGCTGCGCGATATCGCCGACGCGATCGAGCACTGGATCGTCGAACAGCGGCGCACGCGATCGCTGATCGAGGACCGCCGTCGCGACCGCGCGGTCTTCGATCGTCTCGGCGAAGCCGTGTTCGTCGTCGACGACGACCTGCGCATCGTCGACGCGAACGCCGACGCGGCCGAGCGTCTCGGACGCTCGCGCGACCAGCTGCTCGATCTGTCGATCGCGGACCTCGTCGACGCCGGCGGCCGACGCTGGCTGCGGCAGCATCGCGCCGCCGGCGCCGACGCGCTCGCCGACCCCGCGATGCCGCGCCGCCTCGTGCGCCGCGACGGCAGCAGCTTCGCGTTCGACGCGTACTGCGCCCGGCTCGACGAGCGCTCGGCCGTCCTGCGCGTCCGCGACGTCGAGAAGGGACGCGAGCGCAACGACCGGCTGCGGCAGATGTTCATCGCGGTCGAGCAGAGCGGCGAGAGCATCCTCAGCACCGACCTGCAGGGCCGCATCACGTACGCGAACCGTGCGACCTCCGGCAGCTTCGGCTACTCGAACGCCGAGCTGATCGGCCAGGACGTACGGATCCTCGCGTCGCACACCCCGTCGTCGACGCTCGCCGACCTCTATCGATGCCTGCGCATCGGCGAGCCGTGGCACGGCATGCTGGAAGCACGTCGCAAGGACGGCACGACGTTCACGCAGGCCGCGACGGTGACGCCGCTGCGGATGCCCGACGGCGCGGTCACGCAGTACGTCGCCGTCATGAAGGACGTGACCGACGAGCTGCGGATGGCGACCGAGCTTCGCCGGCACCGCGAGCACCTGGAGGAACTCGTCGCGCAGCGCACGAAGGAGCTCGCCGAGGCGACGCGCGCGGCCGAGGCCGCGAACGAGGCGAAGAGCGCGTTCCTCGCGACGATGACGCACGAGCTGCGGACGCCGCTGAACGGCGTCGTCGGCATCGTCGACCTGCTGCGTCGCACGTCGATGACGGAGGATCAGCGCGACCTCGTGCAGACGATGGGCGAGTCGGCGAGCGCGTTGCTGGCCACGATCGACGACGTCCTCGACTTCTCGAAGATCGAGGCCGGACGGCTGACGATCGAGCGCGGCCCGGTCGATCTGCCGAAGGTCGTCGAGAGCGTCTGCCGGGCGTTCGGCCCGGTCGCGCGCGCCCGCGACGTCGCGCTGCAGGCGTTCGTCGATCCCGCGCTGCCCGACCGGTTGCTGTCGGACGAGACGCGGCTGCGTCAGATTCTCGGCAACCTCGTCGACAACGCGATCAAGTTCTCGGCGGGGACCGGACGGCCCGGGCGCGTCGACGTGCGCGCGGAGCGCCGCGACGACGGGACGCTGCGGCTCACGGTCGCGGACAACGGTGTCGGCATCGCCGAGGCGCATCGCGATCGCATCTTCGAGCCGTTCGAGCAGGCCGAGCCGTCGACGACGCGACGCTTCGGCGGCACCGGCCTCGGGCTGTCGATCGTCGCGCGGCTGTGCGCGCTGCTCGACGGCACGATCGACCTGCAGAGCGAACCGGACCGTGGTGCGACGTTCACCGTCGCGCTGCCGCTCGAGGCGCCGCCGGGCGCCCGGCCGTACGGCGTCGACGACCGGCTCGCCGGCATCCACTGCAAGGTCGTGTCGTCCGACGCGGCGGTGCGATCCGACTGGGACGCCTACCTCACGGCCGCGGGTGCGGAGGTCGAGCTGTCGGACGGCATCGACGCGCTGCGACGGTCGCTCGAGCGACGCCCGTTCTTCCTGTGCGTCGTGGTGATCGACGCGCGCGGCGACGGCGTCGACCTGCGCGACCTCGACGCGCTCCGCGCGACGTTCCGTCTGCTCGTCGTGCTGGTCGGCCAGGGGCAGAACCGCGAGCCGCGCGTCGTCGACGGCGGCTGCGTCGCGATCGCGAGCCGCCTCGTGTTCCGCGACTCGCTCGTCGAGGCGGTCGCGATGGCGGTCGGCTTCGAACCGCGCGGCGACCGCGCGCCGGTCGCCGCGACGGCGTCCGCGCGGGCCGGGCTCGAGCCGCGACCGGTACCGACCCCCGACGACGGCGCGAGCGAACGGACGGACGCGACGACGCCGACCGGCGTGCTGATCCTCGAGGACCGCGTCGACGACGCCGAGCGACTCGCCACCGCGCTGCGGTCCTTCGGCGTCGACGTCCTGCACCACTGGCAGGACGGCCGCGTCGCGCTCGACTGGCTGCGCGGTCGCGACACGTCGTCGCTGCTCGTGATGGTCGACCTGAACATGGCGGCGATGGACGGCATCGACTTCATGCGACGATTGGCCGACCAGGGCTACACCGGCGCCGTCGCGATCTGCAGCAGCGCCGACCAGCGCGTGCTCGAGACGGCCGCGAAGCTCGCGACTGCGCAGCGGCTCGAGGTGCTCGGTCACTTCGGCAAGCCGCTCGCTGGACGCCGCCTCGAGACGCTGCTCGCGCTGTGGCGCGGCTATGTGCCGCGCGACGCGCACCAGCCGGCGAGGCTGTTCACCGCGAACGAGGTACTGCGCGGCGTCGTCGACAACGAGATGGTGCTGCACTACCAGCCGAAGGTCTCGGTCGTCGACGGCACCGTCGTCGGTCTCGAGGCGCTCGTGCGATGGAATCATCCGGACGAAGGCCTCGTCGCCCCGAGCGCGTTCGTCCCCGTGGTCGAGTCGCACGGCGGCATCGACCTGCTGACCGGCACGGTGCTGTCGCTCGCGCTCCAGCAGGCACGACGATGGCGCGCGACCGACACGCCGCAGTGCGTCGCGATCAACGTCTCGATGAACAACCTGCTGCGCCTCGACTTCCCCGAGCTGCTCGCCGCCGAGGCGGCACGCCACGACGTGCCGATCACCGACATCCGGCTCGAGGTGACCGAGTCGCGGCTGATGAGCGACCAGCGATCGCAGGTCGGCGCGCTGGCGCGGCTGAAGCTGAAGGGCGTCGGGCTGTCGATCGACGACTTCGGCACCGGTCATTCGTCGCTGAGCCAGCTGCGCGACATCCCGTTCGACGAGCTGAAGATCGACCGCGGCTTCGTCCACGGCGGCAGCCACGACGCCACGCAGCGCGCGCTGTTCGCCGCGAGCCTCGGGGTGGCGCACGAACTGCGGATGCAGGTGGTCGCCGAGGGCGTCGAGGACCGCGCCGACTGGGATTTCGTGAAGGCGCACGGCGTCGAATACGCGCAGGGATACTTCATCGCGAAGCCGATGCCGGCCGATGCGCTCCCCGCCTGGCAGGAGCAGTGGAAGCGCCGCCTCGCCGAGCTGCTCTGACCCGGGACCGTCCCGCACGACCGCCGTCCGCGGCGATCGAGGCGACACCGGCCGCCGCGCGCCTCGCGACGTCGCCGCCCGCTACCAGCGTTCGATCCAGGGCCTCAGGTCGAGCTCGAACGTCCACGCGTCGCGCGGCTGCGCATGCAGCAGCCAGTAGTTCTCGGCGATGTGGTCCGGGTCGAGGATGCCGTCGCGCTGCTTCTGCGCGTAGCGCTCGGGGAACTGCGTGCGGATGAACTCGGTGTCGATCGCGCCGTCCACGACGACGTGTCCGACATGGATGCCGCGCGGGCCGAGCTCGCGGGCCATGCTCTGCGCGAGCGCGCGCAACGCGTGCTTCGCGCCGGCGAACGCCGCGAAGTTCGCGCTGCCGCGCGTCGACGCGGTCGCGCCGGTGAACAGGATCGTGCCGCGCTCGCGGACGACCATGCGCCGCGCGGCCTCGCGCGCCGTCAGGAATCCGGCGAAGCACGCCATCTCCCAGACCTTGTAGTACCGCTCGCCCGACTGCTCGAGGATGCTCGACGGCACGTTCGCGCCGACGTTGAACACGAACACGTCGATCGGTGCGACCTCGCGCTCGATCGTCTCGACCATCGCGACGACCGCGGCCTCGTCGCGCGCGTCCACGCCGAACGCCCGCGCGCGCCCGCCGGCCGCCTCGATCGACTCGACGAGCGGGACGAGCCGGTCGGCGTTGCGCCGCACGACGCACGCGACGTAGCCCTCGCGCGCGAAGCGACGGGCGATGGCGCCGCCGGTCGCGTCGCCGGCGCCGATCACGAGCGCGGCGGCAGGAGATGAAGGCATGCGAGGGGAGAGGTCCGGTGAACGCGGCCTCTCACCTTAGCGCAACTCCCCGACGCTGCGCGGCCGGTCGCGCCGGATGCCGACCGCCCGCGACGATGCGATCCGTGCGTTCGTGTCGTCCAGGTCGACGCCGAGCCGCACGGCGACGCGCACGCGCCGGCGCCTCGGCGTCGACCGGCGGACGCCGCTCGTGCGACGCCCGCGGACCCGACGGCTACCGACAGGCGTAGCTGGTCGCCGAGAAGATCGAACCGCTGCCGCCGTACGTCGCCTTCTGCGGATACGGGCACAGCAGCTGGCTCTGCGTCGCGTCCGGCGACGTGACCGTGATCGTCGACGGCGGGGTGCCGTTCTCGACCCAGTTCTGTCATCGAGCGCGAACAGCTGCCCGGTCGCCGGCTGCGGCAAGTTCGCCGTCGTCACCGCGGGGCTGACGCTCGCCGTGCCGGTCGCGGTCCCGACGCCCGAGCAGTGCCCCATGCCCCGGGATCAGGAACAGCCGGTCGTAGGCCTGCGTCTTCGCGAAGCCGCCGTCGAGGTTCGACACCCGCGTGTAGTAGTTGACCGAGCCGGCCGTCGGGATCAGCACGTCGGCGGAGCCGTGGTATTGCAGGATCTTCACGCCGGCGGCCTTCGCGGCCGTCAGGTCGGCGTTGTCGGTGTTGATGTTGCCGAAGAACGGCTGCAGCGCGATGCCCTGGGCGAAGGCGTTCGCGAGCTGCCCGTAGGTGAGGTTCATCCAGCCGTTCGCGCCGTTGCCGGTCGCGTTCGTGAAGGCGGGCGTCGCGATCGTCGGGTTCTGCAGCTCGAGCGCGACCTGGTCGCTCGAGATCGTGAACGGCGTCGGCACCGGCGAGTCCGCTGAGCTGGCGCCGCGCGCGAGGCCGTACCAGAGCTGGTTGCTCGGCGAGGTTCGCGTTGAAGCCGTTGTTCGCGGCGGGGTCGGGAACGGAGCCGTCGGGCGTCTGGCCGAACCAGATCTTGTTCATCGCCTGCGCCTGCAGCGGCGTCACGCAGCTCGCGGACGCGTTGCGTGCCGATCACGCCGCCGATGCCGATCGTACCGGTGCACAGCGCCGTCGCGTCCTTCAGCGGATCGTACGTGCACGTCGCGGGTCGGGGATGTAGCCCAGGTGCTGGCCGCCGACGACGTCGCACGCGCTGACCGCCTTCGCGTTGACCTGCGCCTGCTGCGCCGTCGTCAGGTTGCCACGCCGCCGAGGTCGCGCTGGAACACGATCTGCGGATACAGCTCGGTCGTGATGAACTTCGTCCAGTTGAATGCCGGCGCGCCGACGAGGTAGCCGTTGTAGTCGGTCGGGTTGTTCTGGATCTCCTTGTAGCCCTGGCGGCCGCCGGTCGAGCAGCCGTCCCAGTACGCGTAGGTCTGCGCCTTCAGGTAGTAACCCTTCGCGAGCGCCTTCGTCACGATCGCCAGCTCGTGCAGGCTGCGCTCGGAGAAGTCCTCCCACAGCGCCGTGTCGATCGAGCCGTCCGGATTCATCGCGAACGAGCCGTTGCCGATCGCGTGGCCGGTGTCGGTCGTGCCGACGACCGAGCCCTCGGTGCCCGCGGTCGACGCGGCCGCGGTGCTGCCGATCACCGTCGTGGAGTCCTGCGTCGCCGCCGGCCCATCCGCCGCCGCCGAGATTGTGGATCCGCTGGTTCCAGTTCGCCGTCGTCGGCAGCCAGACCTCGATGCCGATGCCGGGCGACGTCGACGGCGCGCCGGCCGGGCCCGGGTTGCCCGGGCCGACGTTGACCTTGACGAGGCACAGGTCGTTCGCCGCGGTCGGCGGCGCGGGCGACGCGGGCGTCCCCGACAGCGCGAGCGGGTCGCCCTTCTTGAACGCCTTGACGAGCGTCACCGTCGTGTTCGCGTCCGGCGCGACGAAGTTCGTCATCAGCGAGTTGTCGCACGACAACGCGACCGCGGCGGGCGGCGGCGCCGGCGGCGCCGGGGAAGGCGACGGGGACGAATTGTCGCCGCCGCAACCGGCGATCCCGGTGGTCAGCAGCAGCGAGGTGACGAGCGCGCGGCGCGCGTTCGACGGATGGCCTGATGCCATGGAAGTCTCCTGGTCTCGTTCGAAGGATGTCGGCATCGAGAGGACGAGGCCCGGCACGACCGGACGCGCTCTCCACGACGCGTCCGCCGACGTGCGTCGCGGCGCACGGATTCGACCACTCGATACGCGACGAGCCTAGCGTCGCCTCGACGACGCGTCTGTCAAAAAACGGCGGCCGCTGTCGAAAAAAGAATCAGCGGAGCGGCTCGCCCGGCGCGGCGCGGCGCCTCGACCGTCCCGGCGTCTCGCCGAAACGACGGCGATACGCCTGCGTGAAGTGGCCCTGGCTCGAGAACCCGATCGCGTACGCGATCTCGGCGAGCGACTGGCCGGTCGCGAGCAGCGTCTTCGCGCGCTCGAGCCGCTTCTCCATCACGTAGCGATGCGGCGTCATCGCGAACGATCGACGGAAGGCGCGCACGAAGCGCGACGGAGGCAGATCGACGAGTGTCGCGAGCGACGCGATGCGCAGGTCGGCCCCGAGGTACGCGTCGATGTGATCGACGAGCCGTCGCTGCAGGCTCGCGTGCAGCGTCTCGACGCAGCCGCCGCCGTCGACGTCGCCCTGCATCGCGCGCAGCCGCGCGATGATCGCCATCGACAGGCCGTCGGCGAACAGCTTGCCGGAAGGACAGCCGCTCTCGATCTCGCTGCGCGCGCTGTGGATCAGCCGCGCGAGCGTCTCGTCGACGCCCGACAGCGTCGGACGCAGCGCGACGGGACGCTCGCGCGGCGCGAGCGCGCCGAGCACGCGCGGATGCAGCCCGATCGTGACGAGGTCGCCCGGCGTGCAATCCCACCAGCCGTGGTCCATCGGGAACTCGGCGGGGAACAGGTCCACCTGCCCCGGCGCCACCGCGACGTCGTAGACCTGTCGGCCCGAGACGATGCGCGACCGACCCCTGGCGCGATAGCGCAGGAAGACCAGCGCATACGGGTTGAAGCGATGCGCGACCTCGCCGCGCTGCATGTGCCGGTGCAGCTCGCACGGCAGACCGACCCACGCGTTGATCGGCGTCGCGGACCATGGACGGCCGTCGAGGCCGATCAGCCGTCCGTCCTCGACCAGTTGGATGTGGGACGACACGCGAGTTGCGGACGCGTCCGGTCAGTACGTCTCGAAGTGCAGCCGCCCGGTCTGCTTCATCCGCGCGTGCAGCGCCGGCCAGCCGATGCCCTCGCTCGCGCAGACGTCGCGCAGCGCGTCGAGCACGCCGGCCTCCATGCCCTTCAGCCCGCAGACGTAGACGTACGTGTCGTCGTCCCGGAGCAACGCCGCGACGTCGGCGGCGCGCTCGCGCATCGCGTGCTGCACGTAGCGCTTCTCGCCGGACGCCGCCGACGGCCCCTCGCGCGAGAACGCGAAGTTGATGTCGATGAAGTCTTTCGGCAGCTTCGTCAACGGCCCGAAGTACGGCAGCTCCTTCGCCGTGCGGGCGCCGAAGAACAGCATCAGCTTGCCGCCTTCGTTCATCGCGATGCGGCGCCGTCGGCGCTCCGTCATCGCCCGCATCGGCGCGCTGCCGGTACCGGTGCAGATCATCATCAGGTTCGAACCCGGATGATTCGGCATCAGGAAGCTCGTGCCGAACGGTCCGATGACGCGCACCTGATCGCCCTTCTTCAGATCGCAGACGTAGTTCGACGCGACGCCGCGGAACGGACGACCGTCGCTGTCGGTCGTGACGCGCTTCACCGTCAGCGACAGGTTGTTGTAGCCGGAGCGTTCGCCGTCGCGCGGACTCGCGACCGAATACTGTCGCGCGTGATGCGGTCGCCCACGCTCGTCGACGCCGGGCGGCAGGATGCCGATCGACTGTCCTTCGAGCACCGGGAACGGCGTCCCGCCGAAGTCGAGCACGATGTGATGCGTGTCGCTGTCGGTGCCGAGGTCGGTCACGCGGAAGTTGCCGGCGACCGTCGCGACGATCGGCGACTTGTGGCCGTACAGGTTGACGTACGGATGCGACGCCGACCACGGCGGCACGTGCGAGCCCGAGCGCGGATCGGCGAGCTGCGCCGGATCGAGCTCGAGCGCCTCCTCGTCCTCGGCGGCATCGGTCGCGTCGATCGGCTGGAGCGCCGCCTCGGGCGCCTCGTCGATCGCGGTCTCCGCCGGCAGCTCGTCCCACGTGAACTGCTCGTCGACCGAGTACGCGCGCGGCTTCAGCACCGTGCGCCAGTTGTCGATCGATCCGGTCGGACACGGCGAGATGCACGCGAGGCAGAAGTTGCACTTCGCCGGATCGACGACGTAATTGTGGTCGTCGTGCGTGATCGCGTCGACCGGGCAGGTCTCCTCGCACGTGTTGCAGCGGATGCAGACCTCGGGGTCGATCAGGTGCTGCTTCAGGACGTCGGGGTTCGCGGCCATGTCAGTCGGGGTCGTCGTTCCCGCGCGGGCGGGAACCCAGTGTCGTCCCGCGCGCCGGCAAGATCAACGCCACTGGATCCCCGCCTTCGCGGGGATGACGAAGGCGCGGGCGCGGATCATCATGACTGGATCCCCGCCTTCGCGGGGGATGACGAAGGCGCGCGCGCCGATCATCATGACTGGATCCCCGCCTTCGCGGGGATGACGAACGGCGCGCGCGCCGGTCATCATGACTGGATCCCCGCCTTCGCGGGGATGACGAAAGGCGCGCGCGCCTTTCGTCAATTGAACCGCACGTAGTCGAAGTCGAGCGGCTGCTTGTTGATGCCGATCGGCGGCGGCGCGATCCAGTTCGCGAAGCGGCCGGGCTCGACGACGCGACCCATCAGCGACGCGACGAACGCGCGGTCCTCCACGCTCGGCAGCCACTCGCGCTCGTGCGCGGCCCACTCGGCGTCGCCCACCACGACGCCGTCCGGGCTCACCCTGACGCCGGCGAGCGCGCCGATCTTGCGGTTGAACGCCTTGTGCGGCACGACCAGCCGATGCGGCAGGCCGGCCTTCTCGATGACCTTGTTCCAGCGGTTGACGCCCGCGACCGAGTCCTTGATGAAGTCGTCGCGCAGCACCTCGTTGAGCGCGTTGAGCATCGGGACCTCGCGTTCGACGAGCTTGCCGTCGACGACGCCGAGCACGCGATACGTCTCGTGCTGCAGCCGGTGATCGTCCGGGCGCTTCGTCTCCTCGTAGCGGCCCTTGAGCCCCGAGTTGTAGAAGATCGCCGCGTTGCTCGACTCGTCGGCGCCGAACAGGTCGATCGTGACCGAGTAGTGGAAGTTGAGATAGCGCTGGATCGTCGGCAGGTCGATGACGCCGGCCGCGCGGATCCGCTGCGGGTCGTCGGTCTTCAGCTCGTTCATCACCTGGCACGTGCGGTTGACGACGCGCGACACGCCGGACTCGCCGACGAACATGTGATGCGCCTCCTCGGTCAGCATGAACTTCGTCGTCCGCGCGAGCGGATCGAACGCGCTCTCCGCGAGCGCCGACAGCTGGAACTTCCCGTCGCGGTCGGTGAAGTACGTGAACATGTAGAACGCGAGCCAGTCCGGCGTCTTCTCGTTGAACGCGCCGAGGATGCGCGGGTTGTCCTGGTCGCCGGAGTTGCGATGGAGCAGCGCCTCGGCCTCCTCGCGGCCGTCGCGGCCGAAGTAGCGATGCAGCAGGTAGACCATCGCCCACAGGTGACGGCCCTCCTCGACGTTGATCTGGAACAGGTTGCGCAGGTCGTACTGCGACGGCGCCGTGAGGCCGAGGTGACGCTGCTGCTCGACCGACGCCGGCTCGGTGTCGCCCTGCGTGACGATGATGCGGCGCAGGTTCGCGCGATGCTCGCCCGGCACCTCCTGCCACGCGGCCTCGCCGAGATGCTCGCCGAAGTGGATGTGGCGGTCGCCGACCGCCGGGTTCAGGAAGATGCCCCATCGATAGTCGGGCATCTTGACGTGATCGAAGTGCGCCCAGCCGCTCGGGTCGACGCTCGTCGCCGTGCGCAGGTAGACGTCGTAGCCGTGCGAGCCGTCCGGCCCCATGTCCTGCCACCAGTTCAGGAACTCGGGCTGCCAGTGCTCGAGCGCGCGCTGCAGCGTCTTGTCCTCGGCGAGGTTGACGTTGTTCGGGATCTTGGTGGCGTAGTCGATGGAGGACATGCGTCGTACCCTATTCGTCGTTCCCGCGAAGGCGGGAACCCGGTTTGTCGTCCCGCGAAGGCGGTCGTGCAACTGATCGAACCCGTTCGTCGGTTCCGCCAAGGCGGAAGCCCAATCCACGGTTCTCGAGCAAGCGAAAAATCAAGTCGTCGTTCCCGCGGAGGCGGGAACCCAGTGTCGTTCGTCGTCGGAGCACGGTGGCGCAAACGCCGCTGGGTTCCCGCCTTTCGCGGGAACGACGAACTCGTTCGCTGCTGACCGGCGCCATCGGGGTCGGGCCCGCGTTTCCTCTCAGACGCGATTCCAGTCGAACTGCGCCTTCTCGCCCTTGCCGTACAGCTTCAGCGCGCCCTTCTCGCCGACCGCGTTCGGGCGGTTGAAGATCCAGTTCTGCCATGCGGTCAGGCGTCCGAACACGCGCGTCGTCATCGTCTCGCGGCCGTTGAAGCGCAGGTTCGCTTCCATGCCGGTCAGCGCGTCGGGCGACATCGACGTCCGTTCCTCGATCGCGAGGCGCACCTCGTCGTCCCAGTCGATGTCGTCCGGCGCCATCGTGACGAGGCCGAGCGCGAGCGCGGCATCGCCGTCGAGCGACTCGCCGATCCGCGCGCGGACCGCCGCGATCGCCGGCACCTCGTCGTAGAAGCGCCGCGCGAGCCGCGACTGCCCGGTCGCCATCGCGAACGGCGCGTCGCCGCCGTCGTCGCCGAGGTTCAGCGCACCGACCGCGATCCGCGGCGCGCGCTCCGGCGCGTCCGGCAGCACGAGCATGTACGTGCGGTCGCATGCGAGCGCGAGCTCGAGCAGCGTGCCTGCGAAGCAAGACCCCTCGTCGACGAGCGCGAACAGCGTGCGCGACGAGACGTCGAGCCGCGACAGCGTGCGACGGATGAAGCCGATCGTCTCGCGGACGAACCAGTGATCCGCGTGCCGGGCGACGACCGCGTCCGACGCGAGCACCGCCGCCGGATCGCCGGTCGTCTTCAGGAGCCACGTGCCGACGTCGAGTTCGTTCGTGCGCATCGCCAGGATCGCGTCGTCGAGCTCGCGCGCCATCGCGAGCGGCCACCACGCGGTGCCGGCCGCGACGATCGCGTCCGCGGTCTCGGGCACCGCATCGCCCGGTCCGCGGACCGTGAACGTCGCGACGCGCTTCGCGCGATCGATCGCGACGTCGACGTGGCGATAGTGCAACCCGGCCGAGTCGGCGGTCCGCTCGATCGGCGTCCACGCGACACCCGGCGCGTCGGCCGGACGATCGCTCGTCGCGGCGAGCGCGGCCGCGCGCTCGGCGACCTTTTGCGCGAAGACGGCCGGCTTCGCGATGTCGTCGACGAGCCGCCAGTCCTTCGCGCGTTGGCCGCGCACGCCTTCGGTCGTCGTGCAGAACACGTCCGCCAGGTCGTGACGCACGCGACGCTTGTCGGTCACGCGCGTGAGCCCGCCGGTGCCCGGCAGCACGCCGAGCAGCGGCACCTCCGGCAGGCTGACGGCCGACGACCGGTCGTCGACGAGCAGGATCTCGTCGCACGCGAGCGCGAGCTCGTAGCCGCCGCCGGCGCAGGCGCCGTTGACCGCGGCGAGGAACTTGAGGCCCGAATGCGCGCTCGAGTCCTCGAGCCCGTTCCGCGTCTCGTTCGTGAACTTGCAGAAGTTGACCTTCCACGCGTGCGACGAGACGCCGAGCATGAAGATGTTCGCGCCGGAGCAGAAGATGCGGTCGCGCGCGCTCGTCACGACGACCGTGCGGACCTCCGGATGCTCGAAGCGGATGCGGTTGACGGCGTCGTTGAGCTCGATGTCGACACCGAGGTCGTAGCTGTTCAGCTTCAGCTTGTAGCCGGGCCGCACGCCGGCGTCCTCGTCGATGCCGAGCTTCAGCGTCGCGACCGGGCCGTCGGCCGCGAGCGACCAGTGCCGATAGCGCGACGGGTCGGTGCGGTAGTCGACGGGCGCTAGCGCCGTCGGTGCGCTCGCGGCCGGCGGGGCGGACTCGACGGCGGGCTCGGCGAGGGTCATGGTCTTCCTTTCGGGTCGCGCAACAGGCGCAGGCAATATAGTGCGTGACGTTGCGACGCGGGGTCAAGCACTTTATTGCATGTCCGGTCGGACGCCGAGCGCGTCGTCGAGCGCGACCCGCAGGGCGTCGAACGACGCGTCGACCGGGCGCCCCGACGTGTCGAACGTCAGGTCGGCCTTCCGATAGAACGCGGCGCGGCCGGCGAGGATGCGCCGCAGGTCGTCCATCGCCTCGCGGTTGCCGGCCATCGGCCGCGTGTCGCCCTGCTCGATGACGCGCTGCATGTGCTCGGCCGGCGTCGCGGTCAGCCACACCGTGAAGCAGTGCGACAGCAGCCGGTTGAACGCCGCCGGGTCGGCCACGATGCCGCCCGGGGTCGCGATCACCGCGTCGGGGAAGTGCTCCAGCGCCTCGTCGAGCGCACGGCGCTCGTAGCGGCGGTACGCCGCCGGGCCGAGCAGGTTGTGGATCTCCGCGAGCCCGTAGCCCGGCCACGCGCTCGATCTCGCGATTCAGCTCGACGAACGGCACCCCGCGTGCCTCGGCGAGGCGCCGGCCGAGCGTCGACTTGCCGGCGCCGCGCAGGCCGATCAGCGCGATCCGTCGCTTGCGCGCCTCGGGCAGCGCGACCGTGCCGAACAGCTCGGCGAGCGCGGCGCGCGCGCGGCGCAGGGCCTGGTCGTCGCGGCCGCGCAGCAGGTCGCGGATCAGCAGCCACTCCGGCGAGTCGATGTCGTCGCCGAGCAGGTCGGCCGGCTGGCTGTCGAGCGCCGCGGCGACCTGCCGCAACACGAGGATCGACGCGTTGCCGACGCCGAGCTCGAGGTTCGCCAGATGCCGCTCGGAGACGCCCGACGCGATCGCGAGCGAACGCCGCGTCATCCCCTTGCGGGCGCGCAGCGAGCGCACCCGGTCGCCGAGCGCGACGAGGAACGGCTCCCGCCCCGTGGCCTCGGCAGGCTCGTCGTCGCGGGGCACGGCGCCGGCCGGCTCGCTGTCGCGCATCGTCGCTCCGTCTAGGGACTTGTCCGGATGCCGGTTCAACGTCGCATGCATTATCGTGCGTGGCGACCGGGCCGGAAGCGCCAGTGTCCGGCATCCACGTGAATTATTCAACATGCGGGCCGATGCCCGTCGCCGCGTCGCGGCTGGAGACGTCGATGGATCACGCGGTCGCTTCGCCGCCCGGCGAGCGGTTCAACTTCGCCGCCCACCTGTTCGCGCTGAACGCGCGCGCGCGCGGACAAGCTCGCGTATGTCGACGACGCGGGGCGCCTCGCGTACGGCGCGCTCGAGGACCGGGCGCGACGCGTCGCGTCCGCGCTGCGCGCGTCCGGGTTGCGTCGCGAGGACCGCGTGCTGCTGCTGATGCACGACTGCAACGACTGGCCGGTCGCGTTCCTCGGCGCGCTGTACGCCGGCGTCGTTCCGGTCGCGGTCAACACCATGCTGAAGGCGCCCGACTACGCGTACATCGTCGACCACTGCCGCGCGCGCGCCGCCCTCGTGTCGGCCGCGCTGCGGCCCGTCCTCGACGACGCGACGAACGACATCGACCACGAGCTGCTCGCGACGATCGTGTCCGGCGGGGACGGGCCGACCGGCCTCGACGCCTGGGTGTCCGCGCACGAGCCGATGCCGAAGCCGGCCGCCACGACCGCCGACGACGTCGCCTTCTGGCTGTACTCGTCCGGCTCGACCGGCCGGCCGAAGGGCACGGTCCACGCGCACGGCAGCCTGTGGTGGACGGCCGAGCTGTATGGGAAGCCGGTACTCGGCCTGACGGAGGACGACGTGGCGTTCTCGGCCGCGAAGCTGTTCTTCGCGTACGGACTCGGCAACGCGCTGACGTTTCCGCTGTCGGTCGGCGCGACGGTCGTGCTGATGGCCGAGCGGCCGACGCCCGACGCGTGCTTCCGGCGGCTGCGCGGCGTCGACGGCCCGAAGCCCACGGTGTTCTTCGGCGCGCCCACCGGCTTCGCCGGCATGCTCGCGTCGCCGGCGCTGCCGTCGCGCGACGACGTGGCGCTGCGGATGTGCTCGTCTGCGGGCGAGGCGCTGCCGCGCGACGTCGGCGAACGCTTCACGAAGCGCTTCGGCTGCCACATCATCGACGGCATCGGCTCGACCGAGATGCTGCACATCTTCCTGTCGAACCGCCCCGGCGACGTGCGCTACGGCACGACCGGCAAGCCCGTCGACGGCTACGAGGTCGAGCTGCGCGACGAGAACGGCGCGGTCATCGACGGACCCGATCGCATCGGCGATCTCTACATCAAGGGGCCGTCGAGCGCGCTGATGTACTGGTCCGACCGCGCGAAGAGCCGCGACACGTTCCAGGGTCACTGGACGAAGAGCGGCGACAAGTACTTCCGCGACGCCGACGGCTACTACGTCTACGCGGGCCGCAGCGACGACATGCTGAAGGTGAGTGGCCAGTACGTGTCGCCGTTCGAGGTCGAGTCGACGCTGATGGAGCACCCCGCCGTGCTCGAGGCCGCCGTGATCGGCGTGCCCGACGAGCACGGCCTGACGCGCACGAAGGCGTTCGTCGTCGCGAAGGACCCGGCGTCTGCGTCGCCCGCGTTCGCCGACGAGCTGAAGTCGTTCGTCAAGAGCCGCCTCGCGCCGGTCAAGTACCCGCGCGAGATCGAGTTCGTCGCCGAGCTGCCGAAGACCGCGACCGGGAAGATCCAGCGCTTCCGGCTGCGCGAGCGCACGACCGCGGCGCGGGCGTGACGATGCCGTCGCACGACGACGGCCGGCTGTGCCTCCGCGCGTCGCGATCGACGTCGACGGCGAGCGCGTCGACATCGAGTACCGGCGCCTCGACGGCCCGCCCGCGGCGCCGCTGCTCGTGTTCCTGCACGAAGGCCTCGGCTCGGTGTCGATGTGGCGCGATTTCCCGGCGCGCCTGTGCGCGGCCGGCGGCTATCGCGGCCTCGTCTTCTCGCGACCCGGCTACGGGACGTCGACGCCTCGGCCGCCCCACGTCCGCTGGGGCGCCGACTTCATGCATCGACAGGCGCGCGACGTCCTGCCGCCGCTGTTCGCCGCGCTCGGCATCGACGTCGACGTCGACCCGCCGTGGCTGTTCGGTCACAGCGACGGCGGGTCGATCGCGCTCATCCATGCGGCCACGTATCCGGACCGCGTCGCGGGGCTGGTCGTCGTCGCGCCGCATCTCGACGTCGAGCGCTTCGGCCTCGACGCGATCGAGCGCACGCGGGTCGCGTATCGCGGGACCGACCTGCGCGAGCGGCTCGCGCGCCATCACGCGGACGTCGACTCGGCGTTCTGGGGATGGAACGACGTGTGGCTGTCGGAGCCGTTCGGCCGCTTCGACATCCACGACCTGCTGCCGTCGATCCGCTGCCCGATCCTCGCGATCCAGGGACGCGACGACGAATACGGGACGATGGCGCACATCGACGGCATCGCCGACGCGCTGCCGGACACCGTGCTCGTCAAGCTCGACGACTGCGGCCATTCGCCGCATCGCGACCGGCCGGACGCGGTGATCGACGCGACCGTACACTTCGTCGACGCGCATGCCCGGACCGGGGTCGCGCGCGGTCCGCCGACAACGCATCGGCGGACCGCACCTCGAACACCGATTCACGGACCAGGGAGACATCATGAAGAGACGTTCGTATCTGTCGTTCGCCGCGCTCGCGGCCTGCCTGTGCGCCGCCGCGGCGCCGATCGCGCCGGCGACCGCGCAGGCGCCGAAGCTGAAGGTCGGCTTCATGCTGCCGTACAGCGGCACGTACGCGGCGCTCGGCAACGCGATCGAGAACGGCTTCCGGCTCTACGTCGACGAGCAGGGCGGCAAGCTCGCCGGTCGCGACATCGAGTACGTGAAGGTCGACGACGAGTCGGAGCCGTCGAAGGCGACCGACAACGTCAACAAGCTGATCAAGCGCGACAACGTCGACGTGATCGTCGGCACCGTCCATTCCGGCGTGACGCTCGCGATGGCGAAGGCCGCGAAGGACAGCAACACGCTGCTGATCGTGCCGAACGGCGGCGCCGACGCGGTCACCGGCCCGATGTGCGCGCAGAACATCTTCCGCAGCTCGTTCTCGAACTGGCAGCCGGCATACGCGATGGGCGAGGTCGCGGCGAAGCGCGGCATGAAGAAGGCCGTGACGATCACGTGGAAGTACGCGGCCGGCGACGAGTCGACGAACGGCTTCAAGGAGGCCTTCGAGAAGGGCGGCGGCACCGTCGTGAAGGCGTTGACCGTGCCGTTCCCGAACGTCGAGTTCCAGGCGCTGCTGACCGAGATCGCGGCGACGAAGCCGGACGTCGTCTACGCGTTCTTCGCCGGCGGCGGCGCGGTCAAGTTCGTGAAGGACTACGCGGCCGCCGGGCTGAACCGCACGATCCCGCTCGTCGGGCCCGGCTTCCTCACCGACGGGACGCTCGACGCGCAGGGCGACGCGGCGCAGGGCATGCTGACGACGCTGCACTACGCCGACGACCTGAACACGCCGCGCGACAACGCGTTCCGTCTCGCGTACGCGAAGACCTACAAGCTGCAGCCCGACGTCTACGCGGTGCAGGGATACGACGCGGCACAGATGCTCGCGATCGGCCTGAAGGCGAGCGGCGGCGACGTCTCGAAGAAGGCGGAGTTCGCGGCCGCGGTCGAGAAGGCGCGGATCGACAGCCCGCGCGGCCCGTTCACCGTGAGCCGGTCGCACAACCCGGTGCAGGACTTCTACCTGCGCAAGGTCGTCGGCAAGCAGAACCACGACGAAGGCGTCGCGGCCAAGGCGCTCGCGGATCCGGCGCGCGGATGCCGGATGTAGGGACCGGGGCGGCTCGGGCGGCGCGGCGCGCCGGATGGCGCCGGGACGAGCGTGCCTCGGTCGACCAGGCTTCGTCATCCGCGCGTTCCCGGATCGGCGGCTGTCGTGCGACGTCGCCCTCGGTCTCGGCAGCATGAAGAGCACCAGCCCAATCCCGTCGTTCCCGCGAAAGCGGGAACCCAGTGTCTTGCGCGTTCCTCGCACGATCGCGTGTGCGCAACGACGCCGGATCCCCGCCTTCCCGGGGACGACGGTGTTGTGGGTGTCGAGGTGAAGGAGCCGCGTGTCGACCCGGGGCGCTACGGTGTGACGACCCGCCGGATTGAACGTCGTCGTTCTCGCGAAGGCGGGAACCCTGTGTCACGCGCCTTGCTCGCGCGATGGCTTGCGCACAACGAACTGGCCCCCCGCCTGTACGGGGACGACGGTTGTTTGTACCAACCGCACGGTGCTCGCAACCTGCCCAACGCCCCACCCGCTGACCGATGGACCTGCCCACGTTCCTGATCCAGTGCCTGAACGCGATCCAGTACGGCCTGCTGCTGTTCCTGGTCGCGTCGGGGCTGACGCTGATCTTCGGGATCATGGGCGTCATCAACCTCGCGCACGGCAGCTTCTACATGCTCGGCGCCTACCTCGCGTACTCGCTCGCGCCGCTCGTCGATCGTGCGTTCGGCGGGGCACCGGGCAGCGGCTTCGGCGCGACGCTGCTGATCGGCGTCGCGCTCGCGGTCGCGTTCGGCTACCTGCTCGAGTGGGCGTTCTTCAGCTACCTCTACGAACGCGAGCACCTGCAGCAGGTGCTGATGACGTACGGGCTCATCCTCGTCTTCGAGGAGGTCCGCAGCCTGCTCGTCGGCGACGACGTGCACGGCGTCGCGATGCCCGACTGGCTCGCCGGCAGCTTCCCGCTGTCGGACGTCATGACGTACCCGGTCTATCGCGTCTTCGTCTCGATCGTCTGCGCGGTCGTCGCGGTCGCGATGTGGTTCGTCATGACGCGGACCCGGCTCGGGATGCGCGTGCGCGCCGGTGCGACGAACCGCGAGATGGTGCAGGCGCTCGGCGTCCCGATCCGCCTGCTGTATCGCGTCGTGTTCGCGGCCGGCGTCGGCCTCGCGGCGCTCGCGGGCCTCGTCGCGGCGCCGGTCTCGTCGGTCTATCCGGGCATGGGCAACCAGGTGCTGATCGTGTGCTTCGTCGTCGTCGTGATCGGCGGCATCGGCTCGATCCGCGGCGCGTTCGTCGCGGCGCTGCTGGTCGGCATCGTCGACACGTTCGGCAAGGTGCTGTTTCCGACGCTCGCCGGCATGTCGATCTACGTGCTGATGGCGGCGATGCTGCTGTGGAAGCCCGAAGGCCTGTTCAGGACCGGCTGACGTGACGCGACCCTCCGAGGCGGTCGGCGACGCGCGTCGCGCCGACGTGCGCCGGCTCGTCCCTGTCGTCGTCGCGTTCGCGTTGCTCGCGGCATTCCCGGCGTTCGGCTCGTCGTTCCACGTCGACCTCGCGGCGAAGATCATGATCTTCGCGATCTTCGCGATGAGCCTCGAGCTGCTCGTCGGACAGGTGGGGCTCGTGTCGTTCGGCCACGCGGCGTTCTTCGGCATCGGCGCGTACGCGGTCGCGATCGTCACCGCGCGCGTCGATGCCGCGAGCGCGTGGCTCGTCGTCGCCGCGGCCGTCGTCGCGGCGGCCGCGTTCGCGCTGGCCGTCGGTGCGCTGTCGCTGCGGACGCGCGGCGTCTACTTCATCATGATCACGCTCGCGTTCTCGCAGATGGCGTTCTTCGTGTTCCACGACACGTCGATCGGCGGCGGCAGCGACGGCATCTACCTCGGCTACAAGCCGCCGTTGACGATCGGCGGCGCGACGCTCGTCGACTTCGAGCAGGGCCGCGCGCTGTATTACGCGACGCTCGCGTGCCTCGTCGCGACGTTCGCGTTTCTCGCGGTCCTGCTGCGCAGCCGCTACGGCCGCGCGCTCGCCGGCATCAAGGCGAACGAGCAGCGGATGCGGGCGGCGGGGTTCGCGACGTATCCGTACAAGCTCGGCGCGTTCGTGCTCGCGGCGTCGATCGCGTCCCTCGCCGGCGTGCTGTTCGCGATGAAGGACGGCGTCGTCAACCCGGAGCTGCTCGCGTGGAACCAGAGCGGCATCGTGCTGCTGATGATCATCCTCGGCGGCCTCGGCCACCTGCGCGGCGCGATGCTCGGCGCGCTCGCGTTCACGCTGCTGCAGGAAGTCTTCCAGTCGGAGGCGCTGTTCGGCGGCTTCGCGAAGCACTGGCAACTGCCGCTCGGCCTCGCGATCATCGCGTTCGTCGCGACGCTGCGGCACGGCCTGATCGGCCTGTTCCGTCGCCGGCCGTGAGCGACGCGCTGCTCGTCGCGACCGACGTGACGCGCCGCTTCGGCGGCCTCGTCGCCGTCGACCGCGTGTCGCTGACGCTGACCCGCGGCGCGCTGCACGCGGTGATCGGCACGAACGGCGCCGGCAAGTCGACGCTCGTCAACGTGCTGTCGGGAGAGCTCGGCGCGTCGTCCGGGTCGGTGACGCTGCTCGGTCACGACGCGACGCGCTGGACGCAGCCGCGACGCGCGCGCGCCGGGCTCGGCCGCAGCTACCAGCGCAACACGATCTTCCCGCGTTTCACCGTGTTCGAGAACTGCCGGCTGACGGCGCAGGCTCGGCGCCAGCGACCGTGGGACTGGTGGACGCCGGCGGCGCGCGACCGCGACAGTCGCGACGCCGCGTCGCGCGCGATCGAGCGTGCCGGGCTCGCCGACGTCGCCGACCGGATCGCCGGCGCTCTGTCGCACGGCCAGAAGCGCCAGCTCGAGATCGCGATGTGCCTCGCGACCGATCCGCAGGTGCTGCTGCTCGACGAGCCGCTCGCCGGGATGGGCGCCGAGGAGACCGAGCGGATGCTCGCGCTGCTCGACGCGCTGAAGGACGGGCACGCGATCCTGCTGATCGAGCACGACATGGACGCCGTCTTCCGCGTCGCCGACCGCATCACGGTGATGGTCGACGGCCGCGTGATCGCGAGCGACGCGCCGGCCGCGGTGCGCGCGAATCCCGACGTGCAGGTCGCGTACCTCGGCGAGCATGCCGGCGACGCGGATGCGTTCGCGACGGTGCCGGCGTGAGCGCGCTGCCGACCCCTGACCTGGCGCCGTGGATCGACGCGCGCGACGTGCACGCCCATTACGGCCAGAGCCACATCCTGCACGGCGTGTCGCTCGCGATCGCGCGCGGCGAGTCGGTCGGCCTGCTCGGCCGCAACGGGATGGGCAAGACGACGCTGATCCGCACGCTGCTCGGGCTGCACCGGCCGAGCGGCGGGACGATCCGCATCGCCGGAGTCGACGTCGCGTCGCACGCGCCCGACCGGATCGCGCGGCTCGGCATCGGCTACGTCCCCGAAGGGCGCGGCGTCTTCCCGAACCTGTCGGTGCGCGAGAACCTCGTGATGGCCGCACGGCCCGGCATCGCGCCGGTCCGGCGGCGCGCCGACGCGCCGGACGCGGCCGGCGATCGCTGGACGCTCGACCGCGTGCTCGCCCTCTTCCCGCGTCTCGCGGAGCGGCTGCATCACGGCGGCGCCGCGCTGTCGGGCGGCGAGCAGCAGATGCTCGCGATCGGTCGCGCGCTGATGCTCAATCCGCAGGTGATCGTCCTCGACGAGGCGACCGAAGGGCTCGCGCCGCTCGTCGTCGCGGAGATCTGGCGGATCGTCGGCCTGATCCGCGCGACCGGCATCGCGTCGCTGATCGTCGACCGCAACTATCGCGCAGTGCTCGCGAACACCGACCGCTGCGTCGTGCTGCAGAAGGGTCGCGTCGTGCTCGAAGGCGCGTCGGCGACATTGCGCGACGACGCGGCCGTCGCCGGCTGGCTCGGCGTGTGAGGCGCGCTACTGGCCGCGGAACAGCGGCTGGAAAGGACGCGAGACCGGCAGGCGTTCGGGCCGACCGCGCAGCGTCACCTCCATGCTGCCTTCGTCGATCCGCGTCGCGGCGACGATGCGGCGCCGGTCGACGATCAGCGACCGGTGGATCTGCCAGAACACGTCGTCGTCGAGCTGCCCGAGCAGTTCCTTCAGCGGCGTGCGGATGAACGCGTCGCCGCCGTCGTGGACGACCCGCGTGTAGCGGCTGTCGGCCTCGAAGTACGCGATCTCGTCGACCGGGATCAGGCGGACCTGGCGGCCCGCGCTGCTCTGGATCACCGTCAGCGGCGGCCGGCGGATCTGCTTCGCGAGCGTCTGCAGCAGCGGATGCAGCTCCGTCGCGACAGACGTCGCTCGACGGACGCGCAGCCGGTCGGCCATCCGCTCGACGCGCGCCGCGTCGATCGGCTTCACGAGGTAGTCGACCGCGCCGGCGTCGAATGCCTCGAGCGCGTGGTCGCCGTAGGCCGTGACGAAGACGACCTGCGATCGCCCGGCGATGCGACGGGCGACGTCGATGCCGGACAGTCCCGGCATCCGGATGTCGAGGAAGCAGACGTCCGGCTGCAGCTCGAGCCATGCGTCCCACGCGTCGACGCCGTTGACGCACTCGGCGACGATCGCGAGGTCGGGCGCCGTGCGCTCGAGCGCCGCCCGCAGCTGCGCGCGCGGCGCCTCCTCGTCGTCGGCGACGAGCGCCGTGGTCCGCGACCGTTCGGGCATCTCGGTCATGGCTCGATCCGGACCGTCGCGATCGTGTGAGCGCCGTCGGCGCGCAGCGTCAGCGTCGCGCCCGGCCCGAACAGGTGCCGCAGCCGCTCTCGGCAGTTCGCGAGTCCGATGCGCTCGGCCCAGCCGGGCGCGAGGCCGACGCCGTCGTCGTCGACGGTCAGCGACCACGCGTCGCCGTCGTCGACCGTCACGATCCGCACTGTCCCGCCGCGCAGCGCCG
Organism: uncultured beta proteobacterium; assembly: GCA_963708665.1. Classification (GTDB taxonomy): domain Bacteria; phylum Pseudomonadota; class Gammaproteobacteria; order Burkholderiales; family Burkholderiaceae_D; genus CAHJXF01. The sequence goes on along the minus strand of CAVPTE010000009.1, from coordinate 2,067 downwards.
GCGAGAGGCCGTGTTCGATCGCGTTCTCGACGAGCGTCAGCAACAGGCCCGGCGGGATGGGCCGGTCTCCGGTGCCGGCGGCGATCGCGATCTCGTATCGCAGCCGGCCGCCGAGCCGCGCCGCCATGATGTCGAGATAGTGGCGGACATTGTCGACCTCGACCGCGAGCGTCGTCCGGTCCTGGTTCAGCAGCTCGGTCGATCCGCGCAGGAACGTCGTCAGGGCGCGCAGCAGCGGTCCCGAACGCGCGTCGCCTTCGTCGACCCAGTGCTGGAGTGCCGCGAGCGTGTTGAACACGAAGTGCGGCTGGATCTGCTTCTGCAGCAGCTGGAGCCGCGACTCGGCGAGCTGTCGCGCGGTCGCGTCGCGCTCCTGCTCGATGCGCATCACCGCCAGTTCGTTGTGGAGCCGCACGCGCTTGACCCGCGCGACGATGCCCATCATCACGATCATGACGACGACGACGAGCGCGAGCACCGGCACCGACTTGCGCGTCGCGACCTCGACCGACGCGAGCAGTCGCGGCGGGTCGACGTTGCCGTACTGCACGAAGTCCAGGACGAACCACGCGAGCGCCGACCCGAGGTACGACAGCACGAACGCGCGCGCCGCTTTCGCGAGCAGCCGCTTCGTCGTGTACCGTTCGGGGCGTCGCCACGCGTCGCGCGACGCGAAGACGCACATGCCGGTCGCGAGCGTCGCGAGCAGCAGCGCGGCGGCCCACGGCAGCCCCGCGGCCTCGAGCGCGACGGCGACCGCCGCGACGTTCGCGAGCAGCAGCGTGCGCAGGCGCCATCCGGTCGGCAGCGCGCACCACGACGCCGCGCGTGGGTCGCCGTCGGGTCGCGACGCGGCCCCTTGCGGTCGCGTCGCGGAGGGTCCGCCGAAGCCAGCGTCGATCGAATCGGGAGCCATCGTCTTCATGCGCCGCAGTCTAGACACTCCGACACGACCTGCCACCGCCGTCGGGCGAACCGCCGTCGCGTGCGGCGAAGCGACGGGATCGGCGGACGAACGCCGACCGTCGACGTCCCGCGCCGAGCGCGACGCACGGCGCGGGGGCCGCCGATGATCCGCTGGCAGGTCGAACGATTCGGCGAATCGCTCGCATCGAGCGAGGTGCCGACCCCGACGCCGTCCGGCCACGAGGTCGTCGTGCACGTCGGCAGCTGCGGTGTCTGCCACAGCGACGTCCATCTCGCCGACGGCTACTTCGACCTCGGTCACGGCAACCGCATCGGGCTCGCGGCCAGCGTCGCGCCGCCGCGCACGCTCGGCCACGAGATCGCCGGCACCGTCGTCGCGGTCGGCGACGCGGTCGACGGCGTCTCGGTCGGCGATCGTCGCGTCGTCTACCCGTGGATCGGCTGCGGACGCTGCGCGACGTGCGCGGCCGGCGACGAGCAGCTGTGCAACGCGCCGCGCGCGCTCGGCGTCAACGTCGACGGCGGCTTCGCGGACCACGTGCTCGTGCCGCACGAGCGTTACCTGTTCGACTTCGCGCCGCTGTCCGAGGAGCAGGCCTGCACGTACGCGTGCTCGGGCCTGACCGCGTTCGGCGCGCTGAAGAAGGTCGCCGGCTCGTTCGTCGACGCGGGCGATCGTCGGTTGCTGATCATCGGCGCGGGCGGCGTCGGCCTGTCCGGCATCCGGATGGCGGCGGCGCTCGGCCTGCCCGCGCCGATCGTCGCCGAGGTCGACCGGTCGAAGTGGGACCTCGCGCGCGCGGCGGGCGCGGCCGACGTCATCGACCCGAGGGCCGACGGCGCCGCGCGCGCGCTCGCGAAGGCGACCGGCGGCGGCGTGCTCGCGGCGATCGACTTCGTCGGCGCCGGCGAGACGTTCGCGTTCGGCTTCGGCGCGCTGCGCAAGGGCGGCACGCTGGTCGCCGTCGGGCTGTTCGGCGGCGCGACGTCCATCGCGCCGGCGATGGTCGCGATCAAGGCCGCGCGGATCGTCGGGTCGTACGTCGGCTCGCCGGCCGAGATGCGCGAGCTGATGACGCTCGCGCGCACCGCGGCGCTGCCCGGGCTGCCGCTGTCGACCGTCCCGCTGCACGAGGCGTC
>CAVPTE010000008.1:0-1362438 GCA_963708665.1 uncultured beta proteobacterium | reverse complement strand
CATGCTGCCGGTGATCGCGATCACCGCGTTCCTGATCCACATCGAGGACCGCGGCCCGATCTTCTATCGCCAGGAGCGCGTCGGCCAGGGCGGCCGCGTGTTCGAGATCCTCAAGTTCCGCAGCATGCGGCGCGACGCCGAGCGCGACGGCAAGCCGAAGTGGGCGAAGAACAACGACGACCGCATCACCCGCATCGGCCGCTTCATCCGTCGCACCCGCATCGACGAGCTGCCGCAGGTCATCAACGTGCTGCGCGGCGAGATGAGCTTCGTCGGTCCGCGGCCCGAGCGTCCGTTCTTCGTGCGCCAGCTCGTGCAGGACATCCCGTTCTACGCGGCGCGGCACAGCGTCAAGCCGGGCATCACCGGCTGGGCGCAGGTCCGCTATCCGTACGGCGCGTCGCTCGACGACGCGTCGCAGAAGCTGCAATACGACCTCTACTACGTGAAGAACCACACGCTGTTCCTCGACCTGCTGATCCTGGTCGAGACGGTCGAGGTGGTGCTGTGGGGCAAGGGCGCGCGATGACGCGGGCCGCCGCACGCGTCCGGACCGGCCGCTGATGGACGCCGCGGCGCGCGTCGTCATCGCGCAGTGGGGCCAGTGGGGCTACGGCGCGGCCGCGGTCGGGTACGCGATCCTGACGGCGCTGCTGCTCGTGTCGCTGCGGTCCGGCAAGCGGCGGGCGCGTTCCGGCGTGCTGCTGGCCGTCGCGGCGGTCATCAGCTTCGCGTGGTCGGCGGCGACGTCGGCCGGTTTCGCGAGCGTGCCCGGTGCGGGGCCGGTGTCGGCCTTCCTCGAGATCCTGCGCGACGCGTCGTGGCTCGCGTTCGTCGGCTGTCTGCTCGCGGGCCCGCGCACCGCGCGCGCCGGGCCGGTCGCACGTCGGCTGCCGGCGACGCTGAAGGTCGCGACCGGCGCGGTCGCCGCGATGCTCGCCTGCGAGGTCGCGCGCTTCGCGGCGCCGTCGCTGCTGTGGCCGCCGCTGTACTACGCCGCGCACCTGCTGACGTCGATCGTCGCGCTGATGCTGATCGAGCAGCTCTACGTCGGGACGGCGCCCGACGACCGCTGGAGCATCAAGTTCTTCTGCCTCGGCGTCGGCGGCGTCTTCGCGTACGACCTCGTGACGTTCGCCGACGCGATGCTGTTCCGACAGGTCAATCTCGAGCTGTTCGCGGCGCGCGGGCTGATCAACCTGATCACGATCCCGCTCGTCGCGGTGTCGGCCGCGCGCAACCCCGGGTGGTCGCTCGACATCGCGGTGTCGCGACGCATGGTGTTCCAGTCGACGACGCTGCTCGCCGCCGGCGCGTACCTGCTGCTCGTCTCGGCCGCGGGCTACGCGATCCGCATCACCGGCGGCACCTGGGGCGGCATCCTGCAGACGACGATCCTCTTCGCCGGCCTGCTCGGCCTCGCGCTGATCCTGTTCTCCGGATCGCTGCGCGCGCGCCTGAAGGTCTTCATCAACAAGAACTTCTTCAGCTATCGCTACGACTATCGCGAGGAGTGGCTGAAGCTGACGCGCGAGCTGACCGAGGAGCATCACGACGAGGGCTTCGGCGCGCGCGCGGTGCGCGGGATCGCGAACCTCGTCGAGGCGCGCGGCGGCGGGCTCTGGGTCAGGCAGGACCGCCCGGTCTACGAGCGCCTCACGCAATGGGAGGCGCCGCTGCTGAGCGACGCCCCGGAGCCCGAGGACGGCTCGCTCGCGCGCTTCCTGCAACAGCGCGAGTGGGTCGTGAACCTCGACGAATACCGCGAGAAGGCGGCCCACTACGGCGACCTCGCCGTGCCGGACTGGCTGGTCCGCGACGACGAGGCGTGGCTGGTCATCCCGCTGATGCTGCACGACGCGCTGTACGGCTTCATCGTGCTGCTGACGGCGCGCACGAAGATGAACATCGACTGGGAGGTCAACGACCTGCTGAAGACGGCCGGCCGCCAGGTCGCGAGCACGCTGGCGCAGCTGCAACGCGAACCGCGCGCTGCTCGTCGCGCGGCAGTTCGAGTCGTTCAACCGCATGTCGGCGTTCGTCGTCCACGACCTGAAGAACCTCGTGGCGCAGCTGTCGCTGCTGCTGAGCAATGCGGCCCGGCACCGCGACAATCCCGAGTTCCAGGACGACATGATCGACACCGTCGACAACGCGGTCGAGAAGATGAAGAAGCTGCTGCTGCAGCTGCGCGTGGGCGCCACGCCGGCCGACGAGCCCGCGCCGGTCGACCTCCAGGACGTCGTGCTGTCGGCGCTGCAGTCGAAGGCGCCGCTGACGCCGCGTCCGACGATCCGCGTCGACGCGCCCGGCATCCGGACGATGGCGCACCGCGAGCGGCTCGATCGCGTCGTCGGCCACCTGCTGCAGAACGCCGCCGAGGCGACGCCGCCCGGCGGAAAGATCGAGGTCCGCGTCCGTTCCGAGGACCAGTCTGCAATAATCGAAGTCGAGGACAGCGGCGTCGGCATGAGCGAGGATTTCATCCGCACGCGCCTCTTCAAACCGTTCGAGTCGACCAAGAAGAACGGGATGGGCATCGGCATCTACGAGAGCCGCGAATACATCCGCGAGCTCGGCGGCCATCTCGAGGTCGAGAGCCGAGAGACCGAAGGCACCCGCTTCTGCATCGCGTTGCCGCTGCTGCGGTCCGCCGTCGTCGCCTGACCCGGAGAAAACCATGAACGACGTCATCACCGAGGCCGAGCCGGTCGCCGTTGCGCGCCAAGGCGAAGCCGGCCGACGAGAAGCCGGTACTGCTCGTCGTCGAGGACGATCCCGGGCATCCAGAAGCAGATGCGCTGGAGCTTCGACCGCTACGAGGTCGTCGTCGCCGAGGACCGCGCGTCCGCGATGGCGCAGCTGCGTCGCTACGAGCCCGCGGTCGTGACGATGGACCTCGGCCTGCCGCCCGACCCCGACAACGCGTCCGAGGGCTTCGCGCTGCTGGCCGAGATGCTGTCGGCGTCGCCGGACACGAAGGTCATCATGATCACCGGCCAGAACGATCGCGTCGAACGCGGTGAAGGCGATCGGCGCTCGGCGCATACGACTTCTACACGAAGCCGTTCGAGCCCGAGCTGCTCGCGCTCGTCGTCGACCGCGCGTTCCGGCTCGCCGGGTCTGCAACGCGAGAACCGGCTGCTCCAGAGCGTCAACATGCGCCTGCCGCTCGCGGGCCTGCTCACGCGCGACCCCGCGATGCTGCGCATCTGCCGCAACATCGAGCGGGTCGCGCCGTCCGACGTCACGGTGCTGCTGCTCGGCGAGAGCGGCACCGGCAAGGAACTGCTCGCGCGCGGCCTGCACGACCTGTCGCCGCGCCGGGACAAGAAGTTCGTCGCGATCAACTGCGCGGCGATCCCCGAGAACCTGCTCGAGAGCGAGCTGTTCGGCTACGAGCGCGGCGCCTTCACCGGCGCGGCCAAGCAGACGAAGGGCAAGATCGAGTACGCCGACGGCGGCACGCTGTTCCTCGACGAGATCGGCGACCTGCCCGGCGCGCTGCAGGCCAAGCTGCTGCGCTTCCTGCAGGAGCGCGTCATCGAGCGGATCGGCGGCCGCGAGGAGATCCCGGTCGACGTGCGCATCGTCTGCGCGACGCACCAGAACCTGAAGGCGCTGATCGAAGGCCGGGCGCTTCCGCGAGGACCTGTACTACCGCCTCGCCGAGATCGTCGTCGACATCCCGCCGCTGCGCGCGCGCCAGGGCGACGCCGCGCTGCTCGCGCGCGCGTTCGTCACGCGCTTCTGCCAGGCGCAGAACCGGAGGCCGCTCGTGCTCGCCGACGACGCGGTGGCGGCGATCGAGGCCTATTCGTGGCCGGGCAACGTGCGCGAGATCGAGAACTGCATCAAGCGCGCGGTCATCATGGCCGACGGCCAGTTCATCGGCGCGGACGACCTCGCGCTCGACGTCGAGAACGCCGAGCCGAAGATCTTCAACCTGCGGCAGGTGCGCGACGACGCGGAACGCGCGGCGATCCTGCACGTGCTCGGCAAGGTCGACGGCAACATCGCGCGCGCGGCCGAGATGCTCGGCGTCAGCCGGCCGACGCTGTACGACCTGATGCGGCGCTTCGGCATCCGCTGAACGACACGACCGGACGACGGCGACGATCGTCGAACGGCGGCCCATCCCGGAGACCAACGACATGACCCGTACCGTCCTGCAACGACGCCTCGGCCTCGCCACCTGCGCGGCCGCCGGCCTGCTCGTCGCGGCGTGCCATCGCGACAAGCCGGAAGACCACATGGCGCGCGGCAAGGCGCTCGCGGCGAAGCAGAGCCACGCCGCCGCGGTGATCGAGTTCAAGAACGTGCTGCAGGCCGACCCGAACTCGGGCGAGGCTCGCTTCCTGCTCGGCCGCGAGCTGCTGCTGCAGGGCGATCCGAAGAGCGCGGAAATCGAACTCGAGAAGGCGTTCGACGCGAAATACGATCCGGAACAGGTCGTCCCGCTGCTCGTCAAGGCGGAAGTGCTCGCCGGACAGCCCGAGAAGGTCTCGAAGCAGATCGGCCGCGCCGACCTGAAGACGCCCGAGGCGAACGCCGCGCTGCAGACGATGCTCGGCAATTCGCTGCTCGCCGAGGGCCACAAGGAGGAGGCGCTCGCCGCCTTCGCCGCCGCCGAGAAGCTGGTCCCCGACTTTCCCGACGCGAAGCTCGCGCAGGCGCGCATCCGCGCGACGGGCGGCGACCTCGCCGGCGCCGAGAAGGACGTCGACGCGCTGCTCGCGAACAACCCGAAGATGGTCGACGCGCTCGTGCTCAAGGGCGACCTCGATCGCGCGCACGCCGCGACGACGCCGGCCATCGAGTCGTACCAGGCGGCGATCAAGGAGGATCCGCGCAACTTCGCCGCGCGCATCAACCTCGCCGGCGCGTTGATCGCGAACCACCAGCTCGATCTCGCGCAGGAGCAGGTCGACGCGCTGAAGAAGCAGTCGCCGCGACACCCGGGCGTCGCGTACATGGACGCGTTGATCGCCTTCAACCGCAAGGACTACCCGCGCGCGAACGACGCGATCACGCTGTCCCTGGCGTCGGCGCCGAAGAGCGGGCTGGCGCAGCTGCTGGCCGGCGCGATCTCGACGGCGATGAACCAGCCGGCGCAGGCGGAGACGCATCTCGCCGAGGCGGTCCGGCTCAACCCGAACGGCCTGTACGCGCGCAAGCTGCTGACGAGCGTCTACCTGAAGCAGCGCCAGCCGCAGAAGGCCGACGAGGTGCTCGCGCCCGCGCTCGCGGCGGCGCCGAACGACGGCACGCTCGTCAGTCTGGCCGGCGAGGTCGCGCTGATGAAGGGCGACTTCAACGGCGCGGCGAAGTACTTCGACAAGGCCGCGAAGATCAATCCCGCCGACGCGAACATCCGCACGCAGGGCGCCGCGGTCGACTTCGCGCGCGGCGACGACGCGAGCGGCTTCGCCGAGCTCGAGGCGGCGTCGAAGGCGAGCGTGGACAACCCGCGGGCCGACATCGCGCTGGTCCTCGCGCGCCTGCAGCGCAAGCAGTTCGACCAGGCGCTCGCCGCGTGGAAGACGCTCGAGAAGCGGCAGCCGAACAATCCGCAGACCTACAACCTGCTCGCGGCGATCGATGTCGGCCGCGGCGACGTGCCGGCCGCGCGCAAAGCGCTCGATCGCGCGGTCGAGATCTCGCCGACGTACTTCCCCGCGGTCGCGAACCTCGCCGCGTTCGACGAACGCAACCACGACGTCGACGGCGCGCGGCAGCGCTACAAGACGCTGCTCGCGAAGGACCCGGGCAACCTCGGCGCGCTGCTCTCGCTCGCGCAGCTCGAGAGCTCGCACGGCGCCGGACCCGACGTCGTCCTGCCGCTGCTGAAGGAGGCGCGCCGGACGAACGAGAACTCGGAGCAGCCGGTGCTCGCGCTCGCGGCCTACTACGCGTCGCGCAACGATCCGAAGCAGGCGCTGACCGTCCTGCAGGACGGCCTCGCGCAGTCGCCGAACAGCCCGACCTACCTGAACATGTCGGCGCAGCTGCTGATGCAGACCGGGAGCAACGACCAGGCGATCGTCGCGTACCGCAAGCTCGTCAACCTCGACCCGGATTCGCTCGATCGGCAGATGCGTCTCGGCGAGGCCGAGCTCGCCGCGAACCAGCCCGACGCGGCGGTCCAGACGTTCAGGAACGCGCTGAAGAAGCAGCCCACCGCGTACCAGGCGCAGTCCGTGGCGATCGGCTCGCTGCTGCGCGCGAACAAGATCGACGAGGCGTCGCGACTGCTCGCGAACATCCGCGAGCAGTCGCCGAAGTCGCCGGTCCTGCCGGAGCTCGAAGCCGACATCAAGCTGACGGCGAAGCAGTACGCCGACGCGACCGCCATCTTCCGCAAGGCGCTCGCGCAGCATCCGACGCCGAACCTCGTGATCAAGACGTATTCGTCGATCTACCTCGGCGGCGACCCGAAGGAAGCGAACGCGTTCATCGCCGACTGGGTCAAGTCGCATCCGAAGGACCTGACGGTCCGGCTGTTCGACGCCGACCTCGCGCTGCGCGCGAAGGACTATCCGCGGGCCACGCAGAACTATCGCGCGGTCCTCGAGGCGCAGCCGAACGACGTCGGCGTGCTGAACAACCTGGCCTGGGCGCTCTGGCAGCAGCACGATCCGCAGGCGCTGAGCTACGCGCAGAAGGCGAACGCGATCGCGCCGGACAGCCCGCAGGTCGGTGACACGCTCGGCTGGATGCTGGTCGAGCAGGGACAGACGAAGCGCGGCCTCGAGCTGCTGCAGAAGGCCAGCGCCGCGGCACCGGCGCAGCGCGAGATCGCGCTGCATCTCGCGAAGGCTCAGCTCAAGGACGGCAACAAGGACGCCGCGCGCAGCACGTTGCAGGCGCTCGTCAAGGCCGCGCCCGACAGCGTCGAAGGCAAGGAATCGAAGGACCTGATGGCGACCCTGTGACGGCCTCGGCACGCCTCGGCGTGCGGGCGTCGCCGGTCGCGACGACGAAACAACGAAGGCGGGCGTGTCGATGACGCCGCACCGCCCTGACGGAGTACCACCCATGCCATCCCATCTTCCCCGACGGGGCGTCCGCATCGCGGTCTGCGCCGCGTTCTGCTCGCTGCTCGTCGGCTGCCCGTTCGACTCGGCCGAGGACCACCTCGCGCGCGGCAAGCAGCTCGCCGCGCAGAACGATCACAACGGCGCGATCATCGAGTTCAAGAACGTCCTGCAGAGCGATCCGAAGTCGGCCGAGGGGCGCTTTCTCCTCGGACGCGAGTTCCTCGCGCAGGGCCAGGCGCGCGCCGCCGAGATCGAGCTGCAGAAGGCGTACGACGAGCGCTACAACCGGGACGAGGTCGTGCCGCTGCTCGTCAAGAGCCAGGTGCTGCAGGGCCAGCCCGAGAAGATCTCGGCATGGGTCGTGAAGAGCGAGTTGAAGTCGCCGCAGGCGAACGCCGAAGTCCAGTCCTGGCTCGGCTTCGCGGCCTTGCAGCAGGGCAAGATCGACGAGGCGACGAGCGACTACGATTCGGCGCTGCGGTTCGATCCGAAGTTCCCCGCGGCGCGCCTCGGCCAGGCCCGGCTGAAGGCGATGCGCGGCGAGTTCGACGACGCGAACGCCGAGGTGCTCGACGTGCTGGCCAGCCAGCCGAACAACGTCGACGGCCTGATCCTGAAGGGCGACATCGCCCGCGCCCGCGGCAACTCGCCGGACGCGATCACCGCGTACATCGCGGCCACGAAGCAGGACCCGCGCAGCGTCACGGCGCACCTCGCGCTCGCCGATGCGTACGTCGTCGCCGGGGATTCGGCGCGCGCCGCGCCCGAAGTCGCGACGCTGAAGAAGCTCGCGCCGCTGAACCCGATCGTCGACTACTACGACGCGCTCGTCTCGTTCAACAAGAAGGACTACCTGCACGCGAACGACGCGATCGCGCTGTCGCTGCGGGGCAACCCGGCGAACGCGCCGGCGCAGGTCCTGTCGGGCGCGATCTCGCTCGCGATGAACCAGCCGGCACAGGCGGAGGTGCACTTCATCGAAGGCATCAAGCTCAGCCCCAACACGATCTTCACCCGCCGACTGCTCGCGAGCCTCTACCTGCGCGAGAGCCAGCCGTTCAAGGCGAACGAGGTCCTGCAGCCGGCGCTGCGTGCATTGCCGGACGACGGCGGACTGCTGAGTCTCGGCGGCGAGATCGCGCTGCAGATGGGCAACGTCGCCGCGGCGTCGAAGATGTTCGACCGGGCCGCGGCGATCGATCCCGCGAACATCGGCGTGCGCGTGCGCGGCGCCGCCGCGCACCTGGCGAGCGGCGACCAGGCCGGCGGCTTCGCCGCGCTCGAGTCGGCCGCGAAGGCGAGCGTCAACGACGTGCGGCCCGACATCGCGCTCGTGATGGCGAATCTCAACCGGCGCGACTACGATCACGCCGAGTCGGCCTGGACGGACCTGCAGAAACGCGAGCCGGACAACCCGCTGACCTACAACCTGCACGCGGCCATCGACCTCGGCCGCGACGACGTCGCGGCCGCACGGAAGGACTTCGAGAAGGCGCTGCAGCTGCAGCCGAACTACTTCCCGGCGGTGACGAACCTCGCGTCGCTCGACGAGCACGACGGCAACGTCGATGCCGCGCGACAGCGCTACAAGACCCTGCTCGCGAAGTCGCCGAACAACGCGCTCGCCCTGCTCGCGCTCGCGAGCCTCGAGGCGAAGCACGGCGCCGGTCCCGACGTCGTGCTGCCGCTGCTCGAGAGCGCGCGCCGCGCCGCGCCGACGGCCGAGCAGCCGGTCATCGCGCTGATCGACTACCAGGTGTCGCAGAACAACGCGCGGCAGGCGCTGGCGACCGCGCAGGAGGCGCTCGCCGCGGCGCCGCGCCAGGAGTCGTACCTGCGGCTCGTCGGCGAGCTGCAGCTCCAGTCGGGCGGCATCGACCAGGCGATCGCGGCCTATCGCCAGCTCGTCTCGCAGCGTCCCGACGTCATGGAGTATCAGGTCCGGCTCGCGCAGGCGATGGTGCAGGCGAACCAGACCGACCTCGCGATGCCGCTGTTCGTGAACGCGCTGCGCACGCATCCCGACGCGTATCTCGCCCAGTCCGCTTCGGTCGGCACGCTGCTCGCCGCGCACAAGCTGACCGAGGCGACGCAGCTGATGACGGAGATCCGCAAGGTCTCCCCGAAGTCGCCGGCGCTTCCCGAGCTCGACGGCGACATGAAACTCACGTCGAAGCAGTACGCGGACGCGGCGTCGGCATACCGGAAGGTCCTCGCGCAGACGCCGTCGTCGCCGGTCGTCGTCAAGCTGTACTCGGCGCTGCAGCTCGGCGGCGACGTGGCCGCGGGCAACGCCGTGCTCGCCGACTGGCTGAAGACGCATCCGCAGGACACGATGGTGCGCATGCTCGACGCCGACATGGCGATGCGCGCGAAGGACTATCCGCGTGCGGTGAAGGAATACCGCACGGCGCTCGAGGCGCGGCCGAAGGACGCGGCGCTGATGAACAACCTCGCGCTCGCGTTGTGGCAGCAGAAGGATCCCGACGCGCTGAAGGTCGCGCAGAAGGCGGCCGAGCTCGCGCCCGACCGGCCAGACGTCAACGACACGCTCGGCTGGATGCTGGTCGAGGACGGCCAGGCGCATCGCGGCGTCGAATACCTGCAGAAGGCGAGCGCCGCGGCGCCGAAGCGCGGCGACATCGCGCTGCACCTCGCGAAGGCGCAGATCCGCGACGGGCGCAAGGACGCGGCGAAGTCCACGCTGCAGGCGCTGCTGCGGACCTCGCCGGGCACCGCCGAAGCCAAGGAGTCGCGGGACCTGATGGCGACGCTCTGACGCACGAACCGGTCGACGGCGCATCGGGCGCCGCGGCGGCGTCGCGACAATGGCGGTCGTTCCGTCATCGGTCGCCGCCATGCCTCGTGTCTCCTCGTCGTCCGCCGCCTGGCTCGCCGGGCTCGCCGCGGCGCTCGCTGTCGTCGCATCCGGACCGGCGGACGCGGCGGCGCTCCCGATCGACACGATCCGGCTGCCGCCCGGCTTCGCGATCGCGGTGCTGACCGATCGCGTGCCGTCGGCCCGCGAGATGACGCTCGGCCGCTTCGCCGACGGCCGCGGCAAGCTCTTCGTCGGCAGCGCTGCCGGAGACGTCTACGCGGTGTCGCTCGACCACGGGCGCGCGACCGGCGTCGAATCGATCGCGCACGGCCTGCAGACGCCGGTCGGCGTCGCGTACCGGCAAGGCTCGCTGTTCGTGTCGGCGGTCTCGCGCATCGTGCGGATCGACGACGTGGACGACGCAGTCCGGGCCGGCGCGCCGAAGCTGGTCACCGATGGCTTCCCGACCGAGACGCACCACGGCTGGAAGTTCATCGCGTTCGGGCCCGACGGCGATCTCTACGTGCCCGTCGGCGCGCCGTGCAACGTCTGCGAGCGCGACGAGGACCGCTACGCGAACATCCAGAAGATCCATCCGGACGGCAGCGGCCGATCGCTCGTCGCGCGCGGCGTCCGCAACACGGTCGGCTTCGACTGGAGCCCGGACGACCGGTCGCTCTGGTTCACCGACAACGGCCGCGACCTGCTCGGCGACGACGTGCCGTCCGACGAGCTCGACCACATCCCGGCCGGCACCAGCGGGGCGCCTCGCTTCGGGTTCCCGTACTGCCACCAGGGCGACGTGCCCGACCCCGAGTTCGGACGCGGACACCCGTGCTCGCAGTTCGTGCCGCCGTCGGCGCTGCTCGGCGCCCACGTCGCATCGCTCGGCATGCGCTTCTACCGTCCGGCCGCCGACGCGACCGAGGCGTTCCCGACGGCCTACCGGCGCGGCGCGTTCATCGCGGAGCACGGATCGTGGAACCGCTCGAAGAAGAGCGGCTACCGCGTCGTCCACGTGACGATCGACGGCACGCGCGTCACCGGCCAGGAGGTGTTCGCCGAAGGCTGGCTGCGCGGCGACGATACGGCGTGGGGCCGCCCCGCCGACGTGCTGCCGCTGCCCGACGGGTCGCTGCTCGTGTCGGACGACGCGGCCGGCGCGATCTATCGCATCCGGTACGTGCACCCTTGATCGCGACCGCGGCGGCGCGCCGATCGCATCGTGCGTCGTCCGCCGTTCGCGCGGCCCGCCCGCGCGCCATCGCGCTGCTGGCCGCGCTGATTGCGGGCTGTGCGACGGTCGCGCCGCCGCCCGACACCGCCGAGAGCCGCTACGCGCTGCGCTTCCTCGGCAGCCGGACGGTCCCGCATCGGCTCGCGTTCGACGGCACCATCGTCGGCGGCCTGTCCGGCATCGACCGCGACGCGGCGACCGGCCTCTACTACCTGATCAGCGACGATCGCTCGCGCTTCTCGCCGACCCGGTTCTACACCGCGCGGCTCGCGATCGACGGGACCGGCTTCCACGACGCGACGCTCGAGAGCGTCGTGCCGCTGCACCGGCCCGACGGCAGCCTCTATCCGCCGGACGCGGCCGATGCCGAGGCGATCCGCTTCGATCCGGCGACGCGCACGTTGTGGTGGACGAGCGAGGGGCTGCGACGGCCGGAGCGCGGACCGTCGGGCCTGATCGATCCGTTCGTGCGCCATGCGGCGCTCGACGGCTCGTTCCTCGGCGAGGTGCCGCTCGATCCGATGTTCCGCATCGGGCCGGACGAGCGCGGCCCGCGCGACAACCTCGTCTTCGAAGGCCTCACGCTGTCGGTGGACGGCGGGTCGCTGTGGGTCGCGATGGAGGCGCCGCTGTTCCAGGACGGCCCGCTGCCGACGATGCGCGACGGCGCGTGGTCGCGCTTCTCGCGATTCGGCCGCGACGCGACCGGCGGTTTCGGGCCGCTGCGCTCGCAGGTCGCGTATCGCATCGATCCGATCCCGTCGGCGGGGCGCGTGGACGTCCGCGCTCGCGCAGACCGGCGTCTCCGAGATCCTCGCCGTCGACGCGACGCACCTGTTCGTGCTGGAGCGCGCGTTCGTGCTCGGCCCGAGCTGGCGGATCCGGCTGTTCGAGGCCGGCCTCGACGGCGCGTCGGACGTCCGTGCGATCGACTCGCTCGCGGCCCCCGCCGTGGCGTTCGTGCCGATGACGAAGGCGCTCGTCCTCGACTTCGACGCGGTCGGCACGCGCATCGACAATCTCGAAGGCATGTGCTTTGGCCCGACGCTCGCGAACGGCCATCGCACGCTCGTCCTCGTCTCCGACGACAATTTCGGTCCCGCGCAGATCACCCAGCTGCTCGCCTTCGAGGTCGTCCCCCGATGAACGTCTCCACCGCGTCCGTTCCGCCCGAGCCCGTGCCGCCCGACGTGCCGACGCATCGATTCCGCAGCAAGCTCGTCGCGACGGCGCTCGCCGCGCTCCTCGGAACGTTCGGCGCGCATCGCTTCTACCTGCAGGGCGCGCGTCGACCGACCGGATGGCTGTACCTGCTGTTCTGCTGGACGCTCGTCCCGACGTTCGCCGGCCTCGTCGAGGCGCTGCGGTTCGCGCTGACGCCCGACGATCAGTGGGACGCGCGATGGAACGCCGGCACCGGCCGCCGCAGCGCCTCGGGCTGGCCGGTCGTGCTGCTCGCGGTGCTGACGTTCTTCGGCGGCGCGCTGCTGCTGATGACGCTGATCGCGTTCGTGATCGGACGCGTCGTCGGATCGGGCGAGAGCTTCTTCTGACCCGCGCCGGGTGCGATCGGTCAGTCGAACAGCCGCTGCTGCGGCGACGGCGCGGCCGGCGGCACCGGACGCACGAAGCGCGAGGCCTCGAAGCGCTTGCGGCCGCGATTGAGCCCGTGCCGCGCGCACGCGGCGCGGAAGCGCGACGCGATCAGCTCGGCCCAGATCCCTTCGCCGGTCATCCGCTTGCCGAACGTCGCGTCGTAGTCGCGCCCGCCGCGCAGGTCGCGGATGCGCGCCATCACGCGGTCGGCGCGCAGCGGGAAGTGCGTGCGCAGCCACTGCTGGAAGACGCCGTTCAGCTCCCACGGCAGCCGAAGCACGATGAAGTGGGCGCTGTGCGCGCCGGCCTCGGCCGCGGCCTCGACGATGCGTTCCATCTCGTCGTCGTTGACGAACGGGATGACCGGCGAGACGTTGACCGACACCGGCACGCCGGCGTCGACGAGCGTCCGCACGGTCCGCAGCCGACGCGTCGGGCTCGCGGCGCGCGGCTCGAGCTTGCGGGCGAGCGTCGTGGTCGAGCGTGGTGATCGTGATCGACGCGCGCGCGATGCCCTGCGCGGCGAGCGGCGCGAGCAGGTCGAGATCGCGCTCGATCAGCGACGACTTCGTGATGAGGCCGAACGGATGGCGTGTGGCGTGCAGGACCTCGAGCACGGCGCGCGTGATGCGCAGCTCGCGCTCGATCGGCTGGTACGCGTCGGTGTTGACGCCGACCGCGATCGTGTCCGGCACGTACGACGGCTTCGCGAGCTCGCGCACCAGCAGCTCCGCCGCGTTCACCTTCGCGAACAGCCGCGACTCGAAGTCGAGACCCGGCGACAGGCCGAGATAGCTGTGCGTCGGCCGCGCGAAGCAGTAGATGCAGCCGTGCTCGCATCCGCGATACGGGTTCAGCGACAGCCGGAACGGGATGTCCGGCGAGTCGTTGCTCGACAGGATCGTCTTCGCGCGCTCGTCGGTGACGGTGGTGCGCAGCGGCGGCGGCTCGTCGTCGTCCGCGCGGTCCCAGCCGTCGTCGAAGCGCTCGCGCTCGTCGACCTCGTAGCGACCGCGGACGTTCGCGACGGCGCCGCGGCCCTTCTGCAGCGTCGGCGCGAAGACCAGCGGCGCGACGACCGGCTCGTCGTCCGCACCCGGCGTTCGGACCCGCATCAGGTCTCGATGGCGCTCGTCTCGACCAGCTGGCATCCGCCGACCTTCCAGCCGCGATCGGCCTGTCGCCGCATCGTGAACAGCGCGTGCCAGACGCGCCCCTCGCCGTCGGTGATCTCGGCCGCCTGGATCCACTCGCCGTCGACGAGCGACACGCGGTCGAAGCGGACGCTCGCCGGCCGATACACCGGTTCGTAGTGGTCGCGGACGCTCTCGAGGAACTCGTCGGACGAGCCGAACAGCCGCTGGATCTCGGACGTCGCGAACCCGAATGCGCGGTCGGCGTCGTCGTGCTCGAAGGCGTCGATCTGCAGCCGGATCGTCTGCTCGATCGCCAGGCGGTCGGATGCGGTCAGCCGCTCCGCGGCGGCCGCGACGCCGCCGCCGAGCAACGTGCCGAACGCGACGAGCGCGACGAGCGCGGCGCGGAACGACGGCCGGGTCGCGCGTTGCGACGACGGAACGGCTATGGTGAACATTCGTTCATCCTACCGCAGCGCGCCGGCTTTGCATACCGGCGATAATGCCAGCGACCCATCGGACGACGCATGCCCCGCTTCCAGAAGACCCGCCTCCACCCGGCTACGGCCGTCCTGCTGCTGCTCGTCGTGTACGCGCTCGGCGGGCTCGCCTACGCGGCGTGGATGCACAGCACGCGAGTCCGTCGCGATCTGGGCCGATCATCGCCGGCCTCGCGCTGGTCGCGTCGATCGCGTACCAGCGCTACGTCGCGGCCCGCCGGCGCCGCGACTCCTGACCGTCGCCGGCGGCGTCAGGCCGCCTCGCGCATGGCCTTCTTGCGCTCGTGCTCCTTCAGGTAGCGCTTGCGCAGACGGATCGACTGCGGCGTGATCTCGACGAGCTCGTCGTCGGCGATGAACTCGACCGCGTACTCGAGCGTCATCTGGATCGGCGGCACGAGTCGCACCGCCTCGTCGGTGCCCGACGCGCGCACGTTCGTCAGCTGCTTGCCCTTGATCGGGTTGACGACGAGATCGTTGTCGCGCGAGTGGATGCCGATGATCATGCCCTCGTAGACCGGGTCGCCCGGGACCGTGAACATGCGGCCGCGGTCCTGCAGCTTCCACAGCGCGTAGGCGACCGCCTCGCCGTCGTCCTGGCTGATCAGCACGCCGTTGCGACGCTCGGCCATCTCGCCGCCCTTGACCGGCGCGTAGTCGTCGAAGATGTGGCTCATCAGGCCGCTGCCGCGCGTCAGCGTCATGAACTCGGACTGGAAGCCGATCAGCCCGCGCGCCGGGATGCGGTACTCGAGGCGCACGCGGCCCTTGCCGTCCGGCTGCATGTCGGTCAGGTCGCCGCGGCGACGGCCGAGCTCCTCCATCACGCCGCCCTGGTTCGCTTCCTCGACGTCGACCGTCAGCAGCTCGTACGGCTCGTGCTTGACGCCGTCGATCTCCTTCAGCACGACGCGCGGACGCGAGACCGCGAGCTCGAAGCCCTCGCGACGCATGTTCTCGACGAGGATCGTCAGGTGCAGCTCGCCGCGACCCGACACCTCGAAGACCGTCTCGTCGCCGGTGTCCTGCACGCGCAGCGCGACGTTCGCCTTCAGCTCGCGCTGCAGGCGGTCGCGCAGCTGGCGGCTCGTGATGAACTTGCCTTCGCGGCCGGCGAGCGGCGACGTGTTGACGCAGAAGTTCATCGTCAGCGTCGGCTCGTCGACGCGCAGCAGCGGCAGCGCCTCCGGCGTGTCCGGCTGGCAGACCGTCGAGCCGATGCCGAGCTCCTCGATGCCGTTGATCAGCACGATGTCGCCGGCGTACGCCTCGTCGGCGATCGTCCGGTCGAGGCCGTGGAACGTCAGCACCTGGTTGATGCGCGCGCGGATCGGCGTCGAGCCCGGGACCGTTCATCACGACGACGTCCTGCAGCGGACGCGACGCGACCGCGGCTGATGCGGCCGATGCCGATCTTGCCGACGTAGCTCGAGTAGTCGAGCGACGAGATCTGCAGCTGCAGCGGGCCGTCGGAGTTGTCCTCGCGCACCGGCACGTGCTTGACGATCGCCTCGAACAGCGGGCGCATGTTGTGGCCTTCGTCGCCGCCCGCGAGATGCGCGACCGTCTCGCCCTGGTGCGGCGTCGCGGCCTGCTCCTCGTTCGCGCCCGGCATGTTCTTCATGTCGGTGAACGCGTAGCCCGACAGCGCCGACGCGTAGACGACCGGGAAGTCGAGCTGCTCCTCGGTCGCGCCGAGCTTGTCGAACAGGTCGAACGTCGCGTTGATGACGTAGTCGGGACGCGCGCCCGGCCGGTCGATCTTGTTGACGACGACGATCGGCTTCAGGCCCAGCGCGAGCGCCTTGCGCGTCACGAAGCGCGTCTGCGGCATCGGGCCTTCGACCGCGTCGACGAGCAGCAGCACGCCGTCGACCATCGACAGCACGCGCTCGACCTCGCCGCCGAAGTCGGCGTGCCCCGGCGTGTCGACGATGTTGATGTGCGTGCCTTCGTACTCGACCGCGCAGTTCTTCGCGAGGATCGTGATGCCGCGTTCCTTCTCGAGATCGTTCGAGTCCATCACGCGCTCGGCGACGTGCTGGTTCTCGCGGAACGTGCCCGACTGGCGCAGCAGCTGGTCGACGAGCGTGGTCTTGCCGTGGTCGACGTGCGCGATGATGGCGATGTTGCGAAGGGATCGGTGATCGGGGCGGCTCATGTCGGGCTCGCGAAAGAAAAGGAGGACCTGGAGCGCGTCGCTTCGACGTCGACGTCCGCTGCTGGCAGGCAACCTTCGAGGATAGCACGACGGCAGGGTTTCGACTCGCGCATCGGGACTCGCGTCGCTCAGCCGTCGCGTTTCGCCATCAGCCGGACCGGCGCGAGCCGCTCGTCGACGCCGACGAGCCCGGTGCCGAGCAGGACCGGGCGGCCGGCATCGCCGGCCCGCCGGTAGACGCGCACGCGGCCTCGGTCAGCGCCGTCGGGCCACGGCAGCCGCTGGCCTTCCGCGAAGCGGTCGGCGTGCTCGCGGTCGAGCTCGATGCACGGCAGGTCGCGGATGAGCGCGTCGACCGGCAGCAGCCGCGACGCACGATCGGCTTCGTCGAGCGCCTCGAACGCGTCGAGCGATACCGCCTCGTCGATCGACAGCCGGTCGACGGCCGTACGGCGCAGCGCGGTCAGGTGCGCGCCGCATCCGAGCGCGGCCCCGAGGTCCTCCGCGAGCACGCGGATGTACGTGCCCTTCGAGCAGTCGACCTCGATCGTCAGCGACGTGTCGTCGAAGGCGGTCGCTTCGAGGCGGTGGATCGTCACCGCCCGCGCGGCGCGCTCGACCTCGATGCCGCGACGCGCGTAGTCGTACAGCGGTCGCCCGTCCCGCTTGAGCGCGGAATGCATCGGCGGCACCTGGAGGATCGGGCCGCGGAAACGTACGACCGCGTCGTCGATCGCGGCCCGGTCGACGTCGACCTCGCGCGTCGCGACGATCGCGCCCTCGGCGTCGCCGGTGTCGGTCGTGACGCCGAGCCGCATCGTGGCGACGTAGCGCTTGTCGGCGTCGAGCAGGTCCGACGCGAACTTCGTCGCCTCGCCGAAGCACAGCGGCAGCAGCCCGCTCGCGAGCGGGTCCAGCGTGCCGGTGTGGCCGCCCTTCGCGGCGCGCAACGCGCGCCGCGCGCGGGCGAGCGCCGCGGTCGACGTGATGCCGGACGGCTTGTCCAGCAGCAGCACGCCGTCGACGGCGCGCCAGCCGCCGCCAAGCTTCATCGATGCGCCGTCACTCGGCCGCGCGGGTCGCGTTCGCGCGATCGATCAGCTGCGACAGCTCGGCGCCTTCCTTGACGGAGCGGTCGTGCACGAAGTGCAGCGTCGGCACGGTGTGGATCGCGAGCCGCTTGAACAGCAGGCTGTGCAGCCACCCGGCCTTCGCCTGCAGCGCCTCGCGCGCCGCCTCGCCGTCGTCGGAGAGCGTCGTGAAGAAGACCTTCGCGTGCGCGTAGTCCGGGGTCAGTTCGACGTCGGTGATCGTGACGAGCAGCGCGCGCGGATCCTGGACCTCGCGCGGGATCAGCTCGGCCAGGTCGCGTGCGATCTGCGACGCGATGCGCAGGTTGCGATTGGGGATCGACTTCGAATGCTTGCTGGCCATCGGTGCCTCGCTGTTCACGGCGCCGGACGCACGAAGCGCATGACGCGCAGGTCGCCCGGCTGATAGACGTCGTCGCGGTCCGGCACGTATCCCGCGCGGCGCAGCGCCGCGGCGACCGCCTCGTCGGGATCGTACGTATTGTGCAGCCGGGTCAGCAGCACGACCACCGGTTCCGCCGACAGGCTCGCGACCAGCGGCGACAGGTCCTGCCCGACGACCGACGGGGCGCACTTGCCGGACGGGTATCGCGCCGGGAGGTCGGTGGCCGGATAGTCCGCCGGCACGCCGCGGATCCGCAGGTCGAGGCGGCGCGACTCCGCTGCGTGCGCGAGCGGCAGCCTGAGCTCGTTCGGCACGACGAGGATCGGCGCGTGTCGCGCCTCGACGGCGATCCGCGCGACGATCGGCCGCCACGGCTCCTTCACGTGGTCGGCCGACAGGTAGTTCGCGAGCGCGATCGCATGCACGGCGACGAGCGCCGTCGACGCTGTGATGCGCAGCGCGCGCGAACGCATCAGCATCGCGGCCGCCGCGAGCGAGATCGTCAGCGCCGGCGTCGCGCCGATCATCGCGCGCGACAACAGGATCGGGCTGATCAAATAGCTGATCACGACGTTGAAGGCGATCGGCAGCCCGGCGAGCGCGCCGAGCATCAGCGCCCACCGCCACCCGATCGCGCGACCGATCGCGAGCAGGCCGCCGAACATCGCGAGCGCGACCCACCAGGTCGCCTGCAGCGTGTCGAGGCCGATCAGGTTGTGCAGCACGAACGTGAGGCGCTCGAGCGTCGGCCTCGGAATCCAGAAGTCGCCGGTCACCTCGTGGCTCTGCAGGATCAGCAGCGGCAGGTCCGGCGACCACAGGATCGCGACGAGCACGCCGGCCGCGACGACGGGAACGATCGTCGAGCGGCTGTCGCGGTCGACGAACCACAGCACGACGAAGCCGACCGTCGCGGCGCCGACGACGAGGACGGCCGTGTTGTTCGTCCACACGACGACGGCGCCGCCGACGAGCAGCGCGACCCACGCGATCGGGCTCACGCGGTTCGTCCACGCGAACGCGATGCGCCGGTCGATCGTCAGCCCAGCGCGCACCGTCGCGAGGCAACCGAACGTCAGCACGGCGGCGCCGAGGCACAGCAGCGCGTACGGTCGCGCCTCGACCGAGAAGTACGCCTGGAACGGCGTCAGCGCGAACAGCAGCGCCGCGAGGAAGCCGATGCCGAAGCGGCGGTCGCCGAGGCCGCGTGCGCGGTCGAGTTCGCGACCCGCGGCGTAGACGACGACGATCGTCGCGAGGCCGAACAGCATCGACATCGCGCGCATCGAGACCGTGCCGTCGCCGAACGACTTGATCCAGGCGTGCAGCAGCGCGAAGTACAGCGGCGGATGCGGATCGCAGTTCGGGACCAGCGTCCACAGCATGCGGAACGACTGGCTCGCGTCCCACCACGAGTAGCCCTCGTCGAGCCACAGCGCGTCGCGACCGATGACGAACCAGCGCACGGCCGCCGCCAGCGCGACGATCGCGAGCAGGAGGCCGACGAAGCGGCGCGGGCGCCGCACGGCGATCGGTGCGTTCATGCGGGCCGGGGTGACGGCATGCCGAAGGGACGGCGACCGGACGCGTCGCCGCGGACGAGCGGCGCGGACCGGCCGCGCCGCCTATCGCGTCACAGCGTGCGGGCGACTTCCTGGACCTCGAAGATCTCGAGGTGGTCGCCTTCCTGGATGTCGCTGTAGTTCTTCAGCGACAGGCCGCACTCGAAGCCGGCCCGGACCTCGCGCACGTCGTCCTTGAAGCGCTTCAGCGAATCGAGCTCGCCGGTCCATTGCACGACGTTCGCGCGCAGCAACCGCGCCATCGCGCCGCGGCGGACGACGCCTTCGGTGACCATGCAGCCCGCCACCGCGCCGACCTTCGGGATCCGGAACACCTGACGGATCTCGACCATGCCGATCTGCTCCTCGCGCTTCTCCGGCGACAGCATCCCGCCCATCGCCGCCTTGACGTCGTCGACCGCCTCGTAGATGACGTTGTAGTAGCGCACGTCGACGCCGTTCGCTTCGGCGAGCTTGCGGGCCTGCGTATCGGCGCGGACGTTGAAGCCGATCACCACCGCCTTCGACGCGACCGCGAGGTTGATGTCGGACTCGGTGATGCCGCCGACCGCCGCGTGGACGATCACGACGCGCACCTCGTCGGTCGACAGCTGGTTCATCGCGTGGACCAGCGCCTCCTGCGAACCCTGCACGTCGGCCTTGACGATCAGCGGCAGCGACTGCGTGCCGGCGCCCTGGTCGAACATGTTCTCGAGCTTCGCGGCCTGCTGCTTCGCGAGCTTGACGTCGCGGAACTTGCCCTGACGGAACAGCGCGATCTCGCGCGCCTTGCGCTCGTCGCCGAGCACCGTGACTTCCTCGCCCGCCGCCGGGACCTCGGTCAGGCCCTGGATCTCGACCGGGATCGACGGACCGGCCGACTGCACCGGCTTGCCGTTCTCGTCGAGCATCGCGCGGACGCGGCCGAACGACGAGCCCGCGAGCACGATGTCGCCGCGCTTCAGCGTGCCCGACTGCACGAGCACCGTCGCGACCGGACCCTTGCCGCGGTCGAGCTTCGCTTCGATGACGAGGCCGCGCGCCGGCGCGTCGACCGGCGCCTTCAGCTCGAGCACCTCGGCCTGCAGCAGCACGTTCTCGAGCAGGCTGTCGATGCCGTCGCCGGTCTTCGCGGACACCGGCACGAACGGCGAGTCGCCGCCGTACTCCTCCGGCAGCACCTGCTCCGCGACGAGCTCCTGACGCACGCGGTCCGGATTCGCGTCCGGCTTGTCCATCTTGTTGATCGCGACGACGATCGGGACGCCGGCCGCCTTCGCGTGCGCGATCGCTTCCTTCGTCTGCGGCATGACGCCGTCGTCGGCCGCCACCACGAGGATGACGAGGTCGGTCGCCTTCGCGCCGCGCGCCCGCATCGCCGTGAACGCCTCGTGACCCGGCGTGTCGAGGAACGTGATCATCCCGCGCGGCGTCTCGACGTGGTACGCGCCGATGTGCTGCGTGATGCCGCCCGCCTCGCCCGACGCGACGCGCGCCGTGCGGATCTTGTCGAGCAGCGACGTCTTGCCGTGGTCGACGTGGCCCATCACCGTCACGACCGGCGCGCGCGGCAACGCGGGGCCGGCATCGGCCGCATCGACGTCGACCAGCATCGCCTCGGGATCGTCGAGCTTCGCGGCAGTCGCCTTGTGGCCCATTTCCTCGATCACGATCATCGCGGTCTCCTGGTCGAGGACCTGGTTGATCGTGACCATCTGGCCGAGCTTCATCAGCTGCTTGATGACTTCCGACGCCTTGATCGCCATCGCGTGCGCGAGGTCGGCGACCGTGATCGTCTCGGGGACGCGGACGTCGCGGACGATCGGGTCGGCCGGCGCGCTGAAGCCGCTGGCGCCGTCGTCGGCGTGACGATGGCGGCCGCCGCCGCGCGGGCCGCGCCAGCCGGCGCCGAACGAATCGCCGCGCGTCTTGATGGCGCGCTTCTTCGCGGCGTCGTCCTGCCACGTCGACGACAGGGCCGCCGACTTGACCGACTTCTTGTCCTTCTTGTCGTCCTTCTTGTCGGTCGTCGCGCCGGCCTTCGCGGCCGGCTTGTGCAGCGTGCCGGCGATCGGCGCGGCCGGCTTCGCGGCCACCACCGTCGGCGGCGGCACGACCGGTGCGGGCGCCGGCGCCTTCGCGACGCGCTTCGTCGTCATCAGCTTGTTGATGCCGGCCACCTCGGCCTCGACCGCACGACGCGCCGCGAGACGCGCCTCGGCCTCCGCCTTCGCGCGCGCCTCCGCCTCCGCGGTCGCGTTGCGCGCGGCCTCGGCTTCGGCCGGGTCGGTCGCGGTCGCCGTGCGGCGCGCGAGTTCCTCGGCCTCCGCCTTCGCGCGCGCCTCGGCCGCGGCCTGCTCGGCCTCGAGCTTCTCCTGGCGCTCGCGCGCCTCGGCGGCCTGGCGGGCGATCAGCGCAGCGGTACGCTCGGCTTCCTCCTCGCGCAGGCGACGCTCTTCCGCGCCGATCACGTCGACCGGCTCCACGGGCGCGGCGCGGCGCGCGGCGTCGCCTCGACGTCGAGCGCGTCGTCGCGCTTGACGAAGACGCGCTTCTTGCGGACCTCGACCTGGATCGTGCGCGCCTTGCCGGTCGCGTCGGCCTGCTTGATCTCCGACGTCTGCTTGCGCGTCAGCGTGATCTTCTTCTTCGTGTCGGTGCCGCCGTGCGCGCGACGCAGCGCGTCGAGCAGACGCGCCTTGTCGTTCTCGGACAGGACGTCGTCCGGTGATTGCTTCGCAACGCCTGCCGCGCGCAGCTGATCGAGCAGCACCGCGGCGGGCAGCTTCAGCTCCTGCGCGAATTGGGCGACGTTGTTGCTTGCCATGCAGTCCTCTGTTTCTCTCGATGCGGTTACCCGGAGCGGCCGTTGACGCGACGCTCAGGCGAACCAGTGTTCCCTTGCCTTCATGATCAGGCCCTTCGCGCGCTCGTCGTCGACGCCGGTCATCTCCGTCAGCTCGTCGACCGCCAGCTCCGCGAGGTCGTCGCGCGTGAAGACGTTGCCGCCGGCCAGCTTCGCGGCGAGCTCGCGGTCCATGCCGTCGAGCGACAGCAGGTCCTCGGACGTCTTCCCGATCTTCTCCTCGTTGACGATCGCCTCGGTCAGCAGCGCGTTGCGCGCGCGGTTGCGCAGTTCGTTGACGGTCTCCTCGTCGAACGCCTCGATCTCGAGCATCTCGGAGATCGGCACGTACGCGACCTCCTCGAGGCTCGCGAAGCCTTCCTGCACCAGGATGTCGGCGACTTCCTCGTCGACGTCGAGCTTCTCGATGAACAGCTGCCGCACGTGCGCCGTTTCGGCGACGCTCTTCTCGGCCGATTCCTCGGCCGTCATCAGGTTGATCTGCCAGCCGGTCAGCTCGGACGCGAGGCGCACGTTCTGGCCCGCGCGGCCGATCGCGATCGCCAGGTTCTCCTCGTCGACGACGACGTCCATGCTGTGCTTCTCCTCGTCGACCACGATCGACGAGACGTTGGCCGGCGCGAGCGCGCCGATGACGAACTGCGCGGGATCGTCGGACCACAGCACGATGTCGACGTTCTCGCCGCCGAGCTCGTTGCGGACCGCCTGCACGCGCGAGCCGCGCATGCCGACGCAGGTGCCGATCGGGTCGATGCGGCGGTCGGTCGTGTAGACGGCGATCTTGGCGCGCACGCCGGGGTCGCGCGCCGCGGCCTTGATCTGCAGCAGCCCCTGCTCGATCTCCGGCACCTCGAGCTCGAACAGCTTGATGATGAATTCCGGCGCGGTGCGCGACAGCATCAGCTGCGGCCCGCGCAGCTCGCGGTCGACGCGCAGCACGTACGCGCGGACGCGGTCGCCGACGCGCAGGTTCTCCTTCGGGATCATCTGGTCGCGAGGCAGCCGCGCCTCGACGCGGCCGGCCTCGACGATCGCGTCGCCCTTGTCCATCCGCTTGACGCTGCCGGTGACGATCGACTCGCCGCGCGCCAGGAAGTCGGACAGGATCTGCTCGCGCTCGGCGTCGCGGATCTTCTGCAGGATCGTCTGCTTCGTGTCCTGCGCGAAGCGGCGGCCGTACTCGGCCGGATCGAGCTGCTCCTCGATGTACTCGTCGACCTCGATGTCGCCGATCTGCTCGCGCGCCTCCGACAGCAGCTCCTGCCGGTCGGGGAACTCGAGGCCGGCCTCGTCGGGCACGACCTGCCAGCGGCGGAACGCCTCGCTGTCGCCGGTCTCGCGGTCGACCGCCACGCGGATGTCGACGTCGCCGGGGAAGAGCTTCTTCGTCGCTGCGGCCAACGCCTGCTCGAGCGCGCCGAACACGACTTCCTTCGCGACGTTCTTCTCGCGCGCCAGCGCGTCGACCAACAATAGAATTTCCCGACTCATCGCTTCCTGCCTCCAGCAAGACTCTTCGTACCGCTCTTCAGATTGATGCGCGGGACGAGCCGCGCCTTTTCCACTTCGTCGAACGCGAACTGCAGCAGCTGCTGCGAGCCGTCGTCGGCGTCCATCCGCAAGCCCGAAGTCGCGTCGGCGCCGCGCCGTCGTCCGGCGTCGACGGCCTGCAGCACGCCCTGGAACTGCTTGCGTCCGCGCGGCTGCCCGTCCGGCGACATCCGCAGCTTGACCTGCGCCTCGAAGCCCGCGAAGCGCGCGAAGTCGGCGGGCTTCTTCAGCGGCCGGTCCAGCCCGGGCGACGAGATCTCGAGCCGCTCGTAGTTGACGTTCTCGACCGTGAACACCCGCGACAGCTGGTCGCTGACCCGCGCGCAGTCGTCGACCGTGATCGCGCCGGCCATCGGTCCGTCACCGCTCGGCACCGCGTCGGGGTTGTCGATGAACACCCGCAACACGCCGCCCCCGGCCCATTCGACGTCGACCAGCTCGTAGCCCAGTCCCCGGACCGTCTGTTCGATGATCGACTCGCTCCACACCGTCGTCGCCCGCCTTCAGCCGCCTGCTCGTTCCCGTGCGCGGGCCCGAACGCACCCGTTCGCCCTCGACATCTCGCACCGAACCGGAGAAAAAAAAGTGGGCTCGAAGCCCACTTGTCTCGCAAAGATCGGTCCGCGACCGCCGGTCGGTCACCCGTCCGGCCCACCGCGCGCCGCCGTGGACGCCCTGCGCGTCGCGCCGAGGCGCCGCCCCGACGAACCGCGGCTGGTCAACAGCGGATGATAGCAGCGAAGCCGTCCGCCAACAAGCGCACGGCCGGCCCGCCGCCGCGTTCAGCCGCTTCGACGACGACGGGGCGCGGCGGCCGCCGGCACGCGGCTGCTTCGAGAACTGCGGCCGCGGCGGCTTCGCGCCGCGGCCCGGCGACGAGAACGCGCCGAGCGCGGTCACCAGCGGGTCGATGCGGCCCTTCGGCACGTCGCCGTCGCCGCGCGCCGTTCGGGCCGCCCGCCTTTGCCCGGCCCTTGGCGACGCGCGTCGCCGTTGACGCCGTTCGCGAACGGGCGCGGCGGCCGCGGACGCCCGCGGCCGTTGCCGTCGCGTCGCGGACCGCGCGCGCCGGCCGGCTTCGCCGGCGCCGAGCCGAATGCGCCGGTCGGCATCATCGGGTCGATCGTCCGCGGCGCCTGCGGCCGCGCGCGCCGCTGGCTCGGCGTCGCTGCGCGCCGACGCCCTTGACCGACACGCCGAGCTCGGTGCACCAGCGCCGCACCAGCGCCGGGTCGAGCTCCTCCCAGCGACCGCGGCTGAGCGTGCGCGGCAGATGCACGCCGCCGTAGCGGACGCGGATCAGCCGGCTGACGGTCAGGCCGACCGCCTCGAACATGCGCCGGACCTCGCGGTTGCGGCCCTCGCCGATGACGACGCGATACCAGCGGTTCGAGCCTTCGCCGCCGGCGAACTCGATCGTCGAGAAGCGCGCCGGGCCGTCGGCCAGCTCGACGCCGTCGAGCAGCTTCTGGCGCGCGGTCGTCGTCGAGCTCGCCGAGGATGCGTACCGCGTACTCGCGCTCGAACCCGTAGCGCGGATGCGCGAGCCGGTTCGCGAGCTCGCCCGACGTCGTGAAGATCAGCAGGCCCTCGGTGTTGTAGTCGAGGCGGCCGACCGCGAGCCACTTCGCGGCCTGCACCGTCGGCAGCTTGCCGAATACGCTCGGCCGGCCCTGCGGGTCGCTGTGGCTGACGATCTCGCCGGCCGGCTTGTGATACAGCAGCACGCGCGGCGCCCGGGCGGCGACGCGACGCGCGAGCGGCTTGCCGTTGATGCGGATCTGGTCGCGTCGGACCGATGCGCTGGCCGACATGCGCCGGCTCGCCGTTCACCGAGACGCGGCCGGCGACGATCATCTCCTCCATCTCGCGGCGCGAACCGAGGCCCGGCGTCGGCGAGCAGCTTGTGCAGCTTCGGCGCGTCGGCGTCGAGGTCGATCGTGACCGGGCGGCGCTGCGCGAACGGCCGCATGCTGCGTCCGATCGGCGTGTTCGCGTTGACGAAGCCGGCCGGCGGCTGGTGCTCCAGCTCCGCCTCGAACTGCGCGTCGTAGGAGCCGTCGTCGAAATCGTCGAGCGTCGCGTCGTCCGCCGCGAGGGCCGCGGCCACGCGATCGTCGTCGTCGAGCTCGCCGCGCGTCTCGGCGAACGTGTCGTCGTCGACGTCGTCGGTCATCGACGCGACCGTGATCGCGTCGGACGCGCCGATCGCCGTCTCGACGACCGGCAGCGGCCGGCTCTCGATCGGCTCGACGGCCGGGTCGACGAGTCGCTCGTGTTGATCAGCTCCTCGATCGGCCACGGGTCGCCGGAACCGGCGATCCGCAGCGACGACCGGCTTGCCGTTGCCGCCGGCCGCGGGGCGCTGCGCGGCCGCGGGACGCGGAGGCCGTGGGCCGCGGGGCGTCGGCCGCGGACCGCGCGACGGCGGACGCGCCGGCGCATCGCCGTCGGGCCGCGCGACGGCCGCGGCGCCATCGGCCGGCGGCTTCGCATTCGTCGCGCGCGTTCGGCCGGCGGTTGCGGTGGCGCCGTTCGCCGTTCGGGCGCGGCGCGCCGGGCGCGGTCGACGGCGGCGACGTCGATGCCGTCGCCGGCGGCGTTCGGACGGCGTCGCCGGGGCCCTGGCCCTCCGACGGCGCCTGCGGCTGCGGTCGACGCGCCGTCGCCGCCTGCCGGATCACGCTGCGGGTTGCGGGGAAAGCGATGGTGGAATCTGCGCAAAGTCGATCACCTCTTGGAAAAGCGGTGCCGCGGCATCCGGCTCGCCCGGTTCGGGCAGCGGCGGCAATTCGGACAGGGCGGTGAGCCCGAGGTCGTCCAGGAACGTCTTCGTCGTCGCGTACAGCGCCGGCCGGCCCGGCGCCTCGCGATGCCCGATGGTGTCGATCCAGCCGCGCTCCTCGAGCGCCCGGATCACCGGCGTCGACACCGTGACGCCGCGGACGTCCTCGATGTCGCCGCGCGTGACCGGCTGCCGGTACGCGATGATCGCGAGCGTCTCCATCACCGCGCGCGAATAGCGCGGCGGCCGCTCGGGATTCAGCCGCGCGAGATAGGTCCGCATCGACGGCCGCGTCTGGAAGCGCCAGCCGCTCGCGACCGGCGTCGAGCGCGAGTCCGCGCGCCGACCAGTCGTCGCCGAGCTCGCCGAGCAGGCCGCGGACCGTGTCGGCGTCGAGCTCGTCGTCGAACAGGCGCCGCAACGACGCGCATCGACAACGGTTCGGCGGCGGTCAGCAGCGCCGCTTCGAGCACGACCTTCGCTTCGGTTGTATTCATCCGGTCCTGTGGACGGGTCGGTCGACCGGAGGCTCGACCGCGGCTGACTGCTTCGGAGTGGTGTCGCGAGCGTCTGGATCGCGAATCACGGGCGTCGCGGGGACGCTCTTTCGACGTCGAAGACCGGGCCCCGGGGGGCGGTCTCGCGAGGCGCGGCAATCGGTCCGCGCGCCTCGAAGGCGATGGAACTCGTTCAAGGAGGCGCCGCGGGGGACGCCGCACGCGAGGCCGGCCGCGGGTGACACGACCGCTCGACGACGCGGGCTCGAGCGGACGACTCGTCCTGCCCACCGCCTCTGCTTCGCCGGCCAGTATAACGACGGTCGCTGCGAGGCACAACCGGTGGCGCCGGCGACCCGTCACGGTCCGTTCCGCCGCGCGCCGCGACCGGATCGACGCGAGACCAGACTGCGACGTCCGCCGATAACGACGCGACCGCGCAGCGGTTCTAATGACGCCGGCCGGCACCGCCCAGACGTCGCCGCCTCCACCGACCCGCCGAGGAACCGCTTGCACGAACGCATCGCCGAGATCGCGACATCCGCCGTCGACCCGCAGACGCTCGCCCGCCTGCGCGACGCGGCCTTCGACACGTTGCTGCTCCGCGGCGCGGACGGCCCGCCCGGTGGCTCGGGCGGTCCCGTCGACGGCTTCGCCTGGTGGATCGGTCGTGCTGCCGGACCTGCACGGCGCGCCCGTGTTCGACGACCGCGCCGTCCCGCCGGTCGACCCGTGGCTCGTCGTCGACGAGACCGCGCTCGACCCGCGCCGCAAGCCGACGGCCGTGCGGCCCGGACCGGTCGCCGAGTCCGAAGGCGTGCTCGCCGCGTGGCGGGCCGCGCTCGAGGCCGCGGTCTCGGCCGGCGCGGCCGGCTTCGTCTGCCGCGACGTCGATCGGCTGCCGGCCCCGTTCTGGTCGACGCTGATCGAGTCGATCGGCGCCGAGGGGCGTCCGCTGCGCTGGATCGCGTGGACCGCCGGCCTCTCGCCGGCGACGGTCGAGGCGCTGGTGGACGCCGGCTTCGACACCGTCTGCAGCTCCGTCGCGTGGTGGGACGGTCGCGCCCACTGGCTCGCGGCCGAGGGCCGGCGCGCGCCGACCGCGCAGCGCCTCGCGTTTCCGGTCGATCCGTTCGGCCCGGCGCCGGTCGACACCGGACTGTCGATGCCATGCCGCGTGAAGCTCGCGGCCGTCGCCGGCGACGCGCTGCTCGTGCCGGAGTCGGTGTGGCGCGAGGTCGACTGCGGCGCGGTCAACCGCTGGCTCGCGTCGCGAGACGCCGATCGGGAGCCCGGCGGCATCCGCTTCGTCAGCGGCGAGGACGCGCCCGTCACGGTGCTCGTCCGCTCGCCGCGCTTCGACCTGCGCGCCGCCGACGAGGCGCTCGTCACGGTCCTGAATCCCGACCCGCGCCGCCGCGCGCGGCTCGCCGCGACCGCGGTGACCACGGCGCTCAGCGGCTTCGGCCGCTACGACGAGGCGTTGGGCAGCGACGCGAAGGCCGCCAAGCTGTCGATCGATCCGTGCTCGACGATCGAGCTCGGGCCGGGCGAGATGCGCGTCTTCGAGGCGACGCGCTTGCCGCCGATCCGCCTGCCGGTGCCGAATCCGAAGCGCTCGGCGGACGCGGCGGTGGCGCGACCGCGGCTCGCGATCGAGGCGATCACGCCATCGGTCGACGGCGGCCGCTTCCCGGTCAAGCGCAATGCCGGCGAGGCCGTCCGCGTCGAGGCCGACATCCTGATCGACGGCCACGAGAAGCTCGCGGCCGCCCTGCTCTATCGCGCCGCCGGCGAGCGCGACTGGCGCGAAGTACGGATGGAACCGCTCGTCAACGACCGCTACGCCGCGAGCTTCCCGATCCAGCGCGTGGGCCGCCACGAGTTCACGATCGAGGCGTGGCGCGACGCGTTCGCGACCTACCGCAACGAGCTCGACAAGAAGTTCGCGGCCGGACTCGACGTGTCGCTCGAGCTGATCGAGGGCCGCCGGCTCGTCGAGGACGCGGCGGCGAACGCGGCGGCGACGAAGCGCGGCGACGTCGCGAGGCGCCTGTCCGCGGTCCTGCATACCGTCTCGACCGACGTCGCCGGCGATCGCGAGGCGATGGCGGCCCAGGTCGCCGCGCTGCTGGCGTCGCAGACGCTCGCCGACATGTACCGCGCCGACCGCCGCGCGTTCGCGACGCGCCCCGACGCGATCTTCCCGGTCGACGCCGAGCGCAGCGCCGCGTCGTTCGCCGCGTGGTACGAGCTGTTCCCGCGCTCGCTCGGCAACCCGCCCGGCGCGCCGCCGACGCATCACGGCACGTTCGACGACGTGATCGAGCGGCTGCCCGCCGTCCGTGCGATGGGCTTCGACGTGCTGTACTTCCCGCCGATCCATCCGATCGGCGAGCGCAACCGCAAGGGTCGCAACAACAGTCTCGTCGCCGAGGACGACGACCCGGGCAGTCCGTACGCGATCGGGTCGCCGGACGGCGGTCACGACGCGATCCATCCGGAACTCGGCACGTTCGACGACTTCCGCCGCCTGCGCGACGCGGCCCTCGCGAACGGCCTCGAGCTCGCGCTCGACTTCGCGATCCAGTGCTCGCCGGACCATCCGTGGCTGAAGGACCATCCGGGATGGTTCGCGTGGCGCCCCGACGGCTCGCTGCGCTACGCGGAGAACCCGCCGAAGAAGTACGAGGACATCGTCAACGTCGACTTCTACGGCACGGCGAAAGGCGCCGACGCGGCGCCCGCGCTGTGGACCGCGCTGCGCGACGTGATCCTGCTGTGGGTCGAGCAGGGCGTGAAGATCTTCCGCGTCGACAACCCGCACACGAAGCCGCTGCCGTTCTGGGAATGGATGATCGGCGAGGTCCGCGCGCGCCATCCCGACACGATCTTCCTGTCGGAGGCGTTCACGCGGCCGAAGGTGATGTACCGGCTCGCGAAGGTCGGCTTCTCGCAGTCGTACACGTACTTCACGTGGCGGCACACGAAGCAGGAGTTCGTCGACTACCTGACCGAGCTCACCGGCCCCGAGTCGCGCGAGGCGCTGCACACGGCGCCGCGCGACTTCTTCCGCCCGAACTTCTTCGTCAACACGCCGGACATCAACCCGGTCTTCCTGCAGCGATCGGGACGCGCCGGCTTCCTGATCCGCGCGGCGCTCGCGGCGACGCTGTCGGGCCTGTGGGGCGTGTACAGCGGCTTCGAGCTGTGCGAGGCGACGCCGGTGCCCGGCAAGGAGGACTATCTCGACAGCGAGAAGTACCAGCTGCGCGCGTGGGACTGGCAGCGACCCGGCCACATCATCGCGGAGATCACGGCGCTGAACCGCATCCGCAACGAGAACCCGGCGCTGCGCACGCATCTCAACATCCGCTTCGAGAACGCGTTCGACCCGAACATTCTCTATTTCGCGAAGTCCACCGAGGATCGCAGCAACGTCGTGCTCGTCGCCATCAACCTCGATCCGCACGGTGCGCACGAGGCCGACTTCGAGTTGCCGCTGTGGCGATGGGGGCTGACCGACGACGCCGCGGTCGACGTCACCGACCTGCTCGACGGCCGGCGCTTCCGGTGGGTCGGCAAGCGGCAGCGCGTCCGGCTCGATCCCGGGCGTCAACCCGTACGCGCTGTGGCGCGTGACCCTCTGACCCGTTCGCTCACCTTCGACCTTCCATGACCTCCTCCACCCCGACAGCGCGCCTCGACCGGTCGAGCCGGACGCGCCTCGCGCGAACGGCCGCGAAGACGACGCCGTCGCCCGCGACGCCGCCGACGCCCGACAACGCGGCCGATCCGCTCTGGTACAAGGACGCGGTCATCTACCAGCTGCACGTCAAGTCGTACATGGACGCGAACGGCGACGGCATCGGCGACTTCGCCGGACTGCTGTCGAAGCTGGACTACATCGCGTCGCTCGGCGTCAACACGATCTGGCTGCTGCCGTTCTATCCGAGCCCGCGGCGCGACGACGGCTACGACATCGCCGAGTACACCGGCGTGCATCCCGACTACGGGACGATGGCCGACGCGAAGCGCTTCATCCACGAGGCGCACAAGCGCAACCTGCGCGTCATCACCGAGCTCGTCATCAACCACACGTCGGACCAGCATCCGTGGTTCCAGCGCGCGCGCCGCGCGAAGCCCGGGTCGGCCCATCGCAACTACTACGTGTGGTCCGACAACGACCAGGCCTACGCCGGGACGCGGATCATCTTCTGCGACACCGAGAAGTCGAACTGGACGTGGGACCCCGTCGCCGGCGCGTACTTCTGGCACCGCTTCTTCTCGCACCAGCCGGACCTGAACTTCGACAATCCGCAGGTGCTGAAGGCGGTCCTGAACGTCATGCGCTGGTGGCTCGACCTCGGCATCGACGGTCTGCGCCTCGACGCGGTGCCGTACCTCGTCGAGCGCGAGGGCACGAGCAACGAGAACCTGCAGGAGACGCACGACATCCTGAAGCTGATCCGCCAGGAGGTCGATCGCGACTATCCGGGGCGCCTGCTGCTCGCCGAAGCGAACATGTGGCCCGAGGACACGCAGCAATACTTCGGCAACGGCGACGAATGCCACATGGCGTTCCACTTCCCGCTGATGCCGCGGATGTACATGGCGATCGCGCAGGAGGACCGCTTCCCGATCACCGACATCCTGCGGCAGACGCCGGACATCCCGTCGAATTGCCAATGGGCGATCTTCCTGCGCAACCACGACGAGCTCACGCTCGAGATGGTCACGGATCGAGAGCGCGACTACCTCTGGAACTTCTACGCCGCCGATCGGCGCGCGCGCATCAACCTCGGCATCCGCCGCCGCCTCGCGCCGCTGCTCGAGCGCGACCGCCGCCGCATCGAGCTGATGAACTCGCTGCTGCTGTCGATGCCCGGCACGCCGGTGATCTACTACGGCGACGAGATCGGCATGGGCGACAACATCCATCTCGGCGACCGCGACGGCGTGCGCACGCCGATGCAGTGGTCGCCCGACCGCAACGGCGGCTTCTCGCGCGCGAACCCGGCGTCGCTCGTGCTGCCGGCGATCATGGATCCGCTGTACGGCTTCGACGCGATCAACGTCGAGACGCAGGACATCGATCCGCACTCGATGCTGAACTGGATGCGCCGCATGCTGGCGATCCGTTCGCAGCACCAGGCGTTCGGCCGGGGCACGCTGCGCATCCTCTCGCCGGTCAACCGCAAGGTGCTCGCCTACCTGCGCGAGTTCCGCGACGCCGACGGCCAGGTCGAGACGATCCTGTGCGTCGCGAACGTGTCGCGCTCCGCGCAGCCGGTCGAGCTCGAGCTGTCGGAGTTCGGCGGCCGCATGCCGGTCGAGATGATCGGGGGGTCGATGTTCCCGCCGATCGGTCCGCTGCCGTACCTGCTGACGCTGCCGCCGTACGGCTTCTTCTGGTTCACGCTGTCGGCCGAGGCGCAGCTGCCGGTCTGGCACGTCGCCGCGCCCGAGGCGCTGCCCGACTACCGCACGCTCGTCGTCCGCAAGGACATCGACGAGCTGATCGAGGGCGAGGCGAAGAAGACGCTCGAGAACGACATCCTGCCGGGCTACCTGCAGAAGCGGCGCTGGTTCGGGCAGAAGGACGGCAAGCTCGCGTCGGTGAAGCTCGCGCTCGCGATCGAGTTCCCGCGCGACGGGCGTCCGCTCGGGATGGTCGAGATCGAGACGAAGGCGGCGCGCTCGAACGCCGTCGAACGCTACCAGCTGCCGTTCGGTTTCTACGCCGAGGACGAGACCGTGTCGGCGCTGCCGCAGCAGCTCGCGATCGCGCGCGTGCGCCGCGGCCGGCAGGTCGGCTTCCTGACCGATGCGTTCGCGCTGCCGGAGTTCGCGCACCGCATCGCGAAGCACCTGTGCCAGAAGACGCGCATCAGGACGCCGGACGGGGTCGTCGAGTTCAACCCGACGTCGCAGCTCGCCGAAGTGATGCCGACGCTGGTCGAGAACCGTACGGCGAGCGGCGTCCGCTGGCTGTCCGCCGAGCAGAGCAACAGCTCGCTCGTCATCGCGGAGACGGCCGTGATGAAGGTCCTCCGCCGCGTCGCGGCCGGCATCAACCCCGAGGCCGAGATCACGCGCGTGCTGACCGAGCGCGGCTTCAGGAACACGTCGCCGCTGCTCGGCGAGGTCGTCCGCATCGCGCCCGACGGCACGCCGCACCTGCTGATCGTGCTGCAGCGGTTCGTGCACAACCAGGGCGACGCGTGGCAGTGGACGCTGAACGTGCTGACGCGCGTGTTCCGCTCGGTCACCGTCACGCGGCCGGCGCTGCCGCCGACGTCGGGCACCGCGCCGGCGACGACGAACACCGAGGTCGCGCGCGACGCGACGGCCGCGATCGAATCGACGGCGCTGTCGGAGCTGCAGGTCGCCGCCGGCGTGCTCGGCAAGCGGCTCGGCGAGCTGCACGCGGTGCTGGCGGAGGACACCGACGACCCGGCATTCGCGCCGATCGAGGTCGACGCGGCGATGGCGGAGTCGTGGGGCGAGGCCGCCGTGCGCCAGCTCGACGCGGCGTTCGACATCCTCGCCGATCGACTGTCGTCCGCCGACCGCGGCGCGTCGCTGTTCACCGACGACGAGCGTAGCGCCGCCGCCGATCTCGTGAAGCGTCGCGCGACGATCACGAAGGCCGCGGCGAAGATGGCGAGCCGCGCGGTCGGCTCGAAGGCGACGCGGATCCACGGCGACTTCCATCTCGGACAGGTGCTCGTCACGCAGGGCGACGCGGTGATCATCGACTTCGAAGGCGAACCGGCGAAGCCGCTCGATCAGCGGCGCGCGAAGATGAGTCCGCTGCGCGACGTGGCCGGCCTGCTGCGTTCGATCGACTACGTCGCGGCGATGAGCCTGAAGTCCGGGCCGTCCGACGTCGGCGAGGCCGGCGAGACGAAGAAGCGCGAGATCGTCTCGCGCTACCTGCCCGACGCGAAGCGCGCGTTCCTCGACGAGTACCGCGCGCAGGCCGGACGGATCGGCCACCGATGGAAGGACAAGGACGGCGAGGAGGCGCTGCTCGATCTGTTCACGATCGAGAAGGCGGCCTACGAGCTGTGCTACGAGGCGAACAACCGGCCGACGTGGATCGGCGTGCCGCTCGCGGGCCTCGTCGCGCTGTCGCAGGCGCTGTCGCCGAAGCGCGGCGCCAAGGCCGACGCCACCGAAAAGGATGCGAGCTGATGGCGACGACGACGAAGCGGGCGCGGGACACGCGCGTGAAGCGGCAGGACGCGGACGACAAGCGGGGCGTCGCGTCGCGCGCGGCCGACGCGGTGGAGCCGCTCGCCGGCGTCACGCTGAGCACGGCGACGATCGAGGCGCTGATCATCGCGCGCCACGGCGATCCGTTCGCGGTCCTCGGGCCGCATCGCGTCGGAGACGTCGACGTCGTGCGGGCGCTGCTGCCGTCGGCGATCGCCGTCGAGGTCATCGACCCGGTCGAGACGGACGGCGTCGCGCGGTCGCTCGGCACGCTGAACCGCATCCACGACGCGGGGCTCTTCGAAGGCAGCGTCGCGAAGACGTCCGGCGACCGTCGTCCCGGCTACCGGCTGCGCGTGACCTGGCCGACGGCCGAAGGCGGCACGACGGTGCAGGAGATCGACGACCCGTACGCGTTCGGCCCGCTGCTCGGCGAGCTCGACCTCTACCTGATCGGCGAGGGCCGCCACCACGAGCTCGGCGACAAGCTCGGCGCGCACGCGACGACGGTCGACGGCATCGCCGGCACGCGCTTCGCGGTGTGGGCGCCGAACGCGCAGCGCGTCTCGGTGGTCGGCGACTTCAACGGCTGGGACGGCCGGCGCCACGCCGATGCGTCGCCGCGTCGAGGCCGGCGTGTGGGAGCTGTTCGTCCCCGGCGTCGGCGCGGGCCAGCGATACCAGTACGAGATCGTCGACGGCCACGGCCAGCTGCTGCCGCTGAAGGCCGACCCGGTCGCGCTCGCGGCCGAGCTCGCGCCCGGCAAGGCATCGCTCGTCGCGGACGACACGCCGTTCCCGTGGAGCGACGACGCGTGGATGCGCGAGCGCGCGGCGCGACACGCGCCCGACGCGCCGATCGCGATCTACGAGGTGCATGCCGGCTCGTGGCTGCGCGACCTCGAGCACGGCGGCCGCAGCTTCGACTGGGGCGGCCTCGCGGAGCGGCTGATCCCGTACGTCCGCGTCGATGGGCTTCACGCACGTCGAGTTCCTGCCGGTCATGGAGCATCCGTTCGGCGGGTCGTGGGGCTACCAGCCGCTCGGACTGTTCGCGCCGACGTCGCGCTTCGGGACGCCGGCGGACTTCGCGCGCTTCGTCGACCGCTGCCACCAGGCCGGCGTCGGCGTGATCCTCGACTGGGTGCCGGCGCACTTCCCGAACGACGCGCACGGCCTCGTCCGCTTCGACGGCAGCGCGCTGTACGAACACGCCGACCCGCGCGAGGGCTTCCATCAGGACTGGAACACGCTGATCTACAACTTCGGCCGCAACGAGGTGCGCGGCTTCCTGATCGCGTCGGCGCTCGTATGGCTCGAGCGCTATCACGTCGACGGCCTGCGCGTCGATGCGGTCGCGTCGATGCTGTACCGCGACTACAGCCGCAAGGCCGGGCGAATGGGTGCCGAACATCTACGGCGGCCGCGAGAACCTCGAGGCCGTCGCGTTCCTGAAGGAGATGAACACCGTCGTCGCGCGAGCGCTGTCCCGGCGCGATGACGATCGCCGAGGAGTCGACCGCGTGGCCCGGCGTGACGCAGCCGGTCGAGGCCGGCGGCCTCGGCTTCAGCTACAAGTGGAACATGGGCTGGATGCACGACACGCTGCGCTACGTCGAGGAAGACCCGATCAATCGTCGCTGGCACCACGACGACATGACGTTCGGCATGGTGTACGCGTATTCCGAGCGCTTCGTGCTGCCGATCTCGCACGACGAGGTCGTCCACGGCAAGGGCTCGCTGATCAACAAGATGCCCGGCGACGACTGGCAGAAGCACGCGAACCTGCGCGCCTACCTGTCGTTCATGTGGACGCATCCCGGCAAGAAGCTGCTGTTCATGGGCTGCGAGATCGCCGACTATCGCGAGTGGAACCACGATGCGTCGCCGAACTGGGACCTGCTCGACGTGCCGCGTCATCGCGGGCTGCAGCGGCTCGTGCGCGACCTCAACCACCTGTACGCGTCGTCGGCCGCGCTGCACGAGCTGGATGCCGACGCCGTCGGGCTTCGCATGGATCGTCGGCGACGATCGAGAGAACAGCGTCTTCGCGTTCCGTCGCTCGGGTCGCGACCCGTCGCGCGCGATGGTGGTCGTCGTCAACATGACGCCGGTCGTGCGCGACGACTACCGCATCGGCGTGCCGCACGCCGGCGTGTGGCGCGAGCGTGTTCAACAGCGACGCGTCGATCTACGGCGGGTCGGGCATCGGCAACCAGGGAGAGGTCCGGGCCGACGACCGCGCGTCGCACGGCATGCCGGCGTCGGTGTCGTTGAAACTGCCGCCGCTCGCCGCGCTCATACTCGAACGCGACACCGGCGACTGATCCCGCGACGACGAGCGCGTCGCGCAGCACCGACAAGGGGAATTCCATGTGGCACCCGCCGGACGGCATCGCGCCGGGCCAGCCGTATCCGCTCGGCGCGACGGTCGACGACGACGGCGTCAACTTCGCGATCTTCTCGGCGCACGCCGAGAAGATCGAGCTGTGCCTGTTCGATCCGGGCGGCCGTCGCGAGATCGCGCGGTACGAGCTGCCCGAGTGCACGAACGAGATCTGGCACGGCTACCTGCCGACGATCAAGTCCGGGCAACTGTACGGCTATCGGGTCCACGGCCCGTACCTGCCGGAGCAGGGTCATCGCTTCAATCCGCACAAGCTGCTGCTCGACCCGTACGCGAAGAAGCTCGCCGGCACGCTGAAGTGGACCGACGCGCTGTTCGGCTACCGGCTGCACTCGCCGCGCGCCGACCTGTCGTTCGATCGTCGCGACTCGGCCGCGGCGATGCCGAAGGCCGTCGTCGTCGACGAGCTGTTCCGCTGGGGCGGCGATCGCACGCCGCCGACGCCGATGGATCGCAGCGTCATCTACGAGGCGCACGTCCGCGGCCTGACGATCCGCAACGAGCGCATCCGCGCCGACGAGCGCGGCACGTTCGCGGCGCTGGCGCGACCCCGCGATGATCGACTACCTCGTCAAGCTCGGCGTGACGGCGATCGAGCTGCTGCCCGTGCATGCGTTCCTGCAGGACCGGCGGCTCGTCGAGCACGGACTGCGCAACTACTGGGGCTACAACACGCTCGCGTTCTTCGCGCCCGAGCCGAACTATCTCGCGACCGGCGAGCTCAACGAGATGCGCACCGCGATCAAGCGGCTGCATTCGGCAGGCATCCAGGTGATCCTCGACGTCGTCTACAACCACACCTGCGAGGAGAGCGAGCGCGGCCCGACGCTGTCGTTCCGCAGGCATCGACAACGCGAGCTACTACCGCCTGCTGCCGGACAACCCGCGCCACTGCATCAACGACACCGGCTGCGGCAACACGGTGAACACCGCGCACCCGCGCGTGATCCAGCTGGTCATGGATTCGCTGCGCTACTGGGTGAAGGAGTTCCACGTCGACGGCTTCCGCTTCGACCTCGGCGTGACGCTCGGCCGCGAGGCGACGGGCTTCGATCCGAACGGCGGCTTCTTCGACGCGCTGCGCCAGGACCCGGTGCTCGAACCGGTCAAGCTGATCTCCGAGCCGTGGGACATCGGTCCCGGCGGCTACCAGCTCGGCAACCATCCGCCCGGACTTCGCCGAGTGGAACGGCCGCTACCGCGACGACGCGCGGCGCTTCTGGAAGGGCGACCCCGGCATGCGCGGCGCGATCGCGGCGCGGCTGCACGGGCTCGGCCGACCTGTTCGACCACCAGCATCGCAAGCCGTGGGCGTCGGTCAACTTCATCACCGCGCACGACGGCTTCACGATGGCCGACCTCGTGTCGTACAACGGCAAGCACAACGAGGCGAACGGCGAAGACAACCGCGACGGCGCCGACGACAACCACAGCTACAACTGGGGCGTCGAGGGACCGACCGACGACCCGGACATCGTCGAGACGCGCGCCAAGGTCCACCGCTCGATGCTGATGACGCTGCTGCTGTCGCACGGCACGCCGATGCTGCTCGCCGGCGACGAGTTCGCGCGCACGCAGCAAGGCAACAACAACGCGTACTGCCAGGACAGCGAGATCTCGTGGATCGACTGGACGGTCGCGCGAGTCGCGAGCAGGGCCGCGCGCTCGCCGCGTTCACCGCTCGGCTGATCGGGCTGCGCCAGTCGTACACGGCGCTGCGCGCGAACTACTTCATGGACGCGAAGAGCGACCTCGGCGACGGGCTGCACGACATCGACTGGTTCGACGAGAAGGGCGCCGTGATGAGCGACGTCGCGTGGCAGTTCACGGAGGGCCGCCTGCTCGCGTGCCGCCGCGTCTGCCGCGAGTCGCCCGACGAGCTCGGCGCCACGCTGCTGCTGCTGAACGGCGCGACCGAGACGCACGCGTTCGCGCTGCCGCCGCCGGCCATCGCATGGCGCCTCGCGATCGACAGCGCCCATCCCGACGCGCGCCGACGGCCCGGTCGATGGCGACACCGTCGACGTCGAGACCGCACAGCGCGATGCTGCTCGTCGCGCGCCATCCGACCCACGCCTCATGACCACGCATCACCATCGCAAGCTGCCGTTCGGCGCCGAGCTCGTCGCGCCGGACCGCACCCGCTTCCGCCTCTGGGCGCCGTCCCTGCGAACGCGCCGCGCGTGGCGATCGACGGCGTCGCGCGACGTCGCCGATGACGCGCGACGCCGACGGCTGGTTCGAGGTCGAGCACGACTGCGGCGCCGGCACGCGCTACCGCTATCGCGTCGAGCCGCCCGGTGGCGGCGACGCGATGCTCGTGCCCGACCCCGCGTCGCGCGCGCAGGCCGGCGACGTGCACGACGCCGAGCGTCGTCGTCGACCCGCACGCCTACGCGTGGACGAACGACGACGTGGCACGGGCGGCCGTGGCGCGAGACGGTCCTCTACGAGCTCCACGCCGGCCTCGCCGGCGGCTTCGACGGCATCCGCAAGCTGCTGCCCGCAGCTCGCCGCTGCTCGGCGTCACGGCGGTCGAGCTGATGCCGATCGCCGACTTCACCGGCACGCGCAACTGGGGCTACGACGGCGTGCTGCCGTACGCGCCCGACGCGACGCTACGGCACGCCCGACGATCGCTGAAGGCGCTGGTCGACGCGGCGCACGGCCTCGGGCTGATGGTCTTCCTCGACGTCGTCTACAACCACTTCGGTCCGGACGGCAACTACCTCGGCGTCTACGCCGACGAGTTCTTCCGCGACGACGTGCAAGACGCCGTGGGGTCGCGCGATCGACTTCCGCCGCGCCGAGGTGCGCGACTTCTTCTGCGACAACGCGCTGTACTGGATCGAGGAGTATCGCTTCGACGGGCTGCGGCTTCGACGCGGTCCACGCGATCGTCCCGCAGGACTGGCTCGACGGACCTCGCCGCGTTCGTCATCCGCGGCGGTCCAGGGCCGTCACGTCCACCTCGTGCTCGAGAACGAAGGCAACGCGGCGCACCTGCTCGGGCCCGAGCGCGGCAAGCGCGGCGGCTTCGACGCGCAGTGGAACGACGACTGCCATCACGTCCTGCACGTGCTGCTGACCGGCGAGACCGACGGCTACTACGTCGACTACGCCGACCGACCCGGCCGACAAGCTCGCGCGCTGCCTGGCCGAAGGCTTCATCTACCAGGGCCAGCCGTCGACGTTCCGCAAGGGCGCGCCGCGCGGCGAGCCGAGCCGCGACCTGCCGCCGACGGCGTTCGTCTCGTTCCTGCAGAACCACGACCAGATCGGCAACCGCGCGTTCGGCGAGCGGCTGACGACGCTCGCCGAGCCGGCCGCGCTCGAGGCGGCGTCCGCGCTGCTGCTGCTGTCGCCGCAGATCCCGCTGCTGTTCATGGGCGAGGAGCACCGGTCGCGGAGCCCGTTCCTGTTCTTCACGAACTTCCACGACGAGCTCGCCGAGGCGGTCCGCGAGGGCCGGCGCAGCGAGTTCGAGGGCGCGCCCGGGTTCACCGATCCGGAGGCGCGCCATCGCATCCCCGACCCGAACCATCCGGACACGTTCGAGCAGTCGCGCGTCCGCTTCGACCTGTCGGACCCGTCGTCGACCGACGCCGACGCGCTCGCAGCGCTCGCTCGGACGCGTCGGCTGATCGCGCTGAGGCGCGCTCACATCGT
This sequence comes from uncultured beta proteobacterium, assembly GCA_963708665.1. Lineage (GTDB taxonomy): Bacteria > Pseudomonadota > Gammaproteobacteria > Burkholderiales > Burkholderiaceae_D > CAHJXF01. The sequence goes on along the minus strand of CAVPTE010000008.1, from coordinate 1,321,913 downwards.
CCCGCGGCTCGAGGGCGCGCGGTCGCTCGGCGCCGAGGCCGTCGGCCCGAAGGCGGTGGTCGCGCGCTGGCACATGGGCGACGGCGCGGTGCTGACGATCGCCGTCAACCTCGACGCCGACGAGGTCGAGGTGCCCGCGCATCGGTTCCACATGCGCGGGCAGGTGCTGTTCGCGTCGCCGGATCCGACCACGAAGGCGCGCGAGGGCTGCCTGCCCGGTCATACGACCTGGGTCGTGATGCAACCGGCCACGTGAACGTCCGGCGATGAACGACACGACGAACACGGCGGACCGGGCGCGGCTCGACGACGACGCGTCGATCGCGTCGGCGCTGCGCGAGCTCGCCGAGGCGGCCGGCATCACGACCGTCTGGTACGACTATCGCGGCGTCTCGCATACGGTCGGCTCGGCGACGCTGCACGTCCTGCTGAAGGCGCTCGGCCTGCCTGCGACGACGCAGGACGAGATCGCCGAGAGCCGCCGCCGCCTCGCGGCCGAGACCGTCGGCGAGAGCGGCGAAGGCCCCGCGCCGCTCATGACGGCGACGGTCGGCGCGCCGATCGCGTTGCCGACGGGGCTACAGTGGGTCGGCCGCGCGTATCGCCTGACGCTCGAGGACGGCGAGGTCCGCACCGGTCGCTTCGCCGACCAGGCGCCGGCGATCGTCGATCCGATCGAGCGCTTCGGATATCACCGGCTCGAGGTCGACGACGGCGGCGGGTCGATCACGCTCGCCGTCGCGCCGCACCGCTGCTACACCGTGCAGGACGCGCTGTCCGACGCCGGCCGCGACCGCGACGAGCGGCCGTGGGGCCTCGCCGCGCAGCTCTACAGCCTCGTCGGCGAACGCGACGGCGGCCTCGGCCACTTCGGCGCGCTCGCCGACCTCGCGACCCGGGCCGCGAAGTACGGCGCCTCCGCGCTCGCGATCAGCCCGACGCACGCGATGTTCTCCGCGGACCTGCATCGCTGCAGTCCGTACGGCCCGTCGAGCCGGCTGCTCGCGAACGTGCTGTTCGTCGATCCGCGCCGGGTGCTGGGCGACGAGGCCTTCGACGCCGCCGTGCGCGACGGCGGCATCGGCGACGAGCTCGATCGCCTCGCGGGCGGTCGCCTCCTCGACTGGCCCGCGTCGTCCACGCTGCGGCTGAAGGTCCTGCGCGCGCTGTTCGACGCGTTCCGTGCGCGCGACGACGACGACGCGCGGGCCTTGCGCGACGCGTTCGCCGCGTTCCGCGAGGCGCGCGGCGAGGTGCTCGAATCGCATGCCCGCTTCGAGGCGCTGCACGCGACGCTCGCGGCCGACGATCCTTCGATGCTCGGCGGCTGGCGCCAGTGGCCGTCCGCGTATCACGATCCCGACGGCGAGGCGGTCCGCCGCTTCGCCGAGTCGCATGCCGACGAGGTCGCGTTCCACGCGTTCCTGCAGTGGCAGGCGTCGCGCCAGCTCGACGCCGCGCAGCGCGCGGCGCGCGACGCCGGCATGCCGATCGGGATCGTGGCCGACCTCGCGGTCGGCGCCGACGGTGGCGGCAGCCAGGCCTGGAGCCGGCAGCGCGACATGCTGATCGGCCTGTCGATCGGCGCGCCGCCGGACCTGCTGAACGCGCTCGGACAGTCGTGGGGACTCGCCGCGTTCTCGCCGCGCGCGATGCGCGCCACCGGCTTTCGACCGTGGATCGACATGCTGCGCGCGGCGTTCGCGCACGCGGGCGGCATCCGCATCGACCACGTCCTCGGGCTCACGCGGATGTGGCTCGTGCCCGACGGCGCCGACCCGCGCGAAGGCGCGTACGTCCGCTATCCGTTCGACGACCTGCTGCGACTGGTCGCGCTCGAGTCGTGGCGGCATCGCGCGATCGTGATCGGGGAGGACCTCGGCACGGTGCCCGAGGGCCTGCCGGAACGCCTCGCGGGCGCCGGGCTGCTCGGCATCCGCGTGCTGTGGTTCGAGCGCCAGTGGAACGTGCCCGGCCAGCCGTTCCGGCCGCCGCACGAATGGTCGAACGCCGCGCTCGCCGTCACGACGACGCACGACCTGCCGACGACGGCCGGCTGGTGGGGCGGCCGCGACATCGACTGGCGCGAACAGCTGTCGCTGTTCGGCGAGCATTCGTCGGCGGACGCGGAGCGCGCGGCGCGCGACGAGGATCGCGGGCGGTTGTGGCAGGCGTTCTGCGACGCCGGCGTCGCGTCGGGCGAACGGCCGGGTCCCGACGACCCGCCGATCGCGGAGGCGCTGCGCTTCGTCGGCGCGACGTCCGCGCCGCTCGCGCTGGTGCCGATCGAGGACGCGCTCGGCTTCCGCGAGCAGCCGAACCTCCCCGGCACGATCGACGCGCATCCCAACTGGCGGATGCGCCTCCCCGTCCCCGTCGGACCGCTGCTCGATGGCGACGCCATCGCGGCACGGCTCGCCGCGCTTGCCGAAGGGCGGGCGCGACGATGACCGGCGGTACGCCCTTCTCTTCACTCGACACGCCGTGACCGATCAACCCCGAGACACGGGACGCGCGACGCGCGACGTCCCGCGCGCGACCGCGCGCCTGCAGTTCCACAAGGACTTCACGTTCGACGACGCGACGCGTCTCGTCCCCTACTTCGCGAGGCTCGGCATCAGCCACGTCTACTCGTCGCCGATCCTGAAGGCACGACCCGGCTCGATGCACGGCTACGACTGCGTCGACGTCGGGCTCGTCAATCCCGAGCTCGGCGGCGAGGACGCGCTGCGGCGGATGGCCGACGCGATCCAGGCGGCCGGCATGGGCCTCGTCGTCGACATCGTCCCGAACCATCTCGGCGTCGGCAACGACAACGCGTGGTGGCAGGACGTGCTGCGCTGGGGGCCGCGCAGCCGCTACGCGAAGTACTTCGACATCGACTGGCAGTCGACCGACCCGCTGCTGAAGGGCAAGCTGCTCGCGCCGTTCCTCGGCAGCAGCTACGGCGAGACGCTGACGTCGGGCGACCTCGCGCTCGCGTTCGACGACGCGCGCGGCTTCGAAGCGCGCTACTTCGACAACCGCTTCCCGATCGCGGTGGCCGATCACGCCCGCCTGCTCGACGCCACCGGCCACGCCGCGCTGTCGGACGTCGCGCGACTGTTCGAGGCCGCCGTCGAGCTCGGCGACCCCTCCGCCGTCGACGCGAAGGACCGGCTGCCGATGCTCGACGAGCGCGATGCGCGCCTCGCGCGCGCCGCCGACTCGCTCGCGACCGTGCTGCGCGACGCCGACGCGCGCGCGGCGATCGATCGCACGCTGCAGCGTCATGCGACGTCGACGGCCGAGGGACGCGCGCGCTTCCACGACCTGCTCGAGGATCAGTCGTACCGCCTCGCGTCGTGGCGGGTCGCGGCCGACGAGATCAACTGGCGGCGCTTCTTCGAGGTCACCGAACTGGCCGGCGTGCGCGTCGAGGACGACGAGGTGTTCGACGCGATGCACGCGACGATCTTCCGGCTCTACCGCGACGGGGTGATCGATTGCGTCCGCGTCGACCACGTCGACGGACTCGCCGACCCGCGCGCCTACTGTCGCCAGCTGCGCAGCCGGCTCGAGCGGCTGTCGGCGGAGCGTCCGCCGAAGCGACGGTCGACGCCGTGGATCGTCGTCGAGAAGATCCTCGCGGCCGACGAGGCCCTGCGCGACGACTGGACCGTCGACGGCACGAGCGGCTACGACTTCATGAACGAGGTCGGCGCGCTGCTGCACGACCCGCAGGCGGCCGAGCCGCTCGCCGCGTTCTGGTCCGAGACGACGCGGCGACCGCCGGACTTCGAGAGCGAGGAGATCGCGGCGCGACGCCAGATCCTCGCGGAGAACCTCGCCGCGGAGTTCAACGCGACGGCGCGGGCGCTGCATCGCGTCGCGCGCGCGGACATCGACACGCGCGACATCGCGCGCATCGCGATCCAGCGCACGCTGACCGAGCTGCTCGTGCAGTTCGACGTCTATCGGACCTACGTCGACGGACGCGGGCGCAGCGCCGCCGACACGGCGGTGATCGTCGGCGCGCTGCGGCGCGCGCACGAGACGGTGCGGCCGTCCGACCGTTCGGTGCTCGCGTGGCTCGACCACTGGCTCGGCGGCACCGGCGACGACGGGCTGCCGGACGCGGTGCCGCAGACCGAGACGCGCAAGCAGAAGTTCGAGCGTCGTCGCGCGATCACGCGCTTCCAGCAGCTCACGCCGCCGCTCGCCGCGAAGTCGGTCGAGGACACGGCGTTCTATCGCTACGGGCGGCTGATCTCGCGCAACGAGGTCGGCTCGAGCCCAGGCGACTTCGCGCTGACGATCGACGAGTTCCACGCCAAGTGCGTGCGCCGCGCCGGCTCGTTCCCGAACGCGATGCTCGCGACGGCGACGCACGACCACAAGCGCGGCGCGGACACGCGCGCGCGGCTCGCGGTCGTGTCCGAGATGCCGCAGCGCTGGATCTCGACGCTGCGACGCTGGATGGTGCTGAACACGCCGGTCGAGGCGCGGGCCGCGCAGGCCGCCGAGGCCGCGGACGCGGCGGGGGCGCTCGTGCCGATGACGCCGCCGGCCGGTCTCGCCGCGAAGGCGCACGCGGTGGCCGAGTCGGCCGAGATGCCGCTGCCCGAGGACCAGCTGATGCTGATGCAGACGCTGGTCGGCGCGTGGCCGATGTCGCTGCTCGGCCCGGTCGACGGCACCGATGCGACGGTGGCCGCGGAGGCCGCCGCGTTCGTCGAACGCGTCGCGGCGTGGCAGGTGAAGGCGCTTGCGCGAGACGAAGCGACCGTCCGACTGGTCGATGCCGAACGAGGCGTACGAGCGCACGTGCCGCGCGTACCTCGACCGCATCATGGACGCGCAGGCGAGCCCGTTCTTCCGCGAGGCCGCGGACTTCGTCGCATCGATCGCGCCGGCCGGCGCGCTCAACGGCATCGTGCAGTCGACGCTGCATCTCACCGTGCCCGGCGTACCGGACCTGTACCAGGGCACCGAGTGGTGGGACCTGAGCATGGTCGACCCCGACAACCGCCGCCCGGTCGACTACCCGGCGCGTACGCGCGCGCTCGATGCGCTCGCTGACGGCGCGTGGCCGCCGGCGCTGCTCGACGCATGGCGCGACGGCCGCGTGAAGCAGGCGGTCATCGCGCGGCTGCTCGCGTTGCGACGCGACGTGCCGGCGCTGTTCGCGTCGGGTACGTACCACGCGCTCGAGGTCGAGGGCCCGCAGGCGAATCGCGTGCTGGCGTTCATGCGTCGCCGCGGCGCGGAGCGCGTCGTCGTCGTCGTGGCGGTCCACGTCGCCGGGCTGCTCGACGGCCGCACCGTGCCGCACGTCGATCCGTCGCGCTGGGCCGACACGGCGATCGTGCTGCCGCCGGGCTCGGCCTCCGCGGCCTGGCGCGACGCGATCACCTGCCGGCGGCATCGCAGCAGCGCGCGTCGGCTGCGCGTCGCGGACCTGCTCGAGGACCTGCCGGTCGCGGCGCTGCGGGACACGTCGCGCGCGTGACCGGACCGCGCATGCCAGCGCTTGCGCGGCACCGGTCGGCGATCGACTGATTCGGCGCGCGCGCGGTCGCGACGCGCGCGACGGCGCGTCACACTGCATCGCTTCGACGACACGCGAACGGCAGGCGATGGACGAATCGGACGAGCGGCGCGGCGCGATCGATCGACGCGACTTCATGCGGCTGGGTGGACTCGCGGTCGGCGCCGCGGCGGGGCTCGCGGCGTTTCGCGCCGCGCCGGCGCAGGTGCCGCGGCCCGTGCCGGCCGCGTCGAGCGCGACGACGCCCGACGGCCCCGACCTCGACGCGTCGGACATCCTCGTCGAGACGCTGATCGCTTGGGGCGCGACGCACGTGTTCGGCATCGTCGGCGACGGCATCAACCCGGTCATCGAGGCGCTGCGCAAGCGACAGGACCGCGTCGCGTTCGTCGGCGTGCGCCACGAGGAAGCGGCCGCCTTCATGGCGTCGGCATTCGCGAAGCACACCGGCCGTCTCGGCGTCTGCCTCGCGACGACGGGCCCGGGCGCGGCGCATCTCGTCAACGGCCTCTACGATGCGCGCTACGACAACGCGCCGGTCGTCGCGATCACCGGCTCGACGTTCCGCGACCTGCAGGGCATGCACTTCATGCAGGGCGTCGACACCGTCAAGCTGATGGAGGACGTCGCGCTGTTCAACGAGCAGGTCAACGGCCCGGCGCACGCGGTGCTCGTCGTCAACCGCGCGTGCCGTGCCGCGCTCGGCCGTCGCGGCGTCGCGCACCTGACCCTGCCGAAGGACGTGCAGGCGATGAAGCTGTCGGCCGACAAGCCGTCGAAGGAGAACCACGGCGGCCGCTCGTCGGCGTCGTGGTCGCCGCCGCGCGGCACGCCGTCGACCGACGAGCTGCGGGCCGCGGCCGACGTGCTGAACGCCGGCCGTCGCGTCGCGATCCTCGCGGGCGCCGGCTGCTTCGGCGCGAAGGCCGAGCTGCGGCGCGTCGCCGACACGCTCGGCGCGCCGGTCGCGAAGGCCTACCTCGCGAAGGCCGTGATGCCCGACGACGACCCGCTGACGACCGGCGGCATCGGCCACCTCGGCACGGTGCCGTCGACGTGGACGATGCACCACTGCGACACCGTGCTGATCCTCGGCTCGATGATGCCGTGGATCGACTTCTATCCGAAGCCCGGCCAGGCGCGCGGCGTGCAGATCGACCTGAAGCCCGAGCATGTCGGCGTCAAGTATCCGGTCGAGGTCGGCCTGACCGGCGACATGAAGGCGACGCTCGACGCGCTGCAGCCGCTGCTCGAACGCAAGGCGGACCGCGCGTTCCTCGCCGACGCGCAGGCCCGCATGCGCGACTGGAACGCGCTGCTCGATCGCGTCGCCGCGACGCAGAAGTCGTCGCGCCTGCGGCCGCAGACGGTGGTGCGCGCGGTCGGCGACCTCGCGCCCGACGACGCGGTCTTCAGCCTCGACACCGGCGCGAACACGCACTTCGCCGCGCGGATGATCCGGCTGCGGGAAGGGCAGGCGTGGAGCGGCACCGGCCTGCTCGCGAGCATGGCGTCCGGCCTGCCGTACGCGATCGCGGCGTCGTACGCGTACCCCGACCGCCCGTCGATCGCGATCGTCGGCGACGGCGGCTTCTCGATGCTGATGGCCGAGCTGTCGACGGCCGTCTTCCACCGCCGCAACGTCAAGGTGCTGGTGCTGAACAACGACGCGCTCGGCGAGGTGAAATTCGAGCAGCGCGAGATCGGCAACCCGGAGTTCGGCTGCGCGCTCGGCCACATCGACTTCGCGACGTTCGCCGAGGCGGTCGGCGCCAGAGGCTTCCGCGCGTCGACGGTCGCGGAGCTCGGTCCGACCATCCGCGCGTGGCTCGCGGCGCCGGGCGTCGCGGTGCTCGACGTGGCGGTCGACGCGGAGGAGGAGCCGACGACGCCGGACAAGGTCGTGGCCTGATTGGCGGGGAAGGCGGTCGGTCGGTCCGGGATCGGACCGGAGTGCCCCGAAGCCGTCGTCGATCAGCGTCGTGGCGTCGACTCGATGCCCGCCTGGCCACCCGACCTGCGCCGCGCGACGAAGACGCGCTCTCGCGATCAGTCGATGTAAACGGAGCGACGACCCGGATGTCAGGCCCGGCCGAGCGCATGGTGGCAGTGGACGACGGTCGAGACCGTCAACCGACCGCCGAGCGCGGACGAATCGGGGCTGCGGAGGACCGACAGCCTGAAATCGAGGTGCCTGTCGTCCTCGCCGAGGAGGATTTCGCACTCGCTCCTGCCGTACACCCGGAAGAAGGCGATGCGTTCAACGTCGAGCTCGCCGGCGCGGGTCGCGAGACGTCTCGCGGTCTTGAGGCCGAAGCACGCGACGATCACGTCTCGCAAGCCGATCAGCCACCTGATCCACAACGGCTGCTGCGACATGACGAATCGCCACAACGCCTCCGGATCGGTCGAGGCGCCGGCCGGAAGCCGAACGGCGAACGCGTCCGCCAGGCTCGGCGAGTCGGAGAAATCGTGGACGGCAGATCCCTCGGGCAGGCCGACCGATTCCACCGGCGTCCGATCCGCTCGAAATTGAACGCGGTCGCGCGCGTGCGTGCGAACTGCAGACATCGATCGAGCCCCGGATGCGCTACATTTCATGTAGCAGCAGGATAGCGGACTTCGCGACGTTCGCTACTGCACTTCGTCGCAACGGGAGAACCCGACGTGGCCGACACACCCATGCCGGGCAAGCCGGTACGTGGCTCCAGGACGGGCCGGCCCGTGATGGCCCTGTTTGACCTGCTCGGCCGCAACTGGGCGATGAGGATCCTGGGGAGCTGGGCCACGATGGGCCGTGCACCTTTCGAGAACTGCAGCGGCGCTGCGAGTCCGTGTCGCCCGGCGTCCTCAACTCGCGCCTCAAGGAACTCCGCGAAGCGCGGCTCATCGAGCTCGGCGCGAAGGGCTACCGAGCGACGCCGTTGGGCACGAGCTTGTTCGACGTACTCGTCCCGCTGAATCGTTGGTCGACGCGCTGGGCGGCATCGCTGGCGCGCCAGCGCTCCGCAGGCTGCGGCTGACGTCTGCGCTCAGCAATCGACGGGGATCCGGTGGCCACGCCAAGTGTGCAGCCCGTCACGGCCGCGCCGACCGGCGTCGACTTGACGGCGGCGTCGCGACGCGGCCGCCGGATGCGTGCGGGACGATGACACGGTCCGATTGGTGGGCGGTACTGGGATCGAACCAGTGACTTCCACCGTGTGAAGGTGGCACTCTACCGCTGAGTTAACCGCCCGACGAGGGCCGCTGGGGACGAACGACGCGGCACTCGGGACGCGGATTATCGCATCGGTCTCGCCGCTTTCCAAGCCGAGGCGACAGACATCGCCGCGCACCGCGCGCCGCTCATCCTGCTGTGCGATCCGCCGCGACCGGGCCCCCCCGCTCCGCGATCCACGTCGACCCGACCCAGCGGAACCAGACGGTCCACCAAGCGCGGCCGGCGATGCCCGGCCCTCGGCTCGGCCCTCTACGCGGCCTGCTGCACGACCTCCGTCCACCACACCGGCGTGCGTCGCGACTCGCGCGCGATCTCGTCGAGCGCCAGGCGATGCGCCTCGACCTCGTCGTCGCTCGCGCGGATGACGATCAACGTCGTGCGATCGACGACGGTCCATCCGGACTCGATCGGCGTGCGCGGCGCGATGTCGATGACGAGGCTCTCCTGGCCGCGCGTCATCGCGAGGTAGACCTCGGCGAGCAGTTCGGCGTCGAGCAACGCGCCGTGCAGCGTGCGATGCGCGTTCGACACGCCGTAGCGCTCGCACAGCGCGTCGAGGCTGTTGCGCTTGCCGGGATGCAGCTCGCGCGCCATCGCGAGCGTGTCGACGACCTGCGCGCAATGGTCGAGGAAACGCGGACGGTCGACGCGCGCGAGCTCCTCGTCGAGGAACGCGACGTCGAACGCCGCGTTGTGGATCAGGATCTCCGCGCCCTGCACGAAGTCGCAGAACGCGTCGACGATGTCGGCGAACGGCGGCTTGTCGGCGAGGAACTCGTTCGTCAGCCCGTGGACCGCGAGCGCGCCCTCCTCGCTGTCGCGGCCCGGATTGACGTACTGGTGGAACGTGGCGCCGGTGAGCCGGCGGTTCAGCAGTTCGACGCAGCCGATCTCGATGATGCGGTCGCCGCTCTTCGGATTGAGACCGGTCGTCTCGGTGTCGAGGATGATCTGGCGCATGGGAGGCAAGCGGTGCGGGCACGAGTCTACGGCACGCCCGCGTCGCATCGGACGCGGGCGCGCGCGACGCGCTACGTCGCCAGACGCGCGGGCACGCCGCGATTCGCGAGCGCGTCCGCGCGCTCGTTGTCGACGTCGCCGGCGTGCCCGCGCACCCAGCGCCACTCGATCTGGTGCGGCGTGGCCGCCGCGTCGAGCGCCTTCCACAGGTCGACGTTCTTGACCGGCTCCTTGGCGGCGTTGACCCAGCCGCGACGGCGCCAGTTGACGATCCACTTCGTGATGCCGTCCATCACGTAGCGCGAGTCCGTGTTCAGGACCACCCGACACGGCCGACGCAGCGCCTCGAGCGCGCGCACCGCGGCCGTCAGCTCCATGCGGTTGTTCGTCGTCATCGATTCGCCGCCGAACAGCTCCTTCTCGTGGACGGCGCCCGTCGTCGGGTCCTCGAAACGCAGCAGCGCGCCCCAGCCGCCCGGTCCCGGGTTGCCCTTGCACGCGCCGTCCGAATAGATCACCACGTCAGGCGTCGACATGCACCCCGGTCCTGCGAGCGCCGTCGGTCGTCGCGGCGCACTCCGCCTCGAGCGCCGGCTCGCGCGAGCGCGTCACCCGCGGCTGCAGCGCGGCGGCCAGACGCTTGCGGTCCTTCCACGCCGGGCCGATGAGTCGCATGCCGGGCACGCGCTTGACCGCGTGGACGATGTACACGGCGCCGCCGTACGACCACCAGCGCTCGCCGAAGCGCTCCATGAAGCCGAAGCGCGACTGCCAGCGCTCGCCGGCGAACGGCGGGCGGTAGCAGCCGAAGTGGCCGCGATGCACGTCGAAGCCGAGCAGCTTCAGCCAGTCCTTCAGCCGCGGCAGCGCGAGGAACTGCCCCTCGCGCGGCAGGAACGGCGCGTCGAACGACCGGCCGATCACCTGGCGCAGTCCCCACAGGCTGATCGGATTGAAGCCGCTGATCACGACCTGGCCCTCGGGCATCAGCACCCGCTCGACCTCGCGCAGCACGCCGTGCGGGTCGTCGGCGAACTCGAGCGCGTGCGGCAGCACGAGCAGGTCGATGCTCTGCGAGGCGAACGGCAGCTCCTCGAGCCGCATGTAGACGTGGGCGCGTACCGGCGGCGATCCGGGGATCGTGTCGCCGTCGCCGGCGCACGAGAGACCGGGCTCGCTCGCCGCGAACACGAACGGCATGCGGTTGTGACGCAGCGTCTGCAGCTCCATCAGCCCGATCTGCACGGCGTTGAAGCCGAAGATGTCGGCGACGAGCACGTCGAACTGCGCCTGCTCCCACTCGAGGACGTAACGGCCGGGGGCCGTTTCCAGCCACTCCGACAACGCTATAATCGATTCCCGATGCCGCGACTGGGCATCCGCCTCGACGACGGTTCCGGTCATCGCCGGACCTCGCGACCGCCGCAACGCCTGCATCGGCAGCCGGCGCGCGCGTCGGGGACGGAAGGCCGTCGCATCGTCAGACGCGCCGACCGAAGCATGCCCTTGCGACCCCCGTCGCGAAGCCCCGCGACGATGACCCGGCCGCATCGGCCACGTCGTTCGCTCGTGACGTCCGGCAGTGCGTTCTCATTGGCGATCGGATTCGATGGAAGCTTCGACGGGTACGCTGACGGTCTTGCCGGTCCCCGCGTTCAAGGACAACTACGTCTGGCTGCTGTGTCGCGGGCGCGACGCGGTCGTCGTCGACCCCGGCGATGCCGCGCCGGTCGAGCGCGCGCTGCGTGACCGCGGCCTCGTGCTGGGCGCCATTCTACTCACCCATCATCATGCCGATCACGTCGGCGGCGTCGCGTCGCTCGTGGCGGCGCGTCGCGGGCAGCCGCTGCCGGTCTACGGCCCCGCCGGCGAGTCGATCGTCGGCGTGACGACCGCGCTCGTCGAAGGCGACCGCGTCACGCTCGACGCGATCGGCCTGTCGTTCGACGTGCTGGACGTGCCGGGTCATACGCGCGGTCACATCGCGTACGTGTCGGTCCCGCGCGACGGCGAGGCGCCGCTGCTGTTCTGCGGCGACACGCTGTTCGCGGCCGGTTGCGGGCGGCTGTTCGAAGGGACGGCCGAGCAGATGCACGCGTCGCTCGGCAAGCTCGCCTCGCTGCCGGGACGGACGAAGGTGTTCTGCGCGCACGAGTACACGCTCGCGAACCTGCGCTTCGCGCGCGAGGTCGAGCCCGACAACGACGCGCTCGCGCGTCGCATCGCCGACGCGACCGCGACCCGCGAGCGCGGCGAGCCGACGCTGCCGTCGACGATCGCGCTCGAGCGCGCCACGAATCCGTTCCTGCGCGCCGACGAGGCGTCGGTACGCGATGCGGTCGCGCGGCGCACGAACGAGCCCGCCATTCCCCGTGCGACCGCTTCGGCGGTCGCGACCTTCGCCGCGTTGCGGCGCTGGAAGGACGCGTTTTGACGGACGCGCCTTCGACCGTCGACCGGCGCCTCCTGCGCCGTCGCTCCTTCGAAAGGCTCCGATGACCTCGATCCTCGCGCCCCGCGCGCTCGCCGCCGCCTGCCTGCTCGCGCTCGGCGGGTGTGCCACGAACGGCCTGCAGCACGACGGCTCGTCCAACGACGGACAGGCGACCGCGCCGAACGGCGCGCCGACGACGTCGTCGGGTCCCGACGGCGCGAACGCCGCCGGCTCGACCGGCCATCCGGGCGCGCGCTACGTGCTGCCGAACTCGTACAACAGCAGCGGCGCGATCGGCAGCGTCGTCGTGACGAACCCGGTCGCGCCCCGCACCGTCGACCTGACCGTGCATCCCGACGACATCTGGGACCGCATCCGCACCGGCTTCGGCATCCCGAACATCGACACGCCGCTCGTCGCGGAGCAGCAGGCCTGGTACCTGTCGCACCCCGACTACCTGCGCCGCGCCGTCGACCGGTCGAGCCTGTACCTCTATCACGTCGTCGAGGAGCTCAACAAGCGCGGCATGCCGACCGAGCTCGCGCTGCTGCCGTTCGTCGAGAGTGCGTACAACCCGATGGCATATTCGCGCGCGCACGCGTCGGGCATGTGGCAGTTCGTGCCCGGCACCGGCAAGACGTACAACCTGCGGCAGGACTGGTGGCGCGACGAGCGGCGCGACGTGATCGCGTCGACCGATGCGGCGCTGACGTACCTGCAGACGATCTACGAGATGCACGGCGACTGGCCGCTCGCGCTCGCGTCGTACAACTGGGGCGAGGGGTCGGTGAAGCGCGCGATCGAGCGCAACCAGGCGCTCGGGCTGCCGACCGACTATCTCAGCCTGTCGATGCCCGACGAGACGCGCAACTACGTGCCGAAGCTGCAGGCGCTGAAGAACATCATCGCGAACCCCGAGGCCTTCGGCGTGACGCTGCCGAAGATCGACAACGAGCCGTACTTCGTCGTCGTCCCGCGCGATCGCGACATCGACGTGCGCACCGCGGCACGGCTCGCGAACATGTCGATCGAGGACTTCCGCGCGCTGAACCCGTCGTTCAACCGGCCGGTGATCAGCGGGTCGTCGGCGACGCCGCTGCTCGTGCCGGCCGATCGCGAGCAGGCGTTCAAGAACGGGCTCGACGCCGGCGGACCGCTCGCGACGTGGCAGGCGCACACGGTGCGTCGACGCGAGACGATCGAGCACATCGCGGCCGAGTACGGCATGACGGCCGCCGCCGTGCGCCAGGTCAATGGCCTCGGTCCGCGCGCGCAGGCGCATCCCGGTCAGGGACTGCTCGTGCAGAAGAAGGGCGAAGGCGACGTCAAGCTGCAGTTCGCGTCCTTCACGCCGCCGACCGACGCCGGCCTCTACATCACGGCGCCGGGGCGCTCGTCGTACCGGTTCCGGCGCGGCGACACGCTCGCGTCGATCGCGCGACGGCACGGCATGTCGACGAGCGAGCTGAAGAGCCTGAACGGCCTGTCGTCGGACCGCGTCGCGGTCGGGCGCGTGCTCGAGGTCCGCACGCCGCCGCCCGCCGCGGCGAAGATGATGAAGGTCACGGCACATCCGACCGCACGCACCGTGTCGTCGACGAGGCCATCGACCGCCCCGAAGCGCGCGGAGGCGCGCCACGCGACGGCGGAGCATCGCCGGACCGCGCGTCGCTGAAGCGAAGACGCGTCCGCGCGCGGACGCGTCGATCGGCGGACGACGCCGATGCGGACCCGCGTCGATTCGGCGCGCCTCGCCGACGCGGGCACGCGTCCATCCATCACGCTGCCGAGCGGACGCCCGTCGCCGATCGAGCTTCGCCGGCGGGGACGCGCGTCGGCATCGCGCGTCGTCGAGGCGGGCACCGGTCGGTCCATCGCGTGGCCGACGTAAAAAAAGCGCATGGCCCGAAGGCCATGCGCTCGTCGTGCCGCCGGTCAGTCGACCGGCACCGCGTCGGTCAGACGGCAGACCACGCGCCGGCCGCCGGCGCGCGACGTCGACGCGGCATCACGAAGAGGAGGCCGAACGGCGCCAGCATCAGCAGGATCGTCGACGGCTCGGGGATGCGCGAGATCGCGAGGTCGCGGAGGTTCGTGTAGTCCGCGTCCGACGAGCCCTGCACGCTCAGCGTGAACAGAGAGCCGACCCCGCCGAAGGCGGCCGCGGTCGTGTTGACGACGATGACGACCGTGCTGTTCAGCGCCGCCACGACGTCCATGTAGCCGGAGTCCGAGAACGGATTGAACGTGTCGAACGTGAAGTTCGATCCGCCCGAGTCGCCGAGCCAGTTCGTCTGCAGGTTCGCCGGGTTGTAGCTCGTCTGATACACCGACCCGAACTCGTTGCCGTCCGGCGTATCGATGCTGATCGACACGTACGGGGTCGAGCCGACGTTCACGAAGAAGGTCGCGTACCGGTACTGCGTGGTCGTGTTGATGACGCCGGAGAACGGCTCGTCGCCGGCGAAGTCCTGCGGCACGCCGTTGCGGCTCAGCCGGCCGAACTGGATGCGGTCGCTGGACGTGACGGACGTGGTGATGACGTCGGCTTGCGCCGCCGAGGCGAGCGCGCCGAAGAGGACAGCGACGTGAGTCAGGACGCGGAGGAATTTCATGATCGTGTTTCCCTAGGATTGGTCGTCGGCGGACCGCCGGTCTGCGGTCCGCCCCGTATTGCCTTCACTGCGTGAATCGTCTTGCGATCAATGCGTGAGCGCGTACTGGACGGCCGCGTTCGCCATCGCGATGCCGAAGCCCGAGTCGCGATCGACGCCCGGTTCCATGCTGTCGAGCGCGGTGGCGCGCATCGCCGTCTTGACCTGGTCCGGCGTGTAGTTCGGCCTGCGGACAGGATCAGCGCGGCGATGCCGGCGCCGTGCGGCGCGGCCGCGGACGTCCCGAAGAACGGCAGGAAGCCCGGCGTATGCGTCGTGACCCCGTCGGCCGCGGCGACGTCCGGCTTCTGCAGCGTCTGCCCGCCGTTCGTCGAGAACAGGAAGTTCCCCGGCGTGATCGGCGTGCCGTCCGGCTTGTAGAAGATCTTGCGCGGACCGTCGGAGCTGAACGTCTCGTTCGGGTTCGCGAAGCCGGTGAACGGACGCGTGCCGGTCTTGGCGCTGTTCCAGTTCGTCGCCGCCATCGACATCGTGTTCAGGCCCGCGTTGTGGCCGTACGTCGAGCCGCTCGTGCCGATCGACACCGTGCCGCGGTTCGTGTCGAGGTGCATCGCGCGCGTCGCGCCGGTGTACTTCACGATCACGATGCGGCTGTTGACCGGGAACGCCGACCCGTTGCTGCGGTAAGCGATCTCGAACGGGTCCTCCGTGCCGTCCTGCGCCGACGCGCTGAACGCGAGGATCGACGTACCGGTCGAGTTCAGGACGAACAGGTCGTAGTCGTTCGTGCTCGCGCCGAGCGGGTCCGACCACTTCAGCGTGATGTACGTCGTCGCGGTCGTCAGCACGTCGTAGTTCTGCGTGCCGGTCGACGAGAAGTTGTGGAACAGGCCGGTCTCGCCCGTCTGCGTGTTGATCACGCCGGTGACCGCGCCGCCGCTGTTGAAGTCGCCTTCCCAGGTGCCGCTCGTGTTGCGCGTCACGTTGCCGCTGTTCGCGGCCGCCGAGAAGTACGTCACGCCCATCGCGGTGACCTGGTTGACCGCCTGCGCGACGATGCCGTCCTGGAACGCGCCTTCGTCGAAGTACGAGACGTCGTCGACGATCACCTTGCAGCCGGCATTGGCCAACGCGATGATGTTGTCGGCGAAGCTGGTCTCGCTCTCGAACGCCGTCGCGAACAGCAGGCTGGCGCCGGGCGCCATGTCGTGGACGATCTCCATCATCGCGGTGCCTTCGTCTTCGCCGCCGACGTCCGAGCCGTCCTGGCCTGGCAACGACGTCGTGCCGGGCGGCAGGTCGCCGCTCGCGATCAGCGCCGCGACGCGGGCCGGCGTGGCGCTGTCGGACAGCACGCCGACCTTCACGCCGCTGCCGTTGAAGCCGCCGGCCACGACGGTGTTCGCGGCATGCGCCACGTAACCCTGCGACGTCACCGAGCCGACGTTCGTGTGGCCGAGCGCCGGGTTGCGGATCGCCGTGATGTCGGACCGGGCCGCGAGCGGCACGATCGCGGCGACCGGCAGCGTCGCCGTGATGGCGTTCCAGCGCGTCGACGTGTAGTTGACGACGCCGTTCGCGGCCTGGATCGCGTTGATGAGATCCGGCGAGACGGAGCCGAAGATCTCGACGCGGATCGCCGTCGGCGGGACGCCGTCACCGGACGGGCCGGGCTGCGTGACGTCCGTGCCGGAGAGCGGCGTGATGGCGTTCGGAACGACGAGACGCGCGTGTCGCTGGTCGCGGCCATGATGCCGAACGCGAGGTTCGAGTCGAGCTTCTTCTGCGCCGGCGTGAAGTTCGCCTTCACCGACGCGATGGATGCCATCTGCTGCACGACGTCGGGTGAAACGTCCTGCGCGCGGGCCTGGAAGGTCACGGCCAGTACGGCGAGGCAGGCGAATCCTGAAACGCTTGTTCATGCACGATCTCCGGGGAGGATACTGCGTTCGACGGGTTCGCATCGGGGGCCGCACGCTGGTGTGCGTCGCGACGACTCGAAGCGGCTCCGATGCGAGGGATGGGGGTGAAGAGAGCGCCGCGCCGCGCCGGTGATCGGTCGATGCCGGGCGCGTCCGTGGCACTGGTGACCAATTGATGCAAGTTGTGCGCCATTCGCGATAAGTCGCGAATTTGTCGGCGAATAGTCGCGTGGCTCGTCACGAAACATGCGCGCCCGTGTAAGCAGCGTCGACAAGCCAGGCGGGCGGCGCCCGTCGATGGTGCCGTCGCGTGTGCGGACGCTCGCCGATGACGCGGCGCGTCGCGCCACGGGGTTTCAAGGACGATCGCGAGACGGCGACGAGGGGCCGCCGTCGTTCGGCGGTCGGTGCGTCGTCCAACGGGCCGACGCGATCGGGCGGTCACGCGGTGCGGACCGCCTGCCTCGTCGCGACCGGCGGGGTCACGCCGTGCGGCGCGCCTGGACGGTCCAGAGCCGCGCGAGTTCGGCGGCGCCGTCGGTGCCGCCGACGGTCTTGAACGTCTGCAGCGCCTTCGCCTTCTGGCCGGCCTGCAGGTAGGCGATGCCGAGATGCAGCTTCGCGTCTTCGGGCCGGCGCAGGCCGCCCTTCTTGATGCCCTGCTCCATCAGCGAGATGCCCTTCGCGGCCTGCCCGTAGCCGACGAGTTGTAGCCGAGCGTGACGAGGTCGTTGCCGTCGCGTGCGGCCGTCGCGTCGGTCTCGGCCTTCGCGAGCTGCGCCTGGCCCTCGGCGTAGCGCCGGTTCGCGAGGTCGGCGAGGCGCTTCTGGCGCTCGACGTCGTCCGCCGCTGCCGAGCACCTTCGTCTGGAAGCCCTGATCGACGATCTTCTTCGCCTCGGCGTTGTAGTCGTCGCCGAGCGCCATCTGCGCGGCTTCCATGTAGTCGTTGCTCGACGTCATCAGGCCGGTCGCGAGCTTGAGGCGATAGACGTCGAGCGACAGCCGGTCGGAGAAGCCCGGCTTGCTCTCGATGCGCGCCGAGCAGGTCGATCCAGTACTCGCGCTTCGGGTAGTACGCGACGAGCTTCTCGAGCGCGAGCGTCAGCCCCGCGTTGTCCTTGCTCTTCGCGTAGCAGCCGGCGAGCATCTGCAACTGGTCTTCGGGCGGCGCGCGGCCCGACGCGTCGTCGCCGAGGTCGCCCAGCATCCTCGACACGTTGCCGCAGTCGCCGGCGAGGTAGTACGACTGCAGCAGGATCGCCCGCATCTGCGGATCGTTGCCGCCTTCCTTCAGGTAGCGCTGCGTCCACGTCGCCGCGTTCGCGTAGTCGCGCTGCGTGTAGTACTGGCCGGCGATCGACTGCACCATCCGCAGCTGCTCGGCCGGCCGGCAGCTTGCCGCCGTTGACGACGGCCACTTCGGTCGCGATGTCGCCCGATGCCGCCGCGACGGCCGCGCGCATGCGCTCGATCGTCGACTGCTCGGCGGCCGTCTTGTTCGGCGCGTTCTCGGCTTCGCGGACCTTCGCCGCGGCGTCCGCGTAGCGCTTCGCCTTCAACGCGTTCTGCGCTTCCTGCAGCGGACGCCCGACTTCCGGTCGCAGCGCCTGCGCCTGTGCCGGCACGCCGGCACACAACACGAGGGCGGCGACGCCGGCGGCGACGACGCGCGACGCGATGTGGAAGACGGGCTTCGGATCGACCATGCTCGGGATCAATTGATGAACTGCTCGTTGCCGACGATGCCGATCTTGGTCAGGCCGAGGCGCTGCGCCGACGCCATGACGGCGGCGACGGATACGTAGGCCACGAGCTTGTTCGGACGGATGTGGATCTCCGGCTGCACCGGCTGCGCCGCGGCCGTCGGCCATCTTCGCCTCCATCGCGGCACGGGTCGGCGCACCTCGCCGTTCCACACGATGGTGCCGTCGAAGTCGACGTCGAGCTGCACGACCTCCGGCGGCACCGGCGGCGGCGGCGGGTTGCCGGCCGGCATGTCCAGCTTCACCGCATGCAGTCTGGATCGGGATGGTGATGATCAGCATGATCAGCAGCACCAGCATCACGTCGATCAGCGGCGTGGTGTTGATGTCCACCATCACCTCCGGATCGCCGCTTCCGCCCGACGGACCCGACTTCATTGCCATGCCGATCTTCCTTCGACGACTGTCTCGTTGCGGGGCCGGGCGTCACGGCGCCGGCTCGCCGGCCGTGCCGCCGCCCTCAGCCGCCGCGCGGCGGCGGTTCGGTGATGAAGCCGATCTTGACGATGCCGGCGCGCTGGCACGCGAACACCACCCGGCCCGACGTACTCGTAGCGCGCGCCGCCGTCGCCGCGGATCTGCACTTCCGGCTGCGGCACGTTCACCGCCACCTTCTTCAGGCGATTCACCAGCGCCTCGATGTTCGGCGACCTGCTGCTCGTTCCAGAAGATGTCGCCGTCCTTGTTGACCGAGATGTTGATGTTCTCGGGCTTGGTCTGCGGCGGGATGTTGCGTCTCCTTCGGCAGCGTCGACCGGCACCGTGTGCGTGACCACCGGGATGGTGATCAGGAAGATGATCAGCAGCACCAGCATCACGTCGACGAGCGGCGTGGTGTTGATGGCCGAGACGACCTCGTCCTCGTCGCCGCCGTCGCCGCCGACGTTCATCGCCATGGATCAGCTCGCGCGCGAGACGGCGGCCGGACGGCGTCGCGGTCGCCGGGCGACCGTCGCCGGCGCGACGACGCGCGTCGTACCGCCGCCGAGCAGCACCGAGTGCACGTCGGAGCCGAAGTTGCGCACCCGCTCCATCGCCGTCTTGTTGCGGCGGACCAGCCAGTTGTAGCCGAGCACCGCCGGCACCGCGACGGCCAGACCGATCGCGGTCATGATCAGCGCCTCGCCGACCGGGCCCGCGACCTTGTCGATCGAGGCCTGGCCGGCGATGCCGATGGCGGTCAGCGCGTGATAGATGCCCCAGACCGTGCCGAACAGGCCGACGAACGGCGCGGTCGAACCGACCGTCGCGAGGAACGCCAGGCCGCCCTGCAGGCGGCTCTGGATGTTCTCGACCGCGCGCTGCATCGACATCGTGACCCAGGTGTTGAGGTCGACGCTCGCCGAGCAGCCCTTCGTGGTGCTCGCGTCGCCTGCGATGCCGGACTCGGCGATGAAGCGGAACGGGCTGCCCTTGTCGAGCGTCGTGATGCCCTGCTGCACCGACGGCGCGTTCCAGAACGTCTTGTTCGCGTTCTTCGCCTGCTTCATCAGCTTCGTCTGCTCGAAGAGCTTCGTGATGATGATGTACCAGCTGCCCATCGACATGATCACCAGCATGACGAGCACGGTCTTCGCGATGAAGTCGCCGCCCTTCCACAGCGCCTCGAGGCCGTAGGGGTTCTCGACGGTCTCGGTGCTGCTCTGGGCCGCGGCGACGTCGGTCTTCGCCATGCTGGCGTCGGCCGGTGCGGTCGTGGCCGCCGGCGCGGCCGGAGCGGCGGGCGCCGGCGTGGCGTCGGTGGCGGGTGCCGGTGCCGGTGCCGTCGTCTGTGCCAGGCCGACCTGCGGCGCCAGCGAGGCGCCGATCGCGACGCCGAGGACCCAGGCCAGGGCCGTCGTCCGCAAGGTGTTGGTGAGTTTCATCGTTTCTCCAGAAGAATCGGTTTCCATCGACGCTGCCGCGGTCGCGCCGGCCGGCGGGCCGTCGCGATCGGCGGCGTTCATTCGCGCTTGAAGCTGAAGGGGATCTCGAACACGATGTCGCGTCCCTGCGCGATGCACTTGAAGTCGTGCAGGATCGACGTCGCCGCACGGACGAACGCGCGGTTCGACGCGCTGACCGCCGTGATGTCCTTGATCTCGCCGTTCGCCGCCACGGTGAAGCGCATGACCGCCTCGCCATGGTCGATGCCGTCGCGGATCGCGTCGCGCGGATACGCGGTGTCGCCGAACGCCTTCTGATAGTTCGGGCACGCCTGCTTCGCGCTCGGCGGCGACGGCGGCGCGGCAGGCGCCGGCGGCGCCGGGGCCGGCGCGACGGCCGCGATCGGCGGCGACTCGACCGGCACGACGTTGGTCGTCGTCTGGATCGCGTTCGGCGGCGGCGGCACGTTCACCTGCACCTCCGGCGGCGGGATGTACGGCGGCGGCGGCGCGAGGAACTTCGGCGGCGGCGGCAGCTGGACCGGCGGCGGCGGAGGCGGCGGCTTGATCTCCTCGATGATCTTGGTCTCGAGGGGCTTCTTCACCACTTCCAGTACCTTCGTCGCGAGGCCGTTCAGCAACGCGTAGACGAGCGCGACGTGGAGAAGGATGACGACAGCGATGCCGACCAGATGCTTGGTCGGACTGCGCTGTTCCTGCGCGTAATCCATAGGCCCTCAGATTCTCAAGTCGGGAATCGCCCCGCGCAACGGCGACGGACGGATGCGACCAGCGCTCGTGACGCCGGGCACGGACCTCGAAAGCGCGCGATGTTACACCAACGTTTCGCGCGCATTCCGGAAGTCGGCGCAAAGCCAGACATTCGCTGATACGACCGCTGTGCGACCCCGGTTTCCGGGGCCGCCGCGTCCGGTGAGCGCCGCGACGCCAGTGCGTGCCGGCCCGTGGGACCGTCCGGCCGCGAGCGGCGCGCGGGCGAAAAAAAGCCGCGGCGAACCGCGGCTTCTTCGCAAGCGCTTGCGCGCTGACCGCTTACTTGTACGTATACGTCAGACGCGCGTAGTACGTCCGGCCATGCGGATCGCCGATCGTCGGATCGTAGCCGACCTGGAAGTACTGACCCTGGTCGGAGATCGGCGGGTTGCGGTCGAGCAGGTTCTTGATGCCGAGCGTGACCTTGAGCGACTTGAACGCCGTGTAGCTGGCGAGCACGTCCCACGACTCGTTCGCACCGACGTTGCGCGTGCCCGAGTAGTCGAGATAGCCCGAGCCCCAGTTGTAGACCACCGCGGCGCCGTAAGGACCGTAGTCGTACTCGCCGGTGATGACCTGGCTGATAGCGCTGCACCGGTCCGAAGACGGCGAACTGGCCGACGTCCTCGGTGTACTGCTCCTGACCCGGCGTCTTGTTCTTCTGCGAGATGATGTACGTCGAGTCGAGGGCCAGCGTGATCGCACCGTAGGCCGACAGCGGGAAGCGCGACCGGAACGAGAAGTCGAAGCCCTTGGTGATCTGGATCCCGAGGTTCTGGTTGAAGTTACCGACGTAGTCGATGACCGTCGTGCCGGTCGTCGGGTCGAAGCGCGTCGCCACGTTGCCCGCGTACTGCGACGAGCTGGTGCGCGTGGTCGGGTTGAAGTTGTCGACGAAGTCCTGCAGCTGGACGTCCGCGTTCACCACACCGATCAGCTGGCGCTGCTTGATGTAGAAGTAGTCGGCGCCGAAGCTGAGGTCGCGCGCCGGCTCGAGCAGGAAGCCGACGGTGTACTGATGCGACTTCTCGGGCTGCAGCGCGGTGTTGCCGCCCTGCTTGACCTTCAGCTGCGCGTTGCAATACGTACCGTTGAACTGCGTCGTGCAACGATTGCCGCCGTTGCTCGAGTCGTAGTACGGGTCGTTGTAGACACCGCCGCTGTTCGTCTGCGTCGTGCCGGTGTACAGCTCCGGCAGCGTCGGCGCGCGGAAGCCGGTACCGACCGAGCCGCGGAGCAGCAGCTCGGGCGTCGGCTGCCAGCGCAGCGTGGCCTTCGGGTTCGTCGTGCTGCCGAAGTCCTCGTAGTGGTCGTAGCGCGCGGCCAGGCCGGCTTCGAGGTTCTTGACGATCGGCGCATTCAGTTCGAAGAAGCCGGCGTACACGTGGCGCTGCGCATTGATCGGTTGCAGGTCGCCGCCGCTGCCGATGATGTCGCCCGACGAGAAGATCGGCGCAGGATTGTCGGCGTAGCGCTCGAGGCGACCCTCGCCGCCGACCGCGAGCTGCAGCGGACCGGCCGGCAGGTTGAACAGGTCGCGCGACGCGTGGCCGTCGACCGAGTCGCGCTTCGAGTCGCCTGTGCGGACCACCTGGCGGATCTCGGCGGCATCGAGCGCCGCCTGCCCGGCCGGCGTCTGCGAGACCGAGAACGGATTGATGGCCGGGTTGATGCCGCCGGCGGCGAGCACCGCGGCGATGTAGCCCGGGTCCTTCGGCGTCAGGCCGCCCGAACGCAGCAGGCGCGACTCCGACAGGTAGCCGTCGGTGTAGCTGTCCGTCACGCGGTCGCGGGTGTGCAGCGCGCCGACGTTGTAGTCCCAGCCGAATCCCGATCCCTCGAGGCCGACGAGCACGCGGTCGAACTTCTCCTTCGCCACGTCGGTCCGCGGACCGGCCGCGAGCGTGCGCAGATAGATGTCCGCGAAGCCCGGATAGCCGCCCGAGTCCGGTGCGACGCCGCCCGCGAGCGCCGGGACGATGCCGTTGCCCGGGTAGTACGGCCCGGTGCTCGGATACAGCAGCGGCGTCTGGCCGACGTTGAAGACCGTCGCCTCGGACGCCGGCGTCGGCGAGATCACGAACTTCTGGCGCGTCTCCGAATGCGGATGCCTTCGACGAACAGCAGGTTGTTCGGCCCGAGCTGCAGGTTGCCGCGCACGAAGACGCTGCCCGCTTCGGTCGGGTTGTAGATGTCGATGACCGACGCGTAGTCGTAGCGGCAACGCGTGTCGGTCGGGCTCGTGCCGAACGACGCCGGCGGCGCGCACGATGCGGCGACGCCGACGTTGGCCGGCGAGTACGGGCTGATCAGGCCCTTGCTGGTCGAGATGTTCGCCGGGATCGAGCTCGACGACAGGCGGTTGATGCCGAGGTCCGGGCGATACGCGCTCGACGCGTACGAGCGCTCGTTCGCCGCGATGGAGCCCTGGCGGCGGTAGTCGACCGAGCCGAAGACGTTGAAGCCCTGCGTCGTCAGGTCGCCGTAGCCGAACGTGCCGGTCGCGTTGCCGTAGTTGCCGCCGCGGTTGTCGGTCGAGTAGTACGCCGTGTCCAGCACCGCGCCGGTGAAGTCCTTGCGCGTGATGAAGTTGATGACGCCCGCGATGGCGTCCGTACCGTAGATGGCCGACGCGCCGTCGCGCAGCACTTCGACGCGCTCGATCGCCGCGAGCGGGATGTTCGTCAGGCTCGCGCCGCCGCCGTCGAACGCGTAGACGGAGATGCGACGGCCGTTCAGCAGGACGAGCGTGTTCGTCGAGCCGAGCGCGTGCAGGGACGCGCCGGAGAAGCCGGGACGGCCCGCGTCACCGAGCGCCAGCGTCGCGTTGTAGCCGCCGCCGTTGTTGGCCGCGATGCGGTCGAGCAGCTCGGACGCGCTGACGACGCCGAGTCGATCGATGTCTTCCCGCTTGATGACGGTGACCGGCAACGCGGTCTCGCCTTCGATCCGCTTGATCGAGGAGCCGGTCACCTCGACCCGCTCGCCCTGCTGGACCGGCGCGGGGATGTCGGTCGACTGCGCGAACGTCGGCGCGGCGACCAGCGCCGCCATGCCCGCCAGGCTGCTGCCGAAAGTCAGGCGTAGGAAACGCGCGATAGGCACTTCTTTGAACATGAAGGATCCCTCGATAGCTGGTTGAGTCGGCGGGCGGCGCCCGGTTGCTCAAAAAATGACTTGGATGGGTGGAGACGAACCGGTCCTCCCCACCACGATCTCGCTTTTTTAGTCTAGGCGAACTCGGTTTGGAACTTGAAGCAAAACCCCTCGACAACGCGCAAACCGCGGGTTTGCCGCAACCACTTGTTGGATTTTTGCGACGAAGCACACGGTTTGTCGCGGAGGGGTCCGAGCGGAATGCGAGGTCCTCGGGCGGCGCGCCGCAGGGCGCTTCCCGCACAATCGCATCCGCAGGCCGCCGCGCGGCCATCACGAGACCGGAGCGTGTTCGATGTTCGACTGGGACAACCCTTATCCGACGGTGCGATCGCCGCTGTTCGCGCGCAACGTCGCGGCGACCTCGCACCCGCTGGCGGCGCAGGCCGGCCTCGCGACCATCGCGCGGGGCGGCAACGCCGTCGACGCGGCGATCGCGACGGCCGCCTGCATGACGATCGTCGAGCCGATCTCGAACGGCCTCGGCAGCGACCTCTTCGCGCTGGTCTGGGATCCGCGCAGCGACGAGGGATCGCGTCTGCACGGCCTGAACGCGTCGGGCCCCGCGCCGGCCGCGTGGAACCCGGACTACTTCCGCGCGAAGCACGGCGGCGTCTTTCCGCAACGCGGATGGGACACGGTCACGGTGCCCGGCGCCGTCGCCGGCTGGGTCGCGCTGTCGGAGCGCTTCGGCCGGCTTCCGTTCGACACGTTGCTCGCGCCGGCGATCGACCTGGCGGCGCGCGGCTACGGCGTCTCGACGATCGTCGCCCGCAAGTGGGCCGCGCAGACCGCCGTGCTGAAGGAGCAGCCGGGCTTCGCCGACACGTTCATGCCGAACGGTCGCGCGCCGCGGCCCGGCGAGCGCTTCGTGTTCGCCGACGCGGCGAAGACGCTCGCCGCGATCGCCGACACCCGCGGCGAGGCGTTCTATCGCGGTCCCGTCGCGGCGGCCATCGCCGCCCACGCGCGCGCGTGCGGCGCCGCGATGACCGAACGCGACCTCGCCGACTACCGCGTCGAATGGGTCGAGCCGATCGAGAAGGGCTGCCGCAGCCGCGACGGCGTCGACTACGTCCTCCACGAGATCCCGCCGAACGGCCAGGGCATCGCGGCGCTGATGGCGCTCGGCATCGCCGGGCACCTCGACCTGGCGCGCCACGCCGTCGACTCGGTCGAGACGCAGCACCTGCTGATCGAGGCGATGAAGCTCGCGTTCGCCGACGTCTACCGCTACGTCGCCGATCCGCGCCACATGGGCGACGTCACCGCCGAGCACCTGCTCGACGACGGCTATCTCGCCGAGCGCGCGAAGCTGATCGATCCGTCTCGCGCCGGCGACTTCACGCACGGCGTGCCGCGCTCGTTCGTGCGACCGAACGGCACGATCTACCTGACGACGGCCGACGCGTCGGGGATGATGGTCAGCCTGATCCAGTCGAACTACATGGGTTTCGGCTCCGGCGTCGTCGTCCCCGGCGTCGGCGTCAGCCTGCAGAACCGCGGCGCCGGCTTCTCGCTCGACCCGACGCATCCGAACGTCGTGGCCGGCGGCAAGCGCCCGTTCCACACGATCATCCCCGGCTTCCTGACCCGGACGGTCGACGGTCCCGGCGGGCGCCGGCAGGTGCCGCAGATGAGCTTCGGCGTGATGGGCGGCAACATGCAGCCGCAGGGCCACCTGCAGACGCTGGTGCGGATGCTCGGCTACGGCCAGCAGCCGCAGGCCGCGTGCGACGCGCCGCGCTGGAAGGTCGGGACCGGCCTGTCGGTCGACTGCGAGGCCACGATGGCGCCCGCGCTGCGCGCCGGGCTGACCGCGCTCGGCCACCGCATCGAGTCGATCCCCGACACTTATATGGACTTCGGCTCGGGCCAGTTCATCTGGAAGCTGTCCGACGACCCCGACGACGGCTACGTCGCGGCGAGCGACTCGCGACGCGACGGGCAGGCGATCGGCTTCTGACCGCCGGTCGAGCGACCGAATGTCGACCCGCGGCCGCATGCCCGGCGCCGGCGCGGCTCCGCACGTCGGCTCGCGCCCGAATCGCCCGGACCGCTCGGTTATCATCGCCGCACCACGGGCAGGACGCGCTCGGCGGCCCGCGCCGTCGGACGGCAGCGACGCGGCGGCCCGCGGCGCCTTCGATCGATCGACGGGAACGACCATGCAGCAACAGGCAGCCACCACCGGGACCGATGCCGGCCGTACGCCGGACCCCGCGCTCGAACGCGAGCTCGCGGCGCTCGTCGTCGAGGCGCTGAACCTCGAGGTGCAGCCGGACGAGATCGCGGCCGACGCGCCGCTGTACGGCGAGGGCCTCGGCCTCGATTCGATCGACATCCTCGAAGTGGCGCTGGTCGTCTCGAAGAAGTACGGCTTCCAGCTGCGCTCGGACGACGAGAACAACGTCAGGATCTTCCAGTCGCTCCGAAGCCTCGCCGCGCACGTCGCGGCCCATCGCACGAAGTAGACGTGCGCCTTCCGGTGCGGCTCTCGCCCGCGCGCGCCGCCGAACTCGTCGTCGCGAAGGGCGACGCGGGCGATGCCCCGGCGGCGGAGATTCGACCGCACGACGGCAGGCGCGCCGTCGTCGCCGCCGCGGCGATCGCCGGATGCGCGGCCTACTTCGTCGCGCTGCATGCGCTGATCGTCGCGCACGCGATGCCGGCGCTGACGCTCGCGCTCGTGCTCGCCCCGTGGTTCGTCGCGCTGGCCCCGCTCGCGATCGCGAAGCTCCGGGACGCGTCGCCGACCGGTCGCGTGGCGACGGCCGGCGCGGCCATCGCCGTCGTCGTCGCCGGCGCCTGGACGCTGCGGCACGTCGACGTCGGCGCTCCGCTGCGCGCCGACCTCGTGCTGTATCTCGAGAACGCCGCGTTCTTCGCGTGGCTGTCGTCGCTGTTCGCGTCGAGCCTGATGCGACCCGGCGACGCGCTCGTGACGCGAATGGCGCGCCGCGTGCGCGGGGGCGACATGCCGCCGGTGGTCGTGCGCTACACGCGCCGGCTGACCGCCGCGTGGGCACTGTTCTTCGTCGCGGTCGTCGCATTGTCGACGGTGCTCTTCTTCGACGCGTCGCGCGACGCGTGGTCGCTGTTCGTGAACCTGCTGATCTGGCCGTTGATCGGCGCCGCGTTCGTCGCCGAGTACGCGATCCGCTCGCTCGTCCTGCGCGACGTCGACCACGCGCCGTTCTCGGCGGCGTTCCGGGCGTTCCGCGACGTCGCCCACGAGGCCGACGCCGCCGACCGTCGATGAGCGCGCCGGTCCCGCTGCTGCATGGTTTCGACGACGACGCCACCGTCGCCTGGCGGCGCGGCCGGCCGGTCGGCCACGCCGCGTTCCGTCACGACGTCGCGGCGCTCGCGGACCGCCTGCCGGACGCGACGCACGTGCTGAACGCGTCGTCGGACCGCTATCGCTTCGCGGTCGGCCTCGCTGCGGCGATCGTGCGCGGGCAGATCAGCCTGCTGCCACCGTCGACGCACGCCGCGACGATCGCGCAGCTGCGCGCGCGCTTTCCCGATGCCTATGCGCTCGTCGACGAGCCGCGCGCCGACATCGACCTCGCGCAGCACCAGGTCGACGCGGACGGCACGGCGGGGCGGAGCCCGGACGTGCCGGACGTGCCGCCGGACCGGATCGTCGCGTTCGTCTTCACGTCCGGCTCGACCGGCGTGCCGACGCTGCATCGCAAGCGCTGGGACTCGCTCGTCGTCAACGTCCGTTCGGCGGCCGAGCGCCTCGGGTGCGGCGCCGGATCGCCGCCGCACGCCATCGTCGCGACGGTGCCGCCGCAGCACATGTACGGCCTCGAGTCGTCGCTGCTGCTCGCCTGGCAGGGCGGCAACGCGCTCGTCGCCGAGCGGCCGTTCTATCCGGCCGACGTCGCCGCGGCGCTCGCGCGGCTGCCGGGCCCGCGGATGCTCGTGACGACGCCGTTCCACCTCCGCACGCTCGTCGACGCCGACGCGGACCTGCCGCCGCTCGCGCGCATCGTGTCGGCGACGGCGCCGCTGCCGCCGGCGCTCGCCGCGTCGGCCGAGCGACGCTTCGCTGCGCCGGTCCTCGAGATCTACGGCTGCACCGAGACCGGCCAGCTCGCGTCGCGGCGCCCGGTCGACGACCCGCTGTGGCGACTGCTCGGCGACGTGACGATCGACGTCGCGGACGGGCGCGCCGTCGCGCGCGGCGGCCACGTCGACGAGCCGACGACGCTCGGCGACGCGATCGAGCTCGCGCCCGACTTCGCGACGTCGCGACGCTTCGCGCTCGGCGGCCGATCGCAGGACCTCGTCAACGTCGCCGGCAAGCGCACGTCGCTCGGTCACCTGAACGCGCAGCTCGCCGCGATCGACGGCGTCGTCGACGGCGTGTTCGTCGCGCCCGACGACGACGATCGCGGCGGCGTCGCGCGGCTCGCGGCGATCGTCGTCGCGCCGACGCTCGACGCGGCCCGCCTGACCTCGGCGCTGCGCGAGCGGATCGACGCCGTGTTCCTGCCGCGGCCGATCCACTTCGTCGACCGCATCCCGCGCAACGACACCGGCAAGCTGACGCGCGCGCTGCTCGACGAGCTGGTCGCATCGCTCGCCGCGCGCGGCGGGTCGTCGCGACCGGGCGGCGAGGCCGCGGCGCCATGACGAGCGTGGCGCTGTCGATCGCGCCCGATCATCCGGCGTTCGACGGTCACTTCCCCGGGCGGCCGATCGTGCCCGGCGTCGTGCTGCTCGACGCGAGTCTCGCCGCGATCGGCGCCGCGTCGTCGAGCCGGTGCCGCATCGGCAGCGCGAAGTTCCTGTCGGTGGTCGGTCCCGGCGAGCCCGTCCGGCTGGCGTACGACGCGTCGGCCGACGGACGCTCGTACCGGTTGCAGGTCTACGCGGGCCCGGCGGATCGCGAGCGCCTCGCGATGACCGGCTCCGTCAGCCTACCCGCGCGACTGACGCGATGGCCGCGACCTGGACGCTGCAGCGCGAGCGCGGGCACCCGACGATGCTGCGCGCGTTCGTGTGGATCGCGCTGACGCTCGGCCGACCGGTCGCGCGTCTGCTGCTGCATCCGATCGTGCTGTACTTCCTGTTCGCCGGCGGCGCCGCGCGCGCCGCGTCTCGCGACTACCTGCGTCGCGTCCTCGGCCGCGAGGCGACGATCGTCGACGGCTACCGCCACGTCCACTGCTTCGCCGCGACGATCCTCGACCGCGTCTACCTGCTGAACGACCGCCACGACCTGTTCGACCTGCACGTGACCGGCAGCGACGTGATGCGCGACACGATGGGCGGCCGCACGACGCCGGACGGCAAGGTCCGGCGCGGCGCGTTCGTGCTCGGCGCGCACCTCGGCAGCTTCGAGGCGGTCCGCGCCGGCGGCCGCGGCGAGAAGGACCTGCGCGTGTCGATGGTGATGTACGAGGACAACGCGCACCACGTCAATCGCGTGCTCGCCGCGATCAACCCGTCGCTCACCGATTCGATCATCGCGCTCGGCCGCGTCGACTCGATGCTGCGCGTCAAGCACGCGCTCGACGACGGCGGACTGGTCGGCATGCTCGCCGACCGCACGCTCGGCGACGACGACGATGACGCGTCGGTCCGCGAGGCATCGCTGCTCGGCGCGCCGGTCGCGATCCCGACCGGGCCGTTCCGCATGGCCGCGATGATGCGTCGGCCGGCGGTCTTCATGGTCGGGCTCTATCGCGGCGGCAACCGCTACGATGTGCACTACGAGGACGCTGCACGACTTCTCCACGCTCGACGCCGTGCCGGCCGAGCACGCGCCGCCGCGACCGGCGCCGCGATCGACGCGGCCATCGAGCGCTACGTGGCCCGGCTCGAGCATCATTGCCGCGCCGCGCCGTACAACTGGTTCAACTTCTATGACTACTGGAACGACGCCGCGCGGCCCGGCACGCATCGCGCGCGACGCGACGACGCGCGCCGGCGCCGCTGAACGATGACGCCGCGTTCGCGAGCGCTCGCCGCCGCCGTCGCGTTGATGGCGTCGTTCGCGACGATGACCGCGAGCGCGCAGGCGCTGGACGCGGCGACGCTGATGCGCGCGCTCGCCGCGCAACCGGGCGAGCCGCGCGGACTTCGTCGAGCGCAAGTACCTGTCGTCGCTCGACCGGCCGCTCGAGTCGTCCGGCGAGCTCGTCTATCGCGCGCCGTCGCGCTTCGAGAAGCGCACGCTCGCGCCGAAGCCCGAGACGCTCGTCGTCGACGGCGACACGGTGTCGATCGAACGCGACGGCACGAAGCGCAGCATCTCGCTCGCGTCGTATCCCGAGGTCGCGGCGTTCACCGACAGCATCCGCGCGACGCTCGCCGGCGACCTCGCCACGCTCGCGCGCAGCTATCGCGTCGCGGTCGACGGCACGCACGCGCGCTGGCGGCTGACGCTGCTGCCGTCGGACCCGAAGATCGCGTCGGTGATCAGCCGCGTCACGGTCGACGGCCACGACGATCGCATCGACGGCTTCGAGGTGCTGCAGGCCGACGGCGACCGCTCGGTCACGACGCTCGTGCCGCATCGCGGCGCCTGACGAGCCCTCCGTGCACGCCTTCGCGGGCCGCCCGACGGCCCTCGCCCGATGATCGCCCGGCGCGTCGTGCCCGTCGTCGCCTGGCTCGCGTGGACCGCGGCCGCGGCCGCGATCGTCGCGCACGCGCGCTTCACGGCCGACCTGTCGGCATTCCTGCCGTCGCATCCGACCGCGGAACAGCGACTGCTGATCGACCAGCTGCGCGAGGGCCCGGCGTCGCACCTCGTCCTCGTCGCGATCGACGGCGCACGGGGCGCGGTTCCCGATCCCGTCGCTCGCCGCGCTGTCGCAGCGGACCGCGGCCGCGCTGCGCGGCGACGGATCGTTCCTGTCGGTCAACAACGGCGAGGTCGTCGCCGGATCGACCGACCGCGCGTTCCTGTTCGACCATCGCTACCTGCTCAGCGACCGCGTGACGCCGCAGCGCTTCACGACGGCCGGGCTGCACGCGGCGCTCGAGGGCACGCTCGACCTGCTGTCGTCGTCGGCCGGACTCGCGATCGCTCCGCTGATCGCGCGCGACCCGACGGCCGAACTCGTCCACCTCGCCGAGTCCCTCGCGGCCGGCCGCGACCTGCCGAGCATCGACGGCAAGTGGGTCGTCGGCGCGCCCGGCGACCGGCACGCGCTGCTGGTCGCCGAGACGCAGCGCCGCGGGGTCGGACATCGACGGGCAGCAACGCGCCGTCGATGCGCTGCACGCCGCGTTCGACGCGGCGAAGCGCGAGGTCGGCGCCCCGGCCGCCGACGCGACGCTCGTGCTGTCCGGGCCGCCGGTGTTCGCGGTCGACGCGCGCAACACGATCGAGCGCGAGGCGCGCCGCCTGTCGATCGTCGGCCTCGTGCTCGTGTCGCTGCTGCTCGGCTTCGTCTATCGCTCGGTCCGTGCGCTCGTGCTCGGCCTGCTGCCGATGGTCGACGGGCGCCCTGACCGGCCTCGCCGCCGTCGCGCTCGGTTTCGGCGTCGTCCACGGCATCGCGCTCGGTTTCGGCGTCACGCTGATCGGCGAGGCGGTCGACTACGCGATCTACCTGTTCGTGCAGCGGCCCGGCGACGACCGCGGCGCGAGCCCGGCCGGTTTCTGGCGGACGATCGCGCTCGGCGTCGGGACGTCGGCGATCGGCTTCGGCGCGCTGCTGTTCTCCGGCTTCGCGGGGCTCGCGCAGATCGGGCTGCTGTCGATCGTCGGGCTCGTCGTCGCGGCCGCCGTGACGCGCTGGGTGCTGCCGGCGATGCTGCCGGCCGGCTTCGCGGTGCGCGCGCTGCCGCGCGTCGGCGAGGCGTTCGAACGGGTCGCGTCCGGCGCGTCGCGATGGCGCGCGGCTGCGATCGTCGTCGCGATCGCGAGCGCCGCCGTGCTCGTCCTGCATCGCGATGCGTTGTGGAGCCGCGAGCTCGGCTCGCTGAGCCCGATGTCGTCCGAGACGCAGGCGGTCGACCAGAAGCTGCGGTCCGAGCTCGGCGCGCCGGACGTGCGCGACCTCGTCGTCGTGCGCGGCGCCGACGCGCGAGGCGGTGCTCGACGGCAGCGAGCGCGTCGTCGCGGCGATGACGCCGCTGATCGCGTCCGGGACGCTGCTCGGCGTCGAGTCGCCGTCGCGCTACCTGCCGAGCGCGGCGACGCAGAAGCGCCGGCAGGACGCGCTGCCGGACGACGCGACGCTGAGGCGGAACTTCGCGGCCGCGCTCGACGGACTGCCGTTCGCGAGGACGGGCTTCGAGGGATTCTTCGCCGATGTCGCGCGCGAGAAGGCGATGAAGCCGCTCGACGAGTCGGACCTCGCCGGCACGTCGCTCGCGCCGGCGCTTCGCGCGCTGCTGAGCGCGCATCGCGACGACGACGGCGCGACGCGCTGGACCGCGCTCGTCGCCGTGCGCTCGGCCCCCGACGTCGACGTGCCGCGCGCGCACATCGCCGCCGATCTCGCGCGCATCGACGCGACCGGCGGCACGCAAGTGCGGCTGATCGACATCAAGAACGAGACGCAGGGCCTGTACGCCGGCTATCTGTCCGAGGCCCTGAGGATGGCCGGCCTCGGCGCGCTCGCGATCGTGCTGCTGCTCGCGGCCGCGCTGCGCGACGCGCGGCGGCTCGCGCGCGTGCTGGTGCCGCTCGCGCTCGCCGTGCTGATCGTCGCCGCGAGCCACGCGTCGTCCGGTCCGATGAACCTGTTCCACCTCGTCGGGCTGCTGCTGATCGTCGGCGTCGGCTCGAACTACGCGCTGTTCTTCGACCGGCGCGGGCGCCAGGGAGGGCACGTCGACGACCGGCCGGTGCTGACGTCGCTGGTCGTCGCGAACCTCACCGCGGTCATCGGCTTCGGCGTGCTCGGGCTGTCGTCGCTGCCGGTGCTGCATTCGATCGGCACGACGGTCGCACCCGGCGCGCTCGCTCGCGCTGCTGCTGTCGGCCGTGTTCGCCCGCCGGGTCGCGCCATGATGCGGATCGCGCGACTGCTCGCCGGCCTCGCCGCCGCGCTGCTGGCCGGCTGCTTCGACGGCGGCCGGTCCGCGACGCTGGCCGTCGAGACGATCCCGGCGCGCTGCGACACGCCGGTCGACACGCTGATCGTGCTGCTGCCGGGCGCCTACGACCATGCGCGCGACTTCGTGGCCGAGGGCTTCGTCGACGCGATCCGTTCGCGCGGCATCGCCGCCGACGTCGCGCTCGCCGACGCGACGATTCCGTACTACCGCGACCGCGACATCGCGCGACGGCTCGAGGAGGACGTCGTCGCGCCGGCACGGGCTCGCGGGATTCGCCACGTGTGGTTCGCCGGCATCTCGCTCGGCGGCCTCGGCAGCCTGATCTTCGCGAACGAAGACCGCGCGGCCGGCGGTCCGGGCGTCGACGGCCTGCTCGTGATCGCCCCGTATCTCGGCGAGCGCACGATGGTCGCGGAGGTCGCCGCGTCGGGCGGCCTCGCGCGGTGGAGACCGCCCGGCGCGATCCCGGCCGACGACGACGGGCGTCGCATCTGGCAATGGCTGAAGACGCTGACCATCGAGCGCGACGATCGACCGCTGCCCGCGCTCTACCTCGGCTTCGGCGTCGACGATCGCTTCGTCGCGGCGCATCGACTCCTCGCCGACGCGATGCCGGCCGATCACGTCTTCACGGCACCCGGCGGCCACGACTGGCCGGCATGGCGCGCGGTGTGGCCGCGGATGCTCGACGCGGCGCCGCTGCCGCGCGGTTGCCGTCCGCTCGTGCGGCCCGCCGAGCGATGAACACGGCGACGAAGCCGGCGTTCGTGCAAGGCTCGATCGCGCTGCACGTGTTCGCGGCCGGGCTGGTGACGACGCAACCGTCGTGGTGGCCGATGGCGCTCGGCACGGTGATCGCCGACCACCTCGCGATCGTCGGCGCGGGCCTGTGGCCGACGAGCGCCCTGCTCGGCCCGAACCTGCGGCGCCTGCCGCCGTCGTCGATCGCGCGCGGCGAGGTCGCGATCACGATCGACGACGGCCCCGACCCCGACGTGACGCCGCGGGTGCTCGACCTGCTCGACGCGTCGGCGACGCGGGCGACGTTCTTCTGCATCGGCGAGCGCGTCGTGCGGCACGCCGCGCTCGCGCGCGAGATCGTCGCGCGCGGCCATCGCATCGAGAACCACAGCCATCGTCATCGCCACGACTTCTCGCTGCTCGGGCCGCGCGCCTACGACCGCGAGATCGGCACGGCGCAACGCGCGATCGCCGACACCGTCGGCCGCGCGCCGCGCTTCTTCCGCGCGCCGGCCGGGCTGCGCAACGTGTTCCTTCAGGGCGCGCTCGACCGTCACGGACTGGCGCTCGCGACGTGGACGCGGCGCGGCGTTCGACACCGTGAGGAGCGATGCGGCGCGCGTCGGCGATCGCCTCGCGCGCGGACTCGCGGCCGGCGACGTCCTGTTGCTGCACGACGGACGCGCGGCGCGGACGAGCGACGGGGTGCCGGTCGTCGTCGCTGCACTACCGACGCTCGTCGCCGCGATCCGCGCGCGCGGCCTGACGACCGACGACACTCGCGTCCGCCTGCGCGTCGAGCGGCGCATGAAGCCGGACGCGACGGCCGGGTCGAGCACGCAGGCGATCGTCGACGCCGCGGCCTCGCGCTATCGCGACGTCGGCGCCTTCGCGTGGCGCTTCGCGCGCGGCAAGCTCGCCGGCGATCCGCTGTTCGAGACGCTGCTGTCGACCGGCGCGATCCCCGATGCCGCCTGCCTCGTCGACCTCGGCTGCGGCCAGGGGCTGCTTGCCGCGTGGCTGCACGCCGCGTCCGACGCGTGGCGCGCGAACGGCAACCGCGATCGCTGGCCCGAGGGATGGCCGGCGCCGCCGAAGGTCTCGACGTACCTCGGCGTCGACCGCTCGCGCCGCGACATCGCGCGCGCGAAGCCGGCGATGCCGCCGTTCGCGCGCGTGTTCCGCGGCGACCTGCGCACGCTCGGCATGACGATGCTCGACCGCTGCGACGTCGTGACGCTGCTCGACGTGCTGCAGTATCTCGACGCGGCGTCGCAGGAGCGGCTGCTCGGCGCGATCGCCGCGAGCCTGCCGCCGTGGGGCGTCGTCGTGCTGCGTATCGGCGACGGCGCGACGTGGCCCGGCCTCGCGAGCGACCTGATCGACCTCGTCGTCAGCGCGCTGCGCGGCCATCCGCACCGGCGGCTGCATCGACGCCCGCTCGACGAATGGCGCGGGCTGCTCGAGGGCCACGGCTTCGACGTCGAGGTGCTGCACGACGAACGCGCGTCGACGAACGGGTCACGCGGCTTCGCGAACGTGCTGCTGCGCGCGACCCGCCGGGCCGCGCCGACGGCGGGCTGACGGTGACGGTCCGGTAAGATCGCGGGCCTGCAACGAGCCCACCCGACGTGCAACCCGTCCGCATCCCCGCCTTCACGATCACGAGCTGCCTCGGCCGCGGCAACGACGCGACGGTCGACGCGCTCGCCGCGCGGCGCGGCGGACTGCGGCCGTGCGCGTTCGAGACGGTCGACCTCGACACGTGGATCGGCGAGGTCGACGGCGTCGACGACGTGCGGCTGCCGTCGGCGCTCGCGCGCTTCGACTGCCGCAACAACCGCCTCGCGCAGCTCGGCCTCGAGCAGGACGGCTTCGCCGCGGCCGTCGACGCCGCCGTCGCGCGCCACGGCGCCGAGCGCGTCGGCGTGTTCGTCGGCACCAGCACGGCCGGCATCCTGCAGACCGAGCTCGCCTATCGCGAGCGGGCCGCGTGCCGACGGCCCGCTGCCGTCGTGGTTCGACTACGCCGGCACGCACAACACCTACTCGGTCGCCGACTTCGTCGCGCGACGCTTCGGCATCCGCGGTCCGTCGTTCGCGGTCTCGGCCGCGTGCGCGTCGAGCGCGAAGGTGTTCGGCAACGCG
This sequence comes from uncultured beta proteobacterium, assembly GCA_963708665.1. Lineage (GTDB taxonomy): Bacteria > Pseudomonadota > Gammaproteobacteria > Burkholderiales > Burkholderiaceae_D > CAHJXF01. The sequence goes on along the minus strand of CAVPTE010000008.1, from coordinate 1,285,744 downwards.
GCGCGGATGATCGCGGCCGGACGCATCGACGCGGCCGTGGTCGGCGGCGTCGACTCGCTGTGCCTGACGACGCTGTACGGCTTCCGCTCGCTCGAGCTCGTGTCGTCGCGACCGGCCGAGCCGTTCGGCGCCGACCGCGACGGGCTGTCGATCGGCGAGGCCGCGGCGTTCGCGCTCGTCGAGCGCGCCGACGTCGACGACGGCTCGCCGCGGCTCGTCGGCGTCGGCGAGACGAGCGACGCGCACCACATGTCGTCGCCGCATCCGGAAGGCCTCGGCGCGCGGCGCGCGATGGAGGCGGCGCTGCGGTCCGCCGGCGTCGCGCCGGACGACGTCGACTACGTCAACCTGCACGGCACCGCGACCCGCAACAACGACGCGGCCGAGGACCTCGCGGTGTTCGGCCTGTTCGGCGGCGACGTGCCGGTCAGCTCGACCAAGGGCGCGACCGGCCACACGCTCGGCGCGGCCGGCGCCTGCGAGGCCGTGATCGCGCTGCTCGCGATGCGCGAGGGACTGATCCCCGGCGGCCTGAACACGCGCGTCGTCGATCCGGCGCTGCGCAGCGACTACCGCATCGACAACGCGCACGCGCCGCTGCGTCGCGTGCTGTCGAACTCGTTCGGCTTCGGCGGCGCGAACTGCAGCCTGCTGTTCGCGGCGCATGAGCGCGTCGCGATCGACCGCGGCCGGCGGCGTGGATCGACGGCATCGGCCTGCGCGGACCGGGGCTGCCGGCTGGGACGCGTCGCTCGACGTGCTCGCCGGTCGCGCGACGCAGGCGAACGCGCCCACGGTGCTCGTCGCGCCGCCGTCGCTGCCGCCCGCCGAACGGCGTCGCGTCGGCAAGGGCGTGAAGGTCGCGCTCGAGGTCGCGTTCGAGGCGGCGGCGCACGCCGGCGTCGATCCGTCGACGCTCGCGAGCGTGTTCACGTCGTCGTCGGGCGACGGCGACAACTGCGACGCGATCTGCCGCGAGCTCGCCGGCGACCGGCTGATCTCGCCGACGCGCTTCCACAACTCGGTGCACAACGCGCCGGCCGGCTACTGGGGCATCGCGTCGGGATCGATGGCGCCGTCGACGAGCCTGTGCGCGTACGACGACAGCTTCGTCGCGGGGCTCGACGACGCGCTGACGCAGCTCGACGACGATACGCCGGCCGTGCTGCTGGTCGCGTACGACGCGCCGTATCCCGAGCCGCTGAGGTCGGTGCGACCGACGCCCGACGCGTTCGGCGTCGCGCTGCTGCTCGCGCGCGATGCCGGGCCGCGCTCGCTCGCGCGGATCGAATGGCTGCGCGTCGCCGATGTCCGGCGCGACGACGATGAGCGACCCGTCGCTCGACGCGTGCCGCGCCGCGATCCCCGCCGCGCGCGCGCTGCCGCTGCTCGCGGCGGTCGCATCGGTCGACGGGCCGAGCGAGCTCGTGTTCGAGCGCGCGGACGGCACGCGCGTCGGCCTCGTCGTTCGTCCCGCCGCGGCGCAGCGGCCCGCCATGCCGAGCCGCATCGCATGCGCCTGAACCGTCACGAGATCGCCGCGCTGATCCCGCACGCGGGTCGCATGGTGCTGCTCGACGAGGTCGTCGAGTGGAGCGACGAGCGCATCGTCTGCCACAGCACGATGCACGAGGACCGCGGCAACCCGCTCGCGGTCGCGGGCCGGCTGTCGGCGGTCTGCGGCATCGAGTTCGCGGCGCAGGCGATGGCCGTGCACGGCGCCCTCGTCCGTCGCTCCGCGGCGCCCGACCCGGCCAAGCCGAGCGCCGGCTTCCTCGCGAGCGTCCGCAGCGTCGACATGGCGGTCGCGCGGCTCGACGACGTCCCGGGCGTCCTGACGATCGAGGCGGTTCGCGAGGCCGGCGACGAGCTCAACGTCGTCTACCGGTTCGAGCTGCGCTCGGGGCAAGCGGTGCTGGTATCGGGCCGCGCCGCGGTCGTGCTGCGGATGCCCGACGACCCGGCCGCGCGCGCCGCGTGACCGAGCCGCTCCGCAGGCGTGCGCTCGTCACCGGCGGCAGCGGCGACCTCGGCGCCGCGATCTGCCGGCGGCTCGCCGCGGACTGCGAGGTCATCGTCCACGCGAACCGCAGGCTCGACGCCGCGACGGCGATCGCCGACGCGATCGTCGCGGCCGGCGGCTCGGCGCGCGCGATCGCGTTCGACGTCTGCGATGCGAGCGCCACGTCGCGCCGCACTCGACGCCTTGCTCGCCGACGGGCCGATCCAGGTCCTCGTCAACAACGCCGGCATGCACGACGACGCGGTGTTTCCGGCGCTGCGCGCCGACCAGTGGTCGCGCGTGATCGACGTGTCGCTGAACGGCTTCTTCCACGTCACGCAGCCGCTGACGATGCCGATGATCCGCACGCGCTGGGGCCGCATCGTCAACGTCTCGTCGCTCGCGGCGCTCGTCGGCAACCGCGGCCAGGTCAACTACGCGGCCGCGAAGGCGGCGCTCCACGGCGCGACGAAGTCGCTGGCGCTCGAGCTCGCGAGCCGCGGCATCACCGTCAACGCGGTCGCGCCGGGCATCATCGCCGGCGCGATGAGCGACGGGTCGTTCGACGCGTCCGCGATCGCGGCGCTCGTGCCGATGAAGCGCGCCGGGACGCCCGACGAGGTCGCGGCGCTGGTCGGCTTCCTCGCGTCGCCGGAGGCCGGCTACATCACCGGCCAGGTCATCTCGATCAACGGCGGCGTCGCGGGCTGACACGAGGGCGGACGCGACGCGGTCGACGCGCCGACGCGGGACGCGATCAGCGCGCGACGCCGACGCGACGACGTGCGACGGCCCGCGCGACGAGCCGCGGCAACCGCAGCACGAAGCCGGTCATCAGGCGCAGGTGCATCCACGACAGCAGCGCGTTGTCGCGCGCGTAGTGGAAGTGCGACACGCCGCCGTCGGCGGCGGCCGGATAGCGGACCGGCGCGTCGACGTTGACCGGCCGCACGCCGCGCCACGCGAGCCGCACGGCCGCCTCGGGATCGAAGTCGAAGCGGCGCATCCAGCGCGTGCGTTCCATGATCGCGACGAGCGGCGCGATCGGATAGACGCGAAAGCCGAACAGCGAGTCGCCGATGCCGCGACGCTCGTCGAAGCACAGCGTCTCGAGCCGCGCCCACCAGTTCGAGACCCGGCGACCCTTGACCCGCAGCGCCGGCGCGTCGGCATCGAATACGGGCCGGCCGAGGATCATCGCGTCGGGCGCGGCGATCGACGCCTGCATGAAGTCGCGGATGCGCGACGCCGGATGCTGGCCGTCGGAATCCATCGTCAACGCGTGCGTGAAGCCGGCGGCGCGCGCGGTCTTCAGGCCGTGCAGCACGGCGGCGCCCTTGCCGCGGTTCGTCGGCAGCACCAGCACCGCGATCCCCGGGTCGTCGCGCGCGAGCTCGACGACGGGCAGCTCGCTGCCGTCGTCGCTGCCGTCGATCACCACCCAGACCGGCGCCCATGCCGCCCGCGCGCCGCGGACCGTCTCGACGAGCTTCGCGCCGGCGTTGTAGCTCGGGATCAGGACGAGGTGCGTGACGGACGCATCCGGCGGCGAGCCGTCCGTCATCCGTGCCCGGAGCTCGACCACGACGGCAGCGCGCGACCGGCGTCGCCGCGTCCGTCGCCGACCGGGCCCGCCGGCTTCGGCTCCGGCGCGCGCTCGACGTCCCAGAGGTCGCCGAGCTGCGCGCCGTCGAGCTCCGCGACGAAATAGTCGCGCAGCGCGCCGACGAACTGCGCGACGTGGGCATCGGCCGGCACGTCGAAGCGCTCGCCGAGCCGCACGCGGTAATGCATCGGCAGGCGCGGCGGCTTGCGCATCACCGACCATCCCTTCGCGAGGAACGGCGTGTCGGTCTCGATGATGACGGTCTGGATCGGCACGCCGGCGACCTTCGCCATCGACGCGAAGCCGCCCTTGAACGGATTGACCGGCGCCGCGACGGTCCGCGTCGCCTCGGGGAAGATGATCAGCTGGCCGCCGGCCTTCAGGTCCTCGGTCGACAGCCGGAACATCCGGCGCGGTCCGTCGTTGCGGATGTAGCCCGCGAGGCGCGAGCCGGCGCCGAGCAGGATGTTGTCGAGCATCGACGCCTTCATGATGCAGTTCAGGTACGGCAACCGCGAGATCAGGATCAGCGCGTCGAGCCCCGACGGATGGTTCGGCGCGATGATCATCGCCTCGTGCGGATCGATCGCGTCGATCGCGTCGCAGTCGACCTCGAGGACGCCGCACGCGCGCGTCAGCTCGAAGTAGCGGCGGAACACCGACGAGATGACGCGGCGGCCGATGCGCCGCCCGCGCTCGGGCGACACGGCGTGGCGGATCAGGAACGCGGGAACGAACCACGCGAGCTGGACCGTGCCGAGCAACAGCACGACGAAGTAGAACGCGACGACGTCGCGGGCCGTCGACAGCCCGGACCCGATCGCCCGCAGCGCGCGCCTCATTCGCGATCGTCCCGCACGGCGACCATCTCCGTCGACTGGCCGAACACCCACGCGACGCCGACGCCGGCCGCGACGTAGCTCCTGCGGCGCACGAGCGGGCTGTCCTCGAAGCTCGCGCCGCTCAGCGTGTCGGCCCGGACGAAGGCGCCGACCCAGTACCGGTCGAAGCGCTTCGACAACGCCGCGATCAGCTGCGAGCCCGCGTAGCCGCCGTGGCTGCGGTACGCGGGGCGGTCGGGCCGCGCGAACTCGGCCGGCACGTCGTAGAAGTACGCGTCGCGCTTGCGGTTCTGGAAGATCGGTCCGGCGGCGACGCCGAGGTTGAGGCCACGCCAGCCGGCGAGGTCGAACACGTCGAGGTTCAGCCGCGGCGACGTCTGCCAGGCCGATCGCCTGGAAGCCGCCGCCGAGCGTCACGCCGGCCGACACCGGGAGCCGGAAGTCGAGCTTCATCGTGCGGTCGTCGCTGCGCGCGAGGTTGACGACGAGCGCGGGACCGGCCTCGAACGAACCGAGCAGGTCGGGCATGCCCTGCCGCGCGCGGTTGTCGGAGCTGCGCACCGGCTGGCTCGCGTTGACCGCGAGCTCGAAGCGCACGCGATCGGTGTCGAGGAACTCGGCCCGCACGCCTTCGCGGTCGGCCTTCAGGATGTCGCCGCGATAGATCAGGTACGGGAAACGGCAGCACGTAGCCCCGCGACTCGTCGGAGCCGCGGTAGTCGGGCAGCCACAGCGCGCCGAGGCCGGCGCCCGCCTCCCACAGCGGTCGCTCGACCGCGTGCGCGTTGGCCGCGACGACCGCGACCGCGAGCGCGGCGCAAACCGACGGTCGCCGCAGGATCGACCGCGCGACGCGCCTCACGCGGTCAGCCGGGCCGATCCGGCGGCCGCAGCGGCGGCCGGCGCGTCGACGTCGCGGATGTTGTCGCGACGTCGACGGATCGCGTCGATCGTGCGCCGCGCGTGGACGAGCGACGTGACGCGGTAGATCGTCTTGAACGCGGCGATCGACGGCCAGATCGGCGTGCGGCCGAAGATGTCGCCGGCGAGCAGCGACAGGATCGCCTCGCGGACGCGCAACACGTTCTTCGGCGCCATGAACAGGTCGCGCATCGTCGGGTTCGTGACGCGATAGATGAACCACGAGAACTCGCGCGGTCCGCGACGCATGACGCGATCGAACCGTCGCGCGGCCGCGCGCTCGGCGGACGACTTCGTCAGCCGCGCGTGCACGAGGTCGGCGCCGACGAACGCGCTGTGCATCGCGAGGTAGACGCCCGACGAGAACACCGGGTCGACGAACGCGAACGCGTCGCCGAGCAGCAGGTAGTCGGGACCGCGCGTCTCGCGCGTGCTGTAGCTGTAGTTGCCGGTGGCCTCGGCGTCGGCGAGCAGGCGCGCGTCGCGAAGCCGCTCGGCGAGCGCCGGACACAGCGCGATCGTGTCCATCAGGAAGTCGTTGACCGACCGGTCCTTCGGCCGCGACTTCAGGTAGTACGGCCAGCACACGGCGCCGATGCTGGTCGCGCCGTCGGACAGCGGGATGAACCAGAACCAGCCGTGCTGCGAACCAGAAGATCGAGATGTTGCCTTCGAGCTTGCCCGGCAGCCGTTCGGCGCCCTCGAAGTGGCCGTAGATCGCGGCGCTGTTGTGCTCGCGGTTGCGGACCTTCGTGCCGAGCTTGTTCGCGAGGAACGTGTCGCGGCCCGAGGCGTCGACGACGACGCGCGCGTCGTAGCGCACCGTCGCCCCGTCGCGCTGCGCCGTGACGACGCCGCCGCTGCCGTCGCCGCGCAACGCGACGTCGCGCACGCGGCAGCCCTCGACGACGTCGGCGCCGCGGCGGGCCGCGTTGCGGATCAGCACGTGATCGAAGTCGGAGCGGCGCACCTGGTACGCCATCGCCATGTCCTTGCGCCACGCGTCGCCGAACTCGAGCAGCGTGCGGTTCTCGTGCCACGGCGAGACGAACTCGATGCCCCACTTCGGCATGCCGAGCGCCGCGACCTCGTCGGCGACGCCGAGCGCGTCGAGCAGCGCCATGTTCGCCGGAAGCAGCGACTCGCCGATGTGGAAGCGCGGGTGACGCGCCTTCTCGAGCAGCGTGACCCGGTGGCCGCGCGACGCGAGCAGCGCCGCGGCGGTCGACCCGGCCGGGCCGCCGCCGATGATCAGGACGTCGGTCGGGATCGCCGCCGCCACGGTCGCCGCGGGACGCTCGACCGTGGTGGACTCGTGAGCTTCTTGCATCGCCGAATTATCGCATCGGGGCCCCGGCCGAGCCTTCGCGAGCAGGCCTCCTGTCGCATATTCGCCGCAGGCGGCAGGAAATGGCATCGGGGGCGATTGGCTACAATGCGCGCCACTCCGGAACCGCCATGACCGCCTCCGCAACACTGCCGCGCGCCGCGGCGCCGTCGCCCGCCGGACGCGCCGGCGACGCGCCGACCGACCGCACCTGCGAACTTCCTCCGTCACGCCGTCGAGCACGACCTCGCGCACGGCGCCTACGCCGCCCGGCTCGGCATCCCGCACCGCGCAGGCCGCGGCCACGACGACGCGATCGACCATGCCGTCTACGCCGACCCGGCGCGCGTGCGCACGCGCTTCCCGCCGGAGCCGAACGGCTACCTGCACATCGGCCACGCGAAGTCGATCTGCCTGAACTTCGGCCTCGCGCGCGACTACGGCGGCGTCTGCCACCTGCGCTTCGACGACACCAATCCCGAGAAGGAAGACCTCGAGTACGTCGACGCGATCATCGAGATGGTCCGCTGGCTCGGCTTCGACTGGCGCGCCCGGCCGTTCGAGCGCGAGGTCGACGAGACGGTCGACGACCACCTCTACTTCGCGAGCGACTACTTCGAGCTGCTGTACGAGTTCGCCGAGCTACCTGATCCGGACCGGCCACGCCTACGTCGACAGCCAGTCGGCCGACGAGATCCGCGCGATGCGCGGCACGCTCGTCGAGCCCGGCCGCGACTCGCCGTTCCGCGACCGCCCGCCCGACGAGAACCTCGCGCTGTTCCACATGATGCGGGCCGGCGACTTCCCCGACGGCGCGCACGTGCTGCGCGCGAAGATCGACATGGCGTCGCCGAACATCAACCTGCGCGACCCGGTCGCTCTACCGCATCCGCCACGCGCATCACCACAGCACCGGCGACGCGTGGCGCATCTACCCGATGTACGACTACACGCACTGCGTGTCGGACGCGCTCGAGAACATCACGCACTCGATCTGCACGCTCGAGTTCGAGGACCAGCGGCCGTTCTACGACTGGGTGCTCGAGCGCATCGTCCCCGTGCTGCGCGCGCCGCAGTTCATCCACGCGATGGACCTCGTGCGCGGGCTGCGCGACGGCGACGTCGACGCGCAGGAGGCCTTCGCGCGCCGCTGCCGCGCCTTCGAGCACAAGCTGTTCGGGCAGCGTCGAGGAGCGCGAGATGCGCGCGACTGTTCGATCGCTGGACCGCCGCGGGCGCCGTGCCGCGCGACCTCGATCCGTTCTTCGACCTGCTGCTGCACAGCCCCGAGCAGTTCGCGCCGCTGCTGACGCACGCGCTCGACACGAACCACGGCGCGAACGGCGACACGCCGAGCGCGAACGGCATCGGGGCGCCGAACCCGTTCGGGCTGCCGCACCAGTACGAGTTCTCGCGACTCAACCTCACGTACGTCGTCACCAGCAAGCGGAAGCTGAAGCAGCTCGTCGACGAGGGCCACGTCGACGGCTGGGACGACCCGCGGATGCCGACGCTGGTCGGGCTGCGGCGGCGCGGCTACACGCCGGCGAGCATCCGCCTGCTGTGCGAGCGCAACGGCGTCTCGAAGTCGAACAGCTGGACCGACTACGCGGAGCTCGAGCAGGCGTTGCGCGACGACCTCGACCCGCAGGCGGCGCGCGCGTTCGCGATCCTCGACCCCGTTCGCCTCGTCGTCTCGAACTTCCCCGTCGACCGCAGCGATCCGTGCACGGCGCCGGTCCACCCGCACCTGCCGGCGCGCGGCGAGCGCCGCTTCCCGTTCACCCGCGAGCTCTGGATCGAGCGCGACGACTTCCAGGAGACGCCGCAGAAGGGCTTCTTCCGGCTGTTCCCGCCGATCGACGGCAGGCCCGGCGGGCTCGTCCGGCTCAAGTACGGCTACGTCGTGCAGTGCACCGGCTTTCGTCGCGGCGACGACGGCCGAGTCGTCGAGGTGACCTGCGACTACCTGCCCGAGACGTTCAGCGGGACGCCGGGCGCCGACCGCGTCAAGGTCAAGGGCAACATCGCGTGGGTCAGCGTCGCTGCGGCGCAGCCGGCCGAGTTCCGGCTCTACGACCGCCTGTTCACGGTGCCGCAGCCGGACGCCGGCGGCCGCGACTTCCTCGAGGTCGCTGAACCCGGACTCGAAGCGGACGGTGTCGGGGTTCGTCGAGCCCGGCGTGGTCGCGGCGCCGGAGTGCGCGTTCCAGTTCGAACGGGTCGGCTACTTCGTCGCGGACCGCGTCGACTCGACCGCCGAGCGGCCGGTCTTCAACCGCAGCGCGACGCTCCGCGACAGCTGGCAGAAGTAGCGCGACGCGCGATCAGCCCGCGCCGCCTTCTTCGTCGAGCGCGCGCGAGACCGCGTCCAGCACGTCGTCCCATCCGCCGGGCGTCGCGCAGCGGAACAGACGCGCGGTCGGGTACCACGACGTGCGGTCGCCGTCGACGCCCCAGCGGAAGTCGGCGGCGAAGTGCAGCAGGATCCACGTCGGACGGCCCATCGCGGCCGCGAGGTGCGCCACCGACGTGTCGACCGTGATCACGAGGTCGAGCGTGTCGACGACGTCGGCCGTGTCGGCGAAGTCGCCGAGCGCGGTGCCGTCGGCGAGCGACGGATGCCGGCCGGCGAGCGCCGCGAACGCCTCGGCGTCCGACGGCCGCACCTCCTTCTGGAGCCCGACCCACTCGACGTCGTCGCGGTCCATCGTCGATGCGAGGCGCGCGAGTCGCAGCGAGCGGCGCCGATCGTTCGTCTGCGTCCTGGCGCCGGACCAGGCGATGCCGACGCGCCGCCTCGCGCCGACGCGTTCGGGCGCGCGCGACCGGAGATACGGTACGGCGGCGCCGTGGGGCTCGGCGGCGCCGAGCAGCAGCGGCAGGCTGAGCATCGGGATGTGCAAGTCGAAGGGCGGCGGCGTCTCGCCGAAGGAGACGACCGGTCCCGCGTCGCCGCGTTCCGTCAGCAGCCGCCGCAGCGGCGCCGGCACCGCCGTGATCGTGCGGGCGCCGGCCTCCCGAAGAAGCGGCACGAGTCGCACGAACTGGAGCGTGTCGCCGAAGCCCTGCTCCGCGTGGACGAGCACGGTGCGTCCGACGGCGTCGCCCAAGCGCGACAGCGGCGGCACGTCGAAGCGGCGGCGCGGCGACGGGAAGTCGGCGCACTCCCAGCGCGCCTCGTAGTCCTTCCAGCCCTGCATGAAGTCGCCGACGGTCAGCTCGGCGAGCGCGAGGTTCCACCGCGCGATCGCGAGCCGGGGATCGAGGCGCAGCGCCTGCCGGTAGGGGACTAGCGCGTCGGCCGGCCGCCCCGCGTCGGCGAGCGCGTTGCCGAGATGCGCATGCAGCATCGCGCGGCGCGGCGCGGCGTCCACGGCCCGGCGTGCAGCCGCGACCGCCTCGTCGAGCGCGTCCACCGCAAGCAGGTCCTGCGCGAGCTCGTCCCACGCGTCCGCGTATGCCGGCGCCGAGCCGGTCAGCGCGCGATGCGTCGCGATCGCCGCGTCGACGTCGCCCGACATCCGCAGCGCGCGCCCGAGGTTCAGCCGCGTCGCGACGTGCGCCGGCGCCGCGTCGGCCGCGGCGCGCAGTCGCTCGACCGCCTCCGGCAGCCGGCCCGTCTCCATCAGCGCGCACCCCAGCCCGTTCGCGGCCTCGACGTCGGTCGGGTCGCGATCGAGCGCCTCGCGATAGAGAGCCAGCGCCTCGTCGATGCGCCGCCGGGCGATCATCAGTGCGGCGAGGTTCGTCCTCGGCACCGACCAGGCGGCATCGAGCGCGATCGCGCGTCGGTAGTGCGGCTCGGCCGCGTCGAACGCGCCCCGGCGCAGCAGCGCGTCGGCGAGCGCGACCCGCGCCGCGACGAAGTCCGGCTGCAGCGCGACCGCGCGCTCGAACGCGGCGATCGCCTCGGCGGCCTCTCCGAGCTCGACGAGCGCGAGGCCGAGGTCGTGATGGAAGCCCGGCACGTCGGGCCGCAGGCGCACGCGCTGCCGCATCCGCGCGACGGCCTCGCGGACGCGGCCGGCGCGATGCAGCGCGACGGCCAGCCCGCCGAGCGTCGCGACGTCGCGCGCGTCGCGTTGCAGCGCGCGCCGCAGCGCGACGACGGCCTCGTCCGGCTTCCCGTCGTCGAGCAGCCGGAGGCCGCGGGCACGATCTTCTTCGAGGGTCGGATCCAAGCGGGTCGCGGATGACATCCGGCGTCGACGACGTGGCGCCCGGACGATCGCGCATTCTAGGCGTCCGGGACCGGCGGCATCGCGTTCATAATCGCGCTTCGCCCACGAACCGCCGACGTGCGTCGGCGACCGTCGCATGGATATCCTCGAAGCCTCCCGCGCCGCCGTGCGTCAACGGATCGCTCGGCTGCGCGACGCGCTCGAACGGCGCGGCTACGCCGCCGTGCTGGTCCCGACGTCCGACCCGCACCTGTCCGAATACCTTCCCGGGCGCTGGGCCGCGCGTGTGTGGGCCTCGGGCTTCACCGGCTCGGCCGGCACGCTCGTCGTCGCGCGCGACTTCGCGGGTCTGTGGGCCGACAGCCGCTACTGGGCGCAGGCCGACGCCGAGCTCGCCGGCACCGGCATCGAATCGCTGCGCATCCCGGGCGCCGGGAGCAGCGCGCACGTCGACTGGCTCGCCGAGCATCTCGGGGCCGGCGACGTCGTCGCGGTCGACGGCACGGTGATCGGGCTCGCCGCGGCGCGCCAGCTCGAAGCGGCGCTGTCGGCGCGCGGCGTGCGGCTCGTCACCGACGTCGACGTGTTCGACGACGTGTGGTCCGACCGGCCGCCGCTGCCGACCCCGCCGGTCTACGAGCACGTGCCGCCGTTCGCGTCGCGCTCGCGCGCCGACAAGCTCGCCGAGGTGCGCCGCGCGATGGCTTCCGCCGGCGCGGACGCGCACTTCGTCTCGACGCTCGACGACATCGCGTGGCTGTTCAACCTGCGCGGCAGCGACGTCGACTACAACCCGGTCTTCGTCGCGCACGCGCTGATCGAGCCCGACGCGGCGACGCTGTTCATCGCCGACGGCAAGGTGCCGGCCGGCGTGCAGGCGTCGCTCGCGCGCGACGGCGTCGCGATCAGGCCGTACGCGGACGCGCGCGGCGCGCTCGCGGCGCTCGGACCCGATCGCGTGCTGCTGCTCGACCCGCGGCGCATCACGCTCGCGTTCCGCGAGGCCGTGCCGGCGCACGTCCGCGTCGTCGAGGCGATCAACCCGTCGACGTTCGCGAAGTCGCGCAAGAGCGCCGACGAGGCGGCCCACGTGCGTCGCGCGATGGAACAGGACGGCGCCGCGCTCGCAGAATTCTTCGCGTGGTTCGAGGACGCGCTCGCCGCGTCGCGCGCCGGCGGGCCCGCGATCACCGAACTGACGATCGACGAGCGCATCACCGCGGCCCGCGCGCGCCGACCGGACTTCGTGTCGCCGAGCTTCTCGACGATCGCCGGCTTCAACGCGAACGGCGCGATGCCGCACTACCGCGCGACCGAGCAGTCGCACGCGACGATCGAAGGCGACGGCCTGCTGCTGATCGACTCGGGCGGCCAGTACGCGTCCGGCACGACCGACATCACGCGCGTCGTGCCGATCGGCGACGTGTCCGCGGCGCAGAAGCGCGACTTCACGCTCGTGCTGAAGGGCATGATCGCGCTCGCGACGGCGCGCTTCCCGCGCGGCACGCGCTCGCCGATGCTCGACGCGCTCGCGCGCGCGCCGATCTGGGCCGCCGGCATCGACTACGGCCACGGCACCGGCCACGGCGTCGGCTACTTCCTCAACGTGCACGAAGGCCCGCAGTCGATCTCGCCGCACGCGCCGCCGGAGCCGCACACGGCGATGGAGCCGGGGATGATCACGTCCGACGAGCCGGGCATCTACCGGCCGGGCCGCTGGGGCGTGCGGATCGAGAACCTCGTGCTCGACGGTGCCGGCGCGCTTCGACGGCGCGGTCGACGGACGCGGCGAGTTCGGCGAGTTCCTCGAGTTCGAGACGCTGACGCTGTGCCCGATCGACACGCGCTGCATCGACGTCGCGCTGCTGCGCGACGACGAGCGCCGCTGGCTCGACGCGTATCACGCCGAGGTCGAGCGCCGCCTCGCGCCCCTCGTTTCGGGCGCCGCGCTCGCGTGGCTCCGCGAACGCACCCGACCGCTCTGATCGCCTCGGGGTCGGCCGGACACTGATCGGCGTCGGGCGCCCGGACGGCCGCGCTCGTCGGCCGCGTCCGAAAACGTCGGACATCGTGTCGGGCGTGCGGCGGGCCGGAACTCGGTCGGCGATCGCCACTCGATCGCTGCGCCCGTTCGCGCTCGGGACCGCACCTCGCGGCCGCGTGGACGGCGTGCCACGCCACGACCGGAGATCACGAATGAACCGTTTCACCACTTTCGCCGCCATCGCCGTCTGCAGCCTGCCGCTGATCGCGGGAGCCCAGACGACGGGCGGGTCGTCGACCGCGACGACCAGCCAACCGACGTCCGTGCAGCAACGGACGTCCGAGCCCACCGGGCAATCGACGCAGGTCGGCCAGCCGGCCAGCACGGCCGGCAGTCAAGCCGCCACGACGAACTCGTCGTCGTCGACCTCGATGTCGAAGACCAAACACGCGAAGTCGAAGAAGACCAAGCCGATGACCGACCCGTCGTCGGCGCCGGAGAACTGATCGGCGGGCGGACGAACGAGGCGGCCCCGGTCGCCGCGTCGCGCGTCCGTCGACGCGGACCTCAGGTCGACAGCGCCTTGTAGCGGATGCGCTTCGGCTTCGCGCCCTCTTCGCCGAGCCGCTTCTTCTTGTCGGCCTCGTATTCCTGGTAGTTGCCGTCGAAGAACGTCCACTTCGACTCGCCTTCGGCCGCGAGGATGTGCGTCGCGATGCGGTCGAGGAACCAGCGATCGTGGCTGATCACGATCACCGACCCCGCGAATTCCAGCAGCGCGTCCTCGAGCGCGCGCAGCGTCTCGACGTCGAGGTCGTTCGACGGCTCGTCGAGCAGCAGCACGTTGCCGCCGGCGAGCAGTGTCTTCGCGAGGTGCAGCCGTCCGCGCTCGCCGCCGGACAGGTTGCCGACGATCTTCTGCTGGTCGCCGCCCTTGAAGTTGAAGCGGCCGAGGTAGGCGCGCGACGGCATCTCGAAGCGCCCGACCGTCAGCAGGTCGGCGCCGTTCGAGACGTCCTCGAACACGGTCTTGCGGTTGTCGAGGTCCTCGCGCGTCTGTCCGACCAGCGAGATCTTCGCCGTCTGGCCGATGACGATCTCGCCGCTGTCCGGCTTCTCCTGTCCGGCGATCATCCGGAACAGCGTCGACTTGCCGGCGCCGTTCGGGCCGATGATGCCGACGATCGCGCCGGCCGGGACCTTGAACGACAGGCCGTCCATCAGCACGCGGTCGCCGTACGCCTTCGTGACGTCCTTGAACTCGATCACCTCGTTGCCGAGCCGCTCGGCGACCGGGATGAAGATCTCGTTCGTCTCGTTGCGCTTCTGGTATTCCTGCGAGCTCAGCTCCTCGAAGCGCGCGATGCGCGCCTTCGACTTCGCCTGCCGCGCCTTCGGGCTCTGCCGCACCCACTCGAGCTCGGTCTTCAGCGCCTTCTGCCGCGCCGACTCGCTCGACTCCTCCTGCTTCAGCCGCTCCTGCTTCTGGTCGAGCCACGAGCTGTAGTTGCCCTTCCACGGGATGCCGTGGCCGCGGTCGAGCTCGAGGATCCACTCGGCCGCGTTGTCGAGGAAGTAGCGGTCGTGCGTGACGCCGACGACGGTGCCCGGGTACCGCTGCAGGAATTGCTCGAGCCACTCGACCGATTCGGCGTCGAGATGGTTCGTCGGCTCGTCGAGCAGCAGCATGTCGGGCTTCGACAGCAGCAGCTTGCAGAGCGCGACGCGGCGCTTCTCGCCGCCGGACAGCGGACCGATCTTCGCGTCCCACGGCGGCAGGCGCAGCGCGTCGGCCGCGATCTCGAGCTGGTGCTCGGTGTCGCTGCCGGCGGCGGCGATGATCGCCTCGTACTTCGCCTGCTCCTCGGCGAGCCTGTCGAAGTCGGCGTCGGGTTCGGCGTACGCCGCGTAGATCCGCTCGAGCTCGGCCTTCGCGGCCATCACCTCGCCCATGCCCGACTCGACCTCCTCGCGGACCGTCTTGTCGGGGTCGAGCTGCGGCTCCTGCGGCAGGTAGCCGATCTTCATGTTCGGCATCGGGACGGCCTCGCCCTCGATGTCGGTGTCGATCCCTGCCATGATCTTGAGCAGGCTCGACTTGCCGGAGCCGTTCAGTCCGAGCACGCCGATCTTCGCGCCCGGGAAGAACGACAGCGAGATGTTCTTCAGGATCTGCCGCTTCGGCGGAACGACCTTGCCGACGCGGTTCATCGTATAGACGTACTGGGCCATGGCTGGTCCACGGAAAAGCCGCGAGCTTACCCGATGGCCTCCGGAGATCGGGCATCGTGGCGGGCGCGTTGCCGCCGCGTTCCCCGCGGCGCGCGCAGGTCGTCGCCGCGACCGCCACTTCGAGAGGCCCGATGCTGCAGGACCGCCGTTCCCGACCCCGCCTCGCGATCCGACCGATCGCGGCGCCGCGACTGCTCGCGTTCCTCGGCCCCGCGACGCTCGTCGCGGTCGGCTACATGGACCCCGGCAACTGGGCGACCGACCTCGAGGGCGGGGCGCGCTTCGGCTATCGGCTGCTGTGGGTGCTCGTCGCGTCGAACTGGACCGCGCTGGTCCTGCAGACGCTCGCGACGCGGCTCGGCGTCGTGACGGGCCTCGACCTCGCGGAGGCGTGCCGCGCCGCGTACTCCAGACGCACCGGCGCGCTGCTGTGGGTGCTCGCGGAGCTGGCGATCGTCGCGTGCGACATGGCCGAGGTGATCGGCAGCGCGATCGCGATCAACCTGCTGTTCGGCATCCCGCTGATCTGGGGCGCGACGATCACCGTGCTCGACGTCTTCGCCGTGCTCGCGCTCCATCATCGCGGCATGCGGACGCTCGAGGCGATCGTCGTCGTGCTGATCGCGACGATCGCGGCGTGCTTCGCGATCGAACTGTTCCTCGTGACCGTGCCGATCGCGGACGTCGCCTCCGGCCTCGTGCCGCGGCTCGACGGCGCCAGCCTCTACCTCGCGATCGGCATCGTCGGCGCGACCGTCATGCCGCACAGCCTGTACCTGCACTCGTCGACCGTGAAGTCGCGTCCCGTCGAGGCGACCGTCGCGGCGCGCCGCAAGGCGCTGCGCTACTTCGCGATCGACACGACGCTCGCGCTGCACGTCGCGCTGCTCGTCAACGCGGCGATCCTGATCCTGTCCGCGGCCGTGTTCGGATCGCGCGGCCTCGTCGTCGGCGACCTGCGCGACGCGCACCGTCTGCTCGCGCCGCTGCTCGGCAGCCAGGCCGCCGCGGTGCTGTTCGCCGTCGCGCTGCTCGCGGCCGGCCAGAGCTCGACGATCACCGGCACGCTCGCCGGCCAGATCGTGATGAACGGCTTCCTGAACATCCGCCTGCCGGCGTTCGCACGACGCGCGGTGACGCGCGCCGTCGCCGCGCTGCCGACGATCGCCGTCATCGCGTGGTCCGGCGAGGCCGGCACGCTGCCGCTGCTGATCGCGAGCCAGGTCGTGCTGAGCCTGCAGCTGCCGTTCGCGATCGTGCCGCTGATCCGCCTCACGTCGTCGCCGCGCTGGATGGGCCATTTCGCGAGCGGCGGGCTGCTGCGCGGCGGCGCGACGGGGCTCGCCGTGCTGATCGTCGCACTCAACGTGGCGCTCGTCGGCCGCACGATCGTCGACCTGCATGCGACGCATCCGTCGGCGGCCGTCGCGCTCGCCGCCGTCGTCGTCGCGGCGCTGCTGTTCCTCGCGCACATCGCGCGCGTGCCGATCGACCGCCACGCACCGCCGGGCGACGACGACGACCTCGCGCCGTGCGCCTGACGAGGCCGCGCGTCGGTCGTGTCGTGTCCGACGCGACGCCGGCCGCGGCCGCCTTGCCACGCGCGCGAACGCGCAGTTACACTGCGGCTGCCATGTTCGCCTCGACCAGCTGGTTCTTCTTCGTCTACTTTCCGCGCCTCCGGGCGGGGAAGAGACGGTAGCGCGCGAGCGACGCACCGAATCCGAACCGCCCACCGTGGCGGTTTTTTTTCGCCGCCGCGCCGACCGACCTCAAGGCCTCGCCCGAGGCTGCCGAAGAGAAGACGAGGAGTTCCCATGCCGATCAGCACCGACGACCTTCGCATCCGCGAGATCAAGGAGCTCACCCCGCCCGCGCATCTGGTGAGGGAGTTCCCGTGCTCGGAGCGCGCGTCGCGCACCGCGTTCTCGGGCCGCACCGCGATCCATCGCATCCTGCACGGTGCCGACCAGCGCCTGCTGGTCGTCATCGGACCGTGCTCGATCCACGATCCGGACGCCGCGAAGGAGTACGCGCGACGGCTCGTCGTCGAGCGCGACCGCCACGCGAAGGATCTCGTGATCGTGATGCGCGTGTACTTCGAGAAGCCGCGCACGACGGTCGGCTGGAAGGGGCTGATCAACGATCCCGACCTCGACGGCAGCTTCCACATCAACAAGGGCCTGCGATCGGCGCGCGAGCTGCTGCTGACGATCAACGAGATGGGCCTGCCGGCCGGCTGCGAGTACCTCGACGTCATGACGCCGCAGTACCTCGCGGACCTCGTCACGTGGGGCGCGATCGGCGCGCGGACGACCGAGTCGCAGGTACACCGCGAGCTCGCGTCGGGGCTGTCGTGTCCGGTCGGCTTCAAGAACGGCACCGACGGCAACGTGAAGATCGCGATCGACGCGATCAAGGCGGCGTCGCAGCCGCATCACTTCCTGTCGGTCACGAAGGGCGGCCACTCGGCGATCGTCTCGACGAACGGCAACGACGACTGCCACATCATCCTGCGCGGCGGCAGGTCGCCGAACTACGACGCGGCGAGCGTCGCGGTCGCGTGCGCGGAGATGAGCCGCGCCGGTCTCGCGCAGAAGGTGATGATCGACGCGAGCCACGCGAACAGCGCGAAGGATCCGCAGAACCAGATCGCCGTGACCGCCGACATCGCGCGTCAGGTCGCCGGCGGCGAATCGCGCATCGTCGGCGTGATGGTCGAAAGCCATCTCGTCGCGGGCCGCCAGGACCTCGAGCCGGGCCAGCGGCTGTCGGACCTGACGTTCGGGCAGAGCATCACCGATGGCTGCATCGGCTGGGACGATTCGGTCGGCATCCTCGAACGGCTCGCGTCGGCGGTCCGCGAGCGGCGCATCAAGGAGAACGAGCGGTCGTACGTCGGCAAGTAGCGCGTCGGCCGGCGACCGACGCCGCCCGCGTCGCCGGACCTCGCGGCTCGGCGCTCGCGGAAGCGCGCGACCGGGCGCCCCGGACCGGCCGCCTCAACGCTCGCCGACGATCTCCTTGAAGAACGCGTCGCTGTTCGGCTTGCGGCCGAGGAAGCGCTCGACGAGCTGGCCGGGCGGCCGCTGCGCGCCCTGCGACAGGACGTCGGCACGGTAGCGCGCGCCGTCGACCGGGTTCATCAGGTTGCCGTGGAACCCCGACAGCATGTCGAGCGCGAGGACCTCGCTCCACATGTAGCCGTAGTAGCCCGCCGCGTACCCGTCCATCATGTGCGTGAAGTTCGCGGGGAACAGCGAGCCCGGGACGTAGCCGATCGGCGTGGCTCGCTCCAGCCCCGCCCAGGTGTCGAGCGCGGGCGCCGGGTTCGCCGTCGTCAGCGCCATGTCGAAGTCGGCGAGCTCGAGCTGCCGCGCGTAGCGGTAGCCCTGGCCGAAGTGGCGCGACGCCTCGAGGTTCGCGATCTGCTCGTGCGTGAGCTGCGGACAGTCCCGGCACACGTCGGCGAACAGCCGCAGCGCCTGCTCGCGGCGTGCCCACTCCTCGAACATCTGCGACGGCGCCTCGACGAAGTCCCAGCGCACGTTCGTGCCGGCCTGGTCGAGATAGCGCGCCTTCGACAGCGTGATGTGCATGACGTGGCCGAACTCGTGCATCAGCGTGACGAGCTCTTCCTGGTTCAGGCCCTTCGGGTCGAGATTCGCGACGAGGATGCCGATCGGCGTGCGATGCGCGAGCGTCGACGCGTTGCGGACCGCCTCGGCGTGCGCGTGGCCGTACTTCCCGTCGCGCGGCACGAGGTCGAGATAGATGCTGCCGATGTACGCGCCGCGGCCGTCGCCGCGTCCGGCCTCGTAGACGTCGTACGACTTCGCGGTCGGATGCCAGACCGGCACGTCGCGCGGTTCGAAGCGGATGCCGTACAGCGTCGACGCGACGCGTCAGGACGTAGGCGACGCTCGCGTCGGCCGGAAAGTACTTGCGCAGCGCCTCCTGGTCGACATCGAAGCGCGTGCGCCGCAGCTTCGCGTCGTAGTACGCGACGTCCCATCGATCGAGCCTGGCATCCGGCCGCCCGGTCTCGTCGGCCTTCAGCTTGCGCAGGTCCTCGAGGTCGCGCGCCTGCACGTCGCCGACCGCGTGCCGCACGCTGTCGAGGAACGCGTAGACGGTCTTCGGGTCGCCGGCCATCTTGCGGCGAAGCGAATACGTCGCGAAGTCGGGATCGCCGTACAGGCCGGCCAGCTCGCGCCGCAGCTGCACCGCCTCGTCGAGCAGCGGCAGGTTCTGCGCCCCGCCCTTGTTCGTCATCGCCATCCAGTAGCGCTGGCGCGCGTCGGCGTTCGACGCCTGCTGCATGAACGGGAAGTACGCGGGATACGTCAGCGGCATCACGTAGTCGCCGGCGTCGTCGCGCTTCTGCGTCGACAAGTACGCCTCGGGCAGTCCGGCCATCTCGTCCGGATGGAACGTGACCGTCGTCGGGTCGTCGCGGACGTTCTTGTCGAAGGCGACGCCGAGCGTCGTCAGCCGATCGTTGATCGCCTTCGCGCGTTCGCGCTTGTCGAGCGGCAGCGTGACGCCGGCGTCCTCGAAGTTGTCGAGCAGCCACTGGCGGTATTCCCGCTGGACCGCGTCGGCAGGCTTCGCGTCCTTCACGCGCGCGTAGAGGCGTTCGCTCTGGAACAGCTCGACGTTGAACGGCGCGACCGCGACGGTGCAGGCGTCGGCCGCATCGCGCGTCGCCTTGTCGGTCGACAGGTTCGTCGCGGCGCCGATCGGACCCATGAAGTCTTCCTGCGCGATCGACAGCCGGTTCCATTCGTCGAAGACGCCGGCAGGCGAAGGACGCGCCTCCATCGCCGCCTTCATCGACCGGAACAGCGCGAGCTTCGCGTCGCACTGCGACGTGATCGCCGACGCGTCGACGATCGCGACGGTCGGATGCGCGCCAGCCGGTGCGGCGGTCGGATGCGGGGCCGCCGACGCGGCGGCGACGGCGAACGCGAGGCTGGCCGCGGTGGCGGCGACGACGAGGTGCATGGAAGGCTTCCGGATCGAGGGGCGGCGAAGGGACGACGACCGCCGACGTCGAGCGATGCGGATCGACGGACGGGTCACGAGGCGTTCTTGTTCTTCTGCCACTGCACGTCGCTGCCGCCGGCGTGGCGGTTCAGCACGCGCGCGAGCACGAACAGCAGGTCGGACAGGCGATTGAGGTAATGGCGCGGCTCGGCTCGGACGTCTCGACGCGGCCGAGCGCGACGACGGACTCGTTCGGCACGGCGCGCGACCGTCCGCGCGACGTGCGCGACGCTGGCGGCGCGCGAGCCGCCGGGCAGGATGAACTCCTCGAGCCTCGGCAGCGTCGCGTTCCAGTCGGCGAGCCAGCCGTCGAGTCGCGCGACCTGCGCCTCGGTCACCATCGTGTAGCCGGGGATCGACAGCTCGCCGCCGAGATCGAACAGGTCGTGCTGGATGTCCGACAGCGCGGAACGCACGTCGTCCGGGAGGTCCTCGCACGCGAGCACGCCGAGCACGCTGTTGAGCTCGTCGACATCGCCCATCGCCTGCACCCGCAGCGCGTCCTTGTCGGTGCGCGCTGCCGTCGCCGAGCCCGGTCGTGCCGTCGTCGCCGGTGCGCGTCGCGATCTGCGTGAGGCGCTTGCCCATCGCGTCGCTCGATGGGCGCCCGACGAGGTCGAGGTAGCGCGCGCAGCCGCGCAGCGCGACGTCCTCGGCGACGATCCGCGAGACCGGCAGCGCCGACAGCCAGGCGCGGTAGCGGCCCTTGTCGACGAAGCGCTCGAGGAACGCGTCGCGGCGAAGCGTTCGGCGAGGTGCACCAGCACGCCACCGGTCAGATAGACGCCGCCGCCGGCGTTGAAGACCAGCGCGAGGTCGCCGGCGAACGCACCGAGCAGTCCGCAGAATCGTCGCACCGACGTGGCCGCGGCAGCTCGCGGGATCGGCGATCGCGCGGCGCACGACCTCGCTCGGATCGCCGTCCGCCACGCCGGCCGAGCCGGTCGTCGGGGAACAGCGCCTCGTGGACGAGCGCGAGCCCGGCGCCGCAGCACACGCGTTCCCACGACGCCCGGCCGTACTTCCGCGCGCGGCGTCGAGGATGCGGCGGTCCGTCGTCGGTCTCGGCCGCGAAGCCCATGTGGCCGCCTTCGCTGGTGACCGCGATCGGCGACCTGCGCCGGATCGACCGGCGTGACGATCGCGGCGCAACCGAGCCCCGTGCCGGGACCCAGGACGACGCGCGGCAGCCGCGTGCCGGCGACCGGCGGGTTGTCCTTCGCGACGGCCTCGACGTCGGCGTCGCCGAGCGTCAGCAGCCCGTACGCCTGCGCCGCGAAGTCGTTGATCAGCGCGACGTGCGACAGGCCCATCGCCGCCTGCAGCGTCGCGCGCTGCCGACCGTCCACGGCGCGTTCGTGAACTTCGCCTCGCCGTCGTCGGTGACCGGCGCCGCGACCGCGAGGCACGCCGCCTCGACGTCGTCGTCGGCGCTGCCGGCGTCCTGCAGATAGCGGCCGCACGCAGCGACGGCAGGTCCGGGAACTCGGCGTTGCGATAGTCGCGCCGTTCGGTGATGCGTCCGCCGCGCGCGATCGCGAAGCGGCCGTTCGTCCCGCCGATGTCGGCGACGATGCGCGGACGTCGGGCAAGGCGTCGGCGCTGGTCGGAACGTCGGTCAAGGCGAACGGCCGTGCGTGTGGCGCGAGGCGGAGCCGATTGTACGGTCGCGGCGCCGTCGCACGCGCGCAGGTCTACACTGTCGGGCCCGATCCGACACGCGCGCGCCGATCGCGGCCGCGTCGGACTGCCGGAGACGCCCATGAACCAACCGATCCCGCATCCGTCGCTGCTGCGAGCAGCCGCTGCCGCAGCCGTTCGTCGACGCGCTGCGCCGCACGCTTCGGCGCGCGCTTCTCGACGACCGAGGCGGTCCGCGCGCATCACGGCCGCGACGAGTCGCCGTTCGACCCGATGCTGCCCGACGCGGTCGTGTTCGCGCACAGCACCGACGAGGTCGCCGAGATCGTCAAGCTCTGCTGCGCAGCACGAGGTGCCGGTGATTCCGTACGGCACCGGCTCGTCGCTCGAAGGCCACCTGCTGGCGATCCGAGGCGGCATCTCGCTCGACGTGTCCGCAGATGAACCGCGTGCTCGCGGTCAACCCCGAGGACCTCACGGCGACCGTGCAGGCCGGCGTCACGCGCAAGCAGCTCAACGCCGAGATCAAGGACACCGGCCTGTTCTTCCCGATCGATCCCGGCGCCGACGCGTCGCTCGGCGGCATGGCGGCGACGCGCGCGTCGGGCACCAACGCCGTCCGCTACGGCACGATGCGCGAGAACGTCGTCGCGCTGACCGTCGTCACGGCCGACGGCAAGATCGTCCGCACCGCGCGCCGCGCGCGCAAGTCGTCGGCCGGCTACGACCTGACGCGCATCTTCGTCGGCAGCGAAGGCACGCTCGGCATCATCACCGAGGTCACCGTCAAGCTCTACCCGCAGCCCGAGGCGATCTCGGCCGCGGTCTGCAACTTCCCGACCGTCGACGACGCGGTCCGCTGCGTGATCGAGACGATCCAGATGGGCGTGCCGGTCGCGCGCGTCGAGCTGCTCGACGCGGCGTTCGTCAGGGCCGTCAACGTCCACAGCAAGCTGACGCTGACCGAGACGCCGCTGCTGCTGTTCGAGTTCCACGGCTCCGAGGCCGGGCGTGCAAGGAGCAGGCGGAGATCGTGCAGGCGCTCGCGAGCGAGCACGGCGGCATGGAGTTCACGTGGGCGACGCAGCCCGAGGACCGCTCGCGGCTGTGGGCCGCGCGGCACGCCGCGTACTTCGCGGGCCTGCAGGTCAAGCCGGGCTCGCGCGCGATCACGACCGACGTCTGCGTGCCGATCTCGCAGGCTCGCCGACTCGATCGGCGCGACGGTCGCCGACTGCGCGAAGTCGAGTCTGCCGTCGCTGATCCTCGGCCACGTCGGCGACGGCAACTATCACGTGATGCTGCTCGTCGATCCGGCGAAGCCCGAGGAGTTCGACGAGGCCGAAGCCATCAACCATCGGCTCGTGTCGCGCGCGATCCAGCTCGACGGCACCTGCACCGGCGAGCACGGCGTCGGCCTGCACAAGATGCGCTTCCTCGATCGAGGAGCACGGCGAGGACGCGCTCGACCTGATGCGGTCGCTGAAGCGCGCGTTCGACCCGAAGAACATCATGAACCCGGGCAAGATCGTCGCGCTCGACGCGTGACGGACATGCGGAGACGGCGATGGCATCGGGCTGGACGAACGACAACGCGGTCAGCGAACAGATCGACGCGACGATCGAGGACGGCATCCGCCGCGCGCAGGCGAAGCTCGCCGCCGCCGGACCGGGAGCGACGCATTGCGACGAGTGCGGGGTCGAGATTCCCGAAGCGCGTCGCGCGGCCGTGCCCGGCACGCGCCTGTGCGTGCGCTGCCAGGAGGAAGCCGATCGGGCCGACGCGGTCTTCTCCGGCTACAACCGCCGCGGCAGCAAGGACAGCCAGTTGCGCTGACGGCGCGCGGTTCGCTTCGGCGAGCGGGCGCATGACGCGGGTCTTGGTCGCGTCGCTGCTGATGCTCGCTCGCGGGGTGCTCGTGGTTCGCCCGCAGGCCGGCCGCGGCGGCGCCGGCCGTGTCCGTCGCGACGCCTGTGCAACCGCCCGCGTCCGACGTCGAGTCCGTCGCCGCCGCGCGCGCGGCCTGCCCGAACTACGACGCGGTGGTCCGCGATTCGCCGTTCCCGCGCGACGCGATCCTCCGCGGGCTCGACGCCGGCACGGCGTCGGTCGTCTTCGCCGTCGACGGGACGAAGGTCACGGTGCTGTCGGTGACGTCGTCGGCACCGGCGTTCGGCGACGCGGCCGCCGACGCGGTCCGCAAGCTGCGCTGCACGACCGGTCGACCGGCCCGCTTCTCGATGTCGTTCGAGTGGCGGTCGGTGCGCTGATCGCAGCCGCGCGTCGCCCGCGCGGCACGGACCGGACGCCTCACTTCGACCGCACGTCCGGCAGGAACGCCGTGACGAGGCCGAGCAGCGGCAGGAAGGCGCAGACCTCGTAGACCGTCGCGATGCCGTGCGTGTCGGCGAGCTGGCCGAGCACCGCGGCGCCGAGGCCGCCCATGCCGAACGCGAAGCCGAAGAACAGGCCCGACACCGTGCCGACCTTGCCGGGCATGAGCTCCTGCGCGTAGACGACGATCGCCGAGAACGCCGACGCGATCACGAAGCCGATCACGAAGGTCAGCACCGTCGTCCACTCGAGGCCGACGTGCGGCAGCGCGAGCGTGAACGGCGCGACGCCGAGGATCGACGCCCAGATCACGCGCTTGCGGCCGATGCGGTCGCCGATCGGGCCGCCGAGCAGCGTGCCCGCGCGCGACCGCGGCCAGGAACACGAACAGGTGCAGCTGCGCGGACTGCACCGACAGCCCGAACTTCTCGATCAGGTAGAACGTGTAGTAGCTCGTGATGCTCGCGATGTAGAAGTACTTCGAGAACATCAGCAGCAGCAGGATCGCGATCGCGCCGATCGACGCTGCCGCGCGGCAGCGTCGCGTGCGTCGCCCGCTGCGCCTTCGCCTTCGCGCGGAAGCCGGCGAGGTTCAGCGCGTACCACGTGCCGACCGTCCACAGCACGCCGATCGCGAGCAGCGCCGCGAGCGCGAACCACGCGACGCTGCTGCTGCCCGTTCGGGATCACGAGCCACGCGGCCAGCAGCGGGCCCGAGCGCGCTGCCCGCGTTGCCGCCGACCTGGAAGATCGACTGCGCGAGGCCGTGCCGGCCGCCCGACGCCATCCGCGCGATCCGCGACGACTCCGGATGGAAGATCGACGAGCCGGTGCCGACGAGCGCCGCGGCGACCAGCAGCACGGCGTACGACGGCGCGAACGCGAGCAGCACGAGGCCGCACAGCGTCGACGCCATGCCGATCGGCAGCGAGCGCGGCTGCGGCTGGCGGTCGGTGTACAGCCCGACCAGCGGCTGCAGCAGCGACGCCGTGATCTGGTACGTCAGCGTGATCAGGCCGATCTGCACGAAGCTCAGCGAGAAGTCGCCCTTCAGCAGCGGGTAGATCGCGAGGATCAACGACTGGATCATGTCGTTGAGGAAATGCGAGAAGCTGAGCGCGCCGAGCACGCGGAACGACGTGCCCGCCGCGGTCGCGGCGCGCGGCTCGACCGGCGTCGCGACGGACGTGGCGGCCTGGTCGAAGGCGACGGCATTCGTCGCGCCCGGAGGGGTCGGATGGACGTTGGCGGTCATGGCTTGTCGGCGCGGGATGCGGGGTCGCGCGCGTTGGAACGGCGAGGCCGCCAGCTTAGGCGCCGGCGTCGCGGCCGGTTTACGATAGGACGTCACATTTTTGCGAGTTCCGGCCAATGCCGCGCGTCCTCAGGCATCGCCTGCTCAACGTCCCGGGCTACGACCCGACGCCCGATCGCCCGGTCCGCCTGATCGCGCGCGACGTCGAGCACGACGCCCGCTTCCCGCCGCACGTGCACCGCTGGCACCAGGTGCTGTACACCGCGCTCGGCGCGCTGCGCGTGGCGACCGACGACATCGCGTGGTTCGTGCCGCCGTCGCGCGCGATCTGGATCCCGGCCGGTCTTCGTCACGAGGTCGCGACGCTCGAGGACGCGCAGATGCGTTCGCTGTACGTGCTGCCCGCGGCGAGCACGCTGCCGACCGACGGCTGCCGCGTGCTCGAGGTCACGCATCTGCTGCGCGAGCTGATCGCGCAGCTGGGCTCGGCGGAGACCGAGGCCGACCCGCGCCGCGAGCGTCTCGTCAGCGACCTGATCCTCGACGAGCTGCGGATCGCCGAATCGCTGCCGGCCGGCGTCGCGCTGCCGCGCGACAAGCGGCTCGCCGCGCTGTGCGCCGCGCTGCTCGCCGACCCGTCGTCGACGCGCACGCTCGACGAGTGGGCGCCGCTCGTCGGCGCGAGCGCGCGGACACTGGCGCGGCTGTTCGCCGACGAGCTCGGCACGACGTTCGGCGCGTGGCGGCAGCGGATGCGGCTCGCGCACGCGGCGCCGCTGGTCGCGCGCGGCTGGCCGCTGTCGCGCGTCGCGGCGAGCCTCGGCTACCGCAGCCAGAGCGCGTTCACCGCGATGTTCAAGCGCACGTTCGGCAAGTCGCCGTCGGCGTTCTTCGCGTCCAACGCGACGCCGCGCTGATCGCGAATTTTGTGGCGTGGCCGAGGCGCCGTCCCGGTCAGCAAACTGCGAACCACTCCGGCGGCAGGCTCGACGGCACGAGGATGCGCCGATCGACGGCGGCGATGTCGCGCAGTCCGCACAGCGCCATCGTCGTGTCGAGCTCGCGGCGGATCAGGTCGAGGCACGCGGTCACGCCGGTCTCGCCCATCGCGCCGAGGCCGTACAGGAACGCGCGGCCGATGAACACGCCCTTCGCGCCGAGCGCGATCGCCTTGATGACGTCCTGGCCCGATCGCACGCCGCCGTCCATCAGGACCTCGATGCGCGACGCCGACCGCCTCGACGATCGCCGGCAGCGCCGCGATCGACGACAGCGCGCCGTCGAGCTGGCGGCCGCCGTGGTTCGACACGATCAGCGCGTCGACGAGGCCCTGCTCCGCGAGCTTCGCGGCGTTCTCGGCGTCGTCGGGGTCGAGGATGCCCTTGACGATCAGCTTGCCGCCCCAGCGGTCGCGGATCCACTTGCACGTCGTCCCACGACAGCTTCGGGTCGAACTGCTCCGCGGTCCACGACGACAGCGAGCTGACGTCCTTCACGTTCTGCGCGTGGCCGACGATGTTGCGGAACGTGCGGCGCTTCGTGCCGAGCATGCCGAGGCACCAGCGCGGCTTCGTCGCGAGGTCGAGCAGGTTCGCGAGCGTCGGCTTCGGCGGCGCGGTCAGGCCGTTCTTCACGTCCTTGTGCCGCTGGCCGAGGATCTGCAGGTCGAGCGTCAGCATCAGCGCGCTGCAGCCCGCGGCCTTCGCGCGATCGATCAGCCGACCGATGAAGTCGCGATCCTTCATCACGTAGAGCTGGAACCAGAACGGCTTCGTCACGTGCTCGGCGACGTCCTCGATCGAGCAGATGCTCATCGTCGACAGCGTGAACGGCACGCCCGCCTTCTCGGCCGCGCTGCGCCGCGAGGATCTCGCCGTCGGCGTGCTGCATGCCGGTCAGCCCGGTCGGCGCGAGCGCGACCGGCATCGCGACCGGCTGGCCGATCATCGTGGACGCGAGCGAGCGGTTCGTCATGTCGACGGCGACGCGCTGGCGCAGCTTGATGCGCGCGAAGTCGGTCTCGTTCGCGCGATACGTCGACTCGGTCCACGCGCCCGAGTCCGCGTAGTCGTAGAACATCTTCGGGACGCGCCGCTTCGCGAGCAGGCGCAGGTCCTCGACGCTGGTGATGACATCGGGCATGGGACGGTCCGTTGGATGCGGGCGGGTGGCAACCGGCAGGCGGAAGGATACGACGCGCCGCGGTCGCGCCCGTCCGAGGCGCGATACTGCTCGGCGTTGCCGCCGCCGCGCGCGGCGCGATGCCCGGACGACGCTCTTGAATGCAACGCGATCGCTTTACCCCGGACGCCGCGAGAAGGGCTTTCGCTTCCCGTCGGTCGCGCACCACGAGCGGACCACAACATGCGAGCGAGCGACGCGATGACGCGGTGGCTCGCCGTCGTACTCGGCGTCGTGCTGCTTGCCGGCCTGCTGTTCGGGTACGACCAGGGCGTCATCTCCGGCGCGCTGCCCGGTATCGAGGCGCGCTTTCGGCTGGACCTGCTGATGCTGCAGGTCGTCACGAGCTGGGTCACGCTGGGCGCGCTGCTCGGATCGCTCGTGGCGGGGGAGCTCGGCGACCGACTCGGCCGCAAGCGCACCGTTCTCGCGGCGGGCGCCCTGTTCGTGCTCGGCGCCACCCTTCAGTCGCTCGCTCCCGACGCGATCGTCCTGACGGTCGGCCGCCTGGTGGTCGGCACCGGCGTCGGCGTCGCGGCGGTCGTGGCGCCGCTCTACGCGGCCGAATGCGCGCCGTCGTCGCTGCGCGGTCGCTTCGTGGCGACCTATCAACTGGCGATCGCGTCGGGCATCTTTCTCGCCTATCTGGTCGACGGAAGCATCGCGTCCGCCGACCGCTGGCGGGCGATGCTCGGTGCCGCCGCCGTCCCGGGGGCCGCGCTGGTCGCCGTCGCGTTCGTCGCGCCCGAATCGCCGCGCTGGCTGCTGCTGAAGGGACGCGGCGACGCGGCGATCGACGCGCTGCGCAGACTCCGCCCGGCGCGCGACTTCGCAGCGGGTGCGGAGCTGTTCGGCGCCGCCGGGACGACGGCGACGGGCGTCGACCTTCCTCTCGCCGGCGCGACCACGGATCTGCCCGTCGCCGCCGGGGCGACGGCGACGGCGGCCGACGTGTCCATCGCGACCGGCACGACGGCGCCCGGCGCCGCCTCGTGGCGCGAGCTGCTTCGTGCCGAATGGCGGCGCCCGCTGCTCGTCGCGCTGGGCCTCGCGACGCTGCAGCAGGTCACCGGGATCAACGCGGTGATCTACTACGCCGGTCGCATTTTCGAGGCTGCCGGCTTCGCGACCGCGTCGGCACGCCTATCGATGACGACGTGGGCGATCGGAGGCGTCAACGTCCTCGCCACGCTCGTCGCCATCGCGTTCATCGACCGCGCCGGTCGCCGGGTGCTGCTGCTCTCGGGTCTCGTCGGCATGGGCGCGAGCCTCGCCGTCGTGGCCTTCGCGTTCCGGTTCGTCGCACCGCCGGACGGCGGCGTGCGACGGCGGTGCCGGCCGCCGGCGCGAGCGTCGCCGGCATCGCGATGGCGGTCGCGCTCGTCGCATTCATCGCCTGCTTCGCATTCTCCCTCGGCCCCGTCACGTGGACGGTCATCAACGAGGTCTTCCCGTCGCCGATCCGCAGCCGCGGCGTCGCCGTCGCGACCGCGGTGAACTGGGGCGCAGCGTGGCTGGTCAGCCAGTTCTTCCTGACGATGCTCGCGTGGATCGGGAACGTGCGCGCGTTCCTCGTGCTGGCGGCGGTCTGCGCCGTCGGTTGGGCGTGGGTGTTCTTCCGCGTGCCCGAGACGAAGGGGATCTCGCTCGAACACGTCGGCACCCTGTGGAACTCGCCTCGACCGCACCGGGAGCGTCCGCCTCCCCCGGCCGGATGAGGCAGCGGCGTCACCGATCGACCGTGCGCATCCCTGCCTCGTCGTAGCGCGTGCCGGCCGCGAAGCCGTGCGGGGCGACGGCCTCGATCCGCGCGAGGTCGTCGTCCGTGAGTTCGACGTCGATCGCGCTTCGACGTTCTCGTCGAGCCGCTCGGGCCGCGTCGTTCCCGGAATCGGCACGATGTCGTCGCGCTGCGCGAGGAGCCACGCGAGCGCGAGCTGCGCCGGCGTGCAGTTCTTCTCCTTCGCGATCTCGCCGACCTTGCGGACGACGTCGAGGTTCTTCCCGAAGTTGTCGCCGCTGAAGCGCGGGTTGTTGCGGCGGAAATCGCCTTCGGGCAGGTCGTCGGGAGACCGGAAGCGGCCGGTCAGGAAGCCGCGGCCGAGCGGGCTGTACGGTACGAAGCCGATGCCGAGCTCGGCGGTCAACGGCAGCAGCTCGTCCTCCGGATCGCGCGACCACAGCGAGTACTCGGTCTGCAGCGCGTGGATCGGATGCACGGCATGCGCTCGGCGGATCGTGTCGGGCGCCGCCTCGGACAGGCCGAGGAAGCGCACCTTGCCCTCGTCGACGAGCCGCGCCATCGCGCCGACCGTGTCCTCGATCGGCACGGTCGGATCGACGCGATGCTGGTAGTAGAGGTCGATCGTGTCGATCCGCAGCCGCTTCAGCGACGCCTCGCAGGCCTGCCGCACGTAGTCGGGATGCCCGCTGATGCCGAGGCGCTCGCCGTTCGGGCCGCGCCGGTTGCCGAACTTCGTCGCGACGACGACCCGATCGCGGCGCCCGTCGATCGCGCGGCCGACGAGCTCCTCGTTGACGAAGGGGCCGTACATGTCGGCCGTGTCGAGCAACGTCACGCCGAGGTCGATGGCGCGACGGATCGTCGCCATCGACTGATCCTGGTCGGCCTTGCCGTAGAACTCCGACATCCCCATGCAGCCGAGGCCGATCGCGGAGACCGCGGGGCCGCCGCGTCCGAGCACACGTGTCTTCATCGAAGCTCCTGTCCTGCGGCCCGCGGCCGCCCGACTCTCCGACGCCGCGAGGTCGCGCAAGTTCGCGGTCGGCCGCGCTTCGTCGGCGGCGCGACGACGTGATACCGTCGCACGATGGAGGCGCTCGTCGAAAGACCGGTCAGCGATCGTCCCGGCGCCACGGCGTCGCGCGACGACCTGCAGGCGCGCGTCGCGAAGGCGCTGCTCGACGTGCTGCCGCGCGAAGCGGTGCTGTGGGCGACCGCCGAGACGAGGCCGTACGAATGCGATGGCCTGTCGATGATCCGTCAGCTGCCGATGGTCGTCGCGTTGCCGGCCGACGAGGCGCAGGTCGCGGCGGTGCTGCGGATCTGCGCGCGGATGCAGGTGCCCGTCGTCGCGCGCGGCGCCGGCACGAGCCTGTCCGGCGGCTCGACGCCGCACGGCGAAGGCGTGCTGCTCGCGCTCGGCAAGCTGAACCGCATCGTCGCGATCGACCCGCTGGCGCGGACGGCCGTCGTGCAGCCGGGCGTCCGCAACCTCGCGATCTCCGAGGCCGCCGTCGTGCACGGGCTCTACTACGCGCCCGATCCGTCGTCGCAGATCGCGTGCAGCATCGGCGGCAACGTCGCCGAGAACTCGGGCGGCGTCCATTGCCTCAAGTACGGCCTCACGGTCCACAACGTGCTGAAGGTCCGCGCGCTGACGATGGACGGCGAGGTCGTCGAGTTCGGGTCGCTCGCCCCCGACGTGCCGGGCCTCGACCTGCTGTCGCTGATGATCGGGTCCGAAGGACTGCTCGCGGTCGCGACCGAGATCACGGTCAAGCTGATCCCGAAGCCGCAGACGGCGCGCGTCATCATGGCGTCGTTCGACGACGTGGGCACGGCCGGCGACGCGGTCGCCGCGATCATCTCGGCCGGCATCATCCCGGCCGGCCTCGAGATGATGGACCGGCAGGCGACGCGGATGGTCGAGCCGTTCGCGAAGGCCGGCTACGACATCGATGCGGCCGCGATCCTGCTGTGCGAATCCGACGGCACGCCCGACGAGGTCGAAGCCGAGATCGCACGGATGGAAGCCGTGCTCTCCGCCTCCGGCGCGAAGCGGCTCGTCGTGTCGCAGACCGAGGCCGAGCGTCTGTTGTACTGGGCCGGCCGCAAGAACGCATTCCCGGCCGCGGGCCGCGTGTCGCCCGACTACTACTGCATGGACGGCACGATCCCGAAGAAGCGGCTCGGCGAGATGCTGAAGGCGATCGAGGCGATGGAGACCAAGTACCGCCTGCGCTGCCCGAACGTGTTCCATGCCGGCGACGGCAACCTGCATCCGCTGATCCTGTTCGATGCGAACGACGCCGACGAGCTGCATCGCGCCGAGGCGTTCGGCGCCGAGATCCTCACGCTGTGCGTCGCGCTCGGCGGCACGATCACCGGCGAGCACGGCGTCGGGCTCGAGAAGATCGACCAGATGTGCATCCAGTTCGCGGCGCCGGAGCTCGAGTCGTTCCACGGCGTCAAGCGCGCGTTCGATCCGGCCGGCCTGCTGAATCCCGGCAAGGGCGTGCCGTCGCTGCATCGCTGCGCCGAGTTCGGCCGGATGCACGTGCACGGCGGCGCGTTGCCGCATGCGGACCTGCCGCGCTTCTGAGCGGTCGCGGCGTCCGTCGATCCCGTCCGATTCGAATCTGCGCATGACCACCGACACACCGGCGCTCGCGGGCAGCGAGCCCATCGACGCGCTCGTCGCTGCCGTCGAGGCAGCGGCGGCCGCGAACGAGCCGCTCGTGATCCGCGGCAACGGCACGAAGAGCTGGTACGGCAATCCGCGTTCGCGGCCGCGCGCTCGACGTCCGCACGAACACCGGCATCGTCGACTACGAGCCGAGCGAGCTCGTGCTCGTGGCACGCGCCGGCACGCCGCTCGTCGAGATCGACGCGCTGCTCGCGCGGAACCGGCAGATGCTCGCGTTCGAGCCGCCGCGCTACGCCGTCGCGGGTGGCACGATGCCGCCGTCCGCCGACGGCACCGTCGAGGTGGCGCTGCGGTCGCGCGCGGCCGGCGCGACGCTCGGCGGCTGCATCGCGACCGGCCTCTCGGGTCCGCGTCGCATGGCCGCCGGCGCGGCGCGCGACTTCGTGCTCGGCGCGCGGCTCATCGACGGCCGCGGCCGCACCTGTCGTTCGGCGGTCGCGTGATGAAGAACGTCGCCGGCTACGACGTGAGCCGCGCGCTGGTCGGCTCGCTCGGCACGCTCGGCATCGTCACCGAAGTCGCGTTGAAGGTGCTGCCGATGCCGGAGCAGACGACCACCGTCGCGTTCGCGCTCGACGAGGCGACCGCGCTCGAGCGGGTCAACGCGTGGGCCGGCCAGCCGATCGCGATCACCGCGACGCGCGTGGCTCGCACAGCCGTCGCGACGCGGCGGGCGCCTGCTGGTCCGCCTCGAAGGCAGCGAGGCGGCGGTCCTGTCCGGCATCCGCCGCATCGGCGGCGTCGCGCTCGAAGGGGACGAGGCCGACGCGCTGTGGCGCGACCTGCGCGAGCAGACGCATCCGTACTTCATGTCGCGCCCGGTCGACGTGCCGCAGTGGCGACTCGCGCTGCCGACGACCGCGCCGCCGCTCGACGCCGCACGGCTCGGCTTCGCCGAGCAGCTGATCGAGTGGGGCGGCGCCCAGCGCTGGATCGCGACGCGCGTGGACCCGCGCATCGTGCGCGAGACCGCCGCGGCGCTCGGCGGCCACGCGACGCTGTGGCGCGCGCCGAACGACGCGAGGGAACGCCACGGCGCGTTCTCGCCGTTGCCCGCGCCGCTGATGACGATCCATCGGCGCCTCGAGGCCGAGTTCGACCCGCACGGCCTCTTCAATCGCGGACGGCTCCATCCCGAGCCTTAGCGCGCCGCACCCCGACCGCATGGAAACCCATCTCGCCGATTTCATCCGCGACACGCCCGACGGCATCGAGGCGGAGGCGATCCTCCGCCGCTGCGTGCATTGCGGCTTCTGCACCGCCACGTGCCCGACCTATCAGCTGCTCGGCGACGAGCTCGACGGGCCGCGCGGCCGCATCTACCTCATCAAGGACGTGCTCGAAGGCGCGCCCGCGACGGCGTCGACGCGACTCCATCTCGATCGCTGCCTCACCTGCCGCAACTGCGAGACGACGTGTCCGTCCGGCGTCCGCTACGGCCGGCTCGTCGACATCGGCCGCAGGATCGTCGAGCAGACGCGCCGAGCCGCCGCGCCCGCTCGCCGAGCGCGCCGAGCGGACCGCGTTGCGCGAGGGGCTGACGCGTCGCTGGCTGTTCGACCCGGCCATGAAGATCGGCAAGGCCGTGCGGCCGCTGCTGCCCGAGGCGCTCGCGACGAAGGTGCCGCCGACGACGCGACGCTCGTCGCGGCGCTTCCGCGGACGTCCGCATCCTCGCAAGATGCTGCTGCTCGCCGGCTGCGTGCAGCCGGCGATGGCGCCGAACATCGACGACGCGACGAGGCGCGTGCTCGACGCCGTCGGCATCGAGACGATCGTCGCGTCGCGCGCCGGCTGCTGCGGCGCGATCCGCCATCACCTGAACGACCAGCGCGGCGCGCTCGACGAGGCGCGCGCGAACGTCGACGCGTGGTGGCCGCACGTCGAGGCCGGCGCCGAGGCGATCGTGATGAACGCGTCGGGCTGCGGCGCGATGGTCAAGGAGTACGGCCACCTGCTGCGCGACGACCCGCGCTACGCCGAGCGCGCGAAGCGCGTCGCCGAGCTGACGCGCGACCTGTCCGAAGTCCTCGCGCCGATGACCGACGACCTGATCGGCAAGCTGAACCCGCCGACGACGCGACGCGTCGCATGGCATCCGCCGTGCACGCTGCAGCACGGCCAGCAGATCCGCGGCGCCGTCGAGCGCGTGCTGACGGCCGCCGGCGTCGACGTCCGGCTGTGCGCCGAGAGCCACCTGTGCTGCGGTTCGGCCGGCACGTACTCGGTCCTGCAGCCCGAGCTCGCGACCGCGCTGCGCGACCGCAAGCTGGCGCAGCTCGCCGCGACCGAGCCCGAGGCGATCGTGTCGGCGAACATCGGCTGCATCACGCATCTGCAGAGCGGCACCGGCACGCCGGTGCTGCACTGGATCGAACTGATCGCGACCGCGCTGTCGACCGACGGTCCGCGCCACGGCCTCTTCCCCGGCGAGACGCAACGCGCGGGCCGCGTTCGCCGCGGTCGCGGCCCGAAGCCGTTGCCCGACCCGCAGCGGCCGTTGTGACGCGGGCCGCCGTCGCGTCGACGACCTGGGACGCGGTCGTCGTCGGCGCCGGCCACAACGGGCTCGTCTGCGCCTGCGACCTCGCCGCGCGCGGCTGGTCGGTGCGGGTCGTCGAGCGTCGCGGGATCGTCGGCGGCGCGGCCGTCACCGAGGAGTTCCATCCCGGCTTTCGCAACTCCACCGCGAGCTACACGGTCGGCCTGCTGCATCCGTCGATCGTCCGCGACCTGCGGCTGCACGCGCACGGCCTGCGTATCGTCCAGTCGGCCGTTCTCCAACTTCCTGCCGTTGCCGGACGGCGTCGGCGACCGCGCGTACCTGAAGGTCGGCGGCGGCCTCGACGCGACGCGGCGCGAGGTCGCGAAGTTCTCGGCGCGCGACGCCGAACGCCTGCCGGCCTACTACGCGATGCTCGACGGCGCCGTGTCGCTGGTCCGCGCGATGATCGTGAAGACGCCGCCGAACGCCGGGCCCGGCGCATTCGCGTCGGTCGCCGACTGGTGGGCCGCGTGGGACCTCGGCCGACGCGTCGCGCGGATGGACCTGCCCGGCAAGCGCGACCTGCTCGACCTGTTCACGAAGAGCGCGGGCGACGTGCTCGACGCGTGGTTCGAGTCGGTGCCGCTGAAAGCCGCGCTCGGCTTCGACGCGACGGTCGGGCACTACGCGAGCCCGTACGCGCCGGGCTCGGCCTACGTCCTGCTGCATCACGTCTTCGGCGAGATCGACGGCGACCGCGGCGTCTGGGGCCACGCGATCGGCGGCATGGGCGCGATCACG
This sequence comes from uncultured beta proteobacterium, assembly GCA_963708665.1. GTDB lineage: Bacteria > Pseudomonadota > Gammaproteobacteria > Burkholderiales > Burkholderiaceae_D > CAHJXF01. The sequence continues at coordinate 1,250,448 of CAVPTE010000008.1, read as the reverse complement.
CAGGCGATGGCGAAGGAGGCCGTGGCGCGCGGCGTCGAGATCACCGTCGACGCGCCGGTCGCAGGCCGTCGAGCTCGACGATCGCGGCCGCGCGCGCGGCGTCCGCCTCGTCGACGGCACGTCGATCGCGGCGCGACGCGTCGTCGCGAACGTGCATCCGCGACTGCTGTTCGGCTCGCTCGTCGACCGCGCCGCGCTGCCGGCCGACTTCGCGCGCCGGATCGACGGCTATCGCAGCGGCTCGGGCACGCTGCGGATGAACGTCGCGCTGTCGGCGCTGCCCGACTTCGTCGCGCTGCCGGGCACGCACGCGCAGCCGCATCACGCGAGCGGCATCGTGATGGCGCCGTCGCTTGACGTACATGGAGGACGCGTGGATCGACGCGCGTCGCGACGGGTGGAGTCGCGAGCCGATCGTCGAGATGCTGATCCCGTCGACCGTCGACGATACGCTCGCACCGGCCGGCCTGCACGTCGCGAGCCTGTTCTGCCAGCACGTCGCGCCGGCGCTCGAGGCGACGTCGGCGGTCGAACGCTATCCGGCGGGCTGGGCCGACGATCGCGCGCGCGACGACGTCGCCGATCGCGTGGTCGAGACCGTCAACCGCTTCGCGCCGAACTTCGCCGCGAGCGTCATCGCGCGTCAGGTCCACACGCCGCTCGACCTCGAACGCAAGTTCGGCCTCGTCGGCGGCGACATCTTCCACGGCGCGCTCGCGCTCGACCAGCTGTTCTCCGCCCGCCCCGTGCTCGGCCACGCCGACTATCGCACGCCGATCGAAGGCCTCTACCTGTGCGGCTCCGGCGCGCATCCCGGCGGCGGCGTGACCGGGCTGCCCGGGCGCAACGCGGCGCGCGAGATGTGGCGCGACCGGTAACCACGGACGCCGCGACCGGTGACACCGCGGGTTCGCGCGGATAGCATGGCGTCGGGCCGGCTCGGGCGACATGCTCGCGGCCGACCGTGCGACCGCGACGCGGCCCCTCCTCCACCGACCCCGTCCGCGCGTCACGCCGCGGCTGACCGATGCTTCCTCGCGCGAACCTCGACCGCGTCCGCCGCCGCAAGGTGCGCTTCTGGGCGATCGTCGACTCGTCGGTCTCGTATCCGCTCGCGCTGCCGCCGCTCGCCGAGCACTTCGTGAGCCTGCTCTACTCGGTCAACGGCAAGCTCGGCGGCTCCGCCGTCGCGCCGGCGTTCACGCCGCTGCAGATGTTCTTCGTCTGCCTGTCGGGCTCGCTGGTCGCGATCTGGTGCGTCGCGCGGTACCTGAAGCCGATCGGGCTGTTCGCGCTGATCGACGGCTGGGGCCGCGTCTGGGTCTCGCTGCTGATCGTCTGGTTCGTCGCGATCGAAGGCGCGCCGCGGGTGCTGCTGCTGTTCGTCGTCACCGAGATGATCGGCGCGGTCGCGCAGCTGCACGAGGTCTACGGGCGCCGGACGCCGATCCCGCGGGCGGCTCCGCTCAGCTAGCGACGCTCGAGCCGTTCGCGCATCGCCTGCGCACCGGCCGGCGCGCGTTCCTTCGCGCCGTTGATGAAGAAGACGAACGCGTCGCGCGCGCTGCACGGGAGCCGCCTTCGCGACGACGGGACGCGTCGCGGCGACCGTCTCGCCGCGCGACCAGGCGCGTGCCGTGTCGGTCCACTCGTCGAGCGCGTCGTCCGGATAGCCGGTCTCGACGTCGGGCCGCGCGCGCATCAGCCGCGCGTAGACGAAGTCCGCCGTGACGTCGCCGATCATCGGATAGTCGTCGGAGTCGCTGCAGACGATCGCCACGCCGTGACGCCGCGCGAGCTCGACGAACGCCTCGCAGCGAAAGCTCTCGTGGCGCACGTCGAGCGCGTGCCGCAGCTCGCGCGAGCCGACCTGCTTCGGCAGCAGCGCGAGGAAGGCCGCGAAGTCGGCCTCGTCGAACTTCTTCGTCGGCATGAACTGCCACAGCAGCGGGCCGAGCTTGTCGCCGAGCGCCTCGAGCCCGCTGTCGACGAAGAAGCCGATCGAATCGGCGGCGTCGGCGAGCACCTTGCGATTGGTCGCGAAGCGCGACGCCTTCACCGTGAACCGGAAGCCGTCGGGCGTCTCGTCGCGCCAGCGCGCGAAGCTCGCAGGGCTCTGCGTGCGGTAGTAGGTGGCGTTGATCTCGATCGCCGTGACCTGCGTGCTCGCGTACGCTCAGCTCGTTCTTCTTCGCGACGTCCTTCGGATAGAAGGTCTCGCGCCACGGATCGTAGTTCCAGCCGCCGATGCCGACGTAGATCGACCCGGACGCGGTCTCGCGCGTGTTCAAGATTGCCTCCGAAGGGAAGGACCGTCCACGCGCCGACGTTAACACCTCGGCCGTCCGTCACGCGGGCGACCGAGTTCCCGCACAATGCGAGCTGTCGCACCCGCGTCGCCGCACGTCCCCACCATCGAGGAGATCGCCATGTTCCGTCACACCCGCAGGACGTTCGCCGGCGCCATCGCCGGCGCCGCGCTCGTCGCATTGGCCGCCTGTTCGTCGTTGATGCCCGGCAGCAGCAACGACAAGGTCACCCTGACCGGAGCGAACGAGACGCCGCCGGTCGCGACGTCGGCCACCGGCACCGGCTCGATCAAGGTGGCCGACGACGGCACCGTGACCGGGTCGGTCACCGTGACCGGCATGGCGCCGACGATGGCGCACATCCACATGGGCGCGCCCGGCGTCGCCGGACCGGTGATCGTGCCGTTCAAGCAGGACGGCAACACGTTCACGGCGCCTCCCGGCGCGAAGCTGACGGAGACGCAGCTCGCCGCCTATCGCGCCGGCAACACGTACTTCAACGTGCACAGCGCCGCGCACCCGGCCGGCGAGATTCGCGGGCAGCTGAAGCCGACGACCTGACGGGATCGCGCGGGCGGGCCGCGGCGTCGGGTGGCGCGGTCCGTTTTGGCCATCCCGCAGCCCCGCCCGCTTCATCGACCTCGCATTGCGCTACATCCCTTTCCGCCCGGCGCGCCTGCAGGTGCGCACGCGGCGTGCCGCCCGCGGCACGAAACGCTACGTCCGCGAGTCGCTCGCGATCAACCCCGGCGGCCCGCCGTGGCACCGGGGTTTCGTCGCGGTCGGCAACATCGCCATCGCGATCCTCCTCGCGTGGCTGTTGCACACGCCGTCGGCCGCGTATCTCGCCGCCGCCTACGGACTGCTCTACACGCTGTCCGACGCCGAGGGCGAACTCGGCATGCGGCTCTACGCGATCGCCTGGGCCACGGCGTTCATGGCGGTCGGCTCGGTGTCGGCCTACCTGCTGCGCGGCGACCCGGCCGCGATCGTGCCGGCGTTCTGCGTCGGCACGTTCATCGCCGGCGTGCTGTCGTGGGCCGGCCTGCCGTTCCTCCGCGCGCCGCGCTTCGGCATGATCGTCTTCTGCATCGTGCTCGCGATCGACATCGTGTCGCTGCAGCGCTTGCTGCTGCTGCTCGCCGGCACGACGGTGACGGCGGTCTCGCTCGTCGTGCTCGAGGATGCGATCGCGCCGGACCGGACGCGGACGCAGTACTCGACGGTGCGCATCGCATGGGACCTGATCAATTCCGATCGCCACACGGTGCTGCGCTTCGCGGTCTGCTACGTCGTCGCGGCCGCGATCGGCTGGATCGCGGGTCGTGCGATCGACGAGGTGCATCCGACGTGGGTCGCGGTGTCGGTGCTCGTCGTGATGTGGCCCGACTGGCAGAAGAGCCACCAGCGTGTCCTGCAGCGCGTCTTCGGTTCCATCGTCGGCGCCGCGCTCGCGCTCGTCGTCGCCCCGCGGATCCAGGACGCGCGCGTCCTGCTCGCGCTGATCATCGGCCTGTTCTTCTTCGTGCCGATGGGCGTCCGCCGCAACTACTGGCTGCACTGTGCGCTGATGGCGCTCGTCATCTTCCTCGGCACGAAGCTCGCGACCGACGCCGGCTTCACGCGCGAGGCCGTCGAGGAGCGCGTCGGCGACATCGCGCTCGGCAGCCTGATCGCGCTGTTCGGAACGCTGTTCGCGTTCCGGAAGCGCGATCGTGCCGCCGCCGCCGGCTGATGCCGCCGCTCAGCCCCAGTCCACGCCGTCCCGGCGCCGACGCAGCGCCGTGAAGAGGATCGCCGCGCCGATGAAGCCGAGCGCGACGGTGCCCGGCTCCGGCACCACGGCCACCTGGAAGTTGCTGATCGACGCGGTCGCCGCGCCGCCGACGCAGTCGGTGCAGTTGACGAAGAACGCCGAACCCGGTGCCGGTCGTGAAGGTGTAGTTGCCCGACTGGGACAACGGGCCGCCCAGGTCCGACAGTACCGTCGCGACGCCGTTCACGATGACGCCGAACGGATCGTTGCCGGCCGTGATGTCCGCGGTCGAGTACGTCCAGTGGAACGAGACGGTGTCGGACGCGCCGACGCTCGCCGTGCGAGAACGTGACCTGGCAGTTGCCGAGGAACCCGGTGATCGCGTTCGTGCACGCCGGCACGCCGCTGTTCGGGTCGATCGCCGGATTGTCCTGTCCGACCAGCGTCACCTGCGTCGGCGTCAACGTCGATGAGGCCGCCGCCGACATTGCCGGCGAACGCCGCGTTGAACGTGCTCGTCGCGAACGGACCCGTGAACCCGGTGAACACCGTCGCCTGCGCGGCCACCGGCGCGAGGCCGGCGACCGACGCCGCGACGCAGCACGACACGCCATCATGAAGCTCTTTCATGTCTTCTCTCCCTGGCTGACGCTATTGAAGAACGGTGCTGCGTCTGCGCCTGCTGGATCAGCGCATCGTGATCGGCCTGCAGCAGATAGCCTTGCTGACAACGCGTTGTCCGCGGCGGCCTTGACGGCGGCGACGTAGCCGGCGTGGTCGCCGTAGCGCTCCAGCCAGCGACAGCCGCGGGTCGCCGTTCGCCTGACGCTCGGCCGCGTCGTCGCGAACGGGATGTAGCCGCCGATGTAGTTGCAGACCTGCCCGCGTGGAAGCCGCGCGGACGTGATGTTCCAGCCGAGATACGTCCCGAGCGGCGCGTCGCGCAGCACCGTCGGCACGCCGCCGAGCTCGTTGCCGTCGGCGTCGACGCGCGGCACGCGCATCGGGATCGTCGTGAGTGATCGGCGGCGGCAGGTTCGTCGGCACGCCGGTCGCGTCGACGCTTGTTGAATTGCGGACCCCAGTCGTAGTCGAACACCGGGTTGACGAAGTTCTCCGGCATGAAGATCGACGCCGGCACGCCGGGCACGCCGGACGGGAAGCCCATCGCGGCCTGCGTCGGCTGCACGAGGTTGCCGCCGGCCAGCGTCGGATAGCGGCTCGGCGGCGGATTCGCACCGGTCATCAGCCAGTTGCGCATCGCGACCCGCAGGACGTTCGTGATCTCGCGTCTCCGACATCGGGTTCGCGCCGAACGTGCCGGTGCCCCAGTTGTTGCCGGGGCAGTTGACCGCCGGCGCCGTGGGCGCGACGTTGAAGCCGCCGCCGCCGCCGCCGTGCGTCGTGCTCGGGATGTAGTAGCGACGCACGTTGCGCGGCAGCGGGATGTCGATATTGGCCGACGGTGCCGACCCACGACGTCGTCATCTTCAGCGCGAAGACCTCCGAGCCGCCGAAGTGCTCGATGACCTTCGGGCACGTGCCGGTCGCGATTGCAGCGATCGAGGATGCTGTGCGTGCCCTCGTTGCGCGCGACGTCCGTTGTACGGCGACCACCACTGCGGTCCTTCGCTGCCGAGCTGGTAGAGCTCGAGGACGCCGTCGGGTTGACCCCAGCGCACGTTTCGGCCGCGACGCGCCGGCCGGCGATGATCGGCCAGGCGCCTTCGTGCACGATGCGATTCGACTCGTCCTGGTTGAAGCCGAGGTCGATGTACTGCCGCGTGAAGTTGCCCGACTGCGAGACCCCGCGGATCACCGCCCAGTTCACGATGCCGCGGCGATCGGGTTGGCCTGCCGTCGTCGTCGGCCGACCGCGTAGCGGAAGAACGAGTTGACGTCGCGGAACGCAGCGATGCCGACGCCGAGCAGCCAGGCGTTCTGCGCTGGATAGACCAGCTGGTAGAGCAGCGTCGGGTCGAAGCCGTTCTTCAGGCAGATGTGCACCGGCAGCGTCGGCGGGCAGATCGGCCGGGTTGTTGTCGTCGCGGCGTTCCCGGGAACGGATTGGTCGCGTCGCAGTGCGCGAACGCCCAGTCGCTCGCTCGGGATCGTCGCTGCCGACGGTGATCTGGCCGTTGATCGTCTCGTGCGAGTGCGTCGTCAGCACGCGCCTGCGTCGTGTCGAGCGACGCCGGCAGGTACGGGACCGGATTGCCCATCACGCAGCAGCGGCTCCGACGCCGGACGCCGGTCCGATTCACGATGCGGGCGAGGACGCTGCCCGGTGATCGGCGGCGCCGTTCGCATCCTTCGCATACGGCACCGCGACCCAGTGGTTGCGTCCCGGTCGCGTGGTTCGCCGGGACCGCGGTCGCGCCGGCGTTGTCGGCCTGCCAGCCGCTCGCGAGGCCGATGTCGCCGAAGTTCCGCTCGGCGGCGACGATCGTGATGGCGCCGCCGCGGTTCGGCACGTCGTGCCACAGGAAGCCCGATGCCTGCGACATGTCGACCGGGACTCGTCAGCGTGAACGTGGTCTCGTAGCGGACCATGCCGTCGGGATCCTTGCCGAGCTGGATGTCCGTGATGATCGCGTTGTGCGAATCGTTCGGATCGAGCACGCCGAACGCGCGGCCTCGCAACTGCTGGTAGGGGATGTTCTGCCCGGTGAGCGGCGTCGTGGAATCGATGACGAAGCTGGTGACCCGGGCGCTGGGCTGGACCGGCGACGAAGAGCGGCGTCGCGACGACCGCGGCGACGAGCGCCCGGCGCGCGGCGCGCGCGTGGATGATCCGATGCATGGGGTCTCCTCTCGCGCCGTCTCCGATGGCGGCGCTTCTTGTGGTCGAACGTTCTTGACGCTCCGCACCCGGCGGCGCCTCGCGGTCGTCCATCCGGGCGTGAGAAAAGGCTAGGCGCGTTCGCGACTCGCTGTCAATGATTCCTGACAACAATCATCGAAGGAGTCCGACGGTCGTCTCGGGATGCATGACCTAGGATGCATCCCATCGCACCGCATTCCAAGGAGAACCATCGTGACCTCAACGTCCTCCGGCGCCCGAGGCGCCGTCGCCGTCGCGGCCATCGTCCGTCGGCGCCTTCGTCGCCGGCGTCTTCGCCGCGCCGCTGATCGAGTCGGCCCGCGCGCAGGCGGTGGGCGCCGCGCCGCTGCAGCCGCAGATCATCGACGTCGACGCGCTCGACGGCGCCGCGCTCGGACCGATCCAGCCCGGCACGGCGCTTCGCGCCAAGCTGGTCGTCGTGACCGACAACGCGACGGTGGCCGTGCAGCAGGGCGACACGCCGAAGCATTTCCACGCCGGCAACGACGAGATCCAGTACATCGTCGCCGGAACCGGCACGATGTGGCTCGGCGACGAGCGCCGTCCGATCAAGCCGGGCGACCTGATCATCATTCCGAAGGGCACGCCGCACGCCGGCACGGTCGCGACGTCCGGCACGTTCAAGGCCATCGCGATCAAGATCCCGCCTCAGGCTCCGGGCGACGTGCACCTCGTGCCGTAGGCGTCCGCCGCGAACGACGCGAACGACGCGCAGGCCTCAGCCTCCGGCGTCCGCGCGCTCGCGCAAGCGCTCCGCGAGCGCCGACGGCTTCGAACACGACAGCAGCAGCGCATCGCCGGCGCAGGCCATCGCCGCGTCGACGACCGTCGTCGCCTCGTCGAGCGTCTGGCGCTTCCACGGCAGGTCGCCGATGCCGAGCATCGCGATCGCCGCGAACGTCGAGCCCGCGATCGCGTGGAGCGTCATCACGTGGACGACGTCCGCATCGCGTTCGCATCTCGTTGACGGATCGCCGAGCATCATCCGGCAGGGAATCCCCGCGCGGTCGAGCGCCGCCGCGATCGGCGCGCGCCAGTTGCGCTTGCCCGGCGCGGCGACGGCGCAATCGCGCCAGGCGCGACCGGCGCGCCGCTGCTCGAGAAGCCAGGCGGCCGCGGCGTTCGCCTCGTCCTTCGCGTTCGTCCGCTCGACGAGCATCGGCGCGATCGGTCGCGGCGTCATCGAGGCCGCGCGATGCCGTTGCGGGTCGCGCGAGTCGTCACCCGCGTGAACAGGTCAGTCGACCGCCTTGACCATGTCCTCGACGACCTTCTTCGCGTCGCCGAACACCATCATCGTCTTGTCCATGTAGAACAGCTCGTTGTCGAGGCCGGCGTAGCCCGCCGCCATCGACCGCTTGTTGACGATGATCGTCTTCGCCTTGTAGGCCTCGATGATCGGCATCCCGAAGATCGGGCTGCCCGGCGTGCGTGCCGCGGGATTGACGACGTCGTTCGCGCCGAGCACCAGCACGACGTCCACCTGGCCGAGCTCGCCGTTGATGTCTTCCATCTCGTGGACCTGCTCGTACGGCACTTCGGCCTCGGCGAGCAGCACGTTCATGTGACCCGGCATGCGCCCCGCGACCGGGTGGATCGCGTAGCGCACGTCGACGCCGTGATGCGTCAGCTTCTCGGTCAGCTCCTTCAGCGCGTGCTGCGCGCGCGCCACCGCGAGGCCGTAGCCCGGCACGATCACGACGGTCTCCGCGTTCGACAGCAGGAACGCGGCGTCGTCGGCGCTGCCCGTCTTGTACGCCTTCTGCGCGCCGCCGGCGTCCGAGCCGGCCGAGACCTCGGCTCCGAAGCCGCCGAGCAGCACCGCCACGATCGAGCGGTTCATCGCGCGGCACATGATGTACGACAGGATCGCGCCCGACGAGCCCACGCACGAGCCGGCGATGATCAGCACCGGGTTGTTGAGCGTGAAGCCGATGCCGGCCGCGGCCCAGCCCGAATAGCTGTTCAGCATCGACACCACGACCGGCATGTCCGCGCCGCCGATCGGGATGATCAGCGTGACGCCGAGCACGAGCGCGATCGCGACCATGATCAGGAACGCGATCGCGTTGCCGGTGATGAAGTAGCCGATGCCGAACGCGAGCATCACGAGCGCGAGCAGCAGGTTCAGCAGATGCTGGCCGCCGAAGCTGATCGGCTTGCCGCTGACCTTGCCCGACAGCTTGCCGAACGCGATCAGCGACGCGGTGAACGTGATCGCGCCGATGAACGCGCCGATGAAGAGCTCGATGCGTTGCGCACCGGTGTGCTCCTCGCCGGCGTGGAACAGCGCGGCGATCGCGATCAGCACCGCGGCGATGCCGACCAGCGAGTGGAACGCCGCGACCAGCTCCGGCATCTTCGTCATCTGCACGCGTCGCGCCATCGTCGCGCCGATCGCGCCGCCGACGACGATCGCGCCGCCGATCAGCCAGACCACGGGCCGGTTGGCGACGAACATCGTCGTGACGACGGCGATGGCCATGCCGACCATGCCGAACGCGTTGCCGCGTCGCGACGTCAGCGGCGACGACAGCCCCTTCAGCGCCAGGATGAACAGGACCGCGGCGACGAGGTACGCGAGCGCGGTGGTGTTGACGAGAGTCTCGGTCATGCTCGTTCTTCTTCTTGGATCGACGCGGGTCGGACGATGCGTTCCGGCGCCGGCGGCAGGCGTCGCGATTCAGTGGGCGACGTCAACGGGCCGACGCATCGACGGCCTTCGCCGGTCGATCCTTCTTCTTGAACATCGCGAGCATCCGCTGCGTCACGAGGAAGCCGCCGAAGATGTTGATCGACGCGAGCAGCACCGCGAGCGCGCCGAGCAGGCTCGTCGGCGTGATCGGGCCATCGATGTCGACCGTCTGCAGCATCGCGCCGACGATGATGATGCCGCTGATCGCGTTCGTGACCGACATCAGCGGCGTGTGCAACGCCGGCGTGACGGTCCAGACGACGTGGTAGCCGACGAAGATCGCCAGCACGAAGATCGTCAGGTTCTGGATGGTCGGGTCGATCATGCGGGACTCCTGAGGTCGGGCGGCGATTGTCCCGCGCCGCGCGAGCCTCGCCAATGCCGTGGATCAAGGAAGCGGTTCGTCGGTCGCGCGAGCGTCGGGATCAGGCCGCCTTCGGTGTCGCCACCTGCTTGTCCTCGGCGGTCAGCACGCGGCCGTCGCGCGTCAGCAGGCATGCCGCCACGATGTCGTCCTCGAGGTTGACGACGAACGCGCCCTCCTTGTCGGTGACGAGCTTCAGGAAGTCGAGCACGTTGCGCGCGTACAGCGCCGACGCGTCCGCGGCGACCGCGCCCGCGAGGTTCGGCTCGCCGACGATGTGGACGCCGTGCTTCGTCACGGTCCGGCCGAGTTCGGACAACGGGCAGTTGCCGCCCTGCTCGACCGCGAGGTCGACGATCACCGAGCCCGGCTTCATCGACTTGACCATGTCCTCGGTGATCAGCACCGGCGCCTTGCGACCGGGGATCAGCGCCGTGGAGATGACGATGTCGGCCTGCTTGATCCGCTCGCCGACCGCGACCGACTGGCGCGCGAGCCACGACGGCGGCATCGGCCGCGCGTAGCCGCCGACGCCGGCCGCGGCCTCGCGCTCCTCGTCGGTCTCGAACGGCACGTCGATGAACTTCCCGCCGAGCGATTCGATCTGTTCCTTCACCGACGGCCGGACGTCGGACGCCTCGATCACCGCGCCGAGCCGCTTCGCGGTCGCGATGGCCTGCAGTCCCGCGACGCCGGCGCCGAGCACGACGACGCGCGCCGCCTTCACGGTGCCCGCGGCCGTCATCAGCATCGGCATGAAGCGCTGGTAGACGTTGGCCGCGAGGATCACCGCCTTGTAGCCCGCGATGTTCGCCTGCGAGCTCAGCACGTCCATGCTCTGCGCGCGCGTCGTGCGCGGCGCGGCCTCGAGCGCGAACGCGGTCAGGCCGGCTTCCGCCATCTTGCGGATGTTGTCCTCGTCGAAGCGATCGAGCATCCCGACCAGCGCGGCGCCGCGCTTCATCTGCGCGCGCTCGGCATCGTTCGGCGCGCGCACCTTCAGGACCATGTCGGCGCCGAGGGCTTCGGCGGCCGACGCGATGGTCGCGCCGGCCGCCGTGTAGGCGTCGTCGATCGCACTGCTGCCCACGCCTGCCCCGGTCTCGACGATCAGCTGGTGCTTTGCCGCGACCAGCTTCCTGACCGTCTCGGGGGTCGCGGCGACGCGGCTCTCGCCGGCGCGCGACTCTTTCGGGACGCCAATTCTCATGATTGCTCTCCTCGGCTGCTCTGCTTTGCGGCGTCCCGACGGCGCCCCGCGCGAGCGACGATCATCGGCTCGGGCGGGGCGCGATGTTAGCACGCGACCCGCGCCGATCCCGCCTCGTCGCACGGGTGCGGCGACGTAATATAAGGAAATGACCGAGCCCTGGAAACCGAACGTGACGGTGGCCGCGATCGTGCCCGGCCGCGGCCCGATGACCGGCCGCTATCTGATCGTCGAGGAAGAGACGCGCGACGGCTTGCGCTACAACCAGCCGGCGGGGCACCTCGAGCCGGACGAGAGCATCGTCGACGCCGTGGTCCGCGAGACGCTCGAGGAGACCGCGCACCGGCTCGTGCCGTCGGGCCTGCTCGGCATCTACCTCTCGCGGTCGATCAGGACGCGCCGCGACGAGCCGGCCGAGCCGGTCACGTACCTGCGCTTCGCGATCGTCGGGGACTCCGACGAGCTCGTCGAGGGACGCGCGCTCGACGACGGCATCGTCCGCGCGCTGTGGATGTCGGCCGACGAGCTGCGCGCGTCGCGCGACCGCCATCGCAGCGCGCTGGTCCTGCGCTGCGTCGAGGATCACGCGTCGGGGCGTCCGCTGCTGCCGCTGTCGGCGCTGTACACCGACCCGACCGCGCTCGAGTCGTCGACGTGAGCGCGCCGCGCCGCGTCGTCGTCGGGCTGTCCGGCGGAGTCGACTCCGCCGTGTCCGCGTGGCTGCTGAAGCAGCAGGGTCACGACGTCGTCGGCCTGTTCATGAAGAACTGGGAGGACGACGACGACGACGCGTACTGCTCGACGCGGCAGGACCTGATCGATGCGGCGGCCGTCGCCGACGTCATCGGCATCGACCTCGAGGCGGTCAACTTCGCGGCCGAGTACAAGGACCGCGTGTTCGCCGCGTTCCTGTCCGAGTACGGTGCCGGTCGCACGCCGAACCCCGACGTGCTGTGCAACGCCGAGATCAAGTTCAAGGCGTTCCTCGACCACGCGATGCGGCTCGGCGCCGAGCACATCGCGACCGGCCACTACGCGCGGCTCGGGCGCGACGCGCGCGGTCGCGTGCAGTTGCTGAAGGCGATCGACGAGACGAAGGACCAGAGCTACTTCCTGCATCGGCTCGACCAGTCGCAGCTCGCGCGCACGCTGTTCCCGCTCGGCGACAGGCGGAAGACCGACGTGCGCGCGCTCGCCGAGCGGATCGGCCTGCCGAACGCGCGCAAGAAGGACTCGACCGGCATCTGCTTCATCGGCGAGCGGCCGTTCCGCGCGTTCCTCAACCGCTACCTGCCGACGACGCCGGGCCCGATCCGCACGCCGGACGGCACGCCGGGCGGCCGCGTCGTCGGCACGCACGTCGGCCTCGCGTTCTACACGCTCGGGCAGCGCCGCGGCATCGGCATCGGCGGCGTGAAGATGGGCGACGACGACGCGTCGGCCGGCGCATGGTTCGTCGCGCGCAAGGACATGGCGACGAACACGCTGTGGATCGTCCGCGGCCACGACCATCCGTGGCTGCTCGCGACGCGCGTCGCGTTCGACGACGCGAGCTGGATCGCCGGCGAGCCGCCGTCGTCGAGCATCGCTGTCGGCGAAGACGCGCTATCGGCAGCACGGATGCAGCGTGCCGCCTCGAACGCGACGGCGATCGCTGGGTGCTCCGCTTCGACGAGCCGCAGCGCGCCGTGACGCCGGGGCAGTCGGCCGTGCTCTACGACGGCGACGTCTGCCTCGGCGGCGGCGTCATCGTCGACGGATCGGGGACCGCGGCGCTCGCGACGGCGGTCGGTGCCGCCGCGGCGGTCCCGCTCGCGCAGCCGTTCGCCTGACGCGCGTCAGGACGGCCGGTTCGCGTCGGTCGATGCCATCAGCGCACGCCGTCGCGCGAGACGGTCCGCGGGCCAGTACGCGTCGCGGTCGTAGTACTCCGGCACGGTCGGCGTGCCCGGCGGCAGCACGACCCAAGGCTGCTTCGACGCCGTGAAGATGTGGATGTCGGGCGGCAGGCGATCGGGCTCGTCGAGCGTGCCGACGCGGACGAACGCGACGCGCGTGCCGGCGCCGGCGTAGTGGCTCCAGACCGCGACGCGACAGCGCGGGCATCGCAGGATCGCCTGTCCGAGCCCGCTCGCCGACGGCGTATCGACGCGCTCGGGCGGCTCGCCGAGCAGCGTCACGCGGTCGGTCTCGATCATCGCGTTCAGCGCGAACGACGCACCGGTCTCGCGCTGGCACCAGCGACAGTGGCAGCAGTGGACGAACAGCGGCACGCTCTCGAGCCGATACCGCACGCGACCGCAGGTGCAGCCGCCGTCGAACGTCGACGCGGAGTCCGTCGTCGTCACCACCGCGACACGCGGTTCAGCGCACGCGCGACGCGTCGCACCTCGCGTCCGACGAACCGCATCTCGAACGGCGGCGCCGTCAGCCGTTCGATCTTGCGTCGATACGCGTCGCCGTACAGCACCGGGTGGTAGAGACGCAGACCGTCGTCGCTCGGGACGAACGCGTCGCCGTCGAGCGGCTCGGTGAACGTGAACGTCTCGGGCGTGTAGAAGGTGCGGCCGAACGCGTTGAGGTCGCGGCAGTCGAGGCCCGCCTGCACGAGCGTCGTCGCGACGAACGCCTCGTCGTTCGGCCAGACGAGCTTGCGCAGCGGGTTGTTCGAATGCTCGACGCGCTTCGCGTACGCGGCGTCGACCGCGCGCACCGACAGGCGCGTGACCGGGAACAGGCAGCGATGCGGCGCGGCGTCGCGCGCGTACAGCGTCTGCGTCCAGTACCAGTCGGGCTTCGCCGCGGCGAAGTACGCCGCGAGCAGGTCGACGTGCGGATGCGCGGCGAAGAACGCGAAGAACTCGGCCGGGTTGCCGCCGGCAAAGCGCACGTCGTACTCGATCAGCCACAGCCAGCGCGCGTCGGGAAAGCGGCGGCGCGCGAAGTAGTACGCGTAGTCGCCGCACTTCCACGCGAAGTCGGCCGGCCCGTGCAGGCCGAGCTCCGCGCAGCCCGCATCGGTCAGGCCGACGACCTCGCGGCCGCGCGACGGCACGGGACCGCGCCGCTCGTCGACGACGTACGCGACCGGATGGCCGCTCGCCGCCGCGAGCTCGTCGCCGAACGCGAGCAGCCGGTCGTCGAGCGCGGTCGTCCGGATCAGCAGGCGCGTGTCGCTCATCGGACGGACGCGAGGCCGACTTCGTCGCACGACGCCTGGGTCGACCCGGTCGTCGACGCGCCCGCGGCACGCGAGGCCACCATCGTCAGGCGGCCGCCTTCGCGAGGTCCTGCGCCGACGCGCGGGCGAGCCGGTTCAGCCGGCGGACCTCGTCCGGACAGTCGCCGAAGCGGCGCAGAAGGTAGTCGCGGATGCCGTACTGCACGGCCTTCATCCGCGGCTCCGGGCGCAGCAGCTTGCGGGCGCGTCCCGCGAGGCTGTCGCTCGTCGACAGCCACTTCATCAGACCGAGGCACTTGCGGACGTTGCCCGCCAGCTGCGCCCGCGTGCCGTGCTTCTCGGCGAACAGCAGCTGGTTGCGCGTCAGGAAATAGTTCTGCAGCGGCGACTCCTGTCCGCCGATCGTCGCGTTGCCGGTGTGATGGACGACCGCGTCGCGGACCGTGTAGATCGGATGGCCGGCCGCCGCCGCGCGAAAGCACCAGTCGGTCTCGTCGTAGTTCAGGAAGAAGCGCTCGTCGAAGAGACCGATCTCGTCGTACAGCGCGCGATGCGCGAACAGCGCCGCGCCGCCGGCGAACGCGCTCGCGATCAGCGGCTGCTGCATCAGCTTCGGGAACTCCTCCCAAGGCAGCCAGATCGGGATGCAGAGCCGCGGATCGCGCCGGGCCGCGACGAAGCTGAACTCGCTGCCGTCGTCGGTGCGCTGCAGGGCGCCGAGCACCGGGCTCGGTCCGTCGATGCCGTCGTGCGCGTCGACGAGCCGGCGGATCGTGTCGACGCGGACCGTCGCGTCGTTGTTCAGCAGGAAGACGTAGCGATGGTCGCGCGTCAACGCGCGCGCGAGGCCGAAGTTGTTGCCGCCGCTCCAGCCGCGATTGACGTCCGACGCGACGAGCTCGGCGTCGCCGTCGAGCCCCGACAGCCGCGCGACCGACTCGTCCGACGACGCGTTGTCGACGACGTACGCGTGCCACGACACGCCTTCGGTTCGGCGCAGCGCCTCGACGCAGGCGAGCGTGTGCCGCCAACCGTTCCAGTTGACGATGATGACGGCGACGTCGGCATCACGCATGGGACGGCCGCCCGCCGAGCGACTTGCGCATCCGATGGAGCGCGAACCGCGCCCGCAGGCGCCGGTAGCTCGACGCGCGATCCGCGAGCGCGCGGACGGCACCGACGAGCTCGTCGCGATCGGCGCCACCGGGGAAGCCGTCCTCGATCGCGAACGCCTTGTAGAGCTCGGTGCGCAGGCGCTGCTCGACGTCGGGCCAGCGTCCGCAGGCGCGGGCATGCGCGCGGAACGGCGCGTAGTGCGGCGAGTCGCGCATCGCGAGCATCTCTCGCACGCCGTCCAGCACGTTGCGGAACGCGCTGCGGAAGTTGGCCGCGCTGACGGCGCCGCCGTGGATGCGGAACGTCACGAGCGGCCGATTCACGTAGACCAGCCCCGCCTTCGACGCGAGCCGGTTCCACATGTCGCCGTCGCACATCTGCACGAAGGCCGGATCGAACAGCCCTGCTTCCTCGAGCCGCTGCTTGCGGATCAGCGTCGCCGACGGCTCGCCGACGATGTTCAGATCGAGGTGATCGAGCTTCGCCTCGCAGTAGGCCTCGGGCGTCAGGCGCGTCGTCCCCGACGCGTACAGGCGGTCCAGCACGCCGCGATGGAAATCGTAGAAGCCGCGCGCCTCGGGATCGCTCGGTTCCTCGAACAGCAGGTCACGGGCGCACGCGACGAAGTCCGCGCCGCCCGACGACGCCTCAAGCATCGTCGCGAGGCAGTCCGGGGTCATCCAGTCGTCCTGGAACAGGAACTTGATCCACGCGCCGCGTGCGAGCTCGATGCAGCGGTTCCAATTGCCGACGAGGCCGAGGTTGCGCGGGTTGCGATGCAGCCGGAAGCGTGCGTCGCGCTCGGTCCAGCGCGCGGCGATCGCGGTGCTGTCGTCGCTCGAGCCGTCGTCGACGATCAGCACCTCGAAGTCGTCGAAGGTCTGTCCCGCGATGCTCGACAGGCAGGCCTCGAGGTAAGGCCCGCCGTTGTACGTAGGAACGCAGACCGAGACAGGAAGGGACGCCATGGCAACTCGCTTGCGGCGGACGAGCCGTCCCACCGATGCTGCAGTGCATGATAACCGATCGCTTCGTCGCGAACGGCGCTGAGCGAAGCCTCCGACGCGGCTACGCGGCGCGTCCGGCCCAGCGGCGGACGCGCTGTCCGGCCGCGTTGACGAGCGCCGACGGCAGCAGCGCCCACGGCAGCAGCGATAGCCGCTCGAGCGGCGCCCGGGCGACGGCCGGCGCGGCGAGCAGCAGGCGGAACACGAGTTGCCGCTGGTTGAACGCGGTCAGCGTGCCGTAATGGTCGCGGATCGCGCGACGCATCGTGCGTCGATCGGCGTGCGTCAGTCGATACGGCCGATACGCCTCCAGCTCGACCAGCTTCGCGGCCGATGCGACCGCGAGGTATCGACGCTCCGCGTCGGTCATGCCGTCGCTCGCGAGTTCGATGATCGCGTCGAGCTCGACGGCCGACTCGTAGCGCGCGAGCAGCTCGCGCGGGAACGCGAGGTCCGCGACGCCGCGCCGTCGCCGCTGTTCCGAGACGGCCGCGCGCTGCGAGCAGACGGCGGCGATGCGGCCGTTGACGATCGACCGCGACGAGATGCTGTCCGGGTGAAGCCGGTATTCGCCGAGCACGTCGACGACGTTGCTGAGCCGGCCGAACGCGGTCAGCCGCCAGTAGAGGTCGGTGTCCTCCGAGTGGAACGAATAGCGGTAGCCGCCGGCGTCGAGCAGCGCCTGCCGCCGCGCGAACAGGAACGGATGCGGCAGGTACGGCTCGATCGACGGCGCGTAGAACGGATCGCCGTGGACGTCGGCGCGGAACCCGGTCGTGGTCCCGAGCGGCTTCCCGTGCTCGTCGACCTGATGCGTGTTGCAGCCGATCGCGACGACGTCGGCATGCGCCTCCAGGAACGCGAGCTGCTTCGCGAAGCGTTCGGGATACGACAGGTCGTCGGCATCCTGCCGCGCGACGAACGGCGCGGTCGCGTGGGCGAGCGCGGTGTTCAGCGCATCGACGACGCCGCCGTTCGGCCGCGTGAGGACGACGATGCGCGGATCGCGGGCAGCCATCCGCGCGAGGAGGTCGGCCGTCCCGTCGGTCGAGCCGTCGTCGACCGCGAGCACGCGCAGGTCGCGCATCGTCTGCGTGCAGACCGACTCGAGCGACGCCTCGATGGTGCGCGCGGCGTTGTAGATCGGCAGGAGGACGTCGACGAGAGCCATGCGATGGGGCGACGGGACGAGGTCTCGACGCTCGAACGCGTCGCGGGCTGCCGCGCCGGTGCGCCGCATCTTACCGTCGCGTACGCGAGGATCCTCGCACGTCGCGTGCCACGACGCCCGACGCTCCCGACGACGCCACGACGGGCCGTCGACCGATATCGGCCGTCGGGCCGCGTGGACTTCGGCCCGGCCGTCGCCTTCGTCGACGACGTGCCGATCGTCCTGCGAACCGCAGCGCGTGATGGACGATCGCCATGTGCGTGCCGGCGACGGCGAGGCGGCGGCGCGCGTCGTCGACCGCTTTCGTCATGGAAATCCCGCGTGGAGCGATCCGCGCAATGCAGCTTCGCGCGTCCACCCATCGTCGCGTGCCTGCCCGATTCGATGTCGGGATTCGCCGCTGCGCCGGCCGCACGGTCGCCGCCGGCGGCACCACGTATCATGGCGACGCCGCCCGCTCGACGACCACCGTCGTCGGCGCGGCCGACCGGCACGCTTCCCGTCGCTCGAATCGCCGCCCCGCGACCGCGGTCGGCCCAGCAACCTCCGACCCGCCCCATCGCATGGTCGCCACCGACCTCGGCAGACTCAAGATCGATCGCGGCAACGCCGCGCCCCGCCGCCGGCGCCGCCTGCGCTGGTGGATGGTCGTCCTCGCGCTGATCGTCGTGGCGGCCGTCGCGCGGGCGCTGATGCCGCATCCGGTCACGGTGCAGACGGCGTCGGTCGTGACGCGCTATCCGGCGCAGCAGGTCACCGTGCTGACGGCGTCCGGCTACGTCGTCGCGCAGCGCAAGGCCGCCGTCGCGACGAAGGCGACCGGTCGGCTCGAGGAGCTGCGCGTGCAGGAAGGCAGCCGCGTCAAGGAGGGCGACCTGCTCGCGCGGATCGACTCGCGCGACGTGCGCGCGCAACTCGCGGCGGCGAACGCGAACGTCGGCGTCGCGCGGGCCGCCATCGCGGCCGCCGAAGCCGACGAGAAGAACGCGGCGATCGAGCTGAATCGCAACCGCGACCTCGTCGCGCAGCACTTCGTGTCCGCGTCCGCGCTCGACGCGGCCGTGGCGCGCAACGATCGCGCGGTCGCGTCGACGAACAACGCGCGCGCCGCGCTCACCGCCGCCATCGCGAACGCGAACAACGCGAAGGTCGCGGTCGACTTCACCGACATCCGCGCCCCGTTCGACGGCGTCGTCGTCACGAAGAGCGCGAACGTCGGCGACATCGTCACGCCGTTCTCGTCGGCCGTCGACTCGAAGGGCGCGGTCGTCAACATGGCCGACCTGTCGACGCTCGAGGTCGAGGCCGACGTCTCCGAATCGAGCCTGTCGAAGATCCGCGTCGGGCAGCCGTGCGAGATCGTGCTCGACGCGCTGCCCGACACGCGCTTCTCCGGTACCGTGAGCCGCATGGTCCCGACCGTCGATCGCGCGAAGGCGACCGTCACGACGAAGGTCCGCTTCGACCGGCTCGACGACCGCATCCTGCCGGACATGAGCGCGAAGGTGAGCTTCCTGTCGCAGAAGGTCGACGCGGCCGACGACAAGCCGGTGATCGCGGCGTCGCCCGACGCCGTCGTCAAGCGCGACGGCCGCGACACGGTATTCCGCCTGAAGACCGACGGCGACCGCACGACAGCCGAGGCGCTGGCGGTGACCACCGGCACGACGTATCCGGACGCGGTCGAGATCACGTCGGGCAACCTCAGGTCGGGCGACAAGCTGATCGTGAAGCCGGACGAGAAGATCGCGAACGGCACGCCGGTCGTCGTGCAGGCGAAGTGACGACCGTCGAGCGCGAGGCGGCGTCCGCCGGTCGTCGATGCGACGCCGCTCGTCGCGATCCGCGATCTGCAGAAGATCTACGTGCGCGGCGACCAGCCGGTGCCGGTGCTGCTCGGCCTCGAGCTCGACATCGCGCGCGGCGACTTCGTGTCGCTGATGGGCCCGTCGGGCTCCGGCAAGAGCACGCTGCTGAACCTCGTCGCCGGCATCGACAAGCCGACCGGCGGCAGCATCGTCGTCGACGGCGTCGACATCGCGGACCTCGGCGACGCGGATCTCGCGGCGTGGCGCGCCGCGCACGTCGGCTTCATCTTCCAGTTCTACAACCTGATGCCGGTGCTCGACGCGTTCGAGAACATCGAGCTGCCGCTGCTGCTGACGAACCTGTCGCGCCGCGAGCGCCGCGAGCACGTCGAGGTCGCGCTCGACATGGTCGGGCTCTCGGACCGCGCGGACCATTACCCGAACGAGCTGTCCGGCGGCCAGCAGCAGCGCGTCGCGATCGCGCGGGCGCTGATCACCGACCCGACGCTGATCGTCGCGGACGAGCCGACCGGCGACCTCGACCGGACCACCGGCGGCGAGATCCTCGACCTGATGGACCGGCTCAACGCCGACCTCGGCAAGACGATCGTGATGGTGACGCACGATCCGCGCGCCGCGGCTCGCGCGCGGCGCATGGTCCACCTCGAGAAGGGCGTGCTCGTCAGCGACGCCGACTGGCGCGCCGCGCTCGAGGCCGACATCCACGCGCCGCACGCGCACTGAGCGACGGCGATGCACCGGTCGCGCAACGAGATGCGAACCCCATGACGATGGCGCCTCCTCCCGTGCAACCCGACATCGCGATCATCGGCGGCGGCGTCGTCGGCCTGTCCGTCGCGGTCTTCGCGAAGCAGATCACGCCCGATGCCGAGGTCTGCGTCATCGAGCCCGACCCGCGCTACGAGTACGCGTCCACGTTGCGCGCGTCCGGCGGCTGCCGCGTCCAGTTCACGACGCCGGAGAACGTCGACATGTCGCTGTTCGGCATCGACTTCATCCGCCGCTTCAAGGAGACGATGTCGACGCCGCAGGCGCCGGCGCACGCGGACTGGGTCGAGGGCGGCTACCTCGGCATCGTGCCGCCCGACCGGATGCGCGCGCTGGAGGACGCGGCGACGATGCAGCGCTCGCGCGGCGCCGTCGTCGACATCCTGTCGCCGTCCGAGCTGAAGCAGCGCTTCCCGTCGATCCGCGTCGACGATCTCGGCGGCGCCGCGTACACGCCGCACGACGGCTGGTGCGACCCGAACGGGCTGTTGTGGGGGCTGCGGCGCAAGGCCGCGTCGCTCGGCGTGCAGTTCGTCCAGGACCACGTGATCGGGGCCACGGTGACGGCGACGAGCGTGCGCAGCCTGCGGCTCGCGGGCGGCGGCATGGTCGTCGCGTCGGCGTTCGTCAACGCGGCCGGCGCCTGGTCCGGACAGGTCGCGAAACTGATGGGCATGGCGCTCCCGGTGTCGCCGCTGAAGCGCTACGAGCACTACTTCACGCCGGCCGTCCCGGTCGAGCGGCTGCCGTACGTGAAGGACACCGCGCGTCTCGCATTCCGCTCCGAAGGCGCCGGCTTCTCCGGCGGACTCGTCGACGGATCGGTGAAGCGCGGCTTCGACTTCGAGGTCGACCACGACTGGTTCGAGCGCGTCGTCTGGCCGGCGGTCGCCCATCGCTTCCCGGCGTTCGAGGGCGCGCGCTGCCATCGCACGTGGGCCGGCCTGTACGAGCAGTGCGAGCTCGACGGCAATCCGATCATCGGCCGCTGGAACGGTCGGCTCGCGAACCTCTACACGTGCGCGGGCTTCTCGGGTCACGGGATGATGCACGCGCCGGCGGCCGGCCGCGCGATCGCCGAACTGATCGCCTTCGGCCGGTACCAGACGATCGACCTGACGCGCTTCGGCTACGAACGGGTCGAGGCGAACGCGCCCTGCCCCGAGACGGGCATCCTCTAGCGATGTTCTTCGTCCTCAAGCTGCTGACGCGCAACGCGCTTCGACAGAAGCTGCGGATGAGCCTGACGCTCGTCGGGCTCGTCGTCGCGATCGCCGCGTTCGGGCTGCTGCGCACGATCGTCGACGCGTGGTACGCGGGCGTCGATGCGACGTCGTCGGTGCGCCTCGTCACGCGCAACTCGATCTCGCTCGTGTTCCCGTTGCCGCTCAACTACGCGCAGCGGATGCGCCAGGTCGACGGCGTGACCGGCGTGTCGTGGGGCAACTGGTTCGGCGGCGTCTACGTCAGCGAGCGCAACTTCTTCCCGCAGTTCGCCGTCGACGCGGCGAGCTACCTCGACATGTATCCCGAGTACGTGCTGCCGCCGGCCGAGCAGAAGGCGTTCCTCGCGGACCGCGAGGGCGTGATCGTCGGCCGCAAGCTCGCCGAACGATTCGACTGGAAGGTCGGCGACCAGATCCCGCTGCGCGGCACGATCTTCCCCGGCACCTGGACGTTCACGCTGCGCGGCATCTACGACGGCGTCGACGCGAAGACCGACGAGACGCAGTTCCTGTTCCACTGGGCGTACCTGAACGAGACCGTCAAGAAGCGCTACGGCCGCAAGGGCGACCAGGTCGGCTTCTACATCGAGCGGCTCCGCAACCCGGACGACGCCGCCGACGTGTCGCGGCAGATCGACGCGTTCTTCCGCAACTCGCTCGCCGAGACGCTGACCGAGACCGAGAAGGCGTTCCAGCTCGCGTTCGTGTCGATGACCGAGCTGATCCTGATCGCGATCAGGGCCGTGTCGCTGGTCGTCATCCTGATCATCATGGCCGTGATGGCGAACACGATCGCGATGACCGCGCGCGAACGCACCGCCGAGTACGCGACGCTGAAGGCGCTCGGCTTCGGCCCGGCGTTCATCGGCTGGCTGATCGTCGGCGAGTCGATGGTGATCGCGCTCGCCGGCGGGCTCGTCGCGATCGCGGTCACCTTCCCGATCGCGAACGCGTTCGCGAAGCTCGTCGGCTCGCTGTTCCCGATCTTCGCGGTGTCGCGGGAGACGGTCGGCCTGCAGCTCGTCGCGGCGGCGGCGATCGGCGTCGTCGCGGCGGCGTGGCCGGCGTGGAGCGCGGGGCGCATCCGCATCGTCGAAGGCCTGCGGCACGTGGCCTGACGCATGAAGACGATCCCGTTCAGCTACGTCGCGCGCAACGTCTGGGCGACGCAAGGTCACGACGCTGCTGACGGCCGGCGGCATGGCGCTCGTCGTGTTCGTGTTCGCGAGCGTGCTGATGATGACCGAGGGCATCCGCTCGACGCTGGTCGCGACCGGCCAGCCCGACAACGTGATCGTGATCCGTCGCGCCGCGGGCACCGAGGTGCAGAGCGGCGTCGACCGCGATCAGGCGGCGGTCATCGAGAGCCTGCCGGAGATCGCGACCGACGGCGCCGGCGCGAAGCTCGTGTCGAAGGAGCCGGTCGCGATCATCAACATGCCGAAGCGCAAGTCGAATCCGGCCGACCCGGACAAGCCTGCGAACATCGTCGTGCGCGGGACGCACTGCCGCAGGCTTCGCGATGCGGCCGCAGGTCCGCATCGTCGAGGGCCGCATGTTCCGACCCGGCACGTCGGAGATCATCGCGGGCCGCAACGTCTCGCGCGGCTTCACCGGCGCGGGCCTCGGCGAGAGCCTGCGGTTCGCGCAGCGCGACTGGACCGTCGTCGGCGTGTTCGACGCCGGCGGCAGCGCGTTCGACTCCGAGGTCTGGGGCGACGCCGAGCAGCTGATGCAGGGCTTCCGCCGCCAGTCGTTCTCGTCGGTGATCTTCCAGCTCGCCGACCCGTCGCGCTTCGCGACGGTCAAGGGCGATCTCGAGGCCGACCCGCGGCTGACCGTCGAGGCCAAGCCCGAGAAGCAGTTCTACGCCGAGCAGTCGGAGTCGCTCGCGAAGCTTCATCGGCTACCTCGGCACCACGCTGTCGGTCATCTTCTCGATCGGCGCGATCGTCGGCGCGATGATCACGATGTACGCGAGCGTCGCGGCGCGCACCGGCGAGATCGGCACGCTGCGCGCGCTCGGCTTTCCGCGCGTCGTCGATCCTCGTCGCGTTCCTCGTCGAGTCGCTCGTGCATGGGCCTCGTCGGCGGCATCGTCGGGCTCGCCGCGGCGTCCGCGATGCAGGCCGTGAGCCTGTCGACGATCAACTTCCAGACGTTCTCGGAGCTGACGTTCAAGTTCCGCATCAGCGCGGCGATCGTCGTCGAGGTCGTCGCCTTCTCGCTCTTCATGGGCTTCGTCGGCGGCTTCCTGCCCGCCTGGCGCGCGGCCCGCATGAAGATCGTCGATGCGTTGCGCGCCGCGTGAACGGCCGCGCGTAACGAAGCGGTCCCGAAACCGACCGATCGCACGGGGCGCGCAGTCCTGACCGGCCGTCGCGCACGGCGCCCCCTGGACGACAACAGCCGGCGCATCCGGCACGAGGAGACTCCATGCATTCGCGCTTCCTGACGTTCGTCGTCATCGTCGCCGTCTTCGTCGGCGCCGTGCTGGCCACGATGTCGTCGCCGTGGTACTGGCCCGTCGCCGTCGTCTTCGGGGTGCTCACGGCCGTCGGACTGAACGACATCGCGCAGACGCGGCATTCGATCCGTCGCAACTACCCGGTCATCGGACACTTCCGCTTCCTGATCGAGGCGATCCGCCCCGAGCTGCGGCAATACCTGTTCGAGGACGACGCGGTACAGACGCCGTTCTCGCGCAACCAGCGTTCGATCGTCTACCAGCGCGCCAAGCGCGAGCTCGACAAGCGGCCGTTCGGCACGCAGCTCGACGTCTACGAAGTCGGCTACGAATGGATCAACCATTCGATGGCGCCGGCGCCGGTGCAGCATCACGACTTCCGCGTGCAGGTCGGCCGCGTCGCCGCCGACGGGCAGGACGCGCACGATGCGGCCGGCTTCGTGAACAAGCCCGGCGTGACGAAGCCGTACGCCGCGTCGGTCTTCAACATTTCGGCGATGAGTTTCGGCGCGCTGTCCGCGAACGCGATCCGCGCGCTGAACCGCGGCGCGCAGATGGGCGGGTTCGCGCACGACACCGGCGAGGGGTCGATCTCGCGCTACCACCGCGAGTTCGGCGGCGACCTGATCTGGGAGATCGGCTCCGGCTACTTCGGCTGCCGCCACCCCGACGGGACGTTCTCCGACGAGCGCTTCGTCGAGAACGCGACGATCGATCAGGTCAAGATGATCGAGATCAAGCTGTCGCAGGGCGCGAAGCCCGGCCACGGCGGCGTGCTGCCGGGCGCCAAGGTCTCGATCGAGATCGCGCGTGCCCGCGGGGTCGAGGCCGGCGTCGACTGCGTGTCGCCGGCGCGCCATTCGGCGTTCTCGTCGCCGATCGAACTGCTCGGCTTCGTCGACCGGTTGCGGCGGCTGTCGGGCGGCAAGCCGACCGGCTTCAAGCTGTGCATCGGCCATCCGTGGGAGTTCTTCGGCATCGCGAAGGCGATGATCGAGACCGGCATCACGCCGGACTTCATCGTCGTCGACGGCGGCGAAGGCGGCACCGGCGCGGCGCCGGTCGAGTTCACCGACCACGTCGGCGCGCCGCTGCTCGAAGGACTGCAGCTCGTCCACAACACGCTCGTCGGCCTCAACCTGCGCAAGCAGGTCCGCATCGGCGCATCGGGACGCATCGTCACGGCGTTCGACATCGTCCGCACGATGGCGCTCGGCGCCGACTGGTGCAACGCGGCCCGCGGCTTCATGTTCGCGCTCGGCTGCATCCAGTCGAAGTCGTGCCACACCGATCGCTGCCCGAGCGGCGTCGCGACGCAGGACCCGCTGCGCCAGCGCGCGCTCGTCGTACCCGACAAGGCGACACGCGTCGCGACGTTCCACGAGGAGACGCTCGTCGCGCTCGCGGAGCTCGTCGCGGCCGCGGGCCTGATGCACCCGATCGAGCTCGGACCCGAGCACATCGTCCGTCGCGTGGCGCAGAACGAGGTGAAGCTGCTGTCGACCGTCGCGCAGTTCATCCGGCCCGGAAGCCTCGCCGAGGGCCGCTTCGAGCAGAACGTGTTCGAGACGTTCTGGCCCGTCGCGCGCGCCGACAGCTTCGCGCCGGCGCGCTGACGGCCACGAACCGACGCGGCGTCGTGGCGTGGTTCGCGCGTCGTGCCGCGTCGCGCCGGTGCGCGCGCGCGGCCGTCGCCGCTCAGGACGTCTTCTTGACGATCCGCGCGATCGGATCGGTCGTGGCCTGCGTCTCCATCCACTGGCGGATGCGATTCGCGTCGCCGAGCCGCGTGAACTTGCCGAACGAATCGAGCAGCACGATCACGACCGCGCGTCCCTCGATGACGGCCTTCATCACGAGGCACTTGCCGGCTTCGTTGATGTACCCCGTCTTCTGCACGATGATGTCCCACGCCGGGCTCGCCACGAGCGAGTTCGTGTTGTGGAACGCGAGGACGCGACGGCCGACCGGTACGCTGTAGTTCGGATCGGTCGAGAAGTCGCGGATCGTCTCGTTCGCGGACGCGGCGTTGACGAGCTTGACGAGATCCTCGGCGCTGGCCACGTTGCGGCTCGTGAGGCCGGTCGGGTCGTGGAACTCGGCCGTCGTCATGCCGAGCGAGCGCGCCTTGGCGTTCATCGCGACGATCGCGGCGTCGAGGCCGCCCGGATAGTTGCGCGCCAGCGCGTGCGCGGCGCGGTTCTCCGACGACATCAGCGCGAGGTGCAGCAGGTCGCGGCGGGACAGCGTCGTGCCGACGGCGAGGCGCGAGCTCGAGAACTTCTCCGTGTCGAGGTCGTCGCTCGTGATCGTGATCATCTCGTCCATCGACGGATGCGACTCGAGCACGACGAGCGACGTCATCAGCTTCGTGATCGACGCGATCGGAAGCGGCACCTTCGTGTTGCGCGAGAACAGCACGTCGTGCGTCCCGTCCTCCATCACGAGCGCGACGCTCGACTTGACGTCGAGGTTCTCCTCGACTTCCTTCATCTCGTCGCCGCCGATCCGAAGACCCTGCAACGCGGCGATCGACGGACGGGCCGGCACGATCGCGTAGACCTTGCGCAGGCCGCCGTGCCGACGCGCGCCCTGCCGCAGGATGGCGTGATGCACGCCGGCGACGCCGCCGCGCGCGATCGCGTACCGGTGATGGGCCGCAGGCACCACGGCGCGGACCCGCGCCGCGGCCTTCGACGGATGCGGCTTCGCATGCGTCGCGGCCGAGGCGTCGGACATCAGCGACGCCGACGCGGCGAGCGTGACCAGCGCGGCGAGCGAGGCGATGCGGCGACAGCGGGAACGAAGAAGGACGGCGACAGGCATGCGGAGCTCCGGCTCGATGGTCCGCGTAGTGTAGGGGGCCATCGAAACGTGTTCAAGATGAAAGACATAGAAAATGTCGTTCAGGCAAATTCTAGCGATTCCCGTTGCCTCGCCACGACAGCGTCCTTCAACGCACGAGCCTGCCGTCAGGACGACCGCTCGACGCGCTCCGCGATGGTCCGGCCCGCTTCCACCGTCGAGGCCCGCCCGCCGAGGTCGCGCGTGCGCGGCGCCGCCGGGTCCGCGAGCGTCTCCTCGATGGCCGACAGCACCGCGGCCGCCGCGTCCGCATGGCCGAGGTGCTCGAGCATCAGCGATGCCGACCAGATCATCGCGATCGGGTTCGCGATGCCCTGCCCCGCGATGTCCGGTGCGGACCCGTGCACCGGCTCGAACAGCGACGGGAAGCGACGCTCGGGGTTGATGCTCGCCGACGGCGCGATGCCGATCGTGCCGGTGCACGCGGGACCGAGGTCCGACAGGATGTCGCCGAACAGGTTCGACGCGACGACGACGTCGAACCACTCGGGATGCAGCACGAAGTTCGCCGCGAGGATGTCGATGTGAAAGCGGTCGACGCGGACGTCCGGATAGTCCTTCGTCATCGCCTCGATGCGCTCGTCCCAGTACGGCATCGTGATCGAGATGCCGTTCGATTTCGTGGCCGACGTCAGGTGCTTCTTCGGCCGCCGCTGCGCGAGCTCGAACGCGAACTTCGCGATGCGATCGACGCCGACGCGGCTCATCACCGTCTCCTGCACGACGACCTCGCGATCGGTGCCGGGGAACATGCGCCCGCCGATGCTCGAGTACTCGCCTTCGGTGTTCTCGCGCACGACGTAGAAGTCGATCTCGCCGGGCCCGCGCGCGCGGCCGTCGCGGTCGACGAGCGGCGACCGGACACCCGGCATCAGTCGGCACGGCCGCAGGTTGACGTACTGGTCGAACTCGCGTCGGAACTTGATCAGCGATCCCCACAGCGAGACGTGGTCGGGCACCAGCGCCGGCCAGCCGACCGCGCCGAAGAAGATCGCGTCGCAGGCCATCAGCTGCGCATGCCAGTCGTCGGGCATCATCGCGCCGGTCTTCGCGTACCAGTCGCAGCTCGCCCATTCGATCGGGACGAACTCGAACGCGATGCCGAAGCGCCGCGCCGCGGCCTCGAGGACGCGGACGCCTTCGGGCATCACCTCCTTGCCGATCCCGTCGCCGGGAATGACCGCGATGCGATGCGGCCTGCCGTCTGCGTTCGCCATCGTCCGCTCCTCGTTCGCGCGGTCAGTCGTCCATGAATTGCGTGAAACCCGCGACCGGTTCCCGCTCCGTCACCAGCGTGTTCTCGATCCGGTCCGGATCGGCGTAGCCGAGGCTCATCCCGCAGACCAGCATCTCGCTGTCCGGCATGCCGATGTGGTCCGCGATGATGCGATGGAAGCGGTTGAACGCCGCCTGCGGGCACGTGTCGAGCCCTCGACCGCGCGCCGCGACCATCACCGCCTCGAGGAACATGCCGTAGTCGAGCCACGATCCGAGCTCGAGCAGACGGTCGATGCGGAACATCAGGCCGACCGGCGCGTTGAAGAACGCGTAGTTGCGCCCGTGCTGCGCGTGCATGCCGGCCTTGTCCTCGCGCGTCAGTCCGAGCAGGCCGTACAGGTCCCAGCCGACCTTGCGGCGCCGGTCGATGTACGGCGCCTCCCAGGCCTTCGGGTAGTACGGGTACTCCTCCGCGTGCTCGGCGAGGGCCTCGCGGATCGTTGTGCGCGGCGAGGATGCTGGTCGGACAGCGTCGACAGCGACGCGCCGGTCAGCACCGTGACCTTCCACGGCTGGATGTTGGTCCCGGACGGCGCGCGCGACGCGACCGACAGGATCGCCTCGATGGTCTCGCGAGGGATCGGCGTCGGCAGGAACGCGCGGATCGATCGGCGCGACGTGATGGCCTCGTCGACGGCGACTTGCGAATCGGGAATCGGCGCGTTCATCGAGGCGGTTCGTTCGGGCGGCGCCATGCTATCGCATGCCGGCGCGGACGCCGCTTCGCCACGACGAGCGCGACGCCGGCCACCGCGCACGCCATGCCGAACAGCGCCCGATGGCCGAGCGCCTCGCCGAACACGAGCCACGCGAGCAGCGCCGTGACCGGCGGCGTCAGGTAGAACAGGCTCGTCACGCGCGTCGCCTCGCCGCGGCGGATCAGCGGGAACAGCATCGCCATGCCGGCGATCGACAGTCCGAACACCGACCAGGCCCACGCACCGATGAACTGCGGCGTGAAGCGCACGCGCCACGTCTCGAAGATCGAGCGCGAGCGGCACCGTGATCGCGAGCGACGCGATGAACTGGATCAGCGTGCCGGCCCGCAGGTCGAAGCTCGGGCAGCGGCTCTTCTGATACAGCGTGCCCGACGGTGATCGACACGAGCGCGACGACGTCGAGCGCGACGCTCGCCGCGCGTCATCGCCCGGCGACGACAGCTTGTCGAGCACGACCAGCGTCACGCCGACGAATCCGAGCGCGAAGCCGGCCCACTGGCGTGCGCTGACGCGCTCGCCGATCGCCGGCGCGGCGAGCGCGGTCACGACCGGCTGCAGCCCGACGATCAGCGCGGCCAGGCCGGCCGGCATGCCCTGCGAGATCGCGACCCACACGCCGCCGAGGTAGCCCGCCTGCAGCAGCACGCCGGCGATCGCGATGTCGACCATCGCGCGTCGCGACGGCCACGGCACGCGGACGAACGGCAGCGCGAGCGCGAGCACCACGATCACCGCGACGAAGCGCAGGTTGAGGAACCACAGCGGCGACGAATACGGCAGTCCGAACTTCGCGACGACGAAGCCCGTGCTCCAGATCAGCACGAAGATCGCCGGCGTCGCGCGCAGCCAGTTGCTGTCGCGGGCAGCCTCGCGCGACGACCTCGACGTCGCGCCGTCATCGCCGCGGCCGGCATCGGCTCGACGTCGCGCGGCGCTCGCGCGAGCGCCGCGGCCTGCGCCACCGTTTCCGCGTGGATCGCGCACGTCTGCTCGATGTCGCGGCCGTAGCCGCCGGCCATCGTCACGACGATCGGCACGCCGAGCGCGCTCGGCGAACGCGAACACGCGCCGGTCGCGCTCGGCGAGCCCTTCGGCCGTCAGCGTCGAGACGGCCGAGCCGATCGTCGCGATGCGGGTCGGCGCCGGCGAGATAGAACAGGAACGTCGGGCGCGAAGCGCGCCGTCATCGCGTCGAGCGCGGCGTCGAGCGCGGCGAGGTAGCCGTCGTCGTCGCAGCCGTCCGGCAGTCCCGACGTCGAGGTCGCTCGGCCTCCTTGCGGAACGGGAAGTTCTTCTCGCCGTGCAGCGACAGCGTGAACGTCCGCACGTCGCCGCCGAGGATGCTCGCGGTGCCGTTGCCCTGATGCACGTCGAGGTCGACGACGCCGAACGACAGCGGCGCGCGGCGCGCGGCCGCGCGCTCGCGCTCGAGCACGCGGATCGACACGGCGACGTCGTTGAACACGCAGAAGCCGCTTCCCTTGTCGGCGTACGCGTGATGCGTGCCGCCGGCGAGGTTGACGGCGACGCCGTCGTCGAACGCGCGCCCGCGTCGCGGCGAGCGTCGCCCCGACCGACCGGCGCGCGCGCTCGGCCATCGCCGGCGACCACGGAAAGCCGATCTCGCGCTGCGCGGCCGCCGGCAGCGTGCCCGTCGAGGACCGCGTCGACGTAGCTGGCGCAGTGCGCAAGCAGCAGCTCGTCGCGCGTCGCGGCGGGCGCCTCGACGAGTTCGAGGGCCGCGCACGCGGGCCACCGCCGTTCGCGCGTCGAGGCCGTACTTGCGCATCGGGAAGCGATGACCATCGGCGGCAGCGGCAGCACGAAGACGTCGCTGTAGAACGCCTTCATCGTGCTTCCGTGCGCCACGGCGGGGCGGGCGCACCCGAATTCCCTTGACATTGGTGCGGACCGCCCTAAAATTGTTTTGCTGCGACGCAACATGACTGTGCAAGGCCGTTCGAGTCTCGAGTCGGCCGTCGAAGACGGCGCGTCAGCGCGCCGTCGGCCGCAACCCTCGCAGCACCACCCACCTTTCGGAGATTCTCATGGCAACGACCGGCACCACGCTCACCCCCGAACAGTTCGCGGCCGCCTATCAGGCGAACCTCGAGACGCTGTTCGCATTGTCGCAAACCGCGTTCACCAGCGTCGAGAAGATCGTCGCGCTGAACCTCAACGTCGCGAAGGCGACGCTGCAGGACTCGCAGGACAAGGCCCGCGCCGTCCTGACGGTCAAGGATCCGCAGGAACTGCTCGCGTGGAACGCGCAGCAGCTGCAGCCGGCCGCCGAGAAGGCCGTCGCCTACTCGCGCCTGATGTACGACATCGCGACGTCGACGCAAGCCGAGTTCACGAAGGTCGCCGAGCAGCAGCTCGCCGACGCGAACTCCAAGTTCG
Source organism: uncultured beta proteobacterium (assembly GCA_963708665.1). Classification (GTDB taxonomy): domain Bacteria; phylum Pseudomonadota; class Gammaproteobacteria; order Burkholderiales; family Burkholderiaceae_D; genus CAHJXF01. Next base: position 1,219,242 of record CAVPTE010000008.1, on the reverse strand, counting down.
TCGCGATGATCGACGCGGCGGCGAAGAACGCGCCCCCGGGATCCGAAACCGCCGTCGCGATGATGAAGTCGGCCGTCGCCGCGGCCAACTCGGCGTACGACAGCCTGTCGCGCGCGACGAAGCAGGCCGTCGAGATGGCCGAAGCGAACGTCAGCGCCGCGACGAACGCCGCCGTCAAGACCGCCGCGAAGGCCACGCCGAAGAAGTGATCGCGCCGGAGCGCGGCGCCGGGAAGACGGCATGCATGTTGCTATAAGGTTTTCGACCGCCGGACCGAAACACGGGTACGGCACCGAATTCGGTCCGTCGGACCTCCGTCGTCTCCTCGGCATTGCTCGCTTCCTCCGGAACGGCATGCCTTCCAGGCCCGGGTCGCCTCGCGACCCGGGCTTTTTTTTCACGATTCGGGCGCCGTCCGCACCGGCGCGATAGCGCGCATAGCCGCGCGCCCGCAGCAGGCATGCCGGGCACGTCCCGCAGCCGCTGCCCCACTCGTGGGCGCGGATGCGGTCGCCGAGGTAGCAGGTGTGCGTGAGCCGGCGCACGCAGTCGACGAACGCCTCGCCGCCGAGCGACTCGGCGAGGCGCCACGTCGCGGCCTTGTCGAGCCACATCAGCGGCGTCTCGAGCGTGAAGCGCCGGTTCATGCCCGAGGTTGAGCGCCAGCTGCATCGCCTTGACGGTGTCGTCGCGGCAGTCGGGATAGCCGGAGAAGTCGGTCTCGCACATGCCGCCGACGAGGATCGTCAGCTCGCGGCGCGCCGCGACCGCCGCCGCGAGCGTGAGGAACAGCAGGTTGCGGCCGGGCACGAACGTCGTCGGCAGTCCCTCGTCGTCGAACGCGATCGCCGCATCGCTCGTGAGCGCGGTCGCGCCGATCGTCGCGAGCACCGACGCGTCGAGCACGTGATCGTCGCCGAGGCGCTTCGCCCAATCGGGTCGCATCGCGCGCATGGCGTCGAGGACCGGCCGGCGGCAGGTCAGCTCGATCGCGTGCCGCTGTCCGTAGTCGAAGCCGATCGTCTCGACCTTCCCGAAGCGCTCGAGCGCCCACGCGACGCACGTCGTCGAGTCCTGGCCGCCGGAGAACAGCACCAGCGCGCGCCTGCGCGCTGCGCGCCTGTCGCGTCGGCATCAGTCGACTCCGACGTAGCGCGCGCCGAGCGCATCGAGCCCGTGCAGCAGCGCGGCGAACGCCTCGTCGACGTGCGTGCCCGGGCCCTTGACCCCGAGTTCGATGTGGCGCCGCGCGCGCAGCGCGACGCGCGGATCGGCGCTCGCCGCGGCGGACGCGTCGCCGACCGACGGCAGGCTGAACACGCGGACGCCGTCGAACGCCGCCTCGATGCTGCTCCATCAACGGCGTGACGCGCGATTCGGGTTCGTCGAACACGAGCACCGAACGCTCCGCACGCGCGCGCGCGATGGAACAGGTCCGCGTAGTGCGTGTCGAGCACCCATTCGAGCATCGGCCACGCCATCACGGGGAAACCCGGCACGAACCAGTGCTCGTCGAGCGAGAAGCCCGGAATCTGGTTGTACGGGTTCGGGATGATCGACGCGCCGACCGGGAACTCGCCCATCCGCAGCCGCTGGCGATGCTCCGGCGAATCGAGCGGCAGCGGATTCGGCCGACTCGGCGTTCATCTTCTCGATGCGCCGGCGGATCAGCTCGGCCGCCTCGGGATGCAGCGCGACGGCCGACGCCGTGCGCCTCGGCGGCCGCCTGCCGCGTCTGGTCGTCGGGCGTCGCGCCGATGCCGCCGGTGGACGAACACGACGTCGCCGCTCCCGAACGTGCGCCGGAGCACCGCCGCGATCGCCTCGCGGTCGTCGCCGACGTAGTGCGCCCACGACAGCTCGAGTCCGCGCGTCGTCAGCAGCTCGATGACCTTCGCGAGATGCTTGTCGACCCGACGGCCGGACAGGATCTCGTCGCCGACGATGACGAGCCCGAAGCGCTTCATCCGACGAGCTCCGCCGCGATGCCGCTCTCGCCGCGCTCGGCCCGCAAGCGCTCGAGCGCGTGCAGCCCGTAGTGCGTGAACGCGAGGCCGCCGAGGATCGGCACGATGAAGAACAGCGGCGGCACGAAGTTCAGCAGGCTGACGAGCGTGCCGAGCGCGAAGAACGCCTTGCCGTGCCGCGCGAACAGCGTCGCGCGCTCCTCGGCGCTCGCGTGGACCACCAGCGCGTCGTAGCGGAACATCCGCGACGTCGCCCAGCCCCACCACAGCAGCGGCACGAGGAACGCGAGCGGCGCGATCAGCCACAGCGGCAGCGTCAGCGTGAACCCGACGATGAACACGATCGCGACCCACACCGCGTTGCCGAGGCTGCCGAGGTAGCTGCCGCCGCGCTTCGTCGCGAGCGTCGGATAGTCGCGGCCGCCGACGTACGCGACGACCGTCGGCATCGCGACCGTCGCGATGATGATCAGCGCGGTCAGCGCCATCGCCGCGAAGACGACGCCGAAGTAGACGAGCCCGACGATGAACGTCAGGCCGTCGTCGACGCCGAGCCACGAGAAGCCGGCGCGCGATCCAGCTGCCGAACAGCGACGCGCCGATGCCCTGCACGAGCCAGGCGATCGCGACGTGCCGGAACGCGAAGCCGAGGACGCCCCAGGCGACCAGCGCGACGAGGAACGGCCAGACGGCGAGCCACAGCATGCGCGGATGGAACTGGCTGACGAGGGCACGTCCGAGCGCGCGGGCGATGTCGTTCATCGCCGAACCTTATCGCATGTGGCCGGCCCGGTGAGTCGGCCGTGCGCCGCGTCGGTCGTCAGCCGCGGACCATCCGCTTCAGGCCGAGCCACTGCTGCGACCAGAAGCCGCGGCCGTAGTCGCGCCCGTCGAGCTGGTCGCGGATGCCGGTGGCCGGATAGCCCGGCTCGAAGTTCGCCGAGCCGAACAGCACGTCCCAGATCGGGAACAGCACCGCGAAGTTGCAGCCGCGCAGCGCCCCTTCGTGGCCGTCGCCGATCGCGTGGTGACGGCGGTGGAAATGCGGCGAGACCAGCAGGCGGTCGCCGATCCGTCCGAACGACAAGCGCACGTTCGCGTGCTGCAGGCTCTCGAGGCTGCGCCGCGCGATCAGCGAGGCCGACGAACTGCGCCGGCTCGACGCCGATCAGCACCGCGAGCAGGGCGAACATGCGCGTCGCGCACGAGGTCGTCGAGCAGATGGTTGCGATCGTCCGCCCACATCGACATCTGCCGCTGGCTGTGGTGGAGGCTGTGCAGCCCCCACCACCAGCGGAAGCGGTGCTGCCCGCGATGGATCCAGTAGTCGGCGAGGTCGAGCACGACGAGGTACAGCGCGAACGCGACGATCGGGACCGACGTCACGCCGGGCCAGACGTCGTCGAGGTTGAAGTTCGCGATGCCCTCGAGGCGCAGCGCGCCGGCGATCCGGTCGACGAGCGGATCGAGGACGAAGAACAGCGCGAGCGAGAACAGTCCGAGTCGATGCAGCAGCGTGTAGACGACGTCGACGCGGACGGCGCGCCGGTCGGGCCATCGCTCCGCCGGCCGCCACGCCTCGAGCGGACGAAGCACGGCGTACAGCACCGCGATCTGGATCAGCCCGAGCAGGAAGAACTCGACGCCGTCGTACGCCTCGTCGATGAATGCGCCGCCGTCGAAGCGGAACAGCAGCGGCTGCGACGACCGTCATGAACACCCAGCCGTGGACCGCGGTGAACGCGGCGGCGATCGACGCGAACGGCCGCGCTCACGACGGGCGCTCCGCCGGATAGTCGCGCAGCGTGCGGAAGCAGTGGCCGCGCTGCTCGAGTCCGGTGATCAGCGGGTCGAGGATCGGCGCGAGCGGCTCCTTGCCGCGACCAGATGCCGAGGTGCATCAGCACGATGTCGCCGGACTTCGAGGTGCGCGAGCGCGCGGTCGAGCAGCATCGCGTTCGGATAGCGGTCGCTCGGCAGCTCGTCGCCGACGAAGCCGGCCGGGCTCCATCCGAAGTGCCGGTAGCCGCACGAGCGGCCGAACGCGAGCAGGCGCGGCGACGTGTGGCCGCCCGGCGCGCGCCAGAACGGATCGAGCGTCGCGCCGGTCAGCGACTCGAAGCGCTTCGCGACGCGATCGAGCTCGCCGCAGTAGTCGGCCGCCGTCCACGACATCGTCCGGCCCGCCTGCGCCCCGAACTGCGGACGCACGCGGACGCGGTCGCGGCCGTCGTCGCCGCGGTAGTACACGTGGTCGAACGTGTGCGTGCCGAACGCGTGACCGTCGGCGACGAGCGACTTCCAGTACGGCGCCCACGACGGGTCGAGCGACCAGTCGCCGCGCGTCGTCTTCTCGTTCGCGAGGAAGAACGTCGCCTGCACGTGATGCCGGTGCAGCACGTCGCGGATCAGCTCGGCCTGGCTCTCGCTGCCGGTGTCGAACGTGAGGAAGATCGGCGCGCGCCCGTCGGGACAGGTCGTCGCCGCCGACGCGCGCGCCGGGATCGCGGCCGTCGTGACGACGAGGGACATCGCGATCAGGCGGCGCGCTCTCTCATCGGCGCGCGACATGGTCGTCGATGTAGATGCCGTGCGGCGACCGTCCGACGGCCGCCTGGCCGACCACCGCCCGCTTCGCCATGTCGACGACGCTGACCTGCTTGATCCAGCGCGACGTGACGTACAGCGTCCGGCCGTCGGCCGACAGTTCCATGCAGTCCGGACCGCCGGGGACCTTGATGTCCGCGACCTTCGACCAGTCGGACATGTCGAGGATCGAGACGGTGTTCTCGACGCGGTTCGACACGAGCACGTGGCGGCGGTCGGCCATCGTGAGGAAGTTGTGCGCGCCCTTCCCGGTCGCGATGTGCCCGACCGACTTCTGCGCGCGCCAGTCGATCACGTCGACGTAGTCCTCGCCCATGATGCCGACCATCAGCAGCCGGTCGTTCGGCGTCATCGCGATGCCGGCCGGCAGGCGTGCCGACCGGCATGACCCACTTCACCGCCTGCTCGCGGACGTCGATGCCGGCGACCTCGTCGGATCCCTGCAGCGTGACGAACAGCATCGAGCTGTCGCCGGAGAACGCGAGATGGCTCGGCAGCTTGCCGATCGGGATCCGCTTGACGAGCCTGAAGCCGTCGGCCTCGTAGAGATCGACGCGGTTCAGCCGCAGGCACGTGACCGCGAACCACTTGCGGTCCGGCGAGAACGCGAGCTGGTACGGATCGTCGATGCCGCGGATGACGCGCTCGACGTTGCCGGAGCGGCCGTCGAGGAACATCAGGCTGTTGCCGGCCGAGCTCGCGACGATGACCTCGTGGCCGTCCGGCGTCGCCATCAGGTGGTGCGGCTCCTTGCCGGTGTCGATCGTCCGCAGCGTCTTCAGCGACACCGGGTCGACGATCGAGATCGATGCGTCGCCGCTGTTCAGCACGACGAGCACCGGCTCGTCCGGGCCGTCGCGCGGCCGGATCCGAGGGGCCAGGCCGAGGGCGGACGCGGCGAGAAGCGGAACGACGACGCGGCGCAGACGAGCGATCGGGAACATGCGAAATCCGTGAGACGTGGCGCGCCGACCGTGCGCGGCCGACGCTCGGCCCCTCGGGCCGATCGGAGCTTAACGCGCGTGCCCCTCGGCGCGATGACGCACGGCGGCGCCGAACCGCCGTCCGGCGCCCGGTCAGCGCTGCATCTGCTCCCAGACCTTCTGCAGCCGCTTGACCGACACCGGCGCCGGCGTCCGCAGCTCCTGCGCGAACAGCGCGACGCGCAGCTCCTCGAGCAGCCAGCGGAACGCGTCGAGCGCGTCGTCCGGCGCGCCCTTGCGTGATGCGACCGCGCGCTGCCAGCCGCGCGACAGCGGCGACATCTCGGCCATTCGCTGCGCGTCGCGCGCCGCGTCGGCGGCGAGCTTGTCGATTCGCAGCGCGATCGCCTTCAGGTAGCGCGGCAGGTGCTTCAGCTGCTCCGGCGGCGTCGTCTCGACGAAGCGGCGATGGACGAGCGCCGCGAGCTGCGCCTCGATGTCGGCGAGCGCCGCCGGATGCTTCTTCGCCGCCGGCAGCTTCTTCTGCACGGCCTGGACCTGGTCGAGGATCGTGCCGACCGTGCGCGCGGTCTCGTTCGCGAGCAGCACGACGCGGCTCTTCGCATCGTGGCGCCGCGCCTCGAACCCCGCCGCGTCGATCGGCAGCGGATCGGTCAGCGCCGCCCGTTCGAGCGCCGCGCCGACGATCTGCTCCCGCAACTCGTCGGCCGTGCCGAACGGCATGAACTGCATCGCCATCCGCGTCGCGTCCGGCAGGTTCTTCTCGAGATAGCGCAGCTGCTCGTGCAGCTGGATCCGGAACAGCCGCGCGAGGCCGGCGCGATGCGCCGCGGCGGCCTCCGCGGGCTCGTCGAACACCTCGACCGTCACGTGGTCGCGCTGGTCGACGAGGGCCGGGTAGCCGATCAGCGTCTGACCGCCGCGACGCACCTCGAGCAGCTCCGGCAACGCGCCGAACGTCCAGTCGGTGTAGCGCTCCGCCGTCGGCGGTTCGGCCGCGCGCGCGGCCGCCGGCGTCGAGGCGGTCGCGGCATGGCGCGCCGGCGCGTCGTTCGCGGGGGCATCGCTCGTCGACACGGCACCCGCGACGCGCGCGAACGCCTCCTTGAACTGGTGACGCGCGGCGTGCCCGAGTTCGGCCCGCAGCGCGGCCAGGTTGCGGCCCATCGCGAGCTGACGGCCGTGCTCGTCGACGATCCGGAAGTTCATCGCGAGATGCGCCGGGACGGCCTCGACCTTGAAGTCGCTCGGTTGCGCGACGACGCCGCGCTCGTCGCGCAGGTCCGCGATCAGCGCGTCGACGAGCGGGCCGTCGGGCGCCGCGCGCGCGACGAAGCCGTCGACGAAGTCGGGCAGCGGCACGAGATGACGTCGCAGCTTCTGCGGCAGCGAGCGGACGAGCGCCGTGACCTTGTCGGCGAGCATGCCGGGCACGAGCCACTCGGTCGCGCGTGGCATCGACGACGTTGAGCGCGTACAGCGGCACCGTCATCGTCACGCCGTCCTTCGGCGAGTCCGGCTCGAAGCGGTAGTCGAGCGCGAACGCGATGCCGCCGATCGCGAGCGTCTTCGGGAACGCGTCGCTGCCGGCGCCGGCGGCCTCGTGGCGCATCAGTTCGTCGCGGTCGAGGTACAGCAGCCGCGGCTCGGCCTTCGAGGCGTCGCGATACCACGCCTCGAAGGCCGCGCCGCTCGCGATGCCGGCCGGCACGCGCGCGTCGAAGAACGCGACGAGCAACTCGGCGTCGACGAGCACGTCGGGCCGGCGCGTCTTGTGCTCGAGCTCCTCGACGGCCGCGACCTGGCGACGGTCGTGCGCCAGCATCCGGCTCGTCGCGGCGTCGCGCGGTTCGTACGGCGGCGGGACGTTGCGGTCGCGATGGAGCATCGTCTGGACGATCGCCTCGCGCAGGAACAGATCGCGCGCGTGGACCGGATCGATCGGCGCGTAGTCGACGCGCCGCTGCTGGTAGACCGGCAGGCCGTAGACCGTGCCCCGCTCCATCACGACGACGGTCGCGCGCTTCTTCTCCCAGTGCGGATCGCCGTGCGACGTGTTGACGAGATGCGCGCCGACCGCCTCGATCCATTCGGGCTCGATGCGCGCGACGCGGCGCGCGTAGAGCCGCTGCGTCTCGACGAGCTCCGCGGCCATCACCCAGCGAGCCTTCGCGGCCGCGCCCTTGCGCGCGAGCGCCGAGCCCGGCCAGATCGAGAAGCGGATGCCGCGTGCCCCGAGATACGGCGCGTCGCGTCGCCTGGTCCTCGTCGGCGCGCAGCCCGATGTTGCCGAGCAGCCCGGCGAGCAGCGCGCGATGGATCTGCTCGAAGCTCGCCGGCGGCGCGTCGACCGCCCAGCGATGCTCGGCCACCGTCGTCGCGAGCTGCTGGTGGACGTCGCGCCACTCGCGCATGCGGATCGGCGACACGAAGCGCGCGCGGCACAGGTCGCGCAGCTGCCGCTGGCTCTTGCGATGCTGCCCCTCGGCCGCGACCTCCTTCGCGTACCAGTCCCACAGCTTCAGATCCGACAGGAAGTCGGAGCGATCGTCGACGAAGATGCGCTGCGCCTCGTCGGCCGCGTCGCGCTGCTCGACGGGACGATCGCGCGGGTCCTGGATCGACAGCGCCGCCGCGAGCACGAGCATCTCGGCGAGGCAGCGCTCGGATCGCGCGGCGACGATCATGCGGCCGATCCGCGGGTCGAGCGGCAGGCGGCCCAGCTCGCGGCCCGACGGTCGTCAATGCGCCGGCGTCGTCGAGCGCGCCGAGCTCCGTCAGCAGCTGGTAGCCGTCGGTGATCGCGCGCGGCGGCGGCGGCTCGATGAACGGGAACGCGGCGACGTCGCCGAGGCCGAGCGTCTTCATCCGCAGGATCACCGCCGCGAGCGACGACCGCAGGATCTCGGGATCGGTGTACGCCGGCCGCGCCGCGAAGTCGGCCTCGTCGTAGAGACGGATGCAGACGCCGGCCGCGACGCGTCCGCAACGGCCGGCGCGCTGGTTCGCGGCCGCGCGGCTGATCGGCTCGGTGCGCAGCTGCTCGACCTTGTTGCGATAGCTGTAGCGCTTGACGCGCGCGGTGCCGGTGTCGACGACGTAACGGATGCCGGGCACCGTCAGCGACGTCTCGGCGACGTTCGTCGCGAGCACGATGCGCCGCGCGCCGGACGGCCGGAACACGCGCTCCTGCTCCTCGGCCGACAGCCGCGCGAACAGCGGCAGGATCTCGGTGTGCGGCGGATGGTGTCCGCGCAGCGCGACGGCCGCCTCGCGGATCTCGCGCTCGCCGGGGAAGAACACGAGCACGTCGCCCGGACCGAGGCGCGCGAGCTCGTCGACCGCGTCGACGACGGCGTCGACGACCGTGCGCTCGTCGGCCGGAGGCGCGTCCTTCTTCCTCGCCGCGTCCGCCTCCGCGACGACCGGTCGATAGCGGATCTCGACCGGATAGAGCCGGCCCGACACCTCGATCACCGGCGCCGGCCGGTCGTCGTCGCCGAAGTGACGCGCGAAGCGCTCGGCGTCGATCGTGGCCGACGTGACGATGAGCTTCAGGTCGGGCCGCCGCGGCAGCAGCCGCTTCAGGTAGCCGAGCAGGAAGTCGATGTTGAGGCTGCGCTCGTGCGCCTCGTCGATGATGATGGTGTCGTAGGCCGACAGCAACGGATCGCCCTGCGTCTCGGCGAGCAGGATGCCGTCGGTCATCAGCTTCACCGACGCGCCGGGCTGCAACCGGTCGTGGAAGCGGATCTTGTAGCCGACGTGCTCGCCGAGCGGCGAGCCGAGCTCCTCGGCGATGCGGCGTGCCGTCGCGGTCGCGGCGAGCCGGCGCGGTTGCGTGTGGCCGATCAGCCCCGTGCCGCCGGCGCCGAGCCCGCGGCCGATCGACAGGCAGATCTTCGGCAGCTGCGTCGTCTTGCCGGACCCGGTCTCCCCCGCGACGATGACGACCTGATGGTCGCGGATGGCGGCCGCGATCTCGTCGCGGCGCGCCGAGACCGGCAGCTCCTCGGGGAACGCGATCGGGCCGACGGGATTCGGACGCGCGGCGGTCGCACCGGCGCCGCGACGCGCCCGGGACGGCGGCGTCGGCGCGGACGCGGCCGGGGCGCGCGGTGCGGTGCGGGGCGTGTCGATCGGAGGACGGATCGGGTGTCGGCGCGGCGGGCCGGCGATCGATGTCGACGCCCGCGGGGCGGACCGATCATCGACCGTCGCCGCGACCCGTTGCGCGAGGGTCCGTCATTATAATGAGCCGCATGACCAGCACCGACGCCGCCGCCGCGGCCGCCGACCTCGGGCGTGCCGCCGACGACGACGTCGCGCCGGCGAACGACGACAGCGAGATCGCGACGCATCCCGAAGCCGACGCGCTGCTCGACGGCGAGCTCGGCGACGCGCTCTATCGCGCGCAGTTCGTGGCCTGGTTTCGCGCGGTCGCGCCGTACGTCCACGCGTTCAAGCGCAAGATCTTCGTGTTCGCCGTCAGCGGCGAGGCCATCCTCGCGGGGCGGCTCGCCCGCATCTGCGAGGACCTCGCGCTGCTGCGGGCGCTCGGCATCCGCATCGTCGTGATCCACGGGTCGCGGCCGCAGATCGAGGAGCAGCTGCGGATCCGACAGGTCGCGTCGCAGTTCCACAACGACATCCGCATCACCGACACGCGCGGCGCTCGAATGCGCGAAGGAAGCGAACGGCGAGATCCGCCTCGACATCGAGGCCGCGTTCTCGCAGGGCCTCGCGAACACGCCGATGGCGAACGCCGACATCAAGGTCATGTCGGGCAACTTCATCACGGCGCGGCCGGTCGGCGTCATCGACGGCGTCGACTACCAGCACACCGGCGTCGTGCGCAAGGTCTCGGCCGAGGTCATCCAGCTCGCGCTGAACGCGCGTGCGGTCGTCCTGATGTCGCCGCTCGGCTTCTCGCCGACCGGCGAGGCGTTCAACCTCGACATGGAGGACCTCGCGTCGAGCGTCGCGTCCGCGCTGCACGCCGAGAAGCTCGTGTTCCTGACCGACAGCCGCGGCCTCGTCGACGCCGACGGCGAGCTGATCCGCGAACTGTCCGAGGCCGCGGCGCAGAACCTGTTCGACGCCGGCACGCTGTCGGAGCCGATGGCGTTCTATCTGAAGCACGCGTTGCGGGCGATCAAGAACGGCGTGCCGCGGGCGCATCTCGTCCCGTTCACGCTCGACGGCGGCGCGCTGCTCGAGATCTTCACGCACGACGGCGTCGGCACGATGATCGCCGACGACGACCTCGAGGAACTTCGCGAGGCGACCATCGACGACGTCGGCGGGATCCTCAAGCTGATCGAGCCGCTCGAGGCCGACGGCACGCTCGTCAAGCGCGGCCGCACGCGCATCGAACGCGAGATCGACTACTTCAGCGTCATCGAGCACGACCAGCGGCTGTTCGGATGCGCCGCGCTCTACCCGTTCCCGCAGGAGAAGATGGGCGAGCTCGCTTGCCTCACCGTCGATCCCGAGGCGCAGGGCATGGGCGACGGCGAGAAGCTGATGAAGCGCATCGAGCAGCGCGCGCGGGCGATCGGCATCGACCGCCTGTTCGTGCTCACGACGCGCACCGCGCACTGGTTCCTCAAGCGCGGCTTCACGGTCGCATCGGTCGACGTGCTGCCGAAGGACCGCCAGCGGATGTACAACTGGTCGCGGATGAGCCAGGTCCTCGTCAAGAAGATCTGACGTGCGGTCGCGTCGTGCGACGCGACCGGCACGAGATCACTGCGCCTTCACCTCGACCGGCTCGCCGACCGACACCTTGCCGGTCGGGTTGCGTGCGAAGTCGTAGGTCACGACGAACGTGTGGGCCGGCTCCCCGGCCCACGCGTCGGCGGGAAACGCCGGGTACTTCGCGCGATGGACGAGCTGCTTCGCCATGTCGTCGAGCGGCGTCGAGTTCGACGACCGCGTCGTCCTGGCCGACGTCACCTTGCCCCGGCGCGTCAGCGAGAACGTGACCTCCGATCGTCCGGTCGGCTGCTCGAGGCTGACCTCGCGCCCGGTCGGGAAGCGCTTGCCGCGTTCGAGCGCGGCGCGGACCGCCTGCACGTAGGACGACGCGTCCGCGTCCTGCGCGCGCGCGGGCGACGACAGGAACGACCCCACCGACGACAGCAGGGCGACGACGACACCGACGCGACGCAACGACTGGATCATGAGGAGCTCCGTGAGTGAACGCCGCGGCGCGGCGCATGCGAAAGGCTGACCGACGCGATCGGGAACCGCTGTGAACCAATACCGCGCGTCGCGTCGACCACGACGCAGACGCGCGACGGCATTCAGTTGCCGCGTTCGACCCACTGGGTCGCGAACCGCGCGAGCTCGGCCGCCCGCTTCAGGCCGAGCTTCTCGCGCAGGTTCGCGCGATGCGCCTCGACGGTCTTCGCGCTGCGGCCGAGCTTGTCGGCGATCTCCGCGACGGTCAGGCCCTGCCCGATCATCCGCAGGATCTCGAACTCGCGATCGGTGAGGTTGTCGATGAACGACACGGTCTCGTCGACGCCGCTGTTCAGGAAGCGCTGGACCATCACCGTCTGCATGCGGTCGCTGACGTACACGCCGCCGTTGAGGATCTTGCGGATCGCGGCGAGCAGCTTCTCCGTCGCCTCCTGCTTCATCACGTAGCCCTTCGCGCCCGCGCGGAACGCGCGGTCGGAGTAGAGCGCCTCGTCGTGCATGCTCATCACGAGCACGGGCAGCTGCGGCTGCGCGTCGCGGATCAGCTTGACGAGCTCGATGCCCGACGTCCCGGGCAGCGAGATGTCGACGATCGCGAGGTCCACCGGCGTCTCGCGCAGGACCGCGAGCGCGGAGTCGGCGTCGCCGGCCTCCTGGCACACGTCGAGGTCGGGCTCGCGATTGACGAGCTGCGCGATGCCCTGCCGCACGATCACGTGGTCGTCGACGATCAGGATGCGCGCCTTGACCGGCAGCGGACTGATGGTGGATGTGGCGTCGTTCATAAGGCGTTCCCCGGTTCGCGCATCGTCTGTGCCAGGTCCTTGTCGAGCGCGACGCGGAGCGACACTTCCTTGCCTGCCTGCTTGATGTCGAGATGCGCGTCGAGCAGTCGCGCACGGTTCCGCATGCTCGTGATCCCGATGCCTTCCGCCGCCTCGACGGCCGCGGCCAGCGTGCCGCGATTCGCGACGGTGAGGATGATCTGGCCGTTCTCCTCGCGAAGGTCGACGAGGATCTTGCCGCCGGCGCCGTGTTTGACCGCATTGTGCACGGCTTCCTGCGCGATCCGGAACAGGTGGTGCGCGGCCATGCGGCTCGCGACCGGGATCGTTCCGTCGGCGTTGAACGTGCACTGGATGCCGTAGATCGTCGAGACGTCGCGCGCGAGGACCGAGAGCGCGACCGCGAACGCGTTGTCCTCGGGACCGACCGGCCGGAGCCCGCGCGCGAGCGCGCGCGTGTTCGAGATCGCCTCGTTCGTCAGCGCCGCGATCTGCTGCGCGTCGCGCGTCTCGGGCGCGTCGCGATCCTCGAGCCGATTCGCGAGCGCCTTCGCGAGGAACGCGATGCCGGTCAGGTGCTGGCCGAGCCCGTCGTGCAGCTCGTGCGACAGCCGCTCCTTCTCGCGTTCGATCGTGGCCAGGTCGCGAGCGAGCATTTCGAGATCGTCCGTCTCCGTCGGCTTGTCGTTGCGTTGCGGCGCCGCGCGGCTGCGCGGTTTCGATCGGGGCTTCGGTTTCGTCGCTGCCTGCGTGGCGCTCATCCGCTTCATGGCTGCCGTGCCGTTCGCGATCGGGACCGCGCTGCGCGGCAGGACCGGCGCGTTAAAATTGCGCAGGAGTTTACAGAGGAACGACGATGAGCAGAACCGTCCAGTGCATCAAGCTCGGCCGCGAAGCCGAAGGGCTCGACTTCCCGCCGTACCCCGGCCCGCTCGGCCAGCGGATCTTCGAGAACGTCTCGAAGCAGGCTTGGGCCGACTGGCTCAAGCAGCAGACGATGCTGGTCAACGAGAACCGGCTGAACCTGGCCGACGCGCGCGCCCGCAAGTACCTCGCGACGCAGATGGAGAAGCACTTCTTCGGCGAAGGCGCCGACGCGGCCGCGGGCTACGTGCCGCCGGCGGCCTGAGGGCACGGGGCGAGGACGTCGCGGCACAGGCTGGAACCGATGAAGAAGCACGGATCGCCTGCCGGACGGCAGGCGCGAACGACGGCGCGGTGAATCGTTTCGAGAGCGTCGCCCGCTCGGCGGACGGAGCGCGGGAACCGGAGCGTCCGTCGGTCCGTGAGGATCCCGAGCACCGCCCGACGCCGCACGCGGCGTTCTCGGGACGATTCACTCGGCGGCTTCGCGCTCGAGGTCCTCGACGCCGATATGCCGCACGTCGCGGCCCTTGACCATGTAGACCGTGTACTCGCACATGTTCTTCGCATGGTCGCCGATCCGTTCGAGCGCCTTCACGATGAACAGGATCTCGATCGACCGCGAGATGGTGCGCGGGTCCTCGATCATGAACGTGATCAGCTGACGGACGATCGCGCGGTATTCGTCGTCGAGCGCGATGTCGTCGCGCACGACCTGCGCGGCCGCGATCGGATCGAGACGCGCGAACGAATCGAGCGCCTTGCGCAGCATCTCGATCGCGGTGTCGGCGATGTGCGCGAGCTCGACGCGCGGCATGTTCGCGCGCTCGGCCTCGTGGATCATCCGCGCCATCCGCGCGACCTTCTGCGCCTCGTCGCCGATCCGCTCGAGGTCGGTGATCATCTTGACGACCGTCATCAGCATCCGCAGGTCGCCGGCCGTCGGCTGGCGGCGCGCGATGATGTGGCTGCAACGCTCGTCGAGCTCGACTTCGAGCCGGTTGACCATCTTGTCGCCGTCGACGACGCTCTCGATCAGCGCCATGTCGCCGGACGCGAGCGACTCGACCGCCCGCATGATCTGCTCCTCGACGAGGCCGCCCATCCGCAGCACGCTGGAGCGGACCGACTCGAGCTCGGTGTCGAACTGCTTCGAAGTGTGTTCAGCCATGACTGCCATTCTAGACGGACCTCCACCGCCGGGCACCGGTGGCCATCGCGTGACGCCTCCGCTGGCCGCAGCCTGGGACCGCACGATGACCGTTTGATGGCAGCGGCGCCATCGGTGGTCGCCCGGACGTCCGCGGTCGGCGTCGCGCGCACGACGGCCGGGCGCGGCGACGACCGCCGCGCCTCGTCACGTCGGCCGGCCGACCGACTCGACGCCGTCGGGCCCGGCCGCGATCAGCAGGTCGGCGCCGCGACGGGCGAACAGGCCGCATTCGACGACGCCGGCGATGCCGTCGATGGCCGCCTCGACGGCGCGCGGGTCGCCGATCGTCCAGCCGGACACGTCGACGATGCGGTTGCCGTTGTCCGTCGTGTAGGGCGCGCCGTCGGGCCCGGCGCGCAGGCGGATCGACGGCGCCGCGAGTCCGTGCGCGGACGCGACCGCGGCGAGCCGACGCTCGACGAGCGCAGCGCGCCATCGGGATCACCTCGACCGGCAGCGGGAAGCGGCCGAGCGCGTCGACCCGCTTCGACGCGTCGACGATGCAGACGAACGTCGTCGATGCCGACGCCGACGATCTTCTCGCGCGTCAGCGCGCCGCCGCCGCCCTTCGTCATCTCGAGCCGCCCGTTGATTTCGTCGGCGCCGTCGACATAGAACGGCAACTCGCCGACGTCGTCGAGGTCATAGACGACCACGCCGGCCGCGGCGAGACGTTCCGCGCTGCGTCGCGAGCTGGCGACGGCGCCGGCGAACCGCGCCCGGTGCGCCGCGAGGAGATCGATGAAGTGATCCGCCGTCGAACCGGTTCCGACGCCGACGACCAGGTCGCGCGACAGGCGCGGCTCGGCCCAGGCGAGCGCGGCGGCGGCCGCGGCGCGTTTCTGCTCGGAGAGATCCATGGTCGCTGTTCGGCGTGCGGCGCTACCGCGCCGGCGGCGTATGCTGGGGGCCCCGACTCCGACTTCGCCGGCTTTTCGAGTCTAACAGCGCGTCGATGACCGCCGCCCGCCACGAGGTGCCTCGTCCGCCGCCGCGTCGCCGCATCCGCACCGCGGTGCTGTTCGGTGGCGCACTGCTGTTCCTGTTCGAGGAATGGCTGTGGGTCGTCTTCACCCGGCTGTTCGCGTGGCTCGGGCGGTTCGGGTTGCTGCGCTGGCTCGACGCGCGCCTCGTGCGCCTC
Organism: uncultured beta proteobacterium; assembly: GCA_963708665.1. Lineage (GTDB taxonomy): Bacteria > Pseudomonadota > Gammaproteobacteria > Burkholderiales > Burkholderiaceae_D > CAHJXF01. The sequence continues at coordinate 1,203,514 of CAVPTE010000008.1, read as the reverse complement.
GCGCCGCTCGCGGCGCTCGTGATCCTGTGCGTCCCGGTCGTCCTGCTGTTCCCGATCAAGGTCGTCGGCCTGTGGATGATCGCGAGCGGCAAGTTCCTGAGCGGCTGCGCGGTGATGCTCGCGGCGAAGGTGACGTGCACGGCCATCGTGGCGCGGATCTTCCTGACGACGCGCGCGCAGCTGCTGCGGATGCCGTGGTTCGCGCGTCTCTACAACGTGACCTGCGCGCTGCGCCTTCGCGTGCATCAATGGCTCGCCGAGCAACCGGCGTGGCACGATGCGCGCAAATTCGTCGCCGGGATTCGGCGGTTGTTCAAAGGCGGTCGCCGCTATCGCCAAGCTGAGGACCGCGATGGTCGCGGCGCGCCCGCGGGCGTGCTGTGGCGCTGGCGACGCACTCGTCGCACCGCGCTCGCCGCGAGCCTGGCCCGTTCCAGCCGTTCCGACGCGAAGCGGCGCTGACCGCGCCGCCGTCGCTGTCGCGTCGACGTCACGGGTCCACGGCGACGACCGTCGCGCGCCGGCGGACCGTGACGAGCGCCACCCCGGCGCAGGTGACCGCGATGCCGACGATCGACCAGCCGGCCGGCACGATGCCGTACAGCGCCCACTCCAGCAGCACCGCGACGATCGGCGTGAGGTAGAGCAGGCTCGTCACGCGCGCCGCATGGCCGTGCCGCATCAGCGTGTGCAGCGCGTTGACCGCGAGGATCGAACCGCCGACGACGAGGTAGGCGACCGAGCCGAGCAGCCGCGGATCCCAGCGGACGACGAAGCCCTCGACCGAGACGGCGAGCGGTGCCATCACCACGATGCAGGCCGCGAACTGGATCAGCCCGCCGGTCCGCAGGTCGACGCTCGCGCAGAAGCGCCGCTGGTACAGCGTGCCGGCCGTGATCGCGACGAGCGAGACGGCGACGGCGACGAAGCTGGCGGCCGGGCTCGTCGGCCCGTCGACCTTGTGCCCCGCGACGAGCGCGACGCCGGCCAGTCCGAGCGCGACGCCCGCCCACTGCCGCGCGTCGAGCGGCTCGCGGCGCGCGAGCAGCAGCGCGGTCAGCAGCGGTTGCGTGCCGAGGAACAGCGCCGTGATGCCCGCCGACAGCCCGAGGTACTGCGCATAGTGGCTGCCGCCGAGGTAGCCCGCATGCATCAGCAGCCCGGCGACGACGATGTGGAACCAGTCGCGCGCGGCGCGCGGCCAGCGCGGGCGCGTCAGCGACACCAGCACCGCCATGCAGACGAACGCCAGGCCGAAGCGCAGCGTGAGGAACGTGAACGGCGCCGCGAAGCGCAGGCCCGTCTTCGTCGCGAGGTAGCCCGACCCCCACATCAGGACGAAATACCACGCGAGCGTCGTGTCGGACGGCGGGCGAAGCCGCGTCGGCACGCCCGTCATCGGACTCGATGCATCGGCGCGCTAGCGGCCGGTCACTTCTTCCGGACCGGCGGCAGGTCGGTGCAGACGCCTTCGTAGAGTTCGGCCGCCATGCCGACCGATTCGCCGAGCGTCGGATGCGGATGGATCGACTTCCCGATGTCGGTGGCGTCGGCGCCCATCTCGACCGCGAGCACGAGCTCGCTGATGAGGTCGCCGGCGTGCGTGCCGACGATCGCGCCGCCGACGAGGCGGTGCGTCCCCTCGTCGAAGATCAGCTTCGTGAATCCCTCGTCGCGATTGTTCGCGATCGCGCGGCCCGACGCGGCCCACGGGAACTTCGCGACGCCGACCTTGCGCCCGGCCTTCTTGGCGTCGTCCTCGGTGATGCCGACCCACGCCACCTCGGGGTCGGTGTAAGCGACCGACGGGATCACGCGCGCGTCGAAGAAGCTCTTCTGCCCCGACGCCGCCTCGGCCGCGACATGGCCTTCGTGCACGGCCTTGTGCGCGAGCATCGGCTGGCCGACGATGTCGCCGATCGCGAAGATGTGCGGCACGTTCGTGCGCATCTGGCGGTCGACCTCGATGAAGCCGCGGTCGGTGACCGCGACGCCGGCCTGCTCGGCCGCGATCTTCTTCCCGTTCGGCACGCGTCCGACCGACTGCAGCACGAGGTCGTAGCGCTGCGCATCCTTCGGCGCCTGCTCGCCTTCGAACGACACCCAGATGCCGTCGGGCTTCGCCTCGGCCTTCGACCGTCTTGGTCTTCAGCATGATGTCGTCGAAGCGCTTCTCGTTCATCTTCTGCCAGACCTTGACGAGGTCGCGGTCGGCGCCCTGCATCAGTCCGTCGAGCATCTCGACGACGTCGAGCCGCGCGCCGAGCGTCGAATAGACGGTGCCCATCTCGAGGCCGATGATGCCGCCGCCGATGACGAGCATCCTCTTCGGCTGCGTGCGCAGCTCGAGCGCGCCGGTCGAGTCGACGATGCGCGGATCGTCGGGCAGGAACGGCAGCCGCACCGACTGCGAGCCCGCCGCGATGATCGCCTGGTCGAACTTCACGACCTTCTTCGCGCCGTCGGGCAGCGCGACCTCGAGGTGGTGCGGGTCGACGAACGTGCCGACGCCGGTCACGACCTCGACCTTGCGCATCTTGGCCATGCCGGCCAGGCCGCCGGTGAGCTTGCCGACGACCTTGTCCTTGTGCGCGCGCAGCTTCGCGAGGTCGACGCTCGGCGCGCGCGAACGTCACGCCGAGGTCGGCGAAGTGCGCGGCCTCGTCGATCACCGCCGCGACGTGCAGCAGCGCCTTCGACGGGATGCAGCCGACGTTCAGGCACACGCCGCCGAGCGTCGCGTAGCGCTCGACGAGCACCGTCTTCATGCCGAGGTCGGCGGCGCGGAACGCGGCGGAATAGCCGCCCGGGCCGGACGCCGAGGACCAGCATCGTCGCACTCGACGTCGGCCTTGCCGGCGAACCGACCGGCGACCGGCGCGGGCGTCGGCGCCGCGCCGCTGCGCGCCGGCGTCGGTGCCGATGCCGCCGGCCGGTCGCGGCGTCGCGGCCGGCGCGGCGGCGGCGTCGGGCGACGTCTTCGGCGCGCTGACGCGGCTGCGAGTCGGGCGCCGACGGCTGGGTCGCCGCGGCGCCCGCGTCGCCTTCCGCCGTCGCGATGACCGTGCCCTCGTTGACCTTGTCGCCGACCTTGACCTTCAGCTCGACGATCGCCCGCCGGTCGACGCCGGGATCTCCATCGACGCCTTGTCGCTCTCGATCGTGATCAGCGACTGCTCGGCCGCGACGGTGTCGCCCGGCTTGACCAGCACCTCGATGACGTCGACGTCCTTGAAGTCGCCGATGTCCGGAACCTTGAGTTCGATCATGGGCGCGGGCTCACAGCAGCGTGCGACGCAAGTCGGCGAGCACCTCGGACAGGTACGTCGTTGAAGCGCGCGCCCTGCGCGCCGTCGATCACGCGGTGGTCGTACGACAGGCGACAGCGGCAGGATCAGCCGCGGCTCGAACGCCTTGCCGTTCCACTTCGGCTTGATGTCGGACTTCGCGACGCCGAGGATCGCGACCTCGGGCGCGTTGATGATCGGCGTGAACATCGTGCCGCCGATGCCGCCGAGCGACGAGATCGTGAAGCTCGCGCCCTGCATCGCGGTCGGCCCGAGCTTGCCGGCGCGCGCCTGCGCGGCGAGCTCGCCGGTCTCCTTCGCGATCTCGGCGACGCCCTTCTTGTCGACGTCGCGGATCACCGGCACGACGAGGCCGTTCGGCGTGTCGGCCGCGAAGCCCATGTGGTAGTACTTCTTGAGGATCAGGTTCGCGCCGTCCGCGTCGAGCGAACTGTTCATCTCGGGATAGCGCTTCAGCACCGCGACGCACGCCTTCATCACGAACGCGAGCATCGTCACCTTCGGCGCCGTCTTGTCGCGCTTCGCGAGCATCTCGTTCGTCGACTTGCGGAATTCCTCGAGGTCGGTGATGTCGGCCTCGTCGTACTGCGTGACGTGCGGGATCACCGCCCAGTTGCGCGCGAGGTTCGGGCCGCTGATCTTCTTGATCCGCGACAGCGCGAGCGTCTCGGTCGGGCCGAACTTCGAGAAGTCGAGCGACGGCCACGCCGGCCAGCCGGCGCCGAAGCCGCTCGACGGTCCCGCCGCGGCGGCCGCGGGAGCCGGCTGCGCGCCGGCGCCGCCGGCGAGCGCGGCCTTCACGAACGCCTGCACGTCTTCCTGCGTGATGCGGTTCTTCGGACCGCTGCCGTTGACCCGGTTCAGGTCGACGCCGAGCTCGCGGGCGAACTTGCGCACCGACGGGCTCGCGTGCGCGAGCGTCTGGTCGGTCGTCGCCGGCGCCGGCGCGGCGGGCTGCGGCGCGGGCGCGGACGGCGCGGGCGACGGTGCAGGCGACGGTGCCGGCATCGCGGCCGGCGGCGCGGCCTGCGCGGCAGGCGGCGGCGCGGCGGCCGGCTGCGTCGCCGGCGCCCCGGCGGCGCCCGCCCCGGCGGCGCCTTCGAGCACCGCGATGACGTCGCCCTGGTTGACCTTGTCGCCGACCTTGACCTTCAGTTCCTTCACGACGCCGCCGGACGACGACGGGATCTCCATCGACGCCTTGTCGCTCTCGATCGTGATCAGCGACTGCTCGGCCGTGACCGTGTCGCCGATCTTCACGAGCAGCTCGATGACCTCGACGTCCTTGAAGTCGCCGATGTCGGGCACCGCGACGTCGATGGATCCGCCGCCGGACGTCGACGACGAGGACGACGGTGGCGGCGACGCCGCGGGCGGCTGGGCCCGACCCGCGGCGGCGGCTTCCGGCGCCGCCGTCGCCTCCGACGGAACGGCCTTCGTGTCCTCGGCGGCCGACTGCTCGGCCGGCTTCGGCGCCGGCGCGGCCTGGCCGTCGCCGTCGGCCAGCGCGATCAGGCTGCCCTCGTTCACCTTGTCGCCGACCTTGACCTTGAGCTCGGTGATCGTTCCGGCGGCCGATGCCGGGATCTCCATCGACGCCTTGTCGCTCTCGATCGTGATCAGCGACTGCTCGGCCTCGACCTGGTCGCCCGCCTTGACCAGCACCTCGATCACCTCGACATCCTTGAAGTCGCCGATGTCGGGGACCTTGAGTTCGATCATGTCGTCAGCACCGTTCCGTCTTGTCGTGGTACGCGGCCGCGACGCCGATCAGGCCGTCGCGGGATTCGGCTTGCGGGCGTCGATGCCGTACTTCGTCATCGCCTCGGCCACCTTCGCGGCCGGAACGACGCCGTCGTCGGCCAGCGCCTTCAGCGACGCGAGCACGACGAAGCGGCGATCGACCTCGAAGTGCGAGCGCAGCTTCGGCCGGGTGTCGGAGCGGCCGAAGCCGTCGGTGCCGAGCACGCGATAGGTACGGCCCTTCGGCATGTACGCGCGGATCTGCTCGGCGAACAGCTTCATGTAGTCGGTCGACGCGACGATCGGGCCCGACGTCTTCTCGAGCTGCTGCGTCACGTACGGCAGCCGTTCCTTCTGCGCGTCGGGTTCAGCAGGTTCTGGCGCGCGACGTCGGCGCCTTCGCGCGCGAGCTCGGTGAAGCTCGGGCAGCTCCAGACGTCGGCGGCGACGCCCCACTCGCTGGTCGAGCATCTCGGCCGCGGCGATCACCTCGCGCAGGATCGTGCCGGAGCCGAGCAGCTGCACGCGCGTCTTCCTGCCCGCGGCGGCCGGCTGCAGCAGGTACATGCCCTTGACGATGCCCTCCTCCTGCCCCGGCTTGAGGCCCGGGTGCGGGTAGTTCTCGTTCATCACCGTCAGGTAATAGAACACGTTCTCCTGGTTCTCGACCATGCGACGCAGGCCGTCCTGGATGATCACCGCGACCTCGTGCGCGAACGTCGGGTCGTACGACACGCAGTTCGGGATCGTCGCGGACAGGATGTGCGAGTGACCGTCCTGGTGCTGCAGGCCCTCGCCGTTCAGCGTCGTGCGCCCGGCCGTGCCGCCGAGCAGGAAGCCGCGCGCCTGCATGTCGCCCGCGGCCCACGCCAGGTCGCCGATGCGCTGGAAGCCGAACATCGAGTAGTAGATGTAGAACGGCATCATGATGCGGTTGTTCGTCGAGTACGACGTCGCCGCCGCGATCCACGAGCTCATCGCGCCCGCCTCGTTGATGCCTTCCTCGAGGATCTGCCCGGCCTTGTCCTCCTTGTAGTACGACACCTGGTCGCGATCGACCGGCTCGTACAGCTGCCCCTGCTGGCTGAAGATGCCGAGCTGGCGGAACATCCCTTCCATGCCGAACGTGCGCGCTTCGTCGGGGATGATCGGCACGACGCGCGGCCCGAACTGCTTGTCGCGGATCAACGCGGTCAGCACGCGCACGAATGCCATCGTCGTCGACATCTCGCGGCCTTCGGCCGTCGGCGCGGTCACGGCCTCGAACGCCGACAGCGGCGGCACCGTGAAGGACTCGTCGGCCTTCGTGCGCCGCTGCGGCAGGATAGCCGCCGAGCGCGGCGCGGCGCTCCTTCAGGTACTTGATCTCCGGGCTGTCGTCGGCCGGCTTGATGAACGGCACGTCGGCGAGCTCGTCGTCGCTGATCGGCAGGCTGAAGCGATCGCGGAACTGACGGACCGCATCGTCCGTCATCTTCTTCTGCTGGTGCGTGGTGTTCTTGCCCTCGCCGATCTTGCCCATCCCGAAGCCCTTGACGGTCTTCGCGAGGATCACGGTGGGCTGGCCGACGGTGTTGACCGCCGCCGTGTACGCGGCATAGACCTTGTGCGGATCGTGGCCGCCGCGGTTCAGGCGCCAGATGTCCTCGTCGGTCATCCGCGACACCATCTCGAGCGTCTTCGGATCCTTGCCGAAGAAGTGCTTGCGGACGTACGCGCCGTCGTTGGCCTTGTAGTTCTGGTACTCGCCGTCGACGGTCTCCATCATGATCCGCTTGAGCGCGCCGTCCTTGTCCTTCGCGAGCAGCGGGTCCCAGTACGAGCCCCAGATCACCTTGATGACGTTCCAGCCGGCGCCGCGGAAGTCGGCCTCGAGCTCCTGGATGATCTTGCCGTTGCCGCGCACCGGACCGTCGAGGCGCTGCAGGTTGCAGTTGACGACGAAGATCAGGTTGTCGAGCTTCTCGCGCGCGGCCATGCCGATCGCGCCCATCGACTCCGGCTCGTCCATCTCGCCGTCGCCGCAGAACACCCAGACCTTGCGGTTCGCGGTCTTCGCGATGCCGCGCGCCTCGAGATACTTGAGGAAGCGCGCCTGGTAGATCGCCTGGATCGGCCCGAGGCCCATCGACACGGTCGGGAACTGCCAGAACTCCGGCATCAGCTTCGGATGCGGATACGACGTCACGCCGTTGCCGTCGACGTCCTGGCGGAAGTTCGAGATCTGTTCCTCGGTCAGCCGCCCTTCGAGGAACGCGCGCGCATAGATGCCGGGCGCCGAATGGCCCTGGATGTACAGCAGGTCGCCGCCGTGGTCCTCGGTCGGCGCATGCCAGAAGTGGTTGAAGCCCGCGCCGAGCATGTTCGCGAGCGACGCGAACGACGCGATGTGGCCGCCGAGGTCGCCGTCGCCCTTGTTCGCGCGGACGACGATCGCCATCGCGTTCCAGCGCATCATCGAGCGGAGCTTCTCCTCGATCTCGATGTTGCCCGGATTGCGGACCTCGCTGGTCCGGCGGGATGGTGTTGATGTACGGCGTGTTCGCCGAGAACGGCACGTCGGCGCCGTTGCGATGCGCGGTCTCGATCAGCCGTTCGAGCAGCTGGTACGCGCGCTCGCGGCCCCTCGCGCTCGATGACCGCGGTCAGCGCGTCGACCCACTCGCGCGTCTCGGCAGGATCGGCGTCGTCCGGTCGCGCCATCGGCATCTGGTCGGGCTGGGCGGCCATGTCAGTCTCCTCGGGTTGGGTGCCTACGCATCGACCGACGCCACCGACGCTCGCGCCGCTGACCGGTCTTGCGCATCGTGCCGCTCGTGCATCGATCGGCGGCATTGCGATGCAGTGTAGAGGACCGGTCGAAGCCCATCAAGCGACCGCGCCGGGGCGGAGTCGCTGCGATAGACTGACGCATTCCTTCTCGCCGATCGCGCCGTGCCCGAGGCCCTACCCGAAGCCGCCGATCCGCGGACGCCTTTCGAACGGCTGATCGAGCGCCTGCGTCCCGGCAGCGCGGTGTCGGTCGCGCGCTGGTACTGGCTGGCCCCGCTGTTCGCGATCGTCCTGTTCATCGCGGTGATGTTGGCGCTGCTCTACACGCTGCGTCAGGACGAGATCGACCGCCAGCAGCAGGCGTTGTTCCGCGACGTGCAGGCGACGCAGGAGGCGTTCGCCGCGCGTCTCGCGAGCAGCCAGGAAGAACTGCTGCAGCTGACGAACGACTTCGACGCCGGTCGCGACGGCGAGGCGCCGTTCCTCGAAGGCGCCCGCGCGATCCTGCGCAGTCATCCGTCGATGATGGCGATCGCGTGGGTCGACACGCACCGCACCTGGCGCCGCGTCGTGTCGTCCGACGTGCAGTTCGACGGCGGCCCGCGCGAAGAAGGCGACCTCATCGAGACCGCCGTGTCGCGGGTCGCGTTCGAGGCCGCGCGCGACCGGCACCAGCCGCGCTACTCGGCGCCGTACGCCGCGGCGGACGGCGACATGTACATCGAGCTGCACGTGCCGCTGTACGACGGCGACCGGTTCGAGGGCACCGCCGTCGGCGTCACGTCGCTGTCGGTCCTCGCACGGACCGCGATCCCGAAGGAAGCGGCGGCGAAGTTCAACGTCGTGCTCGTCGACGGGAACGGCCACACGCTCGCGAGCAAGCTCGGGCCCGGCGGGCTCGTCGACTCGCAGCTCGCGTCGAGCTTCGTCACGCTGCCGCTCGGGCCGCCGCTGAACGACGTCTATCTCAAGGCGACCGCGTACCGCACGCGCAGCCAGCTCGCCGACAAGTTCCTCGTCTGGGCGGTGATCGTGCTGTCGCTGCTGATCGTCTGGACGCTGGTGTCGCAGATGCGGCACCTGCGCCGACGGCAGGAGGCCGAGGCGGCGCGCGACCGCATCTTCAACCTGTCGCTCGACATCCTCGCGGTGATCGACAACCGCTGCCGCATCGTGCGGCTCAACCCGGCGTGCGCGCGCATCCTCGGACGCGATCCCGCGAGCCTGACCGGCGCGTCGCTGCTCGACCTCGTCCATCCCGACGATCGCGCCGCGACGAGCGACGAGCTGGCGCACGTCGTCGAAGGCGGCGTCGGCAGCGCGTTCGAGAACCGTTGCCGGCGCTTCAACGAGGACGGCACGAGCGAGTACCGCTGGCTCGTCTGGAACTTCAACCCCGACCTGCAGACCCGCGGCGAGAAGCGCCTGCTGTACGCCGTCGCGCACGACATCACGCAGCGCCGGGCCCGCCAGTACGCGCTGCAGGCCGAGACCGCGTTCCGTCGGGCGATGGAGGACTCGCTGCTCACCGGCATGCGCGTGCTCGACCTCGAAGGCCGCATCACGTACGTCAATCCCGCGTTCTGCCGCATGCTCGGCTTCGACGAGACCGAGCTGCTCGGCGCGATGCCGCCGTTCCCGTACTGGCCGCCGCGAGACGCGCGACCAGAGCGCGCGCATCCTGCGCCAGATGCTCGCCGGCGAGACGCCGCCGACCGGCCTCGAGGTGCGCGTGCGCCGCAGCGACGGCACCAACCTCGACACGCGCATGTACGTGTCGCCGCTGATCGAGGCGAACGGCGTCCAGAGCGGCTGGATCACGTCGATGACCGACATCACGCAGAGCAAGCGCGCGCGCGAGGAGCTGGCCGAGGCGCAGGAGCGCTTCCTGACGGTGCTCGACGAGCTCGACGCCGCGGTGTCGGTGTGCGCGTTCCCCGGCGACGAGCCGGTCGATCCCGACGCGCTGCTGTTCGCGAACCGCCATTACCGCAACCTGCTCGGCGACGACGCGCGCAGCCACCACGAGCTCGACGCGGCGGCCCGGGTCGCGCCGGCCGTCGACGAGTCGGGCGACGGCGACGACGAGCCGGCCGACTCCGTCGCGCGCGAGGTCGTATCACGCGCGTTCCGAGCGCTGGTTCGAGGTCCGCACGCGCACGATCCGCTGGGTCGACGGCGCGCCGGTGCGCATGCAGGTCGCGACCGACATCACGCAGCGCAAGGCGACGCACGAGCGCGAGCGCCAGCAGGAAGAGAAGGTGCAGCTGACGAGCCGCCTGATCGCGATGGGCGAGATGGCGTCGTCGCTCGCGCACGAGCTGAACCAGCCGCTGACCGCGATCAGCAACTACAGCATGGGCACCGTCGCGCGCGTGCGGCGCAACCTCGCGACCGGCACCGCGACCGACCAGGCCGAGCTGCTCGCGATGCTGCAGAAGACGTCGGCGCAGGCCGAGCGCGCCGGGCACATCATCCGGCGCATCCGCGAGTTCGTGAAGCGCAGCGAGCCGCGTCGACGCCGCTGCCGCATCCGCGGCGATCGTCGACGACGCGGTCGGCTTCGCGGAGATCGAGGCATCGAAGCGCCGTCTCGTCGATCCGCACGCGCGTGCCGCCCGACATCGCCGACATCGACGCCGATCCGATCCTGATCGAGCAGGTGCTGCTGAACCTGATCCGCAACGGCTGCGAGGCGACGCCGGCGGAGCGCCGACGGCGTCGACCGGTCGATCGTCGTCGCCGTGCGCGACGTCGTCGGCGCGGTCGGCCCGACGATCGGCGACGCCGCCGACGGCCTGCCGATCGCGCAGGTCGAGTTCTCCGTCACCGACCGCGGCCAGGGCATCGACGACGCGATGTACGAGAAGCTGTTCGAGCCGTTCTTCAGCACGAAGGCCGAGGGCATGGGCATGGGCCTGAACATCTGCCGCTCGATCGTCGAGTTCCACGGCGGCCGCCTGTGGGCCGCGCCGAATCCCGGCGGCGGCAGCGTCTTCCGCTTCACGCTGCCGCGCTCGACGCGCGCCGTCGCGTCGCGCGCGACCCAGGCGAACGTCGAGGCGGCCGCGGCCGGCGGCCGGTGACCGTCGCATACAATCGACGGATGCTTCGAGACACGCCCAGCGACGCCCGCCGCGAACCGGTCCGCACCACGAGCCTCGTCTATGTCGTCGACGACGACGAGGCGGTCCGCGACTCGCTGCGCTGGCTGCTCGAGGCGAATCGCTACCAGGTCGCCTGCTTCGCGCGCGCCGAGGAGTTCCTCGCGAGCTACGAGCCGGCGCGCACGGCGTGCCTGATCCTCGACGTCCGCATGCCGGGCATGAGCGGACTCGAGCTGCAGGAACAGCTCGTCGCGCGCGGCGCGAACCTGCCGATCCTGTTCATCACCGGCCACGGCGACGTCCCGATGGCGGTCGCGACGATGAAGAAGGGCGCGGTCGACTTCATCGAGAAGCCGTTCAACGAGGCGGACCTGCGCAGCGTCGGTCGAGCGGATGCTGTCGGCCGCCGAGTCGGAGGCCGAGGCGCGTCGGCGCGAGCGCGAACACGAGGAGCTGCTGGCGCGCCTGACCGCGCGCGAGCGTCAGGTCCTCGAATGCATCGTCGGCGGCCGCCTCAACAAGCAGATCGCCGACGACCTCGGCATCAGCATCAAGACGGTCGAGGCCCATCGCGCGAACATCATGGACAAGCTCAACGCCGGCACCGTCGCGGACCTGCTGCGGCTCGCGCTGACGCGCGGCTGACGCGCCCGTCGTCCGCCCGCGCGGCGAGCGCGCAAAAAAAACCCCGCCGAAGCGGGGAAATTTGCCACCCACCCTAACTGGTTCAGGCGCGGCGCGCTCGCCGTCCGCGCGCGGCCACGAGCGCCGCGCCGGCGATGCCGAGCAGCGCGAGCGAGCCGGGCTCCGGCACCGCCTTCGGGCCGATCGGCGGCGCGAAGGCATCGGCTTTCGACGCGTCGGTCGCGGCCGGCGCGGCCCGTACGACGGCGGTCGCCTCAACCAGCGACGCACGGTCGACGGCGGTCCCGTCGACAAGCCCGCCGGCGACGTTCGCCAGCGCGCCGCCCGCGTGCTCCAGCGACATCGTCGGCGCCGCGTGCGCGGTCATCGTGAGGCCGCAGACCGCTGCGGATAGCGCGACGCGAAGGACGTTCACCGGCACCGCTCCCTGAAATTGTTCCGACCCTTCATCCGGACGGGACCGTCCGGTTTGTATTGACTTATCGCAAGTGCTATGCCTAGCCGATTAAGTCATTGATTTCGAAACGATCGACGTTTCGGCCGCCGCGCCAGGTCGGCGCGATTGGCAAACATTCCGACAGTCCGTCGTGCGGCCCGACACGATCCGTCCGACGCGGCCGCGTGGGCGGGCGCGTGCTAAATTCCGCGCCCCGATGCCCGACGCGCCCGTCCTCCTTCCGCGATGACCGCCCGCCTCCTCGACGGCGCGGCCCTGTCGCGCGAGCTGCGCGCCGGCGTCGCGGCGCGGGCCGCCGCGCTGGCCGCGCGTGGCGTCGCGCCGGGACTCGCCGTCGTCCTCGTCGGCGACGACCCCGCGTCGGCCGTCTACGTGCGCAACAAGATCCGCGCGTGCGCCGAGGCCGGCATCCACTCGACGATGAGCGCGTTGCCGGCGACGATCGTGCAGGCCGAGCTCGACGCCGAGATCGACCGCCTCAACGCCGACGCGGCGATCCACGGCATCCTCGTCCAGATGCCGTTGCCGCCGTCCATCGACGCGGTCCGCAGCATCGGACGCGTCGCGATCGAGAAGGACGTCGACGGGTTCCACCTGCTGTCGGCCGGCGCGCTGACGACCGGCCGGATCGACCGCGACGAGGTCGGCTTCCGGCCGTGCACGCCGTTCGGCGTGATGCGGATGCTCGACCATGCCGCCGTCCCGATCGCCGGTGCCCGCGCGGTCGTGATCGGACGCAGCGACACGGTCGGCAAGCCGATGGCGCTGATGCTGCTGGCACGGAACGCCACGGTCACGATCTGCCACAGCGCGACGCGAGACCTCGCGGCCGTCGTGCGCGAGGCCGACATCGTCGTGGCCGCGGTCGGCCGGCCGCGCATGGTCACCGCGGACATGATCAAGCCGGGCGCCGCGGTCGTCGACGTCGGCATCAACCGAGACGCCGACGGGAAGCTCGTCGGCGACGTCGACCAGGTCGCGGTCCGCGAGGTCGCGGGCTGGCTGTCTCCGGTGCCCGGCGGCGTCGGACCGATGACGATCGCGATGCTGCTGGACAATACGGTGACGGCGGCCGAGCGATCGGCCCGACGAACGAACGGATGAGCGCATGGACATGACCGCGACGAACACGACTCCCGATCCGCTGCTCGACGACGGCGACCCGATCCGCTTCGATGCGATCGACGCGTCGCGGGTCGTGCCGGCGATCGAGACGGTGCTGCGGCGAGGCCGACGAGAGGATCTCGGCGCTCGAGCAGCCGTCGGTCGAGCCGACCTGGTCGTCGTTCGTCCAGCCGCTGCAGCAGGCGACCGAGCGCGTGGGCCGAGCCTGGTCGATCGCATCGCATCTGAACGCGGTCGTCGACACGCCGGCATTGCGCGACGCGTACAACGCGTGCCTGCCGAAGGTGACGGAGTTCTGGACGCGGCTCGGGCAGAACGCGGCGCTGTTCGAGAAGTATCGGGCGCTCGAGCGATCGCCGGCGTTCGAGTCGCTGTCGCCGGTGCGCCGGCGCGTCGTCGCGATCGCGCTGCGCGACTTCCGGCTCGGCGGCGCCGAGCTGCCGCCGGACGACAAGGCGAAGCTCGCGGCGATCGAGGACGAGCTCGCGAAGCTGTCGCAGCGCTTCTCCGAGAACGTGCTCGACGCGACGAACGAGTTCGTACTCGACGTGCCGGACGCCGCGGCGCTCGACGGCCTGCCGGACGACGCGATCGCCGCCGCGCGTTCGCGCGCCGAGCAGGCCGGCGTCGTCCGGCTACCGGATCACGCTGCACGCGCCGTCGTACCTTGCGGTCGTGCAGTTCGCGAAGGATCGCTCGCTGCGCGAACGCATCTACGCGGCGTATGTGAAGCGCGCTTCGGAGTTCGGCAAGCCCGAGCAGGACAACGGGCCGCTGATCGCGCGCATCCTCGAGCTGCGCGCCGAGGCCGCGTCGCTGATGCACTACGCGAACTTCGCGAGCCTGTCGATGGTTCCGAAGATGGCGGACAACCCCGACGACGTGCATCGCGTTCCTCGAGAAGCTGCGCGACCGCGCGAAGCCGTTCGGCGAGCGCGACATGGCCGAGCTGTCGGCGTTCGCGCGGGACGAGCTCGGCCTCGACCGGCTCGAGGCATGGGACATCGCGTTCGCGTCGGAGCGCCTGCGCGAGCGCCGCTACGCGTTCTCGCAACAGGAGGTCAAGAACTACTTCCCCGAGTCGAAGGCGCTCGCCGGGCTGTTCCGCGTCGTGCGGCAGCTGTTCGGCGTCGACGTCCGCGAGCGGGCCGGCGCCGACGCGCCGCCGCGCTGGCATCCGGACGTCCGCTTCTTCGACGTCGTCGATCCGGACGGCACGCTCGTCGCGCAGTTCTATCTCGACCTTTACGCGCGCACCGGCAAGCGCGGCGGTGCATGGATGGACTCGGCGCGCAACCGGGCCCGCCGTCCCGACGGCAGCGTGCAGACGCCGATCGCCTATCTCACGTGCAACTTCTCGGAGCCGCTGCGCGACGGGTCCGGCGCCGTGACGCGCGAGGCGCTGTTCACGCACGCCGAGGTCAACACGCTGTTCCACGAGTTCGGCCACGGCCTGCATCACATGCTGACGCGCATCGACGAGGTCGCGGTGTCGGGTATCCGCGGCGTCGAGTGGGACGCAGTGGAGCTGCCGTCGCAGTTCCTCGAGAACTTCTGCTGGGAGTGGGACGTCGTGCGTCACATGACGTCGCACGTCGAGACCGGCGAGCCGATCCCGCGCGAGCTGTTCGACCGCATGCTCGCGGCGAAGAACTTCCAGGCCGGCATGCAGACGCTGCGCCAGCTCGAGTTCGGGCTGTTCGACATGCGCTTGCACAGCCGCTTCGACGTGCGCGGCACGAAGACCATCATCGACCTGCTCGAGGAAGTGCGCGACGAGGTCGCGGTGTACGAGGTCCCGTCGTACAACCGCCAGCCGAACCAGTTCTCGCACATCTTCGCGGGCGGCTACGCGGCCGGCTACTACAGCTACAAGTGGGCCGAGGTGCTGTCGGCCGACGCGTACGCGCAGTTCGAGGAGGACGGCGTGCTCAACCAGGGCACCGGCGCGCGCTTCCTCGCCGAGATCCTCGGCGTCGGCGGCAGCCGGCCCGCGCTCGAATCGTTCGTGTCGTTCCGCGGACGCGAGCCCGATCTCGAAGCCCTGCTTCGGCATAATGGGATGGTCGAGACGGCTTGACGCGGAGACCGGGATGGCGACGAGGCGATGGGCGATGGTCGTGCTGACGATGGGCCTCGCGTCGACGGCGGCCGCGCAGTACAAGTACATCGACGCGAACGGACAGGTCACGTACAGCGACCGCCCGCCGCCGCCGAACGCGAAGGTCGTGTCCGCGCCCAGGATGGCCGACACCGGCCCGACCTCGCCGCTGCCGTTCGCGCTGCAGCAGCCGGCCGTCGAAGTATCCGGTCACGCTCTACACCGCGGCGAAGTGCGCGCCGTGCGAGGAGGCGCGCGGCTACCTGCGAAGCCGCGGCGTCCCGTTCACCGAGCGCACGGTGTCGAGCGACGACGACATCGCGCTGTTCAAGCAGCAGTCGCCGGACGGCGTCGCGCCGGTGATGCAGGTCGGCAGCCGACGTTCGGTCGGCTACTCCGAACCGGCGTGGAGCGCGATGCTCGACGAGGCCGGCTATCCGGCGTCGAACGCGCTGCCGCGCGACTGGCAGAATCCCGCGCCGACGCCGCTGTCGCCGACGACGAAGCCCGCGAGCCAGAACGTGCCGGCGCCGACGCAGGCGCAGCGTGCGCCGGTCACGCCGCCGCCCGCGCCGGCGAACCCGAACGCGCCGCCGGGGTTCCGCTTCTAGCGCGCGTGCTCATCGCCGGCGCCCGTAGGGCGTGGTGTTCCGGGACAACCGCCCGGTGATCCCCGTCGCGACCGGATGTCCGGACCCCATGCGCCGCCCCCGAACCGGACCGCGATGAAAGGCGACGTGCCCGTCTGGCCGTCGACCGCACGCGGTCGATCGTGCACTCGAGGGGCAGCCCTCCATCGCGTCCCGCGCGCACGACGACGCTCGCGTCGCGGCGCGTCGGGCAGAATCGCGGTCCGCCCTCCCCGACCGCCGCCATGCGCATCGCGACCTGGAACGTCAACTCGCTCAACATCCGTCTGCCGCACGTCGTCGACTGGCTCGGCCGCA
The DNA here is from genome assembly GCA_963708665.1 of uncultured beta proteobacterium. Classification (GTDB taxonomy): domain Bacteria; phylum Pseudomonadota; class Gammaproteobacteria; order Burkholderiales; family Burkholderiaceae_D; genus CAHJXF01. The sequence continues at coordinate 1,187,309 of CAVPTE010000008.1, read as the reverse complement.
ACCCGGTCGACGTGCTCGCGCTGCAGGAGACGAAGCTCGCCGACGACCGTTTCCCGACCGCGGAGCTCGAGGCCGCGGGCTACGGCGCGTGCTTCGTCGGACAGAAGACGTACAACGGCGTCGCGCTCGTCACCCGCCTCGGACGACCGTCGACGGACGTCGTCGCCGACATCCCCGGCTTCGAGGACGATCAGAAGCGCGTGCTGTCGGCGACGATCGGCGGCGTGCGCGTGATCAGCGTCTACGTCCCGAACGGCCAGTCGGTCGGCAGCGACAAGTACGCGTACAAGCTGCGCTGGATGCGCGCGCTGACCGAGTGGCTGCGCGGCGAGCTCGCGACGCACGACAAGCTCGTCGTGCTCGGCGACTTCAACGTCGCGCCGGAAGACCGCGACGTGCACGACCCGCTCGCGTGGCAAGGCCAGGTGCTGTTCTCGATGCCGGAGCGTGAAGCATTGCAGGCGCTCGTCGGCATCGGCCTCGTCGACGCGTTCCGGCTGTTCGAGCAGCCCCCGAAGTCGTACACCTGGTGGGACTACCGGATGCTCGGCTTCCAGAAGGGCCGCGGCCTGCGGATCGACCACGTGCTGGTGTCGCCGTCGATGGCGAAGGCGTGCACCGCGTGCACGATCGATCGCGACGAGCGGAAGAAGAAGCAGCCGTCGGACCACGCGCCGGTCGTCGCGACGTTCGCGCTCGACTGACGTCCGCGCCGGTCGTCGCGACGCTCGCGCGTCGCTGAGGTCGCGACGTACGGGCTCGGGCGACCTCCCACGTCGGTCGTCGCGACCGACGAGGCGACGCTCAGCGCACGTCGTCGAGCCCGAGGTCCTGGATCTTTCGCGTGATCGTGTTGCGTCCGATGCCGAGCCGTTGCGCCGCCTCGATGCGGCGCCCGCCGGTGTGTCGCAGCGCCATGCGGATCAGCGTCGCCTCGAACTGCCGCGTCAGCGCGTCCATCACGTCGCGCCGGTCGAGCGCGAGCAGGTGCGCGGCCATCCGTTCGAGCTCGACGCGCCATACGTCGTCGGCGACCGGCTCCGCGCGCGACGCCGCCGACGCCTGCCCGTTGAGCGGCGCATCGGCACGCGGCCGGCGCATCGGCCGCTGGCACGCGCGACAGCGACGTCGTGCGCGCCGCCTCGGGCGCGACGCCGCGCATCTCCGGCGGCAGGTCCTTGATCTCGACGACCTGCGCCGGCGCCATCACGGTCAGCCAGTGGCAGAGGTTCTCGAGCTGCCGCACGTTGCCGGGGAACGGCAGCGTGACGAGCAGCTTCATCGCGGCATCGGACAGGCGCTTCGGGTCGACGCCGAGCTCGCGCGCGCTCTTCTGAAGGAAGTTGCGCGCGAGCATCGGGATGTCCTCCGCCCGCTCGTGCAGCGCCGGCAGGCGCAGCCGGATGACGTTGAGGCGGTGATACAGGTCCTCGCGGAACGAGCCCTGCCGCACGAGGTCCTCGAGGTTCTGGTGCGTGGCCGCGATGACGCGCACGTTGGCCTTCATCGGACTGTGGCCGCCGACGCGATAGAAGTGCCCGTCGGACAGCACGCGCAGCAGGCGCGTCTGCAGCTCGGACGGCATGTCGCCGATCTCGTCGAGGAACAGCGAGCCGCCTTCGGCCTGCTCGAAGCGGCCGCGCCGCATGCTCTGCGCGCCGGTGAACGCGCCGCGCTCGTGGCCGAACAGCTCGGACTCGAGCAGCTCCTTCGGGATCGCGGCGGTGTTCAGCGCGATGAACGGCTGGCTCGCGCGCGGACTGTGCCGATGCAGCGCGCGCGCGACGAGCTCCTTGCCGGTCCCGGACTCGCCGGTGATCAGCACCGTGACGTTCGACTGCGACAGCCGGCCGATGGCGCGGAACACGTCCTGCATCGCGGGCGCCTGCCCGAGGATCTCCGGCGTCGCCTCGATCTGCTCCTCGATCGCCGCCTCGCGGAGGCTCTCGTCGACCGCGCGACGGATCAGCTCGACGGCCTGGTCGACGTCGAACGGCTTCGGCAGGTATTCGAACGCGCCGCCCTGGAACGCCGACACCGCGCTCTCGAGGTCGGAGAACGCGGTCATGATGATGACGGGCAGCCCGGGATGCTTCTCCCGCGCGGCCTGCAGCAGCTCGAGCCCGGCGTTCGGCGTCGCGCCGCCGGGCATGCGGATGTCGGACACGAGCACCTGCGGCGACTCGGTCTCGCATCGCGGCGAGGACGTCGGCGCTGTTCGAGAAGCTGCGGCACGGCAGGTTCTCGCGGGCCAGCGTCCTTTCGAGCACCCAGCGGATCGACTGGTCGTCGTCGACGATCCAGATCGGCTTCATCGGCACGTCGCTCCGACGGATCCGATCGGGCGGCGCGGGCACGGCGGGAAAGGTGACGGGCATCGGGTCGAGGCTCACGGCAAGGGCAGCAGCAGGCGGAACGCGGTACGGCCGGGCCGGCTGTCGAAGTCGATCGTGCCGTGATGTTCCTCGACGAACGTCTGTGCGAGCGTCAGGCCGAGACCCGTTCCGCCTTCGCGACCGGACACCAGCGGCAGGAACACCCGGTCGCGGATCTCTGCATCGATCCCGGGGCCATTGTCGATCACATGCAATTCCAGTGCCAAGCGGTGACGCGTGCGGGCGATCGTCACCTGGCGCGCGATCCGCGTGCGCAGGACGATCTCGGCGTCGCGCGCCGCGATCCTCGCCGACAGCGCGAGCGCCGCGTTGTGCGCGATGTTCAGCAGCGCCTGGATCAGCTGTTCCTTGTCGCCGCGGAACTCGGGAATGCTGGCGTCGTAGTCGCGCTCGATGTCGCAGCCCCACCGGATGCTCGGCCATCAGCACGCTGCGCACGCGCTCGCAGACCTCGTGGACGTTGACGTCGCCGACGATGCGCGCGCGCCGGTGCGGCGCGAGCAGCCGGTCGACGAGGCTCTGCAGCCGGTCCGCCTCCTTGATGATGACGCTGCGCGTAGTCGAGGAACTCGGCCGACGGCGCGCGGGCCGGACGACCGCCGGCCGCCGGCGCCGCGATCTCCATCTGCAGCAGCTGCGCGGCGCCGCGGATGCCGCCGAGCGGGTTCTTGATCTCGTGCGCCAGGTTGCGGATCAGCTCGCGGTTGATCGCGCTCTGGTCCTGGATGCGCTCGACGCGGTCGATCCGTCGCTGCCGGTCCGCCTCCTGCATCTCGAACACGACCGGCGTCTCGGGATCGTCGTGCAGCGCGGTCACGATCCCGTGGACCTCGATCGGCTCGCGGCCCGGCCGGTGCAGCGCGAAGTCGAGCCGCTTGTTCGCGTACTGGAGCCGGCGCGCGTCGGCGAACAGGTCGTCGACGAGCGAGCCGTTGACGAGCAGCGCCGAGAACCGCTGACCGCGCGTCGTGCGCAGCGAGAAGTCGAGCATCGTCTCGGCGGCGCCGTTCGCGAACCGCATCGCGCCCTTCGGCGTCGAGGATGACCACCGCCGACGTCAGCAGGTCGAGGCCGCCGAAGCGCGACGCGTCGGCGTCGCTCATCGGACGGACCGGGCCGTCGCCGGCCGCGCTACTGGACCTTGCCGATCTCGTTCCTGATCGACGCGATGTCGTTCTCGGCGCGCGCGATGTCTTCCTTCAGCTTGTCGCGACGGTCGAGGTAGCGCTGGTAGTTGCGCTCGTTGCCCTGTCGCTCGGGCTCGCCGTTGTTGTACTCGCGCTTGAGGTCCGCGAGCTGCGCCTCCTTGTCGCGCAGCTCGTCCTCGAGGATGCGGCGGCGGTCGTTGTCGCGCGCCCGCTGCGTCGACGGATCGACCTTCGGGAAGCCCGCCGGCGTCGTGGCCTGCGGTCGCGCGGACGACGACGGCGTCGCGAGCTTCGGGATCACGACCGGATCGACGTTGAGCTTCGTGCAGCCCTTCGTGCTGCCGGTGTTCGTGAACGTCGTGTTGCCGTGCTCGTCGACGCACTTGTACATCGCATCCTGCTGGGCGCTCGCGCCCGCCGCGGCGGTCAGCGCGAGCGCGGCGACGGCGAGACGGGCGAGGCGAACAAGACTCGGCATGACGAAGATTCCGCAGGAAACCGGCGATGCGCATGATAGCGCGCGCGTCGTCGGCGCGCGCCTGCCCGGTCCCCTGCCGTCGCCCTCGCGGCGATCGTTCCGCCACGCGACGCCGCAGCGCCATGTGACGATCGTGATCGTCGGTGACGACGGCGCTCGGAAGCGCCGCCGCCGCCCGCGCGGACGTCGATTACAGCGAGTAGTACATGTCGAACTCGACCGGATGGGTCGTCATCCGGAAGCGCGTGACCTCCTCGAGCTTGAGGTCCATGTACGCGTCGATCATCGCGTCGGTGAACACGCCGCCCTTCGTCAGGAACGCGCGGTCCTGGTCGAGGTGTTCGAGCGCCATGTCGAGGCTCGAGCAGACGGTCGGGATCTTCGCGTCCTCTTCCGGCGGCAGGTCGTAGAGGTTCTTGTCGGCCGCCTCGCCCGGATGGATCTTGTTCTCGACGCCGTCGAGGCCGGCCATCAGCAGCGCCGAGAACGCGAGGTACGGATTCGCCGTCGGGTCCGGGAAGCGGACCTCGATGCGCCGCGCCTTCGGGCTCTGCACGTACGGGATGCGGATCGACGCCGAGCGGTTGCGCGCCGAGTAGGCGAGCTTGACCGGCGCCTCGAAGCCCGGCACGAGCCGCTTGTACGAGTTCGTGCCCGGGTTCGTGATCGCGTTGAGCGCGCGCGCGTGCTTGATGATGCCGCCGATGTAGTACAGCGCGAACTCGGACAGGCCCGCGTAGCCGTCGCCGGCGAACAGGTTCGTGCCGCCCTTCCACACCGACTGGTGCACGTGCATGCCCGACCCGTTGTCGCCGACGACCGGCTTCGGCATGAACGTGGCCGTCTTGCCGTACGAATGCGCGACGTTGAGCATGACGTACTTCAGCTTCTGCAGCCAGTCGGCGCGCTCGACGAGCGTCGAGAACTTCGTGCCGATCTCGCACTGGCCGGCGCCGGCGACCTCGTGGTGATGGACCTCGACCGGCACGCCGATCGCCTCGAGGATCAGGCACATCTCGCTGCGCATGTCCTGCAGCGAGTCGACCGGCGGGACCGGGAAGTAGCCGCCCTTGACCGCCGGGCGATGGCCGAGGTTGCCGCCTTCGACCTTCAGGCCGGTCGACCACGACGCTTCCTCGGAGTCGATCTTGACGAAGCAGCCGGACATGTCGACGCCCCAGCGCACCTGGTCGAAGATGAAGAACTCGGGCTCGGGGCCGAAGTACGCCGCGTCGCCGATGCCCGACGACTTGAGGTACGCCTCGGCGCGACGCGCGAGCGAACGCGGGTCGCGCTCGTAGCCCTTGCCGTCCGACGGCTCGATGACGTCGCACGTGATGCAGACCGTCGTCTCCTCGCGGAACGGGTCGATGAACGCCGTGTTCGGATCCGGCATCAGCAGCATGTCGGACGCCTCGATGCCCTTCCAGCCGGCGACGGAGGAGCCGTCGAACGCGTGGCCGTCGTCGAACTTGTCCTGCCCGAAATGCGAGACCGGGACCGAGACGTGCTGCTCCTTACCCTTGGTGTCGGTGAAGCGGAAGTCGACGAACTTCGCTTCGTTGTCCTTGACCATCTTCAGCACATCCGACGAAGTCATGCTCATCAACTGCTCTCCTGTTGTTGTCCGGGAAGGTGGCGCAGGCCGTCCGGCGCGCGCGCGGCCATGCGGCAGCGCCGCAAGCCGAAAAATATAGCATCGAACGTTCCAGGTCCGTCCCCGGGGCACGACGCCCGTCGAGGCACCACGGCGCGGCACCGAGGCGAGTTGGCGCGCCTCACGACGGGGCATGCGCCCCGGCAACGTGCGGCGGTCAGCGAAGCGGCAGAAAGAGCTGTTGCAGATCGTTCAGGAAACGCAGCCCGAGCGCCGTCGGCCGGATCCGGAACGCATCGCGCTCGATCAGCCCGCGCGCCTCGGCTTCGGCGAGCGGCCGCTCGATCGTCGCGAGCGGCAATCCGGTGCGCTCCTCGAAGCGGCGCGGTCGGCACGCCGTCGACGAGCCGCAGCGCGTTCAGCATGAATTCGAACGGCAGCTCGCGCGCCTCGACCGGCGTCTCGTCTTCCGCCGGTTCGCCCGCGTCGAATCGCGCCAGGTAGACGTCCGGGTTGCGAACGCGCGTCTGGCGGACGATCCGGTCGGGAAACGACAGCTTCCCGTGCGCGCCCGCGCCGATCCCGACGTAGTCACCGAAGTTCCAGTAGTTGAGGTTGTGCCGCGACGCGTGGCCCGGCTGCGCGTACGCGGAGACCTCGTAGCGCCGCCAGCCGCCGAGCGCGACCTGTTCGGCGATCGCGGCCTCGATCGCGTCGATCGCGTCGTCGTCGGGCAGCCGCGGCGGGTACTTCGCGAACACGGTGTTCGGCTCGAGCGTCAGCTGGTACAGCGACAGGTGCGGCGGTGCGAAGGCACGCGCGGTCGCGACGTCGCGGGCCGCGGCGTCCGCGTCCTGACCCGGCAGCGCGTACATCAGGTCGAGGTTGAATGTCTCGAACGACGCCGCGGCCACCTCGACGGCGCGACGCGCCTGCGCGCCGTCGTGGATGCGGCCGAGCGCGCGCAGCGCGTCGTCGTCGAAGCTCTGGATGCCGATCGACAGCCGGTTGATGCCGAGCGCGCGATACTCGGCGAAGCGGCCGGCCTCGACCGTGCCGGGGTTCGCCTCGAGCGTGATCTCGGCATCGGCTTCGAGCGTCAGCCGCGCGCGCACCGCCGACAGCAGCCGGTCGATCGCCGCCGGCGCGATCAGGCTCGGCGTGCCGCCGCCGAGGAACACCGCATGCACGCGGCGTCCCCACACCTGCGGCACGACGCGGTCGAGGTCGGCGACGAGCGCGTCGATATACCGCGCCTCGGGGATCGTCTCGATGCCGTCGCGCGGCTCGTGCGAGTTGAAGTCGCAGTACGGGCACTTCCTCACGCACCACGGGAAGTGGACGTACAGCGTCAGCGGCGGCAACGTCGCGAGGCGCGTCCCGGTCGAGACGTTCGCGAAGCGCGCGCGCGAGGCCTGCCGGATCCCGCCTTCGGGGACGATCGGGATCACGGCGCGGCGCCCGCCAGCGCGAGGACGCCGGCGCGCAGCTCGTCGACGAGCCTCGCGAGCGCCAGCGCGCGATGGCTGATGCGGTTCTTCGTCGCCGCGTCGAGCTCGGCCGCGGTCCGGTCGAGACCGTCGGGGACGAAGTGCGCGTCGTAACCGAAGCCGCCCGACCCGCGCGGGACGTCGACGATGCGTCCGTCCCAGCGCGCCGACGCGACGATCGGCTCGGGGTCGTCGACGCGACGGACGAGCACGAGGCAGCAGACGTAGTGCGCGTCGCGCCGCGCGTGGCCGGCGAGCGCGGCGACCAGCGTCGCGTTGTTGCGGCGGTCCTGCGCGTCTCGCGCGAGCGGCTCGTCCGTCGTCGCGTAGCGAGCGGAGCGCACGCCGGGCGCGCCGTCGAGCGCGTCGACGCACAGTCCGGAGTCGTCGGCTAGCGCCGGCAGCCCGGACGCGGCGCTCGCATGCCGCGCCTTCGCGAGCGCGTTCTCGACGAATGTCGCGAACGGCTCGTCGGCCTCGTCGATGCCGAGCTCGCGCTGCGAGACCGCCTCGAAGCCGAGCGGGGCGAGCAGTGCGGCGAACTCGCGCAGCTTGCCGGGGTTGTTCGAGGCGACGACGAGGCGGGTCATGGGTCGTGGCGATCGCGATGCGGTGCGGCGTCTGGCGCGACGGCGGCTGCGAACGCCGTCGACGGGACCGAGACCGCGATGCGCGTGTCGGCGTCAGCGGCCGACGTTCACGCGACCGCCGCCGATGCGCGGCTCCTTGCCGGCGAGCAGGTTCGCGATGTTGCGTCGATGGCGATAGACGATCAGCACGCTCATGACGACGATGACCGCGGCGAACGCATCGAAGCCGACGAGCAGCGCGTAGTAGAACGGCGCGAACAGCGCCGCGACGAGCGCCGCGAGCGACGAGTAGCGGAAGAAGAACGCGACGATCAGCCACGTCGCGAGCGTACCGAGCGCCGAGCCACCACGCGATCGCGAGCAGGACGCCGAGCGCCGTCGCGACGCCCTTCCCGCCCTTGAAGCCGAAGAACACCGGATAGAGGTGCCCGAGGAACACCGCGAGCGCGACCGCGGCGACGCCGGACTCGTCGAGCCCGACGCGATCGCCGAACGTCGCCGCGAGCCATACCGCGAGCCAGCCCTTCAGCGCGTCGAGCACCAGCGTCGCGATCGCCGCGCCCTTGTTGCCGCCGCGCAGGACGTTCGTCGCCCCGGGATTCTTCGAGCCGAAGCTGCGCGGGTCGGCGATGCCGGCGATGCGGCTGACCACGATCGCGAACGACACCGATCCGAGCAGGTACGCCGCGACCACCGCGACGACGAACGCGACGGTGCCGCTCATCGAACCGACCCGCGCGCGGCTCACGCGTCGACGACCGCGCACGACACGGGCTTCGCGCCGAGCGTCTCGACGAGCACGCGCGGGTCGATGCCGACGAGATAGCCGCGCCGGCCGCCGTTGATGTAGATGCGCGGCAGCTCGAGCACGGTCTCCTCGACGAACGTGGGCAGCGGCTTGCGAGTGCCGAACGGCGACGTGCCGCCGACCTGATAGCCGCTCTGCCGCTCCGCGACCTCGGGCCTGCACGGCGCGACGCGCTTCGCGCCGATCGTCCGCGCGAGCGACTTCGTGGACACCTTGCGGTCGCCGTGCATCAGCACGATCAGCGGCGACGCCGGCCTCGTCTTCCATCACGAGCGTCTTGACGACCGCATGCTCGTCGACGCCGAGCTCGCGCGCCGACACGGCGGTGCCGCCGTGCTCCTCGTACGCGTACGGATGCTCGCTGAACGGCACGGCGCGCTCGCGCAGCCAGCGCACCGCCGGCGTCTCGGAAACGTGCGCGTGCTTGGACATGACGGGCATTATAGAGGGCCGTGCACCGCCCCTCGCGGACCGTCGACGAAGGAGGAACTTCGATGCCTGCTCGCCTCCTCGCGTCGCTTTGCCTGGCGCTGCTGCTCGCGCCTCTCGCCGCTTTCCGCCGACCGCTGCGCCGTGGAGCGCGCACTCGACAAGGAGGTGCTCGTCGATGCGCCCGTCGACCGCGTGTGGGAGGCGTGGACGACGCGCGACGGCATCGTCGGATTCTTCGCGCCGGACGCCGAGGTCGATCCGCGTCCGGACGGCGCGTTCCATGTCTTCATCAATCCGTACGCGGAGCCCGGCCTGAAGGGCGCCGACACGATGCGCTTCCTCGCGGTCCAGCCGAAGACGATGCTGAGCTTCGACTGGAACGCCCCGCCGTCGCTGTCGCACGTGCGCGGGCAGCGCACCGTCGTCGTCCTGCGCTTCAAGCCGGTCGGCCAGAAGACGCGGCTGACGCTGCATCACACCGGATGGGGCGATCCCGACGGCGCCGACGGCAAGGAATGGGACGCGACGTACCGCTACTTCGACAAGGCCTGGGACCACGTGCTCGCCAATCTGAAGCAGCGCTTCGCGCCCGGCGGCGGCCCGCAGGACTGGACCGAGTGGCTGAAGCAGCTGAAGGCGCCCGGCCCCGCCTGAGGATCCTCGTGACCGGCAGCGCCGGCCACCTCGGCGAAGGGCTGTTGCGCTCGCTGCGCGCGTCGGCGCACGACGTCGTGGGGATCGACGTCCGGCCGTCGCCGTCCACCGATCGCGTCGGCTCGATCGTCGACCGGACGTTCGTCGCATCGGTCGTGCCGGGCGTCGACGCTGTGCTGCACGCGGCGACGCTGCACAAGCCGCACGTCGCGACGAGGCCGCGCCAGGACTTCGTCGACGTCGACGTGACCGGCACGCTGAACCTGCTCGAGGTAGCGTTGGCCGCGCGGGTCGGCGCGTTCGTGTCACGAGCACGACGGGCGTCTTCGGCGACGCGCTGACGTCGTCGCCGGCGGACGGTGCGGCATGGATCACCGAGGCCGCCGCCCCGCTGCCGAAGAACCTCTACGGCATCACGACGCTCGCGGCCGAGTCGCTGTGCGCGCTGCTGCATCGGCTGCACGGCTGCCATGCATCGTGCTGCGGACACCGCGCTTCTTTCCGGAGGACGACGACCGGCCCGAGCGCGCCGCCGCGCACGTCGACGCGAACCTCAAGCTGAACGAGCTGCTGTATCGCCGCGCCGACCTCGCGGACGTCGTCGACGCGCATCGGTGCGCGATCGAGCGCGCGACGGCGATCGGCTTCGGATGTTTCATCGTCGGCGCGACGCCGCCGCTCTCGCGCGACGACCTCACCGCGCTGCGGCGCGACCCGGCGCGGGTCGTCGCGCGTCGCGTGCCGGGTTACGCCGCCGAGTACGCGAAGCGTGGCTGGACGATGCTCGACGACGTCGACCGCGTCTACGTCAACGAGCGAGCCCGCGCCGCGCTCGGCTGGATGCCGCGACACGACTTCGCGACGGCGATCGAGGCGCTGCGACGCGGCGAGTCGCCGGGAAGCGAGCTCGCGCGCGCGGTCGGCAAGAAGGATGACCACCGCACGATGTAGGCACGGCATCGCGAGGCGACTGGACGGTGGCTCATGCCTTTCGGGCACCAGTGCCTTCAGCCTTCAGCCTTCAGCCGTCGACGCCAGGACGTCGACGCTCGGACGTCGGTGTTCAGCGTCAGCCGTCAACGGTCGACGGTCGACGGTCATCGGTCGACGGTCATCGGTCGAAGGTCAACGGTCATCGGTCATCGGTCAACGGTCAACGGTCAACGGTCATCGGTCGATGGTCATCGGTCATCGGTCAACGGTCATCGGTCGATGGTTATCGGTCGATGGTCAACGGTCAACGGTCGGCGGTCGGCGGTCGGCGGTCGGCGTCCAACGCCCGCCGCGAGTCGTTGGCCGCCCGCCTGACCGGTTAGCGGTCAACCCGGCCTGGTTTGGCGCGAGTGACGGCCGCGCCGTCGAGCGATCACCAGCAAGAGCACGACGGCCACGAGCAGCAGCGCGATCGTCAGCGACCGCTGCTCGACGCTCGTCATCGCCGCCACGACATCGATGAAGGCGCCCGCGCCGCCCGTCGCGATCACGAGCACGACGGCGGACAGCACGAGCGCGATCAGCGCTGCAGCGAGACGCATGGGTCGTCCACGATGGCCCGGTCTCGGACTTGCACCGCGGTCCCGTCTTCCATCAGGTGCGGGCTTCGACGTACGCGAAGCCCGCACCGAGCACCCCGGTCAGGACCGCGAATCCCGCAAGCGCCGGCGACGCCGGCGTCGGAACCATCGCCAGACCCCCGGCGATCGCAGCCGCGCCGGCGAGGCCCGCGGCGACCTGTCCGAACAATCCACCTCCGGAAATCTGCTCGACCTGCTCGAGGGACAACGTGTTCATGACGAATCCTTTCGCTGAAGGAATGGGAGCACCCACGCCGCGGACATCCCGTCCTGCCCGCGACACCGCCATCGTCACCGCGACCTTCGCTCCAGTCGACCTTCGTTCCAATCACCCGACCGGGTGATGGACAGGACATCACGGGGGTGTCGTCGTCTGCGCCCCGGCGCTCGCCGCGATCACGCGCGACACGGCGGCCGTCAGCTTGCGCGCGTACGGCACGTGCAGGAACTCGTTCGGCCCATGCGCGTTCGAGTGCGGGCCGAGCACGCCGCAGACCATGAACTGCGCCTTCGGAAAACCCTTCTCCAGCAGGCTCATCAGCGGGATCGTGCCGCCCTGGCCGAGGAAGCCGCACGGCGCGCCGAACGCGGCGTTCGACGCGTCGTCGAGCGCGTCGGCGAGCCACGGCTCGAGATTCGGCGCGTTCCAGCCGGTCGCGATGCCGCGGTCCGGGCGGAACGCGACCTTCGCCCGATACGGCGCGTCGACTTCGAGGACCTGCTTCAGCTCGGCGAGGGCGGTCGGTCCGTCGACGAGCGGCGGCAGCCGCAGCGACAGCTTGAACGCGGTCCGCGGTCTGAGCACGTTGCCGGCATCCGCGATCGGCGGCAGCCCTTCGGCGCCGGTCACCGACAACGTCGGCTCCCACGTGCGGTTCAGCAGCGCCTGCACCGGGTCGGTCGTCGTCGGCTGCACCGTCTCGCCGTGGTCGCCGCACGACCAGGGGAAGCGCTTCCAGACCATGTCGCCGAGGATCCGCGCGGTCTTGTGCGCCTGGTCGACGCGCTCGGCCGGCACGTCGCAGTGGAAGCTTCGCGGCAGCAGCCGGCCGTTGCCCGAGTCCTCGATGCGGTCGAACAGCTGCCGCATGATGCGGAACGACGACGGCACGATGCCGCTCGCGTCGCCGGAATGGACGCCCTCGTCGAGCACCTGCACCTCGAGCACGCCGGTGACGTTGCCGCGCAGCGACGTCGTCAGCCACAGCTGGTCGTAGTTGCCGCAACCGGAGTCGAGGCAGACGACGAGCGCGACGTCGCCGAGCCGTTCGCGCAGCGCGTCGACGTACGGCAGCAGGTCGTAGCTGCCCGACTCCTCGCAGGTCTCGACGAGCCCGACGCAGCGCGGCCGCGCGATGCCCTGCCGGTCGAGCGCCTTGATCGCGGTGACCGCCGAGTAGATCGCGTAGCCGTCGTCGGCGCCGCCGCGGCCGTACAGCTTGCCGTCCTCCAGCTTCGGCGTCCACGGACCGAGGTCCGCGCGCCAGCCGCTGAATTCCGGCTGCTTGTCGAGATGGCCGTACAGCAGGACCGTGCGCGACGACGCCGGCGTGCCGTCGCCGCCGTCGGTGGCCGGCACGTCGAAGAAGATGACCGGCGTGCGGCCCTCGAGGCGGACGATCTCGAGCCTCAGTCCCGCGACCTGCTGCGCCTCGACCCACGACGCCGCGTCGCGCACGACGCGCTCGAGATAGCCGTGCGCGATCCAGTCGCGATCGAACGCCGGGCTCTTCGCGGGGATCGCGACGTAGTCGGTCAGCCGGTCGACGATGGACTCGTCCCAGCGTTCGTCGACGAACGCCTGCAGTTCGACGGCATCGATGGCGGCGGCGGGGACACGGGCATTCATCGGCGGCTCCTCGGTTCGAGCGGCGACCGTAGCGCAGGCGGAAGCGCCGTGCAAATCGCCGCGGTCAGCCGCGCGGGTGATGCCGCGCGTGCAGCGCGCGCAGGCGCTCGCGCGCGACGTGCGTGTAGATCTGCGTCGTCGAGATGTCGGCGTGGCCGAGCAGCAGCTGCACGACGCGCAGGTCCGCGCCGTGGTTCAGCAGATGTGTCGCGAACGCGTGCCGCAGCGTGTGCGGCGACAGCGGCGCATCGACGCCCGCGACGACGGCGTAGCGCCGGACCAGCTTCCAGAACATCTGGCGCGTCATGCCGCCGTCCGACGCGCCCGTCCCCTCGCGCCGCGCCGTGACGAACAACGCGTCGAGTGCGCGGTCGCCGGCGAGCGGCGGCCGTCCGTCGCGAAGGTACGCGCGAATCGCGTCGCACGCCGAGTCGCCGATCGGCACGAGCCGTTCCTTGTCGCCCTTGCCGACGATCCGCACGACGCCTTCGTCGAGGCCGACCATCGTCGCGCGCAACCCGACGAGCTCCGACACGCGCAGCCCGCTCGCGTACATCAGCTCGAGCATCGCGCGGTCGCGCAGTCCGCGCGGCGTCGATGCGTCGGGCGCCGCGAGCAGCGCGTCGACCTGCGCCTCGGACAGCGTCTTCGGGAAGCGCGGGGGCCGCTTCGCGGTCCGCATGCGGCGCGTCGGATCGGGTCGCGACGGGTCGTTGCGCACGAGGTGACGGTAATAGCGGCGCAGGACCGCGAGCCGCCGGTTCGCCGTGCTCGCCGACGACGTCGGATGCCGTGCCGCGACGTACGCGTCGAGGTCGCTCTCCGACGCCGCGTCGATCGACGTCCCGCGCGCGTCGAGCCATCGCGCGAACAGCGTCAGGTCGCGGCGGTACGCGGCGAGCGTGTTCCGCGAAAGGCCGTCCTCGAGCCACACGGCGTCGCAGAACGCGTCGATCGACGCGGCGCTGCGCGCGAGCGTTTCCGACGTCGCGTCGTCGCGCGCGGCGGGGACGGTCGGCGAGCGGGGCATCGCGTCATTGTGCCTCGCGCACGCGCCGCGAACGCTCGAGGCCGACGCCACGCGCCTGCCTCGCGAACGATCCGAGGCAGGCGCCACGCGGATGCGTCGCGAACGATGCGAGGGGAATGCCGCGCGGCCCGCAGCGACGGCTCGGTTATGATGCGCCGCCCGACGGACATGCCGGCCCCCGCCGCGCCGTCGTCGCCGTCCGCCCCGCCCGAACGTCCCATGCGCAAAGCCTCCCGCCCGACTCGCGACGGCATCACGCCGTGGCTGATCCTCATCCTCTTCGTCGTCGCTGCCGACCAGCTGACGAAGATCGCGATGGTGCGGCTGTTCTCGTACGGACAGCGCACCGAGGTCGTCCGCGGCTTCTTCGACCTGACGCTGCTGTTCAACAAGGGCGCCGCGTTCAGCTTCCTGTCGACGAGCGCGGGGTGGCAGCGCTGGCTGTTCACGGCGATCGGCATCGTCGCGGCCGTGTTCATCGTGTTCATGCTGGTGCGGCACTCGTCGCAGAAGATGTTCTCCGCCGCGCTGTCGTTCATCGCCGGCGGCGCGCTCGGCAATGTCATCGATCGCCTCGTTCACGGCCACGTCGTCGACTTCCTGCTGTTCTATCACCGCGACTGGAGCTTTCCCGCGTTCAACGTGGCGGACAGCGCGATCACCGTCGGTGCCGCGCTGCTGATCCTCGACGAGCTGTGGCGCGTGCGGCGCGGCCGCTGAAGCGACCCTCGCGGCGTCGCGCCCGACCGAACCGGCTGGCGTAGCATCGCGCGCTGGCGCGACACGGCCCGCGGGCCACGCGATGCGGATGCCACCATGAACGACCTCGCCGGCAAGCACCTCGTCCTCGGACTCACCGGCGGCATCGCCGCGTACAAGTCGGCCGAGCTCGCGCGCCGGCTGCAGGACGAAGGCGCGACGGTCCAGGTCGTGATGACCGAAGGCGCGACGCGCTTCATCACGCCGGTCACGATGCAGGCCCTGACGGGACGCCCGGTGTTCGTCGACCAGTGGGACCCCCGCCAGCCGAACAACATGGCGCACATCGACCTGTCGCGCGAGGCGGCCGCGATCGTCGTCGCTCCGGCGTCGACCGATTTCCTCGCGAAGCTCGCGAACGGACTCTGCGACGACCTGCTGACGACGATGTGCGTCGCGCGCGACTGCCCGTTGCTGGTCGCGCCGGCGATGAACCGGCAGATGTGGGCCCATCCGGCGACGCGCCGCAACGCGGCCCGGCTCGTCGACGACGGCGTGACGCTGCTCGGACCGGCGTCGGGCGACCAGGCGTGCGGCGAGATCGGCGACGGCCGCATGCTCGAGCCGGACGAGATCGTCGCGGACGTCGTCGCGTCGTTCCAGCCGAAGACGCTCGCCGGACGCCGCGTGCTGATCACGGCGGGGCCGACGATGGAGGCGATCGACCCGGTCCGCGCGATCACGAACCATTCGTCCGGCAAGATGGGCTACGCGATCGCCCGCGCGGCGCGCGAGGCCGGCGCCGACGTCACCCTCGTGTCCGGACCGACCGCGCTCGCCGCGCCGCGCGGCGTCGCGCGCATCGATGTCGTGACGGCCCGCCAGATGCACGACGTCGTGCTGCCGCTGGCGTCCGGCACCGACTGCTTCGTCGCGGTCGCGGCGGTCGCCGACTGGCACGTCGCGAACGCGTCCGGCGAGAAGATCAAGAAGGTCGGCAACGACGGTCCGTCGCTGCGCTTCGCCCCGAACCCGGACATCCTCGCCGACGTGGCCGCTCGACCGGATGCGCCGTACTGCGTCGGCTTCGCCGCGGAGACCGGCGACGTGGATCGCTACGCCGAAGACAAGCGCATGCGCAAGCGCGCCGACCTCGTGGTCGGCAACCGGGCCGACGAGGCGTTCGGCCGCGACGACAATGCGCTGACGCTGTACGACGCGAACGGCAGGACGCCGCTCGGCCGGGCGGACAAGCTGACGCTCGCGCGTCGGCTCGTCGCCGAGATCGCCGCGCGCCTCGCGACGCGCGGCGGCTGATCGGTTCCGCCGGGCGGCGGGACCGGCCGGTCGGTCGCCTCGCGGCGACCGACCGATCCGCTTACCAGGTGTAGCCGCCCGGATAGACCGGGTTGTCCGCGTTCACCGTCACGGTCGCGGCCGCGTTGGTGATGTACTTCGTGACGTCCGCCGGCAGCAGCAGCCGTTGCGCCTGCAGCGCGTTCGCGGCGTTCGCGACCTGCGCGACGTAGTTCGCGTGCGAGCCGTAGCGCTCCGTCAGCGACGGACGCGGATCGCCGATCGCGGTGCGATGCGCCGCGTCGACCGCGAACGGGATGTACGACCCCGATGACTCGCACCCGTCCGGACCGCTGAACGCGGCGCTGCGCAGGTTCCAGCCGGTCGTCGTGGCCAGCGGCACGGTCACCGGCGGCAGCCGGATGCCGGCGACCTCGTTGCCGTCGCTGTCGACCTTCGAGACGAACGACTGATAGACGTTGCCCGTCGGGACCGGCGGGTTGATCGTCAGGATGCCCTGCGCGAAGTTCGGGCCGAAGTTGAACAGGTTGCGCACGGTCACGAGCCCCGTGTACAGCACGTTCGGGATCGACGGCCACGGCAGAGACGCCTGCGGGACGACGCCGATGCCGAGGCCCGACTGCGCGGTCGTCTGCGTCAGCACGGCTGTGCCGTCGGCGCGACGCGGCACCAGGCTGGCCGGCGGCGCGGTGCCGTCAAGCCACTGGTCGAGGTCGACGAACAACGCGCGCAGCGCCGGGTTCTGGTCCACCGGGTTCTGGTACTGCGCGCAGGTGCCGAGCGAGTTGGCAGCGGCCGGACCGGCATGCTGCGTCCCGGAGATCAGGTAGTTGCGGACGAATGCCGGATCCGGCACGTCGTTGCCCTGCGCGTCGCTGTGCAGCAGCGAGCCCGCCTTCACCCAGTACTCGTTCGCCGAATCGATGTTCATGATCTTCGGGCACGTGTTCGTCGCCGAACACTTCACGGAGCGGCCGTCGGTCTTGCCGGTGAACGGGTCGGTCGTCGTCGTGTACGAGAACGGGAACGGCGCTTCCGGGTACAGCTTGTTCTGCCGGTTGCGCTCGGTGCGGCCCGACTGCTCGAAGCGATAGTTCAGCCCGATGCCGTCTCCGGCGCCGACCCAGTTGAACACGCCGTCGACGACCTGCTTGTTGTTGAGGTCCTGGTTGAAGCCGAGCCAGATGTAGTCGTTCCAGAACCGCGACGGCTGCGACAGCGACCACGTGATGATCCGGCTGACATTGCCGGCGAGCGGGTTCGCCGTGCCGGCGCTGTCCGCCGTCGCATTGCGAAGGAACGAGACGAAGTCGCGAACGCCGGCAAAACCGACGCCGCCCACCACCGGATCCTTCGCCGTGAACGTCAGCTCGTAGATCGCGCTCTGCGTGAACTTCGTGCCGGCCGGCAGCAGCGCGATCGTGTTCGGGCTCGTCCACGTCCAGCCGGTCGACGGGATCGTCGTCGGCGTGTCGGTCAGGTGCTGCTTGACTGTCAGCGTCGCCTTCGTCGTGTCGGTGCTGTTCGTGTTGTACGCCGTCGTGTACGACGTCGACGTCGCGTTGTCGAACTCGATGTACTCGTAGTCGAGGCCGGTGATCGACGAGCCGTCCGCGTTCTTCGCGATCGGCGCCGTCAGGCCCATCGAGTAGTTCGTCGAAGCCTGCGTCCGCGCGACCTGGTTCGGTTCCCAGCCGACCCAGACCATCGTGTAGCCCTGGTTCATCAGGAACGCGGTACCCGCATCGGCGGTCGTCGTCGGGTTGTTGCCGCCGCCGGAGCCGTTGAACGTGCCGAACTGCTTGCCGCCGCGATTGACCGCCTCGAGAAACACCTTCTTGTTGCCCTTCGACTGGTCGACCGGCACGAGGATGTAGAAGTCCATCGAGTAGTCGACGAGACCCTGCGCGTTGCGCGGCGCGAGCGCGATGTCGGTGATCATCGCGTTGTGCGCGTCGGTCGGGTCGAGCGTGCCGCTCGCGGTGCCGACGATCTTGCGATACGCGCCGACGGTACCGAACGTCGTGCCGCCGAACGTCGGGTTCTGGCTGGGCGCGACGGCGTCGGTCGCCGAGTTGATCGTGATCGTCGTGATGCCGCCGCGGGCCACCGCTGCCGGCGGCGGCGGCGCGGGATTGTTGTCGTTCCCGTTGTCGCTGCCGCCGCACGCGACGAGCGACGCGCAGACCGCGAGCGCGGTCAATGACAGCTTCGCTGTCGCCTTGTACCGAAGCATGTTGTCTCCTGTGTCTTCTATCCGCGCCTTGGCGCGCGGCTCGCGTTCCGGGCGAGGATCGACGTCCTCGCGCTGCGGCAGCGTATTCCCATCTTGCAACCGGCGCAGCGACGCGCTTCTTGACCTACGTCAAGTTTTCGCTTCGGCGGGCCTCGCCGGCCGAGAGACCTGTCACGGCATACTGAGCGGCCCGTCGACCGCCCGTCCGCCATGAAGATCGCCGTCCGCGTCCTCGACGCCCGTCTCGCCGACCGCATGCCGACGTACGCGACGCCGGGCAGCGCGGGCCTCGACCTGCGGGCCGCCATCGACGAACCGCTGCGGCTCGAGGCGCAGGCGACGGCGCTGGTCGCCACCGGCCTCGCGATCCATCTCGAGGATCCCGGCCATGCCGCGATGATCCTGCCGCGCTCCGGGCTCGGCCACCGCCACGGCATCGTGCTCGGCAACCTCGTCGGCCTGATCGACTCCGACTACCAGGGGCCGCTGATGGTCAGTCTCTGGAACCGCGGCAGCGAACCGTTCGTGGTGGAGCCGTTCGAGCGCATCGCGCAGCTTGTCGTCGTGCCGGTCGTGCGGGCGACGTTCGAGATCGTGGAGCGCTTCGACGCCACCGATCGCGGCGACGGCGGCTTCGGCAGCTCGGGCCGTCGCTGACCGACCGACGCGATCGGAGTTTCGCTGAGGAACCTTGCCGGCGGTCCGCCGTCGCACCGGGATGCCGACATTCGATTCCATGCCCAGCAGGACCGCGGCTGCGACGCATCGACGCCGCTGGTGGCTCGTGCCGATCGTCGTGGTCGCGGTCGTCTTCATCGCGTTCCTGTTTCCGTGGAAGCTCAACTTCCTGCGCGAGACGATCGTGAAGAAGGTCGAGAACGGCACCGGTCGCAGCTTCGCCGTCGACGGCGACGTCTGGCTGTACTGGCTGCAGGGACCGCGCGTCACCATCGACGGCCTGCGGCTCGGCAACCCGTCGTGGGCGTCGACGCCGCAGATGGCGTCGGTCGACCACGTCGACGCGACCGTCTCGCTGCTGAACCTGCTGCACGGCCGGCTCGTCCTGAAGACGCTGGACGTATCGAAGCCGGTCGCGAACCTCGAGGTGGGGCCCGACGACAAGCGTAACTGGTACTTCGACAAGCAGCAGAGCGACTCCAGCACGTCGATCGTCATCGAGCAGGCGGCGATCGACCAGGGCCGCGTCAGCTACGTCGACAAGGCGAAGGACACGCACGTCGACGCGGAGCTCGGCACGGTGACCGGCCACGACGTCGACACGAAGGGCGGCGGCTCGACGAACGGCATCGCCGCGAAGGCGAGCGGGACGTGGAACGGGCTGAAGCTCGCCGTCGACGCGAGAGGCGGCGACGTGCTGAAGCTTCGCGACACGAACACGGCCTACCCGTTCGACGTCAAGGCGACGATCGGCTCGAGCCGCGTCACGGCCGACGGCACCGTCACCGGTCTCGCCGCGCTGAAGGCGGCCGACCTGAAGGTCTCCCTGTCCGGCGACAACCTCGCGGAGTGGTACCGCATCACCGGCATCGGCCTGCCGGCGACGCCGCATTACGCGACGAACGGCCGCGTCGTCATCGAGAACGGCGTCTATCGCTACGACGACTTCCACGGCACCCTCGGATCGAGCGACATCGGCGGGTCGATCGCGTTCGAGAAGCGGCCCGCGCGGCCGTTCGTCAGCGGCACGCTCGTCTCGAAGCAGCTCGACCTCAAGGATTTGGCACCGCTCACCGGGAAGCAGCCCGAGCCGGCGGTCGCGCCGAAGGTCGTCGACGCCACGAAGCCGCAGAAGCTGCTGCCGCAGCAGACGTTCAGCACCGACAAGTGGAAGACGCTCGACGCCGACGTGCGCTTCACCGGCGAGTCCATCAAGAACGCCGGCTCGATCCCGTTCGACCACCTCGAGATGCACGCGACGATGCAGGACGGCGTCCTGTCGTTCACGCCGCTGTCGTTCGGGTTCGCCGACGGCAAGATGGGTGGCGACTTCCGCTTCGACGGCAGCGGCCAGCCGATGCACGCGACGGTCGACGCGCGGTTCAGCGACCTTTCGCTCGCGCGGCTGACGCCGAAGGTGACGGATACCAGCAAGGCGTCGTTCGGACGCCTCAACGGCACGTTGAAGATCGACGGCCGCGGCGACTCGATCGCGACGATGCTCGCGACGTCGAACGGCACCGCGCAGATCGCGATGGGTCGCGGCGAGTCGAGCTCGCTGCTGCTCGAACTGATCGGCCTGCAGGGCCCGCAGGTCGTGCGCTATCTGCTCGGCGACACGAACTCGAAGATCGATTGCGCGATCGCGGACTTCGGCATCCACGACGGCGACATGGCGACGAAGACGTCGCTGATCGATACGGACAAGAACGTCATCACGTTCGTCGGCGACCTGAACTTCAAGGACGAGAAGCTCGACTTCCGCATCACGCCGTTGCCGAAGCAGCGCAGCATCGTCGTGCTGCGCACCCCGTTCAACGTCGGCGGGACGCTCGCGAACCCGAGCGTGCTGCCGGACTTCAGCACGCTCGGCGCGCGTGTCGGCGGCGCCGTGGCGCTCGGCATCGTCAACCCGATCCTCGCGCTGCTGCCGCTCGTCGAGACGGCGCCGGGCAAGGACGCCGACGTCGACTGCCGCGAATTGCTCGAGAAGATCCGCAACGCGCCGGTGAAGAACGTGGACCGGGCGCCGCAGGACGCGTCGGCGAAGCAGCCGAAAGGCGCGACGCCGAAGACGACCGTCTCGTCGGCGAAGGCCGGCTGACGTCGCCGTCGACCGCGGGTCGCGTGGCCGGCGGCCGCGCGACGACGGGCCCAGCCGTCAGCGGCGGCGGATCACGTGGGACCAGACGGTCCCGATCTGCTTCTGCTCGACCAGCTCGTTGCCGGTCTGCCGCGAGAACGCCTGGAAGTCGCGGACGGAGCCGGGGTCGGTCGCGAGCACGCGCAGCAGCTGCTCGCTGGACAGCGACGACAACGCCTTCTTCGCGCGCAGGATCGGCAGCGGGCAGGCGAGTCCGCGCGCGTCGACCTCGGCGTCGACGATGAGTTCGGCAGTCATGGCAGGTCTCGTTCGATCACGATGATGCGGGGGACGGCGCGGACGGGACGGATGTCGCCGTCGCGGCGGGACGCGGCAGGTCGATGAACTCGACGGGCAGTCCGCGCGCCCGCATCCAGTCGGCCATCGCGTAGCCGGTGCCGGCGCGCCACGGCCGCAGGCGCTCCGGCGCGACGAGCCGGAACTCCGCGAGCTCCTCGTTCAGCGCGATCGTCCCTTCGGCCTCGACATGATAGGCGATGATGAGCTCGTTCTTCCGCATGAACTCGTAGACGCCGATCAGCGTCGTCTTCACGACGTCGAGGTTCGTCTCTTCCTTGACCTCGCGCGCGATGCCCGCCTCCGGCGTCTCGTCCGCCTCGAGGAATCCGGTGATCAGCGCGAACAGCCCGTGCGTCCAGGCCGCGTTGCGCGCGAGCAGGATGCGGCCGTCGTACTCGACGAGCGCGGCGACGACCGGCAGCGGGTTGTTCCAGTGGACGAAGTGGCCGCTCGGGCAGGTCGCGCGCGATCGGCCGCCGCTGTCGCGCATCTCGAGCGGCGATGCGCAGTGCGGGCAGTAGCGGTACGGCTCGGCGGTCACTTCTTCGCGTCGTCGCCGCCGGTGACGGCGTCGGCGGCCTTGCCGACGACCTTGCCGGCGACCTTCGCGGTGCCGACGGCCGCGTCGGCGGCGAGACCGACCGTCTTCGCGGCCACGGTGCCCGCGGTGTCGGCGACCGCGACGACGGCGCAGCCGCCGCACGGCGCGAGTGCGGCGACGACGACGGCGAGCGCCCCGATGCGCGACGTGGCGCTCGTGGGACGCGCCGGCGCAGCGCCCTCCGGCGCGTCGACGCGCCCGGTCGCGAGCGAGGCCTGCGCCGACACGATCAGTGCTTGCCGCTCAGCGAGCCGCGGTTGTAGTCGGGGTCGCCGGGCTTGATCTTCCGCCCGATGCCGAACAGCCCGCCCTGCTCGGCGGCGACGGCCTCGTCGTGCTGGCGGTCGTAGGCCTGCACGACCGGCTTCTGCGCCGCCGCCTTCGCGGCATCGACGAACTCCCAGCGGCCGTTCGGGAACAGGCGGACGCGATCGCCGCCCGCGGTCGTGGCGTCGATCGGCGGCGCGTCGGCCGCGTGCGCGAGCGCGCCGCAGGTCGCGAGCAGGACGACGGCCGCGCGACCGGCGATCACAGCCGTTCCTCGACGAAGCCGCGCACCGACGCGAGCGCGTCGCCGAGCCTCGACGGATCGGTGCCGCCGGCCTGCGCGGTGTCCGGACGACCACCGCCCTTGCCGCCGACCTGCTGCGCGACGTAGTTGACGAGCTCGCCCGCCTTCACCTGCCCGACGAGATCGGGCGTGACGCCGGCGATCAGGCTGACGCGACCCGCGTCGACCGACGACAGCACGATCACGGCCGTCTTCAGCTTCGACTTCAGCCGGTCCATCGTCTCGCGCAGCGCCTTCACGTCGGCGCCGTCGAGCTGCGTCGCGAGCACGCGCGCCTCGCCCGACTTGCCGGACACGTCGATCGCCTGCGACGCGAGGTCGTCGCCGGCGGACGACGCGAGCTTCGACTTCAAGCGGCCGAGCTCGCGTTCGAGCGACTTCACGTGGTCGAGGATCTGCGCGATCCGCCCGACGACCTCGTCCGGCTGGGACTTCAGCGCCGACGCGGCCTCGTGGACGCGCGCGTCGAGCTGCTGGACGAGCTTCAGGGCGTTCTCGCCGGTGACGGCCTCGATGCGCCGCACGCCGGCCGCGACGCCGCCCTCGGACACGATCTTGAACAGGCCGATGTCGCCGGTCCGCGCGACGTGCGTGCCGCCGCACAGCTCGTGCGACGTACCGATCTCGAGCGTGCGGACGACGTCGCCGTACTTCTCGCCGAACAGCGCCATCGCGCCCTTCTTCACGGCCTCGTCGTACGGCAGCACGTTGACGCGCGTCGCGACGTTCGCCAGCACTTCCTTGTTGACGATCTCCTCGACCCGCCGGATCTCGTCGGCCGACAGCGGCGCGTTGTGCGAGAAGTCGAAGCGCGTCTTGTCGGCGTCGACGAGCGAGCCGCGCTGGGCCACGTGCGTGCCGAGCACCTCGCGCAACGCCTTGTGCATCAGGTGCGTCGCCGAGTGGTTGCGGACCGTCGCCGCGCGCCGCACGGCGTCGATCGCGGCGTCGACGCGGTCGCCGACCTTCAGCTCGCCGTGCGTCACGCGGCCGTGATGGCCGAAGACCTCGGGTTGGACCTTCTGCGTGTCGGTCACCTCGAAGCGCGCGCTCGCGTTCGACAACTGGCCCGCGTCGCCGACCTGGCCGCCCGACTCCGCGTAGAACGGCGTGCGGTCGAGGACGATCACGGCCTCGTCGCCTTCGCGCACGCTCGGCACCGACGTGCCGGCGACGTAGATCGCGCCGATCGTCGCCTTCTCGTGCGACGCCTCGTAGCCGGTGAACGTGGTGCGGTCGCCCGCGTAGTCGAGCCCGCCGGAGGCCTTGAAGCGGCCGGCCGCGCGCGCCTGCGTTCGCTGGACCTCCATCGCGGCCTCGAAGCCGGCCATGTCGACCTCGACGCCGCGCTCGCGGCAGATGTCGGCCGTGAGGTCGAACGGGAAGCCGTACGTGTCGTACAGCGTGAACGCGACCTTGCCGTCGAGCGTGCCGCCGCCGTTCTTCGGATCCGCTGCGCGCGCGAGCTCGCCTTCGAGGATCCGCATGCCGTTCTCGAGCGTCTCGCCGAAGCGTTCCTCCTCCTGCCTGAGCACGCTCGCGATGCGGTCGCGCTGCTCCACGAGCTCGGGATAGGCCTGCGCCCATCTCGGTCGCGAGGTCGGCGACGAGCGCGTGGAAGAACGGCTTCGTCTGACCGAGCTTGTAGCCGTGGCGCAGCGCGCGTCGCACGATCCGCCGCAGCACGTAGCCGCGTCCCTCGTTCGACGGGATGACGCCGTCGGCGATCAGGAACGAGCAGGCGCGGATGTGGTCGGCGATGACCTTCAGCGAGTTGTCGGCGAGGTCCTTCGCGCCGGTCTCGCGCGCGGCCGCGGCGATCAGGGTGCGGAACAGGTCGATGTCGTAGTTGCTGTGGACGTGCTGCAGGACCGCGCTCAACCGCTCGAGGCCCATGCCGGTATCGACCGACGGCTTCGGCAGCTTGTGCATCGTGCCGGACTCGTCGCGGTTGAACTGCATGAACACGAGGTTCCAGATCTCGATGTAGCGGTCGCCGTCGGCCTCGGGCGATCCCGGCGGCCCGCCCCACACGTCGGGCCCGTGGTCGTAGAAGATCTCGCTGCACGGACCGCACGGGCCGGTGTCGCCCATCGACCAGAAGTTGTCGCTGTCGAACGGCTTGCCACCCGGCTTGTCGCCGATGCGGATGCAGCGATCGGCCGGCACGCCGATCTCCTTCGTCCACAGGTCGAACGCCTCGTCGTCGTCGATGTAGACGGTCGTCCACAGCTTGTCCTTCGGCAGCCCGTAGACCTCGGTGATCAGCGTCCACGCGAAGCGGATCGCGTCGCGCTTGAAGTAGTCGCCGAAGCTGAAGTTGCCGAGCATCTCGAAGAACGTGTGATGCCGCGCGGTGTAGCCGACGTTCTCGAGGTCGTTGTGCTTGCCGCCGGCGCGCACGCACTTCTGCGACGTCGTGGCGCGGACGTAGGGCCGGCGGTCGACGCCGGTGAACACGTCCTTGAACTGGTTCATGCCGGCGTTCGTGAACAGCAGCGTCGGATCGTTGCCCGGGACCAGCGACGACGAGCGCACGATCGTGTGCCCTTCGGCCTCGAAGAACTTCAGGAATCGGTCGCGGATTTCGGCGGCTTTCACGATGGGTCCGTCTCGGATTGGAACGACGCCGCGCAGGGGGCGGCGCCGGCGAGGTCGCGGTCGGTGGTCGCGGGCGGCAGGCCGCGTCGCAGGGCGGGCACGGGGCGGGGCGCGGCGCCGGCGACCGATGCGAAGCGGCCGGCCGCCGCGGCGAGGGACACGTCCGCCTCGACGCAACGCGGGACGCCTGCACCGCGTCGCCTCGTCGATCCGCGGACGACCGCATCCGCCGGACCGTGGCCAGGCGGAACCGACGGCGCCGGGACGCGCGCCCGAACCGGCGGATGATAGTCGATCAGGGAGCGATCCGGTCGAGACGATCGGTGCAGATCGCGTCGACGCCCCACGCGTCGAGCGTCGACGCGCGCACCGGGTCGTCGACGGTGTACGCCATCACGGCGAAGCCCGCGTCGTGCAGCCGGTCGACCGCGGCGCGGTCGAGCCGGCGATGCGCGACATGGACGCTCGCGCAGCCGAGTTCGCGCGCCTCGTCGACGCCTCGCGGCGGCAACGCGTCGAACAGCAGGCCGCGCGGCACCTCGCGCGACGCGGCGCGCGCCGCGTCGAGCGCGGCCGGACTGAACGACGAGAACAGCATCGTCGACCGCGCGTGCGGTCCGTCGCGCAGGATCGTCTCCGACGTCGACGCGACGGCGCGCCCCGTCTCGACGTCCCGCCCCGCGGACGGCTTGATCTCGACGTTCATCCACAGCCCGTAGGCGACGCAGAAGCGCACCGCGTCGTCGTAGCGGGGCACCGGCTCGCCGGCGAAGCGCGGCGCGAGCCACGCGCCGGCGTCGCGGCCCGACAGCTCGACCCACGTCGTCGACGCGACCGCGCCGCGGCCGGCGACGGTCCGGCCGAACGTCTCGTCGTGCATCAGGACCGGCACGCCGTCGGCCGTCAGCATCACGTCGAACTCGACGCCGCGATAGCCGCGGTCGACGGCCTCGCGCAGGCCGGCGATCGTGTTCTCCGGCGCGATCGTCCCGCCGCCCCGATGCGCGAGGCGACGCGGCCCGGGCCACGCCGGCGCCGTCAAGTCTTCGTCGCCGGCTTCCGGGTCGCCTTCGTCGACGCGCGCGACTTGCCCTTCGGCGGAGCCGGCGCCTCGACGACCTGCCGCATCGCGACGTCGCCCAGACGGACCGCGTCGTCGAGGCCGAGCTTCGGCGGCTTCTCGCCGGACCAGACCGCGTCGAGCTGCGTGTCCATGATGTCGCGCACCGCCTCGTAGTTCGGCAGGCGGATGCCGCGCGACGTGGCGGCCTGCGACGTCGACGCGCCCTTCATGACGGCCGCGAGGCCGGGCAGCTTGTCGTAGAAGCCGGTCCGCTCGGACACCGTGTACGCCGCGCTGGTCCACGGCAGGCTGCCGGTCTTCTGGTGCCACTCGGTCGCGACGACCGGCGTCGCGAGGTACGCGAGGAACGCGGCGATGCCGTTGTAGACGTCCTTCGACCGCCCCGCGATCGCCCACAGCGCCGATCCGCCGACGAGCGTGTTGACCGGCTGGCGCGCGCCCTCCTCGTAGTACGGCAGCGGACCGACGCCGATCTTGAAGTTCGCCTCGCGGACGATGTCGCCGATCGAGCCGCTCGCGGTCGTCAGCACCCCGCACTGGCCGGACGCGAACTTCGCGTCGCCTTCCTCGCCGTGGCCCGACGGCACGTACAGGTCGCTCTTGACCCAGCTCTCCATCAGGGCGATGTGGCGCACGTGCACGAGGTCGTTGAACGTCAGCACGGCACCGGGTCCTTCGAGCCCGTTGTTCTTCGTCGCGATCGGCTCGCCGTGCAGCGCGCCGATGTTCTCGATGTGGATCCAGGCCGGGTCGCTGCTCGTGTAGCTGCACTTCATCCCGCGACCGGCGTCCTGCAGCGCGATCAGGTCCTTCTGCAGGTCGCGCCACGTCGTCGGCGGCGTGTCGGGCAGCCCCGCCTTCTCGAACGCGGTCTTGTTGTACAGCAGGACCGGAACCGACGCCTCGAGCGGGAACGCGCGCAGCCGGTTGCGCTCGTCCTTCATGAACGCCACGGCACCGGGGATGAAGAACTCGAAGTCCTTCGACTTCGCGAGCGGCAGGATCTCGCAGATCGGCTTGATCGCGTTCGCGCCGCGAGCAGCTCGCCGGACCGCACCTCGCTGACCTGCAGCAGGTCCGGGCCGTCCGGCGATCTCGCCGCCGCGATGCCGGCCGCGGTGGTCGCCTTGTCGTCGCCGCTTGAACGACAGCTCGACGCGATAGTTCTTCTGCTCGCGCGTTGAACGCGTCGACCATCGACGCGAACGTCGTCGCCGACACGCCGGTCATCGAATGCCAGACGCGCACGTCGGTGACGGCCGACGCGGCCAGCGGGACGAGCCCGAGCAGCGCGGCGCCGAGGCACGCGGCCAGCGTCCGCAGACGTGCGCCGGCGGACCGGCGCGCGCGGTACGCGACGAGGATGGAACGGATGTGACGACCCGAATGCATCGCGGGTTTTCCTTCTCGCTGAAAAACGGACGCAGATTATAGTCAGCGGCTCGCGGCGGAACCCTCGCGTGCCGCCCAGACGACGCTCGCCATGACCGCTCTCCCGCCCTCCTCCGCCGCTCGCCGCACGTCGCTCGCCGGCGTCCGCGTCCTCGACCTGACGCGCGTGCTCGCCGGACCGTACTGCGGGCAGATGCTGGCCGACCTCGGCGCCGAGGTCATCAAGGTCGAGCGGCCGGGATCCGGCGACGACACGCGCGCGTGGCCGCCGTACGTGCGCGACGCGGACGGCGAGCCGACCGACATGTCGACGTACTACGTCGCCGCGAACCGAGGCAAGAAGTCGATCGCGATCGACCTCGCGAGCGCCGACGGGCAACGGACGGTCCACGCGCTCGCGATGAAGAGCGACGTCGTGATCGAGAACTACAAGGTCGGACAGCTCGCGCGCTACGGCCTCGACTACGCGACGCTGGCGAAGGACAAGCCGAGCCTGATCTACTGCTCGATCACCGGCTTCGGCCAGACCGGCCCGTGGGCGAAGCGACCCGGGTACGACTTCATCGTGCAGGGATTGTCGGGCTTCATGTCGGTCACCGGCGAACGCGAGGACGTCTGCCCGACCTGCCACGGCGGCCCGCCGCAGAAGGCCGGGATCGCGATCAGCGACCTGCTGACCGGCATCCACGCCGCGACCGCGATCCTCGCCGCGCTGCTGCACGTCCGGGCGACCGGCGAAGGACAGCACATCGACATGGCGCTGCTCGACGTGATGGTCTCGACGATGTCGAACATGAACACGGCGTACCTGAACACCGGGAGCGTGCCGGGCCGCGCCGGCAACGCGCACCTGAGCATCGTCCCCTATCAGGTGTTCGCGTGCGCCGACGGCCACGTGATCCTTGCCATCGGCAACGATCTGCAGTTCCGCCGCTTCTGTACCGCCGCCGGATGCCCGGGCCTGGCCGACGACGCGCGCTTCGCCACGAACCCGTCGCGCGTCGCGCATCGCGACGTGCTGGTGCCGCTGCTCGAGGCGATCCTCGCGGGCGACACGAAGCATCGCTGGATCGAGCGGCTCGAGGCGGCCGGCGTGCCGTGCGGGCCGATCGACCGGATCGACGAGGTGTTCGAGAATCCGCAGGTCGACGCGCGCGGCATGCGACTCGACATGCCGCACGCCGAGGCCGGCCGCGTCGCGCTGGTCGCGAGCCCGCTGCGGATGTCGGCGACGCCGCCCGTCTACGATCTGCCGCCGCCGGCGCTCGACCAGCATCGCGACGAGATCCTCGCACTGCTCCACGACGACGCGATGCGATCCTGACGCCGGTGCGCTTCCTCGTCAGCGCGCTCGGCAGCGCCGGCGACGTCCATCCGTTCGCCGCGATCGGCGAGGTGCTGCTCGCGCGCGGACACGACGTCACGATCGTCGCGTCGCCGGCGTTCGAGCGCACCGTGCTGCGGACCGGCGCCCGCTTCGCGCCGTACGGGACGACCGCCGAATACGAGGCGATGCTCGCGCGCCCGGAGCTCTGGGACGCGCGCCGCGCCGCCCGCCTCCTGCTCGACGAGCTGATGCGGACGTTGCCGCAGGCGTACGCGACGACGTCCGCGCTCGCCTCGCCGGGCACGGTGCTCGTCGGCAGCACGCTGTCGTGGGGCCTGCGGCTCGTGCAGGAACGCCTGGGCCTGCGCGGCGCGACGGTCCATTTGTCGCCCGCGTGCCTCCTGTCGGCCGACGAGACGCCGGTCCTGCCCGGCCTCGGCGACGTCCGGTGGATGCCGCGGTGGGCGCGCGCGTCGCTGGTCGCCGTCGCGGACCGATTGCTCGACCGGCTCGTCGCGCCGCGGCTGGACGCGTTCCGCGCGACGCTCGGGCTCGCGCCGGTGCGGCACGTCTGGACGCGATGGATGCATTCGCCGGACCTCGTCGTCGGCGCGTGGCCCGCGTGGTTCGCGGCCGTGCAGCCGGACTGGCCGCCGCGCACCTGCACGACCGGCTTCCCGCTCTTCGCCGAAGGCGGCGCGCCGCTCGACGCCGGCGCTCGCCGCGTTCCTCGGTGCCGGCGATCCGCCGATCGCGATCACGCCGGGATCGGCGATGGCGCACGGCGGACGGCTCCTCGCGGTCGCGCTCGACGCGTGCGTCGCGCTCGGCCGGCGCGCCGTCGTCGTCACGCCGTTCCGCGACCAGCTGCCGACGACGCTGCCGCCGGGCACCCGGCACGTCGCGTACGCGCCGTTCGGCGCGCTGCTGCCCCGCGTCGCGGCGCTCGTGCATCACGGCGGCATCGGCACGAGCGCGCAGGCGCTCGCGGCCGGCATCCCGCAGATCGTCGCGCCGTTCGCGCACGACCAGCCGGACAACGCGGCGCGCCTGCGCCGGCTCGGCGTCGCGACGGTCGTGTCGCCGAACGCGCGCCGCGACGCGTGGATCGCCGCGCTGTCGGGGGCGACGGGCGATGCATCGGTCGCCGACGCCGTCGCGCGCGCGGCCGTGCGGATGCGCCGGGAGCCGCGTGCGCAGGACGCGATCGCCGACCTCCTCGAGGGTCTCGCCGGAGACGGCGCATCGACGACCCGCTGACGCGGCGCGCGCCGGCGCGCTAAGCTCGACCGTCGCGCGCCATCCGGCGTCCTATTTCTCTTCCCGTTCGAACCCATGCGCAGCGTCGTCCGCGGTACGCACGGCATCGAGATCGTCGAGGTCGACCGGCCTCGTCCGCGGCCGTCCGACGTGCTGGTCCGCGTCCGGGCCGCCGCGTTGAACCGCGCCGACCTGACGATGGCCGCCGGCGGCGTGCACGGCAAGCTCGGCGGCGCGGGCACGCCGCTCGGCATGGAGTGGGCGGGCGAGATCGTCGAGCTCGGCACCGAGGTGCAGGGCTTCCGGGTCGGCGACCGCGTGATGAGCTCCGGCCGGGCCGCGTTCAGCGATTACGCGGTGGCCGATCACCGTCGCATCCTGCCGGTGCCAAGCCCCGACACGAGCGACGAGACGGCGGCCACGCTGCCGGTCGCGTTGCAGACGATGCACGACGCGATCGCGACGAACGGCCGCCTCGTCGCCGGCGAGACCGTGCTGATCCAGGGCGCGTCGTCCGGCGTCGGACTGATGGGCCTGTCGATCGCGCGCGAGCTCGGCGCGTCGCTCGTCATCGGCAGCGCGCGCGATCCCGACCGTCGCGCGCGCCTCGCCGAGTTCGGCGCCGGGCTCGCGATCGATCCCGACGACGACGGATGGCCGGACGAGGTGAAGGCCGCGACCGGCGGTCGCGGCGTCGACCTGATCGTCGATCAGCTCGCCGGCACGGCGATGAACGGAAACCTGCGCGCGGCCGCGATCGAAGGACGCATCGTCAACGTCGGGCGGCTCGCCGGCACGCACGGCGACTTCGACTTCGACCTGCATGCGCTCAAGCGCATCCGCTACATCGGCGTGACGTTCCGCACGCGCACCGTGTGGGAGGTGCGCGACGTCGTCGCCCGGCTGCGCGCGGACCTCTGGCCGGCGGTCGAGGCCGGCCGGCTCGCGCTGCCGATCGCGGCGCGCTTTCCGCTCGAACGCATCGAGGACGCGTTCGCCCTGATGGCCGCGAACCGGCACTTCGGCAAGATCGTCGTGACGTTCGGCGATCGTTCGGCGCCGGGCTAACGGTCGCCGCGCGCGGCGACGCGGACGTCGTGCGGCTGCATCGAACGTTCGTCGTCGAAGCGTCCCTCTGCCACGACGCGTCCGTGCTCGAGCTGCACGTAGCGGTCGCAGAACGAACGTGCCTGGTCACGCGAGTGCGTCACGAGCAGCAGCGTCATGCCGTTCGCGCGCATCTCGGCGATGCGCTGCGAGGCACTTGTGCTGAAACGCCTCGTCGCCGACTGCGAGGATCTCGTCCGCGAGCAGGATGTCGGGCTCCATGTGGACGGCGATCGCGAAGCCGAGGCGCATGTACATCCCCGACGAGTAGTTCTTGACCGGCGTGTCGATGAACGCCTCGAGTTCGGCGAACCGCACGATGCTGTCGTAGCGAGCCCGCGTGTCGCGAGCTTTGTGAACCCGAACAGGCTCGCGTTCAGGTAGATGTTCTCGGCGCCGGTGAGATCGGGATGGAAGCCGACGCCGAGCTCGATCAGCGGCGCGATGCGGCCGTGCGTCGAGACCGAGCCCGACGTCGGCCGCAGGATGCCGGCGATGACCTGCAGCAGCGTGCTCTTGCCCGAGCCGTTGGGCCCGAGCAGCGCGACGGCCTCGCCGCGCGAGATCGTCAGCGAAACGTCGAGCGCGCGGAACGGTTCGCGATGCGGACGCCAGCGCGGGTTGAAGACGCCGACCAGCCGCGCCTTCAGGTCCCGCACGCCGTTGTGCAGGACCGAGAAGTCCTTCGTCACGTCGTCGAGGCGGACCACCGTCCGCCCGGCGACACGCACGCGCGCGGTTCGTCCGATCACAGCCGCTCGACGAGGCGATGCGCCTGGCGCCAGTAGCACACCACGCCGATCGCCAGCGACAGCGACGACCAGAAGACGACGAGCAGCGTGTCGCCGGACGGTCGGCCGATGCGATGCATAGAGCAGCGCGTGGAAGCAGTCGAAGAACGGCACGAGCGGATTGAGCCGCAACCACTGCCCGATCGATTCCGGAATCGAATCGATCCGGTAGACGATCGGCGTGGCCCAGAACAACAGCCCGAGCGCGACCTCGGCCAGATGCTTCGAGTCACGAAAGAAGATCTGCGACACCGACAGGACGAGGCAGAGGCCGGCGATCAATCCGAGGAACGCGAGCGAGATAGATCGGGTACAGCAGCATCGCCCAGTGCCAAGCACCGTCGAGCTCGGGAAACAGCACGAAGAAGATCGCGATCGCCACGGCCCAGAACGACAACCCCGCGAGGAAGTTCGCGAGCGGCACGAGCAGATGGGGAAAGCGCATCTTGCGCAGCAGCGCCGCGTTGTCGAGGAACCAGTCGCCGCTGCGGCCGACCAGTTGCGTCAACAGTCCCCAGTGAACGACGCCGGCCACGATGTAGAGGGCGTAGCGCGGCTGGCCGGTCGGCATGATGTACGTGAAGACGACGAAGTAGGTCGAGCGTCGTCAACAGCGGGTTCGCGAGCGACCACGCGAAGCCGAGCCTACGCTCCCATGTAGCGAACGCGAATCTCCTTCACGACGAGATTGCGAAGCAGGTCGACGTACGCGAAGCGAGGCGCCGGAGGCCTCGTCGTCGCGGCGAATGCGCGCGCGTCAGACAGCATCGACGGCTGCAGCGGTGGGCCGTGGCTCGCACGACTCGACGCACGCATTCGATGCGGACGGCGCCTTCTCCGCGGACGTCGTCGCGACGATGCCGAACTGGCGGCGCCAGAAGCTGTCGCTGGTCAGTTGCGGATACGCCTCGCGATAGGCTCGCGCCAACTCGTCGTATCGGATCATGAAGACGGTCGTCGTGCGCGCGAACCTCCAGAGGTTCGCGAAGAAGCGCGACTTCGAGTGCTCGAGCGGCATGCCTGTCCCGGTCCGGTCGTTGAAGACGAGCGAGCGGGAGACAAGGAACGTGCCCCGCAGCGGCAGCACGTAGCTCTTCTCGAACCGGGCCGCCATCCTGTGGAAGAAGATGCGGGGCAATAGATGGCCGTTCGCCGAGAACAGGCGGAGCAGGCCTCGCGAGCGCGTCTCCCGGATGCCGGTCCACTCGGCGTGCCGCGCCAGTTCACACGACAGCGGCCGCATGCGCTCGACCTGCGTGAGCGCCTGCACGCGACGCCGCGGTTCCGAGAGGTCGGCATGGTCGCGGAAGAAGTCCGGGCCGCGCCGGATGTCGTCGATCGCCATGACCGCGGCCGATGCGAGTTCGTACTGGCTCTACAGGTTCGGCAGCAGGAACATCCGCAGGCAGACATAGAACGCCAGCATCCGGCCGCCGACGAAGCCGTGCACGATCTGCAGCAGGTGGTTGCGCGTATCGAGATAATTCGTCTGCGGCGCGTGCTTGAACGCGAAGTCTTCCTGCCACGAGGCGATGCCGTTCGCCGTGACAAGCTGAACCGGTTGCGCAACGAGAAGTCGATGTCGTCGCCGCGGACGAAGTAAGGAAACGGGTAACCGACCGCGTGCGCGAGCGGGAAGGCGAAATACCACCAGGATCCGTAATCGGCCGACTGCGGATGCTCGTTGCCGGCCAGCACGGTGGGGTCGCGCAGGTCGACGCCTTGCCGCATCGCGCGGCACAACCCGTCGAAGCGCGCGCCACATTCGAACTGGCGATACGGCTCGCGCGACAGCAGCATCGCGCCGGCGATCGCGGTCCGTTCGTCGCGCGCATGCGCAAGCATCGCGATCGTGCGACGGATCGACTCGACCTCGCACGACGCGTCGTCGTCCATGAACAGCGCATGCGTGAACGAGCCGTCGTCGTTGAGATGCATCATGCCGCGCGCGAAGCCACCGGCGCCGCCGAGATTGCGGTTCGCGATCAGCGTCCCGCCGGGCACGTCGGACGGTTCGAGGTTGCGGCTGTTGTCGACGACGACGAGCGCGACACGATCGGCGAAGCGCGGATCGTCGAGCAGTTGCCGCTCACGACGCGAGCGTCCGGCACGACCTCCGCCTTGCGGTCGTAGTGCGTGATGCAGATGCCGAGGCGGATGTCGCGGACCGGTGGCGTCGACGTCATGAGCTCGAAGCGTTCCAGTTCGCTGTCCCCGAGCGCGTGGAGCGACAGGAACAGGATCCCGTCGGCACATCCCTTCCACGCGTCGATCGGCCAGCGTACCGTCGTCGGACGATCGGACTCGAGCTTGATCTCGTCGATCATCGTCGAGATGCCGCCCGCGGCCATCTCGTGCAGGCGCGCCGTCACGTGACCCCGGAAGTGGATGTCGATCGCGAGGTCGTCGAGCGGCGACGTGTCCTTCCAGCGGCGGATCGACAGACCGTTGAAGTACGTGTTGAACCAGATGACGGCGCCCGGCGCGAGCTTCCAGCACTGCCGACGATGATCGTGAAGGACGAAGTCGTTGGCCCGGTAGTAGAGCGGTACGTCGGTGCACAGCCCGAGCGTCGGTGCCACGCTGCTCTGGACGAGATGCATCGCCCGATCGAACGACGAGCTGATCATGTCGGACCGCCCTGGGACCCGCTCTCGCGCTGGTCGGTTCCGGTCCAGGCGATCGACAGCTCGGCCGGCAGCCCCCGGCGCGTTTGGGCCTGACGACTTGCGCGCCACCCGTGCCAAAGCGCCGCGAACCCGGCGACTTCGCGTTGCACGAGCAGCAGCCGCACGGCCTCGCGGATCACGACGAGCGCGCTGCCCAGCGCGAACCAGACCGGCCGAATACGTTCCCTCGCGCTTCATGTAGTCCTTGACCAGCGGCCGGTTGCGCATCGTGTAAAGCGATACAGGTCCGACGCATCGTTGAAGTGCCGGAAGCCGAGGTGGATCTGTCGCTGCGCCCGACGACGCTCCAGCGCGAAGTGATCGACGTACAGCACGCGCGTCACCTTCGACGCGAGCCATCCGTAGATCGCGTCGTCCCACGTGATGAAGAAGCGCGGGTCCGGCATGCCGATCCGGTCGACGACCTCGCGGGCGACCAGCATCCCCTCGAAGACGCCGACGTTCGTCGCCACCGCATCGCGGTCACGAAAGAGGTTGCCGCACACCGGATAGGGCATCGCGAGTCGCTCGGAAAATCGTGCCTGCCAGAAGAACGGTTTGCCGTCGAAGTCCCATCGACGCCCGTGGATGCATCCAGCGTCGTCCATGTGCGGGACGAGACCGGCGAGCCCGTCGGGCGTAGCGGACGTCGTCGTCCATCAACCAGAACCAGCGATGCCCGTTCCGGTGGGCGGCCCGGACGCCGGCATGGAAACCGCCCGAACCACCGGTGTTGCACGGCATGCGCAGGTAGTGCACGCGCGGATCGCGGGCCGCGAGGTCACGCGCATACGCCTCGGTTCCATCGCAGCTCGCGTTGTCGACCACGAATACGGCGCGCAACGGGACGCTCTGCGCAAGCAGGCTGTCGACGAGTTCGGC
This sequence comes from uncultured beta proteobacterium, assembly GCA_963708665.1. GTDB lineage: Bacteria > Pseudomonadota > Gammaproteobacteria > Burkholderiales > Burkholderiaceae_D > CAHJXF01. The sequence goes on along the minus strand of CAVPTE010000008.1, from coordinate 1,151,605 downwards.
GAGCATGCGATGACGGTTGAACGTCACGATGACCGCGGCCACGTCGACCGCGGATTGCGCTTCGCATGCCGTCACGGACAGCACGCGCTCGAGTCGGTCCCCGTCGGTCCTTGCCGGCTCTCGTCAGGCGTCCGCTCCGCGACCGTCCGACGTGGGCGATCTCGTCCTTCTCGCCGCGCGCGGCGGCAGAGCGGTGGCTTCGGTGCCGATCCACCGAATCGCCTCGACGCTTTCCATCTTGATGCCTGCCCCCGCTCACGACTCGTGCGTAACTCAGCAACGGTCGTACCCGTCAGTCAGGAGAAGGGGTCGTCGCGACGTGCGCGATCGTCACCGGACGAAACGGCTTTACGGCGCTCGCAAGATGCCGATGCGTCGCGACGCATCGGGCGCCACCGCGGTGTGTCGGCGACGGTCTCCGAAGACGTCACGCCTTCAGCCGCCAGCCGCGTCCGCATGATCCAGCGTCGCGACCAACAGCGCGATCGACGAAGAACGCCAGCGTCATCGCGAAGCTGATGCCGATGTGCATTTCCGACGGTCGAAGAAGCTCCAGCGAAAGCCGCTGATCAGGTAGACCGACGGATTCAGCATCGAGAGCTTCTGCCAGAGCGGCGGCAGCATGCTCGACCGAGTAGAACGGGCCGCCGAGGAAGGTCAGCGGCATCACGATCAGCATCGGGATCAGCTGCAGCTTCTCGAAGCCGTCGGCCCAGATGCCGATGATGAAGCCGAACAGGCTGAAGGTGACCGCGGTGAGCACCAGGAACAGCGAGCATCCAGACCGGATGCGCGATGTGCAGCGGCACGAACAGCGCCGCCGTCGCCAGGATGATCAGCCCGACCATCACCGACTTGGTCGCCGCCGCGCCGACGTAGCTGAACACGATCTCGAGGTGCGAGATCGGCGCCGACAGCAGCTCGTAGATGGTGCCGGTGAACTTCGGGAAGTAGATGCCGAAGGAGGCGTTGGAGATGCTCTGCGTCAGCACCGACAGCATGATCAGGCCGGGCACGATGAAGGCGCCGTAGGTGACGCCGCCGATGTGGTCGATGCGCGAGCCGATCGCCGAGCCGAAGACCACGAAGTAGAGCGCGGTCGACAGCACCGGCGAGATGATGCTCTGGGTCACGGTGCGCCAGGTGCGCGCCATCTCGAAGCGGTAGATCGCGCGGATCGCATGGCATGTTCATGCGTCGGTTCCTTCACCAGGCTGACGAAGATGTCCTCGAGCGAGCTCTGCGTGGTCTGCAGGTCCTTCAGCCGGATGCCCGGCGCCGCGCAGGTCGTCCAGCAGCGCGCGACGACCGCGTCCTGCGCGCCGCGCGGGTCGTAGGCGTAGGTCAGCTCGCTGCCGTCGGCGCCGAGCGTCGAGGTCGTGCGCGGCGAGCGCCGCCGGCATCGTCGCGAGCGGCGTCGTGCAGCTGCAGCGTCAGCTGCTTCTTGCCGAGCTTCGCGCATCAGCGTGTTCTTGTCCTCGACCAGGATGATCTCGCCGTGGCGGATGACGCCGACCCGGTCGGCCATGTCCTCGGCTTCCTCGATGTAGTGGGTGGTCAGCACGATGGTCACGCCCTGCTCGCGCAGCGCCGCGCACCATGGCCCACATGTCCTTGCGCAGCGCGACGTCGACGCCGGCGCGTCGGCTCGTCGAGGAACAGCACGCGCGGCTCGTGCGCCAGCGCCTTGGCGATCATCACGCGGCGCTTCATGCCGCCCGACAGCGTGCGGATGCGGCTGTCCTTCTTGTCCCACAGCGACAGGGCGCGCAGCGTCTTCTCGATGTGCGCCGGGTTCGGCCGCCTTGCCGAACAGGCCGCGGCTGAAGCGACACCGTGGCCCAGACCGTCTCGAACGCGTCGGTCGTCAGCTCCTGCGGCACCAGGCCGATCAGCGCGCGCGCGGCGCGGTAGTCGGCGACGATGTCGTGGCCGGCGACCGTGACGTGGCCGTGCTCGAGCTTGACGATGCCGCAGATGAGGCCGATCAGCGTCGTCTTGCCGGCGCCGTTGGGGCCGAGCAGCGCGAAGATCTCGCCGCGGCGGATCTCGAGGTCGACGTGGTCGAGCGCCTTGAACGCCGACGCGTAGGTCTTGGAGACGTTCGATACCCGGATGATCGGCGGCGGCGCATTCATGGGCCGCGATCATCGCACGCCGTCGTGACCGGCGTGTCGGGCACGGCACCCGACCGTCGAACGACGGCCGGTCGGCACGGGTCATGTCCGGGAATCAGCTTCCCGTCAGCGTCGACGTGTCGAAGCGCGGATTGATCAGCGCGTTGAGGACGTGGTCGCGCCACGATCGCCGATGAACAGATAGTCCTTCGCGACTCCTTCGCGGACGAAGCCGAGCCGCGCGAGCAGCGCGGCGCTGCGGGCGTTCTCCGGCAGATGGTTCGCCTGGATGCGATGCACCGCTTCTCGTCGAACATGTAGCCGATCGCCGCGGTGAGCGCCTCGAACATCACGCCGCGACCTTCGTAGTTCGCGTCGATCTGGTAGCCGAGGATGCACGACTGGAAAGGCCCGCGGAAGATCTGCGAGAAGCCGAGCCGTCCGATCACGCGGCGGCTGTCCGGGACGGTGCCGTCGAAGAGGTCGAAGCGGACCGCGCGGTCCGCGTGGAAGTCGTCGACGGCGCGCGCGACGCTGCGCTTCCAGAAGCCGACGCTGTAGAAGTCCTTCGGTGCCGGCGGGTCCCAACGCGCGAAGTGTTGCCGGTTGCGCGTGAAGAACGCGACCGTCTCGGCCTCGTGACCCGGCGCGACGTGCGCGACCCGCAGCCGCGGCGTCGACAGCACCGGCAGCGTCGGGTCCGCCGAGACGGTCGTCATTCGATGCGGCAGGCTTCGTCGAACGACAGACGCGGGCTGCGCGCGAACAGCTTCTGCCGGGTCGCCGTAGCCGAGGCTGCAGATGAAGTTGGTCTTGATCGGGTGCCGGCGAAGAACGCCTCGTCGATCTTCGCCTTGTCGATGCCGGACATCGGCCCGCTGTCGAGGCCGAGCGCGCGGGCGGCCATGATCAGGTAGGCGCCCTGCAGCGATCGCGTTGCGGAACGCGGTCGTCTCGATCATCGCCTGCTTGCCGACGAACCAGCTGCGCGCGTCGGCATGCGGGAACAGCTTCGGCAGCTTCTCGTAGAACGCCATGTCCATGCCGATGATCGCGATGACCGGCGCCGCCATCGTCTTCGGCGCGATTGCCGTCGGACAGCGCCGGCTCGAGCTTCTCCTTCGCCTCCGGCGATCGCACGAACACGAAGCGCGCCGGCTCGCAGTTGGCCGACGTCGGACCCATCTTCACCAGGTCGTAGAGCGCATGCAGCTGTTCGTCGGTGACCGGCCGGTCGAGCCAGCCGTTGTGCGTGCGCGCGTCGAGGAACAGCTGGTCGAGGCAGGCGTCGGGGAACCGGCTCGTTGTGCGGTCGAAACGTCGGGATCGGGCATGGTCGCTCCTGGAAGGTACGGGGATGCGGAACCGCGGCGCACGATGCGACGTGCACGGATGCGGACGGTCAAGCAGCGTCGAGCGCCTCGCGGACGAAGTCGAGCCGGTCCTGTCCGAAGAACATCGCCGGCCCGACGAACATCGTCGGCGCGCCGAAGACGCCGCGCGAGACGGCTTCGTCGGTCGTGTTGCGCAGCGCGCCCTTGACGTCGGCGCTCGTCACCTCCGCCATGATCATCGCCGGGTCGAGGCCCGCCTTCTGCAGAACGCCCGCGACGACCGATGCGTCGTTCATGTCGCGGCCGTCGACCCAGATCGCGCGGAAGACCGCATCGACGTAGTCGTGAAAGCGTTCGGGATGCTTGAGCTGCATCGCGACGGCGCCGCGCATCAGCAGCAGCGTGTTGATCGGAAAGTGGCTGTTGTTCCGCAACGGGACCCCGTATCGCGCCGCGTAACGCGCGAGGTCGTCGAAGACATAGCGGCCCTTGGCCGGAATCTCCATCGGCGACTGGTTGCCGGTCGCCTGGAACACCCCGCCCAGCAACAACGGCCGATAGTTCAGCGTCGCGCCGGCCTCGGCGCAGATGGCGGGCAGCTGGGTCCACGCGAGATAGGACGCCGGGCTGCCGACATCGAAGAAAAAATCGATTTGCTTCATGGTGTTCGGGGCGTCGTGGCGACGGCCCGCCGGCATTATGGACCGTTCGATGACCGACCGCAGGAACGCCGGTTCGTTGTATCCGACCGATCCGGGTGACGGGCGGCGGCGACGAACCGGCCGCCGGTCGCCGGGCGACGATGGGCGGCCAGTCTTCGCTCGCGACACGGCGAAACGGCCTGCATCGGCCACCGAGGCAATATTTTTCAATGACAGCTCACGGTAAATTCGCGCGCCCCCTTTGTGACAACAAGAAATCGCCTCGAGCGTTTCGTTCCTGCCATGCATGCTCATCGCCCCCTATCCGACTGACGAACTCGATCGCCAGCAAACGCTCGACCAGCTAGACGTCCTCGATCAGGCGCCGGACCCGGTGCTGGACGGTCTCGTGCGCAGCGCCGCCGCCGTTGCCGGTTGTCCGATCTCGCTCGTCAGCCTCATCGATCGCGATCGGCAGTGGTTCCTCGCCCGGACGGGCACCGACGCAAGCGAGACCCCGCGCGACGTCGCGTTCTGCGCGCACGCGATCCTCGACGACGCGCTCTTCGAGGTCCCCGACGCATCGCGCGACGCCCGCTTCGCCGACAACCCGCTGGTCGTCGACGAGCCGAAGATCCGCTTCTACGCGGGCGCGCCGATCAGCGTCGAGGGTCACAACGTCGGCACGCTGTGCGTGATCGATCGCGAGCCTCGCGCGATGACGCTCGAGCAGCGCGGCCTGTTGCGCGATCTGGGGACGCGGTCGGACACTGGATGCACAGCCGGCGTCAGGCGCAGCGCATGCACGAGGCCGAGTCGTACAAGCGTCATCTGTTCGAACATCTCGGCGAAGCCGTGCTGGTCACTGGCGAGACTTCCGCATCCGGGACGCCAACGCGAGCGCCGCAGCGCTGTTCGGGCGATCCGCCGAAGAGCTGACGACGCTGTCGATCGGCGACCTGCTCGACGACGAAGGGCGGCGCTGGCTGGCCGACCATCCGGACGCGGGCCCGGACGTCCTCGGCGACGCGTCGCGTCTCTGGCGCTTCGTCCATCGCGACGGGCAGGAGCTTCGCCTGCGCGGCGCGCCCGCATCGGGTCGACGACCGATCCTTCGTCGTCTGGATCCAAGACGTCGAGGAGATCCGCGCACACGACGAGCGGTTGGGCCGGCTGTATCTCGCCGTCCAGCAGAGCAGCGAAAGCATCGTCAGCACCGGGCTCGACAGCCGGATCCAGTACGCGAACCCCGCGACGTTCGTCACTTCCGGCTACAGCGCCTCGGAACTGATCGGAAGCAACGCGAGCATCCTCGGCTCGGGCAAGACGCCCCGAGCGACGTTCGAGGAGCTCTATCGGTGCCTGAACGCCGGCGAACGATGGCACGGGCATCTGCTGAACCGTCGCAAGGACGGGACCGAGTTCACGCAGGAGACCACTGTTTCGCCGGTCCGCATGCCGGACGGCGCCATCACGCAATACGTCGCGGTGATGACGGACGTCACGGAGCGCCTGCGGCTCGAGAACGAGCTCCGCGAACATCGCGAGCACCTCGAGGAGATCGTCCTGCAGCGCACCCGCGAACTGGCGGATGCCATGCACGCCGCGGAGGCGGCGAACCAGGCGAAGAGCGCGTTCCTCGCGACGATGAGCCACGAGATCCGGACGCCGATGAACGGCGTCGTCGGCATCCTCGACGTCCTCAAGCGCTCGCCGATGAGCGCGTACCAGACCGACCTCGTGCAGACGATGGGCGAATCGGCGAGCGCGCTGCTCGGCATCATCGACGACATCCTCGACTTCTCGAAGATCGAGGCCGGGCGCCTGCGATCGACCACGAGCGTCGTGAATCTGCCGGGCTTGATCGAAAGCGTCTGCTGGAGCCTGAAGCCGGTCGCCCGCGCGCGCGACGTCACGCTCCGGGGCTTCATCGATCCGAGGCTGCCCGACGACGTCCTGTCCGACTCGACGCGGTTGCGACAGGTGCTCAACAACCTGATCGGCAACGCCATCAAGTTCTCGAGCGGGACCGACCGACCCGGGCCGGGTCGACGTGCGCGCCGACGCCCGGCGACGACGGGTCGTTGGTGCATCCGGGTCGTCGACAACGGCGTCGGGATGTCGCGCGACGCGCAGGCACGGATCTTCAAGCCGTTCGAGCAGGCCGAAGGCGCGATCACGCGCCGCTTCGGGGGAACGGGGCTCGGGCTGTCGATCGTCTCGCGACTATGCGATCTGCTCGGCGGGACGGTCGAGGTCGACAGCGAGCCCGGCGCGGGCGCGGTCTTCGCGGTCACGCTGCCCATGCAGTCGCCCGAGGACGCCCAGGCCTACGGCATCGACAGCCGCCTCGCCGGCATTCACTGCAAGGTCGTCGCACCGGAGGCGGACGTTCGATCCGACTGGACGACCTACCTGCGGGCCTCCGCCGCGGAGGTCGAGCCGCTCGACGGGATCGCCGCGTTACGTCGCTCGCTCGAGCGGCACGTCCTTCTTCATCTGCGTCGCGATCATCGATGCCCGCGGTGACGGCATCGACCTCCGCGAGGTCGATTCGCTGCGCGCGTCGTTCCATCTGCTGCTGGTGCTCGTCGGGCAGGGACAGCATCGCGAGCCGCGCGTCGTCGACGCGGGATCGGTGTTCATCGAGAGCCGGCTCGTGTTCCGCGAATCGATCGTGAAGGCCGTCGCGCTCGCGGTCGGCTTCGAGACGCCGGTCGATCCGGTCGCCGTCAATGGCCGCGCAGCGATCGACACGCAGGCCGCGCCCGCGTACGGCACGTCCGCGCAACGTCTGATCCTGGTCGCCGAAGACAACACGATCAACCAGAAGGTCATCCTCACGCAGCTCGGCGTCCTCGGCTTCGCAGCGATCGTGGTCGACGACGGCGAAGCGGCGCTGGAGGCGTGGCGCAAGGGTCACTTCGGCCTGATCCTGACCGACGTCCACATGCCGCTGCTCGACGGCTATGCGCTCGCGCGGCAGATCCGCCGCGAGCAGGGCGAAGCCGGTCGCGTCCCGATCATCGCGTTGACCGCCAACACGTCGCCGGGCGAAGCGGATCGCTGCCGGGCAGCGGGCATGGACGCCTGCATGAGCAAGCCGATCTCGCTCGACAACCTCGCGCAGATGCTCGACCGATGGCTGCCGCGTGGCGAGAGCGCGAGTCCCGATCCGCGCGGTGCGACCGATCCGCCGCCCTCCGCGTCGATCTTCGATCCCGGTGTCCTGGCCGACCTGATCGGCGACGACGAAGCGGTGATCGACACCTTCATCGAGGACTTCAAGGCGGTCCTGTGGAGTTCGGCCACCGAGATCCGCACCGGCGCGCAGGCCGGCGACTGGGCCGCGACGGGGGCGATCGCCCATCGCCTCAAATCATCCGCGCGGGCGGTCGGCGCGCTGGAACTCGGCGAGCGTTGTCAGGCGCTCGAGGACGCCGACCCGAACGACGTCGAGGCGCTGGAAGCGGCGCTGGCGGCGTTCGAGGCGGCGGTGACTGTCACCGAGCGGGCGCTGGCCGAACGACGATCTGCCGGGCCTGCCGAACCGTCGCTTCCGGCCGCCGCCTCGGGCCCGACGATGTCCGAGGCCGGGGTCGTCATCCTCGACGACCGGCTCGAGGACGTCGAGCGCCTGCGGCAGTCCCTCCGGCAGTACGACGTCGAGGCGCTGGTGCACTGGCAGGACGGACACCGTGCGCTCGAATGGCTACGGGGCCGCAACACCTCGTCGCTGCTCGTGCTCGTCGACCTCAACATGCCTGCGATGGACGGGATCGACTTCATGCGCCGTCTCGCCGACCAAGGTTACTCGGGCGCGGTGGCGATCGTCAGCAGCGCCGACGAGCGCGTGCTGGAAACAGCCGCGAAGCTGGGGGCGGCGCAGCGACTCGAGATGCTCGGCCACTTCCGCAAGCCGCTGACCGGTCGCCGCCTCGAGGCGCTGCTCGCGCTGTGGCGCGGCTACGTGCCCCGCGACCCGCGCAAGCCCGGCCGGCGCTTCACGGCGAACGAGGTGCTGCGCGGGGTCGTCAACAACGAGATGGTGCTGCACTACCAGCCGAAGGTCTCCATGGTCGACGGCAGCGTGGTCGGCCTCGAGGCGCTGGTCCGATGGGACCATCCGGACGAAGGACTGGTCCCGCCGGGCCTGTTCGTCGATGTCGTCGAGGCGCAAGGCGGCATCGACATGCTGACCGGAGCGGTCCTGTCGCTCGCGCTCGCGCAGGCCCGTCGCTGGAGCAAGGCGGGGACGCCGCAGCGCGTGGCGGTCAACGTGTCGATGGGCAACCTCCTCCGCCTCGACTTCCCCGAACTGCTGGCGGCCGAAGCGGCGCGCTACAAGGTCCCGATCGGCGACCTCCGGCTGGAGGTGACGGAGTCTCGCTTGATGAGCGACCAACGGGCGCAGGTCGGCGCGCTCGCACGACTCAAGCTGAAGGGCGTCGGCCTGTCGATCGACGACTTCGGAACCGGACACTCGTCGCTGAGCCAGTTGCGCGACATTCCGTTCGACGAGCTCAAGATCGACCGCAGCTTCGTCCACGGGAGCAGCAAGCACTCGACGCAGCGCGCGCTGTTCACGGCGAGCCTCGGCGTCGCGCACGAACTCGACATGCAGGTCGTCGCCGAAGGGGTCGAGGACCGCGCCGACTGGGACTTCGTTCGAAGCAACGGCGTGGACTCGGCGCAGGGCTACTTCATCGCCGTGCCCATGCCGGCCGACGCATTGCCGATGTGGTTCGAGCAATGGAAGCGGCGCGTGCCGGAGCTGTTGCCGTGACGGACACGCCGCGCATCCTCGTTCTCACCGCGCGCGCCAGCGACGAGGAGGTCATCCGCGAACAGCTGGGCGATGAGTATCGCGACGTGCACGCCTGCAGCGAACCGTCCCGATTCGCGTCGGCCTTCGAAACCCATCGGCCGCAGATCCTGATCGTCGGCCTGAGGCGCGTCGCGGAGTCGGAGCAGCAGTTGTCGTCGATCCTCTCGCGGGCGGGCGTCGTGGCCCCGTTCAAGGCGCTGCTGTTGTGCGACAAGGAGGAAGTGCAGCGAGCCTACGCGCGGTGCCAGGACGGCCGGTTCGACGACTACGTGCTGTTCTGGCCGATGGTGCACGACGCGCGGCGCCTCGCGATGTCGGTGCGGCAGGCGCTTCGCACGCTCGACACGGCCCGCGTCACGTCGGCGCTGCCGCAGGCGAACGTGCATGGGCGCCGGCTGTCGACGCTCGGCGACACGCTCGAGCGCGAGCACAGCATCACGGACCTCGCGATGGAACAGGCCCGGCGTGCATTCGAACGAGCGGGCAGCGAGATCCGTTCCGCGCTCGACCAGTTCGGCGAGCAGATCGCCAATACCGGACTCGACGACTCGGTGATGGTTCGCGACCGGGCGCGCGTCCTCGCGGAGCTCGAACGATTCGGCCGCAACGCGATCCAGCCGCCGCTGACGCGCGCCATCGATGCGACGAGGCCGCTGGAACAGCGGCTCGCCGCGACCCGGACCGGACTCGCGCCGCAGCTCGAGGCGGCGAAGGCGCTCGGCGAGCGAGCGATGGCAAGCACGCCGCTGCTGCTCGTCATCGACGACGACGAGTTCATCCGCAAGGTGCTCGAACGGTTGCTGCCTCGGCCGGCTATGCGGTCGAAGGCCTCGGCTCGGGCGCGGACGTGGTGATGTTCCTTCGCCGCTGCCAGCCCGACCTGATCCTGATGGACGTGCAACTGCCCGATGTCGACGGGATCACGCTGACCCGGCAACTGAAATCGATCGACAGCTACGCGGCGATCCCGATCGTCATGTTGACGGGCCAGGGACAGACGAACGTGGTGGTCGAAAGCAGGAACGCGGGCGCCGTCGACTTCGTCGTGAAGCCGTTCGACCGGGCAACGCTCCTTCGGAAGGTCGCCGCGCAGCTCGGCTTGCCATGACCCGCGCGCGACAGCCGCGCGACGGACGTCACCAGCGTTCCATCCAGGGTCGCAGGTCGAGCTCGAAGGTCCAGGCGTCGCGCGGCTGGCGCGTGCAGGTACCAGTAGTTCTCGGCGATGTGGTCGGGGTTCGAGGATGCCGTCCTGGTCCTTCAGCGCGTAGCGTTCGGGGAAGTTGCGTGCGGATGAACTCGGTGTCGATCGCGCCGTCGACGACGACGTGGGCGACGTGGATGTCCTTGCGGCCCGAGTTCGCGCGCCATGCTCTGCGCCAGCGCGCGCAAGGCGTGCTTGGCGCCGGCGAAGGCGGCGAAGTTCGCGGAGCCGCGCAGCGCCGCCGTGGCGCCGGTGAAGAGGATCGTGCCGCGCCCGCGCGCGCACCATGCGCTTGGCCACCTCGCGGCCGTTGAGGAAGCCGCCGAAGCAGGCCATCTCCCAGATCTTGAAGTACTTGCGCGCGGTCTCGTCGAGGATGCTGCAGGCACGTTGGCGCCGATGTTGAAGACCAGCACCTCGATCGGGCCGATCTCGCGCTCGATCGTGTCGACCAGCGCGACCACCTGTTCTTCCTTGCGCGCATCGGACGCCGAAGCCGACGGCCCGGCCGCCGGCGGCCTGCGATCTGCTGCGACGAGCGGCTGCAGCTTGTCGGCGTTGCGGCGCGCGACGCAGGCGACGTAGCCTTCGCGCGCGAAGCGCCGGGCGATCGCGCCGCCGGTCGCGTCGCCGGCGCCGATGACGAGCGCCACAGGATCCATGTGAGTGTCGTGAGGTGGTCTCGGGAAATCGAACCTTAGCCGAAAGCAGGCGGCCCGGCGGCAACCTCAAGGACCGCGGCCGACCGCCCGGCACGAGTCCGCGCGACGCGACAGTCGGCCATCGCGACGAGACGTCGCGTACGCCCCGTCGCTTAGCCGCGTGCCGGATCGCGTCCGCGCCCGGCCAGCGGCTCGAGGCGGCTCGCACCCGAACCGCCGGAGGAGCGACGTCGAGGCCCGCGCGACGCCCGATCAGGCGCCGGCGCCGTAGACGGCGAACCCGTCCTTGCCCCGGTCCTTCGCCGCGTACATCGCGACGTCGGCCCGACGCAGCAGACACCGCTCGTCGATGGACGGATCGTCGCGCAGGCACACGCCGACGCTGGCCGTCACCTGCACCTCGTGTCCGTCGATCACGACCGGCACCGCGATCGCATCCACGATCTTGCGTGCGACGAGGGTCGCGCCGTCGACGTGCTCGAGCCGCTGGACGATCACGACGAACTCGTCGCCGCCGAGCCGCGCGACCACGTCTTCGGCACGCACGCATCGCTTCAGGCGGAGCGCGGTCTCCTTCAGCAGCGCATCGCCGGTGGCGTGACCACCGCTGTCGTTGACCTCCTTGAACCCGTCGAGATCGACGAACAGCACCGCGATCATCGAATGCATGCGCTCGCTCGACCGGACGGCCATCGCGAGCAGTTCGCCGAACATGACGCGATTGGGCAGACCCGTCAGCTCGTCGTGCGTCGCCATGTGACGGATGCGCAGCTCGGCCTCCCTGCGTTCGCTGATGTCGCGACCGACGCCGCGATATCCCCCGAACGCGCCGTGCTGGTCGACGATCGGCTCACCGCTGATGCTGACGTGACGGCGGCGACCTTCACCGTCCGTCCAGACCAACACGACATCGCGAAACGGAAGGCGCGCCTCGAGCCGGGCCTGATAAGGGCCTTCGGCATCCGGCTCGAAGTCCATCCCGATCTCGGAGAAGCGCTTGCCGATCGCACGGCCGCCACTCAGCGAGACCATGTCGTCGACCGCCCGGCCTTCGACGAAGGTCAGGCGAAGGTCGGTGCCCTTTTCCCAATACCCGGTCGGACGACAGGTCGGTGAGCGCGCGAAAGCGGCTCAGGCTTTCGCGCAGGACCTGCTCCGCTTCCTTGCGCTTCAGGAACTGGCCGACTTGCCGGCCGATCACGCGCATCGTTCGCAGCAGCGGCTCGTCCGGCTCGCGCAGCTCGCGGCTCGCGAAGGCGAAGACGCCGACCACCGAATCGTTGAGAAGCACCGGCGCGAAGAACGTTGCGCGCTCGCCCGTCTTCGCGATGCGCTGGGCCCACGCGGTCTGCGACTCCTTGAGGTCGGCGACCCAGCGTGGCTCCGCCGCGACGATCACGTCGCGCAACATGCCTTTCGCGGGGATGACCTTGTCGGACTCGTTGCGGTAGTAGTCGACCGCGTCCCGGCTGATGCCGGGTCCGCTCCAGCCCGCGATCAATCGCGTCGTGCCGATCGCATCCTCGACGCGGAAGAAGCCGGCGGTCTCCCATTGCTCGCAGCCGCGAGAATGACGGCCATGACGGATTGCAGGACCTTGCGGCTCGTCGCGGCCTCGGCGAGGCGCTGGGTCACTTCGTGCTCGAGCGCCATCAACGCCTCGGCGCGCCGCTGCTGCGTCAGGTCGCGCGCCGTCCCGTGGAAGCCGAGGAAGACGTCGTCGCGAAACACCGGCTCTCCGGATAGGACGTGATAGCGCAGCAGGCCACGATCGTCCCGCATCGTGTACGGCAACTCATAGAACGGGCGCCGTTGGTCGAGCGCCCCGAGGAATGCCGCGAGGCCGGGCGAAGCGACGGCGACGCCGGACCATTCCGCAGGCCGCTTGCCGAGTTGCGCCTCCATGATGTGGCGACCATCGGAGATGTGGCGGCCGCCGAGGTGGACGAGTCGCTGGTCGTCGTCGAGCGTCCAGTACCAGTCAGGGGCACCGCCATCTCCAGCAGGTGGCGCAAGTCGACCGAGCGACCGCGCGCGTCGTCGCCGACCGCCATGACCCACGGCAAGATGGCCGAATCGCCGGAAGAAGTCGGTCGCGCTTAACGAGGATCGAGACGCCATGACGAGAGAGACGCCGCAGGAGGTGCGCGGATCGATCGGGCATTCCGCACGCTTGCGGAAGATTCTCGGCAGCGCGACGTCAAGCTTGAGGTCGACGACGTAGCTGGCCGGCGGTGCAGCGTCGAACGTCGTTCCCCCAAAGCGACCCTGCGCAACCCCTGCGACCGACGAACGTCAGTAAGTCTCGAAGTGCAGCCGCCCCGTCGTCTTCTTCCGGAGTGAGTGCTCGCCAGTCGTGCCTTGTTCGGCGCGATCTCCGCGAGCGCCTCAAGCACGCCGTCCTCCATGCCCTTCAATCCGCAGACGTAGATATGCGTGTTGTCGTCCCTCAGCATCGCCGCGACGTCGACCGCCCGCTCGCGCATGCGTCCTGCACGTATCGTCTTGCGGCTGCCCGGGCGTGCGCGAGAACGCCAGGTTGATGTCGATGAAGTCCTTCGGCAGGTTCGTCAGCGGCCCGAAGTACGGCAGCTCCTCCTTGGTCCGCGCGCCGAAGAACAGCATCAGCTTGCCGGTCGCCCCCTTGAAGCGCCGCGCGGCGGCGGCGATACTCGGTCATCGCGCGCATCGGCGCCGAGCCCGTGCCGGTGCAGATCATCAGCAGGTGCGAGTTCGGATGGTTCGGCATCAGGAACGTCGCCGCCGAACGGGCCGATCACCTGGACCTTGTCGCCCTTCTTCAGATCGCAGAGGTAGTTCGAGCAGACGCCGCCCACCGGTCGCCCTCGTGTTCCGCGCGTCACGCGCTTCACGGTGAGCGAGAGGTTGTTGTAGCCGGGCCGCTCGCCGTCGCGCGGGCTCGCGACCGAATATTGCCGCGCGTGATGCGCGCGGCCCTCGGCGCGTCGCGCCCGGCGGCAGGATGCCGATCGACTGGCCTTCGAGCACCGGGAAACGGCACGAGCCGAAGTCGAGCACGATGTGCTGGATGTCGCTGTCGGTCGTCGTCGGTCAGCCGGTAGTTGCCGGCGCACGGTCGCGGTGATCGGCTTCTTGTGCGTGTAGAGGTTGACGTACGGATGCGCGGCCGACCACGGCGGCACGCGTCGAGCCGCGCGCGGTGTCGACGTCGATGCCGCCTTCGCCGAGAGGTCGTCGGTCGCCGGACGGCGCTCGGCGCGGTCGACCGGTCATCGGGCGCAGCCGTCTCGGCGGCGACGGCGATCGTCCTCTGCGCCGGCAGCTCGTCCCACGTGAACTGCTCTTCGATCGCTGTACGCCTCGCTCTTCAGCACCGTGCGCCAGTTGTCGATCGAGCCGGTGGGGCACGGCGAGATGCACGCCATGCAGCCGTTGCAGATCTCCGCCTTGACGACGTAGTTGCCGTCGTCGTGCGTGATCGCATCGACCGGGCAAGTCTCTTCGCACGTGTTGCAGCGGATGCAGATCTCCGGATCGATCAGATGCTGCTTGAGAACGTCCAGCTGCGATGCTCATGACCCGGATGCCTCTCTGCCGACGTCGCGCACCGAACTCAGTTGAAACGCACGTACTCGAAATCGACCGGCTGCTTGTTGATGCCCGATCGCCGGCGGCGCGATCCAGTTGGCGAACTTGCCGGGCTCGGCGACGCGTCCCATCAGCGACGCGACGAAGGCGCGGTCCTCCGGCGTGGCAGCCACTCGCGCTCGTTGGCCTCCCACTCGGCCTCGCTGACCACGCGGCCGTCGGGCGACACCGCGATGCCCGCGAACGTGCCGATCTGCCGATTGAACGCCTTGTGCGGCACGGTGAGGCGGAACGCGATGCCGGCCTTTTCGATGCACCTTGTTCCAGCGGCCGACGCCGGCCACCGAGTCCTTGATGTAGTCGTCGCGCAGCACCTCGTTCAGCGCGTTGAGCATCGGCACTTCGCGCTCGACGAGCTTGCCGTCCTGCACGTCGAGCACGCTTGTAGCGTCTGGCCCTTGCAGCACGATGATCGTCGTCGCGCTTCGCCTCTTCGTAGCGGCCCTTCAGGCCCGAGCTGTAGAAGATGGCGGCATTCGACGAATGGTCCGCGCCGAACAGGTCGATCGTCACCGAGTAGTGGAAGTTCAGGTAGCGCTGGATGGTCGGCAGATCGATCACGCCGGCCGCGCGCACTTCGCCGCGTCGTCGGTCTTCAGCTCGTTCATCACCTGCGCACGTGCGCTGGATCACGCGCGACACGCCGGATTCGCCGACGAACATGTGGTGCGCTTCTTCGGTCAGCATGAACTTCGTCGTGCGCGCCAGCGGATCGAAGCCCGACTCGGCCAGCGCCGACAGCTGGAACTTGCCGTCGCGGTCGGTGAAGTACGTGAACATGAAGAACGCGAGCCAGTCCGGCGTCTGCTCGTTGAATGCGCCGAGGATGCGCGGATTGTCCTGATCGCCCGAGCGGCGCTCGAGCAGCGCCTCGGCCTCCTCGCGGCCGTCGCGGCCGAAGTAGCGCTGCAGCAGATAGACCATCGCCCACAGGTGACGGCCTTCCTCCACGTTGACCTGGAACAGGTTGCGCAGGTCGTACAGCGACGGCGCGGTCAGCCCAGGTGCCGCTGCTGCTCGACCGACGCCGGCTCGGTGTCGCCTTGCGTGACGATGATGCGGCGCAGGTTCGCGCGATGCTCGCCGGGCACGTCCTGCCACACCGGCTCGCCCTTGTGCTCGCCGAAGTGATCTTGCGGTCGCTGTCGCCCGGCGTCGAGGAAAATGCCCCAGCGATAGTCCGGCATCTTCACGTAGTCGAAGTGCGCCCAGCCGCCCGGATCGACGCTCACCGCCGTGCGCAGATAGACGTCGTAGCCGTGCGAGCCTTCCGGGCCCATGTCCCCCCACCAGTCGAGGAAGTTCGGGCTGCCACTGCTCGAGCGCGCGCTGCAGCGTGCGGTCGTCGGCGAGGTCGACGTTGTTGGGAATCTTCTGCTGTAGTTGATGGTCATGATCATGTCATGGTCACCCCGTCGAAGCTGGGACAGATGCATCGGTGCCGTTGGCGATGGTCCCAGCCGCGTCACACGCGACGTAGACCGGAGTCGAATTGCGCCTTGCTCGCCCTTGCCGTAGACCTTGAGCGCGCCCTTCTCGCCGACTGCGTTCGGGCGGTTGAAGATCCAGTTCTGCCAGGCCGGTCAGGCGGCCGAAGATGCGCGTCTCCATCGTCTCCGGACCGTCGAAGCGCAGGTTCGCTTCGAGGCCGGTCAGCGCGTCCGGCGACATCGCCGCGCGCTCTTCGAGCGCGATGCGGATTTCGTCGGCCCAGTCGATCTCGTCGGGCGCGGCGGTCACGAGACCGAGCGCGTCGGCTTCCTCGGCGTGAGCGCCTTGCCGATCGTCGCGCGCACCGCGTCGAGCGGCGCGGCTCTCCTCGTAGAAACGGCGGCCGAGACGCGACTGATGCGTCGACCATCGGATAGAGCGCCGAAGTTCGACCTCGTGAGCTGGATCCGCGGCTCGCGGTCCGCGTCGTCCGGCAGCGCGAGCATGTACGTGCGGTCGGCGGCGAACGCGAGTTCGGCGAGCGTGCCGGCGAAGCACGAGCCCTGCTCGATCAGCGCGAACAGCGAGCGCGACGAGACGTCGAGGCGCGCCAGCGTGCGGCGCAGCAGGCCGATCGTCTCGCGCACGAACCAGTGATCGCCGTGCTGCCAGCGAGCGTGGCGTCGACGGCGAGCACCGCTGCCGCATCGCCTGCGGTCTTCAAGACCCACGTGCCGATCTCGAGTTCGTTGGTGCGCATCGTACAGGATCGCGTCGTCGAGCTCGCGCGCCATCGCCAGCGGCCACCAGTTCGCGCCGGCCGCGACGATCGCGTCGATGGTCGTCGGGCTGTCGCGCTCGGCGGCGCCTTCACCGTGAACGTCGCGATGCGCTTCGCGCGATCGATCGTCGACGTCGACGTTTCGGTAGTGCGAGCCGTCCTCGCGATCGGTCGCGTTCGATGCGGCGTCAGCAGCGACGCCCTTGCGCGTCGGCGGGACGATCGCTCTGCTCGCGGCGAGCTCGGCGCGCGCGCTCTGCGACCGCCTGCTCGAACTGCGGCCGGCTTCACGATCTTCATCCACCAGCCGCCACTCCTTCGCGCGCTGCGCCGCGCACGCCTTCGACCGTCGTGCAGAAGATGTCGGCGCGATCGTGGCGCACCTTGCGCTTGTCGGTCACGCGCGTCAGGCCGCCGGTGCCGGGCAGCACGCCGAGCAGCGGCACCTCGGGCAGGCGACACCGCCGACGAGCGGTCGTCGACCAGAAGGATCTCGTCGCACGCCAGCGCGAGCTCGTAGCCGCCGCCGGCGCACGCGCCGTTCACCGCGGCGAGGAACTTCAGCCCCGAATGCGCGGACGAGTCTTCGAGACCGTTGCGCGTCTCGTTGGTGAACTTGCAGAAGTTCACCTTCCAGGCATGCGTCGAGAGGCCGAGCATGAAGATGTTGGCGCCCGAGCAGAAGATGCGGTCCTTGCCGCTCGTGAGGACGACCGTGCGCACTTCGGGATGCTCGAAGCGGATGCGCTGGATCGCGTCGTGCAGCTCGATGTCGACGCCGAGGTCGTAGGAGTTGAGCTTCAGCTTGTAGCCGGGACGGATGCCCGCGTCCTCGTCGATGTCGAGCGTCAGCGTGGCGACCGGGCCGTCGAAGGCCGAGCTTCCAGTGCTTGTACTGCGAAGGATCGGTGCGGTAGTCGACCGGCGCGGCAGCGGTCGAGGGCTGGAGACTCCATGGACGGCGTGCTGCGGAACGAGCGTTCTTGCAACGGCATCATTAGTGCTCTGCGGTCAAGCAGGCACTATCGTGCATGCTGTCCGACGCCGTCAAGCACTTTCATTGCAGTCGCGCCGATCGACGCGCCGAGCGTCGGTCCGCAGGCCGCGGTCAGCGCGTGGAAGCGGCGCGTCGGCCGAGCGTCTGCCGCCGTGTCGAAGGTCAGGTCGGCCTTGCGATAGAACGCGGCGCGGCCCGCCAGGATGCGCCGCAGGTCGTCCATCGCTTCGCTGTTCGCCCGCCATCGGTCGCATGTCGCCCTGCGCGACCACGCGCTTCATGTGATCCTCCGGCGAGGCCTGGAGCCACACCGTGAAGCAGTGCGACGAGCAGCCGATAAGGTCGCCGGCTCCGAGACGATGCCGCCCGGCGTCGCGATCACGGCGCTCGGGTGCGACTCGACGCGCCTCTTCGAGCGCGCGGAGCTCGTAGCGCCGGTAGGCGGCCGGGCCGTAGAGCTCGTGGATCTCGGCGAGCGCGCAGCCGGCCAGCTTTCGATCTCGCGATTGAGCTCGACGAACGGCACGCTCGCGCGTCCTCCGCGAGCATCGGGCCGAGCGTCGACTTGCCGGCGCCGCGCAGGCCGATCAGCGCGATCCGCCGCTTGCGCGCCGGGTCGCGCGCGACCGTCGGGAACAGCTCCGCGAGCGCGACGCGCGCGCGCTGCAGCGCCGCGTCGTCGCGGCCGTGCAGCATCTCGCGGATCAGCAGCCATTCGGCCGACGCCGTGTCGTCGCCGATCAGCTCGGCCGAGCGAGCAGTCGAGCGCGGCCGCGACCTGGCGCAGCACGAGGACCGACGCATTGCCGACGCCGATCTCGAGATTCGCGAGATGGCGCTCCGACACGCCCGTCCCGCGCCAGCGACCTTCGCGTCATGCCCGCGCGCGCGCGCAGCGAGCGCACGCGTTCGCCGAGCGCGGTGAGAAACGGCTCGCGCTCGCGTGTCGGGCGATCGTCGTTCGCGGCGCGTGCCGCGGCTCGCCTTCCCGGATGCATCGACTCCGCTGCGCTCGTCGCGCCGCGACGCCCATGCATGCATTATACTGCTTGACGACCGTCGCGGAGGCCGGTAAGTTTCCGGCATCGTGTGAACGCTTCAACATGCCGCGCCGCGTCGGCCGCGGACGCTGTAGCGGCGCGATCGGAGACCCGCATGGAGACGCGGCCGCGCTGCCGCCGGCGAGCGCTTCAACTTCGCCGAGCACCTGTTCGCGTCGAATGCGGGCCGGGCGGGCAAGGTCGCCTACGTCGACGACCGCAGCACGCATGACGCTACGGCGAACTCGAGCTTCGCGCGCGCCGCATCGCGTCGGCCTTGCGCGCGCTCGGGCGTCCGGCGCGAAGACCGCGTGCTGTTGCTGATGCACGACTGCATCGACTGGCCGGTGACGTTTCCTCGGCTGCGCTGTACGCGGGCGTTGTCCCGGTCGCGATCAACACGATGCTGACCGCCGACGACTACGCGTACATGCTCGGCGCACAGCCGCGCGCAGGCCGCGCTGGTGTCGGCCGCGCTGGTGCCGGTTCTGCGACGACGCGTTCGCGCAGTGGCCGACACGAGGTCGCGACGTCGATCGTCGTCGCAGCGCCGACGGCCGTGCCGACGGGCGCGACGACCTTCGCGCGCGCGTCGACGCCGCGACGCCGATGCGCGCAGGCCGGCGGCGACGCACGCCGACGACGTCGCGTTCTGGCTCTATTCGTCGGGCTCGACCGGCAAGCCGAAGGGCACGGTGCACGCGCACGGCAGCCCGCGCTGGACCGCCGAGCTCTACGCGAAGCCGATCCTCGGCATCACCGAGGACGACGTCGTGTTCTCGGCGGCGAAGCTGTTCTTCGCCTACGGCCTCGGCAACGCGCTGACGTTCCCGCTCTCGGTCGGCGCGACGGTCGTGCTGATGGCCGAACGGCCGACGCCCGACGCGTCTTCAAGCGCTGGCGCGGCGCGACGCGCATCGGCCGACCGTCTTCTTCGGCGTGCCGACCGCTTCGCGGGCATGCTCGCGTCGCCGGCTCTGCCGCCGCGCGACGCGGTCGCGCTGCGCGTGTGCTCGTCGGCGGGCGAAGCGCTGCCGCGCGACGATCGGCGAGCGCTTCACGAGCGCACTTCGGCTGCCACATCATCGACGGCATCGGCTCGACCGAGATGCTGCACATCTTTCTGTCGAACCGGCCGGGCGACGTCCGCTACGGCACGACCGGCAGGCCGGTGACGGCTACGAGGTCGAGCTGCGCGACGACGACGGCGCCGCGTCATCGACGGCCGAACGTCGGCGACCTCTACATCAAGGGGCCGAGCGCGCGCGCTGATGTACTGGACGAATCGCGAGAAGAGCCGCGAGACCTTCCAGGGCGACTGGACGCAGACCGGCGACAAGTACCTCGCGCGACGCCGACGGCTACTACGTCTACGCGGGCCGCAGCGACGACATGCTGAAGGTCAGCGGCATCTAGGTCTCGCCGTTCGAGGTCGAGTCGGCGCTGATGCAGCATCCGGCGGTGCTCGAGGCCGCGGTCATCGGCGTGCCGGACGAGCACGGCCTGACGCGCACGAAGGCGTTCGTCGTCGTCGAAGGCCGGCGCCACGGCGTCGACCGGCGTTCGCCGACGAGCTCAAGGCGTTCGTCAAGGAGCGCCTCGCGCCCGCACAAGTATCCGCGCGAGATCGAGTTCGTCGCCGAGCTGCCGAAGACCGCGACCGGGAAGATCCAGCGCTTCAATCTGCGCGAGCGTCGAGCGGCGCGGTCGCGGCGTCGACCGGCCGCGACGCAGACGCGTCGCCGCAACCCGCGCGTCGCGATCGACGTCGCACGGCCGCGCGTCGCGCATCGAATACCGCCGCATCGACGGCGCCGGCTCGCGCACCGCTCGTCGTCTTCCTGCACGAAGGCCTCGGCTCCGTCTCGATGTGGCGCGACTTCCCCGCGCGCTGTGCGCGGCGCGCGCGGCTATCGCGGCCTCGTCTTCTCGCGACCCGGCTACGGCCGTCGACGCCGCGGCCGCACGACGAGCGCTGGCCCGCCGACTTCATGCATCGCCAGGCGACGACGTGCTGCCGCCGCTGTTCGCCGCGCTCGACGTCGATGTCGAGCCGCCACCGTGGCTCTTCGGTCACAGCGACGGCGGCTCGATCGCGCTGATCCATGCCGCGCCGTCCCGTCGCGTGTCGCCGGCCTGGTCGTCGTCGCGCCGCACCTCGATCGTCGAAGACGTCTCGGCGTCGACAGCATCGCGCAGACGCGCGTCGCGTATCTCGAGACCGACCTGCGCGACAAGCTCGCGCGCCATCACGCCGACGTCGACTCGGCGTTCTGGGGCTGGAACGACGTCTGGCTGTCGGCAGCCGTTCAGCCACTTCGACATCCACGCGCTGCTGCCGCCGATCCGCTGTCCGGTGCTCGCGATCCAGGGCCGCGACGACCATACGGCACGATGGCGCACATCGACGGCATCGCGCGACGCGTTGCCCGGACACGCCGCTGTCAAGCTCGACGCTTGCGGACACTCGCCGCATCGCGATCGGCCGGACGCCGTGATCGATGCGGCCATCGCTTCGTCGATGCGCACGCGCACGGCGGCCGCAACGACGATCCGCAGCACCGCGATTCAAAACAATCGATCGTCAGGGAGACCCCATGAACACACGCAGACTCGCATCTCGGTCGCACTGCTCGCGAGCGCGGCACGGCGCCGTCACGCTCACGCGCACGGCGCGCCGCGCAGGCGGCCGAAGATCAAGGTCGGCTTCATGCTGCCGTACAGCGGCACCTACGCCGCGCTCGGCAACGCGATCGAGAACGGCTTCAAGCTCTACGTCGACGAGCAGGGCGGCAAGCTCGGCGGTCGCGAGATCGAGTACGTCAAGGTCGACGACGAGTCCGAGCCGTCGAAGGCGACCGACAACGTCAACAAGCTGATCAAGCGCGACAACGTCGACGTGCTCGTCGGCACCGTGCACTCGGGCGTCGCGCTCGCGATGGCCAAGGCCGCGAAGGACAGCAACACGCTGCTGATCGTGCCGAACGCCGGCGCGGACGCGGTCACCGGCCCGATGTGCGCGCCGAACATCTTCCGCAGCTCGTTCTCGAACTGGCAGCCGGCCTATGCGATGGGCGAGGTCGCGGCGCAAGAAGGGCGCGAAGAAGGCCGTCACGATCACCTGGAAGTACGCGGCCGGCGACGAGTCGACGAACGGCTTCAAGGAGGCGTTCGAGAAGGGCGGCGGCAAGGTCGTGAAGGACGCTGAACGCTGCCGTTCCCGAACGTCGAGTTCCAGGCGCTGCTGACCGAGATCGCGGCGCACGAAGCCCGACGTCGTCTACGCCTTCTTCGCCGGCGGCGGCGCGGTCAAGTTCGTCAAGGACTACGCGGCCGCGGGCCTCAACAAGACGCATCCCGCTGTACGGCCCGGGCTTCCTCACCGACGGCACGCTCGAGGCGCAAGGCGACGCGGCGCAGGGCATGCTGACGACGCTGCACTACGCCGACAACCTCAACACGCCGCGCGACAACGCGTTCCGCCTGGCCTACGCGAAGACCTACAAGCTGCAGCCCGACGTCTACGCGGTGCAGGGCTACGACGCCGCGCAGATGCTCGCGATCGGCCTGAAGGCGGTCAACGGCGACGTGACGAAGAAGGCCGAGTTCGCGGCGGCGATCGAGAAGGCGAAGATCGACAGCCCGCGCGGCCCGTTCACGATCTGCAAGTCGCACAACCCGGTGCAGGACATCTATCTGCGCGAGGTCGACGGCAAGGAGAACGAGTCGACGGGATCGCGATCAAGGCGCTGGCCGATCCGGCGCGCGGCTGCAAGCTGTAGTCGTCTTCCGCGCGACCCGGTCGCTCGCGTCGGCGATGAGCGCACGACCTGGGCCCGCCTCGCGCGGACGCAGATCCGACTGAGCGTCAGCCCGATGGACCTCGCCACCTTCCTGATCCAGTGCCTGAACGCGGTCCAGTACGGACTGCTGCTGTTCCTCGTCGCCATCGGGGCTGACGCTGATCTTCGGGATCATGGGCGTCATCAACCTCGCGCACGGCAGCTTCTACATGCTCGGCGCCTATCTCGCGTACGCGCTGGCGCCGCTCGTCCGGCGCTGGTCGCTGGGCGCGGCTGCGACGCTCGGCGTCGGCGTCGCGCTGCGGTCGTTCGGCTATCTGCTCGAGTGGGCGTTCTTCAGCTACCTCTACGAACGCGAGCACCTGCAGCAGGTGCTGATGACGTACGGGCTCATCCTCGTCTTCGAGGAGCTGCGCAGCATCCTCGTCGGCGACGACGTGCACGGCGTCGCGATGCCCGACTGGCTCGCCGGCAGCTTCCCGCTGTCGGACGTCATGACGTATCCGGTCTATCGCGTGTTCATCTCGGTCGTCTGCGCGGTCGTCGCGCTGGCGATGTGGCTCGTCATGACGAAGACGCGGCTCGGGCATGCGCATCCGCGCCGGCGCGACGAACCGCGAGATGGTGCAGGCGCTCGGCATCCCGATCCGCCTCCTCTATCGCGTCGTGTTCGCGGCCGGCGTCGGCGCTCGCGGCGCTCGCGGGCCTCGTCGCGGCGCCGGTCTCGTCGGTCTATCCGGGCATGGGCAACCAGGTGCTGATCGTCTGCTTCGTCGTCGTCGTGATCGGCGGCATCGGCTCGATCCGCGGCGCGTTCGTCGCGGCGCTGCTGGTCGGCATCGTCGACACGTTCGGCAAGGTGCTGCTTCCCGACGCTCGGCGGCATGCGGATCTACGTGCTGATGGCGGCGATGCTGCTCTGGCGGCCCGAAGGCCTGTTCAAGGCCGGCTGACGATGACGCGACCCTCCGAGGCGCGTCGGCGACGCCGTCGCGCCGACGTGCGCGGCCGTCGCGCTGTCGTCGTCGCGTTCGCGCTGGCTCGCGGCGTTCCCGGCGTTCGGCTCGCCGTTCCTACGTCGACCTCGTCGGCGAAGATCGATGATCTTCGCGATCTTCGCGATCAGCCTCGAGCTGCTCGTCGGCAGGTCGGGGCTCGTCAGCCTCGGCCACGCGGCGTTCTTCGGCATCGGCGCGTACGCGACGGTGCTCGTCGTCGCGCGCGTCGATGCCGCGAGCGCGTGGCTCGTCGTGCGCCGCGGCGGTCGCGCGCGGCCGCGCTATGCGCTCGCCGTCGGCGCGCTGTCGCTGCGCACGCGCGGCGTCTACTTCATCATGATCACGCTCGCGTTCGCGCAGATGGCGTTCTTCGTGTTCCACGACACGCCGGTCGGCGGCGGCAGCGACGGCATCTACCTCGTACGTGCAAGCCGCGTTGACGATCGGCGGCACGACGCTGTCGACCTCGAGCAGCGGCCGCGCGCTCTACTACGCGATGCTCGCGTGCCTCGTCGCGACGCTACGCGCTTCCTCGCGGTCCTGCTGCGCTGCCGCTACGGCCGCGCGCTCGCCGGCATCAGCGTCAACGAGCAGCGGATGCGCGCCGCGGGCTTCGCGACCTATCCCTACAAGCTCGGCGCGTTCGTGCTCGCCGGCGCGCTCGCCGGCCTCGCCGGCGTGCTGCTCGCGATGAAGGACGGCGTCGTCAACCCCGAGCTGCTGGCGTGGAACCAGAGTCGGGCGCGGTGCTGCTGATGATGATCCTCGGCGGCCTCGGCCAGCCTGCGCGGCGCGATGCTCGGCGCGCTCGCGTTCACGCTGCTGCAGGAAGTCTTCCAGTCGGAGGCGCTGTTCGGCGGCTTCGCGAAGCACTGGCAGCTGCCGCTCGGCCTGGCGATCATCGCGCTTCGTCGCGGCGCTGCCGCAGCGGCCTGATCGGCCTCGGCTCGCGGCTCGCGGACGGCCGGTCGATGGCGACGCGCTGCTCGTCGCTGCTACGGCGACGGCTGACGCGCCGCTTCGGCGGCCTCGCCGCCGTCGACCGCGTGTCGCTCGACGCTGACCTCGGCGAGATCCACGCGGTGATCGGCACGAACGGCGCCGGCAAGTCGACGCTCGTCAACGTGCTGTCGGGCGAGCTCGGCGCCAGCGTCCGGGCCGGTGACGCTTCTCGGTCACGACGTCGACGCGCTGGACGCAGCCGCGGCGCGCGCGCGCCGGGCTCGGCCGCAGCTACCAGCGCACCACGATCTTCGCGCGCTTCACGCGTGTTCGAGAACTGCCGCCTACGCGCGCAGGCGCGGCGCCGCGGCCGTGGGCGGGTGGACGCGCGGCGAGCGCGCGCCGCACAGTCTGCGACGCGGCGCGCGCGCGATCGAGCGCGCCGGGCTCGCCGACGTCGCCGACCGCATCGCCGGCACTCTGTCGCACGGCGAGAAGCGCCAGCTCGAGATCGCGATGTGCCTCGCGACCGAACCGCAGGTGCTGCTGCTCGACGAGCCGCTCGCCGGCATGGGCGCCGAGGAGACCGAGCGGATGCTCGCGCTGCTCGCACGCGCTCAAGGACGAGCACGCGGTCCTGCTGATCGAGCACGACATGGACGCGGTCTTCCGCGTCGCCGACCGCATCACGGTGATGGTCGACGGCCGCGTGATCGCGAGCGACGCGCCGGCCGCGATCCGCGCCGACCCCGACGTGCAGGTCGCCTACCTCGGCGAGAGCGGCGTGACGCGGCCGCATGAGCGCGTGCGACCCGCGCCGGCGCCGGTCGACGCGCGCGACGTGCACGCCCGCTACGGCCAGAGCCACGTGCTGCACGGCGTATCGCTCGCGATCCGGCGCGGCGAGTCGGTCGGCCTGCTCGGCCGCAACGGCATGGGCAAGACGACGCTGATCCGCACGGTGCTCGGCTACGTCGCGCCGGCCGGCGGCACGTCGCATCGCAAGGCCGCGACGTCGACCGGCGCGCGCCCGAGCAGATCGCGCGGCTCGGCATCGGCTACGTGCCGGAAGGCCGCGGCATCTTCCCGAACCTCTCGGTGCGCGAGAACCTCGTGATGACGGCGCGCCGCCGGCGCCGACGGCCGCGCGCGCGCTGGACGCTCGACCGCGTGCTCGCGACCTTCCCGCGCCTGGCCGAGCGGCTCGGCCACGGCGGCCAGCAGCTCTCGGGCGGCGAGCAGCAGATGCTCGCGATCGGCCGCGCGCTGATGACCAACCCGCGCCTGCTGATCCTCGACGAGGCGACCGAAGGCCTCGCGCCGCTCGTCGTCGCGGAGATCTGGCGGACGATCGGCGGCGATCCGCGCGACCGGCATCGCGACGCTGATCGTCGACCGCAACTATCGCGCGGTGCTCGCGCACACCGACCGCGCGTCGTGCTCCAGAAGGGCCGCGTCGTGCTCGACGGCGCGTCGGCGCATTGCGCGACGACGCGGCCGTCGCCGGCTGCCTCGGCGTCTGAGGCGCGCTACTGGCCGCGGAACAGCGGCTGGAAAGGACGCGAGACCGGCAGGCGTTCGGGCCGACCGCGCAGCGTCACCTCCATGCTGCCTTCGTCGATGCGCGTCGCCTGCGCGATGCGGCGCCGGTCGACGATCACCGACCGGTGGATCTGCCAGAACACGTCGTCGTCGAGCTGCCCGAGCAGTTCCTTCAGCGGCGTGCGGATCAACGCGTCGCCGCCGTCGTGGACGACCCGCGTGTAGCGGCTGTCGGACTCGAAGTACGCGATCTCGTCGACGCGGATCAGCCGGACCTCGCGGCCCGCGCTGCTCTGGATCACCGTCGAGCGGCGGCCGGCGGATCTGCTTCGCGAGCGTCTCGAGCAGCGGTGCAGCTCCGTCGCGACGGCGTCGCTCGACGGACGCGCAGGCGATCGGCCATCCGCTCGACGCGCGCCGGCGTCGACCGGCTTCAGCAGGTAGTCGACCGCGCCGGCGTCGAACGCCTCGAGCGCGTGTTCGCCGTAGGCCGTGACGAACACGACCTGCGATTCGCCCGGCGATGCGCGGCGCGACGTCGATGCCGGACAGGCCGGGCATGCGGATGTCGAGGAAGCAGACGTCCGGCTGGTGCTCGAGCCATGCGTCCCACGCGTCGACGCCGTTGACGCATTCGGCGACGATCTCCAGCGTCGGGCGCGTGCGCTCGAGCGCGGCCCGCAGCTGCGCGCGCGGCGCCTCCTCGTCGTCGGCGACGAGCGCGGTGATGCGGTCCGCGACCGTTCAGGGCGTCTCGGTCACGGCTGCGATCCGGACCGTCGCGACGGTGCGCGCCGTCGAGCGCCGCAGCGACAGCGACGCGCCCGGCCCGAACATGTGCCGCAGCCGCTCGCGACAGTTGCGCAGGCCGATGCCTTCGGCCCAGCCGTGCGCGAGGCCGACGCCGTCGTCGCGACGCTCAGCGACCACGACCGGCCGTCGTCCGACGCGGCGATCGCGCACTGTCCCGCCGCGCAGCGCGGGCGAGATGCCGTGCTCGATCGCGTTCTCGACGAGCGTCAGCAACAGGCCCGGCGGGAAGGCTGGTGCCGCGGCGCCGTGCGTCGATCGCGATCTCGTATGTCGCAGGCGGTCGCCGAGCCGCGCCGCCATGATGTCGAGATAGTGGCGCACGATCGTCGACCTCGACGCCGAGCGTCGTCGCTCCTGCGTCAGCAGCTCGGTCGAGCCGCGCAGGAACGACGTCAGCGCGCGCAGCAGCGGCGCCGGCGCGCGGATCGCCTTCGTCGACCCAGTGCTGGACCGCGGCCAGCGTGTTGAAGATGAAGTGCGGCTGGATCTGCCCCTGCAGCAGCTGCAGCCGCGCCTCGGCGAGCTGTCGCGCGGTCGCGTCGCGCTCCTGCTCGATGCGCATCACCGCCGAGTTCGTTGCTGCAGCCGGACGCGCTTGACCGCGCGCGACGACGCCCATCATCACGATCATGACGACGACGACGAGCGCGAGCACCGGCACCGCCTTGCGCGTCGCGACCTCGACCGCACGCGAGCGAGTCGCGGCGTCGACGTTCCCGCCCTGCACGAAGTCCAGCGACGACCACGCGCAGCGCCGACCCGAGGCACGACAGCACGACACGCGCGCGCCGCTTTAGCGCAGCAGCCGCTTCGTCGTGTACCGTTCGGGGCGTCAGCCACGCGCCGACGCGACGCGAAGGACGCGCATGCCGGTCGCGAGCGTCGCCGAGCAGCAGCGCAGCGGCCCACGGCGGCCCGCGGCCTCGAGCGCGACGGCGACCGCCGCGACGTTCGCGAGCAGCAGCGTGCGCAGGCGCCATAGGCCACGGTCGGCACGCGCACCACGACGCCGCGCGTCGGTCGCCGTCGGGTCGCGACGCGGCCCCTTGCGGTCGCGTCGCGGAGGGTCCGCCGAAGCCAGCGTCGATCGACATCGGGAGCCATCGTCTTCATGCGCCGCAGTCTGACACTCCGACACGACCTGCCACCGCCGTCGGGCGAACCGCCGTCGCGTGCGGCGAAGCGACGGGATCGGCGGACGAACGCCGACCGTCGACGTCCCGCGCCGAGCGCGACGCACGGCGCGGGGGCCGCCGATGATCCGCTGGCAGGTCGAACGATTCGGCGAATCGCTCGCATCGAGCGAGGTGCCGACCCCGACGCCGTCCGGCCACGAGGTCGTCGTGCACGTCGGCAGCTGCGGTGTCTGCCACAGCGACGTCCATCTCGCCGACGGCTACTTCGACCTCGGTCACGGCAACCGCATCGGGCTCGCGGCCAGCGTCGCGCCGCCGCGCACGCTCGGCCACGAGATCGCCGGCACCGTCGTCGCGGTCGGCGACGCGGTCGACGGCGTCTCGGTCGGCGATCGTCGCGTCGTCTACCCGTGGATCGGCTGCGGACGCTGCGCGACGTGCGCGGCCGGCGACGAGCAGCTGTGCAACGCGCCGCGCGCGCTCGGCGTCAACGTCGACGGCGGCTTCGCGGACCACGTGCTCGTGCCGCACGAGCGTTACCTGTTCGACTTCGCGCCGCTGTCCGAGGAGCAGGCCTGCACGTACGCGTGCTCGGGCCTGACCGCGTTCGGCGCGCTGAAGAAGGTCGCCGGCTCGTTCGTCGACGCGGGCGATCGTCGGTTGCTGATCATCGGCGCGGGCGGCGTCGGCCTGTCCGGCATCCGGATGGCGGCGGCGCTCGGCCTGCCCGCGCCGATCGTCGCCGAGGTCGACCGGTCGAAGTGGGACCTCGCGCGCGCGGCGGGCGCGGCCGACGTCATCGACCCGAGGGCCGACGGCGCCGCGCGCGCGCTCGCGAAGGCGACCGGCGGCGGCGTGCTCGCGGCGATCGACTTCGTCGGCGCCGGCGAGACGTTCGCGTTCGGCTTCGGCGCGCTGCGCAAGGGCGGCACGCTGGTCGCCGTCGGGCTGTTCGGCGGCGCGACGTCCATCGCGCCGGCGATGGTCGCGATCAAGGCCGCGCGGATCGTCGGGTCGTACGTCGGCTCGCCGGCCGAGATGCGCGAGCTGATGACGCTCGCGCGCACGGCGGCGCTGCCCGGGCTGCCGCTGTCGACCGTCCCGCTGCACGAGGCGTCGGCGGTGCTCGACGCGCTGCGGGCCGGCCGCGTCGCGGGGCGCGCGGTGCTGAAACCGTAGACAATCCGCAGTCCATCGATCGCGCGACCGTCCGCGCCCGCACAGCGAAGGAAACCACCATGCCCGATACCGCCGCAGAAGCCGTCAAGCCCGTCGTCGCCAAGCCCGCGTACGAGGATCTCGCGTTGTACATCGACGGCCAGTTCGTCAAGGGCGAGGGGCGTCGCGAGCAGGACGTGCTCGATCCCGCGACCGACACCGTCATCGGCCGCCTGCCGCACGCGACGCCCGAGGACCTCGACCGCGCGCTCGCGGCCGCGGCGCGCGCGTTCGAGACGTGGAAGAAGACCTCGCCGATGGAGAAGAGCAAGATCCTCCGCAAGGTCGGCGAGCTCGCGCGCGAACGATCGAAGGAGATCGGCGCGAACATGACGCTCGACCAGGGCAAGCCGATCGCCGAAGCCGTCGGCGAGGTCCTGATGTGCGCCGAGCACGCCGACTGGCACGCCGAAGAGTGCCGCCGCATCTACGGCCGCGTGATCCCGCCGCGGGTCGACGGCGTCCGCCAGCTCGTGCTGCGCGAGCCGATCGGCGTCTGCGCCGCATTCACGCCGTGGAACTTCCCGTTCAACCAGGCGATCCGCAAGGCGCTCGCCGCGCTCGGCGCCGGCTGCACGCTGGTGCTGAAGGGACCGGAGGACGCGCCGTCGGGCGTCGTCGCGATGGCACGGCTGTTCCACGACGCCGGCCTGCCGCCCGGATGCCTGAACATCGTGTGGGGCGTGCCGCACGAGGTGTCGAAGCACCTGATCGAATCGCCGATCGTGCGGAAGATCTCGTTCACCGGGTCGGTCGCCGTCGGCAAGCTGCTCGCCGGCATGGCGGGCTCGCTGATGAAGCGCTGCACGATGGAGCTCGGCGGCCACGCGCCGGTGATCGTCTGCGACGACGCCGACGTCGAGAAGGCGGCCGATCTCCTCGTCGGCTTCAAGTTCCGCAACGCGGGCCAGGTCTGCATCTCGCCGACCCGCTTCTACGTGCAGGAAGGCGCGTACGACCGATTCGTCGAACGCTTCGTCGCGAAGACGAAGGCGATCAAGGTCGGGCCGGGCAGCGATCCGTCGACGCGGATGGGCCCGCTCGCGCAGAAGCGCCGCATCGCGCCGTTCGCGAGCTTCATCGACGACGCGCATCAGCGCGGCGCGAGCATCCTGACCGGCGGCGCGCCGATCGAGGGCGCCGGCAGCTTCTACTCGCCGACCGTCATCGCCGACCTGCCCGACGACAGCCGCCTGATGAACGAGGAGCCGTTCGGACCGGTCGCGGGCATCGCACGCTTCAAGACCGTCGACGAGGTGATCAAGCAGGCGAACCGGCTGCCGTTCGGTCTCGCGTCGTACGCCTTCACGACGTCGACGAAGAACGCGACCGCGATCTCGAACGGCCTCGAGGCCGGCATGGTGTCGATCAACCACATCGGCCTCGCGCTCGCCGAGACGCCGTTCGGCGGCATCAAGGACTCGGGCTACGGCAGCGAAGGCGGCCAGGAAACCTTCGACGGCTACCTCACGACGAAATTCGTGACGCAGGCGAACTGAGCGGCGCGACGGCGTGAGCGGGTGCGCGGCGCCCGCGGCCGTCGCCGTCGCGATCGCACGGGGCCTCGACCGGTCGTACGGATCGGCCCACCCCGCCGGATGGAACGGATCGTGCTCCACCGACCGCGCCCACGCGTCGTCGCGGACCACGGATCGGCGTACGACGCCGGCCTGTCATCCGGCGGCGTCACGATGGGCGCCCGCCCCGCCCCGCCTCGAGGAACCGTGATGAAGCTGCTGCGCCGTGTCGTCGCCCTCGTCGCCGCGTTCGCGGCGTCGACCTCGTTCGCGTCGACGAGCGGGCTCGTCGTCAGCCAGGTCTACGGCGGCGGCGGCAACTCGGGCGCGACGCTGACGAACGACTTCATCGAGATCTTCAACGCCGGCGACGCGGCGATCAGCGTCACCGGCTTCTCGGTCCAGTACGCGTCGGCGACCGGCACGACGTGGCAGGTCACGACGCTGAGCGGGACCGTGCCCGCGGGCGGCTACTACCTGATCAAGGAGGCCGCCGGCGCCGGCGGTACCGTCCCGCTGCCGACGGCCGACGCGACCGGCTCGATCGCGATGAGCGCGACCGCCGCGAAGGTCGCGCTGGTCAGCACGACGACCGCGCTGACCGGTGCGGCGCCGACCGCGAACGTCGTCGACATCGTCAGCTACGGCGCGTCGACGCCGACCGAGGGCACGCCGGTCGCGACGCTCGCGAACACGACGGCCGCGTCGCGCAACGGGTCCGGCTGCACCGACACGAACGACAACGCGAGCGACTTCACCGTCGGCGCGCCGGCCCCGCGCAACGCGACGACGCCGGTCCACGTATGCAGCGCGAACGCACCGATCGTCACGGCGTGCGCACCGTTCACGGTCGTCGCCGGCAGCGGCGGGACCGGCACCGAGACCGCGAGCGACGTCGACGGCACGGTGAACGGCGCGACGCTGGCGACGCAGACGGCCGGCATCGCGCTCGGCGCAGTGACCCCGGCCGGCGGGCCGGGCGGCTCGGCCACGGTGCAGGTCGTCGTGTCGGCGTCGGTGCCGTCCGGCACCTATCCGTTCGCGCTGACGTTCACGAACGACCAGTCGCAGACCGCGACGTGCACGACGTCGGTCACCGCGGGCGCGCTGACGCCGACCTACGCGATCCAGGGTTCGGGCGCGACCAGCCCGCTCGTCGGCCGATCGGTCATCACGCAGGGCGTCGTCACACGCGTCGACAACAACGGCTTCTTCCTGCAGGACCCGGTCGGCGACGGCGACGACGCGACGTCCGACGGCATCTTCGTGTTCACGAGCAGCGCGCCGACGGTCCGGGCCGGCGACCTGGCCCGCGTGTCCGGCACGGTCGCCGAGTTCAACACCGGCGCCGCGACGAATGCCGACACCGCGTCGCACACGGTCACCGAGCTGTCGAGCGTCGGGTCGGTCTCGGTGATCGGGTCGGGTTATTCGATCGCGCCGCTCGTCGTGCCGTTCCCGCTCGCGAACCGCGACGACCTCGAGCGATACGAAGGCATGCTCGTCACGCTGACCGGTCCGCTGACCGTCGCGGAGAACTACTTCGTCGGCCAGTACGGCCAGGTGACCGCTGGCCGCGCTCGGCCCGGTCGAGACGCCGACGAACCGTCTGCGTCCCGGTGCGGCGGCGCAGGCGCTGTACGCCGACAACAAGCGGCGCAGCATCGTCCTCGAGGACGGCACGACGGCGCAGGACCCGAACCCGACGCCGTACCTGTCGCCGCTCGACCACACGCTGCGCGTCGGCGACACGGTGCCGTCGATCACCGGCGTCATCGACTACGGCCTCGCGACGAGCAGCAACACCGACCCGGGCGCTGGCGGATCGTGCCGACGATCGCGCCGACGTTCACGCGCGCGAACCCGCGCACGGCGTCACCGGACGACGTCGGCGGCACGATCCGCGTCGGCAGCGGCAACGTCGAGAACTTCTTCACCACGTTCACGAACGGCCAGACCGCGACGGCGGCACGGGCCAGGTGCACGGTCGGCGCGAGCACGGCGCGTCGAACTGCCGCGGCGCCAACAACCTGGCCGAGTTCATGCGCCAGCGCACGAAGATCGTCGAGGAGCTCGTCGGCCTGAACGCCGACGTGATGGGGCTGATGGAGCTGCAGAACAACGGCGCGACGGCGATCGACAACCTCGTCGACGCGCTCAACGCGCGGCTCGGCTCGCTCGCCTACGCGGCCGTGCCCGACCCGGCGCAGGGCACGGGCACCGACGCGATCAAGGTCGGCATGATCTACAAGCCGTCGAAGGTCACGCGCGTCGGGGCATCGGTCAGCGACCCGAACCCGGTCAACAACCGCGCGCCGCTCGCACAGACGTTCGCGGTGCCGAGCGGCGAGAAGTTCACGCTCGTCGTCAACCACCTGCGCTCGAAGGGATGCCCGGGCACCGGCCTCGATGCGGACCAGGGCGACCTGCAGAGCTGCTTCAACCACACGCGCGTGCTGCAGGTCGACGCGACGCGGGCGTTCGTGGCGTCGCTCTTCCCGCCGGGTCCGCTGCCGAACGTGATGCTCGTCGGCGACTTCAACGCGTACGCGAAGGAAGACCCGATCGTCGACATGACGTCGAACGGCTACGTCGACGAGATCGGCCGCTTCAACACGTTCGGCTACTCGTACCAGTTCGACGGTTCGTCCGGCCGGCTCGACCACGTGTTCACGTCGCCGGTGCTGTCATCGAAGGTCAAGCGCGCGGTCGAGTGGCACATCAACGCCGACGAGCCGTCGATCCTCGACTACAACCTCGAGTTCAAGCAGCCGGCCTGCCCGACCTGCTCGCCCGACTACGAGACGCCGACGCCGTATCGCGCGTCGGACCACGACCCGCTCGTCGTCGGCATCTCGTTCGGCGCGGCGCCGCCGCCGAAGAGCAAGTGAGCGTCGCACCCGATCGTTCGACATGACCGACTCCACGGACCCTTCGATGACCTCCAGAGCCCTGCTCGTCGCATCCCTCGCCGGCGGCCTGCTCGTGACCGCCGCGCACGCGAACGTCGTGACGTTCGCCGGCAGCACCGCGTCGGGTCCGACGTACGACCGGCTCGACGTGGACGCGAGCGGCGCGCCGGTCGGGCCGTCGTCGACCGGCACCGCCGTGACGTACAGCGTCTACAGCTTCGGGGTCTCCGCCACCGGGACGTACAGCCTGCAGACGGCCGGCGGCTTCGACACGTACACGTTCCTGTACGCGGGCCCGTTCGTGCCGGCGATGGCAACGACGAACGCGCTGATCGGCAACGACGACCTGCTCGCCGGCATCGGCACGTCGGGCTTCTCGACGACGCTGAACGCGGGCACGACGTACTCCTACGTCACGACGTCGTTCCTGAACGGCCAGGGCGGCATGTTCAGCACGACGATCGGCGGCGACGGCACGATCCTTCCGGCCACGACGCCGGTCCCGGTGCCGTCGGACCCGCGGCTGCTGACGTACGCCGGCAGCACGAGCGGCGGGCCGACCTACGACCGTGCCGACGATGCGGCGACGCTGTCGAGCGACGGCGCGTCGGTCGCGTATCGGACGCTCAACTTCCGCGTCGACGCGATCGGCACGTACGCGTTCCTGTCGACCGGCGACTACGACACGTTCCTGTCGCTGTACGCGGGCGGCTTCGACCCGGCGCATCCGCTCGCGAACCTCGTCGACCTGAACGACGATACTTCCGGCACACGTCCGACTTCTCGGACGACCTGCTGACCGGCATCACGTACACGCTCGTCGAGTCGGCGTTCGCGAGCGGCGAGTCGGGCTTCTTCAGCAACGCGATCGTCGGTCCGGGCGCGATCACGCAGATCCCGGAGCCGGGCGTCGGCGCGCTGATGCTGGCGGGACTGACGCTGGCCGGGCTGCGCGGCCGCCGCCGGACACGCTAGCGGCGCGCCGCGAGGAACGCGCGCTCGGCCTCGGTCGACGCGCGGCCGAGCGCCGCGTTGCGC
Source organism: uncultured beta proteobacterium (assembly GCA_963708665.1). Taxonomy (GTDB): domain Bacteria; phylum Pseudomonadota; class Gammaproteobacteria; order Burkholderiales; family Burkholderiaceae_D; genus CAHJXF01. Next base: position 1,117,021 of record CAVPTE010000008.1, on the reverse strand, counting down.
CCGGGGAAGCGGCCGAAGCGCGCGATGGTGTCGAAGTGCTCGCGCGCCGAGCGGCGCGCGTCCGGATCCGACAGCGTCGCGAACAGGTCGAGCGACCGGCGCTGCATCGCCGCGTCCTCGCCGTGCATGAACGGCATGTAGACGAAGTGCCGCTCGCGCTCCGGCAGCGCGCGGTCGAGCCCCCGATCGACCGCGTCGAGCGCGTATCCGAGCGCGAGCGGGTCGAACCGGAACGCGTCGGCGGTGCCGCGCGACAGATGCCGCGAGAGCTGGTCGAACACGACGATCGCCGCGAGATGACCGCGGGCATCGAGGCTCGCCGCTGCGGGCGGGTCGGCCGCGAGCGCGGCGTGCCGCTCGGCGAATCGCGACCGCACACGGTCGTCGAGGCCCGCGCGACCCGCGCCACCAGTCCGCGGGGCGCAGCTCGTCGAACCAGAAGTGCAGCACGTCGTCGATCCAGCCGTCGCTCTCCGACCGACCGTCCGACGTCGCCGCCGCCGCGTTATCGTTCGCCATCGCCCCCCCCGCCGCGTTCGCGAGTCCCGGACGTCATCGTCGCAGTTCCTCTTCCACGCCGCATGCAGACTCCCATCGAACGTCGACGCGTCCCGGTCGTCATCGCCGGCGGCGGCCCGGTCGGGCTGACGCTCGCCGCGTTGCTGTCGCACCGCGGCGTGCGCGTCGGTCGTCATCGAGGCCGACGACGGCTATTGCACCGGCAGCCGCGCGATCTGCATCTCGCGGCGCTCGCTCGAGATCCTCGGCTGGGCCGGCGCGGACCGACGCATCGTCGACATCGGATTGCCGTGGGTCGGCGGCCGCAGCTACTACCGCGACCGCGAGGTGCTGCACTTCCGGATGCCGAGCGAGCCGGGCGAGCGCTTCCCGCCGATGGTCAACATCCAGCAGTACGAGATCGAGGAAGCGGCGCATCGCGCGATCGTCGACGGCCTCGCGCGACGTGCGCTGGTCGACGCGCGTCGTCGGCGTCGAGCGCGACGGCCGCGGCGTGCGCGTCACGACCGCGGACGCGGACGGCCGCGAGGCGATCGTCGACGGCGACTGGCTCGTCGCCTGCGACGGCGGCCGCAGCACGGTCCGCGAGCCGGCTCGGGCTGCAGCTCTCGGGCGTCGAGTACGACGGCCGCTACGTGATCGTCGACATCGAGCAGGACACGACGCGCGACGTCGAGCGGCTCGCGTGGTTCGACCCGCCGTCGAACCCCGGGTCGACGATCCTGATGCATCGGCAGCCCGGCAACGTCTGGCGCATCGACTACCAGCTGCGCGACGACGAGGACCCGGTCGAGGCCGTGTCGCCGGAGCACGTGCTGCCGCGCGTGCAGAGCCACCTCGCGATGATCGGCGAGACGGCGCCGTGGAAGCCGCTGTGGATCTCGATCTACAACGCGAAGTGCCTGACGCTCGACGCGTACCGGCACGGCCGCGTGCTGTTCGCCGGCGACGCCGCGCACCTCGTGCCGATCTTCGGCGTGCGCGGGCTGAACAGCGGCCTCGACGACGCCGGCAACCTCGCGTGGAAGCTCGCGGCGCGTGATCGCCGGCGACGCGTCGCCGGCACTGCTCGACAGCTACTCGCACGAACGCGTCGGCGCGGCGCGCGAGAACATCGCGTACGGCGCGAAGAGCACCGAGTTCATGGCGCCGCCGCACGCGGGCTTCCGGCTGATGCGCGAGGCCGCGCTGCGGCTCGCGCTCGACGACGAGGCCGTGCGGTCGCTGATCAATCCGAGGCAGACGACGCCGGTCGCGTACCACGGCTCGCCGCTGAACGTCGGCGACGGCGCGCTCGTCGGCCTGCCGGCGCCCGACGCGCGGCTCGCCGACGGTTCGCACCTGTCGCGCCGCTTCGGCGCACGCTTCGCGCTGCTGCGGTTCGCGGCGGCGACGGAGAAGATCGACGGCGTCGACGCGATCGACGTGTCCGAGGCCGACCGCGACGCGTGGGCGCGCTACGACGCGCGGCCCGGCGGCGTCGTGCTGGTCCGGCCCGACGGCTACGTGGCCGCGCAATGGACGCATGCCGACGACGCCGCGATCCGCGCCGCGCTGGCGCGGATCATGGCCGCCGAGGAGCCCGTCGATGCGGGCTGACGAACTCGACGCGCTGTACGGCGCGCTCGCCGAGGCGATCGGTCGCATCGGTCCCGCGAGGACGGAGCTTCTGCTCGCGACGCTCGCGCTCGACCTGATCGCGCATCACGACGACGCGGCGCGCGCCGCCGAGGCGATCGCGCGGGCCGAACGGCTCGCGCGCTTCTGACGGCCGGCGGCGCGCTGCCGTCCGTCGATCGCGTGGCACGGCCCGCGACTGCGCGTCGATCATCCGGTCGCGTCCAGCGCGCGCGTCCACGCCACGTCCATTGCGGCGTGACGAGCGCGGCGCGCACGTCGCGCCGCCGTCGCGAGCGATCGCAGGAAACGCCATGTCCGGTCCGGTCGGCCGTTCCCGTCGTTGGAGCGACCCGACGCCGACCGATGCCCGCCGCCTCCTTGCGATGTACCGAGTTACCGGCATAACATCGTCACACCGGGCGACTTCGGGGGACCGGATGGACGACGACACGTTCTTCGCCGCGTTCCGGCGCGGCTCGCTCGATCCGGCCGGCTTCGACCATCGCGCGCATCTGCGCGCGGCGGCCTGTGCGCTGGCGCGGATGCCGTTCCTCGAGGCGTGCATCGCGATGCGCGACGGCGTGCGACTCGTGGCGGCGCGTGCCGGCGATACCGGCCGGTACCACGAGACGATCACCGTCGCGTTCATGGCGCTGATCGCCGACGCGCAGGCGGCCTGCGACGGGTCGACGTCGGTCGAGCGGCTCGTCGCCGCCGGACCGGCGCTGCTCGACCGCGAGGCGATCGCCCGCCTCTATCGTGCGGAGACGCTCGCCGACGACGACGCGCGTCGCCGCTTCCGGCTTCCCGACGTCGCCGGGACCGCGCCGTGAAGCGCGCCGACGCCGCCGCGCGTCGCACCGTCGAGCGCGTCCAGACCGGGCTGCGCCTCGAGAAGCGGACGCTGAAGGTGCTGAAGGCGCTCGCCGAGTACCACGACCTCGGCCTCGGCGACCTCGTCGAGGGCATCGTGCTGCACGCGTTCGACGGCAAGTGCGCGTTCTCCAGGGCCAGCCTTCAGACGATCGCCGACATCAAGAAGGTGTACGGGCTCGACCTCGACGCGTCGGACGCGCATAAGCTCGTCGATCGAACCTGACGCGCGGATTCCGCGAGGAGCAGCGATGCCCGAGACGACGTTCGGCCGGACCCGCCTGGTCGTGACCGACTGGTTCGGCCCCTCGTCGCGCCCCGCGCGCGAAGGCGTCTACGAACGCCGCGCTCCGGGCGGCCCGTTCACGTGCTGGAACGGCCGCGCGTGGAACGCGGACGCGCACTCGCCGGCGGACGCCGCGCGCCAGACCGCGCTCAGTCCGCACCAGGCGGCGCCGTGGCGCGGCAGCGTCGAGCAGGTCGACGCGCCGTGCGCGACGTGCCGCGGGCACACGGTCGTCGATCGCGGCTACGACGAGGAGACCGGCGCGGACCTGATCGCGGAGTGCCCGGACTGCTGAGTCGACGGTTCGTCGGAGGCCGCGTCGGCGGACTGGTTGACGGCATCGCCGGCCCGGTCGGCCTTCGCTTCGACAGCGAGTCCTCTCGAATCGCGGCCAGTTCGGCGACGCCCGCTGCCTTCGGCTCGCGGCGGATCGGGGCCGACCGCCGTCAGCCCTTGCCGGGCCGGTAGCCGAACGTCTTCATCGCGGCCGTCAGCGTCTGCTTCGTCTTCGCGTACGCGGCCCACGGGTCCTGCCGGCGGGACGAGATCCAGTCGCGCGCGGTCCGGATCGTCCACTGCGCGCCCGACTTCAGCGTCGGCAGCTCGTCCCACGTCACCGGCATCGAGACGCCGAGCCCGGGACGCGAGCGCGCCGAGTACGCGACGGCCGTCGTCGCGCCGAGCCCGTTGCGCAGGTAGTCGACGAAGATCTTGCCGACGCGGTTCGAGCCGCCCGACTTCGCGACGAAGCGGTCGGGGATCGTCTTCGCGAGATGCTGGACGAGCGCCTGCGAGAAGCCCTTGACGGTGTCCCAGTCGTCGCGCGGCGTCAGCGGCACGACGACGTGCAGCCCCTTGCCGCCGCTCGTCTTCAGGAACGCGACGAGGCCGAGTTCGTCGAGCAGCGCATGCGTCAGGACCGCCGCGTCCTGCAGATGCGGCCAGTCGACGCCCTCGCCCGGGTCGAGGTCGAAGATCATGCGGTCCGGCCTGTCGATCGCCTTCACGGTCGCGTTCCACGTGTGGAACTCGATCGTGTTCATCTGCGCCGTCGACAGCAGCGCCTCCTTCGTCGCGATCTCCATCAGCGACGTGTGCTCGGGCCACAGCGACGGATCGAGGTCGACGACGCCGGGAATGCGCGCCTCCTGGTGCTTCTGGAAGAACAGCTCGCCGCCGACGCCCTGCGGCCCGCGCACGAGCGACACCGGCCGGCCCTTCAGATGCGGCAGGATCAGGTCGGCGACGCTGTCGTAGTAGCGCACGAGGTCGATCTTCGTCGCGCCGCTCGCCCGGTCGATGACGCGATCGGCGCTGCTGACGCGGATGCCGGACACGAGGCCGTCGCCCTTCCTCAGTACCGGTGCGTTCGACGAGGCCGCCCGCTGCGCGGTCTTTGCGGTCCTCTCGCGTTTCGCGGGTTCCGCGGTCTTCGCGGTCTTCGCGCTGCGGTCTTCGCTGCCTTCGCCGACGCCGCGGCGCGCGTCGAGGTGGCGGTCTCGTCCGTCGCGTCGTCCGACCCTGCCTCCGTCTTCGTGGCCGCTCCGGTCGTCGCGTTCGTCGATGCCTTGCCGGACGCCTTTCCCCTGGACGTCGGCCCGTCGCCCTCGTCCTGCCCCGCCGGGTCCGGCGCGTTCGCCGTCGCCTTCGCGGACGCGTCGCGGCGCGTCGACGCCTTGCGCGGAGCCTTCCGCGCCGGGTCGGCCTCGTCGGCCGGCCGTGCGTCGGTCTCGCCCGCCGACGCGTCGGCCTCGTCCGCCGACGGCGGCTCGACGGCCTTCTCGCGCACGACCGACGTCGCCGGCTTGTCCTCGCGCAGTCCCTGGAACGACGCGTGCCGCAGATGCCCCTCGGGCGTCCACTCGGCGAACGCGACCTCGGCGACGAGGACCGGCTTCACCCAGTGCTCGGTGCCGGCGACGCGGCGCGACCAGCGGCCCTGCTTCGTCGAGCCGAGCTCGAACGGCGACCGGTCGACCTCGAGCTTCTTCAGCTTGTCCTTGAGCTCGCGCGCCGTCGCGAGCGTCCAGCCGGTGCCCATCGCGCCGGCGTAGCGCAGCTTGCCGTCCTCGTAGACGCCGAGGAACAGGTTGCCGACCTCGGTCGTCGAGTTGCGTGCGGTCGGTGTAGCCGCCGATGACGAACTCCTGGCGCTGGATGCACTTCAGCTTGATCCACTGCTCGTTGCGCGTCGACGCGTACGGCGCGTCGCGCCGCTTGACGATGACGCCTTCGAGACCCATCGCGCACGCCGCCTTCAGCACCTCCGCCGGCGACGACGGGAAGTCGTCCGAGAAGCGGATGCGCTCGTGCGGCCGGCGCTCGACGACCGCCTTCAACGCGGCGCGCCGCTTCCACAGCGGCACGCGGCGCAGGTCGTAGCCGCCGAGGAACGGCGCGTCGAACACGAAGTAGGTGATCGGGTCGTTGCTCGCGTGGTCGATCGCGTTCTGCAGCGCGTTGAAGTCCTGGCCGCTGCCGCCGTCCTTCAGCACGACGATCTCGCCGTCGAGCCAGCCCTCGTCGAGGCCGAGCGACTCGACCGCCGTCGCGACGCGTTCGAGCTTGTCGGTCCAGTCGTTGCCGTTGCGCGTGACGATGCGGCGCGCGTCCCTTCTCGATCCGCGCGAGCACGCGATAGCCGTCGAACTTCGCCTCGACGGACCAGCCGTCGCCTTCGGGCGGCGCCTTGACGAGCGTCGCGAGCTGCGGCGACAAGCGTCTCGGGCAGCGTCGCCTTCACGGCGCCCGGCGGCGGACCGCTCGACGCGTCGGACGCGTCGTCCGTCGGCGCGTCGGCATCGGCGGGGTGCTCGTGGCCGTGCCCTTCGATGACTTCTTCGTCGACGGCTTCGACGCCTTCGTCGACGCCTTCGCGCCCGATGCCGTCGCCTTCGCCGTCTTCGACGACGCCGTCGGCGGCGGCGCGGCGCCGTCCGCCGCCGGCGACTCGCGATCCTCGCGGCCCCGAGCGGCTTCGCGACGACGCTGTCGGGCAGCGCCACGACGACGTCGTACGCGTCGGCCGGCCTCGCCCACGCGTCGTGCTTCTTGAACAGCAGCCACGGCTCCTGGCGGTCGCCGGGCTTGGCGATCCGCACCAGCTCCCACAGCCCCGCGAGCTTCTCGCCGTGCAGCGCGAAGACCAGCTTGCCCGCCTGCATGCCCGGCGCGCGGATCGCCGACCGGCTCCCACGTGCCGCGGTCCCAGACGATCACCGTGCCCGCGCCGTACTGCTTCTCGGGATCGTGCCCTCGAAGCTGCCGTAGGACACCGGATGGTCCTCGACGTGGATCGCCATCCGCTTCTCCGCCGGATCGAAGCTCGGCCCCTTCGGCACGGCCCAGCTCAGCAGCACGCCGTCGAGTTCGAGGCGGAAGTCGTAGTGCAGCCGCGTCGCCCAGTGCTTCTGGATCACGAACGACAGCTGCTTGCCGGGCTTCGCGGCCTTGCCGGCCGGCTCCGGCGTGATCTTGAAGTCGCGCTTCGCGTTGTAGCGCTCGAGCGGCGTCGCGGGCATCGGTCAGGCGGCGCGCCGTCGCGCGGTCTTGTGCGCGGTCTTCGACGCGGTCTTGTGCGCCGCCTTCTTCGCGGCCTGCTTCGCGTCGCCGCGGTCGTCCGACGCGTCGCCGTCGTCGTCGTTCGACGCCTTCGCGTCGTCGGCGGACGCCTTGCCGCCCTTGCGCGCGCCGAGGCTCTTCTTCAGCAGCTCGGTCAGGTCGATGACGTTGCTCGGCGCGCCGGTGCTCGACCGGCCTCGAGCGGCTCGACCTTCTCCGTCTTGCCGGCCGCGACGCGCTGCTTCGACGAGCTTGCTGATCGGCGTCGGCGAAGTGGTCGGTGTATCGGTCCGGCTTCCAACTTCACCGTCATGTCGCCGATCAGCTGCCCGGCCATCTTCAGCTCGGCGTCCTTCAGGTTCGCGGCCTTCCGCCTTCGGCCGGCAGGTTCAGCGCCGCACGGGTCGCGCACCTCGTTCGCCCAGCGCAGCGTGTTGAGCACGAGCGCCGGACCCGTCGGGCATCAGCGCGGCGAGGTGTTCCTTGGTGTGCATCACGACGCGCGCGATGCCGATCACGCCGGCCGCGACCATCGCCTCGCGCAGCAGCGCGTAGACCTTCTCGCCCTTGGCGATCGGCTCGAGGTAGTACGGCTTCTCGAGGTAGACGAACGGGATCTCGGCGGCCTTGACGAAGGCCTCGATCTCGATCGTCTGCATCGTCTTCGGATAGGCGTCGCGGATCTCGTCGTCGGACAGCACGACGTAGTCGCCGTCCTCCTGCTTGACGCCCTTGACGATGTTCTCGCTGCGTGATCTCCTTGCCGGTGCGCTTGTTGATGCGCTTGTAGCCGACCGGATCCATCGAGCGCTTGTCGAGCCAGTCGAAGTCGATGTCGTCTTCCTGCGAGGCCGGATACAGCGCCGACCGGGCACGTGGACGAGGCCGAAGCTGATCGCGCCTTTCCAGATCGAGCGGGGCATCTCGTCCCCCGTGGTGCCGCGCGTGCGGCGAGAGCCGTAGTGTCGTCGGTTCCGCGCCGCGTCCGAAGTCAGACGCCGGGCAGACGGCGTATAGGACGTCGTCGGCGCAGCGGCGGAGGCGGTTGCCGTTGTACCGTACGGGCATGAAGATTCCGTCGAGGTTGCAACCGCTGGTGGAGGACGGCCTCGTCGATCGCGTGCTGCGGCAGCTGATGAGCGGCAAGGAAGCCGCGGTCTACGTCGTCGAATGCGCGACCGACGCGGGCCTCGAGGTCCGCTGCGCGAAGGTCTACAAGGACGCGCAGCGGCGGAGCTTCCGTCAAGCCGTCGACTACACCGAGAACCGCCGCACGAAGAACAGCCGCGACGCCCGCGCGATGAACAAGGGCACGGCGTTCGGCCGCAGCGTGCGCGAGGCCGCCTGGCAGAGCGCCGAGGTCGACGCGCTGTATCGGCTCGCGGCCGCCGGCGTGCGCGTGCCGCGGCCGTACCAGTTCCTCGAGGGCGTCCTGCTGATGGAGCTCGCGGTCGACGCCGACGGCCACGCGGCGCCGCGCCTCGCGGACGTCGACTTCGCGCCGGACGAGGCACGACGCCAGCATCGCGTCGTGCTCGACGAGGTGATCCGCATGCTGATCGCCGGCATCGTCCACGGCGACCTGTCGGAGTTCAACATCCTGATCGCGGCCGACGGCCCGGTCGTGATCGATTTGCCGCAGGCCGTCGACGCCGCCGGCAACAACCATGCGAAGGCGATGCTCGTCCGCGACGTCACGAACCTCGCGAACACGTTCGGACGCTTCGCGCCGGAGCTCGTCGGCAGCGCGTACGGCGAGGAGATCTGGCGGGCGTACGAGCACGGCACGCTCGCGGTCGGCATGCCGCTGACGGGTCGCGTCGACGCGCCGATCGGCGCGGTCGACCTCGACGGCCTGATCGACGAGATCGACGACGCGCGATACGAGGAAGCGGCCCGCCGCGCGCGGGTCGCCGCATCATGACGACGAAGCGGAGGACCCTGCGATGAACGTCCACGGAAGCTGCCATTGCGGCCGGATCGCCTACGAGGCGGTCGTCGACCCGGAGCGCACGACGATCTGTCACTGCACCGACTGCCAGGCGCTGAGCGGCTCGGCCTATCGCGTGTCGGTGCCGACCCGCGTCGAGGACTTCCGGCTCGTCGCCGGTACGCCGGCGTTCTACACGAAGACCGCGGCGAGCGGCGCGAGGCGGCTGCAGGCGTTCTGCGCGAACTGCGGATCGTCGCTGTACTCGGCGGCCGCCGAGAACCCGACGACGTACGGGCTGCGGGCCGGCGCCATCGCCGAACGCGACGCGCTCGTCCCGCGAAAGCAGATCTGGTGCGCGTCGGCGCGCGACTGGGCGATGGACCTCGCGGGCATCGAGCGGCACGCGCGCGAGGCGTCGTGACGGCGGCGCGGCGCCTGTTCATCGGTCGCCGCGGCGCGCTCGCCAGCGACCCGTCGACGCGGTAGATTGCCGCCACGATGACGACGACCGAAAACGCCGATACCTTCTCGCTCGCGCTGCCGACGTTCGACGACGTCCTCGCGGCCGCCGACCGGCTCGACGGCCACGCGCACGTCACGCCGGTGCTGACGTCGCGCACGATCGACGACGAGCTCGGCGCCGAGGTGTTCTTCAAGTGCGAGAACTTCCAGCGCATGGGCGCGTTCAAGTTCCGCGGCGCGTTCAACGCGCTGTCGTGCTTCGATGCGCGGCAGCGCGAGGCCGGCGTCGTCGCGTTCTCGTCCGGCAACCATGCGCAGGCGATCGCGCTGGCGGCGCGCATGCTCGGCATCCCGGCGACGATCGTGATGCCGACCGACGCCCCGGCCGTGAAGGTCGCCGCGACGCGCGGCTACGGCGGCGAGATCGTGTTCTACGACCGCCACACCGAGGACCGCGAGGCGATCGGCCGACGGCTGGCCGACGAGCGCGGGCTGACGCTGATCCCGCCGTACGACCATCCCGACGTGATCGCCGGCCAGGGCACGGCCGCGAAGGAGCTGATCGACGAGGTCGGCGCGCTCGATGCGCTCTTCGTCTGCCTCGGCGGCGGCGGGCCTGCTCGCGGGGTCGGCGCTGTCGGTCTGCGCGCTGTCGCCGCAGACGCACGTGTACGGCGTCGAGCCGGAGGCCGGCGACGACGGCCAGCGATCGTTCACGGTCCGGCACGATCGTCCACATCGACACGCCGCACACGATCGCCGACGGCGCGCAGACGCAGCACCTCGGCCGCTACACGTTCGAGATCATCAAACGCGACGTCGACGACGTGCTGACGGTCGACGACGAGGCGCTCGTCGACGGCATGCGCTTCTTCGCGTCGCGGATGAAGATGATCGTCGAGCCGACCGGATGCCTCGGCTTCGCCGCGCTCCGTCGGCGCCGACGCGCGCACGCGGGTCAGCGGGTCGGCGTGATCGTCAGCGGCGGCAACGTGGACCTGAAGCGGTTCGCCGAATTCGTCGCGAGCGGCCCGGCCCCTTCGTCAGCGCCGGCCTGACCGCGTCCGTCCGCCGGCCGCGGCGCTCGCCGCATCGGGCGCCGACGCGGCGAGCAGCTGCCGCTGCCGCGCGGCCCGCGGCGGTCGCGTACCGCCCGTCGCGATGGATCATCAACTGCGTCACCGCGCCGTCGACGAGGACGATCAGCTGCCTCGCGCGCAGCGTCGGACGCGCGTAGCCGTCGCGACGCGCGCCGTCGACGAGCCAGCGCTCGAAGCGAAGCTTGTGGACGGCCGGCTCGGTCGACGCCGGATGGCCGGGCGCGTCCGAGAACTCCGCCGCCGCGCGGGCGAGCGCGCAGCCGTTCCAGGCCGGATGGTCCGGGCGCCTCGCGAAGTACCCGAACAGCGCGTCGACGCGGCGCCCGAACGTCGGGCCGCCGGCCATCGCGGCCTCGGTCATCCGCGCGAACGTCGACGCGTTACGGCCGCGGATGTACTCCGCGATCAGGTCGTCCTTCGACGCGAAGTGGTGATACGGCGTCCGCTTCGTGACACCCGCGCGGCGCGAGACGCCGTCGATGCCGGTCGCTCTGATGCCGTGCCGGTAGAACGCCGCGTCGGCCGCATCGAGCAGGCGGGAGCGTGCGTCCGGTCCGGCGGCCGGCGGTCGCTTGGTCACGACGCGATGCGGCGGCCGCTAGCGCAGCAGCGCCTGCGCCTCGTCCCACAGCGCGACCGTCAGCGCGCCGGCCGGCACCGCGCGCGCGAGGCTCGCCGACTGCCCGCCCCAGACCTGCATGCGCTCGACGTCGCCGGCCTTGCCCGCGTCGGCGCGCATCGTCGCGGTGAGGCCGCGCTGCACCGGGTACGGCGCCGGCGCCGGCGCGTCGGGCCCGGTCGCCGCGCGCACGTACGCGGTCGCGATGCTCCGTCCCGCACGGCCGCTGAACGCCCGGCTCACCATCGTCTGCTCCGGCCGCGTCCGTCCGAGCGCGTCGGCCCACGCCGGCGCGATCTGCGCCTCGGGACAGCGCAGGAAGCCCGTGCCGATCTGCGCGGCGCTCGCGCCGAGCGCGAACGCGGCCGCGACGCCTCGTCCGTCGGCGATCCCGCCGGTCGCGACGACCGGGATGCGGACGGCGTCGACGACGGTGGGCACGAGCGAGCACAGGCCGACCATCTCGCGCTCGGCCGTGCGTGCATCGAAGCAGCCGCGATGGCCGCCCGCCTCCGCGCCCTGGACGACGACGGCGTCGGCGCCTGCGGCCTCGGCGGCCTGCGCCTCCGCGACGGTCGACACGTTCGCGAACCAATGGATGCCCTGCGCGCGCATCCGCTCGACGAACGACGGCGGATAGAGACCCATCACCGACGAGATCACCGCCGGCCGCGCCTCGAGCATCGCATCGAACTGCGCGTCGAACGACGGGGGCCGCGCGTCGCCGGCGTCGTCGGGAACGGTCGGCCCCCACGACGCGAGGAACGCGCGGACGCGTGCCTCGTGCGCCGCGTCGCGATGCGGCGGCGGGTCGGGGATCCACACGTTGAGCTGGAACGGCCCGGCGGTGCGTTCGCGGACCTGCCGCGCCCAGTCGGCGATCTGCTCGGGCGTCATCAGCAGCACGCCGCACGCGCCGAGCCCACCGGCGTTCGCGACGGCCGCCGACAGCGACGGCGCGCTCGCCCCGGCCATCGGCGCGAGCAGGATCGGACGCTCGATCCCGTAGCGCTCGCAGAACCGGCGGGCGCGATCGACGACGGCGCTCACGGACGCGCCTCCGTCGCGATCGACGACGCGCGTGCGGACCGGTCGGCACCCGGCGTCCGCGTCAAGGCGACGGGCCATCGTTCGTCGGCGGCCGGCAGCCGCGTGAACGTCCCGCAGATCGACGCGACGTCCGGCCCGTAGACGGTCGTCCGTCGCAGTCGCGGGAAGAGACCGTGCGGACGACCCGGCAGGTCCGACGCGTACGCCGCGATGAAGCGCTCGAAGAACCGTCGCTCCGGGTCGCCGCGCTCGACGACCCGCACCGTGCCGAGCGCGAAGGCGGGCGTGGTGTCGCACGCGAGGCGGCCGTACGGAGACACGGGCGCGGCCTCGTCGGCCTCGAAGCAGCCGCGCCTCTCGCGATCGACTTCCGCCCCCGGATGACCGCACGCGGTGGCGCCGTGGAAATGATTCGACCCGTCGTCGGCGACGAACCGCATCGACACGACGGACGGCCGGGCCGACGCGAGGATCGTCGCGACGCGAGCGGCGAACGCGGTCGCAAGACGGCCCGCGATCCGCCCGGCGCCGATCGCCTGGTCGTCGCGACGCATCGCGGGAAGCGGAGACGCGTTCATCGGGGCCACCGGATCGCTGTCGGATGACTCGGCGCCCGCACGCCACGGCACCGTCGGGCGAACGTATACCGATCGGTATACCTCGTCAACGCGATGGCGTCGGTCCGTGAACGTCGGACGTGGCTGCGCCGCGGCTCGCCCTGCTCGCTCAGTCCGCGAGTCGCGCGAGGATGAAGTCCAGCAGCGCGCGCAGTCGGGCGAGCCGCTTCAGGTCGCGGTGATAGCCGATCCAGGTGTCGCGCCCCGGCGGCTCCTCGCCGAGGTCGAGCCTGGCCACGCCGGGCAACGCGTCGCCGATCCGCACCGGCAGCACGGCCACGCCGGCGCCGTTCGCGCAGAGCATCGCCTGCACGTCGCGGTTGTTGCTGCGCGCCGCGACGTACGCGTTCGGCAGGACGCGCTTCAACCAGACGGCATCCGGCATGTCGGCGAAGGCGGTGTCCATCGTGACGAGCGGCATGCGGGCGCCGTCGCCGCGTCGGGGGACCTCGAGGCCGCGCTTCAGATAGACGCCGTAGGTGACGTGCATCAGACGCCGCGAGATCACCTCCGGATCGTCGAACGGCCGGATCCGGAACGCCAGGTCGGCGTCGCGCCGCGGCAGACTCATGTGCAGGTGGCTCGTGACGAGCTCGATCGTCACGCCGGGCTGAACGATGGCGAACTCGGCGAGCACGGGCGCGAGGACGTGCGCGCCGAACCAGTCGGACGACGACAGTCGCAGCTGCCCCTCCATCTGCCCGTCGCGACCCGCGAGCCTGCGCTGGAACGCGAGCACCTCGTCCTCCATCGCTTCGGCGTGCGGCATGACGGCCGCGCCTTCGTCGGTCAGCACGAAGCCGTCCTTCGTGCGCTGGAACAGCGTCTCGCCGACCGCGCGCTCGAGCGCGATCAGGCGTCGACCCATCGTCGGCTGGCTCTGGCCCGTCGTGCGGGCCGCGGCCCCGAGCGTGCCCTCGCGGGCGATCGCGAGGAAGACCCGCAGATCGCTCCACTGCAGATGCGGGTCATTCATTCTTGAATCGGGACAAGTCGATCCTGCCGATTCCAAATTCGGAAGGTGCGCCCGAGAATGATTGCATGACGACGACCGCCGCGGCCCCGACGATGCATTCGATGCGAGCCGCGCTCGCGACGATCGCCGGCGGCCCGCTGCGGACGATGACCGTCGACCGACCGGTGCCGGCGGCCGGCCAGTTGCTGGTCCGCATCCACGCGGCCGGCGTCAATCCGCTGGACGCGAAGATCCATGCGGGTCGGGCCCCGCATGCACGGCAGCCGCTGCCCGCCGTGCTCGGGCTCGACATCGCCGGCGTCGTCGACCGCGTCGGGCCGGGCGTGACGGGTTTTCGTCGCGGCGACGAGGTGTACGGCCTGGCGACCGGCATCGCCGGGCTGCAAGGCGGCCTCGCGGAATTCGCCGCCGTCGATGCGGCATTGATGGCGCGCAAGCCCGCGAACCTGACGCTGCGCGAAGCCGCCGCGATGCCGCTCGTCTTCATCACGGCGTGGGAGGGCCTCGTCGACCGCGCGCACGTCGGCGCCGGCCAGAAGGTGCTGGTCCAGGGCGCGGGCGGCGTCGGGCACATGGCCGTGCAGCTCGCACGCGCGCGCGGTGCGGACGTCTTCGCGACCGGGTCCGCGGCCAGCCGCGCGTTCATCGAACGCCTCGGCGCCACCGCGATCGACTATCGCGGTCCCACGGTCGCGGAGTACGTCGCCGAACACACCGCGGGCCGCGGCTTCGACATCGTCTACGACACGGTCGGCGGCGCGGTCCTCGATGCCTCGTTCGAGGCCGTCAGGCGCTTCGGCCACGTCGTGAGTTGCCTCGGATGGGGTCGTCACTCTCTCGCACCGCTGTCGTTCCGGGCCGCGACCTACTCCGGCGTGTTCACGCTGCTGCCGCTGCTGACCGGCGAAGGCCGCGCGCATCACGGCGAGATCCTGCGCCACGCGACGGAGCTCGTCGAGGCCGGACGTCTGGTCCCGCGGCTGGACCCGCGCCGCTTCGCGCTCGACGACGTCGACGCCGCGCTGCGCGCGGTCGCGTCCGGCGATACGGCCGGCAAGGTCGTCGTCGACCTGTGCTGAACGAACGCGCGACCCACGACCGACGCACGCACGTTCCCTTCACCGTCCTCGGAGTCGCCATGCCCTTCGTCAATGTGAAACTCGTCGACGGCGTCTTCACGCCGGAGCAGAAGCACGCCATGGCCGCCGCGTTGACGGACGTCATGGTCTCGTTCGAAGGCTCGGAGGCGTTCCGCGAGGTCGTGTGGGTCCTGATCGAGGAACTGCACACCGACGGGTGGCACATCGGCGGTCGCCCGTTCGCCGGCCCGCGATCGTTGATGGACGCGTTGGGCCATGCGAAGGCCGCGGTCGAGACGATCGACGGCCACCCGACGACCCGCGCCGAGCTCGCGGCCGCGGCGCCGGTGCGGACCGGCCGGACGGTGCCCGTGCCGCCGGGCGCCCCGGAGGCGATCGAGGCGGCCGCGACGTCCGCGGCAACGGATCGGCCGGCGGCGGTCGCGAGTCCGCGGCCGAAGCATCGCCGGGAAACGCAGTGACACCCGCGACCCCGACCGACACGCCGGCGACGGTGGCGGACCCGCCGCTTCATTACCTGCCGGTCTCGCTGTTCGGATCCGTCATGGGCCTGACGGGACTGAGTGCCGCCTGGCATCTCGCCGACCGGCGGTTCGCCTTGCCGCCGTGGATCGCGCACGCGATCGGCGCGGTCGCCGTGCTGGCGTTCGTCGCGCTGACCGCCGCCTACGCCGTCAAGTGGACGGCCGCACCCGGACGCGTCCGGGCCGAGTTCGACCATCCGATCGCCGGCAATTTCTTCGGCACGTTCCTGATCAGCCTGCTGCTCGTCCCGCTCGTGCTCGCGCCGGTCGCGTTGCGCCTGTCGCAGGCGATGTGGGCGGCCGGTGCGATCGGGATGGTGCTGTTCGCCTGGCGCATGGTCGATCGCTGGACCACCGCCACCCAGCACCCGACCCATGCCACCCCCGCGTGGATCATCCCCGTCGTCGGGCTGCTCGACATCCCCATCGCCGTGCCGTCGCTGTCGCTGCCGCCGATTCCCGACGTGATGATCTTCGGGCTCGCCGTCGGCGCGTTCTTCGCGGTCCCCGTGTTCACGCTCGTCCTCGCGCGGCTGCTGTTCGAGGAAGCGATGCCGCCGGCGCTGCAACCGACGCTCCTCGTGCTCGTCGTCCCGTTCGCGGTGGGCCTGTCGGCGTACGTCATCGTCAGCGGCCACGTCGACCTGTTCGCGAAGTCGCTCGACATGATCATGCTGTTCCTGCTGGCCGTGTTCGCCGGACGGCTGCGGTACCTCGTCCGCTGCTGCCCGTTCCGCACCGGCTGGTGGGCCGTCAGCTTCCCGCTGTCGGCCTGTGCGATCGCGGCGCTGCGGATCGCGGCGTTCGACCCGGGCCCGGTCGCCGACGGCATCGCGATCGGCCTGTTGCTGCTCGCGACCGCCGTCATCGCGTGGCTCGCCGGCCGCACGCTGATCGGCATCGCGAACGGCGAGCTGAAGACGCTGGTGGGGTGAAGAAGATGAAGATCCGCTACCGCACGGTACGCGTCGGCGTCGCCGACGTCTTCTTCCGCGAGGCCGGCCCCGTCGACGGACCCGTCGTCCTGCTGCTGCACGGCTTCCCGACGAGCAGCCACATGTTCCGCGACCTGATCCCGGAACTCTCGCATCGCTACCGGGTGATCGCTCCCGACCTGCCGGGGTTCGGCAACACGACGTGTCCGCCGCGCGACGCGTTCGACTACAGCTTCGACCGGCTCGCGACGATCGTGGCCGGCTTCACCGACGTTCTGAAGCTCGAGCGCTACGCGATCTACGTCTTCGACTACGGCGCGCCGGTCGGCTATCGGCTCGCGATGGCACGCCCCGAGCGCGTCACGGCGCTCGTCAGCCAGAACGGGAACGCGTACCTGGACGGCTTCAGCGACGCGTGGGGACCGTTCCAGGCGTACTGGCGCGAGCCGACCGCGGCGCATCGCGACGCGTGTCGCGCGTCCTTCTCGGCGGACGCGGTCAAGAACTGGCAGTACCTGCACGGCGCCGACGCGGGCCGCGTCTCGCCGGACGGATACACGCTCGACCTCGCGTATCTCGCGCGCGACGGCGCCGACGAGATCCAGCTCGACCTGATCTACGACTATCGTCGCAACCTCGAGCTGTATCCCGCGATGCAGGCGTACTTCCGGGACGCGCAGCCCCCGCTGCTCGCGGCGTGGGGATGCCACGATCCCGCCTTCGTCCCGGCGGGCGCCGAGGCGTACCGACGCGATCTCCCGCAGGCCGAGGTGCACCTGCTCGACACCGGTCACTTCGCGCTCGAGACGCATGCGGCCGAGATCGGGGCGTTGATGCGGGACTTCCTGGATCGTCATGTCCGGGCGGCATGACGGCCCTGCGACGCCGCACGGGCGCGGTCGCCGGCGCTGCCTCGGATGGTCGGTCGCGTTCACCGTTCTTTCCCCACGACAGGAAACGTTCGCCATGGATCAGTCGCTCCCCGCATCGGCCGCCTGTCCGACGGTCCGGTTCACGAGTCGGTTCGGCTACGCGGAGACGGTGTCGCGACTCGAAACCGCGATCGCTGCCGCCGGGCTGTCCGTCTTCGCGCGGATCGATCACGCGGCGGGCGCTGCGCAGGCCGGCCTCGCGATGCCGCCGGCGCTCGTGCTGATCTACGGCCATGCGAAGGGCGGCACCCCATTGATGCTCGCCGATCCGACGACCGCGCTCGATCTGCCGTTGCGGGTGCTCGTGCACGAGGACGCGACCGGCGCGGTGTCCGTCGCCTATCACCCGGTGGGCGCCACGTTTGGGCGACCCGGCCTGCCCGACGCGCTGCGGACGCGACTGGAACCGGCGCAACGCCTGCTCCACGTGGCGCTCGATGCGTGAGCGACGGACCAGGCGCGCCGGACCTCATCCGATCTTCAAGGAGAACGACCATGTCGAACAGAGCCACCGGTGTCGCCGTCGCGATGCTGCTCACGATGTCCGCCCAAGCCGCGACCAGCGACCTTCTGCCGCTGGCGCACGGCACCTACGTGCGCGAGGGGTACGAGGCGGCCGACGCGCCGCTCGCGGCCGTCCTCGAATACGACGGCTCGACGATCGCCGGTGCACATTCGAGCGC
This sequence comes from uncultured beta proteobacterium, assembly GCA_963708665.1. Taxonomy (GTDB): domain Bacteria; phylum Pseudomonadota; class Gammaproteobacteria; order Burkholderiales; family Burkholderiaceae_D; genus CAHJXF01. Next base: position 1,099,231 of record CAVPTE010000008.1, on the reverse strand, counting down.
GTGTGTCAGCGAAGTGCTCGAACACGACGGCGCGGCGTACCGCATCGAGACGACCTGCCGCTCCGCAGGCGACGGGACGCCGGCGACGCCGTACAAGGAAGAGGAGCGGATCGTCGTCCTGTCGCCGACGCGGATGCGATTCGCGCACCGCGACGACCAGGCCGTGTACCGCCTCGTCCGATCCGCGTCACCGACGACGCGGAAGTGACGTGGGGCGTACTCGGGCATCGAACGCCGACACGCCGACGAGCCTGTCGATCGCGACGGGTCGGCCGGTTCGACCGGCGCCATGTACTCGCGGCGCTGACGGTCGCGATGATCGCATCGCTCGCGCCCGTCTCGGCGGCGACGGGCTCGTCGCCGTCATGGCGGCTCGCGCCCCGCCGGGCGTCTCCCGGTCTCCGTCGTGTCCGCCTTCGCGGGAGTCAGCGCGCTGCCGCTCCTCGAGGGGGGTCACCGTCGACGGCGGCCGGCGGCCGCGGGCCGCGTGGTGCATGATCCCGACGAACCGCGGACGAACGACGATGAACACACCGCAAGCGCTCACCGACACACAGCAGGCCATCGCGCCGATCGCGGCGGCGACGGCCGTCGGCGATCTTCCGCGCCTCGATACGGCCCTCGAGCGGGGCCTCGATGCGGGCCTGACGATCGGCGGCGCGAAGGAGGTCCTCGTCCAGCTGTACGCGTACGCCGGCTTCCCGCGCAGCCTCAACGCGCTGGGCGAGCTGATGAAGGTCGTCGATGCCCGCAGGCGACGCGGCGTCGACGACCCGGCCGGCCGCGATCCGGGCCCGGTGCCGCGCGGCACCGACCTGCTCGCGGTCGGGACCGCGAATCAGACGCGACTGTCCGGCGCACCGGTGACGGGACCGTTGTTCGAATTCGCGCCGGCCATCGATGCCTTCCTGAAGACCCACCTGTTCGGCGACATCTTCGCGCGCGACAACCTCGACTGGCCGAGCCGTGAGCTCGCCACCCTCGGTGCGCTGGCCGCGATGGCCGGCGTGGAGTCGCAGCTGCGGGCTCACGTCCGGATCGGCATGAACGTCGGCCTGAGCGCGGCGCAGCTTCGCGCCGTCGCCGACACGCTCGTCGACGCCGGCTTCGACGAGGGCGCGTCGCGCCTGCGCGTCGCGATCGACGAACAAGCGGGAGCGGACGCTTCGCACTGAGGCGCTCGTCTCTCCGGCGCGGCCGCTTCGCGTTGAGGCTTCGCGCCCCGCCGAGGCGGCCGCTTCGCACGGAGGCTTCGCGCTCGCCGATGCGGCCGCTTGGAACGCGGATTGGCTTCGGCTACTTCGTGCGACTCGCGAAACATCCGCGACGATCGTCGAGCGGGCGACGCGGCGACGGAAGCGATGCGCGGCCCGGGGTCACGAGCAGCGCGTGAACCCCGGCCCCGGCGACTGCGTGCTGTTGGTCACGACGCGGGTCGCGCCCGTCTGCGCGTTGCACCACTTGTACGAGACGTCGTGGTCGCCGACGTAGCCGGCGAACGCCGCGTTCTGGTCCGACGTCGCCTGGTTGCGACGCGCCCACGCGGCATTGTGCTGGTCGTACGACGCGCGTTGCGCGGCGGAGCTGCGTTGCCACGCGGCGAACGCCGCGTCGTTGCCCGCCGTGCGCGCGCGGATCTGGCTCTCCTGCTGCTTCAGCTGCGCCATCTTCCGCTCGTACAGGCCGCGGTCCGCCTGGATCCATGCCGGCGTCGGCTCGATGTCGGGCAGTCGGGCGATCTCGTCGTGCAGCGCCCGCGCCTGCCCGGCCGGTGCGCGGAACAGGTAGACATGCGTGATCGACATCTCGCCGACCGTGCCGCGCGACGAGCCGAACGTGAACGCCTCGACGACGTACTCGGTGTCGCCGCCGCTCTTGACCACCACCGCGGCCGCATCGACGAACGGATTCGGCAGGCCGTTCGCGGCCTGCATCGCCGCGGCCTTCGCCACCTTGTCGCGATCGATCGCGAACGGGGCGGACACGTCGCCGCCGAGGCCGAGGCGCGGGAGGATATGCGTCGTCAGCACGTCGGCCGTCGAACGGAACGCCACGAAGGCGGCCGGCTGTCCCGGGCCGATCGGCGGATGCAGGCGCCGGGCGGCCGGCGAGAACGTGTGGAACGCGACCGGCAGGGCTCGGTATCCGCGTGACCCGTCCGGGCTCTGCACGTCGATCGACAGCGCGGCCGTGCCGTTGCCGAACGGGTCGCTCGTGCGATCGACCATCGCATTGCCGCGCCAGCCGGGCAGGACCGGCAGCTGACCCTCGGGCATGTTCAGCGTCGGATCGGGAATCGGCAGTGTGGACGGCGCCGCGTCGGCGACGACGGGTGAGGCGGCGAGCAGCGCGGCCGATGGCCACGCGATCAGGGTCGAGCGGATCGACGCGCGAAGACGGACGCGCAGGACGGGCGGCGGAGGCTTGGACATGAAAGGCCGATGGTTGCGATCAGCCGCCAGCATGCCGTGATCCGCGGGCGCGCACGACGGTTTCGCGCGACGAAGGGGTATCGGTCAGGGTAACGCGTCGAATCGGCGGGCGACCGCGCGGCCCGGCGCGCACGCGACGCGCGCGTCGCGCGAGCCGCGAGCCGCGACCCGCCAACGCAACCGCGACCCGCGATCCGCAACCCGCGACCCGCGACCCGCGACCCGCGACCCGCGAGCGACATCGGACCGAACCCGGAACGCTCGGTCAAGAGCGAACGGCAATCGCCCGTGCCCCGCCGCGGCTCGCTTCCCGCGCCTCGCCTCAGGCCGCTTCGCGCTTCTCGCGCGTCGCGTCGACGATCCGCCCGAGCGCCGTCTCGAGGTTCGCGACGGTGCGATCGATGTTCGACAGCTTGTCGAGTCCGAAGAGCCCGATGCGGAACGTCTTGAAGTCCGCCGGCTCGTCGCACATCAGCGGCACGCCGGCCGCCGTCTGCAGTCCTTCCGCGAGGAACGCCGCGCCGGTGTGCAGGCCAGGCTCGCTCGTGTAGCTGACGACCACGCCCGCGGCCTGGAAGCCGGGCGCCGCGACGCTCGGCAGCCCGTGCGCCTCGAGCAGCGCGCGGACCCGACGGCCGAGATCGAGCTGTCGTGCCTTGAGGTTCGCGAAGCCGGCCGCGCGCGTCTCGACCATTGCGTCGCGCGTGCGCAGCAGCGCGTCGGTCGGCAGCGTCGCGTGGTACGCGTGACCGCCGCGCTCGTAGCCTTCCATGATCTGCAGCCACTTCTTCAGGTCCGCGGCGAAGCTCGTGCTGACCGTGTCGTCGATGAGGGCGCGCGCGCGCTCGCCGAGCATCACGAACGCGCAGCACGGCGATCCGCTCCAGCCTTTCTGCGGCGCGCTGATCAGGAGGTCGACGCCGACGTCCTGCATGTCGACCCACAATGCGCCCGACGCGATGCAGTCGAGGACGAACAGGCCGCCGACCGCGTGGACCGCCTCGGCGACCCGGCGCAGGTAATCGTCCGGCAGGACGATGCCGGCGGCCGTCTCGACATGCGGCGCGAACACGACGTCGGGTCGCGTCGACTCGATCGCGGCCACGACGTCGTCGATCGGCGGCGGCGCGAACGGCGCGAGGCGCTGCGACGAGACCGGGCGCGCCTTCAGCACCGTCTGCTCCGCGGCGATGCGGCCGGCGTCGAGGATCTGCGTCCAGCGGTAGCTGAACCAGCCGTTGCGGAGCACGAGCGTCTTCTTGCCGTTCGCGAACTGGCGCGCGACCGCCTCCATCCCGAACGTGCCGCTCCCGGGCACGACGATCGCGCAATGCGCGCGATATGCCTCCTTCAACACGGCGGACACGTCGCGCATCACGCGCTGGAACTTCTGCGACATGTGATTCAGCGCGCGGTCGGTGTAGACCACCGAGTATTCGAGCAGTCCGTCGGGATCGATCTGGGGCAGCAGGCCGGGCATGGGATTCCTTCGTCGCGCGTTCGGAAGACGGTCGTCAAGACTAGCACTCCGCGCGATTCGGCGACGGGTGCCGCTCGAACGCCCCGAAGGCGGACCGACCGGTCGCGGCGATCGTCGGTGCGTGTCCCCGCGACGGCCTCCGGGTGGATCGACGGCCGAGACCTACCCGTCAATCGGACTTCCGGACGATAGTCGGAGCATCGCCCTGCGGGACGATTCGCTGTCGAGCCGCACCCGTCGTCCGTCGCGCCGATTCGCCGTCGTGTGCCTACCGAGGGCCGGCGCGGCGAGCCATCGCTCGCGTCGCGGACGTCGAGCGTCGCGGCGGGGAGCATCGCCGCGCCGTCCCCGACGAATCCTCACCGAGTCGACCCGCCCCATGCCCATCGATCCGCGTCGATTGTCCCGATCCGGCCGCACCGTCGTCCTCGTTGCCGCGAGCGTGCTCGCCCTCGGCGGCTGCACGTCGTTGCTGAGCGAGAGCGCGTCGACGACCGCCGGTGTCGGCGGTACGGCGCTCGCCACACAGGTGACGACGAACGCGACGGTCGCCTCGGCGATCGGCCTCGGCGTGCTGGCCGCGAGCCAGGCCGGCGTCAAGGCGGTCGAGCGCGACTACCACGGCGACGAGCAGGACCGGATCGCCGCGGTCGCCGGCGTGCTCGGCGTCGGGCAGGTCGGCCATTGGGAGAGCCGGCACGCGATCAAGCTCGAGCCCGACGAAACGGGCCGCGTGACCGTGAGCCGACTGATCGGCGGCGCCGAGCTGAGCTGCAAGGAGATCGTGTTCACGGTCGACCGGACGCGGCATCGGAAGACCGTCCCCTCGTTCTACGTCGCGACGATCTGCAAGGACGAGAACCAGTGGCGCTGGGCGTCGGCCGAGCCGGCGACGGCGCGATGGGGCTCGCTGCAATGAGGTCGCGTGCGCCGCTCGCGTGCCTCGCGGTCGCCGGTCTGCTCGCCGGCTGCAGCTCGATCGGGGGCTTCACCGGCGCGGTCGCGGCGGCGGCCAGCGGCACGTTGACGACGAACCCCGCGCTCGGGCTGACGATCGGCGTCGCCGTGCAGGCCGCGACCGACACGGCGCTGCACAAGCTGTTCCGCGACATGCAGGCCGACGAGCAGGACCGCATCGCCGCGATCGCCGGCGACATGAAGGTCGGCGAGCAGCGGACTTGGGACATCCACCACCGCATCCCGTTCAGCGACGAGCGCGGCGAGCTGCGCGTCGTCGGCATGATCGACAACGCGCTCGCGACCTGCAAGGAAGTGATGTTCTCGGTCGTCGGCGAGTCGAAGAAGGCGCCGACGCGGCAATGGTTCGTCACCCAGACCTGCCGCGAGGCCGACGGCCAGTGGCGCTGGGCCGCGGCCGAGCCGGCCGTCGCGCGCTGGGGGTCGCTGCAGTAGCGCTCGCCGGCGCCGCGCGGCCGTCGAGCCGGTCGCGCGGCAGAATCGTCGGTCGTCGCAGCTTGCTTTGCCGCGCGTCGACGCCATGGCATGCTGAACCGAATGGCTCGGTATTCGCAGACCCGCGTCGACGCGTGGTTCGACGCGCTCGACGGCATCCCCGAAGAACTCGAACACGAGGAGTAGCGCGATGGTCGCCAGCACCGACGATGAGCCCGTCCCGGCGGGAAACCGCACGACGTCCGAACGCCGGTCCGATCGCGAGCTCGTCGTGACGCGGACGTTCGTCGACCCGGCGCGGCTCGTCTACGAGGCCTGGACGACGCCCGCGCTGTTCGCGCAGTGGTGGCTTCCGGCGTCGAGCGGCGCGGCGCTGCGATCGTGCGAGCAGGACGTCCGCGTCGGCGGGCGCTACCGGCTGGAGCTGTCGCATCCGCAGGCCCCGACGCCGCTGGCGTTCTTCGGCCGCTATCTCGAGGTCGTGCCGAGCACGCGCCTCGTGTGGACGAACGAGGAGAGCGACGACGGCGCCGTCACGACGGTGACGTTCGACGAGCAGGACGGCCGGACGCTGCTGACGATGACCGAGCGGTATCCGTCGAAGGAAGCGACGGACCGCGCGTTCGACGGCATGTGCGAGGCGATGCCGGAGACGTTCGCGCAGCTCGACGCGTTCCTCTCCGGGCGCCGCGCGGGCGCGAACTGACCGGACCGGACCGCCCTTCGTCGCGACGGCGGCCAGGCGCCGACCGCGCGACCGCGCGGGTCACGCGGCGACCGTCTGCCGCACGGCCCGCTCCCACGCCGCCATCAGCGACGCGGCACGGTCGCGCGACATCACCGGCACGAACGTGCGGTCGGCCTTCCACAGCGCCGCGATCTCGGCCTCGTCCGCGTAGACGCCGGCCGTCAGGCCCGCGAGGAACGCGGCGCCGAGCGCCGTCGTCTCGATCATCGCCGGACGCACGACCGGCACGCCGAGCAGGTCGGCCTGGAACTGCATCAGCAGGTCGTTGACCGACGCGCCGCCGTCGACGCGCAGCTCGGCCACGGTGCTGCCCGACGCGTCGCGGCTCATCGCCTGCAGCAGCGCGGCGCTCTGGAACGCGATGCTCTCGAGCGCCGCGCGTGCGACGTGGCCGATCGTCGTGCCGCGCGTGAGCCCGGTGATCGTGCCGCGCGCGTCGGCGTTCCAGTACGGCGCGCCGAGGCCGGTGAACGCCGGAACGAAGACGACGCCGCCCGAATCGGGCACCGTCGCCGCGAGCGCCTCGACGTCGGCCGACGTCTCGATCGCGCGCAAGCCGTCGCGCAACCACTGCACGACCGCGCCGCCGACGAACACGCTGCCTTCGAGCGCGTACGACGCGGCGAGGCCGCGCTGCGCGGCGCGCGTCGTGACGAGCCCGTTCGTCGACGCCTGCGGCGATGCGCCGGTGTGCATCAGCAGGAAGCAGCCGGTGCCGTACGTGTTCTTCGCGACGCCCGCCTCGAAGCACGCCTGGCCGAACAGCGCCGCCTGCTGGTCGCCGGCGATGCCGCCGATCGGAAGCGGCGCGCCGAGCACGTCCGCGTCGATCGTCGCCGAACTCGCTCGCCGACGGCCGCACGTCGGGCAGCAGCGACAGCGGGATGTCGAACAGCGCGAGCAGCGCGTCGTCCCACGCGCCGCGATGGATGTCGAACAGCATCGTCCGCGACGCGTTGCGTGACGTCGGTCGCGTGCACGCGGCCGCCGGTCAGCGTTCCACAGCAGCCACGTGTCGACGGTGCCGAACGCGAGCTCGCCGCGCTCGGCCCGCGCGCGCGCATCCGGCACGTGGTCGAGCAGCCACGCGAGCTTCGTCGCGGAGAAGTACGGGTCGACGACGAGCCCGGTGCGCTCGGCGATCAGCGGGCCGCGGCCCTGCCCGCGCAGCGTCGCGCACCGGCTCTCGGTCCGCCGGTCCTGCCAGACGATCGCGCGATGCAGCGGCTCGCCGGTGGCTCGGTCCCACAGCAGCGTGGTCTCGCGCTGGTTCGCGATGCCGACGGCCGCGACGTCCGACGCGCGCAGTCCCGCCTGCGCCAGGGCCTCGCGCGCGGTGTCGCGCTGCTGCGTCCAGATCTCCACCGGGTCGTGCTCGACCCAGCCCGGCTGCGGGAAGAACTGCCGCAGCTCGCGCTGCGCGACCGAGACGATGCGACCGTCGCGATCGAAGACGATGCTGCGCGAGCTGGACGTGCCCTGGTCGAGGGCGAGCAGGTAGGTCATCGGGGCGTCGTCGAAGCCGCGGGGCGGCCACTATAAGCCGGCGTGCCGTGCGGTCCCGCCCGGCTCAGACCCTGACGTCGGCCGGCACGTCCTGCGACGGCGGCGACTTCGCGTCCGGCAGCAGGTGGTCGATCGTGATCGGCAGCGACCGCGAGCGCTGGCCGGTCGCGTGACAGATCGCGTTCGCGACGGCCGCGGCCGTGCCGACGATGCCGATCTCGCCGAGACCCTTGACGCCGAGCGGCGTGACGTCCGGGTCGGGCTCGTCGACGAAGATCACGTCGATGTCGTCGATGTCGGCGTTGACCGGCATGTGGTACTCGGCGAGGTCTGTGGTTCATGAAGCGGCCGAGGCGATGGTCGACGAACGTCTCCTCGTGCAGCGCCATGCCGATGCCCATCACGACGCCGCCGAGGATCTGGCTGCGCGCGGTCTTCGGGTTGATGATGCGGCCCGCCGCGACCGCGATGACGATGCGCGTCACGCGGACCACGCCGAGCTCCTCGTCGACCTTGACCTCGGCGAAGATCGCGCTGTGCGTGTTGCGCGCCTTGCGCATCGCGCTGATCATGTCCGGCGAGGCCGGGCTTCGGCGGTCTCCTCGACCTCGATCTCGTCGAGCCCGCGCGGCCTGCAGGATCGATTCGATCGACAGCGACGTCGACGGGTCGTCCTTCGGCGCGACGTCGCGCCGTCGCGCGAACTCGACGTCGTCGACCTTCGCGCCGGCCGAGCGGCTCGCCGTCGACCTTGCGCCGCGGCGTCGAGCAGCTTCTCCTCGACCGCCTCGGCAGGCGAGCTGCACCGCCGCGCCGGTCGACGCCGCCGCCCACGAGCCGCCCTCGACCGGCGCCGCCGGCAGCGAGCTGTCGCCGAGCTTGACGCTGATGCGGTCGAGCGGCACGCCGAGCGTGTCGGACGGCGACCTGCGGCCATCACCGTGTAGGTGCCGGTGCCGATGTCGGACGTCGGCGGACGCGACCTCGAGGCTGCCGTCGGCGCGTCAGCGTCGCGCGCGCGGCCGTCTTCATGAACATCGCGTCCCACATGCCGGTCGCCATGCCCCAGCCGACCAGCTCGTGCCCGTCCTGCATCGAGCGCGGCGCGAGCGGCCGCGCGGCCCAGCCGAAGCGCTCCGCGCCCTCGGCGATAGGCCTCGCGCAGCGCCTTGGAGGTGAACGGCTTGTCGTCCATCGCGTCCTTCTCGGAGTAGTTCAGCAGCCGGAACTCGAGCGGGTCGATGCCTCGCGAGCTCGGCCATCTCGTCGATCGCGATCTCGAACAGCGTCATGCCGGTCGCGGCGCCCGGCGCGCGCATGTCGCCCGGCGTGTAGGTGTCGAGCGCGGCGCAGCGTGTACTCGCCCGACGCGTTGTCGCACGCGTAGTTCATCAGGCCCCAGTTGACGACCACCTCCATGTAGTCCTCGAAGCGCGAGGTCGACCGTGGTCGCGTCGTTGCGGATCGCCTGCAGGCGGCCCGTCTGCGTCGGTCGCCGAGCGACACCGTCTGCAGCGCCTCGGGACGATGGACGTGGCTGAACATCTGCTGGCGCGTCATCACGACGCGCACCGAGCGCTCGAGCATCTTCGCCGCCAGCGTCGCGAGGTAGACCTGGTACTGCGGCCGCAGGCCCGAGCCGAAGGCGCCGCCGACGTACGGATTCAGCACGCGAACGTCGTCCTGCTCGAGAAGCCGAACACCGACGCGAGATAGTCCTGCGACGTTCTGCGAGCCCTGCGTCTTGTCGTGGACCGTGATGCGTGCCGTCGCCTTCCCAGACCACCGTCGTCGCGTGCATCTCCATCGGGTTGTGGTGATGCGTGCCCTCGTGATAGACGCCGGTGAAGCTGCAGCGGCGCGGCGTCGAACGCGGCGTCGGCGTCGCCGCGATCCTTCGGCGGCTCGAACGTGTCGCGCTTCTTCTTCGGCTCGAACTTCTCCGGCAACTCGGCGTGCGAAGTCGGTGTTGTGCGGCTCGGTCTCGTACTCGACTTCGACCAGCGACGCGCCGTAGCGCGCGGCCTCCAGCGTCTCGGCCACGACGAGCGCGATCGGCTGCGCGCTGAACCGGATCTCGTCGTCGTACAGCGCCGCGGAACGGCGAGCCGGGCACCGGCGACCTCGTCGGTGTAGCTGCTGGTCGAAGCCACGGCAGGTGCGGCCGGTTCTCGTGCGTGATCACCTCGACGACGCCGGGCATCGCGCGCGCGCTCGAGTCGTCGATGCGCACGATGCGGCCCTTGGCGATCGGCGCTCGACACGATCCAGCCGTACAGCAGTCCGTCGACCGGATACTCGGCCGCGTAGCGCGCCTTGCCGGTCACCTTGGCGATGGCCGTCGACGCGGCTGAGCGGCTCGCCGATGTGCATCGTCTCGTGTTCGATCGTGTCGTGTCATCGGCTCGTTCCTCAGGCGATGCGCTTGTCGGTCTGCGATTGCGGCGTGCCGGCCGCGGCCTGCCGCAGCGCGCGCACGATCGCGCGTCTGCGCCAGCTCGATCTTGAAGTCGTTGTCGCCCTGCCCGACGCGCGCCGGCGAGCAGCGCGTCGGCGACCTCGCGGAACAGCCTCGGGCGACGGCGCGTCGCCGCCGAGCAGAGCTCTCGGCCGCGGGCACGCGCCACGGCTTGTGCGCGACGCCGCCGAGCGCGATGCGCGCCTCGGCGATGCGCCGTCGCCGTCGAGCCGCAGCGCCGACCGCCACCGACACCAGCGCGAACGCGTACGACAGCCGGTCGCGCAGCTTCAGGTAGGTGTAGTTGCGCGCGAAGCCCTCGGCCGGCAGGTCGATCGCGGTGACGAGCTCGCCGGGCTCGAGCGTGTTGTCGCGCCACGGCTCGTCGCCGGGCAGGCGGTGGTAGTCGGCGAACGGCGATGACGCGCTCGCCGTCGGGACCGTGCACGCGGACCTTGCGCGTCGAGCGCCGCGAGCGCCACGCACATGTCCGACGGATGCGTGGCGATGCACTGCTCGCTCGCGCCGAGGATCGCGTGGATGCGGTTGACGCCGCCGATCGCGCCGCAGCCGCTGCCGGGCGCGCGCTTGTTGCACGGCGTCGCCGTGTCGTAGAAGTAGTAGCAGCGCGTGCGCTGGTTGAGGTTGCCGCCGTTGGTGGCGGCGTTGCGCAGCTGCGGGCTGGCGCCGGCCAGGATGGCCGACGCCAGCAGCGGATAGCGCTCGGCGACGCGCGGGTCGTACGCCGTGTCGGCGTTGGTGACGAGCGCGCCGAGCCGCAGCCCGCCGCCGTCGATCTCGTCGATCGGTCGCGAGCGGCAGCCGGCTGATGTCGACGACGCGCACCGGCCGCTCGACGTTCTCCTTCATCAGGTCGACGAGATTGGTGCCGCCGGCGAGGAAGCGCGACGTCCGCGGCCGCGCCCTCGCGCACCGCGTCGTCGAGCGTAGTCCGGCCTGGCGATAGACGAAGCGGTTCATGCGCGCGCCCTCCTGACTGCAGCACCTCGACGACCGCGTCGGTGATGTTCGTGTAGGCGCCGCAGCGGCACAGGTTGCCGCTCATCCGCTCGCGCACCTCGTCGCGCGTCGTCGCGCGGCCCTCGTCGATCAGCCCGCGCGCCGAGCAGATCTGCCCGGGCGTGCAGTAGCCGCACTGGAACGCGTCGTGGTCGATGAACGCCTGCTGCAGCGGATGGAGCGTGCCGTCGGCGCGCGAGGCCTTCGATCGTCGTGACCTCGCTGCCGTCCTGCGTGCACCGCCAGCATCGAGGCAGCTGTTGATGCGCCTGCCGTCGATCAGCACGGTGCAGGCGCCGCACTGGCCGTGGTCGCAGCCCTTCTTCGTGCCGGTCAGGTCGAGCTCGCTCGCGCAGCAGGTCGAGCAGCGTCGTCCACGGCTCGATCGACAGCCGCTGCTCGCGGCCGTTGATCGTCAGCGTGGTCGGCCACGCGTCGCCGTCCGCCACGGGCGCGACGTTCGTCGCGGTCGCCGCCGTATTCATGTCGAGTCCCCGGTCTGGTCGAGCGGACGACGTTAGTTGGAAGCGCCGCCGCCGCTTATGGGACCGGACGACAAAACGTTGTCAGAGGATTCGCGCCGCCGCACCGCGTGCCTCAGCGACCCGCGTCGTCGCCCCAGCCGCCGCCGAGCGCCTTGAACAGCGCGACGAGGTCGGTCGACGCCGTCGACCGCGCTCTGCGCGAGGTCGAGCTCGGCCTGGTGCGCCTGGTGCTCGGCGTCCAGCACGTCGATCTACGCGCCGAGGCCGCTGACGTAGCGATCGCGCGCGAGGTCGCGGCTGCGGCGGCTGTCGCCGAGCTGCTTGTCGAGCGCGACCGTGCGTCGCTGCTCGAGCGCGTAGGCGTCATCGCGTTGTCGACGTCGTGGAACGCGTTGAGCACCGTCTGCCGATACGTGACGCACCGCCTCCTGCGCCTGCACGTCGGCGACGCGCACCTGCGCCCGCAGCTGGCCGCCCTGGAAGATCGGGATCGAGAGCTGCGCGCCGCCGAGGCAGAAGCGCGACGCCCAGTCGAACAGCGTCGAGGTCTTGTTCGACGACAGCGACCGCCACGGCGCCGAAGCGCGACGCTCGGATACAGCGCGGCCGTCGCGACGCCGATGCGCGCGGTCGCCGCCTGCAGCTCGGCCTCGCTCCGGAGGACGTCGGGCCGGCGCCGCAGCAGGTCGCCGGGCAGGCCGACCGGCACCTCGGGCGGCAGCGCGCGGCATTCGCGCCGTCGCCGAGCCGCTCGGCGAGCGCGCCCGGCGGCAGCGCGAGCAGCAGCGCGAGGCGGTTGCGGTCGCTGCGCGATGTTCTGCTCGATCGGCGGCAGCTGCGCGCGCGCCGCCGACAGCTGCGCCTGCTGCGTCGCGACGTCCGACGCGGCGCGAGCCCGGCCCGATTGCGCGAGCCGATCAGGTCGCGCGAGCCGCTGCTGCGTCGTCGATGTCGGCCAGCACGATCGCGCGCTGGCGCTCGGCGCCGCGCAGCGTGAGGTAGGTGCGCGCGACCTCGGCGGTGAGCGAGACCATCGCGTCGCCGCGCGCCTGCTCGGCCGACGACGATCTGCCGCGTCGGCGGCCTCGACGCTGCGCCGCACGCTTGCCCAACAGGTCGAGCTCCCAGGTCGCGTCGAAGCCGACCTGGAACAGGTTGGAGTGAGCGATGGCGCGACGACGGTCGACCGCCCGACGACGAGCCCGACGACGACCCGCCCGACGAGCCGCCGCCGCCGAGCAGCTGCGCCGATGCCGTTCTCGCTCGGCGCGCAGCCGCCCGCCGACGCCGGTGCCGCCGACCGCCGGCTAGTCCGCGCCGGCCGCGGCGTCGCGCTGCGCGCGCGCCTCGGCGATGCGCAGCGCGGCCGTCTGCAGGTCGAGGTTCTGGCGCACGCGCGTCGTCGACCAGGCCGTCGAGCACCGGATCGTGGAACACCGACCACCAGCGGCCGGCCGTCGAACGGCTGCGCGCACGACGCGGCTCGGCAGGTCGGTCGCGAGGCCGCGGTCGCGCGACGCGGCCCACGACGGCGGCGCGTCGACGTCCGGGCGCGTGCAGTTCGGGGCCGACGGTGCAGCGCGCGCGAGCAGCGCGACGCGGCGAGCGCGACGCGACGCGCAGCGCCGCGAGGCGCGCGTTCAATGCCCACTCGGCGGCTCCCTGCGGCGGCTTCTTCAGGAACAACGCGATCGGCGCGACGACGAGCGCCGCGATGCCGAACAGCCAGAAGATGTCGAAGTAGCTCAGCACCTGCGCCTGCGTCTGCACGAGCTGCTGCGCCGCGGCCAGGCCGTCCTGGCGAACGAGCCGCGGCGCCGACGTCGAAGCGCGACACGTGCTCGCCGAGCCGCGCGTGGTGGAACTGCGTGCGCCACGCGAGCTCGGTCGTCGCCGATCGCCACGCCGACGCTGCCGCCGAGGTTGCGCGTCAGGTTGATGATGGCCGAGGCCTCGCTGTTGCTGTCGGGCGGGATGCCGACGTAGCCGGCGGTCGTCAGCGACACGAACAGGAACGGCAGCGCGAGGCTCTGGTAGACGCGCGTCATCGACAGGTCGAAGAAGCCGATGTCGCCGTTCAGGTGCGAGGTGTGCATCAGCGCGAAGCCGGTGCGACGAACGCCGGCGCCGACCAGCAGCTTCGGCGGCAGCTTGCTCGCCGCGATGCCGGCGAACGGCATCATCAGCGCGGCGCGCGAGGCCGCCGAGCGCGAGCGTCTGGCCGGCCTGCGAGCGCGTCGTAGCTGCAGCAGGTTCTGCGCGAACTGCGGGATCAGCTGCGTCGTGCTGAACAGCGTGAAGCCGACCAGCAGCATCACGATGTTGGCCGCGCCGAACGAGCCGCACCTTGAACAGCCTCACGTCGAACACCGGCTGCGGATGGCTGCAGCTCCCACCAGCACCAGCGCGATCGCCGAGCACACGAAGATCGATGAAGAACGCGACGATCGAAGTTCGACGAGAAGCCGTCGTCCTGCTGGAAGCGGTCGAGCACGACCTGCAGGCAGCCGAACGTCGAGCGCGACGAGCAGGAAGCCGAGCCAGTCGGGGATGAAGTTCTTGCGGAACTTCGCGGTGTCGTCCTTGACGGCCTGCGGCTCGTCGACGAGGAACCAGATCAGCGTCAGCGCGACGCAGCCCGACCGGCAGGTTGATCAGGAAGATCCAGTGCCACGAGAAGCTGTCGGTGAGCCAGCCGCCGAGCAGCGGGCCGATGGCCGGCGCGACGATCACGGTGACGCCGTAGAACGCGAACGCCTTCGCGCGCTTCTGCGGGCGGGAAGGTGTCGGCGAAGATCGACTGCTCGGTCGGCGCGAGGCCGCCGCCGCCGATGCCCTGCAGCACGCGGAAGAAGATCATCGTCGCCGAGGTTCGGCGCGACAGCGCGCACATGAACGAGCTGCCGGTGAACAGCGCCACGCAGATCATGTAGAACTTCTTGCGGCCGATCAGCGTCGCCAGCCAGCCGCTGATCGGCAGCACGATCGCGTTGGAGATCAGGTAGCTCGTGAGGATCCACGTGCTCTCGTCCTGGCTCGCGCCGAGGCCGCCGGCGATGTGGCGCAGCGAGACGTTGGCGATCGTCGTGTCCAGCACCTCCATGAAGGTCGCCAGCGAGACGACGATCGCGATCAGCCACGGGTTGTGCTCGCCCGCGGCGGAGCGCGGCAACGAGGCGGAGGCGGCGGCCATCGCGCTCGGCCCTCACGTCGAGCGACGACGCTCGGGCGTGACCGACATGCCCGGCCCGATCGCGTAGTTCTGCAGGTCCTCGGCGTGGTCGAACACGATCTTGACCGGCACGCGCTGCATCACCTTCACGTAGTTGCCGGTCGCGTTCTCGGCCGGCAGCATGCTGAAGTAGCTGCGCCGGTGCGCGCGCTGGATGCTGTCGACGTGGCCGCGGAACTTCACGTCGGGAACGCGTCGACCTTGATCGTCGACGGCCTGGCCCGACGCGCATCTTCGTCAGCTGCGTCTCCTTGTAGTTGGCCGTCACCCACAGGTCGTCGCTGACGATCGCGAGGATCGGCTGGCCGATCGAGATCACGTTGCCGACGTCGACCGCGCGCTTGCGTGACGCGGCCGTCGATCGGCGCGACGCACGTGCGTGTAGCCGAGCTGGATCTCGGCCGTCTCGAGGTCGGCCTGCGCCGTCGGCGACCTGCGCCTGCGCCGACGCGCACGCTGCGCCTGCGCCGCCTTCGACCTGCGCCTGCGCCGCGCGCTCGGTCGCTGCGCGCCGCGTCGAGCTTGGCCTTGCGCGCTGCGCGCCTGCGCCACCGCCTGGTCGTACCTGCTGGCGCGAGCACCGCGTCCGGATCGACGCCCTTGAAGCGCGCGAGGTCCTGCTGCGCGTTCGTCGATCTCGGCCTCGGCCTGGCGCGCGTGTGCGCGCGGCCTGCGCCGCGTTGGCCTTCTGGCCCTCGACCTGCGCCTGCGCCTGCTGCGCCTGGCTCTGCGCGGTGAGCACGCTGCGCCTTGGCCTGGTCGACCTTGGCGTCGATGTCGGCGGTGTCGATGTCGACCAGCGGGTCGCCGCGTTGCACGTACTGGTTGTCGTCGACGTACAGCTTCGTCACGCGGCCCGCGGCCTGCGCGGCGATCTGGCTCGCGTTGCCGTCGATGAACGCGTCGTCGGTGGTCTCGTGATGGCGCGAGTGCGACCAGAAGACGATCGTGCCGATGATCAGCGCGACGACGACGACGATGGCGACCAGCGACGAAGCACCGGCCGCTTGTAGAGCGGCGGCTTGCCGTCGTCGTCCTCGTCCTTGTCGTCGTCCTCGTCCTTGCCGTCCTTGTCCTTGCCGTCCTTGGCCTTGCCGTCCTTGTCCTTGTCGCCGTCCTTGTGCTCGTCGCCCTTGTCCTCGTCGCCGTCGCCGCCGCCGTCTTTCGCGCCATCGCCGCCGTCGGCGCCCGACGATTCCTTCGCGTGCCTGCCCGCCTCGCCGAAGCCGTCGCGAAATCCTTCGCGGTAGCCGAGGCGATAGGGCGGTGGCTCGTGGGGTTCTTCCATGGACGTCGGCGACCGTACCAGCGATCGAGGAGATCGTCGTGTCAGACGACAAACGAATCGGCCGGCGCGCCGTTCCACGGCGTCGTCGCGACGGGGATACTTCGGCCGCTGCGCGGGTTTGGTGAAGATTTGATTGCGGCACGCGTGCACGCCCATCGCGGCTCGCGCGTTCAGGAAGCGTCGTACCCGTCCGTCGTCACCGTTATCTCTCTAAAGGACTCACATGACCGCTCGTTTCGGCCTCAAGGCGCTCGCCGCCGTCGTACTCTGCACCGTGACGCTCGGCGCGTTCGCGGCGCCGCCGTATCACCGTCACCATCATCATCGGCATCATCACCACCACGTGATCGTCCGCTGATGCGACCGGGCGCGGCGCTCGCAGCGGCCGCGCTCGCGGTCGCGTGCGCGCCGTCGCCGTCCTTCGCCGAGTCGATCGGCGAAGTGGACACGGCGTTCAAGCTGATCGGCCCGGACCACAAGATCGTCGTCGACGCCTACGACGATCCGAAGGTCGCGGGCGTCACCTGCTATGTGTCCCGGGCGAAGACCGGCGGCATCAAGGGCGCGCTCGGTGTCGCCGAGGACAAGGCCGAGGCGTCGATCGCGTGCCGCCAGATCGGGCCGATCTCGTTCACCGGGCCGATCCCCGATCGCGAGGAAGTGCTGACCGAGCGTCAGTCGATCCTTTTCAAGCGGCTGCGCGTCGTCCGGATGGTCGACCGCGCGCGCAACGCGCTCGTCTACCTCACGTACAGCGACCGCCTCGTCGACGGCTCGCCGAAGAACAGCGTGACCGTCGTCCCGGTCGACCGCGCGACGCCGATCCGCACGCGTTGAGACGTGCGGCGATCGGCCGATTTCAGAACATGCTGCCCCGGAAGTGCGCGACGAAGATCGCCACGACGACGAGGAACAGGATCCATGCCCCGATCAGCAGCGGTGGAAGCTTTTCCGCGAAATATCCGCCTTTTCCGCCGGCTTCCCTGTCGCCGCCTCCCATCAGACGCGGCAGGCCCAGCTCGTCCGCGCGCACCAGAAACTTCTCGGCCCAGCGTTCCTCGAGACATTGCTGAGCCTTGACGGCGGCCTTGATCGACCTCGAGGCGCTGGCCGCGGTCACGATGCCGAGCAGGCAGACCACCGCCCAGAACAGGACCAGAAGCACGACCATGTTCTTCAGCTCGTAGTTCAGATCCGAGAAGCTCTTGTCCTTGAAGAAGCCGCCGAATACTTCGAGATATTTCTGAAGGAGATAGCTCGCGACGAGAATCAGCGCCGCCTGCGCCGTCATGAACCAGGTGGTTCTCTGATTCAATAGATCGTTCTCGTGACGAATGTAATCGATATAGATGCGATACATGTCGAGAAACTCGTCATCCGTCAATTCACGGTGCGTCTTCGGACGTTCGCCAGTCATATGCGTCCAGTGAATCGGCTTTGACGCGGCAGTCTTGCATGTCGATGTGTCGATGACAAGACGACGCGCTCGCGGAGCGACCATGCCGAAGCAGCGGAAGCAATCGACGTTTCAAGCAGGGATTCGGGCGATTGCCACGGTGATCCTGTTCCTGACGATCGTCGGCAGGGCATCCGCCGCCGGAACGCCGACCTACGGACCCGAGCTGCAGGGCTTCGCATACCCGTACCCGCTGCGGCACGCCGCGTTCACGTCGCAGGGCGTCGCGATGCAGATGGCGTACATGGACGTCGCGCCGAGCGGCGCGCCGAACGGCCGGACGGCGGTGCTGATGCACGGCAAGAACTTCTGCGGCGCGACGTGGGAGGCGACGATCCGCGTCCTGTCCGACGCGGGCTGGCGGGTCGTCGTGCCGGACCAGATCGGCTGGTGCGCCTCGACGAAGCCGGAGCACTATCAATATTCGTTCCAGCAGCTCGCCGCGAACACGAAGGCGCTGCTCGACCGCATCGGCGTCGCGCGCGCGGTCGTCGTCGGTCACTCGACCGGCGGCATGCTCGCCGCACGCTTCGCGCTGATGTATCCCGACGCGACCGAGACGCTCGTGATGGTCAACCCGATCGGTCTCGAGGACTGGCAGCAGCTCGGCGTGCCGTGGCGCAGCGTCGACCGATGGTACGAGCGCGAGCTGAAGCTGTCGGCCGACAGCGTCCGCGCGTACGAGAAGTCGACGTACTACGTCGGCACGTGGAAGCCCGAGTACGAGCGCTGGGTCGACATGCTGGCCGGCCTCAACGCCGGTCCGGGTCACGAACTCGTCGCGTGGAACTCGGCGCTGATCTACGACATGATCTTCACGCAGCCGGTCGTCCACGAGTTCGGCGGGCTCGCGATGCCGGTCGTGCTGATGATCGGCACGTCGGACACGACGGCGATCGGCAGCGACATCGCGCCGCCCGACGTCAAGGCGCGCGTCGGGCACTACGCGACGCTCGGCAAGACGGTGATCGCGACGATTCCGCACGGCCGGCTGATCGAGTTCGACGGACTGGGGCACGCACCACAGATCCAGGATCCGGCGCGCTTCCATCGCGCGCTGCTCGACGCGCTCGCGCGCTAGCTCGCGCCGCGACGATCGGCCGCGTCCGCGGCCGCCAGCATCGACGCGATCCCGCTCGACCGGCGCGTCGTGCGCGCGATCGCGCGCGTCATCGCGTCGCCGTCGGCCGAGACGATCGTCAGCGCGTCGCGGGCGCGCGTCACGCCGGTGTACAGCAGCTCGCGCGTGACGACGCGTCCGGGCTCCGGCGGCAGCACGAGCAGCGCGTGGCCGAACTCGGACCCCTGCGACTTGTGGACGGTCATCGCGAACGCCGTCTCGACGTCCGGCAGCCGGCCGACGCCGAGCGATCGCGTCGACGCGCCGTCGGCGAAGTGCACGCGCAGCCGCGCGTCGCCGGCCGACGTCCGCAGCGCGACGCCGACGTCGCCGTTGAACACGCGCGCGTCGTCGTCGTTGCGCAGCACGAGGACCGGTCGCCCTTCGTACCAGCCGTCGCCGGTCGGGAGCCGGCCCTCCGCCGCGAGCGCGCGTTCGATCGACGCGTTCGTCGCGACGACGCCCCACGGCCCGTCGCGGACCGCGCACAGCACGCGGAACCGGTCGAACGCGGCGAGCACCTCGAGCACCCACGCGTCGTGGTCCTCGGCGAACAGCGAGTCGGGGCGGCGCCGCAGCGCGTCGACGAACGGATCCAGGCCGGCGGCCCCGTCCCGCCCGCGAAGCGCGAGGTCGACGACCGCGTCGGGCGTCGCCGCGACGCGCCACGCGACGTGCGGGTCCGCACCCGCGAGCAGGTCGACCGCGTCGTCCGCACGTCCCGCGTTCACGGCACGCGCGAGCGTGTCGATCGCGCCGCCGTAGCGCTTGCCGCGACGGAGCATCACCGTCTGCTGCGCGAGCGCGGGCCCCGCGTCGTCGCGCATCGCGTCGGAAATCGCCTCGCCGGCACAGGCATCGACCCACGCGATCGTCGATCGTCGATAGCGGCCGGCCTCGGCGTCGCGGCAGAGCTCGCCGAGGACCGCGCCGGCCTCGACCGACGCGAGCTGGTCGCGGTCGCCGAGCAGGACGAGCCGCGCGCCCGGCGGCAACGCGGCGAGCAGCGCGTCCATCATCTCGACGTGGACCATCGACGCCTCGTCGACGAGCACCGCGTCGACGGCGAGCGGATGCGCGGCGTCGTGACGAAGGCGTCGCGACCCCGGCCGCGCGCCGAGCAGCGCATGCAGCGTCTTCGCGTCGCCGAGACGCGCCGTCATCGCGTCCCATGGCAGGCCGTCACCGACGCGCGCACGCAGGTCGGCGAACGCGGCACCGATTGCCTGTCGAAGCCGCGCGGCCGCCTTCCCGGTCGGCGCCGCGAGCGCGATCCGCAGCGACGACGGCCGCGGCGCGGTGGCGAGCAGCAGCGCGAGGATGCGTGCGGCCGTGAACGTCTTGCCGGTGCCCGGACCGCCGGTCACGATCGCGACGCGCGACCGCATCGCGATCGCCGTCGCGACCTTCTGCCAGTCGGTGTCGTCGGCGGACGCGTCGAACAGCCGGTCGATCCACGCGCGCGCGGCGGCGACGTCGACGTCCGCCGCATCGCGCGCCCGCGCTCGCAGACCGGCCACGATGCGGCGTTCGTAGCGCCAGTAGCGGCGCAGGTAGAAGCGACCGTCCGCGAGCACGAACGGCTCGCCGTCGTCGGCGTCTCGTCCGCGCGACGCGCGCGCCGTGTCCGTTTCGTCGACGAACACCGCCTCCGACGCGGCCAGCGCCCGCGACCAGCCGACCGCATCGGACGGCATGCGCGCGAGGACGAAGCGCAGCGCATCGATGCCGTCGACGGGCCAGCCGAGCAGCCCGGCCGGATCGTCGATCAGCGCCTGCAGCACGAGGCAGCCGTGCCCCTGCCCTTCGAGCTGCGCGACGAGCGCCGCGGCCAGCAGCAGCGGCCCGTCGGCCGACGGACAGCGTCCGGCGACGAAGTCCGCGAGCGCGGCGTCGAGGCGTCGCAGCCAGCCGCGGCCGACCCAGCTGCGCACGGCGCCGAGCACCAGGGATCGCGTCGGTGGCGCAACGTCGTTCATCGGACGTCGGCGGCCGCGCCGGCGCGCAACCCGTCGTCGAGCGCGTCGAGCCACGCCGGGTCGGCCGGCAGCACGTGGCAGCCGGCGGTCGGCGATCGAACCCCGCGCAGGAACAGGAACAGCGCGCCGCCGAGCTGGCGATCGGGGTCGTAGCGCGCGCCGAGCCGTTGCCGCAGCAGCCGATGCAGCGCGACGAGGTAGAGCGCGCCCTGCACGTCGTAGCGATGGGCGGCCATCGACGCCGCGAGCGCATCGATCGTGTAGTCGGCGTCGCCGGGGCCGAGCCAGTTCGACTTGTAGTCGAGCACCCAGTAGCGGCCGTCGTGCTCGAATACGAGGTCGGCGAACCCCATCAGCATGCCGTGCAGCGCACGCGGCGGCAGCGGCGGACGCGGACGGCCGTCGAGCAGGTGCGTCGTGCACAGCCGGTCGACGAACGTCGCGTCGAGCCGCTCGCTCGGCAACCAGAACTCCATCTCGGACAGGATCGTCGGCAGCCTATCGAGCGCGATGCCGAGCGGCGGCAACGGCGTCGCGGCGACCTCGCGCAGCCACTCGACGACGTCGTCGGCGCGCGCGCCCCAGCCCTGCCGCTCGCAGCGGCGCGCGAGCTCGGCGCGCGTCTCCACGCCGAACGCGAAGCGTCGGTCCGCGAGCCACTCGAGCTGGTCGTGCAGCAGGTTGCCGGCGATCGGTCCGCGCGGGAAGCGGTGGCACGCTGCGGTCGACGGCGACGGGGCCGCCTCGTCGGGTTCGTCGGGCTCGTCGACCGGACCGCTCAGGATCTCCTCGACCGCGGCCGGCGACGCGAAGGCCGGCGGTGGCGGCGCGTGCGCGAGATCGCGAACGAGCGCCGAGAAGCTGCCGATCGACCAGTCGCGTTCGAACGCGGCCGCGTACGGCGGCGGATCGTGCAACGGCCGAGGCGCCTCGTCCCGCGCCAGCGGCGTCCGCGGCGTCGGCGCCTCGGGCCGGTCGACGAAGGCCAGCCGCACCGACGGGAGCGCGCCGAAGCGCTCGTCGAGCGCCGCGGCGATCTCGTCCGCCGGCCGCGGCGCGTCACCGGCCACGAGCCAGCCGAACGCGCTGCGCTCGAAGCCGGACGACTTGCCGATGGCCGGCGCAGCGACGCCGAGCCACAGCGCGTGACGCGCGCGCGTCAGCGCGACGTAGAGCAGGCGCAGCTCCTCCTGCTCGCTCTCCAGCGCCATCCGCCGCCTCGTCGCGTCGTCGATGCGGAACACGAGGCGGCGCTCGCCGTCCGCGTCGGGCAACCACGCGGGGCTGCGCGTCGGCGACCTGCGCGCCGTGCAGGCGAACGGCAGGTACACGATCGGATACTCGAGCCCCTTCGCCTTGTGCACGGTGACGACACGGACGAGGTCGTCGTCGCTTTCCAGCCGCACGATCTCCTCGTCGCCGCGCTTCGTCTTCGTCGCGAGGCGGTCCGCGAGCCAGCGCATCACGCCTTCCTCGCCGTCGAGCGTCGCGCTCGCGTCCTGCAGCAGTTCGGCGAGATGCAGCACGTTCGTCAGGCGACGCTCGCCGCCGTCGCACGCGAGCCAGCGGGCCGGCAGGTCGAGCAGATGCAGCGCGCGCCGCATCATCGCGAGCACGCCCTGCTCGCGCCAGACGTCGTGCAGCAGCGTCATCTGCTCGACGCGGGCGTCGAACACGCGCTCGTCGTCCGCGAGCGCGACGAGTTCGTCGGACCGCAGGTCGACGAGCCGCGTCGCGAACGCGAGCCGGACGCGACGCGCGTCGCGCGGCTCCGCGACCGCGCGCAGCCACGCGAGCAGGTCGACGGCCTCGTCGCCGTCGAACACCGACTCCTGGTCCGACAGGTACGCCGACGCGACGTCGCGACGTCGCAGCGCGCGACGCACCGCGCGCGCCTCCCATCGATCGGCGACGAGGATCGCGACGTCCTTCGGACGCAGCCCCACGAACGCGCCGTCGCGTCGCGCGAAGCCGGCGCGCGCGTCGTTCAGCAGGCCGACCACGTGCTCGGCGCAGCGCTCGGCGAGGCGCTCGAGCGTCGCGGCACGCGGCGTCGCGAGCGCGTCGTGGCAGATCGTCAACGCGGGCACCGGTCCGTCGCGGTCGACGAACGCCTCGTCGCGACCCTTCGCCCGCACCGGCACGTACGGCACCGGACCGTCCTCGCCGCCGCCGAAGCGGAACGCGCCGTCGGGCCGCGCCTCGGCGATGCGATAGAGATGATCGAGGGCCTCGACGAGCGCCGGCACCGAGCGATGGTTCGTCGTGAGCACGTGATGCCGACCGGCCGTCGCGGCGCGCGCGCGCAGGTAGCTGTGGATGTCGGCGTCGCGGAACGCATAGATCGACTGCTTCGGGTCGCCGATCATCAGCAGCGCCGTCGCGCCGTCGTTGTCGGCCGGTCGATAGAGCCGCTCGAACATGCGGTACTGCAACGGCGACGTGTCCTGGAACTCGTCGACGAGCGCGACCGGGAACTGCGCGACGAGCCGCTCGCGCAGCCGATCGCCGGACGGCCCGCGCAGCGCCTCGTCGAGCCGCTCCTGCAGGTCCTGGAAGCCGTGGATGCCGGCGCGACGCTTCAGCAGCCGCAGGCGGCGCTTGATCGTCGAGGCGGCATGCATCCGCATCGCGTCGGCGGGGTCGGCGAGCGCCTCGAGCGCCGCGGTCAGCGCAGGCGAGGCCGTCGCACGACGACGGCGCCGCGCCGCCGCGCTTCAGGCATTCCGCGAGCCCGAGCGACGACAGCCGATGGATCGCGGCCGAAGACAGCGTCAACTCGGCGAGCTCGGGGTCGGCGCTCCACGCGTCGAGCTCGGCGAACCAGCCGTCCACGGCCTTCCGCCTGAACCTGCGACCGTCGAGCGCGCCATCCGCGTCGTGTTGCTCGAACCACGCGCGCACGTCGGCAACGCGCTCGCGCCATCCGTGCTTCATCGTCGCCAGCGCCTCGCGTCGCGCGTCGCACGCGCGCTGGCGGACCTCCGCGAGCGATGCGCCGACCTTCCGATCGTCGTCGAGGTCGACGCCGCGCATCAGCAGTCGCACGTCCTCCGCGAGCGCCGCGACGTCCTTCCAGATCTCGAGCACGTGGTCGAGCGCCGCGGCGTCGAGCGGATAGACCTCGGTGCGCCAGTAGTCGCGCGCGGCCTCGTCGAGCATCGCGCCGGTCGTCGGCCTCCATCACCTCGTCGTCGAGGCCGCCGCTCTCGAACGCGTGTTCGCGCAGCGCGCGCTGGACCCACGCATCGATGGTGAAGACGGCCGCGTCGTCCATCGCCTCGGCCGCCGCCGCGAGACGCCACGCCGCGCCGCGCCGCTCGGACTCGTCGGCATACGCATCGAGCAGTCCGCGCACGACGGCATCGTCGCCGGCGGGCGACGCGTCGCCGCGGAACACCGCCGCCGCGTCGAGCAGCCGTTCGCGGATGCGGTCCGACAGCTCGCGCGTCGCGGCGCGCGTGAACGTCATCACGAGGATCTGCGACGGCGCGAGCGGCCGTCCGAAGCCGGCGTCGCCGCCGTGGCCGAGCACGAGCCGCAGATAGAGCGCGGCGATCGTCCATGTCTTGCCGGTGCCGGCGCTCGCCTCGATCAGGCGGCTGCCCCACAGCGGCAGCGTCAGCGGATCGAGCGGCTCGCTCATGCCTCGACCTCGTCGGCCGGCGCCGCGTCGCCCTGCGGCTGCGTGTGCGGATCGATCGTCGCGGATCGCGCCCAGCGCGACAGCGGACCGTACAGCGACCGCGCGAAGGTCTCGAATCGTCCGTCCTTCGTCAGCGCGGCGAAGTCCGGATACAGCCGCTGCGGACCGAACGCCGCGTTCTCGCCCTGCTGGTCGCGCTGGCCTTCGTAGCACTGGCGAGCCGCGTCCGCGTCGCCGGCGACGAACGCGAGCGCCGTCTTCGGCGCGATCGGCAGCGGCTCGTCGCGACCGCGACGCCACGCGGCCAGCAGCGCCGACAGCGCGGCCGTCGCCTCGTCCTTCGACCACGGCGCGAGCGTCAGCGTCGCGTCGCACCCCACGAGCACCGTGTCGAACGTGACGCCGCCGACGCTCGCGACGAGCATCTCGACCCACGCCGAGACGAGCCGGTCCGCGCGCACCTCGCTGCCCGCAAGCAGCCTCGACGGCTCGGGACGCAACCGCACGTCGCGACCGTCGCCGGACTGCAGGCCGTCGATGCGATCCTCGAACACGACGCCGCCGAGCTCGATGCGCACGTCGCGGGGCGGCACCTCGCCGGGATGCGCCGCGCGCCACGCGAGCCATCGCTCGATCGCCGGACGCACCGCGTCGACGGCTTCGTCGACCACGCGGTCGCCGAGCCCGGCGATCGGCAGCGTCCCCGCGCCGCGCAGCCGCGCGACGCGACGGGCGAGCACGACGTCGACCACGTCGGACGCGAACGCCTCCGGGTCCTCGATCAGCTCGGCGCGCAGCCGGTAGCGGCCGAGCCCGTCGACGGCGAACGCCTCGTCGTCGTCGACGTCCTCGGCCTCCGGGCGCCGCACGACGTCGAGGCGCGCGCGGAAGTAGTCGTCGATCGGCTTGCGCAGGAAGCGGCAGAGCCGATCGACGTCGACCGTCGCTTCGGACCGATCGGCTCGCGGTGCCGGCGGACCGCCGAGGAGCGGCGGCGCCTCGCGGTGCGCGGCCCGCCACTCGCGCGCATGCGTCGACAGCGTCCCGCCCTCGAAGTAGCGGCGGCTGAACGGCTGCAGCGGATGGATCGTCGTGCGCTCGGCCGACACGCCATCCGCCGACGCCGACCGCCACCCCGCATCGAGGTATCCGCGCAGCTGCGACACGAGCACCGACGGCGGCTGATGCGCGTCGTCGCGGGCATTGCGGCCGGACCAGCTGACGTACAGCGTGCGGCGCGCCGACAGCAGCGCCTCGAGCATCAGGTAACGATCGTCGTCGCGACGCGAGCGGTCGCCGGGGCGAGCCTGCCCGGGCATCGCCATCAGGTCGAAGTCGTCGGCGCGGTCCGGTCGCGGGAAGTCGACGTCGTTCATGCCGACGCAGGCAGACGACCTCGAACGGGATCGCGCGCAGCGGCATCAGCGTGCAGAACGTCACGCCGCCGCCCATGAAGCGGCGCGGTCGCGTCGTCCGCGTCGATGCCCGCGAGCCACGCCTCGCGGAGCACCGCGAGCGGCACCTGCTCGTCGAAGCCGGCGGCCTCGCAGGTCGCGAGCCAGTCGGCGAGCGCGGCACGCAACGCCGCGATCGTCAGTCGTTCGCGCTCGTCGGTCGGATCGAACAGCGCGTCGAGCAGCGCGCGCGCGCGCTCGCCCCAGCGCGCCGGCATCGCGTCGCCCTGGGCCGTCGACCACCAGCCGTCGAGGCGCTCGAACAGCTCGATCGCCGCGCCGGCGACCGACGCCTCGAGCCCGCCGATCTCGCGGTACGGCTCGATGCCGGCGAAGCCGCGCCCGGCGCCGCTCGCGTAGCCGAGCAGCAGCCGCGCGAGCCCGAAGGACCACGTGTTCTGGTCGCCGGCCGCGCCGAGGCCGAGGCTCGCGCGGTGGCGTTCGTGCAGGCCCCAGCGCACGCCCGCGCCGGCGAGCCAGTCGAACAGGCCGGGCGATCGCGGCGGCGTCGATGCCGCAGGCGCGCCGCCACGGCCGGCACGTCGAGCAGGTCGCGGACGTCCTGCAGACGCACGCGCTGCTCCGGCAGCCGCAGCAGCCAGTCGAGCGCGACCGACCAGCGGATCGCCGCCGCGATGGCGCAGATCGGCGATGTCGAACGGAATGCGAGCGCGGGTCGCCGTCGTCGTACTGCCCGAACACGGCGCGGATCGCCGGCGCGAACGTCTCGATGTCCGGCACCATCACGACGATGTCGCGCGGCCGCAGCGGCGGCGACGCGTCGCGCGACGCGAGCATCGTCAGCAGCGCATCGTGAAGGATCTCGACCTCGCGCTGCGGGCCGTGCGCGACATGGAACACGATCGAGCGGTCGTCGCCCGGCACGACCCGGTGCTCGTGCTCGGGCATCGGCACGAGGTCGCGGATCGCCGCCTGCACCTCGCCGAGCAGCGTCGTCGCCCGGCGCGTCGTCGAAGCAGTCGTCGGTCCGCGTGTCGATCGACCGGCGCGCGGTTCGCGTCGTCGAACACGTCGAGCAGGCGCATGAAGTCGCGACCCTGCCGGCCCCACGCGGCGAGCAGCGGATGCGCGTGCAGGTGCATCTCGTCGAGCGGCACGGCGCCGAGGTCGACGCCCTGCTTCGCAGGCTGCCGCGGCGTCGCGGCACGGAGCGCGTCGCGGCCGTCGAGGATCTCCGCCCAGTGGAAGCGGCAGGGATTCGGGACCGCGAGCACGACCTCCATCCGCGTCGACAGCGCGGCCAGTGCCTCGAGCGTCTGCGGGGCGAGATGCGACGCGCCGAACAGCACGACGCGGCGCGGCAGGCCGGCGAACGACGCGGCCGGCTCGGCGAGCGCGTCGACGAAGGCGCGATGGATGTCCGGACGCGGCGCGTCGCGTCGTGCGCGGACCTCGTCGATCGAGCGCGCGCCACAGCTCGGCCTGCCAGCGCTGGCCGTCCGGCATCGGCGACGCCGGCCCGTCGGCGGACGCGAGCGTCGCGCGACCCGACGCCCACGCGACGAGCCAGTCGCCCCGGTACACCTGGTACTGATCGTAGAGCCGCGCGAGGCGGCGCGCGAGGCGGAGACGGCGGGCCGGTTCGCCGTCACCGAGGAACTCGGCCACCGGCGCGAACGCGGCGCGGTCGAGCAGCGTCGGCAGCAGGCGCATCAGTCGCCACGTCAGCAGCTCGCGGTCGAACGGCGACTGCTCCGGCACGCGGTCCGGACCGAGCACGCGGCGAACCATCCGCCACAGGAAGCGACCCGGCAGCTCGAAGCGCACCGCGGCGCAGACCCCGTCGGACGTCGCGAACGCGAGCTTCAGCCATTCGGCGGCGCCGTTGCTCGGCGCGAGGACGATCTCCTCGTCGAGCGGGTCCAGCGGCTCGCGCGCGAGCCCGTCGAGCACGACGTCCCGAAGCGTCTCGAGACGATTGCCGTGCAGGATCAACAGGCGGGACGGGGCGGGGGCGGGCATGCGGGCGGACGCGAAGGGCGTGACTCTACCGGGGACCGTCGCGGCCGGTCCGGACGGTCCGGCGGCGCGTGCCGCGACGAAGGGCCGTTCGACGCGAACGGACGCCTCGCGGCCCGTGGCGCGGATCGCACGTCGGTCGGGACGGCGCACGGTATCAGCCGGCCGCCGATGCCGGCCCTCGTCGGGTTGTCCCAATGTGCGGGCACGCGGCGGCTTCGGTTTCTTGCGCCGTCGACCACGGACGCCGGCCCACGAAGGCCGACCATCACACGAGGAGGACAGGCATGAACAGTACTGCGCTCGACCGCAACGCCGCCGTCGCCGGCACCGCGCCACCCTGGGACGCCGCCGCGAGCACGCCCGCCGTGTCGTGGGGTGCGATCTTCGCCGGCGCCGCCGGCGCCGCCGCGCTGTCGCTGATCCTGCTGGTCCTCGGCGTCGGCCTCGGCTTCACCGCGATGTCGCCGTGGCAGCAGTCGGGCGCGAGCGCGACGACGCTCGGCGTGTCGTCGGTGATCTGGGTCATCCTGACGTCGCTGTTCGCGTCGGCGCTGGGCGGCTATATCGCCGGGCGCCTGCGCACCCGCTGGCTCGGCACGCACGTCGACGAGGTCTACTTCCGCGACACCGCGCACGGCTTCCTCGCCTGGGCGGTCGCGACGCTCGTCACCGCAGGCGTCCTGACCAGCGCGATCGGCTCGATCGTCGGCGCCGGCGCGCAGGCCGGCGCATCGGTCGCCGGCGCGGCCGCGACGACGGCGACCGCCGCCGTCGCCGGCGGCGGTGCGGCGATGGCCGGGCGTGCCGGCGGCGACAACGCGAGCGGCGGCGGCCTCGGCTACTTCACCGACTCGCTGTTCCGTCGCGACCCGTCGGCCGCGCCGGCGAACGGCGGCGACGCGAACGCGAACGGCCCCGCCCCGTCCGGCGAGGTCTCGCGGATTTTCGTCGAGGCGCTCCGCAACGGCTCGCTCAGTGCCGACGACACGCACTACGTCGGCCAGCTCGTCGCGCAGCGCACCGGGCTGTCGCAGCAGGACGCCGAGAAGCGCGTGACCGACACGTTCGCGCGCGCGAAGGCCGCAGCCGACGACGCGGCGAACAAGGCGAAGGAAGCGGCCGACAAGGCCCGCAAGGCGGTCGCCTACTCGTCGCTGTGGATGTTCGTCGCGCTGCTCGTCGGCGCGTTCGGCGCGAGCCTGATGGCGACGTACGGCGGCCGTCGCCGCGATCTCTGACCGATTCAACCGCTCACGACACCAAGGAGGCTTTCGATGCGTTCGATCCTGCTGCTGCTGCTCGGCGTGCCCATCCCGATCATCATCCTGATCGCGCTGTTCTCGCACTTCTGAGGCCGCGCGCCGCGCGGCTTGAATGAAAATCGGCGCCTCGGCGCCGATTTTCATTTCGCTCACTGCACGATCAGGTCCAGTCGCCGCCACCGCCGTCGCCGCCCCCGCCGCCGAGGTCGATGCCGCCACCCCCACCGCCCGAATCCCAGTCGTTGCCGGTGCCGAAGTCGACCGAACGATCCTGCAGGTCGCGCGCCGCGCCGTTGTCCGCATAGGCGTCGGGGACGATGCCGCCGCCGGCGTTGCCGGTCCCGTCGCGACGATGCAGCATCTCGTCGAGCAGCATGCCGCCCGCGACGCCGCCGGCGACCGCGAGTCCGGTCCCGAGCGCACCGCTGCGCGGGGCCACGCCGCCCTGCACGCCACCGGGACCGTACGGGTTGTAGCCGGGACCGTAGCCCTGGTTCATGCCCGGCGCGCCGTAGCCGCCCGCGGGTCCGGCGACGCCGCCCGCCGCGCGGCTGCGCATCAGGCCGCGCCACAGCACGATCGCGAGGATGACGAGCCCGACGACCCAGATCCAGCCGGGCACGCCGCCACTGCTCGTCGTCGGCGAGCCGTAGGCCGGCGCGACGGCGGCGTTCGACCGCATCGGCCGCGCGGCCTGCGTCGTCGCCCGCTGCAGCTCCTGCTCGAACGCGCGGAACTTGTCGGGGTCGGTGAAGCCGATCTTCGGGTCGAGCTCGCGTGCCTTCGCGGCTTCCTCGGACGCCTTCGGGAACGCGCCGTTGTGCGCGAGGATCTCCGAGTAGACGTAGTGCGCCTTCGCGCTGTTCGGCTTGTCGGCGACCACCTCGGCCATCAAGCTCTGCGCCTGCGTGTACTGGCCCGACCGCACCGCATCCTGCACCTGCTGCTCGGTCGGCGTCGCGAACGCGAACGACGACAGCAGGACCAACCACAATCCGACGAGCACCTTCTTCATGAGGACCTCCACAGGACCGTTCGTGAGCCGCGCGCCCGGATGCTCCGGGGTCGAGCGTCAGATGATGGCACGCGGACGGGGTTCAACGGGACGCGCCCGAAATCTTCGACGAGCGCGCCGGTCGAGAGCCGCGGCGCGCAACGACGACGTCGATCCCGCAGCGCGTCACGCCAGGTGACACGGCGTGCGGTTCGGCTCGACGTGCAGCCGGACCGTCATCAGGCAGCACGGCTCGGGCCCGATCGTGCCGGACCGGTGGCCCTTGCGGCCGTCGGTCTCGGTGCAGCCCTGGTCCTCGCCGAACGAGAATTCGCCCGGACCCTGCTCGATCCGCGCGCCGTCCATGCTCTCGACGAACCAGCGCCCGGACAGCACGACGATCCACTGCGGCGCGGGGTTCTCGTGCCAGTCGCCGACCCATCCGACCGGCTGCACCGTGAACACGACCGTCGCCTCGCCGCGTGCCATCGCGTCGTTCCATTGCGGATCGGCGGGGCCGACGCCATGCAGCGCGTAGTTCGTCAGCGCGCAGCGCGCCTGACGGCTGATGCCGTCGGCATCGACGTACAGATGCCAGTAGGGCACCGACGGTTTCGGACCCGCGTCGCTCATGCGTCGTCTCCGGTGACCCGCGTCAGGCGGACGCGACGAAGGGAAGTTCGCGACCGTGCGGCGCCGCTGCGAACGCGTCCGACGACGGCATCGGGCCGACACGCAAAACGCCGCGCGACGAGAACGTTGCCCCTGCGCCGATGTCATCCGACTCAGGCGGTCGGCGAAAGCGGGTCGGCGAAAGCGCGGGCGTCCGAGCCGCGTAGCGCTTCGCGAAGTGTCGCATGAGCGCGCCGATCGCCACCGCATGCCACGCCCGCTGCCGTCCGTCCCGATCCGGAGTCTCCCATGTCGCAGAACGTCGCCGAATTCGTCTGGAAGCGCTTGTCCGAATGGGGCTTGTCGCGCGTCTATGGCTACCCCGGCGACGGCGTCGGCGGGCTCGACGTCGCGCTCGAGAAGGCCAAGGACACCATGCAGTACGTGCAGGTGCGGCACGAGGAGATGGCCGCGTTCATGGCATCCGCGCACGCGAAGTTCACCGGCCAGGTCGGCCTGTGCTACGCGACGTCCGGTCCCGGCGCGATCCATCTGCTGAACGGCCTCTACGACGCGAAGGCCGACCACGTGCCGGTCGTCGCGATCTGCGGCCAGCAGGCGCGCAGCGCGCTCGGCGCGAGCTACCAGCAGGAAGTCGACCTGCAGAACCTGTTCAAGGACGTCGCCTCCGAGTTCGTCATGACGGCGGTCGTGCCGACGCAGGTGCGGACCGTCATCGATCGCGCCGTCCGCATCGCGCAGGCGAAGCGTTGCGTGACGTGCGTGATCATTCCGAACGACCTGCAGGAGGCGGCGTACGAGGAGCCGCCGATGGCGCACGGCGCGACGCACACCGGCGTCGGCTACCCCGGCAATGCGACGCTGCCCGGCCCCGACGATCTGCAGCGCGCGGCCGACATCCTGAACGAAGGCAAGCGCGTCGCGATGCTGGTCGGCGCCGGCGCGCTGCACGCGACCGACGAGGTGATCGCCGTCGCGCAACGGCTCAACGCCGGCATCGCGAAGGCCCTGCTCGGCAAGGCCGCGGTGCCCGACGACCTGCCGTTCGTGACCGGGTCGCTCGGCCTGCTCGGCACCGAGCCGAGCTGGGACCTGATGAAGGAATGCGACACGTTCCTGATGGTCGGCTCGTCGTTCCCGTACAGCGAGTTCCTGCCGAAGCCGGGCAACGCGCGCGGCGTGCAGATCGACATCGACGGCGCGAACGTCAGCCTGCGCTATCCGATGGAGTACTCGCTCGTCGGCGACAGCAAGCAGACGCTGGCCGCGCTGCTGCCGCTGCTCCAGCAGAACACCGAGGAGCACTGGCGGCATCGCATCGAGCGCAACGTCGAGTCGTGGTGGAAGAAGCTCGAGGAACGCGCGATGCAGGCGGCCGATCCGATCAACCCGCAACGCATCTTCTGGGAGCTGTCGCCGCTGTTGCCCGACGACGCGATCATGACGGGCGACAGCGGCTCGGTCGCGAACTGGTACGCGCGCGACATCAAGATGCGACGCGGCATGATGGGCTCGCTGTCGGGCGGCCTCGCGTCGCTGGGCGCCGCGACGCCGTACGCGGTCGCCGCGAAGATGGCCTATCCCGACCGGCCGGTGATCGGCTTCATCGGCGACGGGGCGATGCAGATGAACGGCCTGAACGTGATGATCACGGTCGGCAAGTACTGGAAGAACTGGTCCGATCCGCGCTTCATCATCATGGTCCTCAACAACGAGGACCTGAACCAGGTCACGTGGGAGGAACGCGTGCAGCTCGGCGACGGCAAGACGCCGTCGACCCAGAGCATCCCGAACTTCCCGTATCACAAGTACGCCGAGCTGATCGGCCTGAAGGGCATCTATTGCGACGACCCCGAGCGCATCGCCGCGTCGTGGAAGGAGGCGCTGTCGGCCGATCGCCCGGTCATTCTCGAGTTCAAGGCCGACCCGAACGTCCCGCCGCTGCCGCCGCACATCACGCTGAAGGACGCGAAGAACTTCATGTCGATGATGCGCGACGAGCCCGAGCTCGCAAGCGTCATCAAGAACAGCGCGAAGGAGGTTCTCGCCGGCGTGCTGCCCGGAAAGGAGTGACGTCGATGCGAGGGCTGTTCCGGGCCGCGCGTCCGCAGATCGCGGCCGTCGACCGGCCACGGGCCGCATGGCCGGTGCTGCGGCGTCGACGCACCCCGGTCGAGCGCGGCGAGGACGGCAAGGCAACGATCGTCGAATCGGCGCGCCGGCTCAACCGTGCGGCCGGGACGATCGCGGGGTCGGTGCTGATCGACAGCGCGATGGAGCATCACCGCGGCCGCTTCCACAACAAGGCGATGTGGACGCCGATCGTCACGTCGACGTTGTCGATCGCCGCGAGCCTGCACGGCCACCGCGACGCGCGTCACGGCGCGCATCGCGTGCGCGATGCGATCTATGCGGCCGCGGGACTGACCGGCATCGTCGGCACGTGCTTCCACGTCTACAACATCACGAAGAAGGTCGGCGGCTTCCGCATGCAGAACCTGTTCTATGCGGCCCCGCTCGGCGGACCGGCCGCGATCTCGCTGTCGGGGCTGATGGGCTTCCTCGCCGAGCGCGTGCGCGACAACGCGCCGGGCTCGACGCCGACGATCGCCGGCGTGCCGGCCGGCCGCTTCGTCGCGGCGCTGACGAGCGCGTCGCTGATCGGCACGACGGCCGAGGCCGGCCTGTTCCACTTCCGCGGCGCGTTCCACAACCCGGCGATGGTGCTGCCGGTCACGATGCCGCCGATCGCCGCGGCCCTGCTCGCGAACGCGGCGGTCGCACCGGCGGCCGTGCGTCCCGCGTCGCGCGCGTGGCTCGGCGCGACCGCGCTGATGGGTGTCGCCGGCGTCGCGCTGCACGCCTACGGCGTCTCGCGCAACATGGGCGGCTGGCGCAACTGGCGGCAGAACGTGATGTCCGGGCCGCCGCTGCCGGCGCCACCGGCGTTCACCGGCCTGGCGCTCGCCGGTCTCGCGGCACTCGCGCTGCTCGCGGAGCATCGCGATGACTGACCTGCCGCGCTACCCCGGCTACAGCACGCTCGCGAAGCGCGACACGCCATCGTGGAACGCGGTCACGCGCCGCGTCGTCGACGAGCGGCTCGAGCTCGCGCGTGCCGAACCGCGCTTCTTCACGCGCGACGAATGGGCGGTCGCCGACGCGTTCTGCCGGCGCATCGTGCCGCAGGAAGGCGACGCGGACGACGTGTCGCTCGCGGCGCTGCTCGACGCGAAGCTGTTCCTCGATCACGGCGCGGGCTTTCGCGACGAGGACATGCCGTACATGCAGGACGCGTGGCGGCAGGCGCTCGCGGCGATCGACGCCGACGCGAAGGACGCGCACGACGGTCGCGGCTTCGCGTCGCTCGACGACGCCGCGCGCGACGACTACATCCGTCGCATGCAGGCCGGCGAGGTCGACGGCCGCCGCTGGAACGGCATGGACCCGAAGAAGTTCTTCCGCCGCCGCGTGCTCGTCGACGTGCCGCCGCTCTACTACGGGCTGCCGAAGGCGTGGGACGAGATGGGCTTCGGCGGCCCGGCGAGCCCGCGCGGCTACGTGCGCCTCGAGGGCGATCGCCGCGACCCGTGGGAAGCGGCCGAGGCGAAGCCCGGCGACGAGGCGCATGCCGAACGCCTGAATCGCCATGTCGTCTGATCCGTTCGCCGCGCCGCGCGCGATCCGCGGCCGCGCGCCCGACGTCTTCCGCGTCGGCGGCTGGGTGCCGATGCGCGAATACCGCGACGACGACGCCGTCGACTTCGCGATCGTCGGTACCGGCGCCGGCGGCGGCACGCTTGCGTGCCAGCTCGCCGAGCGAGGGTTCTCGGTCGTGGCGCTCGACGCGGGTCCGTACTGGCGTCCGCTCGAAGACTTCGCGTCCGACGAGACCGAGCAGAACAAGCTGTACTGGAACGACCGCCGCGTCGTCGCGGGACCGAATCCGATCCAGATGGGCGGCAAGAACTCCGGCAAGTCGGTCGGCGGCTCGACGGTTCATTACGCGATGGTCTCGCTGCGCTTCCGCCCCGAGCACTTCGCCGCGCGCACGAAGCTCGGCTACGGCGCCGACTGGCCGATCGACTGGCGCGAGATGTGGCGCTACTACGGCATCGCCGAGCGGCAGCTCGACATCGCCGGCCCGCTGACGTATCCGTGGGGACCGAAGCGGCCGCGCTATCCGTATCGCGCGCACGAGCTCAACGACGCGGCCCGCCTGCTCGCGAAGGGCTGCGAGGCGATCGGCATCCGCTGGACCGAGACGCCGCTCGCGACGCTGTCGGCGCCGCATCGCGGGCCCGAAGGCAATTCGTCGGCCTGCATGTATCGCGGCTTCTGCCGCTTCGGCTGCTCGACGAACGCGAAGCGCTCGGCGCTGACGGTGTGGATCCCGCGCGCGCTGGCGGCCGGCGCCGAGATTCGCGACCTCGCGATGGTCGGCCGCATCGAGACCGGGCCCGCCGGCCTCGCGACCGGCATCCACTACCAGCGCGAGGGTCGCTGGCGCTTCCAGCGCGCGAGGAACGTCGTCGTCGCCGGCTACGCGGTCGAGACGCCGCGGCTGCTGCTCGCGTCGGCGAACGACCGCTATCCCGACGGCCTCGCGAACGGCTCGGGCCTCGTCGGCAAGAACCTGATGACGCAGTCGAACCAGGCGGTGTGGGGTCGGATGGACCAGGCGGTGCGCTGGTACAAGGCGCCGCCGAGCCTCGCGATCACCGAGCACTGGAACTACTGCGACGACAAGGACTTCTTCGGCGGCTACGTGTGGATGGGCCAGGGCCCGCTGCCGATCGAGTGGGCGGCCGTGCAGACCGGCTCGCGCGGGCTGTGGGGCGAGCCGCTCCGCGACGCGATGCTTCATTACAACCACATGATCGGCGTGAAGATGGTCGGCGAGATGCTGCCCGACGAGGCGAACACGGTGACGCTCGCCGACGACGTCGACCAGTACGGCCTGCGCGTCGCGAAGATCACGTATCGCTGGGGCGACAACGACAAGGCGTTGATCCGGCACGCGCTCGAGCAGATGCAGCGGTCGATCGACGCGATCGGCGCGAAGGACATCTTCCGGCAGGAGGACGACACGAACCATCTCGGCGGCACCGCGCGGATGGGCGACGATCCGGCGACGAGCGTCGTGAACGCCGACTGCCGCAGCTGGGACATCCGCAACCTGTGGGTCTGCGACGGGTCGGTGTTCCCGACGGTCGGCGGCGTGAACCCGTCGCTGACGATCCAGGCGCTCGCGATCCGCACGGCCGACCGCATCCGGCAACTCGCCGCGGCCGGCGAGCTCTGATCGTCGGGACCACGACCGCGCGTCTTCGCCACGGAGGAGGCCATGCACATCGAGACGGTGCTCGACGCGCACGCGACGATCGGCGAGTCGCCGACCTGGGTACCGCACGAGCGGGCGCTGTACTGGATCGACGTCAAGGCGCCCGCGCTGCACCGCTTCGAGCCGGCGACGAAGGCGACGCGGACCTGGCACGTGACGAGCGACATCGGCGGCTTCGCGCTGACCGGCGACGGCGGCGCGCTGGTCGCGCTGCGCCACGGGCTGCATCGCCTCGACCTCGATCGCGGCGGCCTCGAGCTGCTGGTCCCGCCGCCGTTCGACCCGGCGCTGTTCCGCTTCAACGAAGGCGCGTGCGACGCGGCCGGCCGCTTCTGGATCGGCGTCATGTTCGATCCGCTCGAGGGATCGCCGCCGGAGCAGCCGGGGCGCCTGCACAGCTACACGCGTCGCGACGGCCTGCGCGCGGAGCCCGACGCCGCCGAGCTCCACAACGGCATGGCGTGGAGCGTCGACGGGGACACGTTCTACCTGTCGCACAGCAACGCGCGACAGATCATCGCGTTCGACTACGACGTCGAACACGGACGCCTGTCGAACCGCCGCGTGTTCGCGACGATCCCAGAAGGCCTCGGCGTCCCGGACGGCGCGGCGATCGATACCGACGGCGGCTACTGGTGCGCGCTGCACGGCGCCGGCAGGCTGCGGCGCTTCGGGCCGGACGGCGCGGTCGACGTCGACATCGACCTGCCGGTCGGCAAGCCGACGATGTGCGCGTTCGCCGGCGACGACCTCGACACGATGTACGTCACGAGCGCGTCCGACAAGATGACCGACGACGAGCGGCGACGCGAGCCGCAGGCCGGCGCGCTGTTCCGCCTGCGGTCGGGCCGGCGCGGGATCGCGCGGGCGTTCGTCGTCCGCTGAGCCGATCGTCGACGCGCGACGTCAGATCTCGACGCGGGATCCGAGCTCGATCACGCGGTTCGCCGGCAGCTTCAGGTAGCCGGCGACGTTCGCCATGTTGTGCGACATCGCGGCGAACAGGCGCTCGCGCCACAGCCACATGCCCTTCTTCGAGCGCGTCGCGATGACGACCGCGTGGCTGAGGAAGTACGAGACCTTCGACGGGTCGACGTCCAGGTTCTTCGCGGCGCATCCGGACAACGCGCGCGGGAGGTCGACCTCGTCCTTGAACCCGTAGTTGACGACGACCTGCCAGCAGTTGCGGTCGAGCGGCTGGATCGCGATCCGCTCCTCGGGCGGCACGCGCGGCACCGTACGGTTCGCGACGTTGACGAACAGGACGCGCTCGTGCAGCACGCTGTTGTGCTCGAGGTTGTTCAGCAGTGCGTGCGGCACGCCGTTCGGCTCGATCGTGAGGTACACGGCGGTCCCCGGCACGCGGGTCGGCGGATCGGCGAACAGCGCGTCGAGGAAGTCCTTCAGCGGCGCGCTGCCGGCCCGCGCCCGCGCCTCCGCCAGCATCAGGTCGCGGCCGCGACCCCACGTCGACATGATGACGAAGATCAGCGCGCCGATGACGAGCGGATACCAGCCGCCCTGCAGGAACTTCAGCAGGTTCGCCGAGAAGAACACCGCGTCGATCGCGAAGAAGAAGCCGGTCGACAGCACGCACAGCCACCAGTTGTAGTGCCACGTGTAGCGCACGACGAAGAACGTCAGCAGCGTCGTGATCATCATCGTGCCGGTGACGGCGATCCCGTACGCCGATCCGAGCGCGGTCGACGACCCGAAGCCGACGACCGACAGGACGACGGCCCCGAGCAGCAGCCAGTTGATCGTCGGCACGTAGACCTGCCCGATCTCCCGCTCCGACGTGTGCAGGATCGCGAGCCGCGGCAGGAAGCCGAGCTGGATCGCCTGCTTCGTCATCGAGTACGCGCCCGAGATCACCGCCTGAGACGCGATCACCGTCGCCGCGGTCGCGAGCAGCACCATCGGGATCAGCGCCCACGCCGGGAACAGGTGGTAGAACGGGTTGTCGACCGCCTTCGGGTCGGCGAGCAGCAGGGCGCCCTGCCCGAGATAGTTCAGTCCGAGCGACGGGAACACCAGCAGGAACCACGAGACGCGGATCGGCGCGGCGCCGAAGTGGCCCATGTCGGCGTACAGCGCCTCCGCGCCGGTCAACGCGAGCACGACGGCGCCGAGCGCGACGAACGCGAGCCATCCGTGCGAGGCGAGGAACGACAGGCCGGCGAACGGGTTCAGTGCCGCGAGGATGCCGGGGTCGCGCGCGATGCCGATCGCGCCCATCAGCGCGAGGATCAGGAACCATGCGACCATGATCGGTCCGAAGACCACGCCGATGCCGCCGGTTCCGTGTCGCTGCACGGCGAACAGCGCGATCAGCACGACCAGCGCGATCGGCACGACGAACGTCTTCAGCTGCGGCGCGGCGAGCTCGAGCCCTTCGACGGCGCTCAGCACCGAGATGGCCGGCGTGATGACGCCGTCGCCGTAGAACAGCGCGGCGCCGAACACGCCGGCGACGAGCAGCACGCGGCGCAGCCGCGGCAGATGGAGTACGGAACGCGCGGCGAGCGCCAGCAGCGCCATGATGCCGCCCTCGCCGCGGTTGTTCGCCCGCATGATCAGCGTGACGTACTTGACCGACACCACGATCACCAGCGACCAGAGGATCAGCGACACGACGCCGACGGTGTTCGTGCGAGTCAGCGGCAGGCCGTTCGCCGAATCGAAGACCGTCGCCATCGTGTACAGCGGGCTCGTGCCGATGTCGCCGAACACGACGCCGATCGCCGCGAGCACGAGGCCTGCCGTGGCCTTGCGCGGCGCGCCGTGCTCGTCGTCCGCCGTCGCCGACGCGTGCGTTGCCGATGCCGTCATGTCGCGCCGTCCCGAACGCCCCGAAGCCGCGATTATCGGCGCTCGTCGCGTCGGCGGGGCAATCCGCGCCGGCGGTCCCGCAGGAAAAGCTTGCCTCGCTCCCGAGCAGAGACTTCGCATCGCATGACGATCGCGAGGAACCGAATCGAGCGGCGCGGTCGAACGGTCGTGCGGGTCGGCCCCACGACCCCGGAGCGCATCGATGACGGAAAGAACAGAAGACCACGCCGCCATGCCGCCGACCGGCCTGAGCCCGGCGATCGCCGCGTCGATCGCGACGGCCGCCTACCTCGTGCCGTACGCGCTCGGCCGCTCGACGAGTCCGTCGCCGGACCATCCGCGCGTGTTCGTCTGGTATCGCCTGCTCCGCAAGCCGAGCTTCCAGCCGCCCGACGTCGCGATCCCGGTCGCGTGGGTCGCGATCGAGACCGGCCTCGCGTTCGCGGCGTATCGCCTGCTGCGACGACCGTCGTCGCCGGCCCGCGACCGCGCGCTCGCCCTCTTGGCCGGCAACGTCGTCGGCATCGGCGGCTGGAGTCGGCTGTTCTTCGGCCGCCGCGACCTGCCGGCGAGCACGATCGCCGCCGGGGTGCTCGGCGTCGCGGCGGCAGCCTACGTCAACGAGGCGCGCAAGGTGGACGCGCCCGCGGCCGCGGCGAGCGTACCGCTGGTCGGCTGGGTGGCGTTCGCGACGATCCTCACGGCCGCGATC
The DNA here is from genome assembly GCA_963708665.1 of uncultured beta proteobacterium. GTDB lineage: Bacteria > Pseudomonadota > Gammaproteobacteria > Burkholderiales > Burkholderiaceae_D > CAHJXF01. Next base: position 1,059,754 of record CAVPTE010000008.1, on the reverse strand, counting down.
TGGCGGCGCAATCGCTAGGGACGTCGGTCGCCGGAAGACGGCGCGCGGGCCCGGCCGACCGGAGAGGGCGAGGCTCGTCGCGTTGGCTGCGCGCTGTTCCTCGCCGGCCGCCGCGCCAACGCCGCCCACGCCGACGACCCCATCGTCAGACCTTGAGGACCTTCTCCAGCTTCGCGGTCAGCGTCTGGCGCGTGAACGGCTTGACGACGAACGCGGCGGCACCGACTTCCACGCTGCGCATCAGCATCTCGACGCGCGAGTCGCCGCTCATCATGATGATCGGGATGTCGGCCAGCCGCGGCGACGCCTTCAGGCGCTCGGTCAGCGAGACGCCGTCGACCCCGGGCAGGCGGATGTCCATGAGGATCGCATCGGGCCGCACGCGTCGCAGGAGGCTGAGCGCCTCCGCCGCATCGCCGACGAACCGGACTTCGTAGGCGGCGGGATCGAGCGCCACCGAGATCAGCTTGCGCGCGACTTCTTCGTCCTCGACGGCCATCAGCACGGCGCGCGACGCGGCGACCTTGGCCGAGAGCGCTCGCGTTCCGGCCAGCGACGGCCCGATCTTTTCGCGCAGGCCGCGCGTCCACTTGCTCAGGGGCTCGAGTCCGCGGGCCGCGATGCCGCGAGTCGCCTCGATCTGCTTCAGCCTGAGCTGATCGATGGCCCGGCCGAGCGCGTGCGCTTCGTCGGCGTCGAGTTCCCCGGCATGGGCGCCGGCCACGCGGCTCGAGAGCTCGTCGAACGCGCCGCTGATCTGTCGCTCCGCCTCGAGCAGCGATCCGGTGGCGGCGGCCACGTGTTGTTCGGCGCCCGCCAGCTCGCGATCGAGCGTCTGCTCGAGCTGGTCGAGATGCCTTGCATGCGTGCGCATCTCCGAACGCGGCAGGCCGGCCCGCTCCTCCACCGCCTGCTCGCGGCACGCGATCCAGACGCTCATCGACAGGCGACGGCCGTCCTGCGCGTGCGGCCAGTGAAGGACGTAGTCGTCGAAGTAGTCCTTCTTGCAGAGTTCGAAGGCCGCTCGGACCTCGTCCTTGCTGCAGAGGACGATGGTTCGGTGCGGATGCGCATGGACCGATCGACCGTGGCGGTAGAGCCCCAGGTAATAGCGCTGCGCGTGATCGAGCTTGTCGAAGGCGAGGACGAGGACGTTCGGCAGGAAGGCCTCGAAGTCCTTCGCCGCGCGCTCGGGCTGGCTCGACAGCTGGACGTTCGCGAAGTCGTCCTTCAGCAGCCTCACGATCTGCTGGCCGTCGTCGACGTTGTCCGTGGCCACGAGGATGCGCTGGCGTGTCACCTCGTTCGTCGTCATGAGGACGTCAAATGCGCAGGACGCCCTTCCCAGCGCTCGAGCCACGCAGGAATCTCCTCGGGCGGCATCGGACGGGCGATGAACCACCCTTGCGCGAGGTCGCAGCCGATGTCGCGCAGCAGATGCCAGTCGTCCTCGCTCTCGACGCCTTCGGCCACCGATTGCATCCCCAGGCCTCTGGCGATCCCGATGCTGCCCTCGAGGATGGGCCGGATGATCTGGTTGTGCCGGGCCCCGTGCACGAAGCCCCGATCGATCTTCAGTTCGGTGAACGGCACGTCGCGCAGCTGGGCCAGCGACGAATGGCCGGTCCCGAAATCGTCGATCGACAGCCCGAAGCCTTGCATGCGCAGCCGCACCAGGCTCTCCAGCGGCGCCGGCGATGGCGACATCAGGCGGCTCTCGGTGATCTCGAGCGTCAGGTCGGCGGGCGCCGCGGCGGTGTCCCGCATCCACGCGGCGACGCGTCCGGCGAAGCCCGGCGAGCGCAGGTTCTCCATCGACACGTTGACCGCCATGTGCAGGCGCAGTCCGTCGGCCGCCCAGCGCGCGAGCTGCCGGATCGCCTCCTGGATCACCCACTCGGTGAGCGCATCGATGGCACCGCATTCCTCGGCGACCTGGATGAAGTCGTTCGGGTAGACGGTGCCGTGGCGCGGATGCGCCCAGCGCACGAGCGCTTCCATGCCCTTCAGCGCACCGGTCGCGAGGTCGACGGTCGGCTGATAGTGCAGCACCCACTGGCGCTTCCCGGTTGGCGGCATGGATCTCGTCGGCGACGAACGTCGGTGCCGTCTGCGCCGCGCGGATCTGGTCGCGCGGTCTCCAGCGGTCGAGAAGCGCGCGCAGCGCCGGTCGTCCGGCCGGCTTCTCCAGCGCACCCAGGATCAGGACGTCCTGGCCGAGCAGCTTCTGCGCGGTGTGCATGACGCGCAGCCCCTGACCGCTGAGCAGGATCACGCTGCCGCGGAACGGGCTCGCGCCCAGCTTCTGCAGGAACTCGATCCCGTCCATGCCGGGCATGTTGAGGTCGCAGACGATGACGTCGACCGCGTTCGGATCCTGCTGCAGCATCGTCAACGCCGACAGGCTGCTTCGGGCCGTCGCGATCGTCTCTAAGCCCATGCGACGAAGCGTGCGGGTGTGCAGACCCAGCGTGAACGGGTCGTCGTCGAGGAGCAGGAGGCGCGGCCCGCTGCGCGCGCCCGGCGCGCCCGGCGCGCCCGCCGCAGGAGGCTCGGCATTCGCGAGAAGAGCCGGGAGAACGTCGGTCGAGTGAGGCCACATGGCTCGCGTCCTAGCCGTGATCGAGGCTTTGCACGACGGCGCCCCACTCCGCCTCGAACAGCGGCAGCAGCGCCGTCAGCTCGCCCGCCTTTCGCGACGTGGCGAGGGCCTCGATGCGTTCGCACAGGTCGCCGAGTCGCAAGGCGCCGATCGCGCGGGCGCCGGATTTCAGCTTGTGCGCGGCGTCGGACGCAGCCGGCGTGTCGCCGACGGCGATGCTGCGTGTCATCGCGGCCGCGTGAAGCGTCGCGCTCTGGCGAAAGGCGTCCAGCACCTCCGCGATGACCGCCGGGTCGTCGCCGACGAGGTCTGCCAGCACGTTGAGGTCGACGGATCGCGGCGCTGCGGGCGGATTTGGCCGCGGTGTGGCCGCGGGCTGCGGCGGACCGAGCCACGCGACGATCGACGCGCGGAGCTGCGCCAGGCGGACCGGCTTGCTCAGGTAGTCGTCGAAGCCGTCGGCGCGGAGGGCGTTCTTCTCCTCGCGCAGGACGTTCGCGGTCAACGCGACGATGGGCTTGCGCTGTCCTTCCGGTTCCTCGGCGCGAATGGTACGCACCAGCGCGCGGCCGTCCATCTCCGGCATGTTCAGATCGGTCAGGAGCATCACGAAGTCGCCGTGGCGCCATCGGTCGAGCGCCTCGCGACCGTCGACGCAGACTTCCGCGCCGTAGCCGATGAGCTGCAGCTGCCGGAGGATCACCTTGCGGTTGGTCTCGTTGTCCTCGGCGACGAGGATCGTCCCCCCGCGCGGCCCGTCCCCGTCGAGCCCGCCGGCAGGCTCGAGCACGTGCGCCCGCTCCGGCTCTTCCGGACGGGGCTCGGCCATCGCCGGGTCCGCGGCCATCGCCACCGCGCCGAGGAGCGTCCGTCGGAACAACGGGCCGGCGGCAACCGCGACGACGTCCGGCGTCACGACGCGCGGCCGGTGCGTCGCGTCGGGATCGAGTACGACGAAGCGGACGGAGAGGCGGCTGGCCAGCCCGCCGGCCAGAGAGCGCAACTCGGCCGGCCCGACGCGCACGCTCGGCAGGAGGACCCAGATCTGCGAACCACCCGGGGCCGTCGCCGACGTGGCCGCGACGAGATCGTCCGAGCGATCGACCGTCGCCCCGGCGTGCGCGAGATAGGCCGCGAGGTCGTCGCCCAGCGGTCGTTCGGAGCCGACGATGCGACAGCGCAGCCCGTGCACCAGCGTGCCGGGGTCGTCGTCGGAATTCGCCTCGGCCGTCGCGAAGCGCAAGCGGACGCTGAAGGTCGAGCCCTGCCCCAGCGCGCTGCGGACCGAGATCGATCCGTTCATCAGCCGCACCAGCCGGTCGGAGATCGTCAGGCCGAGGCCGGTTCCGCCGAAGCGCCGGGTCGTCGAGGCATCGGCCTGTGCGTACGGCGGTGAACAGGTGCGCCACGGCCGCTTCGTCGATGCCGATGCCGTTGTCGGCGATGACGAAGTCGACGGTCGCGATCCCCGGTTCCCGCGCGACCAGGACGGCCCGCAACGAGACCTCTCCGGGCTGCTCCCGCCCGCTCGAGAACTTGATCGCGTTGCCGACCAGGTTGACCAGCACCTGCCGCAGCCGGGTCTCGTCGCCCAGCGTCGTCTCCGGGATCACCGGGTCGACGAACAGCGTGAGCCGCACGCCCTTTCTTGGCGGCCATGTGGCCCAGCATGCCGCAGACCTTCTCGACCACCTCGGCCAGCCGCATCGGCTCCTTCTCGACCGTCAGCTTGCCGGCTTCGATCTTCGAGAAGTCGAGGATGTCCTCGATGAGCCCGAGCAGCGATGCCGCCGACTCGCGCACCAGGTCGACCATCTCCACCTGGTCCGCGCGCAGGCTGGTCTGCTGCAGGACGTCGAGCATCCCGATGACGCCGTTCATCGGCGTGCGGATCTCGTGGCTCATCGCCGCGAGGAAGCTCGACTTCGCCTGGTTGGCCTGGTGCGCCTCGAGCACGGGCGCGCTCGAGGTCTGCCGTGCGCTCGGCGACGCGCTGTTCGAGGTTCGCGTTGAGCCTCAGGATCTCGAGCTCGGCGAGCTTTCGTTCGGTGATGTCCTCGCCGATGCTCGCGGTCCCGACGATCTCGCCGTCCGGCGCCCGGCGCACCGAGTTGTTCCACCGGATCAGCCGCCGCTCGCCCGAGCGGGTGAGGATCTCGTTCTCGTGGTGCCATGCACTCGGTTCGTTGTCGAGCAGGCTCGCGAAGACGCTGCGCACCTTGGTTTCGGGCGGGACGAAAAGCTCCATCCAGTCCTTGCCGATGACATCCTCGCGGCGCCATCCCGTGAGGCGCAGCAGATGGTCGTTGGTGTACGTGATGCGGGCCGAGCGGTCGAGCATCATTGAGACCATCTCGACGTTGGCGAGCATCTCGCTCAGCCGGCGCTCGTTCTCGTTCAGCTCCTGTGCGGCCCACTTCCGCGCGGTGATGTCCTCGGCGATGCCGGTGACGCGGTAGACCTCGGTGCCGTTGCGAAACACGGGAAAGGCACGGTCGTGGATCCAGCGGATCGAGCCGTCGGGTCGCACGATCCGGTATTCCTCGTCGTATCGGCCGACCGAATGATCGCTCGCTGCGGCGTCGCGGACGCGCCCGCGATCGTCCGGATGGATGGCTTCGAGCCACTGGCGCGGCGAGGCGTAGAGGCTCTCGCAGGTGCGGCCCCAGATCTCCTCGTAGCCGGGGCTCACGTAGAGCAGCTTCTTCGTGGCATGGTCTTTGAGCCAGAAGACCTCGCGGATGTTCTCGGCCAGCTGCCGGAAGCGCAGCTCGCTGGCCTGGAGTTCCTGCTCCTGGTCCATGTGGTCCAGCGCGAAGGAGATGTTCGCACTCAGGTCGAGGAGCACCTGGCTCTGTTCCTGGTCGAAGAAACCGGTCTCGCCGGCGAAGAGGACCATCACGGCCTCGGGCCGGTCCTTGCCGGCGAGCGGCAGGCAGGCCAGCGACCGATGTCCGCGCGCCAGGATCTTGTCGCGCAGGGTCGACAGCGACTCGTCCGTCCCGACGTCGTTGCAGACGAACGGCTTGCCGTCGCGCAGGATCCGGAGCCCCGGCTGCTGGCCGATTTCGACGCGGGCCTGACCGGCCGGTGCAAGGTCGTCGTGGTTCTTTTCGCCGCCATACGAGGCGACGATCCTCAGGTCCGAGGTCTTTGCATCCACCAAGGCGATCCACGCCATGCCGAGCGCGCCGCCCTCCACGGCGATGCGGCAGGCGCCATGGAACAACTCGTCGCGGTTCCGCGCGCGAACGATGAGCGCGTTGATGCCGCTCAGCACCGCGAACCAGCGGTTCAGGCGTCGGATGCGCTCCTCGGACGCCTTCCGCGCGGTGATGTCGCGGAACACGACCACGGCGCCGATGATCGCGTTGCGGTCGTTTCGGATCGGCGCGGTGGTGTATTCGACCGGAAAGCTCGAGCCGTCCTTGCGCCAGAACACCTCATCCTCGACCCGCCGCACGGTCCCGTCTTGCATCGTCCGGTGGATGAGGCAGGCTTCGCGGGGATAGGGCGTGCCGTCCTTTCTCGTGTGATGCATCGTCGCGTGCCCGGGCCGACCACACAGGTCGCCGACGCCGAAACCAAGCATCCGTGCCGCGCTCGGGTTCTCGAAGGTGATCCGTCCCTCGAGATCGATGCCTTGCACGCCCTCGTCGACCGATTCGAGGATCAACTCGCTCTGCCGGCGCAGGCGAACCATCGCTTCTTCCGACCGCTTCTGTTCGGTGAGGTCCCGGACGAAGGCGCTGAAGATCCAGGCGCCGTCGAGACGAACCGGGGCAAGGGTCAGCTCGACCGGGAACTCGTGTCCGTCGCGGTGCAGCGCAGTGAGCTCGACGCGCTTGTTGACGATCGCCCCTTCGCCGCTCGCCACGAAGCGGCGAATTCCGCGCTCGTGAGCGTCGCGATCGCGCGCTGGGACGACCGTCTCGGCGAGGAGCGCGCCGATGACCTGCGCGCGCATCCAGCCGAAGGTCCGCTCGGCCTGCGGGTTCCACTCGATGATGCGGCCGTCGGCATCGGCGACGATCACCGCATCGAGCGCCGACTGGATGATGAGCCGCGTGTGCTCCAGGCGCTTCAACGAAGACGCGTCCAGGCCTGGGGCCGCCAATCCGACGCGCGTATCCACCTCATGAACGGTCCCGTCCTTTCCCGAGCCGCAATGTGGGCCGGGAGCGAAGGGATCGGTACGACCAGTTCGGCGTCAAATGGAGGTGATCAGCGCCGATGGACCGGTCCCGGCCATCTGACGCGCGACCAGGCTGGCAACCTTGGCCACGGCGTCCTCGATCTTTCGTCCCCAGACCTGCCCGGTATTGAGGCGGATGCAATGCCGGAACTCGCCACGCGGCGAGAACATCGGCCCGGGGGCGATCGAGACGCCTTGCGCCGACGCCGCCCAGAACAGGGCGACGGCATCGACCTGCTTCGGAAACTCGACCCAAATGAAATAGCCGCCTTGCGGCATGGACACCCGGGTCCCGTCGGGAAAGTGCCGGTGCACCGCGCGGACCATCGCCGCCTGGTGGTCGGCGAGCGAGCGGCGCAGGCGCCGGAGGTGGGCGTCGTAGCCGCCATGCTGCAGATAGTCCGCGATCGCGGACTGCGTCGGGATCGTTCCGGTCAGCAGCGTCGTCAGCTTCAGGCGCTCGACCTGCGCGGCGAACCGGCCCGCCGCGGTCCAGCCGACGCGGTAGCCGGGCGCGAGCGTCTTCGAGAACGATGCGCAATGCAGGACCAGGCCCCGCCGGTCGAAGCGCTTGGCGCTGGCCGGCGCCGTGTCGCCCTGGTAGAGCTCGCCGTAGACGTCGTCCTCGATCAGCGGCACGTCGTGACGAGCCAGCAACGCGACGAGCTCGCGCTTCTTGCCGTCGGGCATCAGGCTGCCGAGCGGATTCTGGAAGTTCGTCATCAGCCAGCACGCCGCCGGCCGCGATTTCTCCAGTACCCGGGCCAGGCTGCCCAGGTCGACGCCTTCGCGACAGTCCGTCGCCACCTCGATCGCCTTCAGGCCGCGACGCTGCAACGCCTGCAGCGCCATGTAGAAGGTGGGCGACTCGATGACCACCGAGTTGACCGGGCTTCGTCACCGCCGCGAGGCACAGGTTCAGGGCCGTCACCGCGCCGTGCGTGAGCACGATCTCCGAATCGGCGAGACGGGTTCCGTGCACGAGGTAGCGCTTGAGGATCTGTCGTTTCAGCGTGCGGTTGCCGGGCGGCAGGTCCTCGACCGTGCTCCAGGGATCGAGCCGCCGCATCGTGGCGCCGAGCGACTGGCGCAGGCGATCGAGCGGGAAGAACGTCGGGTCGATGAAGGGCGAGCCGAGCGGTACTGCGGTCCGCTGCTTCAGCGACGCATGGATGTCGTAGATCAGATCGCCGGCGTCGACGCCGACGCTGGTGGCCTTCGGCCGCGACAGCATCGGCTCGGGAAGGCGCCGGTCCGTCCGGCCGCGGGTTGACGAAGTAGCCGGAGCGAGGCGACTGCCCGGACGACGCCGTCGGCCTCCAGCAGGTAGTACGCCTTGAAGACCGTGGCCGGGCTGATGCCGCGCTGCCGGCACGCCTCGCGGACCGAAGGCAGCCGGTCTCCGGGGCGAAAGACTCCCGCCGCGATCGCTTCCGCGAGATCGTGGGCGTAGGCCTCGTAGAGCGTCATGCGATGAACCGGCGGCTTCTCGATGGGCGAGTCTGCGTTCGACGGCAAGTGCCCGGGGCCGGCTGTACCACGGTCCGATGGTGTCGACGGCCCTTCACCGCATCTTAGAGCCGGGCGGAAGCGAGCGGACCGATTTCACCGATCGCCCGTGTCGCGAGCGATCCTCGCATGCACGGCTGGGGCGGACGCAGGCGCTGTGAACCCTGCGCAGGGCGCTGGAGAACGAGACGGTCGATTCGCGGCGGTCCGGCTCTGCAGGTATCGCGTGGCAAGGATGTCCGCAGTGGGGGCCGCCGCGTCCCGCTCGTCGCAGGCCCGCTGACCGATCGGTCGATGTCGGCACGCGACCGGGGTCCCGAATTCGTACCTCGGCACGCCATGACGACTGGAGCGTTCGATCGCGCTGGCCGACGCGGCACCAGCGGCGATAAGCGAGACGGACGAGGCTTGGACCGATGGCGGACGCGTGCCGGGTCGCGAAAAGCAGAAGGCCAGCGCGAAGCTGGCCTTCAACGGTGCATCGATGGTGCCGCTGGACGGAATCGAACTGTCGACCTTCGCATTACGAATGCGCTGCTCTACCGACTGAGCTACAGCGGCGTACTGCCGTGACAACGAGCCCGCGATTATACGGATCGGCGCGGCGTCGCGCCAACGCGATCGGGTGCGGTGTGGTTATTCGGCGTCGGGCTGCGCCGACGGCACGGCGCGCTGGAACGCGTCGAGCGCCATGCACGCGTCGAAGACGCGCATCGTCGTCGCGAATCGGTCGATGTCGCAGTCGAAGCGGCGGGCGTTATAGATCTGCGGCACGAGCGTCGCGTCGGCCAGCGTGGGGACGTCGCCGTGGCAGAAGCGGCCCGTCATCGGCGACGCGGCGAGCTGCGCCTCGAAGGCCGCGAGCCCGGTCTCGACCCAGTGCCGGTACCACGCGTTCTTCGCGTCCTCGTCGATCTTCAGCACCTGCACGAGATAACGCAGCACGCGCAGGTTGTTCAGCGGATGGATCTCGCACGCGATCGCGAGCGCGAGCGAACGCACCCGTGCGCGGCCCGCCGCATCGGCCGGCAGCAGCGGCGGCTCGGGATGCCGCTCGTCGAGATACTCCATGATCGCGAGCGACTGCGTCAGCGTCGCCGCCGCGTCGCCCGCGTCGTCGGCGAGCACCGGCACCAGGCCCTCGGGGTTCAGCGCGAGGAACTCCTCGCCGCGCTGCTCGCCGCCGTGCCGCACGAGATGGACCGGCGCGTAGTCGTACGGCAGCCCTTTCAGGCAGAGCGCGATGCGGACGCGGAACGACGCGGAGCTGCGGAAGTAGCTGTAGAGGCGCATGCGGCGTCAGTCGGTCATCGAGCCGATCGAGCTGCCGCGATCGACGTTGCCGCCGAGCCCCGGCGGCAACGGGAAGCGCACGCTCTCCTCCACGCCCGGCAGCTTGCGCACCGCGCGCACGCCGAGCTCCTTCAACAGGCCGATCAGCTCGGACACGAGCAGCTCGGGCGCCGACGCGCCGGCCGTGATGCCGACGCGCGTCTTGCCGACGAGCCACGCCGGATCGAGCTCGCCGGCGTTCTCGATCAGATAGGCTTCGACGCCCATCCGCTCGCCGACCTCGCGCAGGCGGCTGCTGTTCGAGCTCGACGGGCTGCCGATGACGAGGATCAGGTCGCACTGCGGCGCCATGAACTTGACCGCGTCCTGGCGGTTCTGCGTGGCGTAGCAGATGTCGTTGCGCTTCGGCTCGAGGATCGTCGGGAAGCGCCGCTTCAGCGCGGCCGTGACCTCGGCCGCGTCGTCCATCGACAGCGTGGTCTGCGTGACGTACGCGAGCTTGTTCTCGTCGCGCACCCGGAGCCGCTGCACGTCGTCGACGTCCTCGACGAGGTAGATGCCGCCCTCGGCCTGGCCCATCGTGCCCTCGACCTCGGGATGGCCCTTGTGGCCGATCATGATGATCTCGCAGCCGTCGGCGCGCATCTTCGCGACCTCGACGTGGACCTTCGTGACCAGCGGGCACGTCGCGTCGAACACCTTCAGACCGCGCTCGCCGCCTCGTCGCGCACCGCCTGCGACACGCCGTGGGCGCTGAACACGAGCGTGGCGCCGGGCGGCACGTCGTGCAGGTCCTCGATGAAGATCGCGCCCTTGCGCGCAGGTCGTTGACGACGTAGGTGTTGTGGACGATCTCGTGGCGCACGTAGATCGGCGCGCCGAACTGCTCGAGCGCGCGCTCGACGATCTCGATCGCGCGGTCGACGCCGGCGCAGAAGCCGCGCGGCTGCGCGAGCAGCATCGTGCGCTCGGCATCGTCGACCGGCGGCACCGCGCGCCGGACCTCGGAGATGACGTCTTCCATCAGATGATCCCCAGGATTTCGACTTCGAAGCGCACCGGCTTGCCGGCGAGCGGATGGTTGAAGTCGAAGACCGCATCGTCGCCTTCGAGCGACTGGAAAACCCCTGCATAGCGTCCACCACCCGGGGCATTGAACTCGACCACGTCGCCGGGCGAATAATCGCTGCGTTCGCTCTCGGCCTCGAGCAGCGCCTTCGGCACGCGCCGCACGAGGTCGGGGTTGCGCGCGCCGAACGCGTCGTCGGACGGCAACTCGAACACGGCGTGCGAGCCGACGGCGAGACCGAGCAGCCGGAGCTCGAGCGTCGGCGCGAACTGTCCTTCGCCGAGCTGGATCGTCGCCGGCTTGCCGCCGAACGTGCTGACGACGTCGACCGCGTCGGGCATCAGGCTGACGCGATAGTGCAGCGTGAGGTACGAGTCGGCGCGGATCGTGTCGACGCGGTCGGGCTCGTCGGCGGACGGCGCCGGCGCGGCGGCGGATCGGGACATGCGGCGGGACCGGTGAGGCGCGCGAGGCCAGGTCCGCCATTCTATCGACAGAGAGGTCCGATGTCCCTCGCCGACTGGCCGACCGCCGAGCGACCGCGCGAGCGACTGCTGCGCCACGGCGTCGCGGCGCTGTCCGATGCGGAACTGCTGGCCGTGTTCCTGCGGACCGGCACGCCGGGGCGCGACGCCGTCGAGCTGGCGCGCGGCTGCCTCGCCGCGTTCGGCAGCGTCACCGGCCTGCTGAAGGCGGCGCCCGGCGCGTTCTGCGCCGTCCCGGGGCTCGGCCCCGCCCGCTACGCGCAGCTGCAGGCGGTCGTCGAGCTCGCGCGGCGCGCGCTGCACGAGACGCTGGCAACGCGAGCCGCTGCTGACGTCGCCGGCGATCGTGCGCGACTACCTGACGCGGACCATCGGCGCGAAGCCGCACGAGGTGTTCATGGCCCTCTTCCTCGACGCCCAGCACCGCCTGCTCGCCGCCGAGGAGATGTTCCGCGGCACGCTGGCGCAGACGAGCGTGCATCCGCGCGAGGTCGTCAAGCGCGCGCTGCAGCTCAACGCCGCGGCGGTCGTGTTCGCGCACAACCATCCGTCCGGGCTCGCCGAGCCGAGCCGCGCCGACGAGCTCGTGACGACCGCGCTCGCGTCGGCGCTCGCGCTCGTCGACATCCGGACGCTCGACCACTTCATCGTCGCCGGCCACGGCGTCTACGCGTTCTCGGAACACGGCAAGCTGTGACGCCGAACGCGCGGGTCATTGATCAGGCTCGACTTTCACGCTATGATCGCCGGCTTCGCTCGTTCCACACCGCTCGATCCGCCCTTTGTCCAGCCACGTGCGGCGCCTGTCTGCCGCGCGAGCCGATTTTCTGGAGGTGCCGTCATGGCACGCGTTTGCCAAGTCACGGGAAAGAAGCCGATGTCCGGCAACAACGTTTCCCACGCCAACAACAAGACCAAGCGTCGCTTCCTGCCGAACCTGCAGAATCGCCGCTTCTTCGTCGAGAGCGAGAACCGCTGGGTCAGCCTGCGCCTGACCAACGCCGGGCTGCGCACGATCGACAAGAACGGCATCGACGCCGTGCTCGCGGACCTGCGCGCCCGCGGCGAGAAGTTCTGACCGGAAGGTACCGTCATGCGCGACAAGATCAAGCTCGAATCGACGGCCGGCACCGGCCATTTCTACACGACGACCAAGAACAAGAAGACGACGCCCGAGAAAATCGAGATCAAGAAATTCGATCCCGTGGCGCGCAAGCACGTGGCCTACAAGGAAACGAAGATCAAATAAACAAGCGGCCTTGTGGTGCCGCGACGTCGGCATTCCCGAAAAGCCCCGCTCCGGCGGGGCTTTTTTTTTGCTCGAGACGAGCGGCGGTCGATGAGGACCTCGGTCGCCGTATCGATTGCCGACGATGCGGGCCGGTCGAGCCACGTCGAGCCCCTTTCGTGGCCGAAGACCTGCCCGGTGCCGCCAAGTTCGGAGCGACCCATGAAAAAGGCCCGCCGAGGCGGGCCTTCCGGCGGGCGACGCGACCGGATCAGGCCGCGTAGCTGCGCAGCCGCATGCTGAAGTCGTGCAGCGCGCGCACGCCGCTGTCTTCGGCACGACGGCACCAGTCCTGCAGCTGGGCCAGCAGCTGCTCGCTCGACGCGCTGGAGCGGTCCCAGATCGCGACCAGTTCCGTGCGCATCTCGTGCAGCTTCGCGAGCCGCGGGTTCGCCGCCAGCGCGCCTTCGACCTTGACGCGCTTGGCCGGCGACAGCTTCTCGACGTCCTTGTGCAGCCAGCGACGCGCCGTCAGGACGGTCGACGTCTCGTGGCCGTCCTGCAGCAACGCGACTTCCTCGCGCGCCGCGCGCTTGAACGACTTCGCGTACTTCGCCATCACGTCGTAGCGGTGGGCGATGACGGCATGCAGGTTCTCGAGGTCGACGACCGCGCGCGGCTTCTTCTCGAAGCGCGGCTTCGGCGCGACCTTCTTGACGGTCGCGAGCTTCAGCGCCGACAGGATGCGGATGTACATCCAGCCGATGTCGAACTCGTACCAGCGGCTCGACAGCTTGGCCGACGTCGCGAACGTGTGATGGTTGTTGTGCAGCTCCTCGCCGCCGATGAGGATGCCCCACGGCACGATGTTGCGGCTCGCGTCCGCGCATTCGTAGTTGCGATAGCCGGAGAAGTGCCCGACGCCGTTGATGACGCCGGCGGCCCAGAACGGGATCCACAGCATCTGCACCGCCCAGACGACGGTGCCGACGCCGATGCCGAACAGCAACCAGTCGACGATGAGCATCAACCCGACGCCGTGCCACACGAACTTGCTGTAGACGTTGCGCTCGACCCAGTCGTCGGGCGTGCCGCGGCCGTACTTCTCGATGGTCTCGTCGTTGTCGGCTTCGACCATGTACAGCTCGGCGCCCTGCAGCAGCACCTTGCGGATGCCGCTGCACCTGCGGGCTGTGCGGATCGTCGACCGTCTCGCACTTCGCATGGTGCTTGCGGTGGATCGCCGCCCACTCGCCGGTCTGCATGCCGGTCGTGAGCCACAGCCAGAAGCGGAAGAAGTGCGCCACCGCCGGATGCAGGTCGAGCGCGCGATGCGCCTGGCAGCGGTGCAGGTAGATCGTGACGCCGGCGATCGTGACGTGCGTGAGGACGAGCGTCGCGACGACGATCTTCCAGATCGGCCAGTCGAGCATGCCGTTCGACAGAAAGCTCAGGACGTCCGCGGGAATCATTCAGTCTCCGTGAAGCGCTCGCTTCGAGCGCGGTTTCTGGGGGTGGGCCATTATACGCCGACTTGCCTAAACTTTCGGATAAACCGGGACTTACGTCCCGAAAACGACGCCGCGGGGGAGCGGCGCGACGGCCGGCGGCTCCCGGCGGCCGACCGGCGGCCGTCATGCGCTCGCGGGGCGCGCGACCAGCGGGACGGACGCCGTCGGCGCTGCCGCCCTGGCCGCGTCGTCCGGCCCCATGACCCGGACGTCGACCTGCGGCGCGGGCACGCGGATCCCCGCCGACCTGAACGCGCTCCAGATCGCACGGTTGACGTCGGATCGCAGGACGTCGGTGCCGGCCTCCGGGTCGGGCACCCAGGCGGTCAGCTCGAGATCGATGCCGTCGACGCCGAAGTCCTTCAGCGTCGCGGTGATCGCGGGGTCCTTCAGCACGCGCGGCTGTGACGCGGCCGCGTCGGTCATCAGCCTCATCGCGGCGTCGATGTCGGTGTCGTACGCGACGCGGATGTGCGTCACGAAGCTGCCGTTCTTGTCGCCGTAGCTGAAGTTCTGGACCGCCTGGTTCAGCAGCAGCTCGTTCGGGACCAGCGCCTCGACGCCGTTCGCGGCGCGCACGACGGTGCAGCGCGTGCGGATCTGCGTGACGCTGCCGTTGTACTTGTCGACGGTGATGACGTCGCCGATCCGCAGGCTGCGGTCGAGCAGGATGATGAAGCCCGACACGTAGTTGCTCGCGATCCGCTGCAGGCCGAGGCCGAGGCCGACGCCGAGCGCGCCGCCGAAGACCGACAGCACGGTGATGTCGATGTCGACGAGCCGCATCGCGACCAGCACCGCGATGACGATCAGCACCGCGTTGCCGAGGCGCGCGAGGACGATCCGGATGCTCGCGTCGATCGAGTCGGCGCGCATCAGGCGCGTCTCGAGCACCTTGCCGAGGCCGAGCGCCGCGATCATCGTGATCGCGACCCAGACGACCGCCGACAGCACCTGCCAGACGCTGAGGTGCACGTTCTTGCCGATCGTGAACGTCGCGTCCGGGCCGCTCAGCGTCGACACGACGATCGGCAGGAAGCCGGTCACGTGCAGCACGACGAGCAGCCACGCGAGGATGCCGAACCAGCGTTCGACGAGAAGCATGCCGGGACTCGCCTTGAACACGCGCCGCAGCGTGTACAGGCCGATGTGGATCCCGACGTACGCGATCGCCAGCGTCGAGCAGATCCGCAGCAGGTGCGCCGGCTGGCGATACGCGTGCATCACGCGCTCCGCGAGCAGCAGCGCCGCCCACGCGACGAACGGCAGCACCAGCCTCGACAGGCCGCCGAAGCGCGTCTCGACGAGCCGTGCGTTGCGCTCCGGATCGCGCTCGATGTAGCGGTTGGTCCGGCGCGCCAGCGCGTCCTTCGCGACGCGCGCCACCAGCCAGGCGAACAGCAGACAGGCGGCGATGACGCCGAGCTGCCACAGCAGCTGCGTCCGGTGCAGGTCCTTCCAGGTGTCGAGCAACAGCGAGTTGAAGTCGTCGGTGTCCATGGGCATCACGGGTGAAGACCGCAAGGCATGCGACGCGCGCGAGCGCAGCGGCGACCGTTCGAGCCGCGACCGGCCGCCGCGTTCCCCGCGACGGTCAGGCGGGGCCGTCGCGCCGCGTCAGCACGGCGGCGAAGAAGCCGTCGGTCCCGGTGCGGTGCGGCCACAGCTCGAGGAACGGCCCGTCGTCGACGGTGCCGCCGAACACGATGCCCTGCGCGGCGAGCACGGCCGGCGCCGGTTCGATCGCGAAGTCGGCGTGCGCGGCGACGAAGCGGTCGACGATCGCGCGGTTCTCGTCGTCGAGCAGGCTGCACGTCGCGTAGACGAGGCGTCCGCCCGGCCGCACGAGCCGCGACGCGGCGTCGAGGATGGCGGCCTGCTTCGCGGTCAGCTCGGCGACGGTCGCCGGCGTCTGGCGCCACTTCAGGTCCGGATTGCGTCGCAGCGTCCCGAGGCCGCTGCACGGCGCGTCGACGAGCACGCGGTCGGCCTTGCCCGCCATCCGCTTCAGCTTCGGGTCGCGCTCGCTCTCGATCGCGACCGGGTGCACGTTCGACAGCCCGCTCCGTGCGAGCCGCGGCTTCAGCTTCGCGAGCCGCTTCGTCGACACGTCGAGCGCGTACAGCCGTCCGGTCGAGCGCATCAGGTCGCCGAGCGCGAGCGTCTTGCCGCCCGCGCCGGCGCAGAAGTCGACGACGAACTCGCCGCGCCTCGGTGCGACGAGCGACGCGAGCAGCTGGCTGCCTTCGTCCTGCACCTCGACGCGACCGTCGACGAAGATGCGCTGCGCGGCGAGCGCCGGCTTCCCGGCGACGCGGATGCCGTTCGGCGCGAGCCGCGTCGCGTCGGCATCGAGCCCGGCCGTCTTCATCGCGTCGAGCGCGTCGGCGCGGCTCGTGCGCATCGTGTTGACGCGCAGATCGAGCGGCGCAGGCCGGTTCAGCGTCGACGCGAGCGACGCCAGCTCGTCGGGCGGGAAGCGCTCGCCGAGCTTCGCGAGCAGCCAGTCGGGGAGGTTCGCGCGCGTCGCGGCCGACATCGTGGAGCGGTCGACCGTCGCGACGCGTCGCAGCCACGTGCGTTCGGCCGCGTCGAGCGTCGCGGCGATCGGTTCGACGCCGGCCGTGTCGGCGAGGCCGAGGAGGATCAGCCGCCGCGCCAGCGAGCCGGTGCCGCTCTGCGCGAGCTGCGCGTATTCGAGCTTGTGACGCAGCACCGCGTACACCGCCTCGGCGATCAGTCCGCGGTCGCGATGGCCGAGCATCGGATTCGCCTTGAACCAGCGACCGAGCTTCGCGTCGGCGGGCTGGTCGAACGCGAGCACGTCGCCGAGCAGCGCCTCGGCGTGCTCGACGACGTTGGCATGGAAGCCCTTCGTCGGCGCAACATCGCGCGGCGCCGCGCGACGCTGTCCCGGCGACGGACGCGAGCGTTGCGCCTTCGCGCCGCGGCGCGCGTGCGGCCTCGCGGTCGCGCTCATGCGGCGACCATCAACGCGCGGTCGGCGATCGACGCGTCGAGCGCGACGCGGCCGTCGATCGGCACCGCGCGGCCGGTCAGGAACCACTCGATCGCGCGCGGATAGAGACGATGTTCGGCCGCGAGCACGCGCGCGGCGAGCGCATCCGGCGTGTCGTCGATGCGCACCGGCACCGCCGCCTGCGCGACGATCGGCCCGGCGTCGACGACCGGCGCGACGAAGTGGACCGTCGCGCCGTGCACGCGCACGCCGGCGTCGAGCGCGCGGCGATGCGTGTCGAGACCGGGGAACGCCGGCAGCAGCGACGGATGGATGTTGAGCATGCGATCGGCGTAGCGGTGGACGAACGCGTCGGACAGCACGCGCATGAAGCCGGCGAGCGCGATGCAGTCGGGCGCGTGCGCATCGATGGCGGCGGCGAGATCGGCCTCGAACGCGTCGCGCGACGGCGCGGCCTTCGCGTCGAGCGCCACGGTCGCGATCCCCGCGCGGCTCGCGAACGCGAGACCGGCGGCGTCGGGCCGGCTCGCGATCACGCACGACACCTCGGCGGACCACTGCTCGGACCGGCACGCGGCGACGATCGCTTCCATGTTCGACCCGCGGCCGGAGATGAGGATCACGATCCTCTTGGCGATCTGCTCCACCGAGTCGATCTTAGCATCGGGCCTCGCGACGGCCGTGGCGACGCTCGGGCCGTCGCCGGCCACGCGATCGACGCCATCGCGCGATAGGTCAACTGCGGAGTGCCATTCGCGGACGGCGAAACGCGAGTCGCGATGGCGATCGCGGTCGCCGACTTCGAACGCATCGCGACTCGCCGTCGTCTCGATTCGCCGTCGCGCCGCGCGACCGAGCGAGTACGCGGACCGCACGGCGCGGCCATCGTGCGCCGTGCGATGCCGTGAACACCGCCCCTTATAATCCCGATCCCTCGCGCGCTTCGCGCCGTCGCCTGCCGTCCCACGAGCCACCGCCCACGCCGATGCGGGTCTTTCGCGGCCTTCCCAATCCAGCCAGCCGGACGCCCTGCGCGCTCACGATCGGCAACTTCGACGGCGTCCATCGCGGCCATCGCGCGCTGATCGAACGCGTGAAGACGGCCGCGGACCAGCTCGGCGTGCCGGCGTGCGTGATGACGTTCGAGCCGCACCCGCGCGAGTTCTTCTACGGCCGCGCGCTCGCGAGCGCCGCGTCCGGCGACGGCGACGCGAAGCCGCCCGGCCCGCCGCCGACGCGGATCGCGAACCTGCGCGACAAGCTCGACGCGCTGGCCGACTGCGGCGTCGACCGCGTCATCGTCGAGCGCTTCAACGCGCGCTTCGCGGCGCTGTCGGCCGAGCACTTCATCGAGGACATCGTCGTCGCCGGCTGCCACGCGCGCTGGCTGATGGTCGGCGACGACTTCCGCTTCGGCGCGCAGCGGCGCGGCGGCTTCGCGATGCTCGAGGACGCCGGCGAGCGCTTCGGCTTCCCGGTCGAGTCGCTGCCGTCGGTGACCGTCGACGGCGGCGCCGACGACGAAGGCGGCGGCGAGCGCGTGTCGAGCTCGGCGATCCGTGCCGCGCTCGCCGCCGGCGACCTGCCGCGCGCCGAACAGCTGCTCGGCCATCCGTACTTCATCAGCGGGCACGTCATCCACGGCAACAGGCTCGGCCGCACGATCGGCTTCCCCACCGCGAACATCCTGCCGCACGGCCACGCGCGCGACCGCCAGACGGCGCTCGCCGGCATCTTCGTCGTGCGCGTGCACGGCGCGGCCGACGAACCGCTGCCCGGCGTCGCGAGCGTCGGCGTCCGCCCGACCGTCGAGGACGCGGGCCGCGTGCTGCTCGAGGTGCACCTGTTCGACTTCGCCGCGAGCCTCTACGGCAGGCGGATGCGCGTCGAATTCCTCCACAAGCTGCGCGACGAGGAGAAGTACGACGACGTCGCGCGACTGACCGCGGCGATCGCGGCCGACGCCCGCGCCGCGCGCGCGTGGTTCGGCCTCGCGCAGGACGCCGCGACCGTCGACCCAGGACGCGACGGCGCGGCCGTCTCGGCGACCGACCGAATTAGCTGAGCGGTCGGGGTCCGTTCGCCCCCGGCCGCTCGACGAGCGCTTCGAACCGCGACGCGCCGGACGTTTCCGGCGCCCCGACCGATCATCATCCGCCGCGCGACCCGCGGCCGTCCACCCATCATGGCCGAAACACCGAAGAAGACCGACGGCAGCGTCGACTACAAGTCGACGCTGAACCTGCCCGACACGCCGTTCCCGATGCGCGGCGACCTCGCGAAGCGCGAGCCGCGATGGGTCGCCGAATGGGAGGCGCGCGGCGTCTATCGCCGCATCCGCGAGGCGCGTCGCGGCGCGCCGAAGTGGATCCTGCACGACGGCCCGCCGTACGCGAACGGCGCGATCCACATGGGCACGGCGTTCAACAAGATCCTGAAGGACATGGTCGTCAAGTCGCGCAACCTGGTCGGCTTCGACGCGCCGTACGTGCCGGGCTGGGACTGCCACGGCATGCCGATCGAGATCCAGATCGAAAAGCAGTACGGCAAGGACCTGCCGGCCGCCGAAGTGCAGGCGAAGTCGCGCGCCTATGCCGAGTCGCAGATCGACGTGCAGCGCGCCGACTTCAGCCGCCTCGGCGTGCTCGGCGAATGGGACCGGCCGTACAAGACGATGAACTTCTCGAACGAGGCCGAGGAGCTGCGCGTGCTCGGCCGCATCCTCGAGAAGGGCTACGTGTTTCGCGGCCTGAAGCCGGTCAACTGGTGCTTCGACTGCGGGTCGGCGCTGGCCGAGGCCGAAGTCGAGTACCAGGACCGCGTCGACCTCGTCGATCGACGTCGGCTTCCCGTTCGTCGACGACCAGCGCGACGCGATCGCGCGCGCGTTCGGCCTCGCGTCGCTGCCCGACCGGCCGGGCTGGATCGTGATCTGGACGACGACGCCGTGGACGATCCCGGCGAACCAGGCGCTGAACGTCCACCCGGACTTCGACTACGCGCTCGTCGACACGTCGCGCGGGCTGCTGATCGTCGCGAGCGAGCGCGTCGACGCGTGCCTGACCGCGTACGGGCTCGAAGGCACGGTGCTCGCGACCTGCAAGGGCCGCGCGCTCGATCACCTCGTCGTTCGCGCATCCGTTCTACGCGCGCCGCTCGCCGGTCTATCTCGGCGACTACGTGACGCTCGACACCGGCACCGGCATCGTCCACTCGGCGCCCGCCTACGGCATCGAGGACTTCATGTCCTGCAAGGCGAACGGCCTGACGGACGACGAGATCATCAACCCGGTCACCGGCGACGGCACGTATGCGTCGAGCGAGCCGCTGTTCGCGGGGCTGTCGATCTGGGACGCGAACCCGAAGATCGTCGACACGCTCCGCGAGGCCGGCGCGCTGTTGCGCGTCGAGCGACTTCGACGCACAGCTACATGCACTGCTGGCGCCACAAGACGCCGATCATCTATCGCGCGACGTCGCAGTGGTTCGCGGGGATGGACGTGCGCCGGCGTCCTGGACGGCGACGGCGCGGCCACGCTGCGCGAGACCGCGCTCGCGGCCGTCGACGCGACGCGCTTCTTCCCGCACTGGGGCAAGTCGCGACTGCACGCGATGATCGCGAACCGGCCCGACTGGACGCTGTCGCGGCAGCGGCAGTGGGGCGTGCCGATGGCGTTCTTCGTCCACCGCGAGACCGGCGCGCTGCATCCCGACACGCAGGCGCTGATCGACGACGTCGCGCGCGAGATCGAGCGCGGCGGCATCGAGGCGTGGCAGGCGATCGACGCCGCCGCGCTGCTCGCCCGATACGACCGCGGCACCCCGGAGACCGACGCGTCGATGTACATGAAGAACCGCGACACGCTCGACGTCTGGTTCGACTCCGGATCGACGTTCCAGACCGTGCTCGGCGGCACCGACCGCCGCGGCTCGCACGCCGACGAGCTGCGCTATCCGGCCGACATGTACCTCGAGGGCAGCGACCAGCATCGCGGCTGGTTCCATTCGTCGCTGCTGATCTCGTGCATGCTGAACGGCCGCGCGCCGTACGACCGGTTGCTGACGCACGGCTTCGTCGTCGACGGCCGCGGGCTGAAGATGTCGAAGTCGCTCGGCAACGTCGTCGCGCCGCAGAAGCTCGTCGACCAGTACGGCGCCGACATCGTGCGCTGGTGGGCCGCGTCGACCGACTACTCGGGCGACGTGTCGATCTCCGACGAGATCATGAAGCGCGTCGTCGAGAGCTATCGCCGCATCCGCAACACGCTGCGCTTCCTGCTCGCGAACACGTCGGACTTCGACCCGACAGGCGCACGCGCTGCCGGTCGACGACTGGCTCGAGATCGACCGCTACGCGATCGCGCGGCTCGACGCGCTGCAGACCGAGCTGCTCGCGCATCTCGACGTGTTCGAGTTCCAGCCGGTGACGTCGAAGCTGCAGACCTACTGCTCCGAAGAGCTCGGCGGCTTCTACCTCGACGTGCTGAAGGACCGCCTGTACACGTCGGCGGCCGACGGCCTGCCGCGACGATCGGCGCAGAACGCGCTGTGGCACATCACGAACGCGCTGCTGCGGCTGATGGCGCCGTTCATCTCGTTCACGGCCGAAGAGGCGTGGGCCGTGTTCGCGCCCGACGCGCTCGCCGAGCGCGGGACGATCTTCGCGGAGACGGCGCACGCGTTGCCGAAGCTCGCGCATGCCGACGCGTTGCTGAACAAGTGGGACGTGATCCGCGACACCCGCGCGGTCGCGCTCAAGCGGCTGGAGGAGGCGCGCACGGCCGGGACGATCGGCTCGTCGCTGCAGGCCGAGATCGACATCGAGGCGCCGTCGGATCGTTATCAGCTGCTGCTCGAGCTCGGCAACGACCTGCGCTTCGTCATGATCACGTCGCAGGCGATCGTCCGCGAGGCCGCGCGCGAACGCGACTGCGACGTGACGGTCCGGCCGTCGCCGCATCCGAAGTGCGACCGCTGCTGGCACTGGCGCGCCGACGTCGGCCACGACCCGGCGCATCCCAGGCTGTGCGGGCGATGCACGTCGAACCTGTTCGGGAAAGGGGAGCCGCGACGCGTCGCGTGACGGCGACGGTCGCGGTGAACTGGGCGCGCGGCGAGGCGTCGCGCCGCGCGTCGGAGGCCGCGTCGAGCGGCGGCGCGATCCGCGAGCGTCGCGCCGAGCGGTGGGCGCGTCGTCGAACGCCCGCCGTCGATCCGTCCGTTACGCGATCGCGAAGCGACCCGTCGCCGGACCCGCGCGGCGGCGGGCGACGAGCGCGAGACCGAGCGCGCCGGCGACCAGCAGCGCGGTTTCCGACGGCTCCGGAACCGGGATCGCGGTGATCAGCAGCAGGTCCTGCGCGGTCGGACTGTAAAGAAGATCGACGTGGTAGGAGACCGGCATCGCGTTCAGCGACGACCAGTCGGACGCGCTCACGGCGCCGACCAGCGGGTCGCTGCTCGTCGCCTGGAACGTCCCGCTCGCGAAGCCGTTCGACGCGGTCGACTCGTACAGCGTCTCCCAGACCGCGGTCTGCGCGAGTCCCGACGTGTCGGCGTTCGTGATGACGTTCTGCCCGATCAGCATCGACATCAAGCGGTCGAACTGACCCGACTTCGCTGCGCCCCACGCGTCGACGCCGTCGATGATCGAGTAGTCCGTGTAGGTCGCGCCGAACCACAGCTCCTGCGTCAGCTCGGCGCAGAACGTGACGAACGGGTTGCCGTCGAGCGTGCCGGAATACTGGCCCGCATAGACGGAAAACGGCGCGATCGGATTCGTCGCCGAGGTGCTCTGGACGGTGTCGATCGTCGACCAGCCGTAGGTGAATCCGCTGAGGGTCACGGTGGCCGCCGAAGCGTGGGAGGCGCCGAGGCCGAGCGTGGTCGCGGCGAGGATCGAGAGAAGGCGTTGTTTCATGGAGATCTCTGCAAGGAACGTCATCGGGAAGTGTTCGTCGATCGTCGATCGACCCGATGACAATGCAATGCAGGAACAATGCCTAGGCGCTTCGAGGCGGGCGCCGCGGTGCGACGGGGGAAGTCGCCCGGCGCCTGCCGCGACGTCGCACGCGGCGGCGCGACGCGCTGCCCAAACGCGTCCGATGCGGCACGAAACGTCGGCGGCCGAACGGGCGCGGAACGTGCGTGCGCCGGTTCGGCAGGACCTCGATCGGAAGGGTCCGATCAGGCGGTGCGGTCCGCGTGCAGACCGAGCTCCGCGATCATCCGGTCGCGCATCACGAACTTCTGCGCCTTGCCGGTGACGTCATCGGCAGCTCCGTCGACGAAGCGCACGTAGCGCGGCACCTTGTAGTGCGCGATCTGGTCGCGGCAGAAGTCCTTGATCTCGTCCTCGGTCGCGGTCCTCGCCCGGCTTCAGCACGATCCAGGCGCAGACCTCCTCGCCGTACTTCGCGTCGGGCACGCCGAACACCTGCACCGACTGCACCTTCGGGTGGCGGAACAGGAACTCCTCGATCTCGCGCGGGTAGACGTTCTCGCCGCCGCGGATCAGCATGTCCTTCACGCGGCCGACGATGTTGCAGTAGCCCTCGTCGTCGATCGTCGCCAGGTCGCCGGTGTGCATCCAGCCGTCGACGACCGCCTCGCGCGTGCGCGCCTCGTCGCCCCAGTAGCCGGTCATCACCGAGTAGCCGCGGGTGCACAGCTCGCCCTTCTCGCCGACCGGCACGACGTCGCCGTCGACGGTCGACCACCTTGCACTCGAGGTGCGGCTGCACGCGGCCCACGGTGGTGATGCGGCGCTCGAGCGGGTCGCTGGTCGAGCTCTGGAACGACACCGGGGCTCGTCTCGGTCATGCCGTAGGCGATCGTCACCTCGCGCATGTGCATGCTGCGAGACGACCTGCTTCATCGTCTCGATCGGACACGGCGAGCCGGCCATGATGCCGGTGCGCAGCGACGACAGGTCGAACTCGGCGAAGCGCGGATGGCCGAGCTCGGCGATGAACATCGTCGGCACGCCGTGCAGCGCGGTGCAGCGCTCCTCGGCGACGGCGCTCGAGCGCGGCGACCGGGTCGAAGGCCTCGCCCGGGAACACCATCGCCGCGCCGGTCGACACCGCACGCCAGCACCGCCAGCACCATGCCGAAGCAGTGGTACAGCGGCACCGGGATGCACAGCGAGTCGCGTCTCGGAGAAGTCCATCGCCATCGCGATGAAGCGGCCGTTGTTGACGACGTTGTGGTGCGTCAGCGTCGCGCCCTTCGGGTTGCCGGTGGTGCCGCTGGTGAACTGGATGTTGATCGGCTCGTCGCAGCGAGCGCAGCTCGCGCGAACGGCACGCGGCGTCGGCGCGGCCGCGCTCGAGCACGTCGGCGTAGTTGAGCATGCCCGGCGTGCGTCCGTCCGCTCGCCCATGCGGATGATGAACTCGAGCGCGCGGCAGCTCGGGCGCGACACCTTCTGCAGCATCTCCAGATACATCGACGTCTTCAGCCGCTCGGCCGACACGATGGCGCGGCAGCCCGACACCTGCAGCGCGTACGTCGAGCTCGGACAGCCGGTACGCCGGGTTGATGTTGACCAGGATCAGCGCCCATGCGCGCGGTGGCGAACTGCGTCACCAGCCACTCGACGCGGTTGGGCGACCAGATGCCCGACGCGGTCGCCCTTGCGCCAGGCCCAGGCCGGCCAGGCCCGGCGCCGAAGGCGTCGACCTCGGCCAGGAACTCGCGCCACGTCCAGCGGATGCCCTGCTCGCGGAACACGACCGCCGGCCGATCGGGATAGCGCGCGACCGTGTCCGCCAGCAGGGTCGCCATGGTCGACGACGACAGCGGAACATCGGTCGCGCCGCGCACGTGCGACATGCCGTCGTGCGGCGCGATCCCGCGCGCTGGACTGATGGCTTCGGTCATTCCGGTCTCCGACTGATGGGTCCGTGTCGCGCCGTCGTGTCGACGCCGCACCGTCGCGCGCGAGCGCGTGGCGATGCATGAGAGCACGGCGCGTCGCCGACGACTGTCGACGCGTCGACAGTGCGCGCAGGGATCGCGGGCAGCGATCGCCGGACAACCCTATCCCGCTTCCCCCAGCAACGCCGCCCGCAACCCCTTGTCGACCGCCCGCTCGCCGATGAACATCTTCAATAGCGCGACATAGAAGTCGTCGCCCGCGATCGGCTCGCCGATCGGCTTCCCGCGCGACCAGCACGCGCGTGCCGGTCGACGGCTGGAAGTCGAGGTCGATCTCCTGGCCCTTCTTCACGCCGCCCGGGATCGCGCGGACGGCCGCGTCGAACGCCTCCATCCGCGGCCGCAGCGCCTCGAACGCGTCGCCCTTGTAGTTCTTGCGGACGCCGTCGTCGAACGTCTTCGCGAGGAGGTCCGGACCGACGTCGATCAGCATCCGCACCGCGATGCGCTTCGGCCCCGGCTCGGCGTAGATCGCGTCCGCATCGCCGGACTTCGCCGGGAGGTACAGCGCGGCGACGTAGCCCTTGAACCACGCGGCCGCGCGCACGCCGATGCCGTTCAGGACGAGCGGTCGACCGGCGACGGCGGCCTTGTCGTCGAAGCGCTGGCCTTCGCGTTCGACCGTCGCGGCGCCCGCGGGCGATGCGATCGTCGACATCAGCGCCGCGCCGATCGCGGCCGCCACGGCCAGCTCCGCCGCGAGCGTGCGAGACGAGCTCCGGCCCCGTCCGCCGGCCGCCGGATCCTTCGTCGTCGCCTCGTCGAACCGACCGCGCTTCGCGGCCGCGTCGCCCACCGATCGCTGCGTCGTCGTGTCGTTCACCGATCGCTTCGTCGTCGTGTCGTTCACCGATCGCGGCGGCGTCGTCGCTTCGTTCGCCGATCGCGACGTCGTCGTCGCTTCGTTCGCCGCCCGCTGTGTCGTCGTCGGGGCGTTCACCGAGCCGCGCTTCGTCGCCGCCCGTTCCCGCATCGTGTCCTTCGTCGTCGCTTCGTCCACGCGCTACCCTTCGTCCTTCGTTCCCCGTCGTTCGTCGCGACGACCTCCCGGCCCACCGAAGACCGCCTTGTCCGTCGCCCTGCTGCTCGTTCCCGACTTCGCGCTGATCGCGGTCGGCTGGCTGCTGAAACGATACGCGCGATTCGAGCTCGCGTTCTGGACGGGGCTCGAACGGCTCGTCTACTTCGTGCTGTTCCCGTCGCTGCTGTTCACGTCGACCGCGACCGCGAAGCTCGACTTCGACGCGACGGCCGGCGTCGTCGGCGCGGCCATCGCCGCCGTCTTCGTCGGCGTCGTGCTCGGCTACGCGGCGCGGCCGCTGCTGAAGCCGTCGCCGGACGTCTTCGCGTCCGGCGTGCAGTGCGCGTTCCGCTTCAACTCCTACGTCGCGCTCGCGCTGGCGGGCCGGCTCGGCGGCGGCGACGGCATCGCGCTGATGGCCGTCGCGCTCGGCGTCTGCGTGCCGATCGCGAACGGCTTCGCGGTCTACGCGCTCGCCCGGCACGCGGAGACCGGCGTCCTGCGCGAGATGCTGCGCAACCCGTTGATCCTCGCGACCGTCGGCGGCCTGATCGTCAACGTCGCGGGACTCCACCTGCCCGAGCCCATCGTCGCGACGCTGCAGCGCCTCGGTAACGCGTCGATCGCGCTCGGCCTGATCGCGGTCGGCGCGGGCCTCACGCTCGGCGGGACGATCGTCGAGCGGCCGACGCTCGCGTGGTTCGTCGCGGTCAAGCTCGTCGCTGCGCCGGCCGTCGTGTTCGCGCTCGTCGCGTGGCTCGGCCTGCCGCCGCTGCAACGCGAGATCGCCGTGCTGTTCGCGGCGCTGCCGTCGGCGTCGTCCGCCTACATCCTCGCGGTGCGGATGGGCGGCAACGGCGCCGTCGTCGCGTTCATCATCTCCGCGAGCACGGTGCTGTCGGTCGTCACGCTCCCGCTGTGGATCCTCGCGGCGCGGTGACGCCGCGGCGATCTTGCCCGAGCGCCCACGCGACGTGCTCGCGGACGAGCGGCGACGCGTCGTCGCATCGCGCCGCGAGCGCGGCGCGGATCGCCGCGCGGTCGTCGTCCGGGAGCGGCGACGCGAGCGCGTTGCCGAGCGCGACCGCGACGTTGCGCAGCCAGCGCTCGTGACCGATGCGGCGGATCGCGCTGCCCTCGGTCTCGCGCAGGAAGTCCGTCTCGCTCCACGCGAACACCTCGACGAGCGTGCGACGCGCGATCGGCCTGCGCGTCGAAGTCCGGCAGCGGCGCGCGCTCGGCGTAGCGATTCCACGGGCACACGAGCTGGCAGTCGTCGCAGCCGTAGATGCGGTTGCCGATCGCGGGCCGCAGCGCTTCGGGGATCGGCCCGTCGTGCTCGATCGTCAGATACGAGATGCAGCGCCGCGCGTCGAGGACGTGCGGCGCGACGATCGCGCCGGTCGGGCACGCGTCGATGCAGCGCGTGCACGATCCGCAATGGTCGCCGACCGGCGCGTCGACCGGCAGCGCGAGGTCCACGAACAGCTCGCCGAGGAAGAACATCGATCCGCCGGCGCGCGACAGCAGCAGCGTGTGCTTGCCGCGCCAGCCGAGTCCGGCGCGCCGCGCGAGCTCGACCTCCATCACCGGCGCGGAGTCGGTGAAGACGCGATGGCCGAACGGCCCGACGACGTCGGCGATCCGGTCGGCCAGCCGCTGCAGCCGCGCGCGCAGCACCTTGTGGTAGTCGCGGCCGTGCGCGTAGCGCGACACCGTGGCGCGTCGCGGGTCCGCGAGCGATGCCCACGACGCGTCGATCCAGCCACCCGCGTCGTCGGCGGTCCCGGCGTCGACGGGATTCGTCGAAGCGTCGTGGTCCGATATCGCGTCGCGGACGGCCGGTCCGTCGCCACGCGGCTCACGCCCGCCCGGCAGATAGTTCATCCGCACGACGATGATGCTCGACGTGCCCGGCACGAGCTCGGCCGGACGCGCCCGGCGCAGGCCGTGCCGCGCCATATACTCCATCGACCCGTGATAGCCCTTCGCGAGCCAGTCCTGCAAGCGCGCCTCGGTCGTCGCGCCCGGCGTCGCGACCGGCCTCGTCGCGCGCTTCGGCGGCGCAGATCGCGGCCTCGGCGAAGCCGAGCTCGACCGCCCATCGCTTGATCGACCGCGCGAGCGCGGCACGCTGCTCGTCGTCGAGATCGGTCGTCGCCTCGTCGTGCACGGTCGTCATGGCGCGCCGATTGTATGACCGCGCGATCGATGCCTTCGCTGCGACGCGCATTGCCGACCGAAGCCGACAGCGCGGCGCTCGGCGCGGCGCTCGCCGACCTCGTCGGCGACGTCTTCGTCGATCCGCCGGACGGCGGCTTCACGATCCACTTCAGCGGCGACCTCGGCGCCGGCAAGACGACCGTCGTCCGCGCGCTGCTGCGCGGCCTCGGCGTCGCCGGACGCATCAAGAGCCCGACCTACACGCTCGTCGAGCCGTATGTCGTCGAAACGACGAAAACCATTGAATCTCGACGCGGCGTGAAGTTAAACTGCTACCACTTTGATTTTTATCGGTTCGAAGACCCGCAGGAGTGGCTGGATGCGGGCTTCCGGGACCTCTTCTCCGATGCGGCACTGCGGCTGGTCGAATGGCCCGAACGCGTCGTCGGCGACGGCGGCGCGCGGCTGCCCGCGCCGGACCTGCGCGTGCGGCTCGATCCCGCCGGCGACGGGCGCGTCGCGACGATCGACGCGGCGACCGGACGGGGCGCCGCGTGGCTGACGCGCCTCGCGCCGGGCGCCGACGCCTCGTCCGGCTCGGGCTGAGCGCGGGCCTGGTCGGCGCGGCGCGCGGCCCCGCGCTGCTGTCGCTCGGCGTGGTCTTCGCCGACGCCGCACGCGCGGCCGGCATCGTCGGCGTGCGGGTCTGGCCGGCGAAGGACTACAGCCGCGTCACGATCGAGAGCGATCGCGCGCTGCAGGCGACGCATTTCCTCGTCGACGATCCGGACCGCCTCGTCGTCGACGTCGAGGGGCTGCATCTCGACGCCGCGTTGCGCGACCTCGTCGCGAAGGTCCAGCCGAACGACCCGTACATCAAGCAGGTCCGCGTCGGGCAGAACCGGCCGAACGTCGTGCGCATCGTGCTCGACCTGAAGGGGCACGTGAACCCGCAGGTGTTCAACCTCGCGCCGGTCGGCGACTACCGCTATCGGCTCGTGTTCGACCTGTATCCGGACCAGGCCGAGGATCCGCTGCTCGCGTTCCTCGCGAAGCCGGACGGACAGATCCTGCTGAAGCACGACGCGCCGCCCGAGTTCGTGCCGGACAAGACGACCGATCCCGGCTCGAAGCCGTTGCTGAAGCCGGACGACGCGGCGCCGGGCGCCGGGGCGGCGAGCGGCACGCGTCCCGATCGCGGCGACGCGCTGACGACGAAGCCGCCGGCCGTGACGCGCATCATCACCGTCGCGCTCGACCCGGGCCACGGCGGCGAGGACCCCGGCGCGAGCGGCCAGGGCGGCAGCCACGAGAAGGACGTCGTGCTCGAGATCGCGAAGCGCGTCAAGCGCCGGCTCGACGCCGAGCCGAACATGCGCTGCCTGATGACGCGCGACGCCGACTTCTTCGTGCCGCTGAACGTGCGCGTGCAGAAGGCGCGCGCCGTGCAGGCCGACCTGTTCGTGTCGATCCACGCCGACGCGTTCGTGTCGCCGGACGCGCGCGGCTCGTCGGTGTTCGCGCTGTCCGAGCGCGGCGCGTCGTCGACGGCCGCGCGCTGGCTCGCGAACAAGGAGAACGCGGCCGACCTGATCGGCGGCGTCAACATCGCGACGCGCGACAAGCAGCTCGCCGGCGTGCTGCTCGACCTGTCGACGACCGCGCAGATCAACGACAGCCTCAAGCTCGGCGACGCGGTGCTGCACGAGATCGGCGGCATCAACCGGCTGCACAAGGGCGAGGTCGAGCAGGCCGGCTTCGCGGTGCTGAAGGCGCCCGACATCCCGAGCATCCTGATCGAGACCGCGTTCATCTCGAACCCGGACGAGGAGAAGCGCCTCAACGACGACGCGTACCAGGACAAGCTCGCGGACGCCGTCGTCAAGGGCATCCGTCGCTACTTCGCGAAGAACCCGCCGCTCGCGAAGACGCGCGTCACGAGCTGAGGCGCGTCACGCGCTGACGCACGCCGCGAGCAGGCGCGCGGTAGGCGCGACCGGCGCTCAACGCGCGAGCTCGATCACCCGCCCGTCCGCATCGAAGCCGAGCGACAGGATCGGCTCGGCGCCGTCGCCGTGGTTCCAATGCCTCAGGTCGTCGTGCGTGCCGTACTCGGGCCGTGCCTCGACGTCCTTCAGCCCCATCCGCTCCATCACGGCGACCGGCACGGTCCAGACGCCTTCGAACGCCCGCGGCTCCTGGCCCATCCGCGTGACGTATTCGTCGACGCCGACGCGCGCGAAGAAGGCGCGCTGGAGCTCGACCGCGCGACGATAGGCGTCGCAGTACCCGACCTCGGTCTCGAGTTCGCGTTTCGCCGCGACGTCGTCGGCCGACGCGCGCCCGAGCGCGGCGATGCGCCGCCCGCAGTCCGCGCCGCGCTCGCGGAAGTCCTTCTGCAACAGGCTGCCGTGCCAGACGACGAGCGCGCGATCGTCGATGATCTTGCGCCGCCCCGCCGCGAAGACGTAGTTCGCGCACGACGACTCGCAGCGGTTCTCGACCTCGACGTCCGCCTGCCGGTCGACGATCCAGTTCGCGAGCCGGAGCCCCGCGACGACGTCGCCGCCCGGCGAATCGACGACCACCCGCGCGATGCGGCGCTGCGCGTGACGCGCGATGAACGCGGCGACCGAACGATCGTCGATCCGGCCGGAGAAGCGGACGGCGTCGTCGCGGTCGGGCGGGTCGTGCGGCAACGCCGCGCTCCTGCGATCGCCGGGCACCGGTGCATCCGGGGTCGTCGCGCAGCCGGCGACCAGGGCCACGACGGCCGCCAGTCGGGCGACCTTCCGCCTCGAAACACGACGTTGGATGACGGCCGCTGCCTCGCCACGCGCGCTATGGTCGGGACTTCGACGAGAACGCGCGACCATGCCGAGGGCCCTGCATCGATGAAGGATCGACCGAGTCTCGCACAGACCTTCTGGGCGGCGGCCCGACGGCTTCGTGCATCGCGGGCAGCACCGTCGACGGCGACGACGACGAGCGAGGCCGGCGTACAGGCGACGGGCACGAACCGTCGCGTCGGCGCGTGGACGGATGGGGGCGACGTCAGCGCCCCGACGAGCGTCGGCGCGCGGCCGGCGTCGGCAAGCCGGCCCGGCGCGCAGGCGGCGACGGGCTCCGGCGAGATGCAGGCCGCGCTCGCCCGGCTCGACGCGATCCGCGCCGAATGCCGACGGCTCGTCGTGCGCCGCGCGTCGCTGTCGGCCGGCGTCGCGGTCGTGCCGCTGCCGGGCCTCGACCTCGGCGGCGACGTCGTGATCCTGCTGAAGCTGCTGCCGCGGATCAACGAGCGCTTCGGCCTCACGCCGGCGCAGATCGAGGCGCTCGACACCGAGACGAAGCGCATCGTCATGATGTTCATCGGCAGCGTCGGCCCGACGCTCGTCGGACGCGTGATCACGCGCGACGTCGTGACGCGGATGCTGATGAAGATGGGCGTGCGGCTGACGACGGCCGGCATCGTCAAGTTCGTGCCGCTCGCCGGCCAGGCGCTGTCCGCGACGATCAGCTTCGGCGCGATGAAGATGCTCGGCGACCGGCACGTCGACGACTGCTACGACGTCGCGCGCCGAGCGTTGCTCGCGTCGGCGGCCGGTCAGGACGCCGCCATGCCCGTCGCTTCGTCGGCGAGCCAGGCGCGAACGGCGTCGGCAGACATCAGCGCGTTCAGCAACGAGAAGAGGCACGACGACGCGTAGGTCGACGCCACGATCAGCGCCGCGATGGACGGCACGGCGACCACGCCGCGGGAATGCGCCGTGCGACGCGATGCCGATGCCCACCACGATCGCGACGGCCACGGCGCACGGCACGACCAGCGCGGCCGCGATGATCCAGCCCTGCAGCCGCAACGCACGCGGCTCGATCGGGTCGGAGCGCAGCGCGGCGAGCAACGCATCGAAACGCGCCGCCGGCAGCCGCCGCGCGTCCGCGACGGCGAACCTGACGGTCCAGGCGACGGGGTACCGGTTCAACGCGGAGTCGCGCCTGCCGACGACGTGACGGCAGCCGCTCGCCGTCGTCAGGTGGCGTCGGCGAGGACGAAACCGATCCCGGCCCCGAGCCCGATCACGCCGCCCGCGATCGCGCCGGCGATGTTGCCCGCGCCGGGGAACATCGTGCCGATCCCGAATCCCATGACGCCGCCGACCCAGACGCCGGCCACGACCATCGCGATGCCTCCGGCCACCGTCGCGCCGCCGGCGACGGCGTCCACTTGTTGCAGTGTCAGTTCGACCATGTTCGCTCTCCCGTGCGCATCACGTCGATGCATCGACAGCATCGGACGAACCGTAGGCGCGGTCGACGTCCGACCGACATCGTACGAACGGGCGATTGACGCGACATGGCGGCGTGCGGGGCGCACGACAGCACATCGCGGGTCGGACCGCGAACGGCCCCGACGGCCTCACGCCGCGAACGTCAGCGACACGCGACCGATGCCGGGAAACTCGACGTCGACCCGCTGGCCGGGCTTCGCGTCGACGACCTTCGTCCACGAGCCCGTCGTGACGACGTCGCCGGCCTTCACGCCGCGCGGCGGTCCGGCGCGGCCGTCGGCGTCGACCGTCGGCAGCCGGCCGAGGTGGGCGACGAGCCACGGCAGCAGCACGGCCGGGTTGCCGAGCGCGTGCGAGCCGGTCGCCGATTCGTGCGCGCGGCCGTCGAACGACAGCGTCACCGGCTGCGCGCGCAGGTCGATCTTCTTCCAGGCCTTCGACGCCGTCGCCGAGCGCGAACGCGCCGTTCACCTGATGGTCGGCGAGCTTCGCGATCGCCGGCACGTCGGGGAAGCCGGCGAGCCGCGACGAAACGACCTCGATCGCCGCGTGCATCGACGCGACCGCGGCCGCGACCTCGTCGGCCGCGTACGGCACGTCGCGCGGCGGCAGGTCCGTGCCGAAGCGATACGCGATCTCGGCCT
Organism: uncultured beta proteobacterium; assembly: GCA_963708665.1. Taxonomy (GTDB): domain Bacteria; phylum Pseudomonadota; class Gammaproteobacteria; order Burkholderiales; family Burkholderiaceae_D; genus CAHJXF01. The sequence goes on along the minus strand of CAVPTE010000008.1, from coordinate 1,026,824 downwards.
CGACGATCCGCTGCGCCGACGCGTTGCGCACGACGCCGCCGTCGTCGACGACGAGCGCCGGCATGATCGGCGCCGCGGTCGGCAGCGCGTCGCGCGAATCGGCGCCGACCTTCCACGCGGTCGGCGCGTCGCCCGGCCAGACGAGCGCGGCGACGCGGCCCTGCACGGCGTACGCGTCGGCCGCCGAGCGCAGCGCGGACGCCGCGCGATGGCCGTCGACGAGCGGGCCGCCGCGACGCGCCGCGACGAGCCGCTCGACCAGCTCGTCGAGCGTCCACGACGGCCCGGTGTCGGGCGGCGCGGGCGTGTCGGTCGTCATGCGACGTCCCGCCGGCGGGCGACGGCCGCCCACGCGATCGGCAGCAGCGACACGACGATGACGCCGGCCATCACGAACGCGAGGTTCGATTTCACGATCGGGATGTTGCCGAAGAAGTAGCCGAGCGCGAGGAAGATCGCGACCCACGCGATGCCGCCGGTCGCGCTGTAGAGCTGGAACGTCGCGTGGCGCATCGCGCCGACGCCGGCCACGAACGGCGCGAACGTGCGCACGATCGGCACGAAGCGCGCGAGCGTCAGCGCGACCGGTCCGTGGCGTTCGTAGAACGCGTGCGTGCGGTCGAGCGCGCGGCGGTTGAACCAGCGCGAGTCGTTCCAGTGGAACACGCGCGGGCCGACGAAGCGGCCGATCCAGTAGTTCGACGTGTTGCCGAGGATCGCGGCGGCCGCGAGCACGACGCCGAGCACCCACGGGTCCATGCGACCGACCGCGGCGAGCGCGCCGGCCGCGAACAGCAGCGAGTCGCCGGGCAGGAACGGCGTCACGACGAGGCCGGTCTCGCAGAACACGATCGCGAACAGGATCGCGTAGATCCAGACGCCGTAGCGCGCGACGAGTTCGGCGAGGTGAACGTCGAGATGGAGGACGAACTGGACGAGCGCGAGGACGAGGTCCAACGAGGGCTCCGGCGGCGGACGCGGCCCGCATGATCGCATAGGGGTGCGGCCTATAATCGGCACGCCGTCCCGTCGCGTCGTCGTCGCGTCGACGATGCGCCCGCCCTCGCCGCCCGCCCCGAACCGATCCTCCGCATGAGCGCCGTCCCCGCCGCCGCGCGCGCCGCGCCCGCGCCGCGCGCCATCCGCGCGTTGCCCGACGGGCTCGTCAGCCAGATCGCGGCCGGCGAGGTCGTCGAGCGTCCGGCGTCGGTCGTCAAGGAGCTCGTCGAGAACGCGATCGACGCGGGCGCGACGCGCATCGACGTCAAGCTCGACGGCGGCGGCATGCGCCGCATCGTCGTCGCCGACGACGGCTGCGGCATCGCGGTCGACGACCTGCCGCTCGCGCTCGCGCGCCACGCGACGTCGAAGATCGCGAGCCTCGACGATCTCGAGCGCGTCGCGACGCTCGGCTTTCGCGGCGAGGCGCTCGCGTCGATCGCGTCGGTCGCGCGCGTCACGCTGACCACCCGCACGCGCGACGCCGCGCACGCGTTCCGCCTGCTGCCGGCCGACGGCGACCGGGCGCCGCGCGCGACGCCGGCCGCCGGCGGCTGCGGCACGTCGATCGAGGTCGCGGACCTCTATCACTCGACGCCCGCGCGCCGCAAGTTCCTGAAGTCCGAGCAGACCGAGCTCGGGCATTGCATCGAGGCGTTCCGCCGCCAGGCGCTCGCGCGGCCCGACATCGCGTTCACGCTGTCGCACAACGGGCGCGTCGTCGAGCACCTCAACGCCTCGACGCCCGCGGATCGCGTGATGCAGCTGCTCGGCGACGACTTCGCGTCGGCGCACCGCCCGCTCGAGCGCGTCGCCGGCGACGTGCGGCTCCACGGCTTCGTCGGGCTGCCGACCGCGAGCCGCGCGACGCCGAACGCGCAGCACTTCCATGTCAACGGCCGCTTCGTGCGCGACCGCGTGCTGAGCCACGCGGTCCGCGCGGCGTACCAGGACGTGCTGCACGGCGACCGGCATCCGGCCTACGCGCTGGCGTTGTCGCTCGACCCGGCGTCGGTCGACGTCAACGTGCATCCGTCGAAGATCGAGGTCCGCTTCCGCGACGCGCGCGGCATCCACCAGTTCGTGTTCCGCGCCGTCGCCGAGGCGCTCGCGCACGGCGCCGAGGCCGCGGCCGACTCGTCGCGCGCCGAGGCCTTCTCGTATCGGCCGCGCGACGACGCGAGCCCGGTCGGCGTCGCGCAGACGACGGCGGCGTACGGGCGACTGTTCGCCGACGCGGGTCGCGCGTTCGACGGGCTCGACGCGCCGCGAAGCGATGCAGCGCCGACGCCGATGCCGCGCGCCGACGAGCCGGTCGCCGACGGCGGCCTCGGCTTCGCGCTCGCGCAGCTGCACGGCATCTACATCCTCGCGCAGAACGCGCGCGGCCTCGTCCTCGTCGACATGCACGCCGCGCACGAGCGCATCCTCTACGAGAAGCTGAAGGCCGGGCTCGACGCCGGCGGCGTCGCGGTGCAGAGCCTGCTGATCCCGGTCACGCTGCGCGCCGACCCGCGCGAGGTCGCGACGGTCGAGGCGTGCGGCGACGTGCTCGCGACGCTCGGCTTCGACATCGCCGTGCAGTCGCCGACGTCGCTCGTCGTGCGCGCGCTGCCGGCGCTGCTCGCGGTGAACGACGACGCCGGCGACATCGAGCAGCTCGCGCGCAACCTGCTGCGCGACCTCGAGACGTACGGCGCGTCGCGCGTGCTGACCGAGCATCGCAACGAGCTGCTGTCGACGATGGCCTGCCATCGCGCGGTCCGCGCGAACCGGCGACTGACGATCGACGAGATGAACGCGCTGCTGCGGCAGATGGAGGTCACCGAGCGCGCCGACCAGTGCAACCACGGCCGGCCGACGTGGACGCAGTGGTCGATCGCCGACCTCGACCGGCTGTTCCTGCGGGGCCGCTGACATGACGACGGCACGCGCGTCGGACGGAGCGCGGCGATGAGGTCGCTCGGCGCTCGCGCGGCCGGGCTTCGTCTCGAACGGATGCGCGCGTCGCCGGGCTGGGCCGGCGACGGCTTCCGCAACCGCGCGCCGATCCCGCGCGGGCTGCGCGACACGTCGGTGCCGGGCCCGACGATGACCGACTTCCTGTGCGGCGGCGTCGATCGCGTCCCGGATGCGCCGCTGCCGTCGCTCGACCCGCGCGCGGCGTGGACGTCGACGCCGTCGTCCGGGCTTCGCGCGACGTGGCTCGGCCACTCGACGGTGCTGGTCGAGATCGACGGCCATCGCGTGCTGACCGATCCGGTGTGGGGTCCGCGCGCGTCGCCGTCGCGGCTCGTCGGGCCGAAGCGCTTCCAGCCGGTGCCGGTGCGGCTCGCCGACGTGCCGGCGCGTCGACGTCGTCGTGATCTCGCACGACCACTACGACCACCTCGACTACCCGACGATCCGCGCGCTCGCGAAATCGCGCGTGCCGTTCGTGACGTCGCTCGGCGTCGGCGCGCATCTCGAGCGCTGGGGCGTCGCGCCGGAGCGCATCGTCGAGCTCGACTGGTGGGAGACGCATCGCGTGCCGGGTACCGGCCTCGAGATCACGGCTGCCCCGTCGCAGCACTTCTCGGGGCGCGGACTGAAGGACCGCAACGCGACGCTGTGGTCGTCGATCGTCGATCGCCGGGCCGCGGCATCGCGTGTTCTTCAGCGGCGACACGGGACTGACGAGCCAGTACGCGCAGATCCGCGACGCGGCTCGGACCGTTCGACCTCGTGATGCTCGAGGTCGGCGCGTTCCACCCGTCGTGGGGCGACATCCATCTCGGGCCCGAGCACGCGCTCGAGGCGCACGCGCTGCTCGGCGGCGGGCCGTTCCTGCCGATCCATTGGGGCACGTTCGCGCTCGCGATGCACGCGTGGGACCAGCCGCCCGAGGCGCTGCTCGCGATCGCGACGACGCGCGACCTGCCGCTGCTGATGCCGCGCCTCGGCGAACCGGTCGAGCCGTCGCACGGTCCGCTGTCGGCGCCGTGGTGGCGCGTCGTGCGCGGCGGTCATCCGGTCGAGCCGCCGGCGACGCCGGCCGCGGCGCTGCCCGACGCGATGCCGTTCCCGTTCGACTGATGTCGGCCGTGGACGGCGGGGTCGGCGCGCCGCTCGTCGCGCTGACCGGCCCGACGGCGTCGGGCAAGTCGACGGCCGCGATGGCGCTCGCGAACGCGGCGTCGCCGGTCGCGCGGTCGAGACTCGTCAGCGTCGACTCGGCGCTCGTCTATCGCGGCATGGACATCGGCACCGCGAAGCCGTCGGCCGCCGAACGCGCGCGCGTGCCGCATCACCTGATCGACGTGATCGACCCGGCCGAGAGCTACTCGGCCGCGCGCTTCGTCGCCGACGCGCACGCGGCGGTCGCCGACATCCGCGCCCGCGGCCGCGTGCCGCTGCTCGTCGGCGGCACGATGCTGTACCTCAAGGCGCTGCGCGACGGCCTCGACGACATGCCGACGATCGATCGCGGCGGTCCGCGACGCGATCGAGCGCGAGGCCGCCGCCGACGGCTGGCCGGCGATGCATCGCCGGCTCGCCGAGGTCGATCCCGTCATCGCCGCGCGGCTCGCGCCGCTCGACGCGCAGCGCATCTCGCGCGCGCTCGAGGTCTGGCGCGGCGCCGGCGTCGCGCTGTCGACGCTGCAACAGGCGAGGCCGTCGTCGACGCGGGCGCCGCATCGTCGTGCTGTCGCTCGAACCGTCCGACCGCGCCGCGCTGCATCGACGGATCGAGGCGCGCTTCGACGCGATGCTCGCCGGCGGGCTCGTCGACGAGGTGCGGCGCCTGCACGCGCGCGGCGACCTCGACGCGCGGATGCCGTCGATGCGCTGCGTCGGCTATCGGCAGGCCTGGGACCTGGTCGAGGGTCGCGTCGATGCCGCGACGATGCGCGAGCGCGCGATCGCGGCGACGCGCCAGCTCGCGAAGCGACAGGTCACATGGCTGCGGTCGATGCCCGACCGCGTCGCGTTCGACTGCCTCGCGAGCGACGCGATCGCGCGCGTCGTCGACGAGGCCGCGCGCGTCATCGCGCGCGTCGTCGAATCGTCGGCAGCTCCGGCCTGACGCCGATTCCGACGAGCCGCGCGGCCATCCCGCGCAGCCACGGGCTCGACGCGGCGAGCCGCGCGCCGAGCGGCGCGGGCAGCGTCGACGACGCGCCGAGCGCGCGCGCGACGAGACGCTTCTGCACGAAGACCTGCGCGCCCTGCGTCGCGCGCGTCGGCCACGTTCGACGATGCTGCACGCGCCGCAGCTCGTCGAGCGTCGGCCGGCGCGTCGCGACGATCGGCGCGAGCAGGTTCGCCGTCGCGACCGCGTCCTGGATCGCGAGGTTGATGCCGACGCCGCCGACCGGCGACATGGCGTGCGCCGCGTCGCCGATGCACAGCAGCCCGTCGAGCGCCCACTCGCGCAGCCGGTCGACCGTGACGGTCAGCATCGAGACGTCGTCCCATCCCTTCAGCGTCGCGACGCGCGACGCGGGATCGTCGACGGTCGACGGCATCGCGGCGACGATCGCGTCGCGGAACGCGTCGAACCCGCGGGCGCGCAGCGCGTCGATCGAGCCCTTCGGGATGACGTACCCGCACTGCCAGTGGTCGCCGCGGTTGATCAGCACGAGGATCACGCCGTGGCGGAAGCGGCCGAGCGGCGGATCGCCGTCGCGTTCGTCGCGCGGCAACGCGAACCACACGACGTCCATCGGTGCGCCGAGCGAGTCGACGGCGAGCCGCGCGGCCTCGCGCATCCGCGAGCGCCGGCCGTCGCACGCGACGACGAGCCGCGCGCGGACCTCGACCGGGCCGTCCGGACCCTCGGCGCGCACGCCGTCGACGCGCGACCACGAGCCGTCGGCGCGCCGCTCGCCGATCAGCTCGCGACCCTCGGTGCGCATCCGCAGCGCGTAGCCGGGCGACTCGCGGCCGACCCGCGCGAGCAGGTCGAGCAGGTCCCACTGCGGCATCAGCGCGATGTATCGGCACGTCGTCCGCAGCCGCGTGAAGTCGGCGATCGGCAGCACCGTGTCCTCCCACTGCATCGACAGGTGGTCGATCGTCGTGTGCGGGATCGCGAGCAGGCGGTCGAGCAGTCCGAGACGATGCATCACTTCGAGCGTCGACGGATGGATCGTGTCGCCGCGGAAGTCGCGCAGGAAGTCGGCGTGCTTCTCGAGGACCACGACGCGCGCGCCGGCGCGCGCGAGCAGCAGGGCGAGCATCATGCCGGCGGGCCCGCCGCCGACGACGCAGCAGTCGGTGTCGAGCGTCTCGACCGGCATGCGGCGCGTCAGACGAAGCGCGTGGCGGTCGCGCCGGCCTCGACGACGCCGATGCGATACGCCGTCTCGCCTTCGCGCGCGAGCAGCGCCATCGCGTCGGCCGCGTCGTGGGGCGCGACGACGATCACGAAGCCGATGCCGCAGTTGAACGTGCGACGCATCTCGTCCTCGGCGAGGTCGCCCGACAGCGCGAGCCAGCGGAACAGCGCGGGACGCGGCCACGCGTTCGCGTCGATCGCCGCGCGCGTGCCGTCGGGAAACATGCGATGCGTGTTCTCGGTCAGGCCGCCGCCGGTGACGTGCGCCATGCCCTTGACGTCGATCGTCTCGAGCAGCCGGCGCACCGGCTTCACGTAGATGCGCGTCGGCTCGAGCAGCGCGTCGCCGAGCGTGCGGGCATCGTGCTCGGCGAACGTCGCGTCGAGGTTCGCCCCGGCGCGCTCGAGGATCCTGCGGACCAGCGAGTAGCCGTTCGAATGGAGGCCGCTCGACGCGAGGCCGATCAGCACGTCGCCGGGCGCGATGCGCGTCCCGTCGATCGCCGCCGACTTCTCGACGACGCCGACCGCGAAGCCGGCGAGGTCGTATTCGCCGACCGGGAACGCGTTCGGATGCTCGGCCGTCTCGCCGCCGATCAGCGCGCATCCCGCCTGCTCGCACCCCGCCGCGATGCCCCTGACGACGTCGGTCGCGACCGCGACGTCGAGCCGCTCGCAGACGTAGTAGTCGAGGAAGAACAGCGGCTCGGCGCCCTGCACGAGGATGTCGTTGACGCTCATCGCGACGAGGTCGATGCCGATCGTGTCGTGACGGCCGCATCGCGAACGCGAGCTTGAGCTTGGTGCCGACGCCGTCGGTGCCCGCGACGAGGACCGGCTCGCGATAGCGCTTCGGCAGCTCGACGAGCGCGCCGAAGCCGCCGATGCCGGCGAGGACTTCCGGCCGCATCGTCCGCTTCGCGAACGGCTTGATGTTCTCGACGAGCGCATCGCCCGCCTCGATGTCGACGCCGGCGTCGCGATAGGACAGTGCGCTCATGGCGTTGGCAGACGAAGAATGCGACCGCGGACGAGCCGCATGCTCCCGCGGCTGATAAAATCGGGCGTTCGACCGCGCCGGGGCGCCGGCCACGCGGGTCGACCGCGCGTCGAGCGCCCCGCGTCCGCGCGCCGCATTCTATCGCGGTGTCGCCGGCGTCGCCGCCCGGCCGCGACGGCGTCCGCAACCACTCGAGAACGAACGCCCGCGGCACGGCCGCGTCGGCGGCGCCGAAAGCCCATGACCTCCGCCCTCCACGTCCCGACGTCCGCATGATCCGATCGGACCCTGCGATTTCCCCGCTGCTGCGACGGACGCTGACGTGGACGCTGCTGGTCGTGGTCGCCGGCATTTTGCTGTGGCTGCTCGCGCCGGTCCTGACGCCGTTCCTGGTCGCGGCCATCGTCGGATACATCCTGAACCCCGGCGTCGACTGGCTCGCCCGTCGTCGCGTGCCGCGCTGGCTCGGCACGACCGTGATGCTGGTCGTGCTGATCGCCGCGTGCCTGCTGCTCGTGCTGATCGTCGTGCCGGTCCTGCAACGCGAGTTCGTGCAGGCGCGCACGAAGCTGCCCGAGCTGCTGCAGCGGCTGCAGACGTCGATCGCGCCGACGCTGTCGCGGCTGTTCGGCGTCGACGTCGACTTCAGCGCGGACGCGATCCGCAGCTACGCGGCCGAGCACTTCAATCTCGAACAGATCGGCGCGTCGGCGCTCGCGTACCTGCGCGTCGGCGGCGCGGCCGCGCTGTCGTGGCTCGCGACCGCGTTCCTCGTGCCGATCGTGCTGTTCTACCTGCTGATCGACTGGCACATGGTCTGGGCGCGGCTGCAGGTGCTGCTGCCGCGCGGGCTGCACTCGCGGCTCGGTGCGATGGGCGGCGAGGTCGACACGGTGCTCGCGCAGTTCCTGCGCGGCCAGCTGCTCGTGATGCTCGTGCTCGCCTGCTACTACTCGATCGCGTTGTCGATCGCGCGGTTCGAAGGCGCGCTGCCGATCGGCCTGCTGACGGGCCTGCTCGTGTTCGTGCCGTATGTCGGCTTCGCGTCGGGCCTGCTGCTCGCGCTGCTCGCGGCGCTGCTGCAGTTCGGCAACGTGTACGGCTTCGTGTGCGTCGCCGTCATCTACGGCGTCGGCCAGGTGCTCGAGAGCGTGTTCCTCACGCCTCGCCTCGTCGGCACGAACATCGGGCTGCATCCGCTCGCGGTGATCTTCGCGCTGCTGGCGTTCGGCGAGCTGTTCGGCTTCTTCGGCATCCTGCTCGCGCTGCCCGTCAGCGCGGTGCTCGTCGTCGCCGGCAAGCACGCGTTGCAGGCGCTACGTCGACAGCGACTTCTATCGGGGCCGCGACCCCGACGTCCGGCAGGCGACCGAGGCGCTCGACCGGGCCGGCGCCGGCCGCCGCGAGGTACCGTGAGCGCGTCGACGCAACTGCTGCTCGAGCTCGAGCCGGCGCCGCGGCCGACGTTCGACAACTTCGTCGTCGGTCGCAACGCCGAGGCGCTCGCCGCCGTGCGCCGGCTGTGCCGGGCCGACGCGGGCGACGCGGCGCATCGCTTCGTCTACGTGTGGGGCGCGGCGGGGAGCGGCCGCAGCCACCTGTTGCGCGCGGCGTGCGACGCCTGCGGCGGGACCTATCTCGATCGCGCGACGCCGGCCGCGCTCGACGCCACGCTCGGGTCCGCCGCGCAACTGATCGCCGTCGACGACGTGCAGGCGACCGGCGACGACGCGCAGGTGGCGCTGTTCCACGCCATCAACGTGCTGCGCGCGCGGACCGGCGCCGACGCGACGACCGCGCTGCTCGTCGCGGGCGACGCGGCGCCGCGCGACGTCGCGCTCGCGCCCGGACGCGACGACCTCCGTTCGCGACTCGCGTGGGGGCTCGTCTACCGGCTCGACGAGCTCGACGACGACGAGAAGGACGCGGCGCTCGTGCGACATGCGGAGCAACGCGGCTTCCCGCTGTCGGCCGACGTGCGCCGCTACCTGCTGACGCACTTCTCGCGCGACCTCGCGTCGCTGATGCGCACGGTCGACGCGCTCGACCGCCACGGCCGCGAGCAGCAGCGCGTGATGACCGTGCCGCTGATCCGCGACTACCTGCAGGCGCGGCTGCCGGAGGTCGCATGACGACCGTGCGCGCGATGCGCGACGACCCGGCGCTGCCCGACCGCGCCGGCGACGCGCGTCCGCGGCTCGCGCTGTTCGACCTCGACTACACGCTGCTGCCGGTCGACAGCGACTTCGAATGGGGACGCTTCCTGGGCGCCAAGGGCGTCGTCGACGCCGCCTGGTTCACGCGACGCAACGCCGAGTTCTTCGAGCAGTACAAGGCCGGCACGCTCGACATGACGGCGTTCCTCGCGTTCGCGCTCGCGCCGCTCGCGACGCAGGACCGCGCGACGCTCGACCGCTGGCACGCGCAGTACATGCGCGACGTGATCGAGCCGTCGATCCGGCCGAGCGCGCTCGCGCTGGTCCGCGCGCATCGCGACGCCGGCGACCTGTGCGCGGTCGTCACCGCGACGAACGCGTTCGTGACCGCGCCGATCGCGCGACGCTTCGGCGTCGACCATCTCGTCGCGACGATCCCGGCGCAGGTCGACGGACGATTCACCGGCGAGGTCCGCGGGCAGCCGTGCTACCGCGAAGGCAAGGTCGCGCGCGTGACCGACTGGCTCGAGAGCCTCGGCGCGTCGTGGGACTCGTTCGCGTCGTCGACGTTCTACAGCGACTCGCGCAACGACCTCGCGCTCCTCGAACACGTGACCGACCCGGTCGCGACGAATCCCGACGACACGTTGCGCGCGCATGCCGCCGCGCGAGGCTGGCGTCATCTGATGCTCTTCGATGATCCGCAAACTGCTCGATAGGCTGTTCTCGCGTCGCCCCGCCGCCGCCGTCCCGACCGGCGTCACGCAGGGCGCGAAGCCCGAGGTCGGCACCGCCGCGAGCGCGACGCCGGCCGCGCGCCGCGCCGCGCGCTCGAGTCGCGCGAAGGTCGTCGGCAAGGGCGCCCACGCGTCCGGCCCGGTGATGGTCCCGCCGTCGGTGCACGGCATCGACGCGAAGCTGGTGTCCGCGAACGCGACGCGCGTCACCAGGACGCTGCAGGATGCGGGCTTCAAGGCATTCGTGGTCGGCGGCGCGGTCCGCGACCTGCTGCTGCACGTCAAGCCGAAGGACTTCGACGTCGCGACCGACGCGACGCCCGAGCAGGTCCAGCAGCTGTTCCGTCGCGCGCACATCATCGGGCGACGGTTCCGCCTCGTCCACGTGATGTTCGGCGCCGACACGATCGAGGTCTCGACGTTCCGCGCGGCCGGCGCGCCGATCGCCGCCGACGCGCCGGCGGCCGTCGAGCCCGCGGCGCCGCCGGCGGCCGGTTCGCGACGCGGCGACCGGCGTGCGAGCGGGCCGCTGCAGCTCGCCGACGAGCACGGCCGCGTGCTGCGCGACAACGTGTTCGGCTCGCAGGAGGAGGACGCGGCGCGGCGCGACTTCACCGTCAACGCGCTGTTCTACGATCCCGCGACGCAGACCGTCATCGACTACCACCACGGCGTCGACGACCTCAAGGCGCGGACGCTGCGGATGATCGGCGACCCCGAGCAGCGCTATCGCGAGGACCCGGTGCGGATGCTGCGCGCGGTGCGTTTCGCCGCGAAGCTCGGCTTCGAGATCGACGAGGCGACGCGCGCGCCGATCGAACGGCTCGCGCCGCTGCTCGAGAACGTGCCGGCCGCGCGGCTGTTCGACGAGATGCTGAAGCTCCTGATGTCGGGCCACGCGCTCGCGTGCCTGAAGCGGCTGCGCGCCGAGGGGCTGCATCACGGCATGCTGCCGATGCTCGACGTCGTGCTCGAACAGCCGATGGGCGAGCGCTTCGTCACACTCGCGCTCGAGAACACCGACGAGCGCATCCGCGTCGGCAAGCCGACGACGCCGAGCTTCCTGTTCGCGTCGCTGCTGTGGCACGAGGTCCTGAAGCGCTGGGACGAGGCGAAGACGCGCGGCGAGTATCCGATCCCCGCGCTCGCGTCGGCGATGGACCAGGTGCTCGACGCGCAGACCGAGAAGCTCGCGATCCAGCGGCGCTACACGGCCGACATGCGCGAGATCTGGGGGCTGCAGCCGCGACTCGAACGGCGCAGCGGCCGCGCGGCCTGGCGACTGCTCGAGCATCCGCGCTTCCGCGCCGGCTACGACTTCCTGCTGCTGCGCGCCGCCGCCGGCGAGATCGACGCGTCGCTCGCCGAGTGGTGGACCGCGTTCATCGACGCCGATGCCGAAGGTCGCGAGGCACTGCAGGCCGGGCTCGACGCGAGCGACGCCGGCGGCGCGAAGCGCAAGCGGCGCCGTCGCAAGAAGCCGGTCGGCGAAGGCGGTACCGCCGGCGACGACGCGGGCGACGACGCGTCGGCCACGGCGACCCGTCACGACGCCGATCGCGGCCCGGACGATGCGCCGGCGTCGACCGTCGACGACGCGTCGGCCTCGACGGATGCCGACGCATCGGCCTCGAACGGCACGTCCGCGGACGGATCCGCATCGACCCCGCGCAAGCCGCGCCGGCGCCGCGCGAGGAAGCCCGCCGAGGCGACCGATGGCACGGCACCCGAACCCGCGTCGCCGCGGTCCGGCGACGACGACGCATGAGCGATCCGGTGACCGCATACGTCGGCCTCGGCGCGAACCTCGGCTTCGCGCGCGACGCGGTGCTGAACGCGCTGGCGGACCTCTCGCGGCTGCCGTCGACCGAGTTCGTCGCCGCATCGAGCCTGTACCGCAGCTCGCCCATCGACGCCGAGGGACCGGACTTCATCAACGCGGTCGCGGAACTCGAGACGACGATGTCGGCGGCGGATCTGCTGGTCGCGTTGCAGGCCATCGAGACGCGCTACGGTCGCGTGCGCACGACGAAGAACGCGCCGCGCACGCTCGACCTCGACCTGCTGCTCTTCGGCGACGCGTCGATCGCGACGCCCGAGCTCACCGTCCCGCATCCGCGGCTGCACGAACGCGCGTTCGTTCTGCTGCCGCTGATCGAGCTCGCCGGCCCGATCGCGATCCCCGGGCGCGGGCCGGCCGACGCGCTCGCGGCCGCGCTCGGCGACCAGGGCGTCGAACGGCTCGACCCATGACCATCGACCTTCGCGAGACCGGGCCATGACCGAACGACCGCGCCACATCGTGATCGAGGGCCCGATCGGCGTCGGCAAGACGTCGCTCGCGGTGCGTCTCGCCGAACGGCTGAAGGGTTCGACGCTGCTCGAACAGCCCGAGGCCAACCCGTTCCTCGAGCGCTTCTATCGCGACAGCGCGCGCTACGCGTTCTCGACGCAGGTGTTCTTCCTGTTCCAGCGGATCCGCCAGCTGCGCGAGCTCGCCGGCCGCGACCTGTTCAACGAGACGTTCGTCGCCGACTTCCTGCTCGAGAAGGACGCGCTGTTCGCGTCGCTGACGCTGGCCGACGACGAGCTCGCGCTGTATCGCGAGCTGTACGGCAGCCTGTCGGTGCAGGCGCCGGTGCCCGACCTCGTCGTGTATCTCGACGCGTCGCCGGCGTCGCTGTTGTCGCGGATCGCGCAGCGCGGCCGGCCGATGGAGGTGTCGATCTCCGAGGACTATCTCGAGCAGCTCTGCGAGGCGTACACGCGTTTCTTCTATCGCTTCGACGCGGCGCCGCTGCTGACCGTCAACACCGAGCATCTCGACTGCGCGAACGACGACGACGACTTCGAGCTGCTGCTCGAACGCATCCGCCAGATGCGCGGCCGCCGCGAGTTCTTCAACCGGGGCGACTGATGGTCGCGGCCGGCGCCGAGCGCAAGCCGGTCACGCTGCCGCGGCTGCAGGCGATGCGCGCGAACGGCGAGCGCATCGCGATGCTGACGTGCTACGACGCGAGCTTCGCCGCGCTCTGCGATCGCGCCGGCGTGGACGTGCTGCTGGTCGGCGACTCGCTCGGCATGGTGATCGGCGGCGAGTCGTCGACGGTGCCGGTCACGCTCGACACGATGGCCTATCACGTGCGCTGCGTCGCCCGCGGCCTCGCGAACGCGGACGGCCGCGCGTGGCTGATCGGCGACCTGCCGTTCGGTTCGTACCACGCGTCGCCGGCGGCCGCGTTCGACGCGTCGGCCACGTTGATGCGCGCCGGTGCGCAGATGGTCAAGCTCGAAGGCGCCGGCGGAGACAACGGCTGGGTCGTCGACACCATCGCGTTCCTCGTCGCCCGCGGCGTGCCGGTGTGCGGGCACCTCGGGCTGACGCCGCAGAGCGTCCACCAGCTCGGCGGCTATCGCGTGCAGGCGCGCGACGCGTCGTCGGCCGATCGTCTCGTCGCCGACGCGCAGGCCGTCGAGGCGGCCGGCGCAGCGATGCTGGTCCTCGAGATGGTCCCCGCGGCGCTCGCCGCGCGCGTCACCGCCGCGCTGTCGATCCCGACGATCGGCATCGGCGCCGGCGCGCAGTGCGACGGACAGGTGCTCGTGCTGCACGACCTGCTGGGCGTCTATCCGGGCCGCCGTCCGCGCTTCGTGCGCAACTTCGCGATCGACGACGACGGCACGACGCGCGACGCGGAGAGCGCCGTGCGGACGTACGTCGCGGCCGTGAAGGACGGCAGCTTTCCCGACGCCGGGCACCGCTACGACTGAGCGGCCCCGGTCGAACGACTTTCTGGCATGCTGCGCAGCCCGCGATCCGGCGGGTCCGTTGCGCGGCGTGCCATGAAGATCGTGACCACCATCGAGGAGCTGCGCGGCCAGTTGCGCGGACAACTGCGGACCGCGTTCGTGCCGACGATGGGCAACCTGCACGAAGGCCACCTGTCGCTGATGCGGCTCGCGGCGCGGCACGGCGATCCGGTCGTCGCGAGCATCTTCGTCAATCGCTTGCAGTTCGGGCCGAACGACGACTTCGAGCGCTACCCGCGGACCTTCGACGACGACTGCGCGAAGCTCGAGGCCGAGGGCGTGTACGTGCTGTTCGCGCCGGACGAGCGCGAGATGTATCCCGAGCCGCAGGAATATCGGGTGCAGCCGCCGCATGCGCTCGGCGACGCGCTCGAAGGCGAGTTCCGACCCGGCTTCTTCGTCGGCGTGACGACGGTCGTGCTGAAGCTGTTCTCGTGCGTGCAGCCGCGCGCCGCGATCTTCGGCAAGAAGGACTACCAGCAGCTGATGATCGTGCGGCGGATGGCGCGGCAGTTCGCGTTGCCGACCGACGTCGTCGCGGCCGAGACGGTCCGGGCCGACGACGGGCTCGCGCTGTCGTCGCGCAACGGCTATCTCACCGCGGCCGAGCGCGCCGAGGCGCCGGCGCTGCAACGCGCGTTGCGGTCGGCCGCGGACGCGGTCTCGCCGGAGATGCGCGCGGCCGACGTCGAGCGGCTCGAGACGCACGCCGTCGCGACGCTCGCGCGGCGCGGCTGGCGACCCGACTACGTGGCGGTGCGGTTGCGGTCCGACCTCACGCGGCCGGACGACGCAGCGCTGGCACGCGGCGAGCCGCTCGTCGTGCTCGCCGCGGCGTGGCTCGGCACGACGCGACTGATCGACAACCTCGAGATCTGAAGCCGGCCGTCGCGCGGACGGCCCGCCAACGAAAAGGCCGTCCCGAGGACGGCCTTTCGATCGATCGACGGCGGCCGGGCCGCCGCCTGCGTCGTGCGGTCAGCGCGTCGCGGCCCGCAGCAGGATGTCGTTCTTGACCGACTGCACGCCGGACACGTTGCGCGCGATCTGCACCGCGCGATTGATCTCGGCCTGGCTCTTGGCGAAGCCCGACAGCTGCACCGTGCCCTTGTAGGTCTCGACCTTGATGTCGGTCGAGTCGACGGTCTTGTCGGCCACGAACTCGGCCTTGACGCGCGTCGTGATCGTCGCGTCGTCGACGTACTGGCCCGTGCTCTCGCTCGTGCGCGTCGACCCGCACGCACTCAGCATCAGCGGGGCAGCGAGACCGAGGGCGGCTGCCAGCGCTGCTGTGCGGACGTTCGCACGCCATGTCGATTTGTTCATGGGGACCTCACAGTGGTTTCGGAAACGCCGTCGCCGATGCACGGCCGACGGAGTGCGGCATTGTCGGCGTCCGCCCCCGACGCGAGGCGTAGGACGTCAACGCATCGCCATGTCGCCCCGCGTACCAAGTTCGCAAGGATCGAAAACGGGCGTCGCGGCGACGCCCCGGACGTCACGGCGCGCAGCACCCGCGGGGCATCGCCACGCGGCGCGTACGACGGGAACAGCCGGGCGAGCCGCGCGTCGGACAGCCGCAGGTGCCGCGCGGCGACGTCCGCGAAGACATCGCGGAAATCGGTCGTGACCGCGACGTCGCGACCTTCGTGAAGGCTCGCGTCGTCGATGCCGGGCCAGCGTCCGTGCACACTTGCCGCCGGCGACCGCGCCGCCGAGCACCCACATCGCGTTGCCGTGACCGTGGTCGGTGCCGCGGTTGCCGTTCTCGCGCGCGGTGCGACCGAACTCGGACATGACGACGATGACGGTGTCGTCGAACATCGGCCCGAGGCGGTCGGCGAGCACGGCGAGTCCTTCGCCGAGCGGCGCGCAGCCGGTTCGCGAGCTGGCCGCGCGCGGCGCCCTGCCCCGCGTGCGTGTCCCAGCCGCCGAGCGCGACGAACGCGAGCTGCACGTTCGGGTCGTTGCGCATCAGGCGCGCGAGCCGCGCGGCGTCGTCGGGGAAGCCGTTCGGCAGCGGCGCGCCGTTGTTCGCGGCCATCTGCTCCTTCTCGTTCGCCGCTCGGGTCGAGCGACGCGAGCACCTCGCGGCGCGCCTCGAGCGATTCGCGGAACGTGCGCGATGTCGCGTCGTCGCCGTCGTACAGCTTGCCGAACGCGCCGGCGATGCGCGGCTGGTCGAGCACCGTCGGCCGCGTCGCGCCCTGCCCTTCGGCCATCGACGCGACCGGCACCGGACCGGCGTAGATGCGCGGCAGGACCGCGCCGACCGCGAGCCCGCGCGTCGGCGACGCCTTGCCGGGCAGCTCGCCGAGCAGGCGGTTCATCCAGCCGTCGGACGTGCGCTTCACGCCCGGCGTGCCCGACTCCATGTAGTCCTGCGCGTCGAAGTGCGAGCGCGTCGGATCGGGCGAGCCCGGACGCATGGACGAACGCGAGCCTGCCGCCGGTCCACAGCGGCATCAGCGGCGCGAGCGCCGGATGCAGGCCGAAGTGGCCGTCGAGATCGAGCAGGCCGTCGGCCTGCCCGGCGCGGCAGCGCGATCGTCGGCCGGTGACGCGCGTAGTCGGCCTCGCCGTACGGCGCGACGACCGACAGGCCGTCGACCGCGCCGCGCAGGAACACGACGACGAGCTTGCGTCGCGTCGCGGCCGCGTCGACGTTCGCGCCCGCCCCGACCGCGGCCCAGGCGCGAACGACCGACCGGCATCAGCCGCCGCGACCGCGCGCCAGCGAAAGCATTTGCACGACCTCTCGACGTCGCATGATCGTTTCCCCGCGGTTCAGTGACGCATGAAGTCCGGACTGCCGAGCACCAGCGCCGCCGCGAGCGACGGGTCGCTGTCGAGCACGACGCCGCGCGTGCGCTCGCCGATCGTCGGCCCGAGCGTCTCGAGCAGCGCGACCGCCTGCAGCGACGGCGCGCGAGCGGCCGGGACCGCGGACGCGACGGCCGGCGTCGGCTGCATCGACGCGACGCGCTCGCCCGACGGCGCGGACGTCACGACCCGCGCCGGCTGCAGCGACGCGACGTTCGCGGACTGCGGTGCCGGTCGATCGACCGGCAGTCGACCGCTCGCGAGCGCCGTCGCGAAGTTGATGCGACGCGTGACGCCGTCCGGATTGAGCCACGCGGCCTCGGTGTTCTTGTAGCCGTCGGGCGTCTGGCAGCCGTACAGCGGCATGCCGAGCTGCGCGAGCACGCCGACCAGCGGCTGCACGTTGACGACGTCGACGCCGCTCGCCCGCGCGGCCGACACGACGTACTGGTACGGCGTCTTGAACTTCGCCGTCATCGCGGCCGGCGACCGGAACTCCGGGCTGTACAACAACGTGCGCATGACCTCGCGGATGTCGCCGCCGGTCGCGAGGTAGCGCGCCGCCATGCGATCGACGAGCGCCGGCGGCGGCTCGTCGGCCACGAAGTACTGCGCGAGCTCGGTGCTGATGTGCCGCGCCGTGGCCGGATGCATCGCGAGGACGTCGAGCGCGAACTCGCCTTCCTGCTGGCCGTTCGGCTCGACGCGATGCCCGAGCCATTCTTTCGCGCCGTCGTCGTGACGGCGCGGCGCGAAGACGAACAGCGCCTGGCTGTCGAGCCCCGCGACGGGTCCGGCGCGCTCCGCCGCGCGACCGTCGAACGTCCAGCCGGTCAGCATCCGCGCGAGCTCGGTGACGTCCTGCTGCGAGTAGTTCTCCGCGCGGTTCTCCGCGCGGCCGGTCGCCTTGCCGTCGTTCGCGACGCCGAGCGTGTGCAGTTCCATCAGCTCGCGCGCGTAGTTCTCGTTGAGCCCCGCCAGCGGCTTGCCCGCCCGGGCGGCCGCCTGATTCACCGTCGAGTCGACCCCGGTCGACAGCCAGTTGTCGAGATAGAACAGCATCGCCGGATGCTTCGCCGTCGCGCCGAGCAGGTCGCGGAAACGGCCGAGCACGTGCGGGCGGATCGCGTCGCGCTCGTAGCTCGCGACCAGCGCGCGATCGAGCCCCTTGCCGACGAACACGTTGAAGTGGTTGAACCAGAAGTCGGTCATCACCTCTTCGAGCTGGCGCGGGCTGTCGATCGCCTGTACGAGGCGCGCCTCGTCGGTCTCGAGCGTCATCCGTCGATACGCGTCGCGACGCGCGGCGACGACGTCGTCCTTCGCGCGCGTCGCGTCCTGGTCGGCGGCCGCCGCCGGCGGCCTGCGCCGCGCGGACGTCGCGCTCGGCGTTGCGGAACTCCTCGATCATCGTGCCCGCGGGCTGGCGCTCGATGTCGAGCGACGCGAGGCGCGCGCGCAGCGCGTCGTCGATCGGGATGCGCTCGGGATGAAGCTGCTCGTCGATGTACGCGTCGACGCCGATGCGTCGCACGCGCTCGACGTCGCCGGGCCGCGGACCGAACGCGACGCGGTTCAGCACGTGCGCGACGAGCGCGTCGCCGGACGCCGTCGGTGCGACCCGCGTCGAGGGCCGCGTCGATGCATCGGCCGCCGGCGCGTCGACCGCGTGCGCATGTCGCGCGTGGATCGTCAGCGCGACGGCGACCGCGCCGAGCGCGACCGCGAGCACGATCCTTCTCGCCCGCGGCGGGCGACGACGGAAATCATCGGAGTACATGGTCGACTCGCATGCCGCGCGGGCCGTCGACGCGACGCCGCGCGGAGTCATTGGGACGGGAAGTCGTCGACGATAACGCGCGCCGCCGATCGCCGGTGTGAACGAATGCAACCGCGACGTGTGATGCTTTCACGCTCGATCACCCGACCGCCCGACGGCGGTTGGACGGCGACGAGCGGCGCGGACGCCGCGCGCCGTCGGGCGATGCGTGGAAGCACGACACGACGACGCGCCGCCGTCAGCCGACGACGCCGTTGTGCTTCGGTTGAAGATGCGCGCGCTCTGCCGGTTCTCGCGGGCCTGGACGCGCGCCTGCTCGTTCGCGTTCACGCGGCCGTTCGCCGCCGCGCGGGCGACGGCGCGATCGGTGCGCGCCTGACCGCGTTCGAGCGCGCCGGCCTCGTGCGTCGACAGCTGGCCCGACTTCTCGCCCTGCGCGATGCGCGCCTGCTGGTTGACGTTGCGCTGCACGTCCGCCTGCATCCGCCGTGACGATGCGCTGTTCGGATTGCCGACCTGCGCATCGTGTTTCTGGTCGTAGATCGCACGGCTCTCGCGATTCTGCGCGCGGTCGATGCGCGCCTGCTCGCGAGCCGAGACGCTGCCGTTGCGATCGGCGTTCGCCTCCATCCGCTCGACGCGCGCTTCGCCGCGTTCGAGGCCGCCTGCCTCCTTCGTCGTCAGTTGGCCGGACTTCAGCCCGTTCTCGATGCGCTGCTGCTGCGCGACGTCTCGCTGCGTGTCGGCCTGCGAGGTCTGTGCGAACACGGGCGCGGCGAATGCCGTCGCGAGGGCGGCCGCGAGGCCGATCCGGGTGAGTCGAGCCTGCATGGAATTCTCCTGGGACGAAGAAGGTCGGGATGCGCACGCCGATGCGGATTCGATTCGAAGCGGCGACGCGCTCCTCCTCAACGACCGCAAGACGCCGATCGTGGACGCCGTTCGTGTAACGCGCTGTAAGACCTTGTGAGAGCACGTGCGATCAGCCGAACAGCGATCGCCACAGGCGGCGCACCGCGTCCCGCTCGTCGCGGCAGGCGTCCGCCGCGATGCGCGCAGCGCCCGCGTTGGGGTCCGCGAGGCGCACGGCGTGCTGCCGCGCGCGATACAAACGGTAGGCATCGGCCACGCGCTCGGCGTCGCCGCGATCGATGCGGCCCGCGTCGGCGGCGCGGCCGAGCAGCGCGATGTTGCCGACGTTGTCGACGAGCCGCCGGTCGACGGCCGCATACGCGAGCACGAGGTACTGCACCGCGAACTCGATGTCGACCATGCCGCCCTCGTCGTGCTTGAGGTCGAACAGCCCGGACCGGTTCGGGTGGCCGTCGTGCATGCGCCGGCGCATCGCGACGACCTCGTCGCGAAGCCGCGCGCGTCCGTCGTCGTCGAGCACGCGCGACGTCAGGATCGCGACGCGTTCCGCCTCGAACGCCGCCCCGATCTCGCGATCCCCGGCCGAGAAGCGCGCGCGCGTCAATGCCTGGTGCTCCCAGGTCCATGCGCCGGTGTCGCGGTCGCGGCGTTCGTAGCGCGACCACGCATCGAAGCTCGACACGACGACGCCGGCCGCGCCGTCGGGCCGCAGCCGGAGGTCGATGTCGAACAGCGCGCCGGCCGTCGTGCGCGCGGTCAGCCACAGGTTGAGGCGCTGCGCGAAGCGCGCGTAGCGATGCGCCGCCTCGGCCGGGTCGGCCTCGCGTCGCGCGTCGAACAGGAACACGAGGTCGAGGTCGGACGCGTAGCCGAGCTCCTTGCCCCCGAGCTTGCCGAACGCGATGACCGCGAACGACGGCCGGGCGGGCAGGCTCGTCGCGCCGGTCCGCCCGGCGACGAAGTGCGCCCAGCCGTGCGCGATCGCGGCGTCGAGCACGAGATCCGCGAGCGCGGACAGCTGGTCCGACAGCGACTCGATCGGCAGCCGGCCGCCGAGGTCGTCGATCAGCAGCCGGAACGTCTCGGCGTGATGCACCTCGCGCAGCACGTCCATCTGCCGCTCGGCATCGCCGCTGGCCGCGGTCAGGCGGCGGTCGAGGTCGGCCGCCACGTCGCGCCAGTACGACGACCACGCGTCGCCGTCGCGGCGCTCGTGCTCGCTCTGCGGCGCGTCGATCAGCTCGTCGAGCAGCAACGGATGGCGCGTCAGGTAGTGCGCCGCCCACGGGCTCGCCGCGAGCAGCCGCGTGACGCCGACGAGGGCGGCCGGATATTCGTCGAGCAGCGCGAGGTACGCGCTGCGTCCGGCGATGGCCTCGATGAGGTCGAACCAGCGGCCGAGCGTCGCGTTCGGGTCGGGCGTGCCCGACGACGCGGCGACGAGTCGCGGCACGAGCGCGTCGAGGCGCCGGCGCGCGGCCGCCGACAGCGCCCGCACGCGCGCGCTCCGCGCGAGCCCGCCGAGCCGCGCGAACGCCGCGTCGGGCGGAACGTAGCCCGCGGCGGCGAGGCGTTCGAGGAGCGGCGCTTGGGTCGCCGCGTCGCCCGGGTTCGCCCCGGGCCCGACGAACGCGGCCCAGACGTCCTGCGTCGCCGCGTCGGCGGGTCGCGGATCGTCGTCGCCGAAGATCGCGTCGAACTGCGCCTCGACGAAGCGCCGCTGCGTCTCCAGCGCATCGACGAGCGCGTCGAACGGCGCCTTGCCGTCGGCGTCGACGAGCGGCGCGCACATCGCGCCGACGCGCGCGCGATCGTCGTCGGCGTCGCGCGACGGCAGCGTGTGCACCTGCGCGTCGTCGAGGTATTGCAGCCGGTGCTCGACGTCGCGCAGGAAGTCGTACGCGACGCGCAGCCGCGCGCCGACGTCCGCGTCGAGCAGCCCGTCGTCGACGAGCCGCTCGAGCGTCGCGCGCGTCGGCCGGAGCCGCAGCTGCGGCATGCGGCCGCCGCGGATCAGCTGGAAGTGCTGCGCGACGAACTCGATCTCGCGGATGCCGCCGCGGCCGAGCTTGACGTCGATCCGTCCGCTATCCGCCTTGCCGCGCGCGGACCGGCTGCGGCGCACGCCTTCGCGGCGCGCGGCCTCCGCGCGGATCTGCCCGTGCAGCTGGCGCAGCGCGTCGATCGCGCCGAAGTCGAGGTAGCGCCGGTAGACGAACGGCGCGATCAGCCGTTCGAGCTCGCCCGACGCGTCGCGTCCGAACACGGGTCGCGACACGACGCGGCCCTTGATCCACGCGAACCGCTCCCAGTCGCGCGCGCTGCCGACGAGGTAGCGCTCGAGCATCGCGAAGCGCGTCACGAGCGGACCCGCGTCGCCGTCGGGCCGCAGCCGCATGTCGACGCGGAACACGAAGCCGTCGGCCGTCACGTCGGCGAGCGAGCCGATCAGGCTGCGGCCGAGCCGCGTGAAGAACGTGTCGTTGGCGATCGGACGCACGGACGGGTCGGGCCTGTCGGCACGCGTCTCGCCGTCCTCGCCGTACACGAACACGAGGTCGACGTCGGACGATACGTTGAGCTCGCCGCCGCCGAGCTTGCCCATGCCGACGACCATCAGGTCCTGCGGCTCGCCGCGCTCGCCGCCGCGCGGCACGCCGTGCAGCACGGCGAGCCGACGCGCGTGGAACGCGAGCGCCTCGTCGATCGCGACCTCCGCGAGCGCGGTCGACGTCGCCATCACGTCGCCGACGTCCGCGAGCCGCGCGAGGTCGCGGTCGAGCGACGCCGCGAACACCTTCGCCCGAAGTGCGCGCAGCCCGGCGTTCAGGTGCGCCTCGTCGCGCCATGCGTCGCCGCGCTCGCGGGTCATGGCCGCGACGATCGTCTCCCGCGTGATCGGCGACGCGGCGAGCGCCGCGACCTCGTCGCGCCACGCCGGCCGCGCCGCGGCGAGGCGCGTCCGCCAGCGCGACGCGGCGCTCGAGGCCGGCAGGTCGGGGGCGTCGGGTCGGTCGCGGCCGCGATCGGCTGCGGCGCCCGGGAGGGGATCGGTCGAGGTGGGCACGGTTAGAATCGGATGCAGTATCGCGCAGACGTCGGCGCCGACGGTCGGGCCGGCGTCCGGCGCGAGGGTCCGACGCACGCGTCCCGCGCGACGTCGGCGGCGCCGCCAGGCGCCTGCCGTGCGCCGCTTCCTTCCGTGCATCGAACGTCGAGGCCGTATGCCGTCCTGTCGCTCCGCGGTCCTCGCGCTTCGCCGCCGCTACGACCTCGACGTCGCGTCGCCGATCGGCTCTCATCGCGGCCGCCGGGTCGCGCGCCGAGCGACGTGATCGCGCGCGCGACGCGGCGGCTCGGCCGCGCGCTGGTCGACGTCCTGCTGGTCGCGTGGATCGTCGTGGCGATCGCGATCGTCGCGCTGCGCTACGCGCTGCTGCCGAACGTCGACCGCTGGCGCGCCGATCTCGAGCAGGCGGCGACGAAGGCGTCCGGCGAGACCGTCACGATCGGCGCGATCGACGCGTCGTGGCCCGGCCTCGTGCCGCGGCTGTCGGTCCGCGACGTCCGCGTCGTCGACGCCGGCGGCGTGCCGGTGCTGTCGCTGTCGACGATCCGCGCCACGCTGTCGTGGCGCACGCTGCTCGCGATGGAGCCGCGCTTCTCGTCGCTCGAGATCGACGGCGCGTCGCTCGACGTGCGGCGCGATGCCGACGGCACGCTGTTCGTCGCGGGCTATCCGCTGCGCAAGCGCGCGACGCCGGACAGTCGCGCTGCCGAGTTCCTGCTCGCGCAGGACGACCTGCGCGTGCGCCGCGCGACCGTGACGTGGCGCGACGAGACGGCCGCACCGGACGCCGCGTCGGCCGCGCCGCGGCGCCCGCTCGTGCTGACCGACGTCGCGATCGCGATGCACCGGTCGCCGCGCCGTCACCGCGTCGCGCTGCGGGCCACGCCGCCCGCGTCGCTCGGCGCGCCGCTCGACGTGCGGGCCGTGATCGACCATCCGGCGTTCGCGACGCGGCTCTCGGACCCGGGCACGTGGAACGGCGAGCTGTACGCCGACGTCGCGACCGGCGACGTCGTCGCGTGGCGCGAGTGGGTGCCGCTGCCGTCGACGATCGACGACGGACGCGGGCGCGCACGGATCTGGGCCACGTTCGCGCGCGCCGACGCGCCGGCCGGCGTGTTCGCACAGCGCCTCGCGACGCGCATCAAGCGGCCGATCCCGCCGCAGCTCGATCGCATCGAAAGCGTGACGGCCGATCTCGCGCTCGACGACGTCGCCGTGCGCTGGGGCACGATGGCCGACGCCCCCGAGTACGCCGCGATCGGCTCGATCGACGGCCGGCTCGTCGGCTCGCAGTCGATGACCGAGCAGCGCTTCGCGGCCGAGCACATGGCGCTGCAGCCGCGTCACGGCACGAAGGTCCCGCCGACGGACTTCGAGATGCATCGCACGATCGGCAACGCGATCGACGACGAGGCCGGCGCGGCGTCGCTCGGCGCGATCGACATCGGCGTGTCGCTCGGGCTCGTGCCCGCGCCGCTGATCCCGCCGGCGATCGCCGAGCGGCTCGCGACGCTGAAGCCACGGGGCACGCTCGAGCGCGCGGCGGTGAAGTGGAGCGGCCCGATCGCCGCGCCGCGGACGTTCGACGTCGAGGCCGCGTTCGCGCACGTGGCCATCGCGCCGCAGCCGCCGTCGCCCGAGGCGATCGCCGCCGCGGCGCGCACGATCGTCGGCGCGAACGGCCTCGTGCGCCGGCCGCGCGAGGCGTTCGGGCAGCCCGGCGTCGAGAACGTGAGCGGCACCGTGACGGCGAGGCGCACCGCGGCGCCCGGCGGCGACGTCGGGGCCGCGGTGACGACGGCGACGGTCGCGATCGCGGACTCGGAGACGACGGTCGTCGCGCCGGGTCTCTTCGACGACCCGACGCTGCGGTTCGCGCATCTGAGCGCGACGGTCGGCGTAAGGGTCGCCGGCCCCGACGTCGAGGTGAAGGTCGACCGCGCGGCGCTCGACAACGCCGACCTCGCTGCGACCGTCGACGTCGTGTTCCGCCACGGCCCGAACAGCGGCGGTCTCGTCGACGCCGACGGCAAGCCGGGGCGCGGCTGGCTCGACGTCGACGCGAAGGTGACGCGGGCCGACGTCGGCCGCGTGCCGCGCTACCTGCCGCACATCATCGGCGAGCGCACGCGCCTCTACCTGTCCCGCGCGCTCGTCGCCGGCCGCGTCGAGGAAGCGACGATGCGGCTGCGCGGGCCGCTCGAACGGCTGAATCTCCGCGAGATGCCGGGCGCGCTCGCGACGCCGAACCCGGTGCCGGTCCGCGACGCGCTCGTCGCGGTGCGCGACGGGACGCCGCGCGCATGCCGCCGCACGCGAACCGCGCCGGCGCCCGCCGAGCCGCTGCTGCACGCGGTCGTCAAGGTGCGCGACGCGACGTACCGGTACGGACCCGGGCGGCGTCCCGGCGATCCGCTGCCGGCGTCCGGCGTGCCGCCGTCGCCGACGGCGTCGATCCCGTGGCCGGCGTTCGACGGCGTCGATGCCGACGTCGTGTTCGACGAGGCGAAGCTGACCGTGCATGCTCGGTCGGCGCGCGTGTACGGCTACCGGCTGACCGACGTCACCGCCGAGCTGCCGGCGCTCGCCGATCCGGCGCACGTGCTGCGCGTCTCGGGCAAGGGCACGGGCCCTCTGCAGGACCTCGTCCGCTTCGTCAACGAGGGACCGATCTCGCGATGGCTGCACGGCTTCACGGCCACCACCGAGACGACCGGCGACGCGGCGCTCGCGCTCGCGCTCGACCTGCCGCTCTCGCATCCGCGCGACGCGGCCGTCGCCGGCAGCCTGCGCTTCGAGACGAACGACGTCGCGCTGAACGCGATCGTCCCGCCGCTGCGCCGGATCGACGGACGCATGGACTTCACCGATCGCGGGCTCGAGATCGACGGCCTGAAGGCCGAGGCGCTCGGCGGCCCGCTCGTCGTCGACGCCTCGACGAAGAGCGACGGCTACATCGAGCTGTCGGCGAAGGGCAAGGTCGACGTCGCGACCCTGCAGGACGAGGCGCGCCGCAGCCGCACCGACGGACTCGAGACGCCGGTCTCGAACGCGGTGGAACGCGCGGCGCACGTCCTGTCGGGCAGCACCGACTACTCGGTGGCTCTGCGGGTGCGCAGCAAGCGCGCGGTCGACCTGTCGGACCGGCCGGCGCCGCCCGACGCGGACGCGCCGTCGCAGCCCGACCTCGTCGTGCGGTCCGACCTGGTCGGGCTCGCGATCGCGCTGCCGGAGCCGCTCGCGAAGCCCGCGGACGCGAGCTGGCCGCTGCGCATCGAGCTCGCGCGCAGCACGTCGCCCGGCGCGGCGGCGCCCGACCGCGAGAACATCCGCATCACGCTCGCCGACCGCATCGACGTCGCGATCGCACGCGCGCGCAACGCCGACGAACGCTTCGCCGTCACGCGCGCCGGCTACGCGATCGGCGGCGCGCGCGCGACGACCGCCGGGCCGTCCGACGTCGCGATCCGCGTCCCGAGCATCGACGTCGATGCATGGCGCGAGGCGCTCCGCGAGGCCGGCCCGCGACCGCCGCCGGCCGCGAAGCCTTCGAGCGGCGCGTTCGATCGGCTGCTGCCCGAGCGCGCGACGCTGAAGACGCCGCTGCTGCGGGTCGCCGGGCGCGACTTCACGAACGTCGACGTCACGGCGTCGCGGACGAGCGCCGGCTGGCGCGCGGACATCGTCGCGGACCAGGCCGCGGGGACGCTGTCGTACACCGACGTCTCGGGGCAGACGGAGACGCGGAGCGGCGTCGCGCCGCCGTCGAACGGCAAGCTCGTCGCGCGCTTCGCGCGGCTGTCGATCCCCGCGTCGGATCCGTCGGCGAAGCGCACGACCGGCGCCCTCGACGCGAACCGTCAGCGCGACTTCCCCGCGATCGACGCGATCGTCGATCGCTTCGAGCTGCGCGGCCGCGTGCTCGGACGGCTCGAGGTCGTGGCCGAGAACGTCGGCGCCGACCACGGGTCCGGCGATCGCGAGTGGCGACTCGAGAAGCTCGGACTGACGACGCCCGAAGCGCGCTTCGACGGACACGGCGTCTGGGGACACGTCGGCGAGAACGAGCGCACGAGTCTCGACTTCGATCTGCAGACGTCGGACGCCGGCGCGCTGCTCGACCGCTTCGGCGTGACGCGCGTGATCCGCAACGGCACGGCGCGGCTGTCGGGCAACGCGTCGTGGGACGGCGGACCGACGACGATCGACTTCGGCTCGATGTCGGGCCGCCTCGAGCTCGCGGCGGACCGCGGCCAGTTCCTGAAGGCCGAGCCGGGCATCGCGAAGCTGCTCAACATCCTCAGCCTGCAGGGTCTCGCGCGCCGGCTGACGCTCGACTTCAACGACGTGTTCGACGCGGGCTTCGCGTTCGACACGGTGCGCGCCGACGCGACGGTCGCGCACGGGATCGCGACGACCGACGACTTCACGATGCGCGGCGTGCAGGCGATCGTCACGATGCGCGGCAGCGCGGACCTGCAGCACGAGACCGCCGACCTGCACGTGCGCATCGAGCCTCAGATCAACGCCGGCGCCGCGTCGCTCGGCCTCGCGGTCGTCAACCCGATCGCCGGCCTCGCGACGTTCGCGGCGCAGTACCTGTTCAAGGACCGCATCTCGCAGGCCCTCGCGTTTGAATACAATGTCGAAGGCCCGTGGACGAAGCCGACGGTCACGAAGATCGACCGCAAGGGCAACGTCACGACGGTGCTGCCGAAGGCGACGGCCGGCGCGACGCGCGAGGCGTCGCAGGCGCCGGCCGCGAGTCCCGCGACCTCCGCCGAATCCCCGCGCTGACCTGCCTCGATCCCGAACCCGTGCCCGATCCGTCGTCCGACCTCCCGAAGCCATTGCGCGTCGCCGCCGTGCAGATGGTGTCGGCCGCGTCGGTCGACGCGAACCTCGCGTCGGCGCGACGCCTGATCGCCGAGGCCGCCGACGGCGGCGCGCGAGCTCGTCGCGCTGCCCGAGTACTTCTGCCTGATGGGCCGCCAGGACACCGACAAGGTCGACGTGCGCGAGGCCGAGGGCCGCGGCCCGATCCAGGACTTCCTCGCGGACGCCGCGCGCGCCATCGCCTCTGGCTCGTCGGCGGCACGCTGCCGGTGTCGCTCGGCGACGGCGTGACCGACCGCATCCGCAACACGACGTTCGTCTACGCGCCGGACGGCTCGGTCGCCGCGCGCTACGACAAGATCCACCTGTTCGGCTTCACGAAGGGCGCCGAGCGCTACGACGAGTCGCGCACGATCGCGGCCGGGAACGCGCCGGTCGCGTTCGATGCCGCGGTCGGCGACGCGTCGCTGCGCGTCGGCCTGTCGATCTGCTACGACGTGCGCTTCCCGGAGCTGTACCGCGGCTTCGCGTCCGCCGGACGCGCGCCCGACCTGATGCTCGTGCCGGCCGCGTTCACCTACACGACCGGCTCGGCGCACTGGGAGATCCTGCTTCGCGCCCGCGCGATCGAGAACCAGTGCTACGTGCTCGCGCCGGCGCAGGGCGGCCGCCACGAGAACGGTCGCCGCACGTGGGGTCACAGCATGCTGATCGACCCGTGGGGCGAGATCGTCGCCGTGCTGCCCGAAGGCGAAGGCGTCGTCGCGGGCGACGTCGATCCGCGCCGCATCGCCGAAGTCCGCGAGAACCTGCCCGCCCTGAAACATCGCGTCCTGTGACGCGCGCCGCCACCTCGTCACCGACATGAATCTGATCGAACCCGCCGTCGCCGCGCTGTCGACCGCCAGAACGTGGTTCCTCGACCGCTACGGCCTGACCGAGGCCGACATCGGCGCGACGCTCGGCGAGATCTTCCGGCATCGCGTCGACTACGCCGACGTGTACTTCCAGTACGCGCGCTCGGAGTCGTGGAGCCTCGAGGAGGGCCAGGTCAAGTCCGGCAGCTTCGACATCGAGGAAGGCGTCGGCGTGCGCGCCGTGACCGGCGACAAGCAGGCGTTCTCGTATTCGGACGACATCAGCCGCGAGGCGCTGCTCGCCGCGGCGCGCGCCGCGCGCGGCATCGCGCGCGCGGGCGGCGGTCGCGGCGGCCGCGTCGCGACGAAGCCGGCCGTGGCGACGGCGGCATCGCAGGCGCGTCGCGCGCTGTACGCGCCGATGGACCCGCTCGCGACGATGGACCCGAACGCGAAGATCGCGCTGCTCGAGCGCCTCGAGCGCGCCGCGCGCGCGCGCGACCCGCGCGTCAGCAGGTCATGGCGACGCTCGCCGGCGACGTACGAGGTCGTGATGGTCGCCGCGTCGTCGCGCTTCGCGCCCGACGTGCTCGCGGCCGACATCCGCCCGCTGGTGCGGCTGTCGCTGACGGTGATCGCCGAGGAGGGCGGCCGTCGCGAGCAGGGCTTCGCCGGCGGCGGCGGACGCTTCGGCTACGCGTACTTCGACGACGACGCTGCTCGACGTCGTACGCGAACGAGGCCGTCGATCAGGCGCTCGTCAACCTCGACGCGAAGCCCGCGCCGGCCGGCGCCGATGACGGTCGTGCTCGGGCCCGGCTGGCCCGGCGTGCTGCTGCACGAGGCGATCGGCCACGGCCTCGAAGGCGACTTCAACCGCAAGGGCTCGTCGGCGTTCTCCGGCCGCATCGGCGAACGCGTCGCGGCGCCCGGCATCACGATCGTCGACGACGGCACGATCGCCGATCGCCGCGGCTCGCTGAACATCGACGACGAAGGCAACGCGACGCAGTGCACGACGCTGATCGAGGACGGCATCCTCGTCGGCTACATGCAGGACACGCTGAACGCGCGGCTGATGAAGACCGCGCGTCACCGGCAACGGGCGCCGCGAGTCGTACGCGAGCCTGCCGATGCCGCGGATGACGAACACGTACATGCTGAACGGCACCCGCGACCCGCGCGAGATCATCGCGTCGGTCGCCGACGGGCTCTACGCCGTCAACTTCGGCGGCGGCCAGGTCGACATCACGAACGGCAAGTTCGTGTTCACCGCGACCGAGGCGTATCGCATCGAGAACGGCCGCGTCACGTACCCGGTCAAGCGGCGCGACGCTGATCGGCAACGGTCCCGACGCGCTGACGCGCGTGTCGATGATCGGCAACGACATGGCGCTCGACGGCGGCGTCGGCACCTGCGGCAAGGAAGGCCAGAGCGTGCCGGTCGGCCTCGGTCAGCCGACGCTGCGCATCGACGGGCTGACGGTCGGCGGCACCGGCTGAAGCGCAGCGCGCCGCGGTGCGTCGTCGCGCGACGGTCGCGCCGATGCCATCCCGTACACTCGCGCGAGCCGGCCGTCCGAAGCCGGACGGGAGGCGCGGACCGATGGCGAAGAGCAAACGACCGATCACGATCGACGATCTGTGGTCGCTGAAGCGGTTCGGCGCGGCGACGCTGTCGCCCGACGGACGCCGGGCCTGCGCGGCGGTCACGTCGTACTCGATGGAATCGAACGAGTCGACGACGCAGCTCTGGCTGTTCGCGACCGACGGCAGCGTGCAGCGCCAGCTCACGCGAGGACCGAAGGACGCCGACCCGCAGTGGTCGCCCGACGGGCGCTGGATCGCCTTCACGTCGAAGCGCGCGAAGCCGGACGGCACGACCGACGACGAGCCGCAGCTGTTCCTCATCGCGGCCGATGGCGGCGAGGCGATGAAGGCGACCGACGTCGCGACCGGCGTCTCGGCGCTGCGCTGGTTCCCCGACGGCACGAAGATCGCGTTCGTGTCGTGGGTGTGGCCCGACGAGCGCGGCGTCAAGGGACAGGCGAAGCGCGCGAAGGCCGAGAAGGACGACAAGGTCAAGGCCCACGTCGTCGAGCGCAACCACTTCCGCTACTGGGATCACTGGTTCCCGCGCGGACGCGTGCCGCACGTCCACGTCGCGACGCTGCCGCTCGACGCGCTCGCGGCCGGCGGGTCGGCCGAGGCCGACGTCCGCGACCTGTTCGAGGGCACGCCGTTCCATCTGCCGCCGCAGGAGCCCGACGCGGCGCTGTTCGACATCAGCCCCGACGGCCGCGAGATCGCGTTCACGTACGACTTCGATCCCGACCCGCGCGCGCCGGCGTTCACCGACCTCGTCCTGATGGACGTGAAGAAAGGCAAGTGGACGTCGCCGACGCGCGGGTCGGGCCGCTCCGACGAGCAGCCGCGCTATTCGCCGGACGGGCGCTGGATCGCGTTCCACTCGTCGGACCTCGCGCGGGCGCACAACGAGCAGCCGCGCCTCGCCCTGCTGCGTCGCGCCGACGACACGATCGTGCCGATGACGTTCGACTGGGACCGCGGGCTGCACGGCCCGGTGCACTGGACCGCCGATGCGGCGCGCATCGTGTTCCTCGCGGAGGACGAGATCGCGCAGCCGATCTGGGCGATCGAGGCGCCCGCCGACGGCGTCGCGCCGGGGGCACGGCCGCGCGAACTGCTGCGCGGGCCGCGTCACGGCGGCGTCGCCACCGACGTCGTGCTCAGCCGCGACGGCTCGACGATGGCATACGCGCGTTCGTCGCTGACGCATCCGCCGATGCTGTTCGCGTGCGACCCCGACGGCGTGCGCGAGCGCCCGATCGAGGCGATCAACGCGCCGCTGCTCGACCGGCTGCAATTCGCCGAGGCGCAGTCGGTCACGATCGACGGCTTCGACGGCGACGCGGTCCAGATGTGGGTCGTCACGCCGCCGGGCTTCGATCACGACGACGCGTCGAACGGCGCGAAGCGAGGCAAGGCCGCGAAGCAGTGGCCGCTGATGCACTCGATCCACGGCGGTCCGCACACGTGCTCGAACGACGCGTGGCACTGGCGCTGGAACATGCAGCTGTTCGCCGCGCAGGGCCAGGTCGTCGCGTCGGTCAACTATCACGGCTCGACCGGCTGGGGCCAGGCCTTCATCGGCTCGATCAACGGCGACTGGGGTCGTCGCGAGCTGGCCGACGTCGAGGCCGGCACCGAGTACCTGCTCGCGACCGGCCGCATCGACCCGAGACGCGTCACGGCGACCGGCGGCAGCTACGGCGGCTACATGGTCGCGCTGATGAACGGGCGCGCGACGCGCGGTCGCTACGCGGCGTACGTGTGCCACGCGGGCTGCTTCGACTGGGTGTCGATGATGGGCTCCGACGGCTACTTCTGGTTCGGCCACGAGCTCGGCGGCTTCCCTTGGGAAGACGAGGCGCGGGTGCTCGCGCAATCGCCGCATCACTACGCGGCCGCGTTCGAGACGCCGACGCTCGTGATCCACGGCGAGCTCGACTATCGCGTGCCGTACTACCAGGGCCTCGCGTACTACGACTCGCTGCGGGTGAAGCGCGTGCCGTCGCGGCTCGTATTCTTCCCCGACGAGAACCACTGGATCCTGAAGCCGCAGAACTCGCGGCTCTGGTATCGCGAATTCTTCGACTGGATCGGGCGCCACGCCGGCGAGTCCGCGAAGCCGTCCGACGCGCGCAAGGCGGCGAAGTCGGAGAAGCCGGCGAAGGCGACCGCGCCGGTCGCGGCATGCTGAAGGTCGAGCATCTCGCGAAGCGCTACGGCGCGACGCACGCGGTGGTCGACGTCTCGCTGTCGGCGGAACGCGGCGAGGTCGTCGGCCTGCTCGGGCCGAACGGCGCCGGCAAGTCGACGACGGTCGCGATGATCTGCGGCCTGGTCGAGCCCGACGCCGGCACGCGTCACGATCGACGGCGAGGCCATCGACCGCGACGACAGTCCGGTCAAGCGCCGCATCGGCCTCGTGCCGCAGGACGCTCGCGCTGTACGAGGACCTCGGCGCGCGCGCGAACCTCGAGCTGTTCGGCGCGCTCTACGGCCTCGACGGCGCGCTGCTGAAGCAGCGCGTCGACGCGGCGCTCGACGCTGGTCGGCCTGGCCGACCGCGCGAAGGACAAGCCGGCCACGCTTTCAGCGGCGGCATGAAGCGGCGCCTCAACATCGCCGCGGCGCTGGTGCACGACCCCGACCTGCTGATCCTCGACGAGCCGACCGTCGGCGTCGACCCGCAGAGCCGCAACGCGATCTTCGACAACCTCGAGGCGCTCGCGGCGCGCGGCAAGGCGCTCGTCTACACGACGCACTACATGGAAGAGGCCGAGCGGCTCGCCGACCGCATCGTCATCGTCGACCACGGCCGCGTCGTCGCGTCGGACACGCCGGCGGCGCTGGTCCGCTGCGCTCGGCGGCACCGGCGTCGTCGCGATCGAGGTCGGCGGCGACGTCGATACCGCAGCGCTGTCGCGGCGAGCCCGGGCGTCTCGCGCGTCGAGCAGCGCGGCGACGCGCTGACGCGTCGCGATCGCGGACCTCGGCACGCGACCTGCCCCGCGTGCTGACGTGGCTCGCCGCGCGCGGTCACGCGGTGCGACGCGTGACGAGCGCCGAGGCGGACCTCGAGGACGTCTTCCTGTCGCTGACCGGCCGGCAGCTGCGCGACTGATCGCCGCGATGAGCGACGACGCTGAACGCGCTGCGCGCGCTGGTCCGCAAGGACCTGATCCTCTACTTCTCGAACCGGCGCGCGCTGCTGATCGGCGATCGCCGCGCCGATCGTGATCGCCGCGTTCTTCGGCTCGCTGTTCGGCAGCACGAAGGACTCGCGAGCGCGCGCGGATCCCGATCGCGATCGTCGACCTCGACGGCAGCCCGACGTCGAAGTCGGTCGTCGCCGGCGCTGTCGGGCGACGCGTCGTTCGAGGTGCGGCCGCTCGACGCCGCGGCCGCCGCCGACGCGGTACGGCGCGGCCGGCTCCGCGCGCTGCTGACGATCCCGGCCGGCTTCGGCGACGACGCGCCGCGCGCGCTGTTCGGCGGGCGCGACAAGCCGACGATCGAGATCCGCTACGACCCGTCGCAGGCGATCGAGCTGCAGGTCGTCGAGGGCCTGCTGACGCAGCACGTGATGGAGGCCGTCACGCGGTCGGCGTTCTCGGCCGCCACCGGCGGCGACGTGACGTCGACCGCGCGCGCCGACGTCGAAGGCAGCACGGCGCTGTCCGCGGACCGCAAGCGCGACCTGCTCGCGTTGCTCGACTCGGTCGAGAAAGTCCGGCGCGATCCGGAACCCGCGACCGGCGCCGGCAACGGCACCGGCGCGGGCCTGCAGCTGCCGTACGCGACGAAGGAGATCGCGGCGCAGTCGGCGACGCGCTACAACTCGTACTCGCACTCGTTCGTCGGCATGGGCGTGCAGTTCATCCTGTTCATGGGCATCGACCTCGGCATCAAGCTGCTGACGATGCGACGCCTCGGGCTGTGGCAGCGGCTGCGCGCGGCGCCGCTGACGCGCGGCTTCCTGCTCGGCAGCCAGGTCGCGAGCGGCGCGCTGATCGCGTCGCTGATGTTCGCGATCATCTTCGCGGCCGGCATGCTGCTGTTCGGCGTGCGGATCGACGGCAGCGTCGTCGGGTTCCTCGCGATGATCGTCGCGTTCGGGTGCATGACGGCCGCGTTCGGGCTGTTCATCGCGGCGCTCGGCCGCACGCCCGAGGCGACGCGCGGCCTCGCGATCCTCGCGACGCTGCTGATGGTCATGCTCGGCGGCGCGTGGGTGCCGGCCTTCGTCTTCCCGCGATGGCTGCAGACCGTGTCGCTCGCGGTCCCGACGCGATGGGCCGTCGACGGCTTCGACGCGGTGACGTGGCGCGGCCTCGGGTTCGAAGCCGCCTGGCCGCCGCTGCTCGTGATGATCGGCTCTGCGCTCGTGTTCGGCGCGATCGCCGTCTGGCGCTTCGAATGGGACGAGCGCGCCTGACGCGGCGGATGAGAAACCGTCCTACCCCGCCGTCGCCCGGCTCGCCTACAGGTTCCGCGACGGGGTGCCGCCGATAATCGCCCGACCTCGAACGGCCCGCGCCGCGGCGCGCGTGCATCCGCGCCGGACCGCGTGGCCCATCGACGGCGCCCGCGGCGCATCTCCGCACGAGATCCCCTCCATCGACGCCCCCGACATGCTCTCCAATCCTTCCGCCGTCGCCGAGATGGGGACGCCGCCCGGCGACGACGCCCGTGTCGTCGGCCTGCCGCTGCGGCGGCCGTCGGTCGACCGCGACGTGCGCGTCGTCGTCCGCGCCGCGCTCGACGACACCGAAGGCGAACGTGCGGCGTTCCGCGACGGGCTCGTCGCGAAGCCGGCGACGACGTCGCCGAAATTCTTCTACGACGCGCAGGGCGCCGCGCTGTTCACGGCGATCTGCGCGCTCGACGAGTACTACCCGACGCGCACCGAGGCCGCGATCTTCGAGCGGCATCGCGAGGACATCGCGGCGACGCTGCCGACCGGCGCGCAGTGGATCGACCTCGGCTGCGGAGACGGCCTGAAGGCCCGCGACTGGCTCGAGCCGGCGGCCGCGATGCGCTACGTCGGCGTCGACATCGCCGAGGGCTGGCTGCGCGACGCGCTGCGCGCGATGACGCAGCGTCGCGTGACGGGCCGCGCGCGTGTGCGGCCGATGGACGTCGTCGGCGTGGTCGCCGACTTCACGCGGCCGTTCGATCTGCACGACGTGCTCGCGGAGGCGCCGGGACTGCCGCCGGTGTTCTTCTATCCCGGGTCGTCGATCGGCAACTTCGCGGTCGCCGACGCGCGCGCGTTCCTGACGTCGGTGCGCGACCACATCGCGGACCACGCGACCGATGGCGGGAAGCTGCTGATCGGCGTCGACCTCGTGAAGGATCGCGCGACGCTCGAGGCCGCGTACGACGACGCGCTCGGCGTGACGGCGGCGTTCAACCGCAACGTGCTGCGCGTCGCGAACCGTCTGCTCGACGCCGACTTCGACGTCGACGCGTTCGCGCATCGCGCGGTGTTCGACGCGACGTTCGGACGCATCGAGATGCAGCTCGTCTCGCGGCGCGCGCAGCAGGTGCGCATCGGCGACGCGACGGTCGCGTTCGACGACGGCGAGGTGATCACGACGGAGTACTCGCACAAGTACACCGTCGACGGGTTCGCCGAGCTGCTGCAGTCCGCCGGCTTCGCGCGCGGCGACCGGCTGCATCGATGGCGCGACCCGAAGCGGTGGTTCGGCGTGTTCGTCGCGGAGCCCGCTTGAGCTCGCTGCCGCGCGACGCGGCCGCGCCGCACGGCGCGCGGCAGGCCGCGTTGCTCGACGGCTATCGACGCCTGCGCGGCCTGACGGTCGCGATGATCGACGGGCTGTCGGCGGAGGACTGCATCGTGCAGTCGATGCCCGACGCGAGCCCGGTCAAGTGGCATCTCGCGCACGTCACGTGGTTCTTCGAGACGTTCCTGCTCGAGGCCGACGACGCCGGCTACGTGCCGGTCGACCCGGCCTACCGCGTGCTGTTCAACTCGTACTACGTCGGCGTCGGCGACCGGCATCCGCGTGCACGAGCGCGGGCTCGTGTCGCGGCCCGGGCTCGACGAGGTGCTCGACTACCGACGCATCGTCGACGACCGCGTCGTGCGGCGGCTGTCCGCGCGCCGGCTCTCCCCCGCGCAGCTCGACCTCGTCGAGCTCGGACTGCATCACGAGCAGCAGCACCAGGAGCTGTTGCTGACCGACCTGAAGCATCACTTCTGGAAGAATCCGCTGCGACCCGCGTATCGCGCGGCCCCGCCGCTCGAGCGGCGGGCGCCGTCGTCGCCCGCGCGCTTCGTCGAATGGCCGGCCGGCATCGGACGCATCGGGCACGACGGCGACGCGTTCGCGTTCGACAACGAGCGGCCGTCGCACCGCGTCTGGCTCGAACGCTTCGCGCATCGCGTCGCGGCTCGTGACGTGTGGCGAGTACCGCGCGTTCATCGACGCCGGCGGCTACGCCGAGCCGCGGTGGTGGCTGTCCGACGGCTGGGACGCGTGCGTCCGCGAGGGATGGCAGGCGCCGCTGTATTGGGAGCGCGAGCCCACGACGCGTGCGTGGACCGTGTTCACGCTGTACGGCATGCGGCCGCTCGACGACGACGAGCCGGTCGCGCACGTGTCGTACTACGAGGCCGACGCGTACGCGCGATGGGCCGGCGCGCGCCTGCCGACGGAAGCCGAGTGGGAATGCGTCGCACGCGCGCAGCCGCCCGAGGGCGAACGCGGCTTCGACGGCTCGCACGCCCATCCCCGGCGCGCCGACGATCGCGACGGCGTGCAGCAGCTCGTCGGCGACGTGTGGCAGTGGACGCAGAGCGCGTACCTGCCCTACCCCGGCTTCGCGACCGCGCCCGGTGCCGTCGGCGAGTACAACGGCAAGTTCATGATCAACCAGATGGTCCTGCGCGGCGGCTCCTGCGCGACGCCGGTCGGGCACGCGCGGCCGAGCTATCGCAACTTCTTCCCGCCGCAGGCACGCTGGCAGTTCTCCGGGATCCGCCTCGCGCGCGATGTCGCGCCTCACTCGATCGGCACGGATCGGTAGCGCTGGACCTCGGCCGGCGCCACCGGCGGCGCGTGGTTGCCCCAGCTATTGCGCACGTAGCTCAGAACCGCCGCGATGTCGCGGTCGTCGAGCGTCTGCGCGAACGGCGGCATGCCGTACGGCCGCGGGTTGCCGTCCGTGCCGGGCGGGAAGCCGCCGTTCAGCACGGCGCGGATCGCGTTGATCGTCGAGCCCATGATCACGCCGGGGTTGTGCGCGAGCGCCGGATAGACGCGCGGCACGCCGCTGCCCGACGGCTGATGGCATCCCACGCAGCGATCGGCATACACGCGCGCGCCGCGGTCGAGCAGTTCGGCGCGCATCGACGGCGTCACCTCGATCGGCGGCGCATCGTCCGACACCTTCGGCGGCAGCGACTTCAGGTAGGTCGCCATCGCACCGAGGTCGTCGATCGTCAGGTGCTGCGTGCCGTCGTGCACGACCTCGGCCATCGGGCCGAACACCGCGAAGCGATCGGTGACGCCGTCCTTCAGGAAGCCGGCGACCTCGTCGACGCGCCAGTCGCCGAGGCCTGCGCCGAGGTCCGACGTCAGCGACGGCGCGTACCAGTCCTGCACGGCGATGCGGCCGCCGGACAGCTCGTCGCCGCGCGCGATGCCGCCGAGGCCGTTGCGCGGCGAGTGGCAGGCGACGCAGTGCCCGAGGCCGCTCGCGAGATACGCGCCGCGATTCCAGCGCGCGTCGTGGCCGGGGTCGGGCCGGAAGACGCCGCGCTCGAAGTACAGCGATCGCCAGAAGAACAGCAGCGGCCGCTGGTCGTACGGGAAACGCAGCGCGTGCGGCGTGTTCGCGCGCCGCACCGGCTTCTGCGCCATCAGGTAGGCGTAGATCGCGTCGGCGTCGGGCCGCGTGATGCGCGTGTAGTTCGGGTACGGGAATGCCGGGTACAGGTACTCGCCGTCCTTGCCGCGGCCGTCGTGCAGCGCGCGCCAGAAGTCGTCGGCCGACCACGCGCCGATGCCGGTCTCGCGGTCCGGCGTGATGTTGCTCGTGTAGATGCGGCCGAAGATCGTCGGGACGGCGAGGCCGCCGGCGAACGGTTCGCCGCCGCGCGTCTGGTGGCAGCCGATGCAGTCGCCGGCCGCCGCGAGATAGCGGCCGCGCGCGACCGGATCGACCGACGCGACCGGATCGATCGCGGCCATCGCCGGGTCGACCGGGACCGCCGCGTCGTCGCGCGCGTCGCGGAAGATCGCGGCGCCGAGCATCACCGCGACGAGGGCGACGAGCGCGCACGCGGCGCCGATCGCGCCGGCGACGAGCCCGCGCTTCATCGAATGCCGCATGCGATCGGCAGCGGAGCGGTCCGCGCCGTGGGCCGGCCGTCGGGCTGCTGCACGCGACAGCCAGCTCGCGGCCGCGACGATGTCGTCGTCGCTCATCCGCTTCGCGATCGTGGCCATGCAGTTCGGCTCCGGGCTGCGATGCGAGCCGGACTTCCACGAGCCGACCTGCTCGACGAGGAAGTCGCGCGGCATCCCGGCGAGCGCCGGGATCGCACCGTCGGCCGACGTCGTGCCCGCGAGGTCCGGCCCGTGGCAGGTCGACGCAGGCCGGCACGCCGGCCGCCGGCCGGCCGTCGTGGACGAGCGCGCGGCCGCGCTCGACCGCGACCGCGTCGACCGGCTGGCGACGCCGCTCGTCGACGACGCGCGGGTCCGGCGTCTGCGCGGCGAAGTACGCGGCCATCTCGTCGAAGTAGGCATCGCGCTGCCGCGCCATCAGGTAGTTCATCGGCGCGTAGGTGCGCACGCCGTCGCGGAACGCG
The DNA here is from genome assembly GCA_963708665.1 of uncultured beta proteobacterium. Classification (GTDB taxonomy): domain Bacteria; phylum Pseudomonadota; class Gammaproteobacteria; order Burkholderiales; family Burkholderiaceae_D; genus CAHJXF01. Next base: position 988,128 of record CAVPTE010000008.1, on the reverse strand, counting down.
CGCATCTGCGCGGCGAGGTAGGCGGCGGGCTGCGCCGCGAGCCTCGGGAACGCGACCCCGGGAATGCCGGCGCCGCGCTCGCCGTGGCAGACGGTGCACGCCTGCATCCGCTGCTCGATCGTGTCGGCGACCGGGCCCGCACGCACGTCGGCCACCACGACGAGCACCGCGACGATCGCCGCGACGCGAAGCGGCGCGCGTCCCGGCACGGCGAGCCGACGGCCTCGCGAACGGCTCGAGCCGCGACTCCCGATGCGCGCGGCGAGTCCGGTCGAGTCGATGTCGTGTTGCGGCGCCGTCATGCGTCTTCAATACCACAGGGTGCCGCCGGCCATCGGCGACCCGTCATGACGCGACGCACAATCGTGCTATGCTTCGGGGTTGCGGCTCTTGCTCCAGTCCCCGGCCGCCGTCGATTCGACGCGTCATTCAGACTCCGCAGTTCCTGCTCGTCTGTGACTGGCCCCGCGCTCGCGGGGACAGGCCTGCACCACCCATCCGACTCATGTCCTTCTCCAGCCTCGGCTTGTCCGAGCCGCTCGTGCGCGCGTGCGCCGACAGCGGTTACACCACCCCCACCCCGATCCAGGCCGAGGCGATTCCCGCCGTCCTGGCCGGCGGCGACCTGCTCGCCGGCGCGCAGACCGGCACCGGCAAGACGGCCGGCTTCGTGCTGCCGATCCTCGAGCGCCTGTCGCAGAAGCCGTCGCTGCCGCAGCCGGCCGGCAAGGGCCGCGTCGCGGCACGGCCGCTGCGCGTGCTGATCCTCACGCCGACCCGCGAGCTGGCGGCGCAGGTCGAGACCAGCGTCCGCGTCTACGGCAAGCACCTGAAGCTGAAGTCCGCCGCGATCTTCGGCGGCGTCGGCTTCGGCCCGCAGGCCGCGGCGCTGCGCAACGGCGTCGACATCCTCGTCGCGACGCCGGGCCGCCTGCTCGACCACTACCAGCAGCGCACCGTCGACTTCTCGCGGATCGAGACGCTCGTCCTCGACGAGGCCGACCGCATGCTCGACATGGGCTTCATCCACGACATCAAGCGGATCCTGTCCGTACTGCCGGAGCGCATCGACGGCGAGCGCCGCCAGAACCTGCTGTTCTCGGCGACGTTCTCCGACGAGATCCGCGCGCTCGCCGACAAGCTGCTCGACCGCCCGAAGTCCATCCAGATCGCGGCGCGCAACTCCACCGTCGAGGTGATCGCGCAGAAGGTCCATCCGGTCGACCGCGACCGCAAGCGCCAGCTGCTGACGCACCTGATCCGCGAGAACGACTGGCACCAGGTGCTCGTCTTCACGCGCACGAAGCACGGCGCGAATCGTCTGGCCGAGCAGCTCGGCACCGACGGCATCACCGCGCTCGCGATCCACGGCAACAAGAGCCAGGGCGCGCGCACCGCGGCGCTCGCGAAGTTCAAGTCGAACCAGCTGCAGGTGCTGGTCGCGACCGACATCGCGGCGCGCGGCATCGACATCGACCAGCTTCCGCACGTCGTCAACTACGAGCTGCCGAACGTCGCCGAGGACTACGTCCATCGCATCGGCCGCACCGGACGCGCCGGCGCGACCGGCGAGGCGGTGTCGCTCGTCTGCGTCGACGAGCACGGCCTGCTGCGCGACATCGAGCGGCTCATCAAGCGCAACCTGGCGAAGGACGTCGTGCCCGGCTTCGAGCCGGACCCGCGCGCGAAGCCCGAGCCGATCCAGCGCACGCCGAATCGCGGTGCCCGTCCGCCGCAGCAGCAGCGGTCGCACGCCGCGCCGAAGGCGAGCCCGGCGAACGCGCCGAAGCGCCCGTCCGGCAACGGGCCGCGCGGCGCTGCCGGCGGCGATCGCGGCGGCTCGAACGCGCCGCGCTCCGGCCGCCCGGCCGCCCGACCGCGGTTCGGGTCGAGCGCGCTGACGAACTCCGGCGGCCGCTGAGTCGGTCGCACGGCGTCCCGGTCGGGCCGTCGTTCCTCGTCGGGTCGCGCCCCGCGGCGTCGACCCGGCGGCGCTTCATTACACTGCCCGGATGACGACGGACCGCGCGAGCGACGAGGACGACGCGATCGCCGACGCGCGGGCGATGCAGCGGGCGATGGCGCTCGCGGGCCCGCTGCCCGACGCGCCGCGCGCCGGCGCGCCGGCCGTCCCGCATCCGTACGAGCGGCTGACGCCCGAGCGCGCGCTCGGCGCGCTCGAGACGATCGGCTATCGCTGCGACGGCCGGCTGCTCGCGCTCAACAGCTATGAGAACCGCGTCTACCTCGTCGGACTCGACGACGGCGCGCAGTGCGTCGCGAAGTTCTATCGGCCGGCGCGCTGGACCGACGCGCAGATCGTCGAAGAGCATCGCTTCGTCGTCGGCGCTGGCGGCGATCGAGGTGCCGGTGGTCGCGCCGCGCGGCGACGCCGACGGCACGACGCTGTTCGAGCACGACGGATTCCGTTTCGCCGTGTTCGATCGCCGCGGCGGCCGCGCGCCGGAGCTGGAGAGCGCCGACACGCGGCAGTGGCTCGGCCGCTTCATCGGCCGCATCCATGCGCTCGGTGCGGCGATCGACTACGTCGAGCGGCCGGCGCTCGACATCGCGACGTTCGGCTTCGAGCCGCGCGACTGGATCGCCGAGCACGGCATCGTGCCGGCGCCGGTCCGCGGCGCGTGGTCGGCCGTCGTCGACCTCGCGCTCGACGCGGTGGCGGCGTGCGACGACGTGGCCGGACCGTCGAAGACGCTGCGGCTGCACGGCGACTGCCACCTCGGCAACGTGCTGTGGACCGACGGCCCGCACTTCGTCGACTTCGACGACAGTCGCATGGGTCCGGCGCTGCAGGACCTGTGGATGCTGCTGTCGGGGACGCGCGACGAGATGACGCGCCAGCTCGCCGACCTGCTCGAGGGCTACGCGCAGTTCGCGACGTTCGACGTCCGCGAGCTGCGGCGCCTCGAGGCGCTGCGCACGCTGCGGATGATCCACTACAACGCCTGGCTCGCGCGGCGCTGGGACGACCCGGCGTTCCCGGCGGCGTTCCCGTTCTTCGGCAGCGAGCGCTACTGGCAGGACCAGGTCGACCGCCTGCGCGAGCAGGTCGTCGCGATGGAGCAGCCGCCGCTCGCGCCGTGAGCCGCGCGTCGGCCGTGCGAAGATCGCGATCGACATGAGCTTCGACCCCGTCCCCGGCAAGACCCGAGACCTCGGCGGCTTCTCCGTCAGCCGCGTGCTGCCGTCGGCCGCGCACCGCGCCGTCGGCCCGTTCGTGTTCTTCGATCATCTCGGGCCGGCCGTGTTCGAGGACGGGCAGGCGTTCGACGTGCGGCCCCATCCGCACATCGGGCTCGCGACCGTGACGTTCCTGTTCGACGGCGAGATCGTCCATCGCGACAGCCTCGGCACCGTGCAGCCGATCCGGCCCGGCGACGTCAACTGGATGACGGCCGGCCGCGGCATCGTGCATTCCGAGCGCGAGCCCGCCGACGCGCGCGCGCGGACGCGACGCCTGCACGGCATCCAGAGCTGGGTCGCGGTGCCGGTCGCGCACGAGGAGGCGGATCCGTCGTTCGCGCATCATCCGGCCGCGACGCTGCCGGTCGTCGAACGGCCTGGCGTACGGATCACGGTCATCGCCGGCGACGCGTACGGACGCACGTCGCCGGTCGACGTCGCGATGCCGACGCTGTACGCGGCGGTGCGGCTCGACGCGGGCAGGGCGCTCGCGATCGAGGCCGGCCACGACGAGCGCGCCGTCTACGTCGTCGACGGCGACGTGACGCTCGACGGCGAACCGGTCGCCGCCGGCGCGATGGCGGTGCTGACGTCGACCGGCGAGGCATCGCTCGCCGCGCGCGGCAACGCGACGGTGATGCTCGTCGGCGGCGCGAGACTCGACGGCCCGCGTGCGCTCGAATGGAACTTCGTCGCGAGCCGCCGCGACGCGATCGACGCCGCACGCGACGCCTGGCTCGGATATCCGAACGACCGTTTCCCGCAGGTGCCCGGCGAGCACGAGTTCATCCCGCTGCCGCAGCGTCCGCGGCCCGAACCGACCGCGATGTGACCCACGGCGAGAGGCCGACATGAAACCGTTCGCTGCCGTCCTGCTCGCCGTCGTCGTCGCCGTCTCGTCCGCCGCGCGCGCCGACGACGCCACGCGGCCGATCGCCGACGTCCTGAATCTCGACGCGACCGTCACGACCGACGTCGTCCCGGACCTCGCCGTCGTGACGCTCGCGATCGTCCGCGAGGGACCCGACGTCGCGCCGCTGACGAACGACGTCAACCAGGCGCTCGCGAAGGCCTATGCCGACGCGAAGGCGGTGCCCGGCGTCGTGGCCGCGAACGCCGGCTACACGACGTCGCCGCGCTACGACAGCCGCGGCGGGCAGAGCACGCGCAACGGCTGGGAGGTGCGGGCGCAGATCGTCCTGAAGTCGAAGGACTTCAACGCGCTCGGCGCGCTCGTCGGCCGCCTCGGGCAGACGCTGCAGATCGTCGGCTCCAGCTTCGAGCTGTCGCCCGAACTGCGCGCGCACGAGAGCGCCGGGCTGATCGAACGCGGCGCCCGCGCGTTCCAGGACAAGGCGGCGGCGACGACCCGGGCGTTCGGCTACTCGGGCTTCGCGATCCGCCAGGTCACGGTCAGCGACACCGCCGCGTCGGGACCGCGGCCGATGATGCGCATGGCCAGCGCGATGAGCGTCTCGTCGCCGGCGCCGATGCCGATCGAGGCCGGACCGGTGACGCTGTCGCTGACCGTGACCGGGTCGCTGCAGATGCGCAAGTGAGCGCGCCGCCCGTCGCGCCCGGCGACGGCTCGTCGTCGTGTCGCGGCGGTGCGTCGACTCGCGCTGGCGGCCGGGGCGTCGGTCGCCTACCGTGCGGCGAACCGTTGCATCGATGGAGTCCCGCATGACACACCCCTTCGCACCGCCCCGACGGCTGCGCGCCGTCCTCGGCGCGCTGCTGATGACCGCCGCCGGCGCCGCGGCCGCGGCCGACGTCGTGACCGAGACCCGCCCGGTCGGCAACTTCAGGTCCGTGCGGCTGATCGGCTCGGCCGACCTCGTGCTGACGCAGGCCGAGACGCCGACGCTCGCCGTCGAGGGCGAACCCGGCACGATCAGGGACCTCCGCGTCGAGTCGCGCGGCGACGAGCTCGTCCTGATCTACGAACGCAACCACGTCGGCTGGTGGGGGCCGAGCCGCAAGGGTCCGCGCTTCCTGCTGTCGGCGAAGACGCTCGACCGGCTCAGCAGCGCCGGCAGCGGCGACATCCGCGCGGACTCGTTCACGGTCCCCGGGGACCTCGAGATCTCGGTGTCCGGCTCGAGCGACGTGACGTTCGCCTCGCTCGCCGCGCGCAAGCTGCTCGTCCGCATCACCGGCTCCGGCGACGTCGCGCTGTCGGGCGGCGTGTTCGAGCAGAACGTGCGCATCGCCGGGTCGGGCGACTATCGCTCGGCGACGCTGCAGAGCGCGAACGCGACGATCTCGATCGCCGGCAGCGGCGACGCGGTGCTGTGGGCGCGCGACAACCTGTCGGTGACGATCGCGGGCAGCGGCGACGTCAAGTACTACGGCCGGCCGGTGCTGTCGAAGTCGGTCGCCGGCGGCGGGTCCATCACCGGGCTCGGCGACAAGCCCTGACGCTCTTCCCGGGCGGCGTCGCGGCGACCGATCGCGTCGACGCGGGGCAGGCGCGTCGCATCACGACGACTGTTCGCATCGGGAAAGCGCGGCATCACGTCGCGAAAGAAAGGGCCGCTTCGCGCGGCCCTTCCCGTTCTCGTCGGTCGATGCGCATCGAGCGCCCCGCCGACCGATCGCCATCGGCCGTCGACCCGTGCATCGCACGGCGCCGGGGGCGCCGCGGCGCGTTACCTGACTTCGAGCCGCTTCGGCTGCGGCACTTCCTTCTTCGGCAACGTCAGCGTCAGCACGCCGTTCTCGTAGGCCGCTTCGGCGCGACCGTCGTCGACCTCGGCCGGCAACGTGAAGTTGCGGACCCACGAGCGGGTCGTGCGGTTGCTGTGCAGGACCTTCGTGCCGTCGTCGGACTCGGCGGTCTTCTGTTCGGCCTTCGCCTCGGCCTTCACGCGGACGACGGCGCCGTCGATCTGGACGTCGATGTCTTCCTTCGCGACGCCCGGGATCTCGATGCGCGCCTCGAAGCGGTCGTTCTTCTCGACGAGGTCGAAGCGGGCGGCGACCGTCGACGCGGCCTGCGCGGCACGCGACAGCGGGACAGACGATGTCGTCGAACAGGCGGTCGAAGGACACGCCGTTGAGCGGCTGGAAGCGGGGCTGCACGCGGCCCGCGCGATGGAGAGTCAGGTACATGGCATTCACTCCGGATCGTTGATCGCGGGCGGTCCCGCGTTGCTCCGCAGATCGGGAGGGCTCGCCCGATTTCAAGGGCGGCCGGCCGTCGCGTCCCGGCCGGCGAGCAGCGCGTCGATCGCGGCGACCGTGCGCGCGGTCGCTCCGCGATGCGCGGCCGCGAACGCGATGCCGGCGTCGCGCATCCGCCGCCGACGCGACGCGTCGCGCGCGACCGCGACCGCCGTGGCGACGAGCGCGTCGTAGTCGGCGACGCGCACCGCGGCGCCGGCGCTCGACCGCCTCGTCGCTCGCCGCGGCGAAGTTGAACGTGTGCGGCCCGATCACGATCGGGCAGCCGGCCGCGGCCGCCTCGATCAGGTTCTGGCCGCCGAGCGGCACGATGCTGCCGCCGATGTAGGCGACGTCGGCCGCGAGGTAGTACGCCCACAGCTCGCCCATCGAGTCGCCGAGCCAGACCCGCGTCGTCGCTGTCGGCGGTCGCGTCGTCGCTGCGGCGTGACGACGTCGAGTCCGCGGGCGCGCAGCAGCGCCGCGACGTCGTCGAAGCGCTGCGGATGGCGCGGCACGATCGCGAGGACGACGCGGCCGTCGTCCGCCGCGAGCGGCTCGTCCGCCGCCGTGTCGCAGCCAGGCGTCGACGATGCGCTCCTCCTCGCCGTCGCGCGTGCTCGCGCACAGGAAGACGCGCGGCCGCGGCTCGATCGCGTCGAACGCCGCACGGAACGACGCGCCGCGTTCGCGCTGCGCTGCCGGGCACGTCCGCGTCGAACTTGACGTTGCCGATCGTCTCGATCCAGCCGGTCGCGTCTTCGCGACGGCCGCCAGCGTCGCGAGGCGCTCGCGCGTCGGCGTCGGTCTGCGCGAGGACGCGCGCGAAGCCGCGCACGGCCGGCCGCATCAGCGACGGCCAGCGGCTCGCGCGACGCGAGCGACTTCGGCGACAGCCGCGCGTTCGCGAGCACGATCGGCACGCCGGCGCGCGCGGCCGCGGCCATCAGGTTCGGCCAGATCTCGGTCTCCATCACGATGCCGACCCGCGGCCGCCAGTGCGCGAGGAACGACGGCGACGGCGTGCGGATAGTCGTACGCGAGGTACGCGTGCCGCGACGCGATCGCCGAACAGCGCCTCGGCCGTCTCGCGACCGGTCGGCGTCATGTGCGTGACGAGCACCGGAGGTCGGGATGCGACCGCGAGCAGCGCCTCGACGAGCGGCGCCGCGGCGCGCGTCTCGCCGACGGACACGGCGTGCACCCACAGGCACGCGGCCGCGCGCGTCGCCCGGATAGCGGCCGAGGAAGCGCTCGTCCCAGTGTCGCCGGTACGCGGGCTGTCGGCGCGAACGCCACAGCAGGTACAGCGCGACGACCGGCGTCGCGACGAACCACAGCGCGACTGTACGCGGCGCGCGCGAGCGCGCTCGCGAAGATCGATCGACGTCACGTCGGCGTCGGTCGCCGTCGGACCGAGCACGCCGAGCTGCCGCAGTGCCTCGACGACGGCCGCGAGTCCCGGCTGCGCGCCGAGCTCGCCGAAGCTGCCGAGGCTGATCGCGCGCGGCGACCAGTACGGCGCGTAGCGCCAGCGCGGCGTCGCGCCGAACAGGCCGACCGTCGGCACGTCGAGCGCGGCGGCGAGATGCAGCAGTCCGGTGTCGACGCCGACGACCGCCGTCGACCTGCGCGAACAGCGCCGCGCAGTCGACGAGCGTCAGCGGCGGCGCGACGATCGCGCGACGGCCCTGAGCGCCGCGCGACGCGCGATGGCCTCCGGCCGCCTCGCGCTCGGCGGCGTTGCCCGACGGCAGCACCGGCACGATCCCGGCCGCGCCGAGCGCCTCGACGAGCGCGCTCCAGCGCTCCGCCGGCCACGACTTCTCGGCCCGCGCGGTCGCATGCAGCAGCACGACGTGACGCGACCGTCGTCGTGTTCGCCGGACAGCCAGTCGAACCGCCGCGCCGGCACGTCGAGCTCGAAGCGCGGCGGCCCGAGCGCGCCGCCGTCGTAGCCGAACGCCGCGGCCGCGAGCGCGCGCATCCGCTCGATCGCGTGCAGCCGCGGATCGACCGCGTACCCCTCGTCGTAGAACAGCCGGGCGAGCGGCTCGCGGACGAGGCCGAACGAGAAGCCGACGCGCCGCCCGCCGCGGCGCGAGCCGCGCGCGACAGCGCGATCAGCGCGCTCTTCAGCAGCCCCTGCGTGTCGAGCACGACGTCGTAGCGCTCGGCGCGCAGCGCGACGCCGAACGCACGACGCTCGTCGTGCGTCGACGCGCGATGCGGCGCGCGTCGCCAGCGGCGCAACGCGACCGGCACGACGCGCTCGATGCCGGTCGACGAGGCCGACGAGGTCGGCATACGCCTTCCTCGACGACCCAGTCGATGACGACGCCCGGCATCGGCGCGGCGCAGGTCGGCGATCACCGGAAGGTTGTGGACGACGTCGCCCATCGAACTCGTCTTGATGACGAGGACGCGGGTCATCGGCGAGCCGATGCGTCGGCGACGAGCGGTCGGTGCGGCCGCGAGGCGCCGTCGCGGCGCGGGCCATCGGATGGGGTATGACACAATTCGAGCCGGCTGGCGATCGGGCGATTCTACCGAAGCGCCCGACCGACGGACGCACGACCGCGTCCGCATCGCTGCGCGCACGAAGGATCCGTCGCCGCCCCGCTCCGTCGCAGGCCGCCCGAGTCGATGCCCTCCCCGCCGCTTCCGGTCTCCGCCGTCCTGATCACGTACAACACCGGCGATCAGCTCGCGCCGTGCCTGCGGTCGCTCGCGTTCTGCGACGAGATCGTCGTCGTCGATTCGGGCAGCGACGACGCCACGCGCGACGTCGCGCGACGGCACGGCGCGCGCGTCGTCGAGGAGGCGTGGCGCGGCTTCGGTCCGCAGAAGCGCCTCGCGGTCTCGCTCGCGCGCAACGACTGGGTGCTGTGCGTCGACGCCGACGAGGAAGTCTCGGCCGAGCTCGCGCAGGCGATCGGCCGGGCGCTCGCCGATCCGACGCCACGTCGCGTTCCGCATGCCGCGCTCGAACCGCTTCATGGGCCGCTACCTGCGGCACGGCGAGGGCTTCCCCGACTGGAGCCTGCGCCTCTTCGACCGCCGCCGCGCGCAGTGGAGCGACGACGCGGTCCACGAGAAGGTCGTCGCGTCGGGCCCGGTCGGACGGCTGCCCGAGCGCGCGGTCCTGAAGCATCACTCGGCCGAGAGCCTCGCGACCTACCTCGACAAGCAGAACCGCTACACGACCCTGCAGGCCGACGCGCTGTATCGCGCCGGCGCGCGCGCGAACGTGTGGCGGCTGCTGATGTCGCCGGCGCTGCGCTTCGTGAAGTTCTACGCTGTGCGGCTCGGCTTCCTCGACGGGCTGCCGGGCCTCGTGCACATCGCGATCGGCTGCTTCAACAGCTTCGCGAAGTACGCGAAGCTGCGCGCGCTGCAGGTCGACGAGCCGCGTGCCGCGGACCGGGCACGACCCGGCGACGCGTCCGACGGCCCCGCGTTCAACGACCATCGATGACGACGCTCGTCACCGGCTGCGCGGGCTTCATCGGCTTCTTCGCCTGCCAGGCGCTGCTCGCCCGCGGCGACGAGGTCGTCGGGATCGACAACGTCAACGACTACTACGACGTCGGCCTGAAGCACGACCGGCTGCGGCAGCTCGAGGGACAGCCGCGCTTCCGCTTCGCGAAGGTCGACGTCGCCGACGCCGACGGCATCGCCCGCGTGTTCGACGAGCGGGCGCTTCGATCGCGTGCTGCATTTGGCGGCGCAGGCCGGCGTGCGCTATTCGCTCGTCAACCCGGCGCGCGTACGCGCACAGCAACCTCGTCGGCTTCGCGAACGTCGTCGAGGCATGCCGGCGCCACGACGTCGGCCATCTCGTCTACGCGAGCACGTCGTCGGTGTACGGCGGCAACCGCAAGCTGCCGTTCGCGGAGTCCGATCCGGTCGACCATCCGGTCAGCTTCTACGCCGCGACGAAGAAGGCGAACGAGCTGATGGCGCACAGCTACAGCCATCTGTACGGGCTGCCGACCACCGGTCTGCGCTACTTCACGGTCTACGGGCCATGGGGTCGGCCCGACATGAGCCCGATGCTGTTCGCGAAGGCGATCGTCGAAGGTCGTCCGATCGAGGTCTTCAACCACGGCGACATGACGCGCGACTTCACGTACGTCGACGACATCGTCGAAGGGACGATCCGCGTCCTCGATACGCCGGCGACGCCCGACCCCGCGTTCGACCCGGTGCGGGCCGACGCGGCGACGGCCGCGGCGCCCTGGCGCATCTACAACATCGGCAACCACCGGTCGGTCAACCTGCTGACGTACATCGAGACGCTCGAGCGCTGCCTCGGGCGGACGACCGGGAAGATCATGAAGCCGATGCAGGACGGCGACGTCAAGGACACGTACGCCGACACGGCGCGGCTGCGGGCGGCGGTCGGCTTCGCGCCGTCCACGCCGCTCGACGTCGGGCTGGCGCGGTTCGCGGCGTGGTTCCGGGACTACTACCGCGTGTGAGCGCGACGCCGTCGTCGCCGGTCAGAACGGCAACGACGCGCCCGGCTTGACGGCCGTCAGCACGCGGCGGAAGTCGGACTGGATGCGCGCGAGGCCGGCGGTCGTGTCGGACTCGAAGCGCAGCACGATCACCGGCGTCGTGTTCGACGCGCGCGCCAGGCCGAAGCCGTCCGGGTACTCGACGCGCAGGCCGTCGATCTGCGACACCGAGCCGGCGCCGTCGAACGTCGCCTCGCGCTGCAGCCGCTCGATCAGCGCGAAGTTCTCGCCTTCGGCGAGCTTCCATTGCAGCTCGGGCGTGCAGATCGCGTTCGGCAGCCCGTTCAGCACGTCGCTGACGTCGCGGCCCGCCGCCTTCGCCTTCGTGAGGATCTCGATCATGCGGGCGCCGGCGTACATGCCGTCGTCGAAGCCGTACCAGCGGTCCTTGAAGAAGATGTGGCCGCTCATCTCGCCGGCCAGCGGCGCGCCGGTCTCCTTGAGCTTCGCCTTGACGAGCGAGTGGCCGGTCTTCCACATCGACGGCCGGCCGCCATGCGCCTCGACCCACGGCGCGACGTTCCGCGAGCACTTCACGTCGTAGATGATCTCGCCGCCCGGGTTGCGCGACAGGACCTCCTCGGCGAACAGCATCAGCTGGCGATCCGGGAAGATGACCTGTCCGTCCTTCGTCACGACGCCGAGGCGATCGCCGTCGCCGTCGAACGCGAAGCCGACCTCGCAGCCGGTGTGCTTGAGGTGGTCGATCAGGTCCTCGAGGTTCTCGAGGTGCGCCGGATCGGGATGATGGTTCGGGAAGCGGCCGTCGACGTCGCAGAACAGCTCGTCGACCGTGCAGCCGAGCGTCCGGAACAGCGTCGGCGCGTAGGCGCCGGCGACGCCGTTGCCGCAGTCGACCGCGATGCGCAGCGGCGCAGCGGCCTTGACGTCGCCGCTGATGCGCGCGTAGTACGCGTCGGCGATGTCGTGCTTCGAATAGCGCCCGGCGCCGCTCTCGAAGCGCTCGTCGACGATGCGGCGATACAGCGCCTGGATCGCGTCGCCGTGGATCGCGTCGCCGGCGACGACCATCTTCAGCCCGTTGTACTCGGGCGGATTGTGGCTGCCGGTGACCATGACGCCGCAGTTCGTGCCGAGCTCGACCGCGCCGAAGTAGACCATCGGCGTCGCGACCATGCCGAGGTCGATCACGTCCAGGCCGGCCGACTGGATGCCTTCGGCGAGCGCGCGCGCGAACGCCGGGCCCGACAGCCGGCCGTCGCGACCGATGACGAACGACTTCTGGCCGCGGTCCTTCGCCTCGCTCGCCACGGCGCGGCCGATCGAGCGGACGACGTCGGCGGTCAGCGTGTCGTCGACGATGCCGCGGATGTCGTACGCCTTGAAGATCGAGGGGGATGGCATCGGTTCGCGGTCCGGGACTCGGCGCTGCAACGGGGGGAAGCGATTATTTCACGAACCTCGGCCTCCGCCGGCCGGCGACGGGTATGATGCGCACCCCTTCGGTCCGGCGCCGCGACGGCGACGCTATAATCCGGACCGCGCGTCACCCTGTGACGGCCGCGACCTCGGCGGCTCCGATCGCGCTGCGTCGCTGCGATCCGCTTCGGCGGACATGGCTCGTCGGGCGCACCGGGGGTCGAGCGATGAATACGACGACAAGCGAGCGCTTGCAGCAGCCATCCTTTCCGCCCACCGACCCGCCGCGCCAGAACGGCGAGCGCCGCGACGCGCGAGCGAGCACCTGGACGGCGATGCAGGCCGAGCGCGACCGACAGTCGGAAATGGCGCGCCTGATGCGCGGCCGGATGGCGCAGATGGCCGAAGCGGCGACGCGGAACCAGGCCCTGTTGCGCACGGCGGCCGCGGAGATCGCCGCGCTGCGCGCCAGCACGTCGTGGAAGGTGACGCGCCCGTTGCGCCTCGTCTCGAAGGGGTGGACCGCGTTGCGACGCGGCCCGGCCTACTGGCGCCTGCTCTACGCGGTGCGCGAGCAGGTCGCCGTGAACTGGCGACAGCAGGAGTACGGAACGTCGGTGGACCCCACGGTGCTGCAGGATATTCCGCGCACGATCGATCTCGCGTTGACGGAGGACGCCGCGACCGTGGTGCCGCATCCTTCCATCGACGTCGCGCCCGCGCGCGTGCGGCAGGCGCTCGCCCGGGCTCGAGCGAGGGGCCTGTCTTGCTGACCGGAACGCGCACGCCGATGCGTGTGCTCGTCGATCTCCAGGCCCTGCAAACGACTCATTCGCGGCGTCGGGGCATCGGCCGCTATTCCCTCGCCCTGTTCCGTGCGATGGCGTCCGCGGGTCGGGACGTCGAGCTGTCGGCGCTGTTGAACCATGCGTTCGACGACGAACTGGAAGAGACGATCGGCTGGATCGACGATGTCGTTCCCCGCGAGCGCATCCATGTCTTCGCGTCGCCCGGGAAGACGTCGCTTCTCGACCCGGCGAACCTGGCCAGGGCGCGCGCCGCCGCGCGACTGCTGCAGCTGCATGTCGATGGCATCGCCCCGGACTTCGTCCACGTCGCGAGTCTGTTCGAGAGCTACGCCGACGACTCGGTGACGACGATCGTGCCCGACGGCCGCTGGGCCGCCACGGTCTACGACCTGATTCCCTGGTACCGGCGCGACGTCTACCTGCGCGATCGCGAGCTGCGGCGCGCCTACATGATGAAGCTCGACCTCGCGCGGCATGCGCGCGTGCTCTTCGCGATTTCCGACAGCGCGCGCAGGGAGGCGATCGAGACGCTGGGATTGCCGTCCGATCGCGTCGTCGACATCCAGGGCGACGCCGACGCGATGTTCTGCGAAGGTCAGGTCCCCGCGTCGCGGGAGGCGGCGCTGCGCCAGCGCCTGCACCTGCCTCGACCGTTCGTGCTGTACACGGCCGGCATCGACCATCGCAAGAACATCGAAGGGCTGATCCGCGCATACGCGGAACTGCCCGCGGAGTTGCGCCGCCGGCATCAGCTCGCCATCGTCTGCCGGGCGGAACCCGCCGAACGTGCGGCGCTGGCCGAGACGGCGCGCCGGGCGGGCCTCGAGCGCGACGACCTGGTCTGCACCGGCTACGTGTCCGACGCGGAACTGTGCGACCTGTATCGGCTCTGCGCCCTCTTCGTCTTCCCGTCGCTGCACGAGGGATTCGGTCTGCCGATCCTCGAAGCGATGCGCTGCGGCGCCCCCGTGATCGGATCGAACTGTTCGAGCATGCCCGAGATCCTCGGGATCCGTGATGCGCAGTTCGACCCCCATTCGATCGAGTCGATGACGGCGGCGCTCGTGGCGCCTCTCCGCGATCCCGGATGTCGCGACCGTCTCGTCGAGAACTCCCGTCTGCAGCGCCGACGTTTCTCGTGGGACGAGTCGGCCAGGCGCGTGCTCGACGCGTTCGACGCGGCTCGCGAGACCGCATCGCCGAATGCCCGTCGCGACGCGGCCCGTCCGACGAGCCGGCCATCGCTGGCGTTCGTGTCGCCGCTGCCGCCGGAACGCTCGGGGATCGCGAACTACAGCGCCGAACTGCTGCCGCTGCTGAGTCGGCATTACGACGTCACGCTCGTGACGGACCTGCCGCGCGTCGACGATCCCTGGCTCGACGGCACCTATCCGCTCTGCAGCCGGCTCCGATTCGAAGCGAACGCGGCGCGCTTCGACCGGGTCGTGTACCAGATCGGCAATTCCGCCGAGTTCCACGGCGACGCGCTCGACATGCTGGAGCGCCATCCGGGCGTCGTCGTGCTGCACGACTTCTTCCTGAGCAACCTGTTCAACCATCTCGATGGGCACGGGTCCCGACCGGGCATCCTGCAACGCGAGCTGTTCCGTTCGCATGGCTTCCCGCCGCTCGTCGAGTCGGTTCGGGGCCCGCACGACGACGCGTCGCGTCGCGACGTCGTGGTCTGGCGCTATCCGGCGAGCCGCATCGTGTTCGAGCTCGGGTACGGGACGATCGTGCATTCCGCATTCGCCGTGCGCGCGGCGCGCGCGTTCTACGGTGTCGAGGGCGAGGACCTCATCGTGCGGATCGGGCACCTCCGCAACGAGCCGCATCGCAGGCCGCGCGAGATCGCCCGCGCCGAGCTGGGCATCCCGGCCGATGCCGTCGTCGTCTGCTCGTTCGGACTGGTCAGCAGGACGAAGCTGAATCTCGAGCTGGTGCGTGCGTGGTGCTCGGGCGACCTGGCGAAGCGGACCGATGCGCTTCTGCTGCTCGTCGGTCCCGGCAGCGATGCCCTCTACGAGGCCGAGCTCCGCAGGGTGATCGCGGCGAACGGGGCCCAGGCCCGGATACGGCTCGTCGGGTTCGTCGACGACGAGGCATTCCGGACCTATCTCGAAGCGACCGATTGCGCGGTGCAGTTGCGTACCGGCTCGCGAGGCGAAACGTCCGGCGCCGTGTTGCACTGCTTCGCGAACGGCGTTCCGGTCGTCGTCAATCGTCACGGGACGCTCGCGGAACTGCCGCCCGACACCGCGCTGCAGGTGCCGGACCGCTTCGGCGACGACGAGCTCGCGACCGCGATCGCGACGCTGGTCGACGATCCCGAAGAGCGACGCGCGCGGTCCGAAGCCGGCCTCCGCTTCGTGCGCGAGGAATGCCATGGTCCGATGATCGCCGCCCGGTACCGCGACGCGATCGAACGCTTCTACGAACGCAATCCGAATCGCCGTCTCGACGAATTCGTGACGGCGGTGATCGGTTCCCCGTCCGACCCGCTGGACGACGACGACACGCGCCGGATCGTCTCGATCGCGTCGGACCAGACGCCGCTGCGCCGACGTCCGCAGTGCCTCGTCGACATCACGGGAGCGACGCAGGGCGGAGGCGACGCGGTCCTTCGCCGCCTCTTCGAGATGCTGCTCGACCGTCTCGCGGAGGCGGTGCGCGTCGAGGCGATCGCGTGGGACGGGACCGCCTACCGCTACGCGCGCGCGACGCTCGCCGCGATCCTCGCCCTCCCCGATGTCGTCGCCGTCGACGAGGAGATCGAGGTTCGTCGCGGCGACCGGATCTTCGTCGCGGACCCCGAAGAGCCGGTCGGGGCCCGGCGGGACGCGCTCCGTCGTTTTCGTCAGCGGGGCGTCGGACTCGCCGCGATCGCCGATCTCGGTAAGCCGGACGCGGCGCCGGGGGACGCGCTGGTCGACCGCTCGGACTGGGCCGACTGCGTGATCGGGTCCACGGGACCGGGCGCCGTGCCGGCCGTCGATCTCGGCGAGCGTTCGACGACGCCGGTGGCGCCGACCGCGCGCCGCGACGGCGCGGACGAAGCGGCGACGACGGCGGAGCGCTGCGACGAGGCGATCGCCGCGATCAGCGCATCCGTCGCCGCGCAGTTCCGCGAGGCGGCGAGCCGCGACGACGCGATTCCGGTATTCGATGCGGTCGCGTAGCGATCGGGGCCCGCGCGACCGAAAGGCGTCATGAAGCAGGCATTGAGAAGAATGGTCAGGGGACTCGCCCGGCTGCCGCTGATCGGGCGACCGGTTCGCATCGCCGTGGCCGTCATCCGCCTGCCGGAGACGCGTGCCGCCTGGACGGCCGCCGCCGACGCGCAGAACCGCCTCGCCGCGGAAGCCGTCGACCTCGCCGCCGAAGCGAACCGCCTCGCCGCCGAATCGCAAGCCCGCCAGGCCGCCGAGATCGAGGCGTTGCGCCGAGCGGTCGACGGTCCGCAACCGGCCGTGCAGGAGGTGGTCGCCCGCTACGAGGACTTCGCGAACCGGCAGCTTCCGGGTCTCCTCGACACGATCACCGAGATGAACGGACGGCTCGTCGCCAGGACCAGCGCCGTCGACAACCTGGTGCGATCGGTACCGGTCGCGCTACGCAACGCCGCGCGCGACGCGGCCGCGACTCGCGAGCGGCTCGGCGGGATCGAACGGCGCGTCGCGGACCTGGACGCCGCGCAGGCCACCCAGCGATCCGACGTCGCGCGCGAGCTGATGGCCTTCGAGGCTCGCGTGGCCGCCGCCGGCGCGGCAACGGACGAAGCGCGCGCCACGTTCATCGGCGAGGCCACGGCGATCCGCGACGCCGCGCGCGGCCTGACGTCGACCGTCGAATACCTCCTCGGTCGCGTGGAGTTCGTTCGTCGCGAGCTGCTGTTCGAGATGCGCTACGGCGCGGCCCGCAAGAGCGACGGCGACTCGTTGCGCGCGACCGCCGAGATCATTTCGGTCGACAAGGTCGCCGATGCGCGCAGGCGAGGCCTGCGGCTGAATCTCGGCTGCGGGCATGTCGCGCTCGACGGATACATCAACGTCGACCGCCGTGCGCTTCCCGGAGTCGACGTCGTGGCCGAGATCGACGACCTCCCGTTCGACGAAGGCGAAGCCGAAGAGATCTTCTCGGCGCACGTGCTCGAGCATTTCCCGCAGGAGCAGTTGCGGCGCGAGCTGCTCGGCTACTGGCGGCGGCTGCTGAAGCCCGATGGCGTCTTCGCGGCCGTCGTCCCCGACGCGGACGGGATGGCGAAGGCGTACCTGAGCGGCGAATACGGCTTCGAGCAGTTCCGCAACGTCACGTTCGGCGGCCAGGACTACGACGGCGACTTCCACTACAACATGCTGAGCCCGGCCTCGCTGTCCGCCCTGCTCGAGGAGGCCGGCTTCGCGGATGTCGAGGTGGTGGCGGCGAATCGCGAGAACGGCGGCTGCAAGGAATTCGAAGTACGCGCGAGAAACGGCGGCCGCTGATGGGGCCGACGACGGATGCGTTCGCGCCGACCGTGTCGGTGATCGTCAACACCGACGGCCGCGCGGCGAGCCTCGCGACCTGCCTCGAGAGCCTGCGCTACCTGCGCTACCCGAACTTCGAGGTCGTCGTGGTCGCCGGCCCGACGCGCGATGGAACGCACGAACTCTGCGCCGGCTACGGTGCGCAGATCCGGTACGGCGAATGTCCCGAGCGCAACCTGTCGATGTCGCGCAACCTTTCCATCCAGATCTCGTCGGGCGAGATCGTCGCGTTTCTCGACGACGACTCGGTTCCGGAGCCGGAATGGCTGGACGACGTCGTGCCGGCGTTCCGTGACGCCGACGTCGCGGTGGCGGGCGGCTTCCTTCACGACCATACCGGCAAGGCGTACCAGTGGCGTTTCGGCAGTCTCGACCGTTTCGGCGTCGCCGACACGACGTGGCAACGTGCGACGCCGGAATTCAACTTCCCCGGCAGCTTCCATTATCCGCACGTCATGGCGAACAGCCTCTTCCGGCGTTCCGCGATCGTGGAGGTCGGCGGCTTCGACGAGGAGTACGAGTACTTCCTCGACGAGAGCGACATCATCCTGCGCTTCGTCGATGCGGGATGGAAGGTCGCCCAGCTCGATCGGGGCTTCATCCATCACAAGTACATGCCGAGCCACATCCGCAACGAATCGCGGGTGCTCACGAGCTGGCGGTCGGTCATCAAGAACAAGACCTACTTCTCGCTGATGAACGGCGGCGGTCACGTGCCGCTCGACTTGGCACTCGAGGTCGCCCACGACACGGTCGAGGAGTTCCGGACCCACGTGAAATGGGCGATCGGCGAACGTCTGCTCGAACCGCAGCGTCTCGACGCATTCGAGGACGAGGTCGAGCACGCGCTGCGCGACGGCCTGACGCGCGGCCTGGCCGGTCGGCGCAAGCTCGTCGACGTCGAGAGCCTTCGGGGCAACGAGGGATTCGTGCGCTTCGTCCCGACGCTGCCGGCCGCCGAGCAGCGTTGCCACGTGTTCCTGACGCGCACCTACCCGCCGGCGAGCGTCGGCGGGATCGGCCGTTTCGTCCACCATCTCGCGAAGGACGTCGCGCGGCTCGGCCACCAGGTCCACGTGCTGACCGAAGGGAGCGGACACGACCGCGTGGACTTCGAGGAAGGGGTCTGGGTCCACCGCATCGTGCCGAAGGCGTTCGACGCGCCGCCCGGGCTCGACGTGCCGGCGCGGCTCTGGAACTACTCGCGATCGATGCTGGAAGAAGCGATCGAGATCGCCGATCGACGCCCGGTCGTGGCGGTGTGCGCGCCGATCTGGGATCTCGAGGGCATCGCGTTCCTCGACGACGGACGGTTCCACCTGCTGACGTTCCTGCAGACGACGCTCGCCATGTATCTGGACTCGAATCCCGAGCGCCGCGCCGACGCGGACTTCATGCGGACGTTCGCCGGACCCGTGCTGGCGCTCGAACGGCGGCTGGTCCAGGACGTCGACGGCGTGATCGCGCACAGCCGGGCCATCGCGGAGGAGATGGAACGCCTCTACGAGATCGCGCTGCCGGTCGACCGGCTGCACGTCGTGCACCTCGGGCTCGACGACTGGACCGGCGCCGGGACGCAGCCGGCCGCGCGGCACCCCGACCAGGTCCGCGTGTGCTTCGTCGGACGCCTGGAGTACCGCAAGGGCGCCGACGTGTTCCTCGCCGCGGCGCCGGCGCTGCTGCGAGCGCACCCCGACGTCCGCATCGACGTCGTCGGCAACGACACGATCGACTACGACGGAACCACGCTGCGGCGACGCTTCGAGGACGCGCAGCGGCAGCTCGTCGACGCGGGCCGCATCGCGTTCCACGGCGAGGTCAGCGAGGAACGGCTTCGCGGCTTCTACGAGGCGGCCGACGTCGTCGTCGCGCCGTCGCGCTTCGAGTCGTTCGGCCTCGTCCATCTCGAAGCGATGATGCACGGCAGGACCGTCATCGGCGGCAACGCAGGCGGCATGCGCGAAGTCATCGCCGACGGCGAGACCGGCTTCCTGGTGGAACCCGGCGACAGCGCGTCGCTGCTGGCGACACTCGAGCGCGTCGTCGCCGATGCGGCACTGCGAGGCGCGGTCGGGCGCCGCGCGCGCGCCGCCTACCTCGAGCGCTTCACGGCACGCGCCATGACCGGCGGCACGCTCGCCGCGATCGACGCGGCGACGCAGGCGGCGACCCCTTGAAGATCTCGGTCCTCCACAGCGTCTGCGTGCGTCACGACGCGATCTCGGATTCGGTCCGCATGCATTGCCGCTGGCTCGCGGCCCGGCACGACGTCCGGCTCTTCGCGTATCGCTGCGACTTCGACGACGTCGCGCATCGCGAGGTCCAGCATTTGCGCGACGTCGCCTTCGACCCGTTCTTCCAGGCGAGCGACGTCGTGGTCTTCCACTTCGGCGTCTACTATCCGCTCTTCGACCTGCTGCCGGTCGCGCCGACGAATGCCGGCCGTGTCGTCGTCTTCCACAACGTCACGCCGAAGGAATTCGTGGCGGCGAGTCACCACGACACGATCGACCGGTCGCATCGGCAGATGGCCAACATCGCGTTCGCGGACCACGTGCTCTGCGTCAGTCGAACCAATCTGGAGACGCTGCGTTCGGCGGGGATCGACGTCCCGGCGACCGTCGTGCCGCTCTCCGTCGAAGTGGCGTCCGCGCTTCCGCCCGTCAAGGCGAGCGCGTCCGACGGCGTCGTGCGCATCGCCTACGTCGGGAGGTTCGTCCGCTCGAAGGGGCCGGGCGACCTGCTGGCGGCCGTCGAAGCGGTCGCCGCGGACGACGCGGACGTCCGGCTTCGGCTGGACCTGATCGGCAACGGCGACTTCTCCGACCCGGCGATGATCGAGGCGCTGCGTGCGACGATCGTCGACCTGGCCGCACGGTACGGCGCGCGCCTACGCATCGCGCTCCATGCGGATGCTCCGGAAGACCGGAAGAAGTCGATCCTGCGCGACGCGGACCTGTTCGTCCTGCCGAGCTATCACGAAGGATTCTGCGTGCCGATCCTGGAGGCGCTGGCGTACGGGTGTCGGGTCGTCACCTACGACAACTCGAACCTGCCGAACATCTGCGGCGGTCTCGCCACGCTCGTGCCGACCGGCGACGTTCCGGCGCTGTCCCGGGCGATCGCGCGCGAGATCCGGCTGGCGCCGGTCGACCTCGGGGCCTACGCGACGCGGATCGAGCCGCACCTGCGGGCCTTCTCGGTGCGCAACGTCCGCAGCGCCTTCGTCCACCGCATCGAGTCGGTCGCGCGTCGCAAGACCGCCGCCGCCAGGGACGCCCGTCATGCGTGAACCGGCATCTTCGGCCGACGGCGGAAGCACCGCCGCGGCTCCGCTGCCCGGCAGCGGCGGCACGGCATGACGACCGGACGCGGCAACGGCCTCGCTCACGGCCTGCGGCTGGCGTGGGCGCTCGGTGCGCGCGACCTGCGAACCCGGTATGCGTCGTCGTTCGGCGGCGGCGCGTGGCTGATCGCGCTGCCGCTCGTCTATTCGACGATCAACATCTTCGTGTTCTCGATCCTCATGTCCGGTCGGATGGGCGCACCGTACAACGACGTGCCGTTCGCGCTGTTCTACTTCTCCGCGTTCAGCATCTGGACGCTGTTCGCGGAGGTCTCCGGGCGCAGCACCTCGCTGCTGCGCGAGTACAGCTACCTGATCAACAAGATCGCCTTTCCGGTCTGGGTCGTGCCGCTGATCGCGTTCGCGTCGGCGCTGATGACGCAGATGGTCGTCATCGCGATCACCGCGGTCCTGATGCTGTGGTACGCCCAGGCGTTCCCGGCACACGCCTGGACCTACCTGCTCGTCTGGGCATGCGGCGTGGTCATCACGCTCGGTTTCGCCTACGCGATCTCGTCGCTGTCGATGTTCGTCCCGGACTTCACGCAGTTCGTGCCGGTGTGCATCACGATCCTCTTCTTCCTGACCCCGATCCTGTATTCGCCGGCCATCGTGATGCAGGGCGCGAACGGCCTCTCGCGCGGCATCCTGATGGACTGGAACCCGTTCTTCTACCTGATCGAGGCGGCACGCGCCGCGATCCTCGACCACGGCGCGTTCCCGTGGCACTACCTGGGCTATGCGTGGGCGTTCGCCGTCGTCGTCCTCGCGATCGGCACGTCGCTGTTCCGACGTCTCGAAAAAGGGTTCGCCGATGTCATCTGACCGCGACGGCCGGGTCAACGGGACGATCGAGGTCGCGTCGGTCACGAAGACCTATCGCAGCTACGAGCGACCCCGCGACCGCATGGTCGAGCTGCTGTACGGCGGTCGCCGCGCACTGCATCGGAAGGTCACCGCGCTCGACGACGTGACGTTCTCGCTCGAACGGGGGGCGCGCCTCGGCATCATCGGCGAGAACGGCAGCGGAAAGAGCACGCTGCTGAAGGTGATCGCCGGCGTGCTCGCGCCGACGACCGGCGAGGCGCATATCGAGGGCCGGGTCTCCGCGTTGCTGGAGCTCGGCGCCGGCTTCAACGCGGAGCTGAGCGGCCGCGAGAACATCGCGCAGTTCTGCCTGCTGCATGGCTTGTCGCGCGACGAAGCGCTCGAGGCCACGCCGGCGATCATCAAGTTCAGCGAGCTCGACGATGCGATCGACCACCCGGTCAAGACCTACAGCAGCGGGATGGGCGTGCGCCTCGGGTTCTCGTGCGCCGTCTACGTCCAGCCGGACATCCTGATCGTCGACGAGGCCCTGAGCGTCGGGGATGCGTACTTCCAGAACAAGTGCCTCCACAAGATCAAGTCGCTGCTGGACGCCGGCACGACGTTCCTCTACGTGACGCACGCCGCCGATTCGGTGCGTTCGCTGTGCGAACGCGGGCTGTGGCTCGAGCACGGGAAGGTCGTGATGGACGACGCGGCGGCGAAGGTGGGCCGCGCCTACGAGTCGATGATCTTCAAGCGCCTGACGGGCGCGGGGCTCGGCAGAGTGCGTCCGAAGCCGGCCGATCGGCGCGCCGCGCAGGATGCGACGACGCCCGCACCGGCGTCGGAGACGGCGCCGTCGAACGGCGCGGCGAGCACGTCGATGTCGGCGGCGGTACCGGCCACGCCGCGTTCGCCCGACGTGCACGACGCGCCGCATGCGCCCGACGTCCCGGTGCCGGCGGTGCCGCAGCCCGGCGGCCCCACGTCCTTCGCGAGTCGGGTCGAGCCGTTCCGGACCGGAAGCGGCGAGATCCGCATCCAGGACATCGTGCTCGTGGACGAGGAAGGCAACGACACCGACACGATCGACTTCGACCGGACGCATCTGATCCGCGTGGTCCTGCAGGTCGACACCGAAGTCCCCGCGCGCACGGCGCTGGCCGTCGGGATCACCGACCAGAGCGGTCGACAGCTCGTCCACATCAACTCGCTCGACCACGGCATCGACCTGGCCGAGTTCCGCGCCGGCGGCCAGGAAGTGATCGAGCTGTCGTACCGCTGTCCGCTCTGCCCCGGCGAATACGGGATCATCGCCGGGGTCAGCGTGATGACGCCGAATCCGATGCGCCGCACGCAACTGTTGACCGAGAGCATCGTCGACTACTGCGTCGGCGGGACGCGCTTCGCGATCCGCTATCCGTCCGACGAGGAAGGCCGCGACCTGTGGGGCCTCGTCGCGGTCGAGGCCGTCGTCCAGGCGCACAACGCGAACTGACGATGTCTTCCTTCGCGATGTCCGAGGTCCTGGCCGCCACGTCGCTGCGACTGCAGTTGATGGCACAGCCGCGCTACGGCGACCGGCGATTCCCGATCGCCTCGGGCTCGAAGGTCTTCTCGCAGGCCGACGAGGACGGCATCGTCGCGGAGATCTTTCGCCGGATCGGCGTCGAGTCCCGGCGCTTCATCGAGATCGGCGTCGAGAACGGTCTGGAGAACAACACGCTCGCCCTGTTGCTGTCGGGGTGGCACGGCGCTTGGGTCGAAGGCGAAGCGCGACACGCCGAGGCGATCCGCGCGAAGTTCGCCGGCGCTCTGGACGACGGCCGCCTGTCGCTCGTGGCGCGCTTCATCGACGCGGACAACGCCGACGTCGTCGCCACGATGCTTCGCGAGACATCGCCACCGGACCTGCTCTGCATCGACATCGACGGCAACGACTTCCATGTCGCGCCGCCGTTCATCGCCCTGCGTCCCCGCGTCGTCGTCGTCGAATACAACGCGCGCTTCGGCGCCGCGATCGACTGGGTGATGCCGTACGACCCGGCGCATCGTTGGAACGGCAGCGACTATTTCGGTGCGTCGCTGCGCGCGTGGCAGCGGGCGCTGGACACGCACGGCTACGGGCTCGTTTCGTGCAACCTGCCGGGCACGAACGCGTTCTTCGTGCGACGCGACTGCCTCGGCGACCACTTCGTGCACGTCGACGACCTTCCCATGCTGTTCGAACCGGCGCGCTATTGCCTGCTCCCGGCGTTCCAGATCGCGCATCCGGTCGACACGCGACTCGAGACGTCGTACCTGCAGCCGCAGGCTCCGGCGGGCCCCGCTGCGCACGCCGCGGCCGGGACGGAGTCGCCGGTCGTGCCGATCGACCTCGGCGACCTCCGCTTCGAGATCGAGATCCATCCGTCCGGCGACCGCTACATCAGCGCCGACATCCGGCGGCACCGATGCTGGGAGCCGTTCGAGACGCGAGTCTTCCGTGCGCTCTGCGAACCGGGGGGTGCGTGATCGACGTCGGTGCGAACATCGGCTGGTACAGCCTCGTCGCGTCGCTCGACGTCGGTGCCGGCGGCCACGTCGTCGCGTTCGAGCCGGAGGCCGCGAACTTCGCGCTGCTGTCGCGCAATCTCGAACGCAACGGCGCGACGAACGTCGTCCCGCGGCAGGTCGCGCTCGGCAGCGAGACCGGCACCGCGCCGCTCTTCCTGAGCGACGACAATCGGGGCGACCATCGTCTCTTCGAAGGCGACGCGCCGCGACGGGCGACGTCGATCCCGGTGACCACGCTCGACGACGTCATCGCGGACCTGCCGTGCGTTCCGACGGTCGTCAAGTGCGACACGCAGGGCAGCGAATGGGCGGTCGTCCAGGGGCTTCGGAACGCGCGCTTCGACGCCGTCGCGTGCTGCTGGATCATCGAGTTCTGGCCGCACGGACTGACCGGCATGGGGGCCGACCCCGGGCGGCTGCTGCAGTGGTTCGATCGGTACGGCTATCTGATGTTCGAGGTCAGCGAGGGCAACCCGAAGCTCGTGGCGACCGACTCCGGGCGGCTGATGGGTCGCGTGCAGGGCGATCTCAGCGCGTCGTCGCAACTGTTCATCAACCTTCTGCTGATCCACCCGCGAGACCCGCGGCTCGGTCGGCTGCACGGCATGCTGGCCTAGCGGCACGCATCCCGACAGCTTCCGACGCGGGTCCTGCGTTTCCGATACCTTCCAGAAAGAGGATTCCATGGCCGCTACCGCCGACACGTTGGCCGCATCACCCGAACCGGCGCTGGTCGAACCGACGCTCGAGACCGTCACGAGCCAGGTCTGCACCGCGAGCCAGTTCGAAGAACCGATCTACGACCGCATCTGCGCCGAGATCGCGCAGGACAAGCTGTTCCATCGCAAGCAGTGGGAGTACATCTACATCCTTCGTGCGCTGGAGCAGCTGTGCGTGCTGCAGCCGGGCTTCAGCGGTGTCGGCTTCGGCTGCGGAAAGGAGCCGCTCGCGGCGGTGATGGCCAAGCGCGGGGTCGACGTGATCTGCACCGACATCGCGCCGCGCGAGAAGGGCGACGCCTACTGGGGCAGCACGAACGTCCGCGACTATTTCTACGAGGGGATCTGCAGCTGGGAGCAATTCGAGAAGCACGTCACGTTCCGCGCTGCCGACATGAACGCGATTCCGGACGATCTCGGCGTGCACGACTTCGTCTGGTCGTCGTGCGCGTTCGAGCACCTCGGTTCCCTGCAGCACGGCATCGACTTCGTGCTCAACGCGAACAAGTGCCTGCGTCCGGGCGGTGTCGCGGTGCATACGACCGAGCTCAACATCGGGTCCGACGAAGACACGTTCGAGAGCGAAGGGCTCTCGCTCTATCGTCGCAAGGACATCCGGCGGCTGAAGTCCGCGATCGAGGCCCAGGGCAACGTGCTCCTGCCGATCAACTTCAACACCGGAACGCGCGAGCTCGACCGATACGTCGACCTGCCGCCGTTCAACCGCAACAAGCACCTGAAGCTGATGGTCGAGGAGAAGTTCGTCACGACGTCCATCGGTCTCATCGTGCTGAAGAAATGACGCGTCGTCCCGCCCCGACGCCGAGTCGCGCGCCCGCCGCGCCCGGCGGGGCGTCGGCGGCACGACCGCGTCCCGCATCCCTTCCGACCCTCCTTCCATCACAATGAAAACCGCCATCATCACCGGCATCACCGGCCAGGACGGTGCCTATCTCGCCGAGCTGCTGCTCGAGAAGGGCTACAAGGTCTTCGGCACCTACCGCCGCACCAGCTCCGTCAATTTCTGGCGCATCGAGGAGCTCGGCATCGAGGCGCATCCGAACCTCGAGCTGGTCGAGTACGACCTCACCGACCTCGGCACGAGCCTGTCGCTCGTCAAGCGGCGCCGAGCCGGACGAGATCTACAACCTCGCGGCGCAGAGCTTCGTCGGCGTGTCGTTCGAGCAGCCGACGACGACGGCGCAGATCACCGGCATCGGCGCGCTGAACCTGCTCGAGGCGATCCGCATGCGTCGAACCCGAAGATCCGCTTCTATCAGGCGTCGACGTCGGAGATGTTCGGCAAGGTGCAGGCGATCCCGCAGAAGGAAGACACGCCGTTCTATCCGCGCAGCCCGTACGGCGTCGCCAAGCTGTACGCGCACTGGATGACGATCAACTATCGCGAGTCGTACGACATCTTCGGCTGCAGCGGCATCCTGTTCAACCACGAGTCGCCGCTGCGCGGCCGCGAGTTCGTCACGCGCAAGATCACCGACTCGGTCGCCAAGATCAAGCTGGGCAAGCTCGAACGTGCTCGAGCTCGGCAACATGGACGCGAAGCGCGACTGGGGCTTCGCGAAGGAATACGTCGAAGGCATGTAGCGCATGCTGCAGGCCGACGAGCCCGACACGTACGTGCTCGCGACGAACCGGACCGAGACCGTGCGCGACTTCGTCACGATGGCGTTCAAGGCGGCCGGCTTCGCGCATCGAGTGGTCGGGCAGCGGCCGAGGACGAGATCGGCGCGCGACGCGTCGTCGGGCAAGACGCTGGTGCGCGTCAATCCGAAGTTCTATCGTCCGGCCGAAGTCGAGCTGCTGATCGGCGACGCGGCGAAGGCGCGCGACAAGCTCGGCTGGACGCCGAAGACCACGCTCGAGGAGCTGTGCCAGATGATGGTCGAGGCCGACCTGCGCCGCAACGAGCGCGGCTCCTCGTTCTGACCGGTCGGCGCCGACCCCACCGCGATGGCCGCGAACGTCCCGGCCGGACGCGAGGCCGTCCTCGTCACCGGCATCGAGGGATTCACCGGCGCGTCGATGCGCGCCGAGCTCGAGTCCGCCGGCTACCGCGTCGTCGGCACGACGCACGCCGACCCGCAGCCCGGCGAGCGCGTGCTCGACATCGAGTCGCCCGACGCCGTGCCGGTCGGTCGTCGCCGAGGTCGCGCCCGACTTCGTGATCCACCTCGCCGGCATCAGCTTCGTCGTGTCCGATCCGGCGCGGCTGTACGCGGCGAACGTCGTCGGCACCGTCAACCTGCTCGACGCGCTGGCCGCGTTGCCGACGCCGCCGCGCAAGGTCGTGCTCGCGAGCAGCGCGAACGTCTACGGCAACCGCGAAGGCGACCGGCTCGCCGAGACCGAGGAGCCGCGGCCGGCGAACCACTACGCGATCAGCAAGCTCGCGATGGAGAAGATGGCGGCGAACTACTTCGACCGCCTGCCGATCGTCGTTCACGCGGCCGTTCAACTACACCGGCGTCGGCCAGTCGACGAACTTCCTCGTGCCGAAGATCGTCGTCGCACTTCGCGCGCGGCGCGACGTCGATCGAGCTCGGCAACATCGACGTCGAGCGCGACTTTTCCGACGTCGCGATGGTCGTCGAGGTCTATCGCAAGCTGCTCGAGTCGCCGCTGCGGTCGAGCCGCGGTCAACATCTGCACCGGCACGGCCGCCTCGCTCGGCGCCATCATCGCGATGATGGAAGACATCGCCGGCTACCGCATCGACGTGCGCGTCAACCCGGCGTTCGTGCGCCCGAACGACATCCGCCATCTGACCGGCGACCCGCGCGCGATGCTGGCCGCGGTCGGCGACGTGCCGTCCGCGACCGCTGCGCGACGACGCTCGAGCGGATGTACCGCGCGATGCGCTAGCTTGCGGCGTCGTCGTCGCCGGGTCGTCATGCCGCTCGGCGACCATCGGGGCGCGGGCGCCGCTGGCCCGGCCCTTGCATGACGTTTTCCATTCCCACCCACAGGGATCCCCATGATCTTCGTGACAGGCGGTGCCGGCTTCATCGGATCGAACTTCATTCTGGCCTGGGCCGCGCAGCACGACGAGGCGGTGCTCAACATCGACGTGCTGACGTACGCCGGCAACGCCGAGAACCTCGCCGACGTCACGGCGCGCGGCGCCGGAACGGCTTTCGCTTCGAGCAGGTCGACATCTGCGACGAGGCGGCGATCGCCGCGCTGTTCGCCGCGCACCGGCCGCGCGCGATCGTGCACTTCGCGGCCGAGAGCCACGTCGACCGCTCGATCCTCGGGCCGGCCGAGTTCGTCCGCACGAACGTCAACGGCACGTTCAACCTGCTGCAATGCGCGCTCGCGTACTGGAAGGCGCTGCCGGCGACCGACGCGTCCGCGTTCCGCTTCCTGCATGTCTCGACCGACGAGGTGTACGGGTCGCTCGGTTCCGACGATCCCGCGTTCAGCGAGACGACGCCGTACGCGCCGAACAGTCCGTACTCGGCGTCGAAGGCCGCGTCGGACCATCTCGTGCGCGCCTACTTCCACACGTACGGCCTGCCGGTGCTGACGACGAACTGCTCGAACAACTACGGGCCGTTCCAGTTCCCCGAGAAGCTGATCCCGCTGACCATCTCGAACGCGCTCGACGGCAAGGCGCTGCCGATCTACGGCGACGGCCGCAACGTCCGCGACTGGCTGTACGTCGGCGACCACTGCGCTGCGATCGAGCTCGTGCTCGCGAAGGGCGTCCCCGGCGAGGTCTACAACGTCGGCGGCAACAACGAGCGGACGAACCTCGAGGTCGTCGGCGCGCTGTGCGCGACGCTCGACCGGCTGCGTCCGAAGGCGTCGGGCCAGTACGCGGAGCAGGTGACCTTCGTGAAGGACCGGCCCGGACACGACCGGCGCTACGCGATCGACGCGACGAAGATCACGCGCGAGCTCGGATGGAAGCCGGCCGAGAACTTCGAGACCGGCATCGAGCGCACGGTGCGCTGGTATCTCGACCACCAGGACTGGGTCGCGCACGTCAAGGACGGCAGCTATCGCCACTGGATCGAGCGCCAGTACGCCGACCGCGGCGCCGGCGCCGCGCCCGCCGTCGCGGGCCGCGCGGCATGAAGGCGCGCAAGGGCATCATCCTCGCCGGCGGCTCGGGCACGCGGCTGTATCCGATCACGCACGCGATCAGCAAGCAGCTGCTGCCGGTGTACGACAAGCCGATGATCTACTACCCGCTGTCGACGCTGATGATGGCCGGCATCCGCGACGTGCTGATCATCTCGACGCCGTCCGACACGCCGCGCTTCCGCTCGACGCTCGGCGACGGCAGCCAGTGGGGCATCTCGCTGTCGTACGCCGTGCAGGACGTGCCGAACGGCCTCGCGCAGGCGTTCGTGATCGGCCGCGTCGTTCGTCGGCGGCGCGCCGTCGTCGCTGGTCCTCGGCGACAACATCTTCTACGGCCACGACCTGCCGCACCAGCTCGCGAACGCGAACGCCGCCGAGTCGGGCGCGACCGTGTTCGCGTATCACGTGCACGACCCGCAGCGCTACGGCGTCGTCGAGTTCGACGCGAACAGGCGCGCGATCTCGCTCGAGGAGAAGCCGGTCGCGCCGCGCTCGAACTACGCGGTGACCGGCCTGTACTTCTACGACGACCAGGTCTGCGACATCGCGGCCGACATCGCGCCGTCGGCGCGCGGCGAATACGAGATCACCGACGTCAACAGCCGCTACCTGTCGATGGGCCAGCTCGACGTCGAGATCATGGGCCGCGGCTTCGCGTGGCTCGACACCGGCACGCACGACTCGCTGCTCGAGGCGTCGGCGTTCATCGCGACGCTGCAGCGCCGGCAGGGGCTGATGGTCGCGTGCCCCGAGGAGATCGCGTTCCGCCAGCAGTGGATCGGCGCGGGCGACATCGAGACGCTCGCCGAGCCGCTGAAGAAGACCGGCTACGGGCAGTACCTGCTGCAGCTGCTCGTCGATCCGGTGCTATGAACGCGACGATTCGAATCCGGACGACGCGGACGCCGATGGTCGCGGCATCGACGACGAGGACGATCCCGTGAGCGCGCGCGCCACCGTCACCGAGACCGAGCTCCCCGGCGTGCTCGTCATCGAGCCGGCCGTGTTCGGCGACGACCGCGGCTTCTTCTTCGAGAGCTACAACGCGAAGACGTTCGAGAGCCTGACCGGCCTGTCGCCGGCGTTCGTGCAGGACAACCATTCGCGCTCGTCGAAAGGCGTGCTGCGCGGGCTGCACTACCAGATCCGGCAGCCGCAGGGAAAGCTGGTGCGCGCGACCGCCGGCGAGGTGTTCGACGTCGCGATCGACCTGCGGCGATCGTCGCCGACGTTCGGCCGCTGGATCGGCCTCGTGCTGTCGGCCGCGAACAAGAAGCAGCTGTGGATCCCGCCGGGCTTCGCGCACGGCTTCGTCACGCTGTCCGAGTCGGCCGAGTTCCTCTACAAGACGACCGACTACTGGGCGCCGGAACACGAGCGCACGCTGCTCTGGAACGATCCCGCGATCGGCATCGCGTGGCCGTTCGACGGCGAGCCGCTGCTCGCGGCGAAGGACCGCGCGGGCAAGCCGCTCGCCGACGCGGAGACGTTCGATTGACAACGGCCGCGCGCGTCCTCGTCACCGGCGTCAACGGTCAGCTCGGCCACGCGCTGCAGGCGTCGGTCGAGCGCTGGAAGCCGGTCGACGCCGACGTCGCGTTCGTCGGCCGCGACGCGATGGACCTCGCGAACCCCGACGACGTGCGACGCGCGCTCGACGCGATCGCGCCGACGCTCGTCGTCAACGCGGCGGCGTACACGGCCGTCGATCGGGCCGAGTCGGATCGCGACGCCGCGTACGCGGTCAACGCGACGGCGCCCGGCCTCATGGCCGAGTGGCTGGCCGCGCGCGGCGGCGCGCTCGTCCACGTGTCGACCGATTACGTGTTCGACGGGACCGCCACGACGCCGTATCGCGAGGACGATCCGACGAACCCGCTGTCGGTCTACGGCGCGACGAAGCTCGCCGGCGAGGACGCGATCCGCGCGAGCGGCGTCGCGCACTGGATCCTGCGCACGTCGTGGGTCTATTCGGCGAGCGGCGCGAACTTCCTGAAGACGATGATGCGGCTCGCCGAGACGAAGGACGCGATCTCGGTCGTCGCGGACCAGCACGGCGCGCCGATCGACGCGAAGCGGCTCGCGGCGTTCATCGGCGCGATGCTGAACGCCAACGCGGACACGCCGACGACGATCGACGCGATGATCGCGCGCGTCGCGGCGACGCGGGGCACGTATCATGCGACCGCCGCCGGCGCGACGACGTGGCACGCGTACGCGAGGCACGTGATCGCGGGTCTTCACGCGCGGTCGGACGCGGGCCGCTGGACGCTCGCGCCGGACGCGGTGGCCGAGACGACCACGGCCGCGTATCTCACGCCGGCGAAGCGCCCGCTCCATTCGCTGCTCGACCATGACCGATTCGTCCGCACCTTCGACATCGTGCCGCCGCCGTGGCAGCAGGACGTCGACGCGTGCCTGGACGAGCTCGTCGGACCGCGCCGCTGATCGCGGGTCGAACCGGCCAGCGGTGACCGCGGCCGCACGCGCCGGTGGTCCGCAGCGGCAGACGACGCGCATGCGATGCGGATGACGCGCCTCGGCGGGACGATCGGCGGCGCGGTCGCGAACCTCGCCGCGCAGGGCGTTCCGTTCCTGCTGCTGCTCGTCGTCACGCCGATCCTGCTGCGCGCCCTCGGCCGCGAGGCGTACGGCGCGCTGATCCTGTTCAACCTCGTGCCGCAGATCGCCGGACAGCTCGACCTCGGGCTGTCGACGGCCGCCACGCGCGGCTTCACGCAGTACGCGGCGCGCGGCGACCGCGACGGCGCGCGGCGGCTGTTCCGCGAGGCGCTCGCGCTGCTCGTCGGCTGGGGCGCGGTGCTCGGCGCGATCTTCTACGCGGCGCACCCCGCCATCGCCGCGGCGCTGAAGCTCGACACGATCGTGCCCGACGACGCGACCGTGTATCGCGCGGCGGCGCTCGCCGTGCCGCTCGCGCTCGCGAACAGCGCGGCGCTCGTGCCGCTGCGGGCCGTCGAGCGCTACGGATCGATGGCGCGGGTGCAGGTCACCGTCGGCATCGTGTACTGGACGGCATGCGCCTGGTGGGCGCCGCGCGGCGGCACGCTGACGCAGCTCGTCGTGCTCGGGACCGTGACGGTCGCGGTCGCCACGGTCGCGCTGTACGTGATCGCGCGGCGCGAGCATGCGACGCCGCCGGAAGGCAGCCTGCCGCTCGAGGTCGCGAGCGGCCCGGTCACCGGCGTCGACGGCGTCGGCGCGCCTGCCGTCGCGCCGCTGGCGTTGCTGCCGTCCGGGCCGGCCGGCGCGCCGCCGCGAACGCTGCTGCTGCGACCGTTCCTGCGCCTCGGCGCCGGCGCGTTCGTCGCACAGGCGAGCTCGCTCGCGACCTACAACGCCGACAAGCTGCTCGTGTCGGCGCTGATCTCCCCGGCCGCCGCGGGCGCCTACGCGATCTGCACGAGCATCGCGAACAAGATCCTGCTCGTCATCGCGTCGGGCGCGACGTTCACGTTCCCGCGCGCCGCGCGGCTGCATGCCGAAGGCGATCTGGAACGCGTCGAGAACACGTACGCGTTCGCGACGCGCATCTGCCTGCTGATCGCGGCCGCGCTCGCGATCCCGCTGATCGCGCTCGCGCCGGCGTTCCTGCGCATCTGGATCGGCCCGGCGTTCGCGAACGACTACGCGCTGACGTTCCGGCTGCTGACGGTCGGCTACGCGATCACCGCGAGCTCGGTCGTCGCGTCGAACGTCGCCGTCGGGATCGGCGAGGTCGCGCTGCCGGCCGCGTTCGCCCTGCTCGGCGGCACGGTCACGCTGGTCGCGGTCTGGCTGCTCGCGCCACGTTACGGCGCGCCCGGCGCGGCCGGCGCCGCGGTCATCGGCATGACGCAGTCGCTCGTCTTCAACGACCTGATCGCGCGACGCATCGGACCCGCGGCGCGACGCGCGTCGTGGCCGCTGGTCGCGCGGATCGTCGCGATCGGCGTCCCCGTCGGCGTGGCGACGGCGGCGGCAGCCGGCGCGGTGGCCGGATGGATCTCGCTGTTCGCGCTCGGCGGCCTCGCGGTCGTGGCGTTCGCCGGCCTCTGGCTGATGTCGTTCGGCCGCGTCGCGGAGCGCGAGCTCCTCGTCCACCTGTTCCTCCGCACGCGCCATGGCTCATCCGCCTCCCGCTGACGCCGGCGGCGCGGCTCGCGCGTCACGCCGCGGGCGACGACCGGCTGTCGGTCGCGCTCAGCACGTCGAGCCTGATCCGGCCGCTGACCGGCATCGGTCAGTACACGCTGCACGTCGCGCAGGCGCTCGCGCGCGAGCCCGACCTGTCGATGCACTACTTCTACGGCTACGAGTGGACCGACGTCGCCGAGCCGCGCGAGGTGCCGCGCGTCGCGCTCGCGAAGAAGTGGGTCAAGCGCTTCGTGCCGCGGCCGTACGAGTTCAGCCGCGCGATCCAGCAGAACCGCTTCGACGCCGGCGTCCGCGAGCGGCGCCCGGCGCTGTACCACGAGCCGAACTTCCTGCCGTTCCGCTTCGACGGTCCGGTGGTACTGACGATCCACGACCTGTCGTACCTGCGCTATCCGGAGACGCATCCCGATCTGCGCGTGCGGATCATGAACAAGCTGCTGCCGCCGGCGATCGAGCGTGCGACGCATCTGCTCGCCGACTCGGAGTTCACGCGACAGGAAGTCATCTCGGAATTCGGCGTCGCGGCGGACCGCATCACGACGACGCTGCTCGGCGTCTCGAACGCGTTCGTGCCGCGCGACGCGACGACCTGCGACGCCACGCTGCGGCGCTACGGGCTCGACTACGGAAGCTACGTCCTCGCCGTCGGCACGCTCGAGCCGCGCAAGAACCTGCTGCAGGCGATCCGCGCGTACGTCGGCATGCCGACGAAGCTCGCGCGACGCTTCCCGCTCGTGATCGTCGGCGGCAAGGGCTGGAAGTCGGAGGCGACCGACATGGAGCTCAACGCGCTGCTCGCGAACGGTCGCGCGAAGCATCTCGGCTACGTCTCCGACGACGACCTGCCGGTCGTCTACAGCGCCGCGCGCCTCTTCGTGTACCCGTCGCTGTACGAAGGCTTCGGGCTGCCGGCGGCCGAGGCGATGGCGAGCGGCGTGCCGGTGATCGTCTCCGATCGCGCGTCGTTGCCCGAGGTCGTCGGCGACGCCGGCATCACGATCACGCCGGAGGACGTCGACGGGATGCGGCATGCGATCGTCGAGCTGCTGCAGGACGCCGACGAGCGCGCGCGTCGCTCGGCGGCCGGCATCGCGCAGGCGCAGACGCTGACGTGGGAGCGCTGCGGCCGCCTCACGGCGCAGGCGTATCGCCAGGCGGCGGGCCGCGCCTGACCGCGATGCGCGTCCTGCACTTCGGCAAGTTCGCGGCGCGACACTTCGGCGGCATCGAGACCCACGTCAAGGGACTGACCGAAGGCCTCGCGGCCGCCGGGCTCGACGTGACGAACCTCGTCTACGACCTCGGTCGCACGTCGGGCGGCGTCGTCGAGAGCCGCGTCGGCGGCGTGACCATCGTATCGGTCCCGTGCCGAGGCACGGTCGCGAGCCTGCCGATCGCGCCGGCGGTGCCCGGCACCGTCGCGCGACTCGTCCGCCGCGGGCCGTTCGACGTCGCGCAGGCGCACTTCCCCGACCCGCTCGCGTTCGCGTGCCTGCCGGCGGCCGGACGCGCCGCGCGCATCGCGTCGTGGCACAGCGACATCGTGCGGCAGCGCGTCTTCGGCCGGGTCTACGGCTTCGCCGCGCGGACGTTCTTCGATCCGCTCGACGCGGTCGCCGGCGCGACGGTGTCGCATCTCGAGAGCCCGCAGATCGACGACTTCCGGCCGCGGCAGCGGCACGTCGTGCCGTACGGCGTCGACGCGACGCGCTTCGCGGAGACGCCGCGCGTGCGCGCCGCGGCCGAGCGGCTGCGCGCCACGGCGGGGGGACGGCCGATCGTGTTCGCGCTCGGACGCCATGTCTACTACAAGGGCTTCGAGACGCTGATCGACGCGATGCGCGACGTCGACGCGCTGCTGCTGCTCGGCGGCGAGGGCCCGCTCGGCGACGCGTTGCGCGCGCGCGCCGGCGCGCTACCGGTCTCCGACCGCGTGCGCTTCGTCGGCCGCATCGACGACGACGACCTGCCGGCCTACTACCACGCCTCGTCGGTCTATTGCCTGCCGTCGCTCGCGACGAGCGAGGCGTTCGGGCTCGTGCAGGTCGAGGCGATGGCCGCCGGCCGGCCGATCGTCAACTGCCGGCTCGACAACGCCGTCAACGAGGTCGCGCCCGACGGCGTCTGCGCGCTGACGGTGCTGCCCGGCGACGCGCCCGCGCTCGCGCGCGCGCTGACGCGCCTGCTCGACGATCCGGCGCTGCGGTCGCGGCTCGGCGACGCGGGCCGGCGACGCGTGGCCGAGCGGTTCTCGATGGACGCGATGATCGCGGCGACGATCGCCATGTATCACGCGGTGCTCGGCACCGAGGAGAGCGCGGACCCGTCGCGCGCGGCGGCCGTATGCTGACGTCCATGAAACCGGTCGACGGTCCGCTGACGACGGCGCCTCGGCTCGCCGAGGGCGCGCGCCGCCGCGTGGCGATGCTGCGATGGTCCGGCGCCGGTCTGCTGATCGCGGCCTGCATCGCGACGGTCGCGCAGATCGTCTACGGCGACGTCGAGCTCGATCGCATCACGCTCGCCACGATGTGGTGGTGCGTCGGCGCGTGGATCCCGGCGACGCTGCTCGTCGACCGCTTCATCCACACGCCGGCGACCGAAGGTAGCATCTGGATCGTGTTCTCGACGGCGGTCGTGTTCGCGCTGCTGGTCGCGTTCTTCGGCGTGACGCACGGCTTCTACTCGCGCGTCGTCGTCGGCGCGGCGTTCGTCGGCGAGACGCTGTGGCTGATCGTCGGCGTGCGTCTGCTGATCCGCGGCCACGTGCTGCGGCTCGGCGTCTGCGAGCCCGAAGTCCTGCAGCTGCTGTCGGCCGCGCGGACGGCGGTCGAGTCGCCGCTGTCGCACGTGCGCGCCGAGCTCGTCGCGGCGCACGACCTCGACCAGCTGACGCTGCTCGACGGCGTCGTCATCGACCGCTACTCGAACAAGGACGACCGCCTGAAGCGGCTGATCAGCGCGCTGAAGCTTCGCGGCGTGCGCATCTACTCGGCCGACCACGTCCACGAACTCCTGACCGGCCGTCTGTCGCTGCAACAGACCGAGGACAGCTTCCTCGACGATTCGTCCGGAAAGATTCTTTACGGTCCGATCAAGCGGGCGCTCGACGTCCTCGGCGCGCTCGTCCTGCTCGCGGCGGCGGGTCTGCCGATGCTCGCGATCGCGATCGCGATCCGCGCCGGTTCGCCGGGGCCGGCGCTGTTCCGGCAGCGCCGCATCGGCCTGCACGGGCAGCCGTTCGAGATGCTGAAGTTCCGCACGATGCGCGAGCCGGACGATCCGGCCGTCGCGACGCTCGGCCGCATCACGCCGCTCGGCGCGCGGCTGCGCAAGTTCCGCCTCGACGAGCTGCCGCAGCTGATCAACGTGCTCGACGGGACGATGAGCCTGATCGGCCCGCGGCCCGAATGGAGCGAGACGGCGGCCGAGTTCTTCGAGCTGATCGCGCACTACCCGTACCGTCATCTCGTGCGTCCGGGCATCACCGGCTGGGCGCAGGTCAACCAGGGCCACGTGACCGACGTCGCCGACGCGCGGATCAAGCTCGAGTTCGACCTCTACTACGTCAAGCACCTGTCGTTCGCGCTCGACCTCGTGATCGGGCTGCGGACGATCATGACGGTCGCGACGGGATACGGCGCGAAGTGAGGCGCAGCCGCGAGGCGTCGACGACGACGCGCTCGTCGATCGCCTCCATGCACAGCGCGCGGCCGCACGCGTCCGGGTCGCTCGCGCCGGACGGCGCCGCCGCCGGCGTCGTAGCGGCGCCCGCAGCGGCGCACCCACGCGACGTCGCGTCGATACAGCACGTGCTGGTCGCGGCACGGGAAGTCGTCGACCGTCGCGGCTTCGAACGGCGCATCGGCCCAGAAGCGCCCCGGGCCGTGCACGATCCGCGAGCCGGGCCCGTACAGCGCGACGGTCGGCACCCCGACGAGGCGCGCGAGATGCGCGATGCCGGTGTCGGGACACAGCAGCAGCCGCGCGCCGGCGAGCAGGTGCCAGAGCTGCGCGAGGTCGAGCCGTCCGACGAGGTCGAGCTCGTCGTCGCGCGGGCCGACGTCCTCGACGACGCGGCGCTCGCCGGCGCCGCCGCTCCACACGATCGCGAGGCCGTCGGCGGCGAGCCCGTCGGCGACCGAGCGCCAGCGCGCGGCCGGCCACTGCTTCAGCGGCGTGCTCGCGCCGACGTGCAGCACCGCGTACGGCCGCATCGGCCGCTCGGCGCCGCCGGGCGGCGCCGGCCATTCGCCGGCCGCGAACGGCGCGGGCTCGGGCGCGACGCCGTCGTCGCACAGGTGCGTCGCCGCGATGTCGGCCCACGCGCCGGGCGCGTCCGGATACGGCACCGCGCGATCGAGCATCCGGTTCTTCCACGCCGGCCGGTCGTTCGCGAAGCCGACGACGCGTCGCGCGCCGGCCGCACGCGCGAGCCACGCGTAGCGGTTGTCGTCGGGAACGATCGCGAGGTCGTACGGCCCGCTGTCGATGACCGCGCGCTGACTCGCACCGTCGCGACGGACGAACGGCATCGGCGTCGCCCCGTACGGGCGCCCCGCGAACAGCGGCATG
Organism: uncultured beta proteobacterium; assembly: GCA_963708665.1. Lineage (GTDB taxonomy): Bacteria > Pseudomonadota > Gammaproteobacteria > Burkholderiales > Burkholderiaceae_D > CAHJXF01. Next base: position 950,247 of record CAVPTE010000008.1, on the reverse strand, counting down.
AACGCCGGGCGCACGAGCACGACGCGCTCGGCGTCGGGATGCCGCGCCGCGAGCGCCTTCAGCAGCGGCGCGAGCAGGATCGTGTCGCCGAGCAGCAGGTCGTGCGCGACGAGCAGTCGGCGAACCGGCTCGTCGGGCCGTCGCCGGCGCGACGCGAGCGAGCCGAGCGCGCGGCCGATCGTGACGAGCCGGCTCGCCGAGCCGGCTCATGGAGCCGCTTCGGAGACGGCGGCGCGTCGCGCGTTATAGTCCGCGACCCCGCGCCGTTCGCGCATCGCCGTTCCTTCGAGCGGCCGTCCGTCATGTCGACCTACGCCATCGGCGACCTGCAAGGCTGCGCCGCCTCGTTCGACGCGCTGCTCGACCACGTGCGCTTCGACCCGGCGCACGACCGGGCGTGGCTCGTCGGCGACCTCGTCAATCGCGGGCCGGACTCGCTCGGCGCGCTGCGACGCGTCGTCGGTCTCGGCGACGCGGCGGCCGTCGTGCTCGGCAATCACGACCTGCACCTACTCGCGGTGGCGGCCGGCGTCCGCCGCGCCGGCCGCGACGACACGCTCGATGCGTTGCTCTCGGCGCCCGACGCGGACGCGCTGCTCGACTGGCTGCGGCACCGGCCGATGGCCCATCGCGCGACGCTCGGCGACGCCGACGTGCTGATGGTCCATGCCGGCGTGCTCCCCGGCTGGAATGCCGACGACACGATGCGACGCGCGGCCGAGCTCGAAGCGGCGCTGCGCTCCGACGGTTGGCGCGAGGCGCTCGCGACGATGTTCGGCAACGAGCCGGATCGTTGGCGCGACGACCTTGCCGGAGCAGACCGACTGCGCGCGATCGTCAACGTGCTGACGCGGCTGCGCTTCTGCTCGGCCGACGGACGCATCGACTTCAAGGCGAAGGACGCGCCGGCGCTGGCCGGGTCGAGCTTCCCGCCGCCGCCCGAGGGCTTCATGCCGTGGTTCGACGTGCCCGGGCGACGCACGCGCGACGCGCTGCTCGTGGTCGGCCACTGGTCGACGCTCGGCCTGCTGATGCGCGCGAACGACGACGGGGGCCCGGGCGGCGTGATCGCGCTCGACACCGGTTGCGTGTGGGGCGGCGCGCTCACAGCAGTTCGTCTCGAGGATCGAGCAGTGTTCCAGGTCCCGTGCCCGCAAGCGATGGCGCCCGGCTGACGCCGAAGCCGGTCGGCGACGGCGATCGACGACAGGCCCTCGGCCGCCTCGTGCGCCGCGTCGTCGAGGCCGAGCGCCGCCGCGATCATCGCGCGCGCCCGACGACCGACGTCGTGTCGCGACGCGCCGCCCGCGACGATCGCGTCGATCAGGCGCAGCTCGGCCGTCACGGACCGCTCGCGCGCGATGCGCAGCATCGACTCGACGATCGTGATGTCGCCGACGTACAGCGTCGCGGTCGTGCGCACGCCGGCCGCGTCGCGATAGCGCAGGCCGGCGACGACGATCGGCGCGCCGGCATCGATCGCGGGCTGGACCAGGTTGCCGTGGAACGGCAGCAGCCGGCGCGCCGTCGCGCGACGGTCCCTTCGGGGAACATGCCGACGAGCTCGCCGGCGCCGAGCAGCGTTCGCGATCCGCTGGTTCGACCTCGCGGACCGCGTGCCGCTTGCCGCGCTCGATGAAGATCGCGCCGGTCCGGTCGACGAGGTAGCCGAGCAGCGGCCACGCGCGCCGATCTCGGCCTTCGCGATGAAATGCGCGGGCCGGAGCGCGTGGACGACGAAGACGTCGAGCCACGACACGTGGTTCAGCACCAGCATCGCGCCGCGCGCCGCCGGGCCGCGATCGCGTCGTCGACGACGTCGGCGCGTGCGCGGCCGCGCGCGCCGATCGGGCGGCACGACGACGAGCCGCACGTTCATGATCGCGAGCAGCCGCGCGGACCACCAGCGGATCAGCGACGCGTGCCGCGACGTCGCTCGGAACGGGAAGATGCCGCGCGACGATCGCGAGGCCGAGCGCGACGTGCGCGAGCCATCCCGCCCACCGTCGCGACGAAGCGCCAGCCGCGAATTCGTCGAGACGACCGTCCGAGGTCGACACCGGCCGCGCGCTCAGTCGCGCGCCTCGTGGACGAGCGTGCCGTCGACGATCGTCGCGCGGACGCGACCGGTCATCTCGTAGCCGCCGAACGGCGTGTTGCGACCCTGGCTCCTCAGCGTCGACGGACCGACGACCCAGTGCGCCTCGGGGTCGAAGACGCAGAGGTCGGCGGCCGCGCGCCGACCTCGAGGCGCGCGATCGGTCGCGACTGCACCGGACCGATCACCGCCGCCGCGCGATGCGTGACGCGCGCGAGCGCGTCGGCGATCGGAAGGCGCTCCTCGCGCGCCCACTTCAGCACCAGCGGCAGCAGCAGTTCGAGGCCGGTCGCGCCGGGCTCCGCCTCGCCGAACGGCAGCAGCTTGCCGTCGTCGTCGACCGGCGTGTGGTCGGAGCAGATCGCGTCGATCGGTGCCGTCGGCGAGCGCCGCGCGGATCGCGTCGCGGTCGCGCTGGCTGCGCAGCGGCGGATCGATGCGGCAGCGCGCGTCGAAGAAGCCGATGTCGACGTCGGTCAGGTGCACGTGATGGATGCCGACGTCGCAGGTGACCGGCAGGCCCTTCGGCGCGCGCCGCGCGCACGAGCGCGATGCCGCCGGCCGACGACAGGCGGCACAGGTGGACGCGCGGCGCGCCGCCGGGACCGAACGCGCGCAGCAGCTCGAAGATCGTCAGCAGCGCGACGGTCTCGTTCGTCGCGGGCACCGACGGACAGGCCGAGTCGCGCGGCGACCGGGCCGCTCGCGGCGACGCCGCCGCGGCCGAGATGCGCGTCCTGCGGCCGCAACCAGACCGTGAAGCCGAACGTCTGCGCGTACTGCAGCGCGCGCAGCAGCACCTGCGTGTCGGCGATCGGCGCGTTGGCCTGCGAGAAGCCGACGCAGCCGGCGTCGCGCAGCTCCGACATCTCGGTCAGCGCGACGCCGGCCAGCCCGACCGTCAGCGCGCCGAGCGGATGGACGTGCGTGCGGTTCAGCGTGCGCGCGCGATGCTTCAGCATCTCGACGAGGCCCGGCTCGTCGAGCGGCGGGTCGGTGTCCGGCGGGCAGACGAGCGACGTGACGCCGCCGGCGAGCGCCGCGTCGATCTCCGACTCGAGCGTCGCGCGGTATTCGGAGCCGGGCTCGCGCAGCCGCGCCGACAGGTCGACGAGGCCGGGGCACACGACGAGGCCGGTCGCGTCGATCGTGCGATCGGGACGGAAGTCGTCGGAGCCGCGCTCGGCCGGGTCCACGATCGCCGACGATGCGGCCGTCGGCGACGAGCACGTCGCGCGGCGCGTCGAGCCGCGTCGCCGGATCGACGACGCGGCCGTTGCGGATCGCGAGCTTCATCGACGTGTCGTCCTCATGCCGCCGCCAGGATGCTCATCACCGCCATGCGCACCGCGATGCCGAACGTCACCTGCGGCAGGATCACGCTCTGCGAGCCGTCGGCCACCGACGACTCGATCTCGACGCCGCGGTTCATCGGGCCCGGGATGCATGACGATCGCGTCCGGCGCGGCCAGCGCCAGCTTCTCCGGCGTCAGGCCGTAGCTCTTGAAGTATTCGTGCGCCGACGGCAGCAGCGCGCCGTTCATGCGCTCGTTCTGCAGCCGCAGCATCATGATCACGTCGACGCCGTCGAGGCCCTTCGCCATGTCGGTGAAGACGCGACACGCCCATCTGCTCGAGGCCGCACGGCAGCAGCGTGTGCGGGCCGATCACGCGCACCTCCGGCACGCCGAGCGTCGTCAGCGCGTGGATGTCGCTGCGCGCCACGCGCGAATGCAGCACGTCGCCGACGATCGCGACGCGCAGCTTCGTGAAGTCCTGCTTGTAGTGGCGGATCGTGTACATGTCGAGCAGGCCCTGCGTCGGATGCGCGTGGCGGCCGTCGCCGGCGTTGACGACGTGGATGTGGCCCTGGCCGCTCGCGTCGCTCGACTCGTCGAGTGCTTCGCGATCAGGTACGGCGCGCCCGCTCTGCGCGTGGCGCACGACGAACATGTCGGCATGCATCGCCGACAGGTTGTCGATGGTGTCGAGCAGCGACTCGCCCTTGCTGGTCGACGACGCCTGGATGTTGAGGTTGATGACGTCGGCCGACAGCCGCGTGGCCGCGATCTCGAACGTCGTGCGCGTGCGCGTCGAGTTCTCGAAGAACAGGTTGAACACGCTGCGCCCGCGCAGCAGCGGCAGCTTCTTGACCTCGCGCCGCGGATCGACGAGACCGGCGAAGCCGCTCGCCGGTGTCGAGGATGTGCGTGATCAGCGCGCGCGGCAGTCCCTCGATCGACAGCAGGTGCTGCAGCTCGCCGGCGCGGTTCAGTTGCGGGTTGCGCATGTCAGCGTCCGCCGTCGGACCGGCGCGGCGTGTCCGCGATCGCGAACGCGAAGCGGTCGCCGTCCTGCGACAGCACGAACTCGCGCTCGCGCGGCAGCGTCAGCGTCGCGCCGGACCAGCGCGCCGCGATCGGCATCTCGCGCGCGTCGCCTTCGGGCGTGCCGCGGTCGACCAGCACCGCGAGGTCGACGCGCGCCGGACGGCCGAAGTCGAACAGCACGTTGAGCGCGCCGCGGATCGTGCGGCCGCTGTACAGCACGTCGTCGACGAGCACGATGTCGGCGCCGTCGACGTCGAAGTCGATCGCGGTCGGCTTGACCTGGCCGTGCAGCCCGATGCGGTTGAAGTCGTCGCGATAGAACGAGATGTCGATCGCGCCGGGCTCGGCCGGCGAGCCCGAGGTCGCGATGCAGCCGCTCGGCGACCCACGTGCCGCCGCTGTGGATGCCGACGATGCGCGGCGCGCGGGCGGCCCGGGCGCGGACATGCGTCGACGAGCCGCGTCGCGCAGCGACGCGTACAGCGCCTCGGCATCCGGCGCGACGACGGTCGGCGCGGCCGCTCACGAGGCCGGCAACGCGTCGAACCAGCGCTGCAGGATCACCTCGGCCGCGAGGTCGTCGAGCGCCTTCGCGCGGCGCGCGAGGCCGGCGTGCCGCCGGTCGCGATGCAGGCGGTCGGCGTCGATCGAGCTGTAGCGTTCGTCGACGCGCTCGACCGGCAGCCCGAAGCGTTCGGCGAGGCGTCGGCGAAGCGCTCGCAGCGCTCCAGCGCGGGGCCCGGCGCGCCGAGGTCGTCGTGCTCGCCGAGTCGACCGACAGCGGCATGCCGACGACGAGGCGCTCGGGCCGCCATTCGTCGAACGAGCCGCTCGATCGCGGCGAAGCCGTCGTCGTCGCGGTCCGCGTCGACGATCGCGGCCGCACGCGCCTGTCGCAGCAGATCGTTGCCCACCGCGACGCCGATGCGTCGCGCGCCGACGTCGAAACCGAGGACGGTCTCGCTCAACGGGACGGCCGGTCGGCTAGGCATGGCCCGCTTCGCCGGACAGCATCACCGGATCGAAGCCCAGCAGGTTCATCGCCGGATTCGCGGCGGCGCGCATGCGGCACGTCGAACACGACCGCGGGATCGGCCGGCACCGTGAGCCACGCGTTGAGCGCGATCTCGCTCTCGAGCTGGCCGGCGTCCCAGCCGGCGTAGCCGAGCGCGACCATCACGTGCTTCGGACCGCGGCCGTCGGCCATCGCCTCGAGCACGTCCTTCGACGTCGTCAGCGACAGGCCGCTGCCGTGCGTCGCCCTGCGCCGTCAGCGTCGAGCCGTACTCGACGTCGGACTGGTCGTGCAGCACGAAGCCGCGATCGGTCGCCATCGGGCCGCCGTAGCAGACCGGCTGCGCAGCCGAGCACCTCGATCTCGAGCTTCATGTCGACGCGCTCGAACAGCTTCTCCAGCGTCAGGTCGGTCGGGCGGTTGATGACGACGCCCATCGCGCGCTCGGGCGTGTGCTCGAGCAGGTAGACCACGGTATCGGCGAAGCGCGAATCGGCCATGCTCGGCATGGCGATCAGGAAGTGATTGGCGAGGCTGAGCGTCGACGCGGACCGGGCGCCGGAGGGGCCGGCTTGTTCCGCGTGCGAGCCGTCCGCCGGAGGACGATCGGGCATGGCCGCATTGTAAACGGGGGCTTCGGCCGGCACAATCGACGGGCCTCCCGGCGCGCGGTGTCCGCGACCGCCGACCACCGGTTCCTCGCGGCACGATGCCGCCGCGGCGCGCACCCCGTTCGCCGACCCCCGATGCCGCTCCCGTCCCCGACCCGACCTCGACCGCGGCCTCGTGTGGTTCCGGCGCGACCTGCGCCTCGACGACCACGCGGCGCTGTATCACGCGCTGCGCGCCTGCCGCGAGGTCTGGTGCGTCTTCGTGTTCGACACCGACATCCTCGAGCCGCTGCTCGACCGCGGACTCGTCCACGATCGTCGCGTCGAGTTCATCCGCGCGTCGCTCGTCGAGCTGTCCGACGCGCTCCGCGACGCGTCGCCCGATCGACGCGCGCGGCTGATCGTGCGCCACGGTCGCGCCGTCGACGAGATCCTGCGGCTCGCCGACGCGCTCGCGGTCGACGCGGTGTTCGCGGCGCACGACCACGAGCCGTCGGCGATCGCCCGCGACCGGGCGGTCGCCGACGCGCTCGCGCGCGACGGTCGCGCGCTGCGCGACGTCAAGGACCAGACGATCTTCGAGAACGACGAGGTCGTCACGAAGGCCGGCACGCCGTTCACCGTCTTCACGCCGTACCAGCGCGCGTGGCTGCGCGGCGCTCACGCCGTTCTTCGTCGCCGCCTATCCGGTCGAACGCTACGCGGCGCGGCTCGCGGCCGTCCCCGCGGCCGTCGACCGGCCGATCCCGTCGCTCGATGCGATGGGATTCGCGAAGACGAACCTCGACGCGATCGGCATCCCGACCGGGATGTCGGGTGCGCACGCGCTCGTCGACGCGTTCGCCGATCGCATCGCCGCCTATGCCGACGGCCGCGACGCACCGGCGGCGCGCGGCACGTCGTACCTGTCGGTGCACCTGCGCTTCGGGACCGTGTCGATCCGCGCGCTCGCCCGCCTGGCGCTCGCGCGCGCGCGTCACGCGGCGGACGCGCGCGGGGCGGAGACGTGGCTGGGCGAGCTGATCTGGCGCGACTTCTACTTCCAGGTCCTGGCCCACCGTCCCGACGTCGCGAACGGCGCATCGTTCAAGCCGGCGTTCGACCGCATCGCGTGGGAACGCGGCGCGCTCGCCGACGACCGCTTCGCCGCGTGGTGCGACGGGCGCACCGGCTACCCGCTCGTCGACGCCGCGATGGCGCAGATCAACGCGACCGGCTTCATGCACAACCGCCTGCGGATGGTGACGGCGAGCTTCCTGTCGAAGGACCTCGGCGTCGACTGGCGTCGCGGCGAGGCGTACTTCGCCGACCGCCTGAACGACTACGACCTGTCGGCGAACAACGGCGGCTGGCAATGGGCCGCGTCGTCCGGCTGCGACGCGCAGCCGTGGTTCCGCATCTTCAATCCGGTCACGCAGTCGCGACGCTTCGACCCCGACGGCGCATTCATCCGCCGCTACCTGCCGCCGCTGCCGGCCTGCTCGAACGACGCGATCCACGCGCCGTGGCTCGCGAGTGCGGCCGACCTCGCGCGGGCCGGCGTCGTGCTCGGACGCGACTATCCGGCGCCGATCGTCGACCACGACGACGCGCGCCGGACGACGCTCGCGCGCTACGCGGTGGTCCGCGGCAGCGACGCCGCCTGACCGGCGACGCCGCGGCGCTCGACGACCGCGCCGCCGCGACAGACGACCGCGCCGCCGCCCGAGCGTCAGTCCGTCAGGCCGCCTGGCTCCGACGCGCCTCGACGTGCGTCGTCAGCAGCTCGAGCAGCTCGTCTTCCTGGTACGGCTTGCCGAGATACGCGTCGACGCCGAGCTCGGCCGCGTGGCGGCGATGCTTCTCCGCGGTCCGCGACGTGATCATGATGATCGGGATGTGGCGGAAGCGTTCGTCGCTGCGCACGTTGCGCGTCAGGTCGAAGCCGTCCATGCGCGGCATCTCGATGTCGACCAGCATCGCGTCGGGCACGTAGTCCTGCAGCTGCTCGAGCGCATCGACGCCGTCCTTCGCGAGCACCACCTGGTAGCCCTCGCGCGACAGCAGCCGCTGCGTCACGCGACGCACCGTCAGCGAGTCGTCGACGACCATCACGGTCGGCAGCGTCTGCAGCGCCGCGTGCGGCGCGGCCGGCACGGCCGCGACCGGCTCGTCGACCGGCGCCGCGGGCGTCGCCGGCGCCACACGGCGCGCCGCGTCGGCACGAACGACCTGCGCGAGCTGCACCGGATTCAGGATCAGCACGATCTCGCCCGAGCCGAGCACCGTCGCGCCGGCGATGCCGGTCATGCGGGCGAGCTGCGGTCCGAGGTTCTTGACGACGACTTCCTGGTTGCCGATGACCTCGTCGACGTGCACCGCGATGCGATCGCCCGCCGAGCGCAGCACGAGCACCGGCGACGTGCGCTGCGCGACCGGCACCGAGTCGTCGAGGCCGAGCAGCGTGCCCAGGAACTCGAGCCGCACCGCGCCGCCGCTCCGCTCGAGCTCGCCGGCCCGATACGCATCGGCGAGTGCCTGCGGCCGCAGCTGGTGGACCTGTTCGACGAGCACCGCCGGCATCGCGTACACGCGGCTCGCGACCGACACGAGCACGACCTGCGTGACGGCGAGCGTCAGCGGCAGCGTGATCGTGAAGCGCGTGCCGCGGCCCGCCTCGCTGTCGACGGTGACCGCGACCCGCGAGCTCCAGCGCCTCGGCGCGGACGACGTCCATCCCGACGCCGCGACCCGCGAGCTCGGTGACCTCACCAGCGGTCGAGAAGCCGGGATGGAAGATCAGCTCGGACGCCTCGGCGTCGCCGATGTCGCCGTCGCCGATCAGGCCCGAGCTCGCGACCCTTCGCGCGGATGCGGTCGTGGTTCGAGGCCCGCGCCGTCGTCGGAGAACGTCAGGACGATCTCGTTGCCTTCCTGGCGCACCTCGACGAGCAGCTCGCCGGTCTCCTCCTTGCCGCGCGCCCGCCGCTCGTCGCGCGATCTCGATGCCGTGGACGATGTGGTTGCGCAGCAGGTGCTCGAACGGGCCCGGCCATCCGCTCCAGCACGCTGCGGTCGATTTCGACCGAGCCGCCGCGGATGTCGAGGTTGACGCGCTTGTCGAGCTTCCTTCGCCGACCGCCGCGCGACGCGGTACAGCCGCTCGGCGATGCTCGAGAACGGCACCATGCGCACGCGCATCAGGTCCTGCTGCAGGTCGCGCGTCATGCGCCGTTGCGACGTCAGGTCGACCTCGGCCGCGTCGAGGCTCTTCTGCAGATGCTGCTGCACGGTCTTCACGTCGTTGACCGACTCGGCCATCATCCGCGTGAGTTCCTGGAAGCGCGTGAAGCGATCGAACTCGAGCGGGTCGAACTTCTCGCGCTCCTCGCCGGCCGCCTGCTGCGACTGCATCTGCGACTGCATCTGGAACTCGGCCTGCAGCTCGATCTCGCGCAGCTGCGCGCGCAACCGCTCGACGTTCTCCGACAGGTCGGTCATCGCGCCCTTGATCTGCGCGACCTCGTTCTCGATCCGCGCGCGCGAGATGCTGACCTCGCCGGCGAGGTTGACGAGACGGTCGAGCGTCTCGGCGGCGACGCGCACGACGTGCTGCGTCGACTGCTTCGCGTCGCGCGTCGGCGTCGGAGCCGCGGCCGTGGCCGCGACCTCGACCACCGGCGCCGTGTCGGCCACGGCCGGGGCCAGCGAGGCCTCGACCGGCGCCTCGACGACCGTCGTCGCGACCGCCGGGGCCGCCGGGCGCTGCAGCTCGTCGAACAGCTCGAGGCTGCGGTCGTGCGACGCGACCAGCTCGTCCATCAGCGTCGCGGGGACGTCGTGCAGGCGCGCGGCCGATTCGACGCGCGCCTCGAAGTCGTGGACGACCTCGCCGAGCCGCATCGCGCCGGCCATCCGTGCGCTGCCCTTCAGCGTGTGCAGGTGGCGCAGCAGCATCCGCGACGGCGCCGCGTTGTCGCGATGCGCCTGCCACGTGCGCAGCAGCTCGCCGACCTGCGGCAGGATCTCGTTGCCTTCCTCGACGAACACGTCGAGCAGGTCCGGGTCGATGTCGTCCTGGACCGTGCTCTCGCGCTCCGTCGGCGCGGCGCGCCGCGCTGCCGCGGCGGCCTCGGCGTCGAGCGCGGGAAGCGCGTCGACGAGGGCGGCATCCGTGGCGTCGACCGCCGCCGCACCGATGGGCTCCGGCGACGCGAACGGCTCCGCGGCTTCGAGCGACGGCGTCGCGTCGAGCGGTGCGATGGCCGTCGCGTGTTCGACCGGCACGATCGCGTCGGACGCCGGCGGCGCCTCGGCCGGCGACGATGCCGCGACGACCGCTTCGTCGGCCGACGCGTGGACGGGCTCGTCGACCGACGGATCGTCGACGGATTCGGCGGCCGATGCCGGCGCGATCGCGTCGTCGGACGACGCGCGGACCGCCTCGTCGACCGACGGATCGTCGACGGACTCGGCGACCGACGCCGACGCGATCGTGTCGTCCGCGGACGCCTCGAACGGCTCGCCCGCGAACTGGTCGGCGAACGCGTCGAACGGCGCTTCCGCGGCCGTCTCGTCGGCCGGCTCTTCGACGACCGCGTCGTCGGTGGACGAAGCGACCGGTCGTTGCGCGACCGCGTCGTCGGCCGGCACGGGGACCGGGCCTGCCGTGACCGCCTCGTCGCTCGACGCGGCGCCCGGCGGCTGGATGACGGCGTGGTCGGCCGGGACAGCGACCGGCTCCGCCACGGTCTCGTCGTCGATCGGCTCGCCGACCGCGTAGTCCGTCAACGTCTCGTCGCCGAACGACACGCCGACGAGTCCTTCTACCCGCGGTTCGTCAGCGGTCGCATGGCCCGGTCCGTCGAGCGCTTCGGCGTCGAGCGCCGGCAGCGGCGCTTCGTCGACGGTCTCCTGCGGTCCGGCCGTGGCCGGGCGATCCTCGTCGTCGAACGACAGCGGCTCGAACGCGAGGCCGTCCGCGTCGTCGTTGGCCGGAAACGGCGCGAACGGCGTCTCCGTCGCGCCGACCGTCGTGATCGCGTCGAAGTCGTGCGCGTCGGCACCGGCGTCCGATCGGTCGGCCGCCTCGTCGGACGTGACCGAGACGACGGGCTCGTCGACCGGCGCCTCGACCGTCGGTTGCGGGACGTCGTCGCCGAAGTCGAACGCATCGAACGGCTCGTCGACCGGCGTCGCCTCGATCGTCGACGCCGCGTCGGCTGGCGACGAGACCTGCCGCCGCAGCGCGATCAGCGACGCGATCGCGACCGGATCGGGCTCCGGCATGCGCTCGGCGGCGAAGCGATGCAGCATGCGACGCAGCGACTCGACCGCGTCCTGCATGACACCGACCTGGTCGCCCGTCAGCGGGACCGGGTCGCGATACAGCGCGACGAGCACCTCCTCGATCGCGCTCGCGAGGTCCTGCGCCGGCGTGAGGCCGACGGTCGCGGACGATCCCGACAGCGAATGGACCGCGCGCACGGCGCCGTCGGAGACCAGCCGGTCCGGCTCGTGCCGCCACTCGGCGAGGTCGGTCGTGAGCACGCGCAGCAGCTCGTCGGCCTCGGTCAGATAGATGTTGAACAGCGCGACCGACACCGTCAGCGGCCCGACGCGGCGAACCTCGTCGGACGCGAGCAGCGGGTCGCGCAGCACGAACGGCACGACGTTGTCGAACGGCCTCGCGGACGGCTCGACCTCGTCGTCGAGCGACGACTCGGCGGTCTCCGTCGCCTCGTCGTTCACGGCCGCGAAGAACTCGTCCGAAGCGGCCGGCTCATCGGCGATCCGGTCGTCGACCGGCGCCGCGGTCGCTGTGTCGGTCGGCGCGTCGGACGTCGCGTCCGGCAGGTCGAACCAGTCGAACGACGTCTCGTCGGCCGGCGCAGGCGGCACGGCGGGCGGCGTCGCGCCGTCGGCCGACGCGAACATCGCGGGCGCGGTGGCGGGCTCTTCGGCGGCCGTCGCGAAGACCGTGGGCTCGGCGGCCGGGTGCTGCGGCTGCTCGCCGAAGAAGCGAAGCTCGGCGTCGTCGTCCTGCTCGATAACCTCGGTCGCGGCGTAGGCGCGCGCGTTCAGCTCGGTGCCCGTCATCGGCGCGAACAGCGTGTCGACGAACGACTCGTCGGCCGCCTCGGCCTCGTCCGGGGCCGGCGCCGGCTCGATGATCTCGGTCGCCGCGAACGCCGTCATGTCCGGCGACGCGCCGGCGCGGACCGCGCGCGCCGCGTCGACCAGCGTGTCGGGCGTGCGCGACGAGTGCCCCGTCGCCTGCAGTTCGTCGAGCCAGCCGGACAGGTAGCGGATCGCGTAGTCGATCAGCGCGCGCAGGTCGCTCGACGCCGGCACCTGGTCGGCGAGGTGGCCGTTCAGCGTGTCCTCGATCGCCCACGCCGCCTCGCCGAACGCCATCAGGCCGACCATGCGGCTGCTGCCCTTGAGCGTGTGGAAGCCGCGACGCAGGTTGATCGTCGCGGTCGCGTTCTGCGGGTCGGCGTCGAGCACGCGCATCGACGACTGCGCGTCCTGCAGCACCGCGCCTGCCTTCCTCGAGGAAGATGCCGAGCAGCTCGGCGTCGACCGCGTCGAGGTTGTCGGCGGACGGCACGGCGACGGCCGGCTCGACCGGCGCGGCCGTCGGCGGCGCGATGCCGACCGAGCGGTCCGCATGCGTCGCGAGGGCGAGCGCCGCGTCGGCGATCTCGGCGACCGTCGGCGCGCCCTGCGGATCGTCCGCGCGGCGACGCAACGCGCCGAGCAGCGCCGACGCCTCGTCCTGCAGCGACCGGTCGTCGATCAGCGCGGCGTTGCGGCGGACGTCGTCGATCGCGGCCGCGAGCTGGTCGCGCAACGCGCGATCGCCGGGCGCGGCACGCAGCCGCGTCGCGTGGTCGCGCGCATCGGCGGCGCGATGCGCGATCTCCTCCTCGAGCGTCTGCTCGGAGTCGAGCACCTGCGTCGCGGCGAACGCGATCTCGCTGTACGTGTGGTCCGGCTCGGGCATCGCGACCTCGGGCAGCCGGTCGCCGCCGTCGTCGACGATCGTCGCCGCGAAGTCCTCGACCGGCTGTGCCGGCGCCGCCGCGACCGCGGGTCGTCCGATCTCGGCGCTGAAGCGGCCGGTCGCGGCGTCGAACGCGAACGCGGTCGCGTCGATGCGGTCCTGCTTGATGCTGATCGACGTAGAAGCCGACGGCACCGAGGCTCTGCGCGAGCGGCTCGAACGCGGCCTGGTCGACGTCGGCGCCGGCTTCGAGGAAGCGCGCGATCGTTCCGCGCGCATGGTCGACCGCGCGATGCGCGTCGTCGTGACCGAGCAGCGCGAGCGCGCCGCTGACCTGCGCGAGCGCCTTCTGCGCCTCGGGCAGACCGGCCCTCGCGGACGGATCGCGGAAGAACGCGTCGAGCTCCTTCTCGGCGCTGCGCAGGTTCGCCTGCAGCTCGGCGACGAACGTCGCGACCGTCAGGCGCTCCTCGGCCTCGCGCGACATGCGATCGAGCCAGTCGACCGGCGTCGACGGGTGCGGCTGCCCGAGCGCCGACGCCTCGAGGCGCGCGACGACCATCGCGGCGCGCTCGTCGAACGCGTCGTCGAGCAGGCGCGCGCGTTCGAGCGCGCCTTCGACGAACAGCAGCGCGGTCGCGACGTCGAGTCCGACGGCCGGCTTCGGCTGGCGCGGATCGAACCCGAGATCGGTCGCGATCCCGTCGATGACCTGCGCGACCTGCGACGAGGCCGCGACGACGCAACGTGCCGACCGCGTCGACGCAGCGACGACGTGTGCTTCGCGAAGTCGGCGATGCCCTGCAGGTCGCCGGCGACGACGGCGGCCCACGCGGTCTTCGCGGCACCGAGCGCGTCGCGCGCCGTCTTCAGCGCGGCCGGGTCGATGCGACCGTAGCGCTGGCGCTCGAAGTCGGACGGCACGGCGCCGGCGAGACGATAACGCGCCTGCACGTCGCGGACGTGCGGCGTGACCGGCGCGGCGATCGCGACGAAGAACAGCGTGTCGGCGAACAGCCGTTCGGCGACCGCGTTGGACCCGTCGACGAGCTTGCGGATCTGCAGGTTGATGCGTCCCGCGAGCCGCTTCAACGACGCCTGCTGTCCCGGCATCGCGGCGAAGCCCTGATGCGCCAGCGCGTCGAACAACGCGCGCGTCGCCCACCAGAAGGCGCGCTGCTGGCTCTGCGCGGGAGTCGCCGTCCGGCCGACCGACGCGTCGATCGCGGTCACGGCGCGCGACAGGTTCGCGAGCGCGGCCGCGTCGTCGTCGTGTCGCAGGTAGCGCAGTAGCGCCCGCTCGAAGACGTTGCGCTGCTCGGCGAGTCCGGCGCGGTCGAGCGCCGTGCCGCCGCTGTCGCGCGGCGGCCGGATGGCGAGGTCGACGTGGAACAGGTCGGCCGGATGGATGCGGTCGACGCCGCGTGCGGCGAGGACGTCGCGATAGCTCGGGAACAGATGCAGCGGCTGCTGACGCGCGCCGCCCTGCAGGTCCTCGAGGTACTCGACGATCGCGCGGCAACCGCCGATGATCGCGTCGAGCGCCGTCGCGTCGCATCGCTCCGGCTCGTTCTCGAAGACGGCGAGGAATTCCTCGATGGCTTCGGTGACGCGCGTCACGCCGGCGATCTCGCCGAGCTCGAGCGCCCCGTGCGCCTGATGCAGGTGCGAACGCGCGACGCGCAGCGGCGCGAGGTCGACGTCGGCGCGATCGACGCCGGCGGCGCCGGCGCGGAACGCCCGCAGCGCGGCCGTCGCCTGCGTCGAACGCACCGACGATCTCGGGCAGCAGCCACGCGATCGTGCCGGTGTCCACGTCCGCGCTCGTCGCCGTCGCGTCGGGAGGGACGGCGCCTTCGCCGAAGGCCGTCGCTGTCGGATCGCTCATCGCTGTGATTCCTTCATCGTCGCCGCGGGCGGACCCGCGGGGACTCGAGACCGGCCTCGGGCCGGTGTCAGTTGACCTTGAAGCGCGCGACCGAGCTCTTCAGTTCGAGCGCGAGGGCCGAGAGCTGCTGGATCGACGTCGCCGTGCGGCGCGTGCCCTCGGACGTCTCCTCGTTGACCGTCAGCATCCGTTCCATGCTCGACGGCCATGCCGCCGGCGGACTGCGCCTGCACCGACGTGTCGCGCGAGATCGCCTCGATCAGCTCGGCGAGCTGGCGCGAGATGCGGCCGATGTTCGCGAGCGACTGGCCGGCGGCGTCGGACAGCTTCGCGCCCTCGACCACGCCCTGGGTCGACTTCTCCATCGCGGAGACGGCGTCGTGGGTGTCGGTCTGGATGGTGCGCACCAGCGCGCCGATCTGCTTCGTCGCCTCGCCCGAGCGTTCCGCCAGCCGCTGCACTTCCTCGGCGACGACCGAGAAGCCGCGTCCCGCCTCGCCGGCCGACGCGGCCTGGATCGCCGCGTTCAGCGCCAGCACGTTGGTCTGCTCGGTGATGTCCGAGATCAGCTCGATGATCTCGCCGATCTCCTGCGACGACTCGCCGAGGCGCTTGATGCGCTTGGAGGTCTCCTGGATCTGGTCGCGGATTTCGTTCATGCCGTTGATCGAGTTTTCCACCGCGTGCTGGCCGTCTTCCGCGGCCGCGAGCGACTGGCGCGCCACCTCGGCCGACTCGGCGGCCGACTCGGACACCTCGCCGATCTGGCGCGCCATCGTCGACGACCGCGTCGCCGGTCGCCCGGATCTCGCGCGACTGCTCCTCGGACGCCGCGAGCAGCCGGTGCGACGTCTCCTCGCGCGATCGTCGACGCGCCGGTGACCTGCTCGACCGTGCTGTTGATGCGGCCGACCAGCGTGCGCAGTTCCTCGACCGTGTAGTTGACCGAGTCGGCGATGGCGCCGGTGATGTCCTCGGACACCGTCGCCTGCACCGTGAGGTTGCCGTCCGCCACTTCCTGCAGCTCGTTCATCAGCCGGAGAATGGCGACCTGATTCGCCTCGTTCGCGCGCTTCAGGCCCTCTTCCTGCTCCTCGGCGAGCGTGCGGCCGCGACGGGCCTCGTCGGCGCTCAGTCCGGCGCGATCCACGAAGTGACGCGCGATCAGCACGAAGCCCATCATCGAGCAGAGCGCGATCGCGAACGTGAACCACAGGTAGTTCGACGAGCCGGTGACCTGCGTGGTGCGCAGCGCCTTGAGGTCGCCGAGCACGGCGTCGTCGCGTTGCAGCGACGCGTCGACGGCCTGACGCAGCGCCGCGACCTTCGGCAGCGCGTCGGCCACGTCCTTCAGTCCGCCCTGGAACAGCGCGGCGCTCTTCAGCAGCGCGCCCGCGCGGTCGCGCACGTCGGCATCGCGCGCGCCGGAGGCGAGCCCGTCGACCGTCTCGCGATAGGTAGACGCATCGTGCGTCAGCGCGGCGGCGGCGTCGGCGCCGGCCGGCAGGTCCGAGACGCGACGCGCGATGCGCTGCGCCAGCATCTGGGCCTGCGCCGCCGCGACGGCATCGCGCGGCGAGGCGCTCGCGGCGACCTTCGCGGCGAACGCGTCGGTCCCGTCGACGAACGCCGGCACCGCGTCGACCAGCTTGCGCTTCGCGGCACCGATCGTCGTCACGAGCTTCGCGTTGTCGAGCACCGCGTCGACGCCGGTGCGCACGACCGCCCAGTCCTTCATCAGCGGCTCGAGCGCGGCACGCTCGCCGCCCTGCGCCGCGCGCACGCCGATGTTGTCGATGATGCCGCCCTTGTCGAGGGCCTCGACGCCGGCCGCGAGGCGATCGCGGCTGTCGCGCAGCTGCGTCATCGCGCCGGCGTCGCCGCGCAGCGCGTCGGGCGTCGCCTTCGCGAGCCGTTGCGACTGCGTCATCAGGTCGTCGGCCGCCTCGACGAACGCCTCCTCGGCGGGCTTGCCTGTGAGGCTCAGCAGGATCATCGTCATGAAGACGACGAACAGCGCGATCGTGACGCCGATCAGCCACGCGAGCCGCTTGGCGCCGCGCTCGACCGGCTTGCTCGCCGCCTCGACCGGCGCTTCGGCCGCCGTCGTCGTCGGGCCGACGTCCTGCGTCGTGGCGGCCGTCATCGGTTGTCCGTCGGGGGTGTCGGTGTCGCGTTCGAACGATTTGTCGAACGACCATGAAATTGCCATGCCTGCCTCATCGGTTGCTCGGAGTCTGCGAGCCCGTGCCCGTACCCCGTCCGGCTCGCTATCGGCGTCCGCGTCGAAATCTGAACCGTCTCGCCTCCGCGATCGAGCCGGATCCCGCTGCTCGACCGGGCGACGTCGCGCCGCCGGCATCGAAGGCGCGCCATGCGTCTATTCCCGCGCGATGTCGATGAAGCGCGGATCGCCCGCCAGTGCCGCGAGATCGATCTCCTGCCACCGCGTCTCGTGCGCATCGACGAGCCGCGCGCGCACCCACGGCGCGAGCAGGTCGCCGCCCGTGGCCTCGCCGTCGGTCGGCCGACAGGTCGGCGGCGCTGCGCAGGCCGAGCATCCGCGACACCAGGATGCCGGACGACAGCCGCAGGTCGGACGAGAAGGCCAGCACGCGGCTCTCCTTGTCGAGCGGCGTGGCCGGCCCGCCGGCGAACAGCGAAAGGTCGACGACGCCGAGCAGGTTGCCGCGCACGTTCGCGAGCCCGCGGAACCACGACCGGGTGAGCGGGACCGGCATGATGTCCGGGACCGCGAGGATCTCGCCGGCATGCGCGAGATCGACCAGCAGGCGGTTCGATCCGATCTGCAGCCCGAGGCGGTTGACGGCGAGCGGCGCGCCCTGCGCACGGCGCAGCTTGTCGGCCAGCCCGGTCTGGAAGTCGCGGAGCCGCTCGCGACGCTGCACCGATGCGAGCTTCGCCGCCGCCGACTGCGCGGCCGTGCCCGGTGCGGGCGGACGGTCGCCGGGGCGGTCGTTGCGCATCAGCTGCAGCGCGGCCGACGATCGGGGCGAGGAATCGGGCACGTCAGACCTCGCACGCCCGGATCTTGTTGAGCAGGTCCTTCGGGTCGACCGGCTTGACGACGTAGTCGCGGGCGCCCTGCTTCATGCCCCAGTAGCGGTCGGTCTCCTGGCTCTTGCTCGTGCAGATGATGATCGGGATGTGCGCGGTGCCGGGATCGCGGCTGATCGTGCGCGTGACCTGGAAGCCGTTCTGGCCCGGCATCACGACGTCCATCAGGATCAGGTCGGGCTGCTCGCTCTTGGCCTTCGTCAACGCCTCCGCGCCGTTCTCGGCGGTCAGGACGTCGTAGCCGTTCTTGCTGAGCAGCTCGGCGAAGAAGAAGCGCTCGGTCGCGGAGTCGTCGACGACCAGGATCTTGTGCAGGGGCATGGTGTGCTCGGGTGCGTGGGGCGACTATTGCGCGACGGCGCGACGCGCGTGCAGATCGACGGTCTTCAGCAGACTGTCCTTCGTGAACGGCTTCGTCAGGTACTCGTCGGACCCGACCATGCGGCCGCGCGCGCGGTCGAAGAGGCCGTCCTTGCTCGACAGCATGACGACCGGCGTGGCGTGGAAGCGCGCGCTCTTCTTGATCAGCGAGCAGGTCTGGTAGCCGTCGAGTCGCGGCATCAGGATGTCGCAGAAGATCAGGTCGGGCTGGTAGTCGTTGATCTTGGCCAGCGCATCGAAGCCGTCCTCGGCGAGGATGACCTGGCAGCCGGCCTGGACGAGGAAGATCTCGGCGCTTCGACGGATCGTGCTGCTGTCGTCGATCACCAGGACCCGGAGGCCCGCGAGTGCGGTGGTGGTGGCCATGCTCTTTCCGTTCGTTGCGGATCGCGCGACACGCGGGCGCGCCGGCCGCCGATTCGTCTGCGCATTACATCGTCCGCGATCGCCGATCCTTGAGCATCATCGGTTCGGCGAGGTCCGCACGCCGGCGCGTGCTGTCGACGCGACCTCGGACGCGGCCGCGCGCCCGGCGGGCCATCGGCGGGCCGGTGCCCGCCCGAAGCGAAACGATTGTAGGTCAAGCGTTTCGCGCACCGCACGAACGGGCGAGTCGGCCCGCGCCGCCCGTTGTGCCTCGGCAACGTCGCTTAGGAGAAAGCTCTAGCGAAAGCGCTCGCACCGCGGCGGCATCGTGCGCCGCCGCGCGCGTTCAGACCTCGATCATCTCGAAGTCTTCCTTGCGCGCGCCGCACTCGGGGCACGTCCAGTTCATCGGGACGTCCTCCCAGCGCGTGCCGGGCGCGAGCCCTTCTTCCGGCGCGCCCGCCGCTTCGTCGTAGATCCAGCCGCAGATCAGGCACATCCAGGTCTTCATCATGGCGAGTCGAGTTGAACGGCGCTTCGGCGCGGAAGCGGGGCACGGGGCGGCGTAGAATGCGACGCTGGTCGACGCCGTCGACACGCGCGTCGCCCGCCTGCGGCCTCGCCTCCGTCGCGCGGCCGCAGTGTACGTGACGCGGTGCGATGCGGTGCGCCGGCCGCGCGCCTTCCTCGATCGTTCCGCATGCCTTCCCCGATTCCCGTCGTGATGACCTTCTCCGCCTGCGACCCGACCGGCGGCGCGGGCCTGCAGGCCGACGTCATGACCGTCGCCGCGATGGGCTGCCATCCGGCCAGCATCGTGACCGGCTACACGATCCAGGATACCGCCGGCGTCGAGGAGTTCGTCGCGGTCGACGCCGATCACGTCGACGACCAGGCGCGCACGATCCTCGAGGACATGCCGGTCGCCGCGTTCAAGCTCGGCGTCCTCGGCGACGTCGAGACCGTGGCCGCGATCGCCGAGATCGTCGCCGACTACCCCGACTTGCCGGTCGTGCTCGACCCGGTCCTCGCGAGCGGCCGCGGCGACGTCTTCGCCGACGACGAGACGCTGCTCGCGATGCGCGAGCTGCTGATCCCGCAGGTCACGCTGATGACGCCGAACAGCTACGAGGCGCGGCGGCTCGCCGCGCTCGAGGACGGCGGCGAACCCGACGAGTCGAGGACGCTGTCGCTGCACGACGCGGCCGCGAAGCTGATCGGATGGGGCGCCGAGTTCGTGCTCGTCACCGGCAGCCACGAGAACACGGCCGACGTCGTCAATGCGCTCTACGGCACCGACGACGACGACGTGGTCGCGTTGATCCGCAGCGATGCGTGGAAGCGGCTGCCCGGTTCGTATCACGGCTCGGGTTGCACGCTCGCGTCGGCGATCGCGGCGCTGCTGGCGACCGGGGCGACGCTCGAGGACGCGGTCCGTCGGGCGCAGGACTTCACGTGGCACGCGCTCGACGCGGGCTTTCGACCCGGCATGGGCCAGTTCCTGCCGGACCGATTCTTCGCGTCGCGCGTCGCGGTCGACGCGTTGCGCGCGCAAGGCGGACGTCGATGACGGCCGTCGCCGGACGCGTGCGACCGCGCCTCGCGCTGCGCGGGCTGTACGCGATCACGCCCGACGCGGGCGAGGACGTCGACGACGCGTCTCTCGCCGCGGCCGTCGACGCGGCGCTGCGCGGCGGGGCCGTCGCGGTCCAGTATCGCGACAAGCGTGCGGCGCCGGACCGTCGCCGTACCCGCGCCGAAGCCCTCGCGGCGGTCTGCCGCCGCCACCGCCGGCCGCTGATCGTCAACGACCACGAGGCGCTCGCGACGTCGATCGACGGCGCGGGCCTGCACGTCGGCAGCGACGACTGCGACGACGACGCCCTCGCGGCGCTGCGCGACCGGCTCGGCCCGGACCGCATCCTCGGCGTGTCGTGCTATCGCAGCGTCGACCGCGCCCGCGCGGCGGTCGCGGCCGGCGCCGACTACGTCGCGTTCGGCAGCCTGTTCCCGTCGACGACGAAGCCGCACGCGCCGCCCGCGCCGCTCGGCCTGTTCCGCGAGGCGCGCGACCTCGGCGTGCCGCTGGTCGGTATCGGCGGCATCACGCGCGGCAACGTCGCGTCGCTGGTCGCGGCCGGCTGCGACGCGACGGCCGTCATCGGCGACCTGTTCGGCGGCGACGCGGCGGAGGTCGAGTCGCGCGCCCGCGCGTTCGCCGCGGCATTCGGGGGCACGCGATGACCACGTCCCGCAACGACACGCTGTTCGCGCGCGCGCTCGAGACGACGCCCGGCGGCGTCAACTCGCCGGTGCGCGCGTTCCGCCAGGTCGGCGGCGTGCCGCGCTTCGTCGACGCGCGCCGAGGGCCCCTACTTCTGGGACGCCGACGGCACGCCGCTACATCGACTACATCGGCAGCTGGGGTCCGGCCATCGTCGGCCACGCGCATCCCGCCGTCGTCGAAGCGGTGCAGCGACGCGGCGACGCGCGGCCTGTCGTTCGGCGCGCCGACCGAAGGCGAGATCGAGATGGCCGAGACGCTGTGCCGGCTCGTGCCGTCGATCGAGCAGGTGCGGCTCGTGTCGTCGGGCACCGAGGCGGCGATGAGCGCGATCCGCCTCGCGCGCGGCGCCACCGGCCGCGACGAAGATCGTCAAGTTCGACGGCTGCTACCACGGCCACGCCGACAGCCTGCTGGTCAAGGCCGGCTCCGGCCTGCTGACGTTCAACACGCCGAGCTCGGCCGGCGTGCCGCCGGAGATCACGCAGCACACGCTGGTGCTCGACTACAACGACTGCGAGCAGCTCGAGGCGGCGTTCGCGGAACACGGCGACGCGATCGCGTGCGTCATCGTCGAGCCGGTCGCCGGCAACATGAACCTCGTCCGCGCGACGCCCGAGTTCCTCGCAGACGATGCGGCGCGCTGTGCGACGCAGCATCGGCGCGCTGCTGATCTTCGACGAGGTGATGAGCGGCTTCCGCGTCGCGCTCGGCGGCGCGCAGGCGCTGTACGGCGTCGCGCCCGACCTCACGGTGCTCGGCAAGGTGATCGGCGGCGGCCTGCCGGTCGCGGCGTTCGGCGGCCGCGCGACGTGATGGCGCACCTGTCGCCGGAAGGCGCCGTCTACCAGGCCGGCACGCTGTCGGGCAATCCGGTCGCCGTCGCGTGCGGGCTCGCGACGCTGCGCGCCGATCGAGGCGCCCGGCTTCCACGAGCGCGCTCGGCGCGGCGACGCGCCGCCTCGCCGACGGGCTCGTCGCCGCGGCCGCCGACGCCGGCATCCCGCTCGCGCGCCGATGCGGTCGGCGGCATGTTCGGCTTCTACTTCCGCGACCGCGCTGCCGCGCCGGCTCGCCGACGTGAGCGCGTCCGACATCGAGCGCTTCAAGCGGTTCTTCCACGCGATGCTCGACCGCGGCGTGTACCTCGCGCCGTCCGCCTACGAGGCGGGCTTCGTGTCGATCGCGCACGACGACGCGGTCGTCGACGCGACGCTCGACGCGGCCCGTGCCGCGTTTCGCGAACTTGCCTGACCGTCGGCGTCGGCCGTCGCGAATCAGGTTTAGTCGTAGCCTTCCGGACGCGGGGCGCGCCTAGAATCGGCGCCTGTTCCGTCGCGTCGCGGCGCGCGGATCCGGGAAGCGCTGGCACACCGCCGTCGCTCGACGGACCTCTCGTGAAGGTCGGGTGACATGCGGCTGTCGTTGCGATTCCTGATCCCCCTGATCGCGCACCCTCGCGCTGCTCGCCTACATCGTCGTCCCGCAGGTCGACGCGTTGACCGTCCGCTGGTTCGTGCGCGATCTCGACTCCGAGCGCGCAGCGCGCCGCCGCGCCGCTCGTCGATCAGCTCGTCGAGCTGGTGCCGCAGCAGGCGCACGCCCGCATCACGACGCTGCTGAACAGCGTCACGCAGAACGAGCGTCTGTACGCGATCGCGTTCTGCGACCGTCCGGGCCGGATGGCGTATCGAAGCGCCAACATGCCGTCGGCGGTCGGCTGCACCGGCGACTCCGGACGAGCGCCGCTCGTCGTCGGACGACGGCGTCGTCGGCTCGATCGTCAAGCTGCCGAAGGGATCGGTGCACGTGGCGCGGCTGCCGGTCCGCGGGCCCGACGGCGACCTCGGCTCGCTCGTGATGGTCACCGACATGAGCTTCATCGAGAGCCGCAGCGAGGACACGCGCAAGTACACGATCATCCTGTTCCTGATCATCGCGGTCGGCGACGTCGCTCGTGACGGTGATGATCGCGCACCTGTCGTGGCGCGGATGGATCGCCGGCACGCGCGCGCTGCTGCGCGGCGAAGGCGTCATCCGACCGTTCTCCGCGATGGACGGCAAGTCGCCGCGACAGCGCGAACGACAACCCCGAGCACTTCGATCCGGAGCTGCGTCCGCTGATGTCGGACCTGCGCGGCATCATGCGCGAGATCGACGACGAGCGGCGTCTGCGCGACAGCATCGACGAGGACGGCGCCGCATGGACGCCGGCGAAGCTGCGGCAGCTGCTGAAGGACCATCTGTCGGGCGACGAGATCATGGTCGTCTCGAACCGCGAGCCGTACATCCACGTGAAGACGGACGACGGCGTCGAGGTCCAGTGCCCGGCGAGCGGCCTCGTGACCGCGGTCGAGCCGGTGATGCGCGCGTGCTCCGGCACGTGGATCGCGCACGGCGCCGGATCGGCCGATCGCGAGACCGTCGACGCGAAGGCGCACGTCGCCGTGCCGCCGAGCGACCCCGCGTACACGCTGCGCCGCATCTGGCTCACGCAGGAGGAGGAGGAAGGCTATTACTACGGCTTCGCGAACGAAGGCCTCTGGCCGCTCTGCCACATCGCGCACGTGCGGCCGATCTTCCGCAGCGCCGACTGGAAGCACTACGTCACGGTCAACCGACGCTTCGCCGACGCCGTGGTCGAGGAGGCGAGGACCGAGAATCCGGTGGTGCTCGTGCAGGACTATCACTTCGCGCTGCTGCCGCGGCTGATCCGCGACCGCCTCCCGCACGCGACGATCATCACGTTCTGGCACATCCCCTGGCCGAACCCCGAGTCGTTCGGCATCTGCCCGTGGCGCCAGGAGCTGATCGAAGGACTGCTCGGCAGCACCATCCTCGGCTTCCACACGCGCTACCAGGCGAAGAACTTCATCGAGACGGCCGACCGCTTCCTCGAGACGCGCATCGAGCACGAGACCTCGATGATCTCGTACGGCGGCGTGCGCACGCAGGTCGAGAGCTATCCGATCTCGATCGACTGGCCCGATGCGCCGTCGCTCGAGAAGAGCGTCGAGCAGTGCCGCCTCGAGATCCGCGAGCGACTCGGCGTGCCGCGCGAAGCAGCTGCTCGGACTCGGCGTCGACCGGCTCGACTACACGAAGGGCATCCTCGAGCGCTTCAGCGCCGTCGAGGTGATGCTCGAGCGCCATCCGGAGATGATCGGCCGCTTCACGTTCGTGCAGATCGCCGCGCCGTCGCGATCGGCGCTCGAGGAGTACCAGAACTTCGAGGTCCGCGTGCGCGCCGAGGTGTCGCGCATCAACCGTCGCTTCGCGCGTCCGGCGTCGGGCCGGGCGACGACCGACGCGCCGAACGCCATCGCGCTGCTTGATCGAGCATCACGACAAGGCGTCGGTCTTCAAGCACTACCGCGCCTGCGACGTCTGCGTCGTGACGAGCCTGCACGACGGCATGAACCTGGTCGCGAAGGAATTCGTGGCCGCGCGCGACGACGAGCAGGGCGTGCTCGTGCTGTCGGCGTTCGCCGGCGCGTCGCGGGAGTTGCGCGAGGCGCTGATCGTGAACCCGTATCACGTCGAACACACGGCCGACATGATCCACGCGGCGCTCGTGATGCCGCCGGCCGAGCAGCGCGAACGGATGCGCGCGATGCGCGACCTCGTCCGCGACAACAACGTGTTCCGCTGGGCGGCGAGGATGCTGATCGACGCGGCGCGTGTGCGCCAGCGCGAGCGGATCCGCGCGCGCATCGCCGAGCACCACGGCGAGGCCGACGAACGCGGCCGCTGGCGACGCGCGGCGGCGTGATCGATCTGTTCGCGCCGCAGGGTCTCGCCGCGATCGATCGACTCGCCCGCGGTCGCGCGCTCTACGCGTTCGACTTCGACGGAACGCTGTCGCCCATCGTCGAACGTCCCGACGACGCGCGCGCGCGCCCGTCGACCGTCGCGCTGCTGCGCTCGCTCGCCGAGCGGGTCCCGACGGTCCTGCTGACGGGCCGCGGCGTCGACGACCTCCGGGCACGCATCGACGTCGAGCCGACCCATCTCGTCGGCAACCACGGCGCCGAAGGGCTGCCGGGCGACGACGGTATCGATCGGAAGGCGCATCGCCGCACCGTCGACGGGTGGCTCGCGCAGCTGCCGGCGCTGCTGGGACCCGAGACCGACCGCGGCATCGTCGTCGAGCCGAAGGCCTTCTCGCTGTCGGTCCACTACCGGGCAGCGTCCGACCCCGTCGCGGCGGTGCGGGCGATCGAGTCGGCGATCGCGACGCTCGAGCCGGCGCCGCGCGTCATCGGCGGCAAGTGCGTATTCAACCTGCTGCCGGAGGGTGCGCCGGACAAGGGCCAGGCACTGCGCGCGCTGGTCGCGCACGAGCGGGCCGACGGCGCGTTCTTCATCGGCGACGACGTGACCGACGAGGCCGTGTTCGTCGACGCGCCGTCGACCTGGGTCACGGTGCGCGTCGGGCGAAGCGAGGACAGCGCGGCGCGCTATTTCATCGCGGACCAGGACGACATCGACCGCTGCCTCTCCGTCGTGCTCGACGCGGTGGCCGCGAGGCGCTGAGCCGGCCGCGTCAATCGATGCGGCCGAGCACGATCGTCAGGCCGGCGAACGCCTGCCAGGTCGGCGTGGCGCGGTTCATCCCGCGGGCCGCGCCGAAGTCGATGACGGCATCGCGGCGCACGGCGCACGACAGCGCCGCGAGGAACTGCGCGGTGCCCGGGTTGCCGCGCTGGCGGCTGCCGGAGAACTCGCCGGCGAACTGCCAGCGATCGGACAACGGATGCGACGCCGCCACCGCGGCGACCGTCTGCCAGCGCGACGCGTCGTCGCGCGCGCCCATCCGCGTCTCGATCAGGTTCGCGTCGGCGTGCCAGCCGCCGGCATCGACGCTGTAGATGCCGTTGACGGAATAGTCGGGCTTGCCGCTGCCGAGCTGCAGCGCCGGGCGCGCGGTGGGATAGAGCGCGCCGAGTTCGAGCCCGAACGCCTGACGGTCGTCGACGGCGAAGCGCCGCTTGAGCACGACGCCGGTGTCGCCGAAGCCGGTCTCGCGGCCGCCGTCGTCGCCGACGTGGACGAGCGCCTCGCCGACGACGCGCACGCCCCAGTCCTCGCTGAACGCGTACTTCAGCGCGTACGGAACGCTCGTTCGATGCGACGGTTCGCCGGCAGGCTGATCGATCGCGACGATGCCGCCGAGTTCGGCCTCGAGCCAGTGCGGCGCCGATAAGGCCGCGGGCGTCGACACCGTCGGCCGATAAGGCGTCGCGTCCGGTCGCGCATCGAAGTCGTCGGCGCGCGCCGCGCCGACGGAGGACAGGACGGCCGACGTCGCGACGATCGCGAGCCTCGGCCGCATCGGACTCAAGCCGGGGGCCGGGTCCGCGAACGAAGCGTCGCCGGCGGCGAACGCATGGCCTGCGCCTGCATCCGCTGCTGCCAGAGCGTCCACAACTTGTAGCCGATCGTCGCGACACCGCCCCACTTCGTGGCGGCCTTCAGGATCGGCAGCTTGAACCGTGCAGCCACGAGCGACAGCGCCGACGCGAGGAACGGGTAGCGCTTCAGCGTATCGAACGCCCGGGACGCGGCGCTGCGCGACCGGTTGCCCGGCATCGCGTTGCGGACGATCGCCGACAGCGTGGCCGCCTCGCGCACTTCGAGGACGTGCTGTGCGAGTTCGACGCGTTCGACGGCCGCGCGCATCAGCAGCATCTGCTTGCGCAGCTTCAGGGGGACGGGCGTGTCGGCCATGTCAGGTGGCTCCGCCGATGTCCGTCGCCGGGCCGGGTCGAACCGGCGCGAAGCGTCCCGCGTCGCCCGCGGCCTGCTCGCGGGCACGTGCTTCCTCCGCCTGCTGGTGGGCGCGGTTCATCTGCGACAGCGTCTCCTTGTCCTTCTCGAGCTCGGCGAGCGTCGCCGCGAAGATCGGCGGACGGTTCGCGAAGATGCCGCGCACGCGCATCACCGCCACGACGGCGATGACGACGTAGACGACCGTGATGACGAGCATGACCCAGACGCGATTCTCGGGCGCCACCGCCGCCACGATCGTGAACGTGCCGACGACCAGCGCGAGGAGCACGAACACGAGCGCGACGACGCCGAGCACCGCGGCCATGATCAGCCGCTGCATCTCCTCCTCGAGCTCGATGCCGGCGAGCGCGAGTCGCGTATGGATCAGCGACGCCGCGGTCGAGACCATCGATCGCAGGGCCGGGACGAGCTTCGGCGGAAGGTCCTCCGGCGCGACCGGGTCGGCCGGGCGCGCGCGTTCGCGGCGTGACGCCCCCGCGGGGCGTCGGGAGCGAGCGGCACCGAAGATCATGGGCGGGACCTGGTGGGGAGGCTGCCGCGCGAAGACGATCGCGACGCCTCGAACGAATGCGGGGATGCGGCCCGCGATCGCGGGCCGCCCGGGGTCAACGACGCGCGACGACGACGCCGAACAGGAAACCGATGGCCGCACCGATGCCGATCGCCTGCCACGGATTCTCGTGCACGTAGTCGTCGGTGAGGATCGCCGCGTCGCGACCCTTCTCCATCACGGTCGCCTGCAGGTCGCTCAGCGACTCGGACGCGCGCTTCAGCGCGGCGGTGGCCTTGTCGCGGAGTTCGGCCGCCTTGTCGCCGGTCGACGACGCCGCGGCGCGAAGGAAGCCCTCGGCGTCGTCGACGCCCGACTTCAGCTCCGAAACGATCTGGTCCTTCTGCTGCGCCATCCTGTCCTTTTGATTGTTCATCCGATCGTCGTAGGTGGTCATCAGGTTTCTCCGGTTGCTCGAAGCGGGATGGGTCGGGAAAGTCGAGAGCGAGTCTAACGAGCGCCTTTCGACACGGTCAGTCGGAGCCGCCCCAACCTCCTGTCGGACGGATGCCTAGACCGGATTTCACCCGCGATCATAAAGCCACTGCAGCAACGCATCCTGCGCAGGCTGCGCGGAGGCGGCGTTCGGATGATTGACGAGGAACACGACGAGGTAGCGCGCGCCGGATGCGGCGAACAGGTAGCCGGCCATCGCCCGCGCGTCGGCGAGCGTCCCCGTCTTGACGTGCGCGCGACCCGCGACGGTCCGCTCGACGAGGCGCCGCTTCATCGTGCCGTCGAAGCCGACCAGCGGCAGCGACGCGATGAACTCCGGCATGACCGGCGACTGCCACGCGGCCTGCAGCACCGAAGCCATCGACGCCGCGCTGATGCGCTCGCTGCGCGACAGCCCGGACCCGTTGTCGAGCACGAGCTCCGGCAGGTCGAGTCCCCGCGACGCGTAGAAGTCCCGCACGACGCGCTGCGCCGCGGCCCCGTTCGCCGGCGACCGCGTCACCTCGGCCGCCGTCGACAGGAACAGCTCGCGCGCCATCACGTTGTTGCTGAACTTGTTGATGTCGCGGACCACGTCGGCGAGGCTCGGCGACTCGTGCTCGACGAGCACGCGCGCGCCGGCCGGCACCGCCCCGTCGCGCACGCCGCCCCGCGAGCGTGCCGCCGAGCTCGGCCCACAGGCCTCGGAACACCGACCGCGTCGTAGCGCCGGTGGTCGAGCAGCGCGACGTTCCACGTCTGCTCGCCGCACGCGGCCGGCGTAGCTGCCGGCGAAGTCGATCGCGTCGGGCCGGCCGAAGTCCGCCATCGCCCGCTGTCGCCAGTCGCCGCACGGCCCGTCGGCGTACGCGACCGGTCCGATCGCGACGTCCGGCAGCGACGGCTGCGCCGTGACGCGGACCTCGCGGGCGGCGTCGTCGGGGACGAAGCGCAGCGTGACCGCCTTGAAGTTGATCAGCAGCGCGTCGGGGCCGACGTTGTACGGCCGGAACGGCTCGCCGTCGAACGCGCCGGGGTCGTACGGGCCCGGCTCGAACAGCGTGCGATCGAGCACGAGGTCGCCGGCGATCGTGCGGATGCCGCGGTCGCGCAGCTGCCGCAGCATCAGCCAGACCTGCTCGAAGACGAGCTTCGGATCGCCGGCGCCGCGCAGGTACAGGTCGCCGTCGAGCGTGGCGCCGTTCTGCGGCGCGTCGGTCGCGAGGTCGGTCTTCCACGTGAACGCCGGACCGAGCAGCTCGAGCGCCGCGTACGTCGTGACCAGCTTCATCGTCGACGCGGGATTCATCGGCTGCCGCGCGTTGACGGACAGCAGCGTGCCGTCGCGGCGGCCCGGCGACGACCCATCGGCGAGCCGCTGGACGACGAGGCCGACCGAGGCGAGCGGCAGCCGGGCCCGCTGCAGCGCCGCCGCGACCGCCTCCGGCAGCGCGTCGTCGGCACGCGCCGGGACCGCGACGAACGCCGCGAAGACCAGCGCGCATCCGGCGACGGCGCGACGCGACGGACTTGAATTGCCGGTCCGCGCCCGTATAATCAGCACTCGACGCCGGCGAGTGCTAACACATCGTCGCGACGGCTTCCATCGCCGAGCGGGCGGCGCGCGTCGCGGCGCCCGACCGCTTCAACGACCAAATCCATCCAGAGGAGTATCCATGAATCTTCGTCCGTTGCACGATCGCGTGATCGTCAAACGCCTCGACCAGGAAACCAAGACGGCCTCCGGCATCGTCATCCCCGACAACGCCGCCGAAAAGCCGGACCAGGGCGAAGTCCTCGCCGTCGGTCCCGGCAAGCGCAACGACAAGGGCGACGTCAACGCGCTCGTCCGTCCAGGTCGGCGATCGCGTCCTCTTCGGCAAGTACTCCGGCCAGTCCGTCAAGGTCGACGGCGAGGAGCTGATGGTCATGCGCGAAGAAGACATCATGGCCGTCGTCGTCAAGTAAACAGAACCACTCCAAGGAATCAACATGCCCGCCAAACAAGTCCTGTTCGCCGACGACGCTCGCTCGAAGATCGTCAACGGCGTCAACATCCTCGCCAACGCCGTCAAGGTCACGCTCGGTCCGAAGGGCCGCAACGTGGTGCTCGAGCGCTCGTTCGGCGCGCCCGACCGTCACGAAGGACGGCGTCTCGGTCGCGAAGGAGATCGAGCTCAAGGACAAGTACGAGAACATGGGCGCGCAGCTCGTGAAGGAAGTCGCGTCGAAGACGTCAGCGACAACGCCGGTGACGGCACGACGACGGCGACGGTGCTCGCGCAGGCGATCGTCCGCGAAGGCTTCAAGTACGTCGCCGCCGGCATCAACCCGATGGACCTGAAGCGCGGCATCGACAAGACCGTGATCGCGATCGTCGAGGAGATCAGAAGCTCGCGAAGCCGACGACGACCAGCAAGGAAATCGCGCAGGTCGGTGCCGATCTCGGCGAACGCCGACGAGAACATCGGCAAGATCATCTCCGACGCGATGGACAAGGTCGGCAAGGAAGGCGTCATCACGGTCGAGGACGGCAAGTCGCTCGACAACGAGCTCGACGTCGTCGAGGGGATGCAGTTCGACCGCGGCTACCTGTCGCCGTACTTCATCAACAACCCGGACAAGCAGGTCGCGATCCTCGAGAACCCGTTCGTCCTGCTGTTCGACAAGAAGATCTCGAACATCCGCGACCTCCTGCCGGTGCTCGAGCAGGTCGCGAAGGCCGGTCGTCCGCTGCTGATCGTCGCCGAAGACGTCGAAGGCGAGGCGCTCGCGACGCTGGTCGTCAACAACATCCGCGGCATCCTCAAGACCTGCGCCGTCAAGGCGCCGGGCTTCGGCGACCGTCGCAAGGCGATGCTCGAAGACATCGCGATCCTGACCGGCGGCCAGGTCATCGCCGAAGAAGTCGGCCTGACGCTCGAGAAGGCGCAGCTGACGGATCTCGGTCAGGCGGCCCGCGTCGAGATCGGCAAGGAGAACACGACGATCATCGACGGCGCCGGCGACGCGAAGAACATCGAGGCGCGCGTCAAGCAGGTGCGCGTGCAGATCGAGGAAGCCACGTCCGACTACGACCGCGAGAAGCTGCAGGAACGCGTGGCGAAGCTGGCCGGCGGCGTCGCGGTCATCAAGGTCGGCGCGTCGACCGAGATCGAGATGAAGGAGAAGAAGGCCCGTGTCGAGGACGCGCTGCATGCGACCCGCGCGGCCGTCGAGGAAGGCATCGTCGCCGGCGGCGGCGTCGCGCTGATCCGCGCGCTCGCCAACGTCAGCATCAAGGGCGACAACGCCGACCAGGAAGCCGGCATCAAGCTCGTGATGCGCTCGATCGAGGAACCGCTGCGCCAGATCGTCGCGAACGCCGGCGACGAGCCGTCGGTCGTCGTCAACAAGGTCAAGGCCGGCAGCGGCAACTTCGGCTACAACGCGGCCAACGGCGAGTACGGCGACATGATCGAGATGGGCATCCTCGATCCGGCGAAGGTCACGCGTTCGGCGCTGCAGAACGCCGCGTCCGTCGCGGGCCTGATCCTGACCACCGACGCGATGGTCGCCGAGCTGGTGGACGACAAGCCGGCCGGCGGCATGGGCGGCGGCGGCATGGGCGGGATGGGCGGCATGGGCGGCATGGGCGGCATGGACATGTGAGTCCGGCGTTCGCGCCACGGGAAACCCCGCTTCGGCGGGGTTTTTTTTTCGTCGTTGCCAAGTCCCGCCTCGCCGGCGGCGCACGCGGGGCGGGCCGAGGAGACGGCGACGCGGACCGGCGTGCGGCGGGCGGCCGGCCCGCGTCCTGGCTCGCTTTTTTCCTGCGTCGGATCAAGAATCCACCGCGCTTGCCGATGGGCTCATCGAGCAGGGGACGATCCGTCCGAGGCGCCGCGGCGTCCCGGGCGGGCGTACACCCGGCCGGAACCGCCACCATGAACCTACCGACCGTCCTCCGTCGTCCGCTCCCGGATCGCCCCGCCGGCGCCTGAGCCATGGCGTCTCCTCCGGAACCCACGCGCATCGCGGCGGCCGTCAACACGGTCGCTCGCGAGACGTTGCGCCGGATCGCGGCCGAGCGCATCGCGCCGACGCCGGAGGCCTACGCGCGGATCTACGCGGAGATCGCGGCGACGCATCCGGACCATCCGGGCGGACCGCCACCGGGCGCGGCCGAGGCGCGCGCCGGCGCATCGATCATCGCGCGGCTGCTCGTGCAGCTCGACGTTCCCCACGCCGGCATCACCGTGACGCGCAAGCGCGAAGGGTTGAAACGCGCGCTCGTCCCGCGGCTCGAGACGCTCGACGCGCTGTTCGCGCGGCTGAACCGGCTGATGGATTCGTGGAAC
This sequence comes from uncultured beta proteobacterium, assembly GCA_963708665.1. Classification (GTDB taxonomy): domain Bacteria; phylum Pseudomonadota; class Gammaproteobacteria; order Burkholderiales; family Burkholderiaceae_D; genus CAHJXF01. The sequence continues at coordinate 918,090 of CAVPTE010000008.1, read as the reverse complement.
GGACCGAACGCGGAGACCGGCGGTCACGTCGAGGCGTTCCTCGGCACCGACATCATGGGCCACGGCGGCGTCGACGACGACGCGCTGCGCGCGCACCAGGCGTCGCAGGTCATGATGACGTCGAACCTGTTCGCGCCGCACGACGGCGACCCGACGGGTGCGCGACCGGCGGCGCCGTCGCGCGGCCGGGTCGCGGCGTCGGACGTCAGCGAGCAGCATGTCAGCTATCGCCTCGCGGGCCTGCTCGCGATGCTGCTGAAGAACATCGACGAGCTGACGCCCGAGTCCGCGCTCGTCGGCAACCAGATCGAACAGATCGGCCGCGTGCTCACCGCACCGCTGACCGAGAAGAAGCTCGACGAGGCGGAGCGCTGCATTCGCGCGCTCGTCGTGCGGCAGGGCGCGATCAAGCACAGCATCGACGAGACGAAGCGCGCGATCCGCGAGTTCGCCGAGACGCTGCTGGAGCGCCTGTCGTCGCTCGTCACGTCGAGCGACAGCTACGCGACGAAGATCGTCGACGTGGCCGAGCGGATCGCCGAGACCGACGACCTCGGCAAGCTGTCGACGCTGACGCGCTCGCTGCTCGTCGACGCCCGCGCGATGTCGACGAACCTGCAGGCCGAGCGTGCGCTGCTCGCCGAGGCGCAGGAGAAGACGCGCGCGCTCGAAAGCCGCACCGCCGCGCTCGAGTCCGAGCTTCGCGAGGCGAGCACGCTCGTCCGCACCGACCCGCTGACGCACGCGCTGAACCGGCGCGGGTTCGTCGACGCGTACAAGGCCGAGCTGATGCGCGCCCGGTCCGGCCTGCTGCCGGCGATCGTGCTGCTGGACGTCGACGACTTCAAGCGCATCAACGAACGCTACGGCCACTCGGTCGGCGACGAGGTGTCTGTCGCATCTCGTCGAGGTGCTGCAGCGCTGCGCCGCGCCGGACCAGACGGTGTCGCGCTACGGCGGCGAGGAGTTCGCCCTGCTGTTCCCGGCGACGTCGGCGGAAGAGGCCGAGAAGGCCGTCCTGCGGATGCAGGCCGCGCTGCGCGAGCCGCGCTCGAGCGCATCGGCGCAGCTGCCGTCGATCACGTTCTCGGCGGGCATCGCGCGGGTCGAGGTGCAGGAGACGCTCGCCGACGCGATCACGCGCGCCGATCACGCGATGCGTCGCGCGAAGCTGCAGGGCAAGAACTGCATCGTGGTCGCCGCGATGCACGAGACGCCCGCGCACTGAGTCGTCGCACGGGCCGCGCGCGAAGCGCCGCGGACCCGAACAGCCGATCTTTCCGGCGTCTGTTCGTCGCTTTCGACCGGGTCCGCGACGCTTACATTGCGTCCCGTGGACAGGAAGAGACACGGCGCTTCAAGTTTCTTCGAGGGCCTCCGATAAGCAGAACATCGCCGGCGCTCACTCCGAATCGAGGCACCGGTTAGTCCGGCACCGTTGCCGGTGTTCCTCGAACCCACAGGAGAATTTCCATGGCACAAGTCATCAATACCAACGTTGCGTCGCTGAACGCGCAACGCAACCTGAACAGCTCGCAGGCCGCCCTGCAGACGTCGCTCCAGCGTCTGTCGTCGGGCCTGCGGATCAACAGCGCGAAGGACGACGCGGCGGGTCTCGCGATCTCGCAGCGCTTCACCGCGCAGATCAACGGCTCGAACCAGGCCGCCAGCAACGCGAACGACGGCATCTCGCTGGCGCAGACGGCCGAAGGCGCGCTGTCCGCGACCACCGACAACCTGCAGCGCATCCGCCAGCTCGCCGTGCAGTCGGCGAACGCGACGAACAGCGCGAGCGACCGCCAGGCGCTGCAGACCGAAGTCTCCGCGCTGAAGTCGGAAATCGACCGCGTCGGCAACAGCGCCTCGTTCAACGGCGTCGCGCTGCTGAACGGCTCGAACTCGAGCTTCGTCTTCCAGGTCGGCGCGAACACGACGTCGAACGACACGATCTCGGTGACCGGCCTGCCGAACGCGACGCTGAGCGGCCTCGGCTCCGTGACCGCCGCGACGACCGCGTCGTCGGCGGTGTCGGGCCTGTCGCTGACCGCCGTCGCCGGCGACGCGACCGACTTCATCAAGATCAACGGCACGAACATCGGCGCGCTCGGCGTCGCCAGCACGGCCAGCCAGCGCTCGTCCGACGTCATCAACGCGATCAACGCCGTGTCGAACACGACCGGCGTCAACGCGTTCCTCGACTCGTCGACGAACCAGATCACGCTGTCGTCCGCTTCGGCGATCACCGTGACGACCGGCGGCACGGGCACGACGGGCAGCGGCTTCGCCGCCTCGGTGTCGGCGTCGGCCAGCACCACGACGGGCCTCGGCTCCCTCGACGTCTCGACGTTCGCCGGCGCCCAGCTCGCGATCAAGCAGATCGACAGCGCGCTCGGCCAGGTCGACACGGCGCGTGCCACGCTCGGCGCGGTCGAAGACCGCTTCACGTCGGTCGTCTCGAACCTGCAGACGACCAGCGAGAACCTGTCGGCGTCGCGCAGCCGCATCGAGGACACGGACTTCGCGGCCGAGACGGCGAACGAGACGAAGAACCAGATCCTGCAGCAGGCCGGCACGGCGATCCTCGCGCAGGCCAACAGCCTGCCGAACAACGTCCTGACGCTGCTGAAGGGCTGATCGGCGGCACGTAGCAAGACGACGCGCCCGGCGGGCGCGTCGTTCGCATTCCGGACGACGGCGCAGGACCGTGCGTGCGTCGCGGGAACGAACGCAGCGCATCGACCTCGAGGCGCAGGGCAGGAGCAGCATGGATTCGACGACTCCGAACATCGCCGCGAGCGCAGCGGCAGCAGCGAACGCGACGGCGGCGGCGACGGCCCCGCGCACGAGCGGCGCGAAGGCCGTTCCCGAGGCGGGCCGCGCCGACGCGGCGAAGGCGACGGACGGACAGCCGGCCGACGCCTCGAGCGAGCCGCAACGCGACCCGCGCTCGCTGCAGTTCCAGGTCGACGGCGGACGCGTCGTGACGACGGTCGTCGACGAGAACGACCAGACGGTCGTCGTGCAGATCCCCGACGCGGAAGTGCTCCGCATCGCGAAGGCCATCGATCGCATGCAGGGTTTCCTCGTCGAGGACAAGGCCTGACGCGCCCGACTCATGACGACGACGATCTCCTCTTCCTCGAGCTCGGGCAGCGCGCCGCTGACGACACAGGGCATCGGCTCGGGCCTCGACATCGCGAGCATCGTCGACAAGCTCGTGTCCGTCGCGTCGGCGCCGCTGACGCAGCTGCAGACGACCGAGACCGGTTACCAGACGAAGCTGTCGGCGTTCGGACAGGTGACGAGCGCGCTGTCGACGTTCCAGTCGACGCTCACGTCGCTGACGACGCCGGCCGCGTTCGGCAGCTTCGCGGCGTCGATCGGCGACAGCAGCATCGCGTCGGTCGCCGTCGACAGCACCAACAGCGGCTCGCTGACCGCGGGCTCGCACACGCTGAAGGTCTCGCAGCTCGCCGACACGCAGCGCACGGCGTCGAGCGGGTTCACGAGTCCGACGACGACGGTGGGCACCGGCACGATCACGATCGACGTCGGCAGCTGGGACGCGAACCACACGACGTTCACGCCGAACGGCTCGGCGGGAAGCAAGTCGATCACGATCGACAGCACCAACGATTCGCTGACCGGCATCCGCGACGCCATCAACGGCGCGAACGCCGGCGTCGTCGCGTCGATCGTCAACGACGGCAACGGCAACCGGCTCGTGCTGACCGGCGCGAACACCGGCGCCGTCAACGGATTCCGCGTCCGCACGAGCGACGCGGACGGCAACGACGTCGACAACGCGGGGCTCTCGCAGCTCGCGTTCGACCCGGCCGCATCGGGCGGCACGGCGCAGACGACGCGGCTGTCGGACGCGGTCAACGCGAACTTCTCGATCGACGGACTCGCGATCACGAAGCCGACGAACACGGTCAGCGACGCGATCGGCGGACTGAACATCGGCCTGCAGAAGGTCGACACGACCGGCACGACGTTCTCGATCGCGCGCGACACCAGCGCGGCGACGAAGGCCGTCGGCAACTTCGTGAGCGCGTACAACACGATCGCGTCGGGGCTCGCCTCGCTGACGAGCTACGACTCGACGACGAAGACGGCGGGCACGCTGAACGGCGACTCGACGATCCGGCTCGTCGGCACGCGTCTGCAGTCCGCGCTCGCGGCGGTCGTGCCGACCGGCGGCACCATCACCGACCTGAACGACCTCGGCATCAAGTTCGGCAGCGACGGCCAGCTGACGCTCGACAGCACGAAGCTCGCGTCGCGCGCTCGCGAGCGATCCCGACGCCGTCGGCAAGGTCTTCGCGAAGACCGGCACGCCGACCGACTCGCTCGTGACGTACGCCGACTCGACCGACAAGACGCAGGACGGCGCGCACGCGCTGACGGTCACGCAGCTCGCGACGCGCGGCACGTTGACCGGCTCTGCCGCCGCCGGGCTGACGATCACGGCCGGCGTCAACGACACGCTCGGCGTCACCGCTCGACAACGTATCGTCGACGATCACGATCCCGCCGGGGACGTACTCGGACGCGTCGACGCTCGCGCTCGCGGTGCAGGCGCAGATCAACGGCTCGTCGGCACTGCACCGCCGCCGGGTCCAGCGTCACCGTGTCGGCGAACAACGGCGTGCTGACGATCGGCTCGGCGCGCTACGGCTCGGCGTCGAGCGTCGCCGTCGACGGCAACGGCGCGGCGAACCTCCTGGGCTCGGCGCCGACGCCAGTCACCGGACTCGACGTCGCGGGCACGCTCGACGGCGGCGACGTTCACCGGCACCGGCCAGACGGCGACCGGCGCGACCGGCACGACGGCCGAGGGGCTGAAGCTGACGATCAACGGCGGCACGACCGGATCGCGCGGCACCGTCACGCTGACGCGCGGCATCGCGGCGACGATCGACGATCTCGTGACGCAGTTCCTCGATCCGACGAACGGGTTGCTGACGACCGCGACCGACGGACTGAACAAGCAGATCGCGAACGTGAAGGCCCAGGAGGACGCGTGGACGCCGCGCCTCGACGCGATCCGGGCGCAGTACACGGCGCAGTACAACGCGATGGACTCGCTCGTCGCCAGCCTGAACACGACGAGCAGCTATCTGACGACCCAGCTCGCCGCGATCTCCGCATCGATCAACAACATCAACGGCAAGTGACCGCACGGTCGCGAATCCAAGGACGCACATGCATCACCAGACTCCGTACGGGGCCGGCGCCTATCGCGCCGTCGGCATCGAGACCGGCGTGGACGCGACCGATCCGCTCGGCCTCGTGATCATGCTGTACGACGGAGCGGTGCAGGCCGTGCTGAAGGCGGAACAGCATCTCGCGAACGGCGAGATCGAGGCGCGCGGACGGTTCACGTCGCGCGCGATCGACATCGTCCGGCTCGGCCTCGCGTCGAGCCTCGACCGCAAGGCGGGCGGCGACCTCGCCGACAGCCTCGCGTCGCTGTACGACTATCTCGTGCGACGCCTCGTCGACGCGAACCGCGCCGGCGATGCCACGATCTATCAGGAAGTGCGCGGCCTCCTCGGCGAGCTGCGCGGGTCCTGGAGCGCGTTGCGCGTGTCGCAGGCGCAGGCGCGCGCCGGCGCCGTGCGGCAAGGCGCGGCGGCGGTGGCGGTCGCCCGCCCGCAGGGCATCGGCCGGAGCCTCGTCGCATGACGACACGCCAGGAGCTCGAAGGCCGGATCGTCGACCGCTATCGCCGCATGGCCGATGCGAGCGGCCGCATGCTGACCGCCGCCCGCCGCGACGACTGGGACGAGGTCTGCGCGATCGAGAAGGAATGCGCGCGGCTGATCGCCGAGCTGATCGAGATCGGCGACCTGTCGCCGAAGGATCCGTCGCTTCGCCAGGAGAAGCTCGAGCTCGTGCGGCGCGTCCTCGACGACGACGCCGCGATCCGCCTGCTGAGCCAGCCGTGGCTGAAGAACCTCGACGCGATGCTGCGCAGTCCCGCCACCGCCGCGCGCGTCAACCGCGCCTACGGCTCCGGCCTGCCGCGAAGCTGACGATGGGACGCGGCGCGTCCGCTGCGACGCGGCCGTCATGATCGTCGACGAGTCCGATGCGCTGCTGGCCGCGCTCGACCGGCGGCTGAGCGTCGACCGGCTGCCCGCGATCGACGCGAAGCTGCCCGGCCGCGACGCGACCGCCGCGTCCGACGGCCGCGCGAGCGTCGGCGACCCGTCGGCCCGGCCCGTCGCACCGGCCGCCCTCCCCGCCGCCGACGACCGCAGCGCACTCGAGACGAGCCTGCCGCGCGGTCGCATCGTGTCCGCACGCATCGTGGACGTCGGCTCCGGCGACGATGTGGTCGCCGAGATCGATCGCTGGCACGTGACGCTGTCGCTTCCCGACGGCGCCGACCCGAAGCCCGGCGATCGGATCGCGCTGCGCGTGATCGCGCACGAGCCGACGCTGCTGCTGCAGGCCGTCGACGCCGACGGCCTGGGCGCGTCGACCGATGCCACCGACGACTTGCCGACGCGATGGAGCCCCGATGCGATGCGGCTCGCGCGCGACGTCGTCGCCGGCGACCCGCGCGCGATTCGCCGCTTCACCGGACCGATCGTCGATGTCGCGACGGCCTCGGTCGACGAAACGCGTCCCGGCGATCCGGCCGCGCCCGCGTCGCCGGCCGCGCCCCTGACGCTCGTCGACGCGCCGACGCTCGTCCGCGACGCGCGCCCCGCCGATCCGGCGTCGAGCCCCGTGCCGATGACGGCGATGGTCCTGCAGGGGCCGGCCTGGCCGGGCCAGCCGATCGAGATCGTCGTGCGGCGCGAACGTGCCGACGAGGCCTTCGACAACGCGCAGCTCGACCGCTGGTGCGGCGAGATCGTCATCGACCTGCCGCACCTCGGTCGCGTCGTCGGCCACCTCGCGTGGTCGATGCAGGGACTGCGCATCCGCCTCGACGGCGAGGACGACGCGAGCGCGTCGTCGATGCGCGTCGCCGCGCCCGAACTCGCGGCCGCGCTCGCCGACGCCGCGCTGCCCGTCGTCGCGTTGTCGGTCGGGCGCCCGCTGCCCGACACCGGGTCGCCCCGCCGTGGCTGAGACCGACGCCGCCGCCGCCCGAGCCGCCGCGCGTCGCGGCCGCGCTGCGCTATCGCGACGGCATGGCCGCGCCGGTCGTCGTCGCGAAGGGACGCGGGCTCGTCGCCGAGGAGATCGTGCGTCGCGCCGCCGACCACGGCGTCGCGATCCACGTCTCGAGCGGCCTCGCGTCGATGCTGATGGAGGTCGACCTCGACCGGACCATTCCGCCGCAGCTGTTCCAGGCCGTGGCGCAACTGCTCGCCTGGCTGTACCGCGTCGAGGGACGCGCCGCGCCGCAACCGACCCCATGAACGACCGTTCCCCGCACGACTTCGATCTCGCTCATCCGGCCGAAATCCAGGCGATCCTCGACCGGCTGGTCGGCGAGCGCACGTTGACGACCGTCGAGTTCGCCGGCGACCACGCGATCGTCTCGTCGATCCTCTCGGTCCGACGCGACGCGAACCTGCTCGTGTTCGATGTCGCTCGCGACGCCGAGACGAACCGGGCGCTGTTCGCCGCGGGCTCGCTGTCGTTCGTCACGGAGCTGGACCGCATTCCGGTCGCGTTCGAGACCGGCCCGGCGAAGCCGGTCGCGCTGCGCGACGGTCCGGCGGCCGCCGCGCCGCTGCCGTCCGCCATCACGCGGCTCCAGCGGCGCGAATGGTTCCGGGCGGAGCTGCCGGTCCATCCGCCGATCCGCTGTACGGTGCTCGACGGCCGCGGCAACGCGAGTCCGGCGCAGGCCGTCGACCTGAGCGGCGGCGGCGCCGGCGTGATCGTCGACGACGCGATGCCGGTCGAGCCGGGCCGCAACCACGAGCTGATCCTGTCATTGCCCGAGATCGGACCGATCGCGCTCGACGCGACGCTGCGGACGGTCCGACCCGCGACCGGTCCGCGCGACGCGGGCGCCGCGAAGCTGCGGCTCGGCTTCCGGTTCGAGTCGACGCCGCCGCGCACGGTCGGGCGCATCCTGCGCTACGTGCAGCGGCTCGAGGTCGACGCGCTGCGCATCCTGCGGCGGCGCGAAGGCTGACGCGATGCGCGTCAGACCTGCATGTTCATCACGTCGTTGTAGGCGGCGACGAGGCGGTTGCGGACCTGCACCGCCGTCTGGAAGCCGATGTTCGCCTTCTGCATCGAGATCATCGCGTCCTCGAGCGAGACGTCGTTCTGGCCGAGCTGATACTGATGCGAAAGGCTCTCGGCCTGCGTCTGCGCGCCGTTCACGGTCGCGAGCGACTGCTGGACCATGCTCGCGAAGTCGCCGCCGTCGGGCGACGTCGGCCGCCTTCTTCGTCGCGGCGCCGAACGCGGCGCTCGCGACCTGGTCGAGCGCGTTGCTCGCCGGCATCCGGACTGCTTCGATCGTCATCGTCTCTCCTTCGATGCGGATGTGCGTGCCGCGCGACGACAGGATAGGCGGCGCCGCCGCGCGCGCGAAGCGTCGAACAGCGGCGCGCGATGCGCCGCAGATCGCGGCTTCGCACGCCGCGCCGAACCGGCACGATGCCCGCGTCGATCCGGCGCCCCGACGCGACGCGCGGCGCGGGAAGGGCTCGAAAAGCGGGGCTATTCCCGCGATCGCCGCGCGCCCGCTCGTCCCGACAATCGCATCACCCCTGATCCGAGACCCGACCACGCCGCATGGACGCGCTCAAACGCCTCGTCACCATCCCCGCATCGCAGATCGTCGGCCTCGCGATCGCGGTCGTCGTCGTCGGCGGCTTCCTGATCGGCGTCTACACATGGCTGCAGACGCCGGACTACCGCGTGCTGTTCGCGAACCTCAACGACCGCGACGGCGGCGCCGTCGTCGCGCGCGCTGGCGCAGATGAACGTGCCGTACAAGTACAACGACGGCGGCTCGGCGATCCTCGTGCCGTCGAACCTCGATCTACGACACGCGCCTCAAGCTCGCGTCGCAGGGGCTGCCGAAGGGCGGCACGGTGGGCTTCGAGCTGCTCGACCAGCAGAAATTCGGCACGACGCAGCTTCAGGAACAGGTCAACTTCCAGCGCGGCCTCGAAGGCGAGCTCGCGAAGTCGATCCAGTCGATCACGGCCGTGCAGTCGGCGCGCGTGCACCTCGCGATCCCGAAGCCGACGATCTTCCTGCGCGAGCACCAGAAGCCGACCGCGTCGGTGCTCGTCACGCTGTTCCCCGGCAAGACGCTCGACGGCGCGCAGGTGCAGGGCATCGTCCATCTCGTCGCGTCGTCGCGTCCCCGAGCTCGCCGACCAGAACGTCAGCATCGTCGACGGCTCCGGCAACCTGCTGTCGCGCACGCCCGAGATCGGCGGCCTCGACCCGGGCAAGCTCGCCTACCTGCACGATCTCGAGCAGGGCTACGCGCGACGCATCACGTCGATCATCGAGACCATCGTCGGCGCCGGCAACGTGCACGCCGAAGTGACCGCGGACGTCGACTTCAGCCAGATCGAGCAGACGGCGGAGACGTTCAAGCCGAACGCGCCGCAGGACGTCGCGATGCGCAGCCAGCAGACGACCGAGTCGAGCAACTCGAACGGCAGCGGCGACGCGGCCGGCGGCGTGCCGGGCGCGCAGTCGAACACGCCGACCAACGCCGGCGCGCCGGCGCCGTCGCCGGCGACCGGCACGAGCGGCGCGCCAGAGCAGCAGCGCGTCGAGGAAGGACAACACGGTCAACTACGAGCTCGATCGCACCGTCGAGACGAAGCGGCTGCCGGTCGGCACGATCAAGCGCCTGTCGGCGGCGATCGTCGTCAACCACCGACCGGTCGCCGCCGAGCGACGCGAAGCCGAAGGACGCGAAGGACGCGAAGGACGCGAAGGACGCGAAGAAGGACGACGCGAAGGCCGCGACCGCGACGACGCGTCCGCTGACGAAGGAGGAGATCGAGCAGATCACCGCGCTCGCCCGCGAGACGATGGGCTTCGACGAGAAGCGCGGCGACTCGATCAACGTCGTCAACACGAGCTTCACGCAGCCCGAGACCGCGGCGGCGCAGTCGACGTGCCGATGTGGAAGGACCCCGACAACATCGCGACCGCGAAGGAAGTCGGCAAGAACGCTCGCGTTCGCGCTGCTCGCCGCGTACCTGCTGTTCGGCGTGCTGCGTCCGGCGATCCGCCGCGTCGTCGCAGCAGGCCGCGCCGGCGGCCCTGCCGGCACCGGTCGACGAGCCGAGACCGCGATCGTCGCGGCGCCGGCGCTCGGCTATCCGGAGCACCTGCAGCGCGCGCGTCAGCTCGCGCGCGACGATCCGAAGGCGATCGCCGGCCTCGTCCGCAACTGGGTCGCCGCCAATGAGTGACGTCGGCATCGAGGACAGCGCGATCCTCATGCTCGCGATCGGCGAGGACGAGGCCGCGGAGGTGTTCCGCCATCTCGGCGCGTCCGAGGTCGCGAGGCTGTCGGAGGCGATGGCGCGACTCGGCAACGTGTCGCGCGAACGGCTGACGACGATGCTCGAACGCTTCAGCGGCGCGGCCGACCAGCAGCCCGCGATCGACGCGGGCGCCGACCAGTACGTGCGCGCCGTCCTCAACAAGGCGCTCGGCAGCGACAAGGCGCGCGATGCTGTGCGACCGCATCCTGAAGGAGGACCGCTCGAGCGGCCTCGACGGCCTGAAGCTGATGGATGCGCGCAGCGTCGCGGAGCTGATCGGCGGCGAGCATCCGCAGATCATCGCGTCGATCCTCGCGCACCTCGATCGCGACCAGGCGTCGGCGGTGATCGCCGCGCTCGACGAGCCGATGCAGGGCCAGGTGATCCATCGCATCGCGACGCTCGACGGCATCCAGCCGCAGGCGATGCGCGAGCTCGACCTCGCGCTCGAGAAGCTCGTCGCGAGCGGCGGCCGCGTCAAGCGGTCCGACGTCGGCGGCGTGCGCGCGGCGGCCGAGATCCTGAACCACGTCGGCGCCGACGCCGAGGCCGTGATCATCGAGAACCTGCGCTCGAGCGACCCGGAGCTGGCCGACAAGATCATGGACGCGATGGTGATCTTCGACAACATCCTCGACATCGACGACCGCGGCATCCAGCTGCTGCTGCGCGAGGTGCAGTCCGAGTCGCTCGTGATCGCGCTGAAGGGCGCGTCCGAGCCGCTGCGCGAGAAGATCTTCAAGAACATGTCGCAGCGCGCGGCCGAGATGATGAAGGAAGACCTCGAGGCGAAGGGCCCGGTGCGGCTGTCGGAGGTCGAGGCCGAGCAGAAGGCGATCCTGAAGACCGTGCGCCGACTCGCCGACGACGGCCAGCTGCAGCTCGGCGGCAAGGGCGGCGGCGATGGCTTCGTCTGAGCCGTCGCCGACGTCGGCCGAGCCCGCGAGCGGTCGCGCGCCGGAGCGCGCCGTCGACGACCGCGTCATCGCGGCCGACCGCGTCGTCGAGCGCCGAGCGCTGGACGATCGGCGCCTTCGACGCCGGCGCGCCGACGCGCGCAGGCCGGAGACGCCGCGCGTCGCGGCCGAACACCTGCCGACGGCCGACGAGGTGACCGCGATCGAGCAGCAGGCGCGCGACGACGGCTATCGCGCCGGCCTCGCCGAGGCGCGCGACGGCAACGCACGCATCGCGTCGCTGCTCACCGGCGTCTCGGCATCGGTCGCGCGGATGGAGCGCGACATGGCGCAGACGCTCGTCAAGCTCGCCGTCGACCTCGCGCGTCAGGTCGTCCGCGAGAGCATCGTCGTGCGGCCGGACCTGATCGTGCCGGTCGTGCAACGAGGCGCTCTCCGGCATCGCGCGCATCGCGGAGCCGGGCGGCGTCTACGTGCATCCGGACGACCTGCCGATCGTCGCCGAGCGTCTCGGCGACGCGCTCGCGCACGGCGGCTGGAAGGCGTTCGCCGACGAACGCATCGCGCGCGGCGGCTGCCGGCTCGAGTTCGCCGGCGGCCAGGTCGACGCGACGATCGCGACGCGCTGGTCGCGCGTGATGGCGACAACTGGAGCGGCACGATGCCTGGCTCGAGTGACCTGAAGGCGAGCGGCCTCGGCCTCGGCCTGAACGAGCCGAGCGGCGACCCGTTCGCCGGCTGGAACCGCTACCTGTCCGACTGCGGCATCGCGGTCCAGGGCGTCGACCCGCTGCATGCGCCAGGGCCGCCTCGTGCGCATCGCCGGCCTCGTGATGGAGGCCGCCGGCCTGCGGCTGCCGATCGGCAGCACCTGCCTCGTCGAGCAGCCGGGACAGCGGCCGACCGAGGCCGAAGTCGTCGGCTTCGCCGGCGATCGCATCTTCCTGATGCCGACCACCGACATCCACGGGCTCGCGCCCGGCGCGAAGGTCTCGGCGATCGATCCGCGCCCGCCGGCGCCGTCGTTCGGCACGAAGCTCAAGGTCTGGCGGCGCAGCGAGGACAAGGCGCGCAAGATGCCGGTCGGCATGGGCCTGCTCGGCCGCGTCGTCGACGGCGCCGGCCGTCCGCTCGACAAGCTCGGGCCGCTCGTCATCGAGGCCGAGGCGCCGATCGCGAGCCGTCCGCTGAACCCGATCGATCGCGAGCCGATCCATCGCACGCTCGACGTCGGCGTGCGCGCGATCAACGCGCTGCTGACCGTCGGCTGCGGCCAGCGCATGGGCCTGTTCGCCGGCAGCGGCGTCGGCAAGAGCGTGCTGCTCGGCATGATGGCGCGCTACACGAAGGCCGACGTGATCGTCGTCGGCCTGATCGGCGAGCGCGGCCGCGAGGTCAAGGAATTCATCGAGCAGATCCTCGGCGAGGACGGCCTGACGCGCTCGGTCGTCGTCGCGGCGCCGGCCGACACGCCGCCGCTGATGCGGCTGCACGGCGCGGCCTACGCGACGACCATCGCCGAATACTTCCGCGACCAGGGCAAGCGACGTGCTGCTGATCATGGATTCGCTGACGCGCTACGCGATGGCGCAGCGCGAGATCGCGCTGGCGATCGGCGAGCCGCCGGCGACGAAGGGCTATCCGCCGTCGCGTGTTCGCGAAGCTGCCGCAGCTGGTCGAGCGCGCCGGCAACGGCATGACCGGCGGCGGCTCGATCACCGCGTTCTACACCGTGCTGACCGAAGGCGACGACCAGCAGGACCCGATCGCCGACGCGGCGCGCGCGATCCTCGACGGCCACATCGTGCTGTCGCGCGACCTCGCCGACCAGGGCCACTATCCGGCGATCGACATCGAGCAGTCGGTCAGCCGCGCGATGCACGCGCTGGTCGACGACGCGACGCTCGACCGCGTCAAGCGGTTCAAGCAGCTCTACTCGCGCTACCGGCGCAACCGCGACCTGATCAGCGTCGGCGCCTACTCGCCGGGCAGCGATCCGCTGCTCGACCGCGCGATCTCGCTGCATCCGCAGATCGAGGCGTTCCTGCAGCAGAACATGCGCGACAGCATCGACCTCGCGTCGAGCGCCGGCGAGCTCGCGCGCATCGTCGCCCTGACCTCGACCGGAGCGCACACGACCATGGCCGAAGCCCGACAACTGACGTTCCTCGAGAAGCTCGAGGCCGACAAGAGCGACGCGCAGGCGGTCGCGCTCGCGAAGGCGCGCCAGGCGCTGAACGCGGCCGAGGCGCAGCTCGCGCAGCTGAAGGCGTACGAGAGCAGCTATCACGGGCAGCTGTCGGACAAGCTCGAGGACGCGATCACCGTCGACCTGCTGCGCGGCCACCACCGCTTCATGCAGAACATCGCGCAGGCGGTCCGCCAGCAGGAAGTCGAGGTCGCGCGGCGTCGCGCGAACGCCGATGCGCTGCAGCGCGTGTGGCAGGAGATCGAGCGCCGGCGCCAGGCGTTCCGCGTCCTCGCCGAGAAGGCGGCGCTCGCGTCGCGACGCGGCGAGGACCGGCGCATCCAGAAGTCGAGCGACGAGTTCGCGGCGCGTGGGCTGCTTCGCAGCAACATCGGCCTGTGAGCCGCACCGCCACGACCACGACACCCACGTCAGGGAGACGTCCATGAACATCGCCACCCCGCCCGCGTCGGTCTCGCCGGCGCCCGTCCCGACCGACCCGGGCACCGCCGCCCCGCGCACGACGCCGGACGGCGACGGCACGTCCGTCGACGCCGACGTCGCGCCCGGCTCCGACCGCCGCGTGTTCGGCGACTACCTGTCGAGCAGCCTCGCGCGAGGACGCACCGGCATCGCGAACGGCGACCCGCACGCGAAGGACGACGACGCGAGCGATGCCCAGCCGGGCATCGTCCGGGCGACGCCCGGGACCGTGGCCGGCCTGCTCGCGGGCGACGACCCGACGTCGGCCGGCGGCGCGACGAAGGCCGACGAGGCCGACGCCGGCGACACCGGCGCCTCGAGCGCGGCCAACGACCTCGCCGCGCAACTCGCCCTCGTATCGCAATGGGCCGCGCTCGCGCGTCCCGCCGCGCCGACGGTCGCCACGCGCCGCCGCCGGCGAGCGGCGACGCGTTCGACGTGCGCGCCAAGCTCGACGCGGTGCGCGGCGCGAAGGCCGCGGCGAAGGCGGACGGCACGGACGCGACGGTCGCGACCGCGACCGCGACCGCCGAGGCCGGCATGTCGAACCCGATCGCGCTCGACGCGCAGGCGACGTCGCGACGCGTGGTCGACGGCGCGCCGTCCCGCGACGCCCGGGCGTCGGCCAAGGCGGCACTCGCGTCGATCGACCGTGCGACCGGCGCGTCGAACGGTGCACCGGCGACCGACGCGCTGCCGGCGACATCCACGACCGCATCGAACGCAGCGACCGCGTTCGAGCGACTGCTGTCGCTCGCCGTACCGCCCGGCGCCGGCGCGCAGCCCGACGCGGCGACGGCGACGGCCGCGGCCGCCGCGCTGGCCGCGCAGCCCGTGTCGGTGCGCGGCGATGCGACGACGGCCGCGGCCCCGGCGAACGCGACGATGCCGACGTCGTTGCAGGAGCAGGTCGGCACGCCGGCCTGGAACCACGAGGTGGGTCAGGCGACGTTGCGGATGGCCGCGAACGACCTGCAGAACGTGTCGCTGCGGCTCAACCCCGAGCACCTCGGGCCGCTCGACGTGCAGATGCGCATCGACGACGGCGTCGCGCACCTGCAGTTCGCGGCCACGCACGCGGATACGCGACACGCGCTCGAGTCGTCGCGGACGACGCTCGACCAGATGCTCGGCCAGCAGGGCATCAAGCTCGGCGACTGGTCGGTCGGCCAGCAGTCGTCGGACCCGTCGCCGGACCGCGGCTTCGACGCGTCGGCGTCGACGGGCGACGGACGCGGAACCCGTCGTGGCGGCGCCGACGGCGGCACGACGGGCGACGCGACCGTCGCGACGACGATCGTCACGCGCACGACGTCGGGCCTCGGCCTCGTCGACACGTTCGCCTGACCGCATCCTCGTCCGGACGCTTCCGGACGGCGGCTGCCGCCGGACGCGCGGCGGGTCGCGCCACGGGGCACCGCCAAAGGCCGAAGCAGCCCCGCTTTCGGCGGTCTTTTCCCGGCATCGCGAGGACCGTCGCGTTTCGATAATTCCTTTCGTCGACGAGGGCCGCATTTGCCGCGCCTCGGGCGACCGATCGAAACCACGACGACCTCGCCGCCATGTCCACCGCCACCGCCGCCGCCCTCCCGTCCGACGCCCCGCCCGCGAAGGGCAAGGGCAAGCTGATCCTCATCGCCGCGATCGTGTTCGCGGTGCTCGCCGCCGTCGGCGGCGCCGCCGCGTGGTTCTTCCACCAGAAGGCCGCGAATGCCGAGGCCAAGGGCGACGAGGCCAAGCCGGCCGCGAAGAAGTCCGACGCGAAGCCGCCGGTCTTCAACACGCTCGAGAACTTCACCGTCAACCTCGCCGGCGAAGGCGAGCACTTCCTGCAGCTCGGCGTCGTCCTGCAGCTGAAGGACGAGGACACGGCCGAGAAGGTCAAGGCCTACCTGCCGCAGATCCGCAACAAGATCCTGCTGCTGCTGTCCGCGAAGACGGCCGACGACCTGCAGTCGCCGAAGGGCAAGCAGGCGCTGATCGACGAGATCCTCGTCGCGACGCGCGAGCCGCTGCGGTGCGGAAGGCGAGAACGTGCAGGCCGTGCTGCTCGGCGGCATGCTGGTCCAGTAACGACGTCACCGTCGCCGCACGACGACCATGACCGAAGACGCGCAACTGTCGCAGGACGAGATCGACGCGCTGCTCGACGGCGTGCCGGCCGAGACGACCGCGCCGGCGTGGTCGCGCGGCGATGCGCTCGGGCGCGTCGGGTCGCGCGGTCGACGAACGGCGCTCGATGCGGTCGCCGGCTCGTTCGACGTCGCGACCGCGGGTCGCTTCAACAACGGCCACCTGCCGACGCTCGCGCTCGTCAACGAGCGCTTCGTCGACCTCTTCGACAAGGCGCTGTACCAGTTCACCGGCCGCGCCGCGACCGTCGCGACGACGCCGGCCTCCGTCACGAAGTACGCGGCGTTCGTCGAACGCGCTGCCGACGCCGTCGAGCCTGAACATCGTGCGGATGGGTCCGTCGCTCGGCAACGCGCTGTTCGTCTTCGACGCGGGCCTGCTCTACTTCGTCATCGACAGCCTGTTCGGCGGCAGCGGCGCGCATCGCCGCGACGAAGGGCGGGCCGGCACTTCACGACGACCGAGCAGCGGCTGATCGGCACGGCTCTGCGAGATCGTCTTCGCGCATTACGCGAAGGCGTGGGAGTCGGTGCATCCGATGCAGTTCGAGCTGCTGCGCTCGGAGTCCGAGACGCGCTTCGTCAACCTCGCGGGGCCCGACGACGCGGTCCTCGTCTACGGCTTCGACATCGAGTCGGGCCCGTCGCGGGGGCGCTTCCAGGTCTGCATCCCGCTCGACGGCATCGATCCGATCCGCGACGTCATCACGCGCGAGGTCCGCGAGAAGACCGCCGTCGCCGACACGCGCTGGAGCGAGCGCCTCGCCGCGCAGGTCGCGGCCGCCGAGATCGAGCTCGTCGCGAACCTCGCGTCGGTCCCGGTCACCTGCAAGGAACTGCTCGAGATGAAGGTCGGCGACGTGATCGTCCTCGACATCAAGCCGTCGATCGTCGCGTGCGCGGACGGCATCCCGGTCCTGCGTTGCCGCTACGGCGACGCGGACGGTCGCTACGCGATCCGCGTCGAGGAAGTGATCGTGCCGTCGAGCGGCAACTGAACCAGAACGAACGAAGTCACCGGAGCCTTCATGTCGAACAACGCCGACAACGTCGATCGCCGCGGGTGGATGGACCGCCGCGATGAACCAGGCCGGCGGCAGCGCCGCGACCGACCGGCTGCTCGAGAAGTTCGGCGACGCGCCGGCCGCCGGCGGGCGGACCGACCTCGCCCGCAACGACATCGAGCTCGTGCTCGACATCCCGGTGCAGCTGACGGTCGAGCTCGGCCGCACGCGCGTGCCGATCAAGAACATCCTGCAGCTCGCGCAGGGCTCGGTGATCGAGCTCGACGGGCTCGCCGGCGAGCCGCTCGACGTGATGGTCAACGGCTGCCTGATCGCGCAGGGCGAGGTCGTCGTCGTCGGCGAGCGCTTCGGCATCCGGCTGACCGACATCATCACGCCGTCGGAACGCATCCGGAAGCTCAACCGATGAGGCTGCGGATCGCGGCCGTCGTCGCGGCGACGATGACGGCGTGCGGTGCGGCGTTCGCGCAGGCGACGACCGCGACGACCGCGACGACCGCGTCGCCGGCATCCACGCTCGGCGGCATGCTGCAGGGCCTCGTCGGCCTCGCGATCGTCGTCGCGCTGATCTTCGCCGCGGCCTGGGCGATGCGGAAGATCGGTCCGCGCGGCCGCAGCAGCGGCGCCGTTCAGGTCGTCGGCGGCGCGTCGGTCGGTCCGCGCGAACGCGTCGTCGTGGTCCGCTTCGGCACGCGCACGCTGCTGCTCGGCGTCGCGCCGGGCCAGGTGTCGCTGCTGCACGCCGGCGAGCCCGGCGACGCGCTCGACGAGCCGTCCGATGCGACGGCGCCGGCACCCCGATTCGTCGATCGGCTGCGCGCCGCGCGGGGACGCGCGTGACGGCGCGCTCGACGGTCGTCGCGGCGATCGCGGCGATCGGCCTCGTCGCCGTCGCGCAGCCGGCGTTCGCGCAGGCGACCGGCGGCCTCTCGGCGCTGCCCGCGCTGACGACGACGCCGACCCCGGGCGGCGGCCAGAGCTATTCGCTGTCGCTGCAGCTGTTGCTGCTGTTGACCGCGCTGACGTTCCTGCCGGCGATCCTGCTGCTGATGACCGCGTTCACGCGGATCGTCATCGTGCTGTCGCTGCTGCGTCACGCGCTCGGCACGCAGACGTCGCCGCCGAACCAGGTGATGGTCGGGCTCGCGCTGTTCCTGACGCTGTTCGTGATGGCGCCGGTCGCCGACAGGATCTACGACGACGCGTACCTGCCGTTCTCGCAGAACCGTATCTCGCAGGACGAGGCGCTCGCGCGGGCGACCACGCCGATCAAGGCGTTCATGACGCGGCAGACGCGCGAGCCCGACGTCGCGCTGTTCATGAAGCTCGCGAACGCGCCGGCCGTCGCGAACCCCGCCGACGTGCCGCTGAAGGTCCTGATCCCCGCGTTCGTCACGAGCGAGCTCAAGACCGCGTTCCAGATCGGCTTCATCGTGTTCGTGCCGTTCATCATCATCGACCTCGTCGTGTCGAGCGTGCTGATGTCGATGGGCATGATGATGCTGTCGCCGACGCTGATCTCGCTGCCGTTCAAGCTGATGCTGTTCGTCCTCGCCGACGGATGGACGCTGCTGATCGCCTCGCTCGTCCAGAGCTTCCAGTAACCCTCGCCCGCCATGAACTCCGCAAGCCGTCCTTTCGATCAGCCAGAACGCGTTGCAGACCGCGATCCTCGTCTCGGCGCCGCTGCTGCTGACCGCGCTCGTCGTCGGGCTCGTCGTCAGCATCCTGCAGGCGGCGACGCAGATCAACGAGGCGACGCTGTCGTTCATCCCGAAGCTGCTCGGCGTCTTCGCGGCGACCGTGATCGCCGGCCCGTGGATGGTCGCGACCCTCGTCGACTACATCCGCAAGCTGTTCGAGAGCATTCCTCACGTGATCGGCTGAGCGGACGCGTCGCGGGTCGGCCGTGTTCCAGTTCACCGACGCGCAGCTGCTCGGCTGGCTCGCGGCCGTCGTCTACCCGTTCGTGCGGATCGCGGCGCTGGTCGCGACGGCACCGATCCTCGGCGACGCGTCGGTGCCGCGACGGGTGCGCATCGGCCTCGCCGTGTTCATCACGATCGTCGTCGCGCCGGGGCTCGACGACGTGCCGCGCGTCGCGCTGCTGTCGGGCGACGGTGTCGTGCTGATCGCGCGCCAGATCGTGATCGGCGCGGCGATCGGCTTCTCGATCCAGCTCGCGTTCGCCGCGATCGAATACGCGGGCGACCTGATCGGCCTGCAGATGGGCCTCGGCTTCGCGACCGTCGTCAATCCCGAGACGAACGACCAGTCGCCGCTGATCGGCGGCCTGCTGCGCTACTTCGCGATGCTCGCGTTCCTCGTCGCGAACGGCCCGCTGACGATGATCGCGGCCGTCGCCGAGAGCTTCCACGCGATGCCGATCGCCTCGTCCGCCGGCGTCGCCGACGAATGGCGGACGCTCGTGATCGCCGGTGGCACGATCTTCGGACTCGCGCTGCACATGGCGATGCCGGTGATCGCGGCCCTGCTGGTCACGAACGTCGCGCTCGGCGTGATGACGCGTGCCGCGCCGCAGCTCAACCTGTTCTCGATCGGCTTCCCGATCACGATCGGCGTCGGGCTGATCGTGCTCGCCGCGAGCCTGCCGGTCGTGCTCGGCCTGTCCGACGCGGCCGTCGAGGCCACCGTCGCCCGCTTCCTCCGCTAGCGCTCGCCTATCATCGGATCGCCGGGGCCGCGCGCGGCCCCCGATCACGACGGGACGACGCATGCTGCTACTGACGAAGCAATTCGAGATCGCGCTGCTGTTCGGGGCGATCGGCGCGCTGCTCATGGTCGTGAGCAACCTGATGAAGCGGATGGTGTGGCTGCGCGTCTTCGCGCTCGCCGCGAACGCGTTCTTCATCGTGCAGTTCGCGATCACGCACAACTGGATCCTGGTGGGCCTGCAGGCGACGCTGCTGTCGATCAACGTGTGGCGGCTGTGGGCGCTGCGGCGACTGCTGCGATCGCTCGAGGAGGCGAACACCGACTCGTCGATCCGCGACTGGCTCCTGCCGCAGATGAAGAAGCGGAAGTTCAAGGCGGGCACGGTGCTGTTCCGCATGGGCGATCCGGCGAACGAGCTGATCTACGTGCAGGCCGGCACGATCAGGGTCGTCGAGATCGACCGCACGCTCGGCCCCGGCAGCCTCGTCGGCGAGATCGGCATCTTCTCGGCCGAGCACGTCCGCACCGCCAGCATCGTCTGCGAGACCGACGTCGTCGCGTACACGATGACGGACGAGGCGGCGTATCTTCTGTACGTGCAGAACCCGCAGATCGGGTTCTATCTGATCCGCCTCATCATCCGGCAGCTCGGCGCCGCGCCGTCCCTCGCCGCGGCGAGCGCGGCGGTGCCGTCGCCCGCGTGACGACGCGGCCGCCGGTCGTCTTCTTCGAAGGAACCCCCATGAACGTCCGTCGCGCGTGTCTCTCCATCGCCCTCGCCTGCGCGGCGGTCGCCGCGCCGGTCCACGCGCAGGTGTCCGCCGACGGCCTTCGCGGCGTGCTCGCGAACGCGTCCGACGCCGCGCTCGACAAGCTGTCGAAGCCGGGCGCCTTCTCCGCCGACGCCGCGATCCGCATCGCGCTGCCCGGCACGAAGGGTCTCGGCGACGTGATGAAGCTGACCGACCGCGCGGGACTGACGAACGACATCGACGGCAGCCTGAACCGCGCGGCCGAGCAGGCCGCCGGCGAGGCGAAGCCGATCTTCCGCGCGGCCATCGACCGCATCGACCTGAAGGACGCGGTCGGCATCGGCACCGGCGGCGACACGGCCGCGACCGACTACCTGCGCCGGACGTCGGGCCGCGAGATCACCGCGAAGCTCGTCCCGCTCGTGTCCGCGGCGTTGGCGCGTTCCGGTGTGCTACAGCAAACCTCGCAGCTCGCGCAGTTCGGCATGACCGACGCCAAGCTGACCGACTACGTCGCGACGAAGGCGTCCGACGGCATCTTCACGTACGTCGGCCGCGAAGAGAAGCGGATGCGGCAGAACCCGGTCGAGAGCGGCAAGGCGCTGCTGAAGGGATTGAAGTTCTGAGCTCCGCTTGTTCATGCGATACCACATCAATCGACGCTAAGCGATTGATCGAAAAACGCCGTGCTACCATCGATCGCGAGATCGTCGTGACGGCGCGCCGGACCGGACGCCCCGGGCCGCGCCGCTCCGGCCGCCGTGACGGGCCGCGGGCCGGCACGTCGTTCCTGTCTCCCTACTGTCCATGCCCGATCGACCTGACGGTGCGGTGAGGATTCTCGTCGTCGACGACCACGGCAGCGACGCCGCCGCGTGGAAGACGGCGGCGAGCGGCGTCGACGCGCGTCTCGTGGTGCGCGGCGTGCACAGCGTGCCGTCGCTGCAGCAGGCCGTGCTCGAAGGCGGCTGGAGCTGCGTGCTGTGCCGCCAGTCGCCGGCGCGGCTGTCGCTGAGCGCCGTCGTCGCGATGATCCAGGTGATCGAGCCGACGCCGCCGGTGCTGCTCTATCCGTCCGCGTCGACGGCCGACGAGCGCCGTCGCTGGATCGTGTCGGCGGTCCGCGCCGCCGCGCGCTCGCCGAGGCGCGCGTCGAAGGCCGTCGCCGCGACGGCGTCGGCCGGACAGTTCGACCTCGACCTCGGCACGATCGAGGTCCCGTCGCTGTTCGGCGGCGCGACCACTTCGATCGGCGGCGACGCGGAGGCCATGCGCGCGCTGCGCGACAGCGAGGAACGCTTCCGCACGCTGACCGAGATCGCGCCGGTCGGCATCTTCCTGACCGACGCCGAGCAGCGCTGCGTCTACGTCAACGAACGCTGGTCCGAGATCATCGGCATGTCGGCGCGCGAGGCGATCGGCCTCGACTGGCGCGTCTGCCTGCGCACGCAGGGGGCGACGCTGCAGGCGACCGCGCTGTTCGCGGCCGATCCGACGACTCCGGTGTCGTTCGAGAATCCGATCGAGAAGCCGGGCGGTCCGACGACCTGGGTGATCGGGCAGATGCGTCCGTACCGCGACTCGCGCGGCGACATCGTCGGCCACCTCGGCGTCATCACCGACATCACCGAGCGCAAGAGCGCGGAGCTCGCGATGCAGGAATCGGAGCGGCGCCTGCGCGACCTGTCGACGCACATGACGTCGGCCGAGGAACGCCAGCGGGCGCTGATCGCGCGCGAGATCCACGACGACATCGGCAGCTCGCTGACCGGCATGAAGATCGACGTGCTGCGCCTGAAGCAGCTCACCGTCGGCATCCCCGAGGCGCAGGAGAAGCTCGCGGCGTTCACGCGGCTGCTCGACTCGAGCGCCGCGTCGAGCGTGCGGATCGCGAAGGCGCTGCGGCCGAGCATCCTCGACGACGGCATCGTCCCGGCCATCGACTGGCAGCTGCGCGAGTTCGCGAAGCGGATGGACATCGACACCGAGTTCGTCGAGCCCGAGCGCGAGCCGAAGCTGACGCCCGACCAGTCGATCGCGCTGTTCCGCGTCGTGCAGGAGGCGCTCAACAACGTCGCGAAGCACGCGCAGGCGAAGCATGTCGACGTCGTGCTGTTCGTGCGGGCGAACGAGCTGCACGCTCGAGATCCGCGACGACGGCCGCGGCCTGCCGCGCGACCGGCCGGCCGACCGCATCGAACGCAGCGGCGGCTTCGGCATCACCGGCATGCGCGAACGCGTGCTGTCGCTCGGCGGATGGATGGACGTGACCGGCGCGCCCGGCAAGGGGACGACCGTGATGGTCGGCATCCCGGTCAGCGCGAAGCAGGCGGCCCGGCAGTCGTGACGAACCCACGGGCATGACGATCCGCGTCATCGTCGCCGACGATCATCCGATCCTGCGTGCGGGCATGGTGTCGGTGCTGAACGCGTCGGACGACCTGCGCGTCGTCGCCGAGGCCGGCAACGGCGCCGAGGTGCTGCGCGCGATGCGCGACGTCGCGTTCGACGTGCTGCTGCTCGACGTGTCGATGCCGGGCAAGAGCGGACTCGACCTGATGCGGCAGATCCGCAAGGACAACCCGCGCCTCCCGATCCTGATCGTCAGCTCGTTCCCCGAGGACCAGTACGCGCTGCGCTCGATCAAGGCGGGCGCGTCCGGCTACATCACGAAGATGAGCGCGCCGGGCGAGCTCGTGTCGGCGGTCCGCACGGTGTCGAACGGTCGCAAGTTCATCACGCCGGCGCTCGCCGAGATGCTCGCCGACCACGTCGAGCGGCCCGACAGCGGCACGCCGCACGAGTCGCTGTCGGACCGCGAGTTCCAGACGCTGAAGATGATCGCCGCGGGCCACTCGCTGACCGAGATCGCCGAGGTGCTGTGCATCTCGGTCAAGACGGTCAGCGTCTACCGGTCGCGGCTGCTCGAGAAGATGCGGATGAAGAGCAACGTCGAGCTGACGCGCTACGTCGTCGAACACGGCCTGACCGACGACGGCGCATGAGCGCCGCGCGCTACAGGTAGTCGAACAGCGTCTTGTTGCCGATCGCGGTGAACGTCTTCTGCGCGGCGGTCAGCGCGGCCTGCTGCTTCGCGAGCGTCGCGACCGCCGACGCGTAGTCGGTGTCCTGCAGGTCCGACAGATGCGCCTGGCCGGCCGTGTCCGTGGCCGCCGACGACGTGCCGAGCGCGTCGACCTCGTTCTCGCGGACGCCGACCGAAGCCCGCACCGTGTTCACGTGGTCGAGCGCGTTGTCGATGTTCGAGATCGAGCCGAGCAGGCCCGCCGTGAGCTGCGCGACGCCGGCCGTGCCGCCCGTCGGCTTGCTCAGCAGGTCGACCGCGTTCTGCAGCATCTGGAAGACGCTCTGCTTCGTCGACGGCGCGACGGTGAACGAGTCGCCGTTCGCCGGCGCGCCGGTGATCGTCATCTGCAGCCCGTCGAACGCGATCGCGGTTCCCGCCGTGAACGTGTTGCCGCTCGTCGCGGGCGCGGCGACGGCCGTGTTCGTCGTCGTGTCGATCACCTGGTACGTCGTCGCGCCGTTCGCGACCGAGAACTGCACCTGGTAGGCGTGACCGGTCAGCGCGGCCGGCGTGACGACCTTGCCGGTGTCGACGATGCCGCCGCCGGTGTTCGTCGACGTCGCCTGCGTCGTGAAGACCCCGTTGCCGCTCGAGATGCGGTTGAAGACGTCGTTGCCGTTCGCGGTGCTCGCGATCTGTCGCGTCGCCGAGACCTGCACGACCCGGTTGCCGTCGTCGCCGGCATAGCTCGCGCCGGTCGTCGTGCGGGCGAACGGTGCGGTGTCGCTGCGGTAGCCGCCGAACAGGAAGTGCCCGTCGCCGTCCTTCGTGTTCGCGAGCGAGATCAGCGAGTCGAGCTGTCCCGACAGCTGCGTGCCGAGCGCCGCGCGTTCGCTGTCCGTCAGCGCGCCGCTGTTCGCCGAGACGAGCGTCGTACGGATGCTCTGCAACGCGTCGCCGACCTGGCCGAGCGTCGAGTCGGTCTGCCCGAGCAGCTGCTGCGCGACACCCTGGTTCGCGATGAACTGCGTATTGTTCGCCAGGCTGCTCGTCGTCCGCAGGATCTCCGTCGCGGCGACCGGGTCGTCCGACGGCGTGCTGACTCGCTTGCCGGTCGACAGCTGTTCCTGCGTCTTCGACAGCGTCGCCTGCGCGAGACCGATCGCGTCGAGCCCGCGATCGTAGAGCGTGGAGGTCGCGATGCGCATGCGGGGCCCGTCTAGGGAGAAGAGGTCGAGGATGGACTGGAACATGGCGGCCGCAGTCGCGAGCGTCTTGCTCGATGCCTGGTACGCCTGCTGGTACTTCTGCAGGTTCGCGGCCTCCTCGTCGAGGTTGACGCCGGACACGGAGTCGCGCGCGTCCTGCGCCTGCGTCTGCAGGCTGCTCTCGGACGTCGCCAGCGACGACGCCTCGTTCGTCTTGTTGCCGATCGTGCCGACGAGCCCGTTGTAGGCGTCCTGCGCGCTGCCGGCCAGCGTGACCGTGCCGCTGCTGCACGTTCGCGAGCAGCAGCGCGTTGCGGTTGTCGCCGGTGCCGCTCGTGTTCGGCCCGACGGTGAAGCGGTCGCCGTTCGCCGGCGTGCCGTTCAGCGTCAGGTTCCACCCGTTCTGCGAGATCGTGGCGCCGGCCGCGTACGCGTTCGCCGACGAGATCGTCGTGTTCGTCGACGTGTCGACGAGGTCGTAGGTCGTCGTCGTGCCGTTGACGTGGAACACCACGTCGACCGGCGAACGCAGGTTGCTCGGCAACGGCGACGCCGGCGTCACCGACAGCGAGCCGAGCTGCGCGCTGCCGGCGTTCGCCGACGCGGCCGACAGCGCGACCGGCGCGGCGGCCGCGACCTTCGACGGATCGGTCGTCGCGACCGCGAGCTTCGTCGCGCCGTCGCGCGTCGGCGAGATCGTGAAGCGGTCGCCCGCCGACAGCGGACCGGTGACCGCGATGTCGATCCCGTCGACGGTCTGCGGCAGCGACGTGTACGTGCGGGTCGTCTGGTCCGACAGATTGGTCAGCGTGTACTTCGTGCCGTCGAAGCCGAGCGTGTAGTCGGCGGTCGTCAGCTTCGTCGCGTCGGCGATCGTGGCGCCGATGCCGGAGCCGGCGCTGTTCGACGCGTTCGCGACGACGCTCGGCGACGCGATCGTGAACAGCGGGCCGCCGGGGTTGCCGGACAGGTCCTGGCCGAGCGCGTTCTGCGCGTTCAGCGCCGACCCGAGGCCGATCGCGATCTGTCCGAGCGTGTTGCGCGTCGACGTCAGCACCTGGTCGCGGAACGAGAACAGCCCGCCGATCGTTCCTTGCGTGACCTGCGACGTCAGCACCGGCTGTGCGTGGCCGTTGACGACGATCGCCAGCTGCTGCTTCGTCGGGTCCTGCGTGTCGGGCTGCGTCTGCAGCGTGTTCGCGGTCGTGCCGACGACGAGCGGCTGGCCGTTGCCGACGAACAGGCTGAGCGTGCCGTCGGACTGCGGCAGGGCCGTCGCGCCGATGGCGCCGGAGATCTGCTGCACGAGAGCGTCGCGCTGGTCGAGCAGGTCGTTCGGCTGCGACGCGTCGGCGGCGCTGCTGCCGTCGTTGAGGATCGCCTTGTTCAGCGACGCGACCTGCTTCGCGAGCGAGTTGACGGTCGCGACCTGGTCGTCGATCTGATGCGCGACGTCGGCGCCCTGCGACTGCACGCGGCCGTCGAGGTCGTTGAAGCGCGCCGTCAGCGTCTGCGCGGTCGACAGCAGCGTCTGGCGCGACGCGGTGTCCGACGGGTTGTTCGCGACGGCCTGCAGCGACGAGAAGAACGAATCGACGGCCGACGACAGGTTCGACGACGAGTCGGCGAGATAGCCGTCGGTCTTCGAGATCTCGGTCGAATAGGCGGTCGCGGCCGAGCTCGACGCCGTGCTGTCGAACGCAGCGACTGCGTCAGGTAGTCGCTGTAGATCCGCTGCACCGTCGAGACCTGCACGCCCTGGCCGAAGTAGCCGGAGCCGCTGAACTGGCCGATCGCCGGCGTCTGCACGAGCTGCTGACGCGAGAAGCTCGGCGTGTTGACGTTCGCGATGTTGTGGGAGGTGGTCGACAGCCCGGCCTCCGCGGCGCGCAGACCCGTCAACCCGATCGTCATCAAGCTCACCGATCACCTCGCCCGCTTCGTTGCGACGTCCAGCGTGGGTATCGGCAGCGCCGCGCCGAACTGTACCGGCCGGCCGCGCTCACAGCAGCTTCCCGAGCGGGCCGGTCAGCACGCGCGCCAGCTTCGTGCCGTAGTCCGGATCCGTCGCGTAGCCCGAGCGGCCCATCTCGGTCGCGAACTTCACGACGTCGCCGGCGACCTGCACCGCCTTCTCGTAGCGCGGATTGTTCGCGACGGTCTTCGCGTAGTCGATGAACGACTCCGCATACGATGCGTACGCCTTGAATTTCTGCACGACCTTCTGCGCGACGCCGTTGACGACTTCGGTCGTGACGGCGTCGACCGTCGCGCCGGTGTAGCCGGCCGGTGCCTTGATGCCGAACAGGTTGAAGCTGCCGGTGCCCTTCGCGTCGCGGACCTCGTGCTTGCCCCAGCCGCTCTCGAGCGCGGCCTGCCCGAGGATCACCTTCGCCGGCAGCCCGGTCGCCTCGGCGGCCGCGATCGCGGCGTCCTTGAAACGGTCGACGAACGTGTGGTGGATCGACGATCCCGAGCCGGACGATGTCGCGGACGTCGATGCCGCCGATGCCGCGGCGGTCGCCGGCGTCGACGTCGCGGCGGGCGTCGTCGACGCGGCCGGCGACGGCGACAGCGTGCCGGGCGCGACGCTCGGCACAGCGATCGGCGTGCCGTCCGGATTCTTCCCCTGCGCGCGCTGGATCTGCGCGACGAGCGCGTCGGCGAGGCCGATGCCCCGGCCCTTCGCCATCGTCTGCGCGAGCTGCTGGTCGTACAGGTCGGTCGCCATCTTCGAGCCGTCGGACGCGAGCGGATCCGCGCCCGGCAGCGTCGCGCGCATGTTCTTCAGCATCATCGACAGGAACATCGACTCGAACTGCTGCGCGACCTTCCGCGTCGACGCGGCGTCGGCGCCGTTCTTCGCGGCGAGGCTTGACCGCGTCGAGCGCGCGCGGATCGAACGCGCCGGTGATCGACGACCCCGGCGTCGCGCCGAGCGCGCCTGCGAGCGGACCGGTCGTGACCTGCGCCATCAGATGACCTCGAGCTCGGCGCGCAGCGCGCCGGCGGCCTTCAGCGCCTGCAGGATCGACAGCAGGTCCTGCGGCGTCGCGCCGATCGCGTTCAGCGCCTTGACGACGTCGGTCAGCTTCGCGGCGTTCGGCAGGTTGACGAGCTCGCCCTTGTCGGACTTGATCGAGACCGACGCGTTCGTCACGCCGACCGTCTGGCCCTGCGCGAGCGCGTTCGGCTGGCTGACGCTGTTCTCGGCGCTGATCGTGACCGACAGGTTGCCGTGCGCGACCGCGCTCGTCGCGAGCGTCACCGACTGGTTCATCACGACCGAGCCGGTGCGCGCGTTGATGATGACCTTCGCCGGCGGCTTCGACAGCGTCACGTCGAGGTCCTCGAGGCCGGCGAGGAACGCGACGCGCGCGCTCGCGTCGACCGGCGCGCGGACCTGCACGACGCGGCCGTCGAGCAGCGACGCGGCGCCGGGCGATGCGCGGTTGATCGCGGCGGCGACCGCCTGCGCGTTCGCGAAGTCGGTATCGGCGAGCTCGAGGTTGACGAAGTCGCCCTGCCCGATCGTCGTCGACACCGGACGCTCGACCGTCGCGCCGTTCGGCACGCGGCCGGCGTTGAGCTGGTTGATCTGCACCTTGCTGCCGGCCGCCGACGCGCCGGCGCCGCCGAGCAGGATGTTGCCCTGGGCCATCGCGTAGATCTGGTTGTCGACGCCGTGCAGCGGCGTGACGAGCAGCGTGCCGCCGCGCAGGCTCTTCGCGTTGCCGATCGACGAGACCGTCACGTCGATCGTCTGGCCCGGCCGCGCGAACGCCGGCAGCGTCGCCGTGACCATCACCGCGGCCGCGTTCTTCAGCTGCAGGTTCGTGCCCGGGCGGCAGGTTCACGCCCTGCTGCGACAGCATCGACACGATGCTCTGCACCGTGAACGGCGTCTGCGTCGTCTGGTCGCCGGTGCCGTCGAGGCCGAACACGATGCCGTAGCCGAACAGCTGGTTCGTCCGCACGCCCTGGATCGAGACGAGATCCTTGATGCGTTCGGCGCGCGCGCCCGCCGCCGCGGTCAGCGCGGCCGCGCCGAAGACGAGGATGGACAGGAGGCGCAGGAGGCGAGCGAGCGGCGTCATGACGGTACGTCAGAACGGCGACACCGACATGAACAGCCGCGACATCCAGCCCATCGTCTGCGCCTCGTCGATGTAGCCGGTGCCGCGGTATTCGATGCGCGCGTCGGCGACCTGCGTCGACGACACCGTGTTGTTGTTGACGACGAAGATCGGGTTGACGACGCCGGAGAAGCGGATGAACTCGCTGCCCTGGTTGATGCCGATCTGCTTCTCGCCGGCGACGAGCAGGTTGCCGTTGCCGAGCACCTCGATGACCGTCACGGTGATGACGCCGGTGAACGCGTTGCTGCTCGCGCTGTCGCCCTTGCCGCTGAACTTCGTGTCCGACGTGCCGTTGACGCTCGTGCCCTGCAGGAACTTGAGCGGCAGGTGACCGACGATCGCGGGGATGCTGAGCGCCGTGCTGCCCGACTTGTCGACGCTCGAGCCCGACTGCTTCGTCGCCTGCAGCTTCTCGTTCAGCACGATCGTGATGACGTCGCCGACGTTGCGGGCGCGACGGTCCTCGAACAGCGGCTGGTAGTTGACGGTCTGGAAGATCGAGCCGCCGGTCTGCGCGCCGGGCGCGGCGACGACCGGCGCAGGGCGCGCCGTCAGCGGCTGCTGGATCTCGACGGTCTTCATCGCGCCGCAGCCGGCGAGAAGCAGCGAAGCGGCGAGGAGCGGCGAGGCGGCGAGGAAGCCGCCCCGGCGAAAGCCGGGGCCGAATTGGATCTTGATCATCGAGCGAAGAGATGGGGTCCCGGCCTTCGCCGGGACGACAGTGAGGTTTGCCGGTGCGCCGATCACATCTGCGTGAGCCGCTGCAGCATCTGGTCCGACGTCGTGATCGCCTTCGAGTTGAGCTCGTAGGCGCGCTGCGCCTGGATCATGTTCACCAGCTCCTCGGCGACGTTGACGTTCGACGTCTCGATGTAGCCCTGGTTGATCTGGCCGAGGCCGTTCGTGCCCGCGCGTGCCGGTCTGCGCCGTGCCCGACGCCGCCGTCTCGATGTAGAGGTTCTGCCCCTGGCTCGACAGGCCGGCCGGGTTGATGAAGGTCGCGAGCTGGATCGTGCCGACGGTCGTCGACGCCGCGCTGCCCTGCGTCGTCGTCGTCACGGTGCCGTCCTGGCCGATCGTCACCGTCAGCGCGTTCGCCGGGATGGTGATCGCCGGCGACAGCGGCATGCCCGACGACGTGACGATCTGCCCGTTCGCGTCGCGATGGAACGAGCCGTCGCGCGTGTAGGCGGTCGTGCCGTCCGGCTGCTGGACCTGGAAGAAGCCGTCGCCCTGGATCGCGAGGTCGAGCGTGTTGCCGGTCTGCGTCAGGTTGCCCTGCGTGTGGATGCGCGACGTCGCGACGGTGCGCGTGCCGGTGCCGATCTGCAGCCCCGACGGCAGCGTCGTCTGCTGCGTCGACTGCGCGCCGGGCTCGCGGACCGTCTGGTACAGCATGTCCTCGAAGACCGCGCGCGAGCGCTTGAAGCCGGCCGTGCTGACGTTCGCGAGGTTGTTCGAGATGACGTCGAGCTGCGTCTGCTGCGCGTCGAGGCCGGTCTTGGCGATGTAGAGCGAGCGGATCATGCGGGTTCCTCGACGGCCTTGGGGGATGCCTGCAGTGTCGCCCGGCGCCGCGTGCCGCGAGGCGCCGAGGAAGCGGGCAAATCGCCCGCTATTCGCCGTGACCGACGGCTCGCTTCGGGTCCGCGCGATGCTTCCCTTGGATCGCGCCGGGGCTGCGTATTCACTTTCTCTGCTGACACCGAGCCTGCGCGAACTGCTTGTGCCAGCTCGCGCCGAGCCTGTGCGAATCGCTTGTCTCGGCTCGCGCCGAGCCTGCGAATCGCTTGTCCCAGCTCGCGCCGAGCCTGCGAGAATCGCTTGTCTCAGCTCGCGCCGAGCCTGCGAGGATCGCTTGTCTCAGCTCGCGCTGAGCCTCCGCGTAGCTTGTCTCAGCTCGCGCTGAGCCTCCGCTGTGGCTTGTCTCAGCTCGCGCTGAGCAGCTGCGTCGCCTGCTTGTCATTGTCCTCGCCGGTCGTCATCAGCTTCATCTGCACGTCGAACTGGCGCGCGAGCGCGATCATGTCGACCAGCGCGGCCGCGGGGTTGACGTTGCTGCCTTCGGTCGCGCCGGCGGTCAGGCTCACCGTCTCGCTCTGGTCGGCGGTGGACCCGTCCTTCATCCGGAACAGGCCGTCGGCGCCCTTCGTCAGCGTCGACTCGTCGGGGTCGACGAGCTTGATGCGGCCGAGCACCGAGACGCCGGTGCGCGGCGGCTGCGTCGGCACGCCGGACACCGTGCCGTCCTTGCCGATCGACACCGTCGTGTTCGGCGGCACGGCGATCGGGCCGCCGTCGCCGAGCACGTTCTGGCCGCCCTTCGTGACGAGCGTGCCGTCGGCGCCGATGTCGAAGCTCCCGGCGCGCGTGTACGCCTCGCTGCCGTCGGCGCCCTGCACCGCGATCCAGCCGCTGCCGGTGACCGCGACGTCGAGCGCACGGCCGGTCTCGACGATCGGCCCGGTCGAGAAGTCGGTGCCGGGCGTCGACTGCGCGACCGACGCGCGCGTCGGCAGGCCCTGGCCGTCGACCGGGATCGCGCGATAGAGGCTGACGTCGGCGCGATAGCCGGCCGTCGACACGTTCGCGAGGTTGTTCGCGACGACGGCCTGCCGGTCGAGCATGCTCTTCGCGCCCGACATCGCGGTGTAGATCAGACGGTCCATCGCGGGCCCCGGTCAGGACACGTCAACGCAGGTTGACGAGCGTCTGCATCAGCGCGTCCTCGGTCTTGATCGTCTGCGCGTTCGCCTGGTAGTTGCGCTGCGCCGTGATCATGTCGACGAGCTGCGCGGTGAGGTCGACGTTCGACTCCTCGACGGTCCCGGACTGCAGCGCGCCGAGCGTGCCGGTGCCGGGCGCGCCGACGAGCGGCGGACCCGACTTCGCCGTCTCGGCCCAGACATTGTTGCCGAGCGGCGACAGGCCTTCCGGCGACGTGAAGTTCGCGAGCGCGACCTGCGCGAGCGGCTTCGTCTGGCCGTTCGAGTAGCGGCCGAGGATCGTGCCGTCGTCCGACACGGAGTAGCTCGACAGGCGTCCCGACGCGAAGCCGTCCTGCGTCAGCTGGTTCACGCTCGAGTCGCTCGCGGTCGCGAACTGCGTCGAGCCGCTGAAGTCCAGCGTGAACGCGAGCGGCGACGTCGCGCCGCCGCTGATCGGCGTCGACACGTTGAACGGAAGCGTCGTGTTCGCGGTGTCGATCAGGCCCTGGCTGTTGAACGAGACGCTGCCGACCGCGGCATTCCCGATCTGCGTCCCGTCGTTCGTCGCGTAGACCTTCCACACGTTGTCGCCGGCGCTGTTCGTGCCGTTCGCGACGAAGTACAGGCCGAGCGCGTGCGTGTTGCCCAGCGAATCGTAGATCGACGTCGACGTCGCGAAGCTGTAGCTCGCCGAGTTCGCCGGGTCGAACGTCGTCACCGTCGGCGTCGTCGCCGCCGCGTTCAGCGCCATCGTCGCGGCCACCTTCGTCGTCGCCTGCGGCGTGACGTCGGCCTGCGAGATCTGGAGATCCGTCGGCGACGCCGTCGGCAGGATGCCGTTCGGGCCGGCCGGATAGCCGGTCAGCCGGCTGCCGTTGTCGTTGACGATGTAGCCGTTCTTGTCGAGGTGGAACTGGCCGTTGCGGCTGAACTCGACGGCGCCGTTGTCGGACAGCCGGAAGAAGCCCGAGCCGTTGATCGCGAGGTCCAGCGGGTTCGACGTCGCCGTCAGCGAGCCTTGCGAGAACGACTGGGCGATCGCGGTGACCTGCGTGCCGATGCCCGGCGTGTTCGAGCCGACGAGCCCGCCGGCCGTCGCGTAGACGTCGGCGAAGTGGGCGTCGGACTCCTTGAAGCCGACCGTGTTGACGTTCGCGACGTTGTTGCCGATCACGTCCAGGTTCTTGGACGCGGCCGACAGGCCGGACAGTCCTTGTTCGAAAGCCATCGAATGCTCCTTGTCGGTGTGAGGGCTGCGGCGCGGACGTCGTCGTCCGTCGCGGCTCGCCCGGGAATCAATAGATCTGCTTGACCTGCGTCATCGAGACGGTGCCGATGCCGTTGACGAAGACGGACCCGCCGTTGCTGCCCGGCGTGACGCTCGACACGTCGCCGATCGACAGCGTGTCGGCCGTGACCGCCTTGCCGCCGGACGTCGCCGTGACGGCGAACGTGTACGCGCCGGCCGCGGCGGGCGATCCGGAGTCGGTGCTGCCGTCCCAGACGAAGTTCTCGATCCCCGACGACTGCGAGCCGAGGTCCGCGGTGTGGATCACCTTGCCGGTCGAATCCTTGATCGCGACCTGGACGTCGTCCGCGTCCGCCGAGAGGTTGAAGCCCGCGACCGCCTGGCCGTTCGCGAGGTCGAGCGTCGAACCCGGCACGAGGACGTTGTGACCGACCAGCGACGACGCCTGCAGCGACTGCGACGTGTTGACGTCGCCGAGCAGCGAGTCGAGCTGCGTCGACAGCTTCTGGATGCCCTGCACCGTGTTGAGCTGCGCGAGCTGGCTCGTCATCTGCGCGCTGTCCATCGGGTTCAGCGGGTCCTGGTTGTTCATCTGCGCGACGAGCAGCTTCAGGAAGTAGTCCTGACTGCCGACGCCGGTATCCGTCGTGCTCGTCGAGGACGTGCCGGTCGAAGTCGACGTCGACGACGCCGTGGCGGGGACCGGGACCGTCGACGCGGCGGTGATCGAGGAGAAGTCGATGCTCATGGGCGATACCTATGGAAGACGATGGTTAGTTGCCGAGGGTGAGCGCCTTCAACATCAGCGTCTTCGCGGTGTTCATCACCTCGACGTTGGTCTGGTACGAGCGCGACGCCGAGATCATGTTGACCATCTCGTCGACGGCGTTGACGTTCGGCATGCTCACGTAGCCGTCGGCGTCGGCCTGCGGATGCTTCGGGTCGTACGTCTTGCGCGGCGCCGCGGTGTCCTCGACGACGCGCGCGACCGAGACGCCGACGCTCTCGGACCCGCCGCCGCCGTCGGTCGAGCCGATCGGGTTCGCCTGGAAGACGACCTGCTTCGCGCGGTACACCTTGCCGTCGGGGCCGGCCGCGCTCTCGGCGTTCGCGAGATTGCTCGCCGTCGTGTTCAGGCGCAGCGACTGCGCGGTCAGCGCGGACGACGAGATGCGGAAGACGTCGTTCATGCTCATCGAAAGCTCCTCAGCTCGAGACCGCCGACATCAGCGTCTTGATCTGGTGATTGAGGAAGATGAACGACGCCTCGTAGCGGACCGTGTTGTCCGCGAACGCGGCGCGCTCGGCGTCGAGGTCGACCGTGTTGCCGTCGATCGACGGTTGCGCCGGCGACGACTCGATCGCGTCGGCGCTCGAGACCACGACCGCGCCGCTGTCCGCGCTGCGCCCCACGTGGCCGCGCTGCGTCGCCTGCAGCGCGACCCGCGGCACGGCCGCGTGCCCGCCGCCACCGGCGTCGCCGGTCGCCCGCGCGAGCACCGTCGCGAAGTCGACGGCCTTCGCCTGGTAGCCCGGCGTGTCGGCGTTCGCCATGTTCGAAGCGATCACCTGCTGGCGCTGGCCGCCGACCTTCAGGGCCGTCTCGTTGAAGCGGAATGCCGCGTCGAGTGCGTTCATCGTGTATGGGTGAGCCGGAGGACGGGACCTTCCCGGGATGGCGCAAGTCTGTGCGGCCCGCCGACGGCGCGATCGCGCGAGCAGGCGCGGAAAACGCGATCAATTCGATCGACCGTCGCGACACGGCCGCGCGTTCAATGCGTCATCCATCAGACCGGCCCGACCCGGGCCGTCGCACCATGAACCGATCCATGAAGCGCCACGCGCTGCACGCCGCGACGATGCTCGGCCTCGTCGCATCCGCGACGTCGTTGCCGGCCGCACCGGCACCGGCACCCGCCACGATCGAATCCGTCGCGCGCGATGCGCTGCTCGACGCGCTCGCGCCGGCGCTGACCGTGCGCGGCGCGACGGCGCTCGCGTCGATCGCGCCGCCGGACGCGCGCCGCGCACCGGCGCCGTGCGGCCAGTTCATCGGCTTCGTGCCGCCGGGCGCGCGCCTCGTGGGCAAGACGCTCGTCGGCGTGCGCTGCGCCGACGGCACGAGCTGGCAGACGTTCGTTTCGGCCGACGTCCGCATCGAGGCGCCGGTGTGGCAGGCGACCCGCGCGCTGCGCGCCGGCGAGCCGCTGATGAACGGCGACGTCGTCGTCGCGAACGCGACGCTGACGATCGCCGACGTCGACACGGCGCTCGCCGTCGCGCGGGGCTCGGGCGCGTCGGCGATGCGCGGGCTCGCGTCGCTCGACGGCCGCAATGCGGCGCCGTTCGGCCGCACCGTGCAGCGCCCCGTCGGCGCCGGCCGCGCGCTCGCGGCCGCCGACCTGCGCGACGAAGGTCGCGTCAACGCCGGCGAGACGGTCCGCGTCGTCTATCGCGGCGACGGCTTCTCGGTCGCCGCCGAAGGCCGGACCGTCGCGCCGGCGGATCCGGGATCGAACGTCCAGATCCGGCTCGCGAGCGGCGCCGTCGTCAGCGGGATGCTGCGCGGCGATCGCGAGGTCGAGCTGCCGCGCTGACGCCAGGGTAAGAATTTCTGACGGCGATGCCTCAAGTCCTCCATCCCCCTGCCGATAGTCCTTTTGCGCGAGTCCGGCGGCTGTTCCGGAACCGCGTCGAGGCCGGCCCGATGTGCCGAAACAACGGCCGCGCGATCGCGACGAGCGGTCGGGCGGACCGCGGGGAAGGCCCGTTATCATGAATTTTTGAGCCACCGCCAGCAGGCGCACCGACCGTCGAGACCATCGGCAGCGGCGCAAACCCGAAAGAGGCTTTCGACATGAAGATCAATACCGACGTCAACCACGCCGTCCACGGCACCGACAAGTCGACGACCGGCAAGACCGGCGCCACGACCACGACGCCCGCGGCCGCCACGACCAATGCGGTCGGCAGCGTCCGCATCAGCGATGCGTCGCGCTCCCTCGCCGGCACGAGCGACGCCAGCGCCCCGTTCGACGCGAAGCGCGTCGAGCAGATCAAGGCCGCGATCAGCTCCGGGCAGTTCAAGGTGAACCCCGAGGCGATCGCCGGCAAGGTCATCGACAGCGCGACCCAGCTGCTCGGCGCTGCCTGACGGACCGGCGATGAACGCATCCCCGACGATCCGCACGGCCGCCGCGCCGCTCGCCGGCGACGACGAGCGCGCGCTGCTCGCGCGCTTCGAGTCGCTGCTCGACCGCGAGGAGACGATGCTCGTCGCGCACGACGCGCTCGGCGCTCGCCGCGGTCGCCGACGAACGCGCGATGCTGGCCGAGCGCCTCGCCGAGGCGGCTCGCGCGCGCCGCGCGGCGCCGTCGCCCGGCGCCGCGGTCGAGGCCGAGCTGGTCGCGCTGTATCGGCGGCTGCGCGACCGGCACGAGCTGCGCGCCCGCATCGTGCGGCGTCGGGCCGAACGCAACGGCTCGGCGCTGCGCGTCCTCGCGCAGGCCGCCGGCAGAACCGGCCTGTATCAGGCCGACGGCAGCGTCCGCATCCAGCGCGGCGCCTGAACGACGGCGGCGAGAGCCGCGTCGTCGATCGTCTTCCGGGGCCGGCCTCGTCGCAGCGCCTCGCGTTGCGAAGGGCCTCCGGCACCGGCGATCGCTCGCCGCTCCGCGACTTGGCGATCCTTCGCCGCTCGCGAGCCTTCCCGGCTTGGCGATCCTTCGCTCGCGACCTTCTCGGCGTGGCGATCCTTCGCGACGCCGCTCCGTCGCGGTTCGCGCCCGCTTCGCGGCCCGCGATCCTTCGTCGCGCCCGATCCCGCGCGACCGGTATCCCTGTCGCTCGAGAATCGTCGCGCTCCATCAGCTCCGCGGGCTCGACGCGTCGCGGTTCGCGACCGCTGCGCCCAGGGTCCCTTCACGGCTCGTCGCCGTCCGCCTTCGTGGAAGGACCGATCGACCGCGGCGGTCGTCCGCGGACCGATCGTCTCCCGCGGCGATGCCGTCGCGTCGCGATCAGGGCGTGACGCCGGACGGGGTCGACGCGTCGGCAGTGGCGGGCTCGTCGGTCGCGCCCGGCGCCCCGCCCTCCTGCGGCCGCGCGTCGTCGGCGGACAGCACGACGAGCGTGACGCGGCGGTTCCGCGAGCGGCTCGCCGGATCGACGTTGGCGGTCAGCGGGCGGAACTCCGCGTAGCCGGCGATGCCGATGCGGCCGGGCGCGATGCCCTGGTCGATCAGGAAGCGCCCGACCGACGCAGCGCGGGCCGCCGACAGCTCCCAGTTCGAGCGGAACTCGCGCGTCGCGATCGGCACGTCGTCGCTGTGGCCTTCGATCTGCAGCGGCTCGACGAAGCCGGCGAGCACCGACGCGAGCGAACGCAGCGCCGCGAACGACGCGGGCTTCAGGTCGGCCTTCGCGGGATCGAACAGCACGGCCGCGTTGATCTCGATCGCGATACCGTGCGCGCCGCGCGTGACCTGCGCCTGGCCGTCGCGCACGAGCGCCTGCAGGTGCTCGTCGACACGCGTCGCGAGCTCCGTCATGTGATGCACGCGCCGCACGGTCTTCTCGATCTCCGCGCGCTCGGCCGGATCGACCGGCGGCTCTGGCGTCGCGGGTGTCGCAAGCGTCGCGGCGCGGCGGCGTCCGGTGCCGTCGATGCCGTCATCCCGGCGGTCGCGCCCGGAACCGGATCGACCGTCTTCGGCGGCGGCGCCGCGACGTCGTGCTTCGCGACGGGGCCGGCGCCGGGCGCGTTGACGTCGTTCTGGCTGAACGCGGTCGACAGCGCGCCGCTCAGCACGCGGTAGCGGCCCTCGTTGACCGACGACATCGCGTACATCACGACGAAGAACGCGAACAGCAGCGTGATGAAGTCGGCGTACGACACCATCCAGCGCTCGGTCGTGTGGTTGTGGACGACCCGGTCGCTGTCGCGCTGTCCGCGGCGGCGGCGCCGCGGCGAACGCGCGGACGTGCGCGGCCGCACCGCGTCGGCCGCGACCGGCGGCGCGACGTCGGGCGGCAGCGGCGCGTTCATCGCGGCGCGGCCTCGAGCGCGGGGACGAAGCCGCGCAGCCGCGCGCGGATCAGCTGCGGATGCTCGCCGGCCGCGATCGCGACCAGCGCCTCCTGCGTGAGCTCGCGCATCAGCGTCTCCTCCGCGACGATGTTGCGCAGCTTGCCGGCGATCGGCAGCAGCACGAGGTTCGCGAGCACGAGGCCGTAGATCGTCGCGACGAACGCGACCGCGATGCCCGCGCCGAGCCGCGTCGGATCGGCGAGGTTCTCCATGACGTGGATCAGGCCGAGGACCGCGCCGATGATGCCGATCGTCGGCGCGTAGCCGCCCGCCGACTCCCACACGCGCACGGCGGCGCGCATCGCCTCGTCGCGCGCGCCGAGCTCGACGTCGAGCGCCTCGCGCACCTGCTCCGGGGAGAAGCCGTCGGCGACCATCTGCAGGCCCGATCGCGTGAACGGATCGTCGGTCTGGCGCACGCGGGCCTCGAGCGCGAGCGCGCCGTCGCGACGCGCGAGCTGCGACCAGTCGACGAGGCGGCCGATCAGGCGATCGACGTTGAAGACCGGCGGGTAGAGCGCGTCGTGCGCCATCCGGAGCGCGCGCGCGAAGACCGCGCGCGGCGTCTGCACGAGCACCGCGCCGACCGTGCCCGCGACGACGATCAGCAGCGCCGTCCCCTGCAGCAGCGATTCGACGCGGCCGCCGTCGATCCACTGCGCGCCGAAGATGCCGGCCAGCGCGAGGCCGAGACCGAGCAGCGTGCCCGTGTCGAGACGGCGGCTGCGGACGTCGCTGTTCATGGCCGCTCGCTCACTTGTCCTTCGTCTTCGTCTTCGGCTTCGCCTTCGCGCCCCAGTCCTTCAGCCCGACGCGCAGCCGCGACACGGCCTGGTGTGCATCTGGCAGACGCGCGATTCGGTGACGCCGAGCACGGCCGCGATCTCGCGGAAGTTCAGCTCTTCCTCGTAGTAGAGGCTCATCATCAGCTTCTCGCGTTCGGGCAGCTGGCCGATCTGCTCGACGAGCGCCTTGCGGAAGCGCTTGTCCGCGAGCCGGGCCGACGGCTCCTCGCGCTCGTCGGGCAGGTTGCGCTCGAAGAACGACTCGTCGTCGTCGCCCTGCAGCTCGTCGATGTGCACGAGCTGGCTGCCGCGCGCATCCGACAGCAGCTGCTGGTACTGCTCGAGCGGGACGTTCATCTCGCGCGCGACCTCGGCTTCGGTCGCGGCGCGCCGCTCGCGCTGCTGGACCTTCTGCATCGCGGTGTCGATGTCGCGTTGCGCCTTGCGGGCCGAGCGCGGCAACCAGTCCGACTCGCGCAGCTCGTCGAGCATCGCGCCGCGGATCCGTTGCGCCGCGAACGTCTCGAACTGGATGCCCTGCGCCTCGTCGAAACGCGACGCGGCGTCGAGCAGGCCCATCATGCCGGCCTGGATCAGGTCGTCGATCTGCACGCTCGCCGGCAGCCGCGCGATCATGTGATGCGCGATCCGCTTCACGAGCGGCGTGTACTGCCGGACGAGCGAGTCCGATGCCACCATGCCGGCGGCGTTGTAGGTCAGCGATGGGCTGCGCTCAAGCGACTGCAGCATGGTGAACCTCGTCATCTGAAGTGGAAGGGGTGGGCGTGGCGGACCGTCGGGCGACATCGCCCGGCGGCCTCGCGACGATGATCGAGCCGCCGTCGACGAGCTCGATCTCGAGGAAGCGCCGCGCGGTGGCGGCGAGGTTCGCGAACGCGAGGCCGGTGGCCGGCTCGTCGTCGAAGCGGGGCGTCACGATCTCGAAGCGCTCGACCGCGTGCGCGCGCGACAGCGCTTTCATCTCGGCATACGCGCCGCGCAGCGACGCGCCGTCGTCGCTCGCGACGATGGCGATCCGCGCATCGCGACCGAACGCCGCGACCGCGCGCGTCGCCTCCGACGGCGCCGCATGCACGACGACGAGGTCGACCTGCGCGTCGGCGCCGATCGCCGCGAACGCGTCGGCCACGCCGTGCGAGAACGCGGCCGCGAGGCGCGCCTCGTCGGCCGCGCCGTACGAGCCGACGCGTGCGAGCGCGCGCGCCGCGGGCAGCAACAGCAGGTGTCGCGTCAGCGGCCGCGCGACGTCGGTGAGCGAGACGTCGCCGGCGACGACGTGCGCCAGCTCGTGACGGCACGCGACGCGACACGCCTGCGCGAGCTCGCCGGGCGTGCCGTCGACGAGCAGCGTCGCACGGCCGGCATCGGCGGCCGCGCGTGCGAAGTGCGCGGCGATCGCGGCCTTCCGCGCGTCGCTGCCGGCGACCACCAGCAGCGACGGACGGCGTCGCGCGAACAGGCTGCGCAGCCCGGCGGCCTGGTCAGGCATGGAGCGTCCCCGCGGCCGGCGCGGCCTTCAGCAGGTCCGCGTCGAGCGGCGTCGCGCGCGTGTTCATCGCGGCCATCCACGCCGGCGCGTCGTCGTCCTTCAGCGTGAACGCGGCGGCGGCGGCGCGGGGCGCGAGCGCGCGCGCGACGAGCGCGGCGGCGTCGGGACGCTCGAGGTCCTCCGGGACCTTCTGCCCGGTCGACACGTGATGGATGCGCAGGCGGTGGCGGATGACCGCGTCGAGCACGGGACCGAGGCGCATCGCCTCGTCGGTCTTCGTGACGACGCAACCCGCGAAATCGCGATCGGCGAACGTGGCCACGACGTGGTCGAGCGTCTCCGCGTCGGCCGTCGCGTTCAGCACGACGAGCCGCTTCGCCTGCGCGCCGCGCAGCATCGCGATCTGCTCGGCGACGCGCTCGTCGCGCTGGCCGAGCCCGGCCGTGTCGATCAGGACGAGCTTCTTGTCCGCCAGGTGCGCGATCGCGCTCTTCAGCGACGCCTCGTCGTGGATCGAGTGGACCGCGATGCCGAGGATCTTGCCGTAGATGCGCAGCTGGTCCTGCGCGCCGATCCGGAACCCGTCCGTCGTGATCAGCGCGAGCTTGTCGACGCCGTGCCGGAGCGCGAAGCGCGCCGCAAGCTTCGCGACGGTCGTCGTCTTGCCGACGCCGGTCGGACCGACGAGCGCGTAGACGCCGCCCTCGTCGACGAGGCTCTCGGCATCGGTCGCGATCGGCAGGTTGCGCGCGAGGATGTTCGCGGCCCACGTGCCCGCCTCGTCGCCGGCGTAGTCGTCCGGCAGCCGCGACTGGATGTGGCGCGCGAGCGCCGGCGAGAAGCCCGCGAGCACGAGCCGCTGCATCAGCTTCGTCTTCGCCGGCTGGCGGCGCATCGCGTCGGTCCAGGTCAGCGTCGTCAGCTGCTCGGTCAGCGCGGCCTGCATCGACTGCATCTCGCGCATGACCTCGCGCGTGACGTCGCGCGCGACGGCGGTCGACACCTCGCGCGTGACCTCGCCGCTGACGGCCTGGCTGACCTCGCGGCTGACGTCCTGCGTCAGGTCGTTGAGGACGTCGCGACCGAGCTCGCGACCGATCTCGCGGCTGACCTCGCGCGCGACGACGTCCGACAGCTCGGCGGCAGTGATGACGGCCGCCTGCGGCGCGGGCTGCGCGACGGCGGCCTGCGGCGCGACCGCGACGGTCGGCTGCGGCGCGACCGGCTCGACCGCGGCCGGCGCGAGGGACACCGGCTCGACGGCGACCGGCGCCGCGGCGAGCGGTGCTGCGGCGACCGGCCCGCGGCGATCGGGCCGGGCGACCGACATCACCGGCGCCGACACGACCGGCGCGGCCGGCTGCGACGCGACATGCACGACGACGTCCGCCTCCGCGTCGGCCGCGGCCGCGAGTTCGTCGGCAAAGCTCAGGTACGACGCGGCGGCCGACGCGGCGGCGCCCGGCGACGGCACGACCGATGCGGCGACGACGTCCGCGACCGCGGCCGTGCGGCGCCCGAACAGCGACGCGAGTCCCTTGCGGCCGACCGACTGCGGCTTCGGCGCGGCGGGCGCCTTGAGGCCGAGCTCCGTCGGCGTCGCCGGCGCGGTCGGCTGCGGGCCGCGCGCCGTGACGGCGGCCAGCGCGAGCGGGTCGGTCGTCGTCGCAGTCATCCGTCGCGTCAGCGCGTCGACGGCCTCGGGCGCGGCCGCGAGGACCTCGACGCCGCCGTCGATGCTGCGGTTCGCGAGGATCACGGCGTCGCCGCCGAGCGCGTCGCGGACCTGGCGCAGCGCCGTGCGCGAGTTCTCCGCGACGAAGCGGCGGATGCTCATGTTGCCGTCGGCCGGTTGCGCCGGCGTCGTCGCGGCCGGATTGGCGGTGTTCTTCATGCACGTGCTCCCACGATGGCGTTGACCTTGACGGAACGATGGTCGGGAATCTCACCGACGGCGAGGACCTTCAACTGCGGAACGGCGCGACGCAGGAAGCGCGCGAGCGGCGCGCGCAGCCGGTCGGCCACGAGCAGCGCCGGCGGCAGCCCCTGCATCTCCTGCGTGCGGACGGCGCGGACCGTCTCGTCGATCAGCGTCTGCGCGAGGTTCGGCTCGATGCCGGGCGCGTCGCCCTCGGACATGTTCGCGGCCTGCAGCAGCACGTGCTCCAGGCCCGGGTCGAGCCCGATGACCGCGAGCTGGCTCGCGTTGTCGTACACCTGCTGGACGATCGCGCGGCCGAGCGCGACGCGCACCGCCGACGTCAGCGTCGACGCGTCCTGCGTCTTCGTGCCGTGGTCGGCGAGCGTCTCGGCGATCGTGCGCAGGTCGCGGATCGGCACCTGCTCGGCGAGCAGGTTCTGCAGGACCTTCTGGACCGTGCCGAGCGGCAGCAGCTTCGGCGTCAGCTCCTCGACGAGCTTCGGCGACGACTTCGCGAGCACGTCGACGAGCTGCTGCGTCTCCTGCCGTCCGAGCAGCTCCGCGGCATGCGTCTGCACGATGTGGTTCAGGTGCGTCGCGACGACGGTGCCCGCGTCGACGACGGTATAGCCGCTCGTGATCGCGTGGTCGCGATGCGCGGCCTCGATCCACGTCGCCGGCAGCCCGAACGTCGGGTCCTTCGTCTTCGTGCCCGGCAGCGCCGCGGCGACGCTGCCCGGGTCGATCGCGAGCAGCATGCCGGTGTACGCCTCGCCTTCGGCGACCGTCACGCCCTTCATCGTGATGCGATAGCCGGACGGGCGCAGCTCGAGGTTGTCGCGGATGTGGACGGCCGGCGGCAGGAAGCCGACTTCCTGCGCGAACTTCCGGCGCAGCGACTTGATGCGCTTCAGCAGCTCGCCGTCCTGCGCGCCGTCGACCAGCGGCACGAGGCGATAGCCCACCTCGAGGCCGAGCGTGTCGACCGCGGTCACGTCGTCCCACGACGCCTCGAGCGACGGCGGCGCGGCCGGCACGACCTTCGCGGAGACGGTCTCCTTCTTCTGCGCGGCCTTCGCGCCGTACCAGCCGAGCGCCGCCGAGCCGGCCGCGAGGCACAGGAACGAGAAGTGCGGCATGCCGGGGATCAGGCCGATCAGTCCGAGCACGACGGCGGTGACGTACAGCGCGCTCGTGTTGCGGAACATCTGCCGCACGACCTGCTGGCCGAGCCGGTCGCCGCGGCCGACGCGCGACACGATCATGCCGGCGGCCATCGAGATGATCAGCGACGGGATCTGCGCGACGAGGCCGTCGCCGATCGCGAGCAGCGTGTACGTCCGACCCGCCTCGGCGATCGACAGGTCGTGCTGGAACATGCCGACGACGATGCCGCCGATCATGTTGATGAACAGGATCATGATCCCGGCGATCGCGTCGCCGCGGACGTACTTCGACGCGCCGTCCATCGAGCCGTAGAAGTCGGCCTCGTCCGCGATCTCGGCGCGCCGCTTGCGCGCGACTTCCTCGTTGATCAGGCCGGCGTTCAGGTCGGCGTCGATCGCCATCTGCTTGCCCGGCATCGCGTCGAGCGCGAAGCGCGCCGACACCTCGGCGATGCGTCCCGCGCCCTTCGTGATCACGACGAAGTTGATGACGACGAGGATCGCGAACACGACGATGCCGACCGCGAAGTTGCCGCCGACCAGGAAGTGGCCGAACGCCTCGATCACC
Organism: uncultured beta proteobacterium; assembly: GCA_963708665.1. Classification (GTDB taxonomy): domain Bacteria; phylum Pseudomonadota; class Gammaproteobacteria; order Burkholderiales; family Burkholderiaceae_D; genus CAHJXF01. Next base: position 874,094 of record CAVPTE010000008.1, on the reverse strand, counting down.
TTGCCCGCCGCGTCGGGGCCGCTGTGGCCGTTGATCAGCACGACGCGCGTCGACGCGACGTTCAGCGACAGCCGGAGCAGCGTCGTCAGCAGCAGCGCGGTCGGGAACACCGAGAACTCGAGCGGCTTCTCGATGTGCATCGACGCGAGCAGCACGAGCATCGCGACGGCGATGTTGAACGTGAAGAACAGATCGAGCAGCAGCGGCGGCAGCGGCAGGATCAGCATCGTCAGGATCAGCACGACGAGCAGCGGACCCGCGAGGTCGGCCGCGAGCCGGCCGGTCAGCCACGGCAGCGCGCGCGAGAACGCGTTGCCCGGTGCGGTCGTCGTCGCGGCGCTCATTCGTCGTCCTCCGCGTCGGCGTCGTCGGCCGGCGGCACGAAGTCGAGGTCGGCGGGCACCGGCAGCGACGCCGGCAGGTTCGGATACGCGCCGCCGTGCGTGCGATGCCGCTTGACCTGGAAGACGTAGGCCATGACGAGCGCGACCGCTTCGTACAGCGCGATCGGGATCTCGCGGCCGAGGTCGGTATGCTTGTACAGCGCGCGGGCGAGCGGCGGCGCCTCCAGGATCGGGACGCGGTGCTCGGTGGCGATCTCGCGGATGCGCAGCGCGGTCAGCGCCGAGCCCTTCGCGACGACCTTCGGCGCGCGCATGCCGGCGTTGTAGGCGATGGCGACCGAGTAGTGCGTCGGGTTGACGACGACGACGTCCGCCTTCGGCACCGCGGCCATCATGCGGCGCTTCGCCGCCTGGCGCTGCAGGCCGCGGATGCGCGCCTTCTGCGCCGGGTCGCCTTCGCTCTCGCGCGCCTCGTCGCGGACTTCCTGCTTCGTCATCCGCAGCGCCTGGTGATGACGCCACATCTGCACGGGCGCGTCGAACGCGGCGATCAGCGCGAGGCCGGCGGTCAGCATCAGGAAGTCGCGGACCATCAGCTGGCCGAGCATCGCGACGCCGGGTCCGATCGGCTGCGCGCCGAGCGCCGCGAACGTGTCGCGGTCCTTCCACAGCAGCCACGCGCCGATCGCGCCGATGAGGCCGGACTTGAGGATGGCCTTGAACATCTCGGCGAGGCCTTCGCGCGACCACGTGCGCTTGAGGCCGCGGACCGGCGACATCCGACCGAAGTCGGGGACGAACGCGTGCGTCGAGAACACGAAGCCGCCGAGCGCGACGGACGCGACGACGACGGCGGCGGCGATGAGCGCGAGCAGCGGCGCGGCGGCGACGAGCGCGTCGGTCGCGAAGCCGGCGAGCCGTTCGCCCAGAGCACTTTGCTCGAACGCGTCGCGGCGCGACAGCACGAGCGAGGACTGCAGCGCGCTCGTCGTGTGCGACACCCAGGCCCCGCCCAACGCCGAAAAGCCTGCGCCGCCCGCGAGCAACGCGAGGAACGTCGTCAGCTCGCGCGAACGCGCGACCCGACCTTCCTCGCGCGCCTTGGCGAGGCGACGCGGCGATGGCGATTCGGTCTTTTCGAGGTCGCTGCCGTCGGACATGGAGGAGAGGCTGCTTGGGGAACGACGCGATGATGAGCGTCGACCCCCTCCTCCGATGCGGCGAACAGAGCCGCAATCGCCGATCAGTTCGGCTCGCCCGGGCCCGGCGCCGACGGGCGGCGACTACCGGTCCGGCGAACGCCTGCCGGACCGGATCCGCGGTGCGAACGCGAAGTGCACGAGGCAGCGGTCGCCCGGCGGACCGCGACGCCCGACGTACGGTCGGACGCAGGCCTCGATCGCGTCGATCAGCCGCGCGCGGTCCGCCTCGGTCAGCGCGAGCGACCACCAGCGCTCCGCCATCCGCACGCGGGTTCCGCCGTCGCCGACCGTCCGCATCCGCGGCTCGCCGTCGTCGTCGACATCGAACAGGACGCCTGCGCGGGACCGCCTGCGCAGGTTCGCGAGCGACTGCTGCAGCTCCGTCGCGAGCGCGGCGCCGGGGTCGCTCCTCATCGCCGCGAGCGGGACGAAGAACGCGTCGGCGGTGGCCGCGTAGATCCGGATCGGCCGTCCGGCGCGCGGTACCAGCCGCGAGACGACGACGACGCCGAGCGCGACCAGCGCGGTCACGTGATAGTGGAGCCGCCTCAGATCGACGCCGCATTCGACCGCGAGCTCGGATGCCGAGCGCTCGCGCGCCGCGAGCAGCAGCACGACGCGCCGACGCAGGGGGTCGGCGAACGCGGCCGCCGCCCGCCGATCGCGAACGTCGACCCGCCTACTCAGGGATTTGCGTTCCATTCGGAGTAGCTTAGCGTCTAACCTCGTCGGACACACGCTTGCGGGGAGATCGCGATGTCGAGCTGCGGACGATTCAGGACCGCGTTCGTCGCGGCGGCGGCGACGTGCGCGACGTGCGCGACGGCCGGCGCCGCTCCGTCGCCGACGGTCGTCGACGCGTGCATCGCCACCGCCGCGCAGGCGCTGCGCTTCAACGGCGTCGTCCACGCGCGGATCGACGGGGTGACGGTCGAGCGTTCGTTCGGCACGGCCGATGCCGCGGGACGCGTCGCGATCGTGCCGGACACCCGATTCGACCTGGCGTCCGCGAGCAAGATGATCACGGCGGTCGCGGTCGGCCTCCTCGTCGATCGCGGCGCCGTACGCTTCGACGCGCCGATCGGGGATTACCTGCCCGAGCTCGACGCCGCGTTTCGCGCGATCACGATCGCGCAGCTGCTCGAGCACACGTCGGGCCTCGGCAACTATCTCGTCCCCGCGAACCTGCCGGCGATCGAGGCCGCAAGCGGCGTCGGCGGACTGCTGCCGCTCGCGCTGTCGACGCCGCCCGCCTTCCCGCCCGGGTCGAAGCGGGCGTACTCGAACTCCGGATTCGTCGTCGTCGGCGCGGTCATCGAGCGCGTGTCGGGCCGCAGCTACGACGCGTTCGTCGCCGACGAGATCCTCCGGCCGCTGGGGATGAGCCGCACCGGCTTCGAGAAGACGGACAGCGCCGTGCCGATGACGTCGATGTCGCCGGACGGGCGGCCGATGTCGCCGGCGCCGTCGCCGCTCGCGACGCTGCGCGCGTCGCCGGCCGGCGGCATGTCGAGCACGGCGGCGGACGTCGCGCGACTGCTGTCGGCGATGGCGAGCGGCCGCCTCCTGAAGCCCGAGACCTGGTCGACGTTGACGCAGCCGCGCCCCGACCCGGGCGGCGGTCCCGGCCTCTCCGGGTACGGCTTCAACGTCGCGACGCGACCCCGCCTGCGCCTCGGGCACGGCGGCGGCGCGCCGGGAATCAATGCGGAGGTGGCGTTCTACCCGGCGTCGCGGATCGAGCTGATCGCGTTGTCGAACCGCGATCCGCCGACCGCGACGCGGATGGTCGCCGTGCTCGAGCATGCCGTGTTCGACGACGCGCCGTGCGCGCCGGCGACGGACTCACCCGTCGCCGAGGGACCGGCGCCGCCCGCGAGCAACGCGGGGAACGTCGGCGATCGCCGGTGACGCGCGACCCGATCTTCCCCGCGCGCCTGGGCCGGGCGACGCGGCGACGGCGAAGCGGTCAGATCGTCATGGCTTCGTCGCGGCGACGACGTCGCCGGAGGCCTTCGACGCGGCGGGCGCCGCTTCGGCCCGCGACGCGGCGGACGCGATGTCCGGCTTCGACGCGCCGGCTTCGACGCCCGGCGTCGACGCTCCCGGTGCGGCATCCGGCTTGCCGGGCGCCACGGCCGCCTCGATCGCATCCGTCGACAACGGCGCCGCCGCGTTCGTCTCGAGATCGACGCCGTCGCGGCCGATGCGGTCCTGCGTCGCCTGGTTCAGCACGACGATCGTGACGCGCCGGTTCGACGGGTCGAGCGGCGCCTCCGGCTTCGCGAGCACGGCCGAGCCCAGGCCCACGACGCGGATGATCTTGTTGTCCTCGAGACCGCCGGCGACGAGCTCGCGCCGAGTCGCGTTCGCGCGGTCGGCCGACAGCTCCCAGTTGCTGTAGCTCTTGTCGCCGAACGCGTACGCGGCCGCGTCGGTATGACCGGACAGCGCGATGCGGTGGTCGACGCCGTTCAGCGTCTTCGACAGCTCGCGCAGGATGTCCTTCGCGTACGGCTTCAGCTGCGAGCTGCCGCTGTCGAACATCGGTCGGTTCTTCTCGTCGACGATCTGGATGCGCAACCCCTCGCTCGTGATGTCGAGCAGCAGCTGGTTGCGATACGGCGCGAGCGTCGCGCTGGCCGTGATCAGCGCCTCGACCTTCTGCTGCAGCCCCTTCAGGTAGTCCTTCTCGCGACGCGCGCGCTCGGCCTCAGACGCCTTGATGTCGACGGCGGTCCGCTTCGAATCGCGCTGCCCTTCCTTGACCTGGCCGGTCGACCGCGTGAGGTCCTTGCCGCCGCCCTTGATGATGTGCGAGCTGTCGCCGCTGCCCGAGCCGCCCTGCAGCGCCACCTTCAGCGGCGTCGAGAAGTAGTCCGAGATGCCCTTGAGGTCGCCCTTCGCCGTCGAGCCGAGCAGCCACATCAGCAGGAAGAACGCCATCATCGCCGTCACGAAGTCGGCATACGCGATCTTCCAGGCGCCGCCGTGGTGACCGCCGGCGACCTTCTTGATCCGCTTGACGTGGATGACCGACTTCTCGCCGCCGTCCGGCATCGTCGCCTCGCTTACTTCGCGGCCTTCGCCGCCTGCTTGACGTGGTCCTCGAGCTCCTGGAACGACGGGCGCTCGTTGGAGAACAGGACCTTGCGGCCGAACTCGACCGCGGTCGCCGGCGGATAGCCGTTCAGCGACGCGAGCAGCGTGACCTTGACGGTCTGGAAGACCTTCGTCGACTCGGCGGCGGCCTGCGCGAGGATGCTCGCGAGCGGCGCAGCGAAGCCGTACGCGAGCAGGATGCCGAGGAACGTCCCGACCAGCGCGTGCGCGATCATGATGCCGAGCTCCGACGGCGGCGCGCCGACCGATTCCATCGTGTGCACGACGCCCATCACGGCCGCGACGATGCCGAACGCCGGCAGGCCGTCGCCGATCTTCTGGATGCAGTGCGACGGGACCTCGGCCTCGTGGTGGTGGGTCTCGATCTCGTTGTCCATCAGGTTCTCGATCTCGAACGAGTTCAGGTTGCCGCTCACCATGATGCGCAGGTAGTCGGTGATGAACTCGATCAGGTGATGATCGGCCTGGACCTTCGGATACTTGCCGAACAGCGCGCTCTCGGCCGGCTTCTCGATGTCGCGTTCGATCGACATCAGGCCTTCCTTGCGGGTCTTCGACAGGATCTGGTACAGCAGCGCCATCAGCTCCATGTACAACGCCTTGTTGTACTTCGAGCCCTTCAGCGTCGCGGGCAGCGCGCCGAACGTGGCCTTCAGGTCCTTCGACCGGGTTGCCGGCGACGAACACGCCGACGGCGGCGCCGCCGATCATCAGCAGTTCGAGCGGCTGGAACAGCGCGGCGAGATGGCCGCCGGCCAGCGCGAAGCCGCCGAAGACCGAGCCGACGAGGATGAGGGTTCCGACGATGGCGAACATGGAGCGCTCTGGCGAGGGTCAGCGACCGGATGGGCGCGACGCGGGACGACGACGGGCATGCGGCCCCGCGCGAAATTGGGAGGAATGTCGGCGACCGTCACGGAATCTTGAGGACGGGCGCGGACCTCCCGGCAGGCGGCGCGGCGGCCGCGAGCGCCGCGGCGCGTCCAAAAAAAAGGGCGCCCCGCAGGCGCCCTCGTCGTTCGCGATTCCTCGCTCAGTCCCCGGCGGACCGCGCGTCGGCATGCGCCTTCGTCTTGCCGGCGCGCGACGGCACGTTGCACAGGCCGCAGACGAAGTCGCGATTCAGGTCGTCGCGATGCGTCACGAACTGGCCGCCGCATTCGTTGCAGGCCGTCGTGCCGAGCATGCCGCTCTCGACGTAGCGCACGAGGATCCAGGCCCGCGTGATCGACAGCTTCTCCTCGAGGTGGAACACCTGCGCCTGCTCGCGGTACAGCCGGAACGCGCGGACCAGCGCCTCGGCGCGCGGCAGGTTGCAGTGACCGGTCAGGTGGCGGTAGCTCCCGAGGAACAGCGACGAGTGGATGTTCGGCTGCCACGTCAGGAACCAGTCGGTCGAGAACGGCAGCATGCCCTTCGGCGGCGACTCGCCGTTGATCTCCTTGTAAAGGCGCGAGCAGGCGTTCGCGCGACAGCGTCGTCTCCGACTCCAGCACCTGCAGACGCGCGCCCATCCGGGCCAGCTCGCTCGCGAGACGGATCTGCGCGGCTTCGCCGAGCACGCTCTTCGCCTTCCCGGCGCGTTCCTTCGTGCTCATCAGGCCGCCTCCAGCTCGCGCGAGCCGAGCAGGATGGCGGCGTGGACCTGGCCCATCCCGGTCTCGCGATCCTTCGAGTGGCTCGTGATCAGGTCCCACACGATGCGGTCGTCGAAGCGGAAGCGGCACATCAGCATGTTCGACGACGCGATCTTCAGAAGCTGCCCCGACGACAGCGACGCGATCATGTCCGCGAGTTCGGGATCGATGCCGAGCCGGAAGCTCGCTTCGGCCTTGTCCTCTGCGATCATCTGACGCGCGAGCATCAGGTACGACAGATTCGTTTCGCGCACTTCGGACAGGAGGTTCTCGAATTTCATCTGGGATGCTCCGCAATCGGGGGTTCGTCGATGGAGTGGATTGTGGGGATCCGCGATCGACGGCGACAGTGGCCGCACCGCGCGTCGTATCGCGGGCGTGCGGCAGCCGATCGCGTCGGAAACTTTCCGACACGGTCGCAGAAATCCTCGACGGATCAGCGGTCGACGTTCGCCCGACGGCGCCGCGGCGGGCGTTCCGAGTCGCGATGTCCGACGTCCCGACGCTCAGGAATCGTCGGCCGCTGCCGAAAGACCACGCCGCGTGTTGCGGACGGACGACGCGCGGCGCCGGGGTGCGCATCGAAAAGGTGCCTCGGCTACCATGCGCGTTTGACCGGATCGCCTCGGCCCCGGGCCGCGCGGTTCGACGATCGCCCCGAACGTCATGCCCCGTTCGCTGTTTCGCAAGGAAGCCATCGATGCGCAGCGCCAGAAGTTCCTCGGCGAGGCGAGCATCGCGCAACCGGTCCGCGGCTGGGTGTACACGACGGTCGCGGTGGGCGCGGCCGTCGCCGTCATCGCCGTCGCCGTCTGGGGCCAGTACACCCGCCGCGAGCGCGTGCAGGGCTTCCTGTCGAGCGCGGTCGGTGCCGCGGTCGTGCGCATGCCCGACGCCGGCACGCTCTCCTCGCTCGACGTCAAGGAGGGCGACGTCGTCAAGGCCGGGACCGAGCTCGCGCGGCTGACCGTCGACAAGTCCGGCGTCAACGACGAGCGGGCGACCGAGGCGGTCGTGACCCAGCTCGAGGCGCGCCGTCGAGGGTTGCAGCAGGAGCGCGCGGAGACGGCCAGCCTCGGCGGGCAGCAGCTCGACCAGCTGCGCCGTCGCGTCGCGAGCCTGCAGGAAGAGATCCGCGAGGCCGACAGCGAGATCCGCCTGCAGAACGAGCGGCTCGCGTCGGCGCAGTCGGTCGCGAAGGTCTGGCTCGAGATGCGCGAGCAGCACGAGTTCGTGTCGCCGATCTACCTGCAGCAGAAGCTCGACGACGTGAAGGAACAGGAGATCAAGGTACAGGCGCTTCGCCGCCAGCGCGCGACGCTCGCCGGCAGTCTGACGTCGGCCGAGGCCGACCTTCCGGCCGCGCAGACGCGCACGCAGGCGCAGCTCTCGCAGATCGACGAGCGCATCAGCGAGGCGACGCAGGCGATCGCCGAGCAGGCTGTCAAGCGCGAGCAGGGCGTCAAGCGCGACATGCTGATCACCGCGCCGATCGACGGCACGGTCACGAACATCGGCCCGACGCGCGGCCAGACGGTCGCGGCCGACACGCAGTTCGCGACGGTGCTGCCGAAGGAAGGCGGGCTGCACGCCGAGCTGCTGGTCCCGACGCGCGCGATCGGCTTCGTGCAGGCCGGGCCAGCCGGTCACGCTGCGCTACGAGGCGTTTCCGTACGAACGCTTCGGCCAGTATCACGGCAAGGTCGAGAGCGTCGGCCGGACCCCGCTGCTGAACGGCGAGACGATCGGCCCGCTGACGATCCGCGAGCCGGTCTATCGCATCGTCGTCGCGCTCGACCGCCAGGACGATCGTCGCCAACGGCCAGCCGCTGCCGCTTCGCGCCGGCATGGTCGCGAGCGCCGACCTGCTGATGGAGCGGCGCTCGCTGCTCGAATGGCTGTTCCAGCCGGTGCTGCAACTGCGCGAGCGGATGCGCGGCACGGCGGTCGCGGCCCGATGATCTTCGGTCGTCGGATCCCGGTCATCCTGCAGACCGAGGCGCCCGAGTGCGGCATCGCGTGCGTCGCGATGATCGCGACGTACCACGGCTTCGTGACCGACCTCGCCGCGATGCGGCAGCGGATGTCGGTGTCGATGAAGGGCACGACGCTGAAGACCATCGCGCAGATCGCCGAGACGATGAAGATGTCGGCGCGCGGCGTGAAGGTGTCGATCGACGTCGCTCGACCAGCGTCAAGCTTCCGGCGATCCTGCACTGGGACATGAACCACTTCGTCGTGCTGACGAAGGTGTCGGGTCCGGGCCAGAAGCAGACGATCACGATCCACGATCCGGCGCGCGGCCGGCGCGTGCTGAACTATCGCGACACGTCGCAGCACTTCACCGGCGTCGCGATGGAGATGCTGCCGACGCCCGGCTTCCGGAAGGTCGAGGAGCGCGAGCGCATCAGCTCGTGGCAGCTGCTGTCGGCCGCGGCCGGCTACAAGTCGACGATCGCGCAGATCTTCCTGCTGTCGCTCGCGCTCGAGGTGTTCGCGATCGCGACGCCGTTCTTCCTGCAGCTCGTCATCGACCGCGTGCTCGTCGGACGCGACGCCGACTTCCTGACGGTGCTCGGCGTCGGCGTTCGCGGCGCTCGTCGTGATCCAGGCGATGGTCAGCGGCGCTGCGCGCCTGGGTCGGCGTCTACCTGTCGACGCAGATCAACATGGGCATGCTGGCCGACCTGTTCGCGCAGCTGATCCGCCTGCCGCTCGCGTGGTTCGAGAAGCGCAACATCGGCGACATCATCTCGCGCTTCCGCAGCATCGACGCGATCCAGCGCACGCTGACGACGACGTTCGTCGAGGCCGTCATCGACGGCCTGATGGTCGTGCTGACGCTCGGCGTGATGTTCTTCTACAGCGTCACGCTGACGTCGGTCGTGCTCGCCGCCGCGCTGCTGTACGGCGCGACGCGCTGGCTCGTCTACTACCCGCAGCGGCGCGCCACCGACGAGCAGCTCGCGCACGAATCGAAGTCGGGCACGCACTTCATCGAGACGCTGCGCGGGATGATGGCGATCAAGCTCAACATGCGCGAGCAGGAGCGGCGCCTCGGCTACCAGAACCTCGTCGTCGAGCACGTCAACGCCGGCGTCCGCGTGCAGCAGATCGCGATCGTCCATCGCGCGGCGAACATGCTGATCTTCGGGCTCGAGAACGTCACGGTGATCTGGCTCGGCGCGCGCGCCGCGATGGCCGGCGAGCTGACGGTCGGCATGCTGTTCGCGTTCCTCACGTTCAAGCTGCTGTTCCTGACGCGCATCAACACGCTGATCGACAAGGTCATCGAGTTCCGCATGCTCGACCTGCACGCCGAGCGCATCGCCGACATCGCGCTGACCGAGCCCGAGGCCGTCGGCGTGCAGCGCGCGGTCCCGTCCGACATGCCGCTCGTCGTGCGCGCGGATCGACATCGGCTTCGCGTACGGCAGCGAGGGCTTCGTGTTCCGCGACATCGACCTCGACGTCCGCGCCGGCGAGACCGTCGCGCTGGTCGGGCCGTCCGGCTGCGGCAAGACGACGCTGATCAAGGTGCTGACCGGGCCTGCTGCAGCCGACCGAAGGGCACGCTGTACGTCGCCGGCCGCGACCTGCGCGACGCTCGACCTCGGCAGCTACCGCAGCCGCATCGGCGTCGTGATGCAGGACGACCAGCTGTTCATCGGGACCGTCGAGGACAACATCAGCTTCTTCGACCCGACGCACGACGCGGCGCGCGCCCGCGAGTGCGCACGCATCGCCGGCCTCGACGTCGACATCATGGCGATGCCGATGCAGTACAACACGATCGTCGGCAGCCTCGGCGTCGCGCTGTCGGGCGGCCAGAAGCAGCGGCTGCTGCTCGCGCGCGCGCTGTATCGCGAGCCCGAGATCCTGTTCCTCGACGAGGCGTTCGACCAGCTCGACCTCGATCGCGAATACGAGATCACCGACCGCCTCGTGCAGCTCGGGCTCGGCGTCGTGATCGTCAGCCATCGGCCGGACACGGTGCGGCGCGTCGATCGCATCTTCGACATCGGCCCGAAGAGCGAGCTGCGCGCCGCCTGACGAGCGACGCGATCGGGGCATCGACGACCAGAAGCGCGCGCGGCGCGATCGACGGAGTACCGTATCGCGTCACCGTCCGTCCGCATCGACGCCGGCGCCATGCTCTCGAACACCGACACCCTGCTTCGCCTCGGCACCGCCGCGCTCCTCGGCGCGGCGATCGGCCTCGAGCGCGAACGGCTCGCGTGGGCCGCCGGCTTGCGCACGCACATGCTGGTCTGCGTCGGCGCCGCGCTGCTGATGATCGTGTCGGCGTTCGGTTTCGACGACGTGCTGAGCGCGGAGCACACCGTGCTCGACCCGTCGCGCGTCGCGGCGCAGGTCGTCAGCGGCATCGGCTTCATCGGTGCCGGCACGATCCTGTTCCTTCGCCAGCGCGTCATCCGGGGACTGACGACCGCGGCGAGCCTGTGGACGACGGCCGCGGTCGGCCTCGCCGTCGGCGGCGGGCTCTACGTCGCCGCCGTCGCGACGACGGTCATCGTGCTGCTGATCCTGCTGGCGCTGAAGCCGATCGAGCGGCGCGTGTTCCGGAACCGGCGTCGGCGCCGGCTGACGGTCGTCGTGCAGGGGGACGCGTCGGCGCTCGCGACGCTGCAGCGCACGCTCGACGCCTCGGGCGTGCAGGTCGTCGAGCTGACGCTGTCGCGGGACAAGGAAGGTCGCGGCGACCGGATCGTGTTCGCGATCGAAGGCGTCGATCAGGCGCGTCTCGACACGGCCGTCGCCGCGATGCATCGCGTCGACGGCGTGCGCAAGATCGTCGTGTGATCAGCGCGTCGGCGCCACGCCGCGTCCGGACCGCCCGTTCACCGTCTACGCGTCCCTATCGCATCGCCATCGACGCGTCAGAAGCGCCGCGTCCACTGCGCGCCGACGACCAGCGCCGACGTCGCGGTGCTGCCGTTCAGGCTGCCCTGCGGCAGCGACGTGGGACCGGCCTGGTTCACGAGCGCGATCGACGGATGCCGCGGCTTCAGGAACAGCGCGCCGACGTCGAACGTGTCCGGACGCGCGTCGAAGCGGACGCCGAAGCCGTATTCGAGACGGTCGGTGTCCGGCAGGATCGGCGAGCGGTAGCGGTCGTCGACCGACGACGACTCGGTCTCGATGCCGGTGCGTACCGTCCACGGGCCGCTCACGTGCCAGGCGGCGCCGAACCCGACGCGGTGCGTGTCCTTCAGTCGCAGCGCCGTGTCGGTGAGCAGCGCGCCGGCGAGCGGACCGTCGGTGCGGTAGATCCGCAGGTCCTGGATCGAGCTCCAGTTCGTCCGCGTCCAGTCGAGCATCAGCGTCACGTCCGGCACGACGACCCACGAGGCCGCGAGCGAGACGCTGCTCGGCAGGCGGATCGAGACGCTCGCGCCGCCGTTGCCGATCTGCGGCACGATGGAAAGCGCCGTGGGTCGGTTCGCGAACTGGATGTTGCCGTCGACGTCGTGATGGATGCTGGCGCGGTACGTCGCGGCGACGTGCAGCGTGTCGAGCACCGCCACGTTGACGCCGGCGTTCCATCCGACGGCCCAGTCGTGGCCCTTGAGCTTCGACAGCCCTTCGGCACCCGGACCCACCGCGGCCGCGAGCGCGGGAACGCCGGAGCCCACGGCGACCGCGGTGTAGCTGACCTCGTTGCTGAGCTCGGCGTCGAAGCGCTGCACGTCGAGGCCGACGCCGAACGCGAAGCGATCGAACTTGTACGCGAGCGCCGGGTTGATGTTGATCGCGCTGGTCTTCGACTCGGTCGCTTGGAAGCGCCCCACCCAGTTGTCGCCGTAGTCGGTCTTCAGGCCGAACGGCGCGTTGACGCCGATGCCGGCGAACAGGGTGTTCGCGATCAGCGGCCACGTCAGGTAGAGGTTCGGATACTCGGCCGTCGCCGGCGACCGGTTGCCGTCGCTGCCGGCGGGATGGCCGAGGTTGCCGGACGGCCCGAACGGGCACGCCGTCGTGCCGACCGCCGTGCCGAGATAAGGCGTGCAGGACCCGCTGCTGGAGAAGTCCGAGCGGGACTTCACGTACTGGCCGGCGACGACCGCCTGCCGCGGATCGTCGAGGAACGCCATCCCGGCCGGGTTGAACCAGACCGTGCTCGCGTCGTCGGCCAGCGCCGCCTGCCCCGCGAACACGGAGCCCAGGCCGCTCGCGTTCTGCGACGTCAGCTGGAAGCCGGCCGCCTGCGACACCTGCGGCAGCAGCGCCTGCACGCCGATGAACAGCGGCGCGGCGATTCGACCGATCGCGCCGAGGCGCGACGACGGGCGGTTCTCGTGAAGGATGTGCATCGACGGGATCCTCGCGTTGGTGGCGGCCCGATCGAAGATCGCGTCCGGGCCGGCGAAGCATGCGGCGCGCCGTCGGGGAAGGGTCGCCCCGCAGCCGGCGCAACGTGGGTCGGGCGGACCGCGACGCGCCCCCGATCGGAGCACGGCGCGCACCAGCGTCGCCCGTGCGGAACGTTGCACGAGCCGTCGCGAAATGTCGATGGAAATCGCGCGTCGTGGCGCGCGGCAGACACCGGCCGGCCGGCCGACGCCCGCGCGTCGACGCGATCCGGCGCGGCGCCGGGCCGCGCGTCCGTCCAGGGATGCGCCGGCGCGACGCGATGGCCCGGACGGCCCGACCGCGGGGTGTCAGGGCGGACGGCGAAGGCCGTTCGACAGGTCGGCCTTCAGGTCCTCGACGTTCTCGAGGCCCACCGCGACGCGCACGAGCCCCTCGCCGATGCCCGCGGCTTCGCGCGCCTGGGCCGGCACGCGCCCGTGCGTCGTCGTCGCCGGATGCGTGATCGTGCTGCGCGTGTCGCCGAGGTTCGCGGTGATGGAGATCATCCGGCAGCCGTCGACCACGCGCCACGCGGCCGCGCGCCTGGCTGCGTCGTCGCCGTCGGCCTTCACGACGAAGTGACACGACCGCGCCGCCGGCCGTCTGCTGACGCCGGATCAGCTCGGCCTGCGGATGGCTCGCGAGCCCGGGATACAGAACCCGCTCGACCATCGGATGCGCCTCGAGCCACGACGCGAGCGCGAGCGCGTTCGCCGACTGCTTCTCCATCCGCAGCGACAGCGTCTCGAGGCCCTTCAGCAGCACCCATGCGTTGAACGGCGACAGCGACGGACCGGCCGAACGCAGGATCGGCAGCAGCCGCTCGCGGATCGATCGGCCTCGCCGCCGCAGATCGCGCCGCCGATCACGCGGCCCTGCCCGTCGAGGAACTTGGTCGCCGAGTGGATCACGAGGTCGGCGCCGAGCGCGAGCGGTCGCTGCAGCGCTGGCGTGCAGAAGCAGTTGTCGACGACGAGCACGATGCCGCGTGCCGTTCGCGATCGCCTTCAGCGCCGCGATGTCCGCGACTTCGGCCGTCGGGTTCGACGGCGTCTCGACGAAGAACAGCCTCGTACGGTCGTCGACCGCCGCGGCCCACGCGTCGGGATCGGTCGGGTCGACGTAGGTCGTCGCGATGCCGAAGCGCGACAGGATCGTGTTGAACAGCTGCACCGTCGCGCCGAAGATGCTGCGCGACGCGACGATGCGGTCTCCCGTCTGCAGCAGCCCGACGCAGGCCGTGAAGATCGCGCTCATCCCGGACGACGTCGCGACGCACGCCTCGGCGTCCTCGAGCGCGGCGAGACGGTCCTGGAACATCGCGACCGTCGGGTTCGAGAAGCGCGAATAGACGAACGCGTCGCTCGTCGGCTTGAACGCCTCGGCCGCGTCGGCGGCGTTCGGGAACGTGAAGCTCGACGTCAGGAACAACGCCTCGGCGTGCTCGCCGAAGGCGGTGCGGCGCGTGCCGGCGCGCACGGCGCGCGTGTCGAAGTCCCAGTCGTCCATGCCGTCTCCAGAAACGAAAAACCCGCTTCGACAACTGCTGAAGCGGGCGCCGGCGACGACGGACTCTCACTTTAGCGGCACTTGTTTTCGCGGCGGGCGGCCGTGGATCGGCCGTCGTGCGATGCGCCCGCAAGCGGTTCAACTCGGCGCGATCGCATTGTCGGCGAGCGGGACCGGGCGGGTCAAGTCGAGGGCGTGCGCCGCGAGCCGAAGCCGCCACTGCGGCGCCGTCTGATTGCCGGTGTCGCTGGCGCGCCGGCTATAAGGCCGCATGAACGCCATGAATCGCGCTCGAAGCGACCTCGTCGACCTCGCCAAACAGTCGGTCGTCTCGTGGTCCGACGACTACGCGCCGAGCATGGGTGCCGCGCTCGCGTACTACACCGTCTTCTCGCTCGCGCCGCTGCTGCTGATCGTGATCTCGATCGCCGGGCTTGATCTACGGCGCAGGACGCGGCGCGCGGCGCGATCTTCCACGCAGTTCAGCGGGCCTGCTCGGGCCCGAAGGCGCGGCGGCGGTCCAGGGGCTGCTGAAGAGCGTCAACAAGCCCGCCGAGAGCATCGTCGCGACGATCATCGGCGTCGTCACGCTGCTGATCGGCGCGACGACGGTGTTCGGCGAGCTGCAGGACGCGCTGAACCGCATCTGGCGCGCGCCGGCGCTCGCCGAGACAGGGCGGCCTGTGGAACCTGCTGCGGCGCCGGCTGCTCGCGTTCGGCATGATCCTCACGATCGGCTTCCTGCTGATCGTGTCGCTGCGTGCTGTCGCGCCGCGCTCGCGGCGCTCGGCAACTGGTTCGGCCCGAGCTTCGCCGGCTGGGAGATCCTGCTGCACGTCGTCAACTTCGTCGTCGGCTTCGTGCGTCACGACCGCGCTGTTCGCGATGATCTACAAGATCATGCCGCGCGTGAACATCGCGTGGCGCGACGTCTGGCTCGGCGCGGCCGTCACGTCGCTGCTGTTCTCGATCGGCAAGTTCCTGATCGGCCTCTACATCGGCAAGAGCGGCGTCGCGTCGGGCTTCGGCGCCGCGGGCTCGCTGGCGGTCTGCTCGTGTGGGTCTACTACTCGACGCAGGTCTTCCTGATGGGCGCCGAGTTCACGTGGGTCTACGCGAACACGTACGGCTCGCGCAAGGGCAAGGACAAGCTCGCGGAGGCCGCGCCGATCGTGCCGGCGCGCTGCCCCGAAGGCGACCGCGGCGTGCTCAGTCCCGACGCCGCGCGTTGAGCGCGGCGTCGCGCCTTCACGCGTCGAGCGCGAGCGTCAGGTTGAGCTGCGAACGCTCGATGCGGTCCACCGGCGGATAGAGCCGCGCGTACTCGAGCCGGTCGAGGTACTCGGGCGTGACGTCGCCGGTGATGTAGTCGCCGTCGAAGCACGACGCCTCGAAGCGCTCGATGCCGCTGCCGGGCTCGTTGATCGCGCGCTTCATGTCGTCGATGTCCTGGTAGACGAGCACGTCGGCGCCGATCGCGGCGCGGATCTGCTCGTCGTCGCGACCCGCGGCGATCAGCTCGTGGCGCGTCGGCATGTCGATGCCGTAGACGTTCGGGAAGCGCACCGGCGGCGCGGCCGACGCGAAGATGACCTTGTTCGCGCCCGACTCGCGCGCCATCTCGACGATCTGGTTGCTCGTCGTGCCGCGGACGATCGAGTCGTCGACGATCAGCACGTTCTTGCCCTTGAACTCGACCGGGATCGGGTTGAGCTTCTGCCGGACCGACTTCTTGCGGACGGCCTGGCCCGGCATGATGAACGTGCGGCCGACGTAGCGGTTCTTGATGAATCCCTCGCGGTACTCGAGGCCGAGCCGCAGCGCCATCTGCATCGCGGCCGGCCGGCTCGAGTCGGGGATCGGCATGACGACGTCGATGTCGCCGAGCGGCAGTTCGCGCCGGATGCGCGCGGCGAGCGTCTCGCCCATCCGCAGCCGCGCCGCGTAGACCGAGATGCCGTCCATCACCGAGTCCGGCCGCGCGAGGTAGACGTACTCGAAGATGCACGGGTTCAGCGTCGGCTTGCTGCGCGCACTGGCGCGCGTGCAGGTCGCCCGTCGTCGTCGATGAAGATCGCCTCGCCCGGCGCGACGTCGCGGACCAGCCGGAAGCCCATCCCCTGCAACGCGACCGACTCGGACGCGACGAGGTATTCGCGACCGTCGTCGGTCTCGCATCTCGCCGAGCACGAGCGGCCGGATGCCGAACGGGTCGCGGAACGCGAGCACGCCGTACCCGGCGATCTGCGCGACGACCGCATACGAGCCCTTCGCGCGCCGATGCAGTCCCGCGACCGCCTTGAAGATCGAGTCGGGGTCGAGCGAGTAGCCGTCGGTCGCGATCTGCAGTTCGTGCGCGAGCACGTTGAGCAGCACCTCGGAGTCGGACTCGGTGTTGATGTGCCGCCGGTCGATGCGGAACATCTCGTCCTTCAGCTGCTCCCAGTTCGTCAGGTTGCCGTTGTGCGCGAGCGTGATGCCGAACGGCGCGTTGACGTAGAACGGCTGCGCCTCCTGCGCGCTGCCGGCCGAGCCGGCCGTCGGATAGCGTACCTGCGCGATGCCCGGCGTTGCCTGCGAGGTCGCGCATGTTGCGCGTGCGGAAGACGTCGCGCACGAGGCCCGAGCCCTTGTGCATCGAGAAGTTCTTGCCGAGGCCGGTCGCGATGCCGGCGGCATCCTGGCCGCGATGCTGCAGCAGCAGCAGCGAGTCGTACAGCAGCTGGTTGACCGGGCCGTTCGAGACGACGCCGACGATTCCGCACATGTCCGATCCTCGACCGTCAGGCGGTCACGGGAGTAGCACGACGACGGACCGGCCCGCGACGCGGGACGATCCTAGAAATTGACGCGACGGGCCCACGGGTCGGGCAGCCACGGCTTGACGGTCCGCACCGCGCTCTCGGCGACGCCGGACAGCACCGCGTCGCGCCACACCGGCTCGTGCGGCAGCCCGGTCAGCCCGGCCAGGATCACGAGCGTCATGACGATGACCACGCCGCGCGCCAGTCCGAACACGCCGCCGAGGCCGCGATCGACGATACGCAGCCCCAGCGCACGGATGATATGGGCGATCGCGAAATTCACCAGCGCGCCGAGCACCAGCACGCCGACGAACGCGATCGCGAAGCCGGCGACCAGCCGCATCGTGCCGTCGGGCACCGACGACGGCAGCAGCGCCGCGACGTCCGGTCCGGCCCGGTTCGCGACGACGAAGGCGACCAGCCACGTGACGAGCGAGATCACTTCCTTGACGAGTCCGCGCACCACGCTGACGACGACCGACGCGACGAGAATCGTGATCACGACGTAGTCGAACGCGGTCATCGCGTCGCGCGCGGTCGGTGAGGTCGCGCCGCGGGACGGTCAAAGCGGCACGACGGAACCGTCGAGCTTCATCGTCCTCAACTTCTGCCGCGCGTGGTCGGCCGCCTCGCGCGACGCGAACGGCCCGAGGCGCACGCGCGTGCGCAACCCCTGCGACGTCGACACGGACTCGGTGTACGAGCGCAGCCCGTTCGCGACCAGCTGGTCGCGCAGGCCGCGCGCGCGGTCGGCGGTCGAGAACGCCGCGATCTGCACCGCGAACGTCTTTGCACCCGCCTCCGTCATCGCCGGCGTCGCGGACGCGCTCTTGCCTTCGAGCGCCGCGAGCGCCTTCGGATCGTCGCCGGTCCGCGGCGGCGTCTTCGCGGCGTCCGCTTCGCTCTTCGTCGCCTCGGCCGCGGGCTTCGCGGGCTCCGCCGCCCTGGGCGAATCGGCGACCTTCGCGGGCTCGGTGGACGGCCGCGCGGCGTCGCTCGCAGCCTTCGCCGGCGGATGGTCGGGCGCCTTCGCGACCGCCTTCGATTCGGCGGCCGGGGTGTCGTCGATCGCCGCGCCGGACGGCAGGGCCGCGGGCGCCGTCGGCGCGGTGGTCGACAGCGGCGCGCCGGGCGCATCCGACGAGGCCTTCAACGGGCCGCGCGCCGGGTCGGGCACGCCGCGGCGCCCCTCGAACGGCGTGTCCCGGTCGGGGATGGTCAGCGCGATGTCGTCGGGGGGCGGGACCGGCGTGCGGTCGAACAGCATCGGGACGAACACGACCGCGGCCAGCGCGAGCGCGACCGCGCCGATCAGCCGGCGACGCGCGCGCGTCTTCGCGGTCTCGGCGGGATCGAGCGGCGGCGGGGCGTCGGGGTTGCCGTCGAGCGCGGGACGCGGCTTGCGCGTGTTGCGCGACGGCCGGCGCAACGGTTCGAAGGGCGCGTCTTCGCTGCGCGCCGGTTCGAGGGCTTCCTTGTCGCGCGAAAAAAGGCCCATCGTCAGGGTTCCGCCGTCGTCGTCGACGAGGCCGGCGGTGCCGGCGGCGCGGCATCGCGGTCGATCATCACGCCGGCGACCGTGTAGAACGATCCGAAGACGACGATTCTATCATCGGGCCCTGCGCGATCCGTCGCCGCGCGCCACGCGTCGGCGGGGCTCGCGAACGCGTCGACGCCGCGATCGGCCGCGTCGGGCAGGCGCGCGCTGCGCGTCGGCGACGGCGCGTCGCAGGTCGTCGGGCGACGCGGCGCGCGCGGCCGGCAGGCCGCAGACGAACCAGTGGTCGACCCGCTCGACGAGCGGCGCCACGACGCCGGCGAGGTCCTTGTCGCGCATCGCGCCGAACACCGCGAACGTGTACGGATGGAAGCCCATGCGGTCGAGGCTGTGCGCGAGCGCCGCCGGCGGCCTGCGGGTTGTGCGCGACGTCGTAGACGACGGTCGGCCGGCCCGGCAGCACCTGGAAGCGGCCGGCGAGCTCGACCGTCAGCAGCCCGCTGCGCACCGCCTGCTGCGCGACCGGCAGCCGCTCGCGCAACGACGCGAGCGCCGCGAGCGCGCCCGACGCGTTCATCAGCTGGTTCGCGCCGCGCAGCGCCGGATACGGCAGGCTCGCGCGGCGCTGACCGCGCCCGGCCCAGTTCCACTGCTGGCGGTCGCCGGAATAGTTGAAGTCGCGACCGAGCAGCCACAGGTCGGCGCCGATCGACGCCGGCGTACTCGACCAGCGAGCGCGGCGGGTCGGGGTCGGCGCAGATCGCCGGCGCGCCCGGCCGCGATAGATGCCGGCCTTCTCGAAGCCGATCGCCTCGCGCGTCGGGCCGAGGTAGTCGACGTGGTCGATCGCGATGCCGGTGACGACCGCGCAGTCGGCGTCGATCAGGTTGACCGTGTCGAGCCGGCCGCCGAGGCCGACCTCGAGGATCACGACGTCGAGCGCGCGTCCGCGCGAACAGCCGCAGGATCGCGAGCGTCGTGAACTCGTAGTACGTCAGCTCGACCGACCGGCTCGATGCGCCGCGCCGCGTCGACCGCCTCGAACTGCGCGATCAGCGCGTCGTCGTCGGCCTCGACGCCGTCGATGCGCGCGCGCTCGTTGAAGCGCACGAAGTGCGGCTTGATGTAGAGCCCGACGCGATAGCCGGCCTGCCGCAGGATCGACTCGAGCATCGCACAGGTCGACCCCTTGCCGTTCGTGCCGCCGACCGTGATGATCGGCGCCGACGGTCGCGAGATGCGTGCCGAGCCCGAGCCGGTCCGCGACGATGCGCGAGCGCTCGAGGCCCATCGCGATCGACTGCGGATGCATCGCCTCGATCGCGGCGAGCCAGTCGTCGAGGCGTGCGCATGGAAACGACTGCGGCCGTGCGCGACCCGGGCCGCGGCTCGACGGTCGAGTCGGGCATCAGACCGCGTCGGCGCCGGTCTCGCCGGTCCGGATGCGGACGACCCCGTCGACGTTCGTCACGAAGATCTTGCCGTCGCCGATCTTGCCGGTGCGCGCCGCGCCGACGATCGCGTCGATGGTCCGCTGCATCGCGTCGTCGGTCACGATGATCTCGACCTTGACCTTCGGCAGGAAGTCGACCGCGTACTCGGCACCGCGATACAGCTCGGTGTGGCCCTTCTGGCGTCCGAATCCCTTGACCTCGGTGACCGTCAGACCGGTGATGCCGACGGCCGCCATCGCCTCGCGGACCTCGTCGAGCTTGAACGGTTTGATGATCGCGGTGATGCGCTTCATGGGTCGTCGCCTCGTTCTCGTGGGATCCGCCGACGGCGCCGGTCGGCTCGCGCCGGCCGTCGTCGTGGGGGCACTAGGATACCGCCACTGTCGGACGCCGGCCGTCGGCTCGCGCGTCGCATACAATGCGCCGACGCCGAACGCACCGACGGCGCGCTGACCGCGCCGACGGACGCCGCGCCGGTCGCGGGCCGCGCCGCGTCGAGCCGTCGCCGTGCGTGCCGACCGATCCGCCCTCTTCGCCTCGACTCCCCCCGACCGTCCGATGACGCCCCCGACGCGGACGCCGACGCCGATGGGGTTCGCCCGTCGACCGTGACTGACGCGACGCGACTCGTCGACGACCTGCGTCTCGTCGGCGGCGAGCAGTGGAACGCGCTCGTGTCGGCCGACGCCGCGCGCCGCGGCGCATCGGACGTCAACCCGTTCCTGCGCTACGAGTTCCTGCGCGCGCTGCACGAGACCGGCTGCGCCGACGCCGACACCGGCTGGGGCGTCGAATACCTGACGCTGTGGCGACGGCGACGCGCTGGCCGGCGCCGTGCCGCTGTACCTCAAGTCGCACTCGTACGGCGAATACGTGTTCGACTGGGCGTGGGCCGACGCGTACCGCCGCAACGGCGTCGACTACTACCCGAAGCTGCTGTCGGCGATTCCCGTTCACGCCGGTCACCGGGCCGCGGCTGATCGCGGTCGACGCCGACGCGACCGCGGCGCTCGCCCGCGCGCTGATGCGTCATGCCGTCGACAGCGGCGTGTCTTCGCTGCACGTGCTGTTCCCCGACGGCGACGCCGACGTCGCGCAGCTCGAGGCCGCCGGCTGCATGCGCCGCGAAGGCGTGCAGTTCCACTGGACGAACGAGGGCTTCGCGAGCTTCGACGCGTTCGTCGACTCGCTCGACCGCAAGCGCCGCAAGAACATCCGCGCCGAGCGTCGCAAGGTCGTCGAGGCCGGCGTGCACGTGCGTCGCGTGACGGGCCGCGACGCGACCGACGCCGACTGGCGCTTCTTCGCGCGCTGCTACGCGAACACGTATCGCGCGCACTACTCGACGCCGTACCTGAACCTCGCGTTCTTCCGGCGCATCGCGGCGACGATGCCGGACCACCTGCTGCTCGTGATCGCCGAACGCGACGACGACGACGGCGGCGCGGCCGGCGCCGATCGCGAGCTCGCTGACCGTCTTCGACCGCGAGACGCTGTACGGCCGCTACTGGGGCGAGGTCGAGCACGTGCCGCTGCCTGCACTTCGAATGCGCGTACTACCAGCCGCTCGAGTTCTGCATCGAGCGCGGCATCCGCTACTTCGAGGGCGGCGCGCAGGGCGAACACAAGATGGCGCGCGGCTTCCTGCCGGTCCGCACGCGCTCGCTGCACTGGCTCGCGCACCCGGCGTTCGCCGACGCGGTCGAGCACTTCCTCGAACGCGAGGCGATCGGGATCGGGCACTACGTCGACGAGCTGAACGAGCGCGATCCGTTCAAGCGTCCGGGCGACGGGCCGGCCGCCTGACGATCGTCGACGCGGGTCCGACGGCGGCCCGCGATCGCCTCACCACCCTGCCGGCGGCTTCCGGTGGATCGTGATGCGCCGGTCCTCGACGGACAGGTACCCGCCGCGCTCGAGTTCCTTGAAGATGCGGCTCACCATCTCGCGCGACGACCCGACGCGGTCGGCGATGTCCTGCTGCGTCATGCGGTCAGGGACGATCCAGCCGGTCTCGGCCGGCTCGGCCGACTTCATCAGCAGCCGCACGACGCGGCCGTAGACGTCTTCGAGCGCGAGGCTCTTGACGCTGTCGCTCGACGAACGCACCAGGCGGATCAGGTTGCGGATGACCTGCAGCGCGAGCTGCGGATCCTCGGCGATCAGCTGCAGCGCGACCGGCGCGGGCACGATCACGCAAGTCGTCCGCTCGAGCGTCATCACCGACGCCGAACGCGGCCCGCCGTCGAGGCTGGGCTCGCCGAGGATGTCGCCCGGCCCGAACGTGCCGAGCACGACCTCCTTGCCGGTCTCGCTGCTCGAATAGACCTTGCCGCGTCCGTCGCGGATGATGAACAGCGCGTCGCCCGCGGCGCCCTCGTGGATGATGACGGTGCGCGCCGGATAGACATGACGGCGGCCACGCGCCTCGAGTCTCGCGAGCCAGTCTCCGCCGACGGCGTCGACGATCGCTTCGTTCATCGGTGGGGGATCGGTATCGCTCGGTCGCAGCGGCCGGGGCATCGGCAAGCCTTGCGACGTCGCCATGGTAAGGCGCTCGGCGTGTTCCCGTCCACCGCGCGTCGACGCATCGACCTGCACCGGTCCGCCGCGGTTCGGCCGTCCGGGTGGCGCGGCGGTCCGTTCCGGCTCGACCGGAACGGACCGCAGGTTCGGTCTCATGCGACGAGCGACAGCGCGCCGTGGGCCACGACGGCGAGACCGAGGAAGGCCGCGACGCCGCCGACGACGAGCACGTGCAGGACGGTATCCACCGTCGCATGGTCGTCGTCCTGATGAGGGTTGTGGTTGCTCATGATCACTCTCCTGATGCATCGATCGGGTCGATCGAGTGATCACAAGGTAGGCGTCGCGAAGGCCGAAGCCACGTGAGCGTGGCGGCACGCGCCGGTGACTTTTTCACGGCACGCGACGGCGCCATGAGCCTCGATCGACACCGACGCGAGCCGCGGCCCGACGCCGAATGCACGATCCGCGAAGACAGGAACCGCCTTCGCATGCGCCGACGAGGAACCGCTCTCGCGCGCGCCGGCGAGGCGCCGCGTCGCTCGCGGCCCGCCTACCGCGGCGGCGCCGCCGCGCGACTGCGCGCGTAATTCTCGACGCCGACCAGCAGCTCCTTCTCGGCATCGTCCGGTCCGCCCCAGCCCTCGACCTTCACCCATTTGCCGGCTTCGAGGTCCTTGTAGTGCTCGAAGAAATGCTGGATCTGCGCGAGCCGTTCGGGGTTGATGTCGCCGACGTTCTTCCAGTGCCGGTACCACGGCAGGATCTTGTCGATCGGCACCGCGAGCAGCTTCGCGTCGCCGCCGGCCTCGTCCGTCATCTTCAGCATGCCGAGGGCGCGACATCGCACGACGACGCCGTGCACGAGCGGGAACGGAGTGATGACGAGCACGTCGACCGGGTCGCCGTCGTCGGCCACGGTCCGCGGCATGTAGCCGTAGTTGCACGGGTAGTGCATCGCCGTGCCCATGAAGCGATCGACGTACAGCGTGCCGGTGTCCTTGTCGACCTCGTACTTGATCGGGTCCGCGTTCATCGGGATCTCGATGATCACGTTGAAGTCGCGCGGGATGTCGATGCCGGCGGGGACGTTGTCGAAGCTCATCGGGAAGCGGGCGCCGGGACGGCAGGTCGGGAGGCGTCCAGTATAGCGATGGCCCGCGCGGCGACGGCCGCCGGGGGCGTGCTACCGTCGTCGCCCGCGCCGACCTCGCCGCCCTGCCCGCCATGCGATCCCATTTCATCGACGGCGAACCCTTCGTCCCGTCGTCACCGGCCGCCATCGACGTGATCGATCCGTCCGACGGCCTGGTCTTCGAGCAGCTCGTGCGCGGCGATGCGTCCGACGTCGACCGCGCCGTTCGCGCCGCGCGGCGGGCGTTCGACGGGCCGTGGAGCCGGCTCGGCGCGGCCGAGCGCGGGCGCCGGTTGACGCGCCTGTCGGGCCGCCTCGCCGACCATCTCGACGAACTGGCGCTGATCGAGGCGCGCGACTGCGGCAAGCCGCTCAAGCAGGCGCGCGCCGATGCGGCCGCGATCGTCCGCTACTTCGAGTTCTACGGCGGCGCCTCCGACAAGCTGCACGGCGACGACGATCCCCTACCACGACGGCTACGACCGTGCTGACGATCCGCGAGCCGCACGGCGTGACCGGCCACATCATGCCGTGGAACTATCCGATGCAGATCTTCGGGCGCAGCGTCGGCGGCGCGCTCGCGGCCGGCAACGCGTGCGTCGTCAAGCCGGCCGAGGACGCCTGCCTGTCGATGCTGCGGATCGCCGAGCTCGCCGCCGACTTGCCTGCCGCGCCGGCGCGCTCAACGTCGTCACCGGCTACGGCCACGAGGCCGGCGACGCGCTCGCGCGCCATCCGGACGTCGACCACCTCTCGTTCACCGGCTCGCCGGCGATCGGCACGCGTCGTCGTGCGCGCGGCCGCCGAGCACCACACGCCGGTCACGCTCGAGCTCGGCGGCAAGTCGCCGCAGATCGTGTTCGCCGACGCCGACCTCGACGCCGCGCTGCCCGGCGATCGTCAACGGCATCGTGCAGAACGCCGGGCAGACCTGCTCGGCCGGCAGCCGCGCTGCTCGTCGAGCGCGCCGTCTACGACCGCGTGCTCGACCTGCTCGGCTCGATCGTTCGAGTCGCTGCGCGTCGGCCCGCCGCGATGCGCGACCTCGACTGCGGCCCGCTGATCCGCCGCTCGCAGCTGCAGCGCGTGTGGGACTTCCTGTCCGACGCGCAGCACGACGGCATCCCGGTCGTCGCGCAGGGCCGCGGTCGTCGACGACGCGCCGGACGGCGGCTACTACCAGGCGCCGATGCTGCTGCGCGACGTGCCGTCGACGCCACCGGCTCGCGCAGGAGGAGGTGTTCGGCCCGGTGCTCGCGGCGATGCCGTTCGACGACGAGGCCGAGGCCGTCGCGGCTCGCCAACGGCACGCGCGTTCGGCCTCGTCGCCGGCATCTGGACGCGCGACGGCGCGCGCCAGATGCGCATGGCGCGCGCGATCCGCGTGCGGCCAGGTCTTCATCAACAACTACGGCGCGGGCGGCGGCGTCGAGCTGCCGTTCGGCGGCGTCAAGCGCGAGCGGCCACGGCCGCGAGAAGGGCTTCGAGGCGCTGTACGGCTTCACGACGCTGAAGACGATCGCCATCCGGCACGGCTGACCGACGGCGACGAACGGGAGACGACATGCGATTGGAAGGCAAGGTGGCGGTGGTGACCGGCGCGGCGTCGGGCTTCGGCGAAGGCATCGCGCGACGATTCGTCGCCGAAGGCGCGAAGGTCGTCGTCGCCGACATCGCGATCGACGGCGGCGCGAACGCGTGGCGGCGTCGCTCGGCGACGGCCGGGATCGCGTGCCATGCCGACGTGTCGCGCGACGCCAACGTCGCCGCGATGCTCGCCGCGGCGCTCGAGCGTTCGGCGGCGTCGACGTCGTCGTCAACAACGCCGGCACGACGCATCGCAACCGGCCGATGCTCGAAGTCACGCGAGGCCGAGTTCGACCGCGTCTACGCGGTCAACGTGAAGAGCATCTTCCTGTCGGCGAAGCACTTCGTGCCGCACTTCCGCGCGCACGGCGGCGGCGTGTTCGTCAACATCGCCTCGACCGCCGGCGTGCGGCCGCGGCCGGCCTCACCTGGTACAACGGCAGCAAGGGCGCGGTCATCACGACGAGCCGCTCGATGGCGGCCGAACTCGGCCCCGACAACATCCGCGTCAACTGCGTCAACCCGGTGATGGCGCGCGACCGGCCTGCTGACCGAGTTCATGGGCGTGCGAGGACACGCCGGAGAACCGCAAGCGCTTCATCGCGACGATCCCGATGGGCCGCTTCTCGACGCCGCGAGGACGTCGCCAACGCGTGCCTCTACCTCGCGTCCGACGAGGCGCGCTTCGTCACCGGCGTGTGCGTCGAGGTCGACGGCGGTCGCTGCGTCTGACGCGTCGGGCACGACGCGGCGCCGCTTGCGTCGCGACGCGCGGCCCCGCAAGATGCCGGCCACGACAAGATCCCGACCGGAGACGACATGGCCGCATCCTTTCCACTCGACCGCGACCGCCCGCCGGTCGCGCCGTCCTCGCTCGAGGAGTCGACCTATCGCAAGGTGGGCTGGCGGCTCGTGCCGTTCCTCGCCCTGTGCTACGTCGTCGCGTACCTCGACCGCGTCAACGTCGGCTTCGCGAAGCTGCAGATGCTCGACGGACCTGAAGTTCAGCGACACGGTCTACGGCCTCGGCGCCGGCATCTTCTTCATCGGCTACTTCCTGTTCGAGGTGCCGAGCAACGTGATCCTGCATCGCGTCGGCGCGCGCGTCTGGATCGCACGCATCATGATCTCGTGGGGCGTGCTGTCGGCGCTGATGATGTTCGTCTCGTCGCCGACGATGTTCTACCTCGTGCGCTTCCTGCTCGGCGTCGCCGAGGCCGGCTTCTTCCCCGGCATCATCCTGTACCTGACCTACTGGTATCCGGCGCATCGGCGCGCGCGGATGACGGCGTTGTTCATGACCGCCGTCGCGTTGTCCGGCGTCATCGGCGGCCCGCTGTCGGGCTGGATCCTGAAGGACGCTCGCCGGCGCGAACGGCTGGGCCGGCTGGCAGTGGATGTTCCTGATCGAAGGCATCCCGTCGATCGTCGTCGGCATCGTCGTGCTGTTCTTCCTCGACGACCGCATCGCGCACGCGCGCTGGCTGTCGCCCGACGAGAAGGCCGTGCTCGACCGCAACATCGTCGTCGACAACGAGGAGAAGACCGAGGTATCGGTCGGCCGCACGCTCGCGTCCGGCCGCGTGTCGGCTGATGTCGGCGATCTACTTCGCGTTCGTGATGGGACTGTACGGCGTGAGCTTCTGGCTGCCGACGATCATCAAGCAGACCGGCGTCTCGAGTCCGCTGACGATCGGCCTGCTGTCGGCGATCCCGTGGGCGTTCGCGGCCGTCGTCATGGTGATCGTGGCGCGCCACTCGGACCGCACCGGCGAGCGGCGCTGGCACCTCGCGATCGCCGCGTTCGCCGGCGCGCTCGGACTGGTGATGAGCGTCGTCTTCCGCACGGACGTCACGCTCGCGATGGCGGGCGCTCACGATCGCGACGATGGGCATCATGAGCACGCTGCCGTCGTTCTGGAGCATGCCCACCGCGTTCCTGACCGGGACCGGCGCGGCCGCCGGCATCGCGATGATCAACTCGCTCGGCAACCTCGCGGGCTTCGTCGCGCCGTACGCGGTCGGCTGGCTGAAGGACCTGACGAACAGCACGAACTCCGGCGTGTACCTGCTCGCCGTCTCGCTCGTCGTCGGCGGCCTGCTGACGCTGTCGGTCCCCGCCGCGCTGATCCGGCAACGGACCGTCGCCGCCTAGCCGCTCAGTCGGCGAGGCTCGTCATCGCGGCCGCGCGGAACGCGTCGCGGCTGCGGTCGGGCTCGCCGATCTGCTCGTAGACGCGGCCGAGCTCGACGTGGATCGCGGTCGCGAGCCGCGCGTCCGGCGATCGCTCGAGCGCGTCGCGCAACGCGCCCTGCGCCTTGCCCCACAGGCGTTCGCGGGCGCACAGCGCGCCGAGCGCGTAGAACGCGGCGGGCTCCGCGGGATGGTCGCGCGTCCAGCGCTCGGCCCGCTCGATCTGCGAACGCGCATCGTCGGCGCCGCGACGCGCAGGTCGCGGCCGCCGCCCTGCGCGGCGGCGGCGGTCGACGTCGCCTCGTCGCCGGCACGCGCGTACGCCTCGGCGAGCCGCGGGTCCCACTCGGCGGCGATCGCGCCTTCGATGACGACGCGCGCCTGGTAGCCGAGTCCGGCGGCGATGAACGCCTGGGCCGCGACGAGCGCGACGTCGCCGATGCGACGATCGACCTGCGGGACCGCCTGCCACAGCGCGAGCAGCGCGTGCGGATCGCCGTCGCGCGCCGCGAACAGCGATCGATACGCGACCGCCTTCATCTGCCGCGCGGCCGCCGGATGCAGCGCGTCGCGCTTGTTGAGCGTGCGCAGCAGCTTCAGCACGGCGTCCCAGTCGCCCGCGTACTGATGCGCCTTCAGCGCGAGCCGGAGCGACTGGATGTGGCGCGCGCCGGCCGCGTGCAGCTGCTCGACGACCGTCAGCGCGCGCTTGCCGTCGTGCGCGTCGACGAGGCACTCGGCCTCGGTCATCAGCTTCGCGGCGCGCAGGCCCGGGTCGGCCTCGGCGCGGCGCAGCCACTCGTCGCGACGGCCGTACTCGCGCATGCGATGCGCGGAGCGCGCGGCGACGAGCGCGGCGAGACCCGCCGTCTCGGGCAGCTCCTGCGCCTCGTCGGCCTCGCGTTCGGCATGGCCGTAGCGGCCCTCGAAGTGCGCCTGCAGCGCCGCGCGCAGCGCCCGTGACGCGCGCTTCTCGCTCTGCCGCTGACGATACAGCGCGACCCGTTGCGGCATCTCGACGGTCCGCTTCGCGACGCGGATCAGCACGTACAGCACGACGAACGACCGCGATCTCGATCAGCAGGAAGAGATTGAGCGACAGGTCGATGCGATACGGCGGATAGAAGACGACGACGTTGCCCGGGTCGCTGCTGAGCGTCAACGCGAGGCCGACCGCCGCCGCGAAGACGAGCGACGCCGATCAGGAAGAAGCGCATGGCGTCGCGTCGGCCCGCGGCCGCGACCGTCGACGTGCCGTCGATCATCGCTGGCCCTTGACGTTGCGGGCGGCCGCGAGGCTGTCCGCGAGCGTCGGCATCTCGACGACCGTGTTCGCGCTCTCGACCTGCCTCAGCAGCGCGAGCGCGGCCTGCGTCTGGCGCGAGCGCCGGATCGAAGTACTTCTGCAGCGCCTCGCGCGCGTGCGCGAGGTCGGAGCGATAGGTCGCCTCCTGACGCGCCGAGCAGCGCGAGGCGCGCGTTCAGCAGCCGCAGCTTGACGTTCTCGCGGACGAAGTACGCCTGGCTCGGCGTCAGCAGCAGCGCGTCCGGCTCGCGGACGTCGCGGACGCGGACGAGTTGCGCGAAGTGCGCCCATGCGTCGTCGCCGAGCCGGCGCAGCCGGCGCCTCGCAGCCGCTCGAACCAGCCGCTCGACGGGTCGACCGGCGCCTCGGCCGGGCCGTCGCCGCGCGTCGCCGTCGTTCGACGGCGCGGGCCGCTCGTTCGACAGCAACGGCAGCGCGTCGACCATGCCGACGATGCGTGTCGATGCGCAGCGCGTTGCCGGCGATGTCGACCGACGGCAGCGCCTTCAGCCGCTCGAGGTCCTTCGCGATCGCGCGGCGCAGGACGATGAACTGCGGACGCTCGGTGCGCGCGAGCCGCTGGTCGGCGTTCTGCAGCGCGATGATCGCGCCCTGCACGTTGCCGGCGAGCTGCAGCTGCTCGGACGCGACGGCGAGGATCTGCTCGACCTCGGCGAGCGCCCAGTCGTCGCGCGTGCGCGCGAGGTCGGTGTAGAGCTGTTCGAGCGATGCCTGCTGGCTCTGCGAATCGGCGACGCGCGCCTCGAGCGCGCCGATCTTCGCGGTGTTCGCCATCGACTGGTCCTGCACCTGCTGCGCGAGCGTCTGCGCCGAGCGGCTCGCGACGCCGTCGTCCTGGATGCGTCGCGCGAACTCGCGCTCGCTGCGGTCGAGCCGGTTCGCGGCGATGAACCACAGGCCGACCGCGAGTGCGAGCAGCACGACGAACGCGAACACCATCCACAGCAGCATCGTGCGTCGCAGCCGGCGCACCTCGTCGCGCATCGCCGCGGGCACGGCGTCGAACGGCGTCGCCGCGACCGGGGCGAGGACGGCCGAGTGGGGCGGCGATGGGATGCTCGACACGCGGGTCATTCTAGCGTGGCGACGATGCCGCGCATCGCCGGTCGCGCAGAGCCGGATCGCGCGCGAAGCCGGCGTCGCGCGCGCGGTCGGCGATGCGTCGATGCGGCGCGACGATCGTCGCCGCGCGACAGCCACGCGCGCGCCGGTCGACGCGTCCGCGACCGGCGCGAGCGACCGCTCGATCATCGGCGACAGATGCGACAGCCCCTCGGAGCTGGTGACGACGAACGCGACCGGCCGCCGCTCCGCGAACGCGCGGCGCAGCGTCGACGACGCGGTCTCGTCCGGCTCGGGACGCACGCGGCGATACGCCTCGACCTCGTCGACGGCGACGCCGATCGACGCGCAGGCGGTCGGCGAACCACGCGCGGCCGCCGTTGCCGCGCACGATCAGCACGCGACCGTCGAAGCCGCGCGCGAGGCCGAGCGTCTCGTCCAGCGCCGACGAGCAACGCCTCGGAGTCGAAGCGTTCGCCCGCGTCGAACGGTCGCTGCGGTCGGCGACACGACGCGCACGTCGCCGCCGACGCCGCACGACGCGAGCGCCGCGCGGCTGCCCGGTCCCATCACGCCGATCGTCGTGCCGGCGGGCCACGGCGCGACGCGTGCCGCGAGCGCGCGACGGATCGCGTTCGGGCTGACGAACACGACCAGCGCGTAGTCGTCGAGCCGCGCCATCGCGTCGGCGAGCGCCGCGGCATCGGCGGCGTCCTCGATCGCGAGGACCGGATAGCGCGAGCGCGTCGCGTCCGCGCGCGCGCAGCGCGTCGCACAGCGCGTCGGCGTCCGGCCGCGGCCGCGTGACGACGAGCAGCGCCGCGGAGTCGACCGGCGCCGCGAGGCGGTCGACGATGCCGTCCGCCCGCTCGCCTCCGGCGTCGTTCGCGGCGGGTTCCGCCGCGCCGTTCATCGCGCGCCGGTCACGCCGCGTCGATCAGCAGCAGCGCGCCCTGATCGATCAACCGCGCACCGATCGCGCGGCCGAGCGCGTCCGCATCGTCGAGCGTCGCGACGTCGGCGGACTCGCGCGCCGACACGGACAGCGTGCCGTCCGGCTTGCCCAGCACCGCCGCGAGCGTCAGCCGCCCGCGCTCGTCCCACGTGCCGTGCGCGCCGAGCGGCATCGTGCAGTTGCCGCCGAGCGCGCGCGACACGGCACGCTCGGCCTCCACGGCGAGCGCGGTGCGCTCGTCGTGCAGCGGCGCGAGCAGCGCGCGCAGGTCGTCGCGATCCGCGGCGATCTCGATGGCGACCGCGCCCTGCCCCGGCGACGGGATGCTGCGGTCGATCGTCATCCGCTCGCGGATGCGCGATGCGAGCCCGAGCCGCAGCAGGCCGGCCGTGGCGAGCAGCAGCGCGTCGAAGTCGCCGCGGTCGAGCTTGTCGAGCCGCGTGCCGACGTTGCCGCGCACCGGCACGATCGTCGCGCCCGGATGCATCGCGCGGAACTGCGACTCGCGCCGCAGGCTCGCGGTCCCGACGACGGCCCCGTCGGGCAACGCGTCGGGCGTCGCATAGCGGTTCGAGACGAACGCGTCGGTGGCGTCCTCGCGCGCGAGGACGGCACCGAGCGCGAGCCCTTGCTCGAGCATCATCGGGACGTCCTTCAGCGAGTGCACCGCGAGGTCGGCGCGGCCGTCGAGCAGCGCGGACTCGAGCTCCTTGACGAACAGCCCCTTGCCGCCGACCTTCGACAACGTGCGGTCGAGGATTCGATCGCCCTGCGTCGTCATGCCGGCGATCGTCGACGTCGAGGCCGGGATGCGCTTCGGCGAGACGCGCGCGGACGTGCTCGGCCTGCCACATCGCGAGCCGGCTCTCGCGCGTGGCGATGACGATGCGATCCGGACGTCGCGGCGCGCGCGTGGCGTCGCGGTCACGGATAGAGCCCGCGCCTCTCCCGGGCCTGCAGCACGCGCGTGCACGCGACGACGAAGGCCGCGGTCCGCAGCGGGATCGCGTGCTGGTCGGCCATCTCCCAGATGCGCTTGAACGCGTCGACCATGATCTTGTCGAGGCGCACGTTGATCTCGTCCTCGCTCCAGAAGAACGAGCTGAAGTCCTGCACCCACTCGAAGTACGAGACCGTGACGCCGCCGGCGTTCGCGATCACGTCCGGGCACGACCTTGATGCCGCGGTCGCCGAGCACGAGGTCGCCGTCCGGCGTCGTCGGGCCGTTCGCGCCTTCGAGGACGATCTTCGTGCGGATGCGTTCGGCGCGTTCGCGCGTGATCACGCTCTCGAGCGCGGCCGGGATCAGGATGTCGCACTCGACGTCCCAGAAGTCCTCGTTCGCGATGACGTCGGCGCCCCGGAAGCCGCCGACGCCGCCGTTCGCCGCGACGTGCGCCAGCAGCGCCGCGATGTCGAGCCCGCTCGCGTTGTGGACGGTGCCGGTGTGGTCCTGCACCGCGACGATCTTCGCGCCGCTGCCGACGAACAGCTCGGCGGCGGCCGATCCGACGTTGCCGAAGCCCTGCACGGCGACGCGCGCGCCGTCGATCGGCACGTCGAGCCGCCGCGCCGTCTCGCGGCCGACGACGAACACGCCGCGGCCGGTCGCCTTGACGCGGCCGAGCGAGCCGCCGAGCTCGATCGGCTTGCCGGTGACGACGCCGGTCGCCGTCGCGCCGACGTTCATCGAGTACGTGTCCATCATCCACGCCATGATCTGCGGGTTGGTGTTCACGTCGGGCGCGGGGATGTCGCTGTGCGGCCCGATGATCAGGCCGATCTCGCTCGTGTAGCGACGCGTCAGCTTCTCGAGCTCCTTCAGCGACAGCGACTTCGGATCGACGCGGATGCCGCCCTTGGCGCCGCCGTACGGCAGGTTGACGGCCGCGCACTTGACGGTCATCCACGCCGACAGCGCCATGACCTCCTCGAGCGTGACGTCGGGGTGGAAACGCACGCCGCCCTTGCCCGGACCGCGCGACAGGTTGTGCTGGACGCGGTAGCCCTCGAAGTGCGACACCGTGCCGTTGTCGAGTTCGATCGGGATGTCGACGATCAGCGCGCGCTTCGGTCGCTTCAGCGTCTCGGACCAGCGCGCGAGCTCACCGAGGTAGGGCAGCACGCGATCGACCTGGGACAGATACGTCGCCCAGGGACTGTCGTGGGCCTGCGTGACGAAGGACAGATTCATGGTCGTCGGTCGCGACGGTCTTCCCGCAGGCGTCGCGTCCCCCGGAAAAAAGATGGCCGGACGATACAGCAATCGTCCTCGCGCGTCCGGGACTTGCGCTGCGGCAGCCGCGGCGCTCGTCGATCGGCCCGGGGGCTAGAATCGGCGTCCGGCAATCAGCAGCGAAACGGCTTCGGTCATGACCTATTGCGTCGCGATGCGCCTCGACGAAGGCCTCGTCTTTCTCGCCGACTCGCGGACGAACGCCGGCATCGACCATGTCAGCACGTTCCGCAAGCTGACGGTGTACGAGCGTCCCGGCGACCGCGTCATCGTGCTGATGACGTCGGGCAACCTCGCGGCCGGACAGGCCGTGCGCCAGCTCGTCGCCGAGACGCGCGACGACGACGGCGTGAGCATCTGGAACGCGAAGAACCTGTTCGAGGTCGCGCGCATCGTGGGCGACGCCGTCCGCAAGGTCCGCGCGCGCGACGCGCAGGCGCTCGAGGACGCGGGCCTCGAGTTCACGATGAGCATCCTTCTCGGCGGCCAGATCGCCGGCGAGCACTGCCGGCTGTTCCTCGTCTATTCGGCCGGCAACTTCATCGAGGCGATGGCCGAGAGCCCGTACTTCCAGATCGGCGAGTCGAAGTACGGCAAGCCGGTGCTCGACCGGATGATCACGCCGAAGTCGTCGCTCGAGGAAGGCGCGAAGTGCGCGCTGGTGTCGATGGACTCGACGATGCGCTCGAACCTGTCGGTCGGCATGCCGCTCGACCTGCTCGTCTACGAGGTCGACCGCCTCGCCGTGACGCGCTTCGCGATGATCGACGGCAACAACGAGTACTTCCGCATGATCCACGACACGTGGGGCGAGCGGCTCAAGCAGATCTTCCTCGAGATCCCGTCGCCGATCTGGGACGCGTCCGGCGCGCTCGCCGACGCGTCGACGGAGCCGACGCGGATGGCGGGCAGCCAGTATTCGACGCAGTCCGACGCGAAGCAGCCACGCCACGAGCCGGTCCGCGCGCGCCTGCCGGTCGACTTCGACGAAGGCCCCGTCGTGCGGGGTGAGGTGCAGACGCTGGCCGAGCAGTCGACGGGGTCGTCGCAGCGCGGCTGACGTCGACGCCGCGTTGCGGCGATCAGGCCGCGAGCTGGACGTTCGTCTGGGCCGGTCCGTTGTCGCGGGCGGCGCGCGTCGCCTCGGCGGCCGTGGCGACTTCCCAGATGTTCGGCTGGATGTCGGTCATCCGCGCCGGGCCGTAGATCGTCGCGAACGCGACGTCCATCGCGTCGGCGCCCGACGCGATGCGGACCACGTTCTCGACCGGCGCGAGTCCGGTCGGGTCGAACAGGATCCACTGGCCGCCGAGGTGCGCCTCGAACAGCGCGTGGAAGTCGGGGGCGGCGTCTCGAACTCGACGTAGCCGACGACGATGCGCGCCGGGATGTTCAGCGCGCGGCACATCGTGATGCCGACGTGCGCGAAGTCGCGACAGACGCCGACGCGGTTCGCGAGCACGTCGCGGGCCGTCGTCGACACGTTCGTCTGGCCGACCTGGTAGACGATGTGCTCGCGGATCCATTCGATGATGGCCTGGACGCGCGCGTAGCCCGGCGGATGCCGGCCGAACGTCCGCTGGACCATGCCCGACAGCAGGTCGGACTCGCAGTAGCGCGACGGCAGCAGGTAGTGCATCACCTCGTCGGGCAGGTCGGCGATCGGCAGTTCGGCCGCGTTCGTGTCGGGCGGCTCGAAGCGACGGATCACGCGAGCACGGTATTCGATCGTCGTCGTGCCCGCCTCCGCATGAACGCGCAGCGAGCGGTTGTGCGACTGCGGCGCGACGTATTCGCGCGGCACGCCGATGAAGGGGGCGACATTGAACGATTCCGACAGGATCGCGTGCTCGGGAATCCGGGCGGCCTCGATCTGGAAGAAGAATTCGGTCGGCCCGTTCAGCTCGTAGACGAGCTTGTTGTGGATGTCGAATGTCTTGGTGGACATGATGGGTCCGGATGGTCGGGAGGCTGCGCGCGTCGTGGTCGACGCGGCGGTCCGCCGTGGCGGACAGGGGAGCGGAATTCTAGCGCCGCACTGCGGCAATTCCGGCGTCGCGCGGCGAAACTCAGGCACCGTCCTAGCCGTGCGCGACGACGGCGCAGCCGATGCACCGACGCACTCCGACGGGGCTTCGGCGACCGGGCTAACATCACGCCTCACCGAGTTCAGCGACCCATGACCGACACCTCCGTTCCGCGTCTTCGCGACGTCCAGTGCATCTCGCCATCCGGGCTCCACCGGATGGCCTACCGCGAATGGGGCGACCCGGACAACGATCGGGTCCTGGTGTGCGTGCACGGCCTGACCCGCGTCTCGAACGACTTCGACGCGTTCGCGCGTGCGGCGGCCGCCGACTATCGCGTGCTGTGCCCCGACGTCGCCGGCCGGGGCCGCAGCGACTGGCTTCGCGACCCGTCGCTGTACCAGCTGCCGACCTACGTCGCCGACATGGTGACGCTGCTCGCGCGCGCCGACGCGGCGACGGTCCACTGGTTCGGCACGTCGATGGGCGCGTTGATCGGCATGGCGCTCGCGGCGCTTCCCGGCTCGCCGATCGCGCCGGATGATCCTGAACGACGCGGGACCGGTGCTCGGCGCGGCCGCGCTCGCGCGGATCGGCGCCTACGTCGGCGACACGCCGCGCTTCGCGACCCTCGACGAGGCCGAGGCGTTCATCCGCCGCATCACCGCGCCGTTCGGTCCGCACAGCGACGCCGAGTGGCGCTTCCTGACCGAGGTCGTCGTGCGGCGCGACGGCGACGCGTGGGTGCGGCACTACGATCCGTCGCTCGCGATCCCGTTCAAGTCGACCCCCGCGAGCGACACCGTCCTTTGGCCGCTCTACGACGCGATCCGCTGCCCGGTGCTGGCGGTGCGCGGCGAGTATTCCGACCTGCTGTCGCCCGAGACGCACGCCGCGATGGCCGAGCGCGGCCCGCGCGCGCGAGCTCGTCACGATCGCGGGCGTCGGCCACGCGCCGACGTTCATGCACGACGACCAGATCGCGATCGCGCGCGAGTTCCTCGCGGCCGACTGAACGCGGCCGCGCCGATCGATCCACCCACGGAGGATCCGCATGGAAAAGGAACGCGTCGCGCGGCTGCACGTCGGGCCGCGACTGTCGGAAGCGGCCATCTACGACGGCACCGTCTACCTCGCGGGTCAGATCGCCGAGAAGCCGGGCTCGGGCGCCCACGAGCAGACGGTCGAGGTCCTCGGCCACATCGACCGGCTGCTGGCCGAAGCCGGCAGCGACAAGCGACACATCCTGTCGGCCACCGTGTACCTCGCCGACATGAAGGACTACGCCGACATGAATCGCGCCTGGGACGCCTGGGTCGAGCCGGGTGCCACGCCGCCGCGCGCGACGATCGAGGCGAGGCTCGCGCGGCCCGAATTCCTCGTCGAGATCCAGGTCGTCGCGGCGACGATCGTCTGACGCCGCGCCGGACCGGCGGCGCAGGCCGCGCCGACGTCGTCGACGCCGGATCGACGGATCGACCGGTCGGCGGGTCGGGCCGTGCGGCGACGGCGCGCCCGGTGCGACGACGAGGACCGCGACGCGCGCACGGCGCGGCGGACCCCCGCCACGCGGCTCGCGACCGTCCAACAAAGGATGTTCCGGCGCCGATTTTGTGCGGCTGTCCATAACCTACGTGCAGTCGCCCAGGCGTCGGTCCGAGCCGGGGTCGGTCTGATTTCACCATGCACCGGTCGAAGCCGCGGGGAGGTCCGCCAATCGACCATCATCCGCACGATTGGAGACGACAATGGATCGACGTGATTTTCTATCGGGGGCGACGAAGGTCGCGGCCGCGACGGCACTGCTCGGCAAGGAAGTCGCCCTGCCCGCCGGAGCCTCGGCACAGACCGCCCCCGCCGGCCAGCAGCTGGTCACGCAGCTGTGGTCGCGGCACCTGCAGTGGGTCAGCACGCAGGCGCAGGCGCAGGCCGACCCCTACGGCACCGGCGTCAAGGTCGGCGAAGCGTGCCTGCAAGCGGGATTCGCCGCCGTCGACCTCACGGTGCGTTCCGACGGCCACGTCTTGCCGCAGAACGTCGCGACGGTCCTGCCGCCGATGCTGCAGGGCATCCGCAGCACCGGCTGCCTGTGCTTCGAGATCGGCAACAACATCGCGCCGTCGTCGGACCCGACCGACACGTCGTGGATCGCCAGCCAGTTCGTCAACGAGATCCTGTCGGTCGCGGGTGCGAACGGCATCACGAAGTACCGCTGGTACAACTCGGGCGGCCCGAGCTTCCCGGCCAACACGTTCGGCCAGACGATGACGTCGCAGCTCGACGGCTTCCGGCTGAACATGCGCCGCCTCGCGGCCATCAACGCGCAGTACGGCGGCCTGTGCGGCGTCGCGCACACGCACTCGGGCAACCTCGGCACGTCGGTCTACGACATCGCGTACGCGATGCAGGGCATCGACCCGAACCTGATCGCGATCAACCTCGGCATCGGGCACACGGCCGCGGCCGCGGTCGGCGTCACGTGGCAGCTCGAGATGCGTCGGAACATGCCGCTGATCAAGGGCACCGCGCTGCAGGATCTGCAGGGAACGATCAACCCGACGACCGGCGCGCTGAGCACGACGACCGTGCAGACCACCGGCGCGACCGGCAACGGCGCCGGCATCATCGACTGGAAGCAGTTCTTCACGCTGCTGCGGCTCGGCGGGTACAGCGGGCCGGCCGAGGCGCAGATCGAGTACAGCATCACCGGGGCGCTCGGCACGTCGGTCAGCCTGAACAACGCGTTCTTCGCCGACAACGCGCAGTTCACGTCGGGCAACCTGACGCCGGCGATCATGATCGCGACGATGAAGATCGAGTCCGACTTCTACCGGCAGCGCGCACTCGCGGCCGGCTGGACGGCTTCGCAGATCCTCTAGGCCCGTCGACCTCGCATGGCGCGCCGTCGCGCGCCATGCGGCGAACCACGCGCACCCGGGCGCGCGTGTCGTTCGTGGCATCCGCTTCGCACGCGCGGCAGGAACTCGGTTGAGACGTTCGATCTTCGTCGTCGTGGCGATCGTCGTGATCGTGGCGCTCGGCGTCTGGCTCTGGCCGGGCGAACCCGAGGATCCGATCCGCCTGAGGGGCGACGCGGCGTCGACGACGCCCACGACGCCGTCATCGGTCGCTTCGCCCGTGCCCCGCGCCCCACCCGCCGCGGCGCCGGCCGCTCAGTCGCCGCCCGACGATCCGGCGCCGCTCTCCTTGCGCGCGCCGGACGTCGTGCGGATCGGCTCGCCATACGAGTTCGTCGTCGACCTCGGGCCAAACGCCGGCGTCGGCGAGGTCGCGTTCGTGGCGCGGTTCGATCCGTCGATCCTGCAGGTCCGCGGCGCCACGAAGGGCGACTGGGCCATCGGCGCCGGGCTCGACGAGCGCTTCGACGCGCGGATGTCCGACGCGGCCGACCGCATCGATGTGCGCAGCACCGTGTCGGGCCGGCGTCGCGGCAGCGGCGGCGGCAGCGTCGCCGTCGTGCAGTTCGAGCCGGTCGGTCGCGGCCGGACGTCGGTGACGATCGAGAACCTGGTCGCGAAGGACCTGTCCGGACTGCCGATCGCTTCGGTGCCGTCGACGATGCGGCTGGAGATCACCGCGGAGTGAGCGCGGTCGCGCCCGCCCGCGTCAGGCGCTGAACTTCACGCCGTAGCCCCACGCGTCGAGCGCGTCGGGGATCGCGTTGAACGACATCGTGATGCGGCGCTCGCCCTGGTTCGGCGGCACCGCGTGAAGCAGATAGCTCGGGAACAGCAGCACGTCCCCCGGTGCCGGGGCCGGGCTCACCCATCGATCGGCGTTGAACACGCCGGGCGTGATGTTCGCGTGCTCGTTCTTGAAGATGAACTCGCTGCCGCCCGACCCCTTCAGGAAGACGGTCTGCGACGCCGCGTGGCTCGGGGTCAGGTAGATCACGCCCGACACGAAGCTGTTCGCGTGGTTGTGCATCGCCTGGACGCCGCCGGCGTCGAGCACGTTGACCCACATCTCCTTGATGGACCAATCGAGCCGCTGGCCGAACAGCAGCGCGCCCATGTCGACGATCTTCGGGGTGATCAGCCGCGCCGCTTCGACGAGCAGCGGGCTGTCGCCGGGCTGCAGCATCGCCGTGTGCGACAGCTGCTCCGACGCCTTGTTCGCGTCGACGGCGAGCGCGTTGAACTGCTGCACGAGGTCGTCGACGAGCTTCGCGCCGAGCGTGGCCGGCGCGCGCATCACGGGGATGGGAAAGAGCCCGAAGACCTGGTCCATGACATCCATTATCGCCGAGCGGCCTGCGGCGCAGGCGTCGAGCGCGGGGTGTGGCGGTCCGCGGGCCTCCACGAAGCGCATCGCGGCCATCGTCGCGATGGGCAGGCCCGCCGGCCCGTCCGACGTCGCGAGCGGTCCGGGTGCTCGCCGCGAGCCTCGGGACGCGTCCGCATCGCTTCGCGTCCCGCGCCGCATCGCGACCGACGCCGATCGCGGGAGATCTCCCCACGAACGAAAAAGGCCGCGTGCACGCACGCGGCCGATGCGAAGACGGGCGCCCCGCGCGATCGAGACGCCGACCAGCGGGCTCAGCCCACGCGGTTCGACGCCTTCGCGGCCGCCTTCCGGCGAATGACGAACATGCCGGCCAGGCCGCCGACCATCAGCGGCAGCGTCTCCGGCGACGGGATCGTGCCGGTCACCGACACCTGCGAGAAATTCTGCGCCGACTGGCCGTCACCGGTCGTCGACGCGGTGCTGAACAGCAGCAGGTCGACCGTGCTCGTGCTGCCCGGCGCGAACCACTCGAGCGACGCGACGGTGCTCGCATCGTAGAACCCGTTGAACAACGTCGACGTGATGCCGCCGAGCGTGTTCGTGACCTCGACGAACAGCGTCCCGGAACCGGTCCCGCCGCCGATCGCGTTGAGGTCGTCGAAGGACAGGTTGAGGTGGAGACGGCCGCTGCCGAGGACGGTGGCGTTGAAGTGCGACTGCGCCCCGGCGCTCGCACCGGACGAACCGGTGAAGCTGTCGGCCTCGGACGAGGCGACGAGCAGCCCGGCCGCGGCGATGGCGGACGCCGTCGCGAAGTCGTTCGCCGGCGTGACGGTCGCGGAGCTGATCAGCGGCAGCGGCGACGGGCTCGACGCCGACTGC
The DNA here is from genome assembly GCA_963708665.1 of uncultured beta proteobacterium. GTDB lineage: Bacteria > Pseudomonadota > Gammaproteobacteria > Burkholderiales > Burkholderiaceae_D > CAHJXF01. The sequence continues at coordinate 833,969 of CAVPTE010000008.1, read as the reverse complement.
GCATCCGCCAGCGCCCCGGAGAACGCGAACACGCTGGTGTCGTACTGCGCCGTCGAGAAATTGATGGGCACCGCTTGCGCAGTCGCTGCGACCGACATCGCGAGCGCGGCGAGAAGCTTCCCACCGACCAAGATTTTCGTCCCCATTTCTCTTCCCTTCGATGACTGCGGTTGATCGATCCCGCTGTGAATGCATCCGGGCGCCCTCGCGGGCGCCCGGACTCCGTGGGACGGCCGGTGCCTACTTCAGCACGCGGACGTTCGCCGTCGACTGCAACTGCGTCTGCACGCCGCCGTTGATGAAGTTCGCCGTCAACGTCAACGGTACCGCATCGCCTGCCGGGACGTTGTTGTCGATGTCCCCCTTGTTGAACGTCGCGACCACCGACGTGCCGTCCGCCGACGCGGCGACCGTGGTCGCGGTGAAGAGCTGCGTCGTCAGCGGCGTCTTCAGCGTCACGGCGCTCGGCGAATCGAGCGTGTAGCCGGCCGGCACCTTCAGGACGGTCGTGAACACGCCGTTCACGCCGGTGAAGATCCCGTTCGGCGACCGCAGATTCAGCACGCTCGGCAGCACCTGCAACGCACCGGTCAGCACCTGCGGCGTCAGCGTGACGACCACCTTACCCGTCGGCATCGGATTCGTGCAGTCGTTGTAGAAATACTCGCCCGCCCGATTGAAGGTGTACTGCGCCGTCTGGCCCGGCTGGAGCCGGAAGTTGAACGCACCCTCGAAGAACTGCGTCGCGCAATGCTCGAGCGTGTTCGGCGACGTGGGGAACGTCTCGGTCCCGGGGTTCCGGAACGTCACCGTCGTGCCGACCGCGACGGTCCGCGTGGACGGCACCATCGACGACGTCGCGGTGCTGTCCGGCGTGGACGTCGCCGTGCCGTTGGAGCGCGCCAGCCAGACCTCCGTCGCCGGGACGTTGCCCGCCGCGGTGTTGTCCACCGGACGACGGATGTTCGGGATCGGGAGCGCGCTCGGCGCTTCCTGGCTGCCCGACACGACGACCGGGTTCGAATGCGGACCGGTCGTGTAGAGCGCCGTCCCTCCGAGCTTGAACACGAAGATCGCGTCGCCGTTGCCGCCTTGCGAATACGGCTGGCTGCCCGCCATGTTCGTCATCGCGACGTACTGCACGCCGTTGACCATGTACGAGATCGTCCCGGCCTGCGATCGGTGCGCCCGTCTGGAAGCGCCACAGCTCCTTCCCGGTCGCCGCGTCGACCGCGCGGATGCAATCCGTCCATCTGCGTATGGAACAGCAGGTTCGTCGCCGTCACGAGCGGATTGTTCTGGCGCGACAGGTCGAGCGTCATCGGCTTCTTCCAGACGATGTTGCCGGTCGAGTTGTCGAGCGCGACGAGCGCGCCGCTCTGGTAGCCGCCGATCATGCCGCAGGCCGTTGCCGCCCTGCGACAGCGGATGGCCGGCCGGGATGTACGACACGCCGATGTAGCGCATGTTGAGCAGTGGGCTGTACGACGCGTTCGTCATGTCGTTGCCGCCGTTCTGCGTCGTCATCGACATCTCGACGAAGCCGTCGTACGAGCCGTCGTACGTGCAGCCCATCCGCGGCGGACCCTGCAAGAACGGCTCTTCCGGCGTCAGGTAGTTCGGCGTGACGAGCACGAGCTTCACCTGCCCGGGATTCGCCGGATCGGGCACCGCCTGGTAGCCGTTCCAGTTCGGCGCCATGCGGTTCGGCTCGCCGGGGATCGTCGGAGCCGAGGTTCTGCAGCGAGACGCACTGCTCCATGAAGATCGACTGCAGCGGCACCGGCTGCGTCAGCGGACCGTTGTTGCGCATGTCGATCGGGACGGCCTTGTACTGGATCGGCAGCGCCGGCTGACCGTTGGTGCGGTCGAGCGTGTACTGGAATGCCCGACTTGCTGCCATAGAACATGACCTTCTTCGTCACGCCGCCGATCGACGACGTCGGCCAGAACCGGGCGGCAGCGCGTTGTCCATGTCCCAGATGTCGTGCCGGACCGCCTGGAAGTGCCACTTGTACGCGCCGGTCTTCAGGTCGAGCGCGACGACCGAGCTGCCGAACAGGTTGTCGCCGAGCGCGGCCGGAGCCGTTCTGCGCGCCGGTGCAGCTGCGCGTGTTGCCGAACGCCTGAGTACAGCATCCCGAGCTGCGGGATCGATGGCCGGGTGTTGCCACGGCGTCGCGCCGGCCGTCGCGTAGCAGTTGTTCGGCGTGTCGTTCGGCGTCGTCTTCGTGGTGAACGTGTCGCCCGCGTCGAACGTGTTGCCGTTGACGTCGGTGAACGTCGTGCCGTGCGGATAGGTGCTGAAGAAGTACCAGACGAGCGAGCCGTCGTTCGCGTTCAGCGCGAACACGCGCTGCGCGTGGAGCTGTCGTTGACGCCCTGGTAGACCATGCCGTCCCAGTACGTCGTCCGGACCTTCGCGATCGTCCCGAAGCTCGTTCCGTCCTTGGCCACCGGCTGGACGGCCCAGACGATCGCGCCGGTGTTCTGGTCGAGCGCGACGACGCGGTTGCCGGCAGCGGTCGTGTAGACCTTGCCTCCGCCGACGCTGACGCCGCGGTGCTGCGTGTTCGGACCGAAGCCGTTCGCGGCGACCGACGGCGCCACTTCCACTTGACGATGCCGGTCGTGGCATCCATCGCGACGACGCCGCCTGCGGGCGTGTCGACGTACAGCACGCCGTTGACCACGATGGGATCGTCTGCTGCGCGGTCGCGGAGTCGATCGACGCCGGCCACCGGCGTGGTGGACGGCTCGGCGGAAGTGTGCGTGACCCACGCGAGGCCGAGGTTGCTGACGTTCGTCTTGTCGATCTGCGTCAGCGACGTGTAACCCCAGTTGGCGGAGTTGCCGGTGGTGAGCGGCCAGTCGTTGCCGGCCGGCGCGAGCTGCGGGAACGCCACGGGGGCGGCGGTCGCGGCGGCGAGCGCGACGACCAGCGACGCGATGGAATGAGCGGGCTTCATGCGGGTCTCCTGATCATGGTCCTGGCGCGACCGTGCGCGGCACCGTGTCTCCGATTCATGCGAACTCCTTCGATCGTCTAAGCCCGCCTTGCCGCGACGGGGTCGTCGCGAAACGCCAGGCGCGGCGCTTGGGTGGAAGCGGCACGATGGCACCGGCAGAACAAAGAATCACCGGGCTTTTCGTTTGCCACGGCGCGCGGGGGGCGACGACGTCGACGTTTGCGGGGCGCGCCGGCCGGCCGGCGGCGGCGCGCGACCGTCGCGCGGGACGCCGCTTCCTCGCCACGGCGGGCGTGAGGCGTCGCGTCTGCGTCGCCGAGACCGCGCGGCCGCCGCTCAGCGCGCGGCGAGCGGGTCTTGCCGGTAGTAGGTCCGCAGCAGCGCGTACCAGTCGGGATAGGCCGCCGCGAGCGGCTCGGGCGCGACGAAGAACGCCTCGCCGCTGACCGAGAAGAATTCGCCCTCGTCCGTCGCCGCGTAGGCGTCGAGCGGCAGCGCCGCGTAGTAGCGGTCCGCGCGCGCCGAGTCCGGGTCGACGTGGCGCGGGATCGCGCGCTCGACGGCGTCGAGTCGCGCGTTGAAGTCGTCGAAGGCGGCGTCGAGCACCGTGCGCCAGCGCGCCGGCGACAGCCCGGCATGCAGCCGTCGCGAGAACGCCGGCATTCCGTCGACGCTGCCGTTCGTCATGTCGAGCTTGTGGACGAACTCGTGGATGACGACGTTGAACGCCGACGGCATCGGCCGCTTCGCGCTCGCCGTCCGCGCGGCGTCCCACGACAGCACGACCGGTCCGTCGCGCCACGACTCGCCGGCGGCCGCCTCGCTCCACGCGTGCACCACGCCGTCGTCGTCGACGACCTCGCGCTCGATCACGAAGTCGCCGGGGTGGACCACGATCTCGTCGAACGCCGGATACGCGTCGAGGCCGAGCTCGAGGACCGGCAGGCAGGCCTGCACCGCGATGGCCGCGACGACCGCGTCGTCGACGACGCATGCCGCGCGCGCCGCTGATCGCCTTGCCGGCGACGAACGCGCCGCACAGCCCGCGCAGCCGCGCGAGTCGCTCCGCGTCGAGGCGCGCGACGAACGGATACGCGGCGACCGCGGCGCGCCAGCCCGCGTCGTCGATCCAGTCAGGACGGTCGGGCGCCGGCCGGCCCGACCGTCCGAAGGGCCAGCGCACCGCGCTCAGCTCGCCTCGTCGATCCAGGCGGCCTGGATCGCCTCGAGGATCTTCTCGTTCGACCGCGCGGGATCGTCGTCGAAATCCTCGAGCTCGGTCACCCAGCGGTGCAGGTCCGTGAAGCGCACGCGCAGCGGATCGACCTCACCGTGCGCCTCCTGCAACGCGATCGCGATGTCCTCGATGTCGGTCCACTTCATGTCGGCTCCTCGTCGACGGCCTGGTCAGCCGTTCTCCTTCGCATGGTTGATCGAATACTTCGGGATCTCGAGAACGAGGTCCGCGTCGGGCATCTCGGCCTGGCACGACAGCCGCGAGCGCGGCGTCAGTCCCCAGGCCTGGTCGAGCAGGTCGTCCTCGTTGTCGTCCGACGGCGCGAGCCGGTCGAAGCCCTGCTTCACGATGACGTGACACGTGGTGCAGGCCGCAGACATCTCGCACGCGTGCTCGATCGGCACGCCGTGCTCGAGCAGGTTGACGCACAGGCTGCGGCCGACCTCGGCCTCGAACTCGGCGCCGGCCGGACAGATCTCCGCGTGCGGCAGGACCGTGACCTTGGGCATGTCAGGCGATCTCGTCGAGGCGCTTGCCGGCGAGCGCACGTCGCACGCTCGCGTCCATGCGCAGTTCGGCGAAGTGCTCGGTCGCGTGCGCGAGCGCGTCGACCGCGTCCTTGATCGCATGATGGTCGTCGGCGCCTGCGGCCCGACGGACCGCGTCCATCTGGCATCGGATACGCGCGACCTGCGGCGCGTCGAGCAGCGCCGCGTCCTCGGCGAGCGCCGCCTCGGTGGCCGCGACGATGCGCGCGGCCTCGACCTGCTGCTCGCGCAACGCGCGCGCGCGCATGTCGCTGTCCGCCGACTCGAAGCTCGCGCGCAGCATCCGCGCGACCTCCTCGTCGCCGAGCCCGTATGACGGCTTCACGACGATGCTCGCCTCGACGTTCGACGTCGTCTCGCGGGCCGAGACCGACAGCAGACCGTCGGCGTCGACCTGATAGGTGACGCGGATGCGCGCGGCGCCGGCGACCATCGGCGGGATGCCGCGCAGCTCGAAGCGCGCGAGCGATCGGCAGTCGGAGACGAGCTCGCGCTCGCCCTGCACGACGTGGATCGCCATCGCGGTCTGCCCGTCCTTGAACGTCGTGAACTCCTGCGCCCGCGCGACCGGAATCGTCGAGTTGCGCGGAATGATCTTCTCGGCGAGGCCGCCCATCGTCTCGACGCCGAGCGACAGCGGGATCACGTCGAGCAGCAGCCAGTCGTCGTGGCCGTCCGAGGACGCCCGGTTGCCGGCGAGCGCATCGGCCTGGCGCGCGGCGCCGAGCGCGACGACGCGATCCGGATCGAGATCGATCAGCGGCGGCTTGCCGAAGAAGCGCCCGACGGCCTCGCGGACGTGCGGCATCCGCGTCGCGCCGCCGACCATCACGACGCCGGCGATCTCGTCGACCCCGAGCCGCGCATCGCGCAGGCTGTTTCCGGCCGCGACGAGCGTGCGGTCGACGAGGTCGCGCGTCGCGTCGACGAACGCGTCGCGCGAGATCGCCGCGTGGCGATGCACGCCGCCGGCCTCGAACGCGACGTCGACGATCAACGCGTCGGTCAGCTCCTCCTTCGCGCGTCGCGCATGCGCGACGAGCCGTGCCTGTTCCTCGTCCGACAGGCGGACGTCCTCGACGCGGGCCGCGTGCATCGCGAGCGCGGCGACGCGCGCGTCGAAGTCGTCGCCGCCGAGCTGCGTGTCGCCGCCGGTCGCGAGCACTTCGAACACGCCCTTCGTCAGCTTCAGGATCGAGACGTCGAACGTGCCGCCGCCGAGGTCGTAGACCGCGTAGGTGCCCTCGATGCCGTTGTCGAGCCCGTACGCGACCGCGGCCGCGGTCGGCTCGTTCAGCAGCCGCAGGACGTCGAGGCCGGCGAGCTGCGCCGCATCCTTCGTCGCCTGGCGCTGCGCGTCGTCGAAGTACGCCGGCACGGTGATCACGGCGCCGACGAGGTCGTCGCCGAGCGTGTCCTCGGCGCGCTGCCGCAGCGTCGCGAGGATCTCGGCCGACACCTCGACCGGCGTCTTCGGTCCGGCCGCGGTCATGAAGCGGATCTGGTTGCCGGCGTCGACGAAGTCGTGACGCGACGCGTGCTCGGCATCGATGTCGTCGCGGCCGCGGCCCATCAGCCGCTTGATCGACACGATCGTGTTGCGCGGATCGCCCGCGCGCTGCTCGAGCGCCGCGTGACCGACCGTCGCGCCGCCGTCGGCGCGGTAACGCACGACCGACGGCAGCAGCACGCGGCCGTCCTCGTCGGGCAGCACGTCGGGCACGCCGTGGCGCACGGCCGCGACCAGCGAGTTCGTCGTGCCGAGGTCGATGCCGACGGCGAGCCGCCGCTGGTGCGGCGCCGGCGCCATGCCGGGCTCGGAGATCTGCAGCAGCGCCATCAGGCCACCGGCGCGTCGACGGCGCGCCGCGACGACCGGACGTCGTCGGCGAAGCGCTCGACGAACATCCAGCGCCGCACGCGTTCGGTCGCGCGTTCGACGTCGTGGTCGACGTCGAGCGCACGGGCGACGTCGTCGACGAGACCGTCGCGCATCGCGACGAGTTCGGCCTCGAGCGCGGCGATCGCGGCGCCGTCGTTCGCGGCCCGCGCGGCGTCGAGCGCCTCGCGCCATTCGAGCTGTCGCATCAGGAAGTCCGGCGCCATCGCCGTGTCGTTCTCGTCGCCCGGGTCGCGGCCGCGCAGGACGCACAGGTAGATCGCGCGACGCAGCGGATCCCGCAGCGTGCGATACGCCTCGTTCGCACGCGTCGCCCACTGCAACGCGACGCGCTGCTCCACGGCACCGGCGCCGGCGAAGCGGTCCGGATGGACACGCCGCTGCACGTCGCGATACGCACGCTCGAGCGCGTCGGCGTCGAGCGCGAAGCGTTCGTCGAGGCCGAACAGCGCGAAGTGGGAGTCGTGGATGCTCATCAAAAAACAAGGCGGCCGAGCCGCCTTGGTTCGTCGGGCCGGGCGCGCGCCGTCAGATGCGGAAGCTCTCGCCGCAGCCGCACTCGTCCTTCACGTTCGGATTGCGGAAACGGAAGCCTTCGTTCAGTCCCTCGCGGGCGAAGTCGAGTTCGGTGCCGTCGATGTACGGCAGACTCTTCGGGTCGACGAACACCTTCACGCCGTGGCTCTGGAACACGCGATCCTCGGCGGCCGGCTCGTCGACGTACTCGAGCTTGTAGGCGAGGCCCGAGCAGCCGGTCGTGCGCACGCCGACGCGCAGCCCCTGGCCCTTGCCGCGACGCTCGAGGTAGCGCGACACGTGGCGCGCCGCCTTCTCGGTCAGCGACACGCCGCTCTCGACGGAAGCTTCGATCACGCTCATCAGGCCGCCTTCTTCTCCGGCTCGGCGACCGCCGCGTGCTTCGCGCGATAGTCCTGCACGGCCGCCTTGATCGCGTCCTCGGCGAGGATCGAGCAGTGGATCTTGACCGGCGGCAACGCGAGCTCTTCCGCGATCGCGGTGTTCTTGATGCTCATCGCCTCGTCGAGCGTCTTGCCCTTGACCCATTCGGTCACGAGCGACGACGACGCGATCGCCGAGCCGCAGCCGTAGGTCTTGAACTTCGCGTCCGCGATGCGGCCGTCGTCGCCGACCCGGATCTGCAGCTTCATCACGTCGCCGCAGGCCGGCGCGCCGACCATGCCGGTACCGACGCCGTCGTCGCCGGTCGCGAACGAGCCGACGTTGCGGGGATTTTCGTAGTGGTCGAGGACCTTGCTGCTGTAAGCCATTGCCGTTCTCCTGAAACCTTGCCGATCGTGCCGATGCCGACGACTCGCGTCAGTGGGCGGCCCACTGGATCGACGCGATGTCGACGCCGTCCTTGAACATCTCCCACAGCGGCGACAGGTCGCGCAGCTTCGCGATGCGGGACTTGATCAGATCGACCGCGAAGTCGACGTCCTGTTCCGTCGTGAACCGACCGATCGTGAAGCGGATCGACGAATGCGCGAGCTCGTCGCTGCGTCCGAGCGCTCGCAGCACGTAGCTGGGCTCGAGGCTCGCCGACGTGCACGCGGAGCCCGACGACACCGCAAGCTCCTTGATGCCCATGATCAGCGACTCGCCTTCGACGAAGTTGAAGCTGACGTTGAGGTTGTGCGGCACGCGCTGCTCCGCGTCGCCGTTGAGGTAGACCTCCTCGATGTCGCGAAGGCCGTTCCACAACCGGTCGCGCAGCATCCGGACGCGTTCGTTCTCGGTGTTCATCTCGAGCCGCGCGAGCCGATAGGCCTCGCCCATGCCGACGATCTGGTGCGTCGCGAGCGTGCCCGACCGCAGCCCGCGCTCGTGGCCGCCGCCGTGCATCTGCGCCTCGAGGCGGACGCGCGGCTTGCGCCGCACGTACAACGCGCCGATGCCCTTCGGTCCGTACGTCTTGTGCGCCGTGAACGTCATCAGGTCGACCGGCCACGCCGACAGGTCGATCGCCACCTTGCCGGTCGCCTGCGCCGCGTCCGAGTGGAAGATCACGCCCTTCTCGCGGCACAGCGCCCCGATCGCCGGGATGTCCTGGACGACGCCGATCTCGTTGTTGACCAGCATGACCGACACGAGGATGGTGTCGTCGCGGATCGCGTCGCGCAACTGGTCGAGCGTGATCAGCCCGTCCGGCTGCGGCTGCAGGTACGTGACCTCGAAGCCTTCGCGCTCGAGCTCGCGACACGTGTCGAGGACGGCCTTGTGCTCGGTCTTGACCGTGACGACGTGCTTGCCCTTCTCCTTGTAGAAGTGCGCCGCGCCCTTGATCGCGAGGTTGTCGCCTTCGGTCGCGCCGGACGTCCAGATGATCTCGCGCGGGTCGCAATTGACGAGCTTCGCGACTTCGGCACGCGCGTTCTCGACGGCCTGCTCCGCGTCCCACCCGTACGGATGACTGCGCGACGCGGGATTGCCGAACTGCGACGTCAGGTACGGAATCATCTTCTCGACGACGCGCGGATCCACCGGCGTCGTCGCCGAGTAGTCCATGTAGATCGGGAGGATCGGTTGCTGCGGCTGTTGCATGAGGTTTCCTAGTTGACGAGCGCCCGGGACGGCTTGTCCGGCGATGCACGGCGGTCGCGCAGGACATGGACGCGCGGTTCCTGCTCGCAGCGCACCAGACGGTCGCGCTGTTCCGCGATCAGCGCCTCGAGCGAGACGCCGTCGAGGAACTCGACCATGTGCGCGTTCAGATTCGCCCACAGGTCGTGCGTGAGGCAGCGACGCTCGTCGAGGCAGTTCTCCTTGCCCTTGCATTGCGTCGCGTCGACCGGCTCGTCGACCGCATCGATGATCTCGGCGACCGAGATGTCCGCCGCCGCGCGGGCGAGCCGATAACCGCCGCCCGGACCACGGACGCTGTCGACGAGCGCGCTGCGACGCAGCTTGCCGAACAACTGCTCGAGGTACGGACAGCGAGATGTTCTGGCGCCCGCTGATGCCGGCCAGCGCGACCGGGCCGGCGTGCTCGCGCAACGCGAGGTCGATCATCGCGGTGACGGCAAAACGGCCTCGGGTGGTCAGACGCATCGAACGTGCGGCAATACTTGACTGCGGAGGTCGGATATTAGGTTATCCGAGTAAATCGGTCAAGTATTGGACGCACCGGGGGGATGGACGACGGGCACGCGTGAGTGGGGAAGCGGCGCCGTCGAACGACGCTGGGTCCCCGCGTTCGCGGGGACGACGGGCTGGGGCGCGTCGGCCAGTGAACCAACGCGGAGGCCGCCACGGGATCCCGCCTGCGCGGGGACGGCTGCCTGACGCTGCCGTCGAACGACGCTGGGTCCCCGCCTGCGCGGGGACGGCTGCCTGACGCTGCGCGTCGAACGACCCTGGGTCCCCGCCTGCGCGGGGACGGCTGCCTGACGCTGGCCGTCGAACGACGCTGGGTCCCCGCCTGCGCGGGGACGGCTGCCTGACGCTGCGCGTCGAACGACCCTGGGTCCCCGCCTGCGCGGGGACGGCTGCCTGACGCTGACGCGTCAGGCAGCCGCTTTCTGCGCCATGCGGCGGCGGACGAAGTCGACCAGGTTGATGCAGGCGTCCTCGACGTAGTCGAGCACCGTCTCGAATCCGTCGGCGCCGCCGTAGTACGGGTCGGGGACGACCGCCGACTCGTGCTCGGTCGCGAAGCTCATCAGCAGCTTGATCTTGTGGTGGTACTGGCGCGGCGCGAGCTGCTGCAGCGCGGCGTGGTTCTCCCAGTCCATCGCGAGGATCAGGTCGTACTGGACGAAGTCTTCCTTCGTGATCTGCCGCGCGACGAACGTCTCCATGTCGTAGCCGCGCTTCTTGGCGGCGCGCGTCGCGCGCGTGTCGGGCGCCTTCGCCTTCATGGAAGCCGTGCGTGCCGGCGGACGCGACGACGACGTGCTTCTCGAGACCGGCCTCGCGGACCTTCGCGCGGAAGACCGCTTCGGCCGTCGGCGATCGGCAGATGTTGCCCATGCAGACGATCAGAATCTTGAACGCTTCGTACTTCGGCATGTTTCTCACCTTGTCGGTGGGTGCTGACCGAAACCGGCGACCGACGCGGGTCGCCGCCACGCTCGCGATCGTGCGCCGTGACGTCAGGCGGCCCGGTTCCCCGCCTGGCCGCCGTCGGCCAGCGACGATCGTCGAATCGCCGCCGCCGGCGCCGAATACCTGCTGGCGCAACTGCGCGAGCTGGTCCCGCGCTCGCGCCGCCTCCTCGAATTCCAGGTTGCGCGCGTGATCGAGCATCGCCTTCTCCAGCCGCTTGATCTCGCGCGCCACGTGCTTCTCGTCCATCGCGCCGTAGCGCGCCTTCTCCTGCGCCGCCTTCAGCTCGGTCTTCGCCGACTGGCGCGTCGTAGACGCCGTCGATCATCTCGCGGACCTGCTTCTGGACGCCGCGCGGCTCGATGCCGTGCAGCGTGTTGAACTCGACCTGCTTCGTGCGACGTCGGTCCGTTTCGTCGATCGCGCGCCGCATCGATTCCGTGATCGACGTCTCCGTAGAGGATCGCGGTGCCGTTGAGGTTCCGCGCCGCGCGACCGATCGTCTGGATCAGCGATCGCTCCGCCCGCAAGAAACCTTCCTTGTCCGCGTCGAGGATCGCGACCAGCGACACCTCCGGTATATCCAGACCTTCGCGCAGCAGATTGATTCCGACGAGGACGTCGAAGACGCCCAGCCGGAGGTCACGGATGATCTCGGCTCGCTCGACGGTCTCGATGTCGGAGTGCAGGTAACGCACCTTGACGCCGTGCTCGCCGAGGTAGTCGGTGAGCTGCTCGGCCATCCGCTTCGTCAGCGTCGTCACGAGGACGCGCTCGCCGATCGGCGACGCGCCGGTTGATCTCCGACAGCACGTCGTCGACCTGCGTCGACGCGGGACGGACCTCGATGCGCGGGTCGATCAGGCCGGTCGGGCGCACGAGCTGCTCGACGACCTGCCCGGCATGCTCGTTCTCGTACTCGGCCGGCGTCGCCGACACGAAGATGCCCTGGCGGACCTTGCCCTCGAACTCGTCGAACTTCAGCGGCCGGTTGTCGAGCGCCGACGGCAGGCGGAACCCGTAGTCGACGAGGTTCACCTTGCGCGCCCGGTCGCCGCGGAACATGCCGTTCAGCTGGCCGATCAGCGCATGGCTCTCGTCGAAGAACACCAGGGCGTCCGACGGCAGGTAGTCGATCAGCGTCGCCGGCGGCTCGCCCGGCTTCGCGCCCGACAGGTGCCGCGTGTAGTTCTCGATGCCCTTGCAGTGGCCGACCTCGGTCATCATCTCGAGGTCGAAGCGGGTGCGCTGCTCGAGCCGCTGCGCCTCGACGAGCCGGTTCTCCTTGTAGAAGAACTCGAGCCGCTCGCGCAGCTCGGCCTTGATCGACTCGATCGCGTTGACGACGGTGCCGCGCTGCGTGACGTAGTGCGAGCCCGGATAGATCGTGAAGCGCGGGATCTTCTGGCGCACGCGACCGGTCAGCGGATCGAACAGCTGCATGCTCTCGATCTCGTCGTCGAACAGCTCGATGCGGATCGCGAGCTCGGCGTGCTCGGCCGGGAAGACGTCGATGACGTCGCCGCGGACGCGGAACGTGCCGCGGCCGAAGTCGACCTCGTTGCGCGTGTACTGCATCTGGATCAGCCGCGAGATGATGTCGCGCTGCCCGACCTTGTCCTTGACGCGCAGCGTCAGGACCATCTTGTGGTACTCGTTCGGGTTGCCGATGCCGTAGATCGTCGAGACCGTCCCGACGATGACGACGTCGCGCCGCTCCATCAGCGACTTCGTCGCCGACAGCCGCATCTGCTCGATGTGCTCGTTGATCGACGAGTCCTTCTCGATGAACAGGTCGCGCTGCGGGACGTACGCCTCGGGCTGGTAATAGTCGTAATAGCTGACGAAATACTCGACCGCGTTGTTCGGGAAGAACTCGCGGAACTCCGAGTACAGCTGCGCGGCGAGCGTCTTGTTCGGCGCGAGCACGAGCGCCGGACGGCCGGCCCGCGCGATGACGTTCGCCATCGTGAAGGTCTTGCCCGAGCCGGTCACGCCGAGCAGCGTCTGGAACGCGAGGCCGTCCTCCAGGCCCTCGACGAGCCCGTCGATCGCCGCCGGCTGGTCCCCGGCGGGCGCGAACGGCTGATACAGCTGGAACGGACTGCCCGGAAACGACAGCAGCGGGCGGTCGTTCGGCGGCGCGGCGAGATTGGCGACCATGCTAGGATTTGTGCGGTTGCAGTGCGGCGAACGGCACCACAAGAGCCGGACACGCACCAGGAACGGCTTGTGCGCTGCGGCATGACGACGAATTATCGCGCCGAACGCAGGCCGGAATCCAGTGATTTTCTAAATCGTGCCGATTCAATCTCTTGCAAGGGGTCACGACGCTCCGTCGGCCCGGCCGCCCATGACTTCGTCCGCCGTCATCTCGCCTCCTTCGACCCCGTCGGTCGCTCCACAGGCCGCCGCGACCGCGCCCGCCGGCAGCAGGCCCGCCGCGGATTCGCCGTTCCGCGCGGTCGAGATGGTCGCGAAGGACCCGATCCTCGGCATGACCGAGCTGTACATCGCCGACCGCCGCCCGTCGAAGGTCAATCTCGGCGTCGGCGTCTACACCGACGCGGCCGGCAAGGTGCCGGTCCTCGCGGCGGTCCGTGCAGCCGAGGCCGAGCGGATGGGCGCGATGCCCGCGCGCAGCTACCTGCCGATCGACGGGATGGCGATGTACAACGCGGCCACGCAGAAGCTCGTCTTCGGTGAAGGCGCCGAGGCCGTCCGCGACGAGCGCGTCGTCACCGTGCAGGCGCTCGGCGGTACCGGCGGATTGCGCGTCGGCGCCGACTTTCTCCGTCTCGTCCGGCCGGACGCCCGCCTCCTGATCAGCGACCCGAGCTGGGAGAACCACCTCGCGCTGTTCACGCAGGCCGGTTTCGACGTCGGCACCTACCCGTACTTCGACGCCGCGACGCGCGGCCTCGACTTCGCCGGCATGCGCGCCGCGCTCGACGCCGCCGAGCCGGGGACCGTCGTCGTGCTGCACGCGTGCTGTCACAACCCGACCGGCGTCGATCCGACGCGCGAGCAGTGGGCCGAGATCATCGACGTCGTGAAGCGACGCGGGCTGATGCCGTTCGTCGACCTCGCGTACCAGGGCTTCGGCGACGGCATCGAGGAGGACGCGTTCGTCGTCCGCGCGATGGCCGATGCCGGCCTCGAGTTCCTCGTCTCGAGCTCGTATTCGAAGTCGTTCTCGCTGTACGGCGAGCGGGTCGGCGCGCTGTCGGTCGTCACCGCCGATGCGGCCGAGGCGAAGCGGGTGCAGAGCCAGCTGAAGCGCATCATCCGCACGAACTACTCGAGCCCGCCGACGCACGGCGGCGCGACGGTCGCGCTGGTCCTGACCGAGCCGAAGCTGCAGGCGCAGTGGCGAGAGGAGCTCGACGGGATGCGCGAGCGCATCCGCGCGATGCGCGTCGGCCTCGTCGAGCGGCTGCGCCGGCGGATGCCGGACGTGGCGTTCGACCACATCGTCGCGCAGCGCGGCATGTTCTCGTACTCGGGCCTGAGCGCCGCGCAGGCGAAGCGGCTGCGCGACGAGTTCGCGATCTACGTCCTCGACACCGGCCGCATCTGCGTCGCCGCGCTGAACGAGCGCAACATCGACGCGGTCGCCGACGCGATCGCCGCGGTGTCCTAGCGTCGCGCGAATCGCGGGCGTCGTTCGACGCGCGCGGTCACGACTTCTTCTTCAGCACCGCGTCGGCCTTCCGGTCGACGGTCTTCTTCTCGGCGGCGCTCAGCTTGCCGTCGTGTTGCTCGCGGGATGCGCGCGACTTCGCGTCGCGCGCATGCGCGGCGTCCTCGACCGGATAGCGGCGGCCCGGCAGCGCGAAGTCGCTGTCGGGAAGCTTCTTGCGGGCTTCGGTGGAAAGCTTGCTCATGGGAGCCTCGTTGGATCGACGAAGGTCGGAGCTCGACGATGCGAGCGACGACGCCCGTCCACCATCCGACGATCGGCCGTCGCGGGGTCGGCGCACGACGCAAGTTCGGTCGTGCGCGAACAACGATGGACGCCCGCCGCCTTTGACCGCGGTGGACCCCACGATATAATCGCGCTCCCGCCTGATCCCCGATAGCTCAGTCGGTAGAGCAACGGACTGTTAATCCGTGTGTCCCTGGTTCGAGCCCAGGTCGGGGAGCCAAGATCCCACGCGTTGCGTCGTTCGACGCAGTGCTTCTTTCCGCGGTACCCCGCCGGTGTTCCGGCGCAGCCTCACGCCGCATGGCACCGGCCGGGCATTCACGCGATCGAGTGCCCTCGCGGAGCGCTCGATCGCGACGCCGCTCCGTCAGAACAGGAAGCGCATCCCCACCTGAGCCGACCACGGATTGAAGCCGGCGGGCACGTTGGTCGTCGTCAGCAGGCCGTTGTTGCTGTTGTCGCCGATCAGGTTCTGCGCGGCGCCCTGGTTCACGAACTTGGCCGCGGCCGCGTACAGGTCGTAGCGCTTCGACAGCGCGTACGTGACGCCGAACGCCCCGAAGTTCGCGTCGTTGAACTTCATCGTGCTGTTGTTGTAGTGATACTGGTTGTCGACGCGGGCGACCGACGCGAGGAACTTGAACGCGCCGACCGGCACCGCGAAGCCGAGGCCGTACGACTGCTGGCGCGTCGTCGTCTGGTTGCGCGTGCGGAAGTACAGCAACGAGACCCGCAGGAAGCCCAGGTCGTACGCGGCGTCGGCGGTCTCGCTGTGCGTCGGGTTGTAGGTCGGCGGCTCGTCGATCGCCGACTTCTGCGAGATGTAGCCGACGCCGACGTAGATCGGGCCGTTCGCGTAGCTCAGCGAATAGCTCTGCGCGTCCCCGCCGTGCTTCGTCGAGCCGCTCGCCACCGAATCGGTCGTCGATTCTCCGAAGCGGACCTGCGCCTTCGCGAGGAAGCCGTAGAGCTTCGGCGACTCGTAGGTCATGGTGTCGTCGTAGCGAACGACGTTGCCGACCGCGTAGTTCGTGGCGCGTCCGACGAAGCCGGCGCCGAACGGATCGACGCCCGACCAGGTCTGGTAGAACGGCGTGTACTCGCGGCCGAAGCGGACCTCGCCGTAGGTCGTGCTGTTCAGGCCGACGATCGCGCGGCGGCCGAACATCCGCGAGCCGCTCGACGTCGTCGGCGAGTTCGGCGTCGTCGGCGAGATGTTGCCCTGAGGCACGCTGTTGTTGCTGAGGTCGACGTCCTGCTCGAGGTTGAACACCGCCTTCAGGTCACCGCCCAGGTCCTCGGTCCCGCGCAGTCCCCAGCGCGACGCCGCTTCGCCGCCGCTGCCGACCGAATGCAGCGTGCCGATGGCCGTGTGGTCCACGCGGAAATCGCCGTCGGCGATGCCGTACAGGGTCACGGTGGTCTGCGCGTGCGCAGCGCCGGCGGCGGCGAGCGCCAGCGTCAATGGAATCAGCTTCTTCATGGATCCTCTCGTCGTGGTCTCGCGGTCCGCGTCGGGACGTCGCGTCGCATTCGGCTTCGTCATGCGCACGCCGCGTGCGAAGCGCGCGGCTGCGCCGATGAGGCCCGTTCGATGGAGTGCCGAGGCAGGATACTGGAGCATCGACGGGACGGCGACGACGGGAGCGAATTCGGCGCCGCCTCGTGACGTCGGCGCAACAACCGCCGGCGAAGGCGCGTGGCGGTCGTCGGCGATCACGGGCGCAGGGCGGCGTTCATGGGACGTGGCCCGCGCCGCGCGTCGGCCGCTTCGCGACGCTTACGGCTCCGGTCCCAGCCAGTCGTCGAACGACCGCTCGCTCGTCGGCCGCACCTCGGCGCTCATGCTCTTCTTCATGATGTCGAGCGCCCAGTCGACGCGCTCGCCGCTCTCCGCGGCGACGCAGTCCCGCGGGACCCACAGATCGTAGTCGCGCATGTGCGCGTCGGCGGCCGTGAACAGCACGCAGATGTCGGCGGCGACGCCGGTCAGGATCAGCCGGTTGACGCCGAGCTTCGGCAGCAGCACCGGCAGGCTCGTCGAATAGAAGCCCGACAGGTGCGGCTTGATGACGTGGTAGTCCTGCTTGCGCGGCGCCATCCGTCGCACGAGCTCGCTCGTCGGACTCCGGTCGTGCGCGCAGGCCGAGACGATCTCCGACCAGTCGGTGCGCCACTCGCCGAAGTTGTCGTTGACGTAGATGACCGGGACCTCGCGCGCGTCGGCCTGCTCGCGCAGCCGCAGCACGGCGTCGGCGGCGCGGACCGCGCCGTCGCGCAGCGGCTCCGCGCCCTCGAACTCCATGTCGTTGATGAAGTCGATCAGCAACAGCGCCGCGTTCGGCCATCGCTGCTCGGCATCGTGGGACGTCGGCTTGCCGTCGTCGCTCATCCGGTCCCCTCCGTTCCGCTTCGCTTATGCTGTCGACGACGATGCGCGAAGCGCGGACGCCACGGGCTCGGAGCGGCACTGATTCGCCTTCGGTCGGCCGGCGGCCGCGACCATGCATTCCAAGACTTGCTCATGCCATCGACCCCGTCCTTCCAAGCCCTGCGACGCCACGGCTTCGTGCGCGTCGCGGCCTGCACGCCGCGCGTGCGACTCGCGGACCCCACCCACAACGTCGAGGCGACGCTCGCGCTGATCCGCCAGGGCGACGCGCGCGGCGCCGACCTGATGCTGTTCCCCGAGCTCGGCATCAGCGCGTACTCGCTCGACGACCTGCTGCTGCAGGACACGCTGCTCGACGCCGTCGAAGCCGCGCTCGCGACGCTCGTGGAAGCGACGGCGACGCTGAAGCCGGTCGCGATCGTCGGCGCGCCGCTGCGACGCAACGGCCGGCTGTACAACGCCGCCGTCGTGATCGCGCGCGGCCGCATCCTCGGCGTGGTGCCGAAGTCGTTCCTGCCGAACTACCGCGAATTCTACGAGCATCGCTGGTTCGCGCCGGGGGCCGGCGTCGTCGGCCTCGAGATCGATGTCGCGGGCCGGCGCGTGCCGTTCGGTACCGATCTGGTCTTCGCCGCGACCGACCTCGCCGACTTCACGTTCCACGTCGAGATCTGCGAGGACTTCTGGGCCGCGACGCCGCCGTCGACGATGGGCGCGCTCGCCGGCGCGCACATCCTGTGCAACCTGTCGGCGTCGAACATCGTCGTCGGCAAGTCGCGACGACCGCGAGCTGCTGTGCGCATCGCAGTCGATGCGCTGCACGGCCGCGTACGTGTACTCGGCCGCCGGTCCCGGCGAGAGCACCACCGACCTCGCGTGGGACGGACAGGCGAGCATCCACGAGCTCGGCGGCCTGCTCGCGGAGAGCGCGCGCTTCCCGGCCGACAGCCAGATGTGCGTCGCCGACGTCGACGTCGAGCGGCTGCGGCTCGACCGCATGCGAACCGGCACGTACAACAACGCGGCCGTCGCGGCCGACCATCCCGAACGTCGCTTCCGGCGCATCGGCTTCGAGCATCGTCCGACGTTCGACGACATCGGGCTCGAACGCTGCATCGACCGCTTCCCGTTCGTGCCCGACGATCCCGCGAAGCTCGACCGCGACTGCTACGAGGCGTTCAACATCCAGGTCCACGGGCTCGTGCAGCGGCTGCAGGCGACCGGCACGAGGCGCGTCGTCATCGGCATCTCGGGCGGCCTCGACTCGACGCACGCGCTGATCGTCGCCGCGAAGGCGTTCGACGCGCTCGGCTACGACCGTGCCGACATCCTCGGCTTCACGATGCCGGGCTTCGCCACCGTCGACCGGCACGAAGTCGAACGCGTGGGCGCTGATGCAGCGCGTTCGGCACGAGCGCCGAGGAGATCGACATCAAGCCGGCCGCGATGCAGCTGCTGCGCGACATGCGGCATCCGTTCGCGCGCGGCGAGCCGGTGTACGACGTCACGTTCGAGAACGTGCAGGCCGGCCTGCGGACCGATTACCTGTTCCGGCTCGCGAACCAGCGCGGCGCGCTCGTCGTCGGCACCGGCGACCTGTCCGAGCTCGCGCTCGGCTGGTGCACGTACGGCGTCGGCGACCAGATGAGCCACTACAACGTCAACGGCTCGGTCGCGAAGACGCTGATCCAGTACCTGGTGCGCTGGGTCGCGAACACGAGGCAGTTCGACGACGCCGCGTCGGCGACGCTGCTGTCGGTCGCGGCGACCGAGATCTCGCCGGAGCTCGTGCCGGCGTCCGAGAGCGGCGAGCTGCAGAGCACGCAGTCGAAGATCGGGCCGTACGAGCTGCAGGACTTCTTCCTGTTCTACATCACGCGCTTCGGGATGCGGCCGTCGAAGGTCGCGTTCCTCGCGCTGCACGCCTGGGGCGACGCCCGGCCGCGGGTCGTGGCCGCCGGCGTTCCCCGACGAATCGAAGCACGGCTACGACCTCGCGACGATCAAGCGCTGGCTCGGCGTCTTCCTGTTCCGCTTCTTCGAGATCAGCCAGTTCAAGCGCTCGGCGATGCCGAACGGCCCGAAGGTCGTCGTCGGGCGGCAACCTGTCGCCGCGCGGCGACTGGCGGGCGCCGTCCGACGGAAATGCGCGCATCTGGCTCGACGAGCTGCAGCGCGACGTGCCGGACGCCTAGCGTTGCGGGTATCCTCGCGGCGCTCGCGTATCCTTGACGCGCACCGGCCGGCAACGCGGCCGAACCGACCTTCCGGGACATCGCCGATGACCATCGCGACCCTGCGACCCACGTGAACATCGGCGTGACGACCGACCGCGTCTCGTCCGGCAACGCCGGGCTCGACGCGATCGTGCTGGGCGGCCTGCCGGCGCATCGGCTCTATCTCGTCGAGGGCGCGCCGGGCTCCGGCAAGACCACGATGGCGCTGCAGTTCCTGCTCGACGGCGCCGCCCGCGGCGAACGGACGCTGTACATCACGCTGTCCGAGACGCGCGAGGAGCTGCACAGCGTCGCGACCTCGCACGGCTGGGACCTCTCCGGCATCGACCTGTTCGAGCTGGCGTCGGCCGAGGCGGTGCTCGGACCGGGCCGCGAGCAGTCGGTCCTGCACAGCTGGGAGGTCGAGCTCGGCGGCACGATCCGGCTGATCCAGGCCGAGGTCGAGCGCGTGAACCCGCGCCGCGTCGTCTTCGACAGCCTGTCCGAGATGCGCCTGCTCGCGCAGAACTCGCTGCGCTACCGACGCCAGGTGCTGGCGCTGAAGCAGTTCTTCGCCGGTCGCAAGACGACCGTCATCCTCGTCGACGACCTGACGTCGTTCGGCGGCGGCCGCGACGAGCAGCTGCACAGCCTGTGCCACGGCGTCGTCACGCTCGAGCGCCTCACGCTCGGCTTCGGCGCGGCACGTCGCCGCCTGCAGGTCCAGAAGCTGCGCGGCGTCCCGTTCGTCGGCGGCTATCACGACCTCGTGATCGACATCGGCGGCATCCGCGTCTTCCCGCGCGTCACGGCGCTCGACGCGCAGAGGCCGTTCATCGGCGGCCCGACGCCGAGCGGCGTCGCGCAGCTCGACGCGCTGTTCGGCGGCGGCCCGCTGCGCGGCACGAGCACGCTCATCAGCGGCCCGGCCGGCTCCGGCAAGACGACGCTCGCGCTGCAGTATGCGCACGCCGCGTGCACGCGCGGCGAGTGCGTGTCGCTGTACGAGTTCGACGAGCGGGTCGGCACGCTGATGTTGCGCGCGAAGGCCATGGGGCTCGACCTCGATGGCCACGTCGCGTCCGGCTGCCTGAAGATCCGCCAGGTCGACCCGGCCGAGATCTCGCCGGGCGAGTTCGCGGCGCTCGTGAAGGACGAGGTCGAGCAGCGCAAGTCGCGGCTCGTCATCGTCGACAGCCTGAACGGCTATGTCGCCGCGATGCCCGAGGAGCAGCAGCTGATCCTGCAGATGCACGAGCTGCTGTCGTACCTGAACCAGCAGGGCGTCGTGACGTTCCTCATCAATCCGCAGATCGGGCTGATGGGCAACATGTCGACCGGCAGCGTCAACGTGTCGTACGTCGCGGACGCCGTCATCCTGCTGCGCTTCTTCGAGGCCGGCGGACGCCTGCGCAAGGCGATCTCGGTGTTGAAGAACCGCGGCGGCGCCCACGAGGACTCGATCCGCGAGCTGCGCATCGACGCGAGCGGCGTGCGCGTCGGCGAGCCGCTGACCGACTTCAAGGGCGTGCTGACCGGCACGCCCGAATACACCGGCCCGCGCGAGCCGCTGATGGAAGATCGCCAGGTTGGGCCATAGGAAGGCCGTCGAGGGTCATCGCGTCCTCATCGCCGCACCGTTCGGACGCGATGCGGAGAGCGTCGCGACCGTGCTGCTCGACGACGGCTACGACGTCGCGATCTGCCAGAACCTGATCGACGTCGCGTCGCGCATCGACGATCACACCGGCGCGGTGCTGCTCACCGAGGAATCGCTGTTCGGCGACCGGGCGCGCCTCGACGCGGTCCTCGAGGCGCAGCAGCCGTGGTCCGACGTGCCGTTCATCGTGCTGACGGACCGCCGTCGCGGACCGCGCCTCGACGGCGACCCGGCGATCCCGAGCCTGCCGCCGAGCGCGACGAACGTCGTGACGCTCGAGCGCCCGCTCGGCAGCGCGTCGCTGATCAGCGCCGTCGCGTCGGCGCTGCGGTCGCGGCAGAAGCAGTTCGAGATGCGCAACCGGCTCGAGGAGCTGCGCGTCGGCAAGGCGGCGCTCGAAGCGAGCGAGCGCCGGCTCGACGCGATCGTCAACTCGATCGACCAGATGATCTGGTCGACGCGTCCCGACGGCTTCCACGACTACTACAACGACCGCTGGTACGACTACACCGGCGTGCCGCCCGGCTCGACCGACGGCGACGGCTGGAACGGCATGTTCCACGAGGACGACCGCGAACGCGCACGCGCGACGTGGCGGCGCTCGCTCGACACCGGCGAGCCGTACCACATCGAATATCGCCTGCGCCATCGCTCCGGCCAGTACCGCTGGGTGCTCGGCCGCGCGCAGCCCGAACGCGACGCCGACGGCCGCATCGTGCGCTGGTACGGCACGTGCACCGACATCCAGGACATCGTCGAGGCGCGCGAGGTGCTGAGCCGTTCGCGCGAGGAGCTGGAGTCGATGATCGCGCAGCGCACCGCGGAGCTCGAGCGCGCCCACGACACGTTGCGGCAGAGCCAGAAGATGGAGGCGGTCGGACAGCTCACCGGCGGCATCGCGCACGACTTCAACAACATGCTGACCGGCGTCATCGGCGGCATCGACATCGTGCGCCGTCGCCTCGCGGCCGGCCGCACCGACGGACTCGAGCGCTTCATGGACGCGGCCGCGCAGTCGGCGCAACGCGCGGCGGCCCTGACCGCACGGCTGCTCGCGTTCTCGCGACGCCAGACGCTCGACTCGCGGCCGATCGACGTCAACGCGCTGATCGAGGCGCTCGACGAGCTGCTGACGCGGACGCTGAGCGAATCGGTATCGCTCGAGGTCGCGCTCGCCGCCGAGCTGCCGGCGGCGATGGCCGACGCGAACCAGCTCGAGAACGCGCTGCTCAACCTCGCACTCAACGGGCGCGACGCGATGCCGGACGGCGGCACGCTGACGATCGCGACGGACATCGTCGAGCTGACGACCGACGACGCGCCGGCCGCCGACGGCTGCGCCGCCGGCCGCTACGTCGTGGTGTCGGTGAGCGACACCGGCATCGGCATGACACCGGAGGTCCTCGACAAGGTGTACGAGCCGTTCTTCACGACGAAGCCGATCGGCCAGGGCACCGGACTCGGCCTGTCGATGGTCTACGGCTTCGCTCGGCAGTCCGGGGGCGCCGTGCGCATCGAGACGCGCGTCGGCGAGGGCACGACCGTGCGCATCCTGCTGCCGGCCGCCGACGCGCGCGCGACGGACGAGGCCGGCGAGGCCCACGCCGCGCCCGGCGGCGACGGCCAGGCCGTGCTGATCGTCGAGGACGACGAGTCGGTGCGGCTGCTCGTGCACGAGGTGCTGTCGGATCTCGGCTACAGCCCGATCGACGTGCCCGACGCGCCGGAGGCGATCCGCGTCCTGTCGTCGGACCGGCCGATCGAGCTGATGATCACCGACGTCGGGCTGCCCGGCATGAACGGACGCCAGCTCGCCGACTTCGCGCGCGATCGTCGCCCCGACCTGCCGATCCTGTTCGTGACCGGCTACGCGGCGAACGCCGCGACGCACGGCGGCTTCGTCGGCGCGCGGATGGCGATGATCACGAAGCCGTTCGCGCTCGACGTCGCTTGCCGGCAAGATCGACGAGATGCTCGGCGCCTCGGCGCGCCGCGCGCACTGATCGTCAGTCGAACGTCTCGCTGCCGTCGGGCTCGACGTGCGGCACCGCGTTCATCGCGTGGCGGATCGTCGACAGCTCGAGATACATGCGGCGCCGCGCACGTCCCTGGTTGCCGAGCGGCCGATGCTCGGCGATGCAGTGCCACGGGTTGTACGAGAGCTGCTTCGCGAAGGCCATCTGCGCCGGCGAGTCGAAGCGCTGCCTCGGGATGTGCAGCGTCGCGACCGGCCGCCGCGGCGACAGCCGCTCCGGCCACAGCACGCCGGCGTTCTCGATCGGCATGCGGAACGGATCGGTCTGCAGCTGCACGCGCATCTCGAGGTCGACGTCGCCGGCCGCGAGCGTCGCGACCATCGCCTGCCGCAGGTAGTCGTCGGGCGGACGCCGCGGCAGCCGCGGGATCGGCGTGCGCCGGTCGGACGTCGGCCAGAACGAGTACTGCATCGCCTGCCCCTCGCCGAGCAGGTACGGCACGCAGCTGAAGTACGGCGCCTCGAACGGGCAGCTCTGCGTCTTGATGAACAGCCCCTGCATCACGAGGTCGAGCACGTGCGGCTCGTGCAGGTTGACGAAGTGGAACAGCGACGCGTTCTTCACGCTGTTCTTCTGCAGCTGCGCGTTCGCGCGCGTGTCGGGCGTGACGAACGTCGGCGTCGACACGCCGAACAGGTCCTGCGTGAAGCGTTCGTCGGGCATCAGCTTCGGTCCGGGCACGTCCATCAACTTGACGCTGATGCTCATGAACCCGACGTCGTCGATGTCGGGCGTGATGTACGGCCCCGGCCCCGAGAAGCGGACCCACGCCGGGTAGCGGCGCGGCGTCGCGAAGATGCCGTGGCGCAGTTCGTCCGGCAGGCCCGTCGTGGACGATCAGCTCGGCGCGCACGATGCCCTGCGTCTTCGTGTTGCCGCCGCGTTCGTAGCCGCCCGGCTTCCACAGCAACCGCATCTGCTCGGTGAACGACGCGACGATCGAGTCGAGGTGCGCCTCCTCGTCGGGGATCGGCCGCTCCTCGGCGATCGCGAAGCCTTCGTCGCGCCGCTGCGCGTTGATCAGCCACGTGAAGAACCGGGCGAGCGGATCGCGCAGCACCGCGTCGAACGCGGGGCGGAGCAGCGGGTCGATGCGGCGTTCGGCGCGCAGCAGCGCCATCGACGTGTCGCTGATCCAGTTCTTCAGCACCGACCCGGTGTTCGCCGGCGGCGCCGGCCGGCTGACGTTCGAATCGACGGCCGTCCGGCCGCCCGCGTTCCAGCTCATGTCGATCCTCCCCGACGCGGCGACGCGGCGATGTAGCGCAGCGCACGCAGTCCCGGCATCAAGAAGTACGCGCCGCCGACGACCGTGACGAAGTCGCGGCAGTCCCGTCAGGCGCTCGTCGGGTCCGTCGGGTCGCTGCATCGAGAACGCGTCGGTCGGCGAGCCGTCCGGGCCCGGATGGCGGTGCGCGGTCAGCGGGTCGCGTTCGTTCGCGAGCCCGTCGAACTTCGCGGCCGCGAGCCACGCGCCCTGCACGAACTCGAACTGGCGCGCGATGTTCGCGCCGAGGCAGACGAAGTGCAGGCCGCTCTCGCCGACCGCGCCGTCGCCCGCGAGCGCCTGCGCCGGCGTCAGCCGCACCCCGTACTCGCGGCCGCGCCGCAGCAGCCGGTGGAAGCGCGTCGACGAGATCAGGTCGTGGTGCACGCGCATCGCGCGTCGAAGCCCGAGCATGCGGACGAGCCGCTGCCACAGGCCGTCCGTGCCGGCCGGCAGGTCGGCGTTGCGCGGGTTCGCGCGGCGCACGTGCGCGCCGAGCGGGCAACGCACGCCGTCCGGGTCGCCGCGATACGTGAACGCGTTGCGGTCGGGGCCCCGGCCCGACGCCGCGTCGCCGTCGATCGTCTCGCCGGTCGCGCCGACGAGCGACGCGCCGTCGAGCGTGCGCCCGACCATCGCCTCGGCCCAGCGCAGCCGGCGCGTCGCGTCGCCGCCGGCGCGCGCGTCGAGGGCAGCGCCAGAAGCCGCGGACGTCCTGTCGCAGCTGCCGCAGCACGAGATAGCTGCCGTTGCGGCCGACGTCGGCGAGCCGCGGGTCGTCCTCGGCGCGCGGCAGCAGCGCGTGCGGGTCGAGCGCCGGATCGACGAGTGGCCGGTCCGCGTAGCCGCCGTATTCGTCGGGGTAGCCGAGCAGGAACTCGCCGAGGCAGACGCGGTTGCCGTAGTCGAGGCGCGTCGTGTCCTCGGCCGGCCGCGCGCGGTCCCAGTCGAGCGTCGGCTGCGAGACGCCGTCCGCGAAGCCGAACGGCTCGACGCCGCCGAAGTCCGCGGTGTCGAGACACGCGACCTCGTCGAAGCCGGCGGCGCACGACGCACGCAGCTCGACGAGCCACGCGTCGAACGCCGCCGCGGTGCCGTAGACCAGCATCGCGACGTGCGGCAGGCGATCGCCGACGCCCCATCGCCACGCGGCCGGATCGTTCGGGCCGACGTCGCCGAGCCGGCGCGAGCGCGCGGCGTCGGCGCCGAGCCCGACGACGAACTCCGGCGAGAAGCCGGCGACGACGGCCTCGTCGACGCCGAGCGCGCGCAGCCCGTCGCTCGTGAACGCGAGCTGCAGCGCGACGGTCGGCAACGGCGTCGCGGCGACGGCGGACGTCACCGGCGCGGCCGCGATCCATGCACGCGCCGCGTCGGCGTCGCGGACGCGCAGCAGCGACGAAGCACGCGGCGTCGAGTTGCCCGTGTCCGAAGCGCACGAGGCCCTGCACGTCGTCGAACTCGACCGGCGCGCTCACAGCAGCTTCAGCCAGGCGACCACGTCGCGGTCGCTCGGCGACGACGCGTCGAGCCCGACGCGGATGCGATGGTTGCGCGCGAGGTCGTGCAGCGTCAGGCCGGGGTAGGCCTTGTACCAGACCTGCGTCGGCAGCTGATGACGACGCTGGTAGTGCTTGAACGGCATCTCGCGACGCGCGCCGCGCAGCACGAGCCAGTCGGTGCGCGGCCAGCCGAAGCCGTTGCTGAACACGAGGTTGAGACCCCAGCCGACCTTGTTGATGAAGTCGTCCATGTAGCTCTCGTGGCTGCCGTCGTAGTTGCTGGCGAACAGCACGCGCGCCGTCCCGTCGACGAACGCCCAGCGCGCGAAGTGGATCGTCTGCACGCGCGTCAGGAAGCCGTGGTCGTAGACGTGCCGGGCGGTCCAGTCGAGCGCGACCAGCACGATCCGCAGGACCACGAGCCGGAACCATCCCGGCTTGACGCGGCCCGATCGCCGTGAAGCTGTTGGTCACGTCGCGGTCCTCGATCGCCTGCATCGCGCGGACCTCGTCGAGGTCCGGCCTCGGGCAGTACTCGACGTCGCGCGTCTCGTGGACGCGCAGCAGCAGCGCCGCGAACGGCAGCAGGACGAGTGCGAGCGGCAGCAGCAGCAACGCGACGATCGGCAGCCCGATCGCGTGCAGCGCGTTCGCGACGCGCCATCCGGGCGGCGTCGGCGCGTCTGGCGTCGACGTCAGCCGGCCGGCGCGCCGCTCGGCCGCGACGAAGTCGACGAGCTCGCTGCCGCAGCGACTGCGGATCGCGCGTCGCGCCGTCGCGCGGCACGCGCGCCGACAGCGCCCGCTGCAGCGCGCTCTCCTCGCGGACCTGCCGCACCGTGCGGCCCGACGTGTTGACGTAGCGGACCGCGACCGGCAGGTCGTGCGCGACGAGCCAGCCGTGCAGGTCGTTCGCGTCGAAGCCGACGCAGTGCGCGAACACGCGGCACAGGCCGTCGTGCGCGACGCGCGCGAACGTCGTCGAGCTGCGCGTCGTCCGGGTCCGTCGCAGTCGCCGAGGAACGCGAGGTAGCGCGGCAGCGCGCGGCCGCGGCAGGCCGAAGCGGCGCAGGTCGTCCTCGGTCGCGTCGTCGAGGATCACGAAGCGCGCGAAGTGCAGGTTCGGGAAGCGCGCGAACGGCAGCACGGCGTTGTGCGGATCGACGATGGCCCGGCGCGACGTTCATCGTGTCGAGCAACGCGCGCAACGACGGCTCGCGGCCGTCGGCGATCGCCGCGACGACCATGAACTGCGATTGCGGCGTCATCGTCGGCGCTCCGCGCCGCCGTCAGAACTTCAGGCAGAAGTCGATCAGCCGTTCGCTGCGCCCAGTACACCTTGCCGAGATAGAAGCCCGGGCCGATCAGCCGGATCTCGTCGCGGATGTAGTGCGCGACGACCGACGTCTCGGAGTAGTCGAGCACGATGCACTCGTTGCCGTCGAGCCAGCTCGGTCCCTTGTAGACCTTCGCGACGATCGCCTGGATGCCGGCGACGAGCACGCGGTTCTTGAGCTAGCCCTTCTGCGCGTCGAAGACCTTGCCCTGCCAGCCGAACGTGTTGATGACCGCGGCGATCTTCGCGCTGTACGTCGTGCCCGGGCGCGATGATGGCGGTGCCGTCCGCCTGGCCGTTCGGGATGTCGCCGGCCGGACTCGCCCTGAACAGGTCGTCGAGCTGGACCTGCGTCATGCCGAGCAACTGCTCCACGTCGTAAGCCATCGTTCCTCCTCGTTGTCAGTGCGCGGCGTCCGCGCGCCCCGTCCGGTCGTGCAGGATCACGTCGGCCGCCTTCTCGCCGATCAGGTAGACGGCGCTCGCGATGAAGAAGCCGGGGATGCGCGGGAACACCGACGCGTCGACGACGCGCAGCCCGCGCGTCCCGTGCACGCGGAACGACGAGTCGACGACGCCGCCCGCCTCGCGCGCGCCGATCGCGCACGTGCACGACGCGTGATGGCCCCACGCGGTGTCGCGCACGAACGTCGCGATCGACGCGTCGTCGTCGACGGCGGCGCCCGGCTGCATCTCGGCGACGACGATGCCGGCGTCGAACAGCGGCGCGACCAGGCGGCGCACGACGCGGACCGCGGCGACGACGGCCGCGAGGTCGCGGCCTTCGCGGTCGCTGCCTTCGTCGAAGTAGCGGAAGTCGATCCGCGGCGTGTCGAGCGGGTCGGCGGAGCGCAGGCGTACCGATGCCCGCGCGGTTGCTCGGTGTGGGCCTTCAGCACCGCCCAGGTCAGGCAGTCGTGCGTGTCGCGGATCAGGTCGGAGAAGCCGCGCCGGTAGCCCTCGAAGCGCGCGAGCAGCGCCATGCAGAACATGTCGGGCTCGGGCCGCTCGCGTCGGAGCGCAGCATCATCGCGACCGCCGCGCCGTTCGAGTCGTACATGCCGTCGCGCGCGCGATGCCAGCGCTGCCACAGCGGATCGCCGCGCGCGAAGCGCGCGCCGTCGAGGACGTGCCACGGCGCGCGGCATGCGATGCGTCACGCGCGACCTCGTAGCGGTCCTGCAGGTTGCGGCCGACGCCGGGCAGGTCGACGCGCACGTCGATGCCGTGCGCGCGCAGCTCGTCGGCCGGCCCGATGCCCGACAGCATCAGCAGCTGCGGCGTGTTGAACGCGCCGCCGCACAGCACGACCTCGCGCGTCGCTCGGACCTCGCGCGGCTCGCCGGCGTCGCCGCTCGGTGCCGGCATGCGCGCGATACAGATGGCGGCCCTTGCGGTATTCGACGCCGCGGCGCGACGTTCGCGTCGTCGAACAGCACGCGCGTGGCGAGCGCGTCGAACTCGATGTGCAGCCGGCCCGGATGCCGCGCCGCGACGTCGAGCAGCCGCTCGCGCGTGCCCGATGCGCGCGATGGCCGGACGTCGTCAGCGGCGTGTAGCAGAGCCCCTCGAAGCTGCGGCGCGTCCACGGCCGCGCGTTCGGGTCGCCGGCGACCGCGCAGCCACGTCGCGATCGAGCGCAGCGGCGTCGCGAGCGATGCGACGAAGCGGCGCGTCGTCGCCTCGACGAGCCCGGCGACCTCGACGTCGCCGAGCGCCTCGAGCGGCACCGACTTCTCGGTCCGCAGCCAGCCGCGCCAGCCGTGGCGCGTCGGATCGATGCCGATGCGGGCGAGCGCGCGCCACAGCGGCGCGTGCCGGCAGTCCTCGAGCCGCCGCGCGTAGCGGCGCATCCGCGACGCGCGCCACGACGCGTCGCCGGTCGCCGTCGGCGATGCGCGTCCCAGTCGGAGTCGTGCGGCAGACGAAGATCATCGCGTTGTGCGCCGTGCAGCCGCCGAGCGTCGCCGCGCGCGGGTAGAGCACGCCGCGCCCCGGCACGTACTTCGGGTCGCGCGACTGCTGCGCCTCGTCGGCGTAGTGGCGCACGTGGAAGTCCCAGCGCATCGCCGGGTTCTCGCAGGCGAACGGGTGGAACGCCGGGACGTCGTAGTCATCGGGCAGCCCCGGCGCCCGACTCCGCGCGCGGATCGCCGCCGGCCTCGATCAGGAACACGCGCATCCCCCGCTCGGCGAGCCGCGCCGCGAGCGTGCCGCCTCCGGCTCCGGAACCGACGACGACGTAGTCCCATTCGCCCTGCCCGGCTCGCGCCATCGATGCGGCGCTCGCTCTAGAACGTCTTGATGAACGCGATCAGCGCGCGCTTGTCGTCGTCGCTCAGCTCCGGCTCGCGGCCCCACGATCGTTCGTCGGCGCTGAGCCCGTCCTGCCGGTTGAACTCCGCCGTGCCGAAGTAGTGGCCGCGGTTGACGACGAAGTCCGGACACTTGCTCAGCGCCATCAGCGGCTGCGCGAGGTTCGCGAAGCGGTCCGCGCAGCTGAGCGTCGGTCGCGTTCGGCGGCAGCGCGAGCAGGTCGAGCTTGAATCGCACGAACAGGTCGCCGACGCCCGCGATCTGGGCCGCCTTGTCGCCGACGTCGTCGCTCTCCGCGCGCAGCTTCGATGTTGGCGAGCAGGCCGACCGGCACGCCCTGCGGGATCGGACCGATCACGACGCCGCCCTGGTCGTCGCCGAGGAACGGGAACGTGCGATGCACGACGTCCTGCAGCGGCCGCAGCGACTCGGGCAGGTAGCCGGCCGGGATCGTGATCGTGCTGCGCTGCGTGGTGCGGTCGATGACGCCGGGCACCTTGTCGCCGAGCACGCTCGTCGTGGCTCGCGCTTCTCGGGCCACAGCATCTGCTCGATCGACGCGTCGAACGCCTTCATGCGCGCCGCGACCGACGGATCGCGCGTCGAACGTGCCCACGCTGTTGTTCAGCAGGTACGGCGCCGTCGACCACACGCTGATCGAGCGACGGCACGCGCGTGTAGCCGCGGCCGCCGGCCGGCATCGCGTACGGCATCGGCTCGCCGGTGAACGGGTCGTACACCGTGACGGTGCCGACCGACGGCAGGTGCTTGTACGTCTGCGACGAGAAGTTGTCCCAGATGTTGCCGCGCGAGCGCGTTGGTGGCCAGCGGGCTGCAGGCGTTGGTGCGCAGCAGCGTCGACCGGATGCGCGCGTCGGTCGACAGGTAGTTGCCGTCGAGGAAGTCGGGCGCCGCGACGATCGCGCGCATCTGCGCGCTTGTAGTCGTCGGTCTGCGTCCACGCCCAGTAGCGCTTGAAGCAGTCGAGGTAGCCGGCGCCGGCGCAGCATCGCGTCGAGGTCGAGCGTCGGCGGCAGCGGCGGCGCCTTGCTCGAGTGGCAGCGCGCGCAGGTGTCGGCGAACACGTCCTTGCCGTGCGCGAGCGTCGCGGCGTCGGCGGTCAGGTAGGCCGCGCCGCCGGGCGCGTCCTTCAGCCGGTCGGGCTGCGCGGCCTTCAGGAAGAACAGCGCGGTGGCCGGCGTGCCGGCCTCGGTCGCCTGCCAGTAGGCGAGTTCTTCTGCGCGTCGGCGATCGCGATCGGCGTGATCGTCTTGCCGCCGACGACCGGGTTGAAGTGCAGCAGCCACTCCTCGCTGAACAGGCCGATGTTGAGGTAGACGCGGTTGAGCGCGCCGAGCAGGCCCGACCGAGTCGGCGCCGTCCTTCAGCACGTGCGGCGTCGCGACGGTCGCGGTGTCCTTCGACCAGAACGTCGTCAGCGGGCCGTCGGCGATGAAGTCGTTGAACTGCTTGTTGTCGAGCTCGCCGCCGGCGAGCTTCTCGTGGCCGATCTTCTGCGCCATGCCCATCCGCGCCGCGAACGTCGTAGACCGCGTTCATCGTGCGCGGGTTGTTGATGCTGTCGGTCGAGACGAGCGACGTGTCCATCGTGCCCGGCCGGTACGTGTGCGCCAGCTGGAACATGAAGTTGCGCTGGCCCTCGGGCTTGTTCGAGTTGAAGATGAACAGCCGGTCGACCCACATGTACTGCGCGCCGACCGACGAGCTCAGGTTCGCGAAGGCCGGATGCTCCGGATCGGCCGGCGGATGCACCGGGCTCGGGCCGACGTGGCAGAAGCCGCACGACATGCCGACGCGGTACGGCCGCACGAGGTCCTTGCGGTTGTAGTAGCTCGGGTCGGTGTAGTAGCGCTCGGGGTCCCAGCGCCTTCGCGGCCTTCGCGTCGAAGTCGGGATTCGGGAACAGCCGCAGGCCCGAGGATGCCGGTCGCATAGCCGTAGAACGAGCCGACCGGCAGCGTCCTGCCGTCGCCGAGGTCCTTGCCGCGCGCGCCGATCGGCGACGCCGGGATACTTCGCCTCGTTCTCGAACGGATCGGCCGCGCAGTCCTTGCCGCGCACGTCGAGCCACAGGCCGAAGCGCGCCGGATCGGGGCCGGTCGGCGTGCTCGAAGCACGGCTCGTTGACCAGCCCGAGCTACTGTCCAGCGGTTGTCGCGCGAGTAGCCCAGCGCCGGGATGCGAGCTGACGATCTTCAGCAGGTCGAACGCGCCGAAGGTGTAGTCGGTCATCTGGTCCCAGAAGCGGTCGTTGCCGCCGCTCCAGACGAGCCACATGTTGCGGCCCTTGACCTCGTCGGGCGTCAGCGCGACGCCGTTGTCCATGTCGTGGAAGTAGTCCTCGGCCGCCTGCGGGAACGACGCGGCGTCGCGGCCGGCGAGCTTCGCCTCGTCGACGACGCTGCCCGGCTGCGGCTGCGAACACGCGCAAAGCGCGAGGAGCATCAGCGCGAGCAGGCCGTGCCTGAACCCGGGACCGTGGACGACCATCGCTTCTCCCTTTCGCGTCCGGACGCCGGACCGATCCGCCGCACGCGACTCTCCGGTCACGTCGCGGCGTGCGCGGCAGGCCGGCGCATCGCACGACGCGCTCCGGCGCTCGTCGTCGCGAGCGCCCGTCGCCCACCGCGGACGACGACCGCAATAAGCCATAGTCCGACCCGCATTGCAAGGTTGCGGGATTAAGTCACACGTCGGTCGGAGCTCGGCGCCGCGACCGGCGCGATCGATCGCGCCGCGTCGAGCCGCATCGGACCACCGATGCCGCGTCGACGATCGCGCATCCCGCATCGCGACCGTCCCGACCGGACGTCAGAGCTTCGCGGGGTCGAACCCGGTCTCCTTGTAGATCGACTGCACCAGCGGGCGGCCGACGCGGTCGGCCATCTCGGCGTGGACCTTGACGAACGCCTTCTTCCAGGCGCGCTTCTCGTCCGGCGTCAACGTGATGATCTCGGTCTTGCCCGACGCCTTGATGACCGCGAGACCGTCGTCGTTCTCCTTGACCGCCGAGTCGTTGAAGTACTTGGACGTGTCCTTCATCGCCCCTTCGAGCGTCGTGCGGATGTCGGGAGGGAGGCCCGCCCAGAACTTCGCGTTCACGATCACCGCGTAGCCGTGATAGCCGTGGTCCGACATCGTCAGGTACTTCTGCACCTCGTACAGCTTCGATGGCGCGATCACGTTCGTCGGGTTCTCCTGCCCGTCGACGACGCCGGTCTGCATCGCCTGGTAGAGCTCCGAGAACGCCATCACCTGCGGGATCGCATCGACCGCGCGCATCTGCGCCTCGATCACCTTCGACGACTGGATGCGCAGCTTCTGTCCCTTGAAGTCGCCGGGCGTCCGCAGCGCCTTGTTGCTCGTCATCTCCTTGAAGCCGTTGTCCCAGAACGCGAGCCCGTGGATGCCGAACTGCTCGAGCTTCGCGAGCAGCTGGCGGCCGATCGGGCCCTGCGTGACGCGATGCTCCTCGTCGAGGTTGTCGAACAGGTACGGCAGGTCGAGGACCTCGAATTCGCGCGCGCCGAGCGGGCCGAACTTGCCCGGCGTCGGCGCGAGCATCTGTACCGCGCCGAGCTGCAGCGCCTCCATCTCCTCCTTGTCCTTGTACAGCACGGAGTTGTGATAGACCTCGACCTTGACCGCGCCCTTCGTGCGTTCCTCCGCGAGCCGCTTGAAGTATTCGGCCGACTTGCCCTTGTTCGTGTCGGCCGCGACGACGTGGCTGAACTTGATGACGATCGGGTTCTGCGGCGTGCCGGTCTGCTGCGCCCACGACGCGCCGGATGCGAACGTCAGCAGTGCCGCGATCGACGCCCGCCTCGAGATGCGATTCATGTCTCCTCCGTCGTGGTCGGCCGCTCGATCGGGCGGCCGTCTTCGTCCGTTGCGGACGCCGCCGCGTCCTCTCAGGCCGCGATCCGCTGTCGGTCAGCCTCGATCATCGCGATCACGGCTCGCGTGACGTCGGCCGTCTTCGCGGTCCCGCCGAGGTCGCCGGTGTGCAGCGCCGGATCGGCCGTCACGCGCTCGATCGCTCGCATCAAGCGCGCCGCGGCCGCGTGCTCGCCGAGGTGCTCGAGCAGCATCACGCACGACCAGAACGTGCCGACCGGATTGGCGAGACCCTTGCCCATGATGTCGAACGCGGAGCCGTGGATCGGCTCGAACATCGACGGATAGCGGCGCGACGGATCGATGTTGCCGGTCGGCGCGATGCCGAGGCTGCCGGCGAGCGCGGCCGCGAGGTCGCGACAGGATGTCGGCATGCAGATTGGTCGCGACCAGCGTGTCGAGCGACGCCGGCCGGTTGACCATCCGCGCGGTGCACGCGTCGACGAGCTCCTTGTCCCACGACACGTCGGGGAACTCGTTCGAGACCTGCGAGCGCGATCTCGTCCCACATCACCATCGCGTGGCGCTGCGCGTTCGACTTCGTGACGACGGTGAGCTTGCTTCCGCGGCCGCGACCGCGCGAGCCCGAACGCGAAGCGGATCACGCGCTCGACGCCGACGCGCGTCATCATCGACACGTCGGTCGCGGCCTCGATCGGATGGCCCTGGTGCACGCGCCCGCCGACGCCGGCGTATTCGCCCTCGGAGTTCTCGCGGACGATCACCCAGTCGAGGTCGTCCGGCGCCGCAGCGCTTCAGCGGCGCGTCGATGCCGGGCAGGATCCGCGTCGGCCGCACGTTGGCGTACTGGTCGAAGCCCTGGCAGATCTTCAGGCGCAGGCCCCACAGCGTGACGTGGTCGGGGATGTCGCGGATCGCCGGCCGAGCCGAACAGGATCGCGTCGACGTCGCGGATCGCGTCGAGGCCGTCGGCCGGCATCATCACGCCGTGCGCGCGGTAGTAGTCGCCGCCCCAGTCGAAGTCGACGAAGTCGAACGCGAACGGCGCCCGTCGGCCGACGGCGCGCGGCCAGCGCCACGAGCACCTCGCGGCCGGCGGGGATCACTTCCTTGCCGATGCCGTCGCCGGGAATCGTCGCGATGCGGTAGGTCTTCATGGCCGTCCTCGTCCGGAACAGCCGCGATTGTGCACCGGCCGCGGCGATGCGGCCGGCGCGCACCGGTGGACGGCTATTCGAGCATCACGCGTCGTTCGGACGCGTTCGCGACGGCCGCGCCCCGAGCGTCGTCCGGCGCCGGGACGAGCGTCGGCAACGCCCGCGTCTCGACGACGCCGTCGACGCCCTTCGCGAAGCGCCGTGCGTCGGCGCCATGCACCGGCCCGTCGTCCGGCCATGGCCAGCCGCCGAAGCCCGTGCGCTGATAGTCGGCGAATGCCTGGCGCAGCTCGTCGCGGCTGTTCATCACGAACGGGCCGTGTTGCGCGACCGGCTCGCCGATCGGACGACCCTGCAGCAGCAGGAACTCGGCGGGCTCGGCGCCGTTGACGATCGCGACGTCCCGATGGCCCCGCAACTCGATCGCCGCGTGAGATGCGATCGATTCGCCGTCGATCGCGACCGACCGGCCCGCGAAGAAGTACAGGCTGCGGCGCGTGCCGTCGCCGGCCGCGGACGGCAGCGTCCAGCGCGCGCCCGGCGCCATCCGGATCGTCCAGATCGCGACGTCCGAATCGTCGCGCGACGCCCACGACGCGGGCGGCGGCGGCGACGGCGTCGCGTCCGCGAAGCGCCCGGCGATCACCGCGACGTCGGTCGCCCGCCCATCGTCGTCGACGAAGGTTCGATGCGGGATGTCCTCGGACCACAGCATCGTGAAGTGCGGGTCCGCCATCTTCGCGGACGCCGGCAGGTTCAGCCAGATCTGGAACAGCTCGACCGGATTCGGACCCGCGGTGTCGAGCAGCGGGAACATCTCCGAATGCACGATGCCTCGCCCGGCGGTCAGCCACTGCACGTCGCCGTGACCGAAGCGCGCGGCCGCGCCGAGCGAGTCGGCGTGGTCGATCAGGCCGCGACGAGCGATCGTCACCGTCTCGAAGCCGCGATGCGGATGGCCCGGAAAGCCCGGCACCGTCGCGCCGTGGTACATCCGCCAGCCGTCGAGTCCGGCGAAGTCGCTGCCGATCTCGCGGCCCGCGAGCGACGCGTTCGGGCCGAAGCGACCGTCGGCCGCCGGATAGCGGTCGTCGTGGTGGACGCAGAACAGGAACGGATCGATCGTCGCCCAGGGGAACCCGAGCGGCTGCTGGCGGAGGATGGCGGTCGTCATGGCGGCTCTCGAAAACGGATGCCGCCCTAGATGGCGTCCGTTCGCGGCTCTGCAAGCGCCGTCGACGCCGCGCCGCCGCGTCAGAACGCCGTGACCAGCATGAACGCGACCGCCGCCCCCATCACGACCGTCGCGGCCCAGCCGAAGAAACGATGCCGGCGGCTGATCGTGTAGGCGCCCATCAGCCGCTTCGACTGGCCGATCATCATCAGCACGGCCATGATCGGCACGGAGATGACGCCGTTGACGACGGCGCTCCACACCAGCGCCTTGATCGGATCGACGTCCATCGCGCCGACGCAGCGTGCCGATGCCGGTCGCCGCGATGATGATGCCGTAGAACCCGCGCGCCTCGTGGAAGCCGCTCGAGAGGCCGGCCCGCCAGCCGAACAGCTCGCTGACGGCGTATGCCGCCGATCCGGCGAGCACCGGGATCGCCAGCATGCCGGTGCCGACGATGCCGAGCGCGAACACGACGAACGCGAAGTCGCCGGCGACCGGGCGCAGCGCCTCGGCGGCCTGCGCGGACGTCTGGATGTTCGTCACCCCGTGCGCGTTCAGCGTCACCGCGGTCGCGATCACGATGCACAGCGCGATGACGTTCGAGAACGTCATGCCGAACCACGTGTCCTGCTTGATCCGCGACAGGTGCTCGGCCATGAACGCCGCGTGATGCCGAAGCTCCTGCGCGTCGGGCCACCGGTGCGAGTCCTCGACCTCCTGCGCGGCCTGCCAGAAGAACAGGTACGGGCTGATCGTCGTGCCGAGGACCGCCACGACGATCGACGCGTACTCCGTGGCCGAGACGCCTGCCGGGAAGAACGCCCACGGCCGGATCGATTCCATCACCGCCTGGTGCAGCGGCACGCGGACCGCGAGCACGACGGCGACGTATGCGAACAGCGCGAGCGTGAGCCACTTCAGCAGCCGCACCGTGCGCTCGTACGAGAAGCGGATCTGCATGACGACGCTGACGGCGCCGAACAGCAGCGTGTAGAGCGGCTGGTAGCCGCCCGCGATCAGGTGCGTCGACTCGGCCATCGCCGCGATGTCGGCCGCGATGTTGATCGTGTTCGCGACGACGAGCAGCGCCACGAGCCCGATCGTCAGCCAGCGCGGACAGATCTTGCCGATGTTGGTCGCGAGTCCCTGCTGCGTGACCCAGCCGATGCGGGCCGACAGCATCTGGATCCCGATCATCATCGGCAGCGTCAGGAACAGCGTCCAGACGAGCGAGAAGCGGAACTGCGCGCCGGCCTGCGAGTAGGTCGCGATGCCGCTCGGGTCGTCGTCGGCCGCCCCGGTGATCAGGCCGGGGCCGAGCCGCGCGGCGAACGTGCGGTCGACGGCCTGCGGTGCGACCGCGCCGTCGCGTGCCGGCGTCACGTCCGTCGCGTCGGTCGGCAGGCTCATCGTGCGCGTCGCCTCACGACGGCCAGCGTTGATACACGACGTCGTGGCCGGACAGCTTCAACGCGATCAGCGCGACGATGCCGTGCGCCTCGTCGGAGTTGCCGACGTCGGAGACGCTGCCGACCGCGAGCAGCGCGGCGAGGACGAGCCAGCGCAGCGGGCCGTGCGGATCGAAGGCCGGCTCGCGCGGGATCGTCCGCGCGGCGACCGCGAAGCCGAGCGCGAGGCCGGTCACGACCTCGGACGCCGAATGCGCCGACAGCGGCAGCCGCGACACGCCCACCGCGGCGGCCAGCACCGCGCCGATCGCGACGGCGCGCGCGCGGCTGGCCGCGTCGCGCTCCTGCGTCAGCCACCACGCGAGCATCGGCAGCACCGCGGCCGCGAGCGTGCTGTGGCCGCTGATGCCGGTGAAGTCGAGCGCGCGGATCCCGATGCCCCAGCCGAGGAACGCGACCTTCGTCGCGAGCACCAGCAGCACGGCGCCGCCGAACCAGCACGACCAGCGCCATGCGATCGGCCGCTCGCCGTCGAGCCACAGCCCGGCCGCGATGCAGGACGCCGTCGGCAACAGCAGCAGCGAGTTGCCCCAGCGGGTGAGGAACATCCAGGCGGGCATGCGAGGTCGTCGAGGATCGGGATGCGCGAACGCGGCGGGCGGCTCCATATCGATGTTCTCACGACTGCATGTCGGTCCCGCGGATCGACGATCGCATCGGTCCTGCGGATTCGCCGCCGCATCGGCGGGCGCGATCGACGACCCCGTCGGTCGGGCGGATCGGCGACGAAGCGTGGCAGGATGCCGGGTCGACGAACGACGAGGAGGCACGCGATGGACTCGATTCCCGGCGACGCGCAGGCGCCGCTGCTGTTCTCGGTCACCGACGGCATCGCGCGGCTGCGCTTCAACCGGCCCGCGCAGCTCAACACGCTCGACCTCGCGACCGCGACGGCGTTCGAGGCGGCATGCCGGACGATCGCCGCCGATCGCTCGGTGCGCGTCGTCGTCCTGTCGGGGAAGGACGCGGCTTCGGCGCGGGCGGCGACCTGCAGGCGTTCAGGGGCGACGCGGCGGCCGCGGCCGTCGCGATCATGCAGCCGATGCACGACGCGGTCGGCATCCTCGTCGCGCTCGACGCGCCGGTCGTCGCGAGCCTGCACGGCGTCGTCGCCGGCGGCACGATGAGCCTCGCGCTCGCGTGCGACCTCGCGATCGCCGCCGAGGGCACGAAGTTCAACCTCGCCTACGTCAACATCGGCGCGAGCTGCGACGTGTCCGCGTCGTACCATCTGCCGCGCCAGGTCGGGCTGCGCAACGCGCTGTGGATCGCGCTGATGGGCGAGACGTTCGACGCCGCCGAAGCGCATCGCATCGGACTCGTCAACCGGGTCGTGCCGGCCGACCGGCTCGTCGACGAGACCGAGCGCATCGCGCGTCACCTCGCGTCGGGCGCGACGCTCGCGATGGGGCGGCTGAAGCGACTGATGCGCGCGTCGGCCACGAACGAGCTCGCGAACCAGCTCGACCTCGAGCGCGACGCGTTCTGCGACGGCACGCGGACCGACGACTTCAAGGAAGGCCTCGACGCGTTCTTCTCGCGCCGCAAGCCGGCGTTCCGCGGTCGCTGAGCGCGCCGCCTACAATCGCACGATGCCCGATGCGTCGTTCGCGTTCCGTCGCCTGCCGAAGGTCCTGCTGCACGAACACCTCGACGGCGGACTGCGCCCGGCGACGTTGCTCGACCTGCTGGCCGAGCGCGGCATCGAGGCGCCGGCTGCGGACGCCCGACGCGCTGTCGGACTGGATGCGCGCCCGCGCGCATGCCGGGTCGCTCGTCGAATACCTGCGCGGCTTCGCGCTGACCGTCGCGGCGATGGCATCGCCTCGCGCGATGGAGCGCGTCGCGTTCGAGGCGGTCGAGGATGTCCATCGCGACGGCTGCGTGCTCGCCGAGTTCCGCATCGCACCGATCCTGTTCGAGGAACACGGCATCGCGATCGAGGCGGCGACCGAGGCGCTGCTCGCCGGCCTCGCCCGCGGCTCGCACGACACCGGCATGCCGTCCGGCCTGATCGTCTGCGGGATGCGGCAGCAGGACGAGGCCGCGGTGTCGCGTAGCGCCGACGTCGCGCTGCGTTACCGAGACGACGGCGTCGTCGGCTTCGACCTCGCCGGGCCCGAGGCCGGCTTCCCGGCGAGCCTGCACGCGCGCACGCTGACGCGCCTGCGAGACGCGGGGCTGCCGCTGACGCTGCATGCCGGCGAGGCCGATCGCGCGGAGCGAATCATCGAGGCCGCGGAACTGGGCGCCGCGCGCATCGGCCACGGCGTGCGTCTCGCCGACGCGATCGGATCGCCGGACCGCGGATGGCTCGTCGACGCGGTCCGTTCGCGCGGGCTGCATCTCGAGGTCTGCCCGACGAGCAACGTGCACACCGGCGCGGCGACCTCGATCGAGACGCATCCGATCCGGCCGCTGTGGGACGCCGGCGTCGACCTGTCGTACCACACGGACAACCGCCTGATCTCCGGCGTGTCGATGTCGAGCGAGGCGGCCGGCCTCGATCGACCGCGCCGCGTTTCGGCGTGGACGACCTGCTGCGGATGGCCGCCGGGGCCGCCGCCGCGTCGTTCCTGCCGCCAGCCGCGCGAGACGGCGCGGCGGCGAAGATCGCCGCCTTCGACTCGACGCGCGAGGCGTCGGCCTGACGGCGACGATGCCGCGCGTTCAGAGTTCGGCGGCGGCCTTGTGCGCGGTCACGGTGATGCCTTCGAGCCGGATGACGCCGGCGTCCGGGGCGCGGTGCGCCGTGACCTCGATGCCGTCGAGGCGGACGATCTGCGGACGCTCCGCGGCGACGACGTTCATCGCGGCGGTGAGGGCGGCGGCGACGATGGCGCCGAAGACGAGTGCGCGGAAGTTGATGTTCATGATCGGTCCTTCGTTCGAAGTGCGGGTGGGGTGCGACGGAACGGACTCTAGGGACCGCGCGGCCGCGTGCCCAGCGCGAAGCGACCGAACGCAGGAATCGCCGACGAAACGATGCCGGCGCGACCCGAACCGCGGGCGGAAGACGGGCGACGCGTCGCCGGAGGAGGCGCGATGACGGCCTACGTCGCGCTGCTGCGCGCCGTCAATGTCGGCGGCACCGGCAAGCTCGCGATGAGCGACCTGAAGGCGCTGTGCGCGGACGCCGGCTTCGACAGCGTCGCGACCTACATCGCGAGCGGCAACGTCGTCTTCACGAGCCCGCGCGGCGAACAGGCGGTGAAGTCGGCGCTCGAGCGACGGCTGCGTCCGCTGGCCGGCAAGCCGGTCGGCGTGATCGTGCGCACCGCCGACGAGATGCGCGCCGTGGAACTGGCGAATCCTTTCGCGCAGCACCCCGGCAATCGCGTCGCCGCGATCTTCCTCGACGAGCCGCCGCCGAAGGACGCGATCGAGCGCGCGCGCCACCGCGACGACGAGGAGATGGCGGCCGGCGTCCGCGAGATCTACGTGCACTACGGCGCCGGCATGGGCCGCAGCAGGCTGGTCATCCCGGCCGCGGCGGACGGCACGGCGCGCAACATGAACACGGTCGCGAAGCTCGCCGCGATGGCGGGCGCGCTCTGACGGCGCTCAGGCGTCGGCTTCGGCCGCGATCAGCGGCGACGCGAGCACCTTGTCGATGCGCTGCCCGTCCATGTCGACGACTTCGAAGCGCCACTTCTCCCACTCGACGTGGTCGGTCTCGGACGGCACGCGCCCGAGCAGGTGCATCAGCATCCCGGCGAGCGTGTGATAGCGGCCGCGCTCCTCCTCGACGACGCTGCGCAGCTGCAGGACGTCCTTCAGCTCCGGGATCGCGAGCATGCCGTCGAGCAGCCACGAGCCGTCGTCGCGCCGGACCGCCCACGAGTCGTCGCGATCGGACGTGTGGAATTCGCCGGTGATCGCCTCGAGCAGGTCGTGCAGCGTCACCATGCCCTGCACGTCGCCGTACTCGTCGACGACGAACGCGCTGTGGACGCTCGAGGTGCGGAAGCTCGCGAGCAGGTCGGTGCCGTTCATCGTCTCGGGCACGAAGACCGCCGGCGCGAGGTTCGACTTCAGGTCGACCGTCCCGGCGCGCAGCATCTGGCCGAGCAGGCTCTTCGCGCTCGCGACGCCGAGCACCTCCTCCCACCCGCCGACGACGACCGGGAACCGCGAATGGTCCGATTCCTGGATCTTCTTCACGTTCTCGGCCATCGGATCCTGCACGTCGAGATAGACGAGCTCGAGCCGCGGGATCATCAGCGAGATGACCGCGCGGTCGTCGAGGCGGAACACGTTGCGCGCCATCTCGTGCTCGTGCGGGTCGATCACGCCGGCGTCGGATCCTTCCTCGAGCAGCGAGTGGATCTCCTCCTCCGTCACCGCGCTGTTCGTCAGGCCGCGCAGCCCCAAGATGCCGAGCACGACCTCGGTCGACAACGTCAGCAGCTTGCCGAACGGCTTGGTCACGATGCCGAGCACGCGCATCGGCTGCGCCGCGAAGCGCGCGATCGTCTCGGGTCGCATCTGGCCGATCCGCTTCGGCACCAGCTCGCCGATGACGATGGTGAAATACGTGATGATGAGAACCGCGAGCGCGGCCGCCGCGAGGTTCGCGTGGTCCTCGGCGACGCCGAGCCGCTGCATCCACGCGGACAGCGGTCGCGCGACGACGGCCTCGCCGACGACGCCGTTCAGGATGCCGATCGACGTGATGCCGATCTGGATCGTCGACAGGAAGCGCGTCGGCTCCCCGGCCAGCGCGATCGCCGCGGCGGCACCCGCCTCGCCGTCGTCCGCCATCTTCTGCAGGCGGGCGCGACGCGCGGTGACCAATGCAATTTCCGACATCGCGAAGAGCCCGTTGACCAGGATCAACACGAACAGCAGAACGATTTCCATGCGCGGTAAGGGGTCCCGGCCTCGCTTGGGCCGCCGCCGGCCACGCGAAGATTCTACAGACCGGCGCCGGCGCGGCTCCGGGCGTCGCGCCGTGCCCGCATGCGGCGTGCCGCGGGCGCGACGCGCACCGGCCGCCCGGCGCGACGAGAGGGAGGCACGACGATGATCCATCGCATCACCGCGGGCGTGCTCGACGTCGCCTACGAAACGCACGGCGAGCCCGGCGGCTGGCCGGTCGTGCTGCTGCACGGCTTTCCCTACGACGTGCACGCCTACGACGACGTCGCGCCGTCGCTCGCGGAGCCGGCGCGCGCGTCGTCGTGCCGTAGCTGCGCGGCTACGGGCCGACGCGCTTCCTGTCGGCGGCCGACGCCGCGCTCCGGCCAGCAGGCGCGCGCTCGGCGCCGACCTGCTGCGCGCTGCTCGACGCGCTCGACCTGCGGCGGCCGATCGTCGCCGGCTACGACTGGGGCGGCCGCGCGGCCTGCGTCGTGTCGGCGCTGTGGCCGGAGCGCGTGCGCGGTCTCGTGACCGTCAACGGCTACAACCTGCAGGACATCGCGCGGTCGGGCGAGCCGGCGACGCCCGAGACGGAACATCGCCTCTGGTATCAGTACTACCTCCACGGCGAGCGCGGGCGCGCGGGCCTCGCGCGGCATCGGCGCGACTTCGCGCGGCTGCTGTGGCGCCTCTGGTCGCCGACCTGGCACTTCGACGACGCCGACGTTCGACCGCAGCGCCGCGTCGTTCGACAACCCCGACTTCGTCGACGTCGTGATCCATTCGTACCGCCACCGCTTCGCGCTGGTCGACGGCGACCCGGCCTACGCGGACATCGAGGCCGCGCTCGCGCGCCGGCCGACGATCGGCGTGCCCGACGATCGCGCTGTTCGGCGACGCCGACGGCGTGTCGCCGGCGCCGCCGGCCACGGAGGCGCGCGAGCCGCTTCACGCGGCCGTACGAGCATCGCTTCGCTCGACGACGTCGGCCACGACGTGCCGCAGGAGGCGCCGCAGGCGTTCGCGCAGGCGGTGCTCGACGTGAGGGCGATGGGCGGCTGATCGACCGCCGGCCGCGACACGTCACGCCGTCGCGCGCTTCGGCAGCAGCGCCGCCCCGACCGCGACGCACACCAGCGCGAGCGCCAGCCAGTCGCGCCACGACGGCACCTCGCCGAGCAGCGCCATCCCCGAGAACACGCCGACGACCGGGATGAGCATCGACGACAGGCCCGCCATCGTCGGCGACAGCGTCCTCGCGATGCCGAACCAGATCGCGTTGCCGATCGTGATGACGGCCACCGCGTTGAACAGGATCGGGAGCCACTCGACGCCGTGCG
This sequence comes from uncultured beta proteobacterium, assembly GCA_963708665.1. GTDB lineage: Bacteria > Pseudomonadota > Gammaproteobacteria > Burkholderiales > Burkholderiaceae_D > CAHJXF01. Next base: position 790,709 of record CAVPTE010000008.1, on the reverse strand, counting down.
GCACGCGCCATCGCGCCCCCTCGGCGACGGCCGACGCCGCGAGCAGCACGACCGACCCGCACAGCATCATCCAGAACGTCACGGTCATCGTGTCGAGCGCGAGCGACGCGCGGCGAAACAGGTGCGTCCCCCACGCCCACGACGCCGCGGCGAGCAGGATCAGCTCGACGCCGACCGGGTGCGCCCGCAGTGCCACCCAGTCCCCGGCGATCATCAGCACGACGCCGCACGCCGCCGAGACGATGCCGACGACGACGCGCGCGTCGGGTCGTTCGCGATAGACGACGACGCCGATCAGCGCCGCCCAGACCGGCATCGTGTACGCGAGGATCGCGGCCCGACCCGCCGGCAGTGCCGTCATCGCGACCGTCACGAGCGAGTACCACACGACGATGTTCGGCAGCGCGAGCAGCGCGATGCGCGACCGCGCGCCGCGCGGGACGCGCAGCGACCCGCCACGCATCACCACGACCGCACCGACCAGCATCGTGCCCAGCACGAGCCCGATCGCGCGGAACCAGAGCGGCGGCAGCTGCGAGACCCCGATCTTGATGATCGGCCAGTTGAGCCCCCATACTGCCGTCAGCAGCGCCAGCAGCATCAGCGAGCGGACCATCGGAGGCGGATTGGGCGAGGCGGACATCGAGGCGCGGCAACCGGATGCGCTGGCGGCGCGACAACGCGGGGCCGGCATTGTCGCCGATCGCGCTGCACGTCCGACCTCGTTCGTCGAACGTCTGGAGGCGGCCTGGGCCGAGCGGCGCACGATGCTGTGCGTCGGGCTCGATCCCGAGCCCGCGAAGTTCGCGCCGCATCTCGGCGCGGCATCGCATCGCGGCTCCGCGATCCTCGACTTCTGTCGCGCGATCGTCGACGCCACGCACGACGTCGTCTGCGCGTTCAAGCCGCAGATCGCGCACTTCGCCGCGAACCGCGCCGAGGACCAGCTCGAGGCGCTGATCGACTACATCCACGAGCGCTACCCCCGCGTCCCCGTGATCCTCGATGCGAAGCGCGGCGACGTCGGATCGACGTCCGAACAGTACGCGCGCGAGGTGTTCGAACGCTACGACGCCGACGCCGTCACGCTGCAGCCGTACCAGGGCTTCGATGCCATCGCGCCGTACCTCGCGTACCCGGGCCGCGGCGCGATCGTGCTGTGCCGGACGTCGAACGCGAGCGGCGACGAGCTGCAGTCGCTGCCCCTCGCGGGCCCGGACGGCGAGCCGCTCTACCTGCGCGTCGCGCGGCTCGTCGCCGAGCGCTGGAACACCGGAGGCCAGTGCGGCCTCGTCGTCGGCGCGACCTACCCGGCCGAGCTCGGCGCGGTGCGGCGCGCGGTCGGCGACCTGCCGATCCTCGTGCCGGGCATCGGCGCGCAGGGAGGCGACATCGACGCGTCGGTCGACGCCGGTGCGACCGCACGCGGCGGCCTGATCGTCAGCTCGTCGCGCGCGATCCTGTACGCCGGTCGCGACGAGGCGTTCGCCGAAGCAGCTCGGCGCGAGGCGATCGCGACGCGCGACGCGATCGAGTCGGCGCGGCGGCGCGCGGCCCGCTAGCGGCGAACCGCCGCCGGCGCGCGCGGCGGTCCGGCGCGCGGCCCGTCGGCGGGCGGCACGGCCGGGAACGCGGCCGCGAGCGCCTGCCCCATCGCCTCGAGCGCCACGGTGACGCCGGCCTCGAAGCGACGCTGCCGGAACTCGTCGTGCGCGAGGCCGAGCGCGTAGAGCCAGCGCTGGTCGCCGACGACGCGCGAGGCCCCGCGGTCCGCGATGATCTCCATCGCGCGATCGCACAGGTTCACGTACAGCAGGACGCCGTTGTTGTGCTCGGTGTCCCACGCGCGCAGCGTGCCGAACAGGTCGAGCGCGCGCTGCCGCGGGCTCGCGTTGCGGCGCAGCTTGCGCCACGGCATCGCGGACTCGACGACCAGCCGCAGCTCTGCGCGATGCGTCGCCTCACCGGCGACGATCACGTCCTGCAGGCGCAGCAGCGTCGCGCGATCGAACAGCGCGCGGTCGGCCCGTATCGGCGAAGTCAGGTGACGCAGCGCGCGCAGCCAGTCCATCACCACGTTCCCGACGCGCCGCTGCCGCTGAAGTCGCCGGAGCCGATCGGTCCGCGGACGACGCCGAAGCCGCCGCCGAAGCCGTTCCCGTCGTCGTCCTCGCCCGGCGCCGGCCGCTTGCGTCGACCGACGACCGAGCCCGCGAGCATCGGCTCGAACGAGCGGTTCAGCGAACGCCGCCCCGTCAGATGGACCATGCGACGCGAACGCACATGCCGGACGGCGAACGCGATCAACGCGAGCAGCACGAGCGACGCACCGGCGACGGCGGCGACGACCGCCGGCGTCCGGCTTCGCGGCGGCACGGTCGGCGTCGCCTCGACGAATGCCGGCAGCGGCTCGCCGGCGAGCACGCGCTTCAGGCGATCGACGCCGGCGAGGAGCCCACCGCCGTAATCGAGCACGCGAAAGCGCGGGAACATGTCCTCGTCGACGATGCGCCGCGCGTCGCCGGGCGACAGGTTCAGCTTCGGCGCGGCCGCGATGACGACGCGATTCGCGTCCGGTCGATTGTCGCGGGCGACGATGACGAACACGACGTCGCCGAACCCGTCGTGCGCGGACGTCCAGCTGCGCATCAGCCGCGTGGCGTATTCGTCGATCGTTTCCGAGCCGGTCGACGCGATCGTCAGCACGACGACCTCGACGCCCTTCGCGGCGCGGTACTTCGCGAGCGTGGCGTTGAGCTCGGACTCGTCGGCGTCGTTGAGCAGCGCGACGTTGTCGTTGACGCGCGACGTCAGCGTCGGCAACGGCGCGAGCTTCTGCGCGACCGCGTCGGCGCCGTGCATCGCGAATGCGACCAGCGCGGCGCCGGCGACGCGACATGCCCGTCGCGAGACGAAGGACGCGGCGACGCGCACCCCTCGCGCGAACGCGCGCGGCGGGGCGGGCCGGGCAGGAAGCTCGGACTCGATCGTCATCTGGACCGCATCGGCGCGAATCGCGGGAACCCGATTATGCAGCCCCCCACCGCGACCTCGTGCATGTCAACGCCGCGCCGGTCGGCCCATCACCCGCAACAACATGCCACCGAGCGCGTGACGGACCGATTGCAGACGCACCGCCGTGCGGTCGCCGTCGAACCGCACGGTCTCGCTCTGCGACGGCTGCTCCATCACGATCCAGCCGAAGCAGACGGTGCCGACCGGCTTGTCGCGCGTGCCGCCGCCCGGCCCCGCGACGCCGGTGATCGCGAACGCGACCTGAGCACGGCTCTCGAGCAGCGCTCCTTCGGCCATCGCGCGCGCGACCTCCTCGCTGACGGCGCCATGCATCTCGATCAGGTCCGGCGCGACGCCGAGCATCTCGATCTTCGCGTGGTTCGAGTACGTCACGAACCCGCGTTCGAACCAGGCCGACGAGCCGGCGATCGCCGTCAGCGCGCCGGCCGCGAGCCCGCCGGTGCACGACTCGGCGCACGCGATCATCATCTCGCGCTCCACGAGCTGCCGGCCGACCTGCGACGCGAGGCTCTCGATCAGGTCGCCGGTCATCGCGGGTCGATCCAGTCGACGAGACGCACGGCCGCCGCGATCGCGACGAGGCTGTAGAAGGCCGCGATGAGGTCGTCGCCCATCACGCCGAAGCCGGCCCAGCCGCCGTCCTTGAAGCGCCGCTCGAAACGCCGGATCGGGCGCGGCTTGACGATGTCGAAGAAGCGGAACACCCCGAACGCGGCGGCCTGCCAGATCAGCCCCCACGGCGTGAACAGCAGGACGAGCCAGATCGCGACGATTTCGTCGAAGACCATCGCGCCGTGGTCGGCGGCGCCGAGGTCGCGTCCCGTCCGCAGGCACGCCCAGCACCCGATCGCGAAGCCGACGGCCAGCACGGCGAGCCACGCGCCGACCGGCAGCAGCGGCGCGAGCCACACGAACGTGGCCCAGCCGAACAGCGTGCCGAACGTGCCGGGCGCGGTCCGCGGCAGCCCGCTGCCGAACCCGAGCGCGATCGCGTGCGCCGGATGCGAGAACGCGAAGCGCAGGTCGGGCTGGGTCGGCGTCGTCATCGGGACTCGAAGTGGTCGAAGCCGCCGAGCTCGAACGACGCGGTGCGGTCGACGCCGTCGCCGTCGACGAGGCGCAGGCCGCGCGCCGCGACGATGCGCCCGACCCGCGTGGCCGGCGTGTCGGCGGCGCGCGCGACCGCGTCGACCGCTGCGCGTGCCGACGGCGGCGCCGTGAAGCAGAGCTCGTAGTCGTCGCCGCCGGCGATCGCGAGTCGACGGCCCTCGTCGGCGCCGAGCGCCCGCACCTGCGCATCGAGCGGCAGTCGATCCAGTTCGATCTCGGCGCCGACGCGCGACGCGTCGAGGACGTGGCCGAGGTCCTGCGCGAGGCCGTCGGACACGTCGATCGCGGCGTGCGCGACGCCGACCAGCGCGACGCCGAGCGCGACGCGCGGCGTCGGCCGGTCGAGCGCGGCGCGCCCGTCGTCGTCGCGGTCGTCGTCGCTCGACGGACGCGCGCCGTCGCGGCGCTCGCGCTCGCGACGCAACGCGAGCCGCGCGGCGCCGAGCGTACCGGACACCCAGACGTCGTCGCCGACGAGCGCCGCGTCGCGTCGCAGCGCACGCGCCGCGTCGACGTCGCCGAGCACCGTCACCGACAGCGTCAGCGGTCCGCGCGTCGTGTCGCCGCCGACGAGCTCGCAGCGATGCGCGTCGGCGCAGTCGAACAGGCCGCGCGCGAACGCGTCGAGCCACGGCTCGTCGATCGACGGCAGCGCGAGCGCGAGCGTGAACGCGCGCGGCTCGGCGCCCATCGCGGCGAGGTCCGACAGGTTGACGGCGAGCGTCTTCCAGCCGAGCGCTTCCGGCTCGGCGTCGTCGAAGAAGTGACGACCGGCGACCAGCATGTCGGTCGAGATCGCGAGCGCGCGGCCCGGCCGCGGGTGCGAGCAGCGCGCAGTCGTCGCCGATGCCGAGCGTCGCGCGGCGCACCGGCCGGTCGAAGTAGCGCGCGATCAGCTCGAACTCGTTCATCGCGGGCTCTGCGGCGGCGCTGCGACCGGATCGCCGACCGCGCGACGTGCGCGCGGTCAACGCGGCGCTCGCGCGCGGCTCTCGCCCGGTCGCAGGTCGGCGCCGAGCTTGTCGAGGACGCCGTTGACGTACTTGAAGCCGTCGGTGCCGCCGAACGACTTCGCGACCTCGACCGCCTCGTTGATGACGACGCGATACGGGATCTCGACGTGATGCGTCATCTCGTACGCGCCGATCAGCAGCACCGCGTGCTCGACCGGCGACAGCTCGGCGATCGGCCGGTCGAGGTGCGGCGAGATCGCCGCGCGCAACGCGCCGACGTGCGCGATGGCGCCGTGCAAGCAGTCCGCGGTAGTGCTCGAGGTCGGCCTTGTCGAAGCCCGGCGTCTCGCGGATGTGCGCGTCGATCGCCCCGGCGTTGCCGGCGCCCGACTCGCGCGACAACAGCCATTCGTACAGCCCCTGCAGCGCGAACTCGCGCGAGCGGCGGCGCGCGCTCTTCGGCGGGCCCTTCCTCGCGGCCGGCTTCGCTGTCGGTCGACGGCGTTGGGTCGCTCGCGGGCTCACTGCGTGTCGTCCTCGGCGTCACGTCGTCGTCCTCGTCGTCGGTCGGCGCAGGTCGTCGAGGCGGCTCGCGAGGTTCGCCATCTCGACCGCGACGCGCGCCGCGTCGCGCCCTTGTCGCGCGCGCGGACTTCGGCCTGCTCGTCGGTCTCGGTCGTCAGCACGCCGTTGGCGACCGGGATCTCGAAGCGCAGCGCGACGTCGTGATGCCGGCCGCGCTCTCGTTCGAGACGAGCTCGAAGTGATAGGTCTCGCCGCGGATGACGGCGCCGAGCGCGATCAGCGCGTCGAACTGCTCCGCTCACGGCCATCTTCTGCAGCGCGAGCGGGATCTCGAGCGCGCCCGGCACCGTCGCGACCAGCACGTCCTCGGCGAGCACGCCGAGCGCGAGCAGCTCGCCGACGCAGGCGTCGCGCAGCGCGAGGCAGACCGGCTCGTTGAAGCGCGACTGGACGATGCCGACGCGCAGGTCGGCGCCGGCCGAGCTCGGGATGCAGCGTCTCGACGGTCATCGCGCGTCCGCTCCGCCGTCGCTGCACGTCGGTCGACGTAGCCGGCGACCCGCAGGTCGTAGCCCGCCATCGACGGCATCTTGCGCGGCTTCGCGAGCAGCCGCATGCGGCCGACGCCGATGTCGCGCAGGATCTGCGCGCCGATGCCGTAGGTGCGCAGGTCCATCTTGCGCTGCACGGTCGTCGCGCGTGCACGCGCCGGTCCGGTCGACCTCCGCGAGCGACGCGAACTGGCCGAACAGCCGGTCGGCCGACTCGTTCGTGTTCAGCAGCACGAGCACGCCGGCCTGCGCGGCCGCGACGGCCGCGAGCGCACGCGAGACCGTCCACGAATGCGTCGACGTGCCGCCGTCGATCAGGTCGAGCAGCGACGTCGGCTCGTGGACGCGCACCAGCGTCTCCGCGTCGGGCTCGACCCGCCCTTGACCAGCGCGAGGTGCGCCGCGCCGCTCGGCACGTCGCGATACGCGATCGCGCGCATCGCGCCGTGCGCGGTCGACACGTCGCGCTCGGCGACGCGTTCGATCAGGCTCTCGTTCGCGGCGCGGTAGTGGATCAGGTCGGCGATCGTGCCGATCTTCAGCCGATGTTCGCGCGCGAACGCGATCAGGTCGGGCAGGCGCGCCATCGAGCCGTCGTCCTTCAGGATCTCGCAGATCACGGCGGCCGGCGTCGCGCCGGCCATCCGCGCGAGGTCGCAGCCCGCCTCGGTGTGACCCGCGCGCATCAGCACGCCGCCGGCCTCGGCCCGGATCGGGAACACGTGGCCCGGCTGCACGATGTCGGACGGCTTCGCGTCCTTCGCGACGGCCGCCTGCACGGTGCGTGCGCGATCGGCCGCGGAGATGCCGGTCGTGACGCCTTCGGCGGCCTCGATCGACACCGTGAACTTGGTGCCGTAGCGCGTGCCGTTCGCCGCCGTCATCAGCGGCAGCTGCAGCTGGCGGCAGCGTTCCTCGGTCAGCGTCAGGCAGATCAGGCCGCGTCCGAAGCGGGCCATGAAGTTGATCGCCTCCGGCGTGACGAAGTCGGCGGCGAGCACGAGGTCGCCCTCGTTCTCGCGATCCTCCTCGTCGACGAGGATGACCATGCGTCCGGCCGCGATCTCGGCGACGATCTCGGCGATCGGCGCGATCGCGACCGGTCCGGACGACGGCGGCGCGGTAGGACCGGGATTGACGACGGTCAGCATCGAAGGCTCCGGGGAAGGCGCGGCGGACCGCGGCGGACGCGACGCCGTGCGGGGACGGGTCGGGATGCCTCTATTCTAGGCGCTCGTTCGTCGCGCCGCTGCGCGCCGCCACCGTTCGGGAGACTCATGGCCGTCTCGGTTTTCGATTCGCGACTGATGCGCGACTTCTTCGGCACGCCCGAGATGCGCGCCCTCTTCGACGAGCGCGCGTTCGTCGCCCGCTGCGTCGACGTCGAGGTCGCGCTCGCGCGGGCCGAGGCGCGCGCCGGCCTGATCCGGCGACGACGCCGCCGACGCGATCGCCGCGCGCGCGAACGCCGCGACGCTCGACGTCGACGCGCTGGAGGCCGAGACCGCGCTCGTCGGCTACCCGGTGATGGCGATCGTCCGGCAGCTCGCGAAGCAGTGCGGCGACGCCGGCCGCTGGTCCACTGGGGCGCGACGACGCAGGACATCATGGACAGCGCGACGATGCTGCAGGTCAAGGCGGCCGCGTCGCTGATCGCGACGCAGCTCGACGACGTCCGTGACGCGCTGCGCGGGCTCGCGACGATGCACGCCGACACCGTGACGGCCGGCCGGACGCATCTCCAGCACGCGCTGCCGGTGACGTTCGGCTATCGCGCGGCGGTCTGGCTGTCGTCGCTCGACCGGCATGCCGAGCGGCTCGTCGAGACGCGGCGCCGCGCGCTGCTCGTGCAGTTCGGCGGCGCGGCCGGCACGATGGCGTCGCTCGGCGACGGCGGCCACGGCATCGCGGTACGCGCGAATCTCGCCGACGAGCTCGGCCTCGCCGACCCCGGCATCACGTGGCACGTCGCGCGCGACGCGCCGAACGAATGGGTCGCGCTGCTCGCCGCGATCGGCGCGTCGCTCGGCAAGATCGCGGTCGACGTGTCGATCGATGGCGTCGTCGGAGTTCGGCGAGGCGGCCGAGCCGTTCGTCGCCGGCCGCGGCGGCAGCTCGACGATGCCGCAGAAGCGCAACCCGATCTCGAGCGAGCTGATGCTCGCCGCGGCGAAGATGCTGCGCGAGCGCGCGTCGACGATGCTCGACGCGATGCTGACCGACTTCGAGCGCGCGACCGGGCCGTGGCATCTCGAGTGGAGCGCGCTGCCCGAGAGCTTCCTGCTCGCGTCGAGCGCGCTGCGCCAGGCCGCGTTCCTGCTGCGCGGCCTCGTCGTCGACGCGCACCGCATGCGCCGCAACCTCGATCTGACCGGCGGCCTGATCGTCGCCGAGGCCGTGATGATGGGACTCGCGCCGGAGCTCGGTCGCCAGGAGGCGCACGACCTCGTCTACGACGCCTGCGGCGAGGCGATCGAGGGTCGCATCTCGCTGTTCGACGCGCTGATGAAGCACCGCGACATCGTCGAGCGCCTCGGCGAGGAGAAGCTGCGGGCGCTGACCGATCCGGCGAACTATCTCGGGGCCGCGTCGGCGATGGCCCGCGCCGCCGGCGCGCGCGGCGACTGATCGTCGACCATCGCGCGGAACGCGAGCGCGTTCGGCATCGCGAAGCCGCCGCCGGTATTGTCGAAGATGCACCAGCGTTCGGCGTCGGACGGCCAGCGCGCGAGCGCCGCGGCGCGCCCGGCGAGCCACGCGTCGGGATAGTCGGACCAGTACATCCGGGGCGATCCGTGCCAGCGGTAGTACAGCACCGCGCCGCGTCCGTCGCCATTCGGCCCGAGCCATCCGCCGGGCTCGCCCGCGCCCGGCGCGCACGCGGGGTCGGCGCCGGCGCGACCGACCCGATGCGCGCGCAGCAGCGCGTGGGCCTCGTCGGCGAACCAGGTCGGGTGCCGCGGCTCGCAGACGATCGCGCCGGGGTGACGCGCTCGCAGGCCCGCGAAGAACGCGGCGTCGCGCGCGGCGTCGAACGCGAGCGACGGCGGAAGCTGCACGAGGACGACGCCGAGCTTCGCGCCGAGGCCGGCGATCTCGTCGAAAAACGCGTCGACGCGCGGCTGGGCGTCGACGAGCTTCGCCTCGTGCGTGATCGTGCGTGGCAGCTTGACGGCGAAGCGGAAGTCGTCCGGCGTCTCGTCGGCCCAGCGCCGCCACGTCGTCGGCCGGTGCGGTCGGTAGAACGACGAGTTGATCTCGACGCAGCGCATCGTGCGCGCGTACCGGACGAGGTGCGGGCCGTCGCCGGCGAACGCCGCCGTGCAGGTCTTCGGGATCGTCCAGCCGGCGGTGCCGACGCGGGGCGGCGAGGTCTCCGGCCGGCGCGCGTCGGCTTTCGCGGCGCGGCCCCCGCGCGCCCCGCTCATCGCCGCGCCCTGCCCGACGTCGCCGCGCGCGCGTGCAGCGCGAGCGTCCACGTCTGCCCGACGAGGTCCTTGCCGAACGACCGGTGCCGCTCCTCGGCCGCGAGCACGAAGCCCGCGGCCTCGTAGATGCGGCGCGCCGAGACGAGGACGTCGTTCGTCCACAGCACGATCCGTCGGTAGCCCGCCTGCCGCGCGAACGCGATGCAGGCGTCGACGAGCTTCCGGCCGATGCCGAGCCCGCGTGCCGACGGCTCGACGTACAGCAGTCGCAGCTGCGCCACCGTCGCGGACTTGCGGACCAGGAACACGGAGCCGACGACCTCGCCGTCGCGATCCGCGATCCAGCAGCGTTCCGACGCCGCGTCGAAGCGTGCGACGAAGCGCGAGCAGATGCCGGCGATCAATCCTTCGTAGGTCCAGTCCCAGCCGTACTCGCTGCGCGTACAGCGCCGCCTGCCGTTCGATCACGCGGCCGAGCTCGCCGATGCGCGGCGCGCGCAGCTCGATCGTCGGCCCGGCCGCCTCGCCGTCGAGCACGCGTTCGACGGACCGCATCGCGCCGACGAGGTCGGCCCGCCGGTCGGCGGACAGCGGCGCCAGCATCGCGGCGAGCCGGTCGCGCGTGGTCCGTTCGAGCGCGGCGATCGCTCTCCGGCCGGCGGCGCGCAGCGCGACGACGGAGCGCCGGCCGTCGTCGGGCGCGGCCGTCCGCCGCACGAAGCCTCGTCGCTCGAGCCCCTGCAGCAGGCGGCTCGTGTAGCCCGCGTCGAGCCGCAGGTCCTTCGCCAGCGCCGACGGCGACGTGTCGCCATCGTGCGCCAGCTCGTACAGGAGGCGGACCTCGGCGAGCGACAGGTCGCTGCCGAGATGCTGCTCGTCGAGCAGGCCGACGTGCCGCGTGTAGAAGCGGTTGAAGCGACGCACGGCGTCGATGACCCGATCGTCGGCGTCGAGCGCGGAGCTTTCCAGCGTCTTCTCCATCCGTTGCTTTCGGCAACGATATCCTTGCCAAAAGCAAATGACAAGCGGTTGTGCGACGTAACGTCAGGACGCGCGCCTCGGCGCGCCGCGCGTCGTCGCCGCGCCCCGGACCTGGAACGTCACCCGGTCGACGACCGCGCCGGAGCCGTCGACCAGTTCGAGGGCGTGGCTGCCGGGCCAGACGGCCCACTCGACCGTCGGCGACGAGCCGACGACGCGTCCGTCGAGGCGCCACCGCGAGCGGGCGTCGCGGCGGTCGGCTTTCGCGAACGCGAGCCGCTGCCGCGTCGGCGGGATGTCGGGATCGACCGCGACGATCGCGCCGTCGACCGGCTCCGCGATCGCGCCGTTGCCGCGGCCGACCGCGCGCCGCGGCGGCGCCGCGCTGCGGACGATGCGGTCGGTCTCGGTGCCGGCGAGGAACAGCTCGTCGCGCGGCGCCTCGAGGCCACCGTCGAAGCGGACCGCCCGACGCACGACGCCGGGCGCGTCGACGACCGGCGCTCGCGCGACGCGCGGGTCGCGCGCGACGAGTTCGTCGACGACGGCGGCCCACACCGGCGCCGCGCCGGTCGTCCCCGACACGTCCCACATCGCCGCGCCGCTCGAGTTGCCGACCCAGACGCCGACCGTGTAGCGGTCGGTGAAGCCGACGCACCAGTTGTCGCGCATGTCCTTGCTCGTGCCGGTCTTGACGGCCGACCAGCCGCGCGTCGCGAGCACGCTGTCCATCCCGAACGTCGCGGCCCGCGCGTTGCGGTCCGACAGGATGTCGGCGACGATCGCGCTCGCGCCCGGATCCATCGCCGACGTCGACGGGCCGCCCGCGGCGGCCGGCATCGAGGTACCGCCTGCGTCGACCGTCGTCGTGCGCATCGCGCTCGCCGCGCCGCCGTTCGCGAGCGCGCGATACGCGTTGGTCAGGTCGGCGAGCGTGACCTCGGCCGAGCCGAGCGCGAGCGCGTAGCCGTAGTAGTCGCCGGACTCGCGCAGCGTCGAGAACCCGAGCCGGCGCAGCCGCTGATGGAAGCGCTCCGGCGTGACCATCACGAGCGTGCGCACCGCCGGCACGTTGAGCGACGACGCGAGCGCCGTGCGCACGCTGACCGGCCCCTTGAAGTGGTGGTCGTAGTTCTGCGGGATGTAGAGGCCGCCGGCCGTCGCGAGGTCGACCGGCGAGTCGTCGAGGATCGACGCGGCCGTCAGCCAGCGCTTCTCGATCGCGAGCTCGTAGAGGAACGGCTTCAGCGTCGAGCCGGCCTGGCGCGGCGCGAGCGCATGGTCGACGTCGGCCGCGTCCGACAGGCCGCCCGACGAGCCGACCCAGGCGAGCACGTCGCCGCTCGCGTTGTCGAGCACGACGACCGCGCCGTCCTCGACGTTGCGGTTCGCGAGTTCGGCGAGCTGCGTGCGCAGCGCCGTCGCGCGCGAAGCGCTGCAGCCGGCGTCGAGCGTCGTCGCGACGACGTCCGGCGGCGCGTCGCCGCGGCGACGGCCGCGCAGCACGTGACGCGCGAAGTGCGGCGCGAGCTGCGGGTCGCTGTCGAGTCGCGGCGCCGCCTTCCGCGCGAGCGCGAGCGCGCGTGAAGTCGGCGAGTCCGCGGCATTCGTCCGGCAGCGACTCGGCCACGAGCATCGCGCACGCGCGCTCGGCGACGCGCGGGGCCGGCGCGTTCGGCGCGCGCACCAGCGCGGCGGTGATCGCGGCTTCGCGCGCATCGAGGCCGCTCGGATACTTCTCGAACAGCGTCGCGGACAACGCGCCGACGCCGACCAGCTCGCCGCGGAACGCGACGAGGTTCAGGTAGGCCTCGAGGATCTCGTCCTTCTTCCAGCGTCGCTCGATGCGCAGCGCGGTCGCGGCCTGCGACAGCTTCTGGCCGATCGACCGACCCGTCGTCGGCGCGCGCAGGTCCGGATCGAGCAGTCCGGCGAGCTGCATCGTGATCGTCGACGCGCCGCGCGTCCGCGTGTTGACGAGGTTGCCCCACGCGGCCGATCCGACGGCCTGCCAGTCGACGCCCGAATGCTCGTAGAAGCGCTGGTCCTCCGAGTACACGAGCGCCGCCCGCAGCGCCGGCGACACGTCGGCGAGCGGCGTCCACGCGAGCCGGCGCACCGTCGGGTCGGTGCGCAGCACCTGAACGACCTCGCCGTGGCGGTCGACGAACGTCGTCTCGCTCGTGCGGTACGACGCGACGACGTCGCGATACGCGGGCACCGCATCGGCGCGACCGACGGCCGCGGCGAGGACGACGGCGAGGGCGAAGGCGACGGGCGACCGCTTCATGCGAACGCGAAGCGGCCGTGGTCGATCAGCTCGACGGACGCCGAAGTGCGCCGGTAACCCGCCAGCCGCAGCGCATCGAACGCGCACGTGCCGAAGTCCGTGTCGGCGTGGTCCGCGACGAACGCGGCGAGCGCGTGGGGCCGCTCGACCGGCCCGCCGAAGATCGCGAGCGTCGCATGCGCCGACGCGCGCAACGTCGCCCGGTCGCGCTCGGGACCGGCCGTCGGCACGCCGGCGGCCTCGAGGCGGGCCTGCAGGTCGAGGCGCAGCGGCGCCAGGTCGGCCGTCGGCCAGCCCTTGACGACGAGGCCGGTCGACGTCGCGACGAGGCCACGGAACGCGATCGCGACCGGCGCCGTCGCGGCCGCGAACCGCGCGAGCACGTCGCGATACGACCGCACCCGCCGGTCGCCGGCATCGACGTGCACGCGATGGCTCTCGAACTGCCGCAGCGTCACGTGCAGCGTGCCGGGTCGATAGACGGCGTGCGACGGGCCGAGGACGCGCCGCAGCTCGTCGGCCGCGCGCGTCAGCGCCGGCGACCATCGGTCCGGCGCGAACACGGCGCTGATGCCCCAGCGGTCGCCGCCTTCGGACGGCAGCGGGTCGGGCTCGACGACGCCGGTCCCGAGCACCGCCGCGCCGCCGGCCGCGAGGCGGTCGTACAGCGCCGCGAGCGCGGCGTCCGCGGCGACGCGGGGTCTGTCGTCGACGACGTCGCGTTCGGCCGTCACGGGGGCAGTCTCCTCGCGTCGTCGAACGTCCGTTCGGGCCATGTCGACTTGCGCCCACCCCGGCTTCCGCCAGCGGGTCCGCGTCCGCGGCGCGAGCCCGTCCCGACCGCCTCGTTCACGGCTTCACCTCGACCGTCGCGTTCGGGATCTCGCCGAACATCTCCGGCGCGTACATCGCCTCGACCCGCGTCGGCGGCAGGCCGAACGAGCCGACGTTGTTCAGGCGCACCGTGTATTCGATGCTGAACTTCCCCTTCGGCACGTACGCGTAGTACGCGCGGTACGCCTCGAAGCTCTTCTCCTCGTACGCCGGCCAGACCCAGCCCTGGCGTCGCTCGCCGACGGTCGCGATCGTCGAGTCGCGGCCCAGGCCGTTGCCGAGCACCGTCGCGCCGCCCGGGATCGGATCCGTGACCACGACCCAGGTCATGTCGGTCTGCGCGTCGATGTCGAGCTTGACGCGGACGACGTCGCCGCGCGACCACGCGTCCTTCGTCTTCTGCTCGACCGGCGCGATCGTCCGCGTGATCCGGTAGCCGGACGAGAACGGCGCCTTCAGCGGCACCGCGGCGAGGCTGCGCACCGTCAGCCACGGCTTGCCGCCGCCGTCCTGCGTGACGGCGAGGTCGCGTCGCGCGCCGGTCGAGTCCGGCGTCGGCCACGGCAGCGTCAAAGCGCCGCCCTTCGGATGGTCGTGCCACGACAGGGCCGCGGACGGGCCGTCGGCCACGGCGGCGCGCGTCGTGCCGGTCACCGCGTCCTTCTCGAAGCGCTTCGAGAACGCATCGACCGCGAGCGTGCCCCACACGTTGGCCGTCGTGGTCAGCCAGTGACCGCGCTGCTGCCGCTGCAGCGCGCCGACGACGAGCCGCGGCGCGTCGTCCTTCCACGCGGGGTCGTCGACGACGGTCAGCAGCAGCCGCGCCGCGTTGCCGTCGCCGGACGCCATCAGCCACTACCAGAAGTCGTCCTTCTCGGTCGAGAAGTCGAGCCGCGTGCCCTGGTAGTTCAGGCGCGCGCGCAGGATCTGGTCGGCCTCGGCGAGCCGCTGGTCGCGACCCGGCACCGTCGGCATGCGCTTCAGGATCGACATCCAGTCGATCACCGCGGACGTCGGCCACTGGTTCGGCAACACCTGCAGCGATTGCAGCATCCGCGGCGTCGCCTTGCCGGCGCGCGCGAGCGCCTCGATCGCGGCGAGCTTGCGGACGTCGAGCTGGCGCTGCGCGTCGCTCGTGAACGGACTCCAGAGCTCGCGCTTGACGCGCCCTTCGACGAACGCGACGAGGCCCGCCTGCATCGTCGCGCGCGTCGCGTCCGGCAATCGCGTACGAACCGAGCGTCGTGGCCTCGGCGCTCGCGGTCAGCAGGTACGCCGTGAGCATGTCGCTGCCCGACGCGGTCTCGTCGGCGCGCGGCGGGAAGTACGCCGCGAGGCCGTCGCGTCGAGGTACAGCGGGATGCGTTTCGCGACGTCGGCCCAGCGCTGCTCGTCGAGCGTGCCGAGCGCGACGGACGCCTGCTGCTCGAGGCACCCGTACGGATAGCGCTAGCAGCCAGTCGACGACGCCGGGCAGCCCGTCGGCGAGCTTCGGCGCGAGGCCGACCGACAGGCCGCCGCGCGGTCGGCCCGACGCGTCGGCGAGCGCGTCGGCCGGCGCGGCCACCGGCATCGCGAACGTCCGGTCGAGCTGCACGAGCGTCGCCTGCTGGACCGTCGTCGGCACCGCGGGCACGACCTTCTGCGCGACCTTGACGCTGTCGGACGCGGTCGACGACGTCGCGTCGATCCGCCACGCGAGCGCGCGCCGGTCGAGCGGCGCCGTCACGTCCCACTCGACGGGCAGCGACGCGTCGGCATCGAGATGGACGCGCTGCGGGGCGAGCTTCGTCGCGCCCGGCGCGTCGGCCGCGATCTTCGTCGCGGTCGCCGACGCGACCCACAGCGCGTGCACGTCGACGTTCATCGCCGCCTTCGTCGTGTTGCGCAGCGTGATCCGAGCGCGGTAGCGGTCGCCCTCGCGCACCAGCGGCGGCACGCCCGAGACGATCTGCAGGTCCTGCCGCGAGCGGATCGTCGCGCTGCCGGTGCCGAACAGCCGCGGCGTTCGACGCGGCGTCGGCGACGGCGACGATGCGGAAGCCGTCAGCGAATCGTTCAGCGGCACGTCGACCGTCGCGCTCGCCGTTCGCGTCGAGCACGACGGTCGGCTTCCACACCAGCAGCGTGTCGAACAGCTCGCGCGTCGGGCTGACGCCGCCGCCGCCGCCGGGCGGCGCCGCCTTGCGGCCGAAGTGGCGCTTGCCGATGATCTGCATCTGCGCGGTCGCCGTCTCGACCCCGTAGCCGCGCTCGCGGATCATCGCGTCGAACAGGTCCCAGCTGTCGTTCGGCATCAGCGCGAGCAGCGCCTCGTCGACCGCGGCGAGCGCCACCTCGGTGCCGGCCGGCGCGGCTTGCCGTCGGGCAGCGTCACGCGCGACCGTCGCCTTCGCGGTCGCGCGGACCGGGTAGTCGGGCCTTGTCCGTCGTCACCGCGACCTTCAGCCGGTGCGCGGCCGTGCCGACCTCGATCGCGGCGATGCCGAACTTGAACGCCGGCTTGGCGAGGTCGACCATCGCGGTCGGCGGCTCGTAGTCCTTGCCCTCGTCGCGATACGCGTGCCACCACTCGATCGGCGACTTCCAGCCCCAGGTGAAGAACGAGTACCACGGCACCTCGCGCATGCGGCCGCGCACCGCGAGCACCGACACGAACACGTTGGGCGCCCAGTCGGGCTCGACCTTGCAGCTCGACCGTCGGGTCGTCGCCGCGCGAGCTCGACGACCTGCGTCTCGATGATGCCGTCGCGCTCGACCGCGACCAGCGCGGTCGCGTCGCGGAACGGCATGCGCACCTGGAACCTCGCGATCTCGCCCGGCTCGTAGCTGCGCTTCTCGGGCAGCACGTCGATGCGGTCGTCGTTGTCGCTGCCGAACCACACCTCGCCCTGCCGCGTCACCCAGACCGACGCGCTCGCCTGCGCGACGTTTCCGGCCGCGTCCTTGGCGCTCGCGATCAGCTCGACCTGGCCGGGTTCGTCGAGCGTCGCCTCGCACAACACGAAGCCCTGCGCGTCGCTCGTGCCGCTGCAGAGCTGCGCCGAGGTCCTTGTCTCGCGCTGGTTGTCGTACGCGTAGAAGCCGCCGACCATGCGCTTGCGGGTCGAACGGACGTTGCGCGACACGCCGCGCAGCTCGAGCGCCGCGTCGGCGACCGGCTTGCCGGACGTGTCGAGCGCGACGAGGCGGACCTGCGTCCTGCCGCGCACCGAGACCCAGTCGTCGGCCTTGATGCCCGCGACCACGGCGCGCGGCCACAGCGAGACGGTCTGCGACAGCGTCTGCACCTCGCCGTTCGGATCGGGATAGGTCGCCTCGCACGCGCAGCTCGCGCGCCGCGTCGCTCGCCGGCAGGTCCTTCAGCAGCACGCGTCCCGCGCCGTCGCGGTCGAGCGTGACGGCCAGCTTGTCGGCGACGAGCGCGTGCCGGAGGCGCCGCGCTCGAAGCCGGGCCCGCCTTCGACGAAGTCGTCGTACGGCACCGCATCGCTCTCGTCGCCGGCGTGCTCGGCGCGCACGAAGCTGAAGCCGTCGTAGCCGTCGAACGTCGGAACGCGCGGCGAGACGGCGGCCGACAGCCGCACCGGCAGCGCCGACGCCGAGCCGCCGTTCGTGTACGCGATCGCGACGGACGCCGCGAGCGACGACGGCCGCACGAAGTCGCGCGGCGCCTTCGTGGCCGTCGCCGGCGCCGCGTCGTCGGCCGCGCGCACGTCGATGCGCCCGCGCATCACCGGCAGCCGGAACTCCTCGACGCGGAAGCTGCCGGTCTCGTACGTCGTCTCGCCGCGCTTCAGCGCGACCTGGTAGAGGCCGAGCTTCGCGTCGTCCGGCAGCTTGAACGACGTCTCGGCGTAGCGCCCGTTGCGCCACGTCAGGTCGAACGGGAACTCCTCGTCCGAGCCGACGTGCGTGATCACCACCTCCGTCGGCAGTTCGTTCGCGGCGGGCCAGGCCAGCGATGTCAGCGTCTCGCGCCGCATGAAGTGCTTCATCGACACCGTCTGCCCGGCGCGCAGCAGCGTGCGATCGAACACGGTGTGGGCGATCGCGCGGCCGTCGACCGGCGCGTCGTCGTCGTCGTTCGGCGCGAAGCCGCCGGCGGAGCGCAGGTTGAAGCGCCAGCTCTCGATGCCTTCGTTCCACGTCGACCAGACGAACGCGACGTCGGTCCTGCCGGCATTCGGGCCGTCGGCGATGACGCGGCGGGCGCTGACGAAATAGCCTTCGACGCCGGGACCGTCGTCGTCGTCCGCGTCCTTCGTGCACGTGCCGTACACCGGCTTCGCGAATGCGCGGGGCACGAACGCGAAGCCGCGCGCGTCGGTCGTTCCGGACCATAACGACTTGCCGAAGCAGTCCGAGATCTGCACGGCCGCGCCGGCGACCGGCTTCGCACGATCGAGCGTCGTCACCCAGACGCCGGTGTTCGCGGTCCCGAACTTCGCGTGGACGCCGAGGTTCGTGACGAGCGCGGTCGTGCGCACGTACATCGGCGCCGGCTTGCCGAGCAGCGCGGCGCCGAGCCGCTGCGACTCGATCTCGACGATGTGGAAGCCGGGCTCGGGCAACGGGATGCCGACGACCTCGAACGGCCGCGGGTCGTCCGAGCGCGGACCGGGCAGCGCGAGCGGCTTCGCGTGCGGGTCGCGCTTCAGCAGGCTGAGCTCGCGCGTGCGCACCGTGTTGTCCTCGGCGGCCTCGGCGTCCGCCTGCTGCGGCGGCGTGCGCTTGTGGCGACCGACGCGCTCGCGCTCGACGATCGCGCGGATGTCGGCCGGCAGGTCGGCGGGATCGACGCGGTCGCGCGCGATGCTCGACTCGTGATAGCGCCGCACGCGTCGCTGCCAGTCGATCAGCGTCGCGTCGTCCTGGCCGCCGTCGACGTCGACGGTGCGCACGGTGCCCTGCGACGCACCGGACGTCGACGACGCCGGTCCGCCGGGCACCTCGACGCCGCGGATCGTCAGCGCCGCCTCGACGTGCCGCACCGTCAGCGGCAGCACGGGGTCGGCGTTCAGCTCGAGGATGCCGAACGGCGACGCCGCGAACTTCGCGAGCGGCGGCGCGAGCGCGGTCTTCGACTTCAGCGGGAACAGCGACGCGTTCGTCAGCGGACGACCCGAGTCGTCGACGAGGTCCTTCGGCGCCTCGACGGTCAGCTCGGCGCTCTCGGCGAACGGCGGCCGGAACTCGATCGTCGACGTCGACGCGGCGCGGTCGTCCGGCTCGAAGAACGGATGGCGCTCGATCGTCCTGCCCGCATCGGCGAAGCGCACGACGAAGCGCTCGGCGATCGGACGCGGCACCGGCGACGTGAACTCGAGCCGCACCGGCCGCACCGGCGTGCACGCGGCCTGCGCGTTCTCGCGCTCGCAGGTGAAGCTGGCCGTGAAGTCGGGCCGGACCTGGAACGCGAGACGCCGCTCGACGGTCGTCGCGACGCCCGACGCGGCGGCGATGCCCTTGCCCCACACGAGCGCGACCTTCGCGCCGTTCGGCAGCCGGCGCGTGCACGACAGCATCGTCACGCGGTCGCCGCGCGCCTCCAGCGAGAAGCGCTTCAGCAGCTGCCGGCGCTCGTCGCCGTCGACGAGCCGCACGCCGACGCGCTCGCCGACGCCCTCGATCTCGCACCACGCGTTCGCCGTCACGCTCGCCGCCGTCGCCGGTCCGTTCAGCACGAGCACGAAGACCTGCTCCTCGTCGATGCCGGGCCCGTCGTCGTCGCGGCCCGCGGACGGGAAGACCCGGACGATCGCGGGCCCGCCGGTCGAGAAGGCGAACGTCGTGCGGCCCACGACCGCCGCGCCGTCGCGCGACTTCGTGCCGGCCTTGAGGTCGAAGCGGCAGCGCGACGCCCGGCGCGACGTCGTCCGTGAAGTCGTACACCCACGTGCGGTCGTCGACCCAGCGGCCGGTCCCCGGCGCGGGACAGGCGACGTCGAACGGCGCCGCGGCCTTCGGATCGCCGAAGTCGACGATCGGCGCGCCGAACGTCGCGCGCGCCTGCCGCACCTGCTGGACCTCGCCCTGCGGCGAGAACTGGCGGACCGCGACGCCCTTCGACGCCGGCGCCGCGGCGTCCGGCGCGGCCGACGCATCGGACAGCGGCCGCCCCGCGAGCCACGCGGCGGCGCCGGCCAGGACCGCGATGCCGAACAGCCGTCGACGACGGGTCGTCGTCCGTTCGTCGCCCGCGCCGCCCCGTCGCTGCCGCATGCCGCCTCCTCGTCGATGGCCGCCATTGTGCCGTGACCGATGCCGCTTCTCGTGAAGCCACGGTCGCGATGTCGCGTGGCAGAATCGCCGTCCGCTTTCGACGAGGAAATCGCCATGGACGACGTCTTCATCTGCGACGCGATCCGCACCCCGATCGGCCGCTACGGCGGCGTGTTGTCGACGATCCGCGCCGACGACCTCGGCGCCGTGCCGGTCAAGGCGCTGATGAGCCGCAACCCGTCGGTCGACTGGACGCGCGTCGACGACGTCGTGTCTCGGCTGCGCGAACCAGGCGGGCGAGGACAACCGCAACGTCGCCCGCATGTCGTCGCTGCTCGCGGGCCTGCCGGTCGACGTGCCGGGCTCGACGATCAACCGGCTGTGCGGCTCGGGGATGGACGCGATCGGCACCGCGGCGCGTTCGATCGCCGCCGGCGACAACGCGCTCGTCGATGGCGGGCGGCGTCGAGTCGATGAGCCGCGCGCCGTTCGTGATGCCGAAGGCCGAGACGGCGTTCGCGCGCGCGAACGCCGTCTACGACACGACGATCGGCTGGCGCTTCGTCAACAAGCTGATGAAGGAGCGCTACGGCGTCGACTCGATGCCGGAGACCGGCGAGAACGTCGCGACCGACTTCAAGGTCGGTCGCGAGGACCAGGACCGCTTCGCGCTCGCGAGCCAGGCGAAGGCGGCGCGCGCGCAGGCCGACGGCACGTTCGCGCAGGAGATCACGCCGGTCGCCGTCCCCGTCAAGAAGGGCGATCCGCTGAACGTCGACCGCGACGAGCACCCGCGCGCGACGACGATGGACGCGCTCGCGAAGCTGAAGCGCGATCGTGCGGCCCGACGGCACGGTCACGGCCGGCAACGCGTCCGGCGTCAACGACGGCGCGTGTGCGGTGATCGTCGCGAGCGCCGAGGCCGCGAAGGCGCACGGACTGACGCCGAAGGTCCGCATCGTCGGCATGGCGACCGCCGGCGTGCCGCCGCGGATCATGGGCATCGGCCCCGCGCCCGCGTCGAAGAAGCTGCTCGAACGCCTCGGGCTGACGATCGACCAGATGGACGTGATCGAGCTCAACGAGGCGTTCGCGAGCCAGGGCATCGCGGTGCTGCGCGAGCTCGGCGTCGACCGACGACGATCCGCGCGTCAACCCGAACGGCGGCGCGATCGCGCTCGGCCATCCGCTCGGCATGAGCGGCGCGCGACTCGTCACGACGGCCATGTACCACCTGTTGCGCACCGGCGGCCGCTACGGCCTGTGCACGATGTGCATCGGCGTCGGCCAGGGCATCGCGATGGTCATCGAGCGCGTCTGACGCGCGCCCGTCGTCGCCGTCCCACCACCGAACAGCCGGGAGCAAGTCGATGCCGACCCTCGTGCGCGGCGACGTCGCGCTGCACTACGCCGTCGACGGCCGCGACGACGCGCCGCCGCTCGTGATGTCGAACTCGCTCGGCACCGACCTCGCGATGTGGGCGCCGCAGATGGACGCGCTCGCGACGACGTTCCGCGTCCTGCGCTACGACACGCGCGGCCACGGTCGCTCGTCGGTGCCGCCCGGCCCGTACGCGATCGACCAGCTCGGCGGCGACGTGCTCGCGCTGCTCGACCATCTCGGCATCGCGCGCGCGCACGTCTGCGGGCTGTCGATGGGCGGCCTGACCGGGATGTGGCTCGCGATCCATGCGCCCGAGCGCGTCGATCGCCTCGTGCTCGCGAACACCGGCGCCAGGATCGGCGGCGCCGAGTTCTGGAACGCGCGCATCGACGCGATCCGCGCCGAGGTCGCGACGTCGGGCGGCGACCGGCTGCCCGATCGCGTCGTGGCCGCCGTCATCGACCGCTGGTTCACGAAGCGCTTCCAGCAGCTGGCCCCGTCGCACGTCGCGCGCGTCGCCGCGATGCTGCGCGCGACGGCCGCCGACGGCTACGTCGCGAACAGCGAGGCGATCCGCGACGCCGATCTGCGCGACGGCCTGCGGTCCATCGCGGCACCGACGCTCGTCGTCGCGGGCACGCACGACCCGTCGACGCCGCCGCAGCTCGGCCGCGACATCGCGGCCGCCGTGCCGGGCGCCGAATACGTCGAGTTCGACGCGGCGCACCTGTCGAACATCGAGCAGGCCGGCGCATTCAGCGCCGCGCTGCTGCGTTTCCTGACCGGCGGCGCGATCACCGAGCCGGCGCGTCGCGCGATCGGCGAGACGATGCGGCGCTCGGTGCTCGGCGACGCGCACGTCGACCGCAGCGCCGGCTCGACGAACGACTTCAACGGCGACCTTCGTCGACGCGCTCACGCGCAACGCGTGGGGCGACGTCTGGACGCGACCCGGGCTGCCGCGCCACACGCGCAGCCTGCTGACGATCGCGATGATGGTCGCGCTGAACCGGACCGACGAGCTGCGGCTGCACCTGAACGCGGCGCGCAACAACGGCGTGACGCGCGACGACATCCGCGAGGTGCTGCTGCAGGCCGCCGTCTATTGCGGCGTGCCGGCCGCGAACAGCGCGTTCCATCTCGCGGCCACGGTGTTCGCGGAGCAGGACGCGGCGCACTGACGGAGCGCGCCGGATGCCCGGGTGTCGGCGTCGAAGGCGCCCGACGCTGGTGCGCGGTCCCACGCCCGCGCGGGCAGCCGTCCGACAACGGTGCCGCAAGACAGCGACGATGATCGAGGTCCCCCCGGGAGACGCCCGGGATCCAGAGGACCACGACCATGCACAGCATCCCTCGCTTCATCGCGGCCGTCGCCGTGAGCGCCGCCTGCAGCGCGCCGGCGCTCGCGCAGGTCGGCGTGTCGGTGAACGTCGGCGAGCCGGGCTTCTTCGGCAGCCTCGACATCGGCGGCTATCCGCCGCCGCAGACGATCAACGCGCAGCCGATCATCGTCGACCGCGGGCCGGACTACGGGGCCGCACCGCTGTACCTGCACGTGCCGGTCGGCTATGAGGCCGACTGGCGCCATCACTGTCGCGAGTACAACGCGTGCGGGCGCCGCGTGTTCTTCGTGCGCGACGACTGGTATCGCAACGTGTACGCGCCGCACTACTACCGGACGCATGGCCGCGAAGGTTATCGCGACGACCCGCGCGCGCGCGACGAGCGGCACGACGACCGTCGGGACGAGCGGCGCGACGAGCGGCACGACGACCACCGCGACGACCATCGCGGGGACCGCTGACGCGACCACCTGCGCGCGACACGCGGGCCCGGCACGCGGGCCTGCCGCCGACAGGGCTCGGCACGGGCGCCTGCCACGGGGCGCCGCGCCGGACTTTCCGCCGACGGGACCCGTCGCGCGCGTCACGCGCCGAACGGCCGCTTCGCGCGGGTCGGCGGATCGTCGCGTCCGCCGGCTCCATCCGGCGATCGTTCATTCCTCCGAACGTCTCGTGCCGCCGAGCGACCGGTCGGCGGGCCGCTGCGGAGCGCCGCTCGCCAACATCCGCTCGACGTAGCGCGCGATCGTGTCGATCTCGAGGTTCACGCGGTCGCCGCGGTCGAGGCGACTTCAACGTCGTCACCGCGACGGTGTGAGGGATCAGGTTGATCGGCGAAGTCGCAGGTCCCGTCGGGCCGGTCGTCGACCGCGTTGATCGTCAGGCTGACGCCGTCGACCGCGATCGAGCCCTTCAACGCGATGAAGCGCGCCAGCTCGCGCGGCGCGCGGACGACGAGGGCGAACGACTCGCCGACCGGCTCGAGGCGCACGACCGTGCCGGTCCCGTCGACGTGGCCGCTGACGAGATGACCGTCGAGCCGGTCGCCGAAGCGCAGCGCCTTCTCGAGGTTGACGTCGCCTTCGGCATCGAGCCCGGCGGTGCGCCGCAGGCTCTCGCGCGAGACGTCGAACGACAGAAGGGATTCGTCGATCGCGACGATCGTCATGCAGGCGCCCGACAACGCGATGCTGTCGCCGACGGCGACGTGCGACAGCTCGAGCGAGCCCGCATCGACGGTGATGCGCACGCCGGCCTGGGGGTCGGCGGACTCGGGAATGACCTGCGTGATGCGGCCGACGGCCGTGACGATGCCGGTGAACATGGAAGCGATTCAGGTCGGGGGATGCGCGCCGGAGACCAGCCGCGCGACGAGGCGCAGGTCGTCGCCGATCCGCGCGACGTCATGATAGGCGAGCGCGTGGCGGGCCTCGAGCGCGTCGATCGGCGGCAGCTCGATCATCGGCAGGCCGGGGCCGAGCAGCGACGGCGCGAGATAGACGAGCAGCTCGTCCACGCAGCCTTCGCGGATCAACGAGCCGTTGAGCTTTGCGCCGGCCTCGACGTGCAGTTCGTTGACCTCGCGGCGCCCGAGCTCGTCGAGCAGCGCGGGCAGGTCGACCTTGCCCGTCGCGTTCGGCATCACGAGCGTCTCGCAGCCGGCGTCCGCGAGCGCCGCGCGCCTCGGCGCGTCGTCGACCGCGCCGACGACGACCAGCCGCCTGCCGTCGCGCACGCCGCGCACGAGCGCCGCGTCGACGCCGACCTCGAAGCGGCTGTCGACGAGCACGCGCCACGGCTGGCGCGGCGTGTCGACGTCGCGCACGTCGAGCCGCGGGTCGTCGAGGCGCACCGTGCCGATGCCGGTCAGCAGCGCCGACGCCCGCGCGCGCCAGCGATGTCCGTCGTGCCGCGCCGCCGCGCCGGTGATCCACTGGCTGCGGCCGTTCGCGAGTGCGGACTGCGCGTCGAGGCTCGCCGCGAGCTTCATTCGCACCCACGGCCGGCCGCGCGTCATCCGCGACACGAAGCCGATGTTCATCTCGCGCGCGTCGTCGGCGAGCACGCCGCAGTCGACCGCGATGCCCGCCTCCGCGAGGCGACGCAGGCCGCCGCCGGCGACGAGCGGATTCGGATCCTCCATCGCCGCGACGACGCGCGCCACGCCGGCGGCGACGAGCGCGTCGGCGCACGGCGGCGTCCGGCCGACGTGGCTGCACGGCTCGAGCGTGACGTAGGCCGTCGCGCCGCGCGGGTCGTGGCCGCGTGCGCGCGCGTCGCGCAGCGCCTCGACCTCGGCGTGCGGGCCACCCGGCGCCTGCGTCGCGCCTTCGCCGATCGCCGCGCCGTCGCGGACCAGCACGCAGCCGACGCGCGGGTTCGGATCGCTGCGGAACATCGCGGCCTCGGCGACGACGAGCGCGCGACGCATCCACGCGACGTCGTCGGAGGGATTGACGGGAACGGGGTTCGGCACGGAGGGACCTCAGACGAGCCGCGCATTGTCGCCCAGCGGCGCCGTCAGCACGACGGCTTCGCGACGACCCTCACGCGCCCGTACGAACCGACGCACAGCGTCCGCCAGACCGGCGTCTTCGCGCCGTGGTCGGCGACCGCGAGGCTGCCGACCGAGAACGCACCGTTGCGCTGCCGCGGATAGCCGACGCCGTCGAACATCAGGTACGTGCGCTCCGGCTTGCCGACGTCGGTGAACGGCTCGCGCGCCGGGTTCGACGGGTTCGTGATGGTCGTCGACGCCGGCAGTGCGCCGTGCGCGAGGATGAGCTCGTCGTGCGCCGCGTCGAAGCGACGATCGTCGTCGTGATCGACGAAGACCGCCCAGCCGTCGCGCCAGTGCGCGCCGAGCGGCGCGAGGTAGACGCGACGCCCGCGCCGCAGCGCCTCGCTGCGCGTGACGGCGATCGCATGCAGCAGGTCGTTCGACGCCGCCGACACGCGCTGGCTGGCGAGGAACGCGGCGAAGCTCGGCACCGCCGTCGACAGCAGGATGCCGATCACGACCACGACGATCATCGCCTCGATCAGCGTCGTGCCGGCAATGCGATGCGATCGCCGCGCGGCGCGCGGACGCCGGCGCGGAACGATGCATCCGTCGACCCTTGCGACCGCGGACGCGGCGGCATCCGCGGCGTTCGCCCGCGGCCGGATTCGACGGAGCGCGGCGAAGGACGGCATGGCCGCCATTACGGTCCGCGTCGACGGACCGGACAACGTGCGAACGGATGAGCCCGATGGCTCGGGTCACGAGCGGCAGCGCGTGATCGGCGCGGCGCGGATCAGCGGCGATCGCGGCGACGTCGACCGGCGGCGACCGCGGCAAGATCGATCGATGTGGACCACGACGGCGTGGATCGGTCGCGAACGAGGCGACGTCGATCAGCGAGCCGCGGCGGTCGCGATCGATGAAGACGACGACACGGATCGGACGCGAACGAGGCGACGTCGATCACGAGCCGCGGCGGTCGCGATCGATGCAGACGACGAGGCGGATCGGCAGCGTTGCGGCGACGTCGAATACGACGCGCGGCGCGTCGCTCAGTACCCGGTCCTGCAGTCGTACGTGCCCTTGACGACCCGCGCGCGGCCGAGCGCCGCGAGGCAGAGCGTGCGGACCTCGACGCTCGGGCCGAGCGTGTTCGTGAACGCGATGCCACCGGTCAGCGTGCCGGCGCAATACTGGCGCGGATAGCCGGTGCCGTCGAACGACACGTAGGTCATCGATGTCGCATCGGTGAACGCCGTCCCGCTGCCCGCGGCGTTCGAGACCGCGATCGTGTCCGGCAGCGCGCCGTGCTGGAACACGAGGCTGTCCTGCTCCGTCGTGTCCATCGTGGCGTTCGGCTTCGTCGGGCATTGTCCGGCCGCGGCGTCGTGGAAGATGCGCCAGCCGCTGTGCCAGTCGCCCGCCGTGATCGGCGCCATCGTCATCGTGCGGCTCTGCTTGATCGCCTCGGTCCGCGTCAGCGTCACGCCCTGCAGGAAGTCGTTGACGGCGCTGGTCGCGCGATATCCGGAGATGAACGACGCGAAGGCCGGCACCGCGATCGCGACGAGGATGCCGATGATCGTCAGCACGAACAGCAGCTCGATGATCGTGAAGCCGCGCCCGCGCGCCGGGCGGGCGGAACCGGATCGCCTCGTCAGCCCCAGCACAGGCGCGCGTCCGGCTTCGTCGCGGTCGCGAAGCCCTTGTTGCCGATCGAGTCGGCGTACAGCGCCGCGCCGCAGTTCGGGTCCGGATTGCCGACGACCGTCGCGGTCACGACGACGCATTGGCCGACGGCGTTGTTCGGCGCCGGGCAGAGCGTGACCGGGTTGCCGCTCGGATCGGTGGCCGTCACCGGACCCGCCTGCGCGGTGACGGTGTAGCGCGAGTTCGCCAGCGTGTCCGCCGAGAAGATCGGGAACGCGCCGCTCGGCGCCGTCGTCGTGTATGCGACGTACGTGTTGTTCTGCGTGTAGTAGCGCTCCTCGGCCTGCAGCGCCTTCATGATCGCCGCCTTCGCCTCGCCGCGCTTGCCCTTCCACACCGAGTCCATGTACGACGGCACCGCGATCGCCGCGAGGATCGCGAGGATCGCGCACGTGATCATCAGCTCGATCAGCGAGAAGCCGCCGTCCCGCCGCGCGCGCCGCGCGACGGCGCGGTCGTGGCGCCGGGACTTCGGTGGTTCGATCACGATCAATGCCCCGTCTTGTCGTTCCAGTTCGTGATCTCGCGCCAGTTGATCTGCTGCGTCGGCGGGACCTTGATCTGCACCTGCGAACCGTAGCTGCCGATCTTGCCGGCCGTGCCCGACACGAGCGTCGTCTGCGTCTTGAGGTTGATCGCCTCGCCGGTCGCCTGCGACTGGCCGGACTGCAGCGTGAGGTCGACGACGCGCGGCGGTCCGGGGATGCCGACGGTCGACGAATACCCGATCACGTTGCCCGCGCCGCCGACCGGAAGGCCCGTCAGCGCGTTGACCTGGTAGATGTAGCCGTTGCCCGGCGTGCACAGGTCATTGGACAGCGTCAGCGTCGTGAACGTCAACAGGCCGGTGCGGACCGCGGGCTTCGTGACGCTGCGCTCGCCGAGCGACACGCTGCTCGGGAAGTCGAGGTACCAGCCCTTCTTCGACGTCGCGCCGCTGTACGAGAACGCGGCGCCGGTCACGTCGACGTTCGTGCCCGACAGCGTGCCGACCCGCTGGACGAGGTCCGTCGTGCGGTCGATCGCCACGGTCGGGTTGTTCAGGTCGAGCAGCGCGTATTCGCTTTCGACCGCGCCCGGCAGCACGAGGTCCGTCTGGCCGAGGTAGCGGCCGGTGCCGAAGAACACGAACGTGCCGCCGTACGGTCCGTTCGCGAGTTCGACGCGCGCCGTGATCGGCTGGCGGTTGTTCGCGTTGTCGTGCGCGACGAAGATCGGCAGCGGCGCGGTCGCCGTCCCGAGCGCCGACTGCCACGTCGACGGGCTGCCGGTGCTCGTATTGAACTTCCACAGGTTGCCCTGCAGGTCGCCGAAGTACATCGTCCCGGTGCTGCGGTCGCCGCTCGCGCTCGCGAGCAGCGTGACCGGCGCGAGGCCGTTCGCGACCGCCGGGTTCGTCGCGGGGAACTTGTACTTGTAGTAGTCGCTGCCGAGCGTCCACGGCGTGCCGAGCACGTGGTCGAGCGCGATCAGGAACAGGACGCCCTGGCCGTTCGTGTCGGCGCTGACGTTCGGGTCGGTTCGACCGTTGACCGTCGTCCGGCGGTCGTTGTAGCCGGTCACGACGGCGAAGTAGCGATAGACCGGGGCCGTGGCGGGGCCGCTGACCCACAGCTTCGCGAACTCGGGCGTCGCGATGACGTTGCCGAGATCGGCGTCGTCGGCGTCGGAGAATTCGAACAGCACGTTGCCGGTGCCGAACGAGGCCGGATCCGTGACGTCGAGCGCGAAGATGCCCTGTGCGCCGTCGCCGCTCGCGCCGAGCAGGACCGTCTTCCAGTTCGCCGCGGTGGCCGTGCCGATGTTCACTTCCTGGACTTTCGGGATCGTGTCGACGAAGACCTTGTGCTGATAACCCGGGTCGGTCAGCGACGCGAGGTCGGGATACGAGTAGCCCGGAACGTACGCGAACAACTCGACGCCGTCGGCCGCGCGGAACGCGTGCAGCATGCCGTCGTTCGCACCGACGTAGACCGCCGGCGTGCGCGCCGCGTGCGAGATGTAGAACGGCTGGTAGTCCGCGTCGGGGATCGCC
This sequence comes from uncultured beta proteobacterium, assembly GCA_963708665.1. Classification (GTDB taxonomy): domain Bacteria; phylum Pseudomonadota; class Gammaproteobacteria; order Burkholderiales; family Burkholderiaceae_D; genus CAHJXF01. The sequence continues at coordinate 761,801 of CAVPTE010000008.1, read as the reverse complement.
GACGTCGGGGGACCGACGTAGACCGGCGCCGAGTTGATGATGTCGCCCATCACCGAATCGCGCAGCCGGAACTGCAGCGCGGTCGCCTCGTCGCCGCGATAGCCGCGCAGGAAGTTGACGCGTTGCTGGCCGTCGCCGTCGACGACACCCGTGGACGGGTTCTTGTTCAGCGAGGCCGCGTAGCCGGCCGGGTCCGCCGTGGCGATCGCGGGATACGTGAACGGGATCGCGGTGCGGACGCCGGCGACGCTCGCGACGGTGACGATGTCGCGGCGGTTGACGCTCGTGTCGGTGTCGGTGCACGTCGTCGACGCGGACGCGACGGTGCCGCAGCGCGTCGTCAGCAACGCGCCGGCGTCCCACACCGGCGTCGGCGACACGACGAGGTTGCCGCTCGTGTCGACGGTCAGCGAGTCGGCCAGCACGGAGCCGGACCACTTCGCCGGGTCGAACGTCGGGACGTACGCGTAGGCGGTGCCGTAGGTCAGGTTCGCGGACGTCAGCCCGGCGCCGGACGCGGTGCCCGACTGCGCGCTGATCTGCGCGAACGCCGCCCGCAGGCCGTTGATCAGCTTCTGCGGACTGGACGCGAGCAGGTAGTTCGTCGGGAAGCCGGTCCCGTCCTGCCATTCGGCGTTCGTGCGGACCGCGGTGGCCGGGTCCGTCGGGCTCGCGCCGTAGAACGGGTTCGCGTACGTGTCCTGCGGCCGGTCGATCGTGTTCGTGAAGCCCCCGTACTTGCCCATCAGGTACAGCACCTGGTCGTGGACGTCGAGGTACGGCTGCGACGGATCGGTGGAATTCGGGTTGATCGTCGGCGCACCGACGTCGACGGAGATCGTCTTGACGGTCTGCTTGCCGGGGAGGTCGGCGCGGATGTCGTTGACGTTCGCCCAGTACGCGGCACCGGCCACGAGGTACGAGGAGTTCAGCGTGTTGCCCGGGGACGCCTGGCGCGTCTCGAGGCCGAGCAGCCCCGGCCGCACGTCGTTCGGCGTGATCGACGGCGTCGTCGACTCGAGCGTGCCGATCCGCGCGGTCCATTGCAGCGCATCGAGCCCGCCTTCGACCGGACGCGAGACCGGCGTGCGTCCGGGCCCGATCGGCGTGGCCGCGTTGGCCTGGTAACCCGGCAGCCAGCCGTCGTCCCACATGTCGGCATCGGCGACGTTGATGATGTAGTTCGCCGAGCACACCGACCCCGGACTGATCGGATCGGTCCAGGTCGTCGCGAACGGGAAGTTGTCCGCCACCGCCTGGTTGAGCTGGGCCCGCGACCGCGGCGTTGGTCGGCGGCAGGTTCTGCAGGTAGCGGATGGCCTCGTAGAACATCTCGCCGCCCGGGTCGTAGCGCTTGTAGACGCCGCTCGCACCGAAACTGTTGATGTAGTTGATGAAGCCGGACTTGTAGCCGGGATAGGCGTTGCCTTCGGGATCCTGCGCGAGCGTGCCGTCCGCGTTGATCTCCGCCTTCGGGTTCGGCAGCGGGACCTGGTTCACGTCGAACGTGTTCGCCCCGACGTACTTCATCGGCGCGCGCAGCACGCCGCCGTAGCGGCAACGGTTCCAGATTCGATCGGATTACCGTTGCCGTCGGTGGTCAGGCAGTTCGTCGGCACCGTGTAGCCGTCCGGCGTGCTGCGGTCCATCAGGTAGCCGAACGCCGCGAAGCGCATCGACCCCGCGTTGACCTGCGCCTGGCCGACCGGCTTGTACTTGCCGGTGGCGCCGCCGTACTGCAGGCAGAGGTCGGTGCGGACCGGACCCTCGGTCGAGTCGCAGACGTTGATGCGGACGTTGTATGTGCCGAGATCGTTCGCCGGCGCGTTGCAGTCGCCGCTCGTGGTACGCCGAGAAGAAGACCTGCGTCCGGCAGCTCGTGATGTAGATCGCGCTCGAGTCCATGCCGGTGATCGGCAGGACCGTGCTCGCGTACGTTCCGGAGACGGCCGTCGCGGGATTGGCGACGTTGCCGGTCAGCGACCCGGTCACGCCGGACGCGACGTACAGGCGAGGGAAGTCGGTGTCGTCCGCGTAGTAGCTCGGGATGCCGTTGATCGAGCCGTCCGGCAGGTACGCGCGCATGACGATCGTGCCGCCGTCGGGGCCGTTCTCGTCGTCGCGGTTGCCGCCGGTCATCGCGTAGCGGAACTCGTCGATGGCCGACATCGTCGCCCAGTTCATGAAGTTGCCGCTGAACGCGCCGCTGCACTCGTGGTTCGCGTCGGCCGCGCCGATCGGCTTGAAGTAGCCGCCGTTGCTGGTGCTGTACGCGTAGCACTTCGTCGGGTCGAAATAGCCGTAGTACACGCTCGCCCGCGTGTATCCGGCATTCAGGTACGCCGCGCCGACCGTCGGGAATTCGACCGACGTCGCGACGACGACGTTCGGATGCGGCTGGCGGCCGTACAGCGGCGAGCTCGAGATGTCGACCAGCGCCTGCCCGAACGCCGATCCGCCGGACAGGCCGGCGCACAGCGTCACCACGAGCGCGCCGACGCGCGCACGCAGCACCGCGAGGGATCGGGGCGAGAGGTTCATGGATCAGTCCTGGGTGGCGACGACGGCTTGCAGCACGACCTGCGAATTCGCGCTCGCGCCGAACCCCATCGCGGTCACGCGGAACATGATGCTTCCTCCCTGCCCGGCGCCCGACCCGTCGCTGGTGCGCGAGTCGACCGACGTGTTCTTCGGGACCGCCTCGATGATGTAGCGCGGCGGATAGCGCGACGACGCGTTGCTCGGCCACGTCTTGCCGGTGTACTGGCCGTACGCGACCGTGTGCTGGTTGCCGCTGCCGGCCGCGTCCTTGTAGAAGTCGACGTTCGGGCTGTCGAGATACGCGGGGCACGACCCGGCGACGGTGGCGCTGCAGCCGGCCGTCAGCGGCACGTACGTGCAGAGTCCCGCGTTCGGCGGCGCGGAGCAGCCGAGCGCGTAGCCGAAGTAGTTCGTCTCGTTGAAGCACGTGTAGCTCGGCGACGCGTTGCGCTTGCGCCCGCGCCCGACCTGGCCCGCGAGGTCGCAGAGCGGCGAGTTGACGCCGTAGATCTCGGTCTCGGCGTCCTTCAGCGCGGCCTCGGCGGCCTGGAACGCGATCTGCCGGTCGCGGTCGTTGCGCGCGCCGCGCTCCTCGTTGATCGCCATCTGCGACCCGCTGACGCCGAGGATGATGATGACGATCAGCATCATCAGCGCGACGATCAGCGAGAAGCCGCGCTCGGCGGCGCGGCGCACGCGAAGCGGACGGGGCAGGCGCATCGGGAAGGCGTCCATCGCGGTCAGTTGACGAACACGGACGCCCAGTCGCGCATCCGGTTGCGGACGAAGACGGTCGTCTCGACGACGCGCCGCGCGCGCGTGCGGTCGGCCGTGCCGAGCGCCGACAGCGCGAACGTCGCGCCCGGGTCGCTCGCCGCGGCGGAGTAATCGTTGCCGAACAGCGGGTACGTCGCCGTCGCGGGCTCGACGTCGCTGCGTGCGCCGACGTCGCTGCGGATCAGCATCGCGATGCGGACCGACCGCACGTTGCCCCAGTTGACCACGTGATTCACGCCACCGATGCCCGTGCGATAGACGAGGCTCTGCGGCGCGTTCTCGTCGAGGTCGTCGTTCGGCGCGGCCTGCGGCACGGCCTCGCCGTACAGCACCTGGAAGTCCTCGACGCCGCGGATCAGCGTCTGCGTGTCGGTCGGCGCGCCGGACGGCAGGCCGGTGACCGGGTCGTAGGTCTGGCGCTGGCATTTCAGCGCCGGCTCGCCGTCGGGATCGGTGTCGACGAACAGCACGTTGTACGCGCGGGCGATGTTGTTGACCGCGGTCGCGGACGTCGCGGTCGCGGACGTCGCGGTCGTCGCCTGCGGGACCGGCGTGCCGGCGCAGTCGAGGACGTTGCCGTCCGGCGTGACCTGACCGACGCCGCTCGAGCCGAAGAACCGGATCGTGATCGAGTCGCTGCCGTTCAGCCCGGGCTGGCCGCCGGGCCTCGAGTTGTTGGAGCCGACGATGTTCGGACCGTTGAACGCGTACGAGTCGGGCGCCGCCGTCCACAGCGGGTCGATCGTGTACGACGCCGGCGGCGTCGCGTCGTCGCCGAAGTTCGTGTAGCCGGCGAGGCGGATCAGCCGGTTGCCGAGCTCGAGCCCGAAACGCGCCGACTCCGCGAGTCGCGTCGACTCGTCCTGCGTGCGATACGTGCCGCGCGACGTGACGACCATCGACGTCGCCGCGAGCACGACGAGCGCGCCGAGCACGAGCCCGATCATCAGCTCGGTCAACGTGAGGCCGCGCTGGCGGGACGAGCGGATCGACGCGGTCGGTCGTCATCCGCGCCTCAGAACGGCTGCACCGTCACGACGAGCAGCTGCGGCGTCACCGCCGTCGTCGCCGTCGCGCCGCGGGCGTTGTTGTTCTTCTCGTCCCAGCGCAGCTTGACGACGAGCGGCGCGTTCGCCGAGTTGTCGCAGGCCGGAAACGTCGTCAGCATCGTGGCGTCGTGGCAGATCACCGCCTGACCGTTCGGCAGGCCGTTCGGCCCCTGCAGCTTCTGCAGCCACTCGTAGTAGTCGTTCGTGGCCATGTCGGACGGGATGCAGCCGGTCGTCCAGCAAGTGCCGACGCCGCCGGTCGGCGGCGTGCCGGTGAAGATCGCCTCGGCCGGATTCGGCACGGCGGTGCTCACGATGCGGTTCGCCCGCATGATGTCGCCGATCTCGTACGCGAGCGCCGCCGCCTGCGAGCGCAGGCCCGACTGCTTGCCGTCGCGCAGCGACGTCAGCGTCATCGCGGCCGCGCCGAGCACGCCGAGCACGAGGACGATCAGCGCGACGAGCACCTCGATCAGCGTGAAGCCGGCCTCGCGGGACGCGGCGCGCGCGCGTCGCGGCGCCGGGCGCCGACGGGGCGGGAAAGACAGGGCCATGCGGCGATTCTGTCGTCGGCCGGTCGCCGCCGGTCGACCAAGCATCGGCGGGAAACCGCCGCTCATCGCCGCGAACCCCTAGGGCGATCGAGGAAAAGCCTGACGGGCGGCTACTTTCGCGGCCCCTTCGCCGGGCGCTTCGCCGCCACCTCGCGGATCACGTCGGCGAACTCGTCGACGTCCTCGAAGCTGCGATAGACCGACGCGAAGCGGACGTAGGCGATCTTGTCGATCCGCTTCAGCTCGCGCATGACGAGCTCGCCGATGCGGTCGCTCGGGACCTCCTTGTCGCCCGACGACATCAGCTTGTCCTCGATCCGCTCGATCGCCGCGTCGACGGTCTCGGCGCCGACCGGCCGCTTGCGCAATGCGAGCTGCAGGCTCGCGGCGAGCTTGGCCCGATCGAACTCGGCGCGGCTGCCGTTCTTCTTGACGACCGCCGGCCGCGCGATCTCGGCGCGCTCGTACGTCGTGAAGCGCCGGTCGCAGGTCGGGCAGCGGCGGCGGCGCCGGATCGAGTCGCCGCTCTCGGAGACGCGGGTGTCGAGCACCTGCGTGTCGACGTGGTTGCAGAAGGGACAGTGCACGACGACCGGCGGGCCGGCGCGTCCCGGTCAGCCGTAGACCGGGAAGCGCCGGGTCAGCTCGGCGACCTTGCCGGAGACCGTCGCGATGTTCGACGCGTCGCCCGGCGCATCGAGCACGTCGGCGATCAGGTGACCGACCTGCGTCGCCTCGTCGACGCCGAAGCCGCGCGTCGTCATCGCCGGGCTGCCGAGACGGATGCCGCTCGTCACCATCGGCCGTTCCGGATCGTTCGGGATGGCGTTCTTGTTGACGGTCAGGTGCGCGTCGCCGAGCACCTTCTCGGCGTCCTTGCCGGTGATCTTCTTCGCGCGCAGGTCGACGAGCATCACGTGGCTCTCGGTGCGCCCCGACACGATCCGCAGCCCGCGGCCGATCAACGCCTTCGCGAGCGCGTCGGCGTTCTCGACGACGCGCTGCTGGTACTGCCTTGAACGACGGGTCGGCCGCCTCCTTCAGCGCCACGGCCTTGCCGGCGATGACGTGCATCAGCGGGCCGCCCTGGATGCCCGGGAAGATCGCCGAGTTGATCGCCTTCGCGTGCTCGTCCTTCATCAGGATCAGCCCGCCGCGCGGGCCGCGCAGCGTCTTGTGCGTCGTCGACGTGACGACGTCCGCGTGCGGCACCGGGCTCGGATAGACGCCGGCCGCGACGAGCCCCGCGTAGTGCGCCATGTCGACCATGAAGTACGCGCCGACGTCCTTCGCGATCCGCGCGAAGCGCTCGAAGTCCATCCGCAGGCTGTACGCCGACGCGCCGGCGAGGATCAGCCGCGGCCGGTGCTCGTGCGCGAGCCGCTCGACCTGGTCGTAGTCGATCGCCTCGTTCGCGTCGAGGCCGTAGCTGACCGGCCTGAACCACTTGCCGCTCATGTTGAGCGCCATGCCGTGCGTGAGGTGGCCGCCTTCCGCCAGGCTCATGCCGAGGAACGTGTCGCCCGGCTTCAGCAGCGCGAAGAACACGGCCTGGTTCGCCTGCGATCCCGAGTTCGGCTGCACGTTCGCGGCCTCGGCGCCGAACAGCGCCTTCGCGCGGTCGATCGCGAGCTGCTCGACGACGTCGACGTACTCGCAGCCGCCGTAGTAGCGCCGGCCGGGATAGCCCTCGGCGTACTTGTTCGTCAGCTGGCTGCCCTGCGCGGCCATCACGGCCGGGCTCGTGTAGTTCTCCGACGCGATCAGCTCGATGTGGTCTTCCTGGCGACGGTTCTCGTCGCCGATCGCGGCCCAGATCTCGGGGTCGGTGTCGGCGATGCCGACGGCTCGTGAAAACATGACGCGGGTCCTCGAAGCGGCGCCGGGCGGGCCGCGGGTGGCAGGCGGGACGACGGACGGGACGCGGGCATCTGAGACAATCGCCGCCTCCGAAACGTCCAGCGCGAAGGGTAACGCATGATCGTGTTCGTCACCGGTGCCACGGCCGGCTTCGGCGCCGCCATCGCGCGCCGCTTCGCCCGCGCCGGGCACACCGTCGTCGCGTCGGGCCGCCGCCGGGAACGCCTCGACGCGCTCGTCGACGAGCTCGGCGACGCCGTCGTGCCGTTCGTCCTCGACGTCACCGACCGCGCCGCGACCGACGCGCTGCCCGGCTCGCTGCCGCCGGCGGTCGCCGACGATCGACGTGCTCGTCAACAACGCCGGGCTCGCGCTCGGCCTCGAGCCGGCGCACCGCGTCGACCTCGACGACTGGGAGACGATGATCGACACGAACGTCAAGGGCCTGACGCGGATGACGCGCGCGCTGCTGCCCGGCATGGTCGAGCGCGGCCGCGGCCACGTCGTCAACATCGGCTCGGTCGCCGGCCGTTACGCCTATCCCGGCGGCAACGTCTACGGCGCGACGAAGGCGTTCGTCGAACCACTTCAGCGACAACCTGCGCGCCGACCTGCTCGGCACGCCGATCCGCGTCACGAACATCGAGCCCGGGCTCGTCGGCGGCACCGAGTTCTCGAACGTCCGCTTCAAGGGCGACGACGATCGCGCGTCGAAGATGTACGACGGTACCGAGGCGCTGACGCCCGACGACGTCGCCGAGGCCGTGTACTGGGCCACGACGCTGCCGGCGCGCGTCAACGTCGACCGGCTGCAGATGATGCCGGTCTGCCAGGCACCGGGCGGGACCGTGCTGAAGCGCCGCTGAGCGTCGCGATGCACGACGCGAGAACGCCGCACCGTGCGCAGCCGGCCGGCGGACGGCCCACCGTCGACACGAACCGTTCGCGAAGGAGACCGTCATGACGTTCGATGTGCGCCGACGACGCCTCGTCGCCGCGGCCGGCGCCGCCGCGCTCACCGGCGTCGCCGCGCGCGCCCCGGCGGCCGGCTATCCCGACCGGCCCATCCATCTCGTCGTGCCGTTTCCCGCGGGCGGGCCGACCGACATCGTCGCGCGCCCGCTCGCGCAGCTGCTCGGCGACGCGCTCGGCCAGTCGGTCGTCATCGACAACCGCGGCGGCGCCGGCGGCTCGATCGGCGCCGGCTTCGTCGCGCGCGTCGGCGCCCGACGGCTACACGCTGCTGATGGGCACCGTCGGCACGAACGCGATCAACCTCGACGCTCTACAAGAAGCTGCCGTACGACGCCGTCGCGGACTTCACGCCGATCGGCGACGGTCGCCGCCGCGCCGGTCGCGGTCGTCGCGAATCCGTCGCGCGCCGTTCCGCGACCTGCACGAGCTCGTCGAGCGGCGCGCGCGCCGAGCCCGGGCAAGATCACCTACGGCTCGGCCGGCAACGGCACGCCAGGCCATCTCGCCGGCGCGATGTTCTGCGCAAGGCCGCCGGCATCAAGCTGCTGCACGTGCCGTACAGCGGCAGCGCGCCCGCGATCACCGACCTGCTCGGCGGCCAGATCCCGCTGATGTTCGACCCGCTGCAGTCGGTGCTGACGCACGTCGCGGCGCGGCAAGCTGCGCGCGCTCGCCGTCACGCAGCGCGCAGCGCGCCGCGGTGCTGCCGCAGGTGCCGACGCGTCGCGGAGTCCGGGCTGGAAGGACTTCGAGCTGACCGCGTGGTGGGCCGTGTTCGCGCCCGGCGAACCTGCCGGCCGACGTCGGCGCAGCGGCTGATCGACCGCGATGCGACGCGTCGTCGAGCTCGCCGGCCTTCGCGATCGCAAGCTCGACGCCGCTCGGCGTGCAGACGCCGCTGTCGCGCCCGCTCGACCGCCGTTCCAGAACGCCGAGATCGCGAAGTGGGGCGCGGCCGTCCGCACCGCCGGCATCTCGCTCGACTTGAACGGGACACGACTGCGATGAAGCTGAACGACGAGGAGCAGGCGATGCTCGCGGGCGAGGCACGGCGCGCGTGGCGCAGCATCGCGATCGAGCACCAGATCAAGGTCGGCGACTTCTTCGGCGCCGCCGATTTCGTGCCGGTGACGCAGGCGCACATCATGGCCGACACCGAGAGCCTCGGCGCAGGCCGGCGTGCATGGCTCGAGCGCTGGCCGATGCAGACCGACGGCCGCAGCGCGCGTGCGCATCCCGACGATCACCGATCCGCGCGGCACCGACTTCGCGCAGCGGCCGACTGCTCGGACAGGCGGACTGGATGCTCGAGCTCGAGCGGCGCGCGATCGACGCGTTCGACGCGGCTCGGCGTGTCGATGACCGACACCTGCATCAACTACCAGACCGATCCTGGCGGCGACGCGCGGCGAGCACGTCGCGTTCGGCGACACCGGCGTCGTCATCTATTCGAACTCGGTCGGCGGCGCGCGCTCGAACTTCGAAGGCGGCCCGTCGGCGCTGTCGGCCGGCCTCACCGGCCGCACGCCGCGCTACGGCTACCACCTCGACGCGCACCGGCGCGCGACGCTGCGCGATCCGCGTCGACTGGACGCCGCGCCGCCTCGACGACTGGGGCGCGCTCGGCGGCGTGATCGGCCGGATCGCCGGCAACTACTGGCGGTGCCGGTCGTCGAAGGGCTCGACCGGCGCGCCCGGCTCCGACGAGCTGAAGCACTTCGGCGCGGCGATGGCGAGCTTCGGCTCGACCGCGCTGTTCCATCTCGTCGGCATCACGCCCGAGGCGACCGGCTGGCCGACGTCGACGGCGACCGGCTGCCGGTCGCGCAGGCGCATCGGCGAGGCCGACGTGCGCGCGCTGACCGCGGCTACGCGCGTCGACAGACGCGGTCGACGTCGTCGTGTTCTCGGCGCCGCAGCTCAGCCTGTTCGAGCTGCGCGCGCTCGCCGACCTGCTGCGACGGCCGCCGCTTCGCGACGTCCGCTGCTCGCCGTGACGAGCCCGCAGGTCAAGCCCGACTGCCGACCGCATCGGCTTCACCGCGCGCATCGAGGCGGCCGGCGGCACCGTGCTGTCCGGCATGTGCTTCTACCAGTCGTACGCGCGCGAGATGGCCGAGGCGAACGGCTGGAAGCGGCTCGCGACGAACAGCGCCAAGCTCGTCAACATCCTCGGCGGCTACGGCTACGTGCCGATGCTCGCGTCGATGGAGGCGTGCGTCGACGCGGCCGAGACCGGGAGGCTCGCATGAACGACGCAGTCACGCTGCGGCGCGCGCCACGCGATGGGCGCGCAGGTCGACCGGCGCGGCGCTCGTCGCGCAACGACGGCTTCTCGGCGCGCTACGACCTCGACCGCATCGCCGGCGTGTTCTCGCGGCCGGCGCACAAGCTCGTCGGCCAGTCGTACGTCGACCGCATCCTCGTGCTCGACACCGCGAAGGGCGGCGTCGCGACCGCGTGGATGCTGCACGAGATGCGCTCGCGCCGCATGGCGCCGCTCGCGATCGTCTTCAACACCGTCAACCCGATCCTCGCGCAGGGCGCGGCGCTCGGCGACGTGACGATGATGGCGGGCTTCGACGTCGACGTCACCGACGCCGTCCCGAACGGCGCGCTCGTCGAGCTCGATCCCGCGACGAAGACGTTGCGCGTGCTCGGGCCGGCGCCGGTGCGGCCGGCTTCCGCGGGCGACGCGCAGGCGGTCGTCCACGGCCCGCGCGGATCCGGACGACGATGAGTCCGGGCCTCGCATGACCCGGACGACGATGAGCCCCGACCTCGCATGACCCGCATCGCCCGCGCCCCGGCGCCGGCCGAGTCGGGCGCCCGCCTGGCGTGGGCGCAGCGCTTCGTCCGCACGGGACTCGTGTCGCCGCTGCTGTGGGCCGCGGCGGCCGGCCTGGCCGGCGGCGTCGCGACGATCGCGTTCCGGGCGTGCATCTCGGGCCTCGTGTACCTCGAGACCGGCCGCGTGTCCGGGCTCGTCGACGCGGCGCGCGCGCTGCCGGCGCCGCTGCGGATCCTCTTCCCCGCCGTCGGCGGGCTCGCGGCCGGGACCGTGCTGTGGCTCGAGCGCCGGCGCAGCGGTCGCGACGAGGGCGGCGACTACATGGAGTCGATCGTCATCGGCGACGGCGTCGTGCCGCCCGGCAAGTCGTTCTCGCGCAGCCTGTCGTCGCTGTTCTCGATCGCGTCCGGCGGCTCGATCGGGCGCGAGGGTCCGATGGTCCAGCTCGCCGCGACCGTCGCCTCGCTGATCGCCCGCGCCGCACGGATGGGCGTCCCGCAGCGACGGCTGCTGGTGGCCTGCGGCGCGGCCGCCGGGATCACCGCGGCGTACAACGCACCGCTCGCCGGCGCGTTGTTCGTCGCCGAGATCGTGCTCGGCTCGATCGCCGTCGAGAGCCTCGTGCCGCTGATCGTCGCCGCGATGGTCGCGAACCTCACGACGCACCTGCTCGCGCCCGACGTGCCGCTGTACCCGATCCACGGGCTCGAACACACGGCCGGCATCGTCTATCTGTCGTACGCGGCGATCGGCGTCGTGACCGGCGTCTGCGGGCCGCTGTTCCTCGGCCTCATCAACGCGACGCGTCACGGCGTCGAGCGGATCCCCGTCGCGCTGCCGTTCAAGATGATGCTCGGCGGGCTCGGCGTCGGCCTGATCTCGGTCTGGATGCCGGAGGTGTGGGGCAACGGATACTCGGTCGTCAACGCGGTGCTCGCCGGCCAGTGGGTCGGTGCCGCGCTCGTGCTGCTGCTCGCGTGCAAGATCGCCGCGACCGCGTCGACGGTGGGCTCCGGCGCGATCGGCGGCGTGTTCACGCCGGCGCTCGTCGTCGGCGCCGCGCTCGGCGCGCTCGTCTCGCAGACCTTCACGATCCTGCTGCCCGGCGCGGCCCCGCAGGCGCAGGCCGGCGCCGCCGTCGCGATGGCCGCGTTCCTCGCGGCGACGACGCAGGCGCCGCTGACGTCGATCCTGATGATCCTCGAGATGACCGGCGCGTACGGCCTCGTGCTGCCGCTGATGCTCGCGTGCGCGGTCGCCGATCTCGTCGTGCGCACGCTCGGCGCGAAGTCGATCTACTCGGCCGCCGAGCATCGCCGGCAACGCAACGCCGAGCTGCGCGACCTGTCGTCGCGTTCGGTCGCGAGCCTGCTGCGGCCGTCGCCGCCCGCGGTCCGCGACGACGCGTCGATCGACGACGTCGTCGCGGCGTTCGCGCAGACGCGCTTCCGCTACCTGTACGTCGTCGACGCGAACGATCGCTATCGCGGCGCCATCCCGCTGTACGACCTCCGGCAGCGCCTCGAAGGCGCCGAAGCCGCGACGTCCGTCGGCGACACGGCGTCGTCGCTGACGACGGACCTGCCGCCGCTGCGCGAGGACATGACGCTGCAGCAGGCGCTCGCGCGCTTCCAGACGCACGTCGGCGAGCGGCTCCCGGTCGTCGACGCGGCGAACCGCCTGACCGGCGCCGTCTGGAAGACCGACGTGCTGCTCGAGCTGCAGGAGCGGCTCGGCGCGGCGGCACGGTGAGCCTCGCCGCTCCTCGCGCGCGCCGTCGCGTGCGGTCGCGCTAGCGCGGCGTCAGGCCCGCCGGCGCGGCGAGCGCCGGCTCGACGAAGCCTTCGCGGCCGTGCCGTCCGATCCACCACGCCGAGATCGCGCTGACGACGCCGCTGAACACGACGTAGGCGCAGATCAGCCACGGCTCGCCGCCGTCCGCCTTGAGCAGCGCCGTCGCGACGATCGGCGTGATGCCGCTCGCGAAGATGCCCGAGAACTGGTAGACGAACGAGATGCCCGGTGTAGCGGACCTTCGCGTCGAACAGCTCGCAGAAGAGCGCCGCCTCGGGCCCGTAGACCGACGCGTAGAAGATGCCGAGCGGAATCGACGATCGCGAGCCAGATCAGCGACGACGTTGCCGCCGGCTGTGGTTCATCAGCCAGAACGCCGGGAACGCGAGCAGCGCCGTGACGATCGAGCCCCACGCGTAGACCTTGCGTGCGGCCGATGCGGTCCGACAGCCGCCCGAAGAACGGAATCGTGAAGATCATCACGAGCGCCGCGACCATCACGCCGAGCAGCGCCTCGGTGCGGTTGATCTTGCAGCGTCGTCGTGAGGTAGCCGATCACGAAGACGCCGAAGATGTTGAAGAACACGCCGTCGATGTAGCGCGCGCCCATGCCCGCCACGACGTTGCCCGGATAGCGCTTCGGATCATGTCGACGAACGGCACCTTCGACTCCGCGTTCCTGCGCCTTGATCGCCTCGAACTCCGGCGTCTCCTGCACGTTGAGCCGGATGTACAGGCCGACCAGCACCAGCACGACCGACACGAGGAACGCGACGCGCCAGCCCCACGCGAGGAACTGCGCGTCGGTGAGCAGCGACGACAGCAGCGCGACGACGCCCGAGGCCAGGCACAGGCCGATCGCCAGGCCGATCTGCGGCAGCTAGCGTAGAAGCCGCGCTTGTCCTTCCGGCGCGTATTCGTAGGCCATCAGCACCGCGCCGCCCCATTCGCCGCCGAGGCCGATGCCCTGCAGCACGCGCAGCAGCAGCAGCAGGATCGGCGCGCCAGACGCCGATCTGCGCGTAGGTCGGCACGAGGCCGATCAGGAACGTCGCGACGCCCATGATCATCAGCGTCATGATCAGCATGCTCTTGCGGCCGATCCGGTCGCCGAAGTGGCCGAAGATCACGCCGCCGAGCGGCCGCGTCACGAAGCCGACGGCGAAGGTCGTGTAGGCGAGCATCGTCGCCGATCGACCGGATCGTCCGCCGGGAAATAGAGCTTGTTGAAGACGATGCCGGCGACGACGCCGTAGAGGAAGAAGTCGTACCACTCGATGGTCGCGCCGATCAGCGTCGCCGCGACGACCCGTCTGATGGCCCGTTCGTCGATCCCGTTCATGCTCGTCGTCCCCTCCGTCGATGTGGCCGCGCCGTCCGGGCGCGGTCGGTCGGCTCACGCCGTCTCGTGTCTCCCCGGATGCCGGTCCTCGATGATCAGGTCCGACGCCTTCTCGGCGATCATGATGACCGGCGCGTTCGTGTTGCCCGAGACGATCTCCGGCATGACCGACGCGTCGACGACGCGCAGGCCGCGCAGGCCGCGCACGCGCAGGCGGTCGTCGACGACGGCCATCGCGTCGTGGCCCATCTTGCAGGTCCCGGCCGGGTGGTAGATCGACTGGCTGTTGCGGCGGGCCGCCTCGAGCAGCTCGTCGTCGCTCGCGTACTGCCGCCCGGGCACGTACTCGTCGACGATCACGCGGGCGAGCGACGGCGCCGCCGCGATGCGTCGCGCGACCTTGATGCCGGCGACCGCGACGTCGCGGTCGCGCGCGATCGTGCAGGTAGTTCGCGAAGATCCTCGGATAGCGGAACGGGTCCGGCGACTCGATCTCGACGCGGCCGCGGCTCTGCGGCCGCAGCTGGCAGACCGACGCCGTGAACGCCGAGAACGGATGCGCGCCCTCGCCCGGCTTGTCGGCCGACAGCGGCTGCATGTGGAACTGGATGTCGGGACGGTCGACCGACGGATCGGAGCGCGTGAACGCGACGACCTGGCTGGCGGCGAGCGTCAGCGGGCCGGTGCGGAACAGGCCGTACTGCACGCCGACGCGCAGCCGGCCGAACCACGTGTTGACCTCGTTGTTCAGCGTGCGCTCGCTCGTCTTGTAGACGAGGCGCACCTGCAGGTGGTCCTGCAGGTTCTCGCCGACGCCGGGCAGCGTCGTGGACGAGCGGCACGCCGACGCGCTCGAGCAGCGCGCGCGGGCCGACGCCGGACGACTGCAGGATCTGCGGCGAGCCGATCGCGCCGGCCGCGAGCACGACCTCGACGCGCCGCGTCGCGCCCGACGCATCCGGCCGTCCTTGCGGTACTCGACGCCGCTCGCGCGATCGCCGTCGAACGCGACGCGCGCGACCTGCGCCGTCGTCTCGACCGTCAGGTTCGGCCGCTTCAGCGCCGGGCCTCAGGAAGCCCTTCGCCGTGCTCCAGCGCAGCCCTTTGTACGTCGTCTGCTGGAAGTAGCCGACGCCTTCCTGCACCGCGCCGTTGTAGTCGTCGTTGCGCGGGATGCCGGCCTCGACGGCCGCGTCGATGAAGCGGTCCGCGATCGGCCGGCGCAGCCGCAGGTCGGAGACCTTCAGCGGCCCGCCGACGCCGTGGTACTCGCTCTCGCCGCGCTCCTGGTCCTCGGACTGCTTGAAGTACGGCAGCACGCTCGGCGTAGCTCCAGCCGCGATTGCCGAGCGCCGCCCAGTGGTCGTAGTCCTCGTGCTGCCCGCGCACGTACAGCAGCCCGTTCAGCGCGCTCGATCCGCCGAGCACCCTGCCGCGCGGCCACTGGATGCGGCGTCCCGCGACCGCCGGATCCGGCTCGGTGAGGTAGCACCAGTCGAACTTCGGGTTGTGCATCGTCTTGAAGTAGCCGACCGGCACGTGCAGCCACAGGTGGCGGTCGGGGCCGCCGGCCTCGAGCAGCAGCACGCGCGTGCGTCCGTCGGCGGTCAGGCGGTTCGCGAGCACGCAGCCCGCCGAGCCCGCGCCGACGACGATGTAGTCGAACGCGGCCGCCGTCGCTCACGAGACGACCTGGTAGTACAGGTTCTGCGGATGCTTCGCCTGGGCGAAGAAGTACCAGCGGTCGGCGAGCGAGGCCGGGCGCCTGCACGAGCAGGCGAGCAGCCACGGCAGCGTCGCCGCCCGCCGACGACGCCCCACGCGAGCAGCAGCGCCGGCAACGCGAAGCCGAGCACACGAACGCGAGCCACCGCACGTGCCGCGACGGCCGCCGCCGACGCGTGATGGAAGAACTCGCGCGTGTTGAACGAGCCGGCCGACATGCCCATCGACTTCTGCACCAGCTGCGGCGCGCGGATGCCGGTCGCCGACTGCAGGGTCGAGCGATGGCGGATCGCCGGCGTTGCGGCGCAGCGCCGGCCATCGCGCGAGCCCAGGCGACGAGCGTGAGCGCGAGCGCCGCACGGGCCGGCGACGCGCACGAAGCGCGGCCTCGCCGGCGACGCGCCGGCCAGCGCGCAGCCGAGCACGAAGCCCGACGCGAGGCCGGTCAGCACGAAGTTGACGATCGTCAGCGGATGCGCCCATTCCTCGATGAAGCGCAGGCACGCGTAGATCATCGCCGTGCAGTACCAGAGCAGCGCCGCGACCGACGATCACGAGCGAGCGCGAGCAGCGCCGGCCACGCGCCGCCGGCGCCGTTCGCGCAGCGCGAGCCACCAGACGCGCGACGCAGCACGATGAACGCCGGCAGCACGATCACCTCGCGCGACAGCCACGACGTGCGCCACATCAGCGCCGCGCGCCAGGCGCGCTCGGGTCGCCGAGGTGCAGGAACGACGCGCCGAGGCCGACGACGAGCAGCACCTCGGCGACGAGCGAGCGCCGTCGCGACGAACGCGGCGGCCGACATCGGCAGGCCGCCGAGCAGCGCCAGCGCGAGCGCGACGACGAGCCCCTGCGCCGCGCCGGCGAGCGTCGTGAAGAACGACGACCGAGAACGCGGGATTCATCGCGCCTCGAGCGTCGCGTCCGAGCCGTCGGCACGACGCGCCGCGCCGGGTCGACGCGCCGCGGCAGGTACTGGTTCGCCGGGCTTCGTGTCCCACTCCGGCATCAGCGCATAGCCGCCGCGCTCGCGGATCGCGATCGACACCTCGGAGTCCGGATCCTTCACGTCGCCGAACAGCCGCGCGCCGGTCGGGCAGGCCTTGACGCAGGCCGGCTTGCGGTCGTCCTGCGGCAGAGTCCTCGTCGTAGATGCGGTCGACGCACAGGGTGCACTTGGTCATCACCTGGCGCTCCTCGTCGAGCTCGCGCGCGCCGTACGGGCAGGCCCACGCGCAGTACTTGCAGCCGATGCACTTGTCGTAGTCGACCAGCACGATGCCGTCTTCCTTGCGCTTGTAGCTCGCGCCGGTCGGGCAGACCGGCACGCACGGCGGGTCCTCGCAGTGCAGGCAGCTCTTCGGGAAGTGGATCGTCTCGGTGCCGGGAAAGACGCCGGCCTCGTAGGTCTGCACGCGGTTGAAGAAGGTGCCGGTCGGGTTCGGCGCCGTACGGCGTTCTCGTCGGCCAGCGGCGCCGGCGCGAGCCCGAGGTGTTCCACTCCTTGCACGAGGTGACGCAGGCGTGGCAGCCGACGCAGACGTTGAGGTCGATGACCAGCGCGAGCTGCTTGGCGAGCGTCTCGCCGCGCTGCGGCGCGCACCGTGGTGCGCGGCGGCGTCGGCGTCGACGCGCGGCGGCGCCGACGCCGGCGCACCGGCCACGACGTTCGACGCGAGCAGTTCCTTCAGCCAGCCGATCATGTGCCGTCGTCCCGCGAAGTAGGTCAGCACGCGCGCCGCCGTTGCCGAGCACGCCGGGCACGGCGGGCGTGGCCGCGACCTGCGGGAACGTCACCTGCGGCTCGCTCCGGCTCGGCCGGCACGGATGCGCACGCGCACGTCGTACCAGCCGGCCTGGCCGGTGATCGGATCGGAGTTGCTGATCGTGCGCGCCGGCTGCCGGCGAGCGGCAGCTCCTCGGTGATCAGGTGGTTGAGCAGGAAGCCCTTCGCGCCTCGTCGGCGCCGGGCGCGAGCTGCCAGGCGCCGTCGGCCTTGCCGATCGCGTTCCAGGTCCAGACCGTGCCCGGCTCGACGGCCTCGCTGTAGCGCAGCATGCAGCGCACGCTGGCCCCACTGGCTCTCGACCCAGCACCAGCCGCCGTCGGCGATGCCGGCCGCCTGCGCCGTCAGCGGATTGACCTGCAGGTAGTTGTGGCTGTGGATCTGGCGCAGCCAGGCGTTCTGCGAATCCCACGAGTGGTACATCGCCATCGGCCGCTGCGTGATGGCGTTGAGCGGATAGGCGCTCGGTGTCGGTCGCCGCGTCTTCGAGCGGCGGATACCAGAACGGCAGCGGATCGAAGTAGGTCGTCGATGCGCTCGCGCAGATGCTCGGGCGGCTGCCGGCCCGTCGTCTTGCCCTGCGCGGCGAGGCGGAAGCGTCTGCAGCGTGTCGGAATAGAGCGCGAGCTGGATCACGTCGTTCTTCTGGCGCCAGCCCTTGTCCTTGGCGAAGTCGAGGTACGCGCGATTCCAGTTGCGCATGTAGTGCATGGACTCGGGCATGTGGTACTGGAAGACGCAGTTGTTCTTCGCGTACATCTCCCACTGCTTCGGGTTCGGCGCGCCGCGCAGGTGCTCGGTGCCGTCCTTGCCGCGCCAGCCCATCAGGAAGCCGACGCCGGGCTGCGGCTCGAAGTTGACGACGAAGTCCGGGATAGTCCTTGAACTTGCGCGCTGCCCTCGGCGCGTGGTGAAGGCCGGAAACTTCAGGCGCGACGCGAGCTCGACGAGCACTTCCTGGAACGGCTTGCACTCGCCGGTCGGCGGCACGACCGGAATGCGCACCGAATCGACCGGCCCGTCGAACTCCGAGATCGGCCGGTCGAGCATGCTCATCACGTCGTGGCGCTCGAGGTAGGTCGTGTCGGGCAGCACCAGGTCGGCGAAGGCGACCGTCTCGCTCTGGAACGCGTCGCAGACGACGAGGAACGGGATCATGGTATTCGCCGTCGGCGTCCTTGCGGTTGAGCATCTCGCGCACGGCCATCGTGTTCATGCTCGAGTTCCACGCCATGTTGGCCATGAAGATCAGCAGCGTGTCGATGCGGTACGGGTCGCCGCGCGACCGCGTTGGTGATGACGTTGTGCATCAGGCCGTGCGCCGACAGCGGGTGCTCCCACGAGAACGCGTGGTCGATGCGGATCGGCGAGCCGTCGGCGTTGATCGCCAGCTCGTCGGGGCTGGCCGGGAAGCCGAGCGGCGCCGCGTTCAGCGGCGTGTTCGGCTTGATCATGTCGGGCGAGTTGAAGGCGCGGTAGTTCGGCACGATGTGGCGCGGGTACGGCGCCTTGTGGCGAAAGCCGCCGGGCGCGTCGATGGTGCCGAGCACGCTCATCAGCACCGCCAGCGCGCGGATCGTCTGGAAGCCGTTCGAGTGCGCCGCGAGGCCGCGCATCGCGTGGAACGCGACCGGCCGCGCCTGCGTCGTCGCGTGGCGCTTGCCCCAGGCGTCGGTCCACGGCGATCGGCAGCTCGAACGCCTGCTGCAGCGCGGTCTCGCCCATCTCGCGCGCGAGCTGGCGGATGCGCTCGGCGGCGATGCCGGTGATCGCCGCCGCCCACTCCGGCGTGCAGGGCGCGACGCGCTCGCGCAGCAGCTGGAACGACGGCGCGACCGCGCGTGCCGTCGGCGAGCGTGTAGTGGCCTTCGAGCGCCGGGTCGCAGCCGTCGGCGATGCCTTCGGGATAGGCGTTCAGCACGCGGCCGCTCGGCACGTGTCCCACACCAGCTTGTTGTGCGGATGCGCGGCCGTCGCCGGGCGGGCCCTTGCGTCGGGATCGGGGTCGAACGCGAACATGCCTTCGCGCTCGCGCGTCGTCGAGCACGACCAGCTGCGGCGCGTTCGTGAAGCGCTTGAGGAACGCGTGGTCGATCGAGGTCGTCGGCGATCAGCTCGTGCAGCAGCGCCATGAACAGCGCGCCGTCGGTGCCGGGCTTGATCGGGATCCATTCGTCGGCGATCGCCGAGTAGCCGGTGCGCACCGGGTTGATCGAGATGAAGCGGCCGCCGTGCGCGCTTGAACTTCGCCGAGCGCGATCTTCATCGGATTGCTGTGATGGTCCTCGGCCGTGCCGATCATCACGAACAGCTTGGCGCGGTCGAGGTCGGGGCCGCCGAACTCCCAGAAGCTGCCGCCGATCGTGTAGATCATGCCGGCGGCCATGTTGACCGAGCAGAAGCCGCCGTGCGCCGCGTAGTTGGGCGTGCCGAACTGGCGCGCGAACAGGCCGGTCAGCGCCTGCATCTGGTCGCGGCCGGTGAAGAGCGCGAACTTCTTCGGGTCGGTGGCGCGGATCTTGCGCGAGGCGCTCGTCGAGGATCTCGAACGCGCGCTCCCACGAGATCGGCTCGAACTCGCCGGCGCCGCGCTCGCTGCCGGGCTTGCGCAGCAGCGGCTGCGTGAGCCGCGCCGGCGAGACCTGCTTCATGATCCCCGACGCGCCCTTGGCGCAGATCACGCCCTGGTTCAGCGGGTGGTCCGGGTTGCCGTCGATGTAGCGCATCTCGCCGTCGCGCAGGTGCACGCGGATGCCGCAGCGGCAGGCGCACATGTAGCAGGTGGTGGTCTTGACCTCGGTCGCCGCGCCTCGGCGCCGGCGAGGCGAGCGGGTCGTGGATCGGCTCGCTGGACAGGAACTTGAACATCGCGTCGGTCAGTGGACGGTGGACGGGGCGGTCGACGCGCAGGCGAGGACCGCGAGCGCGATCGGACGCCATCCGCGACTGCATCGAATCGGCGCGCGACGTCAGCACGATCGGCACGCGGGCGCCGAGCACGAGCCCGGCGCAATCGCCGCCGCCGATGTAGTTGAAGCTCTTGTAGAGCATGTTCCCGGCGTTCAGGTCGGGCATCAGCAGCAGGTCCGCGTCGCCCGACACGGTCGACTCGATGCGCTTGATGCGCGCCGCCTCGGCCGAGATCGCGTTGTCGAATCCGAACGGGCCCTCGACGATCGCGCCCGGCCACTCGCCGTCGCGCGCCAGCGCCACGAGCGCCTGCGCGTCCATCGTCGCGGGGATCGCGGGGTTCACGGTCTCGACCGCCGCGACGATCGCGACCTTCGGATGCGCGATGCCGAGGTCCTGCAGCAGCCGCACCGCGTTGCCGACGATGTCGCGCTTCGTGCGCACGTCCGGCGCGATGTTGACGACGCAATCGGCGAGCGCGAGCAGCTTCGGATAGCGCGGCAGGTCGAACACGAACGCGTGGCTGATGCGCCGGTCGGTGCGCAGGCCGGACGACCTGCGGACCACGGCCGACATGAGCTCGTCGGTATGCAGCGATCCCTTCATCAGCGCGTCGACGTCGCCGTCTCGCGCGAGGGCGGCGGCCGCGACGGCGGCCTCGATGCGGGTCGTCCGGCGTGTCGACGATCTCGAAGCGCGTCGCGTCGACGTTGCACGCGACGGCCGCGCGCCGGATCGCGGCGGCCGGGCCGACCAGCACGGGGTGCGCGATCCGGGCGTCGGCCATGCGGCACGCCGCGTCGAGCGCGAGGGCGTCGCACGGATACGCGATCGCGACCCGCGTCGCCCGCGCGTCCGCACGCCGCGTCGCCCGCGCCACGAGCTCGTCGAGGCGCGGATGCGTTGCCGTCTCCACGTCGTGCGACGGCGCGGGATCAGACGTAGTCCTTGTACTTCTCCAGGAAACGGACCGGCTTCGACAGCGCATCGCGGCGGAACGGGTCGCCGAGCTCGCGCGTGCACATGATCTCGATGACCGTCGTCTTGCCGTCCTTCATCTGCGCGTCGACGGCCGCCTTCAGCGCCGGCCCGACCTGGTCCAGCCGATCGACGACCACGCCCTCGGCGCCCATCGCCTTCGCGATGCCCGCGAAGCTCTGGTTGTCGAGCTCGCCGGCGACGAAGCGACGATCGTAGAAATCGACCTGGTTCTTCTTCTCGGCGCCCCACTGCCGGTTGTGGAACACGACGGCCGTGACCGGGATGTCGTGGCGCACGCACGTCATGATCTCGACCATGCTCATGCCCCACGCGCCGTCGCCGGCGTACGCGATCGCCGGCCGGTCCATCGCCGCGCACTTCGCGCCGATGATCGTCGGCAGCGCGTAGCCGCAGTTGCCGAAGCTCATCGGTGCGAAGAAGCTGCGCGGCTCCTCGAACCGCAGGTAGCTGTTCGCGACCGAGTTGATGTTGCCGATGTCGGTCGAGACCATCACGCGCGGCGGCATGGCCTTCTCGAGCTCGCGCAGCACCTGCCGCGGATGCAGCCAGTTGCCCGGCTCGCTTCTTCTGCTCCTCGATCATGTCGAGGCTGAACGGGTCGCGCTCGTGGGTCCACTCGTCGAGCTCCTTCTCCCACGCGGCCTTCTCGTTCGCGATCGTCGCCGCGCGGTCCTGCTTCGTCGCGTCGCACGCGAGCGTCCTGCCTTCGAGGCGCTTCGCGATCGCGACGGCCGCGGCCTTCGCGTCGCCGTTGATCCCGACCGTGATCTTCTTGACGAGCCCGATGTTCGCGTGGTCGGCCTCGACCTGGATGATCTTCGCGTCCTTCGGCCAGTAGTCCATGCCGTGCTGCGGCAGCGTGCCGAACGGCCCCATCCGCGAGCCGAGCGCGAGCACGACGTCGGCCTGCGCGATCAGCTTCATCGCGGCCTTCGAGCCCTGGTAGCCGAGCGGCCCGGCCCACAGCGGATGGCTCGCCGGGAACGCGTCGTTGCGCAGGTAGCCGGTGACGACCGGCGCGCCGAGGCGCTCGGCGAGCGCCCTGCACTCGTCGACCGCGTCGCCCATCACGACGCCGCCGCCGGCGAGCATCGACCGGGAACTTCGCCGTCGCGAGCAGCTCGGCGGCCGCGTCGAGGCTGTGCTCGCCGCCGGCCCCGCGCTCGATGCGCATCGGCTTCGGGATCTCGGTCGTGATCTCGCCGTAGAAGTAGTCGCGCGGGATGTTGAGCTGCGTCGGACCCATGTCCGAGATCGCGCGGTCGAAGCAGCGCGCGGTGAACTCGGCCATCCGCTTCGGATTCGCGACGTGGCCCTGGTACTTCGTGAACTCCTGGAACATCGGCAGCTGGTTCGCCTCCTGGAAGCCGCCGAGGCCGATGCCCATCGTGCCGGTCTCCGGCGTGATCATCACGACCGGGCTGTGCGCCCAGTACGCCGCCGCGATCGCGGTCACGCAGTTGCTGATGCCGGGGCCGTTCTGCCCGATGACGACGCCGTGGCGACCGCTGACGCGGGCGTAGCCGTCGGCCATGTGCGCGCCGCCCTGCTCGTGGACGACCGGGATCAGGCGGATGCCGGCCGGCGCGAAGATGTCCATCGCGTCCATGAAGGCCGATCCCATGATCCCGAAGATGTCGGTCACGCCGTTCGCGACCAGGGTCTCGACGAACGCTTCCGACGGCGTCATCTTCTGCACGCCGGTGACGGCGCTGCGCATCGTGAACGGGGGGTTCTTGGTCATGACGGGTCTCCTCGGGAAGCTGGGCGGCCGAAATCCGGAACGCTCGGTTCCGCTTTCGATATTTCGCGCACGATAAGCGATGCGTCGACGGGCGCGTCAATCGTTTCGGAAAACGAGACGTCATGTATTAATATCCGGAACTCACGATTCTCGCGCGCCCATGAAGATCGTCGAATCAGGGAAACTGGCGGCCGCCGGCCTCGACGGCGACACGCCCGCGATGCGGCTGTTCGCGCTGCTCGAGGTGATCGCGTCGAAGGACCAGCGCTATTCGCTGCAGGCGCTCGTCGACGAGACGGGACTGCCGAAGCCGACGCTGCACCGCATGCTTCAGCAGCTCGAGTCGGCCGGGCCTCCTGCACCGCGACCACGACGGCCGCCACTACGGCACCGGCGCGCGGCTGCGGCGCTTCGCGCAGAACCTGCTGCTGAACGACAGCCATCACGGCGCGCGCCACGCCGTGCTTCGCCATCTCGTCGACGAGGTCGGCGAGAGCTGCAACATCACGTCGCGGTCCGGCGCCGAGGTGGTCTACCTCGACCGCGTCGAGACCGCGGCGCCGCTGCGCTTCTACCTGCATCCCGGGTCGCGCGTGCCGGCCCACTGCTCGGCGAGCGGCAAGATGTTCCTGTCGCAGCTGACCGCCGCGCAGCGTCGACGGCTGCTCGCGCACGCGCCGCTCGAGCGCTACACGGCGAACACGCTGACGGACCTCGACGCGCTCGAAGTCGAGATCCAGCGCATCCGGCGCAACGGCTTCGCGATCGACGACGAGGAGTTCCTGCCCGGCCTGCTGTGCGTCGCGGTGCCGGTGCCGTCGGGCGACGACCGCTCGAACCTCTGCGTCGCGGTGCAGGCGCCGGTGATGCGGCTCGCCCCCGCGAAGGCGAAGCAGGTGCTGCCGGCGCTGCAACGCGCGGCCGCCGCGCTCGGCCGCATCGACGCCGAGCTGCCCGCCGCGTCGTCCCGCGCGACGCGCAGCGCGTGACGCCGCTCCCCGCCCCGATCAGGAGAGCTCCGTGAGCCTCGATGCCGGCCTTCGACCCGACCGCACGGTCGCGGCGCGCGACGTCTTCGGCATCGACACCGACCTCGTCGTGCCCGCGTTCAGCGAGCGCGACGACCACGTGCCCGAGATCGACGACGCGTACCGCTTCAACCCGGCGGTCACGCTCGCGATCCTCGCCGGCTTCAAGCGCGACCGGCGGGTGATGGTGCAGGGGCTGCACGGCACCGGCAAGTCGACGCACATCGAGCAGGTCGCCGCGCGACTCAACTGGCCGTGCGTGCGCGTCAACCTCGACGGCCACCTCAGCCGCCTCGACCTCGTCGGCAAGGACGCGGTCGTGCTGCGCGACGGCCAGCAGGTCACCGAGTTCCAGGAAGGCATCGTCCCGTGGGCGCTGCAGCGGCCGATCGCGCTCGTCTTCGACGAATACGACGCCGGGCGCCCCGACGTGATGTTCGTGATCCAGCGCATCCTCGAACGCGACGGCAAGTTCACGCTGATGGACCAGAACAAGGTGATCCATCCGCATCCGGCGTTCCGCCTGTTCGCGACCGCGAACACCGTCGGCCTCGGCAATCTCAACGGCCTGTACCACGGCGCGCAGCGGCTCAACCACGCGCAGATCGACCGCTGGAACATCGTGGCGTCGCTCAACTACCTGCCGCGCGACGAGGAGGTCGCGATCGTGCTCGCGCGCGTGCCGTCGCTCGCGAACGACGCGGGGCGCGCGCTCGTCGACGCGATGGTCGCGGTCGCCGACCTGACGCGCAAGGGCTTCGCGGCCGGCGACCTGTCGACGCTGATGTCGCCGCGCACCGTCATCACGTGGGCGGAGAACGTGGAGATCTTCACCGACCCGGCGCTCGCGTTCCGGCTGTCGTTCGTCAACAAGTGCGACGAGGCGGAGCGGCCGGTGGTCGCCGAATACTTCCAGCGCTGCTTCGACCGCGAGCTCGACGAGTCGTACGCGCTGAGCGCACGCCCGTCCTGACCGCGGAGTGCGGCGCGTCGATCCGATGAGCGACGTCCAGGCGCGCACGCGCCGACAGGAACGGGTCGAGGAGCTGTGCGCCGCGACGATCCACGCGCTGGTCGGCGACGCGCGACCTGCACTTCCGCGGCCATCGCCTGTTCCGCGGTCGCCGTCCGCTGCCGCTGTTCGCGCCGCATCTGCATCCGTCGCCGGAACGGGACGACTTCGCGTCGTTCCGCGGCGCGGCCGACGGCATGGCGCTGCGGCTCGTGCATTCCGATCCGGCGCTGCATCGCCGCCTGTCGCCGGACGATCCGGTCGAGCGGCTGGTGTTCGAGCTGCTCGAGCAGTTCCGCGTCGAGAGCCTCGTGCCGCCGTCGCTGCGCGGCGTCGCGCACAACCTGCAGGCGATCGCTTCGACGCGTGGTCGCGGACGTACCGCGACTCGGGCCTCGCCGACACCGGGCACGGGCCTGCTGCTCTACACGGTCGCGCAGATGTGCCGCAGCCGCGTCACCGGCCAGCCGATCCTCGAGGAGGTCGAGGACATGCTCGAGATCACGCGCGGCGCGCTGTCGCCGCTGATCGGCCACGACCTCGTCGCGCTGCGGCGTCATCGGCACGACCAGTCGGCCTACGCGCGCCACGCGCTCGCGATCGCGACGCACGATCCGCGCGATGAGCGACTGGGCCGCCGACCGCGGGACCGCGCGGCGACGACGGCGGCGACCGAGAGGCGGCGGCGTTCAGCCTCGTGATGGACATCGACCGGCTGGCGAGCGAGACGTACGCGACCGCGGTGTCGGGACGCAGCCGCGTGCTCGAGGACGCCGACGACGGCTATCGCGTCTTCACCGACCGCGTACGACCGCGAGGTCGACGCCGGCGCGGCTCGTGCGCCGCGACGTGCTGGCCGGGCTGCGCGAGCGGCTCGACCGCCGCATCGCCGCGCAGGCGGTCAACGTGCCGCGCCTCGCGCGCGAACTGCGGGCGCTGCTGGCGATCCCCGTGCACGACGGCTGGGACAGCGGCCAGGAAGAAGGCCGCATCGACGGCCGGCGGCTGTCGCAGCTCGTCGCGTCGCCCACCGAGCGCCGGCTGTTCCGCAGCGAACGCATCGAGCCGGCCGCCGACTGCCTCGTCGCGTTCCTGATCGACTGCTCGGGCTCGATGAAGGAGCACGCCGAGACCGTCGCGATGATCGTCGACGTGTTCGCGCGCGCGCTCGAGCTCGCGGGCGTCGACAGCGAGATCCTCGGCTTCACGACCGGCGCGTGGAACGGCGGCCGCGCGCAGCGCGACTGGATGCGTGCCGGGCGCCCCGCGCATCCCGGCCGCCTGAACGAGGTGCTGCACCTCGTCTTCAAGGACGCCGACACCAGCTGGCGGCGCGCGCGGCCGCGGATCGCGGCGCTGCTGAAGGGCGACCAGTTCCGCGAAGGGATCGACGGCGAGGCCGTCGACTGGGCCTGCGCGCGGATGCGCGCGCACCCGGCGACGCGGCGCCTGCTGCTCGTCGTCTCGGACGGATCGCCGATGGACGGCGCGACGAACCTGGCGAACGACGCGCACTACCTCGACCATCACCTCCGCGAGGTCGTGCTGCGGCAGGAGCAGGTCGGGGACGTCGAGATCCGCGGCGTCGGCGTCGGCCTCGACCTGAGCCCGTACTATGGCTGCAGCCACGTCCTCGACCTCGCCGCGGCGATCGGCAACCAGGCGTTCCGCGAGATCCTCGACCTGATCGCCCGTCGTCACCGTCGCTGAGCGGCGTGGGGGCGTCGCGGGCGGTTCGGGCCTCCACGCGCCGACCGCCTCGCCGGCTGCCACGACGCGGTGCGCGACCCGGGCCGCGAGACGTTGACACGTCGGAGTGTCGTTCCTAGACTGAGTTCTGCTTTCTGGAACATGATTCCGTCTTTCGGAATCGCAGCGATGCGCCGCTGCGTCGCACGGAACGACCTCGATGGATTCGACGCTCGCCAAGGGTCTCGCGGTGATCGACTGGCTGGCGCGCCAGCAGCGCGACTGCCGCGTGACCGACGTCGCCGCGCAGTTCGGGCTCGCCCGCAGCAACGCGCACCGCACGCTGCAGACGCTCGTCGAATGCGGCTGGGCGGTGCAGGACCAGCAAGACGAGCGCCTATCGTCCGAGCCTGCGGCTGTTCGAGCTGGGCTCGCTGATCGCGGCCGCGACCGACCTCGTCGCGCTCGTTCGTCCGCATCTGGCGGCGCTGTCGCACGAGACCGGCGAGACGATCCACCTCGCGGTGCTGGACGGTCGCGAGATCGTCTACCTCGACAAGTTCGACAGCCCGCTGCCGGTCGCCGCGTACTCGCGCATCGGCGGCCGGGCGCCCGCGCACTGCGTCGCGTCCGGCAAGGCACTGCTGGCGGCCGCCCGCCTCGATCGCGAGGCGCTGCTCGCACGGCTCGGCACGCTTGTCGCCTACACGCCGAACACGCTGACCGACGTCGACGCGCTGCTCGCGGAGCTCGAGCGCACGCGCGCGCGCGGCTACGGCGAGAACCGGGAGGAGTGGCGCGTCGGCGTCTGCGGCCTCGGGGTGCCGATCTTCGACGGGCGCGGCGAACCGGTCGCGGCCGTCGGCATGAGCGTGCCGGCGATCCGCTTCGGGCGGACGCAGTCGCGGGCGCTCGCGCGCCAGCTCGTCGCCTGCGCGCGTCGCGCGAGCGGAACGCTCGGCTTCCGACCCTTGGCGGGATGACCGGCGTCGGCGCGGCGTCGTCGGCGTCGCGCGACGCGACGACCGGCTCGCCTTGCCGCCCGACCGCCGCGCGACGCGAGCGCCGTTACGCCAGCCCGCCCGACCGTCGTCGCGGGGCGACGCCGGGCGTCGCGCGCTTCCGGGGATACCCGCCTTGACAAAGCCACGCCGAATTTCTATCGTGGTTCCAGATAACGAGACGTTGTCCTGAATATTGGAACAACGTCCACCGCCGATCGATCGTTCGCCTCGAGGAGACAGCCATGCGAGGGATGTTCAAGGTTCGCCACCTGATCCTCGCGATCATGTGCCTGCTGTACTTCGTCGCGTACATCGATCGCGTCAACATCTCGGTCGCCGGCCCGTTCATCCGCAAGGAATTCGGCCTGTCGCCGACCGAGCTCGGCGCCATCTTCTCGGCGTTCGCCGTGCCGTACGCCGCGATGCAGATCGTCGGCGGCTGGTGCGCCGACAAGTTCGGACCGCGGCTCGTGCTGACGGTCCTGAGCCTGTTGTGGGCCGCCGCGACGATCCTGTGCGGCTTCGCCTGGGGGCTGACGTCGCTGATCGCGTTCCGCTTCGTCCTCGGGCTCGGCGAAGGCGGCGCGTTCCCGACGGCGACCCGCGCGTTCACGTTCTGGCTGCCGGCGACCGAGCGCGGCTTCGCGCAGGGGATCACCCACAGCTTCGCGCGCCTCGGCGGCGCGGTCGCCCCGCCGATCGTCGTCGCCATCGTCGCGTGGCAGGGCTGGCGGGAGTCGTTCATCTACCTCGGCATCGCGAGCATCCTGTGGACGATCCTGTACGTCTGGTTCTTCCGCAACACGCCAATCGAGCACAAGTGGGTCACGCCGGAGGAGATCGAGCAGATCGGCGTCGACACGGCGAAGATGAAGTCGCGGTCGAAGGATCCGACGCCGTGGGGCGAGATGATCCGCAAGATGTGGCTCGTGACGTTCGTCGACTTCTGCTACGGCTGGTCGCTGTGGGTGTTCCTCACGTGGCTGCCGTCCTACCTGAAGGACGCGCGCGGCCTGGACCTCAAGCATCTCGCGCTGTTCGCGTCGCTGCCGCTGCTCGCCGGCGTCGTCGGCGACACGCTCGGCGGCGTGGTGTCCGACATGATCTTCAAGCGCACCGGCAGCCTGAAGCTCGCGCGTCGCGTCGTGATGGTCGTGGGCATGGGCGGCGCGCTCGCGTTCATCCTTCCGGTCGTCGGCGTCGCCGACGCGACGACCGCGGTCGCGCTGCTGGCGGCGTCGTTCTTCTTCCTCGAGCTGACGAACGCCGTGCTGTGGAGTCTGCCGATGGACATCGCCGGCGCGTACGCCGGCACCGCCGGTGGCATGATGAACACCGGCTTCGGCGTCGCCGGCATGATCTCGCCGCTCGTGTTCGGCTACCTGATCGAGACGACCGGCAGCTACAAGGTCCCTTTCGCCGCGTCGGCGGGACTGCTCGCGATCGGCATCGTCGCGTCGCTGTTCATCGATCCGACGCGACGCGTCGGCGAATCGTCGGTCCCCCAGCCGGGCGGGCGGACGTCCACGAAATTCCCGCAGGAGCTCGATCATGCAGGTGTCCGAAAGACCGTCGGTTGAGACGCGGACGGCGTCGCCGATCGCGACGCTCGTCGAGCGGGCGCGCGCCGCGCAGCGCGTCTACGAGCAGTGGTCGCAGGAGCAGGTCGACCTGGCCGTCACGGCCGCCGGCTGGGCGATCATCGAGCCGAACCGCAACCGCGAGCTCGCCGAGCTGTCGGTCGCCGCGACGGGCATCGGCAACGTCGACGACAAGATCCGCAAGAACCATCGCAAGACGTTCGGGCTGCTTCGCGACCTCCAGCACGCGAAGTCGGTCGGCGTCGTCGCCGAGGATCCGGAACGCGGCATCGTCGAGATCGCCCGTCCGGTCGGCGTCGTCTGCGCGGTGACGCCGTCGACGAACCCGGGCGCGACGCCGGCGAACAAGATCATCAACGCGCTGAAGGGCCGCAACGCGGTCATCGTCGCGCCGTCGCCGAAGGGATGGTCGACGTGCGCGCGGCTGATCGAGTTCGTCCATGCGCAGCTGCGTCGCATCGGGATGGACCCGGAGGTCGCGCGCGACCTCGTGCAGCTGCTGCCGGCACCGATCAGCAAGCAGACGACCGCCGAGCTGATGCAGCGGTGCGATCTCGTCGTCGCGACCGGCTCGCAGTCGAACGTCCGCGCCGCGTACACGTGCGGCACGCCGGCGTTCGGCGTCGGCGCCGGCAACGTCGCCGGCATCGTCGACGAGACGGCCGACGTCGAGCTCGCCGCGGACCGCATCGTGCGGTCGAAGACGTTCGACAACGCGACGAGCTGCTCGTCCGAGAACAGCCTCGTCATCGTCGACGCCGTGCGCGACGCGACGCTCGCGGCGCTCGAGGCGCGCGGCGCGGTGCTGCTCGACGCGACGCAGAAGGCCACGCTGCAGCAGGTGATGTGGCCGGACGGCAAGCTCGCGGCCGCCGTGACCGGCAAGTCGGCCCGCGTCGTCGCGGAGCTCGCCGGCGCGCAGGCGGCCGGGAGCGGCGACGACGAGGCGGCGTGGCGCGCGATCGCCGCGCGCGACCCGCGCATCCTGATGGTCGACGAGGACGGCGTCGGGCGCGACCACCCGTTCTCCGGCGAGAAGCTGAGCCCGGTGCTGACGATCTATCGCGCGCCCGACTTCGACGAGGCCGCCCGCATCGTGTCGCGCATCTACGCGTACCAGGGCGCCGGGCACTCGGTCGGACTGCACAGCGCGATGCCGGACCGCGCACTCGCGCTCGGGCTGTCGCTGCCGGTCGCGCGCGTCATCGTCAACCAGGCGCACTGCATCGCGACCGGCGGCAGCTTCGACAACGGGCTTCCGTTCTCGCTGTCGATGGGCTGCGGCACGTGGGGCGGCAACAACTTCTCCGACAACATGAACTACCGGCACTACCTGAACATCACGCGCGTCTCGACGCCGATCCCCGAGCAGGTCCCGACCGAGCGCGACATCTTCGGCCGCTTCTTCGATCGTTTCGGCGCCGCCTGACGCATGACGCCGGCGACCGTCCGCGAACTGATCGACCGCGCCGCCGAGCGCTGGCCCGAGCGCGTCTACGCGTTGTCGACCGAACGCGGCGAACCGCTGACGTTCGCCGCGCTGCGCGGCGCGTGCGACGACGTGCGGACGCTGCTCGCCGCGCACGGGGCCGGGCCGGGCGACACGGTGTCGCTCGTCATGCCGAACGGTCTGCAGACGGTGCGGCTGCTGCTCGGCGCGATGGCCGCCGGGCTCACGGTCAATCCGGTGAACCTGCTGTCGCAGCCGACGCAGATGCAGTACGTGCTCGGGCACTCGGACTGCCGCGTCGTCTGCGTGTCGCCGGAGTGGGAGGAGCCGGTACGGCGCATCCTGCCGTCGCTCGGACGCCCGGTGTCGCTGATCGTCGTCGATCCCGACGGCACGCTGCCGGCCGTCCCCGGTCCGGCGACCGACGACGTGCCGATCGTCGGAAGCGCCGCGAGCGACGCGCCGCCGTCGCCGGACCACGTCGCGCTGCTGATGTACACGTCGGGGACGACCGGCGTGCCGAAGGGCGTGATGCTGACGCAGTCGAACCTCGCGGCGAACGCGGCCGCGGTCGCGGCCGAGCATGCGCTGACGCCAGACGACCGTGTCCTCGGCGTGCTGCCGCTGTATCACATCAACGCGTTCAGCGTGACGATGCTCGCGCCGCTCGCGAGCGGCGGCGGCGTGGCCGTCGCCCCGAAGTTCTCGGCGGCGCGCTTCTGGCAGCAGGTCGCCGCGAACGGCTGCACTTGGATCAACGTCGTGCCGACGATCATCTCGTACCTGATCGAAGGCCCGGTGCCGCCGCCGGAAGCGACGGCACGCGTGCGCTTCTGCCGCTCGGCGTCGGCCGCGCTCGCGCCGGAGCATCACCGCGCGTTCGAGCAGAAGTTCGGCATCGGCATCGTCGAGACGATGGGCCTGACCGAGACCGCGGCGCCGGCGTTCTCCAATCCGCTCGACGCGACCCGGCGCAGGATCGGCTCGGTCGGCCGCGCGTCGGGCTGCGAGGCGCGCGTCGTCGATGCCGCGTTGCGCGAGGTGCCCGACGGCGTGACCGGCGAGCTCGTGATCCGCGGGCCGAACGTGATGCGCGGCTACTACAAGAACGACGACGCGACGCGCGCCAGCTTCACTGGCGACGGGTGGCTGCGGACCGGTGACCTCGGGCATCGCGATCCGGACGGCTTCTTCTTCGTCACCGGTCGCATCAAGGAGCTGATCATCAAGGGCGGCGAGAACATCGCGCCGCGCGAGATCGACGAGGTGCTGCTGCTGCACCCGGCCGTGCTCGAGGCGGCCGCCGTGGGATTGCCCGACCGGCACTACGGTCAGGAGGTGATCGCCTGCATCGTGCGCCGCGACGGCGTGCCGTGCAGCGAGGACGAGCTCCGCGAGTTCTGCCGCGCGCGACTCGGGCCGTACAAGACCCCGAAGGCGATCCACTTCGTCACGGAGATGCCGCGCGGGCCGTCGGGCAAGGTCCAGCGGCTGAAGCTGCTCGACCTGCTGCCCGCCGTCGCCGACCGCGCGACCGCCTGAACGGCCGTCGCTCGCACCGCGCCGGACCGTGCACCGTCGTATCACGGCGGCAACGTCAAGGGTCCGGATGCCGAGATGTCGCAAATACGTTGCGAATTGTGACATCGATGCGGCATCATCGAGCCGCTCGGCCGACGGCCGGCTCGTGTGGAACTCGAATGTGCGGAATCGCCGGTGCGCTGGGCCCTTACTCGACCGCGGCGCCGTGGGGCGACGGCGTGCATCGCATGGTCGCGTCGCTGGCGCATCGCGGCCCCGATGACGCCGGCACGTGGTCCGATCCGTCGCAGGGCATCCAGCTCGGCAGCCGTCGCCTCTCGATCCTCGACCTGAGCGCGGCCGGCCACCAGCCGATGGCGTCGGCCGGGGGTCGCTACGTCGTCACGCTGAACGGCGAGATCTACAACCATCGCGACATCCGCCGCCGGCTCGACGACGCGGGCCACGCGCCGGTCTGGCAGGGCACGTCCGACACCGAGACACTGACCGCCGCGTTCGACGCGTGGGGCGTCGAGCGTGCGATCGCCGACTGCGTCGGCATGTTCGCCGTCGGGGTCTGGGACCGCGTCGACCGCACGCTGACGCTCGTGCGCGACCGGATCGGCGAGAAGCCGCTGTACTACGGCCGCTTCGGCAACACGTGGCTGTTCGGGTCCGAGCTGAAGGCGCTCGCGACGCACCCGTCGTTCGACGGCGCGATCGATCCCGACGCGCTCGCGGCCTACATGTCGCTCGGCTACGTGCCGGCGCCCGCCAGCATCTACCGGCACGTCCGCAAGGTGCGGCCCGGGACGCGCGTCGTCCTGCGCGCCGGCGACGCCGCGCCCCAGGAGCACGCGTACTGGTCGGCCGTCGACGTCGCGCGCCGTCCGCGGCTGGCGTTCGATCGCGACGAGGACGCCGTCGACGCGCTCGAGCGGCTGCTGACGACCGCCGTCGAGCAGCAGATGATCGCCGACCGGCCGTTCGGCGCGCTGCTGTCCGGCGGCATCGACTCGTCGACGATCGTCGCGCTGATGTGCGCGCGGCAGGCGACGCACCTCGAGACGTTCAGCATCGGCTTTCGCGAGAGCGCGTTCAACGAGGCGCACCACGCCGCCGGCGTGGCGCGGCACTTCGGCACGGTCCACACCGAGCTCTACGTCGGCGCCGACGACGTGCGCGACACGATCCCGCTGCTGCCGCGCATCTGGGACGAGCCCTTCGCGGACGTCTCGCAGATCCCGACCTACCTCGTGTCGAAGCTCGCGAGCCGGACGGTCACCGTCGCGCTCAGCGGCGACGGCGGCGACGAGCTGTTCGGCGGCTATCCGCGCTATTCGATGGGCGCCCGGCTGTGGCCGGCGGTGCGCCGCGTGCCGGTCGGCCTGCGGCCGCTGGTCGAGGACGCGATGAAGCGCGTGCCGGCCGGCGTCGACCGCGCGTTCATGTGGGCGTTCCCGAACGACGAGGTGTCCGGCGTGCGCGGGCTGCGGCCGGCGCAGAAGCTGACGAAGCTCGGCCGCGCGTTCGGGAGCCGCGACGTCGAGGCGCTGTACTGGCAGCTGCTGTCGCCGTGGGCCGAGCCGCGGCTGCTGCGGCAGCGGGCGACGCGCTCGCCGTTCCCGACCGACGTCGACGCGCTGCCGCCGGGGTCGATCGAGGAGATGTTCATGCTGCGCGACCTGACCGGCTACCTGCCGGACGACATCCTCGCGAAGATGGATCGCGCGTCGATGGCGGTCAGCGTCGAGTCGCGCGCGCCGCTGCTCGACCACCGCATCGTCGAATTCGCGCTGCAGCTGCCGTCGTCGTACAAGTTCCGCAACGGCGTCGGCAAGTGGCTGCTGCGGCAGGTGCTCGACCGGCACGTGCCGAAGCGGCTCGTCGATCGGCCGAAGATGGGCTTCGGCATCCCGATCGCGTCGTGGCTGCGCGGCCCGCTGAAGGGCTGGGCCTACGACGCGATCGCGTCGTGCCGCGGCGAGACGGCCGACCTCATCGACGCGCCGGCGCTGCGCACGATGCTCGACCGCCACGTGTCCGGCGTCGGCGACTGGCACCTGCCGATCTGGACCGCGCTGATGTTCCTGCAGTGGAGCCGCGACACCGCGAGCGAGCCGGTCGCGCCGGCCGCGGCGACGCGCATCCGCGACTACGGCATCGACACGGAGCTGATGGCGCAGACGGCGTGACGCGGCCGTCGCGTCACAGGCTCGCCGGTCCGAACGCGCCCGGCAGCAGTTCCGTGATCGACCACCGCGCGGCATGCGGGCCGTCGCAGCAGCTCGCGACGAGGGCCTCCGGTCCGAACTCGAAGATCACCTGACGGCACGCGCCGCAGGGCGACACCGGGCGTTCGGTCGGCGTGTGCACCGCGACCGCGACGATGCGACGCACGCCGGCGAACACCGCGGCGAAGATCGCGTTGCGTTCGGCGCACGACGTCAGGCCGTACGAGGCGTTCTCGACGTTCGCCGACGCGAAGATGCGGCCGTCGTCGGCGAGCACCGCCGCGCCGACCGCGAAGCGGCTGTACGGCGCGTACGCGCGCGTGCTCGCGTCGCGCGCCGCGTCGAGCAGCGCGTCGATCCAGATGGCGCCCGGACCGTCGTCGAGGTCCGCGGCCGGTGGCGGCGAGTGGTTCATCTATGATGCGGCGCTTCGACGGGACGAAGACGAATGAGCGACCAGCGCGATTATGATCGGTGACGTCCTGCGCAGCGTCGGCGGCATCGCCGGGCTGCTCGTCATCGCGTGGCTGCTTTCGATGAACCGGCGAGCGATCCGTCCGCGCGTCGTCGCGGCCGCGCTCGCGACGCAGGTCGCGATCGGCGCGCTGATCCTGTTCGTGCCGGCCGGCAAGACCGTGCTCGGCGCGATCGCCTCGGGCGTCGATCACGTCCTCGCGTACGGCAACCGCGGCATCGAGTTCATGTTCGCCGGCCTCGTGTCGCCGAAGATGTTCGAGGTCTTTCCGACCGGCGGCTTCGTCTTCGCGCTGCGGGTGCTCCCCGCGATCATCTTCGTGACGGCGCTGATCTCGGTGCTGTACTACGTCGGCCTCATGCGCTGGATCGTGTCGGGACTCGGCACGCTGTTCCAGCGCGTCATCGGCGTGTCCAAGATCGAATCGTTCTCGGCGGTCGCGACGATCTTCCTCGGGCAGAGCGAGATGCCGGCGGCGGTCAAGCCGTTCGTCACGCAACTTCGCGGGCCCGAGCTGTTCGCGATCATGGCGAGCGGGATGGCGTCGGTCGCGGGCTCGGTGCTCGCGGGCTACGCGGGGCTCGGCGTGAAGCTCGAGTACCTGATCGCCGCGTCGTTCATGGCGGTGCCCGGCGGGCTGCTGTTCGCGAAGATCGTCTGCCCGTCGACCGAGCCGTCGGCGATCCGCTTCGACCACCTCGAGTTCGAGCAGACGCGGCCGGCGAACGTGATGGACGCGGCCGCCGGCGGCGCGGCGATCGGGCTGCGGATCGCGGTGAACGTCGGCGCGATGGTGCTCGCGTTCGTCGGGCTGATCGCGCTGCTGAACGGCATCGTCGGCGGCGTGATGGGACTGTTCGGCCATCCGTCGTGGAATCTCGAGACGATCATCGGTACCGTGTTCTCGCCGATCGCGTGGATGATCGGCGTCCCGTGGGGCGAGTCGGGCATCGCCGGCAACCTGCTCGGCCAGAAGCTGATCCTCAACGAGTTCGTCGCGTACATCGGTCTCGCGCCCTACCTCCACGACGCGACGACGGTGGCGGCCGCCGGGCTGACGCCTCTCGACGCGAAGACGCAGGCGATCCTGTCGTTCGCGCTGTGCGGCTTCGCGAACTTCTCGTCGATCGCGATCCTGGCCGGCGGCTTCGGCGCGATCCTGCCGTCGCTGCGCTCGGACGTGGCCCGCTACGGGCTGCGCGTGGTCGCGGCCGCGACGCTGAGCAACCTGATGAGCGCGACGATCGCCGGGCTGTTCATCGGGCTGGCATGAGCGTCGCGCCCCATGCCGCGGCGCCGCCGACGCGTCCGTCGCCCGAACGGACCCTGCTGCTCGTCGGCGCCTCGCGCGGGCTCGGTCTCGCGCTCGCGGGCGAATATCTCGAACGCGGGTGGCGGGTCGTCGCCACCGAGCGTGCCGGCAGGCCCTCGGGACTGCACGATCTGCAGCGTGCCGCGGAAGGACGACTCGACATCGAGACCGTCGACATCGTGCGCGCCGACGAGGTCGCCGCGCTGCGGGCACGCCTGGCATCGAGGAGGTTCGACCTTCTGTTCGTCAACGCCGGCGTCAAGAACGACGATCGCGAGACGATCGCCGACGTCACGACGGACGAGTTCGTCCGCGTCATGGTCACGAACGCGTTGAGCCCGATGCGCGTCGTCGAAGCCCTCCGGGATCTCGTGCATCCCGACGGAACGATCGGCGTGATGTCGTCCGGCCAGGGCAGCGTCTCGAACAACGAGAACGGCAATTTCGAGGTCTACCGCGCGAGCAAGGCCGCGCTCAACATGCTGATGCGCAGCTTCGCCGCCCGGCACGCCGGCGATCCGCGGACGCTGCTGCTGATGGCGCCGGGATGGGTGCGGACCGAGCTCGGCGGCCCGCAGGCGCGTCTCGGCGTCGACGAGAGCATTCCGCGGCTCGCGGACACGATGGACGCGCAGGCCGGAAAGCGAGGGCTTCGATACCTCGACTACCTCGGCCGCACGGTGCCGTGGTGACGCGCGGCGCGTCGACGTCCGGCCGGCGGTGCGTGCGACCGAATGCGTCCCGGCCGGCGACGGCCCGGCGCGCGACCGTCGGCTGACGATCCCGCGTCCATCGCCCGCCGTCGCATGCTGCCGCAGGAAGTGATCCGCAGGAAGCGCGACGGCCACGCGCTGACCGACGCCGAGATCGCGGCGTTCGTCGCCGGCATCGCCGACGGGACGGTCGGCGAAGGGCAGATCGCCGCGTTCGCGATGGCCGTCTTCTTCAACGACATGACGATGGACGAGCGCGTGTCGCTGACGCGCGCGATCCGCGCGTCGGGCCGCGTGCTGGCGTGGCCCGGCGTCGATCGCCCGCTCGTCGACAAGCATTCGACCGGCGGCGTCGGCGACACCGTCTCGCTGATCCTCGCGCCGCTCGTCGCGGCGTGCGGCGCGGCCGTGCCGATGATCTCGGGGCGCGGCCTCGGCCATACCGGCGGCACGCTCGACAAGCTCGCGGCCATCCCGGGCTACGACGTCGCGCCGTCGACGGAACGCTTCCAGCGCGTCGTGCGCGACGTCGGCTGCGCGATCGTCGGCCAGACCGGCGAGCTGGCGCCGGCCGACGCGCGGCTGTACGCGACGCGCGACGTCACGGCGACCGTCGAGTCGGTCGCGCTGATCACCGCGTCGATCCTCGCGAAGAAGCTCGCGGCCGGACTCGATGCGCTCGTGATGGACGTCAAGGTCGGCTCCGGCGCGTTCATGCCGACGCTCGACCGGGCGCGCGAGCTCGCGTCGTCGATCGCGGGCGTCGGTCGCGCCGCCGGGCTGCCGACGACCGTGCTGCTGACGCCGATGGACCAGCCGCTCGCGCCGTGCGCCGGCAACGCGATCGAGGTCCGCTGCGCGATCGACGTGCTGACCGGTCGAGGCGGCGACGAGACGACGCGGCTCGTCGACGTCACGATCGCGCTCGGCGCCGCGATGCTGCGCGAGGCGGGCCTGGCCGACAGCGACGATGCGGCGACGGCGGCATTGCGCGACGCGCTCGCGAGCGGTCGCGCCGCCGAGCGGTTCGCGCGGATGGTCGCCGCGCTCGGCGGTCCGTCGGACCTGCTCGAGCGGGTCGACCGCGCGTTGCCCGTGGCCGCGGTTCGCCGGACGGTCCGTGCACCACGCGACGGCATCGTGCGAGCCATCGACGTGCGTGCACTCGGAATGGTCGTCGTCGCGCTCGGTGGCGGCCGCCGACGTGCCGACGACGCCGTTGATCCGTCGGTCGGGCTCGAATCGCTCGCGCCGCTCGGTCGCCTCGTCCGGGTCGGCGAGCCGCTCGCGGTGGTCGCGGCGGCGGACGGTCCGGCCGCCGATGGCGCGGTTCCGGCCGTGGCCGGCTGCTATCGGCTCGGGGACGACATCGACGCGCGCGATGTCGCGTTGCCGACGGTCGTCGAACGCATCGGTCGAAGCGACGCGACGTGAGGGCCAGGTCGTGCGCGCCGAGTCGTCGGCGCGACATCGATGCCGCCGTCGGCCGCATCGTCGGTGGCGCGTCGTCGGTGGCGCGGCGTCGGTGGCGCGTCGTCGGTGCCGTCGGCGGCGCGGCCGTCAGCCCCGGTGCGTCGTCGTCCGTGCGGCGCGGTCCGAAGCGCGCGGCGCGGGCCGACGCGCAGGACCGAACGGCCTGCTTATTGCTACACTCGATCGCACCATCGGGCCGGGCGCCCGAAGGACGCGCGTCGCGCCGTCCTCCGATGCCCCGTCGCCCGGCCTGCGCATCGGACGAGAGGAGACCGCGATGAATCGAGACGCCGGACGTCGCGGGCCACGCCCGGCGTCGGCCGACGATCGTTCGCACGGCCTCGCTCGATCGACCGCGCGCGCGCCGCTCGATTCGCGGTGCCGCCCGCGGTGCCGACGCTTCTTCGCCCTCCCCTGAACCCCCACCGATGCCGGCCAGCTTCTTCGACGAGATGACCGATGCGCGCGCCGGCGTCCGGCCGCACTACGCGCCGTTCAAGGCGTGGCTCGACGGCCAGGGGCACGAAGCGATCGCCGACAAGCGCACCGAGAGCGAGCTCATCTTCCGTCGCGTCGGCATCACGTTCGCGGTCTACGGTGACCTCGACGACGGCGGCAGCGGCACGGAGCGGACGATCCCGTTCGACGTCATCCCGCGCATCATCCCCGCGTCGGACTGGGCCACGCTCCAGGCCGGGCTGCGCCAGCGCGTCGTCGCGCTGAACCGCTTCATCCACGACGTCTACCACGACCAGGACATCCTCAAGGCCGGCATCGTGCCGCCCGAACGCATCCTGTCGAACAGCCAGTACCGCCCGGAGATGAAGGGCGTCGACGTGCCGCGCGACATCTACGCGCACATCGCCGGCATCGACGTCGTGCGCGTCGGCAACGCGGACGGGATCGGCGAGTGGTTCGTGCTCGAGGACAACCTGCGCGTACCGTCCGGCGTGTCGTACATGCTCGAGAACCGCAAGATGATGATGCGGCTCTTCCCCGACCTGTTCGCGATCAATCGCGTCGCGCCGGTCGCGCACTACCCCGACCTGCTGCTCGACAACCTGCGCGCCGTGGCGCCGAAGGGCGTGACGAATCCGACCGTCGTCGTCATGACGCCCGGCATGTACAACTCGGCGTACTTCGAGCACGCGTTCCTCGCGCAGCAGATGGGCGTCGAGCTCGTCGAGGGCCCCGACCTGTTCGTCGAGGACGAGGTCGTGTTCATGCGGACGACGCAGGGCCCGCAGCGCGTCGACGTCATCTATCGCCGCATCGACGACGACTTCCTCGACCCGCTCGCGTTCCGTCCCGACTCGGCGCTCGGCGCGAAGGGCCTGCTCGGCGCGTACCGGGCCGGCAACGTGACGCTGGCGAACGCGATCGGCACCGGCATCGCCGACGACAAGTCGATCTATCCGTACGTGCCGGACATGATCCGCTTCTACCTCGGCGAGGACGCGATCCTGTCGAACGTGCCGACGTTCCAGTGCGGCCGACCCGACGATCTCGCGTACACGCTCGCGAACCTGCCGCAGCTCGTCGTCAAGGAGATCCACGGCGCCGGCGGCTACGGGATGCTCGTCGGGCCGGCGTCGACGACCGACGAGATCGAGGCGTTCCGGGCCGTGCTGCTCGCGCGGCCCGACAACTACATCGCGCAGCCGACGCTCGCGCTGTCGGCTTGCCCGACCTACGTCGACGCCGGCATCGCGCCGCGCCACATCGACCTGCGGCCGTTCGTGCTGTCGGGACACGGCGTGTCGATGGTGCCGGGCGGCCTGACGCGCGTGGCGTTGCGCGAGGGATCGCTGGTGGTCAACTCGTCGCAGGGCGGCGGGACGAAGGACACCTGGGTGCTGGAAGACTGATGCGCGGGAGCCTCACGAACGACGCCGGGTTCCCGCTTTCGCGGGAACGACGAAGACGAGCGAACGACGTGGAATTCGTCGTTGCCGCGACGAACGGACTCGTCGGTGACGCGAATCGTGGACCCGTCGTTCCCGCGAAGGCGGGAACCCAGCGGCGTCACTTCGTCGAAACGGCTCATGCTCTCTAGGACCGCCGACCACCTGTTCTGGATGGCGCGCTACGTCGAGCGAGCCGAGAACACCGCGCGGATGCTCGACGTCAATCACCAGACGTCGCTGCTGCCGCAATCCGAGAAGAACGCCGAGGAAGGCTGGCGCGCGATGCTCGGCATCTCCGAGCTGCAGCCGCGCTACGACAAGCTCTACGACCGCGTCACGGGCCGCGACGTCATCGCGTTCATGGCGCGCGATCCGTCGAACAGCTCGTCGATCTACTCGTGCATCCGCGCCGCGCGCGAGAACGCGCGCGCGGTGCGCGGCTCGTTGACGACCGAGTTCTGGGAGACGTCGAACGGGACCTGGCTCGAGCTCAACAACCTGCTCGACGGCAACCTGCTCGAACGCGACCCGCGCGAGTTCTTCGAGTGGGTCAAGTTCCGCTCGCACCTGTCGCGCGGCGTGATGATCGGCACGATGCTGAAGGACGAGGCGTTCCACTTCGCGCGGATGGGGACGTTCCTCGAGCGGGCCGACAACACCGCGCGACTGCTCGACGTGAAGTACCACGGCATGGCCGAGCTCGGGCAGCTGGTGGAGCCGACGACGGTCGAGCGCAGCGAGTCGCATGCGACGCAGGTGGCCGCATCGCAGCGCGACTTCTACTACTGGGCCGCGGTGCTGCGGTCGGTGTCGGCGTTCGAGATCTATCGGCAGCGTGTATCGCGACCTGATCACGCCGGCGCGCATCGCCGAGCTGATGATCCTGCGCGACGACATGCCGCGATCGCTGTCCGCCTGCATCAACGAGGTCGTCGTGAACCTGAAGAACGTCCGCAACGACCAGTCGCGCGAGACCGAACGCCGCGCCGGCATGCTGAAGGCCGAGCTCGATTACGGGCGCATCGAGGATATCCTGCAGCGCGGCCTGCACGCGTGGCTGACGGATTTCCTCGAACGCGTCAACGATCTCGGCATGCGCATCAGCAAGGACTTCCTCGTCTGGGACACCTGAGTCCCGTGCCTTGACCTCGATCCACCGGAGCCCGCGTTGGCCATCCACGTCGCGCTGACGCACGTCACGGACTACCGCTACGACCGCCTCGTGACGCTCGGGCCGCAGGTCGTGCGGCTGCGGCCGGCGCCGCATTGCCGGACGCCGATCCTGTCGTACTCGCTGTCGGTCTCGCCGACGCAGCACTTCACGAACTGGCAGCAGGACCCGTTCGCGAACTACCTCGCGCGCCTCGTCTTTCCGGACCTCACCGACCACTTCCGCGTCACCGTCGACCTGGTCGCCGAGATGGCGGTCTACAACCCGTTCGACTTCTTCCTCGAGGACTGGGCCGAGAACTTCCCGTTCAAGTACGACGAGACGCTCGCGCGCGAGCTCGCGCCGTATCTCGTGAAGGAGCCGGCGACGCCGCGCTTCGCGAAGTTCGTCGACAGCGTGACGCTGCGCCGGGGAACGAAGGAACGCACGATCGACTTCCTCGTGCGGCTCAACCAGCGTCTGCAGCAGGACATCCGCTACCTGATCCGGCTGGAGCCGGGCGTGCAGACGCCGGAGGAGACGCTGACGTCGGCCGCCGGCTCGTGCCGCGACTCGGGCTGGCTGCTGGTTCAGACGCTGCGCCATCTGGGCCTCGCGGCCCGCTTCGTGTCCGGCTATCTGATCCAGCTGCGTCCCGACGTGAAGTCGCTCGACGGACCGGGCGGCGCCGAGACCGACTTCACCGACCTGCACGCGTGGTGCGAGGTCTACCTGCCGGGCGCGGGCTGGATCGGCCTCGACCCGACGTCGGGGCTGCTCGCGGGCGAAGGCCACATCCCGCTCGCGGCGACGCCGGAGCCGGGCAGCGCCGCGCCGATCTCCGGCATCGTCAGCACGAGCAACGTCGAGTTCCATCACACGATGAAGGTCACGCGGACCTTCGAGTCGCCGCGCGTGACGCTGCCGTACACGCCGTCGCAGTGGCAGGCGATCGACGCGCTCGGCGGCGACGTCGACGCGGCGCTCGACGCGATGGACGTCCGGCTCACGCAGGGCGGCGAGCCGACGTTCGTCGCGACGGCCGACCGCGACGCCGGCGAGTGGAACACCGACGCGCTCGGCCCGACGAAGCGCGGCTACGCGCTGCGGCTGCTGCCGAAGCTGACGGAGCGCTACGGGCCGAACGGTTTCGTGCACTTCGGCCAGGGCAAGTGGTATCCGGGCGAGCCGCTGCCGCGCTGGGCACTGTCGGCGGTCTGGCGCGTCGACGGCCAGCCGTGCGTGTCGGATGCCTCGGTCCTCGACAACGACGACGCGCCCGCGCTCGACGCCGCCGGCAAGCCGGTGCCGCGATCCGCCGCGACGACCTGGTCCACCGACGAGGCGGGCCGGCTGATGCACGCGATCGCGACGTCGCTCGGGATCGATCCGAGCTACGCGATGCCGGCGTTCGAGGACGACGTCCAGGAGACGCGCCGTCGCAACCGGATGCCGCTCAACGTCGTCGATTCGATCGCCGCGAAGGCGGACGCGAAGTCGGCGCGTCGTCCGCGCGGCGGCGCGGCCGTCGCCGTCGCGGCCGACACGACGCCGGTCGGCTTCGTGCTTCCGCTCGCGCGCGCGGAGGACCTGCCGCATCCGGCCGGCATCGACGGCACGAAGGCGGGATGGGTCACGAGCCCCTGGCCGCTGCGCGGCGACCGCATCGTGCTGACGCCCGGCGAGTCCGCGATGGGCTACCGGCTGCCGCTCGACATGCTGCCGTGGGTCGCGCCGGAGGACTATCCGTATCTGATCCAGCGCGATCCGTCGGCGGTGCGCGAGCCGCTGCCGTCGTTCGCCGAGCTGCAGCTGCGCATCGCGGAGCCGGTCGCGGAAGCGCTCGACGCCCGTCGCGAGCGGCCCGCCGTCGACCCGTCGCTGATCGCGGTCGGCACGTCGGCGAAGTGGGTCGTGCGGACCGCGCTCAGCGTCGAGCTGCGCGACGGACGCCTGCGCGTCTTCATGCCGCCGGTCGCCGACGTCGAGCGATATCTCGAGCTGCTCGCGGCCGTCGAGGCCGGCGCGCGCGCATGCGGCGTGTCGATCGTGCTCGAGGGCTACC
The DNA here is from genome assembly GCA_963708665.1 of uncultured beta proteobacterium. Taxonomy (GTDB): domain Bacteria; phylum Pseudomonadota; class Gammaproteobacteria; order Burkholderiales; family Burkholderiaceae_D; genus CAHJXF01. The sequence continues at coordinate 718,314 of CAVPTE010000008.1, read as the reverse complement.
TGCCGCCGCGCGACCCGCGCCTCAAGCTGCTGCAGATCACGCCGGATCCGGGCGTCATCGAGGTCAACATCCATCCGGCGTCGAGCTGGCGGCAACTCGTCGACCACACGGAGTTCCTGTATCGCGCGGCGCACGAGACGCGGCTCGCGACCGAGAAGTTCATGCTCGACGGCAAGCACATGGGCACCGGCGGCGGGAACCACTTCGTGCTCGGCGGCGCGACGCCGGCCGACAGCCCGTTCCTGCGCAACCCGCGGCTGCTGACGAGCCTCGTCGCGTACTGGCACAACCACCCGTCGCTGTCGTACCTGTTCTCGGGCATGTTCATCGGTCCGACGAGCCAGGCGCCGCGCGTCGACGAGGCGCGCGACGACCAGCTCTACGAGCTCGAGATCGCGTTCGCGCGAGATCCGCCGGCAGGCGCTCGACGCCATCGAGCAGCACGCGAAGGTCGCCGTCCCCGGCGAGAAGGAGCCGTACGCGACGCCGTGGATGGTCGACCGCGCGCTGCGCAACATCCTCGCGGACGTCACCGGCAACACGCATCGCTCCGAGTTCTGCATCGACAAGCTGTATTCGCCCGAAGGACCGACCGGCAGGCTCGGCCTGCTCGAGATGCGCGCGTTCGAGATGCCGCCGCACGCGCAGATGAGCCTGGCCCAGCAGTTGCTGCTGCGAGCCATGGTCGCGCGCTTCTGGAAGACGCCGTACGCCGCGCCGCTGGCGCGCTGGGGCACGTCGCTGCACGACCGCTTCATGCTGTCGACGTTCGTGCGCGCCGACTTCGACGTGGTCATCGCCGAGCTCGCCGAGGCCGGCTATCCGCTGCAGGCGTCGTGGTTCGCGCCGCACGTCGAGTTTCGCTTCCCGCTCGCCGGCGAGTTCGAGGCCGCGGGCGTCCACCTCACGCTGCGCTCGGCGCTCGAGCCGTGGCACGTCCTCGCGGAGCAGACCGCGAACGGCGCGACCGCCCGCTACGTCGACTCGTCGGTCGAGCGGATGGAGCTGATCGTGACCGGGCTCGTCGACTCGCGGCTCGTCATCGCCGTCAACGGCCGCGAGCTGCCGCTGACGCCGACGTCGCGTGCCGGCGAGTTCGTGGCCGGCGTGCGCTACCGCGCGTGGTCGCCGCCGTCGGCGCTGCATCCGACGCTGCCGATCGACGCGCCGCTCGTGTTCGACATCGTCGACACGACGAGCGAACGCTCGGTCGGCGGCTGCCGCTACCACGTCACGCATCCGGGCGGCCGCAACTACGACGTGTTCCCGGTCAACGCGTACGAGGCGGAGAGCCGCCGGCTCGCGCGCTTCTTCAAGATCGGCCACACGCCGGGACGCCTCGACGTCCGCCCCTCGCCGCGCAGCCCCGAATATCCGCTGACGCTCGACCTGCGCCGGCGCTAGGACACACGGTCGTGGCCCGGTCCGTCTCCCAGTCGGAGCTGTTCGGCGACGCGTCGGCGATCGCCGACCGGCTCGCGGTCGCGCCGCCGCCCGGCCATTACGACGAGCTGCGCGAGTCGCCGGGCGGCGCGATGCGCGCGCCGTGGCGCCGCTTCTTCGAGCTGCTCGGACCGGAAGGCTTCGCGGACCTCGACCGCCGCCTCGGCATCGTCGCTCGCCAGATCAACGAGAACGGCATGACGTACACCGTCTATGCCGACGTCGGGCCGCCGCGACCGTGGTCGCTCGACCTGCTGCCGTTCGTCGTCGAGGACGCCGAGTGGCGCGAGATCGAGGCCGGCGTCGCGCAGCGCGCGGCGCTGCTCGAGGCGATCGCGGCCGACGCGTACGGTCCGCAGGCGCTGCTCGCCGAGGGGCTGATCCCGTCGGCGCTCGTCCACGGCCATCCGGGCTACCTGCGCGAGATGCTCGGCGTCGACGTGCCGGGCGACCTGCGGCTGCACATCGTCGCCTTCGACATCGGCCGCGGACCGGACGGCGAATGGCGCGTCGTCGGTCAGCGGACGCAGGCGCCGTCGGGACTCGGCTACGCGCTCGAGAACCGCCTGACGATCTCGCGACTGTTCCCCGACGCGTTCGGCGAGCTGCGCGTGCAGCACCTCGCGGCGAGCTACCGGCGGCTGCTCGACATGCTCGAAGCGCTGGTCCATCGCGAGGGCGACTCGATGTTCGACCAGCCGGCGCCGCGCGAGCTGACCGACAGCGTGCTGATGCGCCATGCGGCCGAGTCGCACGGTCGCGATCGAGTGCCGCGCATCGTGCTGCTGACGCCCGGCCCGTACAACGAGACGTACTTCGAGCACGCCTACCTCGCGCGATACCTCGGCCTGCCGCTCGTCGAAGGAAGCGACCTCACGGTCCGCGACGAACGCGTCTACCTGAAGACGATGCGCGGGCTCGAACGCGTCCACGGCATCCTGCGACGGCTCGACGACGACTTCTGCGATCCGGTCGAGCTGCGCTCCGAGTCGTCGATCGGCGTGCCCGGACTGTTGCAGGCGATCCGCGCCCGTCACGTGCTGGTCGCGAACGCGCTCGGCTGCGGGTTCCTCGAGTCGCCGGCGCTGAACGGCTTCCTGCCGGCGATCTCGCGACGCCTGCTCGGCGAGGAGCTGCGGTTGCCGTCGTTGTCGTCGTGGTGGTGCGGCGAGGCCGCCGCGCGCGACGCGGTGCAGCCCCACCTCGGCGATCGCGTCGTCAAGCCGACCTACCCGTCGTCGACCGGCCGCGTCGCGTTCGAGCCGATGATCGGCGCCGAGGCGAGCCCCGCGCAGCTCGACGAGTGGCGCCGCCGGATCGACGGCGACCCGGACGCGTACACGGTGCAGCGCCACCTGCCGTTGTCGCAGGCGCCGACGTGGCACGGCGGGCCGCATCGAGCCGCGCGCCGCGATGCTGCGCGTCTTCGCGATCGCGGAGCCGCCGCTCGACGGCCTCGACGGATCGGTCAAGCGCTGGCACGTGTTCCCCGGCGCGCTCGCGCGCATCGCGAGCGGCGATCGCCAGATCGTGTCGATGCAGCGCGGCGGCTCGAGCCTCGACACGTGGGTCCGCACCGAAGGCGCCGTCGACGCGTTCTCGATGCTGCCGCCGAAGCTCGCGCCCGAGGAGCTGACGGCGGCGCGCACGACGCGCGCGCGTCCGGTGTCGAGCCGCGCCGCCGAGAACCTGTTCTGGATGGGCCGCTATACCGAGCGCGCCGAGTACGGCGTGCGGATGGCGCGCCTCGTGCTGAATCGCCTGCCGGCCGACGACACGCCTGCCGCCGCCGTTCTTCGACGCGATCCGCGAGCTGTGTGTCGCGTCCGGGCCTCGTGACCGGCGAGGTGCCGTCGCCGCGGCGCTCGTCGCGCAACAACGCGTCGCGCGTGTTCGAGCGCGCGTTGATCGCGGCGCTTCCCGCATCCGACGATCATCGCGGCGTCGGCTTCGCGCTCGACGCGATGTCGCGCGCGGCCGGCCAGATCCGCGACCGCCTGTCGCCGGAGCACTGGCGCCTCGTGTCGTCGACGATCGAGGACTACAGCAAGCGGCTGGCGGTGCTCGACGACGACACGCATGCCGGCGACGATCGGTGGCGCGGGTCGCTCGCGCGCGACGCGCTCGAGTTCGTCGGCACGCGGCTCTACGCGATCACCGGCGCCCAGACCGACCGCATGACGCGCGACGACGGCTGGCGGCTGCTGACGATCGGCCGGCAGATCGAGCGCCTGCTCGCGATGTCGGGCGCGCTGCACGTGATGGTCGAGCGCGGGGCGCTCGTCGGCGAGCGCGAGCCCGCGTTCGCGCTCGTGCTCGGGCTGTTCGACAGCACGATCACGTATCGCTCGCTGTACCAGCGCCGGCAGGAACTCGCGGCGCTGCTCGACCTGCTCGTGTTCGACGAGGACAACCCGCGCGCGCTCGCGACGACGGTCGCGGTGTTGCGCAGCGAGGTCGCGAAGCTGCCGGACACCGGCACGGGTCCGGCATCGATGCTGCTCGCGCACTTCCCCGAGCCCGGGCTCGGCGTGACGCTCGGCGAACTCGTCGAGACCGACGCGTCCGGCGTGCCGTGCGCGCTGCTCGACCTGACGGCTCGCCTCGCCGACGCGGCCCGGACCCTGTCGAGCGACATCGCGCTGCGATACTTCAGCATCGTCGGCGACCTGTGGCGCACGGTGGCCCGGTGATGCACGACTCCCCGCACGACGACGACGAGGACCGCGCCACGGTCCTCGACGTGATGCACGACACGACGTATCGCTACGCGACCGACGTCGCGCTCGCCCATCACGTCGCGTACCTGCGCCCCGCCGAGACGGCGCACCAGCGCCTCGAAGGCTTTCGCCTCGGCGTGTCGCCGCGGCCGTTCGTCGAGCGGACGACGCACGACGCGTTCGGCAACTGCCGCTGCTACTTCTCGCTCGACGTGCCGCACACGCGGCTCGCGGTCCGCGCGGTCAGCCGCGTCCGCATCACGCCGCGCTTCGCGGACCTCGACCCGTCCGTCAGCGACGACTGGTCCGACGTCGTGCGACGGCTGTCGTATCGCGCCGGCGCCACCTACGTGCCGCAGAGCGAGTTCTCGTTCCCGTCGCCGTACGTGCCGCGTCACCGGCGCCTCGGCCGCTACGCGGCGCGCTCGTTCACCGCGGGACGACCGATCGCGGACGCGGCGATCGACCTGATGCGGCGGGTCCATCGCGACTTCACCTACGACTCCGACAGCACCGACGTCTCGACGCCGGTCGTCGAGGCGTTCGAGGAACGCCGCGGCGTCTGCCAGGACTTCGCGCACGTCATGATCGGCGGGCTGCGGGCGCTCGGCCTCGCGGCGCGCTACGTGAGCGGCTACCTGCTGACGCAGCCGGCGCCGGGCCAGCCGCGCCTCGTCGGCGCCGACGCGTCGCACGCGTGGGTGTCGGTGTGGTGCCCGCGACGCGACGGGCCGCCGGTGTGGCTCGACCTCGATCCGACGAACGACGTCGTGCCGTCGACGTCGCACGTGACGCTCGCCGTCGGCCGCGACTTCGGCGACGTGAGTCCGCTGCGCGGCATCATCCGCGGCGGCGGCAAGCACAAGCTGTCGGTCGGCGTGACCGTCCGACCGGTCGGCGAACGCTAGCGTCGTTCGCCGCGTCGCGTCGGTCACGCGACGCCGATCTGAATCCGAAGTCTCCAGCGCGTCGTATCTGGTGACGGAGCGACGAGCCGCCTCGATGCGGCTCGTGCGCCGGCCCCCCGCGGAAGACGTTCGACAGGAGACGGATGTGAATCGACTGGATCACAAGGCGGGCGCTCGGCGCCCGATGGCGTGCGCGCTCGCGCTCGCCGCGGCGGCGTTCGCGAGCGGGGCCTCGGCCTCGAGCCATCGCGAGGCGCCGTTCATCACGACGCAACCGAAGGTCGACGGCACGGACTTCTACATGTTCCGCAGCTACGAGACCGGGCGCTCCGCGTTCACGACGCTGATCGCCGACTACATCCCGCTCCAGGGACCCGGCGCCGGACCGAACTACTACACGATGGACCAGGACGCGCTCTACGAGATCCACATCGACAAGAACGGCGACGGCGTCGAGGACCTGACGTTCCAGTTCCGCTTCCAGAACACGCTGAAGGACATCACCCTGCCGATCGGCAGCAAGAACGTGTCGATCCCGCTGGTCCAGGCCGGCGGTATCGCCGGGCTCAATCCCGCGAACCTGAACGTCCGCGAGACCTACACGGTCACGATGGTCAGCGGCGATCGTCGCACCGGCGCGCGCAGCAGCGTGACCAACGCCGCCGACGGCAGCGCGACGTTCGAGAAGCCGGTCGACAACATCGGCGACAAGACATTCGGCAGCACGACCGGCTACGCGACGTACGCGAACGCGCACATCTACAACATCAACGTCCCCGGCTGCACGACGCCCGGCCGCGTGTTCGTCGGACAGCGCAAGGACCCGTTCGCGCTCGCGCTCGGCCAGATCTTCGACCTGATCAACCTCAATCCGCTCGGCCCGACGACCGGCAACAAGGACGCGCTCGCGTCGGCGAACGTGACGTCGCTCGTGCTCGAGCTGCCGACCGCCTGCATCGTCGGGACGCGACCCGGTGATCGGCGGCTGGACGACCGCGAGCATGCGGCAGGGCCGGCTGCTGTCCGCGAACCCGGGCTCGGGCTACTCGAACGTCCCGAAGCAGGGCGGCGCGTGGGTGCAGGTGTCGCGCCTCGGCATGCCGCTCGTCAACGAGGTGGTCATCGGCCTGAAGGACAAGGACAAGTTCAACAGCTCGAAGCCGAGCGCCGACGGCGCAGTTCGCCGACTACGTGACGAACCCGACGCTGCCGGCGCTGATCCAGACGCTGTTCCCGACCGCCACCGGCGCCGACGAACTTCCCGCGCACCGACCTCGTCGCCGCGTTCCTGACCGGCATCGCGGGCGTCAACCAGCCCGCGAACGTGAAGGCGTCCGAGATGCTGCGCCTGAACACGTCGATCGCGCCGACGGCGATGGCGTCGCAGAACACGCTCGGCGTGCTCGGCGGCGACAATGCGGGCTTCCCGAACGGCCGCCGTCCGGGCGACGATGTCGTCGACGTCGTCGCTGCGCGTCGCGATGGGCGCGCTGTGCGTCGCCACCGGCGCGAACGACGCGCTGAAGGTCGGCTGCAAGCCGTCGGATGCGCCCGCGGGCGCGGCGGCGCTGACCGACGGCGTGCCTCAGAACGCGAGCATGTTCCTGAGCGCGTTCCCGTACGTCAACACGCCGATCACCGGTTCGCCGTGACCGGCCGCACGGAGGACCCTGCCATGAGCATCGCCACCACCACCCGTCGTCTCGGCCTCGTCGCGGCCGGTCTCGTCGTCGCGGGCAGCCTCGCGTCGTGCGGAGGCCACGACGACGGGAATCCGACGCCACCGCCACCGGCGCCGACCAGCAACACGCCGCCGGCCTCGGCGGCGGGCAGCGTCGACGGCTTCATCGCGTACCTGAAGACGGTCGTCGCCGTGCCGCTCGACACGAGCGACCCGCTCGACGTGTCGACGTTCGTCGCCCCGACGAGCGACGTGACGGAGCCCGACCCGACGATCTGACGCCGGACGAGGCGCGCCCCTCCTTCTGCCGCCTCGATCCCGCCGTTCGCACCTCGCCGCCGCGGGACGGGCGCCCACCGGCGCCCGTCCTCGCACGGACCGGACGATCGCGCCTCATCCATCCGGCGTCGCCCGTCGGCACGCTGGTCGTCCCACGGCCGCCGTCGTCCAATGCGGATCGCCTCCGACCCGGAGGCTCATCCGCTCGGAGGTCGTCATGGTCGTCTCGCATTCCCGCACCAAGCCCGCGACGTGGGTCGCGCGGTTCATCGCATCGTTCGCGGCGGTCGTCGTCGCGTGGTTCGCCGTCACCGGCCTCGCCGTCGCGGCCGTCGAGGTCAACAGCGCCGACCAGTCGCAGCTCGAAGGCGTCAAGGGCATCGGCCCCGCGTTGTCGTCGAAGATCCTCGCGGCGCGCAAGCAGGGCAGCTTCAAGGACTGGTCGGACCTGCAGGCGCGCGTGTCCGGCATCGGCGAGAAGAACTCGGCCGGACTGTCGCGCAACGGGCTGACGGTCGCCGGTCACGCGAAGGACGGCGCGCAGGCGGCGCCCGACGCGGGTCGCGCGGCGAAGGCGTCCGGCAAGAAGACCGCGACCGACGGTCCGGGAACGACGGTGGCGGCGAACGCGAAGAAGTAGCGGCCGGCGTCCGCCGAGTCGGCCCGCGCCGGCGGCGCGTCGTCGCGTCGCCGGTGCCGATCCGGGCATCCGGCGGCCGTCGTGCCGAGCGGCTACACTGGGCTGCCGTCCGCATCGAGATCGACGTCATGCAGTCCAACGCCCAGCCGCTGCCGGCACCCGTCGCCTACCCGACGATCGAGGACACCGTCGGCAACACGCCGCTCGTCCGGCTTCTCCGCATCCCCGGCGACGAGAACCGCCGGCGCAACAACGTCATCCTCGGCAAGCTCGAGGGCAACAATCCGGCCGGGTCGGTCAAGGACCGGCCCGCGCTGTCGATGATCCGCCGCGCCGAGGAACGCGGCACGATCAAGCCGGGCGACACGCTGATCGAGGCGACCAGCGGCAACACCGGCATCGCACTCGCGATGGCGGCCGCGATGCGCGGCTACCGCATGGTGCTCGTCATGCCGGAGCACCTGTCGGTCGAGCGCCGCCAGACGATGCGCGCGTTCGGCGCCGACATCGTGCTGACGTCGAAGGACGGCGGCATGGAGTTCGCGCGCGACCTCGCCGAGAAGATGCAGCGCGAAGGCAAGGGGGTCATCCTCGACCAGTTCGCGAGCCCCGACAATCCGCTCGCGCACTACGAGACGACCGGCCCCGAGCTGTGGCGCGCGACGCAGGGCACGCTGACGCACTTCGTGTCGAGCATGGGCACGACCGGGACGATCATGGGCGTCTCGCGCTACCTCAAGGAGCAGGACCCGCGCGTGCGCATCATCGGCGCACAGCCCGAGGAGGGCTCGCAGATCCCCGGCATCCGCAAGTGGCCCGAGGCGTACATGCCGAAGATCTTCGATCGCTCGCGCGTCGACCAGATCGAGAACGTCGCGCAGGCCGACGCGGAGGCGATGGCACGGCGCCTCGCCGCCGAGGAGGGCATCTTCGCCGGTATCTCCGCCGCCGGCGCCCTGTGCATCGCGCTGCGGGTCGCCGCGACGGTTCGCGACGCGACGATCGTGTTCGTCGTTTGCGACCGCGGCGACCGCTACCTGTCGACCGGCGTGTTCCCGGACTGACCGCCGGGCGCACCGGCGTTGTATCTTTACCGCGCGGCGGTCGGCGCGTGGTCGCTTTGCGGTATGGTTATTGCTCAGCTGCACGGGTCCGCAAGGGAAGACCATGGAACACGACGAGTCGAGGCAGTCGATCCTGGAGCGCTTCATCGGCGACCACCCGGACCTGTACGAGGCCATCAAGGCGCGCCACCGCTCGAAGATCGGCAAGAGCGCCCTGCTCCACAAGGAGCTGCTCGCGTCGTACCAGCCGCTGGTCGACGACGGCACGATCCGCCACCGCGTCAACAAGTCGAACAGCTTCCGCGTCAACGGCGAATACATCCAGATCGCCTACCGGATCTCGATTCGCGCCAGCGACGGCAAGTGGCAACGGATCGATGTCGGCAAGGAGTCGATCAAGCGCGAGTTCGAGAACTTCGTGCGCCGCATGCTGATCGTCGAACATCTCGACAAGATCCGCGCGTACGTCGACGCGCTGCGCGCACCGCCCGAGGACTCCGAATACTCGGTGCCCGACCTGACGTCGATCTGGGGTCCGCGCTGACCGACGCGCCGTGGCCGGGCCCGCGCCCGGCCGGCGGCTGCGGCCTCGCCGTTCGCGGCCGCCGATCCGCCACCGGAGCCGGCGCGCCTCGTCACGCATCGACGTGCGCCTGCGAGGAAGCCAGGCTCGTGCGCGACCGAGCCTGGGCCATGGACTCCGCGAAGCCCGCGTCGCGCGGACCGAGGCCTGGTGTCGCGCCTGTGCGAAGGGGCCTCCCGCAGGACAGAGGCGTGGCCTCATGGGTGTCCGAAGCCGGGCCCCGCGCGACCGGAGACCGTGCTCATGCCGCGCGAGCGTGGCCTCGTACCTTCGTGACCTGCACGGTCAGGGCTTCGCCGCCTGCTCCGCGTCGCGCAACGCCTTGATCGTCGCGCCGAGCTCGATCACCGACATCGCGTAGAAGTAGCTGCGGTTGTAGCGCGTGACGACGTGGAAGTTCTGCGTGCCGGCGACATACGTCGTGAGGGGCGCGCCGCTGGCGTCCGTGCCGGCCGGCAGGTCGATCAGCGCGAGCTTCGTCATCGGCGGCAGCGTCGCGGCGACGAAGCCCGCGTCGGCGAGATCGGAGAACTCGAACGTCGGCACGCTGCCGGCGTCGACCATGGCGTCGACGCGCGCGGCCTGCTCGGACGCGAACGGCGCCGGGTGCGCGAGCGGCACGTGCGTCGGCAGGTCGCGGACCCAGCCGTGCTGCGCGAGGAAGTTCGCGACGCTGCCGATCACGTCCGCCGTGCTCGCGCCGAGGTCGATGCGACCGTCGCCGTCGTAGTCGACCGCGAAGCGCCGGATGCTGCCGGGCATGAACTGCGGCATCCCGATCGCACCGGCATACGAGCCGCGCAACGTCGCGAGGTCGGCGAGGCCGTCGCGGTCGAGCGCGAGCGCATCGGCCAGCTCGTCGCGAAAGAAGCCCGAGCGATCGCGGCCGGCGCTCGCAGGAAAATCGAACGCGAGCGTGCAGAGCACGTCGAGCACGCGGAAGGTCCCGGTGTTGCGACCGTAGATCGTCTCGACGCCGAGGATGCCGACGATGATCTCCGCCGGGACGCCGAAGTCGCGTTCGGCGCGCGCGAGCGCCTCGGCGTTGTCGTCCCAGAAGCGATAGCCGGCCGCGAGGCGGACCGGCTCGACGAAGCGTGCGCGATACGCGTTCCAGTCGCGTCGCGTCCCGCTCGTCGGCGCCGGCGCGAGCAATCGTGCGGCCGTCGCGCTGTAGTGCGCGTCGGCGAACAGGCGCCGCAGCGCGTCGCGATCGAAGTGTCGACGCTCGACGAGGTCGTCGATGTACGCCAGCACGTCGGGGCGCGTCGCATACGACGGTGCGTCCGCCGCGGCCGATGCGATCGCGCGCGACGCGGACCGCGGCGGCGCCGCGGCGCTCGCGTGCGATGCGGCTCGGGACCGCGCCGCGGCGACCGCCGTCGACGACGGGCTCGACCGCACCGCGGGGCGCCGCGTCGACGACGTGCCCGATGTCGACACGGTGCTCCCGATCGGTGGCGAGTTCGATCTCGACGCGGTGCTCTTCGTCGGTGTCGAGCTCGCCCGCGACGCTGCCGGTGCGTCCGCGCGACCGACGGCGCGGCGTGACGGTCCGGGCGCACGGCCCGACGACGACGCGGAACCGTCCGTCGACGGCGCATGCCCATCCGTGCCGACGGCCGACGGCCGATGCCCACCCCGGCCGCCGGCCGCCGACGACGCGCGATCGGCCGCGTGCGACGCCGGCAAGGTCGACGCGCGCTCCGGCCCGTCGACCGCCGACGCGGACCCCGCCGCCGTGCACGCGAGTCCGAGCGCTGCCATCAGCGCGCCGGCGATCGCGCTTCGTCGACGCGCCGTCATCGGTCGATCACCGTCGCAGGCCGGCGACGCTGGCCGCGAAGCGCGACCGCAGCGCGTGCGCCTCGGCGTCGTTCCCGAGCGGCCGGTACCGCAGCGTCTCGTACAGCGCGAACGCGGCGTCGGCGCGTTCTCGAAGCGGTGCGGGCAGCCGTCCGCGGATGCGCGCGAGATAGTCGCGCGGCCCTTCCGACGGCCGGCGCGTCGGGTCGTCGCCGAGCGACGCGTTCGGCGCCTCGCTCGCGCGCCGCGCGGCGCGCGCCAGCGCCGCGCACGCCTGGTCGTACTGGCGCGCGACCGGGTCGACCTTCGTGCGCGTGACGAGCGCGAGTCCGCCGATCGCCGCGAGCACGACGCCGAACGCGCCGATCAGCGCGACCGTCAGCGTCTGCCAGTCGACGCGTTCGATGCCGAGTCCGCTCAGAAGCCCACCCTGACGGTCCGCGTTGTACGCGAGGACCCACTGGTTCCAGGCGTTCCCGATCGCGTCCCAGTTGAAGCGCGTACGGCGCGCGAGCGAGGCGAGGAACGACCCGTCCGGCTCGAACCCCTGCGACGCCTCGATCGCCTCGGCGGCCGCGCGCTCGATGCGATCCGGCGACACCGCCGACGTCGGATCGACGCGCACCCAGCCTTCGTCGGCGATCCAGACCTCGACCCACGCGTGCGCGTCGCGCTGGCGGACCTCGAGGAACTGGTCGACCGGGTTGATCTCGCCGCCCTGGTATCCGGTCACGACACGCGCCGGGATGTCGAGCGCGCGCATCAGCACGGCGAACGCGCTCGCGTAGTGCTCGCAGTACCCGCGACGCGTGTCGAACAGGAACTCGTCGACGGATTGGCGGCCGAGCGGCGGCGGGTCGAGCGTGTAGACGAACGGCTCGCGGCGAATCATCGACAGCACGTTCGCGACGAGGCGACGGCTGCGCTCGCCGTCGCCGAGCGTGCGACCCGACGCGGCTTCCGAACGCAGCTGGGTCGACTGCATCGTCGCCGCGAACGCGAGCGTGCGCGGGTTGAAGCCCGGTGGCAGCTCGAGCCAGTCCTGCAGCCGGATCCGCGACTCGTCGGCGCCGATCCGGTAGCGCGTGTACGACCGGGCCGTGTACAGCACGCGCTCGTGGATCGGCGCCTCGCTGATCACCTGCAGGTCCGACCGCACGTGCGGCGACAGCGGCGCGCTGGTGGTCGGACGCGAGAACGTGACGTCGAGCGCGAACAGCCACGGGCGATTGCTCGGCTCGAGCGTGACGGCGTAGTCGACGGCCGACGACGGATCGAAGCGCGGACGCGCCGGCGTCGCGACCCGCGGCGGCAGCGGCGTCCATGCGCGGCCGTCGAACAGGCCGAGCACCGGGCCGCGCCAGTAGCGCTCGGACGGCGGCGGGACGCGGCCGTCGAAGCGCACGCGGAACGCCATCTCGCGCGACTCGGACAGGCGGCCGAAGCTGCCCGGCGCCATCACGTCGGTGAGGCCGGTCTTCGCGGCGTACGCGTCGCTCGGCATCCCCCACAGCGGGCCGTCGACGCGCGGGAACAGCACGAACAGCACCGCCATCAGCGGCAGCGCGAGCGCCACGAGCCGCGTCGCGATCGCCGCCTTCACGCGCCACGGCGGTTCGTGCGACGCGAACTGCACCGACACCAGCGCCGCGACCAGCATCCACAGGCCGACGATCAGCATCGCGGCCATCGCCATCGACTGCGACTCGAACAGCGACGTCAGCATCACGAACAGGCAGAGGAAGATGACGATGAAGATGTCGCGACGGGCGCGCATCTCGAGCAGCTTCAGGCCGAGCAGCAGCGTCACGTACGCGACGCCGGCGTCCTTGCCGAAGATCGTGCGGAACTGCAGCCAGACGGCGATGCCGGCGACGCACGTCAGCGCGATCGGCACCCACCGGTTCGGCAGGCGGCGGCCCGTCCACGTCAGCCACGCGCGCCAGCCGATCAGCGTCGCGATCGTCACCGTGCACCACGGCGGCAGCTCGAGCAGCGTGCGGCAGCATGACCCACGACATCGTCGCGAGCAGCCACAGCGTGTCGCGGACCTCGCGCTCGCGCCGCGCGACGACGAGGCCGATGCCGCGAAACCAGCGGCCGCGACCACGCACCGCGGGCGCCGCGAGCGGGACGCTGCTCATGCGAGCGCGAGCGCCTCGAGGCACGCGGCGCGGTGCGCCGGGCCGCTGCCGAACGGGATGCGGGCCGACGGCAGCTCGAGGCCGTAGCGCACGGCGCGCTCCTCCGCGTCGATCACCCAGCGCGCGAGCAGCGACAGCGCCGACTCGACGTCGCCGGTCTGCTCGAGCGCCGCGTCGAGCGTCAGCCGCGCCTCGCCGCTCGCGGCGCCGTCGAAGAGCTTCGTCAGGACGCGGCCCTCCGGGTTGCGCGCCATCGCGCGCCACGCGATCTGCCGGACCGGGTCGCCGGGCACGTAGCTGCGCAGGCCCGCGAAGTCCTCGCTGCCGCGCACGCGCTGTGCGAAGTGCTCGCGGCCGTCGCCGTGCGCGAGCGGCAGCGGGGTGCCGCCCGGCGCGGGATGCGGATACACGAGCGCATGCAGCGCCGGCGTCCAGTAGCTCCACGCGCGCCACAGCCCGAGCGGGAAGCGCGTCGCGAGCGTGACGCGCGGCATCGGCAGCAGGCCGCGGCGCGTCGTCGGGACGGGGATCGCGACGTCGGTCTCGCCGCCTGCGACCGGATCGCACGGGCACGCGCGTCGCTGGCCGTCGACGGACAGCTCGATCGCGTAGCGGTCGAGCGACGACGCGTTGCGCACGACGATGCGGTAGTCGGCGACGTCGCCGGCGAACACCGGCTCGACGCGCAGCGGCCGCAGATACAGGTGGACGAGGTTGCGGAACGTCGCCAGCATGCCGATCCACGCGACGCCGGCGACGAGGAACGTCAGCGCGTAGCCGAGCGACAGCGAGTAGTTGATCGAGCCGAGCAGCAGCGCGACCAGCATCGCGGCCAGCAGGAAGCCGGCACGGGTCGGCAGGATGAACACGCGCCGCTGCACGAGGAAGACCTCGCCCGGCTCGGCGCCGCGCGGCTGGAAGATCTTCGTCGCGACGCGCCGGCCGAGCCGCGTCTGCGCGAGGCGCCGCTTCCAGCCGCCGGGCGGTGCGACGACGCTCGACACGACGTCAGGCGACCGGAACGGTCGCGAGCAGTTGCAGCGCGGCGTCGCGCTGCGCGACGTGCGACGCGCCGCTCGGCGTCAGCGGCCGCAGGCGGTGGTTCACGACCGGCACCCACACGGCCTGCACGTCCTCGGGCAGGACGTGGTCGCGCTGACCGAGCAGCGCCCACGCGCGCGCGGCCTGCAGCAGCGCGAGCGCGCCGCGCGGCGACAGGCCCTCCGCGAAGCCGGACGCGTGACGGCTCGCGGCGACGAGCGCCTGCAGGTAGTCGAGCAGGTGCGACGACGCGTGCACGGACCGGACCTCGGCCTGCAGGCTCGCGAGTCGCGGCGCGTCGAGGATGCGATCGAGCTTCTTCATCAGCAGCCGACGGTCCTCGCCTTCGAGCAGCGCGCGCTCGGCTCGGCTGTCCGGATAGCCGAGCGCGATGCACATCATGAAGCGGTCGAGCTGCGACTCGGGCAGCGGGAACGTGCCGATCTGGTGGAACGGATTCTGCGTCGCGATCACGAAGAACGGCTCGGGCAACGCGCGCGTCGCGCCCTCGATCGAGACCTGGCGCTCCTCCATCGCCTCGAGCAGCGCGCTCTGCGTCTTCGGCGTCGCGCGATTGACCTCGTCGGCGAGCAGGATCTCGCGAGAAGATCGGTCCCGGATGGAACACGAAGCGCCCGCCCTGCGTCGCGCCGTCGCCGCCGCCGCGCTCGTAGACCGACACGCCGACGATGTCGGTCGGCAGCAGGTCGCTCGTGAACTGCACGCGCGAGAAGCGCAGGCCGAGCGAGACCGCGAGCGCATGCGCGAGCGTCGTCTTGCCGACGCCGGGCAGATCCTCGATCAGCAGATGCCCGCCGGCGAGCAGGCAGGTGACGCTCTGCCGGATCGCCACGTCCTTGCCGAGGATGACGTCGGAAACCTGGGCGATCAGCGCGTCGAGCAGTCGGGACATGAGGTGGGGGACGGGGAGCCGGCGGCCGGCGGCCGGGCGGTCCGGCCGGGATTTTCGCATGGCGTGGCGCCGACCGATCCGCCCTCCGGCGGCTGCCGAACGGTCGCCGGTCGATCGTCGCAGCGACGACAAGCGCGGCGCGGCGCGGCCGTCCGGCGTTTCGCCGGCCTCGCGCCCGACGCGACGGCGGCGGCGCCGCTTCGCCGCGGGCACGCTCGGGCATAATCGTCGGCCCCTGATTCTCGGCTCGTCCGCGTCGCGGACGCCGCAGCTCGCGGAGCTCACGATGGAAGACTCGACCCGCACCGCCGACATCGATCCGTCGTCTCAGGCGTCGTCGACGCGGACCGCCCGCGCCGGCGCCCACGCGACCGCCTGGTTCTCGCATCCCGACTGCGCCGCGCACGAGATGGGGCCGTGGCATCCGGAGTCGCCGGGCCGTCTCGCGGCGGTCGACGACCGGATGATCGCGAGCGGCGTCGTCGACCTCGTGCAGCGGATGGACGTGCCGCCGGCGGACGACGAGGACGTGCTCCGCGTGCACACGAAGGATCACGTCGACGCGATCCGCGACCTCGCGCCGGCGTCCGGCTACGCGGCGTTCGACGCCGACACCGCGATGTGCCCGCGGACCGTCGACGCCGTCTGGCGCGCGGCCGGCGCGGCCGTCGCCGCGACCGATGCGGTGATCCGCGGCGACGCGCGCAACGCGTTCTGCGCCATGCGCCCGCCGGGCCACCACGCGACGCGCGACGCGCGCGATGGGCTTCTGCTTCATCAACAACATCGCCGTCGCGGCACGCCGCGCGCTCGACGTGCACGGCCTGGAGCGCGTCGCGATCGTCGACTTCGACGTCCATCACGGCAACGGCACCGAGGACATCTTCGCGAACGACGACCGCGTGCTGATGGTGAGCTTCTTCCAGCACCCGTTCTATCCGTACAGCGGCACCGACCATCCCGCGCGGCAACATGGTCAACGTGCCGGTGCCCGCCTACTCCGACGGCAGCGTCGTGCGCCGCGATCGTCGAGTCGACGTGGCTGCCGGCGCTGCGCGAGTTCCGCCCGCAGATGATCTTCATCTCGGCCGGGTTCGACGCGCATCGCGAGGACGACCTCGGCCAGATGCGGCTCGTCGAGGCCGACTACGTCTGGATGACGCAGCAGCTGATGAAGATCGCCGACACGTACGCCGAGGGGCGGATCGTCAGCTGCCTCGAGGGCGGCTACAACCTGTCCGCGCTCGGCCGCAGCGTCGCGGCGCACGTCAAGGCCCTCAGCGAAGGCTGACGCGCGGGGTCGCGGCGAGCGGGACGCCGGGCCTCGGAAGCGGTCCCTCCATCGCGCGGCGACGACGCGACGTCGAGCGGACCGTGTCATCTCGCGATCGTCGGGCGTCGACGCGGCGCGTCATCGAGCGATCGGAACGGCTCGGCCTCGGGAGCGAACCCGCCGAATCGGGCATCGACTCGCGGCCGTCTCGACCGACATCCGCGTCGCGGGCTCGCCCGTGATCGCGCACGTCGCCCATGAACAAGGGGCGACGCCCTCGCGAGCGTCGCCCCCTGAACAAAGGGCGGCGCCCTTTCGGACGCCGCCCCCCCCCTGCTACCGCGCTGCCTGCGAATCAGTGCTTCCGGCGACGCAGCGCCAGGCCGGCGAGACCCGCGCCCAACAGCAGGACCGACGCCGGCTCCGGCACGCTCGGCGGCGGCGCGTTGATCGACGCGGCGCCCGTGATCAGGAACGTCTCGAGGAAAATGTTGTCGTTCGCGCTGCCGTTGAACGACGTCAGCGAGATCGACGTGTCGCCGTCGTTGATGTACGGCGCCAGGTTGTAGCGCTCGTGGTCGGCCGCCGTGGTGTTCTCGCCGCCCGCGACGTTCGGCGTGAACGGATCGAAGTCGCCGCCGATCGTGATCAGGTTGCCGTTGGCGGGCACCGCGTCGACGCTGTCGTCGTTGCAGCCTGCGACGTTGGTCAGCGCCTTGGAGTTGACGGTGATCGTCGAGACCTGGCCGTTGTCCGTGCATCCCGTGCCGTCGTAGCTGAAGCCGTCGCCGATCCGGAAGTCGGCGACGAAGCCCGACGACGCCGGGTGCAGCGCGGTCGCGAAGTTCACCGAGCTGGTGTCGCCCGTGGTCGCCGAGAAGCCGTCGAGGATGGCGGCCGTCTGCGTCGCGAGCAGCGGATTCGAGTAGACGATGACGAGCGCTTCGCCGTCCTGGCCGAACGTGTTGAGCTCGGTGATGTTGAACGTCAGCGTCGACGTCGGGGCGCCGGCCACGATCGGCGCGACGATCGACGTCACGTCGGCACGGTAGGCCTGGAGGCCCGCGTTGTTCGAACCGAGGGCCGTGGCATAGTTGACGGTGCTGCCGTTCAGCGTGCCGCTCGGCGTTCCGCCGCCCGGGATCATCGACGAGTACAGGTACGCGCCGAGGACCGTCGATCCGGTCGGGACCGACGACGTGAACGAGCAGGACGGGCCGGTCGTGCCGCACCCGCCGGTCGACAGGCCGTCGGAACCGACGAAGGTCTTGAACGACGCGAGGCTGGCATGGGCCGACCCGGCGCCGAACGCGCCGACCGCGGCGAGCGCGAGGGCGAGTTGCTTGATGGTTGCGGATTTCATGTTGTTGAGCTCCCTTTGATGACTCTTCGTCCTTCAAAGCAGAGTGCGTGCCACATGAAGATAAGTGGTTGACTGACCGAGGTTTACGGACTTCGGCCGCCGTCCGATCGCGCGCGTCTGTAAAGAACGACGACACCGGTTCGCCGAGGCTCGGGCCGGATGTCCAGACGCGCCGCGCGTCGACCGGCGCGCATCCGACGACCCCGGATTCGAATAACGAACGGTCGTGCTATTCTCGCGTTCCGTCGCGACGGCCGGCTCGCCGCGAGTCGTCACGTCGTGCCGCTGTCCATCCGTCCGTCCCCGTGCGCCGTCATGAAGATCCTCGTTCCCGTCAAGCGCGTCGTCGACTACAACGTCAAGGTCCGCGTCAAGTCCGACCAGACCGGCGTCGACATCGCGAACGTCAAGATGTCGATGAATCCGTTCGACGAGATCGCCGTCGAGGAAGCCGTGCGGCTGAAGGAGAAAGGCGTCGCGACCGAGATCATCGCGGTCTCGTGCGGCGTCACGCAGTGCCAGGAGACGCTGCGCACGGCGATGGCGATCGGCGCCGACCGCGGCATCCTGGTCGAGTCGCGCCGACGAGCTGCAGCCGCTGGCGGTCGCCAAGCTGCTGAAGGCGCTCGTCGACCGCGAGCAGCCGCAGCTCGTCATCCTCGGCAAGCAGGCGATCGACGACGACAGCAACCAGGTCGGCCAGATGCTGGCCGCGCTGTGCGACTGGCCGCAGGCGACGTTCGCGTCGAAGGTCGAGGTCGCCGACGGCAAGGCGACGGTCACGCGCGAGGTCGACGGCGGCCTCGAGACGCTGGCGCTGACGCTGCCGGCGATCGTCACGACCGACCTGCGCCTGAACGAGCCGCGCTACGTGACGCTGCCGAACATCATGAAGGCGAAGAAGAAGACGCATCGACGTCCTCAAGCCGGCCGACCTCGGCGTCGACGTCGCGCCGCGCCTGAAGACGCTGAAGGTCAGCGAGCCGCCGAAGCGCAAGGCCGGCATCAAGGTGCCCGACGTGGCGACGCTGGTCGGCAAGCTGAAGAACGAAGCGAAGGTGATCTGAAGCCGTCGCGCGCGATGGCTTCAGATCATCCCCGCGACGCGCCTGCCCCGGTGGCGACATTGACCAACACGCGAGACCACATGACCGCACTCGTCATCGCCGAACACGACAACGCGACGCTCAAGGGCGCGACGCTCAACACCATCACCGCCGCGCTCGCCTGCGGCGGCGACGTCCACGTGCTGGTCGCCGGCGGCGGCGCGCAGGCCGCGGCCGAGCAGGCCGCGCAGGTCGCCGGCGTCTCGAAGGTCTTCTTCGTCGACGCGCCGCACCTCGCCGACGGCCTCGCCGAGAACATCGCGGCCGAGGTCCTGTCGATCGCGAAGGACTACGCGCACATCCTGTTCCCCGCGACGGCGTACGGCCGCAACATCGCGCCGCGCGTCGCCGCGAAGCTCGACGTCGCGCAGATGTCCGACATCATGTCGGTCGAGTCGCCCGACACGTTCACGCGGCCGATCTACGCCGGCAACGCCATCGCGACGGTGCAGGCCACGGACCCGATCAAGGTGATCACCGTGCGCACGACCGGCTTCGACGCGGCGCCCGCGACCGGCGGCTCGGCGACGGTCGAATCGGCCGCCGCGGCGGCCGACTTCGGCAAGTCGGCGTTCGTCGATCGACAGCTCGCCAAGCTCGACCGGCCGGAGCTGACGGCCGCGAAGATCATCGTCTCCGGCGGCCGCGGCGTCGGCTCCGGCGAGAACTATCACAAGGTGCTCGAGCCGCTCGCCGACAAGCTCGGCGCGGCGATGGGCGCGTCGCGCGCCGCCGTCGACGCGGGCTTCGTGCCGAACGACTACCAGGTCGGGCAGACCGGCAAGATCGTCGCGCCGGAGCTGTACATCGCGGTCGGCATCTCCGGCGCGATCCAGCACCTCGCCGGCATGAAGGACAGCAAGGTCATCGTCGCGATCAACAAGGATCCGGAGGCGCCGATCTTCGGCGTCGCCGACTACGGGCTCGTCGGCGACCTGAACGCGCTCGTGCCGGAGCTCGTCGCGGCGCTGTGACGCGCGCGCTGCCTCGCCGCGACCTTCCGCAGCAGACGTCGAGGCCGACATGAGCTACACCGCCCCGCTGAAGGACATGCTGTTCGTCATCGACGCGCTCGCCGGCCTCGACGCGGTCGCGGCGATGCCGGGCTTCGAGGACGCGACGCGCGACACGGCGCAGGCGGTGCTCGAGGAGAACGCGCAGTTCGTGCAGGACGTCGTCGCGCCGCTCAACCGCGCCGGCGACGTCGCGCCGTCGTCGTGGAAGGACGGCGTCGTCACGACGAGCCGCGGCTTCAAGGAGGCGTTCAGGCAGTACGCCGAGGCGGGCTGGCAGGGCGTGCAGCACGACGTCGAGTTCGGCGGCCAGGGCCTGCCGAAGCTGATCGCCACGCCGTGCATCGAGATGCTGAACGCGGCGAACCTGTCGTTCGCGCTGTGCCCGCTGCTGACCGACGGCGCGATCGAGGCGCTGATGACGGCCGGCAGCGACGCGCAGAAGGCGACGTACCTCGACAAGCTGATCGCCGGCCGCTGGACCGGCACGATGAACCTGACCGAGCCGCAGGCGGGCTCGGACCTCGCGCAGGTGCGCACGCGCGCCGTGCCGCAGGGCGACGGCACGCTACCGCCTGTTCGGCCAGAAGATCTACATCACGTACGGCGAGCACGACATGGCCGAGAACATCGTCCATCTCGTGCTCGCGCGCACGCCCGACGCGCCCGAAGGCGTCAAGGGCATCTCGCTGTTCATGGTGCCGAAGTTCCTCGTCGAACGCGGACGGCTCGCTCGGCGCGCGCAACGACGTGTACTGCGCGTCGATCGAGCACAAGCTCGGCATCAAGGCGAGCCCGACGGCGGTGCTGCTGTTCGGCGACGGCCACTTCGCGGTCGACGGCGAGGCCGGGCGCGATCGGCGAGCTCGTCGGCGAGGAGAACCGCGGCCTCGAGTACATGTTCGTCATGATGAACGCCGCGCGCTTCCAGGTCGGCATGCAGGGCATCGCGATCGCCGAGCGCGCGTACCAGCAGGCGGTCGCGTACGCGAAGGACCGCGTGCAGTCGCGCGACGTCGCCGGGTCGAGCGGTCCGGTCACGATCATCCATCACCCCGACGTGCGTCGCATGCTGATGTCGATGCGCGCGCAGGTCGAGGCCGCGCGCGCGCTCGCGTACGTCACGGCCGCCGCGTACGACGCCGCGCATCGCCATCCCGACGCCGACGCGCGCGCGAGAACCAGGCGTTCTACGAGTTCCTCGTGCCGATCGTGAAGGGCTGGAGCACCGAGCTGTCGATCGACGTCGCGTCGACCGGCGTGCAGGTCCACGGCGGCATGGGCTTCATCGAGGAGACCGGCGCCGCGCAGCACTATCGCGACGCGCGCATCCTGACGATCTACGAAGGCACGACCGCGATCCAGGCGAACGACCTCGTCGGCCGCAAGACGCGTGCGCGACGGCGGCGCGACCGCGCAGCGGCATCGTCGTCGCGCGTGCGTGCGACGGCCGCGCGAGCTGCGCGACGCGGCGTCGCTGCCGCAGGCCGACGACCTCGCGGCGATCGCGCGTCGCCTCGACGCCGGCGCGCGACGCGCTCGACGACGTCGTCGACTTCGTCGTCGCGAACGCGAAGTCCGACGTGCGCGGCGTGTTCGCCGGGCTCGGTGCCGTACCTGAAGCTCGCCGGCATCGTGCTCGGCGGCTGGCAGATGGCGCGGGCCGCGCGGATCGCGCGCCGAGCGCCTCGACGAGCGGCGACGACGACGCCGACGTTCTGCCGCGCGAAGATCGCGACGGCGCGCTTCTTCGCCGACCACCTGCTGTCGCAGGCGCCCGGCATCCGCGACGCGATCGTCGAGGGAAGCGAAGCGGTCCTGGCGCTCGACGAAGCCCAGTTCTGACGCACCGCGCGGCGCGGCCGCTTCGCGCCGAGCTCGGTGACGAGTAGAACACGCCCGCAGCCGCGAGCGGCAGCAGGTCGTCGATCGCGCGAGAGGCGAGCAGCGCGCCGAGCAGGCGGCCCGGCGGCATCTCGCCGCCCGATCAGCGCGAGGAACACGGCTTCGATCACGCCGACGCCGGCCTGCACGTGCGAGATCAGCCCGGCGACGCGCGCCACCAGCAGCACCGCGAGCACGTGCAGCGTAGGGCCGCTGGCGCTGCATCAGCACCCACACGACCGCGCCCATCAGCGCCCAGTTGCCGACCGAGACCGCGAGCTGCACGAAGCCCCATCCGCAGCGACGGCGTCTCGTAGTCGGCTGGCCGCGGATGTTCCAGACGCGCTCGCCCTGACCATCGCGCACAGCACGAGGTACGCGACGCCGCGAGCGCCAGCAGCACGACGCCGACGACGCGCAGGCCGCCGCTGCCGATCTTCCAGTCCGGCGGCAACGACAGCGAGCCGAAGCAGAACAGCGCGCCGGCGATCGCGAGGTAGCCGAACCAGTTCGTCAGGAAGCTGAAGCCGATGATCCGCGTGATCGACCGTCGTTGTCGAGGCCGAGCTTCGCGATAGAGCCGATAGCGCAGCGCGACGCTGCCGACCAGCGATGCCGAGGTTGAGGTTGAACGCGTAGCAGACGAAGGTCACGCCCATCACGGTGCCGGTGCCGCAGCCGGTGGCCGGTCATCTGCGCGACCGAGCAGGTCGTAGCGTGCTGTAGAGCAGGTAGCTCGCGGGCGGCCAGCACGACGCCGGCGACGAGCATCGGCGCGCGGCGATCGCGCGCATCGTCGTGCCAGCACGTCGCGCCAGTCGATCGTCTCGCGCCTGCCGGACGATCAGCCTACGCAACGCGGCGATGAAGAAGCCCAGCCGTCAGCGAGGCGCCGTGCGCACCGGCCAGGCGCTACGGCCAAGCGGCGCGGCACTTCGCGCAGCGCGCTGCGGAGCCTCGGGCGCCGTGCGGCTCGGTCGGGACGGCGCGCGAGCGGTCCGCGGCGTCGGCTCATGCCGTCACGCCGCCGCCGCCGCGGGCCGTCGGGCGTGTCGTCGGGCCGCAGCGGCGACAGCGCGCGGCGCATGGCGCGGCAGCCAGCCGGCCGACCGTCGGATACCAGCGCAGGAAGTGGAAGACGAAGAAGCTGCGCACGAGGCGCCACGCGCTCCACTCGGTCGAGGTCGCTCGCTCTCGATGCGCCGGCAGCTGTGCGGCATCAGCGCGTCGAGCCGTTCGCCGAGCACGCTGGTTGAACGCGCGGTCGCGGATCATCACGTTCGCTTCGAGGTTCAGCGACAGGGTCAGCGGGTCGAGGTTGCTCGAGCCGACGGTGCTCCACAGGTCGTCGGTCAGCGCCACCTTGCCGTGCAGCGGCCGCTCGCAGTATTCGTAGATGCGCACGCCGGCGTGCAGCAGGTGGTGGTAGAGCATGCTGGCCGCGACCTGCGCGATCGGCATGTCGGGCTCGCCCTGCAGGATCAGGCGCACGTCGACGCCGCGCCGCGCGGCCCGGCGCAGCTCGTGGATGAGGCGATAGCCGGGGAAGAAATAGGCGTTGGCGATGCACGACGCGCTCGCGCGCGCTGCGGATCGCGGCGAGGTAGTGGCGCTCGATGTCGGTCGTGTGGCGCCCGTTGTCGCGCGTCACGAACGCGACCGCGGCCGTCGCCGACCGGCGCGCTGCGTCCGGCGGCCGGCGCGGCCTGCAGGCGGCGCCGGAACCAGCCGGCGCCCTTGCCGCCGATCGGCGATCGCGTGCAGCACGAAGCGATGGATCTCGGCGACGATCGGGCCGGTCGAGCTCGACCGCGTAGTCCTGCTTCGCCTTCGGGCCGTAGTCGAGCAGGTGGTCGTCGGAGTAGTTGATGCCGCCGACGAAGGCGAGCGCGCCGTCGATGACGACGAGCTTGCGATGCAGGCGCCGGAACACGTTGAGGCGCGGCGCCGAACAAGCGGCGGCCCGGATCGAAGACGCGCACGCGCACGCCGGCGTCGATCAGGCCGCTCGATGAAGTCCGGCGACAGGTCCGGCCGAGCCGAAGCCGTCGATCATCAGGTCGACCTTGACGCCGCGACGCGCCGCGCTCGATCAGCGCCGTCGCGCAACTGCGCGGCCGACGATGTCGTCGAACAGGATGAAGGTCTCGATGATGACCTCGCGCTCGCGCCTTGCCGATCGCCTCGAAGACGCGCGGAAAGAACGGCTCGCCGTTCTCGAGCAGCTCGCACGCGGTTGCCGGTCGGTCCAGCGCGCGGCCTCGATCGCGCGCTCACAGCGCGATCTCCGCGACGAGCGGCGCGTGGTCCGACAGATGCGACCAGGGCCTGCGCGGCAGCACGATCGGCGCGTGCACGCTCGGCGTTGCGCACGTAGATGCGGTCGAGCGGCAGCACCGGCAAGCGCGCCGGGAAGGTCTCGCGCGGCGCTGCCGTTCGGCCTGCACGAAGACCTCGCGCAGCGCCGGCGCCTGCGCTCGAGGATGCCGATGCGCACGGCCGCGCCAGTCGTTGAAGTCGCCGGCGACGATCAGCGGGGCGTCCGGCCGGCACCTCGTCGCGCACGATGTGGCACAGCAGCTCGAGCTGCTGCTGCGCGATGCGTCTCGGACAGCCCGAGATGCACGCAGATCACGTGCACGTCGGCGGCGCGGCCCGGCAGCCGCAGCACGCAGTGCAGCAGGCCGCGCTTCTCGGCGCCCGGTCGATCGACGACGTCGTGGTTGCGTGCAGCGCGACGATCGGGAATTTCGACAGCACCGCGTTGCCGTGGTGGCCCTTCGGGATAGACCGCGTTGCGGCCGTAGGCGAACTGCGGCCACATCGTCGTCGGCCAGGAATTCGTAGTGCGGCGCGTCGGGCCAGTCGTGCGCGCGTGCGCGAATGGCGCGAGTGGGTGCCGAGCACTTCCTGCAGGCACACGACGTCGGCGCCGACCGTGCGGACCGCGTCGCGCAGCTCCGGCAGGATGAAGCGCCGGTTGAGCGCCGTGAAGCCCTTGTGGGTGTTGACCGTCATCATGCGCAGCGAACGCGTCGACGAACCGGTGGCACGAGGCCGGCGATCGGTCGAGCGGTGCAGCGGACACGGCGCGCGGCGATCGGGAACGACGGAAGAGACGTTGCGACAGACGTGACGATCGGACCGAAGTTTCACCGTCCGTTCAGTTCGCGTCCGCGGCGCAAGACGCTTGTCGGACGCCGTCGATCCGCCGCAGAGCGGTACGGTCGATCAGGAGACGACGGACGACGCGGCTCCGTCGTCGGGCAGCGCCTCGCCGCGCTCGATCGCGTGGCCGGCCTTCGCCCACGCGTCGATGCCGCCGGCAGCGGCCGCACGCGCGTGAAGCCGCGGGCCTTCAGCAGCTTCGCGATCTTCGCGGCCGACGCCTCGTTCGGACACGCGCAGTAGAGGATCACCTCGCGGTCGGTGTCGAGGTCGGGGATGCGGATCTCGATCGTCTTCTCGTCGATCGAGATCGCGCCGGGGATGCGGCCGTCGGCGCAGCTGGCTCTCGAGCGACCGCACGTCGAGGATCATCGGCGCGTCGCCCGACTCGAGCAGCGCGGCGAGCTCGGGCACCGTGATGCGCGCCATCCGCAGCTCGTTGAAGAAGCGCCGCCGGTCCCACCACTTCAGCGCGACGAACACGACGAGCGCGAGCACGATCAGCCCGACGCCGATCTCGCCGAGCCGCGCGAGCGTGATCGAGCAGCGCGTCGACGGTGCTGTGGAACATCGCGCCGACGGCGATCGCGACGCCGGCCCAGACCGCCGCGCCGATCGCGTCGTAGACGAGGAACGTCGGATACGCGTCCGCACCGCGCCGGACAGCGCGGTCGCGATCGCGGCGAAGCCGGGGATGAACTTCGCGACCATCAGCGACGGCGGGCCGAAGCGCGTGTAGATCGTCTCGGTCTGGCGCACGCAGGTGTCGGGCGACAGCGAGATGCGGCACATCGCGCGCAGCACCGGTCGGCCGATCGCGCGCCCGGCGACGTACCAGCCCGAGTCGGCGATCAGCGCGGCGACGACGGCGACGCCGAGCAGCGAGCCGGCCGAGTAGCGGCCGACGCCGAGCAGTGCGCCGGTCAGCACCAGCGTCGGCACCGCGGGCAGCGGCAGGCCCGCCTGCGCGGCGAGCACGTTGACGAACACGAACCCGAGTCCGTACTGCGTGATGAGCGCGATCAGGTGATGCATGTTCCCCCCTCGACACGATGGGGACGGAAGCGGCGGCGATCAAGCGCCGCGGCCGCGCGGCGCCTCAAGCGGGATCGAGCACGCGCCGCAGGAACGCGCCGATCGCCGCGACCTCCTCCGCGCAGACCGTGTGCTGCATCGGATACGCGTGCCAGTCGACCTGGTAGCCGAGCTTCGACCAGCACGTCGCGCGACTGCAGCCGCGCGCGAAGCGGCACGACCGGATCGTACGTGCCGTGCGCCATGAAGATCGGCACGTCGTGATTCGCCGCGTGCGCTCGGCCGCGACCTCGGCGGCGAGCGGCAGGTAGCCGGACAGCGCGATCAGCCCGCCGAGCCGCGCCGGATGGCGCAGGCCGGTCATCAGCGTCATCGCGGCACCCTGCGAGAAGCCGGCGAGCACGATGCGCGACGCCGGGACGCCGCGCGCGATCTCGGTCGCGATCAGCGCCTCGACCATCGCCTGCGACGCGCGCAGGCCGCGCTCGTCCTCGCGCGGGCGCCGACCGACGCCGCCGAGTCCATGTGCAGGATGTCGTACCACGCGCGCATCGACATGCCGCCGTTGATCGTGACCGGCATGCACCGGCGCGTTCGGGAACACGAAGCGGACGAGCGGTCGCCGACCGCGCGCAGGTCGAGCTCGGGCACGAGCGGCACGAAGTCGTTCGCGTCGGCGCCGAGGCCGTGCATCCAGATGATGGCGGCGTCGGCGAGTTCGCCGGGCGCGCCGGTCTTGCGTTCGATCGGTCTGGAGCGGGTCTGGTCATGCGGCGGGTCGCGGTCCGGTTGCGATCGTGCGGACTTCGGTCGGAAGGCCTTCACGATCGTCTCGTCGGTCTCGATGTACGGGCCGCCGATCAGGTCGATGCAATACGGCACGGCCGCGAAGATGCCGGGCACGAGCGACTGCCGTCGTCGGCCTTCAGCCCTTCGAGCGTCTCGGCGATCGCCCTCGGCTGACCCGGCAGGTTGATGATCAGCGCCGCGTGGCCGTCGATGTCGCGTCTCGCGGATCACCGCGACCTGTCGCGACAGGATCGCGGTCGGCACGAACGCGAGGCTGATCGCCGCATCTGCTCGCCGAAGCCCGGCATCTCGCGGGTGCCGACCGCGCGCGTCGCCTCGGGCGTCACGTCGCGCCGCGCGGGTCCGGTGCCGCCGGTCGTGACGACGAGGTCGCAGCGCCGCTCGTCGACGAGTTCGATCAGCGCGGCCTCGATCCGCGGTCCCTCGTCGGGGACGAGCCGCGACTCGATCGCGTGCGGCGACGTCAGCGCGCGCGCGAACCACTCGGTCAGCGCGGGGATGCCCTGGTCCGCGTAGACGCCGCTCGACGCGCGGTCGCTGATCGACACGAAGCCGATCCGCAGCGGGCGTCGCGCCGTCGTCGAAGGTCGATGCCGTCGTCATCGGCGTCGTGCCGATCGGCTCGCGTTCGGCGTCGTCGCCGGCGACGATCGAGCGGATCAGCCGGAACAGCTCGCGCGAGTGGCGCGGCGGCCGGCCTTCGGCGTGTTCCTTGCGGCTCATGCGGATCGCGACGCGCAGCCGCTGCAGCGTGTCGGGGCGGAGCGCCGCCGTGTGCTCGGCCGCGAACGCGGTCAGCGCGTCGTCGTCGTCGAGCAGGCGCTCGCGCCAGCGTTCGAGGCCGTGCAGCGCGGCGGCCTCGGCGCGCGACGCGCCGGCCCACGCGTCGAGCGCGGCGCGGATCGGCTCGGCATCGACGTCGCGCATCAGGCGGCCGATGTACTGCATCTGACGCCGCCGGCCCTCGTGGTCGCGGATGCCGCGCGCCTCGTCGATCGCGCCGCGCAGCGCCTCGGGCATCGGGACGCGGTCGAGGCGCTCGGGCGGCTGCTCGACGAGCCGCTCGCCGAGCTTCTGCAGCGCGGTCATGTCGCGCTTCTTCTGCGACTTGCTCGGCCCGAGACGCGGCGGCGCGACGTCGGCAGGCGGCGGCGCGACCTGCGGCGAAGGGCGAAGCGGAGGGCGTTGCATCGGGCGGGGATGGCGGCCGCGTCGAGGGTCGGCGGGCCGCTGCTATGATAAAGCCACCGGCGCGCCGCCACCTCGCGGGCCCGAACACCGCATCGCCACCGCGCGGCCACGCCGCACCCGGCGGCCCGCCCACCGATGACCCGAACCCAGCCTTCGCGCCGGTCGCCGTCCCGGCGCGCCGATCATCCCTCGCTGAAGATGCACGCCGCCGAGCCGCGCGCGAGCGGCGACGCGTCGGCGAGCGCGCTGTACCCGCTGCGCAGCGACGCCGAGATGCGGCAGATCGCCGACGACGTGCTCGCCCATGCGCAGCAAGCTCGGCGCCGCCGACTGCGCGGTCGACGTCGACGAAGGCAACGGGCTGACCGTCAACGTGCGCCGCGGCCGCGTCGAGACGATCGAGCAGAACCACGACAAGGGCGTCGGCGTCACGGTGTTCGTCGGCGCCGGGCAAGGACGTGCGGCGCGGCAACGCGAGCACGTCGGACCTGACGCCGGCCGCGCTGCGCGACGCCGTCGAGGCCGCGTATCACATCGCGCGCTTCACCGCCGTCGACGACGCGGCGGCGCTGCCCGACGACGCCTGGTACGCGCGCGAGCCGCGCGACCTCGACCTCGACCATCCGTGGGACATCGACGCCGTCGCCGCGACCGAGATCGCGCGACGCGCCGAGGCCGCGGCGTTCGAGACGAGCCCGCTGATCCGCAACTCCGAAGGCGGCAACGTGTCGCTGCAGCACGGCCGCTTCGTGTCCGCGAACTCGCGCGGCTTCGTCGGCGGCCACGCGCACTCGTACCACAGCATTGCGGCGGCGCCGATCGCGAGCCGGCCGCGCGACGGCATGCAGCGCGACGAGTGGTACGCGTCGCGTCGCGATCCGCGCGAGCTGCCGTCGCCCGAGTCGGTCGGCCGCTACGCCGCCGAGCGCGCGCTCGCCCGGCTCGGCGCGCGCAAGATCGACACGTGCACGGTGCCGGTCCTGTTCGAGGCGCCGCTCGCGGCGGGCCTCGTCGGCTCGTACGTCGGCGCGGCGAGCGGCCGCGCGCTGTACCGCTCGTCGTCGTTCCTCGTCGGCAGGCTCGGGCAGCGCGTCTTCGCGGATCACATCGACATCGTCGACGACCCGTTCGTGCCGAAGGGCATGGCGAGCGGCTGGTTCGACGACGACGGCGTCGCGACCCGGCGGCGCACCGTCGTCGAGGCCGGCGTGCTGGCCGGCTGGTTCCTGAGCACGTACTCGGCGCGCAAGCTCGGCCTCGAGCCGACCGGCAACGGCGGCGGCGCGCACAACGTCTCGCTGACGAGCCGGCGCACGAAGCCCGGCGACGACTTCGCGGCGATGCTGAAGAAGATGGGCACCGGCCTGCTCGTCACCGAGCTGATGGGACAGGGCGTCAACACGATCACCGGCGACTACTCGCGCGGCGCGTCGGGCTACTGGGTCGAGAACGGCACGATCGCGTACCCGGTCGAGGAAGTGACGATCGCCGGCAACCTCGTCGAGATGTTCGACCGCATCGTCGCGGTCGGCACCGACGTGCTGACCGGCACCAGCAAGCGCACCGGCTCGATCCTGATCGAGTCGATGACCGTCGCGGGCCACTGATCGCGGCGCGGCCGCGGCCCGGCCGCGTCGATCCGCGGTCCGGCCGCGTCGATGACCGCGGTCCGGCCGTCTCGATGACCGCGGCCCGGACGCGGCGCGACCGTCGTCAGGTCTCGCCGACGGGTTCCGCGAGCACGTCGGTCGCGATCAGCCGATCCGTCGCGTGGCGCGTCGGCGCCGAGGTGCGCTTCGCATGCAGCTTCTGCATCAGCTCGACGGCCATGTTCGCCGACAGCGGGTTGCGACGCGCGAAGGTCGTCGCCTCCGAGACGGCCGGGAACATCCGGTACGCGTGCTCGTCGCCTTCGAACGCGACCATGTCCCACTCGCCGAACGCGCGGCGGTCCACGTCGGAGAAGTCGAGCAGCACGATGCGGCGATGGCGCAGGTCGCGGCAGATGCGCTCGAACACGCGCTCGATCGCCGCGCCCTCGCCTTCGAGCAGCTGGACGAACACGCCGCCGCGGAACATCAGCGCGCCGGTCACGCCGTCGCGCGCGTTGCGGCGAGCCGCCGCGTCGGCGATCGCGAAGGCCTCCGCGCGCACGGCCCGGTCGGAGCCGATCAGCTCGCTGTCGCTGCGATAGAGAAGTCGGATGAGGGACATGGTGGCGTCGCGGTGAGGGTCGGGACGAACGCGGCCGGCAGCTCGCCGGCCGGCGTCGGCCTGCCGAACAGGTAGCCCTGGATCTGGTCGCAGCCTTCGGCCGCGACGAAGCGCCGCTGGCTCTCGGTCTCGACGCCTTCGGCCGTCGTCGCGATGCCGAGGCTCGTGCCGAGCGACACGACCGCGCGGACGATCGCCGCGCTGTCGCGGTCGTCCGGCGCGCGGCTGACGAACGAGCGGTCGATCTTGATCTTGTCGAACGGGAAGCGGCGCAGGTGGCCGAGCGACGAGTAGCCGGTGCCGAAGTCGTCGAGCGAGATGCGGACGCCGAGCTGCTTCAGGCTCTGCAGCAGTCGCGAGCACCGCCGCCTCGTCCTCGATCAGCACGCTCTCGGTGATCTCGATCTCGAGCCGCTGCCCGGGCGAGCCCGGCCTCGCCGAGCGCCGACTCGACGATCGACGAGCAGCCGCGAGTCGCGGAACTGGACCGGCGACAGGTTGACCGCGACGTTGAGATGCGCGGGCCACGTCGCCGCGTCGGCGCACGCGGTGTGCAGCACCCACTCGCCGATCGCCGGCGATCAGGTTCGTCTCCTCGGCGACCGGGATGAACTCGTCGGGCGGCACGACGCCGCGCTCGGGATCGCATCCAGCGGATCAGCGCCTCGGCGCCGGTGAACAGCGCCGGTCGCCGTGTCGATCTGCGGCTGGTAGTAGAGCTGGAACTCGCTGGCGCGCGATCGCACGACGCAGCGCGAGCTCGAGGCTGCGACGCGTCTGCATCCGCGCGTCCATGCCGGCCTCGAAGAGACGGTACGTGCCGCGACCGTCG
Source organism: uncultured beta proteobacterium (assembly GCA_963708665.1). Lineage (GTDB taxonomy): Bacteria > Pseudomonadota > Gammaproteobacteria > Burkholderiales > Burkholderiaceae_D > CAHJXF01. The sequence goes on along the minus strand of CAVPTE010000008.1, from coordinate 687,203 downwards.
TCCTTCGCGCGGTACAGCGCGAGGTCGGCGTTGCGGATCAGCACGGTCGGCCGTCGTCGCCGTCCGACGGCGCGACCGCGACGCCGACGCTCGCGCCGATCTCGTGCACCTGGCCGTCGATCACGAACGGTCGCGACAGCACCTCGACGATGCGGTCCGCGAGCGTCCGGATGCCGGCGATGTCGGCGACGTTCGCGCGCGAGGATCGAGAACTCGTCGCCGCCGATGCGCGCGACCAGCGTCGCCGTCGCGGACGATCGCGCTGAGCCGCGCCGCGACGCGCACCAGCACGGCGTCGCCGACCGCGTGGCCATGCGCGTCGTTGACGTACTTGAAGCGATCGAGATCGAGCGACGAGCAGCGCGAACGAGCGCTCGTCGGTGCGTCGCGACGCGAGCATCTGCCCGATCATCTCGTTGAAGCGCGCGCGGTTCGCGAGGCCGGTCAGCGGATCGCTGTCGGCCAGCCGGCGCATCTCCGCCTCGGTGCGCAGACGCTCGCGCTGGTCGCGGACCGCGATCACGAGGTGCGGCCGGTTCTCGATCACGATCGACTTCGTGATGACGCGCACCGGGGTCAGGTCGACGCCGTGACCGACGACCGTCTCGACCTCGCGGTCCGGCGAGAACTGCTGCGCGATCGACGACGTGAACAGCGCGTGCATCGGCTCGCCGACGTAGCGGCTGCGCGGATGCCCGGTCATCGTCTCGATGCTGTGGTTCGCCCAGACGATGCGATCGCCGTCGCAGATCACCAGGCCCTCGACCGCGAGGTCCGCGAATTCCTGGAAGCGACGACGCTCGGCGAACGCCCGTCGCACGGTGAACTGGTACAGCCGGAACGACGCGATCGTCAGGCATACGACGAAGCCCGCGATGCCGGCCACGGCCCACGACAGCGTGGTGCGGCCGAGCAGGTCCGGCGGCAGCACGGCGCGCGGATCGTCGACGATCGTCGCGGCGCTCATCGCGATGAAGTGGGCGCTGCAGATCGCGAGCGCGAGCAGCAGCGACGGGATCCACACGCGCGGCGATCGCTCGCGCCAGCCCGTCGATCCGGCGAGCGCGCCGAAGCACGGTCCGGCGACGATCGACGCGGCGACGGCGCTCCAGTCCCACACGACCGCGCCGGTCGTGCGGAACGCGCTCATGCCGAGGTAGTGCATCGCGACGATCGCGAGCCCGATCACGGCGCCGGCGATCGTCGACGAGCGACGGCTGCGGCCGGACATGCCGATCCATCCGGCGACGCCGACCAGCACGACCGCGGCGGCGAACGACAGTATCGTGCGCCCGATCAGGAACCCCGACGGGTAAGGGACGCGATACGCGTCCATCGCGATGAAGTGGGTCGACCAGATCGTCGCGGCCGTCGTCAGCAGCCAGACGGCACCCCAGCGCTGGCGCGCCGCCCGGTCGCGCGTCAGCACCGCGAAGACGCCGATCGCGGACGTCGCATAGCACCCGGCGAGGCAGACGAACACCGCCAGCGCGAGCATCCGGAAGTCGTGCTGGGTCGTGACGCAGAGATAGAGGCGGGTCATCGCGGGATCGAGGGGCAGCGCGGGCGCGGCGCGTTCGAGTCGTCGTCGAGGACGCGGCGGATGCGGCGAACGACGGTCGCCCCCCTGTATCGGAACGCGAAGCGATTTCCTGAACGTCGCCGGTGCGCGACCGGCGCGTCGAGCGGCGCCGATGCGCGGGCGGCGCCGGTGGGGGCCGCGCGACCCCCGGTCCATCGGGCCGTCCGTCGGTTATCCTTCGCGCCTCGCGCGCGCCCGGACGCCGCCGCCCGTCAAGACCCGGCGATGGAACCGGTCCGGCCGCGCCCCCGACGACCACAAGGAGATCTCGATGCACGACTCGGCGAGCCGGGTGACGACCCTGGCCAAGACCTTCGCCGTCGCCCTCGCGACGGGCCTGTTCGCGCTGTCCGCGTCCGCGGCCGACATCAAGCTCGGCGTCGCCGAAGCCCTGTCCGGCGGCGCCGCGCAATACGGCACCGCGATCCGCAACGGCATCACGCTCGCGTCCGACGAGATCAACGCGTCCGGCGGCGTCAACGGCAACAAGCTCGTGCTCGTCGTCGAGGACGAGCAGGGCAAGAAGGAAGAGGTCATCAACGTGATGCGCAAGCTGATCGTCCAGGACCAGGTGCTGATGGTGTTCGGCCCGACGCTGTCGAACTCCGCGCAGACCGGCGACCCGATCGCGCAGGGCATGAAGACCGTCGTGTTCGGCACGTCGAACACGGCCGACGGCATCACGTCGATCGGCGACGACGTGTTCCGCAACTCGGTGACCGAGGCCGACGTGCTGCCGGAGACGCTGAAGGTCGCGATCAAGCACGCGAACATCAAGAAGGTCGCGGTGCTGTACGGCAACGACGACGTCTTCACGAAGAGCGGCTACGACAACTTCAAGAAGGCGCTCGACGACCTGCACATCCCGGTGACGACGACGGAGACGTTCGCGAAGGGCGACGTCGACTTCAAGGCGCAGCTGACGAAGATCAAGGGCACGAACCCCGACGCGCTCGTGCTGTCGGCGCTGCTCGCCGAAGGCGCGCCGATCATGGTGCAGGCGCGGCAGATCGGCCTGAACGTGCCGGTCATCGGCGGCAACGGCATGAACTCGACGAAGGTGTTCGACCTCGCGAAGGGCGCGTCCGACGGGCTCTACGTCGGCAGCCCGTGGTCGGCGTCGAACGCGACGCCCGAGAACACGAAGTTCATCGCGGCCTATCGCGCGAAGTACGGCGCGGACCCCGACCAGTTCGCCGCGCAGGCGTACGACGCGATGTACATCGTCGCGACCGCGCTGAAGTCGACGAAGCTGACCGGCAACCTGCCGGCCGACCGCTCGGCGCTGCGCGACGTCCTGCCGACGGTCAAGCACACCGGCGCGACCGGCCCGTTCGAGTTCCGCCGCGCGAAGGACAAGGAAGGTCGCCCGGCCGGCTACGACGCGCAGCAGGCACCGATCGTCAGCGTGACGCGCGACGGCAAGTTCGTCATCGAGAAGTGACCTGGTCTCGCGCTCACGCGCGAGACCAGGTCGTCCCCGCGAAGGCGGGGATCCAGCGTCGTCGTCCCGCGCTCACGCGCGCGACCAGGTCATCCCCGCGAAGGCGGGGATCCAGCGTCGTCGGTCCCGCGCTCACGTGCGAGACCAGGTCATCCCCGCGAAGGCGGAGATCGAGCGTCGCCAGCCCCGCGCCACCGTCACTGCAGCCCCGCCGGCACCTGGCCGCCGTTCGCCGCGAGCTTCTGCATGACCTGCCTGTGCAGCCAGACGTTCATCGTCGCCGAGTCGTTCGTGTCGCCGCCGTAGCCGAGCTCCTTCGCGAGCTGCTTGCGGCTCTCGAGGCTGCTGTCGAGGCCGAGCAGCTTCAGCAGGTCGACGATCGACGACTGCCAGTTGAGCTTCTCGGCCGAGTGGGACGCCTTCTCCTTGAGCACCGCGTCGACGTCGACCGGCGGCATCGAGGACGCCGCCGCCGGCGCGCCGGCGGCCCCGCCGGCAGCCGCGGCGGTCCCGCCGGTCGCGCCGGTGCCGGGCGCCATCGCTGACGCGCCGCCCGCCGTCGCGGCGACGGCCGCGTCGCCCGCGTTGCCGGTCACGGCCGGATGTCCGGGCGGGAAGATCTTGTGGAAGATGTCGGACAGGATGCCCATCGGTTCTCCTTCATGTATGTTGTCGACCTCCCGAGGATCGGCCGAACGGCCGGCGCGACGCCTCCGGCCGCGCATGAAGCGCGCGTCGGACCGCAACCCATGAAGAACGACTCCACGAACGACAAGCGCGTCCTCGTCGCACCGTCCGCGTGCTAGCCCAGCAACTTCTGAACGGCCTGTCGCTCGGCGCGCTGTACGCGCTGTTCGCGCTCGGCTTCACGCTCGTGTTCGGCGTGCTCGGCGTGATCAACCTGTCGCACGGCGCGGTGTTCATGGTCGGCGCGTACGCCGGCGTCGAGGCGGTCGCGCGCTTCGGCTGGCCGCTCGGCCTCGCGCTGCCGTTCGCGTTCGCGGTCGCCGGCCTCGTCGGCCTGATCATCGACGTGCTCGTGCTGCGGCCGCTGCGCCGGCGCCAGGCGCCGCACCTGATCCCGATGATCGCGACGATCGGCATCGGCATCGCGTTGAACAACGCGGCGCAGGGCTTCTTCGGCGCCGCGAACATGCGCTTCCCTTCGGGCACGATCCCGACCGAGACCATCGGCTTCCTCGGGGTCGGCGCCACCGCGATCGAGCTCGCCATCATCGGGCTGTCGTTCGCGCTGATGGCGGCGCTGATCTTCGTCATCCGCCGCACGCAGCTCGGTCGCGCGTTGCGCGCCATCGCCGAGTCGCCGAAGGCCGCGGCGCTCGTCGGGATCGACGTCGAGGGCCTGTTCATGCTGACGTCGTTCGTCGCCGCGGGCCTCGGCGGCGTCGCCGGCGTGATGATCGGCCTCTACTCGAACGCGATCTTCCCGCTGATGGGCCAGCCGATGCTGCAGAAGGGCGTCGCGGTCATCATCCTCGGCGGCATGGGCGACATCCGCGGCGCACTGCTCGCCGGGCTGTTCCTCGGCTTCGCCGAGGTGCTGTCGGTCGCCTACGTCGGGTCGACGATGCGCGACGCGGTCGCGTTCGGCCTGCTGTTCCTGATCCTGCTGGTGCGTCCGCGCGGCCTGTTCGGCACGACGAACGAACGCAAGGTCTGATCGATGAACGCGTTCGACACGTTCTGGGCGATCTACGGCAATGTCGTCCTCACGATCGGCATCAACGGGCTGCTCGCGCTGTCGATCTGGCTGACGCTCGCGTGCGGGATGCTGTCGATCGGCAACGCCGCGTTCATGGGCATCGGCGCGTACACGGCGGCGCTCGCGACGATGAACCTCGGCTGGCCGTTCCCGCTCGCGCTGCTGGCGGGCATGGCGACGCCGGCGATCCTCGCGTTCGTCATCGGCAAGCCGACGCTGAAGCTGTCCGGCATCTATCTCGCGATGGCGACGCTCGCGTTCGGCGAGGTCGTCCGCATCGCGCTGCTGAACTGGGAGTCGCTGACCGGCGGCGCGCTCGGCCTGAACGGCATCCCGCAGCTCACGCAGTGGTGGCACGTCGCGATCGCGCTCGCCGCGACGCTCGTCGTGTTGTGGCGGCTGCGGCGCTCGAAGGTCGGCCGCGCGTTCGAGGCGATCAAGGAGGACGACACGGCCGCGGGCCTGATGGGCATCGACGTCGCGAACACGAAGATGCTCGCGTTCGTGCTCGGCGCCGCGATCGCCGGGCTCGCCGGCGGCCTCGACGCGCACCTCACGTATTTCATCGGGCCGCAGGAATACGGGTTCGACCGCGGCGTCGACATCCTGACGATGGCGATCCTCGGCGGCATCGGCGCCCTGCCCGGCCCGATCGTCGGCGCGGCGATCCTGACGGTCCTGCCCGAGCTGTTGCGCTCGCTGCGCGACTTCCGGCTCGTCGTCAACGGCCTGATCCTCGTCGTCATCGTGCTGTTCCTGCCGAAGGGCATCTGGGATCCGCAGCGCGTGCGCGCGTGGTTCGGCCGCAAGCCGCGCCGCGCGATGGTCGCGAGGGCGGCGCGCTGACATGCTCGAACTCCGCGGCCTCTCGAAGCGCTTCGGCGGCCTGAAGGTCCTCGAGGACGTCGACTTCGTCGTCCCCGACGGCGGCATCCACGGCCTGATCGGCCCGAACGGCGCCGGCAAGACGACGCTGTTCAACCTGATCACGGGGCTGTACGTGCCGACGACCGGCACGGTCGCGTTCGACGGCACGAGCCTCGTCGGCCGCCGGCCGCATCGCATCACGCAGCTCGGCATCGCGCGCACGTTCCAGAACATCCGCGTGTTCAAGGAGATGACGCTGCTCGAGAACGTCGTCGTCGGCATGCACCGGCATCTCGGCTACGGCGCCGGCGGCCTGCTGTTCTCGTCGCCCCGCTTCCGCGCCGACGAGCGCCGCGCCCGCGACCGCGCGCTCGAGCTGCTGTCGTGGGTCGGCCTCGATGCGCAGGCCGACGATCTCGCCGACAACCTGTCGTACGGCAACCAGCGCAAGCTCGAGCTCGCGCGCGCGCTCGCGACCGAGCCGAAGCTGCTGCTGCTCGACGAGCCGGTCGCCGGCATGAACGCGGTCGAGAAGACCGACCTGATGCGCGAGATCGAGGCGATCGCGAAGCGCGGCTACACGGTGCTGCTGATCGAGCACGACATGCGCTTCGTGATGGGCCTGTGCGCGCGGATCGGCGTGCTGAACTTCGGCCGCATCATCGCCGACGGCCCGCCGCGACGCGGTCCGCAACGACCCGCGCGTGATCGAGGCATATCTCGGCCGCGACGACGACGACGCCGTCGGCGACGAGGCCGTCGACCTGCGGCAGCCGCAGGACGTGCACCTGCCCGACCTGTCGGGCGACTTCGGCGGCCCTCGGCTCGCCGACGACGATGGATCGCGAGGCGCGCCGGTGACCGCGCTGCTGTCGGTCGAAGGACTCGCCGTCGCGTACGGTCACATCGAGGCGGTCAAGGGCATCGACCTCGCGATCGACGCCGGCTCGATCACGACGCTCGTCGGCGCGAACGGCGCCGGCAAGTCGACGACGCTGCTCGCGCTGTCCGGCCTCGTGCCGAAGCGTCGCGGCCGCGTCGTGTTCGACGGCGAGGACGTGACGAAGCTCGCACCGCATCGGCTCGTCGCGAAGGGGCTCGTGCAGGTCGCCGAAGGCCGCGCGACGCTGACGACGCTGACCGTCCGCGAGAACCTGGAGGTCGGCGCCTACGCGACGAAGCGCGGCCGCGCCGGCGCGCGAGCAGGACGTCGAGCGCGTGTTCGCGATGTTCCCGCGGCTCGCCGAGCGCGCCGACGGCGCGGCGGGCAACCTGTCGGGCGGCGAGCAGCAGATGCTCGCGATCGGCCGCGCGCTGATGGCGCGACCGCGACTGCTGCTGCTCGACGAGCCGTCGATGGGCCTCGCGCCGCTGGTCGTGCAGGACATCTTCCGCACGCTGCGCCAGCTCAACCAGGACGGGCTGTCGATCTTCCTCGTCGAGCAGAACGTCCGGCAGGCGCTGCGGATCGCGAAGCGCGGCTACGTGATCGAGACCGGCAGCATCGTGCTGGCGGACGACGCGACGGCGCTGCTCGCGAACCGGCGGGTGCAGGACGCGTATCTCGGGGGTTGAGCGGCGGAGGCGTCGTCTGTTCGTCGTTCCTGCGAAGGCGGGAACCCAGCGGCTCGGGTGGCCGTCGCGCTCGAACTCGTCCTGCAGCGCCCGATGCACCTCGCGACCGAAGCGCGACGGATGTTCGCGGCGCACGGTCCGCACGTCGAGGCGAACCACACTGGGTTCCCGCCTTCGCGGGAACGACGAAAAACGTCATCCCTTCAGCGCTCCCAAGCGAGACGTCGTCCGTCGCGCTTCGGCCGTCGCGCCGTCCGACATCTCTTCGCTCGTCGCTCCCGCGTAAGCGGGAAGCCAGCGGCTTCGATGCCCCGCTTCGGCCGTCGCACCGCCCGACGTTCTTCTCCTCGTCGTTCCCGCGAAGGCGGGAACCCGGCGGCTTCGGTACCCATCGCTTCGTCCGACATTTCTTCTCCTCGTCGTTCCCGCGGAAGCGCGAACCCGGCGGCTGCGGGTGTCCGTCGCGCGCGGGACGGCCGACGACACGGGGTTCCCGCCTTCGCGGGAACGACGGAGAGAGCGCACGCCGAGCGTTCAGGCGGTCTTCGAGGCCATCAACCCGCCGGCCGCTTCGGGATGTCGAGGCCGCGCTGGACCGCCGGCCGCGCGAGGCATCGCTGCAGCCACGCGTCGACGTTCGTGAACCGGTCGTAGTCGACCAGCTCGCGCGCGCCGTAGAAGCCGATCAGGTTGCGCACCCAGCCGACGTGCGCGATGTCCGCGATCGAGTAGTCGCCGACGAACCAGTCGCGTCCGTCGAGGTGCGCGTCGATCACGCCGAGCAGGCGCTTCGTCTCGTCGACGTAACGCTGCAGCGGCCGCTTGTCCTCGTACTCGCGGCCCGCGAACTTGTGGAAGAAGCCGACCTGCCCGAACATCGGCCCGACCGACGCCATCTGGAAGAAGACCCACTGCAGCACGTCGTAGCGGGCCGCGACGTCGTCGGGCATCAGCTTCCCGGTCTTCGCCGCGAGGTACACGAGGATCGCACCGGACTCGAACAGTCCGACCGGCTCGCCGTTCGGGCCGTCGGGGTCGAGGATCGCCGGAATCTTGCCGTTCGGGTTCAGCGACACGAACTCCGGGAGCCGCGAATCGCCCTTCAGGATGTCGACGAGGTGGACGTCGTACGGCAGCCCGATCTCCTCGAGCATGATCGACGCCTTCACGCCGTTCGGCGTCGGCAGCGAATAAAGCTGCAGCCGCTCGGGATGCCGCGGCGGCCAGCGGTGCGTGATCGGGAAGCGGGACAGGTCGGTCATGGGGGCGGGATCGAAGTCGGCCGGAGCCGGGTCGTCGGAGTCTAGCGAAACGCGCCGAACCGGTTCGGCGCTCGGTTCGCGTCGACGCATGGCATCGATCCGAGGCCACCGACGAGTAATGCAAGTTCGCATGGTCGTGTCATCGGCCAGCGGCCCAGCAAAAACGCCGTCGTTCCCGCGAAGGCGGGAACCCAGGGTCGTTCCACCACCGTCGCGACGCGTGGATACTAGCAAGCGCGGGTCGTCGGATGACGACGACCGACGAGCGATCCGATCGTCGACGAGCGAACAACCGAACACGCTCCGTCGTTCCCGCGAAGGCGGGAGCCCAGGGTCGTTCCACCACCGTCGCGACGCGTGGATACCAGCAAGCGCGGGTCGTCGGATGACGACGACCGACGAGCGATCCGATCGTCGACGAGCGAACGACCGAACACGCTCCGTCGTTCCCGCGAAGGCGGGAACCCAGGGTCGTTCCACCACCGTCGCCCGCCCGGGGATACCAGCAAGCGCGGGTCGTCGGATGACGACGACCGACGAGCGATCCGATCGTCGACGAACGAACGACCGAACACGCGCCGTCGTTCCCGCGAACGCGGGAACCCAGGATCGTTCCCCGGCGCCGCCGACGCGTCGACCTCGGCGACCGTCGCCCGCACCCCCACCCTATTTTCGTCTCGTCGACCCCTTCGCCCCGCTTCCACCGTTCAAGGCATCGTCCCGTCCACTTCCGGAGCCCGCGATGCCGACGTCCACGACCCGCCTCACCCATGCACTCGCCGCCGCGCTCGCGGCCGCCTGCGTCGCCGCGACGCCGCCGGCACGCGCCGTCGGCCGGCGCGTCGACGTCGAGATCGTCGACCGCGACACCGGCGAGCGGATCTCGCCGGTCTTCCATCGCGGCGAGTGGTGGATCGCCGGCCGCCCCGGCGCGCGTTACGCGGTGTCGCTCGCGAACCGCAGCGGCATGCGCACGTTGAGCGTGATCTCGGTCGACGGCGTCAACGCGTTCTCGGGCGAGACGGCGAGCTGGGACCAGAGCGGCTACGTGCTCGAGCCGTCGGAGTCGATGCGCGTCGACGGCTGGCGCAAGAACCTCGGGCAGATCGCGGCGTTCGAGTTCACCGCGTTGCCGGACTCGTACGCGGCGCGCACCGGGCGTCCGGCGAACGTCGGCGTGATCGGCGTCGCGGTGTTCGACGAGCGGCCTCAGCCGGTCGTCGCGCCGCGTCCCGAACGCCCGCGCGAGTTTTCGCTCGACAAGAGCTTGCCGATGCCGACGCCGCCGGCTTCCGCCCCGGCTCGGTCGCCGTCGTCGTCGTCGAACGACGACCTCTCCGCATCGAGCAACGCCGCCGCCGAGCCGTCCGCGTCCGACGCCCCGCCGGGCAACGCGGTCGCGCGCCGGGCGGAACGGCTCGGCACCGGACACGGCGCGATCGAACGCAGTGTCGTGCGGTGGACGACGTTCGAGCGCATGCAGTCGACGCCGAACGAGATCGTTGCGATCCATTACGATCGCTACGAGAACCTGGTCGCGATGGGCATCGTGCCGCGGCGGCCCGCGCCGACGATCGCGAATCCGTTTCCGGGCAGCGGATCGTTCGTCCCGGACCCGCCGCCGGGCCGCTGACGCGGCGAGCCGCGTTCGAGAACGAGCCGACGATGGCGTCTCGATGACGAAACCGGACGACGGTGGCGACGACAGCGACGAGGCGTTGATGAAGGCCTATGCCGCCGGCGATGCGTCCGCGTTCACGCGACTCTACGACCGGCACGAGCGCGCGGCGTGGCGCTTCTTCGCACGGCAGGGCGTCGCGGCGGGCGTCGCCGACGACCTGCTGCAGGAGACCTGGATCGCCGTCGTCCGCTCCGCGGATCGATACGTGCCGACCGCGCGCTTCGCGACCTGGCTCTACGCGATCGCGCGAAGCAAGCTCGTCGATCACTGGCGCGCGACCCGCGCCCACGTGCCGCTCGACGATGCCGCGAACGACGACGACGAAGGGGCGTCGATGCTCGCGTCGCTCGCCGCCCCGGCCTCCGACCAGCCCGAGGTCCGCGCGATGTCGCGTGCGTACGCGCGCGCGTTCGTGGCCGCGGTCGACGCGCTGCCGGCGCCGCAGCGCGAGGTGTTCCTGCTGCATGCCGACGGCGAGCTCGCCCTCGACGAGATCGCGTCGCTCACGTCGGCCGGCGTGGAGACGGTGAAGAGTCGCCTGCGCTACGCGATGCGCAAGCTGCGCGCGGTGTGCGCGCACTGGACGGAGCCGTCGCGAACGACGGCGGCCGCGGGGAACCACGATGAACGCTGAACGCGACGACGACGCGACGATGCCGGTCGTCGACGCCGCCTACCGGGCGGCCTCGGCGACGCTCGACGAAGGACCGGACGCGCGCGTCCGCGCCGCCGTGCTCGCGGCCGCTGCGCGCGCCGTCGACGCGCGCCCGCGCGACGTCGACGCGCCGTTCGCGTCGCGGCGGCGGACCTGGTCGATCGCGGCGCTGCTCGTCGTGTCGGTGGGTGTCGGGCTCGTCGCGATGCACGCGGTCCGCGAGCGGCCGGAGCTCGTCGCGGCGCGCACGCCGCCCGTCCTCGTGGCGTCGGGCCCACCGCTCGACTCGTTTCCGGCCGGTCGGCGGGTCGACTCGCCCGCGGCCCGCCGCGCGCCGCCGTCGGACATGCGATCGGAGACGCGTCCGGCACGCGAGCCGTCGAAGCCGATCGCCCGCGACCCCGGCGCCCGGGTCGCCGCTCCGGCGCGGCTTGCCGACGCAAGGACGCCGAACGAGGCCCCGACGCAGCGCCCGGACGCAGCGGCGGCGCGCCCGTTCGCGAAGCCCGCGTCGCCGGTCGCCACGGAGGCGCTGCCTTCCGCCGCGCCGACCGCCGCAGACGCCTTGCCCCCGGCGCCGATCGCCGACGCGACGTCGGCCGCCGGCGCGACGGTCCGTGCGAAGCGCGCGGCGCCGTCCGGCGACGCGACCGCGAACGTCGCGGCCGGCGCGCCGGCATCGTCCGCGCCGTCGTCGTCGGTGGCGGTCGTGGCCGACGCGGACGCCCGTGCGAAGACGCAGGCGTCGGCCGAGGACGACGTCGACGACGACCCGTCGCGCTGGGCGGCGCGCATCGCGGCGCTGCGGGCGCTCGGCCGCGACGACGAAGCCGACCGCGAGCTGGCGCGGTTGCGCGCGCGCCATCCGGCGTTCGTCGTACCGCGCGACGCGCTGCGGGGCGAGGGGACGCGCTGACCCGAGGCCCTCGACGCGGTCGCTACGTGCCGTGCGACGCCGACAGCACGACCCAGCGTGCGCCGTGGCGCGCGAGCGTCGCGATGCAGACCGGGTGCGGCGTCCCGCAGCCCGGCGTCCCGCATCCGACGCCGCGATGCCCGGCGTTCGGGTTCGTCGTCGCGAGCTCGACGCGCGCGCCCTCGCGGATCCGCGAGAACGCCGTGCCGCCGCCGACCGGGACCGGATCGATGTCGGTCTCGTCGTACTGCACGGTGACGTACCGGTAGCCGTCGAGGCCGGCGAGCGTCAGCACCGCGCCCGATGCGAGGACGATCTCGTTGCCTGCGCAGTCGATCGCGACGCCGGGCGCGACGACGACCGACGGGCCGGTCGCCGACGAGCGATCGATCGACACGCGCAGGCCGACCGCGACGCCCCAGCCGTGGAACAGCCGGTTGCGTCGACGCAGCCGGTCGATGAGGTAGTCCTGCTCGGCCCGAAGGTCGTCGGCCGTGAGCAGCCGGCCCGCGAACCAGCGCGGTCGCTCGAGCGCGCGGAAGCCGGCCATGGCGCGCGTCACACGTCTTCGGTCTCGAACATCAGCATCTCGACGCCGGCCTGCGCGAAGTTCGCGAGGTCGCCGGCCGCGGCGCCGCCCTCGGGCGATGCGAGCGCGGCCTGCAGCGCCTCCATCGAGTCGAACTCGAGCGTGGCCGCGAGGTGGTACGACGTGCCGGGGCCGAGGCCCTGCGGCGGCGACGCGCTGATCTCGTAGCGCCGCAGACCGGGGATGCGCTTCGCGATCGGGATGTGGACGTCGCGGTAGTGCGCGTCGAACGCGGCGACGTCGGTGGGACGTCGGTACAGCACGAGCAGCTTCGCGGTCATGCGGGCCTCCGGGGACGATGCATCGAGCCGCGCCCGATGCCGGGTGATCTCGTCGCGCACGCGGACCGGCGCGGTGCCGCCGACGTGCGAGCGACTCGCGACCGATCCTTCGAGCGTCAGCGCGGCGTGCACGTCGTCGCCGAGGCGCGGGCCGACGCCGCCCACCGCGGCCCGAAGCGCGTCGAGCGACAGGTCGGCGAGGTCCACGCCGCGTTCGGCGCATGCGCGCACCGCGTGCGCCACGGCCTCGTGCGCGTCGCGGAACGGCACGCCCTGGCGCACGAGGTAGTCGGCGAGGTCGGTCGCGGTCGCGAAGCCTTCGCGCGCGGCGGCCCGCATCGCGTCGGGCCTCACCGTGATGCCGCCGATCATCTCCGCGAAGATCGCGAGCGTGTCGTCGAGCGTGTCGGCCGTGTCGAAGATCGGCTCCTTGTCTTCCTGGTTGTCCTTGTTGTACGTCAGCGGCTGGCCCTTCATCAGCGTCAGCAGGCCGATCAGGTCGCCGTAGACGCGGCCGGTCTTGCCGCGCGCGAGCTCGGCCGCGTCGGGGTTCTTCTTCTGCGGCATGATCGACGAGCCGGTGCAGAAGCGGTCGGCGATGTCGATGAAGCCGAAGCGCGGGCTCATCCACAGCACGAGCTCCTCGGCGAGCCGCGACACGTGCATCATCGCGAGCGACGCGGCCGCCGCGAACTCGATCGCGAAGTCGCGATCGGACACGGCGTCGAGCGAGTTGCGGCACACGCCGTCGAAGCCGAGCGTCCTCGCGACGCGCTCGCGATCGATCGGGAAGCTCGTGCCGGCGAGCGCGGCCGCGCCGAGCGGCAGCCGGTTCATCCGCCGGCGCGCGTCGGCGAAGCGCTCGTCGTCGCGCGCGAACATCTCGACGTACGCGAGCAGGTGATGGCCGAACGTGACCGGCTGCGCGACCTGCAGGTGCGTGAAGCCCGGCAGGATCGTCTCGGCGTGGCGATCGGCGAGGTCGAGCAGCGCGCGCTGCACGGCCGCGAGACGCGCGCGCAGGCCGTCGATCGTCGCGCGCAGCCACAGCCGGAGGTCGGTCGCGACCTGGTCGTTGCGCGAGCGCGCCGTGTGCAGCCGCTTGCCGGCGTCGCCGACGAGCTCGGTCAGACGCCGTTCGATGTTGAGGTGCACGTCCTCGAGGTCGATCGACCAGTCGAAGCGTCCGGCATCGATCTCGTCGCGGATCGTGGCCATGCCGTGGCGGATCGCGGCGAGGTCGTCGTCGGAGAGCACGCCGACGTGATGCAGCATCTCGGCGTGCGCGAGCGAGCCTTCGATGTCGACGACCGCGAGCCGCCGGTCGAACGACACCGACGCGGTGTAGCGCTTCAGCCGGTCCGACATCGGCTCGGAGAAGCGGGCGGACCAGGCCTCGGTCTTGCGCGAAAATTGTTCTGTCATTATGTTGCGACGGTCCGGTCGCGCCCGCAGGACCGCGGCACGACCGCCACGTTCGCCGACGAGCCGGCAGCGGCCGGGCCTGCGCATGAGGATCGTTTGAGCCGCGAAAGTATAAGGTACGCAACGACCACAGCGGACGGTTCGACGGCCACGGCGACGGCCTTCGACGCGGCGCCCGACGAGGCGGCGCCGCCCGGCGACACGATCGGTCGCACGCCCGCGTCGCGCGGCGCATCCGCCGGCGCGGTCCTCGACGACATGCTCGAGGAGTCGGAGCTCGCGATCGAGAGCCCGGTGCCCGACTGGTGCAACCTCGGATTGATGCTGCGCATCGTCGTGGCGCTCAACGCCCTCTTCTTCTGCGTCGCCGCGCTCGGCGCCGCGTCGCTGGCCGCGTGGATCGACGCGTGGCTGCGCGTGCTGATCGTCGTGGAGCCGGTGCTGATCGCGAGCCTGTTCTTCGGCTGCGTCGCGCGTCGCGTCGGATGGCGCCTCGCGCCGCCGCTGCAGTTCGCGATCCCGCTGGTGCTGCCCGGCGCTGCTGACGATCGCGGCCCGCCGCCTGCTGCTGCCGACCGCCGCGCCGCTGACGATCGTGCGCGACGCCGTGTTCGCGTCGGCGATCGCGGGCTGCGTGCTGTACTGGGCGCGGCTGCGCGAACGCGCGTACTCGCCGGCGCTGGCCGAGGCCCAGCTGCAGGCCCTGCAGTCGCGCATCCGGCCGCACTTCCTGTTCAACAGCCTGAACGCGGCGCTCGGGCTGATCCGCAGCGATCCGCGCCGCGCCGAGACCGTGCTCGAGGATATCTCCGACCTGTTCCGCGTGCTGATGCGCGACAGCCGCGAACGCGTGCCGCTCGCGAGCGAGATCGCGCTGTGCAAGCAGTACCTCGCGATCGAGCAGCTGCGGCTGGGCGATCGCCTCGCGACGCACTGGCGCGTCGACCGCAACGCCGACGCCGCGCTCGTGCCGACGCTGCTGCTGCAGCCGCTGATCGAGAACGCGGTGCATCACGGCATCGAGCCGTCGACGACGGCCGGCTCGATCGACATCGACGTCGCGCGCAACGGCCGCTACGTCGACATCTCGATCGCGAACCCGTGGCAGGGCGAGGCGTCGGCGGCGCGGACGAAGGGCAATCGCATCGGCCTCGACAACGTGCGTCAGCGGCTCGCCCTCGTCCACGACCTCGAGGCGACGATCGAGAGCGCCGTGCGCGGCGACCGCTACGTCGTCCACATCCGCCTGCCCGCCGAACGACGTCGTGCGCCGCGGGGCGCCAGAATCGCTGCCTGACGCACGATGTCAAGGAGACCTGCATGACCAACGACGCGACCACCGCACCGGCGCGCATCCTCATCGTCGACGACGAAGCGCCGGCGCGCGCGCGGCTCGCCGACCTCCTGTCCGACATCGCGCCCGACTTCGAGCACACGATCGTCGGCCAGGCGGCGGACGGACGCGCCGCGCTCGACCGGCTCGCGGAGACGCCGGCCGACATCGCGCTGATCGACGTGCAGATGCCGGGGATGACCGGCATCGAGCTGGCGCGTCATCTCGGCGCGCTGCCCGACCCGCCCGCGATCGTGTTCGTCACCGCGTTCGACGAGTACGCGGTCAAGGCCTTCGAGGTGCACGCGCTCGACTACCTGATGAAGCCGGTGCGTGCGGCGCGCCTGCTCGAGGCGCTGACCCGCGTCCGCGCGATGACGTCGAAGCAGACGGCGGCGATCGCCGCGGCCGCCCGCGAGTCCGGCGAGGCGCTCGGCAAGACGCGCGAGTCGATCGCGGTCGTCGAGCGCGGCCGCGTGATGCTGATCCCGGTCGAGGCGATCGTGTATTTGAAGGCCGAGCTGAAGTACATCACGATCCGCACCGCCGACCGCGAGTACCTGACCGAGGAGCCGCTCGTCGACCTCGAGAACGAGTTCGCCGACCGCTTCGTGCGCGTCCATCGCAACGCGCTCGTCGCGCGCCGCGCGATCGCGGGCTTCGAGCGCGTCGAGAGCATCGAGGGCGACAGCGTCGGCGAACCGCACTGGGTCGTCACGCTGCGCGACGTGCAGGAGCGACTGCCGGTGAGCCGGCGCCAGTGGCCGATCGTCAAGGAGACGATGCGGACGTGACGGCGCGGCGGTGCCGCGTGCCGGTGCCGGCGCGCGAATCGGCATAATCGCCGCTTCCCCGCGAAGGACCGCCATGCCGTACATCCTCCCCGAAGACCGCCTCAAGCTGAAGCCGGTCGCCGACGCGATCGCCGACGCGATCGACGCCACGACGTCCGCCGGCGACCTCAACTACCTGATGTCGCTGATGGCGAAGGCCTACGTCGACGCGAAGGGGCTGCGCTACGAGCACCTGAACGCCGTCGTCGGCGCGCTCGACAGCTGCAAGGCCGAGTTCCAGCGGCGCGTCGTCGCGCCCTACGAGGACACGAAGATCGCCGAGAACGGCGACGTCTACTGATCGATCGACGCGCGCCGCGTCGCACCGTCGGGTGGCGTCCGCCGATTGATCGCGACCCGCGGCGAGGCGCATGCTTCGACATCCGCGCCCTGCTTCGCCTCCTTCCCCCGCCACCGTCCGTCGCCCATGTCCCGCCGCCCCCCTCGTTCCCGCGCCGCGTTCGCCGTCCTCGGTCTCCTCAGCGGCGCGAGCCAGGCCGCGCTCGACCTGCCGGTCGCGATGCAGGGCCTCGAGACGGCCACCGTCGCGACCGTCGTCCTCGTCCCGCCGATGGCGATCTTCCGCGTCCCGCTCGACGCGCTCGCGCTGCAGAACCAGGGTTGCCACTACACGACGGACGATCCCGCGTCGATCCGCCGGCTCGCCACGGCGCTGAGGGCGGCCGACGTCACCATGAACCCGGTCTACCAGCAGCCGGACATCCGCGAAGGCGTGTACTTCACGCTCGGCGACGGCAGCAAGTTCAGCGTGTTGGTCGCCGACCACGCGGGCGGCCGTCTGCCGGTGCTCGGCGTGGCCGAGGCGTCGCGCGGCGGATCGATCCAGTCGGCCTCGGTGTCGGCGAACGCGTCGCTGTCGGAGGCATTGCGCGACTGGGCGAAGACGCGCGACGGCACGTCGCGCGGCCTCGCGTGCAACCTGCAGTCCCCGGTCGCGCAGGACCCGTCCGCGCCGCCGCCGTTGCCGCGCTAGGACGCGCCGGTTCGACCGAACGCCGCCCGACGACGGGCGAGGAGGCGACGGCCGATCGTCGAGCTCGTGCGGGCCTCGCGGCGCCACGGCGATCAGGCGGCGCGCGACGCGAGCCAGTCGCAGTAGCGGCCGACGCCTTCGGCGACCGTCAGGAACGGCTGGTCGTAGCCGGCCGCGCGCAGCCGAGTCACGTCGGCCTGCGTGAAGCTCTGGTACTTGCCCTTCAGCGCCTCGGGGAACGCGACGTACTCGATCAGCCCCTCGTCGACGAGCTCGGCGAGCGACAGCGGCGCCTCGCCGGCGCGTCGGCGCCGGCTGTTGACGACGGCCATCGCGACGTCGTTGAACGTCTCGGCGCGCCCGGTGCCGACGTTGTAGATGCCCGACGTGCCGCGATCGAGGAAGTGCAGGTTGACCTTGACGACGTCCTCGACGGAGATGAAGTCGCGCTGCTGCATGCCGTCGCCGTAGCCGGCCCATCCCTCGAACAGCTTGACGCGACCGTCGGCCTCGAACTGGCGGTCGTTGTGGAACGCGACCGACGCCATCCGTCCCTTGTGCTGCTCGCGCGGGCCGTAGACGTTGAAGTAGCGGAAGCCCGCGACCTGATGCACCGCGTCGGGCAGCCGGCGGCGCACGACCTGGTCGAACAGGAACTTCGAATAGCCGTAGACGTTCAGCGGCCGCTCGGCGTCCCGCTCCTCGACGAAGCGCGGACCGGCGCCGTAGGTCGCCGCCGACGACGCGTACAGGAACGGCACGCCCTGCGCCGCGCACGCATCCATCAGCGCGAGCGAGTAGCGGTAGTTGTTGTCCATCATGTACCGGCCGTCGGTCTCCATCGTGTCGGAGCACGCGCCCTGATGGAGGACCGCGTCGACCTTGCCGAACGACGCGGCCGCGAAGCGCGCGAGGAAGTCGCCGCGGTCGAGGTAGTCGGCGATCTCGCAGTCGACGAGGTTGACGAACTTGTCCGCCTGCGTCAGATCGTCGACCGCGACGATGTCGGTCACGCCGCGGTCGTTGAGCGCCCGCACGAGATTGCTGCCGATGAAGCCGGCGGCGCCGGTGACGATGAGGGTCATGGACGAGGACGGTGGCCGCGCCGTCGCGCGAGGGCGCCCATGATATCGCCGCGTCGCCGGACGTCGACGACGCGGACGACGACGTCGATTACGGCGCGTGCTCGGCGATCCGCTCGCGCAGCCGCGCCGGATCGAGCTGCGTGTAGTCGTGATGGATCTCGGCCCGCACGCACGACGCGACCTGCGGATCGAGATGCCGGCGCAGCAGGCCGAGGAACTCGGGCGCCGCCGTCAGAACGAGATGCGCGTATCGACCGTCGGCGCGGCCGCGCGCGAGCACCGCCGCCACGTTGCGCGCGAAGCGCTCGGCCTCGTGCTCCTTCGGCGTCTCGTGCGGCTGGTAGCCGCTCGGCTGCTGCGACGACGGCGTCGGGCTGTGCCGCTGCGACCGACGCCCGAGATCGTCGGTCTCGGTGTCCGCGGCGCGCAGCCGCGCGGCGGTGTCGACACCGTCCTCGATCTCCTCCAGCGGCGCGTTCGCGGCCGCCTGCGCGAACAGCCGCGCGCGGCCCGCGTTCGCGGCGACGACCCAGGTCGTGTTCATGATGTCCTCCCGATCGATGTGAGTCGATCGGAACCGCCGGCGCCGCGAATGTTCCCGGAGCGCGCGGTCAGCCGAACAGTTCGTCGGCCGTCACCACCGACGTGCCGAACTTGCCGACGACGATGCCGCCGGCGCGGTTCGCGAGTTCGACCGCCGCGCGGACGTCGGCGCCCGCGCCGAGCATCGTCGCGAGCGTCGCGATGACGGTGTCGCCGGCGCCGGTCACGTCGAACACCTCGCGCGCGCGCGCCGGCACGTCGTAGCGGCGCAGTGCGGCGTCGGCGCGCTCGAACAGCGTCATGCCCTCCTCGGAGCGCGTCAGCAGCAGCGCTTCGAGGTCGAGGTCGTCGACGCAGTCGCCGCGCGCGCGTCGTCGAGGTCGCGCCTCGTCCGATCCAGCGGCCGACGACGTCGCGCAGCTCGGCGCGATTCGGCGTCAGGAAGCTCGCGCCGCGGTAGCGCGCGTAGTCCTCGCCCTTCGGGTCGACGAGCACGCGCCGGCCCGCCTGCGCGCGACGACGCGATCATCCGGCCGATGTGCGTCAGCCCGCCCTTGCCGTAGTCGGACATCACGACGATGTCGTAGCGGGCGAGCAGCGCGACGAACTGCTCGAGCTTGTCGGCGAGCACCTCGCGGCTCGGCGCATCCTCGAAGTCGACGCGCACGAGCTGCTGCTGACGTCCGATGACGCGCAGCTTGATCGTGGTCGGCAGCTGGTCGTCGCGATGCAGGTGCGACGCGATGCCGGTCGCATCGAGCAGCTCGGCGACGCGCTCGCCGGGCTCGTCGCGCGCCGACGACCGACAGCAGGCCGACCGTCGCGCCGAGCGCGGCGGCGTTCTTCGCGACGTTCGCGGCGCCGCCGAGGCGGTCCTCGCGGCGCGTCGACGTGGACGACCGGCACCGGCGCCTCGGGCGAGATGCGCTCGACGTCGCCGAACCAGTAGCGGTCGAGCATCACGTCGCCGACGACGAGCACGCGCGCGGCGGCGATCGCCGCCTTCAGGTCGGCGCCCGTCATCGGTCGGCCCGGCGCGTCGTCACTTCGCCGTCGCGGCGGCGGGCGTGCCGGCGGTCGCGCCGAGATGCATCGGCCGGCCGATCGGGATGTAGTCGAGGTCGAACGCCGCGACGCGCTCGACGTCGTAGAGGTTGCGGCCGTCGAAGATCGACGCGCTCGGACAGGCGGCTGCTGGATCGCGTCGAAGTCGGGGCTGCGGAACGCCTTCCATTCGGTGACGATGACGAGCGCGTCGGCGCCGTCGAGCGCCGCCTCCGGCGTGTCGGCGTACGCGACGCGCGCGAGCAGCTCGGGCCGGCCGTCGAAGTCGAGCGCGAGCACGCGCCGCGCCTCGTCCATCGCGACCGGGTCGTGCGCCGTCACGGCGCCGCCGCGTTCGAGCGATCTGCCGGATCAGCACGCGCGACGGCGCCTCGCGCATGTCGTCGGTGTTCGGCTTGAACGCGAGGCCCCACACGGCGAAGCGCCGGCCCGACAGGTCGTCGCCGAAGCGCGCGACGAGCTTCTCGACGAGCACGTTCTTCTGCGCCTCGTTCGCGGCCTCGACCGCCTCGAGGATGCGCGACGGCCGGCCCGCCTCGGTGCCGCTGCGCTGCAGCGCCTGCACGTCCTTCGGGAAGCACGAGCCGCCGTAGCCGCAGCCGGCGTACAGGAAGTGGTAGCCGATGCGCGGGTCCGAGCCGATGCCCTGGCGGACCAGCTCGATGTCGGCGCCGAGCACCTCGGCGAGGTTCGCGAGCTCGTTCATGAACGAGATGCGCGTCGCGAGCATCGCGTTCGCCGCGTACTTCGTCAGCTCGGCCGAGCGCACGTCCATGAAGATCATGCGGTCGTGGTTGCGCTGGAACGGCGCGTACAGCGACCGCATCAGCCGTCGCGCGCGCTCGCCGGCCTCGTCGTGCGGGCAGCCGATGACGATGCGGTCGGGCCGCATGAAGTCCTCGACCGCCGCGCCCTCCTTCAGGAACTCGGGATTCGACAGCGACCGTGAAGCCGTGCGCCGACGCCGCGCTTCGCGAGCTCGTCGGCGACGGCCGCGCGCACCTTGTCGGCGGTGCCGACCGGCACCGTCGACTTGTCGACGACGACCTTGAAGCCGTCATGTGGCGGCCGATGTTGCGCGCCGCGGCGATCACGTACTGCAGGTCGGCCGAGCCGTCCTCGTCGGGCGGCGTGCCGACCGCGATGAACTGCACCTCGCCGTGCGCGACGGCCTTCGCGACGTCGGTCGTGAACGCGATGCGGCCGGCCGCGCGGTTGCGCTTGACCATCTCGAGCAGGCCCGGCTCGTGGATCGGGATGCCGCCGCCGTTCGAGGATCTCGATCTTCTGCGCGTCGACGTCGAGGCAGACGACGTGGTTGCCGACCTCGGCGAGGCAGGCGCCGGTGACGAGGCCGACGTAGCCGCTTCCAACGATCGTGACTTTCATGGACTGCGATCCCCTCTCAGCTTCGGTGCGATTCGAGTTCTTCGGTGCGGCGCGGCGGATACGTCTCCCAGTTCGTGCAGCCGGGACACTGCCAGTAGAAGTTGCGCGCCTTGAAGCCGCAGTGCGTGCAGACGTAGCGGCCGATGCGTCGCGTGTGGAGCTGCAGCAGAGTCTTGACGACGTCGAGGTCGATGCGGTCCTCGGCGGTCGGCACGTCGAGCTGACCGCGCGTCTCGAGGAACTGCGCGAGCGCGAGCAGGCGTCGGCTCGCGATGCAGCGCGAGCCGCGCGACCTCGTTCGCGGCCGCGTTGCCCTCGATCGTCCGCGTCGCGCGCACGACCGTCTCGAGCAGGTCGACCGACGGCGTGGCATCGAGCCACGAGCGCAGCAGCCGCAGCCCTTCCTCCGCGCGGCCGAGCCGCGTGTACGCGTCGATCAGCTTGTCGCCGACCAGCGCGACGTACGGCGCGTTCTGCTGCTCGACCTTCTTCCAGCACGCGATCGCCTGCTCGTCGCGATGCTCGGCGACCGCGATGTCGCCCTGCTGCATCAGCGCGCGCACGTTCTGGCGATTCACCGCGAGCGCGTCGGCGAGCGCGGCCTTCGCGTCGTCGAGCCGCGACTCGTTGATCGCGGTCTGCGCGATCTCGCAATGGAACTGCGCGATGCGGACCTGCATCGATCCGGTGCCCGGCCGTCTGCAGCGCCTCGGCGACGCCGATCGCCTGCCGCCATTCCTTCTCGATCTCGAAGATCTCGAGCAGGTGGCGCCGCGCGTCGACGCCGAACGTCGTGTCCTCGAGCTTGCGGAAGCTCTCCTCGGCGCGGTCGAGCAGTCCGGCCTTCAGGTAGTCGATGCCGAGCTCGAACATCGCGTGCAGCCGCTCGTCGTCCGGCAGGTCCGGACGGTTCAGCAGGTTCTGGTGCATGCGGATCGCGCGCTCGGTCTCGCCGCGACGGCGGAACAGGCTGCCGAGCGCGAAGTGCAGCTCGATCGTCTCGGGGTCGAGCTGCACGACCTCGATGAACGCGTCGACGGCGCGGTCGGGCTGCTCCGACAGCAGGAAGTTCAGTCCCTTGAAGTACGAGCGCGGCAGGCTGCGCGACTCGGCGAGCAGCGCGCGCAGGTCGACGCGGGCCGCGAACCAGCCGAGCGCGAACGCGACCGCGATCGCGAGCAGCACCCAGGGTTGCAGGTCCATGCGTCGTCCGCCGGGGTCAGGTCGTCGTGCGCGCGCCGCGGGCGACGGACTGGATCACGTCCGTCGACAGCAGGCTGCCCGGCGCCGGCGGCGCGTCGCGCGGGCCGCCGCGCGGGCCGGCGACCGGCGCGTCGGCGGGCCGCACCGCGAGGCGGCGCAGCCGGCGAATCTCGACGCGCTGGCGCACCCACGACGGCATCAGCGCGACGAATCCGAACGCGAAGCCGGCGATGAAGAACACGAGCAGCAGCGCGATCAGCGGCGCCTTGACGGCCATCCCCGCGAAGAAGCGCAGGTCGATGGTCTCGGTGTTGTTGACCGCGAACGCGAACAGGACGACGAACAGGACGACCCAGAGGGCGGCGACGATGATGCGCATGGGACCCTCGAAGGATCGATGATCGATGGCGACGCCGGCGCGACGACGAGGCCGGCGCGGCTCAGGACGACGGTTCGTCGGACGACGGATCGCCGCGCGCGGCGCGCGGCGGGCGGGCTTCGGGATTGGCGCCGGCATCGACCCGCTCGCGCAGCTCCTTGCCGGCCTTGAAGTGCGGCACGCGTTTCGACGGCACGAGCACGCGCTCGCCCGACTTCGGGTTGCGGCCGACGCGCGGCGGGCGCGTCGACAGCGCGAAGCTGCCGAAGCCGCGGATCTCGATGCGCTGGCCGACCGCGAGCGACTCGGCCATCGCGTCGAGGATCGTGTTGACCGCCAGGTCCGCGTCCTTCGCGATCAGCTGCGGATAGCGTTCGGCGAGGCGGGCGATCAGCTCGGACTTGGTCATGCGATCGAAGCCGTGGATTCAGGATCGACGGACGGCGGCCGCGAGGCCGCCGCGACGGCGGGGACGGACCGCGCGGCGGACGGCCCACGTGACAAGCGGACGGGTGCGATGCACGTCGTCCGCTCGTCGTGGGGGCCGTTCGCCGCCGCCCGTTACCGGTCCTGCGTGCTGTGGTCGAGCTTGGCCTTCAGCAGCGCGCCGAGGTTCGTGGTGCCGGTGGCGGCACCGCTCTCCGCGGCCATGCGGGCCATCTGCTCCTGCGTGTCGGCGCTGTCCTTCGCCTTGATCGACAGGTTGATGCTGCGGTTCTTGCGATCGACGTTGATGACCATCGCGTTGACCTTGTCGCCTTCCTTCAGCACGTTGCGGGCGTCCTCGACGCGGTCGCGCGAGATCTCCGACGCGCGCAGGTAGCCCTCGATGTCGCCGGCGATCGTGATGACCGCGCCCTTGGCATCGACCGACTTGACGGTGCCGTCGACGATCGCGCCCTTCTCGTAGGTCGACGCGAAGTTCGAGAACGGGTCGCCTTCGATCTGCTTGACGCCGAGCGAGATGCGCTCGCGCTCGAGGTCGATCGCCAGCACGACGGCTTCGAGCTCGTCGCCCTTCTTGAACTTCCGCACGGCCTCTTCGCCGGGCTCGTTCCACGACAGGTCGGACAGGTGCACGAGGCCGTCGATGCCGCCCGGCAGCCCGATGAACACGCCGAAGTCGGTGATCGACTTGATCGCGCCGGAGACGCGGTCGCCCTTCTTGTGGTTCAGCGAGAACTCTTCCCACGGGTTCGGCTTGCACTGCTTCATGCCGAGCGAGATGCGGCGACGGTCCTCGTCGATCTCGAGCACCATGACCTCGACCTCCTCGCCGAGCGACACGACCTTCGACGGCGAGATGTTGCGGTTCGTCCAGTCCATCTCGGACACGTGGACGAGGCCCTCGATGCCCTGCTCGACCTCGACGAACGCGCCGTAGTCGGTGATGTTCGTGACCTTGCCGAACAGCCGCGTGCCCGACGGGTAGCGGCGCGACAGGCCGACCCACGGGTCTTCGCCGAGCTGCTTGACGCCGAGCGAGACGCGGTTCTTCTCCTGGTCGAACTTCAGGACCTTGGCCGTGATCTCCTGGCCGACCGAGATCAGCTCGGACGGATGACGCACGCGACGCCACGCGAGGTCGGTGATGTGCAGCAGGCCGTCGATGCCGCCGAGGTCGACGAACGCGCCGTAGTCGGTGATGTTCTTGACGACGCCGGTGACGATCGTGCCTTCCTTGAGCGTCTCGAGCAGCTTCGCGCGCTCCTCGCCCATCGACGCCTCGACGACGGCGCGGCGCGACACGACCACGTTGTTGCGCTTGCGGTCGAGCTTGATGACCTTGAAGTCGAACGTCTTGCCTTCGAACGGCGTCGTGTCCTTGACCGGCCGCGTGTCGACCAGCGAGCCCGGAAGGAACGCACGGATGCCGTTCGTCATGACGGTCAGGCCGCCCTTGACCTTGCCGGTGATCGTGCCCTGGATCTGCTCGCCGGTGTCGAGCGCCTTCTCGAGCGCCATCCACGACGCGAGGCGCTTCGCCTTGTCGCGGGAAAGCAGCGTGTCGCCGAAGCCGTTCTCGAGCGACTCGATCGCGACCGAGACGAAATCGCCGGGCTTGGCCTCGATCTCGCCCTGGTCGTTCTTGAATTCTTCGACGGGGATGAAGCTCTCGGACTTCAGTCCCGCGTTGACGACCACGAAGTTGTAGTCGACGCGCACCACCTCGGCGGTGATGACTTCGCCTGCGCGCATGTCCTGATGCGTCAGGCTGTCCTCGAACATCGCGGCGAACGAATCGGGATTGTTCGCGGCGTTCTGCTTCGCCTCGACGGAGGCGAGATTGGTGACGGGTGCCATGTAGTTTGAAAACCGCGACGGTCGCGGACCTTGTTGAGGGTTGAACGAAATGACCGACGGCCTCGAACCGCCGAAGCCGGTACCGCAGGACCGAAACGCCGGCCCGAAAAAAACAGCCCGATCGCTCGGGCCTCGCTGCGGTGCTGCCGCCTCCTGCGCGTCGCCGACGTCAGCCCGACCGCGGCACGAGGCCGCGTTCGCGCGCCAGCTGCAGGACCCGCGCGATGACGTCGTCGAGCCCGAGGTCGGAACTGTCGATCGTGATGGCGTCGGGCGCCGCGGCGAGCGGGGCGACCCGTCGACTCGCGTCGCGCGCGTCGCGTTGCTGCAGCTCGTTCAGGAGGACCGCGAGGTTAGCAGGAAAGCCTTTCTCGATCAACTGTTTATGTCGGCGTTCCGCCCGCGCCGCAACATCCGCGACGAGAAAGATCTTGAGGGCGGCGCGCGGGAATACAACGGTGCCCATGTCGCGGCCGTCGGCGACGAGCCCGGGCGGCCGCGCGAACGCGCGCTGGCGGTCGAGCAACGCCGCGCGCAACGCCGGAAACGGCGCGATCGCCGACGCGAGGTTGCCGATGCGTTCCTGGCGGATCTCGTCGGTGACGTCGCGGGAATCCATGAAGATGCGGCTCGCGGTGAACGTCGGCTCGAGCGCGAGCGCCCGCGCCGCGAGGTCGGCCTCGTTGTCGAGGTCGACGCCGTGGCGGTCGGCGTCGAGCGCCGTCAGCCGGTACAGCGCGCCGCTGTCGAGCGCGTGGAAGCCGAGCCTCGAGGCCACCCCGTCGGCGACGCTGCCCTTGCCGGACGCGGTCGGTCCGTCGATCGTGATGATCGGGACGTCGCTCACGGCGCGGCCCCGTGATGGCCGGCGGCGAGCGACTCGAGCCGCTCGAAGTAGTCGGGGAACGTCTTCGCGACGCAGTCCGGGTCGTCGATCCGCACCGGCACGCCGAGGAAGCGCGTCAGCGAGAAGCACATCGCGATCCGGTGGTCGTCGTACGTCTCGACGGCCACCACCTCGCCGCGCGCGGCGCGTTCGGACAGCGTCGCCACGTCGGCCGCCGACAGCGGCTCGACGCGCAGCCAGTCCGGCCCGGCCTCGACCTTCGCGCCGAACTTCGCGAGCTCGGTCGCCATCGCCGCGATGCGGTCGGTCTCCTTGACGCGCCAGCTGCCGACGTGGCGCAGCGTGCACGGCCCGTGCGCGAACAGCGCGAGCACGGCCGCCGTCATCGCGGCGTCGGGGATCGCGCCGAGGTCGAGGTCGAACGCGCGCGGCCGGAAGCCGTGGACGCCGTGCACGTCGACTCCCGGCGACCGCACCTCGGTGTCGTCGTCGTGCTGGACGACTTCGGCGCCCATCGCGATCAGCACGTCGACGAAGCGGGCGTCGCCCTGCAGGCTCCCGCGGCCGACGCCGGCGACGCGCAGCGGGCCGCCGGACAGCAGGCCGGCCGCGAGGAAGTACGACGCGGACGACGCGTCGGCCTCGACCGCGTAGCGGCCCGGGCTCGCGTAGCGCGCGCCGCGGGCGATCCGGAACGAGCCGGGCGACGGCTCGGCGACGTCGACCCCGAAGCGACGCATCAGCGCGATCGTCAGGTCGACGTACGGACGCGACACGAGCTCGCCGACGACGTCGATGGCCAGGTCGGCATCGATGGCGAGCAGCGGCGCCGCCTGCAGCAGCCCGGTCACGAACTGGCTCGACGTCGCGCCGGCGATGCGCAGCCGGCGGACGCCGCCGTCGGCTTCGGACGCACGCCCCGGCTCGATGTCGAGCGGCGGATAGCCGGCGTTCGCGGCGTAGCCGATGCGCGCGCCGACGGCCGCGAGCGCGTCGACGAGGTCCCCGATCGGACGCTCGTGCATCCGGGCGACGCCGGCCAGTCGATAGCGGCCACCGGCGAACGCGAGCGCGGCGGTCAGCGTGCGGATCGACAGGCCCGAGTTGCCGACGAAGAGCTCGGCCTCGCGTCGCGGGAACGCCGGTGCGCCGCGAACGGCCAGCGCGAGGCCGCCGTCGGGCTCGTCGTGCGCCTCGATGCCGACGCCGAGCGCGCGCAGCGCGTCGATCATCACCGCGGTGTCGTCGGACGCGAGGACGCCGGTCAGCAGCGTCTCGCCGTCGCACAGCGCGGCGAGCAGCAGCGCGCGGATCGAGATGCTCTTCGAGCCGGGCACGCGCACCGTCCCGCGCGCGGCGCGTGCCGGGCCGAGCACGACGAACGGACGCCTCACGCCACGCGGCGCACGACGTGGTGCGTCCGGTTGCGCCACAGGACGAGGACGATGACGAGATTCACCGCGAACAGCGCGATGCTCAGGTACGAGAAGTGGCGCATGAACTCGCGGACCTCGAGCGGCAGGTAGAGCGCCGCGCTCGCGATGCCGAGGATCCAGCCCCAGCGCTTCTCGGCCCACAGTCCGTAGGCCTCGACGAAGCGCAGCGTGGCGTACAGCAGCGCGCCGAGCGCGAGCAGGTCGATGCGGATGTTCTCGGCGTGCGCGAGTGCCTGCTGGAAGACGTGCGACGTGTGGCCGGCGGGATTGAGATGGAAGTGGCCGACGATCTCGTCGATCGACTCTTCCTGCTCCGGCCGCAGCAGGTAGGTCGCGAGTCCGGCGGCCAGCAGCACGAGCACGCCCTTGACCGCTTCCCACGTCGCGATCACGCGGACGCTGGCGCGGCCGGCGCCGCCCGGTGCCACGTCCTGCTCGATCGCGGTCGTCGCGCCGGTCGGCGACGCGACGGCGGATTCGGTCGGGTCGGACATGAGGAGGACGAGGTGCGGGGCGGGTGGACGATGGCGACGCGGAGCCGCGAGCGCGGTGGCCGCTGCAGGCGCACGCAGCCGACCGGACGGTCATGGTACCGGAGCATAATCGGCGCCCGGCCGCGCGCCGTGCCGTCCGCTTCCGATCCCACGCCATGCCCGTCTCGCTTTCGCAGAAGCTCGCGTCCGAGCATGCCCGCGTCGCGCTCGTGCTGCAGGGCGGCGGGGCGCTCGGCGCCTATCAGGCCGGCGCGTTCGAGGAGATGACGCGCGCGCGGATCGCGCCGGACTGGATCGTCGGCGTGTCGATCGGCGCGATCAACGCGGCGCTGATCGCCGGCAACGAGCCGAGGGACCGCATCGACCGGCTGCGCGAGTTCTGGTGCCTGGTGTCGTCGGGACCGGCGCGCGTCGCGCCGCACGACGAGGCGCAGCGCGCGGCGTTCAATCAGTGGAGCGCGGGGTGGGCCGCGACGTTCGGCGTGCCGGGCTTCTACGCGCCGCGCATTCCGCCGGCACCGCTGCAGCCCGGAGGCACGCCGGGCGCCACGAGCGTCTACGACAATACGGCGCTGCGCGCGACGCTCGAGCGCCTCGTCGACTTCGATCGCATCAACGCGCGAGGGGTCGCCGGAACGGTCCGGCTGTCCGTCGGCGCGGTCGACGTCGAGACCGGCAACTCGAAGTGGTTCGACAGCGACGACACGACGATCGGCCCCGAGCACATCCTCGCGTCGGGCGCGCTGCCGCCGGCGTTCGCGCCGGTCGTCATCGACGGCCGCGCGTACTGGGACGGCGGCATCGTGTCGAACACGCCGCTGCAGTACGTGCTCGATACGCGCGGCGACGATCCGGTGTTCGTCGTGCAGGTCGACCTGTTCCCGGCGCGCGGCCCGGTGCCGACGAATCTCGCCGGCGTACTGCAGCGGCAGAAGGACATCCTGTATTCGAGCCGCTCGCGCTTCGCGACCGACAAGATCGCCGAGGTGCAGCGGCTGCGCGGCGCGATGCGGCGGCTGATCGGCCGGCTGCCGTCGCGGCTGCGCGACGACCCCGACCTGCGAGCGCTCGACGCGAGCCTGCACACGTCGCCGGTCGAGATCGTGCACCTCATCTATCGCCAGCATGCGTTCGAGAGCCAGTCGAAGGATTACGAATTCTCCCGACCGTCGATGCTCGAGCACTGGTCGGCCGGCGTGACCGACATGCGCCGCACGCACGAACACTTCGAGCGCCTCGAACCGTCGACGCTCGAGCAGGACGTCACGGTCTACGACCTCGCGCAGGGCTATGATGCGGCGCCCCGCGCGACGCCGGAGCGGATCGAAGGCGCGGCCATCGCGCACGCCGATCGCGCGCTCGCGCGCGCGGGCACGGCGCCGGCGGCGCCGGCGCGGTCGTCGCGACGGCGCGACGCGCCGGCAAGAACCCCCGTCAAGACTCCCGACGAAACGCCATGACTGAAACCGAGCTCCTCGCGCCGCTTCGCGGCCTGCTGTTCGCGCTGCCGTTCGCCGTGCCCGCCGTCGCCGCGGCCGGGCCGACGAACGTGCCCTTCTCCGGCACGTTGACGACGCAGGAAGTGCTGCATCCCGATCCCTCGGCGTGCCCGACGACGCCGTTCCTCGCCGGCACGACGACCGGTTCCGGGCAGGCGTCGCATCTCGGCGCCGTGATCGGGACCGCGACCGACTGCGTGACGCCGACGTCGCCGGTCACGTACAGCTTCACGAACGGCAACCTGGTCGTCACGGCCGCGAACGGCGACCAGCTGCGCGTGCAGTACGCCGGGACGCTCGCGCCGACCGCGACGCAGCCGATCTTCGCGATCACCGGCACCTACCGCATCGTCGGCGGCACCGGGCGCTTCGCGTCGGCGAGCGGCACCGGTGCGATCGGCGGCGTCGAGAACCTCGCGACCGGCCAGGGCCAGCTCAGCCTGAACGGCACGATTTCCTACTGACCCCGGCGGCCCGTTGCGGGCCGCTCCCTTCCCGACGAGGAAACAAGCCATGCGTCTGAAAGACAAGGTCGCGTTCGTGACCGGCGCCGCGAGCGGCATCGGGCGGGCGATCGCCGAGACCTACGCGCGCGAAGGCGCCGCGATCGCGATCGCCGACGTCAACGAGCCGGCCGCCGTCGCGGCCGCGCGCGACATCCGGCAGAACGGCGGCAAGGCGATCGGGCTCGCCGTCGACGTGACGGACGAGGCGCAGGTCGACGCCGCGGTCGAGCGCACGGTCGCCGAGCTCGGCGGCGTCGACATCCTGGTCTCGAACGCCGGCGTGCAGATCGTCCATCCCCTCGAGGAGTTCACGTTCGCGGACTGGAAGAGGATGCTCGCGATCCACCTCGACGGTGCGTTTCTCACGACGCGCGCGTGCCTGAAGCACATGTACGCGTCGGGCAACGGCGGCACCATCCTGTACATGGGTTCGGTGCATTCGAAGCTCGCGTCGCCGCTGAAGGCGCCGTACGTCACCGCGAAGCACGGGCTGCTCGGTCTCGCGCGCACGATCGCGAAGGAAGGGGCCGCGCACAACGTGCGCGCGAACGTGATCTGCCCCGGCTTCGTCCGCACGCCGCTCGTCGACAAGCAGATCCCGGAGCAGGCCGAGGCGCTCGGCATCTCGGAAGAGGACGTGGTCCGCAAGGTGATGCTGAAGGACACCGTCGACGGCGAGTTCACCACGGTCGCCGACGTCGCCGAGGTCGCGCTGATGTTCGCGTCGTTCCCGACGAACGCGCTGACCGGACAGTCGCTGATCGTCAGCCACGGGTGGAGCATGGAGTAGTCGAGGTCCCGGTCGGCCGCCGCGCCCGGATAGCCGCTTCTTGCATCGAACGAACGCGTTCTCAACCACGCACAAGGAGGACGACCATGGACACGAACGCGAATCCGAACAAGGCGCTCTGGGAGAAGGGCGACTTCACCGCCATCGCGGCGACGATGCGACCGTCGGGCGAGGCGCTGGCCCGCTCGCTCGACGTCGCGCCGGGGTCGAAGGTGCTCGACCTCGGTTGCGGCGACGGCACGACGGCCGTCCCGCTCGCGCAGGCGGGCGCCGACGTGACCGGCATCGACATCGCCCGCAACCTCGTCGCCGCCGGCAACGCCCGCGCGAAGCAGTTCGCGCTCGAGGACCGGCTCCGCTTCGTCGAAGGCGACGCCTGCGATCTCGTCGGCGTCGCCGACGCGTCGTTCGATCTCACGCTGTCCGTGTTCGGCGCGATGTTCGCGCCGAAGCCGTTCGACGTCGCGCGCGAGATGGTGCGCGTGACGAAGCCCGGCGGCCGCATCGTGATGGGCAACTGGATCCCGGACGATCCGACGTCGTTCGTCTCGCAGCTGCTGAAGATCAGCTCGGCGTTCACGCCGCCGCCGCCCGAAGGCTTCGTCAGCCCGATGACCTGGGGCATCGAGTCGCACGTCGTCGAGCGCTTCGGTCGAGCCGGCATCGCCGCCGATCGCATCGAGACGGCCCGCGACACGTTCCGCTTCGACTCGCCCGACCGCTCGCCGGACGACCTGATCGAATCGTTCCGCCTCTATTACGGCCCGACGATGAACGCGTTCGACGCGGCCGCGAAGAACGGTCGCGTCGACGAGCTGCGCGACCGGCTCGTCGAACTCGCGCGGTCCCAGAACACGGCTTCCGCCGGCGGCACGTCGATCGCGGCCACGTTCATGCGCGTCACCGTGCGTCGCTGACGCGCGGCGCCCGCCGTCACCGGTCAGCCGTCCGGGCAGCGCATCCGCGCGTCTCTCGCCGCGGTGAACAGCGCCTCGAGCGCGACGCCATCGCGCGCGTCGAGCCACGCGCGCATCGCATCGAGCCGTTCGCGATAGCGGTCGAGGTCGTCGATCAGCGCGTCGCGGTTCGCGAGCGCGATGTCGCGCCACATCTCGGGACTCGACGCCGCGATCCGCGTGAAGTCGCGGAAGCCGCTGCCGGCGAGCCCGAACTTGAGGCCGGCGTCGGGCGCGTCGGCGACCTCGGCGACGAGCGCGTACGCGAGCAGGTGCGGCAGATGGCTGACGGCGGACAGCACGCGGTCGTGGGCGTCGGCGTCGAGCGTCTCGACGCGCGCGCCGCACGCCGTCCACGCCGCGGCGACCCGCTCGACCGACGCCGGCGTCGTTCTCCGGCAGCGGCGTCAGCAGCACGCGCCGGCCGTCGAACAGCCCGGCCTGCGCGGCGTCGGGCCCGTGCACCTCGCGGCCGGCGATCGGATGCGCCGGCACGAAGCGATCGATCGCGGTGCCGAGCGCGCGACGCGCGGCCGCGACGACGTCGCGCTTCGTGCTGCCGACGTCGGTGACGAGCGCGTCGGTCGCCGAGACGCGACGCGATGGCCGCGAAGACCTCGGCCGCGGCGCCGACCGGCGTCGCCACCACGACGAGATCGGCGCCGGCGACGGCGTCGTCGATCGTGCGAGCGACGACGTCGACGATCGCCAGCGTTCGGCGCGCGCTCGGCCGTCGCGGCATCGCGGTCGAAGCCCGACGACATGGTCGACGAGGCCGGCGCGCCGCAGCGCCATCGCGAACGACCCGCCGATCAACCCGCAGCCGACGATCGCGATGCGGCGGAACATCGCGGCGCGTGCCGGCGCGTCAGGCCGCGGCGCGCGTCGCGTCGGCGGCTTCGGCGACCTCGACCGGGTCGGCCGCGCCGGCCTTCATCGCGTCGGGCAGCGCCGCGAGGAACGCGGCGTTCTCCGCTTCGGTGCCGATCGATACGCGCAGCCAGCGCGGCAGGCCGTAGTTGCCGACGGGGCGCACGATCACGCCGCGCCGGAGCAGCGCGACGTCGACCCGCGTGCCCGCGTCCGGCGCGTCGCCGGCCTCGAACAGCACGAAGTTGCCCGACGACGGGACGTAGCGGATGCCCGCCTCGTCGAACGCGCGGGTGAGCTGTGCGTAGCCGGCGCGGTTGACGCGATAGCTCTCGGCGAGGAACGCGTCGTCGCCGAGCGCCGCGACCGCCGCGGCCTGCGCGAGCGCGTTGACGTTGAACGCGCTGCGCACGCGGTTCATCAGGTTCGTCGCGACCGGCTGCGCGATGCCGTAGCCGATGCGCAGCCCGGCCAGGCCGTACGCCTTGCTGAACGTGCGCGACACGAGCAGGTTCGGATAGCGGCGCACCCAGGCCGTCGAGTCGTAGCGCTGCTGCGGCTCGAGGTATTCGGTGTAGGCCTCGTCGAGCACGACGATCGTCTCGCGCGGCATCGCCGCGACGAACGCCTCGAGCGCCGGCCCCTCGATGAACGTGCCCGTCGGATTGCTCGGGTTCGCGATGTACACCAGCGACGCCGGCGGGTCGGCCAGCGCGGCCTCGCGCATCGCGTCGAGGTCGTGGCCGAGGCCCGGTGTGGCCGGAACGACGACCGTGTCGGCGCCGACCTTCTGCGCCGCGAGGCCGTAGACGACGAAGCCGTACTGCGAGTGGACGACGCGGCCCTCGCTGCCGGCGAACGTGAGCGCGGCCGTGTACAGGATGTCGCTGGATCCGGCGCCGAGGACGATCCAGTTCTCGTCGACGCCGAGCTTCGCGGACAACGCGCGCTTCAGGTCGAAGCCGGCGTCGTCCGGATAGCGGCCGATCTCGGCCATGACCGCCGCCATCGCGCGCTTCGCGCTGTCGGGGACGCCGAGCGGGTTCTCGTTCGACGCGAGCTTGACGATCTTCGCGGGGTCGAGCCCGAACTCGCGGGCGACCTCCTCGATCGGCTTGCCGCCGATGTACGGCGGGATCGAACGGATGTGGTCGGGGACGTGGAAGTGTTCGCTCATGACGACCTCTGGATGGTTCAGGCGAGCGGATACGAACCGAGCAGCTTGAAGAAGCCCGCACGCGCCTTCAGTTCGCCGAGCGCCGCCGCGACCGCGGGATCGCGCTCGTGGCCCTCGACGTCGATGTAGAAGTGATAGACCCACGCGCCGGTCCGCGCCGGGCGCGACTCGAAGCGCGTCATCGACACGCCGTGGCGCGCGAGCGGCTCGATCGCCTCGTGGACCGCGCCGGCCTGGTTCGCGACCGAGAACGCGAACGACGTCTGGTCGCGGCCCGACGGGTTCGTCGCGATCGACGCCGATGACGCCGAAGCGCGTCGTGTTGCGCGCGACGTCCTGGATGTTGCGTCGCGACGGCGACCAGGCCGTAGCGCTCGACGTGCGAGGTCGCCGGCGATCGCGGCGACGGTCGCGTCGTCGGCCGCCATCTTCGCGGCGACGCCGTTGCTCGCGACCGGCACGCGCTCGAGCGTCGGATGGTGCCGGTCGAGCCACGCCGTGCACTGCGCGAGCGCCTGCGGATGCGCGCAGACGCGCGTGACCGCCGTACCGCCGTCGTCGACGAGCCTGCCGCTCCTCGACAGCAGATGGTGATGGATCGCGAGCGCGACCTCGCCGCAGATCCGCAGCGGCGAATTCAACAGCAGGTCGAGGCTGCGGTTCACCGTGCCCTCGGTCGAGTTCTCGATCGGGATCACGCCGAAGTCGGCCGCCTTCGCCTCGACCGCGCGGAAGATCTCGTCGATGGTCGCGCACGCGCGCCGCTCGACGCTGCGTCCGAACTGAAGGATGACCGCCTGCTCGCTATAGGTGCCTTCGGGTCCGAGATACGCGACCACCGCGCGGCGCTCGAGCGCGCGGCACGCCGACATCACCTCGCGGAAGATCGTGCCGACCGCGTCGTCGGGCAGCGGACCCTCGTTCAACGTCGCGAGGCGGCGCACGACCTGCGCCTCGCGTTCCGGGCGGAAGACCTGCGCGGCCGGGTCGACCGCGCGCTTGATCTCGCCGACCTCGACCGCGATCCGCGCGCGCCGGTTCAGCAGGTCGAGCAGCTGCTCGTCGATCGCGTCGATGCGCGACCGGGCCGACGCGAGCGCATCGTCCGACGACGCGTCCGCGCCGGACGGCGACGGCTCGTGCGACGGCGGCGGCGCGTCGTCCATCGACCGCGCGTCAGCCGTGCACGCGCTCGAACTCGCGCATGAAGTCGATCAGCGTCTCGACGCCCTGGCGCGGCATCGCGTTGTAGATCGACGCGCGGATGCCGCCGACCGCCCGATGTCCCTTGAGGCCCTTCAGGCCGGCCTCGGCGGCCGCCTGCACGAACGGCATCGTCAGCGCGTCGTCGGCGAGCCGGAACGTCACGTTCATCCGCGATCGGTCCTCGGGCGCGATCCGCGTGACGTAGAAGCCCGACGCGTCGAGCGCGCCGTACAGGAGCGCGGACTTCTCGGCGTTCAGCGTCGCCATCGCCTGCATCGGCGTGAGGTCGGGACGGCCGATCGCGGCCGGACGCGCGAGCAGCCACTTGAACACGAGGCCCGCGAGATAGATCGCGTAGGTCGGCGGCGTGTTGAACATCGAATCGTTGTCGGCGACGGTCTTGTAGTCGAACGCCGACGGACACAGCGGATGCGCTTGGCCGATCAGGTCGCGACGCACGATCACGAACGTGAGCCCCGCCATGCTGACGTTCTTCTGCGCGCCGCCGTAGATCAGCCCGTACCGCGTCACGTCGACCGGACGCGACAGGATGTGCGACGACATGTCGGCCGCGAGCGGCGTGTCGTCGTCTGCCGTAGAGCGCCTCGACGTCCGGCGTCCACTGATACTCGAGGCCGCCGATCGTCTCGTTGCCGCAGATGTGCAGGTAGGCCGCGCCCTTCGTCGGCCGCCACTCGTCGGGCTTCGGGATGCGCGTGTAGTCGTCGGCCTTCGACGACGCGATGACGTGGATGTCGCCGTAGCGACGCGCCTCGGTGATCGACTTGTCGACCAGATGCCGGTGTCGACGTAGTCGGCGACCGGCCGGCCCCGCATCATGTTGAGCGGGACGATCGCGTTCTCGGCCAGCGCCCCGCCCTGCATGAACAGGACGGCGTAGTACGCGGGGACGTCGAGCAGCGCGCGCAGGTCGGCCTGCGCCTCCTCGATGACCGGCGCGTAGTCGGCGCTGCGATGGCTCATCTCCATCACCGACATGCCGGTGCCGCGCCAGTCGAGCATCTCGTCGGCGGCCTGCCGCAGCACCGCCTCCGGAATCGTCGCCGGCCCCGGCGAGAAGTTGTAGACGCGCGCCACGCGAGAGCCCCGGCGCGACTACTTCTTCGCGGGCGCGGCGCCTTTCGCCGGCGCCGGCGCGGGCGATGCCGCCGGTGCGGTGACGGCGTCGACCTGCGCCTTCACCGTCTTCTCCATGATCGTGGAGATGCGCGGCGAGAAGATCGCGGCGCCCGCCTGCAGCGCCTCGCCGTTCGCCTGCGACATCGCCGTCAGCGTCTTCTGGCCGAGCGGCGTGCGATAGAACGTCGTGAGCTGCTTGATCTCGGGAAGCGTGAAGTACTTCGCGTAGATCGGGATCATCTTGTCCATCGTCTCGTCGACGAGCTTCGGGCTCGGTGACGATCGCCATCGAGTCGCGGACCGCCGTCTCGAACGACGGTCCGATGCTCGTGCGCACCTTCTGCCTCTGCTCCGGCGTCAGCGACGGATTCGTCTCGATCTGCCGATTCATCGCCTCGGCCATCCGCGGCGCGAGGCCCTGGCTCATCGCGCCGTACGCCTTCGTCAGCGCGTCGTGCGTGTTCATCGCTTCGAGCAGGTCCTTGATCGCCGCGCGCTGCTCGGGCGAGACCGGCGCCGGTGCCGGGGCGGCGGCGGGCGCACCGGCGGCCGGCGGCGTCGCGGCCGGCGGCGGGGCGGCCGGGGTCGGCTGCGCGGAAGCCGCGAGCGGGACGGCGATCAGCGCGATCGACAGCGTGCGGGCGAGTGGTTCGAGTTTCATGCGTGGTCTCCGGCGTCGCGGGACGCCTGTTCGTTGGTCTGGATCACGGGGCCGCGGCACGACGTGCGCGGCGTCCGCGTCATGCGGCGCCGTCGCCGTCCGGCACGTCCGTCGCCGCGTCGGCGCCCTCCGGCCCTTCGGCTTCCTCGGTCTCGACGACGCGCTGCAGGCCGACGAGCCGCGTGCCGGCGTCGACGCTGATCAGCGTGACGCCCTGCGTCGCGCGGCCCATCTCGCGGATCTCGGCGACGCGCGTGCGGATCAGCACGCCGCCGGTCGTGATCAGCATCACCTCGTCCTTGACGTCGACGAGCGTCGCGGCGACGACCTTGCCGTTCCGTTCGGACGTCGAGATCGCGATCATGCCCTTCGTGCCGCGGCCGTGGCGCGTGTACTCGTCGATCGGCGTGCGCTTCCCGTAGCCGTTCTCGGTCGCGGTCAGCACGCTCTCGGCGACGCGCGCACCGCCGTTCGCCTGGCCGTTGCCGTCGTGCCCGTTGCGGCGCGCCCGCTCGTCCTCGTTCGGCGCGACGAGCAGCGCGATCACCTGCTGGCCGTCGTCGAGGCTCATGCCGCGGACGCCGCGCGCGCCGCGACCCATCGGCCGCACGTCGTTCTCGTCGAAGCGCACGGCCTTGCCGGCGTCGGAGAACAGCATCACGTCGTGGCGGCCGTCGGTGATCGCGACGCCGATCAGATGGTCGCCCTCGTCGAGGTCGACGGCGATGATGCCGGCGGTGCGGCGGTTCGCGAAGTCGGTCAGCGGCGTCTTCTTGACGGTGCCGAGCGACGTCGCCATGAAGACGTAGTGCGCGTCGTCGAATGCCTTGACCGGCAGCACGACGGTGATCTTCTCGCCGTCGGCGAGCGGCCACATGTTGACGAGCGGCCGGCCGCGCGACCCGCGCGAACCCTGCGGCACCTCGTAGACCTTCAGCCAGTAGACGCGGCCGCGGTCGGAGAACGCGAGGATCATGTCGTGCGTGTTCGCGATGAACAGCTGGTCGATCCAGTCGTCTTCCTTCGTCGCCGCGGCCTGGCGCCCGCGCCCGCCGCGCTTCTGCGCGCGGTACTCGCGCGATCGGCTGGCTCTTGATGTAGCCGCCGTGCGACAGCGTGACGACCATGTCCTGCGGCGTGATGAGGTCCTCGTCGCTCATGTCGAGCGCGTTCATCACGATCTCGCTGCGCCGCGCGTCGCCGAACTCGTTGCGGATCGACGTCAGCTCGTCGCCGATGATCGCGGTGATGCGCTCGGGCTTCGCGAGGATGTCGAGCAGGTCGGCGATCTGGCTCATCACGTCGCGGTACTCGTCGACGATCTTGTCCTGCTCGAGCCCGGTGAGGCGCTGCAGGCGCATCTGCAGGATCTCCTGCGCCTGGTCGTCCGACAGCCGGTACAGGCCGTCGGCCTGCATGCCGTAGTGGGCCGGCAACCCGTCGGGTCGGAACGCGTCGCGGCCGCCGGGCGTGTCGGCCTCGGCGCGCGAGAGCATCTCGCGCACGAGCGACGAGTCCCACGAACGCCGCATCAGCTCCTGCTTCGCGATCGGCGGCGTCGGCGCGGCCTTGATCAGCGCGATGAACTCGTCGATGTTCGCGAGCGCGACCGCGAGGCCTTCGAGCACGTGGCCGCGTTCGCGCGCCTTCTTGAGCTCGAACACGGTCCGTCGCGTGACGACCTCGCGTCGATGCGAGACGAACGCCTCGATCATCGTCTTCAGGTTGCACAGCCGCGGCTGACCGTCGATCAGCGCGACCATGTTCATGCCGAACGTGTCCTGCAGCTGCGTGTTCTTGTAGAGGTTGTTCAGCACGACCTCGGGAACCTCGCCGCGCTTGAGCTCGATGACGACGCGCATGCCCGACTTGTCGGACTCGTCCTGGATGTGCGCGATGCCCTCGAGCTTCTTCTCCTGCGCCAGCTCGGCGATGCGCTCGAGCAGCGTCTTCTTGTTCACCTGGTACGGCAGCTCGTCGACGATGATCGCCGTGCGGTTGCCGCGCTCGACGTCCTCGAAGTGGACCTTCGCGCGCATCACGACGCGGCCGCGGCCGGTGCGATAGCCCTCGCGGACGCCGGCGATGCCGTGGATGATCCCGCCGGTCGGGAAGTCGGGCGCGGGCACGATCTCGATCAGCTCGTCGATCGAGCAGTCGGGGTCGCGCAGCACGTGCAGGCACGCGTCGACCGTCTCGCGCAGGTTGTGCGGCGGGATGTTCGTCGCCATGCCGACCGCGATGCCGGTCGAGCCGTTGACGAGCAGGTTCGGCAGCCGCGTCGGCAGGACGAGCGGCTCCTTCTCGGAGCCGTCGTAGTTCGGGCCGAAGTCGACCGTCTCGCGATCGAGGTCCGCGAGCATCTCGTTCGCGATCTTCGCGAGGCGGATCTCGGTGTAGCGCATCGCCGCGGCGTTGTCGCCGTCGACCGAGCCGAAGTTGCCCTGGCCGTCGACCAGCATGTGGCGCAGCGAGAAGTCCTGCGCCATCCGCACGATCGTGTCGTAGACCGCGGTGTCGCCGTGCGGGTGGTACTTGCCGATCACGTCGCCGACGATGCGGGCCGACTTCTTGTACGGCCGGTTCCAGTCGTTGTTGAGCTCGTGCATCGCGTACAGCACGCGCCGGTGCACCGGCTTCAGTCCGTCGCGGGCGTCGGGCAGCGCGCGCCCGACGATCACGCTCATCGCGTAGTCGAGATACGACCGGCGCATCTCCTCTTCGAGACTGACCGGGATCATTTCCTTGGCGAACGGATTCATGCGGACAGGAGTTGGAAGAGCGGACCGGAACGATCGGACCGACGATCGCGACGCGCGGAACGCGGCCCGGCGACCGGGCCCCGTCGGTCGTCGTCACGACGCGACGACGGCGACATCCGCGGCGACGACGGAACCCGACGACGAACGACGCGGCACCCGACGATCGGGGCGGCGAGGCGGCGCGAAGCGCGGTCGAAAAGCATGCGATTTTAGCATGTCGACCCCTCTTCCGGACGCATTGGAAAAGGGCTTTGCTATATTCGACGCGATGCCAAAGACGCCGGTCGCAACGGAGCTGGTCGTGCCGCGCTGGATCGTGCCGATCGAACCGGCCGGCATGGTGCTCGAGAATCACGCGATCGCGATCGACGCCGCGGACGGCACGATCGCCGCGATCGGGCCGGCCGACGCCTTGCGCGCCGACCATCCGGCGGCGCGCGAGACGCTGCTGCCGGACCACGCGGTCTTGCCGGGCTTCGTCAACCTGCACACGCACGCCGCGATGGCGCTGCTGCGCGGCCTCGGCGACGACCTGTCGCTGATGCGCTGGCTGAACCACCGCATCTGGCCCGTCGAGAAGGCGCTGCTGTCCGACGAGTTCGTCGCGGCCGGCACGCGCCTCGCCTGCCTCGAGATGCTCAAGGGCGGCACGACGTGCTTCGCCGACATGTACTTCTTCCCCGAGGCCGCGGCGCATGCCGCGCGGGACATCGGGATGCGCGCGCACGTCGGCATCACCGTCATCGACTTCCCGACGGCGGGCGGCGGCGACGCCGACGACTATCTCGACCGCGGGCTCGCGACGTTCGACCGGCTGCGCCACGAGCCGCTGCTGTCGTTCTCGTTCGCCCCGCATGCGCCGTACACCGTCGGCGACCGGACGTTCCGACCGGATCGGCATGCTGATGGGCCAGACCGGCATGCCGCTGCAGATCCACCTGCACGAGACCGACGACGAGATCCGCCGCGAGGTCGCGCGAGCACGGCGTGCGGCCGGTCGCTGCGACTCGAGCGGCTCGGCCTCGTGGGCCCGTCGCTGACCGCGGTGCACGCGGTCCACCTCGACGCGACCGAGATCGCGCTGTTCGCCGAACGCGGCGTCTCGATCGCGCACTGCCCGGCGTCGAACCTGAAGCTCGCGTCCGGCATCGCGCCGATCGCCCGCTATCTCGACGCCGGCATCAACGTCGGCATCGGGACGGACGGCGCCGCGAGCAACAACCGGCTCGACATGGCCGGCGAGATGCGACTCGCGGCGCTGCTCGCGAAAGGGGCGTCGGGCCGCGCCGACGCGTTCGGCGCGCACCGGGCGCTGCACGCGGCGACGCTCGCCGGTGCGCGCGCCTGCGGCCTCGACGACCGCATCGGCAGCCTCGTCGTCGGCAAACAGGCCGACCTCGCGGCATTCGACCTCGCCGCGCTCGAATTCAATCCGATCTACGACGTGGCGTCGCACCTCGTTTTCGTCGCCGGACGGGAGGCGGTCACCGACGTTTGGGTGGCGGGAAAGCCTGTTGTGCGGAAGCGACAGTTCGTCGCGGATGGGGCGCGCACCGCGGAGAGCAACGGTACAAGCGACGTGGCCCTGTGGCAGAATCGAACGAGAAGTCAATTGGATGCGCAGTCAATTTGCGGCACCGATTGAGGGGTTGAAAAGCACGGTGCAGGGCGCGATGACGACCGCTGAGACATCCAATTCAGTGTTTGGATGGGGAGGTTCTCTAGCGACTCACCAGGCTTCGCGGGTATAAATGCGCGGTCGCAATCGGGCAGGCAGTGGCTGCGTTGAATTCGAAATCAAAAGGAGAAACATGAACACGTCGGTCAAAATGTCAACTTTGGCTGCTCTTCTCGCCACGGCGAGCGGCGCCGCCATGGCGCAGCAACCCGTGACGGACATCCAGGCCGCGACCCCGGTGAGCGGCTACGCGCAGGATGCGCGCGGCAACATCGTTCGCGACCCGTTCGGCCTCTGCTGGCGGACCGGCTACTTCACCCCGGCGCTCGCGCAGTACGAGTGCGATCCCGACCTCGTGCCGAAGCCCGTCCCGGCCGCCGCGCCCGCGCCCGCCGCGCCGCCGGCCGCCCCGCCGGCTCCGGCCACCCCGACGAGCGAGAAGGTCACGTACGCGGCCGACGCGTTCTTCGATTTCGACAAGTCGACGCTGAAGCCGGAAGGCCGTCGCGCGCTCGACGATCTGGTCGGCAAGCTCGGTTCGATCAACCTCGAGGTCATCATCGCCGTCGGCCACACCGACAGCATCGGCACGGTCGCGTACAACCAGCGCCTGTCGGTCCGTCGCGCCGAGTCGGTCAAGGCCTATCTCGTGTCGAAGGGCGTGGAAGCGAATCGCATCTACACCGAAGGCAAGGGCAAGAGCCAGCCGATCGCGCCGAACACGATCAACGGCCACGACAATCCGGCCGGCCGCGCGAAGAACCGTCGCGTGGAAATCGAAGTCGTCGGAACGCGCGCGCCGAATCGCTGATCGAAGATCGACAACAAGAACGGCGCCTCGAGCGTCGTCATGAGCCCCGCGGAAGCGGGG
This sequence comes from uncultured beta proteobacterium, assembly GCA_963708665.1. Lineage (GTDB taxonomy): Bacteria > Pseudomonadota > Gammaproteobacteria > Burkholderiales > Burkholderiaceae_D > CAHJXF01. The sequence continues at coordinate 645,182 of CAVPTE010000008.1, read as the reverse complement.
CTTTTTTTTGCCCGCTCGCGATTGCGGGATCGCGACATCGTGGAAATCGGTGATGTCGGCTCGCGATCTCGCGAAGATGGCTCGGTCGACGTTCGCGATCGTGTGGCGATGGGTCGATCGGCGCCGGCCATCGTCCATGTGCATCGGCGCTCGCCGACCCCGCCGGTCGTCGAGACCGTCGACGACGAGGCGCAGGCGATCCGCGCGTCGTCGGCGAGGTCGCGCGTGCCCATGCTACGGTTCGCCTCTCACCGCAGACCCTTCGCATGAACGAATCCGCCTCCCTCGCCGAGCCGACTCCGGCGCCGAACGCCGATCCCGACGAACTGCGCAAGTTCGGCGAGCTCGCGCATCGCTGGTGGGATCCGACCGGCGAGTTCGCGCCGCTGCATGCGATCAATCCGCTGCGACTCGACTGGATCGCGGCGCGCGCTCCGCTCGGCGGTGCGCGCGTCGTCGACGTCGGCTGCGGCGGCGGCATCCTCGCCGAGTCGATGGCCGCGCGCGGAGCCGACGTCACCGGCATCGACCTGTCGGAGAAGCCGCTGTCCGTCGCGGAGCTGCACGGCCTCGAGTCCGGCATCCGCGTGCGCTACGAGCGGATCGCCGCCGAGGATCTCGCCGCGCGCGAGCCGCGCGTCGTTCGACGTCGTGACGTGCATGGAGATGCTGGAGCACGTGCCCGACCCCGCGGCCGTGGTCCGCGCCTGCGCGACGCTCGTCAAGCCGGGCGGCCGCGTGTTCTTCTCGACGATCAATCGCAACGCGAAGGCCTACCTGTTCGCGGTGATCGGCGCCGAATACGTGCTGCGGCTGCTGCCGCCGCGCACGCACGACTATCGCCGCTTCATCACGCCGTCCGAACTGGTCGCGCCACGCGCGCGGCGCCGGACTCGACACGGTCGACATGACCGGCCTGCACTACAACCCGCTGACGCGTCGCTACTGGCTCGCGCCGAACGTCGACGTCAACTACATGGTCGCGACCGCGCGGGAGCGGCTGATGGCGTCGATCGACCGGCCGGCTGCCGATCCCGTGGCGCGCGATGCTGTTCGATCTCGACGGCACGCTCGCGGACACGGCGCCCGATCTCGCGGCCGCGGCGAACGCGATGCGGCGTCGCGCGCGGCCTCGAGCCGGTGCCGGTCGAGCGGCTGCGGCCGATGGCGTCGCACGGCGCGCGCGGACTCGTCGGCGTCGCGTTCGAGCGCGCGCCGGGCGATGCGGACTACGAGGCGCTGCGCGTCGAATTCCTCGAACGCTACGAGTCCGCACTCGCCGTCCATTCGAAGCTGTTCGACGGGATGCCCGCGGTCCTCGATGCGCTCGAGCGACGCGGCATCGCGTGGGGCATCGTGACGAACAAGGCGATGCGCTTCACCGCGCCGCTCGCCGAGCAGCTCGGGCTCGCGTCGCGTGCCGGCGCGATCGTCGGCGGCGACTCGACGCCGTTCGCGAAGCCGCATCCCGCGCCGCTGCTGCACGCTGCGGAGCAGCTCGACATCCCGGCGTCCGAATGCATCTACGTCGGCGACGACCTGCGCGACATGACGGCCGGACACGCGGCCGGCATGGGCACGGTCGCGGCGGCCTGGGGCTATTGCGGCGCCAGCGAGCCGACGCAGTGGCGGGCCGACGTCGTCTGCGACGAGCCTCGGGCGCTGCTCGCGCTGCTCTGACGGCCGTGTCCGTTCCTTCGAGACGGCACGATGACCGACCCTGAACCCGATCGACGCGCGTGGCGCCGCCGCGGCGGCATCGCCGCGCTCGTGCTCGCCGTGCTCGTCGTCGTGTACGCGCTCGTCGGCTTCGTCGTCGTGCCGCGGGTCGTCGCGTCCGTGGTGCCGAAGCAGATCGAGGAACAGCTCGGACGGCGCGCGACGATCGGCGCGGTACGCTTCAACCCGTTCCTGCTCGCCGCGACCGTCGACGACTTCACGCTGTACGAGGCCGACGGCACGTCGCCGTTCGTGGCGGTCGGCGAGTTGTATGCCGACGTGTCGTCGGCGTCGCTGTTCAAGAGCGCGATCGTCCTCGACCGGCTGACGATCCGTCGTCCGACGGTCCGCGTCGTCGCGGCTCGCGCCGCAACGTTTCGACTTCTCGGACATCGTCGACCGGCTCGCCGCGAAGCCGAAGAGCGACTCGCCGGCGCACTTCTCGCTGAACAACATCGAGCTCGACGGCGGGACGATCGACGTCGACGATCGCGTCGGCGGGCGCAAGCACACGGTCGAAGACCTGCGGCTCGCGCTGCCGTTCGTCTCGAACCTGCCGCACGACACGACGATCTTCGTCACGCCGCAGTTCTCCGCGAAGATCGACGGCAGCCCGATCGCGTTGACCGGCAAGACGCAGCCTTTCTCGGCGACGCGCGAGTCGGCGCTCGAGCTCGACGTCGACGACCTCGACCTGACCGACTACGTCGGCCTCGCACCGACGAAGCTGCCGTTCCGGCTCGCCTCCGCCCAGCTGTCCGCGAAGCTCGCGCTGACGTTCCGCGAGGCCACGAAGGACGCGGCCGGCGCGACGGTCCCGTCAGTCGTTCGGCATCGGCGGCCACGTCGGCGTCGCGTCGCTCGCGATCGCCGACCCGCAGGGCCGTCGGGCGATCGCCGCGAAGTCGATCGACGTCGACATCGACCGGATCGAACCGTTCGGCGACGTGGTGTCGCTGCGCCGCGTCGCCGTCGTCGAGCCGTCGATCGACGCGACGCGACGCGTCCGACGGTAGCGTCGACCTCGTCGACCTGTTCCGCCTGCCGTCGTCGGCGCAGCCATCGGCCCCCGCGACCGCCGCGCCGAAGCCGGCGAAGGACGTCGCGCCGCCGAGCGTGACGATCGCCGACGCGCGCATCGAGCACGGGCACGTGACCATCGACGACCGGACCGTCGCGCCGGCCGCGACGCTCGTGCTGACGAACGTCGACGCGGGCGCGACGGGCTTCTCGCTCGCGGGCCCCGCGCCCACGGCGTTCCACGTCGCGATCGCGAGCGACGACGGCGCGACGCTGGTCGGCGACGGCAGCGTCGTCGTCGCGCGGCGCGACGCGAACGGCACGATCGAGCTGAAGGGCTTCCGGCCGGCCCGCGTCGCGCCCTACCTCGCGTCGGTCCTCGCCGCCCGGATCGACGACGGCAGTGTCGACGTCCGCGCCCGCTTCCGCGTCGACGCCTCGAAGGGCGACCCGAGCGGCGTGATCGACGGCATCGAGGTCCGCGCGACGCACCTGCGCACGAGCGTCGCCGACGGACGAGGCGCCGCGTTCGCGCCGCTGATCGGCGCCGACGCGATCGTGCTCGCCGGCGGCGCGTTCGACCTCGCGACGCGCGCGTTCACCGCCGAATCGCTGACGCTGACGGCGCCGAGCGTCGCGATCCGCCGCGACGCGAAGGGTCGCCTCGACCTGCGCGCCGCGATCGTCGACGCGAAGCCGGTGTCGACGCGCGGCGGCGCCGCGCCGGCCGTGAAGGTCGAGCCGGTCGCGGCGCGGCCGTTCACCGCCGTCGTGAAGTCGCTCGTCGTCGAGCGCGGCGACGTGTCGATCGACGACCTCGCGGTACCGACGCCGGTGCACGTCCGCATCCAGCCGTTGAACGCGAAGGTCGGCAACGTCGGCACGTCGCTGTCCGGCACGATCCCGTTCCGCGTCGATGCGCAGGTCGACAAGCGGGGGCGGCTCGTCGTCGACGGGCACGCGTCGCTCGCGCCGCTCGACGTCGATGCGCGCGTCGATGCGTCGCAGGTCGCGGTCGGCTGGCTCGCGGGCTACGCCGGCGACCGGCTCAACGTCGTCGTCGCGAGCGCCGACCTGACGACGAAAGGGACGCTGCGCGTCACGCACGGCAAGGCGGCGAACGCGGCGCCCGCCGTCGCGTATCGCGGCTCGCTCGGGGTCTCGCGGATGCGCGCGCTCGACAAGGTGACGTCCGACGAGTTCGTGACGTGGAAGACGCTCGACGTCCCGACGGTCGACGTCCGCCTGCCGTCCGCCGCGCCGCCGTCGATCGTGCTCGGCGAGGTGTCGGTCGTCGATCCGTACGCACGCATCATCGTCAACGCGAACGGACGCCTGAACCTGCAGGACGTCGTCGCCGCGCCGGGCGGACAGCAGTCGGTGACCACGCCCGAGACGACCGCGCCGGCGCCGGTCGAGGAGACGCATCCGACCGCGAAGCCGTCGATCCGCGTGGCCGGGGTGAAGCTGTCGAACGGCCGCGTCGGCATCACGGACGACTTCATCAAGCCGAACTACAGCGCGCAGCTCACCGACCTCGACGGCAGCGTCGGCACGCTGTCGTCGACCGATCCGAAGCCCGCGCCGCTGAAGCTCGCGGGCCGCATCAACGGCGAGGGCACGCTCGACGTCTCGGGCAGCATCGATCCGCTCGCGCCGTCGCTGTACGTCGACCTCGCGGCGCAGGCGAAGGACATCGAGCTGACGCGACTGTCGCCGTACTCGGTCAAGTACGCGGGCTACGGCATCGAGCGCGGCAAGCTGTCGACGACGGTGAAGTACCACATCGAGAACGGCCGCCTGCAGGCGCAGAACCGGCTGTTCCTCGACCAGCTGACGTTCGGCGAGCACGACGCGAGCTCGCCGGCGAACCTGCCGGTCAAGCTGGCCGTCGCGCTGCTCGCGAACTCGAAGGGCGAGATCGACATCGAGCTGCCGGTGTCGGGGTCGCTGTCGGACCCGCAGTTCAGCATCGGCGGCGTGCTGTGGCACGCGGTCCTGAACCTGCTCGCGCGTGCGGTGACGTCCCCGTTCCGCCTGATCGGCGCGGCGTTCGGCGGCGGCGAGCACGGCGACCTCGGCTACATCCAGTTCAAGCCCGGTGTCAGCGACCTGACCGACGCGGGCAAGGCGAAGCTCCAGACGCTCGCGAAGGCGCTCGCCGACCGGCCGAAGCTGAAGCTCGACATCATCGGCCGCTACGATCCCGCGACCGACCCGCAAGGCATCAAGCGCGACCACCTGCTCGACCGCCTCAAGGCCGCGAAGGCGAAGGACCTGTCGAAGAACGGCGAGCACGTCGGCCGCGACCAGGTCACGATCGATCCCGGCGCCGAATACACGAAGTACCTGACGCAGGTGTACGACGACACGAAGCTGCCGGACAAGCCGCGCAACGCGCTCGGCCTCGCGAAGTCGATCCCCGACGCGGAGATGGAGCAGTTGCTGCTCGCGGACATCAGGCTCGATCCGAACGATCCGCGCTGGCTCGCCGAGGCACGCGCCGACGTCGTGCGCCACGCGATCGAGGACGACGGGAAGATCCCGCCGGGTCGCGTGTTCCTCGTCGCGCCGAAGCTGACGGCCGCCGGCATCGACGACGGCGGCGCACCGAACCGCGTCGACTTCGCGCTGCGCTGACGCGCGTCGCGGCACGCGACCGACGATGACCGCCGCGCCGACGCCGTCGCATCCGCCGGCGCACCTCGAGCGTCACTGGACCGCGCCCGACGGCACGACGCTCGTCATCCGGCCGATCGTCGGTGACGACGAGCCGTTCGAGCAGGCGTTCGTCGACAGCCTGTCGCGCGACACGAGCTATCGCCGACTGTTCTCCGGGCGAACGCCGCAGCGCGACGAGATCGCGCGCTGGACGCACATCGACTACGACCGCGAGATGGCGTTCGTCGCGATCGATCCGCGAGCGGAACCGCCGCGGATGTGCGGCGTCGCGCGCTACGTCCGCGAGGCCGGCGACGCCGCGGCGTTCGCGATCGTGCTCGCCGACGACTGGCAACATCGCGGCCTCGGGACGGCGCTGATGCGCGCGCTGATCGACGCGGCGCGCGCGGCCGGCATCGCGACGCTGTCGGACGTGACGATGGCCGACAACCTGTCGATGCTGTCGCTCGTCCGCCGCCTCGGCTTTCGCGTGGCGAGCGAAGCCGGCGATGCGACGCTGCGACGGATCACCCTCGATCTTCGCGACCCCGATTGACGGGCCGGGGCGCCGCGCCCGCGCGCGCGGCGACGGCACGACGGGCCCGTCGCGGCGTCCGTCGTCTGCCGCGTCGTCCGGCTCAGCGGCCCATCGCCTGATCGGCCGCCGGCATCATTTCCCCGAGCGCGCCGACGATCGCGACGACGATCGCACCGAGCACGATCTCGATCGTCGCGTTGCGGCGAAGCGCGCGCAGCGCCCGACGCTGCGCATCTTCGTCCGCGTCGAGCGGCCGGCGCACCGACGCGCGGTTGATCGCGGCGATCGCGACCATCGCCGCGAATACGACGAGCTTCGCGAGCAGCAGGCGGCCGTACGACGTGCCGGTCAGCGCCGTCGGGTCGCCGACGAGGACCCACGCGTTGCCGATGCCGCTCGCGACGAGCGCGCCGACGCTGCAGACGCCGAGGATCGTGAAGCGCCGCGCGGTGCGGATGCCCGACGCCGCGGACGTCGCGGGCCCGAGCGCGACCACCAGTGCGGGGAGCGCGCCGACCCACGCGCCGGCTGCGAGCAGGTGCACGACGTCGGACGCGAGCGGCAGCTCGCGGCCCGACGCCGCCGCATGCCCCGACCACGCGAGCGACACGAGATCGGCGGCGGCGAGGACGAGCGCCGCGATCGCGACGCGTCGGCTCGAACGCGCGCGGTCCGTTCGGGCCATCGACACGAACGTCGACGCGAGCGCGACGGTGCAGACGAAGCGCCAGGCCCACAGTCGGCCGAACGCGGTGCCGGTCACGACGACGGCGACGTTGCGTGCATCCAGCGCTTCGGCGAGCGGCAGCCCGCTCATCCGCCCCGCGTCGGCCGCGAGCCACGCGAAGCCCGAGACGATGCTCGCCGCGAGGACCCATCCCGCGAAGCGCGGCCGGAACGACGACGGGCCGGTCGCGACGGGGTTCGACGAGGCCACGGTCAACCCGAACAGCAGCTCGCCGAACAACAGCATCGCCGCGCCGAAGTGCACGGCGCGGGCGGCGACGATCATCGCGTCCATCCGCGGTACGCGTCGAGGCGCGCCGCGGCTACGGCGCGACGTCGAAGCGGTACTCGCCCTTCGACACGTGCGTGTCGACGGACACGACGCGCCAGGTCACGCGATACGTGCCGGCCGGAAGACCGGTCAGCGCGACCTGCAACAGCCGCGGATCCGCGGCGTCGACCTTCGGGTCGTGACGATCGACGCGCTTGCCCGTCGCGTCGACGACTTCGACGGTGCTGAACGCGCCTTCGAGGCGCTCGCTGAACCACAGCTGCACCGTCGCCGGCGACCCGTGGACCGCGCTGCCGGCGGCCGGCATCGAGCGGACCAGCACGGCGTGCGCCGACGCCGGCGTCGCCCACGCGAGGAGCGGCGCGAGGACCAGCGACAACGACAGTCGTCTTCGTTTCATCGGCGCGTCCGACTCGAGAGGCGAGCGATGGTGGCGGTTCGGCCGCAGCCAGTCAACCGCGCGCGCCGGGCATCGCGGCGCGACGCGGGCGAAGCCCGTGACCGCCCTCTTGAATCGTCCGCGACGCGGACGCATCTGCGGACCCGGGCGGGGATACAATCCGCCTCCTGGGGCCGACCTGGTTTCGACGTGGGTCAGGAAGCAGATGCAGGGCATGCCGAGCATCAGTGAGCTCGTAAATCCAGCTGAAAACCAAGTAAACGCCAACGACGAGCGTTTCGCTCTAGCCGCTTAATACCGGCTTGACGTTGCACCGATCTGCCTCTGGGTCGGCTCAAGGGGCGCAAGCCCCGCGATGAGCAACGCCATTCACAGAGGATCGGACGTGCATCGGGTCGCTTGATGCGCTCCTAGAACCAAGGCGACTCGCTGCGTGAAGGCCCGCCCGACGGCCCAGCACGCGGTCAAAACCGAATAGTCGGGCTAAGCATGTAGAACTGCCTGTGGAAGGTTCGCGGACGCGGGTTCGATTCCCGCCGGCTCCACCAATACCCCTCTTACGACGGCCCCTTGTGGGCCGTTTTTTCATAGTAGAACGTGCATCAACGCGGCTCTTGACGTATCAGGCAATCTCGTCCAGGATGAGGGACGAATTGATCCGTCAGGTCGTCCATGCCGAAGCACCCGCGCGAGAAGCTGACGCCGCTGGCCCTGAAGAAGGCCGGGCCGGGCCGTCACGCCGACGGCGAGGGCCTTTACTGCTGGTCGACGCGACCGGCGGCCGACGCTGGCTGCTCCGGACGATGATCCGCGGCAAGCGCTGCGAAATCGGGCTCGGACGTCCGAGTACGCGAGACGAGCTCAGCAGATCCGCGCCTCCGCGCATGAGCTGCGCGACATCGCGCGCAAGGGCGGGGATCCGCTTAGCGATGCGCCGCGCCGAGCGCGCCAAGCTGCAGGCCGAGGCGGCCGCTATCAAGACGTTCGCGAAGTCGCTGACGAATACCTCGCAGCCAAGCGGCCCGAGTGGAAGAACGAGAAGCACGCGGCGCAGTGGAACGCACGCTGGAGCATGCCTACGAAGGCTTCGGCGACGTTGCGATCCATCTCGTCGCGCAAACACCTGTCGATCCTCCGTCCGATCTGGACGGCGACGCCCGAGACTGCCTCGCGCCTTCGCGGCCGGCATCGAGGTCATCCTGGATGCCGCCAAGGCTCGACGGCCTTCGCTCAGGCGACAACCCCGCGGAATGGGCTGGGAGCCTCCAGACGAGCCTGCCGCGCGACAAACGACGCCAGCGCATCGTTCACCATGCCGCGCTCCCTATAGCGCCGTGGCGGCGTTCTTGGTCGAAGTGAAGGCACAGCCGGGCGTCGCAGCACGCGCTCTCGAGTTCGCGATCCTCACCGCCGCTCGGACGGGTGAGGTCATCGGCGCGACGTGGGCCGAGATCGACTTCGACGAACGCGTCTGGAACGTGCCGAAGGAGCGGATGAAGGCGGGCAAGCCGCACCGCGTTCCGCTCTGTGCGCGAGCCGTCGAGTTGCTGGAGCAGCTGCCGCGCATGAGTGATTTCATCTTCGCGACCGTCCGCAAGGAAGAAGCGAAGCCGCTCTCGAACATGGCGATGCTCGAGCTGCTGAAGCGCATGGGGCGATCGGACATCACGGTGCACGGCTTCCGCTCGACATTTCGCGACTGGGCCGGCGAGCAGACCGCCTATCCGCGAGAGGTCATTGAGCACGCGCTCGCGCACCAACTCGCTGACGAGTCCGAAGCTGCTTACCAGCGCGGGGATCTGCTGCGGAAGCGCCGCGCGCTCATGGACGACTGGGCGGCCTACTGCTCGACGCCGCGGCCGGCGAAGGCCGACGTGACGCCGATACCCAGGGCTGCGACGTGATCCGATGCTATGGAGAGGAGAAGCAATGAAAAACGCCATACGCACGGCGCTGGTCGTTTGCTTTATGGCACTAACCAGTGCGCAGTCCTCGTCCGCGCAGCTGGATACGAAGCCGCGCGGCGTGATCATCAGCAAGGGCTTCTTGGATGGCACTAGTTGGGCGTCTATGTCCGACAGGGAGCGGGCCGCATATGCGATGGGATTCGCGAACGGCATGTTCGTCTCGCCGCTTCTTGGGCAGCCAGGTCCGAGCCTGCAGCGTTTGGCGACATGCCTCGACCCTATGACGAACATTCAAGTTGCGGCGATCATCAGCAAGTACATCGCCGATCATCCGGAGCGCTGGCATCAGTCATTGAACGGGCTCGGCTTCTCCGCGCTTTATTACGCCTGCGGACTTGACCAGCAGCAGATCCAATAAGACGAGGTTCGCCCACGCGGGCCAAGAGGAAACGACCATGGGAAAGCCGACTACTACTGCCAGGGCCAGCAGCTTTGCTAAGGCCATCGTCGCCGCACTGGACCCTGCCTTATTCGTGAGCGCGGCTTCGCCGGTTTGCATCAACGAAATAGAAGTTGAATCGCGCGTCGACGAGGTCCAGGTCCACGGCACTCGGGCCGCGCTGCATGCGAGCGGCTTGCTTCCTAGCGACCTTCGTTTTCCAGGCGATGTGCCCGGCAAGCGGGGCGGTTGGTTTCGTGATGCCGTCGGTCGCGTGGCGCGCGTCAGTCGGAGTCATGGGTCGGCGGACTTTTGTCTCACGATTGTTCGAACGAAAGCCGAGGCGGATGCGTGTCTGCGCATCGCCGAGCTGGCGCGAACTCGCGCGAGACGGGTCAGCGATCTCGAGAAGCAAATCGAGCGGCGGTCGACGCAGCCTGGCCGACGCAGCATGGCGGGTACGCGAGATCGTTCGTGAAGGCTGCCGTGCCATTACGTTGACCGCCCTGACGTCGGATGAGGTGCAACTCGATGATGTGGCGCGCGGCACGATCGCTGAGGGCATCGACATAATCCTCGCCGCCGTTGCCGGAGCCAACGTCTCATTCGACGCATCGTGCCGCGCGCGCCTCGTCGCCGAGCGAAACGCGCTGCTGGCGCGAAAGGCCGAGCCTGGTTTCAGCGGGTTCTTGCGGCAAGTGCTCGCTGGGGCCGCGCCGACCTGAGCCCGTGTCGAATTTCATCCCGCGGCGAAAGCCGCGCGCGACGAAGGCTTCGTCGAAGAATCGCCAGGGCCTTGAGGAGGCTCTTGTACTTGGGTTCGAGACCGAGCTCCTAGAACTTATTCGCTTCGCTGCAGCGGTCGCTCCCGAGGCGCGGGGCCGTCAACGTCCTCGGCGCGCGTGCGAGCGTTGCGAGGCTGCTCTCGGCTTCTGCTACACGCGAAGTCGAGGGACCAATGGCTATCGCAGCAAGTCGCGATGGCCGATGGTGCCCGTGAAATTACCGCCTACCGCACAGCGTTGTTGTTGCAACATGTAGACGTCGTCGACGGCCGGATCCGTCGCGCGTTGCCATCCATTCAGTGGCTGGGACGCGTGGGACGCAAGGCGGTGAGATCCGATGACTTCTTCGCAGATGCAGCGGCGGGTGTCGGCAAGGACGCTCGCTTCGGGCATGACGTGAAGGCTCGGCAAGTGAAAGGGCTCGAGGCTGCCCATGGCTCCGGCGAGGAGCGAAAGCGACGCGACCTACAGATGGCCATAGCTTTCAAGAAACATCGCGACGCACGGCCTAGCCTGAGCGATATCGAGTCGCTCGACAGATACGGGACGAAGTTCCCTAGCTCGTCGGCGAAGGGCGACGATTGTTCTTCAGTGCCGAAGACCATCCTTCGGGCCGTTGAGCGCGCGAAGGCGCAGGTAGGACCGATGAAATAGTTGGACAGACGTTTCACTGTCCACGAGTCCAGCATTTCACTGTGCTCTCCACGCCGCTCAGCGGCTCAAGCCGGAGCAGCACATGGCACGCAAGAAGCAGGACGTCCGTTCCAGCTGCGAACTTCGATTCGCTCCCGGACAGCGCGTCAATCTCGATCGACATCGCTGCCAGCTCCCGGGCTGAGCCGCGCGACCATCTACCGCGCGATCAAGGCCGGCCGCTTCGAGCAGCGAAAGGTCGGCGGCCGGTCACCGGTCGTTGCGGGCAGCTTTCGGCGGCTCATGCAGGGCGGCGTGTGAGCGCCGCCCTCGCCGAACGCGTCGGAGCCTTCTCGGCCGGCAGCATTGGCCGGCCAGAAGTTCATCGAGGAACTGCGGCTCGGACAGGCTCTACCGGCTGAAACGCCCGATCGGCTTTGCGACCTCGCGATCGAGTGGGGTGCGGACAGCCTGGCGCTGCACGGCTTCCTCGTCGAACTCGCCAAGAGGGTTCGATGACCGTCGAAGCCGTGCTCGATCGACTGGGACATGTCCGCCAGTCGTCGCCCGACTCGTGGATGGCGCGCTGTCCGGCTCACGAAGATCCGCAGGCGTCGTTGTCGGTGCGCGTGCTCGGCGACGGCAAGGTGCTCGTCAACTGCTTCGCGCAGTGCAGCGCCGGCGAGATCGTCGAGGCGATCGGCCTTCGCCTGATCGACCTGTTCCCGCCGCGCGACGACCAGCATCGACCGCGGCAACCGCGGTGGCAGGGCCCAACGGCCTCACAGGCGCTCGTCGCACTCGCGTTCGAGGCGAAGTACCTCGCGATCGTCGCAAACGACCTGGCGGCCGGCAAGGTACTCGAGGACGACGATCGGGCCCGACTGTGGACCGCCGTCGGGCGCATCAACCACGCGCAGGAGCTCTGCCGTGGCTGAAGCTCTCGCGCGCGCCGAACTGGCCCACGCCGCAGCTCTCGAAGCCGAGGGCGAAGCACGGCCGGAGGAGCTCACCGATACCGGCAACGCGCGCCGGCTGGTCGAACGGTCCGGCGCCTACATGCGGTGGGTGACAGAGTCACGCGAGTGGCTGATCCTCGACGAATCCGGCCTCTGGCGATGGGATGTCAGCGACCAGGTCGTGCGGTACGCACAGTCGTCTGCGCGGCATCTGTTGCAGTTCGCGGTCGCGGCCAGTCCTGATGCCGCGAAACGCTTGAGCAAGCATGGCGTCGACAGCCAGTCGCGACGGAAGCTCAACGACGCTATCGAGCTCGCCAAGGCGGAGATCGGCATCAGCATCAGCGCGACGATGCTCGACGCAGATCCGTGGGCATTGTCGGTCGCCAACGGAGTCATCGATCTGCGGACCGGCAAGCTCCGCGATCGAGTACCGACGGACTTCATCACCAAGTCGGCGCGGGCGCGGTACGACGTCGAGGCGACTTGCCCGCGCTTCGACCGATTCGTTCTGGACGCGATGAGTGGCGATGTCGCGATGGTCGATTTCCTTCGCCGCCTGGTCGGCTACTCGCTGTACGGTGCGAACCCTGAACAGCGGCTCGTGATCCCATCAGGCATCGGCGCGAACGGTAAGTCGACGTTCCTATCGGTGATCGGCGAGGTGCTCGGCGACTACGCCCAGATCACGCCGGCCGAGACGTTCATGGCTCGACGCGACGGCGCGTCGACGAACGATCTGGCCCGGCTGCGCGGCGCCCGCTTCGTGTCCGCTACCGAGGCCGAACGCGGCCGACGGCTCGCCGAAGCACTGGTCAAGCGCCTGACCGGCAACGATCGCATCGCAGCGCGCTTCCTGTTCGCCGAGTTCTTCGAGTTCGTGCCGCAGTTCCTCGCCTGGCTCGCCGTCAACCACAAGCCCATCGTCTCCGGCGACGACCCGGCGATCTGGCGACGGCTACTCGTCGTGCCGTTCGACTTCGTCGTGCCCGTCGAACAACGCGATCCGCGGCTCGTCGAGAACCTCCTGACTGAACGTGACGGGATCCTCGCCTGGGCAGTGCGCGGCTGCCTCGAGTGGCAGCGCGACGGGCTCGGCGTTCCGAGCCGCTGCCAGCTTGCGGCTGACGAGTATCGCGAGTCCATGGACACGATCGGGCTGTGGATCGACGAGCGCACGCAGACCGGCGCAGGAGCGTCGAAGGCGAGCGTGCTCTACGCGAATTACAAGCACTGGTGCGACCAGAACGGTCACGCGCCACTGAGCTCAACCCGTTTCGGCATGACGCTCGGCGAGCGCGGATTCGACAAGCAGAAGATGAACAGCGGCTTCGTCTACCGCGGTCTTTCGGTGGTCAGTGCGTAGTGCATAGGTGCAGGGTTGTGCATGGTTTTAATACCTCTTTAGTGAAAAGCCTCTCTATAGGCGAAGTACACGAAAAACTATGCAAACCATGCACACCCTGCACTTTGAGGTATCCGGTAGACCGTACAGGGGCGCCGGCCGGAATGGGCCGGGGGTGTCAGGGTCCTTCGCCGGGCATCCATCCGCGCGGGTGATTCCCGACCGCAAAAAGAAGGTGGTTGCAGGAAAAAACTGTCGGGTTGACACATCGCGAAGTCGAACGCGGTCCGTCGTAGGGAAACAGAACCGTTTTTCTGCTGAAAACCGCGTTTCGGGTTGACGAATTCGAGTTGACACGACGACGCATCGAATTTTTCACAAGGGGAACCAATGGAAGCCGCAACACCGATCGTCACGAGGCTCGCACCGGCTCGCGAACATGCCCATGTACCGCGCGACGTGCTGGCCGCGAAGTACCAGGACGCCGACAACGCGCTCGAGAAGGTCGAGGCCAGCCCAATGATGGCCGGGATCGAGATCTTCGATGCCGCAGCGATCGTTCGGCGCCGTCTCGTCGAGGTACGCGGCCTTAACTGGAACGCGCCGGCCTACCGCGCCGCTGAAGCGCTCGAAGCGGTAATCGAGCAGCGCAGAGTCGCCTCCGCCGCCGGGGCATTCGCCGACCGTGAAGCGCGGACCGAGCGAGCGCGCCTGCAGGATCTCGGCATGGTGCGACCGGCAACCGATGTCATCGAGGCCGGCATGGATCGCGAGTGCAGGGACTACTACCGGGGCCTGCCGCCGGCGAAGCAAGCGGCACTGCTCGAGCAGCTACGGGAAGGGCTCCATCCCCGCGTCGCACTCGGCCTGGCTCGATCGCCGATCCAGGACGACGTCGCCCAGGAAGCCGCGCAACTCTTCGGGAAGTTCTCGGAGCCCGCGCGGCGCGCGAACGTCGAATTCGCGATCGAGAGCATGACTGCGCGCCGCACGGCGGCCTCTCTCCTCATCGGGGCAGCCGACAAGGTGGCCGACGCGATCAGGGCGCGTATCGAAGCCGCGGCCGCGATGGCCGAAGACCAGCGCAATGCGTTCTCGGCCCAGCCGACCGTGACGCACGTCTAGCCCCACAAACCATGAGGACTCATCCGATGAAAGCGACCGCGAAGACCACCACCAGCAAGCAGACCATCACCGTTCGGAATCGCGGCACGCCCGTCGAGATCGGCGGCAAGACGTACGTGTTGCCTCCGATCACGTTGGCTGCAATCGAAAAGCGCGGCCAGCTGGTTGCGCAGCTCATTGAAGGAAAGCTTGCCCCGATGCAACTCGGGGTCGTGAGCGAGCTCGTCACCGAATCGCTCGCGCGCAACTATGCCGGGATCGATCGGGAAGAGATCGCGAACAACATCGACATCGTCAGCATGAACGAGTTGATGTCGGCGTTAATGACCACGGATCCGACGAAGCTGGTCCGCGAACTCGAGGTGGACAACGCGGCGACGCCGGCGTAGCAGCCACGACGTCTACCAAAGGAGCATTCATGGCCGACACTCGATCGGACGCCTCGATCTACGTCACTGCCGACACGTCGCAGGTCACGGAGGCGATGCAGAACCTTCAGCGTACCGTCAAGACCGCGATCGAGGGCGTTAAGGGATCGTTCGCAAGCCTCACGTCGACGCTCGATAGTCTGAAGGGCGCCTTCGTCGCCTTCGCCGCAGTCGCGGCCGGCGCCGTTGCGTTCGACAAGTCGATCTCTAAGACCATCGCATTCACCGGCGAGGTCGTCGCGCTGGCCAAACAGCTAGGGATCACGACCGAAGAGGCGAGCGGCCTGAACGTGGCGCTCGGCCAGGTCGGGACCGATGCAGAGACCTACCTCGGCGCGCTGCAGAAGCTAACCCGGCAGGTGCGCGAGCACGAGGATGCCCTGAACGCGATGGGCATTCAAACCCGCGACGCGAACGGCAACTTCCTGAACGGCCGCGCGCTGATGGACTCGGCGCTCGGCGCGCTGCTTCGCTACAAAGAAGGCACGGATCGCAACCTCGCGGCGCAGGTCGCGTTCGGGAAAGGCGCAGCCGACAGCGCGAAGCTCCTGAAACTGACCTCCGATGTTCAAGCGGAAGCGACCGAGAAGGCGAAGGCGCTCGGGCTCGTCGTCGGCGGCGACAACGTCGCCGCGGTGAAGGCGTTCAAGGTCGCGACGAACGACGTCCAGGACGTCCTGCTCGCGATGGAGACGGCGATCGGCAACGCCGTGATGCCGGTCCTTACCAAGCTCGCCAACTGGTTCTCCGATGGCGGTCCGACGTCGGTCGGAATCTTCAAGGCCGTGGCCGACGGCATCGGCGAGGTGCTCGGCATCGTGGCCGATACCTTCATCGAACTGTGGGATGCGGCGAAAGAGACGCTCGCGCCCCTGGTCGAGCTGTTCCGGAACGACTCCAACGCGATCGCTGACGCTTCGCGGACGTCGTGCGAAACGCGTTCAAGATCATTGAGGCCGCGCTCCTGACGTTCAAGACGGGCTTTGTCCTCGCGTTCGACGTCGTCCGCGGCGCGATCGACACCGTCGTCGCAACGCTGCGAGGCTTCGCGAACGTCGCGGCGGCCGTCCTGCATGGCGACTTCCGCGGGGCTGCCGAAGCCTGGACCGAGGGTCTACGAGGCGTCGAGAAAGCGGTCTCCGACTCCGCGCAGCGGATGTATGACGATGCGATGAAGAACGGGCAGAAAATCGCCGATGTCCTGAGCGGAGGCACGAAGGCGCCGACGGCGAGCACGAAGGCCAAGGCGACTGGCACGAAGGACTTCCACGACCCGACCAGCAAGACGCGTCTGGAAGACACGAGCAAGGCCGAATTCGAGGTCGCGAAGGCACGCCTCGAAGCGGCCGCTGCGATCCAGCGCGAGTACCTGAAAGAAAGCCAGGAAGCCTACGACGAGTCGTACAAGCACAACCTCGTTTCGATCCGCGATTACTACGACGCCAGGACGCTCATCGAGCAGCAAGAGCTGCAGGCGGAGATGGATGCGAAGCGCCAAGAGATCGCCGCCAACGAAGCCGCACAGCGCACCGCGACCACCGACCGGGAACGCCTCAACCTGAAGGCTCAAGAGATCAAGCTGACGGGCCAGTTGACGGTGCTGCAGGCCCAATTCGCCAACACAGCGGTGACGAACAGCCGCCTCGCGACCGAGGCGGAGCGACAGCGCGCCGATGCGCTTCGCGAGGTAGCGATCGGGTCGAAGATCAACATCGGCAACTCGCAGGTCGTGATGGACCGCATCGCACTGGACCAGCGCAAGTCGTTGCGCCAGGTGTCGAACGCCGATGCTATCGCTGAGGAGAAGACGTTCGAGGACCGCATCACGGCGATCCAGCGGGACGCGATCAACGACCGCATCGCGATGGAGGAGGCAGGGTTACATGACCCCGCGAAGCTCGCAGCCCTTCACGCGCAGCTTGAGGACCTCGAGCGGACGCACCAGGAGAAGCTGACGCAGCTCGACTCCGAAGCGACGCTGGAACGGAACAAGTACGCGACCGCCGCAGCGGAGGCGATCCAGGGCACGTTTACAACGTTCTTCGACGACCTCACCGATCGCACGAAGAAGCTTAAGGACGTCTTCAAGGACTTGTTTACGGGCATCCAGAAGGACATCAGCAGCCAGCTCTCGAAGCGGCTGTCCGACCAGCTGCTCGGCGCCGGTTCGACTGGCGGCGGGGTGCTGAACGACTGGATGTCGAAGATCCTGCCCGGGCTTACGGCGAAGAAGGCCGGCGATGCATCCGGCGGCGGCAGCGGAGCCTCGAGCTCGCTCTCGGGCCTCTCGACGAGCGCCACGAAGACCGCGGCGAGCCTCGACACCGACACCGACAAGACGAACACGCTGGTCGACGCGCTCGACGACCTGGTCGCCGCGGTCAACGACACGACGGACGCCTTCGGCGGCGACTCGTCGGATGCCGGCGGCGGCGCCGACGACCTGGTCGACAGCGGCGACGACGGCGGCAGCGACGGCGCGAGCCTGAGCGGCATCGCCGGGCTGCTGAAGGGCAAGGGCAGCAGCGCGGGCATCGGCAACTTCGTCGACTGGTTCGCGAAGATCGGCGGCGCGTTCTTCGACAGCGGGACGGACTTCGTCCCCAAAGACATGCTCGCGATGGTCCACAAGGGCGAGCGGATCGTGCCGGCCGCGCAGAACAGAAACGGTGGCGGCGGCCACACGATCATCCAGCAGATCTCCGTGCCCGACGGCACGAACCGGGCGAGCGCGACGCAGATCGCTCGCGAGGTCGGCGCCCGGACCTCCATCGCGCTCTCGCGCCTCTGCTGAACGGAAGGAAGGAACCCATGAAGACGACCTGGCTCGACCGACACCATGCCCGACGCGCCCGCGCGCGCGAACGCACTGCAGGGCCGGCTGCAACGGCGACGGCCGCTCCACGACCAGACGGCGCAGGCGGCCGCGTCGGCTGCATTCCACCTCGCGAGGCACGAGGCAAGCCTCGCTGGTGCCAGCGAACGAGCGCAGGCGCATCGCGGCGATCCTGAGGTCGCCGGAGGCAGTCGGCCGCGAGCAATCGGCCCGAGAGTTCGCGTTCAAGACCAGCCTGCCCGCCGACAACGTCCGAAAGATGCTCGCCGGTATGCAGTCCGACGCCGACCTCGAGGCCGACGCCATCGCGAAGCGCATTGCAGGCCGTGCTCGCACGCCCCGACGTATCACCGCCGACCAGCAAGGAATCTGACATGCACGTCTGTCCGTCTCAATCGAACCATCAGCGCGCCGCATGGAGCGATCGTCTTCAAGCGAGCTGGTCCGAAGTTCCCAGACGCCGTCCACGTCTGGCATGAGCCAGGGACGGTGCTCGACCTGCCGGACGACGAGGCGCTCGACCTGCTCGAGCGCGGGCTCGTCGAGCGCTACTCGCGCGCCGAGCATGGCGACGATCCGCTGATGCTCGCGAAGCGTCGCGCCGGCGAGGCTGCTCAGTCCGCAGTCAAGACCGACCCCGGCGTAAGCGGATCGCCGGACATGTTCACCCAGCCCTTCGGCGGCTCGCGCGCCGCGTCTACTGCGGCCACCCGGTAAAGGTTCGTCCGCATCCCAGCGGGGACCGCACGGGAGATCGGCCCGATGGTCTGGTCCAACGGGAGCACCAGCCGATGGTGTGCGTCAACCTCGGCCTGCCCGCGGCTTCGGCTGGAGTCGCGGGCCCCTCAAACCAAACGATAAAGGACTCGCGTGAACACGTTGCTCACCGCAAGAGTGTCAGCACGGCCGCAATGTGGCACGACAGGTCAGCCAGTATCTCAGCGTCTTCGTGCTTATCGAACAGCTCGTGAAGACGTGGCTCTACGTCGTGCAGAAGCCGATCTGCGAGCTTCGGTTGCTCTGAACGAAGCGCACGCAGCATCGATAGAAGGAGCGTTTCACGAACTCGGTCGTGTCTCTGCATACTGGATATCTGAGCAACCATCCGATCCTGCCCGCTGAGTAGACTGGCGATCAGGTCGGTCTGCCGCTGCTGCGTCTGCATTAAATTGCGAATGACTTCCACGACGTCCGTATTGCCATTGAACAGCCCCTCCCGTGGGTGGTGGTAGCGTGAGAACTTCCACTGTCTCACGGGATGTGGGCTGTCGCGGTTGGCGCCCGCGCAATGGCGCGTCGTTATGATCTCCGCAGCCGAGTACGCGCGGATTCGCGGCGTCAGCCGCAACGCGGTCTCGAAGGCAATCAAGGCCGGCCGGATCAGCGTCACGAAGGCCGCGAACGGCCGCATGCTGCTCGACCCGGACCAGGCTGACCGCGACTGGGCTGCGAACACGGACCCGCATCGTCAAGAGACAGGCTCGATCAAGGACTTCGCGATCACCGAGCAGCGGGCGCGTGACGCTGACGCAACGGCACGCACAGGGCAAGCGCAAGGGCCGCGAGCGGTGAGGTCCGGCCTGATCGGTCGCTGCTCGACGCAAAGAAGAGGGCGCTGCAGATGCGTGTCGCCCTACAGGAACTCGATCTCGCGACGATGCGCGGCGAGCTCGTCTCGCGCACCTCGATCGAAGCGGTGCTTGCGCCGAAGATCATCGCAGCGGCAGAGCACATGCGAAGCATCCCCGACCGCTCTGCGGCGATCCTCGCGGTCGAGCGGAGCGCAGACACGATCCATCGCATGCTCTCGGACGAATTCGCGAGGGGTCTAGCCATGCTGGCCGTCGACTTCGAGCCTCAAACGTTACGTCGGAGCAGCTGAATGGGCTGGCGACTTACGGCGTTCGGTGCAGGTCATCCCTGGAGTCCGGCTCAACTTCTCGAAGAGCGGCGTCAGCACGACGATCGGCGGCCGCGGACTGCATACGACGTACGGTCATGGCCGCGCAAGGACCACGGTCGGCCTGCCCGGAACTGGACTCTCGTACACATCGACGCGATCGACCAGATCCGCCGCGACTGGGCCTTCGTCGGGCGCTGGGACGCTAATCGGCGTCGTGCTGCTCGGGCTGGCGGCCGCATGCTTTGCGCACCACTTGCCAGTCGGCGGCATCCTCTTCGTCGTCTTCGGCGTCTTCTTCCTGCTCCCGTTGTTCTCGCGCATTGCGCGTCGCCTGTCGGGCGCTGCAGCGGCACAGGAGGCCGCCGAAGCTGCTGCACGGGCCCAGACGGCCGTCCTGCTGGACCGGCTTCGCGTGCTGCTCTTCCTAGCCCGCGCGGATGGCGCAGTGCGAGCCAACGAACGAGACCTGATCGTCAGCTACCTCCGGTCGCAGGCCGGGACGGAAGAGGCCGACGATGCGTGGCTGAAGCAGATGCACGCGACGATGCCTCGCGAGCCGCTCGAGGCGATTGAGGCAGCAGCTGCGCGTCTCGGCCAGGCCGGGCCGCATCGACGACAGGTTCATCAACGCGACCGAGGCGCTCGTGAAGCTGAGCGGGGCGATCTCGTCGGACCAGCTGCGCGCGCTGACCGTCATTCCGAAAGCAGCGACTCGGCAGCGACGATTCGTCTCGCGCGTTTCCCCCTAATGTAGTGAGCAGGTCGGCCCCCTAGCAGGTCAGGGCCGCTTGTCACGCCCGACGGCCGCTACATTGTCGTGCGTGGGCGGTTGTGGCGGTCCGCGAGCCCTTACCTGACCGAACACGACCGGCAGCGCCTCGTTGATGCGTTGATGGATAGCCCGCCGCGCGGTTCGCGCCGCTCGTGGTGACGCGCACGCCCTGCGCGCGGCCCGCGCCGCCGTGCAGCAGGCGAAGGTCGGCCTCGGCGAACGCGGCCCGGTCTGGTGGACCGATGGAGCTCCCGACTACAACCGTCGGCTCGCACGCAACACGCCGTATGCCGCCTGGTTCGCGGCCGTAATGGAAGCCGCGCCGGTCGACCTCGAGGCCGGTGGTAGGGAAAGCCCGGTGGCGCCGCCTGATGGCTTCGCGATAGCGTCGACGCCTTCAGCCAACCTCCGGAGAGAAGCGTCCATGGCAACAGCGAAGAAGGCCGCAAGCGGAAGAAGTCCGCGAAAAGTGAAGAAAGCACCGGCGAAGAAGGCGGTCGGGCGAAAGGCAGCCATCAAGCGCACGCTCATCGAGCCACATGCCGGAGACAAACGCTACGTGCGCCGCGACCCGGAGGGCCAGTTTAAGCACGAAGTCGATGTCGGCAGGTCGCTGAGTGCAGACAAGCGGTCAACCGCCAAAACGAAGGTCAAGCCTGGGCAAGGCGACAAGGGCGACGTTGAGCGGTAAGCGGCCGGTCGTCTTCCGCCATCATTCGGTTAAGCGATGAAGCTTGCGGCCGCTCCTGCGTTCGAGAGAGACCAAGAGGGTATGCCACTTGAACTGGACGCGCACATCAACGACTTGGAGCGATGGGCGCGTGGGGCGCAGGTCGATGCTCGGCGTGACTCGATCGCATTCTGGGTTCTCAAGGCACCAGCGATTATTGGATCAGCCACCGCAGGTCTGTTTGCGCATCTCGGCCTGACGAACGCGAGCTTGATCCTTGCGACCTGCTCATCCGTCTGCATCCTCGTTGATGGGCTGCATCCGCGCGGACAGCTACGTAACACGCACTTGCGCGCGTTGCACGACATCCGCAATCTAACGAACCGTATGTTGAGCGAGTGGCGCTCTAGGTCAGAAAGCGCGCCACCCACCACAGCAGCACGAGAAATCATTCGCCGGTCGGAAGCAGAGCGTGATCGCATCGCGAGATACGTCCGCGACGCAGAAGCGGCGCTAGGAGCGGGGGTTCAAAACGAGGCTCCGCTTCTTCATAGGCCGCGCGGCGAACGCCATGCGAGCTGCTCGATGACGGACTTCAATCCGGACGACTGGGGTGTGAGGTGGCTTGCAAGCGTCACGTCCGCATCGATGACGCAGCGCCGGCTATCGACAGTCGAACGACATGGTGGTTTAGCCGCGTTGAAGAAGGCTGCGTCGGCCCAAGGCGTTCATCTTCTCCAGCTCACCGATGACCAGGGCAACGTCCTCATCGCCGCCAGTAGGCACGAGTTCAAAGTGATTTGCTGACTCGGTCACGGACAACTGGGCCACTAGGCGCGGTCGCCGGATTCAGCGAGCAAGTATGTTGCTGAAAGGACGAGAAGGCCCGCCCGTAGCGCGAAGAGGCAAGCCGCCGCGCCTTCGCCTTGAATAAGCGAAACGCGCCAGTTACAGCCATCCGCGTCGGCAGGCTTCAGCTGCACCGGACCTATAGTGCACCGATGACAAGCGCCGGCCGCTTTCGCCTCTGCTTGGACCAGTTTGTCGAGCTCAGAATTCGAGACACTTGTTCGGGTCATGTCTCGGAGGCTTAAGGACGATTCGGAGGTTGACGGTGCGTTCTATCTAGTGGGAGAGCAAGCGAGCAGCGAAGCCATTCAACACAATAGTCGGCACGTCTCAGCGGCGCTTCGCCGCCGCCGAGGCCACTTACTTGGAAAGGACGCGACGCTCGAAAAGCTCGAGCGATGCGAGCAGCGCCTGGACCGCATTGAGCTCTTGGAGATGCGTCTCGCGCAGCGCCTTCATTGAATCATCGTCGCACTCATCCGCCGCTTTCTGGAAGGCGGCCGCCTCAGCGCGGGCGGCAACGATGACGCTCCGAATGGCACTTCGAAGTCGATCGACATCGGGCCGGTCTTGCTTCTGCGTCATGAATGTTGGGAGGTGGGATCGTGACCCAATGATGCATGGGGTAAGCCGCTCGCACCTTGAGCCCTATTGGAAACGAAGTGTAGGAGAAGGGCTCTTAGGTCCACGCGGTCCTGCTGCAGCTCTACACGGACCGCACGACGAACGCGTCCGCGTCAGGATGCGTGCCGACGAGCGCGAGCGCAGCGGCGCCGCCGTCGAGCCAGGCGTCGTACTGCGACGGCAGCAGCACCATCGGCGCGCGGTCGTGGACCGTGCCGAGGAACTCGTTCGGCGGCACCGTGCACATCGTGTAGACCGGCACCTTCTGCCCGGTCTTCGGGTCGACGTTCTCGTCGAAGAGGCCCGCGGCCATGAACACCGGCTCGCCCGGCATCGAGACGCGCACGCGCTGCTTGCCGGCGCCGGTCTCGGGCCACTCGTCCCAGCTCGACATCGGGATCAGGCAGCGCCGCTCGGCGAACGACCACTTCCACATGAAGCTCGTCGTCAGCTTCTCGCTCATCGCGTTGATGACCGGCTTCGCGAGGCTTCTTCGGCTTGCCGGTCGCCTTGTCGATCGTCTTGCCGTCGACCACCATGATGAAGCCCCAGCGGCGCAGCTCGGGGATTGGTCTGCCGTCGTCGTCGCGACGGATGATCGGCAGGCGATCGGTCGGGCGCGCCTCCGGGCTGCCGGCCTTGAACGCCGGGTCCCATTCGGCGCGGTTGATGTCCATCCACTGGACGTATTGCGTCCACAGGTCGTGGAGCTCGTAGCGGCCGCACATAGCGTCACTTCAGCCGAAAGACCCTTCGGATCGCGGTGCTTGGCGTCTCGTCAGTGCTGGCCACCAACGACCGGTCCGCCAGCTCCGCGCAGACCATAGCGACGCGTTGCGCGAACTCGCGTTCGTTCTCAGAATTCGCCTTGAGCTCGATGATCAAGGTCTCGAGAGTGAGTTCTGGTCGGTCGTTTGGCATGTCTCTCACTTCAGTGCGTCGGGCGCCGGGCCTACAACTGTGCCGCATGGTCTCCGACATCGTCTACTGGCGACAAGTCCTAACGTCGAGCTGCGCGAGCTAGACGTTCTCGGAGGCACCCATGAAGGATGGCATCTACGCCGTGTGCCTTAGCGCCGACAGCTACGATGGCGAAGCATTGCTGAACTTCAAGGGACGCCGGGGAGAGGGACGCGACGGTGTGTGGCGCGTCGCAATCGACTTCAACGATTTCGGACCTCGCTGTGGGGCAACGGCGCTGATTGAGATGCCACCCGAGGTGGTCCATAACCCTGGGATCCCCGAGCGTTACTCCGTTGCCCTGAGCGGCTCGAGCGATGACGAATCGTTCTCGCTGCTAGGGACCGGACCTTTGGGCCTGATCGTCGAACTGACCGGGCGGCGGACCGGCGGCTGAGCCATTATCCGGTCGTCGTCGGCGCTCTCGGCAAAGGCGCAGTCTGTCTAGACCTATGGCTCGACTGCCCCGGTTCGACCTGCGCGACGCGCACCGAGCCTGCGCTGACGGCTTCTGCTCGATCCGCACAGTACGCCGCGCCGCAGCGCACGCCCGGCAGCTCGCCGAAGCGACGACCGACTTGATCGGGCTGTCGCATGCGCTGCTCGTCCGGCATCGCGACATGGGGTCATGGACACCGCACGAGTCCTAAGTCTCTCGCGCGCACTTATCGCTGAGGGCGAGCCGGCGTAGAGTCGCGCGCACTTGGAGCAAGAAGACGTAAGGAAAAACTGGCTGTACGCTCAGTACATGCGAAACCTGACGAACGACGATGTGCTCACGCAGGCACGTAACGCTTGCGACGACTCGTTGAGGATCATCAACGTAGCTCGGAGACTGGCCTTGATGAACGTATCGGTCCTAGCCGCCGGCGCCAGGGCGCTCGATGAATCGCGCGCAGTTCTTCGGACCGAGCGGCGGACCCTCGACGCGCTCCGCCTAGCGCCCCGAAACCTCGGGCGGAACGATGGCAGCTATCTGGCGAAGCAGAGGAACACGCCTAGAATCCGGCGCTTAGAGCGCGCAGCAACGCCCGTTCCACCAGCTTAACGTGCCGCAGCGGGTGCTGGCGGCGGCAGCGAGGCACTTTAGACTGTAGCGGGAGGAATTCTGCGACCCGCCGTCATGCTCGTATCGTCGTCGGCCACGTTGAATAGCTCGCGCGCACGATCGATGATCGGGCGAGCGGCCCGTGCAACGACCGTAGCATCAGCGCCCGAGCCTGGAACCGCTACTACGTCCGCTGACCAGTTGCAGCCCGTCTGGTCTGGCTTGCTCAGCGGGTACGCCACGGCCACAGTTGCCCGTTCGCAACCCGCGCGTTTACGAAGCTCACGAGTAATCCATGCGTCAATTTCCTCGCGGGTCTTCACGGACCGAGTCATGGGCGCCGCTTGCTTTGACCAATAGGATTACTGGAGGCGTGCGTCGCTAGACCCCTGTAGCCGGGTGGCGTGGTTATGGCTCATGGGGCGACCCTAGTGGCGGCCCGATGTCCCTGCCTGCTCACCGTTCGACGTCGCCCTTGTCGCCCTGTCCGGGCTTGACCTTCGTCTTCGCGGCAGAGCGCTTGTCCGCGCTTAGCGACCTCCCGACGTCGACCACGTCCTTGAACTTTCCTTCCGAGTCGCGCCGCACGTAGCGCTTGTCGCCTGGCGTTGGCTCGACCAGCGTGCGTTTCAATGCCGCCTTGCGCGCGGTCGCTGTCTTCGCGACCTTTTTGCTCGCCTTCTTCGCTGCCGCCTTCTTCGCCGTGGCCATCGCGCCCCCTCGCGTTGGATGAACCGCCGACCGTACCGGCAAGCCCGTTCTTGGCGCCATCGGGAGTTTCGCTGATCCGCGCGGAATCACAGAAGCGGCCGTCGTCGGCCGTCCGGGTTCTCCGCGCGGGTTCGGCCTTCGTCCGACGCCGATCTTGTTCGCGCCGAGACAGACTAGCGAACTCCCGTGCCGACGGCGGCAGGGACTTCGATGACAGGAGACGAAACGATGAGCAACGAAGCGAAGGTCCCAAGTGAAAACCGCGATCCGATCACCGGCGCACCGGGCGCTCATCCTGTCGGCGTGGGCGTAGGCGCCGCCGCTGGCGGCGTCGCCGCGGGCGCGGCTGCTGGCACGGTTGCCGCCGGCCCGATCGGTACAGTAATCGGCGCAGCCATCGGTGCGATTGCCGGAGGTCTTGCGGGCAAGGCTGTGGCCGAACATTACGACCCGACCGTCGAGTCCGCTTACTGGCGCGAGAATCACGCGAGCCAGACCTTCCGCCGCGAAGGAACCGAATTCAGCGACTACGAGCCGGCCTACAAGGTCGGCTACGAAGGCCGGAACAGGTACGGCGACAGGAGTTTCGACGACGCGTTGCCCGACCTGCAAAGCGACTATGAAACGGCCCGCGGGGGTTCCCGATTGGACTGGAACGACGCCGAGCCGGCGACGCGCGCTGCGTGGGGCCGGCGCGACGCGGCGTAGACGGCGCCGCGTACCGACGGGCTAGTTCTAGCTGACCGTCGGTGTTAACACGCGGCTCTTGCAGCGGCACCGGGTCAACCCTCCTTTCAGCCGACGAAGCGCCGAAAAAATGAGGGGCGGATCGGTGGTTAGCGCCAACGCGCAGGAGAGCCATTGCTTCAGCATCAATTGCTTACGGCATGCGTGAGCGGACGTCGGCTCCGCCCGCTCGCAAGCGGCTAGGCGCGCTACGATGGCGCCATGTCCCTCGGCTGCGCCATCACAGACCTACGCGAACCGGAAGACCCGTACCTGCGCGGCAACTTCTGGCCGTGCTGGCGGTGCACGCAGCCGACGCGGGTCATCTACTACGCGCCGGACCGCGGGCTGCCGAAGGTCTTCGACTGCCCGCACAACCGATACGCGCCGCATCGCGGTCCGATCGGTGCCCGCACTTCGAGGAGATCGAGGGCTACAGCGAGCTGTGGGGGTGAAGAGCAGGGCGGTTGCGGATGACCGTGGCCGGCGCGCACCAACGTTCAAACCACAGACTCGAGCGGCGCGCTCGTCTCGAAGGTCGTGCCGACCTCAAGATCAGCGCGCATCGCGCTGATCATCTCGTGAATCATTCGAGTGCGGTCTTGCAGCGTCTCGTCCGCCTCGGCTTCGTAGTTTCCTACCGCTTCGATATCGACTGACTTCGGATCTCGAAGACGACAGCAATCTGCTGCGCCGTCTGAACACCTCGTGCCGGTCTCCGGTGTTGGGCCCGAAAGCCTCGTGCATGATACCCGTAACGGCCTCGTCTCGCGCAGCTTCGCCTCATCCCGCCGTTTTCATAGTCACCGAAACGTGCCCATAGTCCGACCAAGACTCCAAAGGCGATTTCAGAGCCGGTGCAGTCCGTAAGCGATCGCGATCCTATCAGCGCTAGCCCCGTGCTAGCCCGCCACAAACGACAAGGGGTTGCATCTCTGCAACCCCTTGATTTGGTGGCGCGCCCGGCAGGATTTGAACCCACGACCCCTTGGTTCGTAGCCAAGTACTCTATCCAACTGAGCTACGGGCGCAGCACCGCGCATCGTAGCACAGGCGCCGCGCCGTCGCCGTCGGCCGGCCCGCGAGGCGACTCGACGCCGACGACGCGCCCGTCCCGATCTTCCGACCGCCCGATGGTGCAATGTCCGACAAGCGCCGCTCGCCGGCCTGCCTACAGTGGCCTCCTCGCGCCGGCAGCAGGCGCTCGCAAAAGGAGACCCACCATGGTGACCGAAACGATGAGCACGACCGGGACGGCCGACAGGAGCGACGTCGTCGACGTACTGAACGACCTGATCGAGACGTGCAAGGACGGCGAGTACGGCTTCCGTCAGTGCGCCGAGCACGCGAAGATGGCCGACATGAAGTCGACGCTGTCGGCGCGCGCGAACGACTGCGCGAGCGGTGCGGCCGAGTTGCAGCGCCTCGTCGCGGCCTACGGCGGCCAGGCGGAGACGGGCGGCACGGCCGGCGGGGCGATGCATCGCGGCTGGGTGTCGGTGCGCACGGCGCTGACGTCGAAGGACGACCTCGCGGTGCTCGAGGAAGCCGAGCGTGGCGAGGACGCCGCGCTGAAGAAGTATCGCGACGCCGCGTCGAAGAACCTGCCGGCGGACGTGCAGGCCGTCGTCCAGAAGCAGCTGCAGGGCACGCAGCGCAACCACGACCAGATCAAGATGCTGCGCGACCGGCTGAAGGCCGCGAGCTGACGCGGTCCGCTCGAATCACGGCGCCTGCGGGCGCCGTCCTTTTTGCCGACGGCCGGCGTCGCCGCACCGAGGTCCGCATCGCTCGCGCCCGTGATCGCCCCGATCCCGTAACATCGCGTCCCCCGTCGTCGCCGCGCGTCGCCCGACGCGACCGCCCTCGTCATGGCCGCTGAAGTCCGCACCCGCATCGCTCCGTCGCCGACCGGCTTCCTGCACCTCGGCACCGCGCGCACGGCGATCTTCTCGTGGGCGTACGCGCGCCACTTCGGCGGCACGTTCGTCCTGCGGATCGAGGACACCGACGTCGCGCGATCGACGCCCGAAGCGGTCGATGCGATCGTCGACGGGCATGCGCGTGGCTCGGCCTCGACGCCGACGAAGGTCCGTTCTTCCAGATGCAGCGGCTCGACCGCTACCGCGACGCGGTCGACCGCATGCTCGCCGACGGGCACCGCCTATCGCTGCTGGTGCACGCCGGACGAGCTCGACGCGATGCGCGAGGCGCAGCGCGCGCGCGGCGAGAAGCCGCACTACGACCGGCGCTGGCGACCCGAGCCGGGCAAGACGCTGCCGCCGGTGCCCGACGGCGTCGAGCCGGTGATCCGGTTCGCGAACCCGGTCGACGGCGACGTGACGTGGGACGACCTCGTCAAGGGACCGATCACGATCTCGAACCACGAGATCGACGACCTGATCCTCGTGCGCGCCGACGGCGTCCCGACGTACAACTTCGCGGTCGTCGTCGACGATCGGGACATGCGGATCACGCACGTCTTCCGCGGCGACGAGCACGTCAACAACACGCCGTGGCAGATCAACCTCTTCCGCGCGCTCGGCGCGCCGCTGCCGGCGTTCGGCCACGTGCCGGTGATCCTCGGCGACGACGGGCAGAAGCTGTCGAAGCGGCGCGGCGCCGTCAGCGTGCTCGCGTACCGCGACGACGGCTACCTGCCCGAGGCGATGGTCAACTACCTCGCGCGGCTCGGCTGGAGCCACGGCGACGAGGAGCTGTTCACGCGCGAGCAGCTCGTCGCGTGGTTCGACACGCGGCACCTCGTCAAGAGCGCGGCGCATTGGGACCCGAAGAAGCTCGCGTGGGTCAACAACCACTACATCAAGGCGGCCGACGACGACCGCCTCGCGACGCTGCTGATGCCGCTGATGCGCGCGCGCGGCGCCGAGCCCGACCCGGCGCATCTCGCGTCGGTGATCGCGCTGATGAAGGATCGCTGCGACACGCTCGTCGCGCTCGCCGACGCGGCGATGCTGTTCTATCGCGACGTCGTCGTCGACCCGGCGCTGCGGGCCGCGAACGTGCCGGCGTCGGTCGTGCCCGGCGCTGCGGACGTTCGTCGACGGCGCGGGCGACGTCGCGTGGAATCGCGCGGCGATCGCCGGCGCTGCTGAAGGCGGTACTCGCCGAGCACGGCCTGAAGATGCCGCAGCTCGCGGTGCCGCTGCGCGTGCTCGTCGCCGGCCGCAAGCGAGACGCCGTCGGTCGATGCGACGCTCGAGCTGTTCGGTCGCGATCGGGTGATCGACGCGGTGCAGCGCGGCCTGCAGGACGTCGGCTAGGCGTCGACCGCACGCGTGGTGGAGGCCTGCGCGGCTTTGCAGGCGTCGCGACTTCGCAGTTATAATCGCGCCCTTCGTCGGGGGTATAGCTCAGCTGGGAGAGCGCTTGCATGGCATGCAAGAGGTCAGCGGTTCGATCCCGCTTACCTCCACCACGATCGATGTCGCAGCACGCGTCGTCCGCAGTCCCCATCGTCTAGAGGCCTAGGACACTACCCTTTCACGGTAGGTACGGGGGTTCGAATCCCCCTGGGGACGCCAATTCAAACCCAAACGGGTTAATTTGCCGAGAGCTGCGCTCGGTACGACACAACCAGCTCGTTCGCCCGCGCGTCGAGGGCCGCCCGGCCCCGGCCTAGAGTGGGTCCGTATCGGCTAGGGCGCTGCTGGCGAGGCGATTCGCGCCGTCGGGCGAGGGGTGGGTAGCCAAACCGACGCGACGCGCGAGGGTCCTGCGGTCCAACTTTACGGCCTTGCCTGGTCTGCTTCGGTCGCAAGCTAACGGCGATCGGGGGCGACACGCCGCTGAACTCGAACCTGATGCTGTGCCAGTCGTTCGCGAATCGGTTGAATGCGTCAGGGCGCTGTTCGCGGGTGAGTTCGTCATAAGCGCCGATGCCCGCCAATAAAGCCCGCACGGCATCCTCTTTGCGGAACGTCATGGTTGAGTCCGCGTCTTTCTTCGCGTGCTTGAGCCAGTTGCGCAGGCGATGCCACACCTGATACTTGAACTGCTCATCAGGGATTGACCTGCCGGCTAGATCCTCGTGTGCCTCGCGCACCATGTCACCAATCCCTTTCTGCCCTGCTAGTTCTAGCAAGACGCTAAGGATTTCTTCTGGCACCCCCAGCAAGCGCAACCACGCAGACATAATTTCCCGCGAAGAAAAGGTCAACGGCGGCATCTAGCTGGATGCGGGCAGCATCAAGCTTAGTTATCGTTCCCAAGTCAGCGCCGGTCCAAAGGAAAGTTGCGCGATCTTAAGCGGCGGGACCGCACGCCGTAGCGATTTATCACTCGAGCGAACGCCCGGCCACCGCAGCGGCACGCGAGTAGATCGTCGCCACGTTGCACTGTCGCGCTTATCGGCTGAACGGCGACGCTGCCACGCCATGCGACGGTCGGCAGCGACGTTGTGCAGAGCATGCTCAACCCCTTGAATGCACAGCACCGACCGCATTAGGGGTGAATGCGCATCCCTGGACGCCAAACTACCGCCCCTTCGACAGGGCTCGTGGTCCCGTCGTGGATCACGCTCTACGTGAGCCGCAAGCGGTTCGAGGACGTCCGGTCGCGGCTCGTCGCCGACTAGGGGCGCATCGTCTCGGCGGGCTTCGCGCGACGCGGTGCGCGAGCGAATGTGGCGCGATGCGGTGGCTGCGCGTGGCGGCCGGGGACGATCGGAGCCTGGCGGCTTCGCTCGAGAGTCCGACCTGCACGGCCTGCCCGTGCGTGTCGTTCATCCGAAGATTGCCCTGAAGCCGGCGGAAGGTGTCCGGCACCGGCTCGACCGAGAGGAAGTCCGCCCCCAGCGATCCGGCGAAGACGCTGTACACGCCCCGCCCGTCACTGCTTCGCCATCGCGACGCGCGGGTCCGCCAGCCTCGCCGCGTCGACCGGCTTCCCCGTCTCGATCAGGCGCCTCGCGAACCGCAGGTCGCGCGCGGCGTTCGGCCCGAGCGCCGACATCACGCGGTCGCCGTCGAGGTAGAACAGCACGAACCGGTCGGACGCGGGATCGCCTCGCACGACCACGCGGTGCGACGGATCGGGGATCCCGTAGATCTGCAGGTTGACGCCGTACTGGTCCGACCAGAACCACGGCAGCGGTCGATGGACGACGTCGTGACCGAGCGCCGAGCGGGCCGCGGCGATGCCTTGCTCCTGCGCGTTGTGCCACGACTCCAGCCGCAGCCGGCGGCCGGCCCAGTCGCAGTGCCACGACGCGACGTCGCCGGCGGCGAGGATGTCCGGATCGGACGTCCGGCACTGCGCGTCGACCACGACGCCGCCGTCGCACGACAGGCCCGCGTCGCGCGCCAGTTCGTCGTTCGGGACCATGCCGACCCCGACCACGACCGCGTCGCCGACGAGCTCGGCCCCGTCGCTCGTCGTCACGACCAGCCGCCCGCGGTCGTCCCGTGCGATCGCCGCCACGCCGGTCCCGAGCATCACCCGCGTGCCGTGCGTCTCGTGAAGCCGCAGGAGGTATGCCGAGATCTCCGGCGGCACGGTCCGCTGACAGAGCCGGGCCGCCGCCTCGACGACCGTCACGTCGGCGCCCTTGCGTCGCGCGGTGGCGGCGACCTCGAGGCCGATCCATCCGCCGCCGACGACGACGAGCGACGTGCCGGGCGACAGGACCGCACCGAGCGCATGCGCATCGTCGATGTTCCGCAGCGTGAAGACGCCCGGAAGATCCATGCCCGGAACGTCCAGCCGCCGCGCGCGTCCGCCGCTGCAGAGGATGAGCCTGCCGTATGCGATCGATTCGCCGGTCGACAGCAGGATGCGCTTCGCGACGCGATCGATCGACACGGCTCGCACGTTCGGCCGCCAGTCGAGGAGCAGCGTCGCGAATGCCTCGGCGGACATCAGGTGCGTGCTGTCGGGCGCAGCCTCGCCGGCGAGGACCGACTTCGACAGCGGCGGGCGCTCGTACGGCCGATGCGGCTCGTCGCCGATCAGGACCACGTGGCCGGCGAATCCCTCGGCGCGCAGCGTCTGCGCCGCCCAGCCGCCGGCCTGGCCGGTGCCGACGATGACGATGCTGGACGGGTCCGTGGGTCGGGTCATCGCGGCCGCGTCGATAGCGACGTGCGGATCGCCGTCGCGAGCGACGTCCGCGGTCAGTCGACCGCGATCAGCACCCGGCCCGCGTCGATGCGAACCGGATAGCTGCGGATCGGCGCGGTGACCGGGGCGCACAACGCCCGTCCGGTGCGGATGTCGAACCGGCCCTGATGCAACGGGCATTCGATCTCGTGGCCTTCGAGGAACCCTTCGCAGAGTCGCGCCTGGCCGTGCGTGCAGACGTTGTCGGTGGCGAAGATCTCGCCGCCCGACGTGGTACAGCGCGACATCGCGGCCGTCGACGACGACGCCGATCACGTCGTCCTCCGGCACGTCGTCGGCGGCGGCCGCGTCGATCCATCGCGCGTGGTCCATCGGGGCCTCAGATCGGATAGATGATGGAGTTCGGGATCATCTCGCTGTCGTAGACGACGAGGCGCGACTCGAACTTCAGGCCGTCGGGCGTGCGCACGACGACATCGATGTAGCGGCCGACGCTGAACACGGTCGAGACCTCCGATGAGCTTGGTGCGGAACACGGCGTAGTTCGCCTCGCATTCGAACCGGTCCGCGCTCGCCGCGCGCACCACCGGCGCGCCGACGACGTGGCGCTGGTAGTACGGGTCGTGGAACAGCGTCTCCCGGATGCCGTAGACGCGGTCGCTGCAGCATGCCCTTGCTCTCGAACGACGAGCGTGGCCAGCGGAAAGCCGCGCTCGTAGTTCTCGCGCGGCTGCGAGCCGGTAGCTGCAGTCGTCGATGAAGAATTCGGGCCACAGATCCCAGTCGCCGGAGCTCGACCGCGCACGCGTAGTCGGCGTAGAGCTGACAGCTCGAGGTCGACGAAGTCGATGCGAGCGTGCCATCGTCAGATCCTCCATCGACCTGGCGCCAGTACGTCGTACATGCCGCGGATCAGCGTCTCGGTGACCATGTGGTCGGCGTCGCGCGACGTCGCGTGCCGCCGAGCTCGGCGAGCGTGCGATGGAAGGGCTTCTGCTCGAAGCCCTTCTGCGACAGCTCGATCACCTCGCCGTCGTCGGCCGAGACGAAGCCCGGCCGGACCGAACAGGTTGGCCTGGCGCAGGCGCCGCTGCGTCATCTCGTCGCTGTCGTCCTCGAAGCCGAAGTGCGTCCAGACGAAGTCGAAGGCGCCCGTGGCCGCTCGGGCTGGATGTGGCGGGTCGAGACGCTAGTTGACCTGCTGCTGGAAGATGACGCTCGGGAACACCGTCATCATCACGGCCGTCGGGCCGCCCCACCACGGCTCGGGCACGATGTCGAGGAAGCGCGGGTCCTCGAGCTGCATGCTCTTCCTTGAAGCTCGACACCTGCGTCACCTGGTCGGCCTTGCCGCTCGTGCCCGCGCGTCGAGATCATCGCGGCGTGGCGATGGTGCGCGTCCATCTTGCAGCTCGCGACTTGTTGTCGGCGCGCCAGAGGCCGAACGTGACGAACCAGGTGTGCAGCAGGCCCGGGTGGTACGGGTCCTTGATGTTCTCCTGCATCAGCTTCCAGTTGCCCGGGATGCGCTGGCGGTTGTAGCCGAGCAGCGTGAGCTTGCGGCCGTCGAACAGGCGGTCGAAGTAGCCGCAGGATCGTCGGGCCCATGAAGTCCTCGAGCGACTCGACGTCGTGGTCGAACGACGCGAAGACGACGCCGCCGCGCGTCGCGACCTTGAGCTTCGTTGAGGCCGTGGTCGGCCGGCTTGAAGTCGGCCGGCATGCCGCCGTTGACCTTGCCGTCCTGCTTGACGCCGCGACGGAACGGCACGCCCTGCAGGTCGCCCTTCAGCGAGTAGTTCCACTGGTGGTACGGGCAGGTGAAGCTCGCGTCCTGCGATTGCCGTGGCGCTCGCGGCAGAAGCTGCATGCCGCGATGGGCGCAGACGTTCTCGACGACGTTGATGCCGCCGTCGACGTCGCGCACCAGGATCACCGAGCGCTCGCCGACCACCGTGCGCTTGAAGTCGCCCGGCTTCGGGATCTCGGCCTCGAGGCCGACGTAGCACCAGTGCCGGCGATAGAAGAAGCGCTCGAGCTCGCTTGCGATGCAGGTCGGCGTCCGTGTAGGCCATGAACGGGACGCGGCTCGTGCCGTCGCCCTCCCAGCGGATCGCCTGCGGGAATACGGTGGGCGCGGTGTCCATGCGGGGTTCCTCGGGAAACGGATTCAGCGAACGACGGCGACCGCGGGCTGGTCCGGCGCGCCGGTCGCGCCGCGCGCGGCAGCGCTCGTCCGGTCGGGCGTCCGACGCCGACGATCGGGGCGGGCGGAGATACGCGCGATCATGTCGTGCGCCGCCGACGCTACAGGCGCTGCTCGCGCCACAATCCGAGCGCCTGCTGGACCGGCCGGTCGGAGAAGCTGAACAGCGTCGCGGTCCTGCCGGCCGTCAGGCGCAGCGCATGCCACGACGGCACGACGAAGACGTCGCGCTCGTCGAAGCGGTACGTGGTCCCGCCGATGTCCGCCTCGCCGTCGCCTTCGAGGCAGACGTAGACGGTGCCGTCGGTGCAGCGGTACGGCCGCGTCTCGAACCCCTGCGGAAGCCGCTGCGCGTACGCGCCGATGGTCGGGATCGGCGACGCGCCGGTGGCCGGATTGACGTAGCGCAGCTTGAAGCCGACGTGCGCGTCCGGCGTCCCGCCGGCGATGCCTTCGAGCGAGGCACGCGTCTGCGCGTACGGATACACGAACAGGCGCGTGGCCTCGCCCGGCGTCTGATGGAAGTCCATCGGCAGCATGTTGCGACCCGTAGCGTGCCAGCGCGTCGCCTTCCGGACGTCGCTCGGCCTGCGATCGTTCGTCGCTCTTCTCGGCGAAGCCCGCGTCGAGGAAGCGCACCAGCGGGATGTCGAGACCATCGAGCCAGACGACCGGCTCGTCGCCGGGGTTGCCGTGATCGTGCCAGGTCCACGACGGCGTGATGATGAAGTCGCCGCGGCGCATCGTCGTGCGCTCGCCGTCGACGGCCGTGTACGCGCCTTCGCCGTCGAGCACGAAGCGCAGCGCCGACTGCGTGTGGCGATGGCCGGCGCGACCTCGCCGGGCATGATCAGCTGCAGGCCGGCGTACAGCGACGGCGTGATGCACGACTGGCCGCGCAGCGCCGGGTTCTCGAGGATCAGCACGCGGCGCTCGGCCTCCTCGGCGGTGATCAGCCGGCCGGCTTCCATCACCTGGTCGCGGACCTCGGCGTAGCGCCAGATCGCGGGCACCGCGTCGGGCCGCGGCGACGGCGGCACCAGCGCGCCGAGAACCTCCCAGAGCGGCGTCATGTGGCGCGTCGCGATGCGCGCGTAGTACGCGTGGCGGCTGTCCTGCGCATCGGCGTCGGCCGTCGTCCGGTCCTGCATGGAGAGTCTCCTGCCGGGCCGCTCTGGAGGCGGCCGCGATGGCGCGATCATCCCGCCGCCTTCGCGATAAATCCATAGAATCCGCGTGATACAACGCATTCACCGCGTGAATGTCGACGGCCGTGGAACTGAAGGACATCGACCTCAACCTGCTGGTGGTCTTCGACCGACTGCTGCGTGAACGTCGCGTGTCGAAGGTCGCGGTCGCGCTCGGCGTGTCGCAACCGGCCGTGAGCAACGCGCTCGCGCGGCTGCGCAGACTGACCGGCGACGCGTTGTTCGTGCGGACGACCGCGGGCATGGAGCCGACGCCGTACGCGCAGGAACTGGCGGGGCCGATCGCGAGCGCGCTCGGCATCATCGACGGCGCCGTCAACCGACCGTCGTCGTTCGATCCGGCCACGGCGCGGCGCGCGTTCCGCATCGGCATGACCGACGTCGGCGAGATCTACTTCCTGCCCGCGCTGATGAACGAGCTGAACCGGTGGTCGTCGACCGTGACGATCAGCACCGTGCGGAACGGCAGCGTCGACCTGAAGGACGAGATGGAAGCCGGCCGCATCGACCTGGCGCTCGGGCTGCTGCCGCAGCTGAAGACGGGCTTCTACCAGCGGGCGCTGTTCGAGCAGCGCTACGTCTGCCTGTTCCGCAAGGGACACCGCCTCGACAAGCGCACCGTGTCGCTCGCGGAGTTCTCGTCGGCGGAGCACGTGGTCGTCGTGTCGGAGGCGACGGGTCACGGCAAGGTCGACGAGCTGCTCGAGCGCAGCGGCGTCGCGCGCCGCGTCCGGCTCGTCGTTCCGCACTTCGTGGCGGTCGGCCACATTTTGCGCGACAGCGACATGGTGGCCACGGTCCCCGAGCGGCTCGCCGCGGCGCTGGTCGGCCCGTTCGGGCTGACGTCCGTGCGGCACCCGGCGACGCTGCCCGAAATCACGATCAGGATGTTCTGGCACGCGAAAGTGCACCGCGACCCGGCCAACGAATGGCTGCGCGCGCTCGTGTTCCGTTCGCATGCCGACCGGCGGCGCTGACCGTCGGTCGGCCGAGGAACGACTCTTGCATCGGCGCGCGTCCCGCGCGCTTCGACGTCGCTTCGTCGCGAACTGACGAAACGCGTCAGCGCCGCGAGCCGCACGAACGGTCCCCTTTTCCGTCCGAAGCCGACGATCGACCGCTCGTCGATCGTCGTCCGCCGTACGGCCCCGCTGGCACGACGGCTGCCTCTGTCGGACGGTGGCGACGGGGTCGACGCGACCGGCGTGGGCACTCAAGTAATCGAGCGACGTGTCGAACTTGCGTTCGCGTCCTTCGCCGATCACACGAGCCTCCACCGTGCATCCTTCGTCCTCCGTTGCCTCGCGCCGACCCTCCGGCTTCACGCTCATCGAGGTGATGATCGTCGTCGCGATCGTGGCGATCCTCTCGGCGATCGTGCTGCCGTCGTACAAGGGCTACGTCGTGCGCGGGCGCCTCAGCGAGGCGACGTCGAAGATCGCGGGCCTGCGCGGCCAGATGGAGCAGTACTTCCAGGACAACCGGAAGTACGGCACGTCGGGCGTGTCGTGCGGGATCCCGACCGCGCCGAACAACTCGACGTACTTCACGTTCAGCTGCTACCTCACGAACGATCCGGCCGCGACCACGCAGACGGACGACCAGTCGTTCGTGCTGCACGCCGTCGGCATCGGGGCGATGGCCGGCTACGCGTTCACGATCGACCAGTCGAGCAACAAGACGACGACCGCGTTCGTCGGCGCGCCGTCGATGCCGGTGTCGTGCTGGATCAGCCGCCCGGGGGACGCATGCTGAACGTCTCGCGGCAACGCGGCTTCACGCTGCTCGAGCTGCTGATCTCGATCGTGGTCCTGGCCATCCTCGCCGCGATCGCGACGCCGAGCTTCACGACGTTCATCCGCAACACGGAAGTGCGCGGCACGTCCGAGACGCTGTCGCACGGCCTCGAGTACGCGCGGACCGAGGCGATCCGCCGCAACCAGCAGGTGTGCTTCGACTGGTCCGGCACCGGCACCGGCTGGACCGTCTCGACCGGCTGCGCGCTGCCGGTCGGCAGCGTGCCCGCGGCGAACGTCATCCAGACGACGTCGAACCACGACGGCAGCATCGCGACGAACGTCGCGATCACGCCTGCCGGGGGGCAGCGCGTCACGTTCAACGGCTATGGCCGCGTCGTCCCGAACCCGGTCGGCGGCGCGCCGATCACGCAGATCGACATCACCGCGCCGCGCGCCGGCATGCAGCGCCGCGTGCTCGTCTCCGCCGGCGACCTCAGCGGTCGCATCTTCGTCTGCGACCCGCTCGCGGCGAGCGGCACCCAGCTCGCGTGCTCTTGAGGCGACCATGACTGCGACCACCCGTTCCCGTCGCGAAGGCGGCTTCGTCCTGATCGAGGCGATGATCGCCATCGCCATCTTCTCGTTCGCCGTCATCGGTCTGATCGGCCTGCAGTCGACGTCGGTCGCGTCCACGACCGACGCGAAGTACCGCTCCGACGCGAGCTATCTCGCGTCGCAGATCATCGGCCAGATCTGGAGCGACCGGCCGAACATCGCCGCGTACAACCACATGAACAGCGGCGCGCCGTGCCAGACGTCCGGCGCCGCCACGACGAATCCGATCGTGCTCGCGTGGCTCGCGGACGTGTCGGCGACGCTGCCCGGCGCGACGAGCAACTACCAGGCCGTGTCGATCGGCACGAACAACACGGTGACGGTCGTCGTCTGCTGGAAGCGTGCGCAGGAATCGACGTACCACAGCCAGATCACCGTCGCGCAGGTCAACTGAGGCGAAGCGTCATGGCATCCATCGTCCAACGCCAACGCGGCTTCTCGCTGATCGAGTTGCTCGTCGGCCTCGTCATCGGGCTGATCGCGTCGGCCGCGATCATCCAGACGCTCGGCAGCTACGAGGCGCAGAAGCGCACGACCGCGGCCGGCTCGGAGGCGCAGGAGAACGGCCTGATCGCGCTCGCGCAGCTGCAGGAGGACATCCACAACGCCGGCGCCGGCATCGCCGATCCGTGGTCGTTCGACTGCCGCCAGGCGACGACGCACACGTACTCGACGCTCGCCGGAGGCCCGATCCCGAACTTCACGTTCGCGCCGCTCGTCATCACGTCGAGCGCGTTGCCGACGGGGTCCGACACCGTGCAGGTCAACACCGGCGACCTGCTCGGCGGCCTGCCGTCGTACACGACCGCGAGCATGGGCGCGCCGACCGACGACCTCGTCGTGACGCGGATGGACGGCTTCACCGCCGGCGACGTGATGATCGTGATGAACGCCGGCGACACCGGCGACTGCGCGGTGATGCAGGTGTCGGCGCTCGTACCGGCGACGCACACGATCAAGCACGACCAGACGGTCGGCATCTACAACGTCAACGCGAGCAGCGGCGCCGGCTGGCCGAACTTCGCGACCGGCTCGCGCGTGCTGAACCCGAAGCAGATCGCGAGCAAGACGTACCAGGTCCTCGGCGGCAACCTGCAGATGATCCAGTCGACGACCGGCCTGACGCCCACCGTCGTCACGTATTCGCTCGTCCACAACGTCGTCGCGCTGAAGGCGCAGTACGGCGTCGCGCCGGCCGGCACCGCGAGCGTGGACCAGTGGGTCGGCGCGACCGGCGCATTCGACGCGACGGCGCTCGCGGCCAACCCGGCGGATCGCAAGCGCATCAAGTCGGTCCGCATCGCGGTCGTGACCCGCAGCGACAAGATGGAGCCGGGCATCGTGACGACGCCGTGCACGAACGTCAGCCTCGCCGTCAACAACGGCCCGTGCGCTTGGCGCGACACGGTCGCGAACCCGGCGCCGGTCGTCGACCTGTCGAGCGACCCGAACTGGCAGCACTACCGCTACAAGGTCTATCAGACGATCGTGCCGATGCGCAACGTGCTGTGGGGGAACCTGTGATCCGCCGCCGCGCACTGCCGGGCCGTCGCGAGGACGGCATCGTGCTGATCCTCGTGATGATCGCGCTCGTCGCGATGGCGCTGGCCGGCGTCGCGCTCGTCCGCGCGTCGCAGGCGAACAGCATGATCGCCGGCAATTTCGCGTTCCGCGAGGCGGCCCTCGCCGCGACGGACACGTCGGTCGAGGTCGCGTTCGCGCAGCTCGACGCGATCGCGAGCGTCGCCCCGGACACGGCGTTCCCGTCCGCCTGCAGCAGCGGGTCGTGCGTCTACTACCCGACGCGCCAGGCGACCGACGTCAACGGCATCCCCGTTTCGGTCGGCGACTGGTCCGGCGTGCCGTCGACGGTCGTCAACGGCTCGTACACCGCGCAGTACGTCATCGACCGCCTCTGCACCGGCGCGCTGCCGGTCGTCGATCCGGCGTCGAACTGCTACACGAGCAACACCTCGACCGGCGGCGGCAGCAAGAAGGTCGGCGACGTGTCGTTCGCGATGGCGCCGCAGATCTCGTATCGCATCACCGTCCGCGTCAGCGGCCCGCGCAACACGAAGAGCTTCGTCCAGGCGATCGTCGCCAAGTGACGAGAAAGCGATGGAGATCATGTCCTTCCCGCGCCTCCTGATCCGTCTCGCCGGCGTCGCCGTCGTGCTGCTCGGCATGTCCGCCGCGCATGCGCAACAGACCGACCTGTCCGACGTCCCGATGGTCGTCAAGAACACGGTGAAGCCGAACGTGCTCGCCGTCTTCGACAACTCCGAGTCGATGGACGCCTACATGGCCGGCATGCTCGTCACCGGGACCGATCCGAACACGCGCGGCAACATCGGCCGCCGCGTGCTGAGCGACATCATCACGACGTACCGCTCCAACTTCAACTGGGGCCTGATGTCGTTCGAGCTGCGCGACCAGTCGCTGCTCAACACGTACGCGTACTACTTCGGCGACGCGTCGACGATGATCTTCACCGACGACTGCACGGGCCTCGACCCGCAGACGCAGATCGGACACTCGGCGTCGAACAACGGGCTCGCCTGCGTCGGCAATCCGCAGCCGTTCGCGGGCGGCAACTTCGTCACGTACGGGCGCGCGAGCGACGACCCGGACATCCTCGACGTGCTGTACATCGGCGCGCAGTTCAGCGCGCTGTGGTCGTACAACGGCTCCGGCACGTGCTTCTACGAGTACTACAACCACAACCCGGTCGCGTCGTGGGACCCGAGCACGTTCAACTGGGATGCCGGCTGGTTCTGCTACACGCCGACGGATGCGGGCTTCACGGTCAGCAATCCGCCGTATCCGATGCAGTTCTACGTGCCACGCGGCTACGGCTACTACGGCGACATCAGCGGCAACGGAACGCTGCTCGCGCCGGTGCTGCCCGACGATCCGGCGAACCCGCCGTTCCCCGGCATCATGGCGGCGCTCGCGCAGGAAACGCTGAACCAGAGCGCGCCGGACATCAAGAACGCGGCGGTGTTCACGCCGCTGAAGGGCACGCTGACGACGGCGCTGAACTACTTCGAGGGCGGCAACTCGCCGATCCAGCACACCTGCCAGCGCAACTTCGTCATGCTCGTGACGGACGGTACGCCGACGGGCGACGAGAACGGCAACCTGTACGGCGATCAGGACCGCACGAACACGTACGACGGCACGAACTGGCACTTCGGCAACGCGTCGCAGCAGGCCATCAACGCCGTGACGAACCTGCGGGGCGCCACGATGGGCGGCAACCCGTACGACATCCAGACGTACGTCATCGGGCTCGGCGACACGGTGCAGAACGCGAGCGCGGTCGCGACGCTGAACGCGATGGCGGCGGCCGGCGGCACGACGAGCGCGTACCTCGCGACGAACGAGACGCAGCTGCTGAAGTCGATCGACGGTGTGGCGCAGGACATCATCGCGCGGGACGGTGCCGCGGCCGCGGTCACGGTGTCGAATCCGAACATCGTGGCCGGCGACAACGCGTCGTACACGTCGACGTACAACTCCGGCACGTGGAGCGGCGACCTGCAGAGCTATCCGGTCAACCTGACGACCGGCGTGATCGACACGACGAGCCCGAACTGGCCGTCGTCGGCGCAGGCGCAGCTCGACAACTCGACGCCGTCGGCGCGGATGATCGTCACGTACGACGGCACGCACGGGATCCAGTTCCGGCCGTCCGCCGACACCACGCCGTCGAAGCTGACGGCCACGCAGGAGGCGCTGTTCGCGTCGCCGACGTCGCCGCCGGGACCGAGCGACGGCCCGGCGGTGATCGCCTACATGCGCGGCGATCGCACGAACGAGGGCACGCAGTACCGCATCCGCGCCCACCTGCTCGGCGACCTCGTCGATGCCGAGCCGCTGCTCGTGCGCGCGCCGAGCGAGCACTACGCCGACCCGTGCTACAGCCTGCCGGCCGCCGGCTGCTCGACGGCGTTCCGCAACGCGCTGATGAACCGGCCGCGCGTCGTGTTCCAGGGCAGCAACGACGGGATGCTGCACGCGTTCTCGGCCGTCAGCGGCGCCGAGCTGTGGGCCTACATGCCGCAGCTCGTCTGGAACTCGATCAATCTCGAGACGCGCAAGAGCGGCTTCTATCACGTGTACCGCGTCGACGGGACGCCGATCTCCGGCGACCTCGACTTCACGAACACGCAGGGCGCGACGGCCGGCGTCCCCGACTGGCACACGATGCTGATCGGCGGACTCGCGAAGGGCGGCCGCGGCTACTACGCGCTCGACGTCACGAACCCGATCCCGACCGACGAGACCGACGCCACGACGCGCGTGATGTGGGAATTCCCGAACGCGTCGACGAGCGCGTCGGTCGCGGCGAACCAGGGCGACAGCTTCGGCCGGCCGATCCTGACGAAGACCGCGGCCGTCGGCTGGGTCGTGATCGTCGCGTCCGGCTACAACAACGGTTCGACGACCGGCGGCGACGGGCAGGGTCACCTGTTCGTGCTGAACCCGCGCACCGGCGCGCTGATCCGCGACATCGCCACCGGCGTCGGTTCGCCCGGCTCGCCGTCGGGCCTCGCGAAGGTCAGCGCGTACGCCGCGAACGCGACCGTCAACAACACGACCGACTACGTGTACGGCGGCGACCTGCGCGGCAACGTGTGGCGCTTCGACCTGACCGGCACCGACCCGGCGCTGTGGAACGTCCGCAAGCTCGCGGCGCTCGTCGACGGCTCGGGCAATCCGCAGCCGGTCACGGCCGAGCCGCAGCTCGCCGAGATCACGAAGGGCGGCGTGAGCCGGCGCTTCGTGTACGTCGGCACCGGCCAGTACCTCGGCGACTCCGATGTCGCGACGACGCAGACCCAGACGATGTACGGGCTGATCGACGACCTGACGACGTCGCCGCAGATCACGCCGCTCCGCTCGAGCCTCCAGCAGCAGACGATCTCGCCGGTCGGCGGCTACTCGAACGAGCGGCAGCTGTCGTCGACGCCGCTCGACTACACGATCTCGAAGGGCTGGTACGTCGACTTCAACCTGTCGCCGGGCGAGCGCATCAACGCCGACCCGCAGCTCGCCGTCAACGCGCTCGTGCTGACGACGAACATCCCGTCGTCGGACGTCTGCGTGCCGGGCGGGTCGAGCTGGTACTACATCATCGACTACGAGAACGGCGGCCTGCTGCAGAACACGACGCAGCCGCTGTATTC
This sequence comes from uncultured beta proteobacterium, assembly GCA_963708665.1. GTDB lineage: Bacteria > Pseudomonadota > Gammaproteobacteria > Burkholderiales > Burkholderiaceae_D > CAHJXF01. The sequence goes on along the minus strand of CAVPTE010000008.1, from coordinate 602,065 downwards.
GGGCCTCTACATGGGCAACGCGCTCGCGAGCCGCGCCAGTCTCGTGCAGCTGCCGAGCGGCAAGATCGCGGCGCCGATCCACCTGTCGGACGGGTCGAGCCCGACCGAGGAGGTGCCGGTGCCGGCGTCGATCACCGGCGGGCGCCGCGTGTTCTGGCAGGAAGTCATCAACAACTAGCGTCGGCTCGGGGAAACCATGAACAGCTCGTCTCGTCGTCCGTTCCTGTCCTGGCGCATCCGCGTCCTGATCGTCGGCGTGCTCGGCCTCGCGGCGATCGACGGCGCCCGCGCCGTCGTGATGGTCAAGAGTGCCGACGGCAAGGCCGTGAAGAAGGTCGAGGTGCCCGCGACGAAGCCGGTCGCGCTGCCGGACCGCAAGGAGGTCCTGCACGTCGACTGGGTCGACACGAAGAACGCGCGGCTCGCCGTCGGCGGCCTCACGTATCCGGTCCGCGGCGCGCTGCCGAACATCACGCTGCTCGACGGGACGCAGGTCAAGGACATCGGCTACCTGAAGAAGGGCACGCGCGTGCGCGTCGCCGTCGGCACCGACGCGAACGGCGTCAACCGCCTGACCGAGGTGCGCGTCGTCTCGCCGCCGGACGCCGCGACGGCGACGGCGACGGGCGGTCCGACGGTCGTCGCGCCGACGACGTCGTCGGCCACGACGACCCCCTCGGTCACGCCGGGCACGCCGACCATCGCGCCGCCCGCGACCGCGCCGCGCGGCGGCACCGCGGCGCAGCGCGCGCAGTAATCGTCGCCGAGGCGGTCGCATGGCTCCTGCCGCGAGTCGCGTGTTCGCCGCCGTCGCGCTGTCCGGCGTGGTGCATGCCGGCGCAGCGTTCGTCGACTGGTCGGGGCCGTCGCCGGCCGCCGACGACGCGATCGGTCGTGCGCCGTTGCGGATGATCGTCGCGCGCGCGACGCCGTCGCGTCCGAGCGTCGCCACGGCGGCGCCCGCATCGACGCCGCCGCCATCGACGCCGACGTCCGCGACGGCTTCCGTGACGCCCCCGTCGACGCCGGCGCCCGCATCGCCCCCCGTCGCCGCGGCGAGCAAGCCGCGCGACGATGCGGCGGGGCCCGTGCCGTCCGCGCACGAGGCCCCGGACGACGTCGAGCCCGTCGCCGTCGCCGACGACGAACCGATCGCGGTCGTCGCGCCGAAGCCGATCAGCTATCCGGTGTTCACGCTGCCCGAGAACGACGATCCGCATCGCATCGGACTCACACGCCTCGTGCTCGTCGTGTCGAGCACCGGCGAGACGGTCGACGTCGTCGTGACCGCGTCGACGATGTCGCAGGACTACGTGGACCGGCTCGTGCGGACGTTCTCCGCGATGCGCTTCGAGCCGGCACGCGCGCGCGGGCTGCCGCGTCCCGGCACGTACGAGGTCGTCGTCAACTTCGCGTTCGAGCCGTCGGGCCGCAGCGCGCTCTGACGCGCGTCGCGCCGTTCGCGACGCCGGTCGGACCGCGCTTCAGTTTCGGCCGTCGCCGCCGAAGTCGCTCCAGATGCGTCGCACGGCGACCGGTGGTCCGGTCCCGCGAGAGACGACGCGAGGGACGGGGATCGAACCATGAGAGCGCTTCGGATCGTGATGGCGGTGTCGCTGGTCGTCGGCGTGACCTTCTTCGTCGCGCGGCCGGCGCTGTCGAGCCGCGGCGCGCTGTCGCGCGGCTTCCTGAGCCAGCCCGACGACGGCTCGACGGCCGCCGAGACCGACGCGCTCGAGCGCCAGCCGAACATCGCGATCTATCCGGGTCGATGGGTCTCCGTCGCGAACGTCGGCGACACGCGCGCGCGCCACGCGATCGAGTTCACGAGCGACGGCCACTTCCGCAGCGGCTACACCGTCAAGCGCGCGGACCAGGTCCTCGTCGACGAGAACGGCGCCGGGACGTACGCGGTCCATGGCCGCACCGTCACGTTCGAGATGGACTCGGGCGCCGCGCACCAGACGCGCCGCGTGCGGGTCAAGCAGGTCGACGGCGTGCACCTCGTGCTGCTGACCCCGAACGACGCGCCGCTCGCGCTGACGCGCATCTTCGACGCCCAGTCCGCCCGCGCCTACGCGCCGTGACCGGCGCGCGACCCGACCGCGTCATCCGGGTCGCGACGCCTCGCAGTTCCAGCACTGGAAGAACTGTCCCTCGACGCGTTCGCCGCAGTTGAAGCACGACCACGCCGGCAGCCGCGCGGGCCGGCGCAGTTCGTCCAGCAGCGTGCGCGCTCGCGGCTCGTCGCGATCGTCGGTGATCCAGATCTGCGGCGCGACCTGGTCGGCCGGCAGCTCGCCGACCGCGGCGCCGAGGTAGCGGTTGCGGACCTCGCAGCGGATGCCGGCCGTCTCGAGCATCCGCTGCCAGAGCGTGGCGATCATCAGGTTGTCGGCGCCGGTCAGCAGCTTCATGTCATCGGTCGCGGAACGTGCTGCTCTCGCGCGTCAGCTTCGCGAACAGATCGTAGCGCCGCCGCGCGATGTCGCCGCGGTCGCGGGCGGCGATCACGGCGCAGTCGGGCTCGTGCAGATGCGTGCAGTTGACGAAGCGACACGTTCCGAGGAACGGCCGCAGGTCGCGGAAGCCGCGCTCGATCGTGCCGGGCGTCAGATGCGCGAGGCCGAATTCCTGGAAGCCGGGCGTGTCGATCACCGCGCCGGCATCGGTCGCCGACGACGACGGCAACGCGTACAGCCGCGCGTCGGTCGTCGTGTGCTTGCCGGTCTGCAGCGCCTCGGAGATCTCGCGCGTCGCGGCCTGTGCGTCGGGCACCAGCAGGTTCAGCAGCGACGACTTGCCCATGCCGGACTGGCCGACGAGCAGCGTCGTCGCGCCCGCGAATCGCGGCGCGAGGCGCGCGGCCGCGTCGTCGGGCCGCAGCCGGATCGAGACCTCGTCGACCGCGTAGCCGAGCGCGGCGTAGGCCGCGAGCGTCGCGCGCGCCGCGTCGAGCCGGTCCGCCAGGTCGGCCTTGTTGAGCACGATGCCGGCCGGCACGTCGATGCTTTCGGCGGCGACCAGCGTGCGGCCGAGCAGCTCCTCCGAGAACGGTGGCGACGTCGCGACGACGATCGCGATGCGGTCGACGTTCGCCGCGAGCAGCTTCGTGCGAAAGCCGTTCGATCGCGACAGCACGTTGCGCCGGGTCTCGATCGACGCGAGCACGCCCTGGCCCGGGCCGGTGCGTTCGACCTGCACGAAGTCGCCGCACGCCGCCTCGCTCTTCTTGCCGCGCGTGAAGCAGACGAGCCGTTCGCCGGCCTCGGTGACGACGACGTAGTGTCGCCCGTGCGCGGCGACGACGCGGCCGCGATCGCTCAAGCGGTCGATGCTTTCGGCCGCTCGCCGTAGAGCGCGTCGGACTTCGCCGCGCAGACGAAGTCGTTCGTCGAGATGCCGCCGACCGAATGCGTGTCGAAGCGAACGTCGACCGCGTCGTAGGTCACGGTCAGCTCGGGGTGATGGTCCTCGCGATGGACGACGTACGCGAGCGCGTTGACGAACGCGATCGTCTCCCAGTAGTCGGCGAACCGGTAGCGTCGGTGCAGCCGTCGCCGTCGGACGTCCAGTCGGGCAGCTCGGCGAGCTGCGCGCGGACGGCGTCGTCGTCCATCGCGCGGCCGCCCTCGAGCGGTCGGCAGTGCGCCGCGCGCATTTCGTCGAACGTCCGGATCATCGTCGCTCCTTCGTCACGTCGCGGGCTGCGGGGACCATGCGTCGCGCTGCGCCGAGCGCGTCAGCGACTCGAGTCGTCCGATCCGCAGCGCGGCCGGCGGATGCGAGTCGTAGAACGTCGAATGCAGCGGGTCCGGCGTCAGCGTCGACGCGTTGTCCTCGTAGAGCTTGACGAGCGCGCGGATCAGGTCGTCGGGCCGCGCGTGCGCGGCCGCGTACGCGTCGGCCTCGAACTCGTGCCGGCGCGACGCGAAGCTCGCGAGCGGCGCGAACGGGAACGTGAACACCGGCAGCACGAGGAAGAACAGCAGCAGCGCGAAGATGTCCTTCGTCGCGACCGTCGGGTCGGTGCCGAGCCCGGCGTAGAACCACGGCTGCTGCGCGATCCAGCCGAGCAGCGCGAGCGCGGCGAGGCTCGTCGCGAACGACCACGCGATGCGCTTCGCGACGTGCTTCCTCGCGAAGTGGCCGAGCTCGTGCGCGAGCACCGCCTCGATCTCGTCGCCCGACAGCCGCGCGATCAGCGTGTCGAAGAACACGATGCGCTTCGCGGCGCCGAAGCCGGTGAAGTACGCGTTGCCGTGCGCCGACCGCTTGCTGCCGTCCATCACGAACACGCCCTTCGACGCGAAGCCGCAGCGCGCGAGCAGCCCTTCGATGCGCGCCTTCAGCGACGCGTCGGACAGCGGCTCGAACTTGTTGAACAGCGGCGCGATGACGGTCGGGAACAGCCACAGCAGCAGCAGGTTGAACGCGATCCAGACGACCCACGCGTCGAGCCACCACCAGCGGCCGGCGGCGGCCATCAGCGCGAGGACCGCCGCGAGCAGCGGCGCGCCGATCGCGGTGCCGAGCAGCGCGCCCTTGACGAGGTCGGCGATCCAGAGCCGCATCGTCATGCGGTTGAAGCCGAAGCGCGCCTCGAGCCGGAACTGGCGGTACCAGCCGAACGGCAGCTCGACGATCGTGTACACGGCCGCGACGACGCCGGCGAGCGCGAGCGCGTGCCAGATCGGCGCGCGCTGCGCGAGGTGCGGCGCGAGCGCATCGTCGATCGCCTGCAGCCCGCCGAACAGCGTCAGCACGACGAGCAGCGCGGCCGCGACGATCGTGTCGATCATCCCGAGCCGCGTGCGGGCGATCGTGTAGTCGGCGGCCTTCTGGTGCGCCGCGAGCGAGACGCGCTCGGCGAAGCGCGGCGGCACGGCGGGCCGATGGACCGCGACGTGCGCGATCTGGCGCGACGACAGCCACAGGCGGGCGGCGGTGGTCGCGACGAGCGCGAGGACGAAGAGGGCGGTGAACATGTGAGAACATCCGATCCGACGCGCGCGCGTGCGGGCCGGTCGCGAGAGGCGCATCGTGCTGTGGAACGTGCGCGCATCGTGCCGCGCATCGCGAGAACCGTGCGCGGCGCGGCGACCACCGGCACAAAAATTATGTCACAAGACGCGAAGCCTTCCGGCGGCGACGACCGCCTGATCTGGGTCGACATGGAGATGACGGGGCTCGACCCCGACCGCGACCGCATCATCGAGGTGGCGATCATCGTCACCGACGCCTCGCTGCAGACGATCGCCGAGGCGCCCGTCCACGTCGTCCACCAGGGCGACGAGGTGCTGGCCGCGATGGACTCGTGGAACACGGCGACGCATGCGCGCAGCGGCCTCACCGAGCGCGTCCGGGAGTCGACGGCGAGCGAGGCCGACGTCGAGGCCGCGCTGCTCGACTTCCTGTCGGCGCACGTCGGCCGCGGACAGTCGCCGATGTGCGGCAACTCGATCTGCCAGGACCGGCGCTTCATGGCGCGCGCGATGCCGAAGCTCGAGGCGTTCTTCCACTACCGCAACCTCGACGTCAGCACGCTGAAGGAGCTCTGCAAGCGCTGGCGGCCCGAGGTCGCGTCCGCGTTCCGGAAGCATCAGAAGCACGAGGCGCTCGCCGACATCCAGGAGTCGATCGAGGAGCTCAAGCACTACCGGACGCACTTCCTGCGGGTCTGATGCCCGGCGTCGCGGCGAGCGGAAGCCGCGACACCCGCAGCATCCAGCCGAGCAGCACGAGCGCGGCGAGCGCGAGGCTCGCGGTCGCCGCGGTCCACAGGCCGCGCACGCCGAGCGGCGCGCCGCCGACGACCGGGTGGAACGCGATCCACCATCCGCCGACGAGCCCGACGCCCCAGAGCGACACCGTGTAGACGAGCATCGGCGCGACCGCATGCTTGTACGCGCGCAGGATGAAGCCCGACATCGACTGCGTCGCGTCGAAGCAGTGGAACACGGCGACGAAGCCGATCAGCGACAGCGCGACCGTGCGCACCGCCGCGTCGTTCGTGTACAGCGCGACGACCTCGTGTCGCCCGAGCCACAGCGACGTCGAGACGATCACCGCGAGGCCGATCGCGAGCCGCAGTCCCGCGCGGGACGCCCGACGCGCACCGGTCGCGTCGTTCGCGCCGATCGCCTGCGCGACCTGAGCCGACGTCGCGACCGACAGCGCGAGCGGCAGCATGAAGCACAGCGCCGCGAGATTCGCGGCGATCTGGTGCCCGCCGGTGACGCGCGTCCCGAGTCCGGCCGCGAGCAGCGTCATGAACGTGAACGACGTGACCTCGACGATGTACGACAGTCCGGTCGGCACGCCGAGCCGCAGCAGCTCGCGCTGCTCGGTCCAACGCGGCCACGCGAAGCGGAACGCCGAACGACGCGATAGAACGGGTCCTTCGACAGCGCGACGAGCGCGAGTCCGCACGAGACCCACATCACGAACGCGGTCGCGTAGCCGCATCCGGCCGCGCCGAGAGGCGGCACGCCGAGGCTGCCGTGGACGAGCGCCCACGTCAGCGGGATCTTCAGCGCGAGGCCGACGAGGTTGATCGCCATCGTGACCTTCGGACGCGACACCGCGACGTTGAGCGCGTACACGGTGCGGAAGACGAGGCCGGCCGGCAACGCGAACATCAGCGCGTGCAGGTAGCGGTCGACGCTCGACGGTGACGGTCGCGTCGACCGCGCTCATCACGAGCCAGGCGTTCGGGAACGCCATCGCGGTCACCCCGATGACGGTGAGCCAGACGGCGAGCCACAGCCCCTGCATGTAGGTCCGGCCGATCGCCTCGTGCCGCGCGGCGCCGTAGTGCTGCCCGATGATCGGCGTCAGCGCGATCACGACGCCCATCAGCCCGACGAAGACGCTCGAGTAGATGCTCGCGCCGAGCGCCATCGCCGCGAGGTCCTGCGCCGATGCGTGGCCGACGACGATCGTGTCGGTCACGCCGAACGCGAGCAGCGCCCACTGCCCGACGAGCACCGGCCACGCCTGCGCGAGGATGCGCCGCGTCAGCGCAGCGCCGCGCGGACGCGACGCGGCGCGCGGCGCGTCCGCGCCGGTGGCGTCGGTCGTCACGGCGTCGCGGGGCGCGTCGGGGCCGACGGCGTGACGGTTGCAGGTGGCGGCGTGTTGAACGGCGCGTCGCGGCGGTCGTTGCGATCGATCGCGTCGACGTCGCCCGTCGTCGTCGCGGTGCCGGTCTTCCGGAACAGCCGGAAGCGCTCGTCGCGGTCGGCGGGTCGACGACCCTCCCACAGCAGCCGCCACTTGCCGGCCGGCAGGCCGTCGGTGCGCGGACTGCGCGTCAGGTCCTGCCGCAGCAGGAAGTCGCACTCGTCGACGTTGCGGCCGTCGTAGCCGACGTGCGAGAAGCGCAGCCCGCCGAACCACGCGAACGACGCGCGCTGCGCGAGGCCGACGCCGTCGGTCGCGATGCAGGTCGCGGACGGCGACGGCGCCGCGTCGGCTGCTCGCGCGCCGCGCCGGCCCGCGCGCGGCTCCGGCGCGTGCTGCGCGGCGCTCGTGTAGGCGCGGGCGAGCTCGGCCGCGACGCCGCGGTACGTGCGGCCGTCGTCGATCGTGCGCAGGAACAGCGTCGACGTCAGCGTCCACGCGAGGATGACGCCGCCCGACGCCAGCACGACGCTGCGCCAGAGCATCTTCGGCTGCGCGACGAGCCGCCAGCGCACGAGCGCGAGCCACGCGATCGTCGCGGCCGCCGCCATCACGAATACCGGCAGCTGGAAGCGATACGCCTCGCCGGGCGTCAGGCGCGCGAGGCTGCGCGCGAAGCCCGCCGGCAGGCCGGTCATCTTCGTGAACCACGTGAACCAGATCAGCAGCGCGGCTGCCGAGTAGAGCAGCAGGCTGAACCAGTCGAACGCGTTGCCGCCGCCGCGCCGCAGCGTCGGCAGGCCGAAGGCCGCGAGCATGGTCAGCCCCGGCAGCAGGAGCAGCAGCTGGCCGTCCGACGTGTCGGACGTCGAGCACAGCACCAGCGCCATCGCGATCACGAAGCCGCCCGGCAGCGCGAACTGCGCCTCGCGCAGCCGCGCGCGCCAGCTCCACACGCTCCACGCGGCCAGCGGCCACGCGATCCAGGTCGACCACGGCAATGTCCGCAGGTCCTTCGCGGCGGCCTGCGCGTCGATGCCGTCGAAGTACTGCCGCCACCCGGTCAGCCGCACCGCGATGTGCGCGGCGGCGTCGGGCACGAGCAGCCAGGTCGACAGCGGCCAGATCGCGAGGCCGACGAGCGTCGCCGGCAACGTGACGACGAGCGCCGCGCGTCGCGCCGCGCGGAAGTCGCCATCGAAGAGCAGCAGCGCGAGCCACAGCCCGGCGATCGCGAACGCCGGCGCGGGCCCGCGCGAATCCACGAGGCCGACGATCGACAGCGCCACCCAGCCCGCGCCGGGGAACGGCGCGTCGAGCGCGCGCGCCATGCCGTAGAGACCGACGGACAGCATCGCGAGCATCGCGACGTCCGACGAGCTCTCGTGCGCCCGGATCAGGAGGCCGATCGTCGCGAGGAGGATCAGCAGCGCGCCGTCGGCGAGCGCCCGTCCGTAGTCGCGCGGATCGGGCTGCCCGCCGAACGCGAGTGCGGCCGGCTGCGCGGCGCGGCGGCGGCCGACGAGGTACGTCGCGTACCAGATGCCGGTGACGGCGACGAAGAAGAACAGCACGGTCGCGAGCCTCGCGGCGAAGGCCGCGCCGACGAGCCGTTCGAACGCCAGGATGCAGCCGGCCCCGACCCAGTACATCAGCGGTCCGGAATCGGTGACCGGCGCGCCGAACACGTTCGGCAGCAGCCAGTCGGCCGCACCGCCGTAGCCGGCGCCGTGCGCCATCGTCCACATCACGCCGAACGCCGACGCGTCCTCGCTCTTCCACGGGTCGCGGCCGACGAGGCCGGGCAGGATGTACAGCAGGCACAGCGCGACGAGGCCCCAGCGCGGCAGCTTCAGCGTGGCTTCGGCCGTCAGGCGCGCCGACGGCTGCGGCGCCGAACGCAGCGACGACGGCGACGGCGGCGTCAGGCTCGGCGTCTTCACGGCCACGACGGTCGTCGGAGGAGGTGGACTAGCGCGCGCCCGGCGACGCGCGCGTCGCGCGACGCGCACGGCCGTCGCGGATCGATGCGGAGCCGCTCGCGACGAACCGTCGCGTCGGCCGTGCGGCCGACGACCACGTCGCCTGACGCGCGCAACAAAAAGGCAGCCGTAGCTGCCTCGGGTCCTGCGCCGCCAGCCGGCGACCACCGGCTCGCGACGGGCGCGACGGTCACCGTCAAGCCGCGGCCTTGCCCGCGCGGTTGCCGAACTTCTGGCGGAACTTCTCGACGCGGCCGGCCGTGTCGACGATCTTGTGCTTGCCGGTGTAGAACGGATGCGACTCCGACGAGACCTCGATCTTGACGAGCGGGTACTCCTTGCCGTCGATCGTGATCTTCTCGCGCGCGGACACCGTCGAACGCGTGATGAACTTGAAGTCGTTCGACAGATCGACGAACGCGACTTCGCGGTATTCGGGGTGGATGTCTTTCTTCATGGGGTTCTCTCGGGTTCGGGAGCCGGTCCGCGTCGCGGGCGGGAGACCACGGAGGCCGTGGACGCGCGCGATGCCGTCGAACTACTTTCCGGTTGGTAAACGCGCGATTATGCCAGACGCTTGCCCGAACTGACCAGGGCCTTTGACCGACCCGGTCCGCCCACTCGTCGACGCGGCGACCGTTGCGGGCCGGTGCGGCGCCGTGCTAGCGTCGACAGTTCCTGGAACGCGGGGAGGCGAACCATGGGCATCCGCAGCTGGCATTCCGTCGTCGCGGCGACGATCCTCTCGGCCGCGGCGCAGACCGCGGTCGCGACGACCTTCACGACCGGCGAGTTCTTCAGCTTCTCGCAGAACACGTGGGGCGCCGATCCGGCGGCGGGCCCGCCGGCCTCGCTGGTGCGCACGTGGTTCGACACGCTCTATCCGACCGGCATGACGCTCGGGCTCGCGACCGGCCGCTTCATGCTGTTCACGTCGGGCGGGCAGGGCGACGCGCTGCTGCAGTACCTGCCGGCGACCGGCCCCGCCGCGTCGTTGAACGCGACGCTCGTCGATCCGATCAGCAGTTCGTCCGGGATCTTCGGCGGCCAGGTGGCCGGGCTCCGCCTGAACATCGATTTCAACGCGGCCGGCATCCTGCCGCATCCGGCCGGCGTGTCGTTCGGCGATCTCGTGCTGACCGGACTCAGCGGATCGGTCGCCGGCCTCGACGGGTTCACGCTGACGCAGTTCCAGACGGTCGCGAACACGCTGCTCGGCGACGGCTTCGAGCCGTACCCGCTGGCGGACGTCAGCGCGCTGCTGATGCAGATCAACGCGGCGTTCGAAGGCGGCTTCAGCAATGCCTGGACCGACGCGCATCTTGCGATTCCCGCAGTCGTCGCGCCCGGCGTGCCGGAGCCGTCGGGCGAAGCGCTGCTGCTGGCCGGCGTCTTCGCGATGGCCGCGATCGCGGCACGGGGCGTGACGCTCCGGCGGCGCTCGTCGCGACTGCCGGGCGCGTGACGTCCCGGTCGTCCCGGTCGGCGGGCGGCGCGGCCCGGCACCACGTCGCCGCGTCTCCGTCGTGCCGCCGGCGTCGGACCGCCGACGGCGGACCGCGCCGGCTCGCGCGTTACTCCTTGATCGCGATCGAGCAGTTCGGATCCTCGAACGGACCCGACAGCTTGACCCAGTCGGCGCTCGGCGCCTGCGGCTCGCAGACCTTCTGGTTCGTCTTCTTGTTCTGCCACCAGAAATACTGGCTCGGCTGCGCGTAGGCGATGCCGCCGAGCGCACAGGCGACGGTGAGGGCGATGAGACGGGCTTTCATGGGGATCTCTCCGAAAAGGGTGGGACGCGGACGGCGGCGATGGCGCGCGCGATCGCCGCCGCCGCCGGTCAGTCCTGCTTGAGTACGAGGCTCTCGCCGACGATCTGCACGAGCCGCTGCGCCTGCGCGAGGATCGCGGTGCGATAGGCCTCGAAGCGCGCATCGGTGATCGCGTTGTCGTCGCGCGTTCCGCCACCGGTCGTCGCAGTCCCGCCGAAGAAGTTCGTCATCACCGGAGTGTGGATGTGGCCCGCCGGAATGTCGAGACCGAACGTGTCGCGCATCAGCGTGTTGCGGTACGCGCTCTCGTTCGAAAGGTAGTCGCCGCCGCCGCCCTGCCGCGAACACCACGACAGGCTCGGATACGTCAGCGTCGACAGGTCCGGCATCGCGTTGACCACGCCGTTCGACGGCACGCTGACCGTCGGCGTGGCGTTGCAGTCCGGGAAGTACGAGTAGCTCGTGTGCCAGGTGACGTCGAAGCCTTCCGTCCCGGCGCTCGTCGCGCCCGGCGGACGGGCGATGCCGGCCTGCGTATGACCGGTGACCATCGCCACGATCGGCAGCGACGTCGTCGTGAACTGCGGCGGGAAGTCCTTCATCCACGTCGTCGCGCTGTCGTAGCCGAGCCAGCGCTGCGGCGGATAGACGTCGCAGCCCGCGTTCGGATTCACGATCGGCGCCGTGCCGGGCGCGGTCACCGTACCGATCGGGATCACGGTGCTCGGCAGGCGCGTCGCACCGGACGGGCAGTAGATGATGCCGTCGTTGCCGGCGGACGGTCCGTGGAAGCGACCGTTCCACTGCTCGAGGTTGAAGATGTTCGCGCTGCCCTGGCTCATCGAGATCGACGCGTCGACGCGCTGCGTCCCCGGCTTGAACCAGGGGCCGATCGTGTCCTCCTGCATGCCGAGGTTGAACGGGTCGTAGTTGACCGGCAGCAGGTACGTCTCGACGTGCAGGATCGTGCCGTCGCTGAGCGTGAATTCCTTGCCGTCGAGCGCGAGCGCCGTGACGCCCGACGGGTTGCCGTTGCGCAGTCCCGTGTTCGGATTGCCGGGCGTCCCGAGCGTGAACGTGTCGAAGCCGCTCATGATGAGCCGGCGGTACTTCGCGCCGTTGGGAGCCGTGCCGGACGGCAGGTTGATGTCGTCCTGGCCGCGCGACGAGCGTTCGAGCTGCAGCTGCATCGCGGTCTGCTGCGCGGCGGTCGGGCTGAACGACGGCCGCCACTGCCGCAGCGAACGCGTCATCTGCAGCCGCGCCCAGTAGAGCGGCCGATCGTCGCTGTTCGGCAGGACGCTGCCTGCCGGCGACGGGCGACGTCCCTGCGCGCGGTCGACGGCCGCGTGCCACAGCGCCTGGCCGGACTGCTTGAGCTGCGCGATCGCCTGGTCGTAGCTGGTGAGCGTCGTCTGGCCGTCGGAACCGCAGAGCGTCGCCTCGAAGTCGACGTCGAACTGGTCGAAGCCCGTGTCCTTGAGGACGCGGTCGGCGAACGGCGTGGCGTTCGTGCCGACCACGTTCGATCCCGAGTTCGGCAGCGGCGTTCCGAGACGCTGCTCTTCGTACGACAACGTCGTCGTCCGATCGTACGTACAGGAGACCTTGGCCGTCGGCGGCGGCGGAGCCGGTGCGGCCGGCGTGTTGCCGCCGTTGTCGTCGCTGCCGCCGCAACCCGCCACGATGAAGCACGTCAACGCCCCGCCGAGCGCAGTCCTGACCCCTTTGTCGAATCCCATATGCCGCTCCCTGGTCCAGGTGGCGCGTCCGCGCGCCGAAGTCGGAAACCGCGCGCCGTCCACCCGCGCAGCACTCGGCACACGATGTCTTTATGCCGGCAAATTGATGGTAAATCGACGATGAGTTGTCAGCAAATATTTTTTCCGTTGTCGATTCCGGCTCCGGTCGCGAGCGCACCGCGGCGGGAATCCGCCGGTCCGGCGCCGGGCGTGGAGGCGCCTCGGCGGGGCGCCGTCGCGCTCGGGCGGCGCGCAGTTCGGCGGGCGCAGGCACGACGCGAACGCGTCGGTTCGGCGATGGTGCCGGGATGCGGCGAGAGGCGGTTCGCAGGTCGACGGTACGTCCGCGGCGCGCATGCGCACGCGTCACGCGGAGACGACTGCTCGGAACGCGTCGCGTGGCGACGCACGGGGGTGCGACGTGTCGAGGGCGAACGGTCCGCGTCGCGCGGTGACGCACCGGGGCTCCGGCGTCGATCCGCCCGACCGTTCGCTTCGCCGGCGCGTTCGCGCTCGGCCGCAAACGCGCCCCGCGCACGGGGCGCCGTCGCGCGGGGCGGCTAGCCGCCCCGGCGCATCATGTCGAAGAAGTCGTTGTTGTTCTTCGTCTGCCTTCATCTTGTCGAGCATGAACTCCATCGCCTCGATCTCGTCCATCGGGTAGAGCAGCTTGCGCAGGATCCAGGTCTTCTGCAGGATCTCCGGCTTGAGCAGCAGTCTCCTCGCGGCGCGTGCCCGACTTGTTCAGTCTGGATCGACGGGTAGACGCGCTTCTCGGCCATGCGGCGGTCGAGGTGGATTTCGCAGTTGCCGGTGCCCTTGAACTCCTCGTAGATCACTTCGTCCATGCGCGAGCCGGTGTCGATCAGCGCGGTGCCGATGATGGTCAGCGAGCCGCCTTCCTCGACGTTGCGCGCCGCGCCGAAGAAGCGCTTCGGGCGCTGCAGCGCGTTGGCGTCGACGCCGCCGGTCAGCACCTTGCCCGACGACGGCAGCACGTTGTTGTAGGCGCGGGCCAGGCGGGTGATCGAGTCGAGCAGGATGACGACGTCCTTCTTCATCTCGACCAGGCGCTTGGCGCTCTCGATCACCATCTCGGCGACCTGCACGTGGCGCGCGGCCGGCTCGTCGAAGGTCGAGCGCGATGACCTCGCCGCGCACCGTGCGCTGCATCTCGGTCACTTCTTCCGGCCGCTCGTCGACCAGCAGCACGATCAGGTGGATGTCGGGATGGTTGGCGGCGATCGCGTGCGCGATGTGCTGCATCATCACCGTCTTGCCGGTCTTCGGCGACGCCACGAGCAGGGCGCGCTGGCCCTTGCCGATCGGCGCGATCAGGTCGATGATGCGGCTGGTGATGTTCTCGTCGCCCTTGATGTCGCGCTCGAGGCTGAGCGGCTCGTTCGGGAACAGCGGCGTCAGGTTCTCGAACATGATCTTGTGCTTGCTACGCCTCCGGCGGGACGCCGTTGACCTTGTCGACCTTGACCAGCGCGAAGTAGCGCTCGCCGTCCTTCGGCGTGCGCACTTCGCCTTCGATCGATGTCGCCGGTGTGCAGGTTGAAGCGGCGGATCTGCGACGGGCTGAGTGTAGATGTCGTCGGTCGACGCCATGTAGCTCGCGTCGGGCGAGCGCAGGAAGCCGAAGCCGTCGGGCAGCACTTCGAGGCACGCCGTCGCCGAAGATCTGCTCGCCGGCCTTGCGCGCGCTTCTTCAGGATCGCGAACATCAGCTCCTGCTTGCGCATGCGGGTCGCGTTCTCGATCTCCAGCGCGTTCGCCATCTCGAGCAGGGCGGAGACGTGCATGGGCTTTCAGTTCGGATAAGTGCATGGGTCTGCTGCTGGCGTGGGGGCCGCGGAACGGGCCGGGGAGAGGGGTCGTCGAGCGAACGTTCGAGACGGGTGGGGCGGGGCGGTACGACGCGTGTGCGGGAACGATCCCGACGGGTACGAAAAGATCGATGGTTCGATGAGGAGGCGCAGTGCACCTGGGACGGTGCGGCGCGAACACTGTGGTGGGTGAACTCGTTATCGCCGAGTCTCACGCGGTGGCCGTTCGTGCGGCCGACCGGACTGCTCTACGGTGCTGCTTTTTCGGGACTACCGCGACGGATTGTGCGACCCGCCGCGGCGATTCCACAAGCCTCGGCCGCCACTTCGGCGGCCGCCCGGCCTAGGTGTTGCAACGACGCATCATACAGACGCCCGTCGTGCGCGACGCTCAGGCGCGGTCGGCCTGCGGCGCCGATGCGCCGATCGAGCTGTCGATGAACTGCGTGAGCTGCGACTTCGACAGCGCACCGACCTTCGTGCCGACGATGGCGCCGTCCTTGAACAGCATCAGCGTCGGGATGCCGCGGATGCCGTACTTCGCCGGCACCGACTGGTTCTCGTCGACGTTCATCTTCGCGATCGTCAGCTTGCCGGCATAGTCCTTCGACACCTCGTCGAGGATCGGCGCGACCATCTTGCACGGACCGCACCACTCGGCCCAGTAGTCGACCAGCACCGGGTCCGCTGGACTGGAGGACGTCGGATTCGAACGTCGCGTCCGAGACCGTCTTGATGGATTCGTTCATGGGGACCTCGAGATGTCGTGGGAGGAGATCGCGGATGCGCCGCAGGGGCGCGTCGGAGGGAGCCGGCGCGCCGCGTCGCGGCGCCGCTTCGAGGCCGAAGATGATGACATAAACGCCGACTTCAAGTCGTCGGCGAAACGCCCCGTTCGCGGCCGTGCCTGCGGTAGAATCGTCGCCGGCGGGCCCCCTCGCATTGGGGCGTGACGAACCTGGTCAGGTCGGGAACGAAGCAGCCATAGTCACCCACCCCAAGTGCCGAGGACCCGGCTCGCCTTTCCGAGACACTCCAGAAACGCCGATTGCGGCGTTGCGGCTCCTTGCCGTACCGCTGCGTACGTCTGCGTCGCCGCGCCTTGCACTCGACGTTTCTGGATGCGTCGGCACGATCGTGCTCTGACTCGACAGCACCATTTGATCGCTCGGCCTTCCGCGAACCCTGACGATGTCCTACCAAGTCCTCGCCCGCAAGTGGCGGCCGCGCAGCTTCGAGACGCTCGTCGGGCAGGAGCACGTCGTCCGCGCGCTGCGGCATGCGCTCGACGAGCAAGCGGCTGCATCACGCGTGGCTGTTCACCGGCACGCGCGGCGTCGGCAAGACGACGCTGTCGCGCATCCTCGCGAAGTGCCTGAACTGCGTCGGCCCGGACGGCGCCGGCGGCATCACGTCGACGCCGTGCGGCGTCTGCCGTCCCTGCGTCGACATCGACGCCGGCCGCTTCGTCGACTACATCGAGATGGACGCGGCGTCGAACCGCGGCGTCGACGAGATGGCGGCGCTGCTCGAGCAGGCGATCTACGCGCCGGCCGACGCGCGCTTCAAGGTCTACATGATCGACGAAGTGCACATGCTGACGAGCCACGCGTTCAACGCGATGCTGAAGACGCTCGAGGAGCCGCCCGAGCACGTGAAGTTCATCCTCGCGACGACCGACCCGCAGAAGATCCCGGTGACCGTGCTGTCGCGCTGCCTGCAGTTCAACCTGAAGCAGATGCCGGTCGCCGACGATCGCATCGCACCTCGCGCACGTGCTCGAGGCCGAAGGCGTGTCGTTCGAGCGCGGCGCGCTGACGCTGCTCGGCCGCGCGGCCGCGGGATCGATGCGCGACGCGCTGTCGCTGACCGACCAGGCCATCGCGTACAGCGCGGGACAGGTCGACGAGTCGGCGGTGCGCGACATGCTCGGCGCGCTCGACCAGACCTATCTGCTGCGCATCCTCGACGCGCTCGCCGACGGCGACGGACGCGCGCTGATGGCGATCGTCGACGAGATCGCCGCGCGCAGCCTGTCGTTCGGCGCCGCCTTGACGGAGCTCGGCGCGCTGCTTCATCGCGTCGCGCGGATCCAGACGGTCGACCCCGGCCCGGACGCGGCCGACGATGCCGACGAGGCGCATCTGCGCACGCTCGCGACGCGGCTGTCGCCGGAGGACGTCCAGCTCTACTACCAGATCGCGGCGCATGGCCGACGCGACCTGCCGCTCGCGCCCGACGAGACGACCGGCTTCTCGATGGCGCTGTTGCGGATGCTCGCGTTCCGCGCGGACGACGCGACCGCGGCCGAGGCGCCGGCCTCGTCGCGACCGGCGCGGCCGGCCCGCGTCGACGC
Organism: uncultured beta proteobacterium; assembly: GCA_963708665.1. Taxonomy (GTDB): domain Bacteria; phylum Pseudomonadota; class Gammaproteobacteria; order Burkholderiales; family Burkholderiaceae_D; genus CAHJXF01. Next base: position 585,256 of record CAVPTE010000008.1, on the reverse strand, counting down.
GGCGCGGGCCGTCGGCACGACGCCGCCGCCTTCGGTCGCGACGACGCGCGCCGCGGCGCCGGCGGCCGGATCGCCTTCGGCGCGACCCGACGCCGCGTCGCTGCGACCGGACCCCGACGAGGCCGCGCCGAGGAGACCCGATGCGGCGCCGCTGCGGCCGGACCCCGACGCGGCACCGCCGAAGCGGACGGGCGCCGCCGCATCGGCGCGACCCGACGCCGATGCGGCCACCGCGCCGGACGCGCGCGCGGCGACCGGCACGAGCCCGGACGCCGACGCACCGGCGCCATCGCGATCGAGCGCGCCGCTCGCCGTCGACGACTGGAACGCCGTCGTCGCGCAGCTGCGCCTGACCGGCCTGACGCGCGAGCTGGTCCAGCAGAGCGAGCTCGTGTCGCACGACGAGCGGTCGCTCGTGCTGCGCGTGCCGATCAAGTCGCTGCTCAGCAGCGCCGCGCAGATGGAGAAGCTCAAGGCCGCGCTCGCGCGTCACTTCGGCCGCCCGGTCGGCGTCACGATCGAGGTCGGCGCGGTCACCGGCACGACGGTCGCGTCGACGAAGAGCGACGCTCGGGCCGCGCGCCAGGCCGATGCCGAGGCGATCATCGAGGCCGACCCGTTCGTGCGCGCGGTCGTGCGAGACTTCGGCGGAGCCGCGGTCGTGCCCGGCTCCGTCAAGCCGGTGTGAGCCGGCGCCCTCCCGGAAGGTGATCCACCCATGATGAAGAACCAGCTCGCGGGCATGATGAAGCAGGTCCAGCAGATGCAGGACAACGTCAAGCGCGTCCAGGACTCGCTGGCCACGATCGAGGTCGAAGGCCAGTCCGGCGCCGGGCTCGTCCGTATCACGATGACGTGCAAGAACGACGTGAAGCGCGTCGTCATCGACCCGTCGCTGCTCGGCGACGACAAGGACATGCTCGAGGACCTCGTCGCCGCCGCGTTCAACGACGCCGTCCGCAAGGCCGAGGCCACGTCGGCCGAGAAGATGGCTTCCGTCACGGCCGGGATGCCGTTGCCGCCCGGAATGAAGTTCCCGTTCTGACGCGCGCATCCGGTCCGCGCGGGCGACGGCGCGGGCCAACCGAGGGTCGGTGCAACACGGATTGCGCGGCGACGCCCGAACTTCGCGCGGTCGCGGCGCTCAAGACGGCTCCATCCATTTTCAGGAGACCGTCATGGCCGATCTTCAAGGCAAGCGCGTCGCGATGCTCGTCACCGACGGGTTCGAGCAGGTCGAGCTGACGTCGCCGAAGCAGGCGCTCGAGGACGCCGGCGCGCGGGTCGACGTGCTGTCCGACAAGCCCGACCGCGTGCAGGGCATGAACCATCACGACAAAGGCGACCGGATCGACGTCACGAAGACGATCGACGCCGCGAGCCCGGACGACTACGACGGCGTCGTGCTGCCGGGCGGCGTCGCGAACGGCGACGCGCTGCGGATCGTCGAGCCCGCCCGACGTTTCCTGAAGGCGATCGACGCGGCGAAGAAGCCGGTCGGCATCATCTGCCACGGCGGCTGGCTCGCGGTCTCGACCGGCCTCGTCGAGGGCCGCACGATGACGAGCTGGCCGACGCTGCAGGACGACATCCGCAACGCGGGCGGCCAGTGGGTCGATCGCGAGGTCGTGAAGGACGGCACGTGGATCACGAGCCGCAAGCCGGACGACCTGCCGGCGTTCAACGCGGCGCTGATCGAGGCGTTCGCGGGCTGAGCGTCGCGGCCTCGATCGCGAGCGGCGGGAGCCCGGCGCTCGCCGCGCGTCGAAGGCCGTCGAGACGCGACGACGTCGTCGCCCGAGACGCTAGGCCGCGAGCCCCGACTGGAACACCAGGCCCGCGTGCTCGCGGAGCGCGTGGAAGCGGATGCGCGGCCACTCGTCCTGCGCGACCCGCAGCTCCGACGTGTGCGACGCGAGGTAGGTCGGCGCGTCGACCGCGTCGTAGGCGATCCGCGCCGCATAGAAGTCGGTGAAGCGCTTCAGCTCGCGTTCGCCGTCGGACGCCGACAGCGCGTCGTCGACGGTGATCCAGCGCGCGATGCGGTACTTCGTGCCGATCAGGCGCGCCTTCACGCCGTACTCGTGCTCGAGCCGGTGCAGCACGACCTCGAACTGCAGCTGGCCGACGGCGCCGAGCAACAGCGAGCCGCCGAGCTGCGGACGGAACACCTGGATCGCGCCTTCCTCGCCGAGCTGCGCGAGGCCGTGCTTGAGCTGCTTCGCGCGCAGCGGATCGGCGACCTCGACGGCCTGGAACATCTCGGGCGCGAAGAACGGCAGCCCGGTGAACTGGAGCGGCTCGCCTTCGGTCAGCGTGTCGCCGAGCTGCAGCGTGCCGTGGTTCGGGATGCCGATGATGTCGCCGGCGTACGCGTCCTCGGCGATCTCGCGCCGCTGCGACAGGAACGTCACGACGTTGTTCGGCTTCATCGACTTGCCGCTGCGGGTGACGCGCAGGTTCATGCCGCGCTCGAAGCGTCCGGCGCAGACGCGGACGAACGCGATGCGGTCGCGGTGCGCCGGGTCCATGTTCGCCTGGATCTTGAAGACGACGCCGGCGAAGCGGCCCTCGTCGGCCGCGACGGACCGCTGGATCGCCGACCGGCCGAGCGGCGGCGGCGCGAGGTCGACGACGGCGTCGAGCGCCTCCTGCACCCCGAAGTTGTTGACGGCCGATCCGAAGAACACCGGCGTCTGCTTCGCCGCGAGGAACGCGGCCTCGTCGAACGGCTCGGACGCCGTCTCGACGAGCTCGATCTCGTCGCGCGCCTTCGCGACGGTGCCGGTGCCGTGATCGAAGCGCGCGTCGATCGCCGGGTCGTGAAGCCCGGCGATCGTCTCGAACGCCTGGCCCGGCGCGGTCGGCGCCCGGCGCGAACACGCGCATGCTGCCGGCGCGGATGTCGAACACGCCGGCGAACGACTTGCCCATGCCGATCGGCCACGTGAACGGCACGGCCGTCATGCCGAGCGCGCGCTCGATCTCGTCGATCAGGTCGAGCGGCTCGCGGACCTCGCGGTCCATCTTGTTGACGAACGTGATGATCGGCGTGCCGCGCGCGCGGCAGACCTCGAGCAGCCGCAGCGTCTGCGCCTCGACGCCGTTCGCGGCGTCGATCACCATCAGCGCCGCGTCGACGGCGGTCAGCACGCGGTACGTGTCCTCGGAGAAGTCCTGGTGGCCCGGCGTGTCGAGCAGGTTGATCACGCAGTCCCGGTATTCCATCTGCATGACGCTCGACGCGACCGAGATGCCGCGCTGCTTCTCGATCTCCATCCAGTCGCTGGTCGCGTGGCGCGACGCCTTGCGGGCCTTGACCGAGCCGGCGATGTGGATCGCGCCGGAGAACAGCAGCAGCTTCTCGGTCAGCGTCGTCTTGCCCGCGTCGGGGTGCGAGATGATCGCGAACGTGCGCCGCCGCTTCTCTCTCCATCCCTCATTCCATTTCTTCTCAAATCCTCCCCCTTCCCCACTCTCTCCCATCCACCCATTATCTCACCTCATCCCCCTCCACCACCCCCCCATCTCATCCCCTCACTCATCCCACCCCTTCCCCCTCCCCATCTCCCCACACTTCTCTCGAGGCCTCCGGCGGCCAGTCCACCGACAGCGTCAGCGCCAGGTCATGTCGGCGCTCGAAGGCGCAGATGCGGCCGATCAGGTCGTCGTCCAGCCTTTGGCCAGCGGACAGCAACAGCACCCCCTCCGGTGACACGAAGTCCTGCGTCAGGGTATGGCCTGCGCGCAGCTCCGCGGTGCGCAAGCGCAGCGTCGGCACCATCGGCTTGGGCGGCGCGGCCGAGAACAGGCTCGCGAAGGCATCGACGACGTCCGGGTCGAACTGGCTGCCGCGCCCGGCCAGCACCGTGCGGCGCGCATCGAGCGGACTCAGGGCCTGGCCATCGATCCGGCCGCTGCGCAGATCCTCGAAGGCATCGGCCACCGCCAGGATGCGGGCGCCGAGCGGGATCGCCGCGCCGCGCAGGCCGTCGGGGAAGCCTTGTCCGTCCCAGCGCTCGTGGTGGGCGCGGATCAGCGGCGCGACGCCCTGCATGTCGTCGCTGGCCAGCAAGGCCTGCTCGCCGAGCACCGGATGCAGCCGGTAGCGCCGCAGTTCGTCTGCCTTCGAGACGGTTCAGCGGCCGTGCCAGCACCGCGTCGCTGAGGCCGATGTGGCCGATGTCGTGCAGCAGCGCGGCGATCGGCAGGTCGTGCGTGGCGTCGGCATCCAGCGCCATGCCTGCGCGATGCGCCGCGCCAGGTCGGCGACCTGGCGCGCGTGTCCGACCTGGGCGCTGCCGCGCAGCTCGATCAGCGCAGTGAAGGCCTTGATCGAGGTCAGGTAGTTGCGCTTTAGCCGGTCGTTGGCGGCAGCCAGCTCCCCGGTGCGCAATGCGACCCGGGCCTCCAGGCTCGAATTCAACGCCTTCAACTCGTCGTTCTGCGCTGCGTGTAGTCGCTCCAGCGCCTGCTTGTCGGCTTCGAGCTGCTGGCTCTCCGCGACCTGGCGCAGTGTCAGCACCAACTCGTCGTCGTTCCAGGGCTTGGTGATGTAGCGGTGCAGCCGACCGCGGTTGATGGCGGCGATCGTCGAGCCCAGGTCGGCCTGGCCCGTCAGCAGCAGTCGCGCCGTGCGCGGCCAGCCCAGGCTGACCCGTTCGAGCAATTGCACGCCGTCCATGCCCGGCATGCGCATGTCCGACAGCACGGCGTCGACGGGTTCCGTGGCGAGCAGCGCCAGCGCCTCTTCCGCGTGCCCGGCCGTCAGGATGCGCCAGCCCGTCGAACGGAACAGCCGCCGCAACGCGGCCAGGATGTTGGGCTCGTCATCGACGGCGAGCACCGTCCAGGCCGAGCGGCCGCCGTCATGTTGCTCCTCCGCCGGCGCCCGGGCGCCGCACCGGCAGCGTGACGCGGAAGCACGAGCCGCGGCCCGGTTCGCTGCGCACGTCGATGCGGCCGTGGTGCTTCTGGACGATGCCGTAGGCCAGCGACAGGCCCAGGCCGGTGCCGCGGCCCACGGGCTTGGTGGTGAAGAACGGGTCGAAGACGCGCGCCAGGTGTTCCGGAGCGATGCCGCTGCCGTCGTCCTCGACCTCGACCCAGACCTCGTCCCCGGCGTCGCCGCTGCGCACGACGATCAGGCCGCGCTCCGGGCCGATCGCCTGGGCCGCGTTGACGAGCAGGTTCAGGAACACCTGGTTCAGCTCCGACGGCAGGCACTCGATGTCGGGCAGGTCGCCGTACTCGCGCCGCACGTCGGCGCGGTACTTGATCTCGTTGGCGACGATGTTCAGCGTGGAGTCGATGCCCTGGTGCAGCGACGCCCAGGTCCACTCCTCGTGGGTGTCGACGCGCGAGAACTCCTTGAGGTCCTGAACGATCTTGCGCACTCGCGAGAGGCCCTCCTTCGACTCGCTCATCAGCTGCGGGATGTCCTGCTTCAGGTAGTCGAGTTCGACCCGCGCACGCAATGTCGCCAGCCTGTCCGCGATGTCGCTGCCGGCCAGCGCCGCTTCGGCCTCCTCGTACGCATCGAGCATCTCGAACAGGCGCGCGAGGTAGGCTTCCAGCGTGCCGAAATTCGAGAAGACATAGCCGATCGGGTTGTTGATCTCGTGCGCCACGCCGGCGGCGAGCTGCCCGATCGACGCCAGCCGTTCGGACTGCAGCAACTGGGCCTGGGCGCTGCGCAGGCTTTCGTTCAGCGCGCGCAGCTCCTGGTTCGCGCGCTGCAGCGAGATGAGTTCTGTTTCGGACATGGCTTTCAATGAAGGATCGCTTCGCAGACGGTCTCGAACTGCCCTTCGGTCGAAGCGAACACCCGAAGGCAGGCAGCGTCATCCAGGCGGCAGGCGGCCCAGACCGGCGGCAGCAGCGTCGGCACGGCCTCGTCGACGTCACCGGCCAGGCCGAGCGCGTGGGCGATGGCGTCGGCGACATGGGCGATGCCCGTCAGCGTGACCTCGGCCACGGCCGGCGGTGCATGGTGCTGGTAGATGGCGTCGACGATGACAGGCGCGAAATTCCACTGCCGTGCCATCAGCCCGCCGACCTCGGCGTGATCGATGCCGAGCACGGCGCGTTCCGCGACGTCCGCCGGGGCAGTCCTTGTCGTGCCGCCACTGCTCGACCTCGGCGTAGGCGGGCGCAAAGGCGCTGGCCAGTGCCAGTCGCCCGATGTCGTGCAGCAGGCCCACCGTGAACGCCAGGTCGCCGTCGTCGCGCCCCAGTTCACCGGCCAGTGCCTGCGCGCACAGGGCACTGCCGATCGAGTGGCGCCAGAAGGCGTCATGATCGAAGGCGGGTTGGCGAGGAAAGCTGCCGGCCATGCCGGCGGCGGTGACCACGCAGCGCACCGTGCGCAGGCCGAGCACCGTGATCGCCTCCGCGACCGAGCGGACCTGCCGGCCTCGCCCGTAGAACGACGAATTGGCCAGGCGCAAGGTCTTGGCGGCCAGCGCCTGGTCGCGCGAGATCTTGGAAGCGAACTCCGATGGCGCCGAGTTCGTCGCGGCCCAGCGAGGTGATCAGTTCGAGCACGACCGAAGGCAACGGGGGCAGGTCGCGCAGCGCAGCGAGCAACTCGTCGCGGGCAATGGGACGGCAGGCCGTGGTCATCTTCGACGCCTCCTGCCGATAGCGCTGCATGATGTGCAGCAGCGGATGCACCCGCCCCTCGCGCAAGCTGTGGCGGAACAGGCGTGCCAGCGCCACTGGAGGCGCGGCGGGCGTGGCTGGGACAGTCATTTCGAAGCCTCCGGTTTGCGGCAGCAACACCAACAGGCGGCCGCGCGCCTTGCCGCTCAACGTCCGGCTCATCGCCCACCAGCGGCGCTGCGCCAGCATCACCAGCATCGGCGTGCCCTCCAGCACCTGGCCGCAAGGCCTTCGGCAGATGCTCGGTCGCAGGCCGTCCCAGCAAGTCGCCATCGAGTCCGCACAGCGCCAGTGCCGGCGCGTTGACGAATGCCAGCAGGCCCTCGTCGTCGATGCCGAACACGGGCACGGGCACGGCATCCAGCAATTCCTGCGCGGCCTCGCGACTGCCGACCTCGCGCTCGCTCTTCTCGCGCTGCGCGCTCAGCAGTGCTTCCAGCCGCTGGTTCAGGTCAGCCAGTTCCCGGTTGGCGGCCTGCACCTCCCGGCCGAGGAGGCGGTTCTGGTCGGCCATCTCCTTCAACGCGAAAGCCTCGCGCAGGTGGGCCCGCAGTTGCTCGTCGTCCCAGGGCTTGGCGAGGAACTTGTAGATCGCCCCTTCGTTGATCGCGTCGGTGATCGACTGCAGTTCGGTGTAGCCGGACAGCACAAGCCGGATCGTTTCCGGGTACAGCTCCTTGGCGCGGCGCAGCAGCTCGACCCCGGTCATGCCCGGCATGCGCTGGTCGGACAGCACCACGTCGACCTCGTGTCGCGCCATCTGTCCAGCGCCTGCTCGGCGCTGGTGGCGCTGATCACCTTCCAGCCTTCGGCGCGCAGCAGCCGGCGCAACGCAGCGACGATGTTCTCCTCGTCGTCGACCAGCAGCAAAGTGCGCTGCCGCGAACGCCGACCGAGCAGCGTCGGATCGATCTGCCGGCCTTCGCGCAGCATGATTCGACCGCCGGCGCCGGCAACGCAGCGCTGAACCAGTAGCCCTGCATCTGGTCGCATTCGTTGGCGGCCAGCAGGCTGCCTGGCCCTCGCTCTCGACGCCTTCGGCGAGCACCTTCATCTGCAGGCGATGCGCCATCGTGATGATCGCCCGCGTGATCGACACGTCTTCTGCCGGAGCGGTGACGTCCGGCACCAGCGAGCGGTCGATCTTGACGACGTCCACCGGCAGCCGTCGCAGGTAGCTCAGGCTCGAGTAGCCGGTGCCGAAGTCGTCGAGCGAGACCTCGACGCCGAGCGCCCGCAGCGCTCGCAGGTGTTGAACCGCCTGGTCGAAGTTGCTGATCAGCATGCTCTCGGTGACCTCGACACCGAACAGCCGCGGATCGAGCCCGCTCGCGGCGAACAGGCCTTCGATGCGCCGCGCCAGGTCCGGCTGCATCAGTTGGCGCGCCGACAGGTTCACGGCCATGCGCACCGGCGGCAACCCGGCGCGCTGCCAGGCCGCCGCCTGTTCGACGGCACGGCGCAGCACCCAGTCGCCGATGGCGACGATCAGGCCGGTCTCTTCGGCGATCGGGATGAAGCGATCCGGCGCGATGCCGCCCAGCGTGGGGTGCTCCCAGCGCAGCAAGGCCTCGACGCCGACGATGTGGCCATGCTCCAGGTCCACTTGCGGCTGGTAGTGCAGCTCGAGCTGCTCGTCGCGCAGCGCATGGCGCAGCGCCGTCTCCAGCATCAGTCGTTCGGGGTCATCGTCGTGGCGCGCGCCGGCATAGATGTGGACCTGGTTGCGACCCAGCAGCTTGGCCTGGTGCAGCGCGGCGTCGGCGCTGCGCAGCAGCGTGGCGGCGCCATCGCCGTCCGCCGGGCGCGAACGCGATGCCGATGCTGCAGGTCAGGTAGATCTCGTGCCCTTCGATCATCATCGGGCGGGCGATGGTGTCGAGCAGCGCCTGCGCCGTTTGCAGCGCCGACCGCCGAAGCGGCGGGCATCACGATCACGAACTCGTCGCCGTCGCGCCGCGCGACCAGGTCGACGCTGCGCACGGTGGCGACGATGCGCTGCGCCGCTTCGCGCAACACCGCGTCGCCGACGTGCAGGCCGAAGCCGTCGTTGATGCGCTTGAAGCGGTCGAGCTCGAGGAGCAGCACCGCCGTGTGGTCGCTGGTCTGCAACGTCGCGCCCAGGCTTTCGAAGAGCCACTGGCGGTTCGGCAACCCGTCAGGTCGTCGAAACGCAGCAGTTGCTGGATGCGGCGTTCGGCGGCGCGCCGCTCACGCAGGTCGTCGACGCAAACATGGGCGAAGGTCTCGTCGCCACTGGTCACCTGGCTGACGGAGACATCGACCGGAATTTCATGGCCCTCGCGATGGCGGACGCTGGTCTCGAATCGCAGCGACCCTCGTTCGCACATCTCGCGCCAGCGCTGCGGCCACTTCGCCGTCGTCGACCTGGGTGTCGACATCCGCCACGCGCAGCCGCAGCAGCGGCTCGCGTTCCAGGCCCAGCAGCCGGCAGGCGGCTGCGTTGGCATCGCGAAAGGAGCCGTCCGGACCGACCTGGAAGAGCGCGTCGTTGGACTGTTCGACGGCATGGCGGGTGAGCAGCAACTGGCGCTGCGCCTGCTCCCGTTCGCTCACGTCGCACGCGGACGGGATCAGCCAGCGACGCGGCCATCCGGCCCGTAGAGCGGCAGCAGCGAGAAGTCCATGGCCAACGTGTCGCCGCCGCTCTTGGCGATGCGAACGTCGAAACGCGAGGCTTCGCCGCGCATTGCGCTTGCCATCGCCTGCTGCAGCCGCCGCCGCGACAACTCGCAGCGCCTGCCACCAGGGGGTGGCGTCGAAGGGCTGGCCCAGCACCTGCTCCGGCGCGCTGCCGATGGCCTGCAGCGCCGCCTGGTTGGCGTAGCGCAGGACGCCGTCGGCGTCGAGCAGACCGGCGAAGACGGAAGGGCCCAGTCGATCCAGCACCTCGTGCAGCGCGCGTTCGGTGTCCAGTGCCACGCTGCCGGCCGCCACCAGCGTCAGAGCGGCTTCGCGGTGCGGCATACGCTGATCGGTGGTTGTCGACATGCCAGCAGTCTGCCCGGCAGGCTGCTCTGTCGGCCGGAGCAGTTGCGGGCCTGGGCGACCGGATCAGATCGGCGGCTTGAAGGCGCCGTCGACGCGCGCCGCGTCACCGACCAGCCGCGCCAGCGTGCCCATGGCGCGCTCGAGCCCCGCGTCCCAGCTCTGGCCGCAGGTCAGCCGGATGTGGTGCTGGAACTCGGCGCGCGCGGAGAACATCGGCCCCGGCGCGATGCTGATGCGCTGCGCGAGCGCGGCGCGGTGCAGGGCCATCGCGTCGACGCCGGCGGGCAATTCGACCCACACGAAGTAGCCGCCGGCCGGCCGCGCCACCCGCGTTCCGTCCGGAAAGTGCCGGTTCACCGCGTCGAACAGGCTGTCGCGCTGGGCCCGCAGCGACAGGCGCAGATTTCGCAGGTGATGGTCGTAGCCGCCTTCCTGCAGGTACTCGGCCAGTGCCGCCTGCACCGGGATGGATCCCGACAGGCTCGTCATCACCTTCATCCGTTCGACCTCGCGCACCCACCGGCCCGGCGCGGCCCAACCGACGCGGTAGCCGGGCGCCAGGCACTTCGAGAACGACGAGCAGTGCAGCACCAGACCGCGGCGATCGTAGGCCTTGGCCGGCAGCGGCGCCGCGTTGCCTTCGTAGAGCTCCGCGTAGACGTCGTCTTCGATCAGCGGCATCTCATGGCGGGCGAGCAGTGCGACGAGGTCGCGCTTCTTCGCCTCGGGCATCAGGCTGCCGAGCGGGTTCTGGAAGGTCGTCATCAGCCAGCAGGCCTTCGGGCGATAGAGCTCGATCACCTGGGCCAGCCGGCCGAGATCGATGCCCTCGCGGACATGGGTCGGCACCTCGATGGCACGCAGGCCCAGGCGCTGCAGCGCCTGCAGCGCGACGTAGAACGTCGGCGACTCGACCACCACGGCGTCGCCCGGCCTCGCCACCGCGCTCAGGCACAGGTTCAGCGCTTCCATCGCACCGTGGGTCAGGACGATCTCTTCGGTGGCCACCGCCAGGCCCTGGCGCACATAGCGCTTGGCGATCTCGCGCTTGAGCCGCAGGTTGCCCGGCGGCAGGTCGTCGACCATGTCCCAGGGCTCGAGCCGCCGCGTGCTCGAGACCAGCGCGCGGCGCAGCCGATCGAGCGGAAACAGGTCCGGGCTCGAGGAAAGCCGAACCGAACGGCACGATGTCGCGCGCGCGGGCGGAGCCGAGGATCGCGTAGACCAGGTCGTTGATCTCGACGGTCTGCGGCCCCGACTGCGGTTCGGAGGTTTGCGGTTCCGCCAGCAGCACGCCGTCGGCGCGTGCAGCGACGAAATAGCCGGACCGCGGTACCGCGCGAACCAGGCCGCGTGATTCGAGAAGGTAGTAGGCCTGGAACACCGTGCTCGGGCTCACGCCCCGTGTCGCACAAGCCTGGCGCACGGAAGGCAAGCGATCTCCGGGACGCAGCACCTCCGGCAGCGATCTGCTGCTCGAGTCTCCCGAGCCAGCAGTTCGTACTGGGTGGGGCGGGCTCGGCGATCACGCATGATGTCCGCAGTGCGCCTCCGTCGACTTCGGCTGGCGATTCCCCGGCGCCAACTTCGACCCGATCGATGATAGACCTCCGCGTCGCCGGCGGGCGACCGAAGCGACGTGCGCCGGAATCCATTTTCCCGACGCGCGGCCGCCGTACCGGCCGCCGCCGACCGCCCGGTAGAATGCGCGGCCTCCCATGAACCGTCATCCCGCCCCGTCCCGACTCGACGCGCTGATCGACGGGCTGCGCCGCCTGCCCGGCGTCGGTCCGAAGTCGGCGCAGCGGATCGCCTACCACCTGCTGCAACACGACCGCGACGGCGCCGCCACGCTCGGCGACGCGCTGACGAAGGCGGTCGCGGCGATCCGCCACTGCCGGTCGTGCAACACGTTCACCGAGCACGAGCTCTGCGACGTCTGCTCGTCGGATCGCCGCGACCGCTCGCTGCTGTGCGTCGTCGAGACGCCGGCCGACCAGCTGATGATCGAGCAGACGCTGACGTATCGCGGGCCTCTACTTCGTGCTGATGGGCCGGCTGTCGCCGCTCGACGGCATCGGTCCGAAGGACATCCATCTCGACCGGCTGCTGCAGCGCGCGACCGACGGCGTCGTCGCGCGAGGTGATCCTCGCGACGAACTTCACGAACGAGGGCGAGGCGACGGCGCATACGATCGGCGAGCTGCTGAAGCATCGCGGCCTCGCGGTCACGCGGCTCGCGCGCGGCGTCCCGGTCGGCGGCGAGCTCGAATACGTGGACGTCGGTACCATCGCGCAGGCGGTCCTCGACCGTCGCTCGTCCTGAACTCATCGAAAGCGGATCGACGGCAATGGAATATCGACGGCTCGGCCGCGCCGGCCTGAAGGTCAGCGCGCTGTCGTTCGGGTCCTGGGTGACCTACGGCAACCAGATGGACACGCGGCTCGCGCGCGAATGCATGGCGGCCGCGTTCGACGCCGGCGTCAACTTCTTCGACAACGCGGAGGTCTACGCGCTCGGCCGCTCCGAGACGATCATGGGCGAGGTGCTGCGCGAGCTGAAGTGGCCGCGGATGAAGTACGTCGTGTCCACGAAGTTCTTCTGGGGCCTGACAAGGGACCGAACGAGAAGAACACGCTGAACCGGAAGTACCTGCATCACGCGATCGACGGGTCGCTCGCGCGCCTCGGACTCGACTTCGTCGATCTCGTCTACTGCCACCGTCCCGACCCCGACACGCCGATCGAGGAGACCGTCTGGGCGATGCACGACATCGTCGCGCGCGGCAAGGCGCTGTACTGGGGGACGTCGTCGTGGCCGGCCGCCGACATCCGCGCGGCGTGGGAGATCGCCGAGCGCCATCACCTGCACAAGCCGGCGATGGAGCAGCCCGAGTACAACCTGTTCAACCGCACGCAGGTCGAGGTCGAGTATCGACGGCTGTACGACGACATCGGCCTCGGCCTGACGACGTGGAGTCCGCTCGCGTCCGGGCTGCTGACCGGCAAGTATCGCGACGCGAGCAGCGGGGGCGGCGCGCCCGAAGGCAGTCGCGCGACGCTGGCGAACTACGCGTTCCTGAAGGACCGGCTGCTCGACGCGCGGAACAACGCCGTCGTCGCGAAGCTCGGCGACGTCGCGGCGGACCTCGGCTGCTCGCTCGCGCAGCTCGCGCTCGCGTGGTGCGCGAGCAATCCGCGCGTGTCGACGGTGATCACCGGCGCGTCGCGGCCCGAGCAGGTCGTCGAGAACATGAAGGCGATCGACGTCGTGCCGAAGATCGATGCGGACGTCCGCGCGCGCATCGACGCGATCATGGCCGCGGAGCAGCCGTCGTGATCCTCGCGTTCTGGTGCGTGCTGATCGCCGGCCTGATGCCGATCGGCTGCGCGTACCTCGCGAAGTTCGGCGGCCGCGACGAGCCGTCGCCGGTCGCGTACGACAACCGTGCGCCGCGCGCGTGGCTCGCGCAGCAGACCGGCAAGCGCGCCCGGGCCAACGCCGCGCAGTCGAACAGCCTCGAGGCGTTCCCGCTGTTCGCGATCGGCGTCGTGGTCGCGGTGCTCCAGCACGTGCCGGTCGCGACGATCGACGCGCTCGCGGTCGTGTTCGTCGCGGCGCGCGTCGCATACGTCGCGTGCTACGTCGGCGACCGCCCGACGCTGCGCTCGACGACGTTCGCGATCGGCTTCCTCGCGAGCATCGGGCTCTACGTCGTCGCCGCGACGGGCACGCTGCGGTGACCGCATGAGCGCGGCATGAGCGCGTCCCCGACCGACCCCGCGTCGCTCGGCCCGCTGATCGCCGCGGTCGCGATCGGCGACCAGCAGGCGTATCGCCGGCTCTACGACGCCACGTCGCCGAAACTGTTCGCGATCGCGCTGCGTATCTTGCGGGAAGAGAGCCGGGCGGAGGACGTCTTGCAGGACAGCTTCGTCAACGTCTGGAACGCGCGCCGCGAGCTACAACGCGACGCTGGCCGCGCCGATGACGTGGCTCGTGACGATCGTGCGCAATCGCGCACTCGACTACATCCGTCGGACGGACCGGCTCGCGGTCGAGCTCGACGACGAGCTCGAGGCGACGCTCGAATCCGAGCAGGCCGGCCCGGCCGACCTCGCGATGCGCGGACAGGATGCCGAAGCCGTGCGCGGCTGCCTGAAGCGGCTCGACGCCGGCCAGCGCCAGGCGATCGCGTTCGCCTACTTCCAGGGCCTCACGCATTCGGAACTCGCGGCCGCGATGAAGATCCCGATCGGGACCGTGAAGACCTGGATCCGGCGCGGGCTCGCGAAGATGCGACGCTGCCTCGACGGCCTGCCGACCTGACCGATCGTGGACATCCGAGGCAACGACACGCTGCGCGAGATGCTCGCCGCCGAATATGCGGTCGGCACGCTGACGGGCGGCGCGCGGCGGCGCTTCGAGCGCTGGTTGCGATCGGACGTCGCCCTTCGCCGTCTGGTGCAGGAATGGGACGAGCGGCTCGTGCCGCTGTGCGCGGGCATCGCGCCGGTCGCGCCGCCGCCGCGGGTCTGGGCGGCGATCCAGGCGCGTATCGGCGGCGCGTCGCGGGCGGTCGCGCCGACGCCGTGGTGGGAACGGCTCGGTCTCTGGCGCGGCCTTGCGGGGACGTTCGCAGCGATCGCGATCGTCGCGCTCGGCGTCGCGATGCGCGAGGCCACGATCGAGCGACCGACGACGATCGTCCGCGTCGAACAGCCGCCGGTGCAACCGCCGCCTCCTGCGCCGCCGCCGTCGCCCGCCGAGGCGTTGCCCGACGCGGTCGCGACGATCGTCGATCCGAAGAGCGGCGCGCCGGTCGCGGTCGTGATGGAGGCCGAGCACGGGTCGGCGCTGCTGGTCAAGGTCGCGTCCGGCGTCGACGTCGCGTCCGGCAAGGCGCTGCAGCTGTGGATGGCGCCGCGCGACGTCAAGGGCATGGTGTCGCTCGGCATGCTGCCGCGCGACGCGAAGGAGCGGCCGGTCCGCATCGACGCGACGACCGTCGCCGCGATCGATCCGGCGACGCTCGCGAAGGTCAAGGCCTACGGGCTGTCGCTCGAGCCGCCCGGCGGGTCGCGCCAGCCGACCCACGTGCTCGGCCTCGGCGCCGTCGTGCGGATCCCGCAGTAGGCCGCGACGCGGACGCGCGACGCCGCGCGCTCGCTAGAATGTCGGCGCGCCGCCACCGAGGCGGCGCGACCGCGCGCATCCGGACGCGCTTCGAGGAGACCGACTTGAACCGAATGGCCATCGCTTTCGCGCGGCGCTGTGTCGTCGTCCTCGCCGTGCTGCTCGCCGGCGTCGTGCCGGCGGTGGCGACGGCGCAGGGGCTCGAGAAGCCGAACATCTCGATCGCCGTCGGCGGCAAGGCCGGGCTCTACTACCTGCCGCTGACGATCGCCGAACGCCTCGGCTACTTCAAGGACGAGGGCCTCACCGTCGAGATCAGCGACTTCGCCGGCGGTGCGAAGGCGCTCGAGGCGCTCGTCGGCGGCAGCGTCGACGTCGTCGTCGGGCGCGTACGAGCACACGATCCAGATGCAGACGAAGGGCCAGCACATCCGCGCGTTCGCGCTGATGGGCCGGTCGCCGGCGATCAGCATCGGCATCGCGACCGCGAAGGCGGCCGGCGTCGACGGGCCGAAGGACCTGAAGGGCATGAAGATCGGCGTCAGCGCGCCGGGCTCGTCGACGAACATCGCGCTCAACATCTATCTCGCGCGCGGCGGGCTGAAGCCGAGCGACGTCTCGGTGATCGGCGTCGGCAGCGGCGCCGGCGCGCTCGCCGCGATGCGCAGCGGACAGATCGACGGCATCTCGAACGTCGAGCCGATCATGACGATGCTCGAGCAGAAGAAGGACATGAAGCTGCTCGTCAGCACGCGGACCGCGAAGGGGACCGCCGACCTGTTCGGCGGCCCGATGCCGGCGGCGACGCTATACGCGTTCGACGACTTCCTGACGAAGTACCCCCGCACCGCGCAGGCGCTCGCGAACGCGATCGTGCGCGCCGATCGCTGGCTCGCGAAGGCCGGCCCGACCGAGGTGCTGAAGACGGTGCCCGAGAGCTACCAGCTCGGCGACCGCGGCCTCTACCTCGCCGCGTTCGCGAACCAGCGCGACGCGTGGTCGCCCGACGGCCTGATGCCGGAGTCGGGCCCGAAGACGGCCGCGGCGGCGCTCGCGACGTTCGATCCGAAGATCGACCCGGCGAAGCTCGACCTCGCGGCGACGTACACGAACGCGTTCGCGCTGCGCGCCGGCCAGAAGTACCGGTGACGCGACGGTGACCGCGACGGCCGACGGCCTCGTCACGACCGCGGCGGCCGCGGGGTCGAGCCCCGCGCTCGCGTTCGATCGCGTCGGCTGCACGTTCGCGTCCAACGACGGCGCGTCGCGCCACGTGGTGCTCGACGACGTGACGCTCGACGTCGCGCCCGGCGAGTTCGTGTCGATCGTCGGCCCGACCGGCTGCGGCAAGTCGACGCTGCTGAACATCGCGGCCGGACTGCTCGCGCCGTCGTCCGGCGAGCTGCGCGTGTTCGGCACGCGGCTCGACGCGCGCGCCGGCCAGCTCAATCGCCGCGCCGGCTACATGTTCCAGGCCGACGCGCTGATGCCGTGGCGCGACGCGCTCGCCAACGTCGCCGCGGGCCTCGAGTTCCGCGGCGTCGACGGCGACGAGGCGCGGACGCGGGCGCGCGAATGGCTCGCGCGCGTCGGACTCGCCGGCTTCGAGGACCGCTATCCGCACCAGCTGTCGGGCGGCATGAAGAAGCGCGTCGCGCTCGCGCAGACGCTCGTCCTCGACCCGGACATCGTGCTGATGGACGAGCCGTTCTCCGCGCTCGACATCCAGACGCGCCAGCTGATGGAGAACGAGCTGCTCGACCTCTGGCAGGCGCGTCGCAAGGCGGTGCTGTTCATCACGCACGACCTCGACGAGGCGATCGCGCTGTCCGACCGCGTCGTCGTCCTGTCGGCCGGTCCGGCGACGCGCCCGATCGCCGGCTTCGACGTTCCGCTCGCGCGTCCGCGCGACGTCGCCGAGATCCGCACCGATGCCCGCTTCGTCGCGCTGCACGCGGAGATCTGGAGCGTGCTGAAGGACGAGGTGCTGAAGGGCTACGCGCAGACGAGGACACGGACGTGACGGAGGCGCGGGCGTGAAGCGGCGAGGGAACGTGCGGCTCGCGCAGGCGCTCGTGCTCGTCGCGGTGCTGCTGCTGTGGTACGCGCTGACGAGCCCGACGCTGCTCGCGAGCATCGGTCTGCACGGCGCGGACAAGGCCGCGTTCTTCTTCGGCCAGCCGCTCGAGGTGGCCGACCGCATCCGCGTCTGGTTCGCGACCGGCGAGATCTACGGGCACCTCGCCGTCACGCTGGTCGAGACGGTGCTCGCGTTCCTGTTCGGCACGACGCTCGGACTGGTGCTCGGCCTGTGGCTCGCGCTGTCGCCGACGAGCGCGGCAATCCTCGCGCCGTACATCAAGGCCGCGAACGCGATGCCGCGCGTCATCCTCGCGCCGATCTTCGCGGTCTGGTTCGGGCTCGGCATCGGCTCGAAGGTCGCGCTCGGCATGACGCTCGTGTTCTTCGTCGTGTTCTTCAACGTGTTCCAGGGCGTCCGCGAGGTCAGCCCGGTCGTGCTCGCGAACGCGCGGATGCTCGGCGCGAACAGGCGGCAGCTGCTGCGCGCGGTCTACCTGCCGAGCGCGACGAGCTGGGTGTTCTCGTCGCTGCACACGTCGGTCGGCCTCGCGTTCGTCGGCGCGGTCGTCGGCGAGTACCTCGGGTCGGCGCGCGGCGTCGGCTACCTGATCCTGCAGGCCGAGGGCACGTTCGACATCGACACCGTCTACGCCGGCATCGTCGTGCTGACGGTGTTCGCGCTGCTGCTCGACGCGCTCGTCGGGCGCATCGAGCGGCGCCTGATGCGCTGGCAGCCGCGCACCGCCGACACGCAGGCGCTGTGACGCGGACTACTTCGACTGCAGGTCGGCGATCACCTTCTCGAGCTTGATCGCGTCGGCCGCGAAGACGCGGATGCCGTCGGACAGCTTCTCGGTCGCCATCTGGTCCTCGTTCATGTCGAAGCGGAACTTCGGCTCGTCGTAGATCTTCGCCTCGATGTCCGACCGGCCCTTCGCCGTGCCGGCGTCGAGACGCTTCTCGACCTTCCCGTCGCCGGCCGCGAGCTTCTCCAGCAGGTCGGGGCTGATCGTCAGCAGGTCGCAGCCGGCGAGCGCGAGCACCTGGTCGACGGAGCGGAAGCTCGCGCCCATCACCTGCGTCGGATAGCCGAGCTTCTTGTACGTCGCGTAGACGGTGCGCACGAAGCGCACGCCCGGGTCGTCGTCGGGCGCGTAGCCGTCCTTGCCTTCGGCCTTCTTGTACCAGTCGGTGATGCGGCCGACGAACGGCGACACGAGCGTCGCGCCGGCCTCGGCCGCCTCCACGGCCTGCGGCATGCCGAACATCAGCGTCATGTTGCAGTGGATGCCTTCGCGCTCGAGCGCCTCGACGGCGCGGATGCCCTCCCACGTCGACGCGACCTTGATCAGCACGCGCTCGCGCCCGATGCCGTGCTGGTCGTACAGCGCGATGATCTGATGCGCCTTCGCGACCGTGCCGGCCGTGTCGAACGACAGCCGCGCGTCGACCTCGGTCGACACGCGACCCGGGACGATCTTCAGGATCTCGGCGCCGAACGCGATCAGCAGCGGGTCGATGACGTCGGTCGGCGGGTCGCCGCGATGCTCGGCGACGACGCGATGGACGAGGTCGCGGTAGGCGTCCTTGCCGACGGCCTTCAGGATCAGCGACGGGTTCGTCGTCGCGTCCTGCGGCTTGAAGTCCTTCATCGTCTCGAAGTCGCCGGTGTCGGCGACGACGGTCGTGTACTGCTTGAGCTGCTCGAGCTGGTTCATGGCTTCGATCCGGTTGGGGGAGGCCGCCGGCGTGGCGGCGCGCTGGTTCGACACGGTATAATCGAAAAGTTTAGCTTCAGCCGCCGAACGGCCCCGGGGCGCCGCGACGGGCGCCTCGTCCGAGCGCACGCGCGGCCCCGCCCGTCCTCGACGGCCGACCCGCGCCCGTGACCGTCGCCGACCCGCGACATCGCGTCGCCGCGCGGTCGGCCGCGAGTCGCGCCGTCGGCCGGCCACGACAGGAATCGTCCTTGCTGCCGACCGAACTCTTCCCGCCCGACCCGAACGCGACCGGGGCGGCCTTGCTGGCGCTCGCCGACGGCACGGTGTTTCGCGGCGTCTCGATCGGCGCCGCCGGCCAGTCGGTCGGCGAGGTCGTGTTCAACACCGCGATGACCGGCTATCAGGAGATCCTGACCGACCCGAGCTACGCGCGCCAGATCGTCACGCTGACCTATCCGCACATCGGCAACACCGGCGCGAACGCCGAGGACGTCGAGTCGGCGCGCGTCTTCGCGGCCGGGCCTCGTGATCCGCGACCTGCCGCGGCACGTGTCGAACTTCCGCGCGCAGCGCAGCCTGTCCGACTACCTGAAGGCCGAGGGCTGCGTCGCGATCGCCGGCATCGACACGCGCCGCCTGACGCGGCTGCTGCGCACGAAGGGCGCGCAGAACGGCGCGATCGTCGCCGGCAGCGGCCTCGGCGCCGACGGCGACGTCGAGCGCGCGCGTCGCGCTCGCGAGGAGCTTCCCGGGCCTCGCCGGCCTCGACCTCGCGAAGGTCGTCAGCGTCCGCGAGCCGTACGACTGGACGCGCGTCCGTCTGGCGGCTCGGCCGCGGCTACGGCGACGCCGACGCGCGAGCCGCGCTTCCACGTCGTCGCGTTCGACTACGGCGTCAAGCACAACATCCTGCGGATGCTCGCCGAGCGCGGCTGCCGCATCACGGTGCTGCCGGCGCAGGCGACGGCCGAGCGAGGCGCTGGCGCTCGAGCCCGACGGCATCTTCCTCGCGAACGGCCCGGGCGATCCCGGAGCCCTGCGACTACGCGATCGCGCGCGACGCGCGACCTGATCGAGCGCGGCATGCCGACGTTCGGCATCTGCCTCGGCCACCAGATCATGGCGCTCGCGTCCGGCGGCCGACGCTGAAGATGAAGTTCGGCCATCACGGCGCGAACCATCCGGTGCAGGACCTCGAGACGCGGCAGGTGCTGATCACGTCGCAGAACCACGGCTTCGCCGTCGACGCGAACTCGCTGCCGGCGAACTGCAGGGTCACGCACGTGTCGCTGTTCGACGGCTCGCTGCAGGGCTTCGCGCGGACCGACCGGCCGGCGTTCTGCTTCCAGGGCCATCCGGAGGCGAGCCCCGGGCCGCACGACATCGGCTACCTGTTCGACCGCTTCGTCGCGCTGATGGAGGCGCGCGTTGGCTGAACGCCGGCCCGGCGGAGACGCGGGCCGTGCCGTCGCCGCCGTCGAGTCGCGGATCCGCCTGATCCGCGGGCTGCGCGTGATGCTGTCGAGCGACCTCGCCGGGCTGTACGGCGTCGAGGCGCGCGCGCTGGTCCAGGCGATGAAGCGCAACGCCGATCGCTTCCCGCCCGACTTCGCGTTCCAGCTCTCGCCGGCGGAGTTCGCCGACTTGAGATCACAGACCGTGATGTCAAGCTGGGGCGGCGCGCGCACGCCGCCGTACGCGTTCACCGAGCAGGGCGTGGCGATGCTGTCGAGCGTCCTGCACAGCGAGCGCGCGATCCGCGTGAACATCGAGGTGATGCGCACGTTCGTCCGACTGCGCGGGATCGTCGGCGCCGACGCCGATCTCGCGCGCCGGCTCGCCGACCTCGAGAAGCGCTACGACGCGCAGTTCCGCGAGGTGTTCGACGCCATCCGCCAGATGATGGCCCCGCCGCCCGGATCGACCCGGAAGATCGGCTTCATCCGCGACTGACATGCCGAAACGAACCGACCTCCGTTCCATCCTCATCATCGGCGCCGGCCCGATCGTCATCGGCCAGGCGTGCGAGTTCGACTACTCCGGCGCGCAGGCCTGCAAGGCGCTGCGCGAGGAGGGCTACCGCGTCGTGCTGGTCAACTCGAACCCGGCGACGATCATGACCGACCCGGAGACCGCCGACCGCGACGTACATCGAGCCGATCACGTGGCAGGTCGTCGAGAAGATCATCGCGACCGAGCGGCCCGACGCGATCCTGCCGACGATGGGCGGCCAGACCGCGCTCAACTGCGCGCTCGACCTGTTCCGCCACGGCGTGCTCGAGAAGTACGGCGTCGAGCTGATCGGCGCGTCGCCCGAGGCGATCGACAAGGCCGAGGACCGCTCGAAGTTCAAGGCGGCGATGACGAAGATCGGCCTCGGCTCGGCGCGCTCGCGGCATCGCGCACTCGGTCGACGAGGCGTGGGGCGTGCAGCGCACGCTCGGCTTCCCGGTGATCATCCGGCCGAGCTTCACGCTCGGCGGCACCGGCGGCGGCATCGCCTACAACGGCGAGGAGTTCGAGACGATCTGCAAGCGCGGCCTCGAGGCGTCGCCGACGAACGAGCTGCTGATCGAGGAGTCGCTGATCGGCTGGAAGGAATTCGAGATGGAGGTCGTGCGCGATCGCGCCGACAACTGCATCATCGTCTGCTCGATCGAGAACCTCGACCCGATGGGCATCCACACCGGCGACTCGATCACCGTCGCGCCGGCGCAGACGCTGACCGACAAGGAATACCAGCTGATGCGCAACGCGTCGATCGCGATCCTGCGCGAGATCGGCGTCGACACCGGCGGCTCGAACGTGCAGTTCGCGATCGATCCGAAGACCGGCCGCATGATCGTCATCGAGATGAACCCGCGCGTGTCGCGCTCGTCGGCGCTCGCGTCGAAGGCGACCGGCTTCCCGATCGCGAAGATCGCCGCGAAGCTCGCGGTCGGCTACACGCTCGACGAGCTGCGCAACGACATCACCGGCGGCGCGACGCCCGCGAGCTTCGAGCCGTCCATCGACTACGTCGTCACGAAGGTGCCGCGCTTCGCGTTCGAGAAGTTCCCGGCCGCCGACGCGCACCTGACGACGCAGATGAAGTCGGTCGGCGAGGTGATGGCGATCGGCCGCACGTTCCAGGAGTCGTTCCAGAAGGCGCTGCGCGGACTCGAGGTCGGCGTCGACGGCATGAACGAGATGACGAAGGACCGCGAGAAGATCGAGCTCGAGCTCGGCGAGCCCGGGCCCGAGCGCATCTGGTACGTCGGCGACGCGTTCGCGATGGGGATGACGCGTCGACGAGGTGCACCAGCTCACGCGCATCGACCCGTGGTTCCTCGTGCAGATCAAGGAGATCGTCGACATCGAGCTCGCGGCTCGAGCGCGCGAAGCTGTCGGAGATCGACCGCGCGACGCTGTACGAGCTGAAGCGCCGCGGCTTCTCCGACCGCCGCCTCGCGTACCTGTTGAAGACGACCGAGCACAAGGTCCGCGACGCGCCGCATCACGCGACGGCGTGCGGCCCGGTCTACAAGCGCGTCGACACCTGCGCGGCGGAGTTCGCGACGCAGCACCGCGTACCTGTACTCGACCTACGAGGGCCTCGACGACGCCGAATGCGAGGCCGATCCGACCGACCGCCGAAGATCATCGTGCTCGGCGGCGGTCCGAACCGCATCGGGCAGGGCATCGAGTTCGACTACTGCTGCGTGCACGCCGCGATGGCGCTGCGGACGACGGCTACGAGACCATCATGGTCAACTGCAATCCGGAGACCGTCTCGACCGACTACGACACCAGCGACCGGCTGTACTTCGAGCCGCTCACGCTCGAGGACGTGCTCGAGATCGTCGCGAAGGAGAAGCCGCTCGGCGTGATCGTGCAGTACGGCGGACAGACGCCGCTGAAGCTCGCGAAGTCGCTCGAGGCCGCCGGCGTGCCGATCATCGGCACGTCGCCCGACGCGATCGACGTCGCCGAGGATCGCGAGCGCTTCCAGGAGCTGATCGACGAAGCTCGGCCTGCAGCAGCCGCCGAACCGCACCGCGCAGAGCGAGCGCGCAGGCGCTCGAACGCGCCGAGCGAGATCGGCTATCCGCTGGTCGTGCGGCCGAGCTACGTGCTCGGCGGCCGCGCGATGGAGATCGTCCACGAGCAGCGCGACCTCGAGCGCTACATGCGCGAGGCGGTGAAGGTCTCGCACGACTCGCCGGTGCTGCTCGACCGCTTCCTCGAACGACGCGATCGAGGTCGACGTCGACGCGATCTGCGACGGCCGCGACGGCGACGCCCGCGTCGTTCATCGGCGGCGTGATGGAGCACATCGAGCAGGCCGGCGTGCACTCGGGCGACTCGGCGTGCTCGCTGCCGCCGTACTCGCTGTCGCCGGCGATCGTCGCCGAGCTGAAGCGGCAGACCGCGGTCATGGCCGCGCGCGCTCGGCGTCGTCGGGCTGATGAACGTGCAGTTCGCGATCCAGAACGGCGACGTCGTCTACGTGCTCGAAGTCAACCCGCGCGCGTCGCGCACGGTGCCGTTCGTCTCCAAGGCGACCGGCCTGCAGCTCGCGAAGATCGCGGCGCGCTGCATGGCCGGGCCGCTCGCTCGCCGAGCAGGGCATCGGCGACGAGGTCGATGCCGCCGTACTTCTCGGTCAAGGAAGCGGTGTTCCCGTTCACGAAGTTCCCCGGCGTCGACACGATCCTCGGCCCCGAGATGAAGTCGACCGGCGAGGTGATGGGCGTCGGCACCACGTTCGGCGAGGCGTTCGTGAAGTCGCAGCTCGCGGCCGGCATCCGCCTGCCGTCGCCGAGGGGCGACGACGGCCGCGGGCCGGGCAAGGTCTTCATCAGCGTGAAGAACGCCGACAAGCCGAAGGCGGTCGAGATCGCGCGCGACCTGAAGGCGATGGGCTTCCCGCTGGTCGCGACGCGCGGCACGGCGGCCGCGATCGACGTCGGCCGGCATCGCGTGCGAGAGCGTCAACAAGGTCGCCGAGGGCCGCCCGCACATCGTCGACATGGTGAAGAACGGCGACATCGCGCTGGTCATCAACACGGTCGAGGAGAAGCGCAACGCGATCTCCGACTCGCGGTCGATCCGCACGACCGCGCTCGCGCAGCGCGTGACGCAGTACACGACGATCGCCGGCGCCTGGGCGGCCGTCGAGGGCATGCGGCTGATGCAGGAACGCGGCGACGAGATTTCCGTCTACGATTTACAAGGCCTGCATCGGCCATTAGACTAGCGAGCGGGTCGCGTCGACGGTTCGATGTCCGATGCGGCTCCGGTTCCCAAGAGGTCGCTCCCGGCCGATCGCTGATCGGCAGGCGGCGGCCTCTGTCATTTGAGGCGCCGCGCCGGACCGTCGCAGGCCGCGCCGCCTCGCTTCCCATGGTTTCGAACATGAGTGCTATTCCCCTGACCGTCCGCGGTGCCGAGCAGCTCAAGGCCGAGCTCCATCGGCTGAAGACCGTCGAACGGCCGAACGTCATCAACGCGATCGCCGAGGCGCGGTCGCAGGGCGACCTGTCCGAGAACGCCGATTACGACGCCGCGAAGGAGCGGCAGAGCTTCATCGAAGGCCGCATCCAGGAGCTCGAAAGCAAGCTGTCGAACGCGCAGGTCATCGATCCGTCGACGCTCGACGCCGACGGCCGCATCGTCTTCGGCACGACGGTCGAGCTCGAGGACCTCGACTCGAGCGCGAAGGTGGTCTACCAGATCGTCGGCGACGACGAGGCCGACATCAAGGTCGGCAAGGTCTCGATCTCGAGCCCGATCGCGCGCGCGCTGATCAACAAGGTCGAGGGCGACGTCGCCGAGGTCCAGGCGCCGGCCGGCGTCCGCGAATACGAAGTCCTGTCCGTCCGCTACATCTGAACGCGTCGTCGACGGCGGTGCGCTGGTCGCGCCACGCGGCCTCGCTGTCGTGCGCGGCGGCGGTCGGCGCGCTGCTGTTCTCGGTCCACGTCGCGACGACGGTGTTCCGCGAGATGCCGGGCGACCGCGTGCTCGCCGGCCGCATCGCCGGACGCTCGTTCACCGGCGCGTATGGCATCGCGACGGTCGCGGCGCTCGTCGCCGTCGCCGTCACGCTCGCGACGAGGAGCGGTGCGATCGACCGCGCGCTCGCCGCCGCGATGGCCGCGTTCGCGATCGTCGAGCTGGCGTGGATCGCGCCGGCGATCGTGTCGCACGGCGCCGGCTGGCCCGGATCGTTCGCGTCGCTGCACGCGTTCGGCGGCGGGCTGCACGTCGCGATCGCGGCGATCGCGCTGCTGCTCGCGTGGCGGCTGCTCGACGAGCGCGCGGCGTGAAGGCCGCGCGTCGCGGTCAGCGGCCCTGGAACGCCTTCTTGCCGGACCGCTGGCCCGACTTGCGGATGCGCGCGGTCCGCGGCGGCCGCGGTTCGGTCTTCGCCTTGCGCGACGACACCTTGTAGGCCGGGTTGTAGACGACCTTGCGGACCGCGGCGGCCTTGCGCGCCGGGCGGCGCGCCGGCGTGGCCGGGACCTCGTCGACGGGCTTCGGTCGGTACAGCACGAGCAGCTTGCCGATCGACTGGACGGGCTCGGCGTCGAGCTCGGCCGACGATGCGGTCGCGCATCGCGAGGCGGGCGTCGCGGTCGTCGCCGGCCACCCGCACCTTGATCAGGGCGTGGGCGGCGAGGCTGCGGTCGATCTCGGCGAGGACGCCGGGCGTGAGGCCCGCGTCGCCGATCAGGACGACCGGGTCGAGCTCGTGCGCGAGCGCCTTGAGGGCGCCGCGTTCGGCCGGCGTGAGATGCTGGGGCATGGTCGCGATCGGTGCGGGCGGCGACGGGCGCCGGGCCGTGGAGCATAGCAAGCGATGGCGAAGAACAAGTTCAACCAGTCGTGGCTGCACGACCACATCAACGATCCGTACGTCAAGCTCGCGCAGAAGCACGGCTATCGCGCGCGCGCCGCGTTCAAGCTGAAGGAGATCGACGAGGCCGATCGGCTGATCCGGCCGGGCGCCGTCGTCGTCGACCTCGGCGCCGCGCCCGGCTCGTGGTCGCAGGTACGTCCGCGAGCGGCTGAAGCGGGCGACGGCATCGACGGCCGCATCGTCGCGCTCGACCTGCTGCCGATGGAGCCGATCGCCGGACGTCGACTTCCTGCAGGGCGACTTCCGCGACGAGGCCGTGCTCGCGCAGCTCGAGGCGCGGCTCGCCGACCGTCGCCGCGAAGGCGCCGGACGGGCGCTGCGTCGACCTTGTCCTTTCGGACATGGCCCCCAACCTCTCCGGGGTCGAGATCGCCGACGCCGCGCGCATGCAGCACGTGATCGAACTGGCGACCGATTTCGCGGTCAGGTTCCTGAAGCCGGACGGCGCGCTGCTGGTCAAGGCGTTCCACGGCAGCGGCTACAGCCAGATCGTCGAGGCGCTGAAGCGCCGGTTCGCGACGGTCGCGGCGCGCAAACCGAAGGCGTCGCGCGACCGTTCGTCGGAGACGTTCATCCTTTCGCGCGGTTTGCGGCGGACGTGACGGGGCGTGCGGGGTAGTTTGTGCGCAGGGCAACACGCGGCCGTGCCGGCATAATTCCTGCAAGCCGGCCGATCGAGCGACTAGAATCGAGCGTCTGACCCGATCTGACGCGGGAGGCGGGCCCGACCAGCCCGCTTTCTCGCTGGAGAGTGCTTTGAACAACATGTTATCCAAGGCGGCGATCTGGATGGTCATCATCCTGGTCCTGTTCGTCGTCTTCAAGACGTTCGAGACGCGCCGCCAGGTCGCCGAGCCCATCACCTATTCGCAGATGATGGACGACGCGAAGAACGGTCGCATCAAGCGCGTCGAGGTGCAGGGCCGCAACCTGAACGTCACGCCGGTCGACGGCAAGCCGTACACGATCGCGTCGCCGGGCGACGCGTGGATGGTCGGCGACCTGATGAAGGACGGCGTGCAGGTCGGCGCGAAGCAGGAAGAGGAGCAGTCCTTCCTGATGTCGATCTTCATCTCGTGGTTCCCGATGCTGCTGCTGATCGGCGTCTGGGTCTTCTTCATGCGACAGATGCAGGGCGGCGGGCGCGGCGGCGCGTTCTCGTTCGGCAAGTCGCGCGCGAAGATGCTCGACGAGAACAGCAACCAGGTCACGTTCGCCGACGTCGCCGGCTGCGACGAGGCGAAGGAAGACGTCTCCGAGCTCGTCGACTTCCTGCGCGACCCGACGCAAGTTCCAGAAGCTCGGCGGCCGCATCCCGCGCGGCGTGCTGATGGTCGGCTCGCCGGGCACCGGCAAGACGCTGCTCGCCCGCGCGATCGCCGGCGAGGCGAAGGTGCCGTTCTTCTCGATCTCCGGTTCCGACTTCGTCGAGATGTTCGTCGGCGTCGGCGCGGCGCGCGTGCGCGACATGTTCGAGACGGCGAAGAAGCATGCGCCGTGCATCATCTTCATCGACGAGATCGACGCGGTCGGCCGCCAGCGCGGCGCCGGCCTCGGCGGCGGCAACGACGAGCGCGAGCAGACGCTGAACCAGATGCTGGTCGAGATGGACGGCTTCGAGACCGGCGTCGGCGTGATCGTCATCGCCGCGACGAACCGGCCCGACGTGCTCGACCCCGCGCTGCTGCGTCCGGGCCGCTTCGACCGCCAGGTCGTCGTGCCGCTGCCGGACATCCGCGGCCGCGAGCAGATCCTGAACGTCCACATGCGCAAGGTGCCGGTCGCGGCCGACGTCAAGGCCGACATCATCGCGCGCGGCACGCCGGGCTTCTCGGGCGCCGACCTCGCGAACCTCGTCAACGAGGCCGCGCTGTTCGCCGCGCGTCGCACCGGCCGCCTCGTCGAGATGGTCGACTTCGAGAAGGCCAAGGACAAGATCGTGATGGGCGCCGAGCGCCGCACGATGGTCATGGACGAGGAGGAGCGTCGCAACACGGCGTACCACGAGTCGGGCCACGCGATCCTCGGCAAGCTGCTGCCGAAGTGCGATCCGGTCCACAAGGTCACGATCATCCCGCGCGGTCGCGCGCTCGGCGTCACGATGTCGCTGCCCGAGAAGGACAAGTACTCGTACGACCGCGACTACATCCTCCAGCAGATCTCGATGCTGTTCGGCGGCCGCATCGCCGAGGAGGTGTTCATGAACCAGATGACCACCGGCGCGTCGCAACGACTTCGAGCGGGCGACCGAGATGGCGCGCAACATGGTCACGCGCTACGGCATGAGCGACGCGCTCGGCCCGATGGTCTACGCGGAGAACGAGGGCGAGGTGTTCCTCGGCCGCTCGGTGACGAGCACGAAGAACGTCTCCGAGTCGACGATGCAGAAGGTCGACGGCGAGATCCGCCGCATCATCGACGAGCAGTACCAGCTCGCGAAGCGGCTGATCATCGAGAACCGCGAGAAGGTCGAGGCGATGACGAAGGCGCTGCTGGAGTGGGAGACGATCGACGCCGACCAGATCAACGACATCATCGAAGGCAAGCCGCCGCGTCCGCCGAAGCCGCCGTCGACGCCGGCCACCCCGCAGCAGCTCAGCACGACGTCGGGGACCGGGGCCCAGCCGAGCGCCACCGCGCCGGCCTGAGTCCGGCCCGCCCCGCGAATCGCCCGGTCCGTCCGGGCGATTTTCTTTCCGGCCCCGTGCGATGAACGCGACCCGCGTCCTGCGTTGCGGTCGCTTCGCGCTCGACGTCGCGACGCCGCGCGTGATGGGCATCGTCAACGTCACGCCCGACTCGTTCTCCGATGGCGGCGCGCACGCGACGAGCGCCGCCGCGATCCGCCACGCCGAGCGGCTGATCGCCGAAGGCGCCGACCTCGTCGACGTCGGCGCCGAATCGACGCGGCCCGGCGCGACCCCGGTCGGCGCGGACGAGGAATGGCGCCGGCTGGACCCGGTGCTCGCGGCGCTGCGCGACGCGGCCGTGCCGGTCTCGGTCGACACGCGCAGGCCCGACACGATGCGCCGCGCGCTCGACGCCGGCGCGTCGATGATCAACGACGTCGCCGGCTTCGCCAGCGACGACGCGCGGTCGCGCCGTCGCGGCGTCCGACTGCGCGGTCTGCGTCATGCACATGCAGGGCGAGCCGGCGACGATGCAGGACGCGCCGCGCTACGACGACGTCGTCGGCGAGGTCGCGGCCTTCCTGCGGGCCGGGCCGACGCGCTGGTCGCGGCCGGCGTCGCGCGCGACCGCATCGTCGTCGACCCGGGCTTCGGCTTCGGCAAGACGCGCGAGCACGACCTCGCGCTGCTGCGCGCGCTCGACGCGTTCGCCGGCGCTCGGCTGGCCGCTGCTGGTCGGGTTGTCGCGCAAGGGCCTGATCGGCGCGCTGACCGGGCCGGCCGGTCGGCGAGCGGCTCGCCGGCAGCGTCGCCGCGGCGCTCGTCGCGGCGGAGCGCGGCGCGGCGATCGTCCGCGTCCACGACGTCGCGGCGACCGTCGACGCGCTGCGCGTCTGGCGCGCGGCGCGGCCGGACGGCGCCGCGACCCGCGGGACGACGGCGTGACGACGACAGCGTGACGACGACAGGTGACTCGACAGCGTGACGGCGACCTGCGCGATCAGCGGCGGTGCGGCGAAGGACCGGTCCCCGGGCCGCGATCCGACGACGGGCGGCGGTCCCGACGCGCCGCCCCGGTGATAGCATCCGCGCTCTCGAAACGGCGGGGCACGGCATGACGAGGACGTATTTCGGGACGGACGGCGTCCGCGGGCGGGTCGGGGACCAGCCGATCACGCCCGACTTCATGCTCCGGCTCGGGCAGGCGGCCGGCGAGGTCTTCAAGCGCGCACGACACCGGCGCGAAGCCGACGGTGCTGATCGGCAAGGACACGCGCGTCTCCGGCTACATGA
Organism: uncultured beta proteobacterium; assembly: GCA_963708665.1. Classification (GTDB taxonomy): domain Bacteria; phylum Pseudomonadota; class Gammaproteobacteria; order Burkholderiales; family Burkholderiaceae_D; genus CAHJXF01. The sequence continues at coordinate 555,814 of CAVPTE010000008.1, read as the reverse complement.
TCGAGGCGGCGCTGCAGGCGGGCTTCACGTCGGTCGGCGTCAACGTGCAGCTGACCGGGCCGATGCCGACGCGCCGCCGTCGCCTACCTGACGCGCGCGCTGCGGCTGTCCGCCGGCGTCGTCATCAGCGCGTCGCACAACCCGTACTACGACAACGGCATCAAGTTCTTCTCGGCCGAGGGCACCAAGCTGCCCGACGCGGTCGAGCTCGAGATCGAGGCGCTGCCTCGACCAGCCGCTGCCTTGCGCGCCGTCCGAGTCGACTCGGCCGCGCCTAGCGCATCGACGACGCGGCCGGGCCGCTACATCGAGTTCTGCAAGAGCACGTTCCCGAACGAGCTCAACCTGCAAGCGGCCTGCGGATCGTCGTCGACTGCGCCCACGGCGCCGCCTACGAGATCGCGCCGCACGTGTTCCACGAGCTCGGCGCCGAGGTGATCGCCGATCGGCGCAACGCCCGACGGCTTCAACATCAACGAGACGGCCCGGCGCCACCGCACCCGAAGGCGTTGTAGGACGCGGTGCAGAAGCACCGGCGCCGACCTCGGCATCGCGCTCGACGGCGACGCCGACCGCGCTGCATCATGTTCGACGCCGGCGGCCGCCTCTACAACGGCGACGAGCTGCTGTACGTGTGGTGCGCGACGGCGTCGCGCACCGGGCAAGCGGTCCGGGCGTCGTCGGCACGCTGATGACGAACCTCGCGGTCGAGTGGCGTTCAGCGACGCTCGGCATCGGCTTCGCGCGCGCCAAGGTCGGCGACCGCTACGTGCTCGAGCTGATCGTCGGAACGCGCTGGATGTGGGGCGGCGAGAGCTCGGGCCACCTGCTGTGCCTCGACAGAGCACACCACCGGCGACGGCATCGTCAGCGCGCTGCAGGTGCTGTCGGCGCTGCGTCGCAGCGGCAAGCTCGCTGGCCGAGCTGACCGCGCCGGTGCGCGCTGTTCCCGCAGACGCTGATCAACGTGCGGATCGGCAAGGGCTTCGACTGGGAGCGCTATCCGCCGCTGGTCGAGGCGCGCGCGTCGGTCGGCCGCCGACCTCGGGCGACAGCGGGCGCATCCTGATCCGCGCCGTCCGGCACCGAGCCGCTGCTGCGCGTGATGGTCGAGGCGCAGTCCGAGTCGATGGCGTCGACGGCGGCGCGCCGTCTCGCCGCGAGCCTCGAAGGGGCGGTCTGACGCGGGAATCGATGCGCGGCGGGCGGCCGATGTCATGACATTGTCATCGGCGCGTCTTATCTTCGCGGCGTTCGCGACATCCGATTCCTACAGGACCTACGCCATGAATTTCGTCTCCAGGGCGGCGCTCGTCGCCATGCTCGCCGTCGGCTCCGCGCAGGCCGCCGACCTCACCGGCGCCGGCTCGAGCTTCGTCGCGCCGGTCATGTCGAAGTGGGCCGACGCCTACAACAAGGCGACCGGCAACAAGATCAACTACCAGTCGGTCGGCTCCGGCGCCGGCATGAAGCAGATCGACGCGAAGACCGTCGACTTCGGTGCCTCCGACGCGCCGTACAAGCCCGAGGAGCTCGATGCGAAGGGCCTCGTGCAGTTCCCGGTGATCGTCGGCGGCATCGTGCCGGTGTTCAACCTGCCCGGCATCGAGGCCGGGGCGCTGAAGCTGGACGGTCCGGTCCTCGCCGACATCTTCCTCGGGAAGATCAAGGCATGGAACGACCCGGCGATCAAGGCGCTGAACCCGTCGCTGAACCTCCCGTCCACGGCGATCGCGGTCGTGCACCGGGCCGACGGCTCGGGCACGTCGTTCAACTTCACCGACTACCTGTCGAAGGTCAGCCCGGACTGGAAGTCGAAGGTCGGCGAGGGCACCGCGCCGAACTGGCCGACCGGCACCGGCGGCAAGGGCAACGAAGGCGTGTCGGCGTTCGTGCAACGCCTGCCGGGCGCGATCGGCTACGTCGAGTACGCGTACGCGAAGCAGTCGAAGATGCCGTACGCGAGCATGAAGAACGCCGACGGCGTGTTCGTCGAGCCCGACGACGCGACGTTCAAGGCCGCGGCGGCCGGCGCGCAGTGGCAGCAGAACCGCTACTACGTGATCCTCACGAACCAGCCGGGCAAGGATGCGTGGCCGATCGCGGCGTCGACGTTCGTCATGATGCACAAGGTGCAGGACAAGCCGGACCAGGCCGCCGCGGTGCTGAAGTTCTTCGACTGGGCGTTCACGAACGGCGCCGACATGGCCGCGAGCCTCGACTACGTGCCGCTGCCCGCCCCGCTCGTCGCGTCGATCAAGACGACGTGGGCCGCGAACGTGAAGGACGGCATCCGGCAAGGTGATCGCCGCGAAGTAGAGCGCCCCGCAGTTCCGGTAGCATTCGGCGGCGAGCCGGTCGGGCAACCGATCGCTCGCCGCTTTCTTGCGAGGAAGCGCCATGGAAGCCGCCACGACCCTGACCCTGCCGCGCGTCATGCGCCGTCAGCCCGATCCCGCAGCATGCCGTGAAGAGCCGCAGCGGACTCGGCGACGCGATCTTCTTCAACGTCACGCGGCTCGCGGCCGCGCTGACGCTCGTCGTGCTCGCCGGCATCATCGTCTCCCTCGTCATCAGCTCGTGGCCGACGATCCAGCAGTTCGGCTTCTCGTTCGTCACCAGCGCGACCTGGGACCCGCCGAACGAGAAGTTCGGCGCGCTGGTGCCGATCTACGGCACGCTCGTCACGTCCTTCATCGCGCTGATCATCGCGGTGCCCGTCAGCTTCGGCATCGCGCTTGTTCCTGACCGAGCTGTCGCCGGCGTGGCTGCGCCGCCCGCTCGGCACGGCGATCGAACTGCTCGCCGCGATCCCGTCGATCGTCTACGGCATGTGGGGCCTGCTCGTGTTCTCGCCGATCTTCGCGACGTACATCGAGGCGCCGCTCGGCGCGACGCTCGGCCGCGTGCCGGTGATCGGCGCGCTGTTCCAGGGGCCGCCGATCGGCATCGGCCTGCTGTGCGCCGGCATCATCCTCGCGATCATGATCATCCCGTTCATCGCGTCGGTGATGCGCGACGTGTTCGAGGTGACGCCGCCGATGCTGAAGGAGTCGGTGTACGGCCTCGGCGGCACGACGTGGGAGGTGGTCTGGAAGGTCGTGCTGCCGTACACGCGCGCCGGCGTCGTCGGCGGCATCATGCTCGGCCTCGGTCGCGCGCTCGGCGAGACGATGGCGGTCACGTTCGTGATCGGCAACACGAACGTGCTGAACGACGTGTCGCTGTTCTCGTCGGGCAACTCGATCACGTCGGCGCTCGCGAACGAGTTCGCCGAGGCGTCGCCCGGGCTGCACACGTCGGCCCTGATCGAGCTCGGCCTCGTGCTGTTCGTGATCACGTTCTTCGTGCTCGCGGCGTCGAAGCTGCTGCTCGTCCGGCTGCAGGCGCACGAAGGGACGCAAGGCATGAACGCGCCGTCGTCGGCGAGCAAGCAGAACGCCGTCTTCGCGCGGCGCCGGCTCGTCAACAAGGTCGCGCTGTCGCTGTCGCTGGCGGCGATGGCGTTCGGCCTGTTCTGGCTGATCTGGATCCTCGTGACGACCGTGTCGCTCGGCGTCGGCGGCCTGTCGCTGCAGACGTTCACCGCGATGACGCCGCCGCCGAACGCCGAGACGGGCGGGCTCGCGAACGCGATCGTCGGCTCGATCCTCATGGTCACGCTCGCGACGCTGGTCGGCACGCCGATCGGCGTGCTCGCCGGCATCTATCTCGCCGAGTACGGCGGACGCAGCTGGCTCGCGTCGGCGACGCGCTTCATCAACGACATCCTGCTGTCGGCGCCGTCGATCGTGATCGGCCTGTTCGTCTACGCGATCTACGTCGCGCGCACGAAGAGCTTCTCCGGCTTCGCCGGCGTGATCGCGCTCGCGCTGCTCGTCATCCCGGTCGTCGTGCGGACGACCGAGAACATGCTGAAGCTGATCCCGAACTCGCTGCGCGAGGCGGCGTTCGCGCTCGGCACGCCGCGCTGGAAGGTGATCGTCGCGATCACGCTGAAGTCCGCGCGCGCCGGCGTCGTGACCGGCGTGCTGCTCGCCGTCGCGCGCATCGCCGGCGAGACGGCGCCGCTGCTGTTCACCGCGCTGTCGAACCAGTTCTGGTCGCTCGACCCGACGCAGCCGATGGCGAATCTGCCGGTCACGATCTTCAAGTTCGCGATGAGCCCGTTCGCGAACTGGCAGAGCCTCGCGTGGGCCGGCGTGCTGATCATCACCGTCGGCGTGCTCGGCCTGAACATCTTCGCCCGGACCTTCTTCTCCCAAAAGAACGCGTGACATGCCCAACGCAGCCCTCGACGACGGCCGCTCCAAGATCACGGTCAAGGACCTCAACTTCTACTACGGCAAGTTCCACGCGCTGAAGAACATCTCGCTCGAGATCCCCGAGAAGAAGGTCACGGCGTTCATCGGCCCGTCGGGATGCGGCAAGTCGACGCTGCTGCGGACGCTGAACCGCATGTTCGAGCTGTACCCCGAGCAGCGCGCCGAGGGGCAGATCGTCCTCGACGGCGAGAACCTGCTCGACACGCAGACGAACGTCGCGCTGATCCGCGCGAAGATCGGCATGGTGTTCCAGAAGCCGACGCCGTTCCCGATGTCGATCTACGACAACGTCGCGTTCGGCGTGAAGCTGTTCGAGAACCTGTCGAAGGGCGAGCTCGACGAGCGCGTCGAATGGGCGCTGACGAAGGCCGCGCTGTGGAACGAGGTCAAGAGCAAGCTCGGCCAGAACGGCAGCGGCCTCTCGGGCGGCCAGCAGCAGCGGCTGTGCATCGCGCGCGGCATCGCGATCAAGCCCGAGGTGCTGCTGCTCGACGAGCCGTGCTCGGCGCTCGATCCGATCTCGACGGCGAAGATCGAGGAGCTGATCGACGAGTTGAAGAGCGACTACACCGTCGTCATCGTCACGCACAACATGCAGCAGGCGGCGCGCTCTCCGACCGGACCGCCTACATGTATCTCGGCGAGCTGATCGAGTTCGGCAACACGGACCAGATCTTCATCAAGCCGAAGAAGAAGCAGACCGAGGACTACATCACGGGGCGCTTCGGCTGAGCACCGCGCCGGGCTTCGATTTGGAAACGTCGTCTTCGTCCAATGGGCGAATCGGCGTCGGCGTCCCGCACCGCACGAGAGGCCCTCGGACGCGCACGCCCGCGAGGCAGCCGAGCGGCGCGGCGCACGAGACGGCGCCGGCCGGTTCGTTGACCGTCGACCGCGCCAGCGGCTATCATGCGGCGCTGCGTCGGGGTGTAGCGTAGCCTGGTAGCGCGCCTGGTTTGGGACCAGGATGTCGGGAGTTCAAATCTCTCCACCCCGACCAACCGCAGGACGCCCCCGGCGTCGATCACTGCCCGTAGCTCAACCGGATAGAGCACCGGCCTTCTAAGCCGGGGGTTGTGAGTTCGAGTCTCGCCGGGCAGGCCAGCGTTCGTCGTCGGCCCGCGTGCAACGCGCGGACCCGTGGTTCCGTGGTGGCTGTAGCTCAGTTGGTAGAGTCCCGGGTTGTGATCCCGGTTGTCGTGGGTTCGAGTCCCATCAGCCACCCCACCAAATCAGGCGTCGCGCATCTGTCGCGTTCGTCCGATCGTTCCGCTCCTTCACCGCATCCGGCACCGCCCGACGCGTCGCGGCGCGAACGGCCGAGCTTCGTGTGCGTCGCGCCGTACCCGCGGCGACGCGAACGCTCGACGAGTCCCTTTCAACCCTCGCGTGTTCGCCCCCGCTCGGCGAACGGATCGGCCGATAGCGGCGCGTCGTCCTGCCCGAGCCGCGGTGCGAGGCGCGCGACCTCGCACGGCGTCCGCGAGAACCTGAGCGGCGGCCGGGTCGTCAGCAGGCGGCCCTCGGTCGGGTGATCGACCTCCGCGAAGAAGTCGACCGCCCGCAGATGCGGGTCGTCGAAGAGGTCGTCCACCGAGTTGACCCGGCAGGCCGGAATGTCGGCGGCGCCGAACGCCTCGAGCCACTCCGCGGTCGTCCGACGCGCGAGCTCCGTGGCGAGCAGGCGACCCGCGACCTCCGCGTGGATCGTGCGCGCCTGCAGGTCGCGGAGCCGATCGTCGTCGTCGAGCAGCGTCGGGCGACCGATCATCGCGCCGAACTTCCTCCAGTGCGGATCGGTGTAGACGACCACCGAGAGGTAGCCGTCCCGCGTCGCATAGGGACCGCGCTCGCGCGACAGCAGCCGCAGATAGCCAGACTCGCCGAGCGGCGGCACGAAGGCCCGCCCGCCCATGTGGTCCGCGAGGACGAACTGCGCCATCGTCTCGAACATCGGCACCTCGATCTGCTGGCCTTCACCGGTCCGCGCGCGGTGCACGAGCGCCGCCTGGATCGCCACGGCCGCGTACAGGCCGACGACGCGATCGCAGATGTTGATCGGCGCGTAGCGCGGCTTGCCGTCGACCTTCTCGAACATGCCGGCGACGCCCGACGCGGCCTGCATCAGGTCATCGTAGACGGCGGCGCCGGCGTACGGCCCGCCTTCGCCGTAACCGACCATCGCGCAGTAGACGATCGACCCATTGACGCCGGCGACCCGCGCGTAGCCGAGCCCGAGGCGCTCGAGCGCGAGCGGTCGGATGTTCGACACGAAGACGTCCGCCTCCTCGATCAGCCGAAGCAGCGCCTCGAGGTCCTGCGCCTTCTTCAGATCGAGAACGATGCCGCGCTTGTTGCGGTTCGCCTGGAGGAAGAGCGGTCCCATGCCGGCGCTTCGCATCGGGCCGACGCGTCGCATCGAGTCGCCTTCGACCGACTCGACCTTCACGACGTCGGCGCCGAGGTCGCCGAGCAGCTGCGTGGCCGACGGCCCCATGACGACCGTCGTCAGGTCGATGATCCGGATGCCGTCGAGTGGGCCTGCCATCGTCGATTCCACAGTTGAGGACGGTGTCGCCGCCGAACGGAGTGCGCCAGCCGCGGGCCGGTGGCCCCGCGACACGTTTCGTCCATGCGAAATGATATTCGGGAACGCGTTATCTTAGCGGCTCGGGCGCGCCCGATTCCCCATCGCGCGAGCCACGCGAGAGGATGTCGGCGCCGCTGCACTTCTTTAGAACCCGACACCGCGCCGCGCATGCCGAAGATCGTCGATCGAACGCTCGACTTCCTCGAACTCTTCGCCGCCGAGAAGCGGCCGCTGTCGCTGACCGATCTGTCGCGCCTGCTGGACATCCCGGCATCGAGTTGCCACGACGTGATCCGCGCGCTGGAGAAGCGGGGCTACGTCTACGAAACGGCGCCGCGGGCGGGCTTCTATCCGACGCGTCGCTGGCTGGACCTCGCCGCGGTGGTCGTCGCGCACGATTCGATCACCGAGCGCGCGAGGCCCCTGCTCGAGAGGATCAGCGGCGAGCTGGGCGAAACGGTGACGCTGTCGAAGGCGACCGGACTGCGCGCGATCTATCTGCTCGTCGTCGAGCCGACGGATCCGGTCCGGTACTCGGTGTCGGCCGGGAGCGAGGTCGCGAGCCTGCACGCGACGTCCGTCGGCAAGGCGTTGCTGGCGACGCTCGACCCGCCGTCGCTGACCGCCGTGCTGCGCGAGCGGACGCTGAAGCGCTTCACGCCCCGCACGATCGCGTCGCGCCCGAAGCTCGTCGCCGAGCTCGACGCGTCGCGGGCGCGCGGATGGTTCGTCAACGACGAGGAGAGCCGGCCCGGCGTGTTCACCATCTCGAGCGCGTTCGTGCGGAGCAAGGCGATCCACATGCTGACGATCGCCGGACCCGCCGACCGCATGCGTCGCAAACTGAAGAAGGCGGTGGACCGGGTCACCGCCGGTTGCCGCGAGCTCGACGGGGCTGACGTGGCCGTCCGTGCCCGAAGCGACGCATTGACCCGGCCGGCAGCCGGCGACTAGACTTTCGTCTTCCCGGATAGATTTACGTACACCCGAAAAGCGGGGTCGGTCGCCGCCTCCCCGAACCAGGATACGACGTGCAATTCAGCGCCCTTGCCGATACGGACGAACGCGTCGCGCTGCGAACCGCCATCGAGGCGATCTGCGACCGCTTCGACGACGAGTACTGGGGCGAGCTCGACCGCACCCACACGTTCCCGCACGAGTTCGCGAAGGCGATCGCCGACGGCGGCTGGCTCGGCATCGCGATGCCGGAGGAGTACGGCGGCGCCGGCCTCGGCGTCACCGAGGCGGCGATCATGATGCAGGAGGTCGGCCACTCGGCCGGCGCCTTCGCCGCGTGCTCGACGATCCACATCAACATCTTCGGCCTGCATTCGATCGTCAAGCACGGCACGCGACGAGCAGAAGCGCGAGTGGCTGCCGGCGATCATCGACGGCGCGCTCGCGCGCCTGCTTCGGCGTGACCGAGCCGGACGCCGGGCTCGACACGACGAAGATCAAGACGCGCGCGGTCCGCAACGGCGACCGTTACGTCGTCGCACGGCCAGAAGATCTGGACCAGCACCGCGCAGCAGGCCGACAAGATCGTGCTGCTCGCGCGCACGACGCCGATCGAGGAATGCGCGAAGCCGACCGACGGGCTGACGCTCTTCTACGCCGACCTCGATCGCAGCAAGGTCGAGATCGCGCGAGATCCCGAAGATGGGCCGCCACGCCGTCAACTCGAACCAGACGTTCTACGACGGCCTGATAGTCCCGGTCGAGCACCGCATCGGCGAGGAAGGGCAAGGGCTTCCGCTACATCCTCGACAGCCTCAACCCCGAGCGCATCCTGAACGCCGCCGAGGTGCGTCGGCATGGGCCGGCGCGCGCTGGAGAAGGCGGTCGCCTATGCGAACGAGCGCGTCGTGTTCGGCCGCCCGATCGGCAAGAACCAGTCGATCCAGCATCCGCTCGCCGAATGCTGGTCCGAGCTGTATGCGGCCGAGCTGATGACGCTGCACGCCGCCGAGCTCTACGACGCCGGCAAGCCGTGCGGCGCGCAGGCCAACGCGGCGAAGTACCTGGCCGCCGACGCCGGGTTCCACGCCTGCGACCGCGCGATCCGCACGCATGGCGGCATGGGCTACGCGGCCGAATACCACGTCGAGCGCTATTTCCGCGAGATGGTGGCCGTGCCAGCTCGCGCCGGTGTCGCGCGAGATGATCCTGAACTTCATCGCCGAGCGCGAACTCGGCCTGCCGAAGTCCTACTGAGCCGAGCCATGACCGACGAATCGCGAGCGTCGCCCGTCGTTCTCGTCGAGCGCGCGGCGCGCGCGCTGTGGATCTCGATCAACCGCGAGGCGCGGCGCAACGCGATGAATCCGGACGTCATCGCCGGCATCCACGCGGCGATGCGATGCCGCCGGCGACGACCGCTCGCTGCGCGCCGTCGTGCTGACCGGGCGTCGGGCAGAAGGCGTTCTGCGCCGGCGCCGATCTCGGCGCCGGGACCGACATGTTCTCGCCCGAGGCCTCGACGAGCCGATGACCGATTTCGGCCGCCTCGCGCGGCGCGTGCGCGACGCTCGGCTCCCGATCGATCGCGCGCGTCAACGGCGCCTGCGTCGCCGGCGGCATGGGGCTGATGTCGCTGTGCGACCTCGCGGTCGCCGCCGATCACGCGCGCTTCGGCCTGCCCGAGGTCGAAGGTCGGCGTGTTCCCGATGCAGGTGCTCGTCTACCTGCGCGGTATGCATCGGCGCGCGCCACGCTCAACGAGCTCTGCCTGACCGGCGAGCTGATCGACGCGGCGCGCGCGCTGGAGATCGGGCTGCTCAACGACGTCGTCCCCGGCGCCGAGCTCGACGCGCGCGTCGAGGCGCTGCTGACGCGCGTTCGCGCGGCGTCGCCCGTCGCGACTGCGACGCGGCAAGTACGCGATCGCCGCGATGGAGTCGCTGGCGTTCGCGCGAGGCGCTGGCCTTCGCCGAGACGCAGATCGCGGTCGCTGTCGCGGACCGGCGACGCGCGCGAGGGACTGGCGGCGTTCAACGAGAAGCGCAAGCCGCGCTGGACGACGGAAGGCGGCGATGGCTCGTGAACGAACGGGTCGTCCGCATCGGCGGCGCGTCCGGCGCCTGGGGCGACAGCCCGATGGGCATCGCGCAGCTGCTCGGCGCCGGCGTCGACTATCTGATGATGGACTACCTGGCCGAAGTGACGATGTCGCTGCTCGCGCGGGCGCGGCTCAAGGACCCCGGCGCCGGATATCCGCCCGACTTCGTCGGCTACCTCGAACCGCATCTCGCGGACGCTCGCCGAGCGCCGCATCCGGGTCGTGAGCAACGCCGGCGGCGTCAACCCGCACGGCTGCAAGCGCGGCCCTGGAAGCGCTCGCGGCGAAGCACGGCGTCGCCCTGCGGGTCGCGGTCGTCGAAGGCGACGACCTGATGCCGATCGTCGATCGCGCTGCGCGCCGAGGGGACGCGCGAGTGGATCACGGGCGAGCCGCTGCCCGCGCAGCTGCTGACGGCCAACGCCTATCTCGGCGCGCTGCCGATCGCCGCGGCGCTCGACGCCGGCGCCGACATCGTCGTCACCGGCCGCTGCGCCGACAGCGCGCTCGCGCTCGGCATCCTGATGCACGAGTTCGGCTGGTCCGCCGACGACCACGACCGCCTCGCCGCCGGCAGCCTCGTCGGCCACCTGCTCGAGTGCGGCCGCAGGCGACCGGCGGCGTCTTCACCGACTGGGAGGACGTGCCCGACTGGCACGACATCGGCTACCCGATCGCCGAATGCCGCGCCGACGGCACGTTCGCCGTCACCAAGCCGCGCCGGCACCGGCGGCCTCGTCACGCCGGCGACGGTCGCCGAGCAGGTGCTCTACGAGATCGGCGATCCGGCCGCGTACCTGCTGCCCGACGTGACCGCCGACTTCTCGAACGTGCGGCTCGTGCAGGACGGGCCCGATCGCGTCGCGGTGAGCGGCGCGCGCGGCCGTCCGCCGACCGACCGCTACAAGGTCTCGGCGACGTACCAGGACGGCTATCGCGCGACGGCGATGGTGTCGATCGTCGGCGTCGACGCGGCCCGCAAGGCCGAGCGCACCGGCGGCCGCGCTGCTGCGGCGCGCGTCGATGCTGTTCGAGCAGCGGGGCATCGCGCCGTTCTCCGCGACGCGGACCGAAGTCGCTCGGCGCCGAAGCCTCGTATGCCGGCGCGTCGCGGGCACGCGCGTCCCGCGAGGTCGTGCTGCGGCTGTCGGTCGAGCACCGCGACCCGAAGGCGTTGAACCTCTTCGCGCGCGAGCTCGGCTCGGTCGGCATCAGCTTCGCGCAGGGGACGGCGGGACTGATCGGCGGCCGGCCGAAGGCCGTCCCCGTCATCCGGCTGTTCACGTTCCTCGTCGACAAGGCAGTCGGTCCCGAGGCCGTCGGTCCAGGTCGGCGACGGGCCGGCGTTCGCGATCGACGTGCCGGCGGGCGAGCGGGCCGCCGCCGCGGTCGAGCGGAGCGATGCGGTCCGCGACGGGATGCCTGTCGAAGCGACCGGCGACCTGATCGACGTCCCGCTGATCGCGGTGGCCCACGCCCGTTCCGGCGACAAGGGCGATTCGTCGAACATCGCGATCTTCTGTCGCCGTCCGGAGTTCGTCGACCACCTGCGCACGATCCTCACGCCCGACGCGATCGCGGCGCAGTTCGCGGGCACCGTCGAGGGACCGGTCGTCCGCTACGAGGCGCCCGGCCTGTCCGCGTTCAACTTCGTCCTCGATCGCGCGCTCGGCGGCGGCGGCATGGCGTCGATGCGCATCGACTTCCAGGGCAAGGCCTACGGGCAGCGTGCGCTCGAGATGATCGTGCCGGTCCCGGCATCGTGGCCGCTGAAGTCGCCGGCGCCGTCGAGCGACGTATCGTCGACCACGAGCGTCCGCACGTCCGCGAGCGAGGCCAGGCCCATCACGCGCACGTAGAGCCGCTCGCCGTCGTCGCGACCTCCGCTGCGCACGCAGTCGAGGAATTTCGCGCGCAAGCCTTCGGCCGGCAGCGGACACGACGCGTGTCCGCGGGCGAAGGCGACCGGGCCGCTGTCGACGACCGTCCCGTCGGTCGTCGTGACGATCACGCGATCCGCCGGACCGAAGACCGGGTCGTCGTCGCTTCGGCGCTCGTCGAGCGCGACGACGGTCCGGGCCATCAACGCGCGCACCGCCGGCGAGTCGACGAAGGACGGCCGCAGCTCGGCGAAGCCCGCGGCCCGGGCGATCAGGCCGGAGGCGACCGCGAACTCGACGCTGTATTTCGCCTCGAGCGGCGTCCGCGGATCTCGGTGCCGCGCCATCGCGGCCTGCGCGGCGCCGACGGTCACGTCGACGCGCGCGATGTCGGCCGGCGACAACGCGTGGCGCGTCGCGACGTCGATCGCGGCGTCGACCAGCCGGTGGGTCGTGTAGCAGACCGGATACTTCTTGATGCCGAGTCCGACGCGCATCAGTCGCGGGTTCGCGCGGTCGACCTCGAACGGACGCTCGACGTCGACGCGGCCGTGCGGCGAGACCGTGCGCAGCAGGCCCTTCGGATGTTCGAGCGCATCGCGGGCGGCGTCGACGCCCCGCGCTGCGAGTCGGGCGGCCAGCACGCCGCTGCTCGCGGCGCGCCCGATGTGCAGCGCCTTCGTCTGCGTCCCGAAGTTCGCCTGCAGGCCGCCCGACAGGCTGGCGGCGATCCCGACCGCATTCGCGCATCGGCCGGCGTCGAGGCCGCGCAGGTTCGCCACGGCGGCGGCGGCGGCGACCGGTCCGAGCAGCCCGGTCGGATGCCATCCGCCGGAGTGCAGCGCGTCGGGCTCGCGCTTCGCGAGCTCGACGAGCACTTCGAAGCCGACGACGTACGCACGCAGCAGGTCCGACCCCGACGCGCCGATCGCCTCGGCTTCCGCGAGCAGTGCCGGCATCAGCACGGCGCTCGGATGACATCCCGCCGCCACGTCGTCCATCGCGAGCACGTGCGCCGCGGTGCCGTTGACGAACGCGGCGTCGATGCTGCGAGCTTGCCGCCGCGTCGCCAGCAGCGTCGACGGCCCGGACGCGTCGTCGCCGACCAGCGTGTCGATCGCCGACGTCACGACCGGCTCGCGCGCGCCGGCGATCATCGCGCCGATCGCGTCGACGATGCCCGCGCTGGCCGCCCGAAGCGCCGCCGGCGGCATCGGCGAGGTGTCGGCCGCGAAACGTCCGATGCTCGCCGTGAGATTCGACATCTTCAGGAGCGACCGCCGACGAGCCGTCTCGCCGGTCGAGCCGCGTCGTTTGACCGATCCGTCGACATTAGCATAATGTCCGGACAATGATTCCTTGCCTCGACAGCGGCGTCGGCGCGCCGATCGGCATCGCCTCCGGGACGCTCGTCGACGAGCTGCAGGCGATCGTCGGGCGCGCCGGAGTCGTCGACGGCGACGCGATGGCCCCGTATCTCGCGGAGGCGCGCAACCTGTTCCGGGGCTCGGCCGCGCACGTCGTCAGGCCGGCGGAGACGTCGCAGGTCGCGGCGGTCGTCGCGCTGTGCCGTGCACGCGGACGGCCGGTCGTGGCGCAGGGCGGCAATACCGGCATGTGCGGCGGCGGCGTGCCGACCGATCGCGATGCCGTGGTCGTCTCGCTGGAACGCATGAACCGCGTTCGCGCCATCGATCCGGTCGACTTCACGATGACCGTGGAAGCCGGCTGCATCCTCGCCGACGTGCAGCAGGCGGCGCTCGACGCCGGCTGCTTCTTCCCGCTGTCGCTCGGCAGCGAAGGGAGCTGCCGGATCGGCGGCAACCTCTCGACGAACGCCGGCGGCGTCAACGTCCTCCGATACGGCAATGCGCGCGAGCTGGTGCTGGGCCTCGAGGTCGTGCTTCCCGACGGCCGCATCTGGGACGGCCTGCGCGCCCTTCGCAAGGACAACACCGGCTACGCGCTCAAGCACCTGTTCGTCGGTGCCGAAGGCACGCTCGGCATCGTCACCGCGGCGACGCTGAAGCTGTTCCCGAAGCCGGCCGCGTGGCATACCGCCTTCGTCGCGCTCGACTCGCCCGGGCAGGCGTTGAGGCTGCTCGCCGCGATGCGGCGCGGGACGGGCGACGCCGTCACCGCCTGCGAACTGCTGCCGCGGATCGCGCTCGATCTCGGCTTCAAGCACATGCCGGGCGGCCGCGACCCGTTCCAGCGACCGTATCCGTGGTACCTGCTGATCGAGGTCTCGTCGAGCCGGGCCGGCACGCTGGACGACGCGTTCGAGCAGGTGCTCGGCGAGGCGGCGTCCGACGGCGCGATCCACGATGCCGTCGTCGCGACGTCCGACACGCAGCGCCGGTCGCTGTGGCGGTTGCGCGAGATCGCCGCCGGCGGCCATCAGTTCCAGGAAGGCGCGATCGTCAAGCACGACGTCGCCGTCCCGGTCAGTCGCGTTCCCGAGTTCATCGAGCGGGCGACGCGGGCCATCGAGGAGGCGTGGCCCGGCGCCCGCGTGATCGCGTTCGGACACATCGGCGACGGCAACGTCCACTTCAACGTCGTCCAGCCGGCAGGGGCGGACGGCGCCGCGTTCGGTGCCGCGCGCGGCGCGCTCAACCGGATCGTCCACGATCTCGTCGCCGCGCTCGGCGGCAGCATGTCGGCCGAGCACGGCATCGGCCTGCTGAAGATCGACGAGATGGCGCGCTACAAGTCCGACGTCGAACTCGACCTGATGCGCCGAATCAAGCGGGCCCTCGATCCGGACGGCCTCATGAATCCCGGGAAGGTGCTTCCTCCGGCGCCCGACGCCGGGCGTCCGGACCCGTTCGCCGTCAGTCGCTCGTGATGTGGTGATCGGTGATCACCTTTCCGTAGCTCTCGTAGTCGGCGCGTCCGACCTTGTCGAGCGGTCCCGGGCCGTCGGCGTTGACGAGCAGCGCACTGGCCTGCAGCTGCGCCGACACGTCGGGCGCGCGCAGGGCGCGGATGAGCTCGGTCGTCAGACGGTCCGCGACGTCGGCGGGCAGCCCGTGCGGGCCGTAGAACGCGAGCCACGTCGTCAGCTGGAAGCCGGGCAGCGTCTCGGAGATCGTCGGGACGTTCGGCGCCCCGGCGAAGCGCGTCTCGTCGCCGACGGCCAGCACCTTGATCTGGCTCATCACCGGCTTGAACGCCGCGAGCGTCGCGATGCCGACCTGGATGTGTCCTGCGAGGAGATCGGTGACCATCGGGCCGCCGCCCCGGTACGGCACGTGCGTCCACTGGATGCCCGCACGCTCGCCGAGCAGCACGCCGCCGAGATGCTGCGGCGATCCGACGCCGGCGCTCCCGAACGAGAGCTTCCCCGGATTCTGCTTCGCGTACGCGATCAGTTCCGCGAGGTTGTTGACCGGCAGCGACGCGGTCACCGCGATCGCCATCACCGCATCCACCGCGCTGGTCAGCGGGGCGAGCTGCGTCAGCGGGTCGAATTCGGTCCGATGCTGCAGATGCGGGTTGATCGCGACGACGGGCTGCGTCGCGATGAGAATGCGATACCCGTCCGGCGGGCTCTTCGCGACGAAGGCCGCGCCGGTGCTGCCGTCGGCGCCCGGCCGGTTCTCGATGACGATCGCCTGTCCCGTCGCCGCCTGCAGCTTCGGCGCGACGAGCCGTGCGATCTGGTCGGTCGAGGCGCCCGGCGGATACGGCACGACGATCGTGATCGGCCGGTCCGGGAAGCCCTCGGCGAACGACGCGGGTGAAGACACGGCGCAGAGCGCGGCGGCCGACAGCACGGCGAGAAGACGGCGCAACTTCATCATCGAAAAGGGTCGCCACGCGGTGGCGAATTGTTCTAATGTCCGTACATAGTGCGACGAACGGACCTCCGCATCAAGGGCCACGCCGGAGCCACGCGTGCGCGGCTTCGCGCAACGTCCGGAACGACGGCGGCCACGTCGTGGCCGCCGCCGTCCGACCGGCATCCGACAATCGACCGCCCGTCATGACGAACCCGAGATCCGATGCAGTGCTCGGCGGTTCCGCCCCTCGCTATCTCGTCGTGGCGCAGGCGCTGTTGCGCGACATCGAGCGCGGCAAGTTCAAGGTCGGCGACCGGATTCCGACCGAGATGGAGCTGTGCGAATCGTTCGGCATCTCGCGATACACCGCGCGCGAAGCCGTTCGCCGGTTGACCGACGCGGGACTCGTCTCGCGTCGCGCCGGCGTCGGCACGACGGTCAAGGCGTCGGGCCCGAGATCGGCCTTCACGGCGAGCGTCTCGGACCTGACCGAACTGTTCGCGTTCACGCGGAAGGCGCGCTTCGAATGCCGCAGCGAGGGGCCGCTGAAGGTTCGCGGCGAGCTGGCGGAGATCCTTCCGGAGAGCCGTGGCCAGACGTGGTACGGCTTCGTCGGGCTGCGGCACATGACCGGATCGCCGGAACCGATCGTCCATGCGTGCATCGTGCTCAGACCCGAGTACGAGGCGGTCCGCGACCGCATACGCGAGCCGGGCGTGATGGTCTACGAACTGATCGAGCGGCTCTACGGCGAACGCGTCGTCGAGCTGCGGCAGGAGATCAGCTGCGTGCGACTGCCCGCGGCCATCGCCCGCGAGCTGGGGGCGAAGCCGGGAGCGCCGGCGCTGCGGGTGCTGCGCTACTACATCGGCCGTGGCGACAGGGTCCTTTCCGTCGCGATCAACACGTACCCGCCGGACCGGATCAGGCTGACCACCCGGTGGCGACTCGACACGCGCGAATGACCGGCGACGTCGTCCTCGCGTCGACCCGGATGGCGCGATCCGACGCGCCGCGTCCGCCGTCGTGTCCCGTCGGCGCGGCCGCCCGAACGTGAAGATCGCGGTGTTCGGCGCCGGTGCGATCGGCAGCCATCTCGCCGTCCGGCTCGAGCAGGCGGGACACGCCGTCGGCGTGGTCGCGCGCGGCCGGCAGCTGGCGGCGATCGAATCGCAGGGGCTGACGCTGACGGTCGGCGACGAGACGATCCGCGCGAAGCCGCGCGCGAGCGCCGACCCGTCCGTCCTCGGTCGTCACGACGTCGTGTTCGTGACCGTCAAGGCGACGGCGCTCGCCGACGTGGCGGCGAGCATCGCGCCGCTGGTCGGCGACGACACGCTGGTCGTGTTCGCGCAGAACGGCATGCCGTGGTGGTACCCGATCGGGCTCGAGCGTTCGCCGTCGCCGTTGCCCGCGCTCGCCGTGTTCGGGAACCGTCCTTCGCTGCTTCACGTGCTGCGCGTCGACCAGGTCGTTCCCGCGGTCGTGTATTCGGCCAACGAGGTCGTCGCGCCCGCGGTGGTCCGCAACAACTCGCCGCTCGTCAACCGCGTCGAGATCGCCGCACTGGACGCCGTGGCCGACGAGCCGGTCGCCCGCCTGCGGCGCGTGCTGGAGGGCGCCGCGATCGCATCGCCGCCGGTCGACGACATCCGTGCGGCCGTGTGGATCAAGCTGATCGCGAACGCGAGCGCGTCGTCGTTGCAACTCGCCATGAGGAATCCCGCGGCGATCGCCGTCGACCCGGACATCCGGCAGACCTTCCTTCGACTCGTCGACGAGTGCTCGTCCGTCGCCGCGGCGCTCGGATTCGACGTCGCCGCCCGACTCGACGTGCGGCGATGGACGGAGCGGCCGCAGCACCACAAGTCGTCGCTGCTGCAGGATTTCGAACAGGGCAAGCCGATGGAATTCGCGGAGATCGTCGAGGCCCCGATCGCCTTCGCGCGCGCATTGAACCTGCACACGCCGACGCTGGACGCCGTCGTGGCGATCGCCCGGCGCCTGGTGGTCGATCGCGGTCGGTAGCGGGCGAGCGACCACGCGGCCGTCCGCGCCGCCGTCCCGTCCGCGGCCCGTCGATTCGCCGCCGCCCGCGCGTCGGCCCGCCGGACCGGGCCGCGCCGCGGTGCTCACTTCGCCGGACCTTTTCCTCGCGTGTCGACGCCCAGCACGCGATACAGCGGGCAGCGCGCGGCCAGACCGGTCAGCAGCAGGTAGAACCCGGCCGCGCGCCAGTCCGTCGCGGCCGCCGGCACGACGATCGCGAGCGTCGCGCCGACCACGATGCGGACGAAGCGATCGAGCGGACCGACGTTCGGGGGCATGGACGGTCATGCCAGCGCGAGCAGCGCCGCCAGCAGCAGCGACGCGAAGCAGAGCGGCGACAGCAGCAGCCGCCAACCGGGACGCTCGCTGCTGAAGCCGCAGCCGATGGCGAACCCGACGCTCATCGCGGCGAACAGCACCGTGACGCCGCCGTGGTCGACGCGGCCGTCGCGCGTCGCCAGCAGACGGGGCGCGATCGTGCCGACGCCCGCGATCGCGAGCGCCGTCGCGAGCGCGATCGCGCGCACGACGGGGCCCGGGGGCGCACTCGCGAGTCTCACGGCAACAGCCGCTTCGCCGCTTCGCGCGCTTCGCCGTGCTCGCCCCACATCGCGTTCAGGACCGCGAGCAGGACGGCGAAGCCGACGCCGAGGATCCAGGCGAAATACCACATGTGGTTCTCCGATCGTTCGAATCAGTAGAGGGAATGTGAACCCGCCTCGACGTGCGCGGCGGTGACCTTGCCGCGCATGATCCGGTAGGCCCAGCTCGTGTAGCCGACGATCAGCGGGACGAAGATCATCGTCGCCCAGAACATCAGCGACAGCGTCAGGTGGCTCGACGTGCTGTCCCAGACGGTCAGGCTCGACGACGGCGACGTCGACGACGGCATCACGAACGGGAACATCGCCGCGGCGGCGGTCAGGATCACGCCGGCCGGGGCGAGCGACGACAACACGAACGCGGTCGCGGTCCGTCCGCGCCTCGCGAGCCACGGTGCGAGCAGCCCGGCGGCGCAGGCGATCGCGGGCAGCGCCCACAGCAGCGGATAGCGCGCGTAGCCGGTCCACCACGCGTCCGCGCTGCGCAGCACCGACTTCGCCGTCGGGTCGGACGCAGTCGTTCGGGTCGATGCCCGAGTCCATCACGTAGCCCTCGATGCCGCCGAAGCGCAGCCACAGGCCGCACATGACGAACGCGACGACGAACAGGATCCCCAGCCAGGTCGCGGCACGCAGGGCGCGTCGCTGGATCGCGCCTTCGGTGCGATGCGCGAGATAGACCGCGCCATGCATCGCCAGCATCGCGCGCTGACGAGCCCGGCAGCAGAGCGCGAAGGGATTGAGCAGGCCAAGAAATTGCCGGTGTATGTCGATGCGCAGGTGTCGTCGAACTGGAACGGCACGCCCTGCAGCAGGTTGCCGAACGCGACGCCGAAGATCAGCGGCGGCACCACGCCGCCGACGAACAAGCCCCAGTCCCAGGCCTAGCGCCAGCGCGGGTCGGCGAGCTTGCTGCGGTAGTCGAAGCCCACCGGGCGGAAGAACAGCGCGAACAGGACCGCAGCATCGCGAAGTAAAAGCCGCGAGAACGCGGCCGCGTAGACCAGCGGCCACGCCGCGAACATCGCGCCGCCGGCGGTGATGAACCAGACCTGGTTGCCTTCCCACGTCGGGCCGACGGTGTTGATGATGACGCGCCGCTCGACGTCGGTGCGGCCGATGAAGGGCAGCAGGGCGCCGACGCCGAAGTCGAAGCCGTCGGTGAGGGCGAAGCCGATCAGCAGCACGCCGACGAGCACCACCAGATCGACCTTCAAGGTTGCGTAGTCGAACATGATCGTTCCTCCGGTCAGGCCGCGACGAGCGCGGCGGTGTGCGACGGCGTCTCGTCGACGTAGCGGCCGGTCGCGAGACTGCCGGGACCCTGCCGCGCGAACTTCTGCATCAGGTAGATCTCGGCGACCAGCAGCAGCGTGTAGAAGCCCACGAAGCCGGCGAGCGATCCGTACAGCGAGCCGACGCTCAGGTTCGACACCGACAGGTGCGTCGGCAGCACGCCGGCGATCGTCCACGGCTGGCGTCCGTATTCCGCGACGAACCAGCCGAGCTCGCAGGCGATCCACGGCACCGGCAGCATCCAGAACGCCCAGTGCAGCAGCCAGCGTTTCGGCGGCCGCGAGCGCAGCGTGCTCAGGAACGCCAGGCCGAACAGCGCGAGCATCGCGCAGCCCAGCGCGACCATCGCGCGGAACGCCCAGAACATCGGCCGCACGCGCGGGATCGTGTCCGCGACGGCCCGGTCGATCATCGCCGGCGTCGCGTCGCGGACGTCGTCGACGTAGCGCTTCAGCAGGAGCCCGAAGCCGAGGTCCTGCTTCGTCGCGTCGAACGTCGCCCGGGCCACCGTGTTCGCGCGGTCCATCCGCAGCGCGTCGAGCGCGACCGCGGCACGGATGCCGTTGACGACGCGCTCGCGGTTGCGGGTCCGGATGTCGTCGATGCCGGGGATCTGCTTCGTCACCGAACGCGTCCCGATCAGCCCCATCACGTACGGCATTCGATCTCCCAGTCGTTGCGGGCATGCGCCTCGTCGATGCCGGCGACGAGCTTGAGCGCGGCCGGCGCCTTCTCGGTCTTCCACATCGCCTCGATCGCCGCGATCTTCGTCTGCTGCGCCTCGCCGGCGGTATAGCCGCGACTCGTCGCCGAGCACGATCACGCACACGGCCGACGCGAGCCCGAAAGCCGCGGCGATCGCGGAAACGAGCGCAGCGCGAATTCGACGTTCGCGCCGCGCAGCAGATACCACGACGAGATCGCCGAGCACGAACATCGACGCCGTCACGTAGCCCGCCGACACGGTGTGGACGAACTTCACCTGCGCGACCGGATTGAAGACGACGGCGCAGATGCTCGTCAGCTCCATCCGCATGGTCTCGAAGTTGAACTCGGCGCCGACCGGATTGTTCATCCAGCCGTTCGCGATCAGGATCCACAGCGCCGACAGGTTCGAGCCGAGCGCCACGAGGAAGGTGACGAGCAGATGCTGCATGCGCGTCAGGCGGTCCCAGCCGAAGAAGAACAGGCCGACGAAAGTCGATTCGAGGAAGAACGCCATCAGGCCTTCGATCGGCGAGCGGCACGCCGAAGATGTCGCCGACGTAATGCGAGTAGTACGACCAGTTGGTGCCGAACTGGAACTCCAGCGTGATGCCGGTCGTGACGCCCATGCGCGAAGTTGATGCCGAACAGCTTGCCCCAGAACTGCGTCATGTCCTTCGATAGATCTGCTTGCCGGTCATCACGTAGACCGACTCCATGATGACGAGCAGCCAGACAGGCCGAGCGTCAGCGGCACGAACAGGAAGTGGTACAGCGCCGTGGCCGCGAACTGCAGCCGCGACAGGTCGACGAGCTGTTCGGAGATCATCGTGCGGCTCCGGTCGGCGCGGCGGTCCGGGATCGAGCGGTGCCTCCGGCAGGTGTCGCGTCCGGATCGGCCGCATGTCCCTGGACGAAGGCCCACCAGAGGAGGGCGAGGCCGAGCAGCTTCAGCGCGCCGATCGCGGCGAGATGGCGAACCAAGGCGGTGTCGGTGCTGGCGGAATCGGTCTTCGGTGTCGTTGGCGTCATGCGTCGGGGTCCGGGTGGTGATCGGAAGGTCGGTCGCTGGGGCTCGCTGACGAGCTGCCCGCGGGTCGCGTGGACGACGGCCACTTCGTCGCGTCCGTCGCGACGCGAGCGACGCTCGTCGCCGGCCAAGATAGCGATCGATCGACGCGATGCCTTGCGCTGGATCAAGCGGCCGGCGCAGCACGAAGCGCGTTGCCGATCGCCTCGCCCGGCGTCGACGATCTCCGCGTCTGCGACGGCGCGTCCGATGGCGCGGCGGGCGGCGCCGCCTCCGCGCCGGCCGATTCGCGCAGGCAGGCATCGATCTCTTCCGGACCGAAGCGGTAGATCATCACCGGCACGTCCGTCATCTCGAGAACGCGTTCGGCCACGCTGCCCTTCAGCAGGCGCGCGACGCCCTCGCGTCCATGCGTGCCGAGGACGATGAGGTCGCACTCGCGGTGGATCGCGGCGTCCACGATCTCCTCGGCGACCTCCGTCGCGACGACCCGGTCGCTCTCGAACGGCACGCCGGCCGCGCGCGCCCGTTGCGCGAGCCGCACGAGGCGCGCGTCGAGCGTCTCGTCGGCCTCGCGCCGTTCGCGCACCGAGCGCGTGGACGGACCGCCGAGCGCGACGCCGACCGTCGACCGCATCGACGGGACGACTACCGAGAAGCCGACGACGGTGGCTCCGAGCCGACTCGCGAGATCGATCCCGGCGAACGCGGCGAGCTCCGACGCGACCGTCCCGTCGGTCGGCAGCAGGATGCGGCGCAACGGGGGCACGGCGGCGGGCGCCTCGGGCCCGGCCGTCATGCGGCCGCCGTTTCGGCGGTCGACACGGTGGTCGGGAAGCCGGGCGATGCCGGCGCGGTCTTCGCGGCCGCCTCGGTCCTCACGAGGAGCACCGGGATCGACGATTGCCGGAGGATGTCCTCGGCGACGCTGCCGATGAACGCACGTGCGACGCCGCGGCGGCCGTGCGTGCCGATGACGATCAGGTCGGCCCCGCACTGCCGGACCTCGTCGGCGACGCGCTCGGCGATGGTTCTCGTGTAATCGACCGACAGGGCGCTGTCGGCCTCGACGCCCGCGGCACGCGCCCTGGCGACGGCCGACTCGAGGAGGGCCCTGCCTTCCGCCTCGAAGATCGAGCGCCAGTCGATCACGCATGGATCGCACGCCTGCAGCGCGACGGCGAACGCCACGTCGTCGACCGCGTGGAAGAGCCGCAGTCGGCCGCCGCTCGCCTTCGCGATCCGGATCGCTTCGTCGAGACCGCCGTTCGTGGTCTCGCTGTTGTCCATCGGAACGAGAATCGTCTTGAACATGGGACCTCCGGTCAGTATCGGTGGAACGGCAGCCGCGGGATCGGTACCGTGAGGGGCGGCGCAGACGTCACGCCGCCGGGAAGAATCTCGGGGAGCCGCGAACGCCCGTACCCCGCGCGGCCGCAGGCGAGCGCTCTCGCAACGTCGATACGGCAGCCACGGCGGCGACGTCGATCGATGCGGGCAACGGGCGCTCCGGACGTCACGGCATCAACGCCGGACGACCAGCGCATTCACGACCTCGTCGACGCCGGCGGAAAACAGGGCGGCGTTCCGCGCCGCTTCGCGCTCGGCATCGGAATGGACGCAACCGCGCAGCGTCACCGTCGCGCCCTGCATCACGACCTCGATGCCGTGGCCCTCGCGACGCGCCTGCTGCATGAGGGCATCGTGGACGTTGCGCTCGACGTCCCCGCGAACGGCGACCGGATGAAGCGCGATGGCGTTGGTGACGCCCTGGACGTCGCGCACGAGACGGGCCGCACGCTCGGCTTCCTGACGCTCGAAGTCCCAGCGGACCGCGCCGTGCAGCATCACCCACCCCTGCTCGATCGTCGCGCGGACATCGTCTGCCGCGGGTCCGAGGCTGCCCTGCAGCATCCGGGCGACGGTGTCGGCGATCCGCAGGTCCTGCGGCCGCGTGTCCGCGTCGAGATCGATCCGCGTCTCGAACACGACCGCGGCCACGCCCGCGACGCACAGGACCGACCGCTCGACTGCGCGCTTCTGCGCGTGCGACGCGAGCGTTCCTCGAAAGAGGACGGTGCCGTGCTGGACCTCGACGGCGAGAGGCTGCGCGGCCAGCGTCTCGTCGCGCTCCAGCATCGCCTGCACGTCGCACCTTATCCGAGCATCCGATCGCATGGCGTCTTCCTCCCGTCTTGGCATGACCCGCAGGCTACGACGCGGGGCGGGCCCGGCATTGCGCTGGATCAAGATCGAGACGGCTGTTCGGGAGGCGGCGACGACGTTCGCCTTGCGGTGGCGCAAGTCGTCCCGTTCCCGCTGTCGGACGATGGTCCGCATGCCGAAGACGATCCTGGTGCCCTTCGACGGCTCGACCGGCGCGCGTCTCGCGATGCAGTCCGCCGTGGAGCTCGCGGCTCGCCTCGACGCGACGCTCGTCGGACTCGTCCTCGAGACGTATTCCGCGCAAGGGGCGAGCGGGTACTCCGCCGGCGGCGCGATTCGAAGCGCTCGCCGCGGTCACGAGGCGTTCCTCCGTCGTGCTGAGGCCCTCCTGTCGACCTTCGAGCTCATCGCACGAGCGCGAGGCGTCGAATTCTGCGGATTCCATGCGCACGGCCTGGCGCCCGACGCCAGCATCGCGGAGGCGGCACGACGGCTCGCCTGCGATGCGATCGTCGTCACGACGATCGCATCGAACCGCGCGCCGGCCTCGCTGCGACAGGTGCGCGTGCGCGACGTTCTTCGGCTGGCCGCGGTGCCGTTGATCGTCGTGCGGGCGGGTCGGCCGCCGCCGATCGCATCGCGGGCGGCGCTTGCGGTGGATCAAACGATCGCGCGCCCGCATCGATAACGTCAGCTTCGACGTCGGGACGGTGGCGCCTCCGTTCCACGCCCGACGCGCGCCGCCATGGACCGGAGATCTCGATGACTTATCGCAACATCCTCGTGCACGTCAATCAGAGCGCCCGCGCCGCGGTGCGAGTGGAGCTCGCGGCGTCGCTCGCGCAACGCTTCGACGCGCACCTCGTCGGGGTCGCGCCGACGGGCCTGGCGATCGTCGAGTCGCTGTCCGGCGCGAACGCCGTCGACGTCTACTACGCCGACCTGGCCCGGCGCTGCGTCGATCGGGCGCAGGCGGCGACCCGTCGCTTCGACGAGACCTGCCGCCGTGCCGGCGTCGACTCGTACGAGCATCGGATCGCGAACGACGAAGACGCGTATGCCGTGTCGCTGCACGCGCGCTACGCCGACCTGGTGGTGGTCGGCCAGAACGACGAGTCGGACCCGACGATCGGCACGGTGCCGCATTTCGTCGAGCAGGTCCTGATCTCCGGAGGACGGCCGCTGCTCGTGGTCCCCTACGCGGGAACGTTCGCGACGGTCGGCAAGCGGGTGATGCTCGCATGGGATGCGAGTCGCGAGGCCGCGCGCGCGACGACCGACGCGCTGCCGATGCTGTGCGGCGCCGACGTCGTCCGGGTCGTCGTCGTCAACGGCGGTCCGTCTCCGGACGGCCACGGCGAGACGCCGGGTGCGGACGTGGCCCAGTACCTCGCTCGACACGGCGTGAACGTCGAGGTCCGCGACGAGACCACGTCGCTCGACGTCGCCAGCGTGCTGTTGTCGCGCGCCGCCGACGACGGCACCGACCTGATCGTGATGGGCGGCTACGGGCACTCGCGCTTCCGCGAGATGCTGATGGGCGGCGTGACGCGATCGATGCTCGAGACGATGACCGTGCCGGTCCTGATGTCGCACTGAGGCGCGATCGGCGGGACCCCGCGGCGCGAGCGCCTTTCGTCTCGTGGGGGGTGTGGGGCCCGCGCGCGACGACGCGGAGGTCTTCAGGGCACCAGCACGGCCGCGCCTTCGATGCGGCCGGCGCGGACATCGGCGATCGCCTCGTTCGCGGCGTCGAGCGGGTAGACGGTCGTCGTCACCGCGACCGGCGTCTTCCGGAGCTGTGCGAAGAATTCGGTCCCGTCGGCGCGCGTCAGGTTCGCGACGGATTCGATGCGACGCTCGCCCCACAGGTCCGCGTACGGGAAGCCCGGGATGTCGCTCATGTGGATGCCGCCGCACACGACCCGGCCGCCCTTGCGCACGGCACGCAGCCCGGCGGGCACGAGTTCGCCCGCCGGGGCGAAGAT
Organism: uncultured beta proteobacterium; assembly: GCA_963708665.1. Lineage (GTDB taxonomy): Bacteria > Pseudomonadota > Gammaproteobacteria > Burkholderiales > Burkholderiaceae_D > CAHJXF01. Next base: position 530,337 of record CAVPTE010000008.1, on the reverse strand, counting down.
CAACGCGGCGTCGAGCGGCACCGGCGGTGGCTCGTCGCTGGCGCCCGCCCAGCGGGCACCGAGCGATCGCGCGAAGGCCTGCGTCGCCCGATCGCCGGCGCGCGTGAACGCATACACCTCGCGGCCCTGGCCGATGGCGACCTGTGCGATCAGGTGACTCGCGGCGCCGAAGCCGTACAGGCCGATGCGGCGCGCGTCGTCGCCGGCGGCCTTCAGCGTGCGCCAGCCGATCAGGCCGGCGCAGAGCAGCGGCGCCTGTTCGGTCGCCGCCACCGAGTCGTCCAGCGCGAGACAGTAGTCGGCGTTCGCGACGACATGCGTGGCGTAGCCGCCGTCGCGCTCGCAGCCGGTGAACGTCGGCGCGTCGCAGAGGTTCTCGCGACCGCTCGCGCAGTACGGGCAGACGTGGCAGGTGCCACCGAGCCAGGGCACGCCGACGCGCTGGCCGACCGACCATCGCGACACCCCCGAGCCCAGCGCGTCGACGGTACCGACGATCTCGTGCCCCGGCACGACGGGATAGCGCGCCGACGGCAGTTCGCCGTCGATCAGGTGCAGGTCGGTCCGGCAGACGCCGCAGGCGAGCACGCGCAGTCGCACGTCGTTGTCGTGCGGATGCGGGAGCGGGCCCTCGGTCATCCGCAGCGCCGCGCCGGGACGCGACAGCAGCATCGCGCGGCGAACGTCGTCGGTCATCGCGCCGACGTCCTGCGTCGACCCGCGATGCCCGCTCGCGCGGCGCTCATCAGGACTCGACCTCGAGCTCGTTGACGACCGCCGCCACGCCGGGCGCGGAGAACGCCGCCTGCTCCATGGCGGCGGCCTCGGCGATCGACTCGACGGTTCCTCGCAGCGTCACCTTCGCGCCGTCGACCGCGATGTCGACGCGCTTCGCGTCGCGATTCGCGTGCCGCCTCAGCGCCTCGACGATCTTCTCGCGCACGTCGGCCGCCGCCGCCTGCGGCTTGACGCGGATCCGGTCCACCACGCCGGCGACGCCGACGAGGTCCCGGACCGCACGGAGCGCCGCGCGTCGCTGGAAGTCCCACACGACCTCTCCGTCGAGGGTGACCCAGCCATGCTCGACCGTGGGCCGCACCGATCCGGCGGGGACGGTCAGCGTCCACCTGAGGGCGTTCGATACTGCCGTGGCGAGGGCCTCGTCGGGTCGCTCGCTCGCGCTCGGCAGCCGCACGAGCATGTCGACGACGATCGCCTTGACGCCCGCCACGCGACGCACCGCGGACTCGATCGCCTCCTTTTCCGCGAGACTGCTCGGATGTCCGGTCAGCGTGACGGTGCCGTCCGCGACCGACACGCCGATCGGCGTCTCGTCGATCGCGGGGTCGAAGGCCAGTTCGGCAATGACGTCGCTCTTGAGCTGCTGGTCGGTCTTCATCGCGGGTCTCCTCGGTCGGGACGCTGTCGACGATACGTCGCGGATCGCACGCGACGTTGCGCGGGATCAACCCGGTGCGGGGCGCGCGATCGTCCGTCGACCGATCGCGGTCGTCGGAGGCGATCGATGCCTTCCACGGGCCGAACCCGAGCACGTTCCGCTCCGCTGCCCCGCAGCGCTCCTGCCGCAGCAAGTGCAGCTTGACGCTGATCAAGGTCCCGCCGCGACGCCGCCGCACATTCGGACTTTCGATGACATCCCGGGAGTTCCTCATGTATCGACGCATCCTGGTACCGGTCGACGGAAGTCCCACGTCGTTGCTCGGCCTCGACCAAGCGATCGCGCTCGCCAAGCAGGACGGCGGGATCGTGCGTGTCGTGTTCGTCCTCGACGAGCTGACCTACGTCACCGGTTTCGAGACGTTCCCCGCCTATGCGGGCTACATCGTTCCCCACCTGCAGAAGATGGGACGCGACATCCTCGCGGCGGCCGTCGACCGGGCGACGCGCGCCGGCGTCCAGGCGGAGAGCCGACTGTTCGAGTTCGCCGGCGAGCGCGTCTATCGTCCGGTGATCGACGACGCGCGCGACTGGGGCGCGGACCTGATCGTGATCGGCTCGCACGGGCGACGCGGGGCCGACCGCTTCTTCCTCGGCAGCGATGCCGAACAGATCGTGAGGCATGCGCCGATCCCCGTGCTCGTGGTCCATGCGAAGCCGGCCGAGTCCGCGGAGCCGGTCTTCGACGCGGCCGCCGCCGGCGCCGTTCACGCCGCAGCTGCATGACCGCGTCCGGAAGCAGGGGTTCGAGGCGCGGTCGGCGGCGGTCATGCATCGGCGGGGGGCGTGCGGGACTGTGCATCGCCGGTGCCGCGCTCGCGCTGGCGGGGGCGGCGCCCGCGGCGGAGGCCGACCCGTCCGGCCACGCGGCGGCCGAACCGTCGCCTGCGCCGACGACCGCCCGGGCCGATCGTCCCGAAGACGCGCGCGCCGGCCGCGCGACGACGTCCGCCGACCACGCACTTCGAAGCATCCGCGAGGCGATCGCCGCGGCCGATGCAGCGATTCACGACGCATCGATGCGGGCGGTCGAACGCATGCGCGACGACGTCGAGAAGGCGGCTCTCGCGTCGCGCGACGCGGACGCGGAGATGCACGATCTCGCCGCGCGGACCAAGGCGCGCGTGCGACAGCAGGCGGCGGACGCGTCGGTCGCGGCCCGCGACGCGGCGGTGCGGACTCAGGAAGCGCTGAGCGAATCCGACGAGGCGTTGACGCAGGCATCGCGGGACGCGCTTGCCGAGGCGAAGCAGGCGACGGCGCGAACGCGCGACGCGCTGCGCCGTGCCGAATTCCGAACCCCTGGCCGCGCTGCGCCTCGCCCGCGACGTCGTCGTCTTCGCGGGCAAGGAGATCGCGCGAGATGCGAAGAAGCATCCCGAGCGGCGAAGCCGGCCGCCCAAACGCGACGACGCGTGAGCCGATCGTCGCGTGCCGGAAAGGGCCGCGCCGGACGAATCGACGCGAGATCGTTCGCTCAGGCGGCCGCCACGGCTCCAAAGACGGCAGCGTTCGCGATCCGCGCCGCGAGGATGCCGCGCGCCCGGGCGATCTCGTCGCGTGTCCCGTGCACGATGACGAGGAAGCGGTCGGCCCGGATGTCGGCCTCGTAACGGATGGCCTCCTCGCGCGACAGTCCGAGGCTCGCCAGCGCGCCGACCAGCGCCGAGACACCGCCACCGACGACCGCGCCTTCCAGGGCCGCGACGATCGCCGCCGCGATCGGACCGACGGACGCGACTACGCCGACCGTCGGAACGATGAAGATCGCGGGGCCGAACAGCAATCCCCAGAGCGCGCCCCAGGCGCTGCCGACGCCCGCCCACGTCGTGATCCGGTCGCCGACGGTGTAGACGCCGACCGGATGTTCTTCCATCTGGAAGTTCTTCCCGATGATCGACAGTTTCTTCAGATCGAAGCCCGCGTCGCCGAGCTGCCGGACGGTCGCTTCCGCACCGGCGTGCGTGTCGTGAACCGCGACGACCGGATCGATCGCCTCTCGGGAGTTCGATGTCTGCGGGGTCTGCGCCATGTGAACCTCGTCGAGCGGATCGGAGTCGTCAAGGTAGCGGTCGCGAAGGCTGGCACGTTGACCTGCATCAAGACACGGCCGCCGGACCGTCGGCTGGAAAAAAAACCGCCATACGCGATGGCGGCGGTCAATGCGACAAGGCGGAGTACGTTGCCCGCCCGCCGACGTTTCAACGAATCGTCAGCGTATGGTTGGGCGAGCCTTTCCTCTTGGGCAACGTCAGCCGCAAGACGCCATCCTCCAGCGTTGCGTCCGCGCTCTTCTCGTCGACGTCGGTGCCGAGAGTGAAACCGCGCGAGACGCTTCCGCGGAACGTCTCCTTGAGGAGCGTTCGTCCTTTGTCCTGTTCCGTGTCCTTCTTGAAGTCGACCGAGATGCCGACATAGTTGCCGTCGAGCGAGACGTGCACGTCCTCCTTCCTCGCGCCCGGAATCTCCGCATTGACGATGTACGCCTGGTCGGTCTCGTCGACGTCGATGCGGATTTCGGACTGCAGGTCGAGGCTCGGCCGCATGGCGCGCGGCCAGCCGCGGAACATGTCCGGGAACAGGCCTTCCATGCGATCGACCTGCGTCGGTGCGTGTTTCATGGTTCCTCCGTTGTCTGCGTCCGGGTGGGGGCTCGACGCAATGTGACGGATGCGGGACGCAGCGCCTTGCGCTGGATCAAACGGCGCGCCGTTCGCTTGCGTCCCGGGACTCGCAGGCGATACACCGGATCGCGGCGGGCACGACCCGCAAACGTTCGGGCGGGATGGCCTCGCCGCAATCGATGCAGCGGCCGTAGGACCCGTCCAGCGCGCGTCGTTTCGCCTCCGCGGTCGCCACGAGCTGCGCCGCGGCGATGTCGTGCAGTCCGTCCTCGATTTTGGCAAGGCGCTCGTCCTCGCGCGCGTTGCGCCGCGCGTCGTCCGTCGATGGCCGCCGTCGAACGAGCGAGGTCCGCCGCCTCGCGCACGCGCCGCGTCCCGACCCGTTCCAGAGCGTCCAGGCGATGCAACGGCGTTGGTTCCTTCGAGTGTCCTGTCATCCCGGCTCCATGCTCGGGCGATGCGCGTTCGCCGTGCGACACGGACCGAGTCTTGCGCATCGTCGACGCGTCGCCTTGATCCGGGTCGATCCATGGCCGTCGCTTCACGGGCCGATTGATCTACCGCAAGTCGGTCGCGCGGCGGCTGCGCACAGTGACGGGACACCCATCCTGGAGAACGTCATGTACGAACACATCCTGGTCCCCGTCGACGGGAGCGAGACGTCGCTGCTCGGCGTGGACGAAGCCGTACGGCTGTCCAAGATCTCCGGCGGCACCATCCGCCTCTTCCATGCGATCGACGACCAGTCCTTCTCGCTCGCGATGAGCAGCATCGCGTACGAAGACAACTGGCGCGAGGAGCTGCGCAAGGTCGGCCGCGCCATCCTCCAGACGGCGCGCGCACGTTGCGCGGCGGGCGGCTGCGAAGCGCAGACCACGATGTGCGAGAGCTTCGCGCTTCCGGTGCACCGGCGCGTCCTCGAGGCGGCGGCCGCCTGGCCGGCGGACCTGATCGTCGTCGGCACGCACGGCCGGCGCGGCGTGAAGCGCGCGTTCCTCGGCAGCGGCGCCGAGTCGATCCTTCGCGAGGCGACCGTCCCGGTCCTGCTCGTGCGCGATGCGAACCGCGAGCGCAGCGGCGCCGACCAGGCGACGCGCCGCATCGACGCGACGACCGAGGCGGCCGTCGGCTGATCGTCGACGTCGGCGTCGACGTCGGCATCGGCCGGCCTCGACGTCGCGGTGCGGGCCGGCGCGAAGCGCCTCGGCGTCGACCCGGCGCGCGGCGACGTCAGTCCGCTTCGAACGCGGCCATCGCCTCGCGCTCATCGCGCAGCGACGCGTGCATCTCGTCGGCGATCACGCGTTCCTCGTCGGCCGCGACGGCCCAGCAGGCCACCGGACTCGACGCGGACGAGACGAGGCTCGCCCCGGTAGCCGCGTGCGACGCGTTGGACGCCGCGTCGAGCTCGATGCCGATCCAGCGCAGTCGTTCCGCGACGCGGTCGCGAATGGCGATCGCGTTCGAGCCGATCGCGCCGGTGAAGACCAGCACGTCGAGGCCGCCGAGCTCCGTGGCCATCGACGCGATCTCGCGTGCGGTGCGCACGACCAGGTGATCCACGGCCTGCTGTGCCGCCGCCGCCGGGCTCGCGAGCAGCACGCGCAGGTCGCCCGAGAGCCCGGACAGGCCGAGCAGTCCCGACTCGTGATAGAGGACGTGCTCGACCTGCGACGTCGACAGTCCATGACAGCGTTGGAGCGCGAACACCACACCGGGATCGAGGCTCCCGCAACGCGTCGCCATCGGAAGTCCGTCGAGCGGGGTGAGGCCCATCGTCGAACCGTGGCTGACGCGCCCGACGAATCCGTTGACGCTGGAGCCGCTGCCCAGATGAGCGACCACTGTGCGGCGCTGCGTGTCGCGTCCGAGGCGCTGCTCGATCACGCTCAGCGCATGCGTGCACGACAGCCCGTGGAAGCCGTACTTCACGATGCCCTCGTCCGCATAGCGCTTCGGCAACGCGTAGAGCCGCGTCCGCCGCGCCTGCGTCATGTGCAGCGCCGTGTCGAAGCTCGCGACCTGCGGCACGAGCGGAAGGACCGATTCGAGGCGACGGATCACGTCGAGGCCGGGCGCCTGGTGCATCGGCGCATACGGCTCGAGCCGCTCCAACGCATCGAGCAGCGACGGCGTCACGCGCGCTGCGCCGGTCCGCTCGCCGCCGTGCACGATCCGATGGCCGACGGCGGCGATGCGGCTGCCGGGGAACGCGCGGCGCGTCCACTCGACGATCGCGCCGACGTGACCGTGAACGTCGCGGCACTCGAGCGTCATCGCCGGCAGCACCGCGCGACAGCAGCGTCCGCTGAACACGTCGACGACCGGAATGCTCGACGACGTGTCGATCGACCCGCGCACCCATTCGCGCGGCGTGCCGGGATGGGGCTCGTACAACGCGAACTTCAGACTGCTGGAGCCGACGTTCAGCACCAGCAGCAGTTCTTCGGGACAGGTCATGGCGATCTCCTTTGCGTGATGCCGGCAGATTGGCGCGCGGTCGCTGCGGGGGGTTGATCCAGCGCAAGGGTTGGCGGCCGGCGCTGCCTACAGTGGGCCGACCGTCGGGACCGCCGATGCCGCGAGCCGACGCGCTTCGACTCCCGCGCGAGCCGCCGCCACGACGGCCTCCGCCGGTGCCACACCCTCGACCCGAAAGGCCGCCATGTCCATCGATCCGAACCGGCTCCATGCCGTCGACGCGTTCTTCCGCGCGTCGAACTATCTCGCCGCCGCGCAGCTGTACCTCGCGGAGAACGCGCTGCTGGCCGAGCCGCTCGCGGCCCGGCACATCAAGCACCGCCTGCTGGGGCACTGGGGCACGGTGCCGGGACTGAACCTGATCCAGGCGCACCTCAACCGCCTCATCCAGGACACCGGCGCGGACGTGCTCGAGGTGGTCGGCGTCGGACACGGCGCGCCGGGCGTGATGGCCGGTCTCTATCTCGACGGGACGCTCGGCGATCGCTATCCGCAGTACCGCCACGGCGACGAGGGGCTGCAACGCTTCGCGCACGACTTCTCGTGGCCCGGCGGCATTCCGAGCCACTTGACCGCGATGACGCCCGGCTGCATCCACGAAGGCGGCGAACTGGGCTACTCGCTCGCGCATGCCTACGGCGCCGTGTTCGACAACCCGGGCCTCGTCGCGGTGTGCGTCGTCGGCGACGGCGAGGCCGAGACCGGGGCGCTCGCGACCTCGTGGCACTCGCATCGCTTCGTCGATCCGACACGCGACGGCGCGGTGCTGCCGATCCTCCACCTGAACGGCTACAAGCTGAGCGGTCCGACGCTGCTCGCGCGGATGCCCGCGGCCGAGCTCACCGCGCTGTTCCGCGGCTATGGACACGACGTCAGGACGGTGGCCGGCACGGATCCGATGGCGGTTCACCGCGAGCTGTGGACGGCGCTCGACTGGGCGTACGCGCGCATCCGCGAGATCCAGGCCGCGGCGCGCGATGGCGACGATGCGAAGCGCGCGTCGCTGCACTGGCCGATGATCGTCCTGTCCACGTTGAAGGGGTGGACCGGACCGGTCGAAGTGGACGGTCTGCCGGTCGAGGGCACGCCGCGCGCGCACCAGCTGCCGTTGACCGCGCCGCGGACGAACCCGACGCAGCTCACGCAGCTCGACGCGTGGCTGCGAAGCTACCGCCCCGAACAGCTGTTCGATCCCCGGGGATGTCCCGTCGAGGCGGTCCTCAGCATCGTGCCTGCGGTCGGACATCGCCTCGGCGAGTCGCGTCATGCCAACGGCGGGGACCGCCATCAGGTGCTGTGCCTGCCGGGCGGACCGGACCGCACGATCGCCGTCGATGCGCCCGGCGTCGTGCAGACCGAGAACACGGCCGTCGTCGGCCGCTACCTGCGCGACGTCTTCGCGCTCAACCGTTCGGCCGCGAACTTTCGTCTGTTCTGTCCCGACGAGACGGCGTCGAACCGGCTCGGCGCCGTCTTCGACGCGACCAAGCGCACCTTCGAGACCGAGGTCGAACCGCAGGACACGGACCTCGCGCACGACGGGCGCGTCATGGAGATGCTGTCGGAGCACTGCTGCCAGGGCTGGCTCGAAGGCTATCTGCAGACCGGTCGGCACGGCGTCTTCGCGTGCTACGAGGCGTTCGTCAGCATCGTCGACTCGATGATGTTCCAGTACGCGAAGTGGCAGAAGATGTCGGCGGAGATCTCGTGGCGCAAGCCGGTCGCCTCGCTGAACTACCTGCTGACGAGCCACGTCTGGGAACAGGACCACAACGGCTACAGCCATCAGGGACCGACGTTCCTGAACGCCGTGATGACGCGCAAGTCGAAGCAGGTGCGCGTGTACCTGCCGCCCGACGCGAACTGCCTCGTCGCGACGATGGAGCATTGCCTCGCGACGCAGGACCTGATCAACGTCGTCGTCGCGTCGAAGAAGCCGATGCCGCAGTGGCTCGACCCGTGGGCGGCGAAGACGCACTGCGCCCACGGCGCCGGCATCTGGGGCTGGGCCGGAGACGACGCGGCGCCGGACGTCGTGCTCGCGGCCGCCGGCGACGTGCCGACGCGCGAGGTCGTGGCCGCTGCGCAGATCCTCGCGGACCTCGTGCCGCAGCTGCGCGTGCGCGTCGTCAACGTCGTGAACCTGACGACGCTCGAGTCGCGCGGCGACTTCGCCGACGCGATGGACGAAGGATCGTTCCGCCGTCTGTTCACCGACGACGCGCCGGTCGTGTTCGCGTTCCACGGCTACCCGACGCTGATCCACGAGCTGATCTATCGCCGGCCGAATCCGTCGAGGTTCCACGTGCACGGCTACCGGGAGGAGGGCAGCACGACGACGCCGTTCGACATGCTCGTCCGCAACCGGCTCAGCCGCTTCGACCTCGCGCTCGACGCGCTGTGGCGCGCGCCGTGCTACGACGCGACGCGCGACGCGATGCGCCACTGCGAGGCCGCGCTGGCACGCCACCATGCGTACATCCGCGCGCACGGCGAGGACCTGCCCGAGATCCTCGACTGGTCGTACGCGCCGCGCAGGTCGGCGCACGGACACCCGTCGCGCGACTCGCGGGGCGGCGACGCCACGAGATCGATGGCGGATCGGGACGTCGCGGACGTCGTCCCGATCCCGTCGTGCGAAGACGCCGGACGGTGAGGCGCGCGATGACGATCACGAAGAAGGGCCTGATCCGTTTCGCGACCGCCGTCGCGGTCGCGACGACGCTGCTCGTCGCCGCCGGCATCGTCGAGGCCGATCCGTCGCGCGCGCCAGCGCTGCATGATCCCGGCGTCGAAGCCGCGTCGTCGTAGCCGCGCCTCGTTGGCGCGGGAGAACCGATCGCCGTCGCGCCGCGTCCTCGCGACGCACGGCGCCTGTGCCGTCGTCGAGGACCCGGTCGGGTCGATCGTCGCGAGCCTTGGCGGCTTGTCCTGGATCAACCCGCCGGCGCGCGGCCGTGGAAGCATCCGACGATGGACCGGTCCCCGTCGACGAGAGCACCCGCCCGTCCGCACCATGCGCACGACGCGGTGTTCTCGTTGTTCGATGAACCCGGACCCTGCGACGCGTCGGATCCGGCCGCGGACGAGTTGGCGACGGCACTGACGACGGACGACGTCGCCGGCGCATGGGCCGCGACGCGCGGACCGCTGGCGGTCCGGGTGCACATCCCCGCGTGCGACTCGCCTCGCTGCCGCGGCGGGTGCCACGGACCCCATCCGCTCGAAGGATGCGGCGACGATCGATACCGCGACGCGCTCGGCGAGGAGATCGCGATCGCCGGGCGACACCTTCACCCCGGGCGTTCCGTGGCGCGCGTCGCGTTCGGCGTCGGCGCATCGACCTGCTTCACCGACGCGGCGCTCGCGACGATCGTCTCGCGGCTGCGCGAGCACTTCGCATTCGCACGGGACGCGGCGCTCGCGATCGACGCCGACGCGCGCACGGTGACGTCGGCGCGGCTCGCCGCGCTGCGCTCGTCCGGCTTCGAGCGGATCGGGCTCGCCGTCCACGACCTCGATCCCACCGTCCAGCTCGCGATCCGTCGCGTGCAGGCTCCCGACTCGGTGCGGGCGCTGATCCACGCGGCACGCCTGCAGGGCTTCCGCACGATCGACGTCGATCTCGTCTACGGCCTGCCGAAGCAGACGCCGACGAGCTTCGCGCGAACGGTCGCGATGACGATCGCGATGCGCCCCGATCGCATCGCGCTGCTGCCGGCCGCGTCGCTCGAACGTGTCGCGCGGCACGACGTCGCCGACGACGATCGGCCGCACCGGATCGATCGCCTCGCCATGCTCGAGGCGGCGGTCGAGGCGCTCGTCGACGCGGGCTACCGGCGCGACGGCACCGACCGCTTCGCGTTGCCGTCGGACGATGCCACCGCCGCGCGAGTCCCGGGCGACCCGCCGCGCGTACCGGAGGACGACGGCGCGGCGTCCGACGGCGACCTGCTCGGGCTCGGGCTGTGCACGTCCGGTCGCGTCGGCGACGTCCGTTACCGCAATGCATGCGACGTCGAGGCGTACTGCCGGGCGGTCGCGGACGGCAGGCTGCCGGTCGAGCGCGCCACGACGCTGTCGCGCGACGACGCGCTGCGGGGCGCGGCGATCGGGGCGCTGATGTCCGACGGCAGGCTCGACTTCGCGACGTTCGCGTCGCGTCACCGGGTCGATGCGCGGTCGTATTTCGGCCGCGAGCTCGATGCGCTGCGGTCGCTCGCGGCAGACGGGCTCGTCCGCGTCGATCGTGCCGGCGTCACCGTCACGCGCGCGGGCTGGCTCGTGGCGCGCGCGGTCGCGGCGACGTTCGACCGCGGGCTGCGCGGAACGGTCCGTCGGCCGCCGGCCTGCGCGTCGCAGCACTCGCCGTTTACCGACCGTTCACGAAACGACACCGTTTGATGCACGGCGGTCGTCGTCGGTTATCGGGGGGTCCCTACGATGGGTGCATCGTCCACTGCACCCGGAGAGACCCATGTTCGCCGCCTCGACTGCCCGTACGACCCACACCGGACCACGCGACACGCGAGGGACGCTGCCGGCGCCGCTCGGCACCGGCGACGCGACGGCCGCCATCGCGATGGCGACGACCAGCGATGCGTTCATGCGCCGCGTCGTGAAGGAGGGCGAGGTGATCTATCGTGCCGGCGAGCGGTTCGACAGGCTGTATGTCCTCGAGACCGGATCGTGCAAGCTCGTCAATCTCGCGATGGACGGACGCGAGCAGGTCGTCTCCTTCAAGTTCCGCGGCGACTGGATCGGGCTCGACGGCATCGGCGGCGGTCGCCACACCTGCGACGCCGTCGCCCTCGACACCTGCGCCGTCTGGTCCGCGCGCTACGATGCCGTGATGGCGGACTCGCGGGCCAACCCGGCACTGCTCGACTCGCTGCTCGGCGGGATGAGCCGGGCGATCGCCGGCGATCGCAACGCGCTGATGTCGGTCTGCACGCTGCCCGCCGACGCGCGCGTCGCGGAGTTCCTGCGGTTCTGGGTCGACGCGCTGCGCGTCCGCGGCCTGCGCTGCGACCAGATCACGCTGCACCTGACGCGCGCGGAGATCGGCGCGTTCCTCGGCGTGACGCTCGAGACCGTCAGCCGCGCGCTGAACAAGCTCGCGAGGGCGAACATCATCCAGTTCACGAGCGTGCGGCGCCGCGAGGTGCGCATCCCCGACGCGCGTGCGCTCGACGCGTTCGTGCAGGACTCGCTCGCGATGGCGATGAACTGATCCGCAACGAACGGCGTCGAGGCGGTCCACGACGAGCGCCGCCATCCGACGCGACGATGACGCCGGCGAGGGCGGCGCGTCGCGCGACCGGCGAGGCCGCTCCGCGAGACGACCGTCACGGACGCCTCCCGACGGCGCCGCGCGACGATCGCGACGTCCTACGACGCCGACGCGACGCGGCCGATCGCGCGCGCGAGCTCGTCGCGCGAGTACGGCTTCTGCAGCAGTTCCCAGTCGGACGGCAGGTTCGCATCGGCGTCGAGCAGCGCGCTCGGGTCGCCGGAGACCAGCAGGACCGGCAGGTCCGGGTACCGACGCCGCGCCTGCAGGGCCAGCTCGTCGCCGCGCATGCCGGCACCGAGCGCGATGTCGGTCAGCAGCAGCCCGATGTCGTCGCGCGTCGACAGCATGGCGAGTGCCGATTCGGCGGAATCGGCCGTCTCGACGTCGCAGTGCAGCTGCCGCAGGAAGCGGACCGCGACGTCGCGCACGTCGGCCTCGTCCTCGACGAGCAGCACGCGCAGACCGGCGAGCGCGACCGGTTCGTCGTTTTCGTCCGTCGCGACGGCGTCGCCGGCCGGGGCCGCCGGCAGATAGAGCCCGACGCGGGTCCCGGCGCCCGGCGCGCTGTCGAGCGTCACGGCACCCCGCGACTGCCGGATGAAGCCGTACGCGGTGCTGAGCCCGAGACCGGTTCCCTTGCCGACGTCCTTCGTCGTGAAGAACGGCTCGAACGCGCGCTCGCGGACGTCGTCGTCCATGCCGGTCCCGGTGTCCGAGATCAGGATCGCGACGTAGCCGAGGTCGGGACGGTCCATCGATGCGCGCGTATCGCCGATCGCGCCCGGCGGCAGCCGCGCCACATGGCCGATCCTGAATTCGAGCGTCCCGCCGTCCGCCATCGCGTCGCGCGCGTTGATCGCGATGTTGAGCAGCGCGGCTTCGAGCTGGGCCGCGTCGGCGAGCACGTGCGCGTCGCCATCGTCGTGCCGGACCTCGACGCGGATGCGCGTGGTCGAGCGTGCGTCGCAGCATGTCGGCGAGCGAGCCGATCAGCTGCGCGACGTCGACGCACTCCGGCTGCAGCACCTGCCGCCGCGAGAACGCGAGCAGCTTGCCGGTGAGCTCCGCGGCGCGCTGCGTCGCCCGCATCGCCGCGGCGACGAGCTGCGTCGTCGCGCCGTCGGCCTCGACCGGCCCGCTGTCCTCGAGCACCTGCAGGTTGCCCTGGATGACCGTCGAGCAGGTTGTTGAAGTCGTGCGCGATGCCGCCGGTCAGCTGGCCGACCGCCTCGAGACGATGCGCATGGGTCAGCGCCTCCTCGGTCTGCGCGCGCTGCAGGCTCGTCGCGAGCAGGCTCGACAGCGACTCGACGAAGCGCGATCTCGTCGTCGCCGAAGCGGTCGGCCGACGTCGCGTGGACCGCCACGACGCCGATCGCCTCGCCGCGATCGAAGACCGGGACGAGCAGGCCGCTGCGCAGGTCGCGTCCATCGTAGCCGTCGGGGAGATCGAAGCGCGTCTCGTCGGCGTGTCGCGTCACGACCGGCTTGCGCTCGCGCAACGCGAAGCCCGGCATCGAGTCCGGGCGCGTTCGCGACGTGCCGCCTCGCGATCCCGGGCAGGCCGACCTCCGCCGCCACGTCGAAGGCGCGCCGCGCGGCGTCGAGCAGGAAGACGGCCGCGCACTCGACGTCGAGCGCCTGGATCGCGAGTCGCGGGCACGTCGCGCAGCAGCAAGCCTGCGTGTCGCGCGCGTCGACGGCGAGCCGCCCGAACTGCGCGAGGTGGTCGCTGTAGCGCGCGCGCCTCAGCGCCTGCTGCATGCGCGGATAACCGCTCGATGTCGCGGATGGCGGCGACGACGAGCGGCGACGTCCCCTCGTGCAGCGGGCTGAGCGCGATCTCGACCATGACGTCGCGGCCGTCGCGGTGGCGGGCGACGAGGTTCGTCTGTGTTGCCCATCGGCGCGGGCGCGCGGCGCCTTCGCGTACGCGTGACGGAACTGCGCGTGCCGCGGCACGAATGGCGTCCGGAACGAGGGCCTCGATGCTCATCGTCGACGAGCTCGTCGACCGTGTAGCCGAGCAGCGCCGTCGCGCTCGGGTTCGCGACGACGATGCGCCCGGACGCGTCGGCCACGATCAACGCGTCGGGATACGCGTCGAACAGCGACCGGAAGATCGCCGGGTCGAACCGGTCGCTCACGACCGCGCGTCCGTCCCGGGCGACGGCCCGGCGGACTTCGTGACCACCGGGACGAACAGGTAGCCCGCGCCGCGCACCGACTTGATGATCTGCGGCATCTCGGCATCGTCGCCGAGCTTCTTCCGCAAGCGACCGACCTGGACGTCGATCGTGCGGTCGAACGGCGCGGCCTCGCGGCCGCGCGTGCTGCTCGAGCAGGAAGTCGCGCGACAGCACGCGACCCGGGTTCTCGACGAACGCCGCGAGCAGGTCGAACTCGCCGGCGGTCAGCGCAACCTCGGACCCGTTGCCGTCGACGAGCGCGCGCCGGCTTCGGTCCAGCGACCAGCGCAGGAACCGCAGCGGCGCGCTCGCGTCGTCCGACGCCGACCGGCGCGGTCGTCGACTCCTGCGTGCGGCGCAGGATGGACCGCACGCGCGCGAGCAGCTCGCGCAGCTCGAACGGCTTCGTGACGTAGTCGTCGGCGCCGACCTCGAGGCCGACGACCTTGTCGACGGCATCGCCGCGGCCGGTCAGGAACACCAGTCCGCCGTTCCAGTCCCGTCGCAGCCGACGCGCGACCGCGATCCCGTCGTCGTCCGGCAGGCCGACGTCGAGCAGCACGAGGTCGGGCGGATCGGACGCGATCGACGCGTACAGGTCGACCGCGCGGTGCAGTTCGGTCACGCGGAAGCCGTGCTTCGCGAAGTAGCTCGCGACCAGTGCGGTGAGGTCGGCCTCGTCGTCCAGCACGACGATGTGAGGAATGCGGGACATGCGGTCTTTCGTCGCGGCGGCTCAGCGGATGCCGATGATGCCCCGAACGCCTCGGACGCGGCGGTCGCCGCGACGCGTCGACCCCGGTGCCCGTCCGGAGTCCGCGAATCGTCGCACCGGGCTCACGGCGACGCGAGCGCTGCGTTGAGCACCGCCGCGAGGCGCACGCCGGCACGCGACAACTGCCCGGTCACGATGCCCTGCGCCGCGGCGACGAACGCGGCCGGCAGCGCATACGTGCCGTTCGTCGGCGCCGGAAGCTTCGCGTAGATCCGCGCCTTCGCGATGCCGAACGACTCGACGGCCCACTGCGTCGGCGTGCCGCTCGACCAGGCGGCGACGTCGGCCGCGGTGATCCGCCTCGCGAGCGCGTCGCCGACCGCGACGGGGTCGGCGCCGAGCCGCTGCACGAATGGCGTGTCGAAGAAGCCGTGCAACGTGCCGCTCCCGAGGCCCGCCGCCGTGACGGACTTCAGGTTGCCGCCCGCATCGTGGTCGTCGCTCGCGTGCAGCGGCTGGTGGATGTCGCCGACGAAGTGCAGCAGGAACTTCAGCGCGAGCAGTCGCTCCGAGGCGGACGTCCGCGGCGACGCGAGCTCGGCCTCGAACTCCGCGATCTTGTCGATCGCGCAGTCGGACGCCGGTCCGAGCGACGCGACGGTCGCGGGCGGCAGGGCAGGGTGCCCGTAGCACGCGCGGTCCACGTCGCCGTCGGCGATCTCGATGTCGACGAAGTGCCACAGGTGCGTCTGCAGGTAGTGCACCTTCGTCGTGTCGCGATCGGAGTCGCGGAAGTGATCGGCCCACGTCGTCTCGTGGACGAAGTCGTGCGCGGTCAGCGGATCCTGGTCGGCCGCGAGCAGCGCGAAGGCCTTCGTCCGCGCGGTCGGCGTCAGGAAGTGGGTCGCGATCTCGCCGACGATCTCGTGTCCTTCGTCGCCCCACGCGCGGGCGCTCGACCACGGCGCGGCGACGCCGATGCACGCGAGCGCCGCGACCAGCGCATGCTCGAGCGACACGACGCGACGCGACCGGACGATGCCGGTTCGACATGGAGAGGACGGACGATGATGCGCAGCTGGTCGTGGTTCGCGTTGGGCTCGGCGTTCTTCGCCGGATTGACCGCGCTGTTCGGCAAGCTCGGCGTCGCGTCGATCAATTCGAACATGGCGACCCTGATCCGCATCGTCGTGATCTTCTTCGTCACGGCCGCGCTGGTCGTCTCGCGAGGCGAGTGGCAGCGCCTCGACCAGATCCCCGCGCGCACCTGGCTCTTCCTCGTGCTGTCCGGCGTCGCGACCGGCCTGTCGTGGCTCTGCTACTACCGCGCGCTCCAGCTCGGGCCGGTGTCGCGGGTCGCCCCGGTCGACAAGATGAGCGTCGTCTTCGCGATCGTCCTCGGCCTCGTCGTCGTCGGCGAGCCGCTCACGTGGCCGGTCGTCGCGGGCGGACTGCTGATCGCGGCGGGCAGCATCGTGATGATCGCGTTCTGAGCCGGACCGCGTCGTCGTCGACGCCGCGACATGTGCATCGATCCCGTCGACGACGCGTGCGTTGCGCGACACTGCCGCCGCGGCGGATCGGACGTCGTCGAGTTCGGCGACCGGAATGCGCATGCGAATGGCCCGCGAATCGTCGGACGATCGGGTCGATCGTCGATGCACGCGAGGATAACGCCGGCGGCTCGCGTCGACGGGGCGGAACGACGGCTCAGGCAGGCGACCCGATCGCGCCCTTCGCGACCATCGCCACGCCGAGCAGCAGCAGTCCCGCGAAGAAGAAGCGGCGGAACGTCTCGGCCGGCAGGCGCCGGCGCAGGAGCGCGCCGAGCGACATGCCGGCGATCGCCGGCAGCAGCATCGCGGCCGACGCGCCGAGCTCGCCGACCGCGGCGTCGCGACTCCCGTAGAGGCCGACCGCCAGCGCGAGCGTCGACACCGTGAACGAGATGCCCATCGCCTGGATCAGCGCGTCGCGACGCAGGCCGAGCGCCTGCAGGTACGGCACCGCCGGCAGCACGAACACGCCGGTCGCCGCGGTCACCGCGCCGGTGATTGCACCGACGATCGGCCCGAGCCACGCTTCGCGCTCCGGGCTCACCGATCCGCGGGCGCCGCGCAGCGCCCAGCCCGCGTAGAGCACGAGCGCCGCGCCGAGCGACGTCGTCGCCCACGCGCCGGCGGGCGCGCCCAGCGTCGCCATGCCGAGCCACGTGCCGACGCAAACGCCGGCCTGCATCGACGCGAGCCGCCGCAGCGGCGCCGCGAGCGCCCGCCACGGCCGCGTCTGCCACAGGTTCGTGACGAGCGACGGCACGATCAGCAGCGCGGCCGCCTCGGCAGGCGACATCCGCAGCGCGAGCAGCCCCATCGCGACCGTCGGCAGGCCCAGGCCGACGACGCCCTTCACGAGTCCGGCGACCACGAAGACCGCGGCGACCGGCAGCTGCGCCAGCAGGTCGGAGGCGACGATGGGCTCGGATGCGATCATGGTCGGTCGGGACGTCGGGTCGACGGCGGTTCGTCGGATCGGCGGCGGCGGGCTCGTCGTCCGATCAGTGTCGAAAGCGTTCGATCCGCACCGCATTCTGGCGACCGACGACGCGGCGGACCATGCGGAAGGTCCGTCGCCTGCCTCAGGCGACGCCTGAGGCTCGATGTGATAGCGTGGCCGGATGCGATTCGACCTGACCGACCTGCGCCTCTTCGTGAACGTCCACGAGGCGGGCAGCATCACCGGCGGCGCGGGTGCGTCGTGCATGACGCTCGCGTCGGCGAGCGAGCGGGTGCGCGGCATGGAGGACCGGCTCGGCGTGCCGCTGCTGACGCGCGACCGGCGCGGCGTGCAGGCCACCGCCGCGGGCCGCACGCTGATCCATCACGCGCGACTCGTCCTTCAGCAGATCGACCGGATGCAGGGCGAGCTCGGCGCGTACGGACACGGGTTCAAGGGACACGTCCGGCTGCTGTGCAACACGTCCGCGTTGAGCGAACACCTGCCCGAGGCGCTGAGCGGCTTCCTCACGGGCCATCCCGGCATCTCGATCGACCTCGAGGAACGGCCGAGCCTCGAGATCGTCGACGCGCTGCGCGACGACGTCTGCGACGTCGGCGTGGTCTCCGACGCGGTCGACCTCGAAGGGCTGACGTCGTTTCCGTTCGCGGCCGACCCGCTGTCGCTCGTCGTCCCGAGAGGACATGAACTCGCGCAGCGCGGCAGCGTCCGCCTGGCCGACGTCGTCGACTGCGCGTTCGTCGGCCTCGTCGAAGGCAGCGCACTGCAGGAACACGTCGCGCATCACGCGCGGCGCCTCGGCAAGCGCCTGAACTACCGCCTCCGGCTGCGCAGCTTCGAGTCGGTGTGCCGGATGGTGGGGCTCGGGATCGGTGTGGGCATCGTGCCGCGCGCCGTGGCGACGCGTTGCGCGCGCTCGGCCGGGATCAGGCGCGTCGCGCTCGCCGACTCGTGGGCGATGCGCAACCTCGTGCTCTGCGTGCGCCGGCCGGACGCGCTGCCGGTCCACGTGAAGCAGCTGATCGAGCACGTGCTGTCGACGAGGCGCGCCGGCTAGCCGGCGGCGGACCGGAGAGGACATGCAACGGGTCGTCGTGACCGGCGGTGCCGCCGGTATCGGCAAGGCGATCGCCGACGCCTTCGTCGACGCAGGCCATCGCGTCTACGTCTGCGACGTCGACCGCGACGCGCTCGACGCGGCCGGCCGCCAGACGCCCGCGCGGCTGACGCGATCGTGCGACGTCGGCGACCGCGCGCAGGTCGACGCGATGGTCGCGGATGCGGCGTCGCGGCTCGGCGGCATCGACGTGCTCGTCAACAATGCCGGCGTCGCGGGGCCGACCGCGCCGGTGCGCGACGTCGATCCCGACGACTGGGACGCGGTGCTGAAGGCGAACCTGACCGGCGCGTTCCTCGTCACGCGCGCCGCGATCCCGCACCTGATCGCGTCGGGGCGCGGCTCGATCGTCTTCCTGTCGTCGGCGGCGGGGCGGCTCGGCTACCCGAACCGGAGCCCGTACGCGACCGCCAAGTGGGGGTTGATCGGGCTGATGAAGACGGTCGCGATGGAGCTCGGGGTCCACGGCGTGCGCTCGAACGCGATCCTGCCGGGTGCCGTCGACGGCGAGCGCATCCGGCGCGTCTTCGATGCGCGCGCGACCGCGACCGGGGCGACGCGCGAGGCGGTCGAGGCGGCCGCGTTCGCGAACCAGTCGCTCCGCCTCCTGGTCGACCCGAAGGACATCGGCGCGTTCGCGGTCTTCCTCGCGTCCGACGCGGCGAAGTCGATCTCGGGACAGGCGCTGCCGATCGACGGGGACCTGCAGCGCAACTGATCGGCAGGTTCACGACGCGCGATGCGGTACGCGCATGCGGACGGCCGCGACGGCTGCCTCCCCGGATGCGTCCATCCGAACCACCTCGCACGCCGGCAGCCGCTGCACGACGGCCGGAAACGAAACATCCGGTGAACCGATCGCCGCATCGCGACTCTCACCGGGTCGTCGCGCCGCAGAGCCGCGACGATGCCGGCGCGGTACCCCCCCATTCCAGTGCACGAATCTCCTCCCATCCGATGAGTCCCGAAGACGATTTCACCTTTTCCCGGCGCGAGTTCCTGATGGCCGGCGCCGCCTCGCTCGCCGCGACGGCCGGTTGCGCGGCGACGTCACCCGATCCGTCGTCGGCGCAGGCCGTCGCCGATCCGGTCGCGCCGCCCGGCGCCGCCGTGCCGACCGCGCACGTGACGTTCGACGTCAACGGCACGACGCGGTCGCTCGACGTCGACACGCGCACGACGCTGCTCGACGCGTTGCGCGAGCACCTGCAGCTGACCGGCACGAAGAAGGGCTGCGACCACGGCCAGTGCGGCGCGTGCACGGTGATCGTCGACGGCCGCCGCATCAACTCGTGCCTGACGCTCGCCGTGATGCATCCGGGCGCGACAGGTCACGACCATCGAGGGCCTCGGCACGCCGGAGCGCCTGCACCCGATGCAGGCCGCGTTCGTCAAGCACGACGGCTACCAGTGCGGCTACTGCACGCCGGGGCAGATCTGCTCGGCGGTCGCGCATGCTCGACGAGATCAGGCGCGGCGTCCCGAGCCACGTCACCGCCGACCTCACGGTCGCAGCCCGCTGCTGTCCGATCGACGAGCTGCGCGAGCGCATGAGCGGCAACATCTGCCGCTGCGGCGCCTACTCCAACATCGTCGAGGCGATCACCGAAGTCGCCGGAGGCGCGGCATGAAGCCGTTCACCTACGAGCGCGCGACGTCGCCGGCCGACGCCGCGGCCGCGGTCGTCGCGACAGCCGGGCGCGAAGTTCATCGCCGGCGGCACCAACCTGCTCGACCTGATGAAGCTGCAGATCGAGACGCCGACGCACCTGGTCGACGTCAACGCGCTCGGCGCTCGACCGCATCGAGCCGACGCGCCGACGGCGGCCTGCGCATCGGCGCGCTGGTGCGCAACACCGACCTCGCCGCCGACGCGCGCGTGCGGCGCGACTACGCGGTGCTGTCGCGCGCGCTGCTCGCCGGCGCGTCGGGCCAGCTGCGCAACAAGGCGACGACCGCGGGCAACCTGCTGCAGCGCACGCGCTGCCCGTACTTCTACGACACCAACCAGGCCGTGCAACAAGCGCCAGCCGGGCAGCGGCTGCAGCGCGATCGGCGGCTTCAGCCGGCAGCTCGCGGTGATCGGCGCGAGCGACCGCGTGCATCGCGACGCATCCGAGCGACATGGCGGTCGCGATGCGCGTGCTCGACGCGACGGTCGAGACCGTGCGTGCCCGACGGCCGCGCGCGCGTCATCCCGATCGCCGACTTCCACCGGCTGCCCGGCGACACGCCGCAGGTCGAGAACGCGCTCGAGCCGGGCGAGCTGATCACCGCGGTGACGCTGCCGAAGCCGCTCGGCGGCACGCACGTCTATCGCAAGGTGCGCGACCGCGCGTCGTACGCGTTCGCGCTGGTGTCGGTCGCGGCGGTCGTGCAGCAGGACGGCAGCGGGCCGCGTCGCGCTCGGCGGCGTCGCGCCCAAGCCGTGGCGCGTCGAGGCGGCCGAGGCCGAGCATGCCGCAGCGGCGCGCAAGCGCCGTGATCGACCGAGCTGCTCGCCGGCGCGCAGCCGACCGCACGACAACGCGTTCAAGCTGCCGCTGGCCGAGCGCACGCTCGCCGCGGTGCTGGCGCAAGCGAGGGCCTGACCGCATGAAGTTCGACACCCCCGCCACCACCAACCCGATCGACCAGCTCAAGGTCGTCGGCAAGCCGACCGACCGCATCGACGGCGCCGCTGAAGACCACCGGCACCGCGCCGTACGCGTACGAGCGCCACGACGCCGTGCCGAACGCGGCCTACGGCGTGATCGTCGGCGCGGCGATCGCCAAGGGCCGCATCGTCGTCGATGGACCCGCGCGCCGCGCAGGCCGCGCCGGGCGTGCTCGCGATCGTCACGGCGCGACAACGCCGGCAAGCTCGGCAAGGGCGAGTACGAACACCGCGAAGCTGCTCGGCGGCCCGGACATCGAGCACTACCACCAGGCCGTCGCGATCGTCGTCGCCGAGACCTTCGAGCAGGCGCGCGACGCGGCGCATGCTGCTGCAGGATCGACGTACGCGACGGCGCGCCGGCCAGTTCGACCTCGCGGCCGAGAAGGACGCCGCGCAGCCGCCGAAGCAGACGCCGCTCAGCGGGCCGCCGGACGACGCAAGGTCGGCGACTTCGACGCCGCGTTCGCCGCCGCGCCGGTGCAGCTCGACGCGACCTACACGACGCCCGACCAGTCGCACGCGATGATGGAGCCGCACGCGACGATCGCGGCGTGGAACGGCGACCACCTCACGCTGTGGACGTCGAACCAGATGATCGCCTGGGGCGTCGGCGACCTCGCCAAGACGCTCGGGCATCCCGAAGAAGAACGTGCGCCTGGTCTCGCCGTTCATCGGCGGCGGCTTCGGCGGCAAGCTGTTCGTGCGCTCCGACGCGGTGATGGCCGCGCTCGGCGCGCGGCCGCCGGCCGGCCGGTGAAGGTCGCGCTGCAGCGCGGCCGCTGATCCTCAACAACACGACGCACCGGCCCGCGACGATCCAGCGCATCCGCATCGGCGCCGGCCGCGACGGGCCGCATCACCGCGATCGCGCACGAGAGCTGGTCGGGCGACCTGCCGGGCGGCGGCGCCGAGACGGCGGTCAGCCAGACGCGGCTGCTGTACGCCGGCGCGAACCGCCTGACGGCGATGCGGCTCGCCGTGCTCGACCTGCCCGAAGGCAACGCGATGCGCGCGCCGGGCGAGGCGCCGGGCCTGATGGCGCTCGAGATCGCGATGGACGAGATGGCCGAGAAGCTGCGGCATCGACCCGGTCGAGTTCCGCATCGTCAACGACACGCAGGTCGATCCCGAGAAGCCGGGCCGCCCGTTCTCGCAGCGCCAGCTGGTCGAGTGCCTGCGGCTCGGCGCCGAGCGCTTCGGCTGGAGCCGGCGCAACGCCGAAGCCGGCGCAGGTGCGCGACGGCCAGTGGCTGGTCGGCTACGGCATGGCGGCGGCGTTCCGCAACAACCTGCTGATGAAGTCGGCGGCGCGCGTGCGGCTCGACCGCCGCGGCATCGTGACCGTCGAGACCGACATGACCGACATCGGCACCGGCAGCTACACGATCATCGCGCAGACGGCGGCCGAGATGATGGGCGTGCCGCTCGACCAGGTCGTGGTGCGGCTGGGCGACTCGGACTTCCCGGTGTCGTGCGGGCTCGGGCGGCCAGTTCGGCGCGAACAACTCGACCTCGGGCGTCTACGCGGCCTGCATGAAGCTGCGCGAGGCGGTCGCGCGAGAAGGCTCGGCTTCGACGCGCGCGGACGCGCGTGTTCGCCGACGGCACGGTGCAGCGCCGGCGGCCGCGCGATCGTCGCTGGCCGACGCCGCCGGCGCCGACGGGCTCGTGGCCGAGGACGGCATCGAGTACGGCGACCTCGACAAGACGCTACCAGCAGTCGACCTTCGGCGGCGCACTTCGTCGAGGTCGGCGTCGACGCCGCGACCGGCGAGATCCGCGTGCGCCGCATGCTGGCGGTGTGCGCGGCGGGCCGCATCCTCAACCCGAAGTCGGCGCGCAGCCAGGTGATCGGCGCGATGACGATGGGCGTCGGCGCGGCGCTGATGGAGGAGCTCGTCGGTCGACAAGCGCCGCGGCTTCTTCGTCAACCACGACCTCGCCGGCTACGAGGTGCCGGTGCACGCCGACATCCCGCACCAGGACGTGATCTTCCTCGACGAGACCGACCCGATCTCGTCGCCGATGAAGGCCAAGGGCGTCGGCGAGCTCGGCCTCTGCGGCGTCGGCGCGGCGGTCGCCAACGCGGTCTACAACGCGACCGGCGTGCGCGTGCGCGACTATCCGATCACGCTCGACAAGCTGCTCGACCGGCTGCCGCAGCCGGCCTGACCGCGACGCCGCCCGGACCTCGGGCCCGCGGCGGCGTCGACGGATCGAGCGCTACGAGCAGGCCTTGCCGCGCTCCGGGCGCGCGCCCGCCTGCTTCGCGGCGGCTTCGCTCATGTACTGGCCGGCCTTCGTCTTGCCGTACCAGCGGTCGCCGGCGCAGTGGTACACGTTCGACGCGGTGTTGACCCACACCTGGCCGTTGCCGCCACCGGCCGCGGGCGTCGCGGCCGATGCCTTGGTCGGGGCCGGCGTCGTCTGCGGGCTCGTCGGCGGAACCGGCGCGCCCGGCTTCGCGGCCGGCGGCGCCGCCGGCGCCGCGACGGCGGGCGTCGTCGTCGCGCTCGCGTACCAGTCCTTCACGCCCTTGTGGCCGGCGCACGCGCCGCGCTTGGACGGCGCGGTCGAGTAGGTGCCGTCGTTGCACATGCCGGTCGATCCCGGCGGCGGGCCGCCCGGCGCCTGCGCGAATGCGTTGAACGCCAGCAGCAGGCCGCCGAGGGCGGCGATCGGTCTGATCATGCGGGTCTCCTGTCTTCGTGTGGAACGGCGTCGCGCCTGGCGACGCCGCGCGTCATCGACGTCGCATCGCCGGACGATCGTGCAAGGCGGCGCGGCATCGTCGCGGGAACGCCCCGCGGGCACGCGCACGTTACGCCGATTCGCCGGTCAGCATGCGCAGGATCTTCGACTTCAGCGACTCGATGTCGAACGGCTTCGTCAGGATGGCCATCCCCGCCTCGAGATGGCCGTTGCCGATCACCGCGTTCTCGGCGTAGCCGGTGATGAACAGGACCTTCAACCCGGGTCGGCCGACCCGGGCGAGATCGGCGAGCTGCCGGCCGTTCATGCCGCCGGGCAGGCCGACGTCGGTGATCATCAGGTCGATCTTGTCGTCGGCGCGCAGGATGGCCGAGGCCGATCGTCCGTCCTCCGCTTCGAGAACGCCGTAGCCGTTCTCGAGCAGCACCTCGGCGATCACCATCCGCACGGCCGGCTCGTCGTCGACGACGAGCACCGTCATTCCTTGCCAGGGTCGGACGTCGTCCGTCTTCGCGAACGACTCGGCTTCGCCGACGTGGCCCGAATCGCGCGGCAGGTAGATGCACATCGTCGTGCCCCGGCCGAGTTCCGAGTAGATGCGGACCGTGCCGCCCGACTGACGCGCGAACCCGTAGATCATCGACAGGCCGAGGCCGGTGCCCATGCCGATCGGCTTCGTCGTGAAGAACGGCTCGAACGCCTTCTCCTGCACCTCGGGCGACATGCCGGTGCCCGTGTCGGTGACGCACACCGAGAGATATTGCCCGGGCGGCAGTTCGCGCCCGGCACGCGGCCCGGTCGTCCATCCACTTGTTCGCGGTCTCGATCGTGATCCGCCCGCCGTCCGGCATCGCGTCGCGCGCGTTGATGCACAGGTTCAGCAGCGCGTTCTCGAGCTGGTGCGCATCGACGAGCGCGGTCCACAGGCCCGCCGCGCCGACGACCTCGAGGTCGATGTTCGGACCGATCGTCCGACGGATCAGGTCCTCCATTCCGGCGACGAGCCGGTTCACGTCGACCGGCCGGGGATCGAGCGTCTGACGGCGCGAGAACGCGAGCAGCCGGTGCGTCAGCGCCGAGGCGCGCTTGACGGCGGTCTGTGCGGTCGCCACGTAGCGGTCGACCTCGCCGATGCGTCCCTGGTCGATCCGGCTCTGCATCAGCTGAAGGCTGCCGCCGATCGCGGTCAACAGGTTGTTGAAGTCGTGCGCGAGCCCGCCGGTCAGCTGGCCGACCGCCTCCATCTTCTGCGCCTGGCGCAGCTGCGCCTGCGTCGTCTCGAGCCGCTCGGCGGCCTCCTTCTCGGCGGAGATGTGACGCCCGCTCGCGTAGACGAGCCGATCCTCCGGGCTCGCGGTCCACGAGATCCACCGGTACGAGCCGTCCCGATGGCGGACGCGGTTCTCGATCTGCGGCAGCGCACGGCTGCTCGCGGTCTCGAGCGCCGCCGCGCTGGCCGCCGCGTCGTCGGGATGCACGAAGTCGAGGTGGAAGCGCCCGACGACCTCCTCGGGATTCCATCCGAGGATGCGCCGCCACGCCGGGTTCGCGGCCTGGAACACGCCATCGTGACCGACCACGACGAGCAGGTCCTGCGAATTGTTCCAGGTCCGGTCCCGCTCGCGCGTCCGCGCGGCGACCTGGCGTTCGAGCGATCGCGCGAGCTCCTGCAGCTGCTGCTCGGCCATCCGCCGGGCGACGGCGCCGCGCGTGCGCTCGCCGACCTCGCGCATGAACGCGAGCTCGTCGTCGGACCACGCGCGCGGCCGCGCATGGTTCGCGTACAGCAGCGCGACGAAGCCGCCGTGCTCCGTGACCGGCATGTTGACGAATGCGTGGGCGCTGATGGCGATCAGCGCCGACGCGGTCGACGATGTCCTCGCGTCCTGTTCGGCATCGGCGCAGACCACCGTCTCGCCGCGCTTGAGGTCCTCGATGTACGACCCGTAGTCGCGAAAGCGCAGCGTGCCCGCGAGGCTGCGGATGCCCGGCGCGTTCCAGTCGCGCTCGATCGTGATCGACTCGGTGACCGGATCGATCGTGCCGTAGCCGGCGCGGCTGACGCGGAGGAACGTGCCGAGGACTTCGGCGGCGGCGTACGCGATCTCCGCCGGGTCGGCGAGGTCGCGCAACCGCGCGTCGAGGTCCGCCCGCGCGACGCGCAGTGCCTCGCCCGAGGCGATGTCGTTCGGTTCCATGGCAGGCCGTGTTCGCAGGGTCGTCGGTCGCATCCGCACGGCCGACGGCATCGTGCGCGACGCGGCTCGCAGGCATTCGTCGCGGCGGCGGGTGGGCTCGCCTCGACGAAGGACGCCGCGGGCAGAGCGGCGTCGCCCGCATGCGCCGCGGCGCAGAGTAGCAAATCATGCCGCGCGTCGCGGCACCGCCCGGCCGGCGCCGGGCGCATCGCGTCGGCCCGTCGCGGCGACGACCGTCGACTGTGGGTTCCTCGCGACGCGCCGGCCATGGCCGACCGTTTTCGTGTCACCGCCGGTTTCCGGCAGTCCCGACGCCGATCGCGCGACCTACACTCCGGCGCGTCGCGGTCGCTCCGCTTCGCCTCGCGGGCCCGCGGCGCCGCACCGTCCGTCATGCACATCCTTCCCTTCCGCGCCGTCGCGGCGCGCGTCGCGACCGGCGCGCTGCTCGCCGGCCTGGCCTGCAGCGCGTCGTCGCAGCAGCCGTCGTCCCCGATGTCGCCGGTGCCCGAGTCGCGGACGCCACCGCTCGCGCCGGAGCAGAACCTCGACGCGATCGAGGTCAAGGCGACGCGCGACCCGACCGAGCGAGCGGCGCTTCTCGACGGCGGCGAAGATCGTCATCGGCCGCGACGAGATCGAGCAGTTCGGCGACATGTCGCTGTCCGACGTGATGAAGCGCTTGCCGAGCGTCACGATCGCCGGCCGGCCCGGCCGCGGCGGCCAGATCCGCATGCGCGGCATGGGCAACGGCTACACGCAGATCCTGATCGACGGCGATCGCATCCCGCGCGGCTTCTCGATCGACCAGCTGTCGCCCGACATGGTCGAGCGCATCGAGATCTACCGCGCGCCGACGGCCGAGACCGGCGCGCGCGCGATCGCCGGCACGATCAACATCGTCCTGCGCGAGCCGCTGCGCCAGTCGCGGCGACGACGTGCGCGTCGGCGCGACCGAGGAGCGCGGCCGCGTGCAGCCGAACCTCGCGTGGACGCGCAACGACGTGCTCGGCGAGAACGGCACCTACAACCTGACGGTGTCGGCGTCGCGCGCGATCCCGCGCACCGACACCGACGACCGAGACGCGCTTCACCGACGTCGCCACGGGCCTGCCGACGCTCGACGCAGTCGCTTCGCCAGGTGCAGCACGACGAGCGCAATTCGCTGCACGTCAGCTCGCGCGTGCAATGGAACCTCGGGCGCGGCGACCAGTTCAGCCTGCAGCCGTTCCTGTCGGTGTCCGAAGGGCATACGCAGATCGCGGGCACCCTCGAGCAGCCGTTCGGTCCGACGCCCGCGCCGTACGCGATCAGCACGTCGAACGGCGACAGCCGGTCGTCGCTCGCGCGTCTCGTGGCGCTGTGGAAGAAGCGGCTCGGCGAGTCGACGCGGCTCGAGCTGCGCGCCAGCGTCGGGCACGTTCAAGTCGCACAGCGACACCGTCGTCGACGAATACGGCGACGACCTCGCGCCGGTGCTGGACCAGCGGGCGACCACGTCGATCAGCGACCGGTCGTGGACTGCTGAACGCGAAGCTGTTCCACACCGCGAGCGACGCGCACAGCCTGACCGCCGGGGTCGAGGCCGAAGGCGTGAACCGCGCCGAGAACGCGCTGACGTTCATCGACGGCATCCCGTCGCTGCCCGGCTTCGGCGGCGACATCGATGCGTCGACGCTGCGGCTCGCCGCGTTCGCGCAGGACGAGTGGACGATCTCGCCGGCGTGGTCGGCGAACGGCGGGTTGCGATGGGAGAGCATCCGCACGAAGAGCGACGCGTCGTTCGTCGATCGGCGGCGAGCCGGTCCGCAACGACAGCGTCGTGCTGACGCCGCTGCTGCACGCGGTCTGGCGCTTCGACGAGCCGGCGCGCGACCAGCTCCGCCTCAGCCTGACGCGCAGCTATCGCACGCCGACGCTGCAGAACCTGATCGCGGTGCCGACGCTGTCGACGCTGTATCCCGGCGCCCGGGTCCGAACGTCGCGTCGAGCCCCGACCGCGCCGGCAACCCGGGCCTGCATCCCGAGCTCGCGACCGGCGTCGACGTCGCGCTCGAGCACTACCTGAGCGCGCAACGGCGTGATCTCGATCAGCGCGTTCGAGCGCACGATCCGCGACCTGATCCGCAACGTCGTGTCGCTCGAGACGGTGCCGTGGGCCGTCGCGCAGCGCTGGGTGTCGCGGCCGCAGAACATCGGCGACGCGACGACGCACGGCATCGAGTTCGACGCGAAGTTCCAGCTCGAGGAGCTGTTCGACGGCGCGCCGCCGTTGACGGTGCGCACGAACGTGAGCGTGTACGGCTCGCAGCGTCAGCGGCGTGCCGGGGCCCTACAATCGCATCGACCAGCAGCCGCGCGCGACCGCGAACCTCGGCGGCGACTATCGCTTCCGCGACCTGCCGCTGACGATCGGCGGCAACGTCAGCTGGATCCCGCCGTACACCGTGCAGGACAGCGCCATCCAGAGCCAGGGCTACGACCTGACGCGCATCGTCGACACGTACGCGCTGTGGACGATCGACAAGCGCACGAAGCTTCGCCTCAGCGTCAGCAACCTCGTGCCCCGCAACTACATCACGACGAACGACATCGTCGGCAACGGACAGTCGCAGCTCGTCGTCGCGAACGGCCCGACGTATCGCGTCATCGGGCTGCGACTGGAGATGAAGCTGTAGCGCGCGGCGTCGTCCCGCGGCATCGGTCGCCGCGACGCGTCGCCGCCGCGTTCAGCGGCTGGCGGCGGTGGCCGCCTGCGGCGCGTCCGCGAAGCCCGCCAGCCCTTCGAGCCAGTATTCGATGATGCCGTTGAACGCCTTCGGCGATTCGAAATACGCCGAGTGGCCGATCTTCGGAAGCTCCACGAACCGCGAGCCGGCGATGCGCTCCTGGATGCGCTGTACGAGACGCGGCGGGAACAGCGCGTCCTCCTGGCCGACGACGAACAGGATCGGCACGCCGAGGCGGCCCAGCGCGTCGACCGGATGTTCGGCCTGCGTCCCCTTCAGCGTCCGCACGTTCACGGCGTTGAAGCTCGCGAGAGACGTGTACAGCGTGCACTGCGCCGGATGCTTGTCGCGGAACGTGGCGCCGAGGACGCGCTCCTGTTGCGACCAGGTCGCGGTGCGCTGCGCGACCTCGGCCATCTCGGTCTTCAGGTCCGCCGGGATCTCGATGCCGAACAGCGTGTCGGCGAGCACGAGCGCGGCGACGCGATCGCGATGCGCGCATGCGAAGTCGACCGCGGTGCCGCCGCCCATCGACTGGCCGACGAGCACGCAGCGGTCGACGCCTTCCGCGTCGAGGATGCGCTCGAGGTCGGCGAGGAAGCCGTCGCGGCCGAGGCCTTCGGGGTCGAGCGAGTTGCCGAACCCACGCGCGTCGGGCACGACGAGGCGGTAGCGGTCGCGCCAGGCCGCGATCTGCGCGAACCAGCTCGCGTGGTTGCCGCCGACGCCGTGCAGCAGCACGATCGTGCCGGCCGGCGACGCCGGCCCGTGCACTTCGTAGTACAGCGAGGCGGCGCCGTTCGCGAGGACCGTCATGCGTCGTCCCCCGCCGTCAGTTCCAGCTCGCGAACGCCATCGCGCAGCCGGTCCCGGCGGGGCTGCGATAGCACGGCACGTAGTCGATCAGGTCCATCGTCATGCCTTCGACGGCGCCGGCGAGCGCCGACCAGCAGCGGAACTCGGAGTTGCCCGACTGCAGCTTCTCGAGCGGAAGATTCTCGTGCCCCGCGAGGTCGCCGCGGCCCATCAGGTCGAGGAACTCGCGGTCGAACGACTCGTCGACGACGAAGTGGCTGAGTCCGCCGGTCGCGACGACGGCGACGCGCAGGTCGTCGGGCCAGCCGCGGATCGCGTCGCGGATCGCGCGACCGAGCCGGTACGCGCGGCCGGGCGCGATCTGGTTCGGCGGGTAATAGGTGTTGATGCTGACGGGGATGATCGGATAGACGCGCTCGCCCATCAGCTTGTAGTAGACGTAGCCGAACGAATGGCTCATGCCCTGGCCCGGCCGATAGAAGCGCGAGTGCGCCACGTCGAAGTCGCGCTTGACGAGGTCGTCGATGAGCTGGCGCGCCTGCTGCGACGCGATCGGGAAGTCGCGCTCGTCCTGCGGATACCAGGAGTCCGCGCGCAGCGTCGGGTCGTACTTCCACTTCATCATGCCCTGCGGCTTGTACGGGATCGTGTCGCCCCAGTACACCGAGATGACCGGCATGTTGTCTTCCTGGAAGACTTCCTTGTGGTCGTCGCCGATGACGAGGACGATGTCCGGGTCCGCGGCGCGCAGCCGTTCGCGCACCTCGACGACGGCCTGCTGGTTCTTCGCGTGGCGCGCCGCGAGCATGTCCATCGTGATCTGCTCGTCCATGCCGGGCGGCGTCCGCGCGAGCAGCTCCTCGTAGCTGACGCGCTGCCCGGTCAGGTCGTGCAGCGCGTGGATGTGGACGTCGTCGTGCCCCGCGCGTGCGAGCCACGCCTGCGGTTCCATCAACAACGTCGGGCTGTGGGAAGAGCCGATGCCGATCGCGATCTGCGCCATGATGTCCTTCGGAAGGTAACGAGTCGACGGATGTCGCCATCCGTGCGGGATGCGCATGCATCGTAGGGTTGATGCCGGCGGCGAACAATCGATAAGATGGACGCCCATGCATTCCGCTCGCTCACGCATGAGGCGGCGATGAACGCGCGCTCGCTGCCGCCGGCCGTGGCACTGCGCGCGTTCGAGGCGGCCGCGCGCAACGGGTCGTTCACGCTCGCCGCGGCCGAGCTGTTCCTGACGCAGGGCGCGATCAGCCGCCAGATCCGCGTGCTCGAGGAATTCATCGGGAAGAAGCTGTTCGAGCGGCTGACGCGGCGCGTCGAGCTGACCGCCGTCGGTCGCGCCTACTACGTCGACATCCAGCGCGCGCTCGGCGACATCGAGCAGGCCACGATCAAGGCGATGGGCACGCCGAACCGCGAGGTGCTCACGGTCAGCGTGATGCCGACGCTCGGCGCGTCGTGGCTGATGCCGAAGCTCGCGCGCTTCGTCGAGCACGATCCGGACATCGACATCCGGTTGCTGACGTCGATCGAGCCGGTCAACTTCCAGGCGGGCGGCGTCGATGCCGCGATCCGCGCGGGCCGGCTGCCCGGCGTCGGCTACGGCGACGGTCGCCCCCGCATCGACCTCGAGATGGTGACGAGCTGGAAGGGCGTGCGCGCCGAATACCTGCTGCCCGACTTCCTGGTGCCGGTCATGTCGCGCAAGCTGCTGATGCAGGGACCGCCGATCTCGGCGGCGGCCGACGTGCTGCGGTATCCGCTGATCCATACCGCGAGCCGCAAGCACGCGTGGGGCGACTGGCTCGCCGCGCACGGCGTCGCGTTGCGCGACCCGGGCGGCGGGCTGCACTTCGGCCACTTCTTCATGGGACTCAAGGCCGCCGCGGACCATCGCGGCATCGCGATCGTGCCGTCGGTGGTCGCGCAGGACGCGCTCGCGTCCGGCGACCTGACGTCTCCGCTGCCGGCCGACGTGCGCAGCGCCGGCAACTACTACCTGCTCACGCGAGAGAGCGAGGCGCGCAGTCCGGCGGTGTCGAAGTTCCGGGACTGGCTGCTCGCCGAGGCGCGCGCGTCCGACGTCTACGAGCCCGACGAGGCCGCGGCGAGCCGCTGACCGCCTCGGCCTCGTCGCCCCTCGGCGCGCGGCTCAGGTCCCGACGGCGAGCGGCGCCGACATCTTGCGCAGCAGCGCGATCGCGCTCTGCGCCGTGATGCGGCCGGTCTTCGGGTTCTCGCTCGGGATGTTCGCGATCGTCATCGTCAGCGACGCGCTGTCGGAGTCGACGGTGATCGTGTGCGTGTTCCGCGTCACCTGCGGGTCGGCCCAGATCTCCATCGTCGTGCGGTCCGGCCCGATGCCCGCGAGCGACAGGCCGACGGCGACGTTGACGTTCGCCGGGAAGCCGGCGATCGCGTCGCGCGCGGAGCCCGCGAAGATCTGCAGCGGTTCCGTCAGCCCGGCGATGTCGATGCCCTTCGCCGCGAGATGCGGCGCGCCGAGCAGCCCGGCGATCGGCTTGCGCGTCACCATGCGGACCGAGTGGATCGTGCCTTCGGATGCCGCGATCAGCGCGTCGAGGCCGAGCAGCGCGCCGGTCGGCACGAGGATCCGTCCGCCGGTCGAGCGCGCGAGCTCGACGAGGTCGGGATGGTCGAGCAGCGCGCCGGAGCTCAGCACGACGAGCTGCTTGCCGGCCGCGAGCACGGGTCGCGCGATGTCCGCGAAGATCGCCGACGGCGCGCACTCGATGACGACGTCGCACAGGTCGGCGAGACGGTCGAGCGCGACGACCGGCGCGTCGCTGCCGAGCTCGTCGAGCCAACGCCGCGCCCCGTCGGCGTTGCGCGTCGAGACCGCCGCGAGCGCCGCGTTCGACACGCCGCGCTGCAGCGCGGTCGCGACGGCCTTGCCGATCGTTCCGAGGCCTGCGATGCCGATGTTTCGTTGCTCTGCGACCGCCATGGGATCCCTGGACTTGAATGGACGAGGCGGCGATCGTAGGAACGCGCGGCGCGGCTGACAAACGATCTTTGGTGCGTGCATGCATGACATCGACGCAAGCGAACCGTCGCCGGTGCGGCCGCGTCGCGACGTCGATCGGCCTCGCCGATTCATGATCTGGCGTAATCCGTCGCGGTCGCAGAAGTCGGTTGTTCGCGCACGCCGCGCGGTCCTACATTGCTCGCGCCAACACGGCGGACGAACGGCGAACGGACGATGGACCTCGGATTGAACGGCAAGGTGGCGCTCGTCCTCGGCGCCGGCGGCGGACTCGGATCGGCGATCGCGGGCACGCTCGCCGACGAAGGCGCCGTCGTCGTGGCATCGGACGTCGACGAAGCGTCGCTCGAACCGCTCGCGAAGCGGCTCGACGGCGGCCGGCAAGCGGCATCTGATGCTGCCGATGGACCTCGCCGCCCCCGAAGCCTTCGCCGCGCGGATCGCGGACATCGAGCGTCGCGTCGGGGGCATCGACATCCTGTTCAACAACTCGGGCGGACCGCCGCCGAGCCTCGCGTCGGGCATC
Source organism: uncultured beta proteobacterium (assembly GCA_963708665.1). Lineage (GTDB taxonomy): Bacteria > Pseudomonadota > Gammaproteobacteria > Burkholderiales > Burkholderiaceae_D > CAHJXF01. The sequence continues at coordinate 497,290 of CAVPTE010000008.1, read as the reverse complement.
CCGGCCGCGACGTGGCGCGCGCAGTTCGAGTCGATGGTGCTGTCGCTGATCTCGCTGACGGATCTCGTGCTGCCCGGCATGCGCGAGCGCGGCTGGGGCCGCGTCATCACGAGCACGTCGTCGGGCGTCGTCGCGCCGATCCCGAACCTCGGGCTGTCGAACGCGTTGCGGCTGAGCCTCGTCGGCTGGTCGAAGACGCTCGCGCGCGAGGTCGGTCCGTCGGGGATCACGGCGAACGTGGTCCTGCCCGGCCGCATCGCGACCGCGCGGATCCGGCAGCTCGACGTCGCGAAGGCGGCGCGCGAAGGCCGCCCGGTCGACGACGTCGTCGCCGAGAGCACGAAGTCGATCCCCGTGCAGCGCTACGGCACGCCGGAGGAATACGGCGCGGTCGTGGCGTTCCTCGCGAGCGAGCGCGCCTCGTACATCAACGGCTCGGTCATCCGCGTGGACGGCGGGATGATCCCGAGCATCTGATCCTTTTCGAACGGACCTCATGACACCGCAGCAGAAGGAAGACATCCGCCGCCGTTACCTGCTCGTCGACACGTCGAACGTGGCCGACGTGCTCGACGAGATGGGCCTGTTCGACCAGGGCCTCGCGCACGACTTCGCGCCGTATCCGGCCACGGCGGGACGCCTCGCCGGGTGGGCCTACACGATCCGCGGAGCAGATGACGCCGTACCCGATGGGCGGCGACGCCGACAAGATGGCGGCGTGCCACGGCCTGTCGGCCGGCGAGGTCAGCGTCTGGAGCGGCGACGGCTCGGGCATCTGCTACTTCGGCGAGCTGATCGCGATCGGCATGAAGGAGCGCGGCTCGGTCGGCGCGCTGATCGACGGCGGCATCCGCGACGTGCGCTGGATCGCCGAGCAGGACTATCCGGTCTACGCACGCTATCGCACGCCGGTCCAGTCGATCGGACGCTGGAAGGTCACCGGCTGCCAGATCCCCGTCGTGCTGCGCGGCGCGACGTCGAAGCAGGTCATCGTGCGGCCCGGCGACTTCGTCACGGCCGACGACGACGGCGCGATCGTCGTGCCGGCCGAGCACGCCGAGCGCGTGCTGGTCGAGGCGGAGCGCCTGACCGAGAAGGAGAAGTCGATCCGCGCCGAGCTGAAGTCGGGCTTGTCGCTCGCGCAGGCGCTGCAGAAGTACGGCCACGTCTGATCCACCCCAACGCGTCACGCCCGTCTCCCGCATCGGACCTCTCATGCCCATCCAGACCGACCCGTCGTCCGCCGTTCCCGTCTCCGCGTCGTCCTGCGCGTCGTCCGCGGCGTCGTCCCGCATCACGCGCCGCCAGGTGCTCGCGCTCGGCGTCGCCGCGGCCGCCGGCGGCGCGCCGTTCATCGCGCGCGGCGCGGAGAAGCTCGTCGTCCGCATGGACCTGTCGCCGTGGGGCGTGCAGGCCGCGATGCAGCTCGCGAAGCAGAAGGGCTGGTTCGGCGAGGCCGGCCTCGACGTCGAGATCCAGGACGGCACCGGCACGATCTCCACGCTGCAGCTCGTCGGGACCGGCAACGTCGACGTCGGCCAGGTGCAGCTCGGGCCGATGATGATCGCCCGCGAGACGTTCCCCGACCTCGTGTCGTTCGCGGACTTCGTGCGCACCGGCGACCTCGCGGTGATGACCGACAAGAAGCTCGGCATCACGAAGCCGGCGGAGCTCGTCGGCAAGAAGCTGATCTGCTTCACGACGAGTCCGTGGGCGCCGTTCATCAAGCCGTACTTCGCGGCGTTCAACATCGCGCCGGAGCAGGTCAACATCGTGATGGTCGCGCCACCGGCCGTCGTCGCGACGTTCCTCGCCGGCGAGGGCGACGGGTTCCTCTCGGTGATGCCGGACAGCGAGCCGCGCGTCCGCAAGGTCCGCCCGGTGGACGTCCTGCTGCTGCAGGATGCGGGCATCTCGTTCCCGAGCTACGGCCTCGTCACGACGCGGCCGACGCTCGCGAAGCGCGCGACCGAGCTGCGCGCGCTCGCGCAGATCCAGAAGCGCGCGTGGACCTACATCTACGACGGCCACGTCGACGAGGCGGCGAATGCGATCATCGCGCAACGTCCGAACGCGAAGCTCGACGCCGAGGTGCTGAAGAACCAGATCGAGATCTATCGGCCGTTCTTCCGCAGCCCGACGCATCCGGACCTGCCGATGGGGCTGCAGTCGGACGACGACTGGAACAACGCGATGAAGTCGCTGCTGAAGATCGGCCTGATCAAGCCCGGCCACCAGCCGTCGGACTACTACACGAACGACCTGATCCGGTAGGAGGACGCGCGCGCATGTCGGCATTCGTCGAGGCCGAGCGGCTCAACAAGGTCTATTCGGCCGACGGCGCACCGATCGTCGCGCTGAAGGACGTCGATCTTCGCATCGACGAAGGCGAGTTCGTCAGCGTGCTCGGCCCGAGCGGCTGCGGCAAGAGCACGCTGCTGAAGTGCATCGCCGGGCTCGAGCCGATCTCCGACGGGCGCCTCGTGCTGAACGGCGAGGCGATCCACGCGCCGCCGACCGGCATGGGCATCGTGTTCCAGCGCGACCTGCTGCTCGACTGGCGCACGGTGCTCGACAACGTGCTGCTGCCGGCCGAGTTCCGCGGGCTGCGCAAGGACGACTACCGCGAGCGGGCGATCGAGGTGCTCGGCCTGTTCGGCCTGAAGGACTTCGTCCACCGCTTTCCGTGGGAGCTGTCGGGCGGCATGCGGCAGCGCGCGTCGATCTGCCGCGCGCTGCTGATCGATCCGCAACTGCTGCTGATGGACGAGCCGTTCGGCGCGCTCGACGCGATGACGCGCGACGAGCTGAACCTCGAGCTGCAGCGGATCTGGATGCAGACGCGCAAGACCGTCGTGTTCATCACGCATTCGATCGCCGAGGCGATCTTTCTCGGCGACCGCGTCGTCGTCATGTCGCGCAATCCCGGGTGCATCGCGGCCGACCTGACGATCGACCTCGAGCGGCCGCGCGACCTGTCGATCCGCGAGACGCCCCGCTTCGGCGAATACGCCGCCGCGATCCGCGACATCTTCGCGCGGCTCGGGACATTCCAGAGGACCGAACGATGAAGGCGTTCTGGCGGCGCAACGCGCGCTCGCGCGACGCGCTCGTGGTGTTCGCGGTGCTGCTGATCGTCTGGGAAGTCCTCGTGCGCGTGCTCGGCGTCCGGGAGTTCATCGTGCCGCCGCCGTCGAAGATCTTCGCGGACCTCGCGTCGGCGCCACGCTACTTCGCGTCGGAGACGCTCGTCACGACGATCGCGACGCTCGCCGGCTTCGCGATCGCGGTCGTCCTCGGCGTGGTCTTCGCGATCGCGATCGTGTACTCGCCGTTCCTCGACCGCACGCTGTACACGCTGCTCGTCGCGCTGAATGCCGTGCCGAAGGTCGCGCTCGCGCCGCTGTTCGTGATCTGGCTCGGGACCGAGTCGAAGCCGAAGATCGCGATCGCCGCGCTGATCGCGATCTTCCCGATCCTGGTCGACACGGTCCACGGCCTGCGGTCGATCGACCCGGAGATGATCAACATGGCGAGGGCGGGCCACGCGAGCGCCGCCAAGACGCTGCTGATGGTCCGCCTGCCGAACGCGCTGCCGAGCATGTTCGCCGGCATGAAGGTCGGCATCTCGCTCGCGCTCGTCGGATGCATCGTCGGCGAGTTCGTCGCCGGCGACAACGGACTCGGACACGTCATCCTCGTCGCGCAATCGTCGTTCGACACGCCGCGGCTGTTCGCGGCGCTGATCGTGCTCGGCGTCCTCGGCACGCTGCTGTTCAAGCTCGTCGACTGGATCGAGGGCCGGGCCATCCCGTGGCACGTCTCGCATCGCGGCCGTCGCGGCGACGGAGAGACGCTGAAGCTGCCTCGCCAGCGCGTGACCGAGGCGGTCGCCTGAGCGGGACGACGCGCCGATGACCGATGCCCCGGTCGGCATCGCGCTCGTCGGTGCCGGCGCGTTCGGCGCGAAGCATCTCGACAGCCTGCGGCGCATCGACGGCGTCCGCATCGTCTCGATCGTCGACCCGGTCATCGACAGGGCGCAGGCGGCGGCCGTTGCGCACGGCGTCGGCCACGCGACGCGCGAATACGACGAGGCCCTCGCGCGATCCGACGTCGATGCGGTCGTGCTGTGCAGCCCGACGCCGCTGCACGCGTCGCAGGCGATCGCGGCACTGCGGGCCGGCAAGCACGTGCAGGTCGAGATTCCCCTCGCGGACTCGCTCGACGACGCGGAGGCCGTCGTCGCGCTGCAGCGCGAGACCGGGCTCGTCGCGATGTGCGGCCACACCCGGCGATTCAATCCCGGCCACCGGTGGATCCACGAGCGCATCGCGGCCGGAACGTTCGCGCTGCAGCAGCTCGACGTGCAGACGTACTTCCTTCGTCGCAGCAACCTCAACGCGCTCGGCCAGCCGCGCAGCTGGACCGACCACCTGCTGTGGCATCACGCGGCCCACACCGTCGACCTGTTCCAGTACCAGGCCGGCAGTCCGGTCGTCGCCGCGAACGCGCTGCAGGGTCCGCCGCACCCGGTGCTCGGGATCGCGATGGACCTCTCGATCCAGCTGCTGGCGGCGAACGGCGCGCTCTGCACGCTGTCGCTGTCCTTCAACAACGACGGCCCGCTCGGCTCGGCGTTCCGCTACATCGGCGACGCGGGCACCTACCTCGCCCGCGACGACGACCTGACCGACGGCTACGGCCGGCCGGTCGCCGACGCGACCGGCGGGCCGAGCGGCGTCGAGCGGCAGGACCGCGCGTTCATCGACGCGATCCGCGGGTCGGGCGAGCCCGAGGCGAGCGTCGCGCGCGTGCTGCCGTGCTACCGGCTGCTCGACCGCTTGCAGACGCAGCTCGCCGACGCGGGTCGCCGCCCGCCGACCGCGCGGGCGTGACCCTCGCGTGCCGCTACTGCGGCACGAACGTGTCGCCGAGCACGACGCCTTCGCGACGCGGGTCGGTGCCGCCCTGCAGCGCCGGCGCGCCGTCGACCTGCACGCGGATGATCGAGTTGACGCCGCTCGACTGCGCGCCCGGTCGACACCGTGTGGCCGAGCGCGCGCAGGCCGGTGACCAGCGGGTCGTTGTTGCCGTTGTTCGTCGTGTTGACGTTCGGATGCTCGCCGCCGACCGTCGTCGTCGGGCGTTGCTCGCGCCGAAGTCGATCAGGCCCGACGACTGCTGCGCGTCGAGGCCCCAGTCGATCACGCCGACCAGCGTCTTCAGCACGTACTGCGGAATCGTGCCGCCGCCGGGCGAGCCGGTCGCCATGAAGAAGTCGCCGCGCTGACTGCCGTCGGCGGCGATCTGAAGACCAGCGTCGGCGCCATCGAGCTGCGCGGACGCTTGCCCGGCTGCGACGCGGTTCGCGATCGGCGCGCCGGTCGAGTCGGTCGGCGCCGCCGAGAAGTCGGTCAGCTGGTTGTTCAGCAGGAAGCCGTGCGTCATGTGGAACGAGCCCATGCTCGACTCGACCGTCGTCGTCGCGGTCAGCACGCTGCCGTCGCCGTCGACGATCGTGAACTGGTTCGTGCCGTGCTCGATCAGCGTCGTGTCGACGCCGAGCGGCACCGGACCGAGGTTGCCCGGCTGCGCGGTGCCCATGCTCATGCCGAAGTTGATCAGCGCCGGCGCGGCTCTGCAGGTACGGCTTGTTGAGCAGCGTGTCACCAGGTGCCGCCGGGCAGCGGGACGAAGTCGGTGTCGGCGACGTACTTGTCGCGGTCCGCGTAGGCGAGCCGTTCGGCTTCGTGATCAGGTGCACGCCGAACGCCGTCGGCTTGCCGCCCTCGAGGTCGATCGACGTCGGCTTGTTCAGCGCGAGGTTGAAGTTCTCGAGGATGCCGAGCGCCGACGCGACGGTGATGCCGCCCGACGTCGGCGGCCCCATGCCGCAGACCATGTACGCGCGATACGTCGTGCAGACCGGGTCGCGCGCCTTCGCCTGGTACGCGGCGAGGTCGGCGAGCGTCGTCTTGCCGGGCGTGATCGTGCGTGCCGTCGACCGCCTTCGTGACGTTGATCTTCGCGATGATGTCGGTCGCGATCTGGCCGGTCATGATCGCGTCGGCGCCGTTCGCGGCGAGCAGCTGCAGCGATTGCGCGTAGGCCGGGTTCGTCAGCAGCGTGCCGACCGTCTTCGGCGAGCCGTCGGCGTTGAAGAAGTACGCCGTCGCCTCGGGGTCGCGCTTCAGGCTCGTCGCGTTCGACGAGATCGCGTCGGCGAGCCGACCGCCGATCTTGAAGCCGTTCGTCGACAGGTTGATCGCGTCGGTGAACAGGCCGGACCACGCGAGCTTGCCGTGGTCCTTCTGCACGGCCTCGATCAGCCGCGGGACGCCGATCGTGCCGATCGAGCGGCCGCTGGCCCGCGCGTTCGGCAGCGGCGTCGTCTTGTTCGTGACGTCGTCGATGTAGCGCAGGTAGTTCTCGGTCGCGGCCGCGGGCGCGGACTCGCGGCCGTCGTAGGTCTGGACCGTCTTCTTGACGTTGTCGTAGTACAGCATGAAGCCGCCCGAGCCGAGCCCGGTCGCTTCCGGGACCGTCAGGCCCAGCACCGCCTGCACCGAGACCGCCGCGTCGGCCGCGCTGCCGCCGCGCAGCAGCGTCTGGCAGCCCGACGCGCTCGCGAACGCGTTCGACGTCGTGACCATGTAGGTCTTCGCGTACACGGCCTTCAGGCCGGTCCGGTAGCCGGACGACGGCTCGGGCAGCGCCGGGTCGTTCGGTGCGCCGGAGCCGACGATGACGGTCGTTCCGTCGCTCGAGACGGCCTGGCACGCGGTCGACGCGTGCGCGACGGCGACGGGTGCCGCGGGCGGCGAGCCGCCGTCGTCTCCGCACGAGACGAGGAGCGACAGGCCGGCGACCGCGAGCGCGGCGGCGGCGATTCGGGAATGGCGCAGGGGGATGGGCTTCATGGCGTCCTCGTCGAGTGGCGGGCGGGCCGACGCGTCGCGTCGGTCGTGACGAAGTGTGCCAGACCGTGATCGCTCGTGACCGGTTCGACGGCTCGAGCGCGTGGTTCAGCGCGTCAGCAGCCGGCGCAGCGCGTAGCTCGCGAAGTCGACCACCGCGACGAGCGCGAGCATCGCGACGAGGACGGTGGCGGTGCGTGACATCTGGAACAACGCGAGATGGAACGCGAGCAGCTGCCCGAGCCCGCCGGCGCCGACGATGCCGAGCACCGCGGCCGCGCGGATGTTGTTCTCCCAGCGGTACAGCGTGTAGCTCGTCAGCTGCGGCAGCACCTGCGGCAGCGTCGCGTACGCGAACGCGCGGCCCGAGCCGACGCCGTGCGTCCGCAGCGCGGTCGCCGGTCCGGCCGGCGCGTTCTCGATCGCCTCCGAGAACAGCCGCCCGAGCACGCCGGTCGTGTGGATCGCGAGCGCGAGCGTTCCGGCGAACGGGCCGAGGCCGACCGCGATCAGCAGCAGCGCGGCCCAGACCAGCTCGGGCACGGCGCGCAGCGCGTTCATCAGCAGCCGCGTCGGCGTGCGAAACGGCGCGCTCCGGCGACCCGGCAGGCGGCTGCCGGGCAGCGCGAGCGCGAGGCCGCCGACCGCGGCGATCGCGGTGCCGAGCGCCGACATCGCGAACGTCTGCCACGTCGCGGCGACGACCTTGCGCGCGAACGCGGCGCCGGTGTCGGGCGGAAAGAACTCGCCGACGAAGCGGGCCATCGACGTCGCGGCGTCGAGCGACAGGAACTGCGCCCACTGCAGGTCGAGCGACGCGAAGCTCGCCACGACGAACGCGGCGAGCGCCGCGGCGACCCAGCCGCCGCGACGATGCGCGTCGCGCGTGGCCGGTTGGATCGACCGGTGCGCGGCGCGCGTCACGCGAAGGTCCGGCGCAACCACGTGCTCGTGCGGTCCGCGACCGCGACGAGCCCGAAGAACACGAGCAGCATCGTCGCGACCTCGCCGCCGGCGAACATCTTCAGCGACCCGTCGAGCAGCTGGCCGAGCCCGCCGGCGCCGACGAAGCCGAGCACGACCGACGAGCGCACGGCGCACTCCCAGCGATACACGGTGTACGAGATCAGCTCGCCGGCGTTCTCCGGCAGCAGGCCGAACGCGAGCGCGTCGAGCCGGCTGCAGCCGTTGCGCAGCAGCGCCTGCGACGCGTGCGTGTCGCCCGACTCGAGGATCTCGCCGTACACCTTGCCGAGCATGCCGCCGTACGTCAGGCCGATCGCGAGCACGCCGGACGTCGGCCCGAGACCGACGACGCGGACGAACACGAGCGCCCATACGAGCTCGGGGATCGACCTCAGCACGACGAGCAGCGCGCGGACGGCCTGGCGCGCCGCGAACGGCAGCGGCGCCATCGCGCCGCGCAGCGCGGAGATCGACAGCGTGCGGACGGACAACAGCGTCATCGGGACCGCGAGCGCGAACGCGAGCGTCATGCCGGCCGTCGCCATCGCGACGGTACGCCATGTCTCGCGCGCGACGAGGACGAGGAACGCGGGCGCGACGTCCGGCGGCACGAAGCCGACGATGAAGTCGCGGGTCACCGCGAGGCTGTGCGCGTCGAACAGACGCGCCGGATCGAACTCGGTCGCGACGATCAACGGCCACAGCAGCACGACGGCGACGAGCGTCGCTACGACGCGGCGCGGCCAGGCGGGATCGCGATGCGCGTCGACCCGGCGCGCCGCGAGGGTCGCGGTCACCGACACTGGATCGCGACGCGCGGCGGGCGGCTCGCCAAGTCGTCGTACGACGGCGCCGGCGCACCGCGCAGCTCGTCCTGGTGCTGCGCGTAGAGGCGCTCGAGGCGGTCCGGCGTGACGTCGCGGGTCGGCAGGTCGAACGCGATCGCGCCGTCGCGCAGGCCGACGATCCGCGGGAACGCGTCGAGCGCGGCGTCGACCTGATGAAGCGTCGTCACGAGCGTCGCGTCGCGCTCGCGCGCGGCGTCGACGAGCGTCGCGAGCGCCTGCCGCGCCCGCGTCGGATCGAGCGACGACAGCGGCTCGTCGACGAGCCACAGGCGGGCCGGCGCAAGCAGGGCGCGCGCGAGCCCGACGCGCTGCCGCTCGCCGCCCGACAGCCGGTCGACGCGCTCGAACAGCTTGTCCGCGAGATCGAAGCGCGCGAGCGCCGCGTGTGCCGCGGGAATGTCGGTCGGATGGACCAGCGACCGCAGGCTCGCCCACGTCCCCATCGCCGGCAGCCGGCCCGCGAGCACGGCGGTGACGACGCGTTGACGCGGCGGCAGCGGCGGCACCTGCGGCGCGAGGAACAGCCGGCCGCGCAGCCGCTGCAGCGCGCGCGTCGACAGCCGCCACGGCTGCAGTTCGCCGATGCGCACGGTGCCCGCCGACGGCGGCAACGCGCAGGCGAGGACCTGCAGCAGCGTCGTCTTGCCGGCGCCGGACGGACCGATTACCGCGACCTGCTCGCCGTCGCGGACGACGAGGTCGATGCCGCGCAGCGCCGCGGCGGCGCTCCCGCTCGCGGCGACGTGCCGCGCGCCGACCGACGACAGTTCGACCGTCACGTGGCGGCCGGGGGCGACCGACGCGACGCGCGCGTCAGAGCAGGCCCGCGCTGCGCGCCGCGGACTCGATGTCGCGATAGTTCTCCGGGCGCGTCGGCACGAAACGCGTCGCCCGCTGAAGCTCGAGGATCTCGCGGCCCTGCGCGTCGTCGGGCCGCAGGTCGAGGAACGCACGCGTCAGCTTGTCGCGCAGCGCCGCCGGCATGTCGGCGTGCACGGTCCAGTTGTAGTCGTGGTACGGCGGCGTCGTGTAGAACACGCGGACCTTCGTCGGGTCCACCTTGTGGTCGTCGACGAACTTCTGCCAGACCGAGATGTTGAGCGCGCCGGCCTGCACCTTGCCGGCCGCGACCGCCGCGATCGTCGCATCGTGGGCGCCGCTGTACGCGACGCGATGGAAGTCGCGCTCCGGGTCGAGGCCCGCCTTCAGCAGCGCGTCGCGCGGCATCAGGTGGCCGGACGTCGAGCTCTGCGCGCCGAAGCTGAAGTCCTTGCCCTTCAGGTCGGCGAGCGATCGGATCGACGGATCGGTCGTGACGAACACCGAGCGGAACGTCTCGTCCTCGGCGCGCTGGACGATCGGGATCATCTTCCCGTGCGAGCGCGCGTCGGCCTGCACGAACGTGAAGCCGCCGAACCACGCGAGGTCGACCTTGCGATTGACGACCGCCTCGACGGCGGCGGCGTAGTCGGTGACCGGCGTGAACTCGACCTTCATGCCGACCTTCGACGCGAGATAGCTCATCAGCGGCGCGGCCTTGCGCGCGAGCTCCGTCGGCGACTCGTCGGGAATCGCGGTGACGTGCAGCACCTGCTGCTGCGCGAACGCGGACGTGCCGCCGACGAGCGCGACCAGGAGCAGGCAGCGGGCGAGCAGGCGGCGGGGCAGGGAGGCGTGCGGAGTGAGCATCGTCGGGGCCGGGAGGGGCGCATCGCGCAAAGCCGAGACTCTACCCGGCCCGGTCGTCGACGCGCGGTTGACCAACGCATCACCCGCTGGTAATGTGTCGATCGATATCCGTCGGGTTATGGATCGCATGAACCACGCGCACGACACGCTGTTCCGGACGCTCGCCGACCCGACCCGCCGCGCGCTCTTCGAGCGGCTGTGCCGCGACGGCGAGGCGACCGTCGCCGCGTTGACGGCCGGCGCCGGCATCTCGCAACCGGCCGTCTCGAAACACCTGGCCGTGCTGAAGCGCGCCGGCCTCGTCCGCGATCGGCCCGATGGCCGCCGGACGCACTACAGCGCGCGCCAGAGCGCGCTCGCGCCGCTGATCGACTGGACGAGCCGGATGACCGGGTTCTGGCAGAACCGGTTCGATCGTCTCGAAGACCTGCTGAAGAGGATGGACCCATGAACGCACCCGCGAGCCCGCCGAGCGGCGAGACGCTGTCCGTCGTCGTCGACCGGACGTTTCCGTATCCGCCGGGAAAGATCTGGCGTGCGCTGACGCAGCCCCACCTGATCGAGGCGTGGCTGATGCAGAACGACTTCGAGCCGGTCGTCGACCGGGCCTTTCGGTTCCGCGCGGACTGGGGATCGGTCGACTGCCGCGTGCTCGCCATCGAGCCGGACCGCACGCTGTCGTACACCTGGGAGGCGTACGGCCTGGAGAGCGTCGTGACGTGGACGCTGACCGCGACCGACGGCGGCACGCACGTGCGGATGGAGCAGACCGGGTTCGGCGCCGACCAGCAGCAGGCGTATCACGGCGCGCGAGCGGGCTGGCCGCGGTTCGTCGAGAAGCTCGAGCAGGTGCTCGCGACGACGGATTGAGTCCCGGTCCGCGCCGCCGCGGACGTCAGACGCGGCAGCTTCGGAAGCCGGCCGGGACGTCGTTGCGCGACGGCTCGAAGAAGTTGCGGTAGCGCGCGTGGCGCATCCGCGGCTGCGTCATGAACGACGCGCCGCGCAACACCGTGCGGCTGCGGAACCACGGCTGCGAATAGTCGCGGTACGGATGCGCGACGAAGCCCGGCCACGGCGCGAACGCACTCGCGGTCCACTCCCACACGTCGCCCCAAGCGAACGCGTCGGGCCGCTCGATCGCGGCGCGTTCCCACTCGGCTTCGGTCGGCAGGCGACGGCCGGCCCAGCGGCACCACGCCTCCGCCTCGAAGCGCGTCAGGTGGCAGGCCGGCTCGTCCATGTCGAGCGCGCCCCAGGTGCCGTGGCGCCGGCGCTGCCATCCGCCGTCGGCGAGGCGCAGGTCGCGCGGCGCGACCGTCTGCTCGCGCACGAGCCATGCGCGGCCGTCGAAGCTCCACGCCGACGGATCGCGATAGCCGCCGGCGTCGACGAACGGCAGGTACTCGGACCAGCGCACGACGCGGCGATCGATGTCGGTCGCGGGCAGCGCGACGTCGTGCTCGCCGAGCTCGTTGTCGAACGCGAAGCCGTGGGGGGCACGACCGAGCGTCCACGAACCGGCGTCGAACGGGAGCGGCCCGTCCGGAGTCGGCAGCGGCCTCGGCCGCCAGCGCGGGTCGTCGATCGCGATGCCGAGCGACTGCGCCATGTACAGCGCCGCCTCGTGATGCATGTCCTCGTGCGCGAGCGCGAGCCGGAAGAAGTACAGCGACGCATCGTCGCCGCCGTCCAGCAGTGCGATCGTGCGATCGAGCTGTCGCGCGAGGTCGTCGCGCGTCGCGCCGGCATCGGGCAGCGGCAGCGACCAGCGCTTGGCGTGCGCGACGCGACCCGAGTCGTACAGCGCGTCGGCGTCGGCGCGATCGGCCGGATGCCGCGGCGCGTCGGGATCGGCGGCCGCGCCGTTCGCCCGATCGGGATTGCGCGCGATCCAGTAGTCCTGGAACCAGCCGACGTGCCCGAGCTCCCAGAGCGGCGGATTCAGCGTCTCGCGATACGGCACGCGCAACGCGTCGGTGAATCGCTCGACCGCGTCGAACGTCGCGAGCGTGTCGCGTCGGGCCGCCCGCAACGCGGCCGCGAGGACCGACGGCCCGCCGTCGCGCCACGTCGTGTCGACCTCGGGTCGCGCGGCGTCGGGATACGCTTGCACCGTGAACCGCCTCCGGATCGTGATGGTGACGCCCGCGCTCGCCGACGCGAACAACGGCAACTGGCAGACCGCGCATCGATGGGCGCGGATGCTGGCGCGAGCTTACCGCGTGCGTCTCGCGACCGAATGGCGCGACGGCGACGGCGACGGCGACGCGATGATCGCGCTGCATGCCCGTCGCTCGGCCGCGTCGGTCGCGCGCTGGAAGGATCGCCGGCCCGATGCGCCGGCGATCGTGGTGCTGACCGGCACCGACCTCTATCGCGACATCGTGTCCGACGCCGACGCGCAGGCGTCGCTCGCACGGGCCGACCGGCTCGTCGTGCTGAACGCGCTCGGACCGCGGACGCTGCCGTCGTCGCTGCGGTCCAAGGTCGACGTCGTGCTGCAGTCGTCGACGAGCCGTCGCACGCTCGACAAGACGTCGCGCCGGCTGTGCGTCGTCACGGTCGGGCATCTGCGCGACGAGAAGTCGCCGCGGACGCTGTTCGACGCGGTCCGCGCGCTCGCCGCCCGCGACGACGTCCGCTTCGACCACGTCGGCGACGCGCTCGACGCGACGCTCGGCGCCGAGGCCCGCGCACTGATGACGGAATGTCCGCGCTACCGATGGCTCGGCGGACGGCCGCATGCCGAGACGCGCGCGCGGATCCAGCGCGCCCACGTGCTGGTCCATCCGAGCGCGATGGAGGGCGGCGCGCACGTCGTCGTCGAGGCGATCCGCAGCGGCACGGCCGTCGTCGCGTCGCGGATCGACGGCAACGTCGGCCTGCTCGGGGACGACCATCCCGGCTGCTTTCCCGTCGGCGACGCGGCGGCGCTGGCGGCGATGCTCGCGCGGCTGCGCGACGAGCCCGCTATGCTGGCGGACCTGCAGCGCCGCAGTGCCGCGGCGAGCGCCGCGTTCGATCCGGCCCGCGAGGCCGCGGCGCTGCATGCGCTGGTCGCCCGCGCGATCCACGAATCCCCGTCCCGAGCGAATCCATGAATGCACCTCTCGTCGAACCGGTCGAGCCCCGCCTGACGTCGCTGTCGCACGGCGGCGGCTGCGGCTGCAAGATCGCGCCCGGCGTGCTGTCCGAGATCCTGCAAGGGCAGCGGCGGCCATGCCGTCCCGCAGGAGCTGATGGTCGGCATCGAGACCGCCGACGACGCCGCGGTCTACCAGCTCAACGACGACGCAGGCGCTGATCGCGACGACCGACTTCTTCATGCCGATCGTCGACGACCCGTTCGACTTCGGCCGCATCGCCGCCACCAACGCGATCAGCGACGTCTACGCGATGGGCGGCACGCCGATCATGGCGCTGGCGCTCGTCGGCGATGCCGATCGACGCAGCTGCCGGTCGAGGCCATCGGCCGCGTGCTCGCGCGGCGGCGACGTCGGTCTGCGCGCGACGGCCGGCATCCCGATCGCCGGCGGCCACACGATCGACTCGGTCGAGCCGATCTACGGCCTCGTCGTGATGGGCCTCGTGCATCCGGACCGCGTGCAGCGCAACGCCGACGCGCGCGCCGGCGACGTGCTCGTGCTCGGCAAGCCGCTCGGCGTCGGCGTGCTGTCGGCCGCGCTGAAGAAGGGCGCAGCTCGACGACGCCGGCTACGCGCGGCTGATCGCCACGCACGACGCGGCTGAACAAGCCCGGCGCCCGCGCTGGCCGAGCTGGCCGGCGTGCACGCGATCACCGACGTCACCGGCTTCGGCCTCGCCGGCCACGCGCTGGAGATGGCGCGCGGCGCCGGGCTGCGCGTCGAGCTCGACTGGTCGGCGGTGCCGCTGATCGCGGGCGTCGACGCGCTGGCGCGCGACGGCTTCGTCACCGGCGCGTCGGGCCGCAACTGGGCCGGCTACGGCGCCGACGTCGACGCTGCCGCGGCGCTGCCGCGCCGAGCGTCGCGACCTGCTGACCGACCCGCAGACCTCGGGCGGCCTGCTGGTCGCGTGCGACCCCGACGTCGGTCGACGACGTGCTGGCGCTGCTTCGCGCGACGACGGCTTCGAGCGACGCCGCGGTCATCGGCCGCATCGGCTCGACGAGCGAGCGCGCGACGCTGCGGGTGCGCTGACGGCGACGCCGCGTCACTCGACGACGCGCCGTCGACACCGCGTCACTCGACGACGCGTCGTCGGTCCGCCTTGACGCGCGATCGCACCGCCTTGCCTTCGAGCCGCCGCTGCTTCGAGCCGAACGTCGGCTTCGTCGCGCGACGGATCGTCGGCACGACCGTTGCGCGGTCGACGATCTCCTGCAGACGCGCGAGCGCGTCGGCTCGATTCGCGGCGAGGCTTCGCGACGACTGCGCCTTGATGACGACGACGCCGGCGTCGCTGATGCGCTGATCGTCGAGCGCGAGCAGCCGCGCCTTCACGTCGGCCGGCAGCGACGACCCGGCGACGTCGAAGCGCAGGTGCACCGCGTTCGAGACCTTGTTGACGTTCTGCCCGCCGGCGCCCTGCGCGCGGATCGCGGAGAACACGACCTCGTCCGGATCGACCTGCGGCATCGCGACGGCCTCAGCCGCGTCGTCCGGACTTCTGCCGGATGCGCTGCACGAGCCGCCAGCCGAGATGGCCGAGGATCGCGAGGTTGACGACGAGCGCCGCGATGCGCAGCGGCGTGCGCTGGTGCGCGAGCAGGACCAGCTCGAACGGCAGCAGCACGACGGTGACGGCCGACGTGAGGTGCTCGGCCCAGTGCCGGCCCTTCCACAGCCCCGACGCCTCGACCAGCAGCACGACCGCGTAGGCGAGGCCCGCCGCGCCGAACAGCTCGAGCCGGCGCGTCGACGTCGTGTCGATCGTCTGCACGACGCGTTGCGCGAACGCGGACAGGAGAGGCACGTCGTCGAACGCCAGACGATCGAGCAACGCGTGGAGCCGCGTGCCCCACGCCGCGTCGACGATGCCCCGGACGAGGATCGCGGTGGCGACCAGCGTCGCCGCGCGCAGCAGCTTCAGGATCGCGATCGGCTTCAGCGCCCACGCGCCGGGCTCGTCGAACTCGCGGTCCTGCGGCGGCTTCGACGGGACGTCGGGATGCAGGCCGTTCACGGCGCGCGAGCCGTCGCACCGCGGGACCGCGGCGTCGTCGGAAGGACCGCGAGCCGCCGCGGCGGACCCGCGCTTCGCGCGTCCGCCCGACGGCGCGCGACCGGGCGTCGGGCGAAAACAGGGCATGCTCGCGGTCCGATGCCGACGCCCGCCGCTCCGAGCCCGCCTCCCGCGCCGTCGAGCGATGCGCTCGTGCGGCGTGCCGGCCGGCACCGCCGCGCGTGGCGGATCGTCGTCGTCGTCGTCGCGGCGATCGGGCTCTTGTGCATCGTCTTCGACTGGAACTGGCTGCGCCGGCCGCTCGAACGTTACCTGACGGAGAAGTCGCATCGTACGGTGCGGATCGCCGATTTCCACGTCTCGTTCGGCGGACTGTCGGAGTTCACGTTCCGACTGCGCGGCGTCGCGATCGACAATGCGCCGTGGGCCGACCCGCGACCGTTCGTGACGGCGGGCGAGCTGCGCGCGACGTGTCCGATCGCCAGCCTGTTCGACCATCATCCGCGGATCTCGCGCCTCGTGATCGTCGACGCCGACGTCGATCTCGAGTGGCAGGCCGACGGCCTGCGCAACTGGCGGCTCACGAAGCCCGACGACCGCGGGCCGGGCGTGCTGCGCATCCTGTCGATCGAGCCGATCCGCAGCCGCATCCGCTACGTCCACCGCGGCATCGACCTCGACGTGCAGACCACGTCGACGCCGCTCGACGCGTCCGCGCCAGACGCGGCCGCGAGACCTCTCGCCGATGCGCCAGCGACGCCGGCGAGCACGACCCCGTCGGACGCCGCGCCGCCGCTGGCGCAACAGGTGGCGTTCGCGGGGCGCTATCGCGGCGCCGCGTTCGAAGGCGTCGCGTCGGCCAGCGCCGTGCTGACGTTCGAGGACACGGGCCGACCGTTCGCGATCCGCGGCCACGCGACGTCGGGGCGAGCGCGGCTCGACGTCGACGGCACGGTCACCGACGTCGTGCGGCACGCGGGCGGCGACGCGCGCGTCGTCGTCGACGGGCCGACGCTCGCCGACGCGAGCGCGTTCGCGCACGTCCGGCTGCCGCAGAGCGCGCGCTTCCGTCTCGAGGGTCGCCTGTCGCTGCGTCCGGACGCGATCGCGTTGAACGACGCGAAGCTGTCCGTCGGGCGCGGCGACGTCGCGGGCACGGTCGCGTGGCGCGACCCGTCGACGCACGGTGGGCAGGTCGACGCGACGCTGCACAGCGAGCGCCTCGACGTCGACGACCTCGGCCTCGGCCGCCCCGTGCCGGCGTCGGCGACGCCGGCTGCGACCGGGCCCGCCGACGGCGTGCATCCCGACCTCGCGGCGACCGTGCGCTGGACCGCCACGCGCATCGACGGCGCGAGGCTGCCGACGGTGAGCGACGTGTCGGTCGTCGCGCGCGCCGCGAACCGCGTGGTCCGCGTCGACCCGCTGCGCGGCGACGTGGCCGGCGGTCGCGTCGACGGCACGATCGAGCTCGACGCGAGCGGCGCGACACGGTCGGTGCATGTCGTCGCGTCGGCACGCGAGCTCGATCTGCACGCGCTGCTGCGCGGTGCGCTCGCCTCGCACGTCGAGGGGCGCGTCGACGCGCGCGCGGACCTGTCCGCGGCCGGCGATCATGCCGATGCGCTGCTCGCGAGCGTGCGCGGGTCGCTCGACGCGTCGATCGAGCACGGCGGCGTCACGAAGCGGCTCGCGGCCGAGCTGTCGCTGAGCGGCGTCCAACTGCTCGAGTCGGTGCTCGGCGGCAGCGACATGGTGCCGATCCGCTGCGCGGTCGCCGCGCTCACGTTCGCGAAGGGTCATGGCGAGGCGCGGCGTCTCGTCGTCGACGCCGGTGACACCCACGTCGTCGGGACCGGGACGATCGACCTGCCGGACCGGCGCTTCTCGTTCCGGCTGTCGCCGAACCCGCGCGACCCCCACGTCCTCAGTCTGCACAAGTCGATCGTCGTGTCCGGCGCCGCGGGACATGCGGGCATCGCGCTCGGCGACGTCGTCGACGCGCCGGTCGAGACCTGCGAGCCGCTCGCGGCGCGTTGACCGGTATCCTGCGGCCTCGGCGCGAACCGTCCGCGGGTCGCGCGCCGCGTCCCTCGAACGCCCTGACCGGAACACCGCATGAAACTCCTTCGCCACGGCGCCGCAGGTGCCGAACGGCCCGGCCTGCTCGACGCGGCCGGCCGCGTTCGCGACCTGTCGCGGCACATCGACGACCTCGCCGGCGCGAGCTTCTCGCCGGACACGCTGAAGCGCCTCGCGGCGCTCGACCCCGACACGCTGCCGCTCGTCGACGCCGGCGTGCGGCTCGGCGCGCCGGTCGCGAGCCCGTCGAAGTTCGTCGCGATCGGCCTCAACTACCGCGACCACGCGCGCGAGGCGAACCTGCCGATCCCGACCGAGCCGGTGATCTTCATGAAGGCGACGTCGTGCATCTGCGGTCCGAACGACGACACGATCCGCCCGCGCGACTCGACGAAGCTCGACTGGGAGGCCGAGATCGCGATCGTGATCGGCACGAAGGCGCAGTACGTGACGGTCGACGGCGCGCCGTCGCACATCGCCGGATACTGTCTCGCGAACGACGTGTCGGAACGCCATTTCCAGCTCGAACGCGGCGGCACGTGGGACAAGGGCAAGGGCTTCGACACGTTCGGGCCGCTCGGGCCGTGGGTCGTCACCGCCGACGAGGTCGGCGACCCGCAGTCGCTCGGCATCTGGCTCGACGTCAACGGCGAACGGATGCAGACCGGCACGACCGCGGACATGATCTTCCCGTGTGCCGAGATCGTCAGCTACGTCAGCGGTTGCATGACCCTTTTGCCGGGCGACGTCATCACGACCGGCACGCCGGCCGGCGTCGCGCTCGGGATGAAGCCGCAGCGCTTCCTCGCGGTCGGCGACGTCGTCACGCTCGGCATCGAGCGACTCGGCGAGCAGCGTCAGACGATCGTCGACTTCCGGTCGTCGTGACGCGCGGGCGCCGGCTCGGACCGCGGATCGAATGCGCTCCGCGGCCGGCGATCGCGCGCCGGGGACCGTCTTCGACCCGAGGCCTCGCGTCGACGATCGCGGTCTGCCTCGTCGCGTCGCTGCGCGCCGCGTGGGCCGCCGACGACGGCGCGCCCGACGCGACGCCCGTCGAGGATCGCGCCTTCCACTGGCAGTTCACGAACGTCACGCAGCATCATCCGGGCTTCGGCGCGCCGTACAGCGGGCCGAACAGCCTCGACCCGCACGCGAGCACCGAGGAGACCACCGACCTCACGGCATTCGCCGGCATGCGGCTGTGGCGCGGCGCCGAGCTGTGGGTCAATCCCGAGGTCGATGAAGGCTTCGGCTTCGACAAGACCGTCGGCCTCGCCGGCTTCTCGAGCGGCGAGGCCTACAAGGTCGGCGCCGCCGCGCCTTACCTGCGGCTGCCGCGGCTGTTCGTCCGACAGACGTTCGCGCTCGGCGGCGACACGACGGCGATCGACCGCGGCGCGAACCGGCTCGGCGGCGTCGGCACGCGGGACAGCCTGACGCTGACGGTCGGCAAGTTCTCCGTCGTCGACGTGTTCGACGCGAACCGCTACGCGCACGACCCGCGCGGCGACTTCATGAACTGGGCGCTGATCGACGCGGGCGCGTTCGACTACGCGGCCGACTCGTGGGGCTTCACGTACGGCGGCGCGGCGGAGCTCGCGCTCGGCGACTGGACGACGCGCCTCGGCGTGTTCCAGATGTCGCGCGTGCCGAACGGCAAGATCGTCGCGGTCGACTTCGGCCAGTACTCGGCGGTCGCGGAGGTCGAGCATCGGCATCGGCTGTTCGACCGCGGTGGCGCGGCCAAGCTGCTCGCGTTCGTGAACCGCGCCGCGATGGCCGACTACCGCGACGCGGTCGCGCTCGCGCAGACGACGGGCACGACGCCCGACGTCGCCGACGTGCGCCGCCGACGCTCGCGGGCGGGCTTCTCGCTGAACGTCGAGCAGGAGATCGCCGACGGCGCCGGACTGTTCGTGCGCGCGAGCGCGAACGACGGACGTCGCGAGGCGTACGAATTCACCGAGATCAACCGATCGCTCGCCGGCGGCGTCTCGATCGACGGCCGACGCTGGGGGCGTGGGGGCGACACGCTCGGCATCGCGGGCGTCGTCGACGCGCTGTCGGGCGCGGCGCGCGACTACTTCGCGGCCGGCGGCGTCGGCATCCTGATCGGCGACGGGCGGTTGAACGACGCCGCGGAACGCATCGTGGAGACGTACTACGCGTTCGCCCTGCCGGGCAAGGCGACGCTGACCTTCGACTACCAGCGGATCGCGAACCCGGCGTACAACCGCGATCGCGGGCCGGTGTCGGTGTACTCGCTCCGTCTGCACATCGATCGCTGACGAAGCCGCGGCACGTCGATCGCCGATGCGCCGCGGTCCATTCGCCGATAGCGCTTCGCGGCGTCCCGAGACGCGCCGGCGGTGCGACGTCAGCGGGCGAACAGCATCGACGGGTCGGCGAACGCCTTGAACTCGAGGGCGTTGCCCGACGGGTCGAGGAAGAACATCGTCGCCTGCTCGCCGGGTTCGCCGACGAAGCGGACGTGCGGCTCGATCAGGAAGCGCACGCCGTGCGCGACGAGGCGGTCGGCCATCGCATGCCACTGCGCCATCCCGAGCACGACGCCGAAGTGGCGGACCGGCACCGCGTCGCCGTCGACGGCGTTGACGCCGGCGGGCGCGACGTCGGCCGGCGACAGGTGCGCGACGATCTGGTGGCCGAACAGGTCGAAGTCCACCCAGGCGTCGGCGCTGCGGCCTTCGGGACACTGCAGCAGGTCGCCGTAGAACGCGCGGGCCGCCGCGAGGTCGTCGACCGGGAAGGCGAGATGGAAAGGGTTCAGCGTCATGTCGATCGAGAGACGAAAGAAGCGGAGCGGGGCGGCCCGACGCGCGTCCCGATGGCTCGGCGCGGCGCGGTGCGGACGTCGCCCGGGCGCGCGCCGGAAACGATAGACTGCGGGCAGGTCATCGTACCAAGCCGCAAGGGGAGAAAGCGTGCGTTCCATCGTGATGGCGGCCGGTCTGGCCGCTGCAGGGCTGTCGTTCGTCGTTCCCGCCGTGCAGGCCGGGCCGCTCGCCAGCGCGTCGGGTCCGGAGCTCGTCTCCAACGCGAGCTTCGAGAGTTCGTCCACGACGCCGGTCGACTGGACGATCTCCGGCGCCTTCCTCGGCACGTCCGGCAACGCCTCGATCGACAACGATCCGTCGCACGCGCAGACCGGCACCAAGTCGTTCACCGGGTTCGCCGACGGCGACTTCGGACTGCTGTCGCAGGACCTGCAGACGCAGCCGGGCGGCGACTACGACATCCATTTCTATGTCGCCAACTTCGGCGGCTTCGCCGACGGCACGGAACTCGAGGTCGTGTGGAACGGCGAGACCGTCTACGACGCGACGAATCTGCCGACGTCGGGCTACCAGGAGGTCACGATCGATCCGCTCGCGACCGGCAACGTGACGCGGTTGCAGTTCGGCTTTCGCGCCGATCAAGGCTCCCTGAACCTCGACAGCGTGTCGGTCCGCGCGCTCGCGGTGCCGGAGCCGGGCGTCGTCGCGCTGCTCGCGGCGGGCCTCGGTCTCGGCCTCGCGACGCGCCGTCGTCGTCGCGCCTGATGTCCTCGGGCCGCGCGCGCCGCGCGGCCTCAGTGCGTGTCCTAAGGTTGTTTGCGACTTTGCCACGCATTGCGCGTCCGGGCGTTCCATGCATGCTCTCGCATCCAAACCGAGGGAGCACGCATGGCAACGACGACGAAGAAGGCCACCGCGAAGAAGACGCCCGCGAAGCAGGACGCGATCGCGCTGCTGCGCGCCGATCACCAGGAGGTGTCGGCGCTCTTCGAACAGTTCGAGAAGACGCGCAGCCCGGTCCGCAAGAAGTCGATCGTCGACCAGATCTGCAAGGCGCTGACGGTGCACGCACAGATCGAAGAGGAGATCTTCTATCCGGCCGTCAAGGCGGCGCTGCAGCGACAAGGAGCTCGTGCCCGAGGCGACGGTCGAGCACGCGAGCGTCAAGGACCTGATCGCGCAGGTCCAGGGCGTCGAGCCCGACGGCGAGATGTACGACGCGAAGGTCAAGGTGATGTCCGAGTTCGTCAAGCATCACGTCAAGGAAGAACAGAACGAGATGTTCCCGAAGGCGAAGAAGACGAAGCTCGACATGGCGGCGCTCGGCGCGCAGCTCGCCGACCGCAAGCAGCAGTTGATGGCCGCCCAGCCCTGACGCGCCCGGCCGCTCGGATCACTCGACGATCAGCCCCTCGTCGGCGGCGAGCACGTCCGGCATCGCCGCCGACACGACGCCGCGCGTCGACAGCAGCACGCGGCTCGCCGACTTCAGCGCGTCCGGCAGGGGAACCTCGCGATTCGTGAAGTTCAGCGCCACCAGCACCGTCGACGGTCCAAACGAGCGTCGGTAGACGAGCGTCGCGTCGTCGACCGCGACGGTCGCGTAGGCCCCGGTCGCGAGCGCGGCATGCGCGCGACGCAGCGTCGTCAACGCGCGAACGAGCCGCAGCATCGACCCGTGTCGCTCCGACAGCCGCGCGACGTTGACGCGCGCGCCAGTCGTCGGCGAGCCGCAGCCACGGCGTGCCCGGCGGTGAAGCCGGCGTTCGGCGTGTCGTCCCACGGCATCGGCGTGCGCTCGCGGATCGCGGCCGAGGCCCTTGCCCGGCTCGTTCTTCTCGAGCGGGTCCTGCACCTCGTCCGGCGGGATCGGCACGTCGGGCATGCCGAGCTCGTCGCCGTAGTAGAGCGTCGGCGTGCCGCGCAGCGTCAGCAGCAGCATCGCCGCGACGCGCGCCTGCGCGTCGCCGACGCGCGTCGCGATGCGCGACTGGTCGTGGTTGCCGAGCACCCAGTTCGGCCAGCCGCCCGGCGGCAGCGCGGCTTCGTAGTCGCGCACGATCCGGTCGATCGCCGCGGCGTGCCACGGCGCGCCGATCAGCTGGAAGTTGAACGGCAGCTGCACGCCGCGCAGCACGCCGTCGATCTCGCGGCCGTAGTAGGCGACGAGCCGGTCGAGCGGCAGGTAGAGCTCGCCGATCAGCACGCGCGCGATCGGCGTCGTGAACGCGTCGACGACGCGCGCGCATCTCGGCGACGATGCTCCTGCACCTCCGGCCGGTCGGCGGTGTAGAGCGGCAGCAGCGCGATGCGCAGCTCGGCCTCGCCGGCGCGGTAGGCCGGGTTCGGCGGGTTGTCGCGGAACTGGTCGTCCTTGATCAGGTGACACAGCACGTCGATGCGGAAGCCGTCGACGCCGCGCTCGCAGCCAGAAGCGCAGCACGTCGTACATCGCGGCGCGCACCGCGGGATTGCGCCAGTTGAGGTCGGGCTGCTCCTTCGAGGAACGAGTGGTAGTAGTACTGGCCGGTCGCCGCGTCGAACGTCCAGGCCGGGCCGCCGAAGTTGCTCAGCCAGTTGTTCGGCGGACCGCCGTCCGGGCGCGGGATCGCGCCAGAGGTACCAGTCGCGCTTCGGGTCGTGCGCGACGCGCGGCTCTCGACGAACCACGGATGCTGGTCCGAGGTGTGGTTCGGCACGAAGTCGAGGATGAGCTTCAGCCCGCGCGCGTGCGCCTCGCGCGACCAGCGCATCGAAATCGGCGAGCGTGCCGAAGAGCGGATCGACGTCGCAGTAGTCGGCGACGTCGTAGCCGAAGTCGGCCATCGGCGACGGGTAGAACGGCGAGATCCAGAGCGCGTCGACGCCGAGCGCACACGAGATAGTCGAGCCGCCGCCGGATGCCCGCGAGGTCGCCGATGCCGTCGCCGTCGCTGTCCTGGAACGAGCGCGGATAGATCTGGTAGATGATGCCGCGCTGCCACCAGACGCGTCATTCGCGTCATCGAGCATCGATGGGGTCGCGACGCATCGGCATCGTCGCCGTGTCGATTCGTTCAACGCCGTACGGGAGCTCGCGCATGATCAACGACCTCTGGTACAAGAACGCGATCGTCTACTGCCTGTCGGTCGGCACGTTCATGGACTGCGAACGGCGACGGCATCGGCGACTTCCAGGGGCTGCACGCGCCGGCTCGACTATCTGCAGGGCCTCGGCGTCACGACGATCTGGCTGATGCCGTTCCAGACCTCGCCGGGCCGCGACGACGGCTACGACGTCGCCGACTACTACAACGTCGACCCGCGCTTCGGCACGCTCGGCGACTTCGTCGAGTTCACGCACGCCGCCGCGCAGCGCGGCATGCGGGTGCTGATCGACCTCGTCGTCAACCACACGTCGGACCAGCATCCGTGGTTCCAGGAGGCGCGCCGCGACCCGGCAGTCGAAGTACCGCGACTGGTACGTCTGGTCGAAGACGAAGCCGGCCGACGGCGAACGAGGGCATGGTCTTCCCCGGCGTGCAGAAGTCGACGTGGACGCGCGACACGGTCGCGAAGGCGCTACTACTTCCATCGCTTCTACGAGTTCCAGCCCGACCTCAACACGTCGCAACCCGCTCGTGCAGGCCGAGATCCTGAAGATCATGGGCTTCTGGACGCAGCTCGGCGTGTCGGGCTTCCGCATGGACGCGGTGCCGTTCGTGATCGCGAAGAAGGGCGCCGGACGTGACGAAGCCGGTCGAGCAGTACGAGATGCTGCGGCACTTCCGCGAGCTGCTGCAGTGGCGCCTCGGCGACGCGATCATCCTCGGCGAGGCGAACGTGCTGCCGGGCACCGACCTCGAGTACTTCGGCGACCAGGGCGAGCGGCTGCAGATGATGTTCAACTTCCAGGTCAACCAGCATCTGTTCTACGCGCTGGCGACCGGCGAGACGGCGCCGCTGATCGAGGCGCTCGAGGCGACGCGGCCGCGGCCGGCGACGGCGCAGTGGGGCATGTTCCTGCGCAACCACGACGAGCTCGACCTCGGCCGGCTGACGCCGCAGCAGCGCGCAGCGCGTCTTCGACGCGTTCGCGCCCGACGAAGGACGATGCAGCTCTACGACCGCGGCATCCGCCGCCGCCTCGCGCCGATGCTCGGCGGCGACCGGCGCCGCCTCGAGCTCGCGTACAGCCTGATGCTGACGCTGCCCGGCACGCCGGTGCTGCGCTACGGCGACGAGATCGGCGATGGGCGACGACCTGAGCCTGCCGGAGCGCACCTGCGCGCGGACGCCGATGCAGTGGTCGGACGAGCCGCACGGCGGCTTCACGACCGCGGCGAAGCCGGTGCGTGCCGGTCATCACCGGCGGCCCGTACGGCTACGAGCACGTGAACGTCGCCGCGCAGCGCCGCGACCCCGACTCGTTCCTGAACTGGCTCGAGCGCGTCTGCCGCATGCGCAAGGAGATGCCCGAGGTCGGCTGGGGCGACTTCGTCGCGGTCGCGTCGCCGGACCCGTCGGTGCTGATCCTGCGCTACGAATGGCGCAACAACGCCGTGGTCTTCCTGCACAACTTCCTGAACGAGCCGCGCGAGGTCCGCTTCCGGCCGGGCGCCGACCGGCGCGCGCGCGGCACGCTGGTCAACGTGCTGTCGGACGACCACAGCACGACCGACGGCAACGGCCGGCACACGATCGTGCTCGAGCCGTACGGCTACCGCTGGTTCCGCGTCGGCGGTCTCGACTACATCCTTCGACGCAGCGAGACGTGACGCGCGGCGGTCACGCGTCGAGCGCTGTGCGCGCGTCCGGCGTCAGCAGGTCGTGCGTCTCGGGGTGCGACTTCACGTAGGCGACGAACGTCGGACAGCGCGGGACGACGCGGCGTCCCTTCGCGCGCGCGTCGGCGAGACTCGCCGCGACCAGCTTCGTCGCGAGGCCGCGGCCGCGCAGCGGCTCGGGGACGAACGTGTGCTCGAACGTGACGACGTCGCCGTCGAGCTCGTACGTGGCGACGGCGAGCTCGCCGTCGACCGGAAGCTCGTAGCGGTGCTCGGCCGGGTTGTCGCGGACGGATTCTTCGGAAGGCATGGTCGGCTTGCGGAAGGAAGCGGCGACGGCCGGCGGCGCATATGAGCAACCGTTATGTCCTGCCTTCCGCAATGTCGTTGGCGGAGGAGGCCGAACGCTAACATGGCCGACCATGTATCGCTACGATTCCTACGACCAACGCCTCGTCGACGAGCGCGTCGCGCAGTTCCGCGACCAG
Source organism: uncultured beta proteobacterium (assembly GCA_963708665.1). GTDB lineage: Bacteria > Pseudomonadota > Gammaproteobacteria > Burkholderiales > Burkholderiaceae_D > CAHJXF01. Next base: position 471,561 of record CAVPTE010000008.1, on the reverse strand, counting down.
ACGCGACGCTATCTCGCCGGCGAGCTCACCGACGACGAGTTCCGGCCGCTGCGGCTGCAGAACGGCCTGTACATCCAGCGCCACGCGCCGATGCTGCGCGTCGCGATCCCGTACGGGATGCTGAACGCGCGCCAGCTGCGGAAGCTCGCGCACATCGCGCGCACGTACGACCGCGGCTACGGCCACTTCAGCACGCGCCAGAACATCCAGTTCAACTGGCCCGCGTTGGAGACGGTGCCCGACATCCTCGCGGAGCTCGCGACGGTCGAGATGCATGCGATCCAGACGAGCGGCAACTGCATCCGCAACACGACGACCGACCAGTTCGCCGGCGTCGCGCACGACGAGCTGATCGACCCGCGCGCGGTCTGCGAGATCGTGCGGCAGTGGTCGACGTTCCATCCGGAGTTCGCCTTCCTGCCGCGCAAGTTCAAGATCGCGATCAACGGGTCGATCGAGGACCGCGCCGCGACGCAGGTGCACGACATCGGCATCCACGCGCTGAAGGACGCGCGACGGCGAGCACGGGCTTCCGCATCCTCGTCGGCGGCGGCCTCGGTCGCACGCCGATGATCGGCCACGTGATCCGCGAGTGGCTGCCGCGCGGCGAGCTGCTGAACTACCTCGACGCGATCCTGCGCGTCTACAACCGCCACGGCCGACGCGACAACCTCTACAAGGCGCGCATCAAGATCCTCGTGCGCGACCTGACGCCGGCGGCGTTCGCCGAGCAGGTCGAGGAGGAGTTCGCGTACCTCGAAGGCGGCCCGGCGACGATTCCCGACGCCGAGTTCGCGCGGATGGAGGCGTTCTTCGCGCCGCCGCGCCTACGCAGTCGCTGCCCGCGACGATGCAGCCGACGGCGCGCTGCGCGAGCAGGTCGCCGACAGCAAGCCGTTCGCGAACTGGGTCCGGCGCAACACGTTCGCCGCACAAGGTGCCGGGCTACAAGGCCGTCGTGCTGTCGCTGAAGAAGACCGGCGTGCCGCCCGGCGACGCGACCGCCGACCAGATGGACGCGATCGCCGACCTGGCCGAGCGCTACAGCTTCGGCGAGCTGCGCGTCACGCACGAGCAGAACCTCGTGCTCGCCGACGTGCGCGACGGACGATCTGCACGCGGTCTGGGAGCGGGCCCGCGCGATCGGCCTGCGCGACGCCGAACATCGGCCTCGTCACCGACATCGTCTGCTGCCCCGGCGGCGACTTCTGCTCGCTCGCGAACGCGAAGTCGATCCCGGTCGCCGAGGCGATCCAGCGCCGCATCGAGGAGCGCGTCGAGTTCCAGGACTACCTGCACGACATCGGCGAGCTCGACCTCAACATCTCGGGCTGCATCAACGCGTGCGGCCATCACCACGTCGGCCACATCGGCGTGCTCGGCGTCGACAAGGACGGCGAGGAGTGGTACCAGGTCACGATCGGCGGCGCGCAGGGCAACGACGCGGCGCTCGGCAAGGTGATCGGCCGCTCGTTCGCGCGCGCCGAGATGCCGGACGTGATCGACCGCCTGCTCGAGACCTACGTCGCGCGAGCGCCGCGACGACGAGCGCTTCATCGACACCGTGCGTCGCGTCGGCCTCGAGCCGTTCCGCGACCGCGTCTATCGCGACCGCGCCCATGTCGAAGCGTAGGCTGATCGTCGGATCGCTCGCCGACGGCGGCCGCGTCGTCGACGACGCGTGGACGTGCGTCGACACCGCCGAGGCGTTGCACCTGCTCGATCCCGCGTCGCCGGTGCTCGTGTCGCACGCGCTGTGGTCGACCGAGCGCGACGCGCTGCTCGCACGGCGGTCGCCGCTCGGCGTGCGGCTCGAACCGGACGACGATCCCGCGTCGATCGCGCCGGACCTGCGCCACTTCGCGCTGGTCGCCGTCTGCTTCCCGAAGTTCACCGACGGCCGCGGCTATTCGATCGCGCGGCTGCTGCGCGAACGGCACGGCTACGCCGGCCCGCTGCGCGCGGTCGGCGACGTGCTGCGCGACCAGCTGTTCTACCTGCTGCGCTGCGGCTTCGACCAGTTCGCGTTGAAGCACGGGCTCGCCGACGACCGCCAGGTCGACGACGCGCTTGCCGCCTATCGCGACTTCAGCGAGGCCTACCAGACGTCGGTCGAGCGGCCGGTGCCGCTGTTCGCGCGGCGCGTGGCGTCGACGGATTCGCCGGCATGACGCGGTGGTCGCCGGACCTGGCCGACAAGGCCGCGGTCGCGCGCGCGTTGCTCGCGCGCGTCGCGGCCGAGCACGCGCCCGCGCTGTTCACGACGAGCTTCGGTGCCGAGGACATGGTCGTGCTCGACCTGATCGCCGGCGACGGCGCCGGGAGCGACGCCGACGCGGCGCCGGCGCTTCGGACGATCGGGCTCGCGACGCTCGACACCGGACGCCTGCCCGACGAGACGTATCAGGTCTGGCAGCGCGCGACGGAGCGCTATCGCCGCAAGGTCGATGCGTACTTCCCGCAGGCGCCGGCCGTCGAGCAGTACGTCCGCATCCACGGCATCAACGCGTTCTACGACAGCGTCGTGCAGCGCCAGGACTGCTGCCACATCCGCAAGGTCGAGCCGCTCGCGCGCGCGCTGGCCGGTCGCGGCGCCTGGATCACCGGACTGCGGCGCGCGCAGGCGGCGTCGCGCGAGCGCGCTCGACGTCGTCGCGTTCGACGCGGACCGCGGGCTCGTCAAGGTCAACCCGCTCGCCGACTGGTCGGAGCGCGACGTCTGGGACTACGTCGCGGCCCGCGACGTGCCGGTCAACGCGCTGCATGCGAAGGGCTATCCGAGCATCGGCTGCGCGCCGTGCACGCGCGCGGTCGCGCCGGGCGAGGACGTCCGCGCCGGGCGCTGGTGGTGGGAGCAGGCCGGCGGCAAGGAATGCGGCCTGCACGTCGGGTCCGCGCGCGTACCCGTGGCAAGCGTGAAGCGACGATGAAGACGACGATCGACGAATGGAACACCGTGGCCCATGCGGCCGCCGACCATGCGACCGAAGGCGACCCGACGCACCTCGATCGGCTCGAGTCGGAGGCGATCCACGTGATGCGCGAGGTCGCGGCCGAGTGCCGCCATCCGGTGCTGCTGTTCTCCGGCGGCAAGGACTCGATCGTGATGCTGCGGCTCGCCGAGAAGGCGTTCCGGCCGGGGCGCTTCCCGTTCCCGCTGCTGCACGTCGACACCGGCCACAACTTCCCCGAAGTCATCGCGTTCCGCGACGCGCGCGCGGCCGAGCTCGGCGAGCGGCTGATCGTGCGCTCGCGTCGAGGATTCGATCGCGAGCGGCCGCGTGCGGCTGAAGACGCCCGACGAGCTCGCGCAATCCGCACCAGAGCGTGACGCTGCTCGATGCGATCGAGGAGTTCGGCTTCGACGCGTGCTTCGGCGGCGCGCGGCGCGACGAGGAGAAGGCGCGCGCGAAGGAGCGCATCTTCTCGTTCCGCGACGCGTTCGGCCAATGGGACCCGAAGAACCAGCGGCCCGAGCTCTGGAGTCTCTACAACACGCGCGTCCACGCCGGGCGAGCACATGCGCGTGTTCCCGATCTCGAACTGGACCGAGCTCGACGTGTGGCAGTACATCGGCCGCGAGCGGCTCGCGGTGCCGGGCATCTACTACGCGCACCTGCGCCCCGTGATCGTCCGCGGCGCGGCGCTGATGCCGGTCTCACCGCTCGTACGGCCGAGCGACGGCGAGACGGTCGTCGAGCGCAGCGTGCGGTTCCGCACGGTCGGCGACATGACGTGCACGGCGCCGGTCGAGTCGCGGCGCGACGACGGTCGACGAGATCATCGCGGAGACCGCGGTCACGCGCATCACGGAGCGCGGCGCGACGCGGATGGACGACCAGACGTCGGACGCGTCGATGGAGCTGCGCAAGAAGGAAGGGTACTTCTGATGCGCGCCATCCCGCGACCGGTGCGCGCGAGGGCCGCGCGATGAACCTGCTGCGCTTCTCGACCGCCGGCAGCGTCGACGACGGCAAGAGCACGCTGATCGGCCGGCTGCTGTACGACGCGAAGTCGATCTTCGAGGACCAGTACGCGAACCTCGTGCGGACGACGGCGCGGCGCGGCGGCGTCGGCGGCAACGTCGACGCCGTGATGGACGACGGCGTCGCGGTCGACCTCGCGCTGCTGACCGACGGGCTCGTCGCCGAGCGCGAGCAGGGCATCACGATCGACGTCGCGTACCGCTACTTCGCGACGCCGGCGCGCAAGTTCATCATCGCCGACACGCCGGGCCACGAGCAGTACACGCGCAACATGGTGACCGGCGCGTCGACGGCCGACTGCACGATCGTGCTCGTCGACGCGAAGAAGGGCGTGCTGCCGCAGTCGCGCCGCCACGCGGCGATCGCCGCGCTGCTCGGCATCCGGCACGTCGTCTTCGCGGTCAACAAGATGGACCTCGTCGACGACCGGCAGGACCGCTTCGACGCGCTGCGCCTCGAGCTCGAGGCGATCGCCGCGAAGCTCGGCCTGCGCGACGTCGTGACGATCCCGATGTCGGCGCTGCGCGGCGACATGGTCGTCGAGCGCGGCGACCGCCTCGACTGGTATCGCGGCCCGACGCTGCTGCGTCACCTCGAGACGATCGACGTCTCGCCGCGCGACGGGCGGCCGCTGCGCTTCCCGGTGCAGCTCGTCAGCCGGCCGGGGCTGCCCGGCGCCTACGTGCGCGGCTACATGGGTCGCATCGAGTCGGGGACCGTGCGCGTCGGCGACCGCGTCGTCGCGTTGCCGAGCGGCCGCACGACGACGGTCGCGGACATCGTCACGCTCGACGGCAGCCTGCCGTCGCGCGTCGGCGCCGCGCTCGGTGACGCTGCTGCTCGCCGACGAGCTGGACGTGTCGCGCGGCGACCTGATCGCGCACGTCGACGCGGCGCCCGAGCCGTCGAGGCGTTTCGACGCGACGCTGTGCTGGATGGACGCCGCGCCGCTGAAGCCGAACGGCCGCTATCTCGTCAAGCACACGACGCGGACGACGAAGGCGATCGTCGAGGCCGTCGTCGACCGCCTCGACATCGCGACGCTCGAGTCGGTCGATGCCGACGGCGGCGCGCTCGCGATGAACGAGATCGGCCGCGTGCGGCTGCACGCGCGCGAGCCGCTGATGCTCGACGCGTACGCCGACGAGCCGGCCACCGGGTCGTTCATCCTCATCGACGAGGTGACGAACCACACCGTCGCGGCCGGCATGGTCGCGCGTCGATGAGCCGACGCACGCACGCGGCGCGGGGGCCGTTCGGCGGACCGGGCCCGTGGTCGAAGCCGCGATGTAGGCGCGGCTGATCGCCGGCGGTCTCGTCCCGCCGCATCGACCGATGGGCACCCCGTGGCGTCAAGCCGCGACGGGCCGCGCCCGCCTGCAACGTTCCTCGACCAAGCCATGACCTTCCTGCTGCCCGCCGCCTCGCGGCGAACCATCCTCGCCGCGCCGATCGCGGCCATGCTCTTCGTGCTGGCCTTCGCGTTCGCGCTCGCCGCGCGTCCGGCCCGCGCGGCCGACGTCACGCTGCTCAACGTGTCGTACGACCCGACGCGCGAGCTCTATCAGGAGTTCAACAAGGCGTTCGCCGCGTACTGGAAGAGGAAGACCGGCGACGACGTCACCATCAAGCAGTCGCACGGCGGCTCCGGCAAGCAGGCGCGTTCGGTGATCGACGGCCTCGACGCCGACGTCGTGACGCTCGCGCTCGCCTACGACATCGACGCGCTCGCCGAGCGCGGACTCGTCGCGAACGACTGGCAGCGGCGGCTGCCGGACCGCGCGACGCCGTACACGTCGACGATCGTGTTCCTCGTCCGCAAGGGCAACCCGAAGCACATCGTCGACTGGGACGACCTCGTGAAGCACGGGACGTCGGTCATCGTGCCGAACCCGAAGACGTCGGGCGGCGCCCGCTGGGCCTATCTCGCCGCGTACGGCTACGCGCTGCGCAAGAACCACGGCGACGACGCGAAGGCGCGCGACTTCATCGAGCGGCTCTACCGCAACGTGCCGGTGCTCGACTCGGGCGCGCGCGGCTCGACGGTGACGTTCGCCGAGCGCGGCATCGGCGACGTGCTGCTCGCGTGGGAGAACGAGGCCGAGCTCGCGAGGAAGGAGTTCGGCGACGACGCGCTTCGACGTCGTCTATCCGCCGGCGTCGATCCTCGCCGAGCCGCCGGTCGCCGTCGTCGACCGCGTCGTCGACAAGCGCGGCACGCGCAAGGTGGCCGACGCGTACCTGCGGTACCTCTACGGCGACGAGGGGCAGGAGATCGCCGCGCGCAACTTCTATCGACCGCGCTCGGCGACCGTGTTCGCGAAGTACGCCGACCGATTCCCGAAGCTCGCGTTGTTCACGATCGACGACACGTTCGGCGGCTGGGCGAAGGCGCACCAGACGCACTTCGCCGACGGCGGCGTATTCGATCGGATCACCAAGTCGGGCGCAAAATGACGGCCGGGACCGACGCGCTTCGTCGCGCGGCGCGGCGGCCCGCTGCCGCCGTTCCCTCATTCTTTCGAAAGCCGCCGTGAAGAGATCCCTGTCGTGGTTTCGTCGCACCGTCGCGGTCGTCGCCGCGGTCACGACCGTCGTCGTCGTCGCGCCGCCGCCGGCCGCCGCCGCCGAACCGATGCTGCTGAACGCGTCGTACGACGTCGCGCGCGAGTTCTACAAGGACTACGACGCCGCCTTCGTGAAGCACTGGAAGCAGGCGACCGGCCAGGACGTGGTCGTCAACCAGTCGCACGGCGGCTCGAGCAAGCAGGCGCGCGCGGTCGCCGACGGGCTCGAGGCCGACGTCGTCACGATGAACTCCGCGAACGACATCGACTTCCTCGCGTCGCGCGGCGTCGTTCCCGCCGACTGGGCGAAGCGCTTCCCGGACAACGCGGCGCCGACCTATTCGACGATGCTGTTCCTCGTCCGCAAGGGCAACCCGAAGGGCATGAAGGACTGGGACGACCTCGCGAAGCCCGGCGTGCAGGTCGTGATCGTCAACCCGAAGACCGGCGGCAACGGCCGCTACAGCTACATGGGCGCGTGGGGCTGGGCGAAGAAGAAGGGCATGACCGACGCCGACGCGGCGGCGTTCGTCGGCCGCGTCTTCGCGAACGTGCCGGTGCTCGACACCGGCGGCCGCGGCGCGACGACGACGTTCCTGCAGCGGAACATCGGCGACGTGCTGGTGACGTTCGAGAGCGAGGTCGAGCAGGTCGATCGCGAGTTCGGCGCGGGCCAGCGTCGACGCGGTCTATCCGTCGGTCAGCGTGCTGGCCGAGAACCCGGTCGCGATCGTCGACCGCGTCGTGCAGAAGAAGGGCACGGCCGCGCTCGCGAAGGCCTATCTCGACTGGCTGTATTCGGACGAAGGCGCAGGAGATCGCGGCCAAGCATTACCTGCGGGTCGCGCTCCGCGAAGGTCATGGCCGCGCACGCGGCGACGTTCCAGCCGATCCAGCTGTTCACCGTCGACGAGATGTTCGGCAGCTGGAAGGAGGCGCAGACGAAGCACTTCGACGACGGCGGCGCAGTTCGACCGCATCATGGCGACGATCGAAGCGGTGATGCGGGCGTCGTCGCCGCCAGGCGTTTCGCCGATGATCGCGTTCCGCCGGCCGAGCGTCCTGCCCGGCTTCCGCTCGCGCTCGGGACGACGCTGCTGTACCTCGCGCTGATCGTCCTGATCCCGCTGTCGGCGGCGTTCCTGAAGACGTTCACGCTGACGTGGCCGCAGTTCGTCGACATCGTGACGGCGCCGCGCGTCGTGGCGTCGCTGCGGCTGTCGTTCGGCGCCGCGCTGCTCGCCGCGCTCGTCAACGCCGTCGTTCGGCCTGCTCGTCGCGTGGGTGCTGGTGCGCTACCGCTTTCCCGGCAGCGCGCATCGTCGACGCGCTGATCGACCTGCCGTTCGCGCTGCCGACCGCCGTCGCCGGCATCGCGCTGACCGCGATCTACGCGCCGAACGGCTGGCTCGGCGCGCCGCTCGCCGACCTCGGCATCAAGGTCGCGTTCACGCCGGCCGGCGTGCTCGTCGCGCTGATCTTCATCGGGCTGCCGTTCGTCGTGCGCACGGTGCAGCCGGTGCTGGAGGACCTCGAGCACGAGCTCGAGGAGGCGGCGCGCTCGCTCGGCGCGAACGCCGTGCAGGTCTTCACGAAGGTCATCGTCCCGACGATCCTGCCGGCGCTCGCTGACCGGCTTCACGCTCGCGTTCGCGCGCGCGGTCGGCGAGTACGGCTCGGTCATCTTCATCGCCGGCAACCTGCCGATGCGTCTCGGAGATCGCGCCGCTGGTCATCATCAGCAAGCTCGAGCAGTACGACTATCCCGGCGCGACCGCGATCGCCGTCGTGATGCTGCTCGCGTCGTTCGTGCTGCTGCTGCTGATCAACCTGCTGCAGGGCTGGATGCGACGGCGCAATGCGCAGGAGCGGGCGGTCTGATGGCCGCCGTGCTCGAGACGCCGGTCGCGGCCCGGGAGCCGGCCGCCGCACGCGTGCGCCGACGGCGCGCGCTCGGCCCCGGTCCGGTCGCGCTGATCGTCGTCGCGCTCGCGTACATCGCCGTCGCGCTCGTGCTGCCGCTCGTCGCGGTCTTCGTCGAGGCGTTCCGCAAGGGCGTCGTCGCACTACCTCGCGTCGATCTCGGACCCCGAGGCGCTCGCCGCGATCCGCCTGACGTTCACGGCCGCGGCGATCGCGGTGCCGGCGAACCTCGTGTTCGGCGTCGCGGCCGCGTGGGCGATCGCGAAGTTCGACTTCCGCGGCAAGGCGTCCTGATCACGCTGATCGACCTGCCGTTCTCGGTGTCGCCGGTCGTGTCGGGCCTCGTCTACGTGCTGATGTTCGGGCTGCAGGGCTGGCTCGGGCCGTGGCTGTCGGCGCACGACATCAAGATCATCTTCGCGGTGCCCGGCATCGTGCTCGCGACCATCTTCGTGACGTTCCCGTTCGTCGCGCGCGAGCTGATCCCGCTGATGCAGGCGCAGGGCCGCGAGGAGGAGGAGGCCGCGGTCGTGCTCGGCGCGTCCGGCTGGCAGACGTTCTGGCGCGTCACGCTGCCGAACGTCAAGTGGGGCCTGCTGTACGGCGTGATCCTGTGCAACGCGCGCGCGATGGGCGAGTTCGGCGCCGTGTCGGTCGTGTCGGGCCACATCCGCGGCGTGACGAACACGCTGCCGCTGCACGTCGAGATCCTCTACAACGAATACAACTTCGCCGCCGCGTTCGCCGTGCGCCTCGCTGCTGGCGTTCCTGGCGCTCGTGACGCTGGTCGTGAAGACGGTCGTCGAGCGCCGCTACCTGACGCGTCGACGCTGACGCGTCGCCGACCACCGCGGCCTCGGCGACCACGCCGACCATCGACGACACCATGAGCATCCGCATCGACAACGTCTCCAAGCGCTTCGGCGACTTCGTCGCGCTCGACCACGTCGACCTCGACGATCGCGCCCGGCGAGCTGGTCGCGCTGCTCGGGCCGTCCGGCTCCGGCAAGACGACGCTGCTGCGCATCATCGCCGGCCTCGAGGTCCCCGACGAAGGCCGCATCTGGTTCGACGCCGAGGACGCGACGTCGAAGGACGTGCGCGAGCGCAGCGTCGGCTTCGTGTTCCAGCACTACGCGCTGTTCCGCCACATGACCGTGTTCGAGAACGTGGCGTTCGGGCTGCGCGTGAAGCCGCGGCACGAGCGGCCCGCGCGAGTCGATGATCCGCGAGAAGGTCCATGAGCTGCTGAACCTGGTGCAGCTCGACTGGCTCGGCGACCGCTATCCGCACCAGCTGTCGGGCGGCCAGCGGCAGCGGATCGCGCTCGCCCGCGCGCTCGCGATCGAGCCGAAGGTGCTGCTGCTCGACGAGCCGTTCGGCGCGCTCGACGCGAAGGTGCGCAAGGATCTGCGCCGCTGGCTGCGGCGGCTGCACGACGACATCCAGCTGACGAGCGTCTTCGTCACGCACGACCAGGAGGAGGCGCTCGAGGTCGCCGATCGCGTCGTGCTGTTCGACCACGGTCGCGTCGAGCAGGTCGGCGAGCCCGACGCGGTGTACGATCATCCGGCGACGTCGTTCGTCTACGGCTTCCTCGGCCACGCGAACCGGGTCGCGAGCCGCGTCGAGCGCGGGCGCGCCACGATCGGCCGAGCGACGGTCGCCGTGCCGGAGCACGCGGGCGTCGACGGCGCCGTCGGCACCGCGTACATCCGGCCGCACGACCTGGAGATCGTCGACGACGCGGCCGACGCCGCGTTCACCGGCGATCGTCGAGCACGTCGTCAAGCTCGGCTCCGTCGTCCGTCTCGAGCTGGTCGACGCGTCCGACGGCAAGCCGCTCGAGGCCGAGCTGCCGCGCGAACGCTACGACGAGCTCGCGCAGCGGCATCGCCTCGACGACGGCGCCACGATCCAGCTCGCCGTGCGTCGCGCGAAGGTCTTCATCGACGACGCCGCGAAGAACGAGGAGATCGCATGACCGCTTCGCGCAGCACCCTCCGATGACCCGCCCGCCCGACCTCGCGGCCGCGCATCCGCTCGGCCCGGCCGACGAGCTGCCCGACGTCATCCTGGACCGCGCCGCGCAGCGGGCACACGACCTCGGCCTGTCGTATGCCGGCGCCGTGACGCCCGCCGAGGCCGCGCGATTGATGGAGGCCGGCGTCGCGACGCTCGTCGACGTACGCACGCGCTTCGAGCACGAGTACGTCGGCCGCGTGCCGGGCGCGCCGCTCGTCGAATGGAAGGCACTCGGCGCGCCGGGGCCGAACCCCGCGTTCCTCGACGAGCTCGAGGCGTTGCCCGACAAGCGCGACCGCGTGATGTTCCTGTGCCGCAGCGGCGTCCGCTCGCACGCGGCGGCGATCGCGGCCACCGAGGCCGGCTACCGGCACGCGTACAACGTGCTCGAAGGTTTCGAGGGCGACCTCGACGAGGCCGGCCACCGCGGCACGCGCGGCGGCTGGCGCAAGGCCGGCCTGCCGTGGGTGCAGTCGTAGAATCCGCTTTCGAGACGACGGGCCCGCGCGAGGCCCGCCACACCAGGAGATGACCATGGCCTTACGACTCGGCGACATCGCCCCCGACTTCACGCAGCAGTCCACCGCCGGCGAGATCCATTTCCACGACTGGCTCGGCGACAGCTGGGGCGTGCTGTTCTCGCATCCGAAGGACTTCACGCCGGTCTGCACGACCGAGCTCGGCTACACCGCGAAGCTCGCACGACGAGTTCGCGCGGCGCAACGTCAAGGTGCTCGCGGTATCGGTCGACGACGTCGACTCGCACCACCGCTGGCTCGGCGACATCAACGAGACGCAGCAGTGCGACGTGCGTTTCCCGATCCTCGCGGACCCCGATCGGAAGGTCGCGGACCTGTACGACATGATCCATCCGAACGCGAACGACACGCTGACGGTGCGCTCGGTGTTCTTCATCGACCCGAAGAAGAAGATCCGCGCGACGATCACGTACCCGGCGTCGACCGGCCGCAACTTCGACGAGATCCTGCGCGTGATCGACTCGCTGCAGCTGACCGACAGCCACAGCGTCGCGACGCCGGTGAACTGGAAGTTCGGCGACGACGTGATCATCGTGCCGTCGCTGCAGGACCCCGAGCGTCATCAAGCAGAAGTTTCCGAAGGGCTACACCGCCGTCAAGCCGTACCTGCGGATCACGCCGCAGCCCGGCAAGTAGGCGCGCGATGACGGACGCATGCGCCGCGTCGGCGCGAGGCACGACGATCGGGCACCCGCGGCTGTGCGGCGCGCGCCACCCGCGGCCGGGCCGCGTCCGGCGCGGCAGCGCCGGCGCCTGCCCGGCATGACGACGTTCGCCGGCTCGCGCGCGGCGCGACGCTGCCGACCGACGTCGGACGGGACGCGGGTCCTCGCGTTCGCGGGCTTCCTGATCTGCGCCGGCCTGATCGCGTTCGCGCTGTACCTGCAGTACTTCCGCGAACCTCGACCCGTGTCCGCTGTGCATGCTCCAGCGCGTCGTGTTCATCGCGCTCGGCTTCGTGTTCCTCCTCGCGGCGCTCGCCGGGCCGCGCGGCGCGATGCGTCGCGTCTTCGGCGTGCTCGCGACGCTGCTCGCGCTGACCGGCGTCGGCTTCGCGGCGCGTCACGTCTGGCTGCAGTGGAATCCGCCGACGTTCGAGAGCTGCACGGCCGACCTGTTCACGCAGCTCGAGCGGTTGCCGTTCGGCGCGGTGATCCAGCGCGCGCTGTACGCGACCGGCGACTGCGCGAAGGTCGACTGGACGCTGTTCGGACTGTCGATCGCGCAGTGGTCGTTCCTCTGGTTCGTCGCGCTGACGGCGCTGTCGCTGGCCTATCTGCTGAAGAAGCCGCGCAGCCGCGACGGCTGGGCGTGAGCGCGACCGCGCCGGCGGGCGCCGCGGACGACGACGACGGCTCGGCGGCCGCGCCGCTGCCGGCCGGCTCGAAGAACTACCTCACGCCGGCCGGCTACGCGAGGCTGCGCGACGAGTTGCGCAGCCTGCTCGAGGTCGAGCGTCCGGAGGTCGTCCGCACCGTCTCGTGGGCCGCGTCGAACGGCGACCGCTCGGAGAACGGCGACTATCTGTACGGCAAGAAGCGTCTGCGCGAGATCGATCGTCGCATCCGCTTCCTGACGAAGCGGCTCGACATCGCCGAGGTCGTCGACGCGTCGATCCACGCGGGCAGCGACCAGGTCTTCTTCGGGGCGACGGTCGACTACGCGGTCGACGGCGACGACCGCACGATCACGATCGTCGGCGTCGACGAGGCCGAGCCGCTCGAAGGGAAGGTGAGCTGGGTCGCGCCGATCGCGCGGGCGCTCGTGAAGGCCCGCGAGGGCGACGTCGTGACGTTGCGGACGCCGGGCGGCGTCGAGGAGATCGAGGTGGTGGCGGTCCGGTACCCGGAGCCCGCGGCCGATCGACCGTCGCGGTAGCCGGCGCCCGCGCAGTCCGCTTGCCGATGAACGGCCCGTCCGCGCGCGAGACCGCACGCGCCCGACGAGGCGTCACGCGCGCCGAAGGACCGCGTTCGACGAGGCGCGGCATCGGACGGACAGCCGGAGGCGACGGACAGCCGCGATCCCGGCCCGACCGATGGCTCGACCGTGCCGCAGGCCCTCCTCCCGCAGACCGCGGAACAGACGCGTCGACCTCCGCCTGTTCGTGCGTTGCGGGCCTCGGGCGCCGCGGCACACTCGCCGACGGCCTCGACCCGGTCGAGGAAGCCGCCCGTCATCTTCGGAGGTCCGCGTTGAACAACGACCACGCGTCGTCGGCGAAGTCGCCATGCTGATCCATCGGATCGGCCTCGTGTCGCGCTCGAAGAGCGTCGACTTCCCGTCGCTCGTCCGCGTCGCGAACGCGCTCGACCTGCAGATCGCGCGCGACCTCGCGCCGCTCTGGCGCGTCTCGGCCACCGTCGCCGCCGTCGAGAACGGCGACCATCTGCCGCCGGGCCTGTGGCCGGTCTACGTCGTCGACGACGTCGGCGACCGGCCTCGGATTCGGCGTGAGCGCGCATCAATCAGCCGTACGCGCGCGTCCTCGCGGGCAACACGTGGTCGCTGGCCGCGAGCCAGGAGGTCCTCGAGATGCTCGTCGATCCGAGCGGCAACCGGCTCGTCGCCGCGCCCGGCACGCGCATCGTCGGGACCGACACCGGCGACAGCGCCGCGATCGTCGAGTACCTCGTCGAGGTGTGCGGCCCGTCGGCCGACTCGGCGTGCGCCTATCTCGTCGACGGCGTGCTCGTCTCCGACTTCGCGACGCCGCACTACTTCGATCCGTCGGGCTGCGGCGGCGCGCGGTACAGCTTCAGCGGCCGCATCGCGCGTCCGCGCCAGGTGCTGCCGAACGGGCGGCTCACGTGGTTCGACTCGTCGAGCGGCAAGCTGCAGACCCTGCAGATGAAGGGCGCGCCCGAGATCGTCGACCTCGCGAGCGCCGCCGCACCGGCGTCGCTGACCGGCGGCGTTCCGTTGCGCGCGTTCGTCGACCGATCGGCCGCGGGTCGCGCATCGCTGCACGACCTGCCGCCGACGGACAAGGCCGTGCAGCGCCGCGAGGCGCGTCACGGCTTCCTCGCGAAGGCCGCGCCGGCGCGCTCGGCCTGGTTCGCGCCGACCCCGGCAGGCGAGGCGGGCGGTGGCTCGGGCGGCTCCCCGGGCCGCACCGCGACCCCGACGCGGCGCTCGACCGACATCCCGAGCGGCCCGGTCGATCCGTTCCGTCCTCGCGGCGGCGACCGGCGCCGCAACGTCTCGTACGAGACGGTCCGCTCGGCCATCTTCGCGAACGCGGCGTCGCTGACGCTGCCGGGCATCCTGTCCGTGCGGCCGGGTCTGCATTTCGGACCCGAAGGATTCACGAACGAACGCGTGATCGTCGTCAAGGCGCATCCGGAAGCGATCGCGAAACTCGACGCGATCCCGCCGATGTACGACGACATCCGCGTCGAGCTGCGCGCCGCCGATCCGCTGGAGCGGCTGCGCGCGACGACCGGCGCGAACTACCTGCACGTCGCGTCCGCGCGTCACGAGCTGCGCGCGCCGGTCTTCGACGACGCGCTCTATCTCGACGGCTCCGGCACGACCGTCGACGACGCGACGATCGCCGCGGCGACGCTGGCCGGCCAGGTCGCGAAGCGGCGGATCCCGTACGCGCCGCCGCCGGACGTCGACGCTCGACGCGGTCACCGAGCCGGTGACGCTCGTGCTGCACGTCAGCCCCGATGCGGGCTGGGGCGAGCTCGTCGCGCTTCCTGTCGACGAACGCCGGCGACCTCGTCGTCGGCATGCACGACTTCAGCTCGGCGCACGTGCTGCAGGCGCTGCGTCGGTCGGACGCGGGCCGGAAGCTCGCGCTGACGCTCGACCGGCCCGCACCGATGTCGGGCAGCGACCAGTCGGGCGACGACGTCCAGCAGGCGCTGTCGGCCGAGCTCGGCGCGGACTTCGTCGGGCGCGTGGGCGCTGACGAACGCCGATCGCGAAGTCGCCGGTCTGGATCTATCCGAACGCGTACCACCTCAAGGTCGCGGTGCGCGACGACGAGCGCTTCTGGCTGTCGACCGGCGACTGGAACAACGCGAACCTGCCGAAGATCGACTTCGCCGATGCGGAGCGCGGCCGCGCGGATCGCCGCGCGCAGCGACCGCGACTGGCACGTCGTCGTGGCCAACAAGAAGCTCGCCGACACGTTCCGCGCGTTCCTCGCGCACGACCACGCGGTCGCGGCCGGCGAGGAGGTCAAGGCCGCCGGCGCCGGGACGGCGGCCGTCGCCGTGACGCCGCTGCCGCAGGTCAAGACGGACGCGTTCACGACCGGCCGCCCGCCGAAGAAGTTCTTCGCGCCGAAGACGATCACGGTGACGGCCCGCGTGCAGCCGGTGCTGACGCCGGACAACTACCAGCCGCTGATCCTCGCGTTGATCGACTCGGCGACGGCGTCGTTCTACATGCAGACGCAGTACATCCATCCGAGCGGCAAGCCGGGCGACGAGGAACACGACGCACTGATCGCGGCGGTCGCGAGGCGCGTGGCCGCCGGCATCGACGTGCGCCTCGTCATGAGCGCGTACCAGACCGACGACTGGATGGAGAAGCTCGTGATGCGCGGCATCCCGTCGTCGGTCATCCGTCGCCAGCCCGGCGTCCACAACAACGGCATCATCGTCGATCACGCTCGCGTGCTGATCGGAAGCCACAACTGGTCGGCGGACGGCACGCTGCGCAACCGCGACGCCGGGCTGATCATCCACGACGCGACGGCGGCCGCGTACTTCGAGCAGGTGTTCCTGCACGACTGGGAACATCTCGCCGACCCGGTCACGGGCGACTGACGACCCGGCCGGCGCGGCGCGCGGTTTGCGTCACGTCGGCGCATCGCGGCGCGCGTCCCGTCGACGCATCGGGCGCCGGGCGGTCAGCGCGCCGACACGGGACGAGCGACCCCCCGTCGGTCGCGCGTCGTGACGATCGAGCGGCGTCGCGGCGGCGCCGCGCGCGGACGATCCGGCGCTTCACCCGCGCCGCGCGTCGAAGACCTAGCTCTTCACCCGCGCGACCCGCACCGACTCGGGCAGGCGACGCAGGCGTCGCATCACGCGGGCGAGGTGGATGCGGCCCGTCACCTGGATCATCAGGTGCAGCACGGTGATCTCCTCGGCCTCGTCGTCCATCGACACGTGCGCGAGGTTCGCGCCGCTCTCGGAGATCTCGACGGCCGCGCGCGCGAGTACGCCGCGTTCGTTCTTCAGCGACAGGTCGAGCTTGACGTTGAACAGCCGGGAGCTGTCGTGTTCGGATTCGTCGGACCGGTCCCATTGCGCGTCGATCCAGCGGTCCGGATCACGCGTCTTCTGGCGGGCCGCGGTCGGGCAGTCGGTCGTGTGCACGATGAGGCCGTGCCCGCGCTGGATGTGGCCGAAGATCGCGTCGCCGGGGATCGGGCGGCAGCAGCCGGCGAGCGTGACCGACCCGCCGTCGGCGCCGTTGATCGTGACCGGCGTCGTCGCGTGGACCGCGGCCGCGCCGTCGACCTCGTGCGTCGACGACGCGAGCACGAGCCGCCGCGCGACGACGCCGGCGAGACGGCGGCCGAGGCCGATGTCCGCGAACAGCTCGTCGCGCTTCTTCGCGCCGCTCTCGCCCATGACGCGCTGCCAGTCGTGCTCGGGGATCGCGTCGAGCGACCGGTCGATCTGCTTCAGCGACTGGTCGAGGAGGCGACGGCCGAGGTCGACCGACTCCGCGTACTTCATCGTCTTCAGGTAATGCCGGATCTCGGAGCGCGCGCGACCCGTGCGGACGAAGTTGACCCAGGTCGGGTTCGGCCGCGACGTCGGCGACGTCACGATGTCGACGACATCGCCCGACTGCAGCTCGGTGCGCAGCGGCGACAGCTGGCCGTTGATGCGCGCGGCGATGCACGTGTTGCCGATATCGGTGTGGATCTGGTACGCGAAGTCGACCGGCGTCGAACCGCGCGGCAGCGTGATGATCTTCGACTTCGGCGTGAAGACGTAGACCGTCTCGGGGAACAGGTCGACCTTGATGTGCTCGAGGAACTCGGCCGGGTCGCCGGTCTGGTTCTGGATCTCGAGCAGCGACTGCAGCCACTGGTGCGTGCTCGGCTGCAGGTCCGACGCGGCCTCGCTGTTCTTGTACAGCCAGTGCGCCGCGACGCCCGACTCGGCGACGCGATGCATGTCCTGCGTGCGGATCTGGAACTCGACCGGCGTGCCGAACGGCCCGAGCACCGTCGTGTGCAGCGACTGATAACCGTTGATCTTCGGGATCGCGATGTAGTCCTTGAACTTCGACGCGACCGGCTTGAACAGCGCGTGCAGCGCGCCCAGCGTGAGGTAGCACGACGGATGGTCGGGCACGACGATGCGGAAGCCGTAGACGTCGAGCACCTCCGAGAACGACAGCTTCTTCTCGATCATCTTGCGGTACACGCCGTACATCGTCTTCTCGCGGCCGTAGACGTCGGCGCGAATGCCGGCGGCCGGCAGCGCGCCGCGCACGGCCTCGAGCGTCTTGCCGACGACCTCGCGGCGGTTCCCGCGCGCGGCGAGGATCGCCTTGCGCAGCACCGCGAAGCGCAGCGGGTACAGATGCATGAACGACAGGTCCTGCAGGTCGCGATAGATCGAGTTCAGGCCGAGGCGGTGCGCGATCGGCGTGTAGATCTCGAGCGTCTCCTTCGCGATGCGGCGCCGCTTCTCCGGCTTCAGCGCGCCGAGCGTGCGCATGTTGTGCAGCCGGTCGGCGAGCTTGATCAGGATGACGCGGACGTCGCGCGCCATCGCGAGCAGCATCTTGCGGAAGTTCTCGGCCTGCGCCTCCTGGCTGTCGCGGAACTGCAGGCGGTCGAGCTTTGAGAGCCCGTCGACGAGGTCGGCGACCTGCGGCCCGAAGCGCTCGAGCAGCACGTCCTTCGGGACGCCCTGGTCCTCCATGACGTCGTGCAGCAGCGCCGCGATGATCGCGTTCGCGTCGAGCTTCATCCCGGCGCAGATCTCGGCGACCGCAATCGGGTGCGAGATGTACGCGTCGCCGCTGGCCCGGAACTGGCCGAGATGCGACTCGTCGGAGAAGCGGTAGGCCTCGCGGACGCGCTTGACGTCGGCCTCGCCGAGATACGCCGACAGCATCTCCATCAGCGGCGCGAGGCTGACGACGCGCGACGGTTCCGCCGGCGGCGGCGGGACGTGCGCGATGACCGAGCTCGGATGCGGCGGCGGGCCGGGCTCCGGCGCGTCGCGGGCGTCGTCGAGCGTGGCGACGTCGTCGCCGGACAGGCCCTCGCGACGCCGCTTGAAGTTGATCAGCCGCGCGACGGAGTCCAGGGCGGTGGACAGGCTCATGGCATTCCCGAGCGCGCGGCGGATCGACGGTGCGAAACTCGTCAGGTGCGGACCTTCGTCAGGTGGGGACCTTCTTCAGCATCTCGATGCCGACCTTGCCTTCGGCGATCTCGCGCAGCGCGGTGACCGTCGGCTTGTCGCGGCTCTCGATCTTCGGCGTGTGGCCCTGCGCGAGCTGGCGCGCGCGATAGGTCGCCGCGAGCGCGAGCTGGAAGCGGTTCGGAATGTGTTTCAGGCAGTCTTCGACGGTGATGCGAGCCATGCGGTACTCCGGGTGGTTGCGGATCTTCGCGGCCGGGCTTGCCCCGGCCGACAACGGACGATCGGCGGCCCGCCCTCGTTGGAGAGCGGATCGGCACCGACGTTCAACGCGGCGGTCGGACGCCGCCGTTGACCGGTTCGCGGCGATCAGCGGCCGTGGATGCCCAGCTGACCGAACAGCGTCGCATGGCGGACGGCCTGCGACGCGAAGCGCAACCGCGCCGCCGAAACGATACATTTCAGCTGCCGCGACGCCTCGGCGAACTCCTCGTTGATGATAGCGTATTCGAAGTCGCGCGCATGGGCGATTTCGCCGCCGGCGGCGAGCAGCCGGCGCGTGATGACGGCCGATTCGTCCTGGCCGCGCTGCCGCAGCCGCGCCTCGAGCGCGTCGATCGACGGCGGCAGGATGAAGATGCCGATCGCGTCCGGGAAGCGCTGCTTGATCTGCTGCGCGCCCTGCCAGTCGATTTCGAGCAGCACGTCGGCGCCGGCCGCGATCTGGCGCTCGATCCATGCGGCCGACGTCCCGTAGAAGTGTCCATGGACCTCGGCCGACTCGATGAACTCGCCGCGCGCGCGCATCGCGACGAACGTCGGGACGTCGATGAAGAAGTATTCGCGGCCGTCGGCCTCGCCGGGCCGCGGCGGCCGCGTCGTGTACGAGATCGACAGCTGCACCGCCGGATCGTCGGCGAGCAGCGCGTTGACGAGCGTCGACTTGCCGGCGCCGGACGGGGCCGCGACGATCACGACGGTGCCGGCGTGGCGCTCGGCGGGCGGCAACGTCGGCAGCGGCAGCGACGGCGTCGTCATCCGGCGCTCGCGTGGGGCCGGCGTTCGTCACGGCTCACTCGAGGTTCTGCACCTGCTCGCGGATCTGCTCGATCGCGAGCTTCAGCTCGACCGCCGCGTCGGCGAGCTCGGCGGCCGCCGACTTCGAGCCGAGCGTGTTCGCCTCGCGGTTGAGCTCCTGCATCATGAAGTCGAGCCGCTTGCCGACCGCGCCGCCGCGGCCGAGGATCGCGCGGACCTCGGTCAGGTGACCGGCGAGACGGGCGAGCTCCTCGGAGACGTCGATCCGCGTGCCGTACAGCGTGATCTCCTGGCGGATGCGGTCGAGCGCCTCGCCGCGCGTCACGGCGGCGGCCGGCTCGCCTCGGCGCCGGACGGTTCGAAGACGATGCCGAGCGCGGCCGCGAGTCGATGCTCGAGCAGCCGCTGGTGCGCCTCGACGAGCCGCGGGACGGCGGGCTGGAGCCGCTCGACGATCTCCTGCATCGCCTCGATCCTGCTCGATGATCACGGCGGCGAGCCGTTCGCCTTCGCGGGCGCGCGCCTGCGCGAGCTGGTCGAGCGCCTCGGTCGGCGAGCGACTTCGTCAGCGCGAGGACCTCGTCGACCTCGATGTCGCCGCTCTCCAGGACCCCGGGCCAATGCAGCACCTCGTTCACCGACAGCGGCCGCGCGTCCGGCAGCCGCGCGCGCACGCCGCGATCGAGCGCCTCGAGCTGCGCGAGCACGCGCTCGGCGGCGACGAGGCCCTGCGACGCGCCGGCGTTGCGGTGGATGTAGAAGCGCACGTCGAGCTTGCCGCGCGCGACGCGGGCGGTGATCGCCTCGCGCAGCGACGCCTCGCCGGCGCGCAGCTCGTCGGACAGCCGGAACTGCGGATCGAGGTAGCGCGAGTTGACGCTGCGGATCTCGAGCACGATCGCGCCGACGCGGTGGTCGCGGCGGGCGAGGGCGAAGCCGGTCATGCTGGAGACGGTCATGGCGCAGGTCGGCGGGTCGCTGGGCGGGTCGGTACGCGACGAGACGCGATCTGAACGTTGGCGCGCCGTCGTGGCGGCGCACGAAGCGCTGCACGTGACAAGTGGCGCCGCGCAAGCTGCGCGAGCGCGACGGCTCGACGAGCTGCCGCGTGCCGTCGCCGCGTCGTCGTCACCTGCGTGTCTCGTCGTCGGCGCCGTCGTCGACCGCATACCCCGTCGCGCATCCGCCGCGTCCCTCGTCGTCCGATCGGCACGTCCCGGCACCTCGATGATTCTTCTTCGCGTCCGCTGACCCGCATGGCCTCGGAGTCGAATGCCGCGCTGCCCGAAGGCCACGAGGTCGAGGGGTATCGCATTGTAAAGAAGATATCGAGCGGCGGCTTCTCGATCGTCTATCTCGCGCAGCGACGAGTTCGACCGGTCCGGTCGCGATCAAGGAATACCTGCCGGCGTCGCTCGCGTCGCGCCGCTTCGGCGAGCTCGTGCCGACGATCGTCGACGGCGAACCTGCCGACGTTCCGCATCGGCCTGAAGTGCTTCTTCGAGGAAGGCCGCGCGCTCGCGCGCATCCTGCATCCGAACGTCGTCCGCGTCGTGAACTTCTTCCGCGCGAACGAGACGGTGTACATGGTCATGCTGTACGAGCAGGGCCGCACGCTGCAGGAACAGATCCTCAAGTACCGCGACCGCGGCGAGAAGAAGCTGCTCGGCGAGCGCTTCATCCGCCATCGTGTTCACGCAGGTCATGAACGGCCTGCGCGAGGTCCACACGAACAAGCTGCTGCACCTCGACCTGAAGCCGGCCAACATCTACCTGCGCCGCGACGCGTCGCCGATCCTGCTCGACTTCGGCGCCGCGCGGCAGACGCTGTCGACCGACACCGGCAAGCTGTTCCCGATGTACACGCCGGGCTTCGCCGCGCCCGAGCTGTACGACCGGCACGGCTCGCTCGGGCCGTGGACCGACATCTACGGCATCGGCGCGTCGATCTTCGCGTCGATGTCGGGCCACGCGCCGCAGCCGGCCGATGCGCGCCGCACGAACGACAAGATGCCCGGCGAAGATCCGCGAGCTGACGGCGCACGGCTATTCGAAGGAGCTGCTCGAGCGTCGTCGAGTGGTGCCTGAAGCTCGACGTGCTCGAGCGCCCGCAGAGCGTCTTCGCGCTGCAGAAGGCGCTGCTCGACCGCGTCCCGACCGAACGCCGACCGACGTTCGCCGACCGCACGCTCGGCGCGCTGCGCGCGCCTGAAGCCGCGCAGCCGCGCGCAGTGCGCCGATCCGCGCGTCGACGATCTCCATGTACACCCGCCAGAGCTAGACGATGCGCTTCTCGATCTACCAGGAAAGCAAGCGCGGCGGCCGCAAGTCGAACCAGGACCGGATGGGGTACTGCTTCACGCGCGACGCGCTGCTGATGGTCGTCGCCGACGGCATGGGCGGCCACGTGCAGGGCGAGATCGCCGCGCAGATCGCCGTGCAGACGATCGGCAGCGCGTTCCAGCGCGAGGCGACGCCGATGCTGCCGAGTCCGTCGCGTTTCCTCGAGACGTCGATCTTCGAGGCGCATCGGGCGATCCTCGAATACCGCGCATCGAACCGCCTGTCCGAGTCGCCGCGCACGACCGTCGTCGCCTGCGTCGTGCAGAAGGGCGCCGCGTTCTGGGCGCATGCCGGCGACTCGCGGCTGTACTGGATCCGCGCCGGCGAGGTCATCGCGCAGACGCGCGACCACTCGAAGATCCAGAGCATGATCCAGCAGGGGCTCGCGTCGCCGGCCGAGATCGACACGCATCCGGACCGCAACAAGCTGTTCAACTGCCTCGGCTCGCCCGAGGCGCCCGACGGTCGAGCTGTCGCGCAAGATGATCCTGAAGCCGGGCGACACGCTGTTCCTGTGCACCGACGGCCTGTGGTCGGCCGTGCCCGACCAGGCGATCGCGACGGCGTTCGCGCGCAGCACCGTGATGCGCGCGGTGCCCGACCTGATCAACCGCGCGCTGTCCGAAGGCGGCAGCGACGCCGACAACGTCACCGGCGATGGCGATGAGCTGGGAGGGCGCCGACCTGCGATCCGACGCCGGCGTCTCGACCGAGTCGGTGCCGCTCGGCGCGATCACGACGACCATCGACCAGTTCCGGCCGAGCCAGACCGAGTCGTCGCAGCAGAACGCCGATGACCGACAGCGAGATCGAGCGCGCGATCGACGACATCCGCGCGTCGATCCGCAAGTCCAACAAGCTGATGCCGAAGGTCGGATGACGGACGAACGACTCGGACGGCCGCGCCGCCGACGCGCTGCGGCCCGTCCGCATCACGCGCCGCTTCACGCGCTACGCCGAGGGCTCGGTGCTGATCGAGTTCGGCCACACGCGCGTGCTGTGCACCGCGAGCGTCGAGGACCGCGTGCCCGGCTTCATGAAGGGGCAGGGCCGCGGCTGGCTCACGGCCGAGTACGGGATGCTGCCGCGCGCGACGCACACGCGCGGCGACCGCGAGGCGGCGCGCGGCAAGCAGTCGGGTCGCACGCAGGAGATCCAGCGGCTGATCGGCCGGTCGCTGCGCAGCGTGTTCGACCTGGCCGCGCTCGGCGAGCGCACGCTGACGCTCGACTGCGACGTGCTGCAGGCCGACGGCGGCACGCGGACCGCGGCGATCACCGGCGCGTTCGTCGCGGCGCACGACGCGGCCTCGTCGCTCGTCGCCAGCGGCGCGCTGTCCGTGCACCCGGCCCGCGAGTTCGTCGCGGCGGTCTCGGTCGGCCTGCGCGGCGGCGCCGCGCTGCTCGACCTCGACTACGCCGAGGACTCGACCTGCGACACCGACATGAACGTCGTGATGACCGGCGTCCGGCGGCATCGTCGAGGTGCAGGGCACGGCCGAACGCGAGCCGTTCACGCGCGAGCAGATGGACGCGCTGCTCGACCTCGCGGGGCGCGGCATCGGCCGGCTCGATCGACGCGCAGCGACTCGCGCTCGCGGCATGACGGGAGCGTCGTCGAATCCGCGTCGCCGTCGCTTGCGTACCATCGGCGCCTCCATCGTTCTCGCCGAGCCCCCTTTGAACTCCTGCTTCGCGCGTGCCGCGGCGCGTCCCGCGGACGCCGTGTCCTGCGCCGTCTCGTGATGTCTCCCGCCCTCGCGTTCGTCGTCGGGCTCGCCGGCGTCGTCGTCGCGCTCGGTCTCACCGGCTTCGCGCAGCTGAAGAGCCGCAACGCGAACATGGTCGATCCGGTCTGGACGATCTCGCTCGGCGGCCTCGGCGTGTGGCTCGCGTTCGCCGGATCGGCGCCGCCACCGGTGCGCGTCGTGGCCGGCGCCGCGATCGGCGTGTGGGCGTCGCGCCTCGCCGTGCATTTGTACCGGCGCAACCACGGCGCGCCCGAGGACAAGCGCTATGCGCGCTTCCGCGCGAAGTGGGGCGCCGCCGCCGACCGCAAGATGTTCCTGTTCATCGTGTCGCAGGCGCTGTTCTCCGCGCTGCTGACGCTGTCGTTCCTCGTCGTCTGCTGGCGCGTCGACGCGCCGCCGCCGTGGGCGCTGGCCGCAGCCGTCGCGATCGCCGTCGCGTCGGTGGCCGGCGAGGCGCTGGCCGACGCGCAGCTGGCGCGCTTCCGCGGCGACCCGTCCAACAAGGGACGCGTCAACCGCGACGGGCTGTGGCGCTACTCGCGGCATCCGAACTACTTCTTCGAGTGCCTGCACTGGTTCGCGTATCTGCCGCTCGCGGTCGGGACGCACGTGGTGGTGGGTCGCGCTGATCCCGCCGGCCGTGATGGCGTGGCTGCTGCTGAAGCTGTCGGGCATCCCGATGGTCGAGGCGCAGATGATCCGCGAGCGTCCGGGCTATGCGGAGTACGTGAGGACGACGAGTCCGCTGATCCCGTGGCCGCCGAAGGCTTCCGCATGAGCGCGATCGCACGCGGCCGTCGCCGCGCGACATGAACGCGATCGACCTCGCGGAACGGCGCTGGCTGCCGGACGGCGTCGTGCGCGCCGGCATGCGACGCCTGATCGCGTCGCGGCTGCGCGCCGAGACGCGCGGCGGCGACGACGCGGTCGCCGAGCGCCAGCGACGTTTCGTCGCGGAGCTCGCCGCGAGCCCGATCGCGATCGAGACGCAGGCCGCGAACCGCCAGCACTACGAGGTGCCCGCCGCGTTCTTCAAGCTGCATCTCGGCCCGCGGCTGAAGTATTCGTCGTGCCTGTACTCGACGCATCGCGAGTCGCTGCCGGGCGCGGAGGAGGCGATGCTCGCGGCGTACGCCGATCGCGCGCGGCTCGAGGACGGGCAGCGCATCCTCGACCTCGGCTGCGGCTGGGGCTCGTTCGCGCTGTGGGCCGCGGCGCGCTATCCGCGCGCGACGATCGTCGCGCTGTCGAACTCGCAGGGCCAGCGCGAATTCATCGAGGCCGAGGCCGTGTCGCGCGGGCTGCGCAACCTGATCGTCCGCACCGGCAACGTCGTCGACTACGAGTTCCCGGAGGCCGACGTCGGCGCCGGCTTCGACCGCATCGTGTCGGTCGAGATGCTCGAGCACATGAAGAACTACGGGCTGCTGTTCGCGAAGCTCGCGCGCTGGCTCGCGGACGACGGCCGCGCTCTTCGTCCACGTCTTCGCCCATCGCCACGTCGCGTACCACGTTCGAGGACCGCGAGGCCGACGACTGGATGAGCCGCTACTTCTTCACCGGCGGCACGATGCCGAGCTTCGACCTGTTCGCGTCGTTCGCCGACGACCTCGTCGATCGAGGATCGCTGGTGGATCTCGGGCCGCCACTACGAGCGGACCGCGAACGACTGGCTGCGGCGGATGGATGCGGCCGAGGCGCCGATCATGGACGTCTTCCGCGCGACCTACGGCGCCGACGCCGCGCGTCTGGTTCGCCGCTGGCGGATGTTCTACATGGCGGTCGCCGAACTGTTCGGCTTTCGCGAGGGCTCGCAATGGGGCGTCGCCCACTATCGCTTCGTGAAGGGCGGCAAGGCATGACCCGATGAGATTCGCGATCGCCCTCGGCGCCGCCGCCACGCTGGTCGCGGCGACGCCGACCGCCGGTGCGGCCGACGCTGCAGCACTTCGCGTCGACGGCGCACGACGTGCAGACCGGCAAGGTGCTCTTCACCGAGCAGTACGACGTGCAGGTCGAGAACAACCGCTGGCTGTCGGGCACGACGCGCTACGTGCTGCCGTCGGGTCGCCAGCTCGCCGAACGCCGCTTCGACTTCTCGAACGACCGCTACGTGCCGGTCCTGTCGCTCGACGAGAGCGACCCCGACTACCAGGAAGGCATCGCGCACGTCGACAAGGAGAAGATCGAGGCGTACCAGACGCGCGACGGCAAGCGCGACACCGCGTCGATCGTGCGAACGAAGGACCTCGTCGCCGACTGCGGATCGCAGGTCTACGTCGCCGACCATCTCGACGACCTTCAGGCGGGACGCACGTTGCACTTCACGCTCGTCGTGCCGGGTCGTCTCGACAGCTACCGGCTGCGCGCGTCGAAGACCAAGGACGGCGAGGTCGAGGGACACCGCGCGATCCGCGTGCGCATCGAGCTCGACTCGATGCTGAGCCTCGTCCTGCCGCCGATCGAGCTCGCGATCGATCCGTCGACGCGGCGCATCCTCGAGTACACCGGCATCACGACGATCAAGGACCCGGCGACGCGCAAGTCGTACACCGCGCGGATCGTGTTCGCGTATCGCTGACCGCCGTCAGGCGGCCGGCGCGACGCGGCGGACCAGCGCGAGCGCGCCCATCAGCAACGGCTGGTGCACGAGGTAGATCGTCAGGCTCCAGCGACCCGCCGTCGCGAGCAGCCGGCGCACCGGCGCCGGCACCGCGCGTCCGATGGCGTCGGCCGCGGGCGACAGGCGCCATCCGCGACGCGCCCACGCGCCACCCGCCGCGCAGCCGGCGAGCACGACGCCGAGCCACGGGAACAGCGGCACGTAGTCCTCCGTCGGCGGCTTGCTCGCCGCGAAGCCGATCCAGTCGACTGCGCGCGGGTCGAATGCCGGGCTCGCGAACGACAGGCCGGCCGCCGCCGCGAGCACGGCGAGCGCCAGCGCGAGCGCCGGGGCGACGCGGCGCGCGGCGGCATAGCCACAGCGCGACCGCGACGAAATGCAGCACGCCGAAGTAGATGAAGCGGTCGCCGAACACGAGCGCGCTGCCGACGGTGACGAGCGCCGCCGCGCCGACGATCTCGGCCCAGCGGCGCAGGAACGCCCGGGTCGAGCCAGCCGCCGGTGCCGCGCGCGGCGTCGCGGTCGTCGCGCAGTGCGAGGGACACGCCGACCAGGAACAGGAAGCTCGCGACGATCGACGCGCGCCACGCGATCCAGCGTGGGTCGTCCAGCATCGGCCAGTGCGGCCCAGCCGAAGTACGTCAGGTCGAAGCAGACGTGGTACGCGATCATCGTCGCGACGGCCGCGCCGCGCAGCGCGTCGACCGTCGCGAAGCGCGCGGGCGACGCGGCGTCGGCGGCCGCGGCTCGTTCCGATACCAGCGGCGACACGGTGACCGCCGTCGCGCGCCGGTCCGGCGGGCGCGCCCTCCCGGCGACCGGTGCGGTCGGCGCGCCGACGGCGCCCGGAGGCTTGCGCGGCGCGGTGCGACGACGGGGCTTCGCCATGCGTCGATTATGCGGCGCGCCACGGGGCGGCCGACACGCCGAGACCGTCGTCCGATCCTGGCGACGCGGTCCGCGCGCGGGGCGCTCCGCTATAATCGAAATTTCCCGGTGGTGCCGCGCCGGCCGGCGTCGAGTCGCGTCCCGCGAGGCACGGCTCTCCATGACCAAATTCGTCTTCGTCACCGGTGGCGTCGTGTCCTCGCTGGGCAAGGGCATCGCCGCCGCGTCGCTCGCCGCGATCCTCGAATCGCGCGGCCTCAAGGTCACCCTCCTCAAGCTCGATCCGTACATCAACGTCGATCCGGGCACGATGTCGCCGTTCCAGCACGGCGAGGTGTTCGTCACCGAGGACGGCGCCGAGACCGACCTCGACCTCGGCCACTACGAGCGCTTCGTCAGCGCGCGGATGCGCAAGGTCAACAACTTCACGACCGGCCAGATCTACGAGAGCGTGATCCGCAAGGAACGCCGCGGCGAATACCTCGGCAAGACGGTGCAGGTCATCCCGCACATCACCAACGAGATCCAGGACTTCATCCGCCGCGGCGCGGCCGCCGCGTTCCTCGACGACGGCGGTGCCGACATCGCGCTCGTCGAGATCGGCGGCACCGTCGGCGACATCGAGTCGCTGCCCTTCCTCGAGGCGGCGCGGCAGATGAGCCTGAAGGGCGGCCGCGGCTCGTGCTGCTTCCTGCACCTCACGCTCGTGCCGTTCATCGCGTCGGCCGGCGAGCTGAAGACCAAGCCGACGCAGCACAGCGTGCAGAAGCTGCGCGAGATCGGCATCCAGGCCGACGCGCTGCTGTGCCGCGCCGACCGGCGCATCCCCGACGACGAGCGCGCCAAGATCTCGCTGTTCTCGAACGTCGCGCTCGACGGCGTCATCTCGGTGTGGGACGCCGACTCGATCTACAAGATCCCGCGATGCTGCACGCGCAGGGCCTCGACGACCTCGTCTGCGAGCGGCTCGGCATCACGGCGAAGCCGGCCGACCTGTCGGTCTGGGACAAGCTCGTCCACAGCCTCGAGCATCCGAAGACCGAGGTCACGATCGGCATGGTCGGCAAGTACGTCGACCTGACCGAGTCGTACAAGTCGCTGACCGAGGCGCTCGTGCACGCCGGCATCCACACCGGCGCGAAGGTCAACATCGAGTACCTCGACTCCGAGGTCATCGACGCCGACGGCACGGCCGGGCTCGGACATCTCGACGCGATCCTCATCCCCGGCGGCTTCGGCGTGCGCGGCACCGAAGGCAAGATCAAGGCGATCCGCTACGCGCGCGAGAACCAGATTCCGTTCCTCGGCATCTGCCTCGGCATGCAGCTGGCGACGATCGAGTTCGCGCGCAACCGCTGCGGACTCGACGGCGCGAACAGCACCGAGTTCGATCCCGACACGCCGCATCCGGTCGTCGCGCTGATCACCGAGTGGCAGGACCACGACGGCGCGCGTCGAGCGGCGCACCGAGAGCTCGGACCTCGGCGGCACGATGCGGCTCGGCGCGCAGCGCTGCCCGGTCGACCCCGGCACGCTGGCGGCGCGCATCTACGGCGCCGAGGTCAACGAGCGGCATCGGCATCGCTACGAGGTCAACAACTTCTTCGCGCCGCTGCTCGAGGCGCACGGCTACCGCATCAGCGCGCACACGCCGACCGAGAACCTGCCGGAGATCATGGAGCTGCCGCAGAGCGGTCCGAACGGGCATCCGTGGTTCTTCGGCGTGCAGTTCCACCCCGAGTTCACGTCGACGCCGCGCGCCGGCCATCCGCTGTTCACGTCGTACATCGAGGCGGCGATCGCGAACCGCGCGGCGCGGCTGAAGAAGGCGGCGTGACGGATCGCGGCCGTACCCGGCGGGTCGACGGGCGCTCGCCGGTCGTCGACCGCCCGTGTCGTCGACCCCGCGGGGACCCGGCGTCGTTCGACGACATGGCTTCGCCGCCGAGCCGCGACGCGGATTCGGGCGCCGCGCGGCGACACCGACGGGCCGTCGCCGGAGCTCCCGCATGAAGCTCTGCGGCTTCGACGTCGGGCTCGACCAGCCGTTCTTCCTGATCGCGGGCACCTGCGTGATCGAGTCGCGGCAGCTCGCGCTCGACACGGCCGGCACGCTGAAGGAGATGACCGACGCGCTCGGCATCCCGTTCATCTACAAGTCGTCGTTCGACAAGGCGAACCGCAGCTCCGGCAAGTCGTTCCGCGGCCCGGGCACTCGACGACGGGCTGCGCGATCCTCGCCGACGTGAAGGCGCGAGATCGGCGTGCCGGTGCTGACCGACGTCCACGACGATCGACGAGATCGCGCCGGTCGCGGCGGTCGTCGACGTGCTGCAGACGCCGGCGTTCCTGTGCCGCCAGACCGACTTCATCCACGCGGCGGCGTCCGCCGGCCGGCCGGTCAACATCAAGAAGGGCCAGTTCCTCGCGCCGCACGAGATGAAGAACGTCGCCGAGAAGGCGCGCGCGGCCGCGATCGCGGCCGGCGGCGACGGCGACAACATCATGGTCTGCGAGCGCGGCGCCTCGTTCGGCTACAACAACCTCGTCTCCGACATGCGGTCGCTCGCGATCATGCGCGAGACCGGCTGTCCGGTCGTCTTCGACGCGACGCATTCGGTGCAGCTGCCCGGCGGGCAGGGCGCGACGTCGGGCGGCCAGCGCGAGTTCGTGCCGGTGCTGTCGCGCGCGGCGATCGCCGTCGGCGTCGCCGGCGTGTTCATGGAGACGCATCCCGATCCGGCGAACGCGAAGTCGGACGGACCGAACGCCGTGCCGCTGAAGCGGATGCGCGCGCTGCTCGAGACGCTCGTCGCGATCGATCGCGTCGCGAAGGCGAGCGGATACGCCGAGAACGACTTCAACCCCTGAGACCGACTGCCATGGCCGCCTACATCCTCGCCGACGTCAATGTCACCGATCCCGAGCAGTACGCCGAGTACCGCAAGCTCTCGAGCGCGGCGTTCGACGCGCACGGCGTCAAGCCGCTCGCGCGCGGCGGGCGCACGGTGACGCTCGAAGGACGCGACCCGGGCCGCATCGTCGTGCTCGAGTTCCCGTCGGTCGAAGCCGCGCAGGCGTTCTACGACTCGCCGGAGTACACGAAGGCGCGCGAGGCGCGCAAGGACGCGGCCGTCATGAACATGATCATCGTCGAAGGCGTCTGAGCGACGCGC
Source organism: uncultured beta proteobacterium (assembly GCA_963708665.1). Taxonomy (GTDB): domain Bacteria; phylum Pseudomonadota; class Gammaproteobacteria; order Burkholderiales; family Burkholderiaceae_D; genus CAHJXF01. The sequence goes on along the minus strand of CAVPTE010000008.1, from coordinate 441,348 downwards.
GACCTCAACACGACCACGAAAAGGAATCCATGAGCGCCATCGTCGACATCATCGGCCGCGAGATCATCGACAGCCGCGGCAATCCGACCGTCGAGTGCGACGTGCTGCTCGAGTCCGGCGTGCTCGGGCGCGCGGCCGTGCCGTCCGGCGCGTCGACCGGGTCGCGCGAGGCGATCGAGCTGCGCGACGGCGAGGCGCGCCGCTACGGCGGCAAGGGCGTGCTGAAGGCCTGCGAGAACATCAACACCGAGATCTCCGAGGCCGTGATGGGCCTCGACGGCAACGAGCAGGCGTTCCTCGACCGCACGCTGATCGACCTCGACGGCACCGAGAACAAGGGCAGGCTCGGCGCGAACGCGATGCTCGCGGTGTCGATGGCGGTCGCGAAGGCGGCGGCCGAGGAGTCGGGGCTGCCGCTGTACCGCTACTTCGGCGGCGCGGCGGCGATGACGATGCCGGTGCCGATGATGAACGTCATCAACGGCGGCGCGCACGCGAACAACAACCTCGACCTGCAGGAGTTCATGATCGTCCCGCTCGGGGCGCCGAGCTTCCGCGAGGCGCTGCGCTACGGCGCCGAGGTCTTCCATGCGCTCAAGAAGGTGATCGCCGACAAGGGCATGAGCACCGCGGTCGGCGACGAGGGCGGCTTCGCGCCGTCGGTCCCGAATCACGAGGCGGCGATCCAGCTGATCCTCGACGCGATCGACAAGGCCGGCTACACCGCGGGCTCGCAGATCGCGATCGCGCTCGACTGCGCGGCGTCCGAGTTCTACAAGGACGGCAAGTACCAGCTCGACGGCGAGGGGCTGATCCTCGACGCGGCCGGCTTCACCGACGTGCTCGCGACATGGTGCGACAAGTACCCGATCATCTCGATCGAGGACGGCATGGCCGAGGGCGACTGGGACGGCTGGAAGCTGCAGACCGAACGGCTCGGCAACCGGGTGCAGCTCGTCGGCGACGACCTGTTCGTCACGAACACGAAGATCCTGAAGCAGGGCATCGACCGCGGCGTCGCGAACTCGATCCTGATCAAGATCAACCAGATCGGCACGCTGACCGAGACGTTCGCCGCGATCGAGATGGCGAAGCGCGCGAGCTACACGTCGGTCATCAGCCATCGGTCCGGCGAGACCGAGGACACGACGATCGCCGACATCGCCGTCGGCACGAACGCGATGCAGATCAAGACCGGGTCGATGAGCCGCTCGGATCGCATCGCGAAGTACAACCAGCTGCTGCGGATCGAAGAGGACCTCGGCGACGTCGCCGTCTATCCCGGCCGCGACGCGTTCCACAACCTCAAGTAGCGCGCGCGGCCTGCCGGACCGATTCCGATGCGACTCGTGCCGCTCGTCATCGCCGCGCTGCTGGTCGCGATCCAGTTCCCGCTGTGGCTCGGCCGCGGCGGCTGGTTCCAGGTGCGCGACATGGAGCACCAGCTCGCGGCGCAGAACCGCACGAACGCCGAGCTCGAGGCGCGCAACGAGCGGCTCGCCGCCGAGGTGAAGGACCTGAAGGAGGGCGCGGGCGCGGTCGAGGAGCGCGCGCGCTTCGAGCTCGGGATGCTGAAGGACGGCGAGGTGTTCGTGCAGATCGTCGACGCGGCGCCGACGAACGCGTCGACGTCGCTGCCGCCCCCGTCCGCGAATCCTCCGGCCGCGTCGGAACGCAAGCGCTGACCGGCGCGCCGCGGGCGGCCGGGCCGTCGCGCTAGAACGTCCCCGGGTCGACCGTGCGAGCCGCCGGCACCGCCGACGCGTGGCGCCGCGTCCACCAGCGGTACACGAGATAGCCCGCCCCCGCGACGCCGACCGTCTCGACGATCGCGCCGAGCGCCTTCATCCAGACGACGAGCGTCGCGATCGTCATCCCGAACAGCACCCAGTGCGCCCACCAGTGATGCGGCGACGTCACCGCGTTGATGAAGTAGCACAGGCCGACGACGAAGACGGCGCGGATCGGAAAGGTGATCGCGCGCGCGACGGCGGCGAGCGGGTACAGCGGGTTCAAGGCGTGCATCGCGGGCTCCCTGGCGTTCGGACGGACGGATCATCGACCGGCCGCAGCGCCGCGGCGAGCCGTCTGCGACGAACCGCGCGACGGGCCGACGAAGCGCGGCGGCGGGCGACGGGCCGCGACGGACCGCCGTCGCGCCGCCGACGTCAGGTGCGAACCGGCTCGTCGGTGTACTGCTCGGTCGGGATGCAGCCGCAGAACAGGTTGCGATCGCCGTAGACGTGGTCGGCGCGGCCGACCGGCGGCCAGTACTTGTTCGCGCGCAGGCCCTTCTGCGGATACGCCGCCGCCTCGCGCGAGTACGGATGCGTCCACGCGTCGACGAGCAGCGACGCGGCCGTGTGCGGCGCGTTCTTCAGCGGGTTGTCGTCGCGGTCGATGCGGCCTTCCTCGATCGCGCGGATCTCGTCGCGGATCGCGACCATCGCGGCGACGAAGCGATCGAGCTCCGACAGCGGCTCCGACTCGGTCGGCTCGATCATCAGCGTGCCGGCGACGGGGAAGCTCATCGTCGGCGCGTGGAAGCCGTAGTCCATCAGCCGCTTCGCGACGTCGTCGACCGTCACGCCGCTCGACTCCTTGATCGGCCGGAGGTCGAGGATGCACTCGTGCGCGACGAGGCCGTGCTCGCCGCGGTAGAGCACCGGGAAGTGCGCGTCGAGCTTCTTCGCGAGGTAGTTCGCCGACAGGATCGCCGTCTCGGTCGCGGCCGTCAGTCCGGCGCGGCCCATCATCGTGACGTACATCCACGAGATCGGCAGGATCGACGCCGACCCGAACGGCGCGGCGGAGACCGGCCCGATCGCCGCGTCGTCCGCCGTCGTGCCGTCGCGCGCGACGCGCCCCGGCAGGAAGCGCGCGAGATGCGCGCCGACCGCGACCGGACCGACGCCGGGACCGCCGCCGCCGTGCGGGATGCAGAACGTCTTGTGCAGGTTCAGGTGCGACACGTCGCCGCCGAAGCGACCCGGCGCCGCGACGCCGACCATCGCGTTCATGTTCGCGCCGTCGACGTAGACCTGGCCGCCGTGGCGATGGACGATCTCGCAGATCGTCTCGACGCCGGCCTCGTAGACGCCGTGCGTCGACGGATACGTGATCATCACCGCGGCGAGCGCCGTGCGCGTGCTGCGCGGCCTTCGCCTCGAGGTCGGCGAGGTCGACGTTGCCGTGCTCGTCGCAGTCGACGACGACGACCTTCATGCCGGCCATCTGCGCCGACGCCGGGTTCGTGCCGTGCGCCGACGACGGGATCAGGCAGACGTCGCGATGCGCTCTCGCCGCGCGACGCGTGCTACGCGCGGATCACGAGCAGGCCCGCGTACTCGCCCTGCGAGCCCGGCGTTCGGCTGCAGCGACACGGCGGCGTAGCCGGTCGCCGCGCACAGCATGTCCTCGAGCTCGGCGATCATCGCGCGATAGCCCTCGGTCTGCGACGACGGCGCGAACGGATGCAGGTGCGCGAACGCCGGCCACGTGACCGGGATCATCTCGGACGTCGCGTTGAGCTTCATCGTGCACGAGCCGAGCGGGATCATCGCGCGGTCGAGCGCGATGTCGCGGTCCGCGAGCCGGCGCAGGTAGCGCAGCATCTCGGTCTCGGAGCGATGCGTGTTGAAGACCGGATGCGTCAGGTAGCGCGACGTGCGCACGAGCGGCGCCGGCAGCGCGTCGCGGCGCGTCGGCGTCGAGCGCGTCGAAGTCCGGCAGCGGCCGACCGCGCGCGAACAGCAGCCACAGCCGTTCGACGTCGGCGCGCGTCGTCGTCTCGTCGAGCGACACGCAGACGCCGTCGGCGCCGACGTGGCGCAGGTTCATCCGCTGCGCCGACGCGGCCGCGTGGACGAACGCGGCGTCGCAGCCGACCGCGAGCGTGTCGAACCAGCGCCTCGTTGAAGACGACGAGGCCGAGCGCACGCAGCCCGGCCGCGAGCACCGTCGTCAGCCGATGCACGCGCCGCGCGATCGCGGCGAGCCCGTCCGGCCCGTGATAGACCGCGTACATGCCGGCCATCACGGCGAGCAGGACCTGCGCGGTGCAGATGTTCGACGTCGCCTTCTCGCGACGGATGTGCTGCTCGCGCGTCTGCAGCGCGAGGCGGTACGCGTGGTCGCCGTTCGCGTCGACCGTCACGCCGACGAGCCGGCCCGGCATGCTGCGCTTGAACGCGTCGCGCGTCGCGAAGTAGGCCGCGTGCGGACCGCCGAAGCCCATCGGCACGCCGAAGCGCTGGCTCGAGCCGACGACGACGTCGGCGCCCCATTCGCCGGGCGGCTTCAGCAGCGTCAGCGCGAGCAGGTCGGCGGCGACGACGACGAGCCCGCCGCGCGCATGCACGGCGTCGACGACGGCGCCGTGGTCGATCACGTGGCCGTACGTGCCGGGGTATTGCAGCAGCACGCCGAACGCGTCGTGCGATGCCGCCGAGCACGGCGCCTCGACGACGATCTCGATGCCGAGCGGCTCGGCGCGCGTGCGCACGACCGCGAGCGTCTGCGGATGGACGTCGTCGGCGACGACGAAGCGCTTCGACTTCGACTCGACCGACGCGCAGGCACAGCGTCATCGCCTCGGCCGCGGCCGTCGCCTCGTCGAGCATCGACGCGTTCGCGATGTCCATCGCCGTGAGGTCGGACACCATCGTCTGGAAGTTGATGATCGCCTCCAGGCGGCCCTGCGAGATCTCGGGCTGATACGGCGTGTACGCCGTGTACCAGGCCGGGTTCTCGAGCACGTTGCGCAGGATGACGCCCGGCGTGAACGTGCCGTGATAGCCCTGACCGATGAACGAGCGGAACACGCGGTTGCGATCGGCGAGCGTCTTCAGCTTCTCGAGCGCCTCCGCCTCCGACACCGCGTCCGGCAGCGCCATCGCGCCGTCGCCGTCGGACGGCCGCCGGATCGCGCGCGGCACGATCGCGTCGATCAGCGCCTGGCGCGTCGGATATCCGAGCGCCGCGAGCATCGTCGCCTGGTCCGCCGCCGACGGACCGATGTGCCGCCCGACGAACGCGTCGTGCGCCTCCAGCGCGCGCAGCGTGGGGCGCGTCGAATCGTCGAACGGCGCCGGGGCCGCGAGCGAGGGATCGGTGACGGTGTTCATGCGGCGTCTCGGCGAAGCGGGTGGGCGGGACTCAGGACTTGACCAGTGCGGCGTACGCGTCGTCGTCCATCAGCAGGTCGACGTCGGCGGGATCGTCCGGACGCACGCGCAGGAACCAGCCGTCGTTCATCGGATCGGTGTTGACCTTCGACGGATCGTCCGGCAGCGCCGCGTTCACGGCGACGACCGTGCCGGCGAGCGGCATCTTCACGTCGGCCGCGGCCTTCACCGACTCGACGACGCAGGCCGGCTCGCCCTTCGTGAAGTGGCGGTCGACCTCCGGCATCTCGATGAAGACGATGTCGCCGAGCGCGTCCTGCGCGTGGTCGGTGATGCCGATCGTCGCGGTCCCGTCGGATTCGAGGCGGACCCATTCGTGGTCTTCGGTGTAGCGCATGTCGCTCCTTCGGTCGGTCGTGTGGGGCGGCGCGGTTCAGCCGCGGTAGTAGCGATGGGGGACGAACGGGGTCGGCGTCGACGCGCATCGGCACCGCCTTGCCGCGGACCATGGCGTGCAGCTCCGTGCCGGGCGAGGCGTGACGCGCGTCGACGTACGCGAGCGCGACGGCGCGCTGCGCGCTCGGGCCGAACGTGCCGCTCGTGACGCGGCCGACGACGGCGTCGTCCGCGTCGCGCAGTTCGGTCCCCTCGCGGACCGGCGTGCGGTCGACGCCGACGAGCCCGACGCGCTTGCGACGCGGCGCGTCGTGCGAGGCGGGGTCCTTGCCGGCCGCGATCTGCGCGAGGATCCGCGCGGCGCCGGGGAAGCCGCCGGGCCTCGCGCCGTCGGCGCGGCGCGCCTTCGAGATCGACCAGGTCAGCGCCGCCTCGACCGGCGTCGTGGTCGCGTCGATGTCGTTGCCGTACAGGCAGAGGCCGGCCTCGAGGCGCAGCGAGTCGCGGGCGCCGAGGCCGATCGGCGCGACCTCCGGCTGCGCGAGCAGCGCGCGCGCGACGCGTTCGGCGTCGGCGTCGGAAACCGAGATCTCGAAGCCGTCCTCGCCGGTGTAGCCGGAGCGCGTGACGAAGCACGACGCGCCGTCGATCGCGACGTCGCGCGCGTTCATGAACGTCCAGCCGGCGAAGTCGACGTCGGGGCACAGCCGCGACATCGCGTCGACGGCGCTGCGGGCCCTGCAGCGCGAGCAGCGAGCGGCCTTCGAGCGGGACGACGTCGCCGTCGCCGCTCGCGAACGCGGCGCGCAGGTGCGCGGTGTCCTGCGGCCCTGCACGACGCGTTGACGACGACGAACAGCCGATCGTGCCGCGCGCGTCACCATCAGGTCGTCGAGGATGCCGCCGTCGTCGTTCGTGAACAGCGCGTAGCGCTGCTGGTGATGCCCGAGGCCGACGATGTCCATCGGCACGAGACGCTCGAGCGCCGCCGCGGCGCCGCGTCCGACGAGCTCGAGCTGGCCCATGTGCGAGACGTCGAACAGCCCGGCCGCGGCGCGCGTGTGCAGGTGTTCCTGCAGCACGCCCTTCGGATACTGGACCGGCATCTCGTAGCCGGCGAACGGGACCATGCGGGCACCGAGCTCGACGTGCAGCGCGTGCAGCGCCGTGCGTTCGAGCGGGCCTGCGGATGCGGAGGATGCGGTCATGGCGGGCGCGATCGTGGAGACCGGACGGACGCGCGGGCGCGTCGGGGAGACGACGCGAGCCGTGGCGGGCCGCACCTTCCCTCTGTCCTTTTACCTGAGAGATTGCGGCCGCCGACTGCCGACGGACGCGTGCCCCTTCGGTGGACGACCGGCCCGCTCGCGCGGACGTCGTCGCTCTCCAGATTGGTCATGCCGTGCGATCAGTCCCTCGAGGCCTCGGCGCGGCGGCCTGCCTGAGCGGTTATGGGAGTTGCGCCTTCGGCGGCCGCCGTTCGCGTTCGATGCGCGACGGCAACGCTCTCCTGATCGACGGCGGATTGTACGACAGCCGCGGGCGCCGCAGTCGCGGCCGACGCGCGACGACGTCAGCGGTCGTTGTCGCCGGCGATCCGCACGCCGCCGTCGCTGCCGAACAGGATGTCGGTCATCGGCGCGCTTCGCCGCGGCGCCGCGCGGCGGCGCCCGCCGCGACGGCCGACGCCGCCGCGCGACGACTCGTTGCACGCCGCAGTCGCTCCGCCCGCGCGCCGTCGCGCGCGTCTGGTAGACCGACGTCGGCGCGCGCTGCGACTCGTCGGCCGGCGCGAACTCGTCGCCCATCGGCACGAGGCCGAATCCGAACTCGCTGTCGTCGCGCAGGCTCGTGCGCGCCTTCGGCGCGTTCTCGATCAGCTTCTCGTTCGCCTCCTCGCTGCGACGCATCAGCGTGCCGACGACGAGCTCGCGGAAGTGGAACTGGCACTCCTCGCTCGCCAGCGCGTAGGCCGCGGCGTTGACCTCGAGGTACGTCGTGTCGACCATCGCGACGACCGTCGTGTTGCGACGGGCGCGCTCCGGCGACAGGAACGCGAGCTCGCCGATCGACCTGTCCGGGCCCGAACACCGCGAGCTGCTTGCCCTTCAGCGACACCTCGACCTCGCCGTCGAGGATGACGCCGAAGTTGCCGCCTTCCTCGCCCTCGACCATCAGCGGCCGCGACTCGTGGACGACGCGCCAGTGCGAGATGCGCAGGATCTCCCAGATCTCGTCGTTCTCGAAGTCGGTGAACGCGGCATTGCCGCGCAGGATCTTGAAGCGGCGGGTGAGCCGGACGGAGTCGGCGTCGTCGAGGATCTGGAACTTCGCGCTCGACAGGTCCTGCGCGAACTGCGCGCCGGTGCGGTAGCGCGTGTAGAGGTCCTTCTCGAGCGTGCGCTTGACGATCGGATCGAGCGAGTCGGGCACCGACGGGTTGAGCGTCGAGACCGCCTCGGGATCCATGTTGATGATCTTGTACATCAGCGACGCGCGGTTCTTCGCGCGGAACGGCTGGCGGCCGGTCAGCAGCTCGAACATCACGGTGCCGAGCGAGTACAGGTCGGTCTGCCCGTTGAGCGGATAGTCCTTGATCTGCTCGGGCGACATGTAGGCCGGCGAGCCGACGCCCATGATGAAGGTCGAGTCGGAGTCGCTCTTCTTCTTCATGTCGAGCGCGAGGCCGAAGTCGGTGATCTTCACGACGTCGTCGCTGCCCAGCATGATGTTGTCGGGCTTGATGTCGCGATGGACGACGCCCATCCGCGCCGAGAAGTCGAGCGCCATCGCGCACTTGAACATGATCTCGACGACCTGGTGCGGCGGCAGCAGCTTGTCGAAGCTGCAGTGCTCGCGCAACGCGACGCCGTTGACGAACTCCATCGCGATGTACGCGAACTTCTCCTCGATGTCGGCTTCGTAGATCGAGACGATGTTCGGGTGCTTGACCTTCATCGCGAGCGCGGCTTCGGTCGCGAACAGCTTCTTCAGCCGGCGGCTGAGCTTCGCGTTCGACTGGTTGAAGAGGATCACCTTCAACGCAACCATCTGGTTGGTCTCGGTGTGGACGGCGCGATAGACGGTCGCGGTCGCGCCCGCGCCGACCTTCTCGACCGTGCGATACGGACCGAACGTCAGCGGCGCCCCCGGTTCGGCCGGTGCGCCGCGCGATGAGGAAGTTGCCGTCATGAACGATGCTTCGAGGCGTCGGCGCGAGACGTGCACGTCGTGCGTCTCGTGCCGGTGCGCAGCCAGAGAATATACCAGCCACGTCCTGCGAAGGACCGCTGCGGCGCGGGCGCCACAGGGACGCGACGAGACCGGTTTTCCCGCTCGTCCGGGGTGTCATCGCGCGAGGCGGCTGGTGCGTTGACGGACGCGGCGGTGCGATAACATGCACCGCCGCCGGTCGTCGGACAGGCCTCCGGGCGCCGGACCGGCGCACCCGCGGGCGGACGTCCTCGCGACGCGCGGCATGCCGCCCGGTTCGGCACGCGAGCGCGAACGAGGGCCGTCCGCGGATTCATTCGGGATCTCTGCATTGAGCATCGATCAAGCGTCCGGCCCGCCGGACAGCCGCGACGGCACGACGACCGGGCGGCCCGGGGCGCCGGCGCCGGACGCCGCGGCCGGAAGCCCGGTCGCGCCGGCATCGCCGCGGCGCCGTCGGCCCGTGTCGCCGTCGACCGTCGTCTCCGCGCTCGTCATCGCGTGCTGATCGGCGCTGCGAACTGGGCATTCTGGTCGTGGCTGAACCGGCCGCCGGAGGCGGCGCCGTGGGTCGGCCCGGTCGGCGGCTTCGCGTACAACGGCTTCCGCCGCGACCAGACGCCGGAGGGCGACGACAAGAGCTTCCCGACCGAGCAGCAGCTCGACGACGACATCGAGATGCTGTCGCACTACACGACAGCGCATCCGGATCTACAGCTCGCTGGACGGTGCGGCCGAGGACGACGCGTCGGTCGTCCCCGCGCTCGCGCGGAAGTACGGGATGACGGTGACCGCCGGCGCCTGGCTGTCGCGCGACCATCGGCGCAACGACCTCGAGATCAAGGGGTTGATCAAGCTGATGCGCGAGAACTCGAACATCGACCGCGTGCTGGTCGGCAACGAGACGCTGCTGCGCGGCGACCTGACGCCGAAGGAGCTGATCGGCTACATCGACACGATCAAGCGGCGCGCGAACGTTCCCGTCTCGACGGCCGAGTCGTGGGACATGTGGCTGGAGGGGACCAGCGAGCACAAGAAGCAGATGCACGAGCTCGCGCGCCACGTCGACTTCATCACGGTCCACCTGCTGCCCTACTGGGAAGGCGTCCCGCGTGCGGCGGCGGTCGACCACGTCATCCGGCGCTACCGCGAGATGCAACGCGAGTATCCGAACAGGAAGATCGTGATCGGCGAGGTCGGCTGGCCGTCCGGCGGCAGCCGCGTGCCGATCAAGGCGCTCGATCCGAACGTGCCGATCACGTACTCGAAGGCCTCGGTCACGGACGAGGCGGAGTTCATCCGCGAGTTCCTTCCGAAGGCGAAGAAGGAAGGCATCGCCGACTACTACCTGATGGAGGCGATCGACCAGCCGTGGAAGCGGGCCAACGAGGGACGCACCGGCGCGTACTGGGGCATCTTCAACGCCGACCGCGAGCCGAAGTTCTCGCTCGACGGCCCGGTCATCGTCGACCCGGGCTGGCCGCGCAAGGCGACGGTCGCGTCGATCCTCGCGCTGTTCCCGATCGTCGCGTTCTGCATCGCGTTCGCCCGCTTCCGGCCGATGGGACGGCTGTTCTTCGGCGTCGTCATCCAGGCGGCGATGACGCTCGTCGTGTGGCTCGTGACGCTGCCGTTCGAGTTCTACCTGAACACGCTCGACTGGACGATGCTCGCGCTGCTGCTGCCCGCGCTGGCCGCGATGCTGATGATCCTGCTCGCGAACGCGTTCGAGTTCACCGAGGTCGTCTGGCAGAAGCACTGGCAGCGCCACTTCCGGCCGGAGCGACCGGCGCTCGACGCGGTCGAGCCGTTCGTGTCGATCCACCTGCCGTGCCACAACGAGCCGCCGGAGATGGTGATCCAGACGCTCGCGAGCCTCGCGCGGATGCACTACCGGAACTTCGAGGTCCTCGTCATCGACAACAACACGAAGAGCGAGGACACGTGGAAGCCGGTCGAGCGCTACGTCGAGCGGCTCAACGACCACGCGTCCGGACGCGGCGGCCGCGCTTCCGCTTCTTCCATCTCGACAACTGGCCGGGCTTCAAGGCCGGCGCGCTGAACTTCGCGCTGCGCGAGACCGACCCGCGCGCCGACATCGTCGGCGTCGTCGACGCCGACTACGTCGTCGACCCGGACTGGCTGAAGGTCACGGTCGGCGCACTTCGAGCCGCCGCGCGTCGCGGTCGTGCAGTGCCCGCAGGCGCATCGCGACTGGCAGCACAACGCGTTCCAGCGGATGGCGAGCTGGGAGTTCGACGGCTTCTTCCGCATCGGCATGCATCACCGCAACGAGCGCGACGCGATCATCCAGCACGGCACGATGACGCTGGTCCGCAAGCGCGCGCTCGTCGACACCGGCGGCTGGTCCGAGTGGTGCATCTGCGAGGACGCCGAGCTCGGCCTGCGGCTGATGAACGCCGGCTGGGAGACGCGCTACATCGACGAGGTGCTCGGCCGCGGCCTCACGCCGTCGAACTTCTCCGGCTACAAGTCGCAGCGCTTCCGCTGGGCGTTCGGCGCGATGCAGATCCTGAAGCGCCGCTGGAACTGGCTGTGGGGCCGCCAGGACGAGGGTCGGCACGGCACGCCGACGACGCGCACCTGGCCGGGCCTGAGCGGCGGCCAGCGCTTCCACTTCCTGACCGGCTGGTTCTCGTGGTTCGCCGACGCGCTGCACCTGTTCTTCACGCTCGCGTCGCTCGCGTGGACGGTCGGCATGCTGCTGAACCCCGAGAACTTCAGCCTGCCGCTCGACCTGTTCGTGATCCCGGTCCTCGGCTTCTTCGTGCTGAAGGCGTACTTCGGCCCGTCGCTGTATCGCGTGCGCGTCCCGTGCGGCTGGCGCGACGTGATCGGCGCGTCGGTCGCGTCGATGGCGCTGTCGCACGCGATCGCGCGCGGCATCATCGCCGGGCTGGTGCAGAAGCAGGGCACGTTCGTCGTGACGCCGAAGAGCTGGCAGACCGGCAAGAAGCGCTCGGCGTTCGCATGGGTCGGCGCCGTGCGCGAGGAGGGCCTGATGCTGATCGGCATCGTCGTCGCGGCGATCGGCGTCGTCGTCCAGATGCCGATGCAGTACGAGAGCCTGCTGTGGATCGGCATCCTCGCGACGCAGTCGATCCCGTACGCGTCGTCGGTCGCGTGCGCGCTGATCTCGGCGTACGCGCCGCGCCGGACGATCCGGCCGGTCGGCAGCGAAACCACCGGCGACCTGCATGCCTTCGAGGTGGCCGCGGTCCCGCAGGGCGGCGCGCTGCGCGCGCGCGCCTGACGCGGCCCGGTGATCCGACGCCCGGCCGCGCGGACCGGCACGCTGCGGTCGCTCGGGCGGCGTCGCCCGATCCTCGACGTCGTCGTCGCGGCCGTCGTCGCGCTCGTGGCCTGCGGGCTCCCGACGGTCGCCGCGGCCGACGAGGTCCGCTACGACGTGACGGTCGACGCGCCGGGCAGCCTGAAGACGCTCGTGCAGGACAACCTCAGCCTGATCCGCTGGAAGGACCGCGACGGCCGCAGCGGCCGCATCGACGAAGGCGAGATGCGCCGCCTGTTCGACCAGGGCAAGGACGAGATCGCCCGGCTGGTTGCGACCGAGGGCTACTACGCGCCGACGATCGACGCGACGCTCGAGCAGCACGATGACCGCTGGACCGCGCGCTACCGCATCGAGCCGGGGCCGGTGACGACCGTCGAGTCCGTCGACCTCGAGTTCGCGGGGCCGATCCTGCAGGCGCCGCCGAAGCAGCCGCCCGATGTCGCCGACGTGCGCGGCGAACTGGACGCTGAAGGTCGGCGACGTCTTCCGCCAGAGCGAGTGGGAGACGAACAAGCGCCGCGCGCTGCAGGCGCTGCTGATCACGACCTATCCGTTCGCGACGCTGACGCGCACCGAGGCGCAGGTCGACGTGCGCACGTCGAAGGCGAAGCTGACGGTCGTCATCGCGAGCGGCCCGGTGGTCCGCTTCGGTCCGCTGCAGATCATCGGCCTCAAGCGCTATCCCGAGCAGACGGTCCGCAACCTCGACCCGATCGACCTCGGCGAGCTGTACACGCAGCAGAAGCTGTTCGACTACCAGCAGAAGCTCGCGAACACCGGCTACTTCTCGCGCGTCGAGGTCAGCATCGACGCCGAGGCCGATCCCGGGTCGGATCCGCGCTCCGCGTTCGTCGCGCCGAAGGTCGCGGACACCGCGACGCCGGCGACGCCGCCGACGCCGACCGAGGCGAACGCGACGCCCGCCGCGGCGGCCCCGCCGTCGCCGCTGCCGCGCGAGGTCACGCTGCCGGTCCGCGTCCTCGTCGAGGAGAACAAGTCGAAGACCGTGTCGGCCGGCGTCGGCTACACGACGAACTCGGGTCCGCGCGCCTCGCTCGCGTACAACGTCATCGACTTCCTCGGCGGCGCGAAGCAGCTCCGGACGAACCTCGTCGGTCGACCGCCTGAACCAGACGCTCGGTGCGACGCTGCTGTTCCCGACGACGCCGCACGGCGACGACTACTCGATCGCGACGACGGTCGGTCGCCAGGACATCCAGAACGAGGTCGACCGCACCGGAACGATCTCGGCGAAGCGCGCCTGGGGACCCGAGACGACGCAGCGCTACACGTCGCTCGACTACGTCTACGAGCAGAAGGACATCCCCGGCCTGCCGCTGTCGCTCGCCGAGACGATCGGCGTGACCCACGGCGTGACGCTGCGGCGGACCGACAGCCTGCTGTCGCCGACGACCGGCTATCTCGTCAGCGGCGAGGCCGGGGTCGGCATCCGCCCGAACACCGGCCAGCCGTTCGGGCGCCTCTACGGCAAGGGCATCCGCTTCGTCCCGTTCGGCGCCGACAACACGCTGATCGTGCGGCTCGAGCTCGGCCTCGATCGCAGGCCGCGACACGACGACGCTGCCGTCGACGCTGCTGTTCCGCGCCGGCGGCGAGGGCTCGGTGCGCGGCTACGGCTACCAGAGCCTCGGCGTGCAGCAGGGCGGCGCGATCTCCGGCGCGCGCTACCTGACGACCGGCACGATCGAGGTCGACCACTGGCTCGCGCCGCGCTTCCCGCAGTGGGGCGTCGCGGCGTTCGTCGACGCGGGCAACGCGGCGAACACGTTCGCGCAGCTCGAGCCCGGTCGTCGGCTACGGCGTCGGCGCGCGCTGGCGCAGTCCGGTCGGCACGCTCGACCTCGACGTCGCGCACGGCGTCGCAGAACGGCACGACGCGCGTCCACTTCTCGCTCGGGCGTGACGTTCTGATGGAGCCGACGCGCCGCCGCCCGCCGCATCCGAGCGCGCCGCGCGCCGCGAGCGCCCGCTCGGCCGGCGCATCGCGCGGGTCGCGGCATGGACCGTCGGCGGCGTCGTCGCGACGTTCGTGCTGCTCGTCGCCGTCGGCGCGTGGCTGCTCGGCCGCGAGACGACGCTGCAGCGGATCGTCGCGGAGGGCGAGAAGGCGCTGCACGGCCAGTTGCGCGTCGACGGCGTGACCGGGTCGCTCTACCGCGAGGTCGGGTTCGAACGCCTGGTGTTCCGCACGAAGACGCAGGTCATCACGCTCGAGCACGGCGCGCTGCGCTATCGCCTCGAGCCGTTCGAGCGTCGCTTCACGGTCAGCGACGCGCACGCCGCGCGGCTCACGATCGAGACGATCGCGAAGTCCGACGAGCCGGCCGTCGAGCCCGACACGCTCGAGCTGCCGGCCGCGATGCGCATCGACACGCTGCGGCTCGACGCCGTGCACCTCGGCGCGATCGACCTCGTCGCCGACGGCAGGACGACGTCGCTCGGGCCGGCCGACCTGCGTGGTCGCTATGCGACCGACGGGCCGACGAAACGCTGGATCGTCGAGCGCGTGTCGGTGGCGACGCCGTGGGGCACGGCGAGCGGCGCCGCGACGCTCGACGCGACGAAGCCGTTCCGGCTCGACGCGCAGCTCGTCGCGGAGGGCAAGCTCGACGACGGCGACGTCCATGTCGCGTATCGCGCGCCGCTCGCGATCCGCGGGCCGCTCGCGGCGCTCGACCTCGCGTCGGACTTCACGGTGTCGGATGCCGCGGCATCCGACGACCGCGGCGAACGACGTGTCGGGCCATGCCGCGGCGCGCGTGATGCCGTTCCGGGAGCAGCCGGTCGAGACCGCGACGCTGCACGTCGCCGGCGTCTCGCCGCAGCGCTGGAAGGCCGGGCTGCCGGACGCCGACCTCGCGATCGACGCGACCGTCGCGCCGCTCGACGCCCCGCTGCCCACCGGCGGCGCGAACCCGTTCCGCGCGACGCTGCACATCGTCAACGGCAGGCCGGGTCCGATCGATCGCGAACGCATCCCCATCGCGACGCTCGATGCGGCGCTCGACGGCGACTCCGTCGCGATCGCGGTCTCGCGGCTCGATGCGGACCTCGGCGCCGCGGGTCGGGTCGGCGGCAGCGCCGGCTACGTCATGGCGGGCGGCGGCGCGCCGTCGTTCGACGGCACGGTCCGCGCGCTCGACCTCCGCGCGATCGACGGCAAGCTGATCGCGTCGAAGTTCGCCGGACCGCTCGCCGTGTCGCGTCGCGACGGCGTCGTGCGGCTCGACACGACGCTGAACGACGCGGGCCGCAGCGTGCGCCTGCGCGGCGAGTTCGACGGCCACGAGGTCCGCGTCGCCGAGGCGAAGGTCCGCATCGGCGGCAGCGGCATCGACGCGTCGGGCCGCATCGGCCTCGACCGGGACCGGCCGTTCGACGTGGCGGGTACGCTGGCGCACGTCGACCCGCACGACTTCGGCGACTTCGCGAAGGCGGACGTCAACGCCGCGTTCAGGGCGAGCGGCACGATCGGCGCGACGCCGGCCGGCCGCGAGCCTCAGGTGTTCCGGGTCGCGGCCGACGTCCGCATCGACCCGAGCCGCGTTGCCGGCCGGCCGCTCGCGGGCACCGTCGTCGGCACGGTGGACGGCTCGATCGCGTCGGCAGCGAAGAAGGGGACGTCGCCGGTCACGATCCGGCAGGTCATCGGCGCCCGGGTCGCGCTGAACGTCGGGGCGGATCGCATCACCGCCGACGGCGACTTCGGTCGGCCGCAGGACCGGCTGCGCTGGACCGTCGACGCGCCGCGGCTCGCCGACCTCGAGCTCGGCGTGACCGGCACGCTGACCGGCAACGGCTTCGTCGGGGGCTCGCTCGCGCAGCCGTCGATCGACTTCACGATCGCCGGCGACGACCTGCGCGTCACGAGGCCGACGGCCGCGAAGCCGGCGGCGACGGCGCCCGCGGCGCCGGTCGCGAAGACGAGCGAGACGGTCTACAGCGTCAAGTCGCTGCGCGGCACCGGCCGGTTGCTCGCCGGCGAGACCGGCACGCTCGACGCCGACATCGCGCTGACCGACTTCCGCGACGCCGCGTCCGGTCCGCCGACGGTCCGTGCCGCGCAGGTCAAGGTCGCCGGGACGCGCGCGACGCATCGGCTCACGATCACCGCGTCGAGCGACCGCTTCGACTTCACGGCGGCGGCCGACGGCGGCCTCGACGCCGGCAACACCTGGCGCGGCACGGTGACCGAGCTGACGAGTCGCGGCCGGATGCCGTTCGCGCTCGACGGCACCACGCCGCTCGTCGTCGGCCCCGCGCGCGTCGAGGTCGGCGCCGCGCGGCTGCAGTTCGCTCAGGGACGCCTCGACCTCGCGCGGCTCGACTACGCCGACGATCGCCTGGCCACGGCCGGCACGGCGACGGGCTTCCCGCTGTCGCTCGCCGGCACGTTCTCGCGCGACTTCGACCAGCGCGTCGCGACGACGCTGACGTTCGGCGGCCGCTGGGACCTGCGCATCGGCGACGCGATCGACGGGACGGTGCGCATCTATCGCGAGTCGGGGAACATCCGCTTCCTGACCGAGCCGCGGATCGACGTCGAGCCCGAACGACTGGAGCTCGACCGCCGACCTGACCGGCGACCGCATCGACGCGAAGATCGGCGCCACCGGCAAGGGGCTCGGCGACATCCACGCGTCGCTGCAGACGCGGCTGTCGAAGCGCGACGGCCGCTGGGGCCTCGCCGGCGACGCGCCGCTCGCGCTGACGAGCGACGTCGACATCCCCGACCTGCGCTGGGTCGCGCGGCTCGTCGGCGTGCCGGGTCTCGACGTGTACGGCAGCGCGAAGGTCGCGCTGACCGGCAAGGGGACGGTCGGCCAGCCGCTGCTCGCGGGTCACGCGAGCGGCGAAGGGCTCGGCATCCGCTGGCCCGACCAGGGCGTCAACGCCCGCGACGGCCGCGTCGACCTCGACTTCGACGGCGACCGCGTCGTCCTGAAGCAGGCGACGCTCGCGGCCGGCGACGGCCATCTCGACCGCGAGCGGCGACGTGCGGCTCGCCGATCGCCGCGCCGACGGCACGCTCGACCTGAAGTTCGACAAGTTCGAGGCCGTGTCGCGGACCGACCGCACGATGGTCGTGTCCGGCACCGGCAAGGTCCGCTTCGGCCGGACGGGCATCGACGTCGTCGCCGACGTCAAGGCCGATCGCGGCGCGCTGCAGCTCGCGGAGCGTCGCGGCCCCGCGCTGTCGACGGACATCGTGATCGTCGGCCGCGAGGCCGACGAGGACGCGGCCGCGCCGCCGTCGACGCCGGTGCGCTTCGACGTCAAGTTCGACATGGGCGACGACTTCAAGGTCAAGGGCTCGGGCTTCGACGGCAAGCTCGGCGGCACGATCCGCATCGCGGGACAGGGCACGGACCTGCGCGCGATCGGCACCGTGTCGGTCCGTGAAGGGACCTACGAAGGCTACGGCCAGAACCTGACGATCACGCGCGGCAACCTCGTCTTCTCCGGCCCGATCGACAACCCGGCGCTCGACATCGTCGCCGTCCGGAAGAACCTCGCGGTCGAGGCCGGCGTGCAGATCTCCGGCACCGCGCTCGCGCCGCAGGCGAAGCTGACGTCGACGCCGAACGTGCCCGACACCGAGAAGCTGTCGTGGCTCGTGCTCGGCCACGGGCTCGCCGCGTCGAACAAGTCCGATTACGGGATCCTCACGTCGGCCGCCGCGGGGCTGCTCGGTTCGTCCGACTCGACGAGCATCCAGTCGCGGATCGCAGCCACGCTCGGCGTCGACGAGGTCGGCGTGTCGGGCATCGGGGGCAGACAAGGGCGGCCTGCTGACCGTCGGCAAGCAGATCTCGTCGAAGCTGCGCGTCACGTTCGAGCAAGGCCTGACGAAGGCCGCCACGCTCGTCAAGCTGCGCTACAACGTCTACAACCACATCGACCTGCAGGTGCAGACCGGGACCGAGAGCGGAGTCGACCTGTTCTACACGTTCTCGTTCGACTGACTCGTCCAGGTCCGGCGTCAGGCCGCGAGCAGCAGGAAGATCGCCGGGCGCCGGTGCAGTGCGATCGACGCGTCGCGCCACGCCGCGGCCGTTCTCGTCGCGACGGCCTGCGTCGCGAGCGTCAGGTCGACGGCGACGCAGATCCGCGTGTCGGGGCGGCAATGCGCGACCAGTGCCGCCAACAGCGCCTGGTTGCGATACGGCGTCTCGATGAAGATCTGCGTCTGCTTCAGCGTCGCCGACCGCTTCTCGGCGTCGCGGATCGCGTCGACGCGCGCGCGCGCGTCGGTCGGCAGGTAGCCGTTGAACGCGAAGCGCTGGCCGTCGAGCCCGCTCGCCATCAGCGCGAGCACGATCGACGACGGCCCGACGAGCGGACGGACCTCGACGCCCGTGCGGTGCGCGAGCGCGACGAGGCCCGCGCCCGGATCGGCGATCGCGGGGCAGCCGGCCTCGGACACGAGCCCGCCGTCGCGGCCGTCGACGATCGGCGCGAGCAGCGCGGGCAGCGCGGCCGCCGGCGTCGAGACGTCGAGCTCGGCGATCGCGACGTCGCGCACCGGCCTCGCGAGCGGCACGACGGCGCCGACGCGCGCGAGGAACGCGCGCGTCGACTTCGCGTTCTCGCCGACGAAGTAGTCGAGCCGCGCCGCGACCGCGATCGCCTCCGCCGGCAGCACCGCGGCGAGGTCGCCGGGTCCGAGCGCGTTCGGAACGAGGTACAGCGCGCCCGGCATCAGCCGCCGAGCAGCGGGTAGCCGAGCGCGCGCAGCATCGACACGAGCGCGATCAGCGGCAGGCCGATCAGCGCCGTCGGGTCGTCGCTCACGACGCGCTCGAGCAGGACGATGCCGAGCGCCTCGACCTTCGCGCTGCCGGCGCAGTCGTACGGCTGCTCGAGCGCGAGGTACCGCTCGATCTCGTCGTCGGTCGACGCACGGAAGCGGACGCTCGTCGGGACGACGGTCGCCTCGATGCGAGTGCCACCCGGCGACGCGACGCAGAGCCCGCTGTGGAACGTCGCGTCGCGGCCGCGCAGCGTGCGCAGCTGCGCGACGGCCGCGTCGTGCGCGCCGGGCTTGCCGAACGACGCGCCGTCGCTCTCGGCGACCTGGTCGGAGCCGATCACGAACGCGTCGGGCCGGCGCGCCACGACCGCGAGCGCTTTCGCGCGCGACAGCCGCAGCGCGGTGGCGGACGGCGCCTCGTCGTCGCCTGCGCGCTCGTCGACGTCGGACAACACGACGTCGAACGGGACCCGCAGCCGTTCGAGCAGCAGGCGACGGTACGGGGATCCGGAGGCGAGGACGAGCGGCGGGTGCACGGGCGGGTCGGAGCGGGTCGCGACGCGCCCCGTCGAACGTATTATCGCGGTCCGGGCCGGGATTCGGGTGTCGTCGATGATCGTCGATCTGTTGGAGTTCGCGACGCAGGGCAGGAGCGCGTCGGGCGAGGTGTCGCTGGCTTCGCTGCCGCGCATCGAGGCGGTGAACCGCGACGCGAAGCTCGCGTGGCGCGCGCGCGGATCGATGCGGGGTCGCCATGGCGAGCCGCGTCTCGATCTCGACGTCGACGGCGAGGTCGAGCTGACCTGCCAGCGCTGCCTGCGGCCGATGACGGAGCCGGTCCGCATCGCGTCCCGGCTGCTGGTCGCGACCGACGAGGCGTCGGCCGAGGCCCTCGATCAGGACGACGACTTCGACGTGGTCGTCGCGTCGCCGGTCTTCGACGTCGACCAGCTGATCGAGGACGAGGTCATCCTCGCGTTGCCGAGCGCGCCGCGCCATCGCGTGTGCCCGGACGGGTCGACCGACGCGGCCGCGGCGTCCGGCCGCCCGTCGCCGTTCGCGGCGCTGGCCGCGCTGAAGACCGCGAAGGACGGCAACGAGTGACGCGTCCGCCGACCGGCGTGGCGCCCGCGCGGCGGCCGGCCGTGCACGAAAACGTGCCCGGACCGTCGCCGCATGCTATGATCGCGGGCTTTATCGGCGGCGCATCGCCCACACGGCGAGCACCCGCGACCGGCGAGTCGTCGTTCGGCCGGCCGCCCGTTCGTTCGGTCCCAGATTCCGGAGCTTTCCATGGCAGTCCAACAGAACAAGAAGTCGCCGTCCAAGCGCGGCATGCACCGGGCGCACGACTTCCTGCCGACGCCGCCGCTGGCCGTCGAGCCGACGACCGGCGAAGTGCATCGCCGTCATCACATCAGCCCGACCGGCTTCTACCGCGGCAAGAAGGTCGTCAAGACGAAGCACGACGAGTGATCGACTCGTCCGGGCCATCCGGCCGCGGCCTCCGGCTCGCGCCGGCGCCCGGTCGACGATCGTCCGGTTCGCGTCGTCCGACCCGTAGCCCGTGCCGCGCGATGCGGCCCGCGTGATGCGTCGCGTCGTCCGCGACCCGCTGTCCACCGATCCGCGCTGACGTCGCGATCCTGCCCGCCGTCCATCCCGCCATGGCGCTTGTCCGCATCGCGATCGACAGCATGGGGGGCGACCACGGCCTCGCCGTCACGGTCCCCGCGGCGCTCGCCTTCCTCGAACGCCACGCCGGCTTCGCGGTGATCCTCGTCGGCGACGAGGCCGGCATCGAGGCCTGCCTCGCCGCCCGAGCGCGGCGTCGACCGGTCGCGGATCGAGATCGTCGCCGCGACCGAGGTCGTCGCGATGGACGACACGATCGAGGTGGCGCTGCGGCGCAAGCGGAACTCGTCGATGCGGGTCGCCGATCAACCTCGTCAAGGAGGGCCGCGCGGCCGCCTGCGTCAGCGCCGGCAACACCGGCGCGCTGATGGCGATCTCGCGCTACGTGCTGAAGACCCTCGAAGGCATCGACCGGCCCGCGATCGCGACGCTGCTGCCGAACCAGAAGGGCGGCGCGACGACGGTGCTCGACCTCGGCGCGAACGTCGACTGCAGCGCCGAGCACCTGCTGCAGTTCGCGCTGATGGGCAGCGCGCTCGTCGCGGCGGTCGACGGCAAGGCGCACCCGAGCGTCGGCCTGCTGAACATCGGCGAAGAGATCATCAAGGGCAACGACACGGTCAAGGAAGCCGGCGAGCTGATGCGCGCCGCGGCGGACCGCGGCCGGCTCAACTTCCACGGCAACGTCGAAGGCAACGACATCTTCAAGGGCACGGTCGACGTCGTCGTCTGCGACGGCTTCGTCGGCAACGTCGCGCTGAAGGCGTCCGAGGGGCTCGCGCAGATGATGGGCGGCTTCATCCGCGAGGAGTTCAAGCGCGACCCGCTGTCGATGCTGGCGGCGATGATCGCGATGCCGGTGCTGAACCGCTTTCGTCATCGCGTCGACCATCGGCGCTACAACGGCGCGAGCCTGCTCGGCCTGCGCGGCCTCGTCGTCAAGAGCCACGGCTCGGCCGACGCGTTCGCGTTCCGCGTGGCGATCGAGCGCGCGTGCGACGCCGTCAGCCACGACGTCGCGTCGCACATCGTCGCGGCGATGGAGGCGGAACGCGCGGTTCCGAGCGACGCGTTGCAGGCCGGGCCGGACGGCGCGCGGCGGCCGGCACTCGGCGACACCGCGAGCGAGCAGGTCGCGTCGCTGTTCTGAACATCACATGACGCTCCATTCGGCGATCGTCGGCACCGGCAGCTACCTGCCGCCGCGCCGAGTCACGAACGAGATGCTCGCGACGCAGCTCGCGGCGAACGGTATCGAGACGAGCGACGAATGGATCGTCTCGCGCAGCGGCATCCAGGCCCGGCACTTCGCCGAGAGCGACGTGCCGTCGAGCGACCTCGCGGTCGAGGCCGCGCGCCGCGCGCTCGACGCGGCCGGCGTCGACGCCGAGGCGATCGACCTGATCGTCGTCGCGACGTCGACGCCCGACATGGTGTTCCCGAGCACCGCGTGCATCGTCCAGCGCAAGCTCGGCATCGGCAACCAGTGCGCGGCGTTCGACCTGCAGGCGGTGTGCAGCGGCTTCGCGTACGCGCTGACGGCGGCCGACGCGTTCATCCGCGCAGGGCAGGCGACGCATGCGCTCGTGATCGGCGCCGAGGTGTTCTCGCGCATCCTCGATTTCACCGACCGCACGACCTGCGTGCTGTTCGGCGACGGCGCCGGCGCGGTCGTGCTGCGCGCGTCCGACCGGCCCGGCGTGCTCGCGAGCAAGCTGCATTCGGACGGCCGCCACGTCGGCATCCTGTGCGTGCCGGGCAACGTCGACCGCGGCGCCGTGTCGGGCACGCCGTACCTGCACATGGACGGGCCGGCCGTGTTCAAGCTCGCGGTCAACGTGCTCGAGAAGGTCGCGCTCGAGACGCTCGCAGCGGCGAACGTCGCGCCGGAGGAGGTCGACTGGCTGATCCCGCACCAGGCGAACATCCGCATCATGCAGGGCACCTGCCGCAAGCTCGGCCTGCCGCTCGAGAAGATGGTCGCGACGGTGGCCGAGCACGGCAACACGTCGGCCGCATCGATCCCGCTCGCGCTCGACGTCGCCGTGCGCGACGGTCGCGTGAAGCCGGGCCACAAGGTGCTGATGGAAGGCGTCGGCGGCGGCTTCACGTGGGGCGCCGTCCTCGTCGAAATGTAGTCCGACCGACCAACGCCATGACGATCGCATTCGTTTTCCCGGGACAGGGCTCGCAGTCCGTCGGCATGTTCGACGCGATGATCGCCGCGCGCGACGCGCACCCGGCCGTCGCCGCGACGCTCGACGAGGCGTCCGGACGTGCTCGACCAGGACCTGACGACGCTGATCGCGTCGGGACCGGCCGACGCGCTCGGCCTGACGACGAACACGCAGCCGGTGATGCTCGCCGCCGGCGTCGCCATGTGGCGCGCGTGGCGCGACGCGGGCGGTCACCAGCCGGTGCTGCTCGCCGGCCACAGCCTCGGCGAGTACGCCGCCCTCGTGGCCGCCGGCGTGCTGTCGTTCGCCGACGCCCTGCCGCTCGTGCGCTATCGCGCGGAGGCGATGCAGGAGGCGGTCCCGGTCGGCAGCGGCGGCATGGCGGCGATCCTCGGGCTCGACGACGACGTCGTGCGCGCGGCGTGCGCGGAGGCCGAGTCGGCTGTCCCCGGCGAGGTCGTCGAGCCGGTCAACTTCAACGCGCCGTCGCAGGTCGTCGTCGCCGGTCACAAGGCCGCCGTCGAGCGCGCGTGCGAGGCCGCGAAGGCGCGCGGCGCGAAGCGCGCGGTGATCCTCGCGGTGTCGGCGCCGTTCCATTCGTCGCTGATGCGACCGGCCGGCGAACGGCTCGCGAGCTACCTGAAGAACGTCGCGATCGGCGCGCCGGCGATCGACGTCGTCAACAACGTCGACGTCGCGATCGAGCACGATCCCGAGCGCCTCCGCGACGCGCTGATCCGCCAGGCGTCGTCGCCGGTCCGCTGGGTCGAGACGATCCGCCGGATGGCCGATGCCGGCGTCACGCACGTCGTCGAGTGCGGCCCGGGCAAGGTGCTCGCGCCGCTGTGCAAGCGCATCGACCCGCGGTTGACCGGGCTGTCGATCGCCGATCCGGCGTCGCTCGACGCCGCGCTCGCGGCCGTCCGCGACGCCGCCGAGGTCGGGAGCGCGTCATGAGCGACGCCACGCCCGCCAGCCAGGTCGCGCTCGTCACCGGCGCGTCGCGCGGCATCGGCCAGGCGATCGCGCTGGAGCTCGCCGCGCGCGGCGCGACCGTCGTCGGGACCGCGACATCCGAGGCCGGCGCGGCGGCGATCGGCGACGCGCTGTCGGCGCACGGCGGCCGCGGCATCGTCCTCGACGTGCGCGACGCGGCGGCCTGCGACGCGGCGATCGACTCGATCCAGAAGACGTTCGGCAAGCTCGACGTCCTCGTCAACAACGCCGGCATCACGCAGGACACGCTCGCGATGCGGATGCGCGACGACGACTGGAACGCGGTCGTCGAGACGAACCTCTCGGCGGTCTTCCGGCTGTCGCGGGGCGTCCTGCGCGGGATGATCAAGGCGCGCGGCGGCCGCATCGTCAACATCACGTCGGTCGTCGGCTCCGCCGGCAACGCGGGACAGGCGAACTACGCGGCCGCGAAGGCCGGCGTCGCGGGCATGACGCGCGCGCTGGCGCGCGAGGTCGGCAGCCGCGGCATCACCGTCAACTGCGTCGCGCCCGGATTCATCGACACCGACATGACGAAGAAGCTGTCGGATGCACAGGTCGAGTCGCTGACGACGCAGATCCCGCTCGCCCGGCTCGGCAGGCCCGAGGACATCGCGGCGGCCGTCGCGTTCCTCGTCTCGCCGCAGGCCTCGTACATCACCGGCACGACGCTGCACGTCAACGGCGGCATGTACATGGGTTGAGCGCCGGCCGATCGCGGGCAGCGCGAGCCGGTGCCGGGAGACCCGCCGACGCGGCCGGCGCGGTGGCTCCGGCCCTCGGCGGGCGAGCCGCGCGTGCCGGGCTTTCTCCTCTGAGAGAAGAGGCCGTCTGCTACAATCCGCGCCACTTTTGAACCGCCGAAGACTCCCCGGCACTGCCCGAGCGCGGCGCCGTCCACGGCCTGTCCGGCGGTGTCCCGCACCGACCGGCGCGGTCGAACAACCGGCCGCCCCGGCCTCATCGTCGCACCATCCCACGGAGGAGAAGAACACATGGACAGCATCGAACAGCGCGTCAAGAAGATCGTCGCGGAGCAGCTCGGCGTCAACGAGGCCGACATCAAGACCGAGTCGTCGTTCGTCGACGACCTCGGCGCCGACTCGCTCGATACCGTCGAACTCGTGATGGCGCTCGAGGACGAGTTCGAGACCGAGATCCCCGACGAGGACGCCGAGAAGATCACGACGGTCCAGCAGGCGATCGACTACGTCGGGTCGCACAAGAAGTGATCGTCGGTTCGACCGCCATCCCGTCTGCATGAGCCGCCGCCGCGTCGTCATCACCGGCCTCGGCATCGTGTCGCCGGTCGGCAATACGATCGACGAGGCCTGGGCCGCGATCCTCGCGGGCAGATCGGGCATCGACGCGATCACGCGCTTCGACGCGTCGGCGCTGTCGTGCCGCATCGCCGGCGAGGTGAAGGGCTTCGAGATCGACCGCTACATCGCGTCGAAGGAAGCGCGCCACATGGATACGTTCATCCATTACGGCGTCGCCGCGGGCATCCAGGCGTTCGACGACAGCGGGCTGACGGTGACCGAGCAGAACGCCGAACGCATCGGCGTGCTCGTCGGCTCCGGCATCGGCGGGCTGCCGATGATCGAGGACACCTGCATCGAGCTCGCGGCCCGCGGCCCGCGGCGCATCTCGCCGTTCTTCGTGCCCGCGTCGATCATCAACATGGTCTCCGGCCAGCTGTCGATCCACTTCGGCCTGAAGGGCCCGAGCTACGGCATCGTCAGCGCGTGCACGACCGGACTCCACTGCATCGGCGACGCGGGGCGGCTGATCGAATACGGCGACGCCGACGTGATGCTCGCCGGCGGCGCGGAGTCGACGATCTCGCCGCTCGGCATCGGCGGCTTCACGGCCGCGCGCGCGATGACGTCGCGCAACGACGACCCGCAGCACGCGAGCCGGCCGTGGGACGTCGACCGCGACGGCTTCGTGCTCGGCGAGGGCGCCGGCGTGATGGTTCTCGAGGAATACGAGCACGCGAAGAAGCGCGGCGCGAACATCGTGGCCGAGCTGATCGGCTACGGCATGAGCTCCGACGCGTACCACATCACGGCGCCGAACGCCGACGGCCCGCGGCGCGGGATGGCGAACGCGCTGCGCAACGCGTCGCTGAACGGCGACGAGGTGCAGTACGTCAACGCGCACGGCACGTCGACGCCGCTCGGCGACCGAAACGAAACCGTCGCGATCAAGGCGGCGTTCGGCGACCATGCGAAGCGGCTGGTCGTCAATTCGACGAAGTCGATGACCGGCCACCTGCTCGGCGCCGCCGGCGGGATCGAGGGCGTATTCACCGCGCTCGCGATCCGCGACCAGGTCTCGCCGCCGACGACGAACATCTTCAACCAGGATCCCGAGTGCGATCTCGACTACTGCGCGAACGAAGCGCGGCCGATGAAGATCGACGTCGGCATCTCGAATTCCTTCGGCTTCGGCGGCACGAACGGCACGATGATCCTGCGCCGCGTGTGAGCGGCAGGATTTCCGAGCGCGCTTCGTCGCCATCCGTCGCCAACGACCGCACGCCGGCGCCGAGTCGCCCGCGTCGTCCCGCATGAGCCTGTCGGCGCGGATCACGATCGAGCCGTCGCGCACCGTCGCGGCGCTCGAGCGGGCCATGGCGGCCGGCGGCGTCGTCGTGACCGCCGCGACGGCCGCCTGGCGCTGGCCGTCGGCCACCGTCGCGTGCGTCGCGGCCGCGCTCGTCGCGTTCGCGCTGCTCGCGGTCGTCGATCGGCGTCGCCGCGGCCGCGCCGTCCGCGCGCAGCTCGTCGTCGGCGACCAGGCGGAGGTCGGCTTCGCGACCGCCGGGGCGCCGGCCGACGACGGGTCGTCGTGGACGCTGGCCGAGCCGACGATGGTCTGGCGCGGCTTCGCCGTCGTGGCGCTCGCGCCGGCCGGCGGCGGCGCGGCGGCGTCGATGCCGCTCGCGACCGGCGCGCTGCCTGCGCGCGACCGCCGTGCGCTGGACCGCTTCCTCGTCTGGTCGCTGCGCGCGCGGGGCGGCCGGCCCGCCGGCGCCGATCGTCGCTGATGGAACCGTCCACCGAACGCGAGGTCGATCAGCGCCTCGTCGAGCGCGTCCAGCGCGGCGACAAGCGGGCGTTCGAGCTGCTCGTCGCGAAGTACCAGCGGAAGATCAATCGCCTCGTGTCGCGGCTCGTCCGCGACGCGGCGGAGATCGAGGACGTCACGCAGGAGGCGTTCATCAAGGCCTATCGCGCGCTGCCGCAGTTCCGCGGCGACAGCGCGTTCTACACGTGGCTGTACCGCATCGCGATCAACACGGCGAAGAACTATCTGGCGTCGCAGGGTCGAAGAGCACCGACGACGACCGGCAGCGATGCGGAAGAAGCGGAAACTTTCGATGACGCGGACCAACTAAGGGACATCAACACTCCCGAATCGCTGATGATGAGCAAGCAGGTCGGCGAGACGGTGGGTCGCGCGATGGACGCGTTGCCCGACGAGCTGCGGACCGCCATCCAGCTGCGTGAGATCGAAGGCATGAGCTACGAGGACATCGCGGCGGCGATGAATTGCCCCATCGGCACGGTCCGGTCGCGTATCTTCCGGGCGCGCGAGGCGATCGCATCCGAACTGCGGCCGCTCCTCGGGACATCGAAGGACAAGAGGTGGTGACATGAACGGCAAGCAGAACGTGGTGGTCGCGGCCCGGCAGGACGATCCGGCGCGCGTCGAGGTGTCGGCGTTCATCGACGGCGAGCTCGACGAGGCCGATGTCGATCGCGTCATCGACGCGCTGCTCGCATCCGACGATCTCGCCGATTTCTGGTGCGACGCCTGTCGCGCCGGCGACTGGATGCGCTCCGAGGAGGTGGTCGGCGTCGGCGACGGGCACTCGTTCCTCCGGCGCTTCTCCACGAAACTCGCGCACGAGCCGGCGATCATCGCGGCGAAGCGGTCGGCGCGCTCTCGCTCGCGGCGCTTCTGGGTCCGCACGGGTCTGCCCGGCGCGTCGGTGGCGGCTGCGCTCGTCGTCGTCGCGTGGGTCGCGGTGCCGTCGGGTTCGGGCGACCGTGCGCGCGGCACCGCCGGGTCGGTCGGCACGCCGTCGGTCGCGATCGTGCAGGTCGCGCAGCCCGACGCGGCGGCCGTGCGGCCTGCCGAATGGAAGGCGGTCGACGTCGACCGGCTTTCCGACTACGTCGCCGCCCACCACGACGTGACGCCGTTCTCGTTCCACGGCGGCGCCGGCGCGCGGCAGACGTCGTACAACGCCGGCCCGTCCGCGCCAGCCGATGCCTCGACCGCGCCGTAGCGCATGACGACGGCGTTCGCGCCGTCGGCGCGGTCCGTCGTCCCGCCGCTCGCGGCGACCGCGATGCATCCGTGGCTGCGCGGCCTGTCGGCACTGGTCCTCGTGGCTTGCGCGGTCGGCGCGCAGGCCGCCGAGCCGGGCGTCACCGCGGCGGTCCTGCTCGGCCGCATCCAGCAGGCGGCGGAACGCCAGAACTACGCGGGCACCTACGTCCATCAGCAGGGCAGCCAGATCCAGTCGTCGCGCGTCGTGCACGCCGAGGACCGGACCGGCGAGCACGAGAAGCTCGAACTGCTCGACGGACCGACGCGCGAATTCATCCGCAACAACGACGAGGTCCGCTGTTACGTCCCGGACAGCCGGCTGCTGCTGATCGAGAAGCGGGGGCGCAGCGACACGTTCCCGGCACTGCTGACGACGACGGCGGACGACATCGACCGCTACTACCGGCTCGTGTTCGGTGCGATCGAGCGCGTGGCCGGCCGCGCCGCGCAGCTCGTCACGCTCGAGCCGCGCGACGCGCAGCGCTACGGCTATCGCCTCTGGTACGACCGCGACGCGTACCTGCTGCTGAAGGCGCAGACGCTCGGCGAGAAGGGCGCCGTGCTCGAGCAGATGCTGTTCACCGACGTCGCGATCGGTGCGCCGGTCGATCCCGCGCGCCTCAGGCCGACGGCGGTCAGCACCGACGGCTGGCGCGTCGAGACGAATCGCATGGTGCCGGTCGACCTCGCGCGCGCCGGCTGGACCGTGTCGCAGCCGGTCCCCGGCTTTCGCAAGGTCATGGAGGTACGCCGCGCGTTCGGCGGCCGCGAGGACATCGGCCAGCTCGTGTATTCCGACGGACTCGCGTCGATCTCGATCTTCATCGAGCCGACGGCCCCGCAGGACGCCGTCGAGGGCGAGGTCACGAAGGGGCCGGTGAACGTCGTGACCGAACGGCACGGCGACTTCTGGCTGACCATCGTCGGCGACGCGCCGAAGGCGTCGGTGCGACAGATGAGTGCGTCGATCGCGTTCCACGCCAAATAAAGCGTCGAACGGCGCCGCGCCCGGCGCGCCGTGCTGGCATCATCGACGACTTCCGGTGCCGGTCCCCGCCGGTTCCGTCTCGTCCGCACGGAATCCTATGCGTCGCTTCGTCTCGGCCGTCCTGGCCGGCTTCGTCATCCTCCTGTCGTCCGCCGTCGCGCCGCCGAGTCGCGCGCAGACCCGCGAGCTGCCCGACTTCGCCGATCTCGTCGAGCGTGTCGGACCGGCCGTCGTCGGCATCCGCACGACCGAGCGCCAGCGCGTCGCCGACGGCGACTCCGACGACGAGGAGATGCAGGAGCTGTTCCGGCGCTTCTTCGGACAGCCGGCGCCGCAGGGGCCGGGCCAGGACCGCACGCCGGCGCCGAACCGCCGCCGCAGCGTGCCGCCGACCGGTCAGGAGGTGCCGCGCGGCGTCGGGTCCGGCTTCATCCTGTCGTCCGACGGCTACGTGATGACGAACGCGCACGTCGTCGAGAACGCGACGACGATCTACGTCACGCTGACCGACAAGCGCGAGTTCAAGGCACGGCTGATCGGGGCCGACAAGCGCACCGACGTCGCGCTCGTGAAGATCGACGCTACCGGACTGCCGCGGATGACGATCGGCGACTCGAAGGCGATCCGCGTCGGCCAGTGGGTCCTCGCGATCGGCTCGCCGTTCGGCCTGGAGAACACGGTGACCGCCGGCATCGTCAGCGCGAAGGGCCGCGAGACCGGCGAGCTCGTCCCGTTCATCCAGACCGACGTCGCGGTCAATCCCGGCAACTCGGGCGGGCCGCTGATCAACATGCGCGGCGAAGTCATCGGCATCAACTCGCAGATCCTGTCCGGGACCGGCGGCAGCATCGGCATCTCGTTCGCGATCCCGGTCGACGACGCGATGCGGATCGTCGAACAGCTGAAGAACACCGGTCGCGTGCGCCGCGGCCGGCTCGGCGTCGAGATCCGCGAGGTCGGCAAGGACGTGGCCGACGCGATGGGCATCAAGGCGCAGGGCGCGCTCGTCACGCGCGTCGAGCCCGGCACGCCGGCCGACAAGGCGGGCGTCCTCGGCGGCGACATCATCACGAAGTTCGACGGCAAGCCGATCGAGAAGTCGCTCGACCTGCCGCGCGCCGTCGGCGACACGAAGCCCGGAACGAAGTCGACGCTGACGGTCCTGCGAAAGGGCGCGACGAAGGACATCCCGATCACCGTGGCGGAGCTCGACGCCGACGCGAAGAAGACGCCGGACAAGGCGCCGGAGCCGCCGAAGCCCGCGGTCGTCAACGGCCTCGGACTGTCGATCGTCGACCTGCCCGAGGATCGCCGCAAGCAGCTCGGCATCCCGAACGGCGTGCTCGTCGACAGCGTCGAGGGCCCGGCCACGACCGCCGGCATCCGGCGCGACGACATCGTTCTGAGCCTGAACAATGTCGATGCGACGAGCGCGAAGCAGTTCAACGAGCAGGTGGCGAAGCTCGATCCGAAGAAGCAGGCCTTCGTACTGATCCGGCGCCAGGAGAACGTGTTCTACCTGCCGATTCGGCCGGCGCCGCCGCCATAGCCGCCGCGGCCGGCCCGCGGTCGCCCCCTGGTCGGCGGCGACGGCGGGGGGCGCACCCGATCGGGTAAAATCGCGGGTTACCGAACATCGGGGCCGGTCGTGCCGGCCTCCGACGCGCCACCGCCGATGGCGCGCGACGCTCCTCCCGGACTCGACCTGACCGCCCGCGCGCCGACGCCGTCGGCCGCACCCTGCCGCTCGATGCAGCACATCCGCAACTTCTCCATCATCGCCCACATCGACCACGGCAAGTCGACGCTGGCCGATCGCATCATCCAGCTGTGCGGCGGCCTGTCGGATCGCGAGATGGAAGCGCAGGTGCTCGACTCGATGGACCTCGAGCGCGAGCGCGGCATCACGATCAAGGCGCAGACCGCGGCGCTCGAATACCGCGCGCGCGACGGCGCGACGTACTACGCTGAACCTGATCGACACGCCGGGCCACGTCGACTTCTCGTACGAGGTCAGCCGCTCGCTGTCGGCTTGCGAAGGCGCGCTGCTCGTCGTCGACGCGAGCCAGGGCGTCGAGGCGCAGACCGTCGCGAACTGCTACACGGCGCTCGATCTCGGCGTCGAGGTCGTGCCGGTGCTCAACAAGATCGACCTGCCGTCGGCCGATCCGGACAACGCGATCCGCGAGATCGAGGACGTCATCGGCATCGACGCGCACGACGCGATCCGCGCGAGCGCGAAGACCGGCGAGGGCGTGCCGGACATCATCGAGGCCGTGATCGCGAAGATCCCGCCGCCGACGGGTTCGCCCGACGAGCCGCTGCAGGCGCTGATCATCGACTCGTGGTTCGACAACTACGTCGGCGTCGTGATGCTGGTGCGCGTGTTCAACGGCGTGCTGCAAGCCGCGCGACCAGATCCTGCTGATGGCGAACGCGTCGACGCATTCGGTCGAGCAGGTCGGCGTGTTCACGCCGAAGTCGCGCGCGCGCGAACAGCTGTCGGCGGGCGACGTCGGCTTCGTCATCGCCGGCATCAAGGAACTCAAGGCCGCGAAGGTCGGCGACACGGTGACGCTCGCGGCGCGTCCCGCCGCCGCAGCCGCTGCCGGGCTTCAAGGAAGTGCAGCCGCAGGTGTTCGCCGGCCTGTTCCCGGTCGAGGCGAACCAGTACGACGCGCTGCGCGACGCGCTCGAGAAGCTGCAGCTCAACGACGCGTCGCTGCAGTACGAGCCCGAGGTGTCGCAGGCGCTCGGCTTCGGCTTCCGCTGCGGCTTCCTCGGCCTGCTGCACATGGAGATCGTGCAGGAGCGGCTCGAGCGCGAGTACGACATGGACCTGATCACGACCGCGCCGACGGTGGTCTATCAGGTGCTGATGCGCGACGGCAGCGTGATCGAGGTCGAGAATCCGTCGAAGATGCCCGACCCGGGCCGCATCGAGGAGATCCGCGAGCCGATCGTCACCGTCAAGCTGTACATGCCGCAGGACTACGTCGGCGCCGTCATCACGCTCGCGATCCAGAAGCGCGGCGTGCAGATCGACATGGACTACCACGGCAAGCAGGTCATGCTGACCTACGAGATGCCGCTGGCCGAGATCGTGCTCGACTTCTTCGACAAGCTGAAGTCGGTGTCGCGCGGCTACGCGTCGATGGACTACGAGTTCAAGGAATACCGCGCGGCCGACGTCGTCAAGGTCGACATGCTGATCAACGCGAGAAGGTCGACGCGCTGGCCGATCATCGTGCACCGCGCGAACAGCCAGCACCGCGGCCGCGAGGTCGCCGCCAAGATGCGCGAGCTGATCCCGCGGCAGATGTTCGACGTGGCGATCCAGGCGGCGATCGGCGCGAACATCATCGCGCGCGAGAACGTCAAGGCGCTGCGCAAGAACGTGCTCGCCAAGTGCTACGGCGGCGACATCTCGCGCAAGCGCAAGCTGCTCGAGAAGCAGAAGGCCGGCAAGAAGCGCATGAAGCAGGTCGGCTCGGTCGAGATTCCGCAGGAGGCGTTCCTCGCGATCCTGCAGGTGGAGGACAAATGAGTCACGAGATGAAAAGTCACGAGATGAAAGCCGCATCATGAGCTTCAACTTCGCGCTGATCCTGTTCTGGTTGATGGTCGCGACCGGCGTCGTCTGGTTCGCCGACCGCCTGTCTTTCGTCGCCAGCGCGTCGCCGCGGCCGACGCCGCGCTCGGCAGTTCGACACGCAGGCCCATGGCGCACCGGCCGGCGTCGCGGCCCGCGATCCGAAGGCGTTGGCCGAGGAGCGCGAACGCCTGCGCGAGCGCGTGCTGCGCCAGCCCGGCTGGATCGAGTTCCCGGCCGGCTTCTTCCCGGTCATCCTCGTCGTCTTCGTGCTGCGCTCGTTCCTCGCCGAGCCGTTCCGCATCCCGTCGGGCTCGATGATTCCGACGCTGCTCGTCGGCGACCTGATCCTGGTCAACAAGTTCGCGTACGGCATCCGCCTGCCGATCGTGAACAAGAAGATTCTCGACATCGGCAACGCCGCAGCGCGGCGACGTGATGGTGTTCCGCTACCCGGTCGACCCGTCGGTCGACTACGTCAAGCGGGTCATCGGTCTGCCGGGCGATACCGTCACGTTCCGCGCCAAGCGGCTGACGATCGACGGCCAGCCGGTGCCGACGACGCCGGCGCCCGATTACTTCGATCCCGACCGCGTCGCGTATTCGAAGCAGTTCGCCGAGACGCTGCCGCGCGCCGACGGGACCACGGTCACCCACATGATCCTGATCGACGACGATCGCTCCGGCGTGATCACGCCCGACAATTTCCCGATGCGCGATCATTGCCAGTATTCGGAAGGCAATACGGCGGTCACGTGCAAGGTGCCCGACGGCGAGTATTTCATGATGGGCGACAATCGCGACAACAGCGCCGACAGCCGATATTGGGGATTCGTGCCCGACGCGAACATCGTCGGACGGGCGTTCTTGATCTGGATGAACTTCGGTAATATCCGCCGTATCGGCTTGTTCCATTAGGGGAAATCGCGTTGAATTCGATCGCTCGCCGGTATTCCGACGGCCTCGCAGGACCGCGGTTCGGCCGGACGACGCGGCAACGCGGCCTCAGCCTCGTCGGCCTCCTCTTCGTGGTCGTCGTCGTCGGATTCCTGTTCATCCTCGCGATGCGCATCGCGCCGAC
Organism: uncultured beta proteobacterium; assembly: GCA_963708665.1. Classification (GTDB taxonomy): domain Bacteria; phylum Pseudomonadota; class Gammaproteobacteria; order Burkholderiales; family Burkholderiaceae_D; genus CAHJXF01. Next base: position 407,706 of record CAVPTE010000008.1, on the reverse strand, counting down.
GTTCGTCGAATATCGCGCGATCAATTCGGCGATCAAGAAAGCGTTGGCGACGGAACATACGGTTCCCGAGATTCAGAAGGCATTCGATCGATCGGCCGCGATCGACGACATCACGGTCCTGAGCGGCAAGGATCTCGATATCCAGAAGGTCGACGACGATTACGTCATCTCGTATGCCTACACGAAGAAGATTCCGCTGTTCGGACCGGTCAATCTGACGATCGACTATTCGGGCAACAGCAAATCGCTTTGAGCCCCGGCGACGGACCGCATCGAACCGACGGACCGTGAATGGATGTCCAAGCACTCCAGAACGCGCTCGGCCACGACTTCGCGTCGAAGGACCTGCTGCAGCAGGCCCTGACGCATCGAAGCCACAGCGTCGCGCACAACGAGCGTCTCGAGTTCCTCGGCGACAGCGTCCTCAACTGCGTCGTCGCGTCGCTGCTGTTCGAGAAGTTTCCGCGCATCGACGAGGGCGACCTGTCGCGCCTGCGCGCGAACCTCGTCAAGCAGCAGTCGCTGTACGAGATCGCGCAGCGGCTCGAGCTCAGCCCGCACCTGCGGCTGGGCGAAGGCGAGCTGAAGAGCGGCGGCTTCCGTCGTCCGTCGATCCTCGCCGACACCGTCGAGGCGCTGTTCGGCGCGATCTTCCTCGACGCCGGCTTCGACGCCGCGCGGCGCGTCATCCGCAAGCTCTACGAGCCGGTGCTCGAGACGGTCGACCCGAAGACGCTCGGCAAGGACGCGAAGACGCTGCTGCAGGAATACCTGCAGGGCCGGAAGATCGCGCTGCCGGTCTACACTGTCGTCGCGACGCACGGCGCCGCGCACAGCCAGGAGTTCGAGGTCGAGTGCGCGGTGCCGAAGCTCGCGATCCAGGTGCTCGGCGCCGGCGGCAGCCGCCGCGCGGCCGAGCAGGCCGCGGCGAAGAAGGCGCTCGAGGCGGCGCAGGCGCTCGCCGTCGCGGCGACGAAGCGCACGCGACGCGCGAAGCCGGCGCAGCTGACGCTCGCGGTCGCGGTCGAGCAGAGCGCCGAGCCGGACGCGACCGCGCCGAAGCCGTCCGACGCCGCCGCGAAGGCGCCGACGACGCGGCCCGCGGCCATCGAGCCCGCGCGCATCGTCGCGCCGTCGAGCCACCGGACCGCCGACGGCCTCGCGCCCGCGAAGGTCGGCGATGCGCGGGTCGCGGACGGCAAGGCGGCCGATGCCCGCATGTCGGACGCGAAGGCCGTCGATGCGAAGCCGAGGGCCGATTCGAAGGACGCGGCGCCGAAGTCCGACGGCGCGGCCCTGAGGACCGAGTCGAAGGACGCCGCAGCGAAGCCCGAGGCGAAGGATGCGGCGCCGAGGCTCGACGGCGCGGCTCCCCGGCCCGAGTCGAAGGACGGCGCGTCCAGGCCCGAGCCGAAGGACGGCGCATCGAAGGCCGACGGCCACGCGTCCGATCCGGCGAGCGTTGACCCGGCGCCGGCCGAGACCGCCGACGCGCTCGCGCCGCCGTTGCCCGCGTCGAACGTCCGTGTCGCCTGATCCGAAGGCGGAGCCCGGGGCCGCCGAACCGTCCCCCGTCGAGCCGCTGCCGCCGCCGACGCCCGTCGAGGCCGAGGCCGGCTTTCGCACCGGCATGGTCGCGATCGTCGGGCGGCCGAACGTCGGCAAGTCGACCCTGCTGAACCGGCTCGTCGGACAGAAGATCAGCATCACGTCGCGCAAGGCGCAGACGACGCGTCATCGCATCGTCGGGATCGCGACGACCGACACGGCGCAGTTCGTGTTCGTCGACACGCCGGGCTTCCAGACGCGTCATCGCAGCGTGCTGCACCGGACGATGCAGCGCGCGGTGCACGACGCGATCGCCGGCGTCGCCTGCGTGCTGTTCGTCGTCGAGGCCGGACGCTTCGGTCCCGACGACGAGGCCGTGCTGCGGCTCCTGCCGAGGCACGTGCCGGTCATTCTCGTCATCAACAAGGTCGACGGCGGCGCCGACAAGGCCGCGCTGCTGCCGTACATCCAGGCGCGCGCGCCCCAGCATCCATGGGCCGCGATCGTGCCGGTGTCCGCGAAGACCGGCCTGCAGATCGAGGACCTGCAGCGCGAGATCGAGGCGCTGCTTCCGGTCGCGCCGCCGCTGTTCGACGCCGACGACCTGACCGATCGCAGCGAGCGGTTCCTCGTGTCGGAGATGATCCGCGAGAAGGTGTTCCGCCAGCTCGGCGACGAGCTGCCGTACGGCATGACCGTCGTCATCGACCGCTTCGTCGAGGAGCCGCTGCATCGCGACGACGGGCAGGGCGGTCGCTTCTGCCGCATCGCGGCCACGATCGTCGTCGAGCGCACGAGCCACAAGGCGATGCTGATCGGGGCGGCCGGCGCGCGCCTGAAGTCGATCGGGACCGAGGCGCGCGTCGACATCGAGCGGCTGCTGCAGGCGAAGACGCACCTCGAGCTGTGGGTCAAGGTCCGCTCGGGATGGGCGGACAGCGCGGCGCTCGTCCGGTCGTTCGGCTATGAATGACGCGACCGTCGCGCCCGATCGCGTCGACGGGCGTCGCGACGTCGACGTGGGCGACGACGTGAACGGGCGTCGCGACCATGTCCGAGCGCATCGCGACGACGTCGACGTCGATCTCGCGGCGGAGACGATCGCGGGCGCCGATCCCGGTCCCGCCGTCGACGTGCCGCCGAAGCGCCGGCGCCCGGTCCGCTCCGAGACGCGGATCGCCGACGAGGCCGCGTTCGTGCTGCACGCGTATCCGTACAAGGAGACGAGCCTGATCGTCGACGTGCTGACGCGGCATCACGGCCGCGTGGCGCTCGTCGCGCGCGGCGCGAAGCGCCCGCGTTCGGCGCTGCGCGGGTTGCTGCTCGGCTTCCAGCCGCTGTCGATCGGATGGGTGCAGACGGCCGCGCGCGCGGTCGTCGGCTCGCGCGGCGGCGGCGACCTGCGCACGCTGACGCGCGCGGAATGGCTCGGCGGCCTGCGGCCGCTGCGCGGCGAGGCGCTGATGTCCGGCTTCTACCTGAACGAGCTGATCCAGAAGCTCGTCGCGCGCGACGATCCGCACGAGCGACTGTTCGACGCGTACGTCGAGGCGCTGTCGGCGCTGTCCGACGAGGGCTCCGCCGCGCCGGCGCTGCGCCGCTTCGAGGCCGCGCTGCTGCGCGAGGCGGGCTATGCGCTGCACACGACGCACAGCATCGACGGCGAGGCGATCGACCCGTCGCGTCGCTACCGCTACCTGCCGGAGCGCGGACCGCAGCCGGTCGAGCGCGGCGCCGACGACCGACTCGTCGACGCGATCGTCGACGGTCGCACGCTCGCCGGCATCGACGCCGACGACTACTCGGATCCGGTGACGCTCGCGCAGTCGAAGCGGCTGATGCGCTTCCTGCTGCAGCACCATCTGTCGGGCCAGCCGCTGCAGACGCGACGCCTCGTGCTCGACCTGCAGTCGCTCGACGAGGATTCGGCGCGATGAACCCGCTCGTCGGCGGCTCGTCGACGCCGGACGCCACGACGGCGCTGTCCGTCAACGTCAACAAGGTGGCGCTGCTGCGCAATACCCGCGCGCTGACGATCCCGAGCGTGACGCGGGCCGCCACGATCGCGCTCGAGGCGGGCGCGGCCGGCATCACCGTGCATCCGCGACCCGACGAGCGCCACATCCGGCCCGGCGACGTCCGCGACCTCGCCGCGCTGCTGCGCGACTGGCCGCACGCCGAGTACAACCTCGAAGGCAACCCGTTCCACAACCTGATGGGACTCGTCCGCGAGGTGCGGCCGCACCAGTGCACCTTCGTGCCCGACGACGTCGCGCAGTCGACGAGCGACCACGGCTGGGACCTCGCGCGCGACGCGTCGCGGCTCAAGCCGCTCGTCGACGAGGCGCATGCGCTCGGCGTGCGCGTCAGCCTGTTCATGGACCCGCTGCCCGACGCGATGGCCGCCGTCGCCGACCTCGGCGCCGAGCGCGTCGAGCTCTACACGGAGACGTTCGCGCGCGCGTGGGGGAGCGCCGACGCCGAGCGCGTGCTCGCGGGCTTCGTCGACGCGGCGCAGGCCGCGCTGCGTGCGGGGCTCGGCGTCAACGCGGGTCACGACCTGAACCGCGACAACCTGACGGGCTTCCTCGCGGCCGTGCCCGGCGTCGCCGAGGTCTCGATCGGCCACGCGCTGATCGCCGACGCGCTCGAGCTCGGCCTCGCGGCCGCGGTCCGCGCATACCTCGCCTGCATCGCGGCAGCGCCGGCCGGTGATCTTCGGCATCGGCACCGACATCCAGCGCATCGACCGGATCCGCGCCGCGCTCGACCGGCACGGCGATCGCTTCGTCGAGCGCATCCTCGGCACGGACGAGATCGCGATCTATCGTCGTCGCAGCGATCGCGACGCGGCCCATGCGGAGCGCGATGGGACGTCGCGCGGCATCGCGTTCGTCGCGACGCGCTTCGCCGCCAAGGAGGCGATCTCGAAGGCGCTCGGGCTCGGCATGCGGATGCCGATGCGCTGGCGCGCCGCGCAGATCCTGAAGGAGCCGTCCGGCAAGCCGCGCGTCGCGACCGACGCCGTGCTGTCGGCGTGGATGGCCGAGCGCTCGCTCGTCGCGCACGTGACGCTGACCGACGACGCCGACTACGCGGTCGCGTTCGCGGTCGTCGAGCGCATCGAGCCGGGGTCGCGATGAGCGGGCCGGTGATGCTCGACGTCGGCGGCACGACGCTCGACGCCGACGATCGCCGACGCCTCGCGCATCCGAACACCGGTGGCGCGATCCTCTTCGCGCGAAACTTCGAGAGCCGGGCGCAGCTCGTCGAGCTCGTCGCCTCGATGCGCGACGCGCGGCCCGACCTCCTGATCGCCGTCGACCACGAGGGCGGCCGCGTGCAGCGCTTTCGTCGCGACGGCTTCGTCGTGCTGCCGCCGATGCGACGCCTCGGCGCGCTGTGGGACGCCGACCCGCGCGCGCGGCGCGCTCGTCGCGACCCGCGCGCGCGACGGCCGTCGGCTTCGTGCTCGCCGCCGACCTCGTCGTCGTGCGGCATCGACCTGTCGTTCACGCCGGTGCTCGACCTCGACCACGGGCCGAGCGCGGTGATCGGCGATCGCGCGTTCCATCGCGACCCGCGCGTCGTGGCGATGCTCGCGAAGAGCCTGATGCACGGCCTCGCGCTCGCCGGCATGGCGAACTGCGGCAAGCACTTCCCCGGCCACGGCCACGTCGCGGCCGATTCGCACGTCGCGGTGCCGATCGACGAGCGCGCCCTCGACGCGATCCTCGACGACGACGCGCTGCCGTACGGCTGGCTCGGCATCGCGCTCGCGTCGGTGATGCCGGCGCACGTGATCTATCCCGAGGTCGATCATCGACCGGCCGGCTTCTCGCCGGCGTGGCTGCAGGACATCCTGCGCGGCCGACTCGGCTTCGACGGCGCGATCTTCAGCGACGACCTGTCGATGGAGGGCGCGAGCGTCGCCGGCGACGTCGTCGCGGCCGCGCGCGCGGCGCTCGACGCGGGATGCGACATGGTGCTCGTCTGCAACGACGCGCCGAAGGCCGACCGCCTGCTCGACGAACTCGTCGACACCCGCGATGCGCGCTCGGCCGAGCGGATCGCGGCGGCTGCGCGCGAGCCGCGTCGACGATCCGCGCGACGACCCGCGCTACGGCCGCGCGCTCGACACGCTCGTCGACGCCGGGCTGGTCGCGCCGAGGCCTTGATCGCCCGCGATCGCTGGGACCTGTTCTGCCGCGTCGTCGATCACTACGGCGACATCGGCATCGCGTGGCGGCTCGCGAGGCAGCTCGAACGATCCGCGCGCGCGGTGCGGCTGTTCGTCGACGACCTCGCGTCGTTCGCCCGCATCGAGCCGCGCGTCGACCCGGCGCGCGACGCGCAGACGATCGACGGCGTCGACGTGCGAGACTGGCGGAGCCGCGGCGTCGGCCACGCCGGCCGGCGTCGCGGTCGAGCTGCTCGGCTGCCGACTGCCGGACGGCTATCTCGACGCGATGGCGCGGGCGGTCCCGACGCCGGTGTGGATCGACTTCGAGCACCTGTCGGCCGAGCCGTGGGTCGACGGCTTCCACGGGCTGCCGTCGCCGCATCCGACGCGCGCGCTCGTCAAGCACTTCTTCTATCCGGGATTCGGCGAGCCGACCGGCGGCCTGCTGGTCGAGCCGGACCTCGACGCGCGACGCGCGGCGTTCGTCGCCGATGCGGTCGCGGTCGACGGGTGGCGCCGCCGCATCGGGCTCGACGCCGACGACGGCGCTCGGCGGCTGTCGTTGTTCGCGTACGACGACGCGCCCGTCGGCGCGCTGCTCGACGCGCTCGCGGCGTCGTCGGCGGCCGGCGGGCCGCGCTGGTCGGTCGTCGTGCCCGACGGCGTCGCGGTCGCGGCGATCGACGCCTGGCTCGCGGGCGCGCCGCGAAGCACGCCGCCGACGATCGCGCGGATCCCCTTCGTCGACCAGGACGACTACGACCGGCTGCTGTGGACGTGCGACGTGAACGTCGTCCGAGGCGAGGACTCGTTCGTCCGCGCGCAGGCCGCCGGCAGGCCGTTCGTCTGGCAGGCGTACCGGCAGCCCGACGACGCGCAGCGGCCGAAGATCGGCGCGTTCCTCGATCGCTTCGATGCGCGTGCTCGTTCCCGACGACCGGGAGGCGATGCGGCGCTTCTGGCGGGCGTGGAACGGCGACGAGCCCGACGCCGGCATCGGCCGCGGCCGGGTGGCTCGCGCATCGTTGCCGCGGCAGGCCCGCGCGGCGGACGACTGGCGTCGCCGCATCGTGTCGGCGACGCCGCTCGTCGAGCGGCTGCTGCGGTACGCCGACGCGCGCCGTGACTCGCCGTAACGGTCGCCGTTTGCTAAAATCGCAGGCTTTGCGTCGCCGGGGTCGCTCGCCCGAGCGCCGCCCCGCTCGACACCAACCGCGAGACGCATGCAATGAAAACCGCTCAGGAAGTCCGCGCCGGCAACGTGATCATGCTCGGCAAGGAGCCGATGGTCGTGCAGAAGACCGAATACAGCCAGTCCGGCCGCAACTCCGCCATCGTGCAGCATGAAGATGAAGAACCTGCTGACCGATTCGGCGCAGGAGACCGTCTTCAAGCGCCGACGACAAGTTCGACCTAGATCGTGCTCGAGAAGAAGGAATGCACGTACTCGTACTTCGCCGACCCGATGTACGTCTTCATGGACACCGAATACAACCAGTTCGAGGTCGAGAAGCCGAGAACATGGGCGACGCGATCAACTACCTCGACGACGGCATGCCGGTCGAAGTGGTGTTCTACGACGGCAAGGCGATCTCGGTCGAGATGCCGACCAGCGTCGTGCGCGAGATCGACTACACCGAGCCGGCCGTCAAGGGCGACACGTCGGGCAAGGTCATGAAGCCGGCGCGCATCAAGCCGACCGGCTTCGAGGTCCCGGTGCCGGCGTTCGTCGCGACCGGCGACAAGATCGAGATCGACACGCGCACCGACGAGTACCGCAACCGCGTGAAGTGACGTCGTCGGCGATCGTGCGGTGAACACGCCCACGGCGCCCGGCGACGCCGGACAGGACACGACCGCGCGAACGCCGGCCTACGATCCGGATTGCCGGCTCTGCCCGCGGCTCGCGACGTTCCTCGACGACGTTCGCACGATCCATCCCGAGTACTGGGCGCGGCCGGTGCCGTCGTTCGGCGATCCCGACGCGCGCTTCCTCATCGTCGGGCTCGCGCCCGGCATGCACGGCGCGAACGCCACGGGCCGGCCGTTCACCGGCGACTGGTGCGGCCCGCTGCTGTACTCGACGCTGCATCGCCACGGGTTCGCGACGAAGCCGTCGAGCGAGGCGCGCGACGACGGCCTCGCGCTCGTCGACTGCCGCATCGCGAACGCCGTGAAGTGCCTGCCGCCGGCGAACAAGCCGGAGCTCGCCGAGATCCGGCGCTGCAACGGCTACCTGACGCACGAGCTGGCGGCGCTGCCGCGGCTGACCGCGATCCTCGCGCTCGGGACGATCGCGCATCGCGCGGTGGTCGAGGCGCTGGGGCTGAAGGTGTCGGCGTATCGTTTCGCGCACGGCGCCGCACTCGCGCTGCCGACGGCCGCGGCGCGCGACGCGACGCTGTTCGACAGTTACCATGTCAGCCGCTACAACACCAACACCGGCCGGCTCACGGACGCCATGTTCGACGCGGTGGTCGCGTCGATCCGGCGTCGACTCGATGCCTGAACGGGCACTCGCCGTCCGGACGGCATCGCTCCGACGATCGACGCGTCGCACCGCACGCTGACCGCTTCGCCCCCCGACCGCAGCACCGTGGAACCCGCCGCCGAACCGTTCGACCCGAAGCCGCTGATCGCGAAGCTGCCGGGGCTGCCGGGCGTCTATCGCTACTTCGACGCCGCCGGCACGCTGCTCTACGTCGGCAAGGCGCGCGACCTGAAGAAGCGCGTCTCGAGCTACTTCAAGAAGGATCACGCGCGACACGCGCATCGCGCCACATGATCGAGCGCATCGCGCGCATCGAGACGACGGTGACGCGCGTCCGAGGCCGAGGCGCTGCTGCTCGAGAACAACCTCATCAAGACGCGAGCGCCGCGCTACAACATCCTCTTCCGCGACGACAAGAGCTACCCGTACCTGCAAGATCACGGCGCATCGCTTTCCGCGCGTGGCGTACTACCGCGGCGCCGTCGACAAGCACACAGTACTTCGGGCCGTTCCCGAACGCGTGGGCGGTCAAGGAGACCATCCAGCTGCTGCAGAAGGTGTTCATGCTGCGCACCTGCGAGGACACGGTCTTCGCCAACCGCTCGCGGCCGTGCCTGCTGTACCAGATCCAGCGCTGCTCCGGGCCGTGCGTCGGCCTCGTCACGCCCGAGGCCTACGCGCGCGACGTCGACAACGCCGACGCGCTTCCTGCTCGGCCAGACCACGAGCGTGATGGCCGACCTGCGAGACGAAGATGCAGTCGCACGCCGAGGCGCTGCGAGTTCGAGCAGGCGGCCGCGGTGCGCAACCAGATCGGCCGCTGTCGCGCGTGCTGCACCAGCAGTCGATCGACCGGCGACAGCTGTCGGCGCGCGACAAGGACGTCGACATCCTCGCCGTGAAGCTGTCAGGGCGGCCGCGCCTGCGTGAACCTGGCGATGGTGCGCGGCGGCCGCCACCTCGGCGACCGCGCGTACTTCCCGACGCACGTCGAGATCGCGCCGCGAGCTGGATCGCGAGACGCTGGTCCGACAAGCGCATCGAGCGCGACGGTGCTCGAGGCCTTCATCGCGCAGCACTACCTCGACAGCGCGTCGCCGCCGCACGCTGATCGTCAGTCGACCACGCGACGCGCCAGACGCTGGTCGAGGCGCTGAGGCAGCAGTGCGGGCATCGCAGATCAACGCTGCATGCACCACCCGCGCGAGCAGCGCCGCATCTGGCTCGAGATGTGCGAGAAGGGCGCCGACGCTCGCGCTCGGCGCGGCTGCTGGCCGAGGAAGGCTCGCAGCAGCGAGCGCACGCGCGCGCTGGCCGACGCGCTCGACCTCGCACCGAGAAGGACGACCTCGACACGCTGCGCATCGAGTGCTTCGACATCAGCCACACGGCCGGCGAGGCGACGCAGGCGTCGTGCGTGGTCTTCGATGACCACGAGATGCAGAACGCGCAATACCGCCGCTACAACATCGCCGGCATCACGCCGGGCGACGACTACGCGGCGATGCGCCAGGTGCTGACGCGGCGCTACGCGAAGCTCGTCGAGGCGGCGAGCGACGCGGACGCCGTCGACGCGACCGCGGCCAATCTCGAGCTCGACCGCGAGGCCGCGGACGCCGGCGAAGGCGTCATCACGAACGACTCGCCGGCGGCGACCGGACGTCGCGGACGAGACGGCCGGCGGCGACGACAGCGGCGGGGCCGGTACCGACGAGACCGGCGGCGACGCCGCGGGCGACGGCGCGACGAAGCGGACGCCGCGTCGACGCCGCGGCGAGTCGATCGCGCCGGCCGCGTTCCCCGACCTCGTGCTGGTCGACGGCGGCCGCGGCCAGGTGTCGATGGCGCGCGAGGTGTTCGCGGAGCTCGGCCTCGACATCTCGCGGATCGTCGGCGTCGAGAAGGGCGAGGGCCGCAAGGTCGGCCTCGAGAAGCTGGTCTTCGCCGACGGCCGCGAGAAGCTCGAGCTCGGCAAGGACTCCGCCGCGCTGATGCTGGTGGCGCAGATCCGCGACGAGGCGCACCGCTTCGCGATCACCGGCATGCGCGCGCGCGCGAGCGAAGGCCCGGCTCGACGGCGCAAGCTCGAGGAGATCGCGGGCATCGGCGCCAAGAAGCGCGCAGAAGCTGCTGCGCGCTTCGGCGGCCTGCGCGGCGTCGCGGCCGCGAGCGTCGACGAGCTCGCGACGGTCGACGGCATGTCGCGCAGCTGGCCGAGGAGATCTACCGCCAGCTGCATTGAGCCGGCGTGCCGCGTCGGCACGGACCTTGCACCCCGGGGTTCCCGAACGTCACTTCGGGGAAGCCATGAGCAATGCCCAGTCCGTCCCGGCCGCGCCGGTCGCCGCCGCGACGCCGGCGCTGCACAACCGCTGGATCCAGCTGCTGCTCGGCCTCGTCTGCATGATGGCGATCTCGAGCCCGCAGTACGTCTGGACGCTGTTCACGAAGCCGCTGTCCGCGCGGCTCGACGTGCCCCTGTCGTCGCTGCAGATCACGTTCTCGCTGCTGATCGTGCTGCAGACGTTCTTCTCGCCGTTCCAGGGCGGGCTGATCGACCGGTTCGGCGCGCGCACGCTGATCGCGATCGGCACGCTGCTGTCGGGCCTGAGCTGGGTGCTCGCGTCGCAGGTGTCGAGCCTCGGCATGCTGTACCTGACGTACGGCGTCGTCGGCGGCCTCGGCACCGGCATCGTGTACGTCGGCGTGGTCGGACAGATGGTTCGCTGGTTCCCGCACCGGCGCGGTTTCGCCGTCGGCATGGTCGCCGCGGGATACGGCATGGGCGCGATCGTGACGACGTTCCCGATCGCGAACTCGCTCGCGGCGCGCGGCCTCGAATCGACGCTGTGGCAGTTCGGGGTGGTGTTCGCGATCGTCGGCGTGCTGGCGGCGCAGGGCCTGCGCTCGCCGACCGGGACGGCGGCGCTGCCTTCACGAGCCGGCGCCGCCGCGTCGTCGGGACGAGACGTCGCTCCGCGAGAAATGCTGAAGACGCCGCTGTTCTGGCTGATGTTCGTGATGATGACGATGATGTCGACGTCCGGACTGATGGTCACGTCGCAGATGGCGAGCTTCTCGCGCGACTTCGGCGTGGCGAACGTGCTCGTGTTCGGGCTGACGGCGCTGCCGCTCGCGCTGACGATCGACCGATTCACGAACGGCCTGACGCGGCCGTTCTTCGGCTGGGTCTCGGACCGCATCGGCCGCGAGAACACGATGTTCATCGCCTTCGCGCTCGAAGGCCTCGCGATGGCCGCGTGGCTGCTGACGCGCGACAACGCGACGCTGTTCGTGCTGCTGTCGGGCGTCGTGTTCTTCGGCTGGGGCGAGATCTTCTCGCTGTTCCCGTCGACGCTGACGGACACGTTCGGCACCGGGCATGCGACCGCGAACTACGGCTGGCTTTACATCTCGCAGGGCATCGGCTCGATCCTCGGCGGCCCGCTCGCGGCGCTGATGCACGAGTCGACCGCGAGCTGGACGCCGGTGTTCGCGACCGCGATCGGATGCGACCTGCTGACCGCGGTGCTCGCGATCGCCGTGCTCAGGCCATGGCGGCGGCGCTACTTGGCATCGCGCGCGGGGATCTGATCCGAACGCACCGGGTCTGGCGCTTCGCGCTCGGCGCCGGTGCGCCCGGCGTCGGCACGGTGCGCGCGGCGGGGCGACTAGGAGGGTGACGGGAGGAACGGCGACCGCGGCAGTCGCGGCAGGCCGAACTCGTCGAGCAGCGCGACGAAGCGCGGGTCGTCGCGGTACGGATCGAACGACGGGTCGGCCGGCAGGCTGACGAGCAGCACCTCGCGGTCGTCGGCCACGCGGCGCAGCGTCCGCATCATCGCGTCGGCGTCGCCGAGATACGCCTCGGCCATCGCGCGGTTGAACTGGGCGTGCGGCGTGTGCTCGAGCCGCGCGACGAGCGCGTCGAGCGTCCGCCGGCCTTCCGCGATCTCGCCGCGGAAGCCGTGCACGAAGACCTCGCAGAAGTACGCGGTCGTGTGCTGCGGCGCGACGGCGATCCCGCGGCGGAAGTGCTGCAGTGCCAGTGCGTCGCGGCCGCTCCAGAGGTAGGCCATGCCGAGCATGACGTGCGAGAACAGATGGTCCCCGTCGATGTCGAGGACCGCGTGGAACTCGTCGACGGACGTCTCGAAGTCGCGCGCGTACGCGCAGATCAGCGCGAAGTTCGAGCGCAGCGCGACGTTGAGCGGATCGAGGTCGAGCGCGATGCGGCCGTGCTCGATGCTCTCGACGTAGCGGCCGTTGAACACGAGGCTGCCCGCGTACATGTTGCGCGCCATCGTCGAGTTCGGCGACAGCCGCAGCGCCTCGCGGAACATCGGCTCGGCGCGCTTCCAGTCGCACTGCGAGCGGAACAGGATGTTCGCGAGCAGCGCGTACGCCTCGCCTTCCGACGGGTCGAGCTCGAGCGCGCGCCGCGCGTAGCGCTCGACGTCGCGCGCCGCCGTGAGCGCCGGCTCCCAGGTCATCGCCGCGAGGAAGCCGCGGCACGCGCCGAGGTGCGTATACGCGGCGGCGTACTCGGGCTCGATCGCGATCGCGCGCTGGTACAGCGCGTCGCCTTCTGCCAGCCTTCGATGGTGCGCTGCTGCTCGAGGTAGCGGCCGCGCTCGAACAGGTCGCGCGCTTCCGGCGCGACGCTCGCGCGCGCGCGATCGGACGCTCGTCTCGGTCGGCGACGGCGCCCGACGACGGCCGCGAGCACGGCCTCGCCGATCCGATCCTGGAACGCGAACAGGTCGCCGTCCGCGACGACGTCGCAGTCGAAGCGCTGCGACCAGACGCACGCGCGGTCGCGCGCGCGGTACAGCTGCGCGATGCAGCGGTAGCGCGACGCCGGCCCGTTGCACGCTGCCTTCGAGCACGGTCGTCGACGCCGAGCAGCTTGCCGACCGCCTTCAGGTCGAGGCCGCCGTCGCGGGCCTTGAACGCGGACATGCGCCCGACGACGCGCAGCCCCGGCACGCGGCTGAGCATGTCGATCAGCTGGTCGGCCAGCGCGATGCAGAACGTCGCGTCGTCGCCGGCGACGACAGGTTCGCGAACGGCAGGACCGCGAGCGACGCGAACGCGCGCGGCGGCGGACGGCTCGACGGGCGACGCGACAGCTGCGGAAGGTAGCCGCCGACGGGAATCTGGATCTCGAACGCGTCGCCGGCGCCCTCGTCGCCGTAGTAGCGCGCGAGCTTCTCGCGGACGCGGCCGGCCTCGACGCGGACGATCGGGTCCCGACGCGGGTCGTAGTGCGCGATGTCGCGGCCGAAGACCTCGAGCCCGATCACGACCTCCTTCAGCGCGTCGTGACGGCCGGCGAGCGCCGCGTCGACGACGTGTCGCAGGAAGCGCTGGTGGCGCTTCGAGCGGCTGAACGTGCGGCTCGCGACGATGCGGCCGAGCGCGTCCTCGACGACGGTGGCCGCGTAGCCGGCGAACGGCTGGTACGACGTCTCGGTTCGTGTGCCGGCGCCGCTGCCGTCGTCGGATGTCCGGACGAGGCGGAGCGGCGCGACTCGACTCATCGCGGCGTCACGAGGGTCGTCGTCGCCGCCGTCGCCGCGCCGCTACTTCGCCGGAGAGGGAGGGGTGGCCGGCGCCTGGGTCGGATTGATCGTGATGCCGCGCTTCTTCAGCTCGTCGACGATCAGTCGTGCGTTCGGGTTGCCGCCATCGGCGAGCTGCTGCGTGCCTCGCGCGAGCGACTCGAGCGAGGTGCGGAGCTTCTTCGAGTCCTCGAGCGGCTTGTCCTGCTTCGCGATGGCGTCCCGCATCGCGTCGCGTTCGGTCCGCAGCTGGACGACCTGGAAGGCGAACCACGCGAGCAGCGTCAGCGCGAGAATGATCAGCGGCACGAAGACGCCGGTCGCGGGTGCGGCCTCGACGATCGGCGAGATCGGTCGGCCCGGTTCGAACGGCGTGCTCATGGCTTCGGTCCCTTCTTCGGATCGACCGGCGGCGCGCTCGCGGCCGGCGTCGACGGCGCGGCCGGCGCGTTGATCGTGATGCCCTGCGACGTCAGCAGGTCGCCGATGGCCTTGTCCTGGTTGCGGACCGACAGATCGGCGAGCGCCTTGACGATGTCGCGATAGAGCGGCTCGAGCTGCACGCTCTGCTGGACGAACGCCGCGCGCGACGCGAGCTCGGCCTGCGTCGCCCGGTTCTCCCCGAACAGCATCATCGTGTAGCCGACCAGCGCGGCCACGACCAGGGCGACGACCGTCGTCACCCACAACTGCCAACGTGCAAGCACGAGTCCTCCGCCCTAGGTTCGATGTGCGGCGATGGTACCGAAAATGACCGTCGCGGCGTACGGTCGCGTCGCGAGTTTGCGCGCGAACCGTCACGCCGGGGTGACCGGGATCACCCGGTCCCCCGACGCCTCCCTGATTCCGGCGTCCGCCGGATCAGCCCTTCGTGACGGATTTGCGGCGGCGGCCGGCCCACAGCATCGGGATGCCGAGGCCGAACAGCGCGAACGTCGCCGGCTCCGGAACGTTCGTCGACGCCTGCGACGTGACCGTGCCGCGCACGATCAGCTCGATGTCGCCGAGCCCGCCCGAGTACCCGCTCGCGTTGTGGCCGACGCCGCTCAGGACGATCGTGTCCATGAAGCTGCCGAGCACCGACGTGTCGAACGACAGCCCGAGCGCCCCGGTGTCCTGACCGGCCGCGAGGTTCGCGAAACTCGAGAACCCGGTCTCGCCGAAGTCCGCCGGATCGAGGAACTGGAAGCTGCCGTCGAGCAGGTCCGCGGGACCGGACGCCGTGTTGCCCGCCGTCAGTGTCGCGGTCTCGGTGCCGGAGCCCTTCACGACGCTGCCGAAGTCGAGCGTGTAGACCGAACCCGACCGCGTCAGCGTGCCCGCACCGCCGCTCTGATGGAACCCGTCGGTCGCGTAGTTGTTGACCTGGCCGGTCAGGCTGACCGCGAGGTTCGCGAGCGCGGCGTCCGACAGGTCGCCGTCGTGACTCGCGGCGCTGAACGTGGCGCTGCCGCTGTACGTGCCGGCGGTCGTCGCGTTCAGGCCGACCTTCAGGCCGTTCGTGCTCGTCTGGCCGGCGCCGAGCCCGGCGCCGAGGCTGCCGCTCGCGGTGAACGGTCCGGTCGCGCCGGCCGCGGACGCGACCAGCACGTCGTTGAGCGCGGTGACCGACGCGGCGTTCGTGACCGAGACGCCCTGCGCCGCGACGGTGTCGCCGACGTGGACGATGCCGAAGTTGACCGACGTCGTGTTGGCCTGCGCGACGGCCGGCGTGTAGACCTTGCCGTTGAGCGCCACGTTCTGCGCCGCCAGCGCCATGTCCGCGGCGCCGTCGGTGCCGGAGCCGGTCGACGCGAAGTTCAGCACCTGCGTGCCGCTGTACGTCCCGGCCGTCGTCGTGTTGAGACTGACCGAGATCGCGTTCGACGTGCCCTGCGCCGCGAGATTCGTGATGCTGCCGGACGACGAGAAGCCGGCCGACGTCGCGCCGCGCGTCGCGCTCAGCCCTTCGGTGTAGACGTCCGGCGAGCGTGTTCGTCACCGCGATCGTCGTCGACGCGCTGCCGCCGACGCGCGCCGCGAGCGTCGTGGGCGTGGCGACGGTCGGGATTCGCGAGCCGGTACACGGCGCCGGAGACGGCGACGTTCTGCGACGCGATCGTCATCTGGCAGTTCGGCGCGCAGTTGCCGACGTTGCTCGCGTCGGACACGAACGAGATCGTCGCCGTGCCGCTCTTCGCGCCGGCCGTCGACGTGTCGATCCCGACCTTGAGGCTCGATGCGTCGGTCGATCCCGGGTTCAGGAGGTTGAAGCTGCCCGACGCGGTGATCGGCGCGTTGCCGGCGATGCTCGCGTCGAGCGCCGCCTGCGGCGCGGTCGTCGCCTGGTTCGTGACGCTGACGTTCGCGGTCGGCGACGTCGTGCCGATGCGCACGTTGCCCAGCGCGATCGTCGGGTTGTTGACGAGTGGGCTCGCCTGGTTGACCACGTTCGCGGACGTCGTGATCGTGCCGTTCACGCCGTACGCGTCGGAGCCGACCGCGAGCGTGCCGAGGCCGTTGCTGACGCCGTTGACCGCGCCCGCGCTGACGTAGTTGACCGCGATGCTGCCGTTGACCGTGCCGGCCTGGCTCGTGTTCACGCTCACCGTCAGCGCGTTGCTCGTCGCGCCGGCGATCAGCCCGCTGATCGAGCCGCTGCCGCTGATCAGGTTCGCGCCGGTGCCGCTCGCCGCGCCGAACGACGCGTTGAGGTCCTCGACGAAGCCGCTCGGGCCGGTCGCGGTGTTCTTCACGGTCAACGCCTGGCTGACCTGCTGCCCGACCTGCACGGTGCCGAAGTTCAGCGGCGCCGTGACGATCGATCCGGCCGCCGCCTGGTACACGTTGCCCGAGACGGTCACGAGCTGGCTGCCGACGCTCGCCGGCGCGAGGCCGTTGCTGACGCCGTTGACGGTGCCGGCCGTCTGGTAGTTCAGCGTCACGCTGCCGCTCTTCGCGCCCGCGGTCGTGGCCGACAGCGACGCCGCGATCGCGTTGCTGGTCCCGCCCGCGACGAGCTTCGACACGCCGCCGGTCGCCGACGCGCCGCTCGTGCCGCCGATCGACGCGTTGAGGTCCTCGCTGTACGGACCGGCCGGCGCGGTGTTCGACACCGCGATGTTGCCGGCCAGCGTGCCGCCGACGCGCGTGTTGCCGAGCGACAGCGCCGACGCGTTGCCCGAGGCCGCGTTGTACGCCGCCGCGCCGCTCGCGAGGACGATGTTCATCGTCTGCTGCGACAGGTTGTCGAAGTTGTTCGCGATGTGAACGGCCTGCCCGTTGAGCGGCGCGAGCAGGCCGGCGCTGTTGGTCGTGAACGTGACCGCGAGGTCGCCGCCGTTCGCGCCGGTGGCGATCGGGCCGTAGTTGCCCGCCGTCACGCCGGTGCCGGACAGGCGACTGTCCGTGATGTTGCCGCCGTTGACGCTCGTCTGGATCGCGCCGCGGATCGACGGGCCGCTCGTGCCGCTGTTCGCGACCTGGTAGTCGTAGGTCGTGCCGCCGACGCGCACGTTGCCGATCGTCAGCGTCGGCGCCGCGCTCGTCCCGTTGGTGACGTTCGCGCCGGTGACCGCCTGCGCGGCGTTGCCCGACGCGACGATCAGCCCGCTGCCGGTCACGCCGGCGCGGCGGTCGAACGTGTTGCCGGTGCCGAAGTTCGCGTTGTTGTAGTCGCCCGAGACCGTGATGCTGTTCGCGCCGAGCGACAGATTCGCGTTGTTGATCAGCTGCCCGGTGGTGCTCGCCTGGTTGACGACGACCGTGCCGCCGGAGTCGCTGCGGATCGTTCCGGTGCCGTTCACCGCGTCGACGAGATTCAGCACGCCGCCGTTGCTCGCCTGCAGGACGCCCGACGTCTGGTTGCTGATGACGTTGTTCGAGACGTCGATCGTCAGCGTCTGGCCCGAGACGTTCGCGTTGATCGTGCCGGCGTTCGCGAGGTTGAGCTGGTTGATGCCGATCTGGCCTTGCCCCTGAATGGTGTGGCCGGACGCGTTCGTCAGGGTGTCGTTGCCGTTGTCGGCGAACACGCGCGTTCCGGCAGCCATCGTGTAGGTGCCGGTGCCTGACAACGTCGCATCGCTGCCACCGGAGAGGCGAACGTCGCTGCCACTTTGCTGCGTGATCGTTCCGTTGTTGACGATCGACCCGGTCAGGTAGTCGGTCTGTCCGGTCGCGATGATCGACGTTGCCGGTGTTCGTCAGCGCGCCGCGCGTGGTGCCGTCGAGGAGGACGCTATTGTTGAGCGTGATCGTCCCGCTTCCGGCTCGTGGTCAGGGAACCGCCCTCGATCACGGCACTGTTGTAGAAGTTGGCCGTCGAGCCGTCCAGAGCCGCGATGGTCCCACTCGCGTTGTTATAGTAGCCGTAAAAGAAATTCAGGTTGCCGCCGTTCTCGGCGCGCACGTGCCCGTGTTGACGAAGCCCCTCGCCGGTGGTGCTGCCGTCGCTCGGATCGATCTGCAGCGTCTGCCCCGCCAGATTGGCGGTGATCAATCCCTTGTTGACGACGTACATCTGGTTGATGCCGATTTGACCGGCGCCCTGGATCGTGTTGCCGGCGTTGTTGGTCAGGACGTCGTTGCCGTTGTCGGCGAAGATCCGATCGGTGAAGTTGGTCAGCGAGACCGTACCGTTGTTGGCAAACGTCAGGTTGTTGCTACCGCCGATCCGCAGATCCGTGCCGTTGGCCGACCCGTCGCCGATCGTCAGGCTGTTCGTGTTCAACGTGCCGAAGGCGTAATCGGTCTGGCCGGCGGCGGCGCGGATGTTGCCGCTCAGGTTCATCGCGCCGTAGGTCTGGCCGTCGAGCGTGACGCTGTTATTGAGCGTGATCGTGCCAGTCCCGACCGTGCTCAGCGTGCCGCCTTCGATCACCGCGCTGTTGATCAGGTTCACGGTCGACCCGCTCAGCGCTGTGATCGTCGCGCCCGCGTTCTTGTAGTAACCCTGATAGAGCACGAGATTGCCGCCGTTCTCGGCACGCAGCGTGCCGGTGTTGATGAAGCCCTCGGCGCCGCTGATGCCATCGGTCGGGTCGAGTTGCAGCGTTTGCCCGCTCAGGTTGGCGGTGACCAAGCCGTTGTTGATGACGAATAACTGGTTGATGCCGATCTGACCGGCGCCCTGGATCGTGTTGCCCGCGCTGTTGGTCAGCAGGTCGTTGCCGTTGTCGCCGAAGATCCGACTGCTGATGTTCGTCAGCGAGACGGTGCCGTTGTTGGCGAGCGTCAGGCTGTTGCTGCCGGCGATGCGGAAATCGGTGCCGTTGGCCGACCCGTCGCCGATCGTGAGGCTGTTGGTATTGAGCGTGCCGAAGGCGTAGTCGGTCTGCCCGGCTGCGACGAGGATGTGGCCCGTCAGGTTCATCGCGCCGTAGGTCTGGCCGTCGAGCACGACGCCGTTGTTCAGCGTGATCGTTCCCGTTCCAGCCGTGCTGAGCGTGCCGCCTTCGATGACGGCGCTGTTCGAAAGATTGACGGTCGAGCCGTTCAGGGCCGTGATGGTCGCGCCGGCGTTCTTGTAGAAGCCGAACAGGAAATTCAGATTGCCGCCGTTCTCGGCACGCAGCGTGCCGGTGTTGATGAAGCCCTCGGCGCCGTTGAAGCCGTCGCTCGGGTCGAGCTGCAACGTCTGGCCGCTAAGATTCGCGGTGATCAGGCCGTTGTTGACGACGTACAGCTGATTGGTGCCGATTTGACCCGCGCCCTGGATCGTGTTGCCGAGGCTGTTGGTCAGGTCGTCGTTGCCGTTGTCGCCGAAGATGCGGGTCGCGATGTTGGTCAGCGAGAGCGTGCCGCCGCCCGCGAGCGTGAGGTTGTTGTTGCCGAAGACCCGCAGATCGGTGCCGCTGTTCGATCCGTCGCCGATGACGACGCTGCCGCCGTTCAAGGTCCCGGATGCGTAGGCTGTCTGGCCGGCCAGCTCCGTGACCTGACCGTTGATCGTGATCGCGCCGTGGCTCGCGCCGTCGAGATACGCGCTGCTCGTTAGGTTGATCGCACCCGTGCCGGACGTCTTGAGCGTGCCGCCCTCGACGACCGCGCCGTTCGTCAACGTCACCGTCGAGCCGGTCTGGGCCTCGATCGTCCCCGTCGCGTTGTTGTAGTAGGCGAAGAGCAGTTGCGCGTTGCCGCCGTTCGACGCGCGGATCGTTGCCGTTGTTGATGAAGCCTTCGTTGCCGACGGCCCCGTCCGACGGGTCGATCTGCAGCGTCCCGCCGTTGACGTTGGCATTGACGAGCCCGTTGTTGGCCACGTAGAGCTGGTTGCTGCCGAGCTGGCCCGCGCCCTGGATTGTGTGGCCGCTGCCGTTCGTCAGCGTGTCGCCGCCGTTGTCGGCGAACACGCGCGAGTTGGCGGTCAGCGTCAACGTGCCGGTTCCGGTGAGCGCGGCATTGTTGCCGTTGAGGACCCGGAAATCGGTTCCGCTGGCGCCATCACCCACCACCAGATTGCCCGTCTGGTTGAACGTCCCGTAGAAATAATCGGTCTGGCCGCCTGCCACGTTGACGTTGCCCGACAGTGTCATCGCGCCCTGGGTCGAACCGTCAAGGGTCGAACTGTTGTACAGCGACATTGCGCCGGTGCCGGTCGTCGCGATCGTGCCGCCGGACACCGTGCTGTTGAACACGTTCATCGCGCTGCCGTTCGCGATGTTGATCGAGCCACCCGCGTTGTTGATGCTGTTCTGGACCGTTAGGTTCGCGGTCGTCGCGCCGCCCACGTTGATCGTGCCGCTGTTCGTCGTGCTGCCGCCGCCGAGCAGCGTGAGACCGAAGGCGCTGATGTCGATCGTGCCGGCGTTCGACAGCGTCGTGATCTGCTCGGCCTGGTTGATCGTGACGAGGCCGCTCACGTTGATCGTCGCCGAGTCGCCCGCGCCCGGTTCCTTGTTGCAGGACCAGTCGCCCGGCGTCTGCCAGAGACCGTTGGCCGTCAACGTGCAGGTCGCCGCCTGCGCGGGCGAACTCATCTGCAGGACGGCAGCGGCGACAGCGGCGGCGCAAGGCGTGAGGCGAGTGGACTTCATGTTTCCCCTGACGAATCGGAACGGGTGGCGACGACCGCCGCCTCGCGGCGGACGTCCGGGACGCGTACCGCGACGGCACGCGCGGTCCCGTGAGGGGAAGTAGCAACGAGCGCTCCATCGCGCCTCGGCGCGGCCGCGCCGAGGCGGGGAAGTCGATACCTGCCGGCCACGCCGTGCGTCGCCGCCGGGCGCGGACCCGATCCGGGGCCGGACACGGTCCGTTGGGTATCCACAAGGTAACGGGTCGTCCGACCGACGCGCTTTGAGGCGCGAGCCGACATCGCGCTGTAAAGTCGCTCGACACAATGCCGGCTCGTCGCCTCCCGCGACCGGCGGCCCTCGCGCCGTCCCCCTCCAGACAGGAAACCCCGAATGCCCGAAGGCTCCCACCTGCGTCCGACGGACGACGCGCCGACCGTCGCCGGCCACACCATCGCCGAAGGACTGCCGTATCCGCTCGGCGCGACCTACGACGGCCACGGCGTCAACTTCGCGCTGTTCTCCGCGAACGCGACCGCCGTCGAGCTGTGCCTGTTCGACGCCGACGGCGAGGCCGAGCTCGACCGCATCGCGCTGCCCGAGTACACCGACGAGGTGTGGCACGTCTACGTCAAGGGCCTCAAGCCCGGCGCCGTCTACGGCTATCGCGTCCACGGACCGTTCGACCCCGCCGCCGGACACCGCTTCAACCCGAACAAGCTGCTGCTCGACCCGTACGCGCGCGCCCACGTCGGCTCCCTGCGCTGGTCGCCGGAGGTCTTCGGCTATCCGATGGAGAAGGGGACCGAAGCCGACGCCGACCTCGAGATGGATCCGCGCGACAGCGCGCCGTTCATGCCGAAGTGCGTGGTCGTGGACGTCGACGTTCCAGTGGCGCCAGCCGCGGCCGCCGCGCGTCGCCTGGGAGCAGGTCATCTTCTACGAGACGCACGTCCGCGGCTTCACGAAGCGGCATCCGGCCGTCCCCGAGGCCGAGCGCGGCACGTTCGCCGGCCTCGGCCACGACGCCGTGATCGAGCACCTGAAGACGCTCGGCGTCACGTCGATCGAGCTGCTGCCGATCCACATCTTCATCGACGACAGCTATCTGCTCGACAAGCGGCCTCAGGAACTACTGGGGCTACAACACGATCGGCTTCTTCGCGGCCGACCCGCGCTACTTCGCGAGCGAGACCGTCGACGAGTTCAAGACGATGGTCGACCGCCTGCACGGCGCGGGCTTCGAGGTCATCCTCGACGTCGTCTACAACCACACGGCCGAAGGCAACGAGCGCGGCGCGACGCTGTCGTTCCGCGGCATCGACAACGCGTCGTACTACCGGCTGATGCCCGACGATCCGCGCTACTACATCAACGACACCGGCACCGGCAACACGCTGAACCTGTCGCATCCGCGCGTGCTGCAGATGGTGACCGACAGCCTGCGCTACTGGGTCACCGAGATGAAGGTCGACGGCTTCCGCTTCGACCTCGCGACGATCCTCGGCCGCGAGCCGCACGGCTTCGACGAAGGCGGCGGCTTCCTCGATGCGTGCCGCCAGGACCCGATCCTGTCGTCGGTGAAGCTGATCGCCGAGCCCTGGGACTGCGGCCCCGGCGGCTACCAGGTCGGCGGCTTCCCGCCCGGGCTGGGCCGAGTGGAACGACCGCTTCCGCGACACGGTGCGCGACTACTGGCGCGGCGAGCCGGTCGTCCCGCGATCTCGCGACCCGGCTCGCCGGTTCCGAGCGACAAGTTCAACCACCGCGGCCGCCGGCCGTGGGCCAGCGTCAACTTCATCACCGCGCACGACGGCTTCACGCTGAACGACCTCGTCTCGTACGACGAGAAGCACAACGAGGCGAACGGCGAGGACAACAACGACGGCAACTCGAACAACCTGTCGTGGAACTGCGGCGTCGAAGGGCCGACCGACGACCCGGACGTCGCGGCGCTGCGCGAGCGGCAGAAGCGCAACTTCCTCGCGACGCTGCTGTTCGCGCAGGGCACGCCGATGCTGCTCGCCGGCGACGAGTTCGGCCGCACGCAGCAGGGCAACAACAACGCGTACTGCCAGGACAACGAGATCAGCTGGGTCGACTGGGAGGGCGCAGACCGACGCGGATCGCGCGCTGACGGCGTTCACGGCGAAGCTGATCGCGCTGCGACGCTCGTTGCCGGTGCTGCATCGGCAGCGCTGGCTCGACGGCATCGTGGAACGACGCGTTGAAGGTCCGCGACGTCACGTGGCTGCAGCCGTCGGGCGAGGCGATGACGCCCGAATCGTGGGCCGACCCCGAGACGCGCTGCTTCGGCATGCTCGTCGACGGCCGCGCGCAGACGTCGGGCATCCAGCGCCTCGCGTCCGACGCGACGCTGCTGATCGTCGTCAATGCCGCGGACGCGCTCGTCGGCTTCACGCTGCCGGACATCGAGGGCAGCGACCGCTGGACCTGCCTGATCGACACGAACGTGCCGGTCCGCGACGAGCTCGGCGAGCTGGCCGCGAACGACGTCTACCAGGTCACCGGCCGCTCGACGCTGCTGTTCGCATTGCAGACGAGCGGCGCGACGCAGAAGGTCATCGACGGGCTCGGCGAGGAACTGACGGCGTAGCCGGCGCGCGCCGATGAAGAACGCCTTCGCGATCGCCGTCCGGCAGGGCGCTCGCGCGTTCGCGCGCGACTGGCGGTCGGGCGAGCTGCGGCTGCTCATGCTGTCGCTCGTCGTCGCCGTCGCGGCGATGACGAGCGTCGGCTTCTTCGTCGACCGCATGCGCGGCGGTCTGGAGCGGGACGCGGCGCAGCTGCTCGGCGCCGACCTCGTCGTCGTCTCCGACCACCCGATCGCCCCGGCGCTCGTCGACGCGGCGCACGCCGCCGGGCTCGCGACCGCGGAGACCGTGCTGTTCCCGAGCATGGCGCTCGCGGACGGCAGCGGCGCGCCGGACGCGGCGCCGTCGGCGCAGTTGTCGTCGATCAAGGCCGTCACGCCAAGCTATCCGCTGCGCGGCCGGCTGCGGACCGCGCCCACGCCCGGCGTCGCCGACGCGCCGGCCGACGGCATTCCCGACGCCGGCACCGTGTGGGTCGACGCGGCGCTGCTGCCGGCGCTGCACGTCGCGGTCGGCGACGCGATCACGCTCGGCGACCGGCGCTTCACGATCGCGCGGCTCGTCACGATCGAGCCCGACCGCGGCGTGTCCTTCGTCAACCTCGCGCCGCGCGTGCTGATGCGGCTCGACGACCTCGCGTCGACGCACCTGATCCAGGCGGGCAGCCGCGAGACGAGCCGCCTGCTGGTCGCCGGGCCGGCCGACCGCGTCGAGGCGTTTCGCACGTCCGTCGCGCCGCAGATCGCGCGCGGCCAGCGGCTGGAGACGGTCGACTCGGGCCGCCCCGACGTCCGCGCGACGCTCGACCGCGCCGAGCGCTTCCTCGCGCTCGTGGCGCTGCTGACCGGCATGCTGGCGGCGCTCGCCGTCGCGCTCGCGGCCCGACGATTCACCGAGCGACACCTCGATTCGGCGGCCGTCCTGCGCTGCATCGGCGTCACGCAGAACGCGCTGCTGACGAGCCATCTCGTCGAGTTCCTGATCGTCGGACTGTGCGGCGCCGTCTGCGGCATCGTCGTCGGCTATGCGACGCACTTCGTGTTCGTCGCGCTGCTCGGCTCGCTGCTCGAGACGAACCTGCCGCAGCCGTCGGCATGGCCGGCGCTGCGCGGCTTCCTGATCGGCATCGTGCTGCTGTGCGGCTTCGCGTTGCCGCCGGTCGTCCAGCTGCGTCACGTCGCGCCGGTCCGCGTCCTGCGTCGCGACGTCGGGCTGCCGCGCGGCCGCACCGTCTTCGGTTATCTGCTCGGCGTCGCGGGCTTCGCCGCGCTGACCCTGTGGAGCGCCGGCGACGCGATGGTCGGCGCCATCACGCTCGGCGGCTTCGCCGGCGCGTTCGCGGTGTTCGCGCTGGTCGCCTACCTCGTGCTGAAGGCGCTGGCCGCCGCACGGCACGGTGCGCATCTCGACGCGTCGTGGCGTTACGCGCTCGCCTCGATGCAGCGGCGCCCGGTCAACACGGTCGTGCAGACCGTCGCGCTCGCGATCGGCCTGATGGCGCTGCTGCTACTGTCCGTGACGCGAACCGACCTCGTCGCGGCGTGGCGTCGCGCGGTGCCGCCCGACGCACCGAACCGCTTCGTCATCAACGTCCAGCCGGACCAGCGCGCCGATTTCGCGAGCCGGTTGCGCGCGTCGAACGTCCGCGAGTTCGACCTCGCGCCGATGGTCCGCGGGCGACTCGTCGCGATCGACGGCAAGCCGGTGACGGCGAGCACGGCGGACGGCGAACAGGCGCGCCGCCTGACGGACCGGGAGTTCAACCTGTCGTACGGCGCCGCGCTGCCCGAGCACAACCGCGTCGTCGACGGCAAGTGGTTCGCGCCCGGCGCGCGCGGCGAGGTCTCGATCGAGGCTGGCATCGCGAAGACGCTGGGCGTCAAGCTGGGCGACGTGCTGCGCTTCGACGTCGCCGGCGAGGTGGCCGAAGGGCGCATCACGAGCATCCGCAAGCTCGACTGGGACTCGATGCACGTCAACTTCTTCGTCATCTTTCCACCGGCGGATCTCGCGACGATGGCGCAGACGTGGATCTCCGCGTTCCATCTGAACGACGCGTCGGTCGACGTCGTCGATCGCCTGGTCCAGCGCTTCCCGAACATTACGGTGATCGATACCGGCGCGATCTTCCGGCAGGTGCAGGACATCGTCGATCAGGTCGTGCGCGCCGTCGAGTTCCTGTTCGTCTTCACGCTCGCGGCCGGCGTGCTCGTGCTCTACGCGGCGCTGCTGTCGTCCCGCGACGAGCGCACGCGAGAGGCCGCGCTGCTGCGCGCGCTCGGCGCGTCGCGCCGACAGCTGACGCGCGCGCAGCTCGCCGAATTCGCCGGCATCGGCGCGCTCGCCGGGCTGCTCGCGGCCGCCGGCGCGACGGTCGTCGGCTGGGCGCTCGCGACGCACGCGTTCGACTTCCCCTATTCGTTCGGCGCGACCGCGTGGGCGCTCGGGGTCGTCGGCGGCGTGGCGCTCGCGCTGGCCGGCGGATGGATGGGGCTGCGTCCGGTGATGAACGAGCCGCCGCTGCGCACGCTGAGGGAGGCGTGACGGTCGGGCGCGCGGAGCGACGGGCCGCCGCACGCGCCGCCGACGTGATGAGGAGGGCGACGACCCGCAGTCGGCGCCGATCCCCGACATCGACCACGCGCCGGCGACGCCCGGTACTCGACGATCGGCCCGCGGTCGCCCGCTGATCTCCGGACGGTCGTCCGGTGGTCGCCGGGCGACGGCTCGTCAGGCGTGCGAGCCGGAGATCGTCTCCATCAGCTTCTTGCGCGACGCGATGAGCCCGTTGGTCTTGAGCTGGGCGAGCCCGGGGATGCGACCCGCCGCGAGCGCCGGCACGTAGCGCTCCAGCACCTTCAAGAAGGGCCGCATGAGGTGCGGGTCGAACTGCACGCCGGACAGGTTCAGCATCTCCTCGACGGCGACGCGATGCGGCCATGCACCCTTGTACGGACGCGCGTGCGTCAGCGCGTCGTAGACGTCGGCTAGGGCGCAGATGCGCGCGGCGATCGGGATCGCGCGGTCGGCGAGCGACGACGGATAGCCGGCGCCGTTCCACCATTCGTGATGATGCTTCGCGATGACCGCGGCCAGCTGCAGGACCGGATCCTTCGCGCCCTGCAGCATGTACGCGCCGACCTCGGCGTGCGCGCGCATCGCCGTGAGCTCCGACGGGTCGAGCGGACCGGGCTTCAGCAGGATCATCTCGTTGACGCCGATCTTGCCGAGGTCGTGCAGCCGCGCGGCGTGTTCGATGCGCACGCAGTACTCGTCGGGCATCTCGATCTCGCGCGCGAGCATGCCGGCCAGGTGGCCGACGCGAAAGCAGTGCTGCCCGGTCTGGTCGTCGAAGAACTCCGCGGCGAGCGCCCAGTTCTCGGCGGTGTCGTACGCGACGCTGCGAATCTCCTTCAGGATCGCGTCGGTCCGCAGCTTGGCCAGGTCCTCGTGGATCGCGGACAACTCGTCGTGCTTCTCGACCGGGAGCTTCGGCGATCCCGGGCCGTGGATCGCGTCGACCGGCTTGCCTTCCGGCGTGTTGCCGCCGCCTGTCGGCGCGAGCCACTGCCGGACCCGGGCGAACGGATCGAACGGGAACTCGAGCCGCGGCGGCGCCGGCTCGAGATCCACGCCGCGGTCGGACAGCTGACGATAGAACTTGGCGCGCTTCACGCTCGTCGTGTACTCGACGAGCTCCTTCGCGTACCGCATCCCGAGCCGAGCCGTCTCGGTATCCATCGCGTTGCCGTGCACCTTCATCAGCGCGCGCAGGACGTCGTCGTGATACAGCCGCGACTTCTTCGTAACCTCGTAGAGGTCGCGAAGCTTCTTGCGGGAAGAGCGTAGCCGGCTTCGGTCCGGGTTGCCCACTCGCATAGCGCCTGCGGCCATCTCGTAGTAGAATCGAGACGCGAGGATTCCGAGTCTGCCCAAGGGTGCGTTCGCGGCCACGATCAGTTCTTCCGCTGTCTCGTGATCAAATGTGTCGATCAGATACAACGCCCGATAATACTCATACGTCGCCTTCATCACCGGGTCGAACTCGACCGAGCCGAGGAGCGCATTGCCGGCCGTCAGAAATTGGAGGGCGCCTTCCGGATCCTGCAGACGATGAGCGCAAAATAAGCCATTTGTCGCACATTGAAACTTCAGATGCGAAATCATCGGCCGCTTCGAGTTGAATCGAAAGGATCGAGAAAGAAATCTCGACCGCATCGTGATAATGGCCCATCTCCTTCAAGGCCAGCGCGGTTCGCAAGACATGGAGCCGCCTGCATCGGGTCGCCGATTCGGTATGCATAAGAAAGCGCAGTGTCGAGATGTTGGAGCGACTGCTGAAAGTCAGCCGCCTCCGTTTCGAGCACGCCGAGCAGGTTGTGCAATCGTCGCAATGCCGACACGTCGTCCTTGCCGACTAATCCTCTCGAGAAGTCTTCTCGCCAGTCCTTGCCGTAGGAACTCTTGCCGATCCGCGAATAATAGAAACACGACTCGAGCAGGAGCGTTGTCGACTTGCCGACCGAAATTCGTCGATAGCAGGAAGATCAGAATCTCGATGGACCTCCGACCAGCGATTCGCTTCCGATGTCTGAGTCGCGATCAGCGACTTCAGTTCCGACGCGAATGCCACGACCATCGATTCGCTCTGGTGGTGACAACGTCGAGAATTAGTTTAACCATGCCTTCAGCCGACTCGGCCGCAAGACTGCCAATTTTCGGCACTTCCGGTCTTCTGCGTTCATATTGACAATTTTTTGGTACTACGGAAAAAATTTGCACGCATCAGTCACTAAAGATTGCTAATCGCGACGATTCTAGTCCGCAGTTGACTGTCGTTTGCAGTCGGAATTTTTCTTGAGCGTGGTAGTCAATTTTCTAACGTCTTAGTTTCTAGCACGTCCCACTTTCTAGGAGCATGCACATGAACTTACGCCACGCCTCAACGTTGACTCTGTCGCGAGTTTCCACGGCATGCGGACCGAGGCGCGCTGATCTTCTTGGGATCGTCCGAATACGAGTTCGTCGGTGGCGGGGACGCTGCGAACAGTCTGAAACGTGGCAGAGCATGCTAATGCCGGAGGTGCAACATCGTTGCCCCTCGGTCTAGTGGACGTGGCCCGCAATCGTCGTATCGTCGAAAATAATCGAGTACGACGCTGAGATCACCGTACTCGATCATGTAATCGAGCCGCGGCGCGAGCGGCCGGCTTTCCATGGTAGCTGACTGGAATACGTCCACTTTGGCGATCATGGGAATGTCGTTTGCGCCGTCGCCGATCACGAGCGCTTGACTCGAAGTCGCAATTCGTTGCTGCCAAGAGTCGAATCGCACCGATTCGGCCTTCGCGGCGGAATCGAAAATCGGCTCCATGACGGCGCCCGTCAGATGACCGTCTTCGCTGACCAGACTCGTTCGCGAATGCTTCGAATCGATGCGCAGTTGCGCTAGACGATCAGTGAAGTAAGTGAATCCGCCAGATACCAGCAAGGTATGCATACCGTTGGTTCGCCGCGGCCTCGAGCAGTTCGCGTCGCGCCGGGCGTCAGCTTCAGGCGCTCCTCGTAGACGCGCTCAAGACGTTCATCGGAAATCCCGCCAGCAGCGCCACTCGGCTTCCTCAAACTCTCCGCGAAATCCGGGATCTCGCCCCGCATCGCCGCTTCGGTGATCGGCGGCGACCTCCTTTTTCTTCCCCGCGTAATCCGCGATCTCGTCGATGCATTCGATCGTGATCAGCGTCGAATCCATGTCCATCGCCAGCAGCTTGAAGTCGGAAAGCGCTTTCCTTCTTCGACGTAGGCGTGGTCGACGCGCGACGCGTCGCACGATGCCGCGATCCCGTGCGCATCTGGCTCGGCGAATCGTTCGGCGCCTTCGAAGCGGTATGCCTTGGCGTGAAGTCGGACGACGTTGCGGGGCTCGACGAGCGCCGCGACTTCGTTGCGCAGGTTGTCGTCGATCGGCCCCGACAGCACGAGGTTCATGGCGCCAGCGCCGCGAGCGTCGAGCGGATCGCCGCGACGCGCCCCTGCAGTTCCGGCGCGTCGACGCTCTGGCGCAGCTTGTCCTGGCCCGACAGCTTGATCGTGCGGTTCTTCTGCACGAGCGCGATGATGCCGCCGCGTCGACCGGCGGATTCGGCCGGAACTGGAACAGCACCGACTCCGCGTGCGCGTCGATCTTCGTGATGCCGAGCGGCTCGGCGACGATGCGCAGCCGATGCGTCTCGATCAGCGCCTGCGCCGGTTCGGGCAGCTTGCCGAAACGGTCGATCAGCTCTTCCTGGATCTCGATCAGCTCCTCGAGCGTGCGGCAGGTCGCGAGTCGCTTGTAGATCGACAGCCGCTCGTGGACGTCGCCGCAGTAGGTGTCCGGCAGCAGCGCCGGCGCGTGCAGGTTGATCTCGGTGACGGCGGCCAGCGGCTGCGACAGGTCCGGCTCGCGACCCTGCTTCAACGCGCGGACGGCCTCGTTCAGCATCTCGGTGTACAGCTGGAAGCCGATCTCGTGCATGTTGCCGGACTGGTCCTCGCCGAGGACCTGGCCCGCGCCGCGAATCTCGAGGTCGTGCATCGCGAGGTAGAAGCCGCTGCCGAGTTCTTCCATCTGCTGGATCGCATCGAGCCGGAGTTGCGCCTGCTTCGACAGCGCTTCGGGGTCCGGCACCAGCAGATACGCATAGGCCTGATGATGCGATCGACCGACCCGGCCGCGCAACTGGTGCAGTTGCGCGAGGCCGAACTTGTCGGCGCGATGGATCACGATCGTGTTCGCGGTCGGGATGTCGATGCCGGTCTCGATGATCGTCGTGCACAGCAGCATGTTGAAGCGCTGCTGCGTGAAGTCGCGCATCACGCGCTCGAGGTCGCGCTCGCCCATCTGCCCGTGCGCGATCGCGATCCGCGCCTCCGGCAGCAGCGCCTCGAGCGCCGCCTTGCGGTTCAGGATCGTCTCGACCTCGTTGTGCAGGTAAGTACACCTGGCCGCCGCGCTTGAGCTCGCGCAGCACGGCCTCGCGGATCGTGCCGTCGGCCTCGCGACGCACGAACGTCTTGATCGCGAGCCGCTTCTGCGGCGCCGTCGCGATGACCGAGAATTCGCGCAGCCCTTCGAGACTCATGCCGAGCGTGCGCGGGATCGGCGTCGCGGTCAGCGTCAGCACGTCGACCTCGGCGCGCAGCTCCTTCATCCGCTCCTTGTGGCGCACGCCGAAGCGATGCTCCTCGTCGATGATGACCAGGCCGAGCCGCGCGAAGCGCACGTCCTGCGACAGCAGCTTGTGCGTGCCGATGACGATGTCGAGCGTGCCGTCGTTGATGCCCTTGACCGCGGCCGCGACTTCCTTCGCCGAGCGGAAGCGCGACATCTCGGCGATCTGCACCGGCCAGTCCGCGAAGCGGTCGGAGAACGTCTGCGTGTGCTGCTCGGCCAGCAGCGTCGTCGGCGCGAGCAACGCGACCTGCTTGCCGCCCATCGACCGCGATGAAGGCCGCGCGCAGCGCGACCTCGGTCTTGCCGAAGCCGACGTCGCCGCAGACCAGCCGGTCCATCGGCTTGCCGGACGTCATGTCCGCGATGACCGCGTCGATCGCCGCGGCCTGGTCGGGCGTCTCGTCGAACGGAAACGACGTCGGCGAACGTCTCGTAGTCGCGCGCCGAATACTCGAACGCATGGCCCTCGCGCGCCGCGCGCCGCGCGTACAGATTGAGCAGCTCGGCGGCGGTGTCGCGGATCTGCTGCGCGGCCTTGCGCCGCGCCTTGTCCCACTGGCCGGAGCCGAGCGAATGCAGCGGCGCGTCCTCCGCCGCCGCGCCCGAATAGCGCGAGATCAGGTGCAGCTGCGACACCGGCACGTACAGCTTGGTGTCGTTGGCGTATTCGAGGTGCAGGAACTCCATCTCGCCTTCGCCGAGGTCCATGCGTCTCGAGGCCGAGGTAGCGGCCGATGCCGTGCTGCGCGTGAACGACCGGGTCGCCGACGCGCAGCTCCGACAGGTCGCGCACCATCATCTCGACGTTGCTCGCGCGCTCCTGCTGCGCGCTTGCCGCCGCGACGGCGCGCGCGCGCCTGGTCGCGATAGAGTTCCGTCTCGGTGAGATGGACGATCGGCGGCTCGTGCGCGACGAAGCCCTCCTGCAGCGGCCCGACGCAGAGCGCGAACGCGGAGCCCGACTCGACGAAGTCGCGATACCCGTCGACGACGTCCGGCCGCAGGTCGTACTCCGCGAAGAACTGCAGCATCGTCTCGCGACGGCCGGCCGAGTCGGCGAGCACGATCGTCGCGCCGGTCCAGCGATCGAGGTGGCGCTTCAGCGCGAGCAGCGGGTCGGTCGCGCGCCGCTCGACCGCGACCGGTGGCGCGGGGGTGATGCGGCGGTCGAGTCCGACGCGGGCGTCGCGGCCGTGCGGTGTCCGTCGGACCCGTCGCGGTCGATCGATCGCGGACGGTCGACGCGTCGCGAGGCGCTGCGCTCGCCGCATCGACGACGCCGGTCCCGGCCGGGTCGATCGCCGGGCCGTCGCGGTGGGTCGCGGCCGCCTCGTTCCCCGGGCCGTCGACGCGGGTCTCGGCCGCATCGATCGCCCGCCGGTCGCCGTTCTTGGCGGCCGCATCGATCGCATCGCCGTCCTTCGATGATCCGGCGACCGGTTCGGCTGCACCGCCGTTGATGATCACGCGCCCGAACGCGCCGGCGCGCCGAAAGAAGTCGTCGACCGGCAGGAACAGGCGGTCCGGCGGCAGGGCGGAGCGCGCCGTGTCGGCGGCGACGAAGCGATAGCGCTGCTCGGCGTCGCGACGGAAGCGCTGCAGCGCGTCGCTCGCGTTGCCGACGAACACGATCGCCGCGTCGTCGCCGACGTAGTCGAACAGCGTCGCGGTCTCGTCGAAGAACAGCGGCAGGAAGTATTCGATGCCGGCGCTCGGGATGCCGTTGCCGATGTCGCGATAGACGGCGGACTTTGTCGGGTCGCCTTCGAACGTCGCGCGCCAGCGGCCGCGGAACGCGGCGCGCGCGTCCTCGTCCATCGGGAACTCGCGGCCCGGCAGCAGGCGGACGTCCTTGACGGGTACAGGCTGCGCTGCGAGTCGATGTTGAACGTGCGGATCGACTCGATCTCGTCGCCGAGCAGGTCGAGGCGGTACGGCATCACCGAGCCCATCGGGAACAGGTCGATCAGGCCGCCGCGGACGCTGAACTCGCCCGGCGACATGACCTGCGTCACGTGCTGGTAGCCGGCGAGCGCGAGCTGCGCGCGCAGCCGTCCCTCGTCGAGCCGTTCGCCCTGCCGGAAGAAGAACGTGTAGCCCGCGAGGTGCGACGGCGGCGCGAGCCGATACGACGCGGTCGAGACGGCCGCGATCAGCACGTCGCATTCGCGGCGCGACACGTGATGCAGCGTCGCGAGGCGTTCGGACACGAGGTCCTGGTGCGGCGAGAACTGGTCGTACGGCAGCGTCTCCCAGTCCGGCAGCTGATGCACCCGCAGGTCCGGCGCGAAGAACGGGATCTCGTCGGCGAGTCGCTGCGACGACGCGGCGTCGGCGCACAGCACGACGACGGTCCGGGCCGGCGCGGCCGAGGCGGCGAGGCGGGCGATGAGAAACGCGTCTCCCGAACCGGGGACGGAGCCGAGGGAGAGGCGTTGGCCTGCGGCCGGAAGCTGGACGGTCATGAACGGGGACGGCGGCGGCATCGACGGCCTGCGATGCGCGCGGCGTTGGATCGGCGTCGATCAATTGCCGATCGGGCGGGTCGTCATTCTATCGAGAGTCGCCGGGTGCGCGGGCCCTGTCGATGGGGCCGACGATCCTCGCGCCGGTCGCCGGGCGCTCGGTTGACACGACCGGGTCCGACGCTATAATCCCGCTCCTGTGTCGAGTGCGGGAATAGCTCAGTTGGTAGAGCGCAACCTTGCCAAGGTTGAGGTCGCGAGTTCGAGCCTCGTTTCCCGCTCCACTCACTGTCCGAACGGGGAAGCCACGGCTTCCCTTTTTATTTGCGGCGGGCCGCCCCGGCCCGCATGACGGACCGCAGGACGTCGTCCGCCACGGACGACCGGCAACGAACGCCGCAACCCGCGGCGTGCAGGGCGGGGTGGCAGAGAGGTTATGCAGCGGATTGCAAATCCGTCTAGGCCGGTTCGATTCCGACCCCCGCCTCCAGATTGACGTGGTGCCGCGCGATGCCGATCAGGCGTCGCCGAGCAGTCCGTTCGGCCACCGAAGTGATGCTTGCCGGCGTCCGGCCGACCCAGATCCGGGCAGGCGCGAGACGCTTGGCGTCGCCGACCGACGTCCACGCACGCGCGCGAAGGTCACCGAGCGCTTCCTCCGCATCCATGTCGCCATCAGCCGGGACCGCGCCCGACCGACGAGGCGTGCAAGCAGCGTGCTGCGCGTCGACGCCGATCGTGCCTCCGCCGACCTGCTTCGCGTTCATGGGCACTCGGTGTTCGGCTCCCGACGCGAAGCGGACGGATCGCTCCGCACGCGGTGCGTGGACAAATCGATCGCGAACCCCCACGCTGGAGGACGAGGTCGCGCGCGGACGCGGGTCGCGTCCGCGCTGCCGAGTGGACGACGCATGACGGCGCTGCGCCGCGGCGTCGGCAACTTCGGCGTGACGTCGGCATGCGTCCGCAGGTCGATGTCTGCGGAAGGTCGCGAGTCAGCGAGTCCGTGAACCCCTTCCACGGACTGCGGGTTGCGGATCTGCTGGCTTGAGCTTGTGAGTCTGCGGGTCGCACGAGGCCGGCGAGGCTTCGAGCGACCGAGGCATCGACGCAACAGTCATCTCATCCGAACGGAGGAACCGGATTGCCCGAGTGGTGGAATAGGTAGACACAAGGGACTTGAACGCAATTGAGCCCCCGGGGGGAAACGCCCGGGGTGAAGCCCGTCAAAGTCGGCGAAGGCCCTGACCGATGTCCCCCATTCGGTCGAGTTGACGCCGAACCAAGCCCCATGGATAACGACATCCAGGGGGAAGGCGTAGAGAGCAGACGGCGGGCACCTACGGCGCGGGACGGGAAACTCCGACCAGCGCTACGGTGAAGGCGTGCTCCAGACCACGAACGCCAGTCGTGAGGCCGGCGGCGGCGAAAGCCGAAGTGGTACGAAAATCCCTCGATCGCAAGATCGTGCCGGTTCGAGCCCGGCCTCGGGTACCAAGCCTTGACAGGACGAGATGAAAAAGCCAACCAGACCCCAGGCAAACGGCATTCGGAGCTGTGCCTTGCCTACGAGGCTTTCCGGTGATATCGAATCGCTGTGGCAGCGAAGCCATTCCTCCGATTTGGGAGCGGCTGACATATTAGCTGTGCGCATGGTCAACGAACTCCGATGCGATCGAGGTGCCCGCAGACGGACGGTGGACTTAACGTTTAGACTGGTTCAATACTATGAAAACGTAGGAGAGCAACAAAGAAGCATCGAATTGACAGGCCACCTACTCGGCGTCGCGCACGATCGGGACGATCCAATTCTGGAGAGGCGGGCTCGTAGTGTTCTCGGGTTTAGCTACGCAAATGTAAATCAGCTGCAAGCATCTTGCGAGAACTTGGAGCAGGCTTACATGCTCTCGCTACAACTCGGAAAACCGCTGTGGAAGATAGCGACGCTTTCTAACGTCGTGGCGCTTCTCAATGCGATGGGTCTGAACAAAGCTGCCGTCGACGTAACTCGCGCGGTTCGCGCAGAAAAAGCGACGACCTTGCTTCCGAGATAGTAAAGTTTTCAAACGCAAGCAATGCCATCAAGCTCTCACACAGCATTGGCGACATGGAGACGGCAGGTATTTTTTTTGCCGAAATGCGCGGTAAAACGGAGCTCCTTGGTAGTCGCGTGAGTGCTTTATCTCTTGCGTATCACCTTGCCGCCTTGAGTGAACACTTGGTCTTAATAGGCAAAACGCGTGACGCATTGACGGTTATAGATCGTGCATTGCAAAACCTCGACCGAAACACGAATGTCCGCGTTCAAGCGTTACTAACTTGCTCACGAGCTTCAGTCTTTATTGCACTCAACGGAGGTAAAGACAGTGATGACCTTTCTACGCGATTAAGCAAATTTCTACCGTTCCTTGACGATGCGCCGCAAGAAAAAGAATGTGTATTCAGGACGTTGATCAGTCTATATAGTCAAGAGTCCGCCGCTGACTCAAAAAACGTCGTATCCAAGCTTAATAGGCAGCTAACAAAATACATCGTCGCGCGGAAAGCTCGCCACTTCTTCGCCGACGTCGCGAAGCGGCTACGAGACGATAAGTTTGGCACCAACGGCTTGTGCTTTCCTTATTCTGTGGTACCTCGCTGGCTCGCACTGGCCGAACTAGGCCAGGGTGGGTCAGCAGCAATATCACAAGATCATTTTACCGAAGACATCGTCGGCCTTGAGCGTACAACCGGACAAGTCGACTACGGCAGCCCTGTCTATCAGGCGGCCGAAGTTGGGCGCTCGCTTTAGAGATTGCGCCTGGGTCAACTCACGACCGCTGCTTCAAAGTGGGTGCGCTGGCAGGAGCAATTGCTTCATGCCTCTGCTATCCGCCGTCTCTGTGTCGCAAAATCGAGCTTGCGTGTAGATTACATGATATTGGCAACGTGGCGCTCGCGTTTCATGATGATCGAGTCGACGCTGCACGAGCTTTAGCGAGATTCGGTGAGATTCGCGAACATACGGACGTTGGTTTTCGTCTGCTCAGTGGGACGGTTGACCCCGTCCTCGAATCAGCGGCGACTGTCGCGCTTAACCATCATGAATGGTGGAATGGCTGTGGTCCGCGGGGCCTTCGTGGAGAAGCGATCCCGCTTGAAGCAAGAATATGTTCTGTAGCGGACACCTTTATCGAAGTATTGAGAGCGATTGATGGTCGCGCGCATATGTCGGTCGTTGTTGCGATCAGACAAATTCGTGCTATGGCTGGAATGCAGTTGGATCCAAGGGTAGTGGGGGCTCTGGTGGAATTATTGCAAACGCAGGAATTGGTGCCGAACGTGCTCAAGGACGCCGCAGAGAAGGCACGGACGCACGCCTTGAACGTCAGTCGGGCGAGATTGTTTGATTCCTTGGAAATGTCCTGCGACTGAATCATATTTCATCAAGAGGCATCATGGTTTCCAACGAGCGAGGCTGCGATGTGGCAATGTCGCAGCTTGAAGACATCGAAACGGCGGAAGCATACGACGCTTGGGTTAGGTCGACGCTTCGGCCACTGGTACAGCACGCAGCGTTTTTAGGAACGCTTGGAAATTTGTACGGACTCGGTAGTGTGCCAACGCATCGAATCAGTGTGGATTTTCCGTTGGAAATGATTGAGGTGTTGAAAAGCAGCGCCGGCGCGCTGGATGATCCGCTCATTGTTGGTTGGTTTCAGTCGCAAAAGCCGAGATTCTTTCAGTTGGGAGACGCGGAGTCGTCACTGTCGCAAGGCGCCTGGCATAGGACGCTGCTTCGTTATGGTATTCGCAGCATGATGATTCATGGCGTGATGGACCACGACATGCGACGCTTCGCCATTTTCCAAATCTGTAATGCTGGCACCGATGACGCACGCGAAGCTCTTCGTCGCTTCGCTGGGTTGGTTCCGGCAATGGCGAAGGCCGCGTGGCGGACAGTCGACTCGCGCGTAAGTGCTAAGCATCGATCGATTGTAGGACATCCAACATTATCACTTACGCCCACCGAGTTGCAAATCGTCGAGATGCTAGCCCGAGGGATGTCTAACAAAGAAATAGCTCGGCGACGAGGTGTTTCTGATTCGACGATTAAGACTCAGGTACAGCGCACCGGCGCCAAGATTGGCGCTACGCGCCGCGCAGAGATCGTCGCCTTGGCAATGCCGATGCTGAGGCCATTACCGCCGCAATCCATGGTTGATTATGATGACTTCGTGTGAGGGGTAGGGAATCAATGAAAATCTCGGCTTGCTGTCGGGAGGTGACCGATCAGAGCGGACTGGTCGAAGAATCGGTTAGCTACGACGTGTCTTACCTTCCCTTGCCGCTGCCACACCCCCATCGTCGTCAATAACCGCGCCGACAGCATCGTCCGGCGCTGCTCCGCGATCACGTGATTCCACACGATCACGTTGATCACGCCGGTTTCGTCTTCCAGCGTGATGAAGATCGTCCCCTTCGCCGTGCCCGGTCGTTGGCGAACCGTGACGATGCCGGTCGTGCGGACGGTGCGTCCGTTCGGGACGCTGTCGAGTTCGCGGGCGCTCAGCAGGCCCATCTTCCGGAGCCGCGGGCGCAGCAGCGCGAGCGGGTGCCGGCGCAGCGTGAAGCCGGTCGACGCATAGTCCTCGACGATCTGCTGGCCTTCGGTCTCCTCCGGGAGCTGGATCGGCGCCTCGTCGATCGCCGTCGCGCGCATCAGGTCGTTCTCCAGCCGATGCGGCGATGCCTGCCAGCGCGCGACGCGGCGATGGCCGGCGATGGCGGACAGCGCGTCGGCCGCGGCGAGCGCGTCCAGTTCGATCGCCGACAGCGCGGCGCGGCGGCCCAGGTCGTCGACGTCGGTGAACGGCCGTCGCTCGCGCGCCGCGACGATGCGCAGCGCGGCGTCGACGTTGAAGCCGCCGACGCTGTTCAGGCCGAGGCGGACGGCCGGTTGAGGTCGTCGGCGCGTGCCCGATGCCGGGACGACGATGGAGCCGGGGAGCACTTCGCTCGCGGCCACGTCCTCCTCCAGCACCGCGTCCCATTCGCTCGTCGTCACGTCGATCGGCCGCACCTCGACGCCGTGCCGCTTCGCGTCCTGGATCAGCTGCGACGGCGAATAGAAGCCGAGCGGCTGGCTGTTCAGCATCGCGGCCAGGAACGCGGCCGGCTCGTGGCACTTGATCCAGCACGAGATGTAGACGAGGAACGCGAAGCTCGCCGCGTGCGACTCCGGGAAGCCGTACTCGCCGAAGCCCTCGACCTGCCGGAAGATGCGCTCGGCGTAGTCGCGGTCGTAGCCTTCGTTGACCATGCCTTCGACGATGCGCTTCTCGAACGGGCCGAGGCCGCCCTTGCGCTTCCACGCGGCCATCGCGCGACGCAGCTGGTCCGCCTCGCCGGCCGTGAACTTGGCCGACAGCATCATCAGCTGCATCACCTGCTCCTGGAAGATCGGCACGCCGAGCGTCCGTTCGAGCGCTTCCTTGACGGCCGGCTTCGGATATCGAATCTCCTCGCCGCGCCGCTCCGCATCGCGCGCCTTCAGGTACGGATGCACCATGCCGCCCTGGATCGGGCCGGGCCGGACGATCGCGACCTCGACGACGAGGTCGTAGAACTTCCGCGGCAGCAGGCGCGGCAGCATGCTCATCTGCGCGCGACTCTCGATCTGGAACACGCCGACGGTGTCGGCCTCGCAGATCATGTCGTACGTCTCGGCGTCCTCCTTCGGCACGTCGCTCATCCGGAACGGCCGGCCGTAGCGCTGGCCGCACAGGTCGAGCGCGCGTCGCACGGCCGACAGCATCCCGAGCGCGAGCACGTCGACCTTCAGCAGCCCGAGCTCCTCGAGGTCGTCCTTGTCCCACTGGATCACCGACCGGAACGTGGGGAACAGCGCGGGCGCGTTCGAAGAAGGCCGTCGCGTCGATCGCCGGCGTCCGGCGGTCGCGGGGTCGGCCGCGACCCCGGTGCCGCGAGCCGAACGCGTCGCCATGGCGGTCGTTGCGGTCGCGTCGATCGGGATGCGGTCGGTCGAAGCGGCTCCATCCGATTCGCTTCGGGCCGGTCGCCGAGCGACGTGCGCATGCAGACCGTTCGTCTCGCGTGCGGCGTTTCCATCGAGGTCGACGACACCGGGTTCCCGCCTTCGCGGGAACGACGGGATCGCTCGCGCATCTCGCGACTCGATGGCTCCGCTCAGTCGCTCGCGACTCCGGGCCCGCTTCGCGGCTCGACGATCTCGCGCGTCCTGCGATCGGCCCGCTCGACGATCACTCGGGTTCCCGCCTTCGCGGGAACGACGGAAGATCGGACCGCGGCGCTCCGTCGGCACTCGCATCCGGTTCGCCGGGCTCGACGGTGCTTGCATCGCGCTCGACGACACTGGGTTCCCGCCTTCGCGGGAACGACGGCGCAGCATCTCCCGGATAGCGACTGCGTCCGTCGACACGCGCATCCAGCGCCGACGGTCTCGGTCTCGTCGAGCGCCGGCCCGATCGCCGCGTCGCTCGCGTACATCGCCCGTCGCCCGAGCGCGTCGTCCCAGTCCTTCGGTCGCTCCATCGCCGCGTTCTCGATCGGCACCATCCGAGACAGCTTGTCGCGGCTGATGACGAAGCCGCCGACGTGCTGCGACAGATGGCGCGGGAAGCTGCGAAGCGTCGACGTCAGCTCGATCAGCTTGTGGACGAGCGGGCTGTCCGGGTCGAAGCCGTTCTCCTCGAGCCGCTCGCGCATCTCCGCGCCGCCTTCCCAGAATGCGTGCGACGCCGACAGTCGATCGATGCGCTCGGGGTCGAGGCCGAGCGCGCGGCCGACGTCGCGGATCGACGAGCGCGTGCGATACGCGATGACCGTCGCGGCGAGCGCCGTGCGATGCCGGCCGTACTTGTCGTAGACGTACTGGATCACTTCCTCGCGTCGCTGATGCTCGAAGTCGACGTCGATGTCCGGCGGCTCGTTGCGCTCCTTCGTCAGGAAGCGCTCGAACAGCGTCTCCTGCAGCGCCGGGTCGACCTCGGTGATGCCGAGGCTGAAGCACACCGCCGAGTTCGCCGCCGAGCCGCGGCCCTGGCAGAGGATGCCGACGCTGCGCGCGTAGCGGACGATGTCGTGGACCGTCAGGAAGAACGCCTCGTAGCGCAGCTCGGCGATCAGCGCGAGCTCGTGCTCGATCTGCCGGCGGACCTTCGCGGGCGTGCCCCGCGGATAGCGCGTGACGAGCCCTTCCTCGGTCAGATGGCGCAGCCAGCTCGTCTGCGTCTGCCCGTCCGGCACGATCTCGCGCGGATACTCGTAGCCGAGCTCGGTCAGCGAGAAGCGGCATTGATCGGCGATCGTGACCGTCGCCTCGAGCAGCGCCGCGTCGAACAGCATCGACAGCCGCCAGCGCGACCGCAGATGCCGTTCGGCGTTCGGCGCGAGCGCGTCGCCGCATGCGGCGACCGGCCGGCCGAGGCGGATCGCCGTCATCGTGTCCTGCAACGGCTTGCGCGATCGCGCATGCATGTGGACGTCGCCGGTCGCGACGCACGGCAGGCCGGTCCGCGCGCCGAGCGCGAGCAGCCGCTTCACGACGAGCTTGTCGTCCATCCGCTGCGTGCGCTGGACCGCGATCCATGCGCGACGCGGGTCGAACGTCGCGTCGGCGTCGGCCGGACGCGTCGCGCGGACCGAACGTCGACGCGACCCACGCCGCATCGGCGTCGAGCGCCGCGTCGCTCGCGTCGCGCGACGGGATCCACAGGACGGTGCAGTCCGGCAGGCCGGCGAGATGGTCGATCGTGCCGGCCGCCTCGGGAATGCCGTCGGCCGGCTGCGGGCTGCCGTCGAGGTCCGCGCGCGTCAGTCGATACGAGCCCTTCTCGCAGCGCATGCGGCCGAGCGTGATCAGCTCCGACAGGTTGCCGTAGCCGTTGCGGTTCAGCGCGATGACGACGAGCCGCAGCCCGTCGTCGAGCACGAAGCTGCTGCCGATCAGCAGCTTGAGGCCGTGCTGCTTCGCCTCGCCGTGCGCGCGGACGACGCCGGCCAGCGAGCATTCGTCGGTGATCGCGAGCGCCGCGTAGCCGAGCTCGACCGCGCGCAGGACGAGCTCCTCCGCATGCGACGCGCCCTTCAGGAAGCTGAAGTTCGTCAGGCATTGCAGCTCGGCGTAGCGGGGCAGGGCGAGGGTCATCGGATCGAATGTGGACGTGGATCGGGGCGGCCGGTCGATCGGGGTCGGTGGATCGTCAGCGCGCGGGACACGCGAGCATCGACGCGGCATCGACCCGCGGGCAATCGCCGGGACGTGACGGCATCGAGCAGGTCACGCGCAGGCCGTCGTCGAGCGGGCCGCCGTCGTCCGCGGTGAGAGGTTGGCTCGCGGTCGCCGGACGCGAACGTGCGACTGTCCCGCGAGCGGGCATGCAGGTCGTGCGGCGCGAACGTCGCGGACGCGGCGCGCCCGCGCGTCGGCCGGCGCGCGCCGCCGTCCGTGTCCGGCCATCGCGGATCGCGAGGGCGCGCCCGTCATGGCTTCCCCCGCCTGCCACGTCGTCACGGCACGCGGCCCCGTGCGGGGAAGGGTCGAACGGTTCGACACGAGGCTTGGTCTCGACGGAAACCCGTGTCCCGAGATCGACGATCGTCGACCGATGCGGGCGACGCGCGTCGCCTTCGCCGGGGACCGCTTCGAGGCCGGCGGCCGGCGCCGTCAATCGAGCCGCTCGACCTCCAGCGCGTCGACGCGCCTGACCATCAGCCGATAGACATCGGCGTCGAACGGCCGCTGCCGGGCCGCGAGCGCGCGGGCGCCGTCGAGGCTGGACGCCATGCCGAGATAAGCCCAGCGATCGAGCACGTGCCGGCTGCGGCCTTCGCGAAACGCGATCGCGCCGTCGAACGGCCACGGCCGGATCGCGAGCGATGCGAGCGCGTCCTTCAGCCGTCGCGTGTGTTGGGTGACCGTCTCCACGCCGACGCATGCACCGCGACAGCGCTTGACCTGATGCGCGAAGCACGGCTTGCCGGGCAGGACGCGGTCGAGCTTCAGCAGCGCCGGGCACAGCCCGTGCGCGTCGGCGATCGCGCGCAGCGTCACGCCGGCCTGCCGAGGCGTCGCGAACGGCCCGTAGAGGTCCGGATCCTGCGCGAAGAACAGGTCGTCGGGCCGCGCGATCGCGAGTCGCCAGCCGGGCCGGCCGCCGCGTCGTCCCGGATCGACGACGAGCCGCCACGCGCAGACGTCGTCGCTCTTGCGCAGCTGCCGGTTGTAGGCCGGCATCAGCTGCTTGACGAGCGTCGCCTCGGTCAGCAGCGCGCCGAGATCGTGCTGCGTGCCGCCGCCGGTCTCGATCCATTCGAGCCGCGTCATCTGCTGCGAGATCTCCATCTCGCGCGCCGACAGATGGTCGCCGGTGAAGTGCGCCATCACGCGTTGCCGCAGGTTCTTCGCCTTGCCGATGTACAGCGGCCGCGACGCGTCGACGCGGGTCGATGCGTCGCGCGTCGCGTCGTCCGGGACGACGTCGCGTGGGCGTGCATCCCGCTGCATCGCGTGGTCCGACGTCGTCGCATCGGTCGGGTTCGTGCCGCGGCTCGCGTCGTCCCGCGTCGCATCGGTCCAGTCCGATGCGTCGTCCGCGTCGTATCGTCGTTCGTCCGCGGCCGCCTGTCCGCGTCGTCGTTCCGGTTCGTGCCGCGGCTCGCGTCGTCCCGCGTCGCATCGGTCGGATTCGTGTCGCGGCTCGCCTCGTCCGGCGTCGCGTCGTTCCGGTTCGCGTCGCGGCTCGCATCGCGCGATGTCGCGCTGTTCCGGTATTCGTCGCGGCTCGCATCGTTCCAGCGCGCATCGTTCCAGCGCGCATCGTCGCGGCGCGCATCGTCGGCGGTCGCCTCGCGCCGCCTCGCCTCGTCCGGCCTCGCGTGGTCTCGCGTCGACTCGTCGGGCGCGCCGTGGAACAGGTAGACGCCGGCCGTCTTCGGCAGCGTGTCGAGCACGTCGGGATCGAGATGCCGCGGCAGGCTCGGCCGCGCGGTCAGCTGGTCGATCGCCTTCGCGATCTGCTCGGCCGGCAGCGCGTCGTGGAAGCGCTGCCAGAGCTGCCACAGGAGCCGCGCGTCGCCGAGCGCCCGATGGCGCTGATCGACGACGAGCCGATGCCGCTCGATCAGCGTGTCGAGGTTGTGGCGCGCATAGCCCGGATAGAGCTTGCGCGACAGCCGCACCGTGCACAGCACCGGCGGCCGGAACGGATGGCCGAGCCGGCGGAACGCGTTCTTCAGGAAGCCGTGATCGAAGCGTGCGTTGTGCGCGATGAAGAGCCGGCCGTCGAGCCGCGCGAGGATGTCGTCGGCCAGATCCTCGAAGCGCGGCGCGTCGGCGACCATCGCGTTCGTGATGCCGGTCAGCGTCTCGATGAACGGCGGGATCGGCGCGTCGGGGTTGACGAGCGTGGACCACTCGCGCACCGGCGGCAGCGAGCGGCCGTCGCCGGCGAGCGCGGCCGCGATGCCGAGCGCGGTGCGGCGCGATGCCGTCGCGCGCCGGGTCGCGGGTGGGGCGAGCGATCCGGCCGACCCGCGAGCGTTCGGCCCCGATGCCGTCGAACCGGCGACGTCGGCGACGAAGGCGGTCGGTCCGCGACAGGCGGCGAAGGACGGAGCGGCGGGCCACGAGTCGGGCGTCGAACGATCGCGCGGCGCGACGAGCGTCGGTGGACCGGACGACAAAGGACCGGGCATCGCCACGTCGCACCACCGCCCCCATGCCGACGATGGGCCGCCGGCGGTCGGCGGGGGCGACGTGGTGCGGTCCGCGACGTCGCCTGCATGACCTCGAAGCGCCGATGACCGATCGCACGGGTGACCGGACGGCTTGGCGGAAAACGGCGAGCCGTCGGACGATCGGTCCGGGCCCGAGGGCGACGAGCGATCGCTCGATCCGTCGGACGTCGACCACGACGAACGATCGTTCGACCCGTCGGACGTCGGCCACGACGAACGATCGCTCGGTTCGTCGGACGTCGGCCACGACGAACGATCGCCAGATCGATCCGGAAGAGGGTACGACCCGCGATCGTCCGGTCGGTCCCGCATCTCCCGATCGGTCGTCGTCCCGCCGAAGGTCGATCG
Organism: uncultured beta proteobacterium; assembly: GCA_963708665.1. Classification (GTDB taxonomy): domain Bacteria; phylum Pseudomonadota; class Gammaproteobacteria; order Burkholderiales; family Burkholderiaceae_D; genus CAHJXF01. Next base: position 363,520 of record CAVPTE010000008.1, on the reverse strand, counting down.
CGTCGATGCGGACGGCGGGAAGGCCGATCGTTCGGACACCGACCAGGGGAAGGTCGGCGAGCCGGACGCCGGCAGGTCGGGCATCGACGACGCGGACCATCGTGCCGGCGTCGGGAGTCCGGACGTCGGCCGCCCGGATGTCGACCGCCCGGACGTCATCGCCGACGACGCCGACGACGACAGGGCGGCCGACAACGCGGACACCGACAGCCCCGACGACCACCCCGGCGTCGACGGTCCGGACGTCGACCCGAACGGCGACCAGCCGAGCGCCGCCATCGCGGCCGGCGATCCGTCGAATGCATCGAGATCGACCTGGATGATGCCCACTTCGGTGATGCGGTCCTCGAACGGGGAGCCGCCGGTGGTTTCGAGGTCGACGAAGGCGAGGCGCATGAGGGGCGAGGCGTGAAGCGGCGTGCGGGAACGTCGTCATGATGGAATGCGTCGCGATGATCGGCAAACGCGCGGGGAAGCAGTGCCCGGGTGGCAGGCGGTCGAGGGCGACCGGGACCGCCGCGGCGCGCGCCGGTCGACGACGTGTCGCATCGGCCGGCGCGTCACCACGGTTCGACGACGTGTCGCATCGGCCGGCGCGTCACCCACGGCTCGACGACGTGTCGCATCGAACCGATTCCTTCGTCGACGAGTCGACCAGTGCCGCATCGGCGATGCAGCGCTCGGGGATCGACGAGATGTCGGGTCGACCGATGCGTCGTCCGCGTCGACCGGGTGTCGCATCGAACCGATGCGTCGCCGCCGATTCGATGAGGTATTCGCGTCGACGATCCTTCGCGACGAGTCGACCGGTGCCGCATCGGCGATGCATCGCCCCGGGAATCGACGAGATGTCGGGTCGACCGACCCGTCGTCCACCTCGACGAGATGTCGAATCGGCCGACCCGTCGTCCACGAGTCGACGAATATCGCATCGACGGTGCGTCGCCCGAGGTGCGGCCAAACCGCATCGACCGGTGCGTCGTCTGGGTCGACGAGGTTCGCATCGACCGATGCTTCGTTCGCGACTCGACGAGGTGTCGAACGACCGATGCTTCGCCCCCGTCGATGCCCGCATCGGCCGATGCATCGTCCGTGAGTCGACGCATCGCAGCGGCGATGCGTGGCCCGCGAGCCGCCGACGGGTCGCATCGATCGGCCGTCACCGACGCGAGCGCAGCGCTGCGACGACGCGGTCGCCGGCATCACGCGAACAACCCTTGCAGGTACCACGCCGGTCGCTCGTCCGGCGCGATCAATCGCTCGCGATACACCCACACGAGGTGCCCGGCCGCGTTCTCGGCGATGAAGTAGTCGCGCGTCACCGTCGCGTCGTCCCACCAGCCGGACTCGATGCGTTCCGGACCCGCGACGAGATCGAGCGGCAACGACTCGTACAGCGGCCGGTCGACGCGGACCTCGAGCTGCTGCGGTTCGGACAGCAGCCACGCCGGTCGCGGTCCGCTCGAACAGCCGGGCGTGATCGGACGATGCGACACGCCGACGTCGGGGTCGGCGTCGCGTTCGGGCGCGGCGGTGGCCCCCGTCCGCGACGGCTTCGTTCGCGGGTTCGACGGCCCGCGGCTCGTGCGCGCGGCCGGCCGCGCCGACCGTGTGCCGATCGACGCCGACGATGCGTCCAGCAGGTCGCCGCTCACCTCGCGCCACGCGCGCTCGGGCCGATGGTCGGCGACGCGTTCGATCCGCGCCATCGCGTCGGGACCGAGCCGCGCCGTCAGCTTCTCGAGCAGCCGCGCGAGCGTCTCGACGGCGTCGTCGCGTTCGGGGAACAACGTGTGATGCGTCTCCTGCTCCTCGACGATGACCGGCGCCTCGAGCGCGAGTTCGAGCACCGGCGCCTTCAGCTCGAGCCGCGTCAGCCGTTCGCGGACCAGCGTCAGCAGCCGCGCGGGATCGCTCGACGGCGTCGCGAGCGCGATGTCGACCGGCGTCGGTTCGATCGCATCGCGGGTCCAGCGATCGTGATGCAGGATCAGCGTGAAGCGCCGCACCGCCGCGCGTCGCGCGGTGAGCCAGCCGCCCAGCTGGGCGAGCAGCCGCTGGCTCGCGAAGACGAGCGCCTCGGCGCTTTCGACGCGCGCCATCAACTCGACCCGCGCATCGAAGCGCGACGGAGCCTCGAATACGACCTGCGGATCGGGCCGGTCGCCGGCCGCCCGCGCGAGCTCGTCGACGAGTCCGGGTCCGAAGCGGCGCGCGAGTCCCTTCGGCGGCAACCGCCGCAGGTCCGCGAGCGTGAACAGCCCGATGCCGCGCATCCGTCGCGCCGACGGTCCGAGCGATTCGAGATGCGCGATCGGCAACGCGTCGAGCGCGGCGTCGAATGCAGCGTCGCGTGGGGAGGCGCTTGCCGGGTCGCGGACCACGCGGTCGTGCGACGACGGCTCGCCGGTCGACGATGCGGGAAGCGTCGATGACGCCGATGGCTTGCAAGACGCCGCGATCGTCGTCGACGCCGGTGCGCGCGTCGGCGCCGCTGGTCCGCTTGCCGTCGATGCCGGTGCGATCGCCGTCGCTGCTGGGCTGCTCGTCGTCGACGCCGGTGCGATGCGGTCGTCGTCTTCGGCATGTGCCCACGACGTCGCGGGCGGTCGAGGTCCGTCGTCCCGGCGCAGGCCGGATGCCGGGGTCGCGTTCGACCCGGGTGCTTCGACGACCATGCCGTCGTCGTCGCGAGCCGGTGGCCGCGACGTTGCGACCGGACGCCGCGGCGACGGATGCGGTTCGCGCGTCGACCGCCCTTCGTCCGCGGGCGATCGATCCACCGCGCGTACCGGTCGATCCATCTCGCGCATCGATCGATCCATCTCATTCGTCGATCGATCCGCTTCCTTCGTCGACCAGTCCACCGCGCTTACCGGTCGATCCATCTCCCGCGCCTCGATCGAATCCGACTCGTCATTCGTCGATCGATCCGCTTCCTTCGTCGATCGATCCATCTCGCGCGTACCGGTCGATCCATCTCGCCCATCGATCGACCCACCGTGCGTACGGATCGGCCCGCCTCTTGCATCGATCGATTCGCCTCGCGCATCGATCCATCGGTCACTCGCGGATGCGTTCGTCGACGGTCGCGGCTGGCGCAGCGCGTCCTGCATGGCCTCGAGACGGCGACGGGCGTTCTCCTTCGCGAGCAGCCACGCCCCGTGCGGCGTCGGCGCCTCGGCCGCGGCGATCGCGAGACCCTGTCCGCGGATCGTGGCCGCGATCCGCTTCTTCAGTGCCGGCCGGCCGCCGAACAGCCGCACGCTGGCCGAGATCTCCAGCACGAGACCGGACGGGCGCAACGACACGGTCGGCGTGAAGCGCAGCGCGGCGAGCGCCGCGTCGGTCAGCGCACGACGCTCGTCGTCGATCCGTCGAGCGACGACGAGCAGGTCGGGCAGCAGCGCGAGCGCGGTCGCGACCGACTGGCCGGCGAACACGCCGCAGGCCTGCGCGCTGCGCGTCGCTGCCGCGATGAAGCGCCGCGTGCCGTCGACGTCGCTGACCGCCATCGCCGGTTCGATGCCGTCGGGCCAGCGACGCAGCAGGCAGTCAAGCGCCAGCGTCGGACAGTGGAGAGCCAGCCAGAGCATCGGGTGCCGGCCAGGACGGCGATGGGACACGGGACGCGGCGGCCAGCCGGGTCGTCGCGATCCGCGTGACGAGACCCTCGATCGAGGCGGTGGCCGAAGGCGATCGCTCGATCGTCGTCGATCCCCTCTCCGGGGCCTGCGGGATCGGCCTGATGTCGCGACCGGCCGTCGCAGCGGCCCGCCCCGGCGACGACGCGAGCGACGGGCCATCGGTGGGGACCGTCGTCGCGGACCGCGCCGGCGGTGCCGGCACGTCGTCGTCGACTCGGCTGAACGCCTTGATCCCGCGATGGACCTCGGGCAGCAGCAACGTCAGCGCGTCTGCCAGCACCGGGCCGCGTCGCTTCAGCAGCCGGACCGACAGCGTCCGGCGCGCGCCGTCGGGCCGGCCGGTCTCGAGCGCGAGTCGCAGCGGCGCCGGCGACGCATGGTATTGCGCGGCGAACGGCCGCATCAGGAACGTCAGTCCACGCGCCGACGCCGCGGCGAGCTGCAGCCGCCGCAGCGCGTCGTGACGCGCGAGCGTGCGTTCTTCAGGCAGCCATGCGATCAGCGCACCGAACGCCGAGCTCTTCAGGCTCTGCTCGAGCGCCCACAGCCGGTCGGCGGGCCGCGGCGTGCGGACGATCAACACGTGCCGCATGTCGATGCCGAGTTGCTCCCAGCCGGTCGGATCGGGGATGTGCGGCGGCCCGAGCAGGATGATCTCGCGACCCGCCTGCGTCAGCGACGACAGCGTCGACGCCAGGAAACGGATCTCGCCGACGCCGGCACGCGACAGCAGCAGTTCGGTCAGGCAGCGCGACGGCCAGCCGCCGTCGGGCAATTGCTCGTCGAGCGCGCGAAAGCCGCTCGGCGTCGACGGCAGCGGCGAGGCCGACATCGCGTCGCCGCGCCAGAAGCGCCCGGCCAATCCCGCTTCGCGCAACGCGGCCTCGGTCCGATGGACCGGATCGACCGGGTCCGTCGGCGGCGGCGCGACGACCGGCGCCGGCATCGTCGACGCGGGCACGTCGGAAGTGGGCGCGGACGATGGCGCGAGCGGCGGCGCGAACAACGAGCCCGGCGGCGCGGACGGTGGCGCGGGTCGCGAAGCCGGCGATTCGGCCCGCGGCGCGAACAGCGAAGGCGTCGGCTCGGCCAGCGGCGCGAACAGCGAGGCCGATGGCTCGGACGACGACGACCGCGACGACGACGACCGCGACGACGACGGGCTCGGCGACGCGGTCCGCGCCGACGCCGGCGAACGCGAGGCCCGCGTCGGGCCGAACGTCGCGCCGTCGCGCGGCATGAACGACGGGGAAAAGAGGGGCAGCGATGCCATGGGGGCCGGGGTCGGAAAGGACGGTGCGCGGCATCAACGCCGGGGACGCGTGTGGCCGACGCGCGGCGACGCCGTCTTGCGGAACAGGCCGACCATGACGCCGTGGATCTCGAGCCCGTTCTCCGGACGGATCGGCCCGTAGGCGCGATTGGCGGCCTCGAGGTAGAAGCCCTGCTCGTCGCGGGCCAGCGTCTTCAACGTGAACTCGTGGTCGACGTAGGCCAGCACGACGTCGCCCGGCATCGCCGACAGCGTCTTCTGCACGACCGCGAAGTCGCCGTCGTGGATGCCGGCGTCGATCATCGAATCGCCGCGGACCTGGAACAGCTCGGTCTCGGACGGCTTGTCGATCAGGAACTTGTCGATGGCCCATGCCTCGCGTGCGCTTTCGTTCGCCGCCTGCGGCAGGCCGGCGCGAACCGTGTCGGCGATGGTGCGCTCGAAGAAACGCTCGCCGGGCTTGAGGCGCTTGCCGGCCGCCTCCTCGAGGAAGCCTTCCTCCTTCAGGCGGGCGACGACGCGATGCGTCCACGCGCGTCCGGCGATGCCCCACAGCTTGCCGAGCTCGGTCAGCGACGGGATGACGCCGTTGGCGACGAAGTAGTCCTGCAGGGCGCCGAGATGGCCGGAGAGATCGGAACGCGGACGGGGCATGGTGCGAGAATGCGACGCAGGCAGTGACGGAAGGCGACGTCACCGGAGCGTCGAAGAGCGCGATGCGACGGACCGTGAGGCGGGTCCGCCGCTCCGAGCCGTTCCATCGCCGGTGAACGATCGTTCACCAAACGATAGCATCGCGAAAGGTCGAGCGTCAACGCCTTTCGCGGCGTCGACGCGACCGGCGAACGCGTCAGCCGCGTCCGTGCATCAGCTTCTTCAGCACCGGCGTGATCGCGAGCAGCACGACGCCGGCGCCGACCGACGAGCCGACCAGGAACCAGTACAGCGGGATCTGCGTCGACTTCAGCATCGCCTCGAGCGAGCCCGCGAGGTAGTTCGCGAGCGCGTTCGCCGTGTACCACAGCCCCATCAGCATCGCGGCCAGCCGCGCCGGCGCGAGCTTCGTCACCATCGACAGGCCGATCGGCGACAGGAACAGCTCGCCGACGGTGTGGATCACGAACACGAAGAACAGCCACTGCGGGCCGACCTTGCCGACCGTCTGCGCGCGCGCGTCGGCGATCGCGAGCACGATGAAGCCGAGGCCGAGGATGATCATCCCGAGCCCCATCTTCGCCGGCGTCGGGATCGCGAAGCGCGACGCAGTCGAGCCGCGTCCACATCATCGACAGCACCGGCCCGAGCGCGACGATCGCGAGCGGGTTGATCGCCTGGAAGTACGACGCCGGGATCTCCCAGCCGAACAGCATGCGGTCCGTCTGCTTGTCGGCGAACAGGCTCATCGTGCCGCCGGCCTGCTCGAAGCCCATCCAGAAGAACACGACGAACAGACCCATGATCGCGATCGCGACGATGCGCTGCCACTCGTCGCGCGTCAGCGGTTCGACGCCGGCCTTCGCGCCGCGGGTGCGTCCGACGAACCACAGCGCGGCGACGACGATCGCGACGGCGAGCAGCTGGCCCATGCCGCCGAGCCCGCTCCAGAACGGACCGAACGCGCCGGCGACCCACAGCGCGAGATAGACGAGCGGGATCATCGCGACGGAGAAGACCGCGATCTGCATCCAGTCGGCGCGGTCGAGCCGGGACTTGCCGGGCGGCAGGCCCTGGCCTTCGAGCTTGTCCTGGCCGAGCGTGAACTGGACGAGGCCGAACACCATGCCGACGCCGGCCGACGCGAAGCCGTAGTGCCAGCCGACCTTCTCGCCGAGCGTGCCGGCGACCAGCGGCGCGAGGAACGCGCCGAGGTTCACGCCCATGTAGAAGATCGTGAAGCCGCCGTCGCGACGCGGATCGTGCTGCCGTGTACAGCGTGCCGAGCAGCGTCGAGATGTTCGGCTTGAAGAAGCCGTTGCCGATGATCAGCAGGCCGAGCGCGAGATGCAGCAGCGGCTCGAACGCCATCGCGAAGTGGCCGAACGCCATCGTCAGGCCGCCGATCAGGATCGCCTTGCGTCGACCGAGGAAGCGGTCGGCGAGGTAGCCGCCGACGATCGGCGTCAGGTAGACGAGCGCCGGTGTAGGTGCCGTACAGCGCGAGCGCGTCGCGCGCGTTCGTAGTGCAGCGAGTTGACGAGATACAGCACCAGCAGCGCGCGCATCCCGTAGTAGCTGAACCGTTCCCACATCTCGGTGAGGAACAGCATCCGCAACGCCGGCGGATGGCGGTCCGGCACGACGGCCGCGGCGGGAACAACATCGTCGGTGAGGACGGTCATCGTGAAGGACCGGAAGACGTCGGGGCGGCCATTATGCAAGCAAGGGTCGGCCTCGCCGACCGACTCCATTCAACGCCGCTCGAGTCGATAGATCCGCGACGTGCCGTAGTTCTTCGCGAGCGCGACGTCGCCGACGTACTCGAAGACGTAGTCGTTCGCCGGCCGCACGGCCAGCGTCGCCACGAACGCCTCGCTCGCGTAGACGAGTCCGGGCGGCGTGATCGGTTCGATCCGCGCCGTCTTCGTCACGCTCGTGCCGAAGTGGCTCACGCGTCGCACGATCGGATCGAAGTCGCAGAACACCGGGCCGGCGTGCAGCGCGATGCGGATGTGGCTCGTGTCGGCGAGGCCGGTCGTCGTCCAGTCGACGGCGTCGATGCGCTCGACGAGGCCGGTCGCGAACGCGGCGCCGTCCTCGACGTCGTCGAACACGACGTAGATCGCGTCGCCCCACGTGTTCGCCTCGAGCGGCGGGCTCTTCAACGCGGCGATGCGATCGGCGACGATGCCGAGGAAGCGTGCACGGAACAGCGGCACGGTCTGGTCGTGGAGCGCGCCGAAGCCGGCGATGTCCGCGAACAGCGTGACCTTCAGGCTGCGCGGCGGCCGATCGGGCGTCGTCGCGACCCGCGACACCGACGACGGCGGCACGACCGCGGGCGACGCGTCGTCGTCGACGGTCGCGTCGAGCGCGATCCGGTCGAGCGGCCGACCGGTGGCCGCCCAGCGATCGCAGGCGCCGCGCGTGCCGCCGACCGCATCGGCCGCGCGGCGATCCATCACGCACAGCATCGACGGCACGACGTGCAGCTGCGACGCGCGCAGCACGGCGAGGCCGGCCACGAGGTGCTGTGCGTGCGCGAACAGCACGTCGTCGCCGAGATGGCGTTCGTCGGTCGCCTGGATCACGCGCGTGGCGCCGGCGAGCGCGCGGTCGAAGCGCTCGACCCACCGGTCGCCCGCGAACGCGACGCTCGTCGCGACGAAGTCGTCGCGATCGAACGGCAGCACCACGTTGACCTCCGCGTCGACGTCGAAGGCGGCCTCGATGAACAGCAGGTCCGCCCCGCAGGCGGCCGACGTGTAGACGATCGGTCGATGCGCCGACGCGAGCCGTTCGCGCAGGTCGGCCGCGACGGCGCCTTCCATCGACGGCGGGAAGCGCGGCTCGACGCGACCCGGCGCGTCGATCATGTGGCCGGCGAACGCGAGCACCGCCGGTGCGGGCAGCACGCCGAGCACGTCGCGGGCCGCCGGCACGGCCCGCTCGAGCCGCCTCAGTTGGCCGCGCATGCTGGCGATCGCGCCCGCGTCGTCGCGCGTGCGCGCGGCCGCCGCCTCGTAGCATCGACGCGCGCCGTCGACGTCGGCGAGCAGCAGCAGCGCCTCCCCCTTCGTCGCCGCGTCCCAGGCGTCGAGCGGCGCCGACGACGCGGCGAGCCGCCGCAGGACGTCGCGCGCCAGCGTCGCGGCGCTCGCGTCGTCGCCGAGCAGCATCGACAGCGTCGCCGCGTTCACGGCCGGATAGGCGGCGCCGTCGACGGCGTGGGCGGCGAGATAGTCGTCGCGCGCGAGGCGCATCGCGTCGACGCCACAGACGCCGGTCGCGTCGCTGCGATCGATGCGGTCCTTCCAGAGCCGGCCGCTCAGGCACAACGTCTCGCGACGGATGTCGGCCGGCGCGTCGGCCGAGCGCCCGATGCGGTCGATCAGGGCCCGCGCCTCGCGCGTCGCGCCCGAGCGGGCGCAGGCGAGGGCGCCCCAGTAGACGAGCTCGGGATCGTCGGCGGACCCGTCGGCCGCGGCGCGGTACGCGTCGCAGGCGGCCCACGGCGCCCCCTGGCGCAGCAGCGCGCGGATACGGTCGACCGCGGCGGCGCGCGGCACGGCGGTTGGGTCGGAACGGGGGATCGGTTCGCTCACGCGAGCGAGCCTACCGCGTGCGTCGCGAAACGCGAACCCTGCGAAGGCCCGCCTACCGCGCGACGCGCGTCGCGGTGCGGCGCGGCGTCGCGCGGGGTCGGCGCGAGGGGGTCAGGCGGCCGCGATGCGTCGGCGACGTCCGGCGCGCAGCGCGGCGCCGACCACGAACGCGCCGAGCGCGAGGAGCGGCACGGTCTCGGGCTCCGGAACCGTCACGGTCGCCGCCGAGCAGCTGACCTGCGAGCCGTCGTGGAAGCAGTAGTTCGGACCGGTCGTGACGAACGGGCCGGTGTACGTCGCGGAGTTCGAGCCGAGCTGGAACAGCCCGGTGACCGTGTTGTTCGCCGGCAGCGTCGCGAACTGGTTCTGATAGTTGAACTGCAGCTCGAAGTCCTCCGGATCGATCTCGATGAAGACCGCCTCGAAGCCGAGCAGGTCGGAGAACGAGCACACGCCGGCCGTCGTCGGACACTGCTGCGGCCAAAGGAAGCGGTACGCGTTGAGCGCCGTGTTGATGTCGAACGGTCCGGTCGGGAAGCTGGTCGCCGTCAGCAGTTGCGTCGCGAGCTGGCCGAACGTGTAGAAGCCGTTCGCGTAGTCGGTATTGTAGCCGCCGCTCAGATGCATCGGCTCGACGAAGCTTCCGGTCGGCACGCCGGACCCGTTCAGGAAGCTGAGCCGACCCGTCGCCGGATTGAACGAGAACTGCGGCGCCGTGACCGGGCCCGAGCCGAAGTCGAGCGTCAGGCCGGTCATGTTGCCGGTGACGGCCGTCGTGGCGTGGACGTCCGGCGACTGCCAGAACTGACCGTCGCTCGAGAAGTTCGAGTCGGCGATGTCGTTGGCGGGGAAGGAGCCGTCGGCGAGCCAGATGCCGCCGGCGTGCGCCGACGACAGCGCGCCTGCCAGGAGCAGGGCAAGGGGGCCGGCCAACCGGCACAGCGCGTTCGGAGACCTGCGCATCGTTCCTCCACGGGCAGAAAAGTCAAAGGATGTCCCGCAAGCAGGAATCCTGCCAAACGGCGGCGGCGGCGGAGGCGGCGGCGTTAAGCCTCTGAACCGGAGCGAGTTTCCTGCATCAGCTGCCGCGCGCGCTTCACGTACAAGCTGTCTTCGCCGAAGCGCTGGGTCAGAACTGGCAAATCGCTCGACAGCAGTTGCCGGGCCGCCGCAGCATCGTTTCGATGGATCGCGATGGAGGCGTCCACGAGATCGAAGACCGACGAGCGCCATCGTTCGGTCGACGCCAGCGATGCGCCGAACGCGTCGCGCTGGATCTCGCGCGCGCGGGCGAGCAGGGAGACCGCCTCTTCGATGTTTCCTTCCCGGATCGCCAGGTCCGCCTGGTTCGCGATGACCTGGTCGAGGAACGGGTGGTGTGCCGACTCGGCGATGCGTCGCGCCTCATCGAGGAGCGGTCGGGCCGCCGGATAGTCGCCCTTCGCGATGAAGATCATCGCGAGGCTGTTCAACGGAGGTACGAGGTCGTCGTGGCCGACGCTCAGCGTCTTACGAAACACGCTTAGCGCTCTGGTCATGTGCGCTTGCGCGGCGTCGAGCCGGTTGGTCAGAAGCTCGACGCGTCCGAGGTTGTTCAGGAGCCCGGCCACGTCAGCGTGATCGGGACCGAGCGCTTCTTCCAGGATCGACAGCGCGTCGGTCCAGGCATCGACGGCGCGATCGTAGCGGCCGGTCTGGAAGTAGATGAGTCCGAGGTTGCTCAGCGCGTGCCCGACGTTCGCGGTTCGCGGGCCTTCGAGGGTCCGCTGCATGGCGACCGTTCGTTGCAGCGTCCCTTCCGCATCCGACAGTCGGTGCTCGGCCAGCTCGAGGGCACCCAAGGCTTCGAGGTCGCGTGCCAACTCGGGCGACGCGCCACCGTTCATCTGCTTGTGCGTCGCGAGGGCACTGCGGACGTGGCCTTCCGCTTCTTGCAGGCGATTGGACTTGATGAGGCACTCCGCGAGTCCGATGTCGGCCGACGCAGCGAGCGCGCGTCCCGCGCGGCCCGACGCCGTCGCCGACGCGCGAGCTTGTCGGTAAAGGGTCTCGGCACGATGGTAGTCACCATCGAAATAGGCGTTGCGCGCCAGAGCCAGCTCGCTCGCGACGCGCGCTTCGTCGGAAAGGCCGCTCGGTGCGATCGACTCCTCCAGCGCGCTCCTCGCCTGCGCATACAGGCCGAGCCCGGTGTAGGCCTGTCCCATCGCACGCAGCAGATTGGAGCGCACGTCGACTTCGTCCTGCAGCGCACGGTCGATCTGCCGGACCCCGCGATCAAGGACCTGCCGAACGGTGAGCGCATCGCCCTTGCTCGCGTACGGATCCGCGTTCGAGAACAATCCGACCATGAAGTCCGTCGTTCGCTGCGCCGTCGTCGCCTGCACCTGCGCGCGTTGCCGCTCGACGCTCGCCCGCCACGCCGCGAGGCCCGCCGCGACCGTGAGCACCACGAGTCCGGCGACCGCCCCGTTGCGCGCGATCGCGAATCGGCGGGCGCGGCGCTGCGACGCGTCGAGCAGCGCGCGTTCGTCGTCGCGCAGCCGCATGCCCGATGCGGCCAGCTCGCGCGCCTCCGCGAGCGGCTTGCCGCGCGGCAGCAGCAGGTCCGTCCGTCGCCCGTGCCGTTCCCATTCGCGGGTCGCCGCTTCCAAACGCGCGTGGACCAGCAACAGCTCGCGGTCCTCGTCGACCCACGTCTTCACGCGCGGCCAGAACTGCAGCAGCGCCTCGTGGGCGAGCGACACGACCGGCGCGCCGTCCGCGCTCGATCCCGCGACGAGCAACCGCGCGTCGAGCAGCGCGTCGACGAGCTCGTTCGACGCCGCGTCGACGAACGCGTCGCGCGGCGCGACGCGACGCAGCGCGCGCGACTCGTCGTCGATGCCGAACGTCACGAGCTCGCGCAGCACCTTCGGCAACGCGTCGCGGGCCGCGTCGCCGACGCCGGCGAGCACCGTCTCCGCGCGCTGCACCAGCGCACCCTCGACGCCGCCGAGCGCCTCGTACGCATGGAACGTCAGCACGTCGTCGTCGCTGCGACGCCGGTAGAGCTCCTCGAGCAGGAACTGCAGCAGCGGCAGCGCGCCGGGATTCCGCGCGGCGTCGTCGCGGATCACGTCGTCGAGCTTCTCGGCCGTGTTCGGTCGCGTCTCGAAGCGCAGCCCCGCCGCGGCCGCGGGCAGGCGGATGATCTGGCCGATCTCGCGCACGCTCGGCGGCAGCAGGTCGAACTGCCCGTCGCCTTCCTTCAGCGCGACCAGCGCCGGCGCCTCGGCGATGCGCGCGTAGGCGTCGCTGCGCATCGTTGCGACGACCCACACGATCCCCGAGCGCGCGAGCGCGTCGAGCGCCGCGAAGAACGCGTCGCGTGCGGCGGCGTCGACGCGTTCGTCGGAGAAGATCTCCTCGAGCTGGTCGACGACGAGCGCGACGTGCGTCGCCGCGGCCGTGTCCGACACCTTGCGGTCGCCGGGCGGCGCGTCGGCGTCGATCCGACGCAGCCGATCGGCCAGGCGCCGGGCAAGCCGCTCGGCGCTCGTCGCGGCCGGCCCGTCGACGTCGCGTGGGTCGTGCCTGTCGCCCGTCGCGGTGCGCGGTCCCTCGTCGGCATGCGGGTCGTCCTGCCCGTCGGCCGTCGCATCGAGAAGCGCCGCCTGCAGCGCGTCGAGCGGGCGGCCCTGACCGTCCGACGGCCGCATCACGGCCTGCCGCCACGCGGTCGCGTCGCCGACGATGCCCGGCTGCACCAGCAGCGGCAGCACGCCGGCGCGCACCAGCGACGACTTGCCGCCGCCGCTCATGCCGACGATCAGCACGAATGCGCGGCCAACGCCGGCCCTGCGCACGCAGCTTCGCGAGCACGGCTCGCGGTCGCCGCGGTGCGCCCGAAGAACACCGGCGCGTGCTCGGGCTCGAACGCCTGCAGCCCGCGAAACGGCGAGCGCCCGAGCCACGTCGGCGCGCGCGAATGCCGCGCGACGCCCGGCGGCACGAACGATTCGGCGAGCTGCGTCAGGTGGGCTTCGAGCAGGTCCTCGAAGTCGGCCGGCGTGGCGAAGCGATGGAACGCGCCCTTCAGCGTGCCGTCGGCCTCGTTGCGGAACCAGCGCGTGACGAAGCGCTCGAGCGCGCGCCTTCTGCGACGCGGCTTCCTCGAGCGACGCGAGGTCGCCGTCCGACGGGATCGCCGCCGTCTTGAGATACGTGAGGATGTGCGGACGACCTTCGGTGCGATGACGCGCGATCGCGTCCTCGAACTCGAACTCGGTGCCCGACGCGTACGTCGATCCGTCGGGCCGGACGATGTGCGATGGCAGCGGCGTGCCGAGCCGCGACCAGAGGACGACGACGACGATGTCGCTGTCGCTCGGCCGCACGAGCTGGTCCTGGAACGATCGCGGTCGCGACGAGCGGGAAGCGCTCCCACAGGATCGACTCGAACTGCAGCGCGCCGCCGAACTGCGGCGTCGAGCCGTCCGATCAGCCGACGCGCGAGCAGCCGTTCCTCGGCGACGTCGCCGGGCGACGAGATGAAGATCCGGACCGTTCGCAGCGCCATCGCGTTCCGACTCCCGGCGACGAGGGACTCGTCCGCGCCCGGCAGGATACGCGACGGGCGCGGCGTCGCGCCACGCGCGCCGGTCAGGCGAGTCGGCGGCCCGTCAGCCGTTCGAGCGTGCGCAGCGGCGACGCGTCGACGTCGGCGATCGCGGCGAGCGGCAGTCGGTAGGTCTGCTCGAACATGAACTGCCCCGACATCGCCGCGTGCATGACCTGGTCCGAGAAGCAGATCCACGTCGTGCCGGGCAGGAAGTCGATCGTGCGCTGCGGCCGACGTGCGCTGATAGTCGAGGTCGGCCTTCGCGAGGTCGTGGAGCTGCAGCATCAGGTGGTCGTACGGCGTGCGCGGCCGCTTCGTGATGCCGAGCCGGTGCATCAGCCACGCCGCGCCCGGCGGCAGCGCGCGCGTCGCGGGCAGGAAGCGTCGCGCCATCGTCTCGAAGCGTTCGCCGACGCGCCATCGACGCGGCATCGCGTCCGGATGGACGTTCGTGAAGACCCGCAGGATGCGTTCGCCGTGCGTCGGGTTCGACGGGAACGCGTCGACGTGCAGCCGCGTGTCGTCCTTGCGCCACGACAGCGCGCGTCCCGACGTCGTGTCGCCGATCGCGCGCGGACGGAAGCTCGTGCCCGTCGCGTGCGCCGCCGCGCGATACGACGGGAACAGCCCGTCGATCAACGCATGACTCGCGTCGGCGAAGCGCTCGATCATCGACGCGACGACGTCGCGGGTCGCGCCTTCGGCCGTGGTGCCGGTCAGCCCTTCGCGGCCCGCGCGACGGTAGATGCTCTTGCGGCGGTCGTCGGCGAGCGAGGCGCCGAACAGCGCGCGCTCGTCGGCCGTGACGTCGAACGCGAGCGACGGACACGCCACCACGCCGCCGCGCTCGATCACGGACTGCAGCGACGGCGCGGGCACCTGACCGCGCCAGTCCGCGATCGGCGCCTCGACGACGTCGCCGACGTCGCTCACGACCGGCTCCGATGCGGTGCGCCCCGGCGGATCGACGCGACCGACGAGGCGACGATGCGCGGGTTCATCGGTCGCGCCGCTCAGCCGGCCAGGCCGACGATGATCGCGTATTCGTCGGGCGTCACCGGCGTGATCGACAGGCGGTTGCCGCGCTGGAGCGTGCGCATCTGCTCGAGGCCGCGCGTCGCGCGCAGTTCGGCGATCGTGACGAGGCGCGTCTTGCGCGTCACCTGCACGTCGACCATGTACCAGCGCGGCTTCTCCGGCGTCGAGGCCGGGTCGTGGTATTTGCTGTCCGGATCGAACTGCGTGTGGTCGGGATACGCCTCGCTGACGACGTTCGCCAGGCCGACGACGCCGGGCTCCGGACAGCTCGAGTGATAGAACAGCACGGGATCGCCGACCGACATCTCGTCGACGCATCAGGTTGCGCGCCTGATAGCCGCGCACGCCGTACCACGCGACGGTCCGGTCGGGCATCGCGAGCACGTCGTCGATCGACACGTCGGACGGCTCGGACTTCATCAGCCAGTGCTTCATCGCGCAATCACCGGGAGGTCGCGCAACGGATCGTTGCACGGCGAACGACGGCACGAAAAGAAACGGCCGACGAGGTGATCGTCGGCCGCTGACAGAGGGCCCCGCCGATGCCGCCAGACCATTATCCTGAACCGGTAGGTCCAGGGGGTCGCAGTCAATGGTGCTTCAGGTTCATCCAACGAGGGATGATCGCAACGGCACCATGATGTTCCACAACCGAAGCAACACAAGTTGGTACAGGACTATCCGGTCTAAAGCAAACACGGCAGGGAAAAGGAAACCGATCCATCCGATCCTCGGCGCGGTGATTGGTTCCGCACGCGGGCCGCGTCGTCACGCCGACCGACCGTCGACCGCAGTGCCGGAACGATGGCGTCAGAACAACCGTTCCTGGTCGACGAGCGCCGTGTCGAGCAGCGCATGGATGCCACGCATTCTACGCAGAATTTCCTCGTCGGCAACCGGTGCAATGGATGGCTCGTCGGGCGTCGACGACGCCGTTCCGCGACCGACGAGCTCGCTCGCGATGTTGAGCGCCGCGAACACCGCGATGCGCTCGCCGCCGGCGATCTTTCCCTGGTCGCGAATCGACTTCATCGTCGCATCGACGTGGGCGACGGCCGCCATCAACCGCTCGCGCTCGGCCGGCTCGCACGACAACCGGTAGTCGCGATCGAGGATGCGGACATTGATCTGCTCCATCGCGATCCTCAGGCGTCGGCGGGCATCTTCGCGATCAGCGTCTCGATGCGCTCGCGCGCGGTCTCGAGCCGGTCGCGGAGCACGCGGTTCTCGCCGTCGCGCTGATCGACCGCCACGCGGAGCTGATGGTTCTCGTCGCGCAGCTGCTGCGCGAGCCGGACGAGCGTCGCCACGCGGTCGGCGACGCGGTCGAGCTCCTGTTCGAGGGACGTGGACATGACGCGATGCTAGGGGCGATGACGAACGAGCGTCAAGGCGACGGACGTCGAATTTCGTCGATGCATCGCGGCCACGTTGTTTGACGCACGCGACGTCGCGCCCCTAGACTGATCGTCGCTTGGTGCTCGCGGCGACGACCGTCGTCGTCGCGAGAAAACGGGAAACAGGGTCGCCGGTCCGCCGGACGCAACCTGTGCTGCCCCCGCAACGGTCAGCAGGCGCATCGCGTGCGATGCAGTCGCTTCGAAGGCCACTGTGCAACGTGTCTCGACACCGCGCATGGGAAGGCCGAAGCGGCCGTCCTGCCAGCCCGGATACCGGCCAGGCATCCGTCGGGAACGTCGCGGTGGGCGACGCTCCGGCCGTCTCCCGTTCGGCAGACCCGCCGGTCGCGTCGTCGTCTCCGTTCCGCACAACGCGGACGGACCGCGTCGTTCCTCTTGCAATCACCTCGCGGGGATGCGGGGAAGGGGAGCGTCAACATGATCCAGATGTTTCGAGGTCCGGCTGCGCGCATCGTCGCGGCCGGCGGGCTGTCGTTCGCCGCGCATGCGGCCGCGCAGACGTCGTCGACCGCGCCGCCGCCGGCGACGTCGCTCGATCCGGTGGTCGTCACCGCGACGCGCACGACGCAGCCGCTGTCCGACGCGCTGCCGGCGACGACCGTCATCACGCGCGCCGACATCGAGGACAGCCAGGCGCCGGACGTGCCGACGCTGCTGCGCGCGCAGGCCGGCTTCGACGTCACGCAGCAGGGCGGCCTCGGCTCGCAGAGCTCGCTGTTCCTGCGCGGCTCGAACTCGAACCAGGTGCTCGTGCTCGTCGACGGGCTGCGGATCAATTCGGTCGAGAGCGGCGCGGCGTCGATCGCGCACCTGATGATCGACCAGATCGATCGCATCGAGATCGTCCGCGGCAACGTATCGAGTCTGTACGGGTCGGAGGCGATCGGCGGCGTCGTGCAGATCTTCACGCGCGGCGGCCGCGAGTCCGACGGTGCGCTCGCCGTCGGCGCGAGCGGCACGTGGGGCAGCGAGCGCACGCGCGCGGCATCGGCCGAGGTATCGCAGGCGTTCGGACCCGCCGGCCTTCGCACGGACTACGGCGTCTCGGCGTCGTATCGGTCCGCGAAGGGTTTCTCGGCCATCGACGCCGACCGCGTCGCGACGGCGAATCCGGACTTCGACGGCTATCGCAACGAGTCGATCTCGGCGCATCTCGCGCAACACGTCGGCGACAGCGAGGTCGGGGCGCGCTACTTCGAGAGCCACGGGCATCTCGACTTCGACGAGACGACCGACTACGGCTTCATCGACCCGACGTACAACGGCCGCACGGCGACGCAGAACGAACGATCGCGGCAGACCGACGCGACGCTGTACGCGCGGCTCGTCCCGCTCGCACCGTGGACCATCGACCTGTCGGCCGGGCAGGCGAGCGACCTGTCGGCGAACACCGCGTCGTTTCCTGACTCGTTCGTGGTCGGCACCGCCGTCAGCACGCAGCGGCAGTACCGCTTCGGCAACACGATCCGGCTCGACCGCGCACGTGTTCACGGTCGCGGCCGAGCGGCTCGACCAGACCGGGTTCTCGACGGCGTACGGCGACGGCGTCGACGGCGCGACGTTCTCGCGGCACGTCGACAGCGTGATGGCCGGCTACACCGGTCCGCTGTTCCTGTCGCCGCAGTTCAACGAGTTCCAGATCAACGCGCCGTCACGACCGCTACAGCGACTTCGGCGGCGCGACGACCGGTCTCGCGGCGTACGGCTTCAAGTTCGCGACCGATGGAAGGCGATCGCCGAAGCGTCGAACGCGTTCAAGGCGCCGAGCTTCAACGATCTCGACTACCCGTTCTACGGCAACCCCGCGCTGAAGGCCGAGACGCGCCCGCAGCATCGAGGTCGCGCTGCAGTACGCGTCGAGCGGATCGGACGGCGGCACGCTTGCCCGCCTGTCGGCGTTCACGACGCACACGCGCAACCTGATCGTCTTCGATCCGGACCTGCAGATCGCGAACAACATCGCCCGGGCTCGCGTGCGCGGCGTCGAGCTGACCGGGCGCACGGCGGTCGACGGCTGGCTCGTGACGGTCAACGTGACGCTCGACCGGCCGGTCGACGAGGACACCGGCCAGCGGCTGCTGCGCCGCTCGACGCACGCCGCCGACATCGCGATCGCGAAGAGCTTCGGCCGCTGGCGCTTCAGCGGCGACCTGCAGGCCGCCGGGTCGCGGCCCGACACCGACATCGTGACGTTCGAGCCGACGACGGTCGGGGGCTACGGCATCGTCAACCTCGGGCTGCGCTACGAGGTGATGCGCGGCACGAGCGTCGGCGTCGCCGTCACGAACGCGCTCGACCGTCGCTACGAACTCGTCGACGGCTACCAGACCGCCGGCCGCGTCGCGATGGCGACGGTCGCGGTCCGCTACTGACCCCGATGGCGCGGTCGGCTTCGCACCGGTCGCGTCGCCGAGCGAGTCACGGCTTCGGCCACAGGATCATCTGCGTGCAGCGGAACAGCGCGATCGTCCTGCCGTCTCGCGGTGCGTGACGACCGCGTCCCACACCTGCGTCGTGCGGCCGCGGTGCTGCGCCGTCGCGCGACGCACTGAGCGTGCCCTCGCGCGCGGTGCCCAGGAAGTTGGACTTCAGCTCGATCGTCGTGAAGCCGGTCGCGCCCTCGGGCAGGTTGACGATGCAGCCGTAGCCGCAGGCCGTGTCGGCCAGCGTCACGACGCTGCCCGCGTGCAGGTAGCCGTTGGGCGCGAGATGCTTCGGCTCGACGGCGAGCGACAGCGTGACCGCGCCGTCGTCGATCGCGTCGACGCGGATGCCGAGGAGGTCGGGAAGCGTCCCGGCCTGCCGTGCGTGGAAGGCGTCGGCCTGCTGGTCGGGTCGCCGGATCGGCATGGGAGTCGGCAGGGATCTTGCGTCGGAAGGCTGATTGGAGTATAAAGGCGCGGCAAAATTTTCAAGACAAGCGGTGGCTCGTTCGTCAACGCGGTCGCAGCGCAGTTCGTCAATGCGCCGTGGTTCGTCGGTTGTCCAGTCTTTCCTTGATCGTTCTGCGCCCCGTCCGTGCGTTTGGCTCAACGACGCACAATCAATCTCTGCAAGGAAAGCAATATGGCAACCGGTACCGTCAAGTGGTTCAACGATGCGAAGGGCTTCGGCTTCATCACCCCGGACGAAGGCAGCGGCGACCTGTTCGCGCACTTCTCGGAAATCCAGGGTAGCGGCTTCAAGTCGCTGCAGGAGAACCAGAAGGTGTCGTTCGAAGTGACGAAGGGTCCGAAGGGCCTGCAGGCGTCGAAGATCACGCCGCTGTAAGCATCGGATTCCGCCGCGACGCTTGCGGCGGTTCGAACGAGAGGCGCACCTGCGGGTGCGCTTTTTGTTTTGGGAGATCGCCCGTGGACGACGTCGCACCGATCCCGCCGATTCACGTCGACGACGTGCCGTGGGAAGCGTGGTCGGAGGGTGTCCGGTTCGGCGGGCGGGCGCGACGCGTCGGTGCCGCCGCCGGCGGATCGCGGATCGGCGTGCTGATCGAGGAGCTGCCGCCGGGCCGGCAGTCGGCGCCGCTGCACTGGCACACGGCCGAGGAGGAGCACGTCTGGTTCCTCGCCGGACGCGCCATGCTGCGCCTCGGCGACGCACGGCATCGCGTCGAGGCGGGCGACTACGTCTGCTTTCCGGCGGGGCGCGCCGTCGGGCACTGCATCGTGAACGACGGCGACGACGTCTGCCGTTACCTCGTCATCGGCGCGAAGGTGCCCGACGACGTCTGCGTGTATCCGGACTCCGGCAAGGTCCTGGTGCGGGCCGCCGGCCGACTGATCGTCGCGACGACGCCGGCGCTCGACTACTGGGACGGCGAGGACGCCGACCGGCCGCCGCGCTGATCCGCGCGTCCGATCGGATCGACGCTCCCCCGACACCGGCGATTTGGCGACGCCGACGTGACCGAGGCCGCGGTCGGCGACGCGCGTCGACGCGCGACCGACAATGCGCGGCCCATCGGCGCCCGTCGGCGGACCGCGCTTCGAACGGAGTCCGGCGCCGGCGGCAGGGACCGCGCCGCCGTTCACGGCGACGTGCCGGACGCGCGAGCCGGCACCCTCGGACGAGTCCCGACGTCGACCGTGGGACCGCCGCGCCGTCAGGCGTCAGCGATGATGGAAGCCGCCGTGGTATCCGCCGCGATACCCACCGTGGTATCCGCCGAAGTGTCCGAAGCCGAACGACAACGACACGCCGGGATACCACGGATAGAAGCCGCCGTAGTAGTAGGGATAGCCGTAATACGCGGGATACGGGTCGACGTAGACCGGTGCGACCGGATAGCTGTACGCGTACGCCTGCGACGGCCTGCGCCGCCTGGTCTTCGCTTCGCGACCTGCGCGTTGTCGCGCGCCATCTGGTCGCGCTGCTGCGGCGTCAGGTTCTGGTTCTGCTGGTTCGCGAGCGCCGCCGACTGCTCCGGCGTCAGACGCGCGACCGGCGCCGGCTGGTAGACGGGATACGTGTAGCAGCCGGACAGGGCCGCGGACATCGCGGCGGCGGCGAGAATGGCATGGATCCGCATGGTGATTCCTTTGATGTCGATCGTTCGACGACCGCGGTTGGAGCGGTCGCGCGCCTTCGGGTTCAACGCGGCGAGGTCCCCGCCGCTCGCCGCGTAGATGGTGCGCCGCGCGACGCCCTTCAATGGCGCTGCTGTACGGGCGCCCGGACGCCGTCCATCGTATTGGACGTGGCGAACAGCTGGGCGCAGTCGACCGTGTCGAAGTCGTAAGACTTGTTGCAGAACTCGCAGTCGACGTGCACGCGTCCCATCTCGGCGAGCAGGTCGTCCACCTCCGGCGCGCCGAGCGACACCAGCATCGCGGCGACCCGTTCGCGCGTGCAGCTGCAACGAAACGCGCACGGCGCCGGATCGTAGACGGCGAGCGTCTCTTCCCAGAACAGGCGTCGCATCAGCGTCGGCGGGTCGACGCGCAGCAGTTCGCCGCGCTCGAGCGTGTTCGCGAACGTGACCGCGCGCTCCCAGACCTCCTCGGCATGGCTCTCGGCCTCGCTGTCGACGACGGTCTCGCCGTGGCCGCCTTCGAGCGGCAGCTTCTGCAGCAGCAGCCCGTTCGCGTGCTCGTCGTCGGCCGCGAGCCACAGCTGGGTCTGCAGCTGCTCCGAGCGACGCATGTAGCCTTCGAGCGCGGCCGCGACCGAGCCGCCTTCGAGCGGGACGATGCCCTGGTACGGTTGCTGGCCCTGCGACCGGTCGCGCGGATCGAGCGTCAGCGCGAAACGGCCGTGGCCGCCGGCGTTGACGAGGTCGTCGAACGTCGCATCGTCGGCGATCGGGCGGTCGGTCGAAAGCTTGACGGTCGCCCGCACCGTCAGGTCGGCGTTGCACTCGACGACGAGCAGGCGCACCGGCCCGTCGCCGTGGATCTGCATGACCAGCGCGCCGTTGAACTTGAGGTTCGCCGACAGCAGCGTGCTCGCGGCCACCAGCTCGCCGAGCAGCCGCAGCACCGGCTCGGGGTACGGATGACGCTCCTTGATCTGCCGCCACGTCGCCGCCAGCGACACGATCTCGCCGCGCACCGGCGAGCGGCTGCCGGAACCGGCGTCGAACAGGAACTTGTGCAGCGTGTCGCTCATGCGTGCGGATCTCCGGGGACGTCGATGCGGACCGCATGCGCCCGATAATGTTCGGCCTCGTCGACGTAGTGCGTCGCCGCGTGACGCACCCGCGCGACGTCGTCGGCGGTCAGTTCGCGGATCGCCCGCGCCGGCGCGCCGACGATCATCATGTTGTCGGGGAACACCTTGCCTTCGGTCACGAGCGCGCCCGCACCGACCAGGCAGCCGCGGCCGATCACGGCCTTGTTGAGAACGATCGCCTGGATGCCGATCAGCGCGCCGTCGCCGATCGTGCAGCCGTGCAGCATCACCTGATGGCCGATCGTCACGTCCTCGCCGATCGTCAGCGGCACGCCGGGGTCGGCATGCAGCACCGCGCCGTCCTGCACGTTGCTGCCGGCGCCGATCGTGATCGTCTCGGTGTCGCCGCGGACGACCGCCTGCGGCCACACGCTGACGCGATCCTTCAGCAGGACCGAGCCGATCACGGTCGCGGACTCGTGGACGTACGCGGACGCGGCGATCTCGGGGACGCGTTCGCCGATCTTGTAGATGGCCATGGGATTCGCGAATGGCCGCGTTCGCCGGTCGACGGGACCGGCGAGCCGCGCATCGCGCTTCGGTGTCGGATATGAGCCCCGATTCTAGCGATCGATCGTCGCCGTCGCCGCGGACGCTCAGACGCCAAGCTCTGGGCGTCCTGCTCGAAAGCAAGGCCGATGCGAAGGCCGCGCTCGCGGCGTCGGCCGACGTCGCGCTCGCGAGCGGCCGCGACGACCCACCCGACGACGCAGGAAGCGCGTCGGCGACCATCCCGGGGCGTCCGGCACGGCCGCCGCTCGTGCCGCCGTCGCAGGTCCCGACGCGCTCGATCGCGACGGTCGAGGGCCGCGCGGCGCTGATCCACGCGCTCGCGCACATCGAGTCGAACGCGATCGACCTCGCGGCCGACGCGTGCTGGCGCTTCGGCGGCATGCCCGACGCGTTCTATCGCGACTGGACGCGCGTGATGAGCGAGGAGGGCCGCCACTTCGGGCTGCTCGCGGCGCATCTCGCGACGCTCGGCCGCGCGTACGGCGACTTCCCCGCGCACGACGCGCTGTGGCAGATGGCCGAACGCACGAAGCACGACGTCGTCGCGCGCATCGCGCTCGTGCCGCGCACGCTCGAGGCGCGCGGGCTCGACGCGTCGCCGGCGGTGCGAAGCAAGCTGCTCGCGGCCGGCGACGCGGCCGGCGCGGCGATCGTCGACGTCATCCTGCGCGACGAGATCGGCCACGTCGCCGTCGGCAACCGCTGGTTCGCGTGGCTCTGCGAACGCGACGGGCTCGACCGCGACGCGACCTACGCGCGGCTCGCCGCCGCGCACGGCGCGCCGCGGCCGCGCGGGCCGTTCAACGTCGCGGCGCGCCGCGCCGCGGGCTTCACCGACGCCGAGATCGCGGCGCTCGGGCCGGACCCGTCGACGCCGGTGCGCTGACCGTCGACGACGGCTCCGGACCGCGGCGAGGACGTCTCCGCACGCCGATCGACGCACGCGCGGGACCGCGGTCCGGCCGCACCCGCACGCTAAACTAGCGCATGGCCGAAGCCGCGTTCCGCGACCCGTCGTTCGTGCATCTGCGGATGCACTCCGAGTACTCGATCGTCGACGGCATCGTGCGCATCGACGCGGCCGTCGCCGCGGCCGCCGCCGACGCGCAGCCGGCGCTCGCGCTGACCGACCTGTCGAACCTGTTCGGGCTCGTACGCTTCTACAAGGCGGCGCGCGGCGGCGGGCCTCAAGCCGATCGCCGGATGCGACGTGTGGGTGCAGCACGCGAGGTCGGCAGCGCGCCGACGTCGAGCCGCGCGCTGCTGCTCGCGCGCAATCGCGGCGGCTACCTCGCGCTGTGCCACCTGCTGTCGCGCGCGTATCTCGAGAACGCGTCGCACGGTCGCGCCGAGCTGCGATTCGACTGGTTCGACGACGTCGAG
Organism: uncultured beta proteobacterium; assembly: GCA_963708665.1. GTDB lineage: Bacteria > Pseudomonadota > Gammaproteobacteria > Burkholderiales > Burkholderiaceae_D > CAHJXF01. The sequence goes on along the minus strand of CAVPTE010000008.1, from coordinate 339,710 downwards.
CACGTCGGGCCTGATCGTGCTGTCGGGTGCGCAGGGCGGCGACGTCGGGCTCGCGCTCGCGGCCGGGCGTCGCGCGCAGGCGCTCGCGCACGCGCGTCGCTGGGCCGCGCGCTTCCCCGGCGCGTACTACGTCGAGCTGCAACGCTACGGACAGCCGGACGCCGAGAGCTACATCGACGCGGCGACGTCGCTCGCCGCCGAGCTCGGGCTGCCGGTCGTCGCGACGCATCCGGTGCAGTTCCTGACGCGCGAGGAGTTCGTCGCGCACGAGGCGCGCACGTGCATCGCCGAAGGCGAGATGCTCGCGAACCCGCGCCGGCCGCGGCGCTTCACGGCCGAGCAGTACCTGAAGACGCGGCCGCGAGATGGCCGCGCTGTTCGCCGACATCCCGTCGGCGCTCGTCAACGCGGTCGAGATCGCGAAGCGCTGCAACCTGCGACTCGAGCTCGGCCGGCCGCGGCTGCCGCTGTTCCCGACGCCGGCCGGCCGATCGCTCGACGAGCACCTGCGGCTCGAGGCCGCAGGCACGGTCTCGAGCGACGGCTGCGCGCGCTGTATCCCGACGAGGCGCGCCGCGAGGCCGAGCGTCCGCGCTACGCGAGCCCGCCTCGCGTTCGAGGCCGAGACCATCGCGGCGATGGGCTTCCCCGGCTACTTCCTGATCGTCGCCGACTTCATCAACTGGGCGAAGCAGAACGGCGTGCCGGTCGGGCCGGGCCGCGGCTCGGGCGCCGGGTCGCTGGTCGCGTACTCGCTCGGCATCACCGACCTCGACCCGCTCGCGTACGACCTGCTGTTCGAGCGCTTCCTGAATCCGGAACGCGTGTCGATGCCCGACTTCGACATCGACTTCTGCCAGGAGGGTCGCGACGCGGTCATCGACTACGTCAAGAAGAAGTACGGCGCCGAGTCGGTCGCGCAGATCGCGACGTTCGGCACGATGGCCGCGAAGGCGGCGGTCCGCGACGTCGGCCGCGTGCTCGACCTGCCGTACAACTTCGTCGACGGCATCGCGAAGCTGATCCCGTTCAAGCCGGGCCGGCTCGTGACGATCGCCGACGCGCGGCAGCGAGGAGCCGCTGCTCGCCGAGCGCGAGGCGAACGAGGACGAGGTGCGCGAGGTGCTCGCGCTCGCCGAGCAGGTCGAAGGCATCACGCGCAACGTCGGCATGCATGCGGGCGGCGTGCTGATCGCGCCCGGCAAGCTGACCGACTTCACGCCGCTGTACGCGCAGCCGGGCACGCACGACGTGGCCGCGTCGGTCGTCAGCCAGTACGACAAGGACGACGTCGAGGCCGCGGGCCTCGTCAAGTTCGACTTCCTCGGCCTGACGACGCTGACGATCCTCGACTGGACCGTCGACCACATCCGCCGGCTCTACGACGACCAGCGCGACTTCACGCTCGAACGGCATCCCGCTCGACGACCCGCGCGCGTACGACGTGTTCCGCACGCGCCGAGACGGTCGCGGTGTTCCAGTTCGAAAGTCCGGGCATGCGGCGCATGCTGATCGACGCGCGGCCCGACCGCTTCGGCGACATCGTCGCGCTGAACGCGCTGTACCGGCCGGGTCCGATGGACCTGATCCCCGACTTCATCGCGCGCAAGAAGGGCGAGCGCTTCGAATATCCCGACCCGCGCGTGAAGGCCATCCTGGAAGAGACCTACGGGATCATGGTCTACCAGGAGCAGGTCATGCAGATGGCGCAGATCATCGGCGGCTACTCGCTCGGCGGCGCCGACCTGCTGCGCCGCGCGATGGGCAAGAAGAAGGCCGAGGAGATGGCGCAGCAGCGCGCGATCTTCGGCGACCGGCGCCGAGAAGAACGGGCTGTCGCGCGTCGAAGGCCGACGAGATCTTCGACCTGATGGAGAAGTTCGCGGGCTACGGCTTCAACAAGTCGCACGCGGCCGCGTACTCGCTGCTCGCCGTGCAGACCGCATGGCTGAAGGCGTACTTCCCGGCCGAGTTCATGGCGGCCAACCTGTCGGCCGCGCAGGACGACACCGACAAGGTCAAGTCGCTGATCGAGGACGCGCGGCATCAGGGCCTCGAGATCCTGCCGCCGGACCTCAACGCGTCCGCCGCGCGCTTCATGCCGGTCCGGAGCGACGACACGGCGCGCGCGGCGGCGATCCGCTACGGGCTCTGCGCCGTGAAGGGCACCGGCGGCGCGGCCATCGACGCGATCGTCGCGGCGCGCGCGTCCGGTCCGTACGTCGACCTGTTCGACCTGTGCGGCCGCGTCGACAAGCGGCTCGTGAATCGTCGCGTCGTCGAGGCGCTGGTTCGCGCGGGCGCGCTCGACGCGCTGACGCCCGACGGCCGCGCAGGCCGCGCGTCGCTGTTCGCGTCGATCGGTCGCGCGATGGACGCCGCCGAGCACGCCGAGCTGCACGCGAACCAGGTCAGCCTGTTCGGCGGCCCCGACGACGACGCGCATCGGCCCGAGCCGGTGCGCGTGCCGGCGTGGAGCGAGAAGCAGACGCTCGGCGAGGAGAAGCTCGCGCTCGGCTTCTACCTGTCGGGCCACCTGTTCCGCGAATACGAGGCCGAGGTGCGCCGCTTCGCGCGGACGCCGCTCGCGTCGGTGCAGCCGTCTCGCGAGCCGCAGACCGTGGCCGGCATCGTCGCGGCGGCACGTCCGACGATGACGCGTCGCGGCCGCATGCTGATCGTCACGCTCGACGACGGCAGCGGGCAGCTCGAGGTCACCGTCTTCAACCAGCTCGCCGACGCGCATCGCGCGCGGCTGCGCGAGGACGAGCTCGTCGTGCTGACCGGCGTCGTCCGCAACGACGAGTTCTCCGGCGGCCAGCGGATGAACGCCGACGCGGTCTACGACCTCGGCCTCGCGCGGGCGCGCTACGCGCGAGGCCTGCGGCTCGTCGATGAACGGCGCGTCCGACGACGTGCGGCTGCGCCAGCTGCTCGCGCCGCATCGCGCGGCGGGCGACGCCGCGGGCGACGCGCGACGGCTGCCGCATCGTCATCGAGTACCGCACGTCGCACGAGCCGCCGGGCGCGGTCTGCGAGATCGACCTCGGCGAGTCGTGGCGCGTCGTGCCGAACGAGGCGCTCGTCGGCGGGCTGCGCGAGTGGCTCGCGCCGGAGAACGTGCGGGTCGTCTATGGCTGACCGGCGCCGTGGCTGACGCGACGGCGCCCGGGCGCGCACGCCGTGAACGCGGCGCGCACCCCGGACGCGGCGGCGCTGCAGCGTCCGCCCGACGCGATCGACTTCGGATCGCTGCGACGCGTCCTCGTCGTCATGCTGCGGCATCACGGCGACGTGCTGCTGACGTCGCCGGTGTTCCGCGCGCTGCGCGACGCGGCGCCGCAGGTCGAGGCCGACGCGCTGATCTATCGCGAGACGCGTCCGATGCTCGCGTGCAACCCCGACGTGGCGACGATTCACACGATCGATCGCGGCGCGCGCCGAGACGGGCTCGGCGAGGCCTGCGCGCGACGAGTGGCGGCTGTTCTCGGCGCTGAAGCGCGCGCCGCTACGACCTCGTGATCCACCTGACCGACCATCGCCGCGGCGCGTGGCTCGTCCGCGGTCTCGCGCCGCGCTGGTCGGTCGCGCCGAAGCGCCGGGCCGACCGCGCCAGCCGCTTCTGGGACGCGAGCTTCACGCATCGCTATCCGAACGCGTCGTCGGTCGCGCCCGGCTCGGCGCTCGGCGCGTCGACACGCGGTCGACCAGAACCTCGACGCGCTGCGACGGCTCGGCCTCGCGATCGTCCGGCCGCCGCCGCTGACGATGGTGCCCGGGCCCGACGGCGAGCGCGACGCCGACGCGCTGCTCGCGCGGCTCGCGGTCGACCGGCCGTTCGTCGCGATGCAGCCGACGTCGCGCTGGCTCTTCAAGTGCTGGCCGGTCGACGCGAACGCGGCGCTGGTCGCGGCGCTGCTCCGTCGGGGCGAGACCGTCGTGCTGTCGTGCGCGCCGGACGCCGCGCGAGAAGGCGATGCTCGCCGCGATCGTCGACGCGGTGCGCGCGATGCGCGACGTCGACGCGACGCGGCTCGTGCTCGCCGACGACGGCGGCACGCTGAACCGCTTGGCGGCGCTGATCGGGCGCGCGAAGCTGTTCGTCGGCATCGACTCGGCGCCGATGCACATCGCGGCCGCGATGCAGACGCCGACGGTGGCGCTGTTCGGCCCGTCGGGCGAGTTCAACTGGGGGCCGTGGCAGGTCGCGCATCGGGTCGTGACGAGCGACGCGCATCGGTGCCGGCCGTGCGGGCAGGACGGCTGCGGCGGCGGCAAGGTCAGCGACTGCCTCGTGCGCCTGCCGGTCCGCGACGTGCTCGCCGCGATCGACGACCTGATGCGCGAGGTCGACGGGCGCGACGCGCCGCTGCGCTTCGCCTGATGGCCGCGACGGACCTCGTCGCTTGAAGGTCGCGTTCGTCCGGGCCCGCTACAGCGCGCACGGCGGCGCCGAGCGCTTCGCGGCGCGCGCGATCGAGTCGCTCGCGCGGTCGGACGAGCCGCTCGACGTCGCGGTGCTCGCCCGACGCTGGCAGGACGACGCGACCGGTGCGTGGCGCGGTGATCCGCTGCGACCCGTTCTACATCGGCAGCACGTGGCGCGACGCGTCGTTCGCGGCCGCGGTGCGCGCCCGCGTCGCGGCCGAGCGCTTCGACCTCGTGCAGAGCCACGAGCGCATCGTCGGGCTGCCGGTCTATCGCGCCGGCGACGGCGTGCACGCGGCGTGGCTCGAGCGCCGCGCGCGCGCGCTGCCGGCGCCGCGCCGTCTCGCGATCGCGCTCGATCCGCATCATCGCTACCTGGTGCGGACCGAGCGCGCGATGTTCGAGCATCGGTCGCTGCGCGCGGTGATCTGCAACTCGACGATGGTCCGCGACGAGATCGCCGCGCGCTTCGCGATCGATGCGGCGAAGCTCGTCGTGATCCGCAACGGCGTCGACGTCGAGCGCTTCTGTCCCGACGCGCGCGACGCGCATCGCGGGCCGCTGCGGGCGCAGCTCGGGCTCGACGAGGCCGTGCCGGTGTTCGTGCTGGTCGGGTCGGGCTTCGAGCGCAAGGGCGTCGCGGCGGCGGTCGCCGCGCTGCGCGACGTGCCTGACGCGCGACTCGTCGTCGTCGGCGCGGACCGCCGCGCCGCGCGCTATCGCGACGCCGCCCGCGACGTCGGCGACCGCGTGCGCTTCGTCGGCGCGGTCGCCGACCCGCTGCCGTATCTCGCGATGGCCGACGCGTTCGTGCTGCCGACGCTCTACGACCCGTTCCCGAACGCGGCGCTCGAGGCGTGGGCCGTCGGCCTGCCGGTGATCACCACCGACGCGAGCGGCGCGGCGGAGCTCGTCGACGAGGGCGTCAACGGCTGGGTCGTCGACGCGTACGACCGCGGCCCGTTGATCGCCGCGATGCGCGATGCCGCGACGCGCGGGCCGGCGCGCATCGCCGCGATGGCCGATGCGGCGCGGCGCACGGCGATGCCGCTGTCGCTGCCGGCGCTCGCGGGATCGCTGACCGCGCTGTATCGCGCGCTGCTCGCGCATCGCTGACCGGCCTGCCGCCCGTGCCCGCGAACCCGCCGTTCGCTCGCGCGTGCGTGCCGCTGCCCGGCCGCTGTCCTGCCGCCGGTCCGTCGCCGGTGCCGAGGGGCCCGATGCTAAACTCGCCGACCCCTCGTTCCGGGCGCCGTCAGCGGGTCGTTCGCCTCGCCGCGCCGACCGGCCGCCCGCATGCCTGATCCGTCGTCGTCCCCGCCGCCCGAAGGCCCGCCGCCCGCGAAGCCGCCGGCTCGCGCCCGCATGACCGGCACCGGACCGCTGTTCCGCCGGCTCGCCGGCTACCTGCTGCCGTACCGCGGCATCTTCATCGCCGGCACGCTGTGCTCGCTCGTCGCCGGCGCGACCGACGGCGCGTTCGCGCTGCTGCTGAAGCCGCTGATCGACAAGGGCTTCAACGGCGCGTCGCAGGACATCTGGATCTACCCGGCCGCGATCATCGGCCTGTTCATCCTGCGCGGCATCTTCACGTTCCTGAACTCGTACGCGATGGCGTACATCGGCAACCGCGTGCTGACGAAACTGCGGACCGACATGTTCGACCGACTCGTGGCGCTGCCGGCGCCGTACTTCGACGCGCACTCGTCGTCGAGTCTCGTGTCGCGGATCGTGTTCGAGGCGCAGAACGTGATGCAGAGCACGACCGGCGTGATCACGAACGTGATCCGCAACACGTTCTCGGCGATCGCGATCCTCGCGAGCCTGCTGTGGATCAACTGGCGTCTCACGCTGTTCGCGGTCGTCGTGCTGCCGGCCGTCACGGTGATCTCGCGCAAGGTGTCGCGGCGCATGCGCGACCTGTCGCGCCGGAACATGCACATGACCGGCGAGCTGACGCGGGTCGTGCAGGAGACGATCGACTGCCAGAAGGTCGTGAAGATCTACGGCGGCGAGACCGAGGCCCGCGCCGGCTTCGCGACGATGATGGACCGGCTGCGCGGCAACGCGATGCGGATCAGCGTGACGAGCTCCACGACCGTCCCGGTCACGCAGCTGCTGATGGCGATGGCGATGTCCGCGATGATCTACTTCGCGCTGCAGCTGTCGCGCGGCGGCGGCATGACGGCCGGCGACTTCATCACGTTCGTCACGCAGGCGTCGCTGCTGCTGCAGCCGATCAAGCAGCTCGCCGAGATCAGCGGGCCGCTGGAGCGCGGACTCGCCGCGGCCGAAGGCGTGTTCGCGCTGATCGACGAGCAGCAGGAGGACGACCGCGGGACCGTGACGCTCGGGCGCGCGAACGGCGCCGTGCGCTTCGTCGACGTCGAGCTGCGGTACCCGCACGTCGCGTCGGGCCGCACCGACGGCGAGGCCGAGCCCGGCGACAGCGCGCGGCGCGCGGCGCTGGACGGCATCGACATCGACATCGCGGCCGGCGAGACCGTCGCGCTCGTCGGACCGTCGGGCAGCGGCAAGACGTCGTTCGCGAACCTGATCCCGCGCTTCTATCACGCGTCGCGCGGCCGCATCCTGATCGACGGCGTGCCGATCGAGGACATCCGGCTCGCGAGCCTGCGCGAGCAGATCGCGATGGTGAGCCAGGACGTCGTGCTGTTCAACGACACGATCGGCGCGAACATCGCGTACGGCGCCGGGCGCGGGCGCGCGTTGCGCGGCGACGCGCTGAAGGCCGCGGTGCGGCAGGCGGCCGACGCGGCGCACCTGCTGCAGGTGATCGAGGACCTGCCCGACGGCTTCGACACGATGATCGGCGAGAACGGCGTACGGCTGTCCGGCGGGCAGCGGCAGCGCCTCGCGATCGCACGCGCCGTGCTGAAGGACGCGCCGATCCTGATTCTCGACGAGGCCACGTCCGCGCTCGACTCCGAGTCGGAGCGCCACGTGCAGGCCGCGCTGTCGGACCTGATGCGCGGCCGCACGACGGTGGTCGTCGCGCATCGGCTGTCGACGATCGAGAACGCGGACCGCATCGCGGTGTTCGATCGCGGCCGCATCGTCGAGCTCGGCACGCACGATGCGCTGCTGGCGGCCGACGGCATCTATTCGAAGCTGTACCGCATCCAGTACGCGCTCGACGGCGACGACGCGGGCGCGCCCGGCGAGACGATCGACGGCGCCGTCGACGCGGCAGCCGACACGCTGACCGCCGCATGACGTCGGCGCGGCCCGGCGCGGCGTCGCCGATGCACATCGTGCATACCGAGTCGTCTTGCGGATGGGGCGGACAGGAGCTTCGCATCCTCGCCGAGGCGCGCGGCATGATCGGTCGAGGCCATCGCATCACGCTGATCGCGCCGGTCGGCGCGCGCATCTTCGCAGAGGCGTCGCGGTATCGCGTGCCGGTGACGGCGCTGCCGATCGAGAAAAAGCGGCTCGGCGGCATCGGCGCGCTGCGCGACTGGCTGAAGCGGCATCCGGCGCACGTCGTCAACACGCACAGCTCGACCGACAGCTGGCTCGTCGCGCTCGCGTGGGCGTCGCTGTCGCGCCCGCCGGCGATCGTGCGCACGCGCCACATCTCGGCGCCGGTGCCGGACAACGTCGCGTCTCGATGGCTGTATCGCGACGCGTCGCGCTTCGTCGTCACGACCGGCGAGTCGCTGCGTCGCGACCTGATCGAGCGATTGCGGCTCGACGCCGACCGCGTGCTGTCGATCCCGACCGGCATCGACACGAACACGTTCCGCCCGCCGACCCCGCGCGAGCGGAGCGCCGCGCGCCAGGCGGTCGGCGCCGAGCCCGACACGTTCGTCGTCGGCATCGTCGCGACGCTGCGCAGCTGGAAGGGGCATCGCTACCTGATCGAGGGCTTCGCTTCGGCGCGCGCGGCGTCGCCGTCGGTCGCGATGAAGCTGCTGATCGTCGGCGACGGCCCGCAGCGCGACACGCTCGAGGCGCTCGTCGACCAGCTCGCGATCCGGCCGGCCGTGCGCTTCGCCGGCAACCAGCCGAACGTCGTGCCGTTCCTGCACGCGATGGACCTGTTCTGCCTGCCGTCGTACGCGAACGAGGGCGTGCCGCAGGCGATCCTGCAGGCGATGGCCTGCGGCGTGACGGTCGTGACGACGGACGCCGGCGCGATCGCCGAGGTGGCGCACGAGGCGCGCGCGGACGAGCCGGCGACCGCGGCGATCGTCGCGAAGGAGAGCGCGGCGGGACTCGCCGACGCGATCGTCGCGCTGCAAGGCGATCGCCCGCGTCGCGACGCGATGGCGGCGGCCGCGCTCGATCTCGTTCGCGAGCGCCACGGCATCGACGGGATGCTCGATCGCATGGAAGCCGTGTTCCGGTCCGCCGCCGGATTCGGCACGACGATGAACGGAGGAACGCGATGAACGCACCGCTCGAACGACCCGCACCGCCGATCAGCCGCTGGCCGGTCCCGACGCTGGCCGACCTGCCCGACGACATCCGCGAGCGCATCGTCGCGGTCCAGGAGAAGGCGGGCTTCGTGCCGAACGTGTTCCTCGCGCTCGCGCATCGGCCCGCCGAGTTCCGCGCGTTCTTCGCGTACCACGACGCGCTGATGGACAAGGACACCGGCGGCCTATCGAAGGCCGATCGCGAGATGATCGTGACGGCGACGAGCGCCCGCAATCGCTGCCTGTACTGCGTCGTCGCGCACGGCGCCCTGGTCCGGATCTATTCGAAGCAGCCGCTGCTGGCCGACCAGGTCGCCGTGAACCACGCGAAGGCCGACCTCGGCGCGCGCGAGAAGGCGATGCTCGACTACGCGGTCAAGGTCTGCGAGGCGTCCGACACGATCGGCGACGCCGACCACGACATGCTGCGGGCGCACGGCTTCGACGACGAGGACATCTGGGACATCGCGGCGATCACCGCGTTCTTCGGGCTGTCGAACCGCGTCGCGAACGTGACCGGCATGCGGCCGAACGACGAGTTCTACCTCATGGGGCGCGTACCGCGCGCGCGTTGAAGTCGCGGGCGTCGGCGTCCATCACGAACGGACGCGGCCCGGCGGACGCGGGAGCGCGGCATCGCAGACCTCGCGACCCGACCGGACCGGAGCAGGGCACCGACGCGGCCGCGCTAGCGCATCGAGCGGCGCGCGTCGTCGATCGCGCGGCACAGCTGCTCGGCGCCGATCAGCACGCGCGGCGTGTGGCGCGTGATCAGCGCGGGGTCGAGGAACAGGTAGCGCTTCGCGCGCACCGCGGCGACGCCGCTCCATCGCGACCACGCAGCGACGTCGCGCGCGTGGTCGGCGTTCTCGGCCGACGTCACGATCAGCTGCGGGTCGGCGGCGATCACGGCCTCGGCATCGACGACCGGCGACAGCATCGGCAGCGACGCGAACACGTTGCGTCCGCCGCACAGCTCGATCACCTGCGTGATCAGCTGCGGTCCGCCGACCGTCATCAGCGGATCGTTCCAGACCTGGTAGAAGACGCGGACCGGCGGCCGCGACGCGTAGGTCGCGCGGAGCGTCGCGACCTGCGCGCGGAACGCCGCCGCGGTCGCGGTCGCGCGCGACGTCTCGCCGGTCAGTGCGCCGAGCCGCTCGATCGTCGTCGCGACATCGTCGAGCGTGTGCGGCTCGCTTCGGAACACGGTCAGTCCGACGCGCTCGAGCTGTTCGAGCTCGGCCTCCGACGTGCCGCTGCGCCACGCGACGACGAGGTCGGGCTTCAACGCGACGATCCGTTCGACGTCGAGGCCGTACAGGCCGCCGACGCGCGGCAACGCCTTCGCCTCGGGCGGATAGTCGCTGAAGCCGGTCGCGCCGACGAGCCGGCCGCCGGCGCCGATCGCGTACAGCAGCTCGGTCGCATGCGGCGCCAGGCTGACGATCCGCGTCGCCGGGCGGTCGAGCGCGACGGTTCGCGCCCGCGTCGTCGCGCAACGCCGAGCGCCGCGGAGGCGGCGGCGACCCAGAGCAGCCAGGCGAGACGAGAGACCCACAGGAGAGGGCGCGGCACGCGGCCGAGTCTAGCCGTCGGGCCGCGCGCCACAAGGCACGCGGGGCGATGCCCGCGCCCCGTCGAGGGCTCGGGGCGGGCGCCGCGCGCGGCAGCCGCGCGACACGTCGATCCCGCGCGCGGCAGCGGACCCCGCAGCCGGTCTATACTACGAATGCAAACCATTCTCGTTTCGCCCCGATCGTCGGGCCGTTTTCTCGCGATGAAGATGATCGACATACCGCCCGCCGTGCTGACGTCCGCGACGCTGCCCGCGCGCGGCGCCGCGGAGCCGGCCGCGATCGCGCTGTCCGACCTCGGGCTCGGGGCGTTCGCGACGATCCATGCGGTCCTGCCGGCCGGTGACGACGCCGAGCGCGACCTCGTGCTGCGGCTGATCGAGATCGGCTTCGTCCCCGGCGAACGGGTCCGCGTGACGGCGATCGGCCGGCCGGGCCGCGAGCCGATCGCGGTGCGCCTCGTCGGCGGCGACAGCGGGCGGGGCGGCGTGACCGGCACGACGTTCGCGATGCGCCGGCACGAGGCCGACTTCATCCGCGTGGTTCCGGACGTCGACGGCCACGATGTCGGAGCGACCGTCGACTGCCGCGTCCCGGCGCCGGTGCGATGAGCGACGCGACGATCGGCGACGCGCTGTCGGTCGCGCTGCTCGGCAATCCGAACTGCGGCAAGACGGCGCTGTTCAACCTGCTGACCGGCAGCCGCCAGAAGGTCGCCAACTACGCCGGCGTCACGGTCGAGCGCAAGGAAGGCGCTTCGTCACGCCGCGCGGCCGCCGCGTGCGCGTGCTCGACCTGCCGGGCGCCTACAGCCTCAACGCGACCAGCGCCGACGAGGCGGTCACGCGCGACGTCGTCCACGGCGCGCGCGCCGGCGAGCGCCGGCCCGACCTGCTCGTCTGCGTCGCCGACGCCACCAACCTGCGCCTGGACCTGCGCATGGTGCTCGAGGTCAAGCGGCTCGGCCGGCCGATGCTGGTCGCGCTCAACATGGCCGACGTCGCGCGCGAAGCGCGGCATCGCGATCGACGTCGACGCGCTGTCGCGCGAGCTCGGCATGCCGGTCGTCGAGACGGTCGCGGTCCGCCGCGACGGCGCGCGAGCGGCTGCTCGAATCGATCGAGGCGCGCGGCGGTCTCGACCAGGCGTCACCGGCCGCGGCCGTGGACGAAGCCGTCGATCGACGACGTGCTGGCCGCGCAGGCCGAGGTGCGGCGCCTGCTGTCGATCGCGGTGCGCGAGCCGCCGGCCGACGCGCTCGCCGGTGCGCGCGTCGACGAAACCATCGACCGCGTCGTGCTGCATCCGGTGTGGGGCATGGCGATCCTCGCCGTTGTGCTGTTCCTGATGTTCCAGGCCGTGTTCAGCTGGGCGCAGTGCCCGATGGACGCGATCAAGGCGGCGATGGAGTCGCTCGGCGAGCGGCGTCGCGCCATGCGCTGCCGGACGGCATCGCTGCGCAGCCTGCTCGTCGACGGCGTCATCGCCGGCGCCGGCAGCGTGCTCGTGTTCCTGCCGCAGATCCTGATCCTGTTCTTCTTCATCCTCGCGCTCGAGGACTCGGGCTACCTGCCGCGCGCCGCGTTCCTGCTCGACCGCGTGATGGGCACGGTCGGCCTGTCCGGGCCGCTCCTTCATCCCGCTGCTGTCGAGCTTCGCCTGCGCGATCCCCGGCATCATGGCCACGCGCACGATCGCCGAACCGGCGCGACCGGCTCGTCGACCATCATGATCGCGCCGCTGATGACCTGCTCGGCGCGGCTGCCGGTCTACGCGCTGCTGATCGGCGCGTTCGTCCCGGCGCGCAGCGTCTGGCGGCGTCTTCAACCTGCAGGGCCTGGTGCTGTTCGTGCTGTACGTCGCCGGCATCGTCGGCGCGATGGGCGTGGCCTGGGTCTTCAAGCGCTCGGCGGCCGCACGACCGCACGCAGCCGCTGATGATGGAGCTGCCGGCCTACCGCTGGCCCAACCCGCGCAACCTCGCGATCGGCCTGCGGGAGCGCGCGCGCATCTTCCTGTCGCGCGTCGGCACCATCATCCTCGCGCTGATGATCGTGCTGTGGTTCCTGTCGAGCTTCCCGGCGCCGCCGCGCCGGCGCGACCGGGCCCGGCGATCCAGTACAGCCTCGCCGGCATGCTCGGCCACGCGCTGCGAGTACGTGTTCGCGCCGATCGGCTTCAACTGGCAGATCTCGATCGCGCTGGTGCCGGGCCTGGCGGCGCGCGAGGTCGCGGTCGGCGCGCTCGGCACGGTCTATTCGCTGTCGGCCACCGGCGACGAGGTCGCCGACGCAGCTCTCGCCGCTGATCGCGCACGAGCTGGTCGCTCGCGACCGCGTTCTCGCTGCTCGCCTGGTACGTGTTCGCGCCGCAGTGCGTGTCGACGCTCGCGGCGGTCAAGCGCGAGACCGAACTCGTGGCGCTATCCGATCGTGATGGCGGCCTACCTGTTCGCGCTGGCCTACGTCGCGTCGTTCGTGACGTACCGGATCGCGGTCTGGGCGGGCGCATGAACGGCTCGCTCGGCCAGCTGCTCGTCGTCGCGCCCGTCGTCGGCTGCGCGTGCGGCTACGCGGCGCTGAAGCTGATGCCGGCCGCTTGGCGGAAGGCGCTCGCGGCCGCGGCGGCGCGTCGCGTCGCGATGTGGGGGCTGTCGGACGTCGCTGCGCGGCGCGTCGAGGCCAAGCTGTCGAGCGGCGGCGCCTGCGGTAGCTGCGAGACCTGCAAGGCGTGCGCGACGCCGCCGTCGGGCGGTGCCGACGACGCGTCGGTGTCCGCCTCGTCGAGCGGCTGGAAGACCGTGACGCTGCGTCGCGTCGACTAGCGCCGCGTCCGGCGCCGCATCGCGACGGCGCCCGCGGCCCCGACGACGAGCAGCGCGAGCGGCGCGGGCTCGGGCACGCCGGCCGCCGTGCCGACGAACGAGATCTCGCTGACGAACACCCAGTCGTTGCCGGCCTGATCGAGCTGGACGGTGTGGGTGCTGCCCTGCAGCTGGAGCCCGGTGAACGACACGACGCCGACGGAGCCCGCGGGCGGCGCCGTGAACGCGCGGCTGACGCCGTCGATCAGGATGGCGGACGGCGCGAAGACGCCGCCGAACTGCGTGTTGTCGAGCGCGATGTCGACCTCGTTGATCGTGACGGACGACGCGAAGGAGAACGTGATCGACGGGTTCGGCGTGGCCCCGTAGATCCATCCGACGTACTGGCCGGTGCCCTGGACGTTCGAGACCGTGTTCCACGGGCTCGTCGAGACGACGCCGTCGGTCAGCTTGCCGAGCCCGTTCGCGAGCGGCGACCCGTCGATCGTCGGAGCGCCGATGCCGGTGTAGTTGCGGTCCCAGTAGTTGTAGCTGCCGCCCGACGCCTGGCCGTCTCCGTTCGGCATGCTGTAGCTGACCGGCGCGAGCGGCGTGGCGACCGCCGCCGTGACGGCGCACGTCGTGCAGAGCGCGAGCGCGCGCGCGAAGGCGTGGAGTCGGGACATGGCGGGGTCTCGTGGGGTCGAGCCCCCGGAGACGCACGAAGCGGACCAGACCCGCGGCGCGCGATCGAATCAACGGCTTGCGCCGATCCGACGTCGTCCGGCGCGGCCGACTGTCAAGCGGCCCGACACGGCGTCAGTCGCCGCCGACCTCGCCGATCATCGTCTGCTGGAAGTTCTCGAGGCCGACGCGGTCGATCAACTCGATGTGGGTCTCGAGCCAGTCGATGTGTTCCTCGGTGTCGTCGAGGATGCGACGGAAGAGGTCGCGGCTGACGTAGTCCCTGACGAGCTCGCAGTGCGCGATCGCGTCCTTCAGCACGGCCTGCGAGGCGAGCTCGACCTTCCGGTCGCAGTCGAGCATCTCCGGCGTCGTCTCGCCGATCAGCAGCTTGTGCAGGTCCTGCAGATTCGGCAGCCCGCCGAGCATCAGGATCCGCTCGATCAGCAGATCGGCGTGCTTCATCTCCTCGATCGACTCGTCGTACTCGTGCTTGCCGATCGCGTGGAGCCCCCAGTGCCGGTAGATGCGCGCGTGGAGGAAGTACTGGTTGACCGCGGTCAGCTCGTTCGTGAGCTGGCGGTTGAGGAACGCGATGACGCCGGGATCGCCGATCACGAAGGCTCCTTGCCGATCGAACGCGATCGGCCGCGCGCGGCGACCGGGCCGCGTCAGGCGAGGGCGGGTTCGCGGACGACGCGGCGCGTCGCCTCGCGCACGACGGGGTGCGACGACCCGAACGTCGCGCCGAGCGCCTCCGCGCGGGCCGACCGAGTGTACCTCGCGGGCCATCGGGAGACACTTGCCGCAGCACGTCCCGACGCCGAGCTCGAACTGCAGCTCCTCGAAAGACTCGATGCCGCCGGCGACGGCGCGTCGGATCGCGCGGTCGTTCACGGCCTTGCAGATGCAGACGATCATGGACTAGACGGAAGCGAATGCAAACGAGAACGATTATCAATCAACCTGCTCGACGATGCAAGCGTGCCGTTTGCGTCGTTCCGCTGTTCGGACGATGCGGGGCCGGTCGAACTGCGATCGATTGGATCGTCACCCGGGAGTCGTCGATGGATCGGACCGAACGCGTGCGAAGCTCGAAGCGAAGCTCGACCACGTGTTGCAGACGCTCGTCGCGAAGGCCGACCTCCACGAGGCGCCGCAGTCGCTGACGTGGAAGATCGTCGGAACGTCTTTCGCGGCGGCGGGGCGCGTCGTCGCGTCGTTGAAGCTGCTGCACTCGCGTCCCGGTTCGTTCAGGATCGCGTGCTCGGACAAGCGCGCCGCGACGGCGACGCCGATCGCGCTGGCCGGCGCGGGCGAAGCGGCACCGTCCGCGTGCCGCTCGACCGCCCGTCACCGCGGCTTCCTAGCCCGCGTCGCGCGCGGCCCGAGCGATCAGCGCCCGCGTCGACGCGTCGTGGTCGGCCGGCTCGCCGTTCGCCATCTCGTCGACGATGCTCTTCGCGAGCACCTTGCCGAGCTCGACGCCCCACTGGTCGAACGAGTCGACGTCCCAGATCGCGCCCTGGACCATGACCTTGTGTTCGTAGAGCGCGACGAGCGCGCCGAGCGACGCCGGGTCGAGTCGCTGCAGCACGATCGTGTTCGACGGACGGTTGCCGGGGAACGTCTTGTGCGGCGCGAGCCGCTCCGCCTCGGCGTCCGATGCGCCCGACCCGAGCAGCTCCGCCTTCGCCTCGTCGCGGGTTTTGCCCCGCATCAGCGCCTCGCTCTGCGCGAAGCAGTTCGCGAGCAGCGCGCGGTGATGCTCGACATGCCGGTGCGCCGGCTCGATCACCGCGACGAAGTCGATCGGCGCCCACTCGGTGCCCTGGTGAAGGCACTGGAAGTACGCGTGCTGCGCGTTCGTCCCCGGCTGCCCCCAGATCACCGGGACGGTCGCGACGGCGACCGGTTCGCCGTCGAGCGTGACCGACTTGCCGTTGCTCTCCATCTCCAGCTGTTCGAGATGCGCCGGCAGCAGCTCGAGATGCTGGTGATACGGCGCGATGCAGACGCTGCGCGCGCCGAGCACGTTCGCGTTCAGGATGCCGATCAGCGCGAGCCGGACCGGCATGTTCGCCTCGAGCGGCGCGTCGCGGAAATGCGCGTCCATCGCGTACGCGCCGGCGAGCAGCTCGCGGAAGCGGTCCATGCCGACCGACAGCGCGATCGGCAGGCCGATCGCGGACCACAGCGAGTAGCGTCCGCCGACCCAGTCCCAGAACGCGAACATGTTCTTCGGGTCGATGCCGAACGCCGTCACGTCCTTCTCGTTCGTCGACACGGCGACGAAGTGGCGATGCAGCTCCGCTTCCGGCACGCCGTTCGCGAGCGACCAGTCGCGGGCCGAGTGCGCGTTCATCATCGTCTCGGCGGTCGTGAACGTCTTCGACGCGACGATGAACAGCGTCGTCGCCGCGTCGAGGCGGCGCACCGCGTCGTCGAGCGCGTGCGCGTCGACGTTCGCGACGAAGTGGACCGACAGCCGCTCGTGTCGATACGACGCGAGCGCGACCTCGACGAAGCGCGGGCCGAGGTCGGACCCGCCGATGCCGATGTGGACGACGTCGGTGATCGCACGGCCGTCGTGCCCGGTCCAGGCGCCGCCGCGGACGTCGTCGACGAAGCGCGCCATGTGGTCGAGGACCGCGTGGACGTCGGGCACGACGTCGTGGCCGTCGACGCGGATCACGACGTCGCGCGGCGCCCGCAGCGCGACGTGCAGCACGGCGCGTCCTTCGGTCGCGTTGATCTTCTCCCCGGCGAACATCGCGTCGCGACGCGCCTCGACGCCCGCATCGCGCGCGAGCGCGAACAGCGCGGCGAGCGTGGCGTCGTCGACGCGGTTCTTCGACGCGTCGAGCGTCAGCCCGGCCGCGTCGATCGTGTGCTTCGCGAGCCGTGCGGGATCCGTCGCGAACAGCTCGCGCATCGGGGCGACGCCGTTCGCGGCGCTCGCGAGGCCGGCCCAGGTCGGTGGCAGTGAGTTCATCGGTTCGTTCGCTTCGAAGGAGGTCGGGGTGGGGCAGCATCGCACGGCGACGATGCGCGGCGACGACGGGACGATGGTCGGACGGCCGATACCGGACGCGCGCCGGCGTCGCTCACGATGCCCGTCCTTCCCGTCCGGATGAGGAGCGCCATGAAACTCGAAGGTTCCTGCCACTGCGGCGCGGTCCGCTTCCGGCTCGAGTCGGACAGTGCCTATCCGTTCATGCACTGCCACTGCTCGATCTGTCGCAAGACGGCCGGGTCCGGCGGCTACGCGATCAACCTCGGCGGCGACGCGAAGTCGATGAAGGTCCGCGGCGAGCAGCACCTCGGCACGTATCACGCCGTGATGCGCGAGCCCGGCAAGCGCGCGACGCGGTCGAAGGCCGAGCGCCGCTTCTGCCTGAAGTGCGGCAGCGCGCTGTGGCTGTGGGATCCGCGCTGGCCCGACCTGATCCATCCGCACGCGTCGGCGATCGATACCCCGCTGCCGAAGCCGCCCGAGGTCGTCGAGGCCGCGCTCGACTACTGCCCGGACTGGGTCGACGTGCCGCGCGGCAAGGGTCATCGCCGTTGCGGCCGGTGGCCGGACGAATCGCTCGCCGAATGGCATCGGCGGCACGGGCTCGTCACCTGAGGCTCACGCGGCCCGCGCCGCGTTGATCGCCGAGCGGATCGCCGGGATCAGCTCGGTCGCCGCGAGGCCGACCGGTCCGATGCCCGACGCGACGAGCGCATCGGCGGCGCGGCCGTGCAGCCACACCGCGGCGCGCGCCGCCTCGGCCGGCGCGAGGCGCTGCGCGAGCAGCCCGGCGACGAGGCCGGTGAGCACGTCGCCGGTGCCGCCGGTCGCGAGCGCCGGGTTGCCGGTGGCGTTGACGACCCACGCGCCGTCCGGTCCGCAGACGACGGTGCCCGCGCCCTTCAGCACGACGACGCTGGCGAACCGCGTCGCGAGCCGCGCGGCCGCGGCGAGGCGATCGCGCTGGATCTCGCCGACGTCGCAGCCGAGCAGCCGCGCGGCTTCGAGCGGATGCGGCGTGATGACGGCGGGCGATGCGCGAGCGCGCAGCAGGTCCGCGAGGTCGGGCCGTCTCGCGATCGCGTTCAGGCCGTCGGCGTCGACGCACAGCGACGGCGCGGCCGCGAGCCAGTGCGCGAGCAGCGCGATCGCGCCGTCGCCGTGGCCGAGGCCCGGCCCGATCGCGACGGCCGTCGCGTCGACGCCGTCGAGCGTGTCGCGCAGCATCAGCTCGGGCTGCACGACGTCGTAGCTCGGAGCGTCGTCGGCGATCAGCTTCACGTAGACGCGGCCGGCGCCGGCGTGCAGCGCCATCCGCGACGCCATCAGCGCCGCGCCGACCATGCCGTGGTCGCCGCCGATCGACCGCGACGCTGCCGAAGCTGCCCTTGTGGCTGTTGCGACGGCGCGGCCGCCGCAGTCCGGCGAAGCACGCCGGTCCGTTGACCGTGCCGACCTGTTCGACGCCGAGCCGCAGGCCGTCGACCAGCGCGCCGTCCGCGCCGAGCGGATCGACGACGACCTCGCCGACGTGATCGAGCGCGTCGCCGGTGCACAGGCCGGGCTTGTTCGCGACGAACGTGATCGTGCGGTCGGCGACGACCGCGACGTCGGCGACGTGTCCGGTGTCGGCATCGACGCCGCTCGGCACGTCGATCGCGAGGACCGGCCTGCCGCACGCGTTGACGAGCTCGATCCATTCGCGGGCGCGGCCCGTCGGCGCGCGGGCGAAGCCGATGCCGAACAGCCCGTCGACGACGAGCGACGCGTCCTCGATCGCGTCGCGGGGATCGACGGTCGGCTCGCCACGGTCGCGCCATCGCAGCCACGCGTCCTTCGCGTCGCCGCGCAGGCGCTCGGGGTCGTCGAGCAGCGCGACGCGCACGCCGATGCCGCGTTCGTGCAGAACGCGCGCGGCGACGAGCGCGTCGCCGCCGTTGTTGCCGGGACCGGCCAGCAACAGGATCGGCCGCGCGCGCTCGGCGGCCATTCGCAGCGCGGCCCGTGCGACCGCATCGCCGGCGCGTTCCATCAGGCGACCTTGCGGCTCGCGCGCGAGCAGCGCGGCTTCGAGCGCGCGGACGGCGGGGACGCGCAGCAGCCGCGCGTCGAACGGCGACGATCGATCAGCCATAGCGCGCGAGCGTCAGCCCGTCGAGGTCGATCTCGGGCGTCCGGCCCATGATCACGTCGGCCACGACGCGACCCGAGCCGGCCGCCATCGTCCATCCGGTCGACCCGTGGCCGACGTTGACGAAGACGCGCGGATGGCGCGTCGCGCCGAGCACCGGCGGTCCGTCGGGCAGCATCGGCCGCGCGCCGACCCACCAGCTCGCGGTCTGATATGCGGCCGCGCCGGGGAACCAGTCGCGCGCGACCTTCAGCAGCGTCGCGAACGCCCGCGTCGCGTTCGTCGAGTCGAGCGACAGGGTCCGGCTCGCCGAGCTCGGCCGTGCCGGCGACGCGGATGCGATTGCCGAGGCGCACGATCGCGACCTTGTACGCCTCGTCCATCAGCGACGCGAGCGGCGCGTAGGTCGGCTCGCGGATCGCGACGGACGCGGAGTAGCCCTTGACCGGATACAGCGGCAGGCGGCCGCGCGAAGCGTCGCAGCAGCGGCGCGCACGAGGCGCCCGCCGGCGATCACGACCGCGTCCGCGCGCCGCTCGTCGCGTCCGTCCTGGCCGCGCGTCTGCACGACGATGCCGTCGCCTTCGGCGCGCACGGCGTCGACCGTGGTGCCGAACAGGAAGCGCGCGCCGTGCTCTTCGCACAGCGTCGCGCAGCTGCCGGGCGAACAGCGGGCAGTTGCCGGCCTCGGCATCGGTCAGGTGCAGGCCGCCTTCGAACGCGATGTCGGACAACCCCGGCTCCTGCAGCCGGCACTCGGCCGGCGACAGCTGCCGGTGCGCGATGCCGGCGTCGGTCAGGTACGCGATCGTGGTCTTCGCGAGCGCGACGTCGCGCGGCGTGCGGAACAGCTGCAGCAGCCCGGTCGTGCGTTCGTACGACAGTCCGAAGCGGGGCCGCAGCTCGTCCATCACCGCGATGCTGTAGTAGGCGAGCCGCTGCATGCGGCTCTTGTTGACGCCGGAAGCGCGCGGCGTCGCATTCGCCGATCCAGCGCGCGACCCATCGCCACAGCGCGGGGTCGAGCGGACGCCTCGAAGCGCACCGGCGCGTGCCGCGCGAACAGCATCGACAGCACCTTGCGCGGCATGCCCGGCGCGGCCCACGGCGTGACGTAGGCCGGCGCCATCACGCCGGCGTTGCCGTAGCTCGCGTCCTGCGCGACGCCGCCGTTGCGCTCGACGACGACGACCTCGCAGCCGGCCTCGACGAGCGCCCACGCGGTGCACACGCCGACGATCCCGGCGCCGACGACGACGACGCGCATGCGTCAGGAGGAGGTCGGCCGGCTCATGCGGCGATCATACGGTGCCGCGACGACGGCCGGAGGCGGCGGGCACGGAATCGTGCGTCCGCCGACGACGTTCCCGCGCCGTAGCGGGCTCGCGCGCGAGTCCTCGGCGTCGTTCGGCCGGACCGCCGTGGCCCGCGAGTCTGCCGACGTCGTTCGGCCGCGTGCTTCGCTCAGGCGTTGCGCGTGTCCGCGACGAACATCTTGCCGGGCGCGTGCGTGATGCACAGCGGCAGCCGGGCGGCGCTGCGCCACCCATTGCGGCGTGACGCCGCAGCGCCCAGAACACCGGCACCTCGTCGTCCAGGACCTCGACCGCGTCGCCGTAGTCGGGCCGCTGGAGGTCCGCGATGCCGAGCGCGCTGCGGGTTGCCGACATGCACCGGCGCGCCGTGCGCCTGCGGGAAGCGCGCCGCAGATCTCGACGACGCGTGCGACGTCGCGGCTCTTGATCGGCCGCATGCTGACGACCATCTCGCCGCTGAAGCGGCCGGCCGGCGCGCAGGCGATCGTTGGTGCGGTACATCGCGACGTTGCGCTGCTGCGTCGACGTGGCGCAGCGGGATGCCGGCCTCGATCAGCGCCGCCTCGAACGAGAAGCTGCAGCCGATCAGGAAGGTGACGAAGTCGGGCGCGCCACAGCGCGGCGATGTCGGCGCGCTCCTCGACGAGCTCGCCGTCGCGATAGACGCGGTAGCCGGGCAGGTCGGTGGCGATGTCGGCGCCGGGCGCGCACAGCGGCTCGCGCGCGCCGGGCGCGAGCACCTCGACCAGCGGGCAGGGCTTCGGGTTGCGCTGGCAGAACAGCAGGAAGTCGAACGCGTCGGCCTGCGGCACGATCATCAGGTTGGCCTGGATGTGGCCGGGCGCGATGGCCGGCGGTCGGGCCGCGTGAACGCGCCGCGTGCGGCAGGCGTGGCGCAGCGCGCCGGGGTCGTCGAAGCTGACGTGCATGGCGGTTCTCGCGGTCGAAGGAGGATGGCGGCGCGTCACAGTGCCCGAGGTACGCCTTCTTCACGGCCTCGTCGTGCAGCAGGTCGTGCGGCAGGCCCTCCATCACGATGCGGCCGGTCTGGATCACGTAGCCGTGGTCGGCGATGGCCAGCGCCTTGGCCGAGGTTCTGCTCGACCAGCAGGATGGCCACGCCGGTCTCGTTGACGCCGCTGGATCACGTCCAGCACCTTGGTGACGAACTTCGGCGCGATGCCCCACGACGGCTCGTCGAGCATCAGCAGCTTGCGGCCGCGCCATCAGGCCGCGCGCGATGGCCAGCATCTGCTGCTCGCCGCCGCTCATCGTGCCGGCGAGCTGCGTCGCGCGGTCCTTCAGGATCGGGAACAGCGCGAACATCGCGGTCGAGCGTCGGCCGCGATCTCGCCGTCGGTCGCTGCGCGTGTACGCGCCGAGCTCGAGGTTGCGGCGCACCGTCAGCCTGGGGAACAGGCGCCGGCCCTCGGGCACCAGCGACAGCCCGAGCGGCACGCGCTCGTGCGCGGGCAGCGCGTGATCGCCGCGCCGTCGAACGTCACGCTGCCGCCGTCGAGCGCGTTCAGGCCGGCGACCGCGCGCAGCGTCGTCGACTTGCCGTTGCCGTTGCCGCCGACGAGCGCGACGATCTGGCCCGCGGCCACGTTCAGGCTCACGTCGGTCAGCGCGGGCACGCCGTCGTAGCTGACGCGCAGGTTGGTCGAGCGCGAGCATCAGTCGTCTCCCAGGTAGGCCGCAGATCACGACCGGGTCGGCCTGCACCGCGGCCGGCGTGCCCTCGGCGATCTTGCGGCCGCGTTCGAGCACGACGATCTTGTCGGCGATCGGCATGATGCCTTCGAGCACGTGCTCGACGATCAGGCATGGCGATGCCCTTGTCGCTGGATGTCGCAGCGACGACGGCGACCATCTCGCGCACCTCGGCGCGGATTGAGGCCGGCCATCACCTCGTCCATCAGCAGCAGCTCGGGCTCGGTGGCGAGCGCGCGCGCGACCGCCAGGCGGCGCTGCTCGCTGATCGTCATCGTGCGCGGCGGGCCTGTCGGCGAAGCGCTCGAGGTCGCACGAACGCGAGCCAGCGCGCGCGCGCTCGCGCGCGCCGCGCGCACGCGGCGTTCGCGCAGCAGCGCGCCGGCCAGCACGTTCTCCAGCGCCGTCATGCCGTGGAAGGTGCGCGCGATCTGGAACGTGCGGCCGACGCCGGCGCGCGCGCACTTCTCGGGCGTGAGGCCGGAGATCGGCTCGCCGTCGAGGCGGATCGTGCCGTCGCTGGGCGCGGACGAAGCCGGCGACGCAGTTGAACAGCGTCGTCTTGCCGGCGCCGTTGGGGCCGATCAGGCCGACGATCTGGCCGTCGTCGACGTCGAAGGACACGTCCTCGTTGGCGACCAGGCCGCCGAAGCGCTTGCTGACGCGCGCAGTTCGAGAAGCGCTCACAGCGAGGCTCCCGTCGATTCGTGACGGGCGCCAGCGCCGCGGCGCCTGCGCGCGGCGCGGCCTGCGCCGCGCTGGCGCCGTCGCGCGCGCCTGCGGCGGGCGGCACGTTCCTTGAACCAGCCGACGATGCCGCTCGGATAGAACACCGCGACGACGACGATCAGCCGGCGTAGATCACCGTGTCGGTGCCGCGGCCGGTGCCGCCGAAGATCGAGCGCGACAGCTTCCTCGATCACGGTCAGCACCACCGCGCCGACGCACCGGCCCGAACAGCGTGCCGACGCCGCCGAGGATCGACGACCAGCGCCATCTTGATCGACAGCGCCGTCGACAGCACCGACCCCGGATCGATGTAGAGCTCCTTCTGCGCGTACAGGCTGCCGCCGATCGCGGTGAAGAACGCGCTGACGCGACAGCGCCACCTGCTTGTAGCGCGCGATGTCGATGCCGATGCTGCGCGCGGCGTCGGGCTCGTCCTTGATGGCGCGGAAGTAGTAGCCGAGGAAGCTGCGCTCGACCGCGAACGTCGCCAGCAGCGTCAGCGCGAGCAGCGCCGAGCGCGAGCCAGTAGTACGACGCCTTGTCGGCGAACACCATCGCGCGCCAGCCCGTGTCGGTCCATCGGGATCGACAGGCCGACCGCGGCGCCGGCGTAGTCCCAGTTGGTGAACACGATCTGCACGATCTCGGCGACGGCGATCGTCGCCATCGCGAAGTAGTGGCCCTTCAGGCGGAAGCACGACCAGCCGAACACAGCGCTGAGCACGCGCCGCGACGAGGCCGCCGGCCAGCATGCCGAGCCACGGGTTGACAGCCGAAGTTCATCAGCAGCAGCGTCGACGTGTAGGCGCCGATGCCGTAGAACGCCGCATGGCCGAGCGAGACCTGGCCGGCGTAGCCGCCGACGATGTTCCACGCGACGCCGAGCTGCGCGGCCATCAGCGACCAGCACGGCGAGGTTGAGCCGGACGTGACGGCGATCGGCGTATGCAGCGACGACAGCGGCACGCGACGACGCGCGGCGACGGCGGCGCGCGATCGGCGGCGACGGCAGCGCATCGCGTCGGCTGACGGCGTGTGCATCGGCGTCGCTCATGCCTTGCCCATCAGGCCCTGCGGGCGGAACATCAGCACCGCCAGGAACAGCGCGAGCACGATCGCCATCTTGTATTGCGGCCCGAGCAGCAGGCCGCCCATCACCTCGATCACGCCGACGAGGATGCCGGCCCAGAACGCGCCGGCGACGCTGCCGAAGCCGCCGAGGTTGACGACGACGAACGCGATCAGGATGAAGTTGGCGCCGACCTCCGGGAAGATCGGGAAGAACGTCGACAGCAGCGCGCCCGCCGCGCCGGCGCAGGCCGCGCCGATGCCCCAGGCCAGCGCGAACATCTTGTGCGAGTCGATGCCCATCAGGCGCGCGGCTTCCTTGTCGGACGCGGTGGCCTCGAGCGCCGCGCCGAGCTTGGTGCGCGTGCAGGAACCACCAGACGACGAGCGTGACGACGATCGCGCCGATGCCCGCGACGACCTGCGGCCGCCCGAGCTGGAAGCCGGCCAGGTGCACGCTGCCGCTGACCGAGCGAGTTCTCGATCGTGCGGAAGTCCGGCTTCCAGAAGAACTGCGCCAGGCCGCGCAACAGGATCATCAGGCCGAAGGTGGTGAAGATCTGGCTCAGCGGCGGCGCGTCGATGATGCGCTTGATCACCAGGCTTGTAGAGCAGCACGCCGAACGCGAACAGCATCAGCACGGTGAGCGGCAGCGTGACCAGCGGGTCGAGCGCGAACAGCGCGAACAGCCAGAAGCTCGAGTACATGCCGAGCATCAGGAACTCGCCGTGGGCGAAGTTCACGATGTCCATCACGCCGAAGATCATCGTCAGGCCGATCGCGACGAGGGCGTAGATCAGGCCGATCAGTACGCCGGAAGCGAGCGTCTGCAGCAGGATCTCGGCAGTCATGCGATGTTTACCGCTCGTCGACGAGTACGTCGCGATCCCCCGAGGGGATGCGCCTGCCGGGCGGCCCGTCGTCCGGCCCGCTTCGTCGGCGCCGCGTTACTTGCGCGCGTCCCACTTGGGCATCGGCCACACCACTTCCTGCGACGCGAGGTCGAACGGCCAGACGGTGCTGTACTTGCCGTCGCGGATCTGCACGAGGATGCCGGCGCCCAGCGTGTTCTGGCCGGTCTCGTCGAACTTCACGCCCTTCCACGGCATGATCAGCTGCGGCGCCGGGATGTTGGTCGCGGCCAGCGCCTTGCGGATCGCCTCCGGGTCGGTCGCGCCGGCGCGGTTGATCGCGTCGGCCAGCACCATCAGGCCGGTGAAGCTGCGCGCCGAGTTGCCGGTGAAGTTGATCTTGTAGCGGGCCTGTGGAACAGGTCGTTGACCTGCTTGATGAGCGGGTTCTTCGTCGCCGAGGTCGAGCGCCCAGACCTCGCGCGAGATGACGTAGTCGGCGTCCTTGCCGAGCGTCTTGATGAACTCGGTGTCGGCGAAGCCGGCGTCGTTGGCGATCGATCATGTCGGGCAGGAAGCCGAGTTCCTTGTACGTCTTCATCGACAGGATCGCGTCGCCGAGATACGACGACTGCAGCAGCACCGTGCGGATTGGCGGCCTTGAGCGTCTGCACCTCGGACGTCAGCTGCGTGCGTCTTGGCCGGATAGCTCGACCTGCTTGACGCATCGTTGTAGCCCTGCCGCGCCGGCGTAGCTTCAGTCTGCAGCTTGGTCGGTCTCGTTGCCGAACAGCGTGTTCTCGTTGACAGCGTGGCGACGAGCCGATCTTGATCGCGATCTTCTTCTTGCCTCCACGTCCTTCATGAACTCGAAGCGTTGCGTGACGAACAGCTCGTCGTGCGGCGTCGTGCGGAAGAACCACTTGAAGCCGCGCTGCGTCAGCGTCGCCGACGACGACTCGGCGTTGAGGAACGGGATCCTGTCGCGCTCGGCCACCTGGCTCGCCGTCGCGTGACGTTGCTGAATTGTACGCGCCGATCAGCGCGACCACGTGCTCCTCGCTGATCAGCCGCTCCGCCTCGGTCGCGCCGATCTGCGGGTTGCCCTGGTGGTCGGCGAACACGAGCTTGATCTTCGCGCCCTTCAGGTCCGTCAGGCCGCCGCCGGCCGCGAACGGCAGGTCGGGCACGCCCTTCGAGCCGTTGTTGATGATGTCGGCCGCGAGTTCGAGCGCGTCCCTCATTTCGGCGCCGGTCGACGCCGCGGCGCCGGTCAGCGGATAGATCACGCCGATCCTGACCTCCTGCTGGGCACTTGCCACCGTCGCGACGAGCGCGGAGGCGACGGCGGCGGCTGCGGCGAGCCTGCGGATGGAGCGCATGAGGGACCTCCGGACGATGGGGATGGGGCGATGCCGCGCCCGAGAACGGCTTGCGGCGGCGACATAACGTCGATAAAGTATCAACGAATCGTCATCGAAACAATACCAGGTAGTAACCCGGTCGTTCGCCGACGCGTCGCGCGAACCGGATTGCGACCCACGATGGAAAAACAGAAGCGGACGAGCAAGAGCGGTGCCGACTCGACGGCCGCGTTGCGGCGTCCGACGGGCGCGGCGACCCGGACGGCGCCGCGCGACTCGTCCGCCCCGGCGCGGGCGGCGCCGAGGGCTCCGCGCGACGCGTTCGCCGCCGACGCCCAGCGGCGGCGTGGCGGCATCGTCTCGTCGTCCCATCTCGCCAACTCCGCGCTGCCGGAACTGTCGGAGTTCGAGTTCGGCCTGATCGTCGTCGACAACGCCTTCAGCCGGTGGATGGTCCGCTGCATGGCCGCCGCCGGACTCCCCGGCCTGACGCCGCTCGACGTCCTCGTGGTGCATCACGTCCATCATCGGGCGCGCGACAAGCGGCTCGCCGATATCGCGTTCACGCTCAACGTCGAGGACCTGCACGTCGTCAACTACTCGCTGAAGAAGCTCGTGGCCGCCGGCCTCGTCGAGACGTCGCGCGCCGGCAAGGAGGTGCTCTACCGGACCAGCGACCGCGGTCGCGCGCACATCGAGCGCTATCGCGAGGTCCGGGAGCGCTGCCTCGTCTCGGCGCTGTCGGCCGAACACGGCGACGCCGCCACCGTGCAGGACACCGCGCAGGTCCTGCGCTGGCTGTCGGGGCTGTACGACCAGGCGGCGCGCGCCGCGACGTCGCTGTAGAGCCGTTTGGAAACGTCCGCACAGCGCTGGCAGTTCTGGATCGACCGCGGCGGCACGTTCACCGACGTCGTCGGACGGCGCCCCGACGGCTCGCTCGTCACGCACAAGCTGCTGTCCGAGAATCCCGAGCAATACCAGGACGCGGCCGTCGCCGGCATCCGACGGCTGCTCGGTATCGGCGGTGACGAGCCGCTGCCCGTCGAGCGGATCGACGCCGTGAAGATGGGCACGACGGTCGCCACCAACGCGCTGCTCGAGCGCCACGGCGAGCGCACGCTGCTCGCGATCACGACGCGGTTTTCGCGACGCGCTGCGGATCGCGTACCAGAACCGGCCGCGCCTGTTCGACCGCCGCATCGTGCTGCCCGAGCTGCTGTATTCGCGCGGTCGTCGAGATCGACGAGCGCATCGGCGCGAACGGCGAATCGTCGCTGCCGCTCGACGAGGCCGCGGCGCGCGCAGGCGCTGCAGGCCGCGTTCGACGACGGCGACCGCGCGGTCGCGATCGTCCTGATGCACGGCTATCGCCATCACGATCACGAGGAGCGGCTCGCGGCGATCGCGGGCGAGATCGGCTTCACGCAGATCTCCGTGTCGCATCGCGTCAGCCCGCTGATGAAGCTCGTGCCGCGCGGCGACACGACGGTCGTCGACGCCTATC
Organism: uncultured beta proteobacterium; assembly: GCA_963708665.1. Lineage (GTDB taxonomy): Bacteria > Pseudomonadota > Gammaproteobacteria > Burkholderiales > Burkholderiaceae_D > CAHJXF01. The sequence goes on along the minus strand of CAVPTE010000008.1, from coordinate 312,077 downwards.
TGTCGCCGATCCTGCGCGCTACGTCGACCGCGTGGCCGCCGACCTGCCCGGCGTCGCGCTGCAGTTCATGCAGTCGAACGGCGGCCTGACCGACGCGAGGCGCTTCCACGGCAAGGACTCGATCCTGTCGGGTCCGGCCGGCGGCATCGTCGGCATGGCGCGGACGTGCGCACGCGCCGGCTTCGATCGCGTCATCGGCTTCGACATGGGCGGCACGTCGACCGACGTGTCGCATTATGCCGGCGAGTTCGAGCGCGAGTTCGAGACGCAGGTCGCCGGCGTGCGCATGCGCGCGCCGATGATGAGCATCCACACCGTCGCGGCGGGCGGCGGATCGATCCTGCATTTCGACGGCGCGCGGTTGCGCGTCGGGCCGGACTCGGCCGGCGCGAACCCGGGACCGGCGAGCTACCGCCGCGGCGGGCCGCTCGCGATCACCGACTGCAACGTGATGCTCGGCAAGCTGCAGCCGGACCTTTCCCGCACGTGTTCGGCCCGAACGCCGACGAGCCGCTCGACGCCGACGTCGTGCGCGCGCGCTTCGCCGCGATGGCCGACGAGATCGTCGCCGAAGGCGGCGCGCGACTGACGCCGGAGGCGATCGCCGAGGGCTTCGTCGACATCGCCGTCGGCAACATGGCGAACGCGATCAAGAAGATCTCGGTGCAGCGCGGCCACGACGTCACCGGCTACGTGCTCGCGACGTTCGGCGGCGCCGGCGGCCAGCATGCCTGCCTCGTGGCCGACGCGCTCGGCATGACCGAGGTCTTCGTCCATCCGCTCGCGGGCGTGCTGTCGGCCTACGGCATGGGCCTGGCCGACCAGACGGTGCTGAAGGAACGCGCGATCGAGGTCGTGCTCGGCGACGACCGCGTCGTCGAGCTCGACACCGCGATCGCGGAACTCGAGGCGATCGCGGTCGGCGAGCTCGCGGCGCAGGGCGTCGACGCGCAGCGCGTCGCGACCGTACGCCGCGTCCACCTGCGCTACGAAGGCACCGATTCGCCGCTCGTCGTCGGCTTCGGCGACGTCGCGACGATGCGGGCCGGCTTCGAGGCGTTGTACCGCAAGCGCTACTCGTTCCTGATGCCGGAGCGCGAGCTGATCGTCGAGGCGGTGTCCGTCGAGGCGATCGGCCGCGCCGACGAGGCCGACGAGCGGGTCGTCGCGAAGCCCCGCCGCGACGGGCCGCTCGCGCCGGTGCGCCGCGTCGCGATGTACGGCGGCGGCCGCTTCCACGACGCGGCGCTGTACGCGCGCGACGCGATGCGTCCGGGCGACGTCGTCGACGGTCCGGCCATCATCGCCGAGGCGAACGCGACGACCGTCGTCGAGGACGGATGGCGCGCCGAGGTGACGCCGCTCGATCACGTCGTGATGACGCGCGTCGCCGCGCGGTCGGCGCGCCGCGCGGTCGGCACCGACGTCGATCCGGTGATGCTCGAGGTGTTCAACAACCTGTTCATGGCGATCGCCGAGCAGATGGGCGTCGCGCTGCAGAACACGGCGTACTCGGTGAACATCAAGGAGCGGCTCGACTTCTCCTGCGCGCTGTTCGACGCCGACGGCAACCTGATCGCGAACGCGCCGCACATGCCGGTGCACCTCGGCTCGATGGGCGAGAGCATCAAGACCGTCATCAGCGCGCAACGCGGGCGCGATGAAGCCCGGCGACGTCTTCGTGCTCAACGACCCGTATCACGGCGGCACGCACCTGCCCGACATCACCGTCATCACGCCGGTCTATCGACGGCGAGGCGACGGACCGGCCGCTGTTCTACGTCGGCGTCGCGCGGCCACCACGCCGATGTCGGCGGCATCACGCCGGGCTCGATGCCGCCGGGCTCGACGCACGTCGACGAGGAGGGCGTGCTGCTCGACAACGTCAAGCTCGTGGCGGGCAGCCGGCTCGATGGGCAGGGTCGCTTCCTCGAGGACGACCTGCGCGCGCGGCTCGCCGGCGCGCGCTATCCGGCCCGCAATCCGGACCAGAACATCGCCGACCTGCGCGCGCAGATCGCCGCGAACCAGAAGGGCGTCGAGGAGCTGCGAAGATGGTCGCGCACTTCGGCCTCGACGTCGTCGACGGCCTACATGGGCCACGTGCAGGACAACGCCGAGGAGTCGGTGCGCCGCGTCGTGACGGCGCTGAAGGACGGCGCGTTCGACGCTGCCGCTCGACAACGGCGCGGTGATCCGCGGTCGCGATCCGCGTCGACCGCGAGGCGCGCGCGGCGACGATCGACTTCACCGGCACGTCGCCGCAGCAGACGAACAACTTCAACGCGCCGTCGGCGATCTGCATGGCGGCGGTGCTGTACGTGTTCCGCACGCTCGTCGACGACGACATCCCGCTGAACGCCGGCTGCCTGAAGCCGCTGCGCGTGATCATCCCCGACGGCTCGATGCTGAACCCGCGCTATCCGGCGTCGGTCGTGTCCGGCAACGTCGAGACGTCGAGCTGCATCACGAACGCGCTTGTACGGCGCGCTCGGCGTGATGGCGGCGGCGCAGGGCACGATGAACAACTTCACGTTCGGCAACGGCGCGCTACCAGTACTACGAGACGATCTCCGGCGGCTCCGGCGCGGGGCTCGACTCGCGCGGCGACGGCTTCGACGGCGTCGACGTCGTGCAGACGCACATGACGAACTCGCGGCTCACCGATCCGGAGGTGCTCGAGTTCCGCTTTCCGGTGCGGCTCGACGGCTACGCGATCCGCCACGGCTCCGGCGGCGCCGGACGCTGGCACGGCGGCAACGGCGGCGTCCGGCGCGTCCGCTTCCTCGAGCCGATGACGGCCGCGATGCTGTCCAACAGCCGCGTCGTGCCGCCGTTCGGCATGGCCGGCGGCGCGCCCGGCGCGCGTCGGACGCAACACCGTCGAGCGCGTCGACGGCCGCGTCGAGACGATCCCGCACGTCGGCAGCACGCAGATGCGAGCCGGGCGACGTGTTCGTCATCGAGACGCCGGGCGGCGGGGGGTTCGGCGCGATCCCCGATTCGCCAACGCCCGGCGGATCGACGAGAATCGCCGTCCGTGTCCCCCACGAAGGAGCGTGACGAGTGAAGATGCGATCGATCGCGGCCGTCCTGGCCGTCCTGTTGTCCGGCGCCGCGCACGCCGAATCCGAACAAGACCGCTGGAATCTCGCGGACCTCTACCCGTCGCAGGCCGCCTGGGACGCCGACGCCGCGAAGGTGAAGTCGGAGCTCGACCGGTTCGGCGGCTGCAAGGGCCAGCTCGGCCAGTCGGCGGCGCGCTTCCGGTCGTGCCTCGACCTGCTGAACGACGTCCAGAAGCGCTTCGGACGCCTCGCCGTGTACGGGACCGAGGTCCACAACCAGGACACGAGCGACGCCGCCGGCATCGCGCTGAACCAGCGCGTACAGCTGATCAACACGCAGGTCGACGAGGCGACGTCGTTCATGGCGCCCGAGGTGCTGTCGATCGGCAAGAAGAAGATCGACGGCTTCCTCGCGCAGGACAAGTCGCTCGGCGTCTATCGCCACATGCTCGACAACATCCTGCGGACCGCGCCGCACACGCTCGACGCGAAGAGCGAGGCGATCGTCGCGGGCTTCGGGCTGACCGGCGACGACTCGGTCTCCGACTACACGCTGCTGTCGACGGCCGACCTGCCGTGGCCGAAGGTGACGCTGTCCGACGGCACGCAGGTCACGCTCGACCAGTCGGCCTACACGAAGTACCGCGGCGTGCAGAACCGCGCCGACCGCAAGCTCGTGATGGACGCGTTCTTCGGCGCGATGAAGCAGTTCGAGCGCACGTTCGGCTCGACGCTGTACGGTCAGATGAAGACCGACTCGGTCAACGCGAAGGTGCATCGCTATCCCGACGTCATCACCGCGAAGCTCGACGGCCGCGCCGTCCCGGTCGCCGTGTACGACACGCTGATCTCCGAGGCCAACGCGCACCTCGACACGCTGCATCGCTACTTCCGCCTGCGCGCGAAGATGCTCGGCGTGACCGACATGCACTACTACGACATCTATCCGCCGCTCGTGAAGGTCGACCGTCAGTACAGCCTCGACGACGCCGAAGCGGCTCACGCTCGAGGCCGTCGCGCCGCTCGGGCCGGACTACGTGGCCGCGATGAAGAACGGCTTCGAGCATCGCTGGATGGACGCGTACCCGCGGCCGCACAAGCTGTCCGGCGCGCACATGGCCGGCTACGCGTACGACGTGCATCCGTACGTGCTGCTGAACTTCAACGGCGACTACGAATCGGTGACGACGATCGCGCACGAGTGGGGCCACGCGCTGCACACGGTGCAGGCGAACAGGCGCGCAGCCGTTCGCGACCGCGGACTATCCGATCTTCGTCGCGGAGATCGCGTCGACGTTCAACGAGGCGCTGCTGCTCAAGCACATGCTCGACATCGCGAAGGACGACGACGAGCGGCTGCTGTACCTCGGCAGCGCGCTCGAGAACCTGCGCGGCGACGTTCTTCCGGCAGGCGATGTTCGCCGAGTTCGAGCGCGAGGTGCACGCGAAGCGTCGATCGCGGCGAGACGCTGTCGGGGCCGGAGCTGACGAAGATCTACGGCGACATCCTGCGGCGCTACCACGGCGACGCGGAAGGCATCGTGAAGATCGACGACGTCGACACGATCGAGTGGGCGTACATCCCGCACTTCTACAACGCGTTCTACGTGTTCCAGTACTCGACGTCGATCGCGGCGAGTTCGCTGTTCGCCGACAGCGTGCTGAACAACGAGCCGGGCGCGCGCGACCGCTACCTCGGGCTGCTGCGGGCCGGCGGCTCGGACTATTCGTACGACCTCGTGAAGAAGGCCGGCGTCGACCTCGCGTCGCCGGCGCCGTACCGGTCGATCGCCGCGCGGATGGACCGCATCATGGACGAGATCGAGGCGATCGAGGCGCGCAAGGCGAAGTCCTGAGCCGCCGATGAAGCAGGCGGCACCGACGAAGGACGAGATCGCGGCGCTGCCGCCGTTCGAGGGGCTGCCGCTCGATCGCATCCGCGTGCCGGCGACCGCCGCGGAGTTCGCGGCGGCGGACGCGGCGATCCGCGCCGCCGGCACCGTCGGCTTCGACACCGAGTCGAAGCCGGTCTTCACGGCCGGCGTGACCGGCGACGGTCCGCACGTCGTGCAGTTCGCGACGCGCGACGAGGCGTTCATCTTCCAGGTGCATCGCGTCGAAGGCATGCCGACGCTGCTCGCGCTGCTGCAGGCGCCCGACGTGCTGAAGGTCGGCTTCGGTCTGTCGTCCGACCTGCGTCACATCCGCAACCGCTTCGGCGTCGAGCTGCGATCGGTGATCGACCTCAACGCCGTGTTCCGCGCGGCAGGGTTCCGCGCGGCGACCGGCGTGCGGGCGGCGCGTCGCGATCCTGTTCGAGCGGCGCTTCGCTGAAGTCGAAGCGGCAGACGACGTCGAACTGGGCGCGGCCCGTGCTCGACGCGAACCAGCTGCTGTACGCGGCGAACGACGCGTACGCGGCGCTGTGCGTGCACGACGCGCTCGAGCGCGATCCGCGCCGCGCCGCGTCGCCGGACGTCGACGCGCCGGCGCTGATGGACGACCTCCATTCCTACGAGCCGAAGAACGGCCACGGCCTGCCGCACGACCCGTTCAACGCGATCGTCGGGCCGCGGCCGATCGGCTGGATCTCGTCGCGCGCGCCGGACGGCACGCTGAACCTCGCGCCGTACAGCTTCTTCAACGCGTTCAACTACACGCCGCCGATCGTCGGCTTCTCCAGCATCGGCTACAAGGACACCGTGCGCAACGTCGAGGCGACCGGCGAGTTCGTCTGGAACCTGACGACGCGGGCGCTCGTCGAGCGGATGAACGCGAGCTGCGCCGCCGTGCCGCCCGAGGTCGACGAGTTCGCGCTCGCCGGCCTGACGCCGCTCGCGTCGACGCTGGTCGGCGTGCCGCGCGTGGCCGAGAGCCCGGTCACGTTCGAGTGCCGCGCGATCGAGGTCAGGCGGCTGCGGACGCGCCGCGGGAGAACCGGTCGACAGCTGGCTGACGCTGGGCGAGGTCGTCGCGATCCACATCGCGCGGTCGTCGCTGACGGACGGCGTCTACGACACGGCGCGCGCGCGGCCACGTGCTGCGCGGCGGCGGTCCGGCCGACTACTTCGAGATCGGTCCGTCGCAGCGCTTTCGACTGCACCGGCCGCGCTGATCAGCCGCGACGGACGATGCGCCGTGCCGGCGGCGGACGCTCGCGTTCGAGCGCCCGCATGAAGTCGAGCTGCCACGGCCGCACGGCCAGCAGCAGGCTCATCGGCCGTCGCTGCGCGGGCGGAAGCCGCGCGTCGTCGCCGTGCTGTTCGGACACGTCCTTCGCGAGCCGCTGCAGGCGGTCGATCAACGTCGCCGCGTGGGCCTTCGACAGCCGCGTGTTCAGCAGCACCATGAACTCGTCGGGCCCGTCGAACGCGCTGTCGAAGTACTCGTTCGCATGGGCCTTGAACGAACGCTGGATCGGGCCGTCCGGCAGCCAGCGGAACGTGCGCGCGATCAGCAGGCGGTAGCGGTTGTTCGGCAGCAGCCGCAGGAAGCCCATCCGGTCGAGCGCGACGAACGCCTTCACGAGATCGGCCTCGGCGATCTCGTACTCGTCGAGAATCTGGCGGAACGTCACGAGGTTCAACGCCGAGATGGCCGCGACGAACAGGATCGGGTCGTCGACCAGCGCCGCCTCGTGCTCGTGCGCCAGAGCCGACAGCAGGCGCTCCTCGGGGTCGATGCCGCGCGCGAGGTCGGTGAGCTCGATCGCCGCGACCGCGCAGATCGCCTCGAGGCGCGACAGCGACAGGTCCTGCTTCGAGAACAGGCGCTTGACGCTCGCCTCGGACAGCCCGATCGCCTGGGCGACCTTCGCGTACGTGATGCCGCGCGCCTTCAGCTCGTGCTTGAGGCGGTCGATCAGCAGCGCGGCTTGGGACAAGGCAGCCCTCCGGACGGTCGGCACGAGTATCACGGAGCGATACCCGACGGATTCCGGGTTGCATCGTCGCACGTTCCGCTGGCGGCCGGTTCTCGGTGCGCCGCATCGTCGGCGTACCGCGTCGCCCGACGCGTTCGACGAAAGGACCGTCATGAAGCGCTCGAATCCTCTTCGCTGCGTCGTCGCGATCGCCGCGGTCGCGACGCTGTCGCTGTCGGTCGTCCCGCTCGTCGCGCTCGCCGACGACCCGTTCGACGCATCGACCCGCGCGTCCGGCGCGTCGCTCGTCGCGCCGTCGCTCGCGGCCGGCGTCGTCGTCGCGGGGACCCTGAGCACGCTGCAGCTCTCCGGGAAGGCCGTCGTCGCGAGCGTCGAGACCGTCGCGGACGGGACCGTCGTCGTGCTGCGCGGCGCTTCGGAGGCCGAGACGGCGTCGGTTCGCGTCGCGGGCACGCTCAGCGTCGGCGTCGGCACCGCGGTCCGGGTCGTCGCGACGAGCACCGGCTGCGCGCTGATCGCGGCCGGCCGGATGATCGCGTTCGTGCCGAACGCTGTCGGCCGCGAGCTGATCCACCAGAGCCGCACGACGGCGCTGCGCGGCGAGGGGCGGTGATGAACGCCGCCGGCCGCATCGCGGGCTTCGCGCTCGCGGCGCTGCTATGCACCGCGGCGCACGGCGGTCAGACCTGCGAGCCGTTCGTCCCGACGCCCGAGTCGCTGGCCCGCGGCCTCGATCTCGGCAAGCGCGTCCGCGACGCGCTCGACGCGAGCGGCGCCGAGGTCGCGTTCGTCGCTCGCGCCGGCCAGGACCTCACGCGCTACGGCCTGCGCTGGTCGCACATGGCGTTCGTCTGGCGCGACCATCCGGACGGCCGCTGGACCGTCGTCCACGAGCTCAACGACTGCGGCAGCGCGACGTCCGCTTTGTTCGACGAAGGACTCGGCAATTTCTTTCTCGACGCGCCGTTCCGCTACGAGGCGGCGATCGTCGTCCCCGACGCCGACACGCAGCGGCGGCTGGCCGCGCTGCTCGCCGGCACGGTGCCGCAGGCGCTCCACGACGACCGCTACAGCGTCGTGGCCTATCCGTTCTCGACGCGCTACCAGAACTCGAACCAGTGGCTGCTCGAGCTCGCCGCCGTCGCGATGGCGCACGAACCGCTCGTCGACGATCGGGAGTCCGCGCAGCGATGGCTGCAGCAGAACGGCTACCGGCCGACGACGCTCGACATCCCGGCGACGACGCGCCTCGGCGCGCGGCTGTTCCGGGCCAACGTCGCGTTCGACGACCATCCGTTCGAGCGCCGCATGGCCGGGCAGATCGACGCCGTGACCGTGGAATCGGTCATCGCGTTCGTCCGCGCGCGGCAGCCGGACGCGCGCGTCGAGGTGATCGGGCTCGACCGGTCGCCGTCCCGCGTGCCCTGAGCGCTCGGGGCCGACGCGCCGGTCGTCACTGCGGCTGGATGCCGGCGGCCTCGACGAGTCGCTTCCAGCGCAGCGTCTCGGCGGCGACGAAGCGGCCGTAGTCGGCGCTGTCGAGCGGCTCGATGTCCGCGCCCTGCGCGCGCAGCACGTCGCGGACGGCGCTGGTGTTCAGCGCCTCGGCGGCGGCCTGCTGCAGCTGGGCGACGACCGCGGCCGGGGTCCCGGCACGCGCGTGCAGGCCGATCCAGCCGACGGCCACCGCGTTCGGGAATCCGAGCTCGGCGACGCTCGGCACGTCGGGCAGCGACGCGACGCGCTTCGCGCTGGTCACCGCGAGCGCCCGCAGCCGCTGTCCGGTGATCTGCGGCAGCGCCGACGGCAGCGACGGGACGGCGACCTGCGCCTCGCCGGTGACCGCGGCGAGGATCGCGGGGCCGGCGCCGCGATACGGCACGTGGGTCCACGTCACGCCGGTCGCGGCGCGGAACGCCTCGCCGGCGAGGTGCAGCGGCGAGCCGATGCCGCCCGACGCGAAGTCGAGCCGGTTCGGCGCCGTGTTGGAGTACTTGACGAGCTCGGCGACGGTGTGGACCGGCAACGCGGGATTCACGACGACGACGTGCGGCACCGTCGCGAAGCGCTCGACCGGGACGAGATCCTTCGCGACGTCGAATGCGAGCGTGCGGTACAGGCTCGGCGCCGTCGCGACGCTCGCGTCGCTGACGAGCAGCGTGTAGCCGTCCGGCTCGGACCGCGCGACGAAGCCGATGCCGATCGTGCCGCCGGCGCCGCCGCGGTTCTCGACGACGATCGCGACGCCGAGGCGCTGGCTCATCTGCTGCGCGATCGTCCGCGCGATCACGTCGGTGGTCCCGCCGGGCGGGTAGGGCACGATCCAGTGGATCGGGTGCGACGGATACGCGTCGGCGGCGGCCGCGGGGCCGCACGCCCAGGTGCACGCCCACAGCAACGCGGCGGTCAGCAGTCTTCGGGACATCGTCTTCTCCGGTCAGGCGGCGGTGAAGTCCACCATCAATCGATAGAGGCCGACCGCTTCGACCGCGAAGCCGGCCCGCGTCCACTCGGCGTCGGACAGCGCGCCTTGACGGACCGTGTCGAAGTCGCGCGGATCGCCGGCCTCGAGCATCAGCACGTGGCCGGTCGCGGCATCGTCGAGGCCCGTCACGCGACGTCGGTCCATCGCGGCGCGAACCTCGGGCCGTTGTTCGAGCCAGCTCGCGGCGACGATGCCTTCGCCGACGAGCGTCGGCACCAGCGCGTCGATGCGTTCCGCATCGGCGGCGGCCGTCGCGCCGAGGCGCCACACCGCGGCGATGCCGCCGCTCGCCGAGCCGGCCGCCGCGCGCACCTCGAACGTGTTGCGCACGACGTTCGAGAAGCCCGCGCGGATGCGCTTCGACTGGTCGCTGATGACGGCGACGAGCTTCAGGTAACCGTCGCTCGCGAGCGCGTCGGGGGACGCCGCCTCGAACGCCGACAGGTAGCGCGGCGTCGCCTCGACCGCCGCGTAGCGTCGCGCCCGCGAGTACCCGCCGTCGACGACGCGATCCGGCAGGTGCTCGTTCGCGTACCACGCGTCGGTCTCGCGTTCGAGCGCCGGATCGACGTCGATCCACAGCATCAGCACCCCCGCACCGCGCTTCATTGCGGCGTCCCTTCGGCCGTGATGTGCGCGTTGCGGATCACCTCCGCCCAGCGCTCGAAGTCGTCGTGCATCAGCGCGGTGAACGCGGCCGGCGACACGGTCATCGGCTCGGCGCCGATCGTCGCGAGGTGGCGACGGAACGCGTCGGAGCCGACGACGCGCTCGACCGCCGCGCGCAGCCGTTCCACGACCGGTCCCGGCGTCGCGGCCGGCGCGAACACGCCGTTCCATGTCGACACGGTCACGCCCGGTGCGCCCGCCTCGCGCATCGTCGGCACGTCGGGCAACGCGGGGCTGCGCGTGTCGCGCGTGACCGCGAGCGCGCGGATCTTGCCGGAGCGGATCAGGTTGATCGCCGACGGCAGCGTCGCGAACATCGCGTCGACCTGCCCGCCGATCAGGTCGACGAGCGCGGGGCCGCCGCCCTTGTACGGGACGTGCACGACGTCGACGCCGGCGACCGACCGCCAGCGCTCCTCGGTCAGGTGATTCGTGCTGCCCACGCCGGACGACGCGAACGTCAGGCTGCCGGGCTTCGCCTTCGCGATCGCCGTCAGCTGCGCGACGTTCTTCGCCGGCGAGCCGTTGCCGACGACCAGCACGTTCGGGAACTCGGCCACCGGCGCGACCGCGACGAACGACTTCAGCGGGTCGTAGTGGAGCGTGCGGTACAGCGACGGGCTCATCGCCAGCTCGTTCGCACTGCCGAACAGCAGCGTGTAGCCGTCCGGCGACGCGTTCGCGACCGTCGTCGCGCCGATCGTGCCGGCCGCGCCGCCGCGGTTGTCGATCACCACCGGCTGGCCGAGCTCGTGCGCGAGCTGGTCGGCCAGCGGCCGCGCGATGACGTCGGAGACGCCGCCCGGCGGGAACGAGACGACGAGACGGATCGGGTGCGTCGGCCACGCGTCGGCCGCGAGCGCGCGGGCCGGCAGCGCGACGGCCGACGCGACGGACAGCACCACGGCGGCGAACGCGCGAGCCGCGGACGACGGGCGACGCGGCGTGCGGGAAGAAGCGATCGATGGCATGGCGGTTCCTTCGAAGCGGGTCAGGGCACGAGCAGCGGCATCAGGTCGCGCAGGTCGCGACAGTCGTCGAGCGACTCGAGCGCCCGCATCGCCGTCGACGCGCGGGCGTGGCCGAGCACGTCGTCGGCATGCGCATGGAACTTCGCGGCCGACTGCTCGGGCGTCATCGGCCGATCGGGATGTCCCGGCGGATGCGGCCTGCGGACCTCGTGCACGTCGCCGTTCGCGAGGGCGATCCGCACGGCGCCGCCGGCGGTGCCGGGCCACCCGGCCGTCAGCGCGTCGTCCTCGACCAGCTCGACGCGGTCGAGCAGCGCCGCGAGTCGCGGGTCGACGAGGCGCTCGGCGGCGAATTGCGCGTCGCCGCACGCGCCGTCGGCGAGCGCGACGGCGACGCAGTAGTAGAAGCTGTGGTCGGCGCTCTCGCGACTCGCGGGGTGGCGGCGATCGGGCTTGCCGGACGGCGACGACAGCGCGAAGCGCGGCAGCGCGACGACGACCGACGCGATATCGTCGATCGCGGCGGGATGCGTGCGGGACAGCTCGAGCGCCGCATCGATCGGCGCCATCGCGGTCGCGACGGCGGGGTAGGGCTTCATGCTGACGTCGAGGAAGCGGTCGGGTCGGCTCGCGAACAGCGCGTCCTCGTCGATCGCGCCGGCGACCGACGCCGCCCATCCGAAGCGACCCTCGATCAGGTCGAGCGGCCCGGTCAACCCGTGGCGCGCGAGCAGCGCCGCCTCGACGCCGCCCTTCGCGACCGACGCCTCGGCGCTCGCCTTCAGCGTGGAGATCGTGCCGCTCTGCAGCTGCGCGAGCGTGTTGTGATGGCTCCCCGCGATCGCCATCGCCTGTGCGACGACGCCGGCGTCGCAGCCGAGCAGTCGGGCCGCCGCGGCGGACGCCGAGAACTGCGTGTTCGTGCCGTGATGCCAGCCGCGATCCCAGAGGTTCGGCGTGCCGGCCGCGTCGGCGAACGCGAGATGGATGTCGTACGCCACGGCGAGCGCGGTGATCGGCGTCGGCGCCCGACGCGCCGACCGCTTCGCCGACCGCGAGGACCGCCGCGAGGTTGCCGCTCGGATGGGCCGGATCGCGGCCGAAGTAGTAGTCGTTCGCGTCGAGGTAGCGCAGCGCCGCGCCGTTCGCGAGCGTGGCCCAAGGTGCGCTGGTCCGGAGCGTCGTGCCGATCACCGTGGCGCGCGGATGGCCGCCGACCTCCTCGACGACGCGCTGCAGCCCCGGACCACCGGGCTCGCGACGGCGCCGAGCGCGCAGCCGACCGTGTCGACGATCAGTGCCTTCGCGCGCGCGACCGACGCGTCGGACAGCGACTGGCGCTCGACGGCGACCGCGCGCGCGGCGAGACGCTGGAGGATCGTCTCGCCCATCGGGTCAGAACGCGAAGCGGCTCGACCCGCCGTCGACCGGGATGACGGTGCCGGTGACGTAGCTGGCCGCAGCCGACGCGAGGAACACGGCGACGGCGCCGATCTCGGCCGGCTCGCCGAAGCGGGCCATCGGGATCTCGGCCTCGGCGTACTCGCGCTCGGCCTCCGGCGTCGGATAGCGCTTGCTGATCTGCTCGCTGCGGATGCGGCCCGGCTGCAGGCAGTTGACGGTCACGCCGTCGCGCGCGACCTCGCGCGAGAGGCCCTTCGACCAGACGTGGACCGCGGCCTTCGCGGTGAACGCCGCATTCAGCATGCGCGGCTCGGACGTCCCGGTGAAGTTGACGATGCGTCCGAAGCCGCGCTCGCGCATCTGCGGCACGAGCGCGTGCGTGAGCTCGCGCAGCCGGAAGAAGTTGAGCGTCATCCCTTCGAGCCACGCGTCGCGCGGCGCGTCGAACGGGATCGGACGGCTCGCGCCGGCGACGTTCATCAGGATGTCGACGGCGCCGACCGCGTCGAGCGCGGCCGCGGCGAGGCGCTCGGACGCGTCGTCGTCGTAGAGATCCATCGCGACCGGAACGATCTCCTCGCCGCCGGCCGCGCGGACGTCGCGCGCCAGGTCGGCGATCAGGTCGATCCGACGCGCGGCGCCGACGACCCGCACGCCCTCCATCGCCAGCAGCCGCGCGACGCCGCGCCCGATCCCCTGGCTCGCGCCGGTCACCAGCGCGGTCCGTCCCTTCAGTCCGAGGTCCATTCGTCGTGTCCCGATCCGGTTTCATGGGCGTCCCGCTCAGCGGGACACCCATCTCGTTCAATGGTATGATAGGCCCGAGGCACCGAGTGCGTCAAACATCCCGGATCGTCGCTGCGATCCGCCGGAGCGAGGTCGAGCCATGTCACCGACGAATGCCGCGCCCGAGAAGGCGAGCGACACCGGAACCGTCCACCGCGTGACGCGGCTGCTGACGCAGCTCGTCGACCATCCGGGATCGAGCGTCGCGTCGCTCGCGACGCGCCTCGAGCTGCCGCGCAGCACGACGCATCGGCTGCTCGCGCTGCTGCGCGACGCGGGATTCGTCGAGGACGTCGCCGGCGGCGGGTTCACGGCGGGCACGGAGCTGCTGCGCCTCGCGAGTCGCCTTGTCGCGGACATGCCGTACCGGCGCATCGCCGCGCCGATCCTCGACGCGCTGTGCAGGCGCTTCGACGAGACCGCGCTGCTGACGCTGCTCGACCGGCGGGCCCTGCGGATGTTCTACGCGGCGGCCGCCGCACCGGCCGATCCGATGCGCTACGACATCGAGCTCCATCGTCCGGAGTCGCTGGCCTGGGGCGCGACCGGGCGGTCGCTGCTCGCGTGGCTCGGCGACGACGAGGTCGACGCGGTGATCGCGCGCGACGAGCGGGCGCCGGTCAGCGGGCAGGCGATCCGCCCGACCGAGCTGCGCGCAGCGCTGCGCCGCATCCGTCGCGACGGCTACGCGCTGACGCGGGCGCACCGGACCACGAACGCGATCGGCATCGCCGCGCCGTTCTTCGGCGCCGGCGGCGACGTGGCCGGCAACGTGGCGCTGCTGATCCCGACGTTCCGCTTCCGTGCCGAGCGGACCGACGCGCTGGTGGCGGCGTTGCGCGACGCCGCCACCGCGATGTCCCATCGCCTCGGGTACGACCCGGCCGACGCGGCGGCACGCGGCTGAAGCGGCGGCGACGCTCGGCGGCCCACGCGGCGACGCAAGTTCGATCTCCATCCCGCGGGCGGCGCCGCTGCGCCTCATGACGGCGACGTTAAGACAGCTATGCGCCTTCGATACTGACAGCGGTCGAAACCGGACGATAGAGTCGGTCGACGAGGCGGCGCTGCGCCCGCGCCGCGAGGCGACGGCGACGAGCGACACGCCTCTCGACCCGCCGTCACCATCATTCAAGGAGACCGAACAATGAAGCCAGCGCCGTCACTCTCGAAAGCCTCGATGATCGGAGTGTTCTCCGTCCTCGCGGCATGCGGCGGGGACAACGGCGGCGACAACGCGTCGCCGCCGCCTCCGCCGGCGTCGACGGCGCTGCCGCAGCTGAGCGCGGCCACCGGCGGCACGTTGCCGTCGTGCGCGAACCTCATCTCGAAGCTCTCGTACGCAAACACGACGATCACCGCGACGAACGACATCGCGGCGGGTGCGCTGACGGTCGGAGGCAATCCCGTTCCCGCGCACTGTCAGGTCGTCGGCAAGATGTACCAGCGCATCGGCCTCGTCGACGGCCAGCCGTACGCGATCGGTTTCGAGATGCGTCTGCCGTACGCGTGGAACGGACGCTTCTATCTACCAGGCGAACGGCGGCACCGACGGCTCGGTTGTCACGGCGACCGGCGCGAACACCGGCGGCGGGCCGCTCACCGGCGCGTTGAGCATGGGCTTCGCGGTCATCAGCTCGGACGCGGGGCACGCGGGTAACCAGAACCCGAGCTTCGGCATCGATCCGCAGGCTCGCCTCGACTACGGCTACCAGGCCGTGGCGAAGCTGACGCCGATGGCGAAGGCCGTCATCCAGTCCGCCTACGGCAAGGGTCCCGACCGCTCGTATTTCGCCGGCTGTTCGAACGGCGGACGGCACACGATGGTCGCGGCGGCCCGGTACTCGGACCAGTACGACGGATTTCTCGCCGGCGACCCGGGCTTCCGGCTGCCGCTCGCGGCCGTCGCGAACATCGCGGGCGCGCAGGCGTACAACGCCCTCGCGACGACGCCCGGGAGCCCCGGCACCGGCTTCACGACGGCCGAGCGCACGCTGGTGTCGAACGCGGTGCTCGCGAAGTGCGACGCGCTCGACGGCGTCACCGACGGGATGGTGCAGGACATCCAGATGTGCCAGACCGCGTTCAACATCGACCGCGACGTGCCGACGTGCAGCGGCGCGCGCGACGGCACCTGCCTGACCGCGCAGCAGAAGATCACGGTCGCGCATCTGTTCTCGGGCGCGACGACGAGCACCGGCGCGAAGATCTACTCGTCGTTCCCCTACGACGCGGGCCTCGGCACGAACGGCTGGGCGACGTGGAAGTTCAGCAACTCGCTGAACCTCGACTCCGGCGCGGTCGGGATCATCTGGGACGTGCCGCCGCAGAATCCGGTCGGATTCAACGGTCCGAACTTCACGCTGACGGCGAACATCGACACGATCCTCGCCGGCGTCGGCGCGACCGATGCGACGTACACCGAGAGCGCGTTGTCGTTCATGCTGCCGCCGCACCCGACGGACCTGAGCGCGCTGAAGAATCGCGGCGCGAAGATCATGGTCTATCACGGCAACAGCGATCCGATCTTCTCGCCGGACGACACGACGTCGTGGTACCAGTCGCTCGCGACGGCGAACGGCGGGGACGCGACGAACTTCGCGCGCCTGTATCGCATCCCGGGCATGAACCACTGCTCGGGCGGGCCGGCCGCGGACCAGTTCGACATGATCACGCCGCTCGTGAAGTGGGTCGAGAACGGCCAGGCGCCGGACAGCGTCGTCGCGACGGCGCGCGGCACCGGCAATCCCGGCGGCGTCAACACCGACGTGCCGTCGACGTGGTCGCCGAGCCGGTCGCGTCCGCTGTGCACGTATCCGAAGGTCGCGAAGTACAACGGGACCGGCAGCGTGGAGTCGGCGTCGAGCTTCACCTGTCAGTAACGGCGATGCGTCGCGGGCATCGGGGCCGCCGCCCCGCGTGCCCGGACGTCGACGCCCGCGACCAGCGGTCGTGACGCCCGAAGGGCCGCTGCGGCGGCCCTTCGCGTTTCGCGTCCGACGCGTGCGACCCGCTCAGCCGGGTCCAGGTCCGCGCGCGCTCGAGGCGCGCCGGCGACCGGCGTGCTGCCCGCGGTTCGACGCTCGCCGTCGCGTCGGTTCGCCGACGCCACGTGCGCGACGTCGGACGTTCCCGAGCGTCGCGTCGCCGCGTCGTTCGTTGTGGCGGCGAAAGGGCCGCTGGTATCATCGCGTCCCGCTTCTTGCGGCTTCCGCGCGCCGGCGACACCGCGCCTCGTCGCGCGGTATCCCGCAGGCCGCCCCGGATCTTCGGCCGCCCGCCGGTCCGGCACCCAACCCGGTCGTTCCTCATGTTCGATTTCATCCGCTCGCATCAGCGCCTGATGCAACTGCTGCTGCTGTTGCTGATCGTGCCGTCGTTCGTGTTCTTCGGCGTGCAGGGATACGAGCGGATGCGCCAGCAGACGCAGAGCGTCGCGAAGGTCGGCGGCCAGCCGATCAGTCAGACCGAGCTCGACGAGGCGCAGCGCGAGCAGCTCGCGCGGATGCGACAGACCTACGGCGCGAGCATCGACGCCGCGGCGTTCGACACGCCGGAGGCGCGGGCCCGCACGCTCGACACCCTGATCTCCCAGCGCGTGTTGATGGTCCAGGCGCAGAAGGAATCGCTCGGCACGTCCGATCGCAAGCTGCAGGAGACGATCGCGGCGATCCCGGCCTTGCAGGTCGACGGGCGCTTCGACCGCGATCGCTACCAGGCGCTGCTCGCGCAGCAGGGCATGACGCCGGTCGTGTTCGAGCAGCGGATGCGGCAGGACCTCGCGCTCCAGCAGCTCGACAGCGCGATCGAGAATTCGGTGATCGTCCCGAAGGAAGTCGTCGACCGCTTCTCGACGATCGTGTCGCAGCGTCGCGAGGTGCGGCCGATGACGTTCAAGGCCGCCGACTATCTCGCGCAGGTCAAGCTCGCGCCGGACGCCGTGCAGAAGGAATACGACGCGCATCCCGACCGCTACATGAAGCCGGAGAGCGCGAAGGTCGAGTACCTCGTGCTGTCGGCGGACGCGCTGGCGAAGCAGGCGACCGTGTCCGACCAGGACGTGCACGCGTACTACGACCAGAACAAGAAGCGCTACGAGCTGCCGGAACAGCGGCGCGCGAGCCACATCCTCGTCGCGGTGGCGAAGGACGCGAGCGAGGCCGATCAGGCGAAGGCCAAGGCGAAGGCCGAAGGCATCCTCAAGCAGATCCGCGCGACCCCGGCCGCGAACGTGGCTGCGGAGTTCGCGAAGCTGGCGAAGGCGAACTCGGACGACCCGGGCTCGGCGGCCAAGGGCGGCGACCTCGACTGGCTCGCGCGCGGCGCGACGGTGCCGCCGTTCGAGAACGCGCTGTTCGCGCTCAAGGACAACGGGATCAGCGACCTCGTCCGCAGCGACTTCGGCTATCACATCATCGAGCTGACCGGCGTCAAGCCCGCCGACGTCAAGCCGTTCGACGCGGTCAAGGGGCAGATCACCGACGAGCTGCGCAAGCAGGCCGCGCAGAAGAAGTTCACCGACGCGGCCGAGGCGTTCGCCGACGGCGTCTACGAGCAGGGCGACTCGCTCGCGCCGACGGCGCAGAAGTTCGGGCTGTCGGTGCAGACCGCGAACGACGTGGCGCGCACGCCGGCGCCCGGCGCCGACCCGTCGAGCCCGCTCGCGAACACGAAGCTGCTCGCCGCGCTGTTCTCGGCCGACTCGATCAAGAATCATCACAACACCGAAGCCGTCGAGACGTCGCCCGGGACGCTCGTCTCGGCGCGCATCGTCGACTACACGCCGGCGGCGAAGCGGCCGCTCGCGGAGGTCGCCGACGCCATCAAGGCGCAGCTGACCCATGCCGAGGCGCAGCGGCTCGCGCTGCAGGCGGGGCAGGGCGCGCTCGCGAAGCTGCGCGCCGGGGGGCCGGCGGCCGTCGACGGCAAGACGTTCGGCGCGCCGATCGCCGTGTCGCGCGTCGAGCGCTCCGATGTGCCGCAGGACGCCGTGACCGACATCTTCCGCACCGACGCGTCGAAACTGCCGGCTTTCGCCGGCGCGCTCGTGCCGTCCGGCGACTACGTGGTCTACGAGATCACCGGCGTGACGAGTCAGCCCGACCCGAACCCGGGCTCGCGCACGGCGCTGTCGCAGAGCATCGCGAAGCAGCTCGGCGCGATCGAGTTCGGCGCGTACGTCGCCGACCTCCGGCGTCGCATCAAGGTGCAGGTCTCCGAGCCGTACGCGGACCTGATCGACCAGCGCGCCACCGCGCCGGCCAAGCCGGTCTCGTGACGCGCGGGCCGCGGCCGCGCACGCCGAGGCTCGGCGTGCGGCCCGTCGCCCATGCTCGCGATACCCCGCGTTGACAGCGCTGCCCGGTTGCGCAAGCATCCGGACGCGTCTCATCGGCGCGCTCTCGGGGTGGCGCATGTTCAAACGGATCCTGCTCGCGTACGACGGATCGGAGTCGGGTCGGCGGGCGCTGCTCGAATGCGGCGAGGTCGCCGCACTGACGCGCGGCGACATCAAGCTGCTCGCGGTCACGCCGTCGATGCCGCCGGTCTATGTGGGCGAAGGCTTCATCCCGACCGACTCGCTCGACGCCGAGAAGGAGCGTTACCGCGAGATCCTCGACGACGGTATCGCCCAGCTCGAGGCGAAGGGCTACGCGTGCCAGGGGCAGCTGTCGTTCGGCGAGCCGGTCGACGAGATCGCGCGGGTCGCGCGCGAGTGGGGCGCCGACCTGATCGTCATGGGCCATCGCCGCGCGGCGTCGTGGACCGAACGCTGGTGGCGCGGCGCGCTGTCGAAGTCGCTCGTCGAGATCGCGCCGTGCAGCGTGCTGATCGCGGTGATCGGATCGACGCCGGGCTGACGACCGTCCCGGCCGGCGTTCAGGCCGCGCGTTCGAGCAGCGACTGCTGCTCGAGCCACTCCGCCTCGAGCGCCTCGATGTCGCGCGTCACGTAGGCCTGGTCGAGCAGGCACTGCCGCAGCCGATCGCGCGCGTCGTCGCTGTAGATGGCCGGCTCGGCGAGCGTCGCCTCGAGCGCCTTCTTCGCGGCCTCGGCCTCGGCGAGCTTCGTCTCGATGCGGCGGATGCGCTGCTCGATCGGCTTGCGTCGTCGCGCCGCGTCGTTGCGCGTCTCGGCCTCGGCACGGCGCTGCTCGCGCGAGCGATCGGCGACGACCGGCGTCGCGGCGTGCGTCGTCGCCCGCGTCGTGTCCGGGACGGCCGCCGGCGTCTCGGCGGTCGACTTCTTCAGCGACCACGCGCGGTAGTCGTCGAGGTCGCCGTCGAAGTCCCTGCAGCGCCCGTCCGACACGAGCAGGAAGCGATCGGTCGTCGCGCGCAGCAGCGCGCGGTCGTGCGACACGAGGATCAGCGTGCCGTCGAACTGCGCGAGCGCGAACGTCAGCGCCTCGCGCGTCTCGAGGTCGAGATGGTTCGTCGGCTCGTCGAGCAGCAACAGGTTCGGCCGCGTCCAGATGATCAGCGCGAGCGCGAGCCGCGCTTTCTCGCCGCCCGAGAACGGCGCGACCGGTGCGGTCGCCATCTCGCCGCGGAAGTCGAAGCTGCCGAGATAGTCGCGCAGCTCCTGCTCGCGCGGCGCGGGTCCGTCGGCGCGGCTCGCGAGCGCCACGCGCTGCAGCTGCAGCAGCGGCGACGCGTCGAGGTCGAGCATGTCGACCTGGTGCTGCGCGAAGTAGCCGACGACGAGCCCGCGACCGGCGTCAGCGTGCCCGCCGAGCGCCGCCAGCGTCCCGGCGAGCGTCTTGACGACGGTCGACTTGCCCTGGCCGTTCGCGCCGAGCAGGCCGATCCGTTCGCCGGACGCGATCCGGAGGTCGATGCCGCGCACGACGCGCCGCTCGCCGCCGCCGTCGAGCCGGTAGCCGCAGTCGAGGTCCTCGACGACCAGCATCGGGTCGGGCGACGAGCGCGGCGCGCGGAAGCGGAACGTGAACGCCGACGCCTCGAAGATCGGCGCGAGCAGCGTCATCCGCTCCATCGCCTTCACGCGGCTCTGGGCCTGCTTCGCCTTCGTCGCCTTCGCCTTGAAGCGATCGACGAAGCGCTGCAGGTGCGCGAGGTCGCGCTGCTGCTTCTCGTACGCGCCCTGCGCCTGCCGCAAGCGCTCGGCGCGCTGCAGCTCGTACGCCGTGTAGTTGCCGCTCCAGCGTGCCAGCCTGCGATTCTCGAGCGCGAGCGTGACGTCGCAGACGGCGTCGAGGAACTCGCGGTCGTGCGAGATCACGATCGCCGTGCCGTCGTAGCGCCGCAGCCACTGCTCGAGCCACACGATCGCGTCGAGGTCGAGGTGGTTCGTCGGCTCGTCGAGCAGCAGCAGGTCCGACGGCGCCATCAGCGCCTGCGCGAGCTGCAGCCGCATCCGCCAGCCGCCCGAGAACGTCGCGACCGGCTGTCGCGTCTCGTCGAGCGTGAAGCCGAGGCCGAGCAGCAGCGTCTCGCCGCGCGACGCCGCGGTGTAGCCGCCGGCGTCGCCGTACGCGACGTGCAGCTCGGCGAGCGCATGGTCGTCGTCGGCGACGGTTGCCGAGGCGATGCGCGACTCGATGTCGCGCAGCGCCCGGTCGCCGTCGACGACGAAGTCGAGCGCGCTGCGCTGGCTCGCGACGGTCTCCTGCGCGACGTGCGCGATGCGCCACGACGCGGGCATCGACAGGTCGCCCTGGTCCGGCGCGAGCTCGCCGCGCAGCATCGCGAACACGCTCGACTTGCCGCTGCCGTTCGCGCCGACGAGGCCGACCTTCTCGCCGGGATGGACGACGGCGGTCGCGTCCTCGAGCAGCAGCTTCGCGCCGCGGCGAAGCGACAGCGCGGTGAAGCGGATCATCGCAGGTCGGCCGCGAGCACCGCGAACACCGCGTCGTCGCCGCCGCTCGTGGCGAGCCACGTGCACGGCAGGTCGGGGAACGCCGCCTCGACGCTCGCGCGCTCGTGGCCGACCTCGACGACGAGCACGCCGTCGGCGGTCAGCCGCTCCGGCGCCGCGTCGAGAATGCGACGGACGACGTCGAGTCCGTCGGCGCCGCCGGCGAGCGCGAGGCCGGGCTCGTGCCGGTATTCGGGCGGCAGCGACGCCATCGAGCGTCGGTGACGTACGGCGGGTTGCTGACGATGACGTCGTAGCGGCCGGGCGGCAGCGCGTCGAAGAGATCGGACTCGACGAGCCGCACGCGGTCCTGCAGCCGGTACGCGTCGACGTTGATGCGCGCGACACCGAGCGCGTCGGTCGACACGTCGACGGCGTCGACCTGCGCCGACGGGAATGCGTCGGCGGCGATGATCGCGAGGCAGCCGGAGCCGGTGCACAGGTCGAGGACCGCGCCGACCGCGTCGCGATCGGCGACCCACGGCGCGAGTCCGTCGACGAGCAGCTCGGCGATGAACGAGCGCGGCACGATCACGCGCGAATCGACGACGAAGCGGTAGTCGCCGAGCCACGCCTCGCCGGTGAGGTAGGCGGCCGGCACGCGCTCGTCGACGCGGCGGTCGATGATCGCCGAGCACCGCGTCGCGCTCGCGCGCCGTCACGCGCGCGTCGAGGAACGGATCGAGCCGGTCGAGCGGCAGGTGCAGCGTGTGCAGCACCAGGTACGCCGCCTCGTCCCACGCGTCGGCGCTGCCGTGGCCGAACGCGAGCCCGGCCTCGCCGAAGCGGCTGACGGCGTGGCGCAGCAGGTCGCGGATCGTGACGAAGACGCCGCGGTCGCTCGTCGTCCGCGCGCGGCGGCGAGGCGCTCATGACGGCGCGAGCAGCGCCGCCAGCGTCTCGCGGTAGACGTCCTTCAGCGGCGCGATGTCGGCGACGGCGACGCGCTCGTCGATCTGGTGGATCGTCGCGTTGACCGGCCCGAACTCCATCGTCTCGCGGCAGATCGCGCGCGATGAAGCGGCCGTCGGACGTGCCGCCGGTCGTCGACAGCTCGGCGTCGACGCCGGTCACGCGCGCGATCGCGCCGGCGAGCGCGGCCGACAGCGCGCCGGCCGGCGTCAGGAACGGCAGCCCGCCGACGGTCCACGTCGAGCGTCGTAGTCGAGGCGCGTGCTCGTCGAGCATCGCGCGCACGCGCCGCTGCAGCGACTCGACGGTCGCTCGCGGTCGAGAAGCGGAAGTTGAAGTCGACGACCGCGTCGCCCGGGATGACGTTCGTCGCGCCGGTGCCGGCGTGGACGTTCGAGACCTGGAAGCCGGTCGGCGGGAAGTGCTCGTTGCCGCGGTCCCATTCGATCGCCGACAGCGCGGCGATCGCGCGCGGCCGCCTTCGGGATCGGGTTGTCCGCGAGTTGCGGATACGCGATGTGGCCCTGCACGCCCTTGACGACGAGACGGCCGGACAGCGTGCCGCGGCGGCCGTTCTTGATCGTGTCGCCGAGGCGCTCGCCCGAGCTCGGCTCGCCGACGATGCAGTAGTCGAGCGTCTCGCCGCGCGCCTTCAGCGCGTCGCAGACGCGCACGGTGCCGTCGGTCGCGGGACCTTCCTCGTCGGACGTGATCAGGAACGCGACCGAGCCGCGATGGTCGGGATGCGCGGCGACGAATTCCTCGACCGCGACGACGAACGCCGCGATCGACGTCTTCATGTCGGCGGCGCCGCGGCCGTACAGCCAGCCGTCGCGCACGATCGGGCTCGAACGGATCGGAGCGCCAGCGCTCGAGCGGACCGGTCGGCACGACGTCGGTGTGGCCGGCGAACACGAGCAGCGGCGCGCGCGTGCCGCGCGCGCGCCCACAGGTTCGTGACGCCGTTCGACGCGATCGTCTCGCAGGCGAAGCCGAGCGGCGCGAGGCGCGCCGCGATGATCGCCTGGCAGCCGCCGTCGTCGGGCGTGACCGAGCGGCGTCGCGATCAGTTGCGCGGGCGAGCGCGAGCGTCGGCTCGTCGCGGCCGGCGATGCGCGCCGGCGCGGACGACGCCGACGCGTCAGGCATTGAGCGTGAATTCCTGGAACGACGTGGCCTCGTGCGTGCGCGTCGACTCGAGCGACTCGGGCGGCGGCATCACCGGCGGCGCGTTGTTGATCAGCCACAGCAGGTTGGTCGGCGAGTCGGCGTACGACAGCGCCTCCTCCTCGGTGATCTGGTCCTCGCGGATCATCCGCTAGAGCGCCTGCTCGAACGTCTGCGAGCCGGGCGACAGGCTCTTCTCCATCGCCTCCTTGATCGCGTTGATCTCGCCCTTCTCGATCAGCTCGGCGATGTGGCGCGTGTTGAGCAGCACCTCGACGGCCGGCATGCGGCCGCCGGCGACGCGCGCGCACGAGGCGCTGCGAGATGATGCTGCGCAGCGCCGCCGACAGGTCGGACAGCAGCGTCGGGCGGTTCTCGAGCGGGTAGAAGCTGACGATGCGGTTCAGCGCGTGGTAGCTGTTGTTGGCGTGCAGCGTCGCGACGCACAGATGGCCCGACTGCGCGTACGCGATCGCGGCCGTCATCGTCTCCTTGTCGCGGATCTCGCCGATCAGGATGCAGTCGGGCGCCTGCCGCAGCGCGTTGCGCAGCGCGATGTCGCAGGCTCGACGCGTCGCGTGCCGATCTCGCGCTGGTTGACGATCGACTTCTTGTTGCGGAACACGTACTCGATCGGGTCCTCGAGCGTCAGGATGTGGCCGGTCCGCTTCGCATTGCGCAGGTCGAGCATCGACGCGATGGTCGTCGACTTGCCGGAGCCCGTCGCGCCCGACCACCAGCACCAGCCCGCGCTTCTCCATGATGATGTCGCCGACGATCGGCGGCAGGTTCAGCGTGTCGATCGGCGGGACGTCGCTCGCGATGTAGCGGATCACGGCCGAGACCGAGCCGCGCTGCTGGAACGCGGACAGCCGGAAGCGGCCGACGCCGCTGACGCCGAAGCCGCGGTTGAGCTCGTGCGTCGACGCGAGGATGTCGAACTCGGCCGGCGACACGATCTCGGACAACAGGCTCTTGATCATGCTGTTGTCCATCAACTGCTGGTTGATGGGGACGGCCGTGCCGTTCACCTTCATGTGCACGGCCGAGCCGACGGCGATGAACAGGTCCGAGGCCTTCTTCTCGGCCATCAGCTTGAACAGACGTTCCATCGCCATCGCGGAATCCTCGGGTGGTGCGGCGACGTTGACGTCGTCAGTCGCCGCGCAGCAATTCGTTGATGCTCGTCTTCGCGCGCGTCTCGGCCGTGACCTGCTTGACGATGACCGCACAGTACAGGCCGTGGCTGCCGTCCGTCGACGGCAGCGTGCCCGGCACGACGACCGAGCCCGCCGGCACGCGGCCGTAGCCGACGTCCCGGAGCGCCGGTCGTAGATCTTCGTCGACTGCGACAGGAACACGCCCATCGACAGCACCGAGTTCGCCTCGACGATCACGCCTTCGACGACCTCGGAACGCGCGCCGATGAAGCAGTTGTCCTCGATGATCGTCGGATTGGCCTGAAGCGGCTCGAGCACGCCGCCGATGCCGACGCCGCCCGACAGGTGCACGTTGCGGCCGATCTGCGCGCACGAGCCGACGGTCGCCCACGTGTCGACCATCGTGCCTTCGCCGACGCGCGCGCCGATGTTGACATAGGACGGCATCAGCACCGCGTTCTTTCCGATGAACGCGCCGTGGCGGGCCACGGCCGGCGGAACGACGCGCACGCCGGTCGCCCGCATCTCGTCCTCCGACAGGTTCGAGAACTTCGTGCGGACCTTGTCGAAGAACGCGAGCTCGCCGGCATGCATCAGCGCGTTGTCGTAGAGCCTGAACGACAGCAGCACGGCCTTCTTGAGCCACTGATGCGTGATCCACTGTGCCGTCGATCTTCTCGGCGACGCGCAGCGTCGCCGACGTTGAGCCCGTCGATCGCCGCGTCGACGGCCGTCGCGCGACCTCGGCCGGCGGCTCGTTCGGCGACAGCGTGGCTGCGCGCCTCCCAGGCGCGTTCGATGACGGCGGCGTCGCGGCTTCATGGATGTCGCATGCGGGCATCGGGGTGGTCAGAGGACGATGCGATTCGCGGTCGAACGACGGCAGCGACGACCGGCGGCGCGGCGTCCAGCCGGGCTTGCGATGCTCGACGACGACGTTGGTGAAGATGCCGCCGCGCACGCCCCAGCGGGCGGTGATGCGCATGAAGCGCGGCCGCGTGGCGGCGACGATGTCGTCGAGGATGCGGTTGGTCACCTCCTCGTGGAACGCGCCCTCGTCGCGAAAGCTCCACATGTACATCTTCAGGCTCTTCAGCTCGACGCACAGCTCGTCGGGCACATAGTCGATCGTGAAGAGCGCGAAGTCGGGCTGGCCGGTGAGCGGGCACAGGCAGGTGAACTCGGGGACCTGGAACTGGATCAGGTAGTCGCGCCCGGGGTTCGGGTTCGCGAACACGTCGAGCGCCTTCGACGGCGCGGTGCGGCGCTGGCGACGGCGGGCGCTCGCCGACCGTAGACGGGCGCGTTCGCTGCGGCTCGCGGCCGCGACTTGCAGGGATGCCGGCATGGTCGTCTGGAGGGTGGCGCCGGCCGAGGGCGGGGAGGACCGGGCTGCTATTATACGAAGCGCTCGCAGACGCCTCTCGAGCCGGTGCACGTGGCCCCGTCCGCCGCCTTCCGCCGTCTCGGCGGGTCGATCAAGTCGGGGCCGGTGCCCGCAGTCCATCCCGCAGTCCGTCCTCAACGCGCAAACGGCCCGTCGCTTGACGCTCGCTACCCGATTCCCGTCCCCCTTCGTGGGGCATCCGCCGTGCGGCTGACGCAGATCAAGCTTTCCGGCTTCAAGTCCTTCGCCGATCCGACCACCTTCCAGCTGCCCGGCCAGCTCGTCGGCGTCGTCGGCCCCAACGGCTGCGGCAAGTCCAACATCATGGATGCGGTGCGCTGGGTGCTGGGCGAGTGCAAGGCCAGCGAGCTGCGCGGCGAGTCGATGCAGGACGTCATCTTCAACGGCTCGGGCTCGCGCAAGCCGGCCGGCCGCGCCAGCGTCGAGCTGGTGTTCGACAACGCGTCCGACGCGCGCGCAGGTCGGCGGCCCGTGGAACCAGTTCGCCGAGATCGCCGTCAAGCGCGTGCTGACGCGCGACGGCACGTCGAGCTACTCATCAACAACCAGCCGGTGCGCCGCCGCGACGTGCAGGACGTGTTCCTCGGCACCGGCCTCGGCCCGCGCGCCTACGCGATCATCGGCCAGGGCACGATCTCGCGCATCATCGAGTCGCGCCCCGAGGAGCTGCGCCTGTTCCTCGAAGAGGCGGCCGGCGTCTCGAAGTACAAGGAACGCCGCCGCGAGACCGAGAACCGGCTGAAGGACACGCGCGAGAACCTGCTGCGCGTCGAGGACATCCTGCGCGAGCTGAACGCCAACCTCGAGAAGCTCGAGCAGCAGGCGGTCGTCGCGCAGCGCTACCGCGACCTCGAGCGCGAGCTCGACGGCAAGCAGAAGCTGCTGTGGCTGCTGCGCGCGAACGAGGCCGCGACGCAGGCCGACGCATCGCCGCGACGCGTCTGCCGCGCAGGTCGCGCTCGACGCGCGCCTCGCCGACCTGCGCCACGTCGAGGCCGATCTCGAACAGGTGCGCAGCGCGCACCAGGCCGCGAGCGACGGCGTCCACGCGGCGCAGGGCGCGCTCTACGAGGCCGCGCTCGGGGTCAGCCGCGATCGAGTCCGAGATCCGCGTCGTCGTCGAGTCGCGCAACCGCCTGCAGGCGCAGCTCGCGCAGCTCGCCGCGCAGACGCGACACTGGGATGCCGAGGTCGCGCGGCTGCCGACGGCCGCGGGCGACGCGGAGCGCGGCGCGTCGGCGGCCATCGCGGTGCGCATCGAGCCTGCGACGCCGCGCTCGCCGACGAGGCCGGCGCGCTGCCGGCCGCCGAGGAGGCGGCGCGCGCCTGCGACGCCGACGTCGACCGGCTGCGCGCCGAGACGATCGGCGTGCAGAAGGACCTCGAGCTCGAGAGCACGCACCAGCGCAACGCCGACCGCCACCTCGAGTCGATCGCGCAGCGTCGCGCGCGACTCGACGACGAGCGGCGCCGGCTCGACGCGCCCGACGCCGACGCGGCTCGCGGCGCTCGCAGCGCGAGGTGCGAGGCCGCGCGGCGCGTCGCTCGCCGAACGCAAGGCCGCGCTCGACGACGCCGAGCGCGCGCTGCCCGGCCTGCAGGCGGCGCGCACGTCGGCGCACGAGGCGCTCGATCGCGACAGCCGCGACGGCGCGCAGCATCGAGGCGCGGCTGGCGGCGCTGAAGGAGCTGCAGGAACGCGTGCAGACCGACGGCAAGCCTGCAGCCGTGGCTCGACCGTCACGGGCTCGGCACGCCTGCCGCGCCTGTGGCAGCGGCTGCACGTCGAGACCGGCTGGGAGACGGCGCTCGAGGCCGCGCTGCGCGAGCGCATCGGCGCGCTCGAGGTCAGCCGGCTCGACCGCGCGCAGGCGCTCTTCGGCGACGCGCCGCCGACCAAGCTCGCGTTCTACGCGGAGCAGGTCGACGCGACGCCGAGCGCGGCACCGGCGCGACCCGTCGCTCGCGCCGCTGCTCGACCGCGTCGAACTGCGCGACCCGGCGCTGCGCGCGGTGCTCGGCGAATGGCTGCGCGATGTCTACGTCGCCGACGACGAGGCCGACGCGCTCGCGCGTCGCGAGCAGCTGCCGCCGGCGCGGCGTTCGTGACGCCGGCCGGCCATCAGGTCGGCCGCAACCATCTGCAGCTCCATGCGGCCGACTCCGAGCAGGCCGGCATGCTGGCGCGGCAGCACGAGATCGAGGACCTCGAGAAGCGCGCCCGCGCGCAGGCGCTGCTCGCCGACGAAGCGCGCGCCGCGCTGGTCCGCGCCGACGCCGCGGTCACGCAGCGCGACCGCGGCGCTCGCGGCGCATGCGCGAGGCGCTGTCGCGCCGCGACGAGCGAGCTGCACGGCCGCCAGCTGACGCTGCAGCGGCTGCAGCAGCACGAGGCGCAGAGCCGCAGCCGCGACCGCCAGATCGCCGACGAGCTCGAGCATCTCGCGGCCGAGGCGGCGCGCGAGACCGAGGCGCGGGCCGCCGCCGAGGCGCGCTTCGAGGAGCTCGACCCGCAGCTCGCCGACGCGCAGGCGCGGCTCGAGGACGCGCGCGACGGCGGCGCGAGGCCGCGAAGCGCAGCGTCGACGCGGCGCGCGCGCGGCGTCGCCGCCTCGAGCGCGCGCGCGCAGGAGGCGCAGTTCGAGCACGCGACGCGCGTCGCCCGCATCGCCGACCTGCAGCCGCCAGGCCGAGATCGCGTCCGAGCAGCGCGTGCGCGCCGACATCGGCCGAGCGAGCGGCTCGTCGCCGAGCTCGCGGCGCCTGACCGACGAGGCCGCGCGGGCCGGCCTGCAGGACGCGCTGGCGCCGCGCGCGTCGCGCGCGAGGCGCGCTCGCCGCCGCGCGCGCCGAATACGACGAGCTGTCGACGCAGCATCCGCGCGGCCGACGAGCAGCGCCTGAGTCGAGCGCAGCCTGCAGCCGCTGCGCGCCGCGATCACCGAGCGCAGCTGAAGGAACAGGCCGCGCGGCTGGCGCGCCGCAGTACGTCGAGCAGCTCGACGCGGCCGAGGCCGACCTCGAGGCGCTGGCGCCGAGCATCGACGGCGACGACGGCGGCGTCAAGCCGCACGGCCTGCAGGCCGAGATCGCAGCGGCCGCAGCAGGCGATCGCGGCGCTCGGCGCGGTCAACCTGGCCGCGCTCGACGAGCTCGTCGCGGCGCGCGAGCGCAAGACCTTCCTCGACGCGCAGACCGCCGACCTGAACGACGCCATCGCGCACGCTCGAAGGACGCGATCCACAAGATCGACCTCGAGACGCGCGACCTGCTGATGAAGACCTTCGACCTGCGTCAACGAGCAGTTCGGCCGCATGTTCCCGAGCCTGTTCGGCGGCGGCAAGGCGCAAGCTGGTGATGACCGGCGACGAGATCCTCGACGCCGGCGTGCAGGTGATGGCGCAGCCGCCCGGGCAAGAAGAACACGCACCATCCACCTGCTGTCGGGCGGCGAGAAGGCGCTGACCGCGATCGCGCTCGTGTTCGCGATCTTCCATGCTCAACCCGGCGCCGTTCTGCCTGCTCGACGAGGTCGACGCGCCGCTGGACGACGCCAACACCGAGCGCTACGCCAAGCTCGTCAACGAGATGTCGCTCAAGGCACGCAGTTCCTGTTCATCTCGCACAACAAGATCGCGATGGAGATGGCCGAGCAGCTGATCGGCGTGACGATGCAGGAGCAGGGCGTGTCGCGCATCGTCGCGGTCGACATGGAGGCCGCGGTCGGCTTCGCGAACGAGCGCATCGAGGAGGCCGCATGACGCGCCGTCCGACGCCGACCGTCGGAGACGGGCGCTGCGTGAGCGACCTGCAGCTGAGCCTGATCGTCCTGGCGCTGATCGCGATCGCCGGCGTGTGGCTGTTCAACCGCATCGTCGAGGCGCGACGCACGCGCGTCTTCGAGCAGCGGCTCCGGCCGCGAACGGCGCCGCGCGTCGCCGACGCCGACGCGGCCGGACCCGCGCGAGCCGGTGCTCCGCGCCGAGCCGACGTTCGCCGACGCGCCCGCGATCGCGGATGCCGACGTGCCGCCGACGCGCGGCGACGACGAGACGCGGCGAGCCGCAGGCCGACGGCGCCGCGTCCGACGCCGGCGCGCCGCGCCGCCGTCGCTGATCGACGACGAGATCCAGGCCGTCGTGACGCTCGAGCCCGAAGGCCTGCTGTCCGGCGAGCGCGCGTGGTCGCTGCTGCATCCGTTCCGTCACGCGGGCCGGCAGCCGGTCATGCTGGTCGGCGTCCGCGGCGATCTCCAGGAGCCGATCCGCGCGGGCCAGCGCTACGAGGCGATCCTCGTCGCCGTGCAGCTCGCGAACCGCAGCGGCCCGCTGAACGAGATCGAGTGGTCCGAGTTCGTGGCTGCGCTCCAGCACGTCTGCGAGCAGATCCCCGCGACCTGCGAGATTCCCGACATGCGCGAGACGACGGCGCGCGCGCGGGCGCTCGACGCGATCTGCGTGCCGCTCGACGCGCAGATCGGCATCAACCTCGCGACGCTGCACGACGGCTGGACCGGCGCAGCACGTCGCCGAGCTCGCGCGCCGACACGGCCTGATCCTGCGGCCCGACGGCCGCTTCCACGCGCTCGGTCAGCGACGGCGCGACGCTGTTCGTGCTGCAGAACGGCGACGGCGGCGCGTTCCGCGCGGACACGCTCGACGCGCAGCAGACGTCGCGGCTGACGCTGCTGCTCGACGTGCCGCGCGCGCCGCAGGCGCAGCATCCGTTCGACCGGCTCGTCGAGTTCGCCGAGCGAGCTCGCGAGCGCGCTCGACGCCGCGATCGTCGACGACCAGTCGCGACCGCTGACGGCCGCGTCGCTCGCGTCGATCGGTCGGCAGATCGAGCCGGTCTACGCGAAGCTCGCCGAGGCCGGCATGCCGGCCGGATCGCCGCGCGCGCTCGCGCTGTTCGGCTGACGTCGTCGGCGGTCGAGGCGCGAGCGCGGCGGGCACGCCGGTCGACGCGGCGAGCGCGTCTCGCCGACGTCGCGGACCGGAGGTTCGTCGACGCCGGCGCTCGTCGCCGCGGCCGCCGCGTTGCGCGCCGAGCTCGCGCGCCTCAACCACGCGTATCACACGCTCGACGCGCCGCTCGCGAGCGACGCCGAATACGACGCGCTGTTCCGCGAGCTTGCAGGCGCTCGAGGCCGAGCATCCCGAGCTGCAGACGCCCGACTCGCCGACGCAGCGGGTCGGCGGCGCGCCGCGCAGCGACCTTCCGACCGGTGCGCCACGACGTGCCGATGCTGTCGCTGTCGAACGCGTTCGACGACGACGCGATCGTGGCGTTCGACAGGCGCGTGCAGCGACGGGCTCGGCCTCGCCGGTCGGCGACGGTCGCGCTACGCGGCCGAGC
The DNA here is from genome assembly GCA_963708665.1 of uncultured beta proteobacterium. Classification (GTDB taxonomy): domain Bacteria; phylum Pseudomonadota; class Gammaproteobacteria; order Burkholderiales; family Burkholderiaceae_D; genus CAHJXF01. Next base: position 280,922 of record CAVPTE010000008.1, on the reverse strand, counting down.
TGAAGTTCGACGGCCTCGCGATCAACGCTGCGCTACGAGCACGGCGTGCTGATGCAGGCCGCGACGCGCGGCGACGGCGAGACCGGCGAGGACGTCACGCCCAACGTCCGCACCATCGCGTCGCTGCCGCTGCGCCTGAACGACCGACGACGCCGCCGGCGCTGATCGACGTGCGCGGCGAGGTGCTGATGTTCCACGCCGACTTCGACGCCATCAACGCGCGCCAGCGCGCGGCGGGCGCGCCGCGAGTTCGTCAACCCGCGCAACGCGGCCGCGGGCGCGCTGCGGCAGCTCGACCCGCGCGATCACGGCATCGCGTCCGCTGCAGCTTCTTCGCGTACGGCATCGGCGCTGACGCGGCGCGACGGGCCGGTCGACAGCGCCGACGACGCATCACGCGCTGCTCGACTGGTACGCGACGCTCGGGCTGCCGGTCGACGCGCAACGCGACGTCGTCGTCGGCAGCGCGGGGCTGCTCGCGTTCTATCGACGAGGTCGGCGCCGAGCGCGCCGACGCTGCCGTACGACATCGACGGCGTCGTCTACAAGGTCGACGACGTCGAGGCGCAGCGCCGGCTCGGCTTCGTCGCGCGCGCGCCGCGCTTCGCGATCGCGCACAAGTTCCCGGCCGAGGAGGCGACGACGGTCGTGAAGGCATCGACGTGCAGGTCGGCCGCACCGGCACGATCACGCCGGTGGCCAAGCTGCAGCCGGTCTTCGTCGGCGGCATCACCGTCACCAACGCGACGCTGCACAACGAGGACGAGGTGCGGCGCAAGGACGTGCGCGTCGGCGACACGGTCGATCGTGCGGCGCGCGGGCGACGTCATCCCCGAGGTGCTGCGCGTGGTGCGTCGAGCGGCGTCCTGCCGACGCCGCGCGAGTTCGAGATGCCGACGGCGTGTCCGGTGTGCGGTTCGGCGATCGTGCGCGAGGAAGGGCGAGGCCGTCGCGCGCTGCACCGGCGGGCTCGTCTGCGCCGGCGCAGCGCAAGCAGGCGCTGCTGCACTTCGCGCAGCGGCGCGCGCTGGACATCGAGGGCCTCGGCGACGCGGATCGTCGATCAGCTCGTCGACGCGCGGCCTCGTGCACACGCCGGCCGACCTGTTCCAGCTCGATCGCGAGACCGTCGCGACGCTCGACCGCATGGCCGACAAGATCGGCGGCGAACCTCGTCGACGCGATCGCACGCGCGAAGGACACGACGTTCGCCGCGCTTCCTGTACGCGCTCGGCATCCGGCACGTCGGCGAGGAGGTCGCGCGCGTGCTCGCGTCGCGAGTTCGGCGGCATCGACGCGCTGCTCGCCGCCGACTGGCCGTCGCTGATGGAACGCAAGCGCGCGCGACAGAAGGAGAACGCGTCGCGGCGCGCGAAGGGCGGCCGTGCGCGCGCGGTGCCGCTCGAAGGCATCGGCGACGAGATCGTCGAGGCGCTCGCCCAGTTCCTCGCCGAGCCGCACAATCGCGACGCGATCGCGCGGATGCGCGAGGCCGGCGTCACGTGGCCCGAGCGGCCGGGCACGATCGACGCGCGACGACGGCGAACGCGACGATGCGCCGTCGGGGCCGCTCGCCGGCAAGGTGTTCGTGCTGACCGGGACGTTGCCCGACCTGACGCGCGACGACGCGAAAGCCCGCATCGAGGCGGCAGGTGGCAAGGTTGCTGCTTCCGTCTCCCGCAAGACCGACTACGTCGTCGCCGGCGCCGACCCCGGCAGCAAGGCGGCGAAGGCGGCGGAACTCGGCATCCCCGTCATCGACCAGGGCGCGCTGCTGGCGCTCGTCGACCGGCAATGATTTCCTCCAGGAGCAACTCATGCGCGTCAGAAAGGCGGTTTTCCCGGTGGCCGGCATGGGCACCCGTTTCCTTCCGGCCACGAAGGCGAGCCCGAAGGAGATGATGCCGGTCGTCGACAAGCCGCTGATCCAGTACGCGGTCGAGGAAGCGGCGGCCGCCGGCATCACCGACATGGTCTTCATCACCGGCCGCAACAAGCGCGCGATCGAGGACCACTTCGACAAGGCCTACGAGATGGAGGCCGAGCTCGAGGCGAAGAACAAGCAGGAGCTGCTCGAGATCGTCCGCAACACGGTGCCGCGCTCGGTCAACTGCATCTACATCCGCCAGAACGAGGCGCTCGGGCTCGGCCACGCGGTGCTGTGCGCGCTGCCGGTCGTCGGCCACGAGCCGTTCGCGGTGCTGCTCGCCGACGACCTGATGGACTCCGACGACGACACGCCCGGCATCCTGCAGCAGATGGTGAGGGTGTTCGACGTCAAGCAGGTCAGCGTGCTCGCGGTGCAGGACGTCCCGCGGCCCGAGACGAAGTCGTACGGCATCGTCGGCACGAAGCGCGGCTCGCCGATCGCGGCCGGCGACGACCGGCTCGAGGAGGTCACGCACATGGTCGAGAAGCCGAAGCCCGACGACGCGCCGTCGACGCTCGCGGTCGTCGGCCGCTACATCCTGTCGGGCGGCATCTTCGACCGGCTGCGGCAGGTCAAGCCCGGCTCCGGCGGCGAGATCCAGTTGACCGACGGCATCGTCGCCCTGCTCGACGACGAGCCGGTGCTCGCGTATCGCTTCGACGGCGTGCGCTACGATTGCGGTTCGAAGATCGGTTACCTGAAGGCGTCGGTCGAGCTCGGCCTCAAGCATGCGGAGGTGGGCGACGAGTTCCGACGCTATCTCGACGAGACGCGCACCGCGCGCTGACGTCGCCGTCCGCGGCGGGCCGCCGCGGTCCACACGAGGAACAGCATGTTCGGCATCCTGGGGGGCAGCGGACTGACGTCGTTCGCGGAGCTCGCGATCGACCGTCGCGAGGTGGTCCGCACGCCGTGGGGCGAGCCGTCCGGTCCGGTCACGATCGGACTCGTCGACGACGTGCCGGTGGCCTTCCTGCCGCGTCACGGTCACGGCCATACGATCCCGCCGCACGCGATCAACTACCGGGCGAACATCCACGCGCTGAAGGCGATCGGCGTCGAAGGGATCATCGCCGTCGCGTCGGTCGGCGGCATCCGCGACGACATGACGCCGGGCTCGATCGCGCTGCTCGACCAGATGCTCGACTACACGTGGGGCCGCGACTCGACGTACTTCGACGGTCCCGAATATCCGGTCACGCACATCGACTTCACGCTGCCGTTCGACACCGGGCTTCGCGACAGCATCCTCGACGTCGCGCGGACCGCGGGCCATCCGCTGATCGCGGACGGCTGCTACGCGTGCATGCAGGGCCCGCGGCTCGAGACCGCGGCCGAGATCGACCGCGTCGAGCGCGACGGCGCCGACGTCGTCGGCATGACACTGATGCCCGAGGCGGCGCTCGCGCGCGAGGTCGACCTGCCTTACGCGGGACTCGCCGTCGTCGTCAACCACGCGGCCGGTCGCGGCGACTCGAAGATCTCGATCTCCACCGCCGACCTCACGCGCACGCTCGAGAAGGCGATGAACGACGTGCGCGCGCTGATCGTGTCGTTCGTCCGCGCCACGGGGCGTCCATGATCCACGACATCCTTCGCATGGGCGACCCGCGGCTGCTGCGCGTCGCGCAGCCGGTCGAGCAGTTCGACACGCCGGAACTGCACGCGCTGATCGCCGACATGTTCGAGACGATGCATCACGCGAACGGCGCGGGCCTCGCGGCCCCGCAGATCGGCGTCGATCGGCGGCTCGTGATCTTCGGCTTCGCCGAACGCAACCAGCGATACCCCGACGAGGACCCGGTGCCGGAGACCGTGCTTCTGAACCCGACGATCGAGCTGCTCGACGACGTCGTCGAGGAGGGTTGGGAGGGCTGCCTCTCGGTGCCCGGCATGCGCGGCGTCGTGCCGCGTCCGGGCCGCATCCGCTATCGCGGCGTCGATCCGAGGGGCGCGCCGATCGACCGCATCGCGGCCGGCTTCCACGCGCGCGTCGTGCAGCACGAGGTCGACCACCTCGACGGCATCCTCTACCCGATGCGCATCCGCGACTTCAGCCGGTTCGGCTTCACCGAGGAGCTGTTCCCCGGCGAGGCCATCGTCGATGACTGACGCCCTCGCTCAGAAACGCTCGTCGCGCGCGAGGTAGCGCCACTGGCCGACCGGCAGGTCGCCGAGCATCACGCGGCCGATGCGTACGCGGCGCAGGCCGACGACCTCGAGGCCGACCAGTTCGCACATGCGGCGGATCTGCCGCTTGCGTCCCTCGCGCAGCACGAAGCGCAGCTGGTCGCGGTTCTGCCACGCGACCTCGGCCGGCTTCAGCGCGACGCCGTCGAGCACGAGCCCGTGTCGCAGGCGCCGCAGGTCCGCATCGGCGAGCGCGCCCTCGACCCGCGACGAGATATTCCTTCTCGATCCGCGAGTCGTCGGCGATCAGTTGCCGGGCGATGCGGCCGTCCTCGGTCAGCACGAGCAGGCCGGTCGAGTCGATGTCGAGGCGGCCGGCCGGCGCGAGCGCGCGCGGCGGCCGCCAGTTCGCGGCGAGCGGCCGCGGGTCGCCGCTCCAGTGGCGGTCCGGCACGATCAGCGTCGCGGCCGGCTTGTGGCCGTCCTCGGCCTGGCCCGAGACGAAACCGATCGGCTTGTTGACGAGCACCGTCGCGCGCTCGTCGCGTTCCTTCTCGGCCGCGCGCGTCACGCTGATCTTCTGATGCGGCAGCACCTTGCTGCCGAGCACGTCGGTCTTCACGCCGTCGACGAACACCCAGCCGCGCGCGATCCACTCGTCGGCCTCGCGCCGCGAGCACAGGCCGAGCTCCGCCATCCGCTTCGACAGCCGCAGCGGCGCCGCCGGCTCGGTCATGCGGCGAGCACCTCGAGCAGGTCGGTCTCGAGCTTGATCTGCTGCTTCGCGTCGTCGAGCGTGCCGCCGTCGACGAGGAAGAAGTCCTCGACGCGCTCGCCGAGCGTCGTGATCTTCGCGGCCTGCACGTTCACGTGGTGCGCGGCGAACGTGCGCAGGATCGCGTACAGCAGCCCCTCGCGGTCGGACGTCGACACCGTCAGCAGGAAGAAGCGGCCGCGCTCGTCGGGCCGGAGGTCGACGGTCGGCGCGATGGGGAAGCTGCGCGACTGGCGGCTCGGTCGTCCGGTCGCCGGCGGCGGCAGCGGCGCGGCGACGGCGAGATGCTGCGCGAGGTCGCGTTCGATGCCGGCGACGCGGTCGCGGTAGTGGTCGCCGCCCGGATCGAGCACGTGAAACGTGTCGAGCGCGTGACGCTCGCCGGCCGCGCCGAGGGTCGTGTGCACGCGCGCGTCGACGATCCCGAAGCGCTGGCGGTCGAAGTACTGGCAGATGCGCGCGAGCAGGTCGGGCTGGTCCGGTGTGAACACCGCGATCTGCAGGCCTTCGCCGGCAGGCGACAGCCGCGCCTTGACGCGCGGGCGGGCCGAATCGCGCACGAGCGCGAACGCCCGCGTGATCCACGCGATGTCCTGCGCGTCGTGCCGCATGAACCACGCGACGTCGAGGCGCTTCCAGAAGCGCTCGATCGCGTCGCGGTCGTAGGCGTACAGGCCGAGGATGCGCAGCGCCTCCGCGCGGCGGGCCTCGAGCTCGCTCGGCGCCGACGCGACGCCGCCGCCGGCCGCGACGATCCGCAGCGCGCGGAAGTAGAGATCCTCGAGCAGCTTGCCCTTCCACGCGTTCCAGACCTTCGGGCTGGTGCCGCGGATGTCGGCGACGGTCAGCAGGTACAGCGCCGTCAGCGTCCGCTCGTTGCCGACGACGCGCGCGAACTCGCCGAGGACGTCGGGATCGCTCCAGTCCTCCTTCTGCGCGACGCGCGACATCGTCAGGTGCTGCTCGACGAGGAACGACAGCAGCTCGACGTCGGTCGGCTCGAGCGCGTGGTCGCGCGCGAAGCGCCGCACGTCGGCCATGCCGAGCCGCGAATGGTCGCCGCCGCGGCCCTTCGCGATATCGTGGAACAGCGCGGCGATGTACAGCAGCCACGGCCGCTCGAAGTTCGCGATCAACCGCGAGCACAGCGGGTACTCGTGCGCGAACTCCGGCATCGTGAAGCGCCGGATGTTGCGGATGACCATCATGATGTGCTGGTCGACCGTGTACACGTGATACAGGTCGTGCTGCATCTGGCCGACGATGCGACGGAACACCGGCAGGTAGCGGCCGAGGACCGACAGCTCGTTCATCCGCCGCAGCGCGTGCACGATGCCGCGCGGCTGCTTCAGGATCTCGAGGAACAGCGCGCGGTTCGCGGGATCGCGGCGGAACGACGCGTCCATCAGCGTGCGGCCGTGCCAGACGGCGTTCATCAGCCGCGCCGTCATCCCCTCGATCTCCGAGTGCTGCTGCATCAGCAGGAACACGCGCAGCAGCGCCGACGGGTCGCGGAAGAACACGCCTTCGTCGACGAGGTCGATCAGGCCGCCGGCGTTGACGAACGCGGCATCGAGCGGGATCGGCGCGACGTGCCGTGCCGGGATCAGCGCCGCCTCGATCGTCTGCAGCACGATCGTGTTGAGCTGCGTGACCGCCTTCGCCGTGCGGTAGTAGCGCTGCATCAGCACTTCGCTCGCGCGGCGGGTGCCGGTCTCGACGAAGCCGAACTGCTCGGCGAGCGCGGTCTGCAGGTCGAAGACGAGCCGGTCCTCGCGGCGCCCCGCGACGCGGTGCAGGCGGATGCGCAGCTGCTGCAGGAACGTCTCGCAGCGTCGCAGCTGTCGCGCCTCGACCGGCGTGACGAGCCCGCGGCGCTCGAGCTCGACCCACGACGCGCCGAAGCCCGCGGCGCCCGACGTCCACAGGATCATCTGCAGGTCGCGCAGCCCGCCGGGGCTCTCCTTGATGTTCGGCTCGAGGGAATACGGCGTGTCGTGGAACTTCGCGTAGCGCTGCTGCTGCTCGAACGTCTTCGCGCGGAAGAACTGCTGCGGCTCGACGGCGAGATGCAGGCGGTCCAGCATCGTCGCGGCGAGCCGGCCGTCGCCGGCGACGGAGCGCGCCTCGAGCAGCGCGGTCGCGACCGTCACGTCGCGCCGCGCCTCGACGAGGCAGTCGTCGATCGTCCGCACGCTGTGCCCGACCTCGAAGCCGAGGTCCCACAGCAGGCCGACGAAGCCCTCGATCGCCGCTTCCTCGGCGCCGGCCGGCGCCTCGTCGAGCAGCACCATCACGTCGACGTCCGAATACGGGTACAGCTCGTGGCGGCCGTAGCCCCCGACGGCGACGAGCGCGGCCGTCGGCGGCATCGCGCTCAGCGCCCAGCAGTCGCGCAGCGCGGCGTCGTGCGCCGCGGCGAGGCCGCGCAGCAGCCGCTGCGCCCGCGCCGACGCGTCGAACTCGGCGAGCAGCCGCGCGCTCTCGCGCTGCAGCGCCTCGCGGATCGCGAACGCGGCCGGGCCGACGACCGGCGTCGTCGCGGCGTGGGCGGGAAGCAGCGTGGTGGCGGTCATGGGCGGGGACGGATGCGCCGAGGAGGCGCCTCGCGCCGTCCGGCGGCTCGCGCCGGGACGCGGCGCGGCCGCGACCCGTTCACGCGGCGATCGGCAGCTGCGCGGGCGCGGGCGGCGTGCCGGCCGACATCGTCAGGACCTCGAAGCCGTCCTCGGTGACGAGCACCGTGTGCTCCCACTGCGCGGACAGGCTGTGATCCTTCGTGACGATGGTCCAGCCGTCGTTCATCTCGCGGATCTCGCGGCGGCCGGCGTTGATCATCGGCTCGACCGTGAAGATCATGCCCGGCACGAGCAGCTCGAGCGTGCCCGGGCTTGCCGTAGTGGAGCACCTGCGGCTCCTCGTGGAATCGGCGGCCGATGCCGTGGCCGCAGAACTCGCGGACGACCGAGAAGCCGTTGCGCTCGGCGTGGCGCTGGATGACGTGGCCGATGTCGCCGAGGTGACCGCCCGGCCGCACCGCGCGGATGCCGAGCCACATGCATTCGAACGTCACGTCGACGAGCCGCTTCGCCTGGATCGAGCGCCTCGCCGACGACGAACATGCGGCTCGTGTCGCCGTGATAGCCGTCCTTGATGACGGTGACGTCGATGTTCAGGATGTCGCCGTTCTTCAGCACCCGGTCGCCGGGGATGCCGTGGCAGACCTGATGGTTGACCGACGTGCAGACCGACTTCGGGAACGGCCGGTAGCCCGGCGGCGCGTAGTTCAGCGGCGCCGGGATCGTGCCCTGCACGTCGACCATGTAGTCGTGGCAGAGCCGGTCGAGCTCGCCGGTCGTGACGCCCGGCTTGACGAACGGCGTGACGTAGTCGAGCACCTCGCCGCCGAGCCGCCCGGCGACGCGCATGTGCTCGATGTCGGACTGGGTCTTGATCCCGGACTTCGTCGGGGGGCGGGGCAGCGAACTCATGTGGATTCTCTCGAAGCGGTCGGCGCGCCGTGGCGGCGTCCGGTCGTCAGATGGAGCCCGGCATCGGGCCGTCGAGCCGATCGGCGACGCACCACGCCGTCGAAGCCGCTATAATAGCGGGCTCACCGCCATTCGCGGCTGCTTTCGCGCCCGGAACCCGTTCCGGGCGGTCCGACGGCGCGACGGCGGTCGGGACATCCGAGTCCTGTCCAGGACCCGTCGTTCCAGTACCCGTCGTTCAATCCCGAACGCGTGCACCGAGGGTGCCGTTCCCGGCGCGAGGTTTCGCGCGGGTCCGGTGCAGCGCGCGTTCCAGACCCAACCCTTAGGAGTTTTCGATGTCGACCAGCATGCGTGAAATGCTCGAGGCGGGCGTCCATTTCGGACACCAGACCCGCTTCTGGAACCCCAAGATGGCCCCGTACATCTTCGGCCATCGCAACCGGATCCATATCGTCAACCTCGAGAAGACGCTCGCCGCGTACAACGAGGCGATGAAGTACGTGCGTCGTCTCGCCGCGAACCGCGGCACCATCCTGTTCGTCGGCACCAAGCGCCAGGCGCGCGACATCATCGCCGAAGAAGCGAAGCGCGCCGGCATGCCGTACGTCGACCAGCGCTGGCTCGGCGGCATGCTGACCAACTTCAAGACCGTCAAGGCGTCGATCAAGCGCCTGAAGGACATGGAAGCCACGATCGCCGACGGCGGTCAGGAGCGCATGTCCAAGAAGGAAGCGCTGATGTTCACGCGCGAAATCGAGAAGCTGCAGAAGTCCATCGGCGGCATCAAGGACATGAACGGCGTGCCGGACGCGATCTTCGTCATCGACGTCGGCTACCACAAGGGCGCCGTGACCGAAGCCGCCAAGCTCGGCGTGCCGGTCATCGGCGTGGTCGACACCAACCACTCGCCGGACGGCATCGCGTACGTGATCCCGGGCAACGACGACTCCAGCAAGGCGATCCGCCTGTACGCGCGCGGCGTCGCCGACGCGATCCTCGAAGGCCGCAACAACGCCGCTCAACGACATCGTCGAGCAGCCGCGAGAACGGCGACGAATTCGTCGAAGTCGGCGGCCGAAGCCTGACGCGCCGCGTCGGCGCCGCGACGAGGGGTGTCCGGCACGGCGCCCCTTTTTTTTGGGTTCGGCGCGAACGCGATGCGGCCCGCAACCAACGATCAGCAAGGAGAACGACATGGCGGAAATCACCGCGGGCATGGTCAAGGCGCTGCGCGAGAAGACCGACGCGCCGATGATGGAATGCAAGAAGGCGCTGACCGAGGCCGACGGCGACCTGGCGAAGGCCGAGGAACTGCTGCGCGTCAAGCTCGGCAGCAAGGCCAGCAAGGCCGCGGGCCGCGTGACCGCCGAAGGCATCGTCGCGGCGCACGTGCGCTCGGGCGAGCTCGACAACGTCGGCGCGCTGGTCGAGATCAACTGCGAGACCGACTTCGTCGCGAAGAACGACGACTTCCTCGCGTTCGCGCAGCGCGTCGCCGAGGCGATCGTCCGAGCCGATCCCGTCGAGCGTCGAGGCGTTGTCGGCGCTGCCCGACCGACGACGCCGACGGCAAGACCATCGACGAGGTCCGCGCCGCGCTGGTCGGCAAGATCGGCGAGAACCTCGCGATCCGCCGCTTCGTGCGCTACGAGACGAGCCGCAAGCTCGCGAGCTACCTGCACGGCACGCGGATCGGCGTGATCGTCGAGTACGACGCGGCCGACGAGCAGGTCGGGCGCGACGTCGCGATGCACGTGGCCGCGAGCAAGCCGCTGACCGTGTCGAAGGACGAGGTGCCGGCCGACAAGATCGAGGCCGAGCGCAAGGTCTTCGCCGCGCAGGCCGCCGAGTCCGGCAAGTCGCCGGAGATCGTCGCGAAGATGGTCGAGGGCCGCGTCTCGAAGTACCTGGCCGAAGTCGCGCTGCTCGGTCAGCCGTTCGTCAAGAATCCGGACGAGACGGTCGAGAAGATGCTGAAGGCCAAGGGCGCGACGGTGTCAGCGCTTCACGCTGTACGTCGTCGGCGAAGGCATCGAGAAGCGCAGCGACGACTTCGCGGCCGAAGTCGCGGCGCAGGTCGCCGCCGCGCAGAAGTAGCGGATGCCGTCGCCGGCGCGCGTCGCCGGCTTGGTCGCGCGAAAAATCGACGATAATGCCGCCGGTTCGCCGGGACCGGACGACGCGACCGAGCCGCCGCGCTCGCGAGGCGGCGATCCGGCGATCGCGGCGCCGTCGCGAGCATCGAGGGAATAGGGGCGCGATGCCTTTGGCCTACAAGCGGGTGTTGCTGAAGCTGTCGGGCGAAGCCTTGATGGGCGACGACGCATTCGGCATCAACCGCTCGACGATCGAGTCGATGGTCGCCGAGATCGCCGAAGTGGTCCGCGCGGGACTCGAGCTCGCGATCGTCATCGGCGGCGGCAACATCTTCCGCGGCGTCGCGCTCGGCTCGTCCGGCATGGACCGCGCGACGGCCGACTACATGGGCATGCTCGCGACGATGATGAACGCGCTGGCGCTGCAGGACGCGCTGATGCGGGCCGACGTCGATGCGCGCGTGCTGTCGGCGCTGCGGATGGACCAGGTCGTCGAGCCGTACATCCGGCCGAAGGCGATGCGCCATCTCGAAGAAGGCCGCGTCGTCGATCTTCGCGGCCGGCACCGGCAACCCGTTCTTCACCACCGACACGGCCGCCGCGCTGCGCGGCGCCGAGATCGGCGCGGAGATCGTGCTGAAGGCGACGAAGGTCGACGGCGTCTACAGCGCCGACCCGAAGAAGGACCCGACCGCCACCCGCTACGCGGACCATCACGTTCGACGAGGCGATCGGCCGCCATCTCGAGGTGATGGACGCGACCGCGTTCGCGCTGTGCCGCGACCAGAAGCTGCCGATCAAGGTGTTCTCGATCGTCAAGCCCGGCGCGCTGAGGCGCGTCTGCGAAGGCGGCGACGAGGGCACGCTGGTGCACGTCTAGCAACGCACAGTCGCACGGATTGCGTCGGCCGCGCGAGCCGGCGACGAAGGAGACCGTTTCGATCATGGCGATCGCCGACATCAAGAAGAACGCCGAGCAGAAGATGCAGAAGTCGCTCGAGACGCTGCGCGCGGACCTCGCGAAGGTGCGCACCGGCCGCGCGCACACCGGCCTGCTCGACCACATCCACGTCGACTACTACGGCTCGCCGACCGCGCTGTCGCAGGTCGCGAACGTCACGCTCGTCGACGCCCGGACGATCGGCGTGCAGCCGTGGGAGAAGAAGATGGTCCCGGTCGTCGAGAAGGCGATCCGCGAGTCGGACCTCGGCCTCAATCCGGCGACGAGCGGCGACATGATCCGCGTGCCGATGCCCGCGCTGACCGAGGAGCGCCGCCGCGAGCTCACGAAGGTCGTCAAGGGCGAGGGCGAGGACGCGAAGGTCGCGATCCGCAACCTGCGCCGCGACGCGAACAACCACTTCAAGGAAGAGCTGAAGGCGAAGACGATCTCGGAGGACGAGGAGCGCCGCGCGCAGGACGACGTGCAGAAGCTCACCGATCGCAACATCGCCGAGATCGACCGGATGGTCGCGCAGAAGGAAGCGGAGATCATGACGGTCTGACGTCGACCGTCGCGAGATCATGAACGACGACTTCGCACTGGCCGCGGGCGACCGATGTCGCGCGCGACGCCGCTGACGACGATGGCGCCGAAGCGACCGGTCAGCTCCACCCAGGCCGTCCCCGAGTCGAGCGACGTGCCGCGTCACGTCGCGATCATCATGGACGGCAACGGGCGCTGGGCGACCGAACGGCACCTGCCGCGCGCGGCCGGCCACTCGAAGGGCGTCGACCGCGTCGAGGAGATCGTCGAGGCGTGCATCGTGCGCGGCATCACGCACCTGACGCTGTTCGCGTTCAGCTCCGAGAACTGGCGTCGCCCGGCCGACGAGGTGTCGCTGCTGATGCGGCTGTTCATCGGCGCGCTCGAGCGCCAGGTCGCGCGGCTGCACGCGAACGGCATCCGCTTGCGGATCATCGGCGACCTCGACCGCTTCGAGCCGCGGCTGCGCGAGCTGATCGTCAATGCGCAGCAGCGCACGTCCGCCAACCAGCGGCTGACGCTGACGATCGCGGCGAACTACGGCGGTCGCGCCGACATCGTCGCGGCGGTCCGGTCGCTGCTCGAGGCGCGGCCCGACCTCGCGAACGACCCGTCAGGCGATCGACGAGAACGCGCTCGCGCCGCACCTCGCGATGCACGACGCGCCCGAGCCCGACCTGTTCATCCGGACGGGCGGCGAGCAGCGCATCAGCAACTTCCTGCTGTGGCAGCTCGCGTACACCGAGCTGTACTTCACCGACGTCTACTGGCCGAACTTCGACGCCGGCGAGCTCGACCGCGCGATCGACTCGTACCGCACGCGCGAACGACGGTTCGGCCGCACCAGCGCGCAGGTGAGCGCTTGAGCGTTCGGCCGACGAGCCGGCCGACCCCGCGCGCCGGCCTCGCGCGTCGCGCGCCGCGGATGCCTCGGTGCTGAAGCAACGCATCGCGACGGCGCTCGCGCTCGTCGTCGTCCTCGGGCTGACGCTGACGGTGTTCGCGCCGTACGGCTTCCCGCTGTTCGTGCTCGCGATGGGCGCCGTCGTGGTCTACGAATGGCTGCTGCTGCTCGCGGCGCCGAGGGGCGCGTCGATCGTCGTCGCCGCGGTCGTCGCCGTCGTGCTGTGGATCGTCGACGCGTCGCCGTACGCCGACCGCGCCGGGATCGCGACGTGGACGGTGGCGACGATCGTGTGGGTCGCGCTCGCGGCGGTGCTGTTCTCGCGCGGACGGTTCCCGCCGTCGGATCGCGTGCGGGGTCTCGCACGCGCTGCTCGCGCTGCTGATCCCAGCGGCCTGCTGGTTCGCGCTCGTCGCCGCGTATCGCGAGGGCCTCGTCGAGCTCGTGTCGATCCTCGCGGCGGTGTGGGCCGCCGACGTCGCCGCGTACTTCGCCGGCCGCGCGTGGGGCCGCCGCAAGCTCGCGCCGTCGATCAGCCCGGGCAAGACCTGGGCGGGCGCCGTCGGCGGCGCCGTCGCGGCGATCGCCGTCGCGCTGGGTGTGCTGCACGGTGCCGGCGCTGTCCGCCAGCTTCTTCGCGATCGTCGGTCGTCGCTGGTCGCTCGCGGTCGCGCTCGGCGTCGCGCTGGTGCTCGCCGCGTTCAGCATCGTCGGCGACCTGTTCGAGTCGCAGCTGAAGCGGCAGCGCGGCGTGAAGGACAGCAGCAACCTGCTGCCGGGCCACGGCGGCGTGTTCGACCGCGTCGACGCGCTGCTGCCGATCGTGCCGATGGCGCTGCTGCTGCAACGCGCCGCATGAAGCGCGGCTCCCGGACACCGACGTCCCGATGACGCAATCGATCACCATCCTCGGCGCGACCGGCTCGATCGGCGCGAGCACGCTCGACGTCGTCGAGCGCCACCCCGACCGCTGGCGCGTCCACGCGCTGACGGGCCACACGCGCGTCGACGAGCTCGCCGACGCGTGCGTCCGCGTGCGGCCCGCGCGCGCGGTCGTCGCGAACGAGGCCGACGCGGCCCGCCTGCGGGCGCGGCTCGCCGCGCACCGCGGCGTCGGCCACCGACGTCGACCACGGGCCGGCCGCGCTGTGCGACGCCGCGCGCGAGGCCGACGCCGTGATGGCGGCGATCGTCGGCGCGGCGGGCCTGCCCGCCGCGATGGCGGCGGCGCGCGCCGGCAAGCGCGTGCTGCTCGCGAACAAGGAAGCGCTCGTGATGGCGGGCGCGCTGTTCATCGACGCGGTCCGCGCCGGCGGGGCGACGCTGCTGCCGATCGACAGCGAGCACAACGCGATCTTCCAGTGCCTGCCGGGCGGCCTCGCCGACGGCGGCGGCATCGCGAAGATCCTGCTGACCGCGTCCGGCGGCCCGTTCCGCACGATGCCGCTCGAACGGATGGCCGCGGTCACGCCCGACGAGGCGTGCGCGCATCCGAACTGGTCGATGGGCCGCAAGATCTCCGTCGACTCGGCGACGATGATGAACAAGGGCCTCGAGGTGATCGAGGCGCGCTGGCTGTTCGGCCTCGAGCCCGATCGCATCGAGGTCGTCATCCATCCGCAGAGCGTGATCCACTCGATGGTCCAGTACGTCGACGGCTCGGTGCTCGCGCAGCTCGGCAATCCCGACATGCGCACGCCGATCGCGCACGCGCTCGCGTATCCCGACCGCGTCGAGTCGGGCGTGCGGTCGCTCGACCTCGCGGCGATCGGACGGCTCGACTTCGAGCGGCCCGACCACGCGCGCTTCCCGTGCCTCGAACTCGCATACCATGCGCTGGAGGCGGGCGGCAGCGCGCCGGCGACGCTGAACGCCGCGAACGAGGTCGCCGTCGCCGCCTTCCTCGATCGTCGCGTGCGCTTCAGCGACATCGCCGACGTCGTCGCGCGCGTCCTCGACGGCGATCGGGCGGCGTCGCCGGTGGGCCTCGACGACGTGCTCGCGATCGACGCCGACGCGCGACGACGCGCGATGCAGGCGGTGCGAGGACTGCGGCGCCGCGGCGCTGCCGGCGGCCTGACGGGCCGCCCGGACGAGGAGCAGACATGAATTTCCTTTGGACCGCCGCCGCCTTCCTGCTGGCGCTCGGGCCGCTGATCGTGTTCCACGAGCTCGGCCACTACACCGTCGCGCGGCTCGCCGGCGTGAAGGTGCTGCGCTTCTCGGTCGGCTTCGGCCGCCCGCTCGTGAAGTGGGTCCGCGGACGCGACCGGACCGAGTGGGTCGTGTCGCTGATCCCGTTCGGCGGCTACGTCGCGATGCTCGACGAGCGCGAGCTGCGCGACGGCGCGCAGATCGATCCGGCCGACCTGCCGCGCGCGTTCAACCGCCAGCACGTCGCGAAGCGCATCGCGATCGTCGTCGCCGGGCCGCTCGCGAACCTGCTGCTCGCGATCCTGCTGTACGCCGGCGTCAACATGAGTCGGCGTCGACGAGCCGCGTGCGCTGTTCGCGGCGCCGCCGGCCGGCAGCGCGGTGGCCGAGGCCGGCGTCGCGACGCCGTTCGCGGTCACGGCGCTCGACGGCGTCGCCGCTGCGGTCGCTCGTCGACCTGCGCTGGCGGCTGCTGAAGCTCGGCGTCGAGCACGGCGTCGCGACGGTCGACGTTGCACGGCGTCGTTCCGGCGGCGCCGGCGGATGTCGACATGGCCGGGCGTGCCGCGTCGGCGACGACGGTCGACCGCACCGTGACGATCGACCTCGCGCCGCTTCGAGACGAAGGACTTCGAAGGCGACTTCATGCAGAAGCTCGGCCTCGTGATGCTGCGTCCGCATCCGACGATCCGCGACCTCGCCGACCCGCACGGTCCGGCGGCCGTCGCCGGGCTGAAGGCCGGCGACCGGATCGAGACGGTCGACGGGAAGCCGGTCGACGACGTCGACACGCTGCAGCGGCTGATCGCCGCGTCGCCCGGCCGGCCGCTCGCGCTGACGCTCGACCGCAACGGTACGACGCTCGCGGCCACCGTCGTGACGCCGGTCGCGACGAAGGCCGACGGCGGCACGACGGTCGGACGCATCGGCGTGCAGTTGCGCGCGCAGATCCAGACCGTGCGCGTGCGCTACGGTCCGATCGACGCGATCGTGCACGGCGCCGAGCAGACCTGGGACCTGTGCACGTTCTCGCTGCGGATGATCGGCAAGATGCTGTCGGGCGAGGTGTCGCTGAAGAACATCAGCGGGCCGGTCACGATCGCCGACTACGCGGGCCAGTCGGCGCGTCTCGGACCGCTCGCGTTCATCAGCTTCGTCGCGTTCATCAGCATCAGTCTCGGCGTGATGAACCTGTTACCGATCCCGATGCTCGATGGCGGACACTTGCTGTATTATTCGGCCGAAATCGTGAGGGGGCGCCCGCCGTCCGAACGGTTTCTCGAGTGGAGTCAGCGCGCGGGCATGTTCGTCCTCGCCGGCCTGATGGTCGTGGCCCTGTTCAACGACTTCATGCGCTTGCTGTCCTGATTCCGACCGGCGCGGACCTCCCGCCCGCCGACCATCCCCGCACCGCGATCCCGGAGTCCGGCGTTTCGATCCGACGCATCTCTTGATGACGAATCCTCGCTTGTCGCGCAAGCCGACGCCGTCCGGTGTCCGCCGCCGCCTCACCCCAGCATCCGTCTTCCTGTCGTCGGCCGTCGTCTGCAACTCCCATCGCGCGTCGCGGACCGCGGCGTTCCGTCCGCTGTGGATCGCGGCGGCCGTCGCCGGCGCGCTCGGCTGCGCGACCGCGCAGCGCGTTCACGCCGTTCGTCGTGCGCGACATCCGCGTCGAAGGCATCCAGCGGACCGACGCGGGCACCGTGTTCAGCTACCTGCCGGTCAAGGTCGGCGAGACGTTCACCGACGAGAAGGCGACCGCGGCGCTGAAGGCGCTGTACGCGACCGGCTTCTTCAAGGACGTGCGCATCGACGAGGACGGCGACGTGCTGGTCGTGATCGTCGAGGAGCGGCCCGCGATCGCGGCCGATCGACTTCACCGGCATGAAGGAGTTCGACAAGGACACGCTGAAGAAGGCGCTGCGCGACATCGGCATCTACGAGATCGGCGATCTTCGACCGCTCGCCGCTCGACCGCGCGGAGCAGGAGCTGAAGCGCCAGTACCTGACGCGCGGCAAGTACGGCGCCGACGTCACGACGACCGTCACGCCGCTCGAGCGCAATCGCGTCAACGTGACGTTCAACATCAACGAAGGCGACGTCGCGACGATCAAGCAGATCCACATCGTCGGCAACAAGACGTTCGGCGAGAAGCAGCTGCTCGACGAGCTGACACTGACCACGCCGGGCTGGTTCACGTGGTACTCGAAGAACGACCAGTACTCGAAGCAGAAGCTGAACACCGACCTCGAGTCGCTGCGCAACTTCTACCTCGATCGCGGCTATCTCGAGTTCAACGTCGAATCGACGCAGGTCTCGATCACGCCGGACAAGAAGGACATCTTCGTCACGATCAACATCATCGGAGGGCGAGAAGTACACGGTCTCCGACGTCAAGATCGCCGGCGAGGCGCTGGTCACCGAGGAAGAGCTGCGCAAGCTGGTGCTGCTCAAGCCGGGCGAGACCTACTCGGGCGCGAAGCTGACGGCGTCGACGAAGGCGATCCAGGATCGCCTCGGCGCGCTCGGCTACGCGTTCGCGAACGCGAACGCGCAGCCCGAGCTCGACCGCGACAACCACCGCGTCGCGTTCACGATCTTCGTCGACCCGGGCCGCCGGGTGTACGTGCGCCGCATCAACGTGACCGGCAACACGAAGACGCGCGACGAGGTCGTGCGTCGCGAGATGCGCCAGGCCGAAGGCGGCTGGTACGACGTCGACGCGATCAAGCTGTCGAAGGAGCGCCTCGAACGGCTCGCGTACTTCAAGGAAGTCAACGTCGAGACGCCGCAGGTGTCGAGCACGACCGACCAGGTCGACGTCAACGTCGCCGTCACCGAGAAGCCGACCGGCACGTTCAACATCGGCGCCGGCTACTCCGCGCTCGACAAGGTCATCCTCACGACGTCGATCCAGCAGGGCAACCTGTTCGGCAGCGGCCAGAACGTCGGGCTCGAGGTCAACACGAGTTCGCTCAGCCGTACCGCCGTGCTGTCCGGCACCGATCCGTACTTCACCGACAACGGCGTCTCGCGGACCGTCGACCTGTTCTATCGCACGATCGACCCGACGAACACCGACCTCGGCGACTTCTCGCTGAAGACGGCCGGCACCGGCCTGTCGTTCGGCGTGCCGTTCACCGAATACGACACGGTGTTCTTCGGGATGCGCTACGAGCACACGAAGCTCGACACGTTCGTCGACAGCCCGGCGGCGTACGTCGACTACGTGCAGCAGCTGACGAACAACGTCGCGAACTGCGCCGCCGATTCGACCCTGTGCAACACGACCGGGCAGACGAACTCGGTGATCGGCACGATCGGCTGGCAGCGCGACAGCCGCGACAGCGCGATCAACCCGACGCGCGGCCGCTACCAGCGCGTCAACGCTCGAGGCGACGCTGCCGGTCGGCGAGCTGCGCTACTACAAGGCGACGTACCAGCAGACCTACTACTACCCGCTCAGCCAGACGTACACGCTGTCGCTGAACGGCGAGTTCGACTACGGCCGCGGCTTCGACGGGCGCACGCTGCCGGTCTTCAAGAACTACTACGCGGGCGGCATCGGCTCGGTGCGCGGCTTCGACACGAGCACGATCGGCCCGATCGACGTCGACCGGCACGCCGATCGGCGGCGCGAAGCGCTTCAACCTGAACACCGAGCTGCTGTTCCCGATCCCGGGCACCGGCAAGGACAAGTCGTTCCGCGGCGTTCGTCTTCGGCGACATCGGCGGCGTCTACGCCGAAAACGTCAAGATCACGTCGAGCGAGAAGTACGCGACGACGACCACGTTCGTGTCGACCCAGGATCCGACGACCGGCCTGATCACGACGTCGCCGGTGACGACGCAGACGCTCGTCGGCTCCGGCATCAAGTATTCGGTGGGCTTCGGCCTGAACTGGCTGTCGCCGCTCGGCGCGCTGCGCGTGAGCTACGCGGTGCCGCTCCGCACGCAGCCGACCGATCACCTGCAGCGACTGCAGTTCACCATCGGAAACGGTTTCTAGTCCTCCGGCGGCCCGGCGCAGGCCGTCCGCTTCCGGCTCGCGGGCCGGCGGCCGTTCGTGGCACCATTCCATCCCTGTTCGAGGTTCGAGGTATGCAAATGCGATTCATCCGACGCGGCTTGACGGCCACGGCCTTCGTCGCCCTGCTCGCGACCGGCGTCTCCACCGCTTCGGCGCAGGACGCCCCGACGTCGTCCAAGATCGGCTTCGTCAGCCTCGACCGCATCCTGCGCGATTCGGCGCCCGCGAAGGCGGCGCAGACGAAGCTCGAGTCCGAGTTCTCGAAGCGCCAGAAGGACCTGCAGGACACGAGCGCGCGGCTGAAGGCCGCCGCCGACAAGTTCGACAAGGACTCGCCGGTGCTGTCCGACAGCGATCGCGGTCCGTCGCCAGCGCGAGCTGGCCGACATGGACAAGGACTTCCAGCGTCGTCAGCGCGAGTTCAACGAGGACATCAACCAGCGCAAGAACGAGGAGCTGGCCGTCGGTCGTCGACCGGGCGAACCGCGTGATCCGTCAGATCGCCGAGAGCGAGAAGTACGACATCGTCTTCCAGGACGCCGTCTACGTGAACCCGCGCATCGACATGACCGAGAAGGTGCTGAAGCAGCTCAACGCCGCGCCGGCCTCGGCGTCGCCGACGAAGTAGACGGCGATGGCGTCCCGACCGGTCCGGCGCCGCGCATGACGGCGAACGCGCCGTCGATCGCGCCGTCGTCCGCGCCGCCGAAGGACTTCGCGCTCTCCGAGCTGGTCGAGCGGTTCGGGGGCCGCTGCGGCGGCGACCTCGACCGTCGCGTCGCCGGCTTCGCGACGCTGCGCACCGCGACGCCCGCACATCTCGCGTTCGTGACCGGCGCGCGTTATCGCGCCGAGGTCGCGTCGTCGCGTGCCGGCGCCGTGATCGTCAGCGCCGACGACGCGGCGTCGATGCCCGACGAGGCGGCGCGCCTCTGGGTCTGTCCCGATCCCTATCTGCAGTTCGCGCGCATCGCGCAGCTGTTCGACGCGGCCGCCCGCGACCCGGTCGAGCCGGGCATCGCGCCGACCGCGGTCGTCGCGCCGACCGCGGTCGTCGACCGGTCGGCGACGATCGACGCGCTCGCCGTCATCGACCGCGACGCGACGATCGGCGCGGGCGCCCGGATCGGCGCGGGCACGACGGTCGGCGCCGGCAGCCGCATCGGAACCGACTCGCTGCTGCACGCGGGCGTCCGGGTCTATGCGGGCTGCACGATCGGCGCGCGCTGCATCGTGCACGCCGGCGCGGTCATCGGCGCCGACGGGTTCGGCTTCGCGAAGGACGGTCCGCATTGGATCAAGATCCCGCAGACCGGCGGCGTCGTGATCGGCGACGACGTCGAGATCGGCGCGAACACGACGATCGACCGCGGCGCGCTCGACGACACGCGCATCGGCGACGGCGTCAAGCTCGACAACCAGATCCAGATCGCGCACAACGTGCAGGTCGGCGACGACACGATCATGGCGGCGTTCGTCGGCGTCGCGGGCAGTGCCGTGATCGGCAAGCGCTGCCTGATCGGCGGCGCGGCCCGCATCATGGGGCACGTGACGATCGCCGACGACGTCGTCGTGTCGACGCAGACGTTCGTCAGCCGCTCGATCGCGAAGCCCGGCCGGTACACCGGCTACTATCCGATGGCCGAACATGCCGTCTTCGAGAAGAACGCGGCGGTGCTGCGGCGGCTCGACGGCCTGCGCGAGCGCGTGCGACGCCTCGAGTCGGCCGGAGGCCACCCATCCGCTCCCTCCGCGCCCGAAAGGCCAGCATGACGTCCCTCGACATCCACCAGATCCTCGAGCACCTGCCGCACCGCTATCCGATGCTGCTGGTCGATCGCGTGCTCGAACTCGAGTCGGGTGCAAGCGCATCAAGGCGCTGAAGAACGTCACGATCAACGAGCCGTTCTTCCCCGGCCACTATCCGGTCAGCCCGGTGATGCCCGGCGTGCTCGTCATCGAGTCGATGGCGCAGACCGCGGCGATCCTGACGTTCGTCACGATGAACGCGAAGCCGGACCCACAGTCGGTCTACTACTTCGTCGGCATCGACAGCGCGCGCTTCAAGAAGCCGGTGATGCCGGGCGACCAGATGATCCTCGACGTCGAGCTGACGCGCTCGATGCGCGGCATGTGGAAGTACGCCGCGAAGGCGACCGTCGACGGCGCGCTGTGCGCCGAGGCCGAACTGATGACGAGCTATCGCGTCAACGTGCTGGGCAAGTGACGCGCGCGGCATGGCCCGTTTCGAAGTCCGCATCCATCCGACCGCGCTGGTCGACCCGCGCGCCGAGCTCGCCGACGACGTCGAGGTCGGGCCGTACAGCGTCATCGGTCCCGACGTACGCGTCGGTCGCGGGGACGCGCATCGCATCGCACGTCGTCATCGAGGGCCGCACGACGATCGGCGCACGCAACCGCATCGCCGCGTTCAATTCGATCGGCGGCGAGCCGCAGGACAAGAAGTACGCCGGCGAGCCGACCGAACTGCTGATCGGCGACGGCAACCTGATCCGCGAGTACTGCACGTTCAACACCGGCACCGTGCAGGGCGGCGGCGTCACGAAGGTCGGCGACGACAACTGGATCATGGCCTACGTGCACGTCGCGCACGACTGCATCGTCGGCAGCCACACGGTCTTCGCGAACAAGGCGCAGCTCGCCGGGCCACGTCGAGATCGGCGACTGGGTCGTGCTCGGCGGCGACGTCGGCGTCTACCAGTTCGTCCGCGTCGGCGCGCACGCGATGGTCGGCGCCGACGTGCTCGTGCTGCACGACGTGCCGCCGTTCGCGATGATCGGCGGCGAGCCGCCGGGTCCGCACGGCATCAACGTCGAAGGGCTGAAGCGGCGCGGCTTCGCCCCCGACGTCGTCGCGGCGCTGCGCCAGGCGCACAAGACGCTGTACCGGTCCGGGCTGTCGCTCGCCGAGGCGCGCGAGGCGATCGCGCGGCAGATCGACGAGACGCCGGACGCGGCCGAGCCGCTCGCGACTGCTCGGCGACTTCCTCGGCTCGGCGGCGCGCGGCATCCTGCGCTGACCGCCGACGCCGATGAGCACGCCGATCGCGATGGTGGCGGGCGAGACCTCCGGCGACCTGCTCGCGAGCCGCGTGCTCGGGCCGCTGCGCGAGCGTCTTCCCGACCTCGCGGCGTCGGCATCGGCGGACCGCGGATGGTCGCCGAGGGCTTCCGCGCCGACTGGGCGCATCGAACGGCTGTCGGTGATGGGCTACGTCGAGGTGCTGAAGCACCTCGTCGACATCGTCGGCATCCGTCGCGCGCTGCGACGCCGCCTGCTCGCCGACCCGCCGGCGGCCTTCGTCGGCGTCGACGCGCCCGACTTCAACCTCGGCCTCGAGACGGCGCTGCGCGACGCGTGGCGCGGGCCGGCGGCCCGTCGTCCACTTCGTCGGCCCGTCGATCTGGGCGTGGCGCAGCGAGCGCATCCATCGGATCAAGCGCGCGGTCGACCACATGCTCGTCCTGCTGCCGTTCGAGGCCGCAGATCTATCGCGACGCCGGCGTGCCGGTGACGTACGTCGGCCATCCGCTCGCCGACCTGATCCCGCTCGAACCCGACCGTGCGGCGGCGCGCGCGTCGCTCGGGCTGCCGGCGTCCGGACGCATCGTCGGCTGCTGCCGGGCAGTCGCGTGCCCGAGATCGAGCATCTCGGCGCGACGTTCGTCGACGCGGCGGCGCTGCTGCACGCACGGCATCCGGACGTCCGCTTCGTCGCGCCGCTCGCGAACGCGGCGACCCGCGCGCGCTTCGAGGCGATCGTCGCCGCGCGCGCCGCCCTGCCGATCACGATCGTCGACGGCCGGTCGCACGACGTGCTCGCGGCCGCGACGCGGTGCTCGTCGCGAGCGGCACCGCGACGCTCGAGGCGGCGTTGTTCAAGCGACCGATGGTGATCGCGTACCGCGTCGCGCCGCTGACCGCCAGGCTGATGCGACGTCGCGGCACGATCGCCGTGGGTCGGCCTGCCGAACATCCTGGCCGGGCGCTTCGTCGTGCCCGAGTTCCTGCAGGACGCCGCGACGCCGGCGGCACTCGCCGACGCGCTCGAACGACAGCTGACCGACGACGCGAACCGCCGCTCGCTCGTCGAGCGCTTCGGCGCGCTGCATCGCGAGCTGCGCCGCGACACCGGCCGGCTCGCCGCCGACGTCGTCGCGGGACTGATCGAGCGCTCGAGGAGGGCGGCGGCATGAAGCGGCACCGCACGCTGTCGCTGCGCTTCTTCACGTCGGCGGTCAACGTCTGCGGCGTCGACGAGGCCGGCTGCGGACCGCTCGCGGGACCGGTGTACGCGGCCGCCGTGATCCTCGACCCGGAGCGGCCGATCCGCGGCCTGCGCGACTCGAAGGTGCTGCCGCCCGAGACGCGCGAGCGACTCGCCGACCGCATTCGCGAGCGCGCGCTGTCGTGGTCGGTCGCGTTCGCGTCGGTCGACGAGATCGACGCGATGAACATCCTGCAGGCGCGGCTGCTCGCGATGCGCCGAGCGGTCGAGGGGCTGACCGTCGAGCCGGGTCACGCGCTCGTCGACGGCAACCAGCTGCCGAAGCTCGGCTGCACCTGCGAGGCGATCGTGAAGGGCGACGCGAAGGTCGCGGCGATCTCCGCCGCGTCGATCCTCGCGAAGACCGAGCGCGACGCGCTGATGCGAAAGCTGCACGACGAGCATCCGCAATACGGCTTCGATCGTCACGTCGGCTACGCGACGCGTCAGCATCTCGCGTCGCTGGTCGAGCACGGCGCGTCGGCGATCCATCGCCGCAGTTCGCGCCGGTGCGCGCCGTCATCGAGGCGCGGTCGGCCGGACGCTCGATCGACAGCACGGCGCTCGCGGCATGGGTCGAGGAGCCCGAGCGGTGAGGCGCGACGCGGCGCGGCCGCGATGAAGCGCATCGCGTCGCGCGCGAACCCGTTCTTCAAGCGGCTTCGCTCGCTCGCGCACGACGCATCGGCACGGCGCGACGAACGCGTCGTCGTCGTCGAAGGCGTGCATCTGTGCGACGCGCTGCTCGCGAGCGGGCTCGTGCCGCGGGAGGTCGTCGTCGGCGAGTCGGCGGCCGCCGATGCGCGCGTGGCCGCGCTCGTCGACCGCGTCGCCGAAGCCGACCGCTATCTGCTCGACGACGCGCTGTTCGCCGCGGCGAGCGGCGTCGCCGGCGGCATCGCGATCCTGATGACGGTCGAGCCGCCGCGTCCGTCGATGCCCGGGCGCGTCGAGCGCGCGGCCGTGGCGCTCGATCGCGTGCAGGACCCGGGCAATGTCGGGTCGATCCTGCGCAGCACGGCCGCGGCGGGCATCGGCGACGTCTGGCTGTCGCCCGGCTGCGCCGGCGCGTGGTCCGGCAAGGTGGTCCGCGCCGCGATGGGCGCGCACTTCGGGCTGCGGCTGTTCGAGGACGCCGACCTCGGATCGTTGCGCTCGCGCACGACGCTGCCGTGGATCGCGACGAGTCCGCACGCGCCGCGGTCCCTGTACGACGTCGACCTGTCGCACGACGTCGTCTGGGTGTTCGGCCACGAGGGGCAGGGCGTCGACGCGGCGCTCGTCGATCCCGCGTCGACCGTGCGCATCCCGCAGCCGGGCCCGGTCGAGTCGCTGAACGTCGCCGCGTCGGCGGCCGTGTGCCTGTTCGAGCAGGTCCGCCAGCGGTCGCGGTCGCGACCGGACGCGTCTTGCGCGGACGGACCGGTCGGCGATCGCCAGTCGTCGTCGGCGGCGTCCGCCGCGCTCAGAGGCGCGGGAATCGTCCGCCCTTGACGAAGATCGTGTTGATGTAGGTGTCGGCGAAGCGGCGGTAGCCGCGGCTCTCGATCAGCGCGCGCAGCTCGGCGTTCTTCTCCATCTGTCCGGTCGACGTCCGCCGCAGCGTCTCGGCACAGAGGATGTCGGGTCCGTACGCGGCGAAGTCGAACGATTCGAGAGCCTCGATCTCCATCCCTTCGATGTCGATCGACAGGAAGTTCGGCGGCGCGTCGAAGTGCTGCCGGACGACGTCGTCGAGGCCGACGATCGCGACGTCCACGGTGCGCACGACCCGGTAGCGGCCCGCGGCGACTTGCGTATCGACCTGCTCTTGCGAGAACGTCGACAATCCCGACGCGCCGTCCTCGAAAACGTGGAGGGTCAGCGTGCCGCCCGAGCGCGCCCCGATGCCCACGTTGACGCAGCGATCCCGGCGACGGGTGCGCCGCAGCTTGTCGCACAGGACGGGGTTCGCCTCGACGCAGACGCCGCGAGACCCGTGGCGATAGAACAGGTACGTGTTGCTGAACTCGATCGGCTCGTTCGCGCCGACATCGAGATAGGTCGGACGCGAGATGCCGAGCGCGTGCGCGAGCAGCGCGACGATCCGGTCCTCGCCGCACTGCGAAAAGCTGCGCGTTCCCGTGAACGGTTCGCCGACGTCGAATCGGGACCGCAGGCGTTGCGACAGCGAGCGGAGCGGTCTGAGCGCCATCGTGGTTGCGAGGAGGAACCCACCGGTGCGAGGGAACGCCGGGGCGGCGACGGCGGCGGTCGCGCGGGGAGTACGCGCCGCGTCGAAATCTACGCCGCGACGCCGGCCTTTTCAACAGACGTCGGACGCGGCGGTGACCGCCGCGGTGCACCCCGCGTCGCGCGTGCGGGCGGCGCTAGTCGTCGACCGACGCCTCGTCCTGCGCGACGAGCAGCTCCTCGATGTCCTCGACGACGATCGCCGGCGAGAACAGGAATCCTTGGTAGTAGTCGCAGCCCGCCGTCCGCAGGACCTCGAGCTGGCGCTCCTGCTCGACGCCTTCGGCCGTCGTCGACAGGCCGAGCCCCTTCGCCAGGCTGATGACCGACGTCGTGATCGCCGCGTCGCCGGTGTCGTGCAGCATGTCGCGGATGAAGCTCTGGTCGATCTTCAGCGTGTCGACGTCGAGCTGCTGCAGGTGCGACAGGCTCGAGAAGCCGGTGCCGAAGTCGTCGATCGCGATGCGCATGCCGCGCTGCTTCAGGTCCGCGATCACGTTCTTCGTCACGCCGAGATCGAACAGCATGCTCGTCTCGGTGATCTCGACCTCGATGAAGCGCGGGTCGACGCCCGTCTCGTCGATCACGTCGGCGACCTCGTCGACGAACGTCGCGACGAGCAGCTGGTGCGCCGAGAAGTTGATCGACAGCATGCCGAGCCGGACGCCGCGGTCCTGCCAGTCGCGCAGCTGCCGGCACGCCTTGCGGAACACGTACAGGCCGAGCTCGTGGATCAACCCCGACTCCTCGGCGATGACGATGAACTCCTTCGGCGACACGACGCCCAGCCGCGGGTCGGTCCATCGCAGCAGCGCCTCCGCGCCGACGATCCGGCCGTCGGTGATCCGCACGCGCGGCTGGAAGTAGAGGCGTAGCGCCTCCTTCTGCAGCGCGAGCTTCAGCGCGCCCTTGACCGCCGCGCGGCGTTCGCTGCGCTGCGCGAGCAGCGCCGAGAAGAACTCGAAGCGGTTCTTGCCGTTCTCCTTCGCGCGGTACATCGCGAGGTCGGCGCTGCGGATCAGCGCCTCGGGCGCCCGGCCGTGATCCGGGACAGATCGCGATGCCGATCGACGACGTGACCGACAGCCGCTGGTTGTCGACGCGGATCGGCGTGCTGAGCGCGGCGAGGATGCGCTGCGCGGTCTCGTGCGCGATCGCCTTCGGCGACTTGTGCTCGATGACGACCATGAACTCGTCGCCGCCGATGCGCGCGACCTGGTCCTCGGCGCGCACGCTGCGACGCAGGATGGCCGCGACCTCGATCAGCATCAGGTCGCCGACGCGATGGCCGAGCGTGTCGTTGATGTTCTTGAAATGGTCGAGGTCGAGGAACATCACGGCGACGCCGGTGCCGCTCTGCCGCGCGCGCTCGATGAACGCGCGCAGCGTCGGCTCGAGCGCGTTGCGGTTCAGGAGGCGCGTCAGCGTGTCGCGATGCGCGATCTCGGTCAGCCGTCGCTCGGCCTCGACGCGCTGCGAGACGTCCTGGACCAGCGCGAGCGTCGACGCGATACGTCCCGCCGCGTTGCGCAGCGCCGCGATGTGCCACTCGCACGTCACCGTCGTGCCGTCGCGGCGCCGTGTCTCGACGACGTGCAGCCGCGTGTTGCCGAACGTCGTGTTCGGATCGTCGTCGTGCGGCAGGAAGTCGGACGCATACGCGGCGTCGACGAGACCCAGTTCGTCGAACGGTCCGCTCGATCGCCTCGTCGCGGCGCCAGCCGAACAGCGTCTCGGCCTGCGACGACCAGCGCGTGATGCGCCGCGCCTCGTCGAGCGTGAACGACGCGAGCGGCGTGTTCTCGAAGTGGGCGGTCAGCAGGCCGTTCGCCTGCTGCAGGGCGATCTCGTGCTTCTTGCGCGCCTGGATGTCGGTCGCGGTCGTGTAGAAGCCGGTCACGGCGTCGCGCTCGTCGCGCGTCGCGACGTAGCGGATCAGCACCCAGCGCCGCGCCCCGTCGTGGTAGCGCATCTCGCGCTCGTACTGCACCGACTCGCCCGACAGCGCCGCGTCGATGTACGGCTTCGCGAACCGGTAGTCGTCGCCGGACATGAGGTCGGCGAGCCGCATGCCGATCAGTTCTTCGGCTGGCCGGCCGTGCCACGTCGTCGTGGCCCGGTTGACGAAGCGCAGGCGCTCGTCGCGGTCGACGAAGCTGATCGGCAGCGCGACGCTGTCCATCGCGCGCTGCATCTCGCGCAACGACTCCTCGTACGCGAGGCGCGCCTTCTTCGCCTCGTTGATGTCCTGCACGATCAGGTAGACGCCGCGCACGGCGCCGGCCGCGTCGACGTCCGGCAGCCAGTCGGACGACAGGAAGCGCTTCGGGGCGCCCGCGAGCGAGACGGCATGCTCCGCGTGGGCGCGCTGACCGACGAGCGCCTGCTGGAACGGCCGGTCGAAGTCGGCCGCGATATCGCGTCCGAAGACGGCGACGCCGGTGAGGCCGACGATGTCGGCCTTCGAGCGATCGATGAACTCCTCGTAGGCGCGGTTCGTGTGGCGATGGACGCCCTGCGGGTCGAGGTACGCGAGCGGCTGCGGGAAGTTCTCGATGAACGCCTCGATCAGCCGCTGCTGGCGAAGACGGTTGCTCTCGCTGCGCTTCGAGTCGCTGATGTCGTACGCGATGATGTAGACGCCGCGCGGCCGGCGGTCGTCGTCGAAGTCGCCGGAGATCGAGACGGAGACCCAGCGCTGCTCCGCGGGGTCGTCGGACATCGGCCATTCGTAGCCGACACGCTCGCCGCGCATCGCGGCGGCCGACATGCGGCGCACCTGCGCGGCCGCCTTGGCATTGATCAGCTCCTCCGGCGACTTGCCGATCGCCTCGTCGAGCCGCGCCATGCGATGGTCGGCGAGGAAGCGCGAGTTGCCGTACTGCACGCGCAGGTCGGCGTCGAGATAGACGATGTGCGCGGGCAGGTTGTCGGTCAGGAAGCGGATGCGCTCGTCGCGCTCGCGGACGGCCCGCTCCGCGCGGCGCTCCTCCTCGACCGTGCGCGCCTCGGCCTCGCGCAGCCGCATCAGCGCGTGACGCGACTCGGTGATGTCCGACAGCAGTACGTACACGCCGTTCTGCACGTCGTCGCGGTCGAAGCCGGGAACGAAGTCGATGCGGTACCAGCGCGACGGCCCGCTGCCGAGCGACAGCTCCGCCTCGACGCTGTGCGAGCGGCCGCTGTTCGCCGTCGCGAGCCCTTCGCGCGTCGTCGCCTCGGGCAGGCCGGCGAGCCCGCTCGCCGTCACGCCGGCGATCTCGTCGTCGGCGAGGTCGAACGCCTCGCTGAACGCCGCGTTGCCCCACTTGCAGCGCCCGTCGTTGCCGATGAACACGAGCGGCAGCGGCAGGCTCTCGATCAGCTCCCGCTGCTTGCGCTCGCGCTCGGCGACGTCGTCCTGCGCGAGCCGCAGCGCGACCCGCAGCGGTGCGTTGACGGTCGCGCCGCCGAGCGGCAGCAGCGCCGTGTCGAGTGCGCGATCGAGGGCCCCGTCGGCCCCGTCGGCCGCCTCGTTCGCCGCGTCCGCCTGATCGGCACGGCGGCGTCCGAGCCGATGGAGGACGCACAGCGCGCCGACGACGTCGCCGTCCGCGTCGCGCTGCGGCCGGTACTGGACGCGGCTGACGCCGTCGAGCACGCCGTCGTGGCGATGCGCGAGGTCGACGTCGACGCTTTCCCCGGCGAGCGCGCGCCGCGCGTAGCTCTCGTCGCCGCCGGTCAGTTCGCCGAGCGCGTCGTCGATCGACTGGCCGACGAGGCGGTCGCGCGGCCGCCCCGCGAGCGCGCAGCAGGCCGCGTTCGCGAACTGCACGACGAGCCGGCGATCGAAGAAGGCGAGCGGCGCATCGACCCAGTCGATCGCCATGTGGATGAGGTCGCGCTGCTCCGGCGCGACGTCCGCGGCCCCATCCGCGAACGAATCGACCGCCGTCGACATGCCGTCGGCCGGGCTCTCGTCCGGCGCGGTGCGATTGATGCGATTGATCAGTTGTGCGAACACCGGCGGCTCCCCGGCCGATTATAGACACGGCCGGTGCCGCCGCCGAGGCGCGTGTCGGGGTCCTCCGACCGGCCATCGCCCGGCGTCGCGGCGCGCCGGGGCCGCCACGCGCCGTCGGCGGTCAGAACGACCGCCGCTCGAGGCGGATCTCCTGCAGGATCGTCGCCGCGATCTCCTCGATCGACTTCGTGGTCGACGACAGCCAGCGGATGCCTTCGCGACGCATCATCGCCTCGGCCTGCGCGACTTCGTCGCGGCACGTCTCGAGCGACGGCGTAGCGACTGTTCGGGCGGCGCTCGTTGCGGACCTCGGCCAGCCGCTCCGGCGCTGATCGACAGCCCGAACAGCTTCGCACGGTATTTCGGCAGCGCCGACGGCAGCGTGCGGCGTTCGAAGTCCTCCGGGATCAGCGGATAGTTCGCGGCCTTGATGCCGTACTGCATCGCGAGGTAGAGGCTGGTCGGCGTCTTGCCGCTGCGCGACACGCCGACGAGGATCACGTCGGCGTCGGCGAGCCCGCCGTGCGTCTGCCCGTCGTCGTGCGCGAGCGAGAAGTTGATCGCCTCGATCCGCTGGTTGTATTCCTTCGAGTCCGCGATCGTGTGCGACCGTCCGATCGAATGCGTCGACTTGACGCCGAGCTCCTTCTCGAGCGGCTCGACGAACGTCTGGATCATGTCGAGGAACAGGCCGTGCGCGCAGCGGACGGCGTAGTTGATCTCGGTGTCGACCAGCGTCGAGAACACGATCGGCCGCAGGTTGTTCGTGCGCGCCGTCTCGTTGATCTTCTCGATGACGTCGGCCGCCTTGTCCATCGTGTCGATGAACGGCAGGCGGATCTGCTTGAACGGGACGCCTTCGAACTGCGCGAGCAGGCTGTGCCCGAACGTCTCGGCCGTGATGCCGGTGCCGTCCGACACGAAGAACACGGTGCGCACCGCGGGCTTCGCGCCGTTCGACGGAGGTCGGGAGGAAGGCATGCGGGCAGGTCGCTTTCGGCGCGCCGCTTCGGCACGGGAGTTGCTTCGATCTTGCGACGCGTCGTGCAGGACCGGAGGTTAGAATCGCCGCGCCACGCGCACCCCCTCCGGCGGTGTGCCGCAATCTACCACCACGAAAGCGCAGCTTCCATGTCCGCATCCCCGCGAGTGATCGATTTCACGCAACTGCGCTCGAGCGACGTCGATTCCGTCGGCGGCAAGAATTCCTCGCTCGGCGAGATGATCAGCCAGCTCGCGGCGGCCGGCGTGCGCGTTCCCGACGGGTTCGCGACCACCGCGTCCGCGTACCGCGAGTTCCTCGCGCAGAGCGGCCTCAAGGAGCGCATCGCGGCCCGCCTCGCCGCGCTCGATGCCGACGACGTCCGCGCAGCTCGCCGTCGCCGGCAAGGAAATCCGCGGCTGGATCGTCGACACGCCGTTGACGCCCGACTTCGAGGCCGACGTCCGCGCGTCGTTCGCGCGGCTCGCCGGCGCCGACGCCGCCACGGCATCGTTCGCGGTGCGCTCGTCGGCGACGGCCGAGGACCTGCCCGATGCGTCGTTCGCCGGGCAGCAGGAGACGTTCCTCAACGTCGTCGGCATCGACGACGTGCTGCACGCGATCCAGCGAGGTCTTCGCGTCGTTGTACAACGACCGCGCGATCTCGTATCGCGTCCACAAGGGCTACGCCGAGACCGAGGTCGCGCTGTCGGCCGGCGTCCAGCGGATGGTCCGCAGCGACACCGGCGCGGCCGGCGTCATGTTCACGATCGACACGGAGTCGGGCTTCGAGGACGTCGTGTTCATCACGTCGAGCTACGGCCTCGGCGAGACCGTCGTGCAGGGCGCGGTGAACCCGGACGAGTTCTACGTCCACAAGCCGATGCTCGCGAAGAACAAGCGTGCGCTGATCCGCCGTCAGATCGGCTCGAAGCTGATCAAGATGGAATTCGCGCCGCCCGGATCGAAGGAGCGCGTCGTGACGGTCGACGTGCCGCAGGCCGATCGCAACCGCTATTCGCTGACCGACGACGAGGTGCTCGAACTCGCGCGCTACGCGGTCACCATCGAGCAGCACTACGGTCGCCCGATGGACATCGAATGGGGAAAGGATGGCCGCGACGGCAAGCTGTACATCCTGCAGGCGCGGCCCGAGACCGTCCGCTCTCAGATGAAGGCGGGCGCGTCGGAGCAGAAGTTCCGCCTGAAGGGCACGTCGACCGTGCTCGCGACCGGCCGCGCGATCGGCCAGAAGATCGGCACCGGCCGCGTCCGCGTCGTCCACGACCCGTCGGAGATGGAGAAGGTCCAGCCGGGCGACATCCTCGTCGCCGACATGACCGACCCGAACTGGGAACCGGTGATGAAGCGCGCCGCGGCGATCGTCACGAACCGCGGCGGCCGCACCTGCCACGCGGCGATCATCGCGCGCGAGCTCGGCGTGCCGGCGGTCGTCGGCTGCGGCGAGGCGACCGACACGCTGCCGGACGGCACCGAGGTCACCGTGTCGTGCGCCGAAGGCGACGAGGGCCACGTCTATGCGGGCAAGCTCGAGATGGAGATCACGGAGGTCACGCGCGGCGTGCTGCCGCCGATCCCCGTCAAGCTGACGATGAACGTCGGCAACCCGCAGCTCGCGTTCGACTTCCGTGCGATCCCGAACGAGGGCGTCGGGCTCGCGCGTCTCGAGTTCATCATCAACAACAACATCGGCGTCCATCCGAAGGCGATCCTCGACTACCCGGACATCGACCCCGACCTGAAGAAGGCCGTCGAGAGCATGTCGCGCGGCCACGCGTCGCCGCGCGCGTTCTACATCGACAAGCTCGCCGAGGGGGTCGCCACGATCGCGGCCGCGTTCTGGCCGAAGAAGGTCATCGTGCGGCTGTCCGACTTCAAGTCGAACGAATACAAGAAGCTGATCGGCGGCTCGCGCTACGAGCCCGACGAGGAGAACCCGATGCTCGGCCTGCGCGGCGCGTCGCGCTACCTCGCGCCGGACTTCGCGGAATGCTTCGAGATGGAATGCCTCGCGATGAAGCGCGTGCGCGACGAGATGGGTCTCATCAACGTCGAGCTGATGGTGCCGTTCGTCCGCACGCTGACCGAGGCGAGCAAGGTGATCGCGTTGCTCGCGCAGAACGGACTCGAGCGCGGGCAGCAGAACGGCGGCGGCATCGACAGCGCGCTGCGCATCGTGATGATGTGCGAGCTGCCGTCGAACGCGATCCTCGCCGACGAGTTCCTCGAGCACTTCGACGGCTTCTCGATCGGATCCAACGACCTCACGCAGCTCACGCTCGGCCTCGACCGCGACTCGGGGCTCGTCGCCGAGGGGTTCGACGAGCGCGACCCGGCCGTGACGGCGATGCTGCAGCGGGCGATCCAGGCGTGCATCGCGAAGGGCAAGTACTGCGGCATCTGCGGGCAGGGCCCGTCCGACCATCCCGACTTCGCCGAGTGGCTGATGAAGGAAGGCATCGAGTCGATGTCGCTGAATCCCGACACCGTGGTCGCGACGTGGGAGCAGCTCGCGAAGCTCCAGTCGGCTTGAGGCCCGCGCTTGGCGCGCACCCCGGCGATTTGACGGGACTTGCGGCGCGGTTCAGCATGGCCGCCGCGCTGCGAGGAGTCGGCCGATGAACGACATGACGCTCTGGTTCGCGGTCGCGTTCGGCCTGCTCGTCGCCGAACTGCTGACCGGCACGTTCTACCTGCTGATGGTGTCCATCGGCTGCGCCGTCGGGGGTCTCGCGGCGCTCGCCGGCGGTTCGGGTGCGCTGCAATTCGTCGTCGGCGCGGCGGTCGGCATCGCGGCGACGATGATCCTGCGCCGCACGCGCTGGGGCGTGCGCCGCACGCGCGGCGACGCGACGGCCAACCGCGACGTGATCCTCGACATCGGCGAGGTCGTGCAGGTCGACCGGTGGCACGACGGCACGGCCGACGTCCGCTATCGCGGCTGTCGCTGGGAGGCGACGCTCGAGCCGGGCGCGGCGCCGATCCCGGGCGCGCAGGTCATCAAGGCGGTTCGCGGCAGCACGCTCGTCGTCGCGCCGGTTTCCTGACGGTCCGGCCGGTCGGCCGCGACCGCATCATCCCATCCTCCGAAAGGCGCAGCCATGGAAGGCGTCGGCATCGTCGCAATCGTCCTGTTCGTCATCTTCATCGTGTTCGTCGTGCAGACGATCAAGGTCGTGCCGCAGCAGCACGCCTGGATCGTCGAGCGGCTCGGCAAGTACCACGCGCACGCTCGCGCCGGGGCTGAACATCGTCGATCCCGTTCATCGACCGCGTCGCCTACAAGCACTCGCTGAAGGAGATCCCGCTCGACGTGCCGAGCCAGGTCTGCATCACGCGCGACAACACGCAGCTGCAGGTCGACGGCATCCTGTACTTCCAGGTCACCGACCCGATGCGCGCGTCAGCTACGGCTCCTCGCAACTACATCGTCGCGATCACGCAGCTGCGCGCAGACCACGCTGCGCTGCGTCATCGGCAAGATGGAGCTCGACAAGACGTTCGAGGAGCGCGACCACATCAACGCGCCATCGTCGTCAACGCGCTCGACGAGGCGGCGGCCAACTGGGGCGTGAAGGTGCTGCGCTACGAGATCAAGGACCTGACGCCGCCGCGCCGAGATCCTGCACGCGATGCAGGCGCAGATCACGGCCGAGCGCGAGAAGCGCGCGCTGATCGCGGCGTCCGAAGGCCGCGCGCCAGGAGCAGATCAACATCGCCACCGGCGAGCGCGAGGCGCCAGATCGCGCGCTCCGAGGGCGAGAAGCAGGCCGAGATCAACAAGGCGCAGGGCGAGGCCGCGGCGATCGTCGCGGTGGCCGAGGCCACCGCCGACGCGATCCGCAAGATCGCCGCGGCGATCGACGACCCGGGCGGCATGGCGTCGGTGAACCTCAAGGTCGCGCAGCAGTACGTCGCGGCGTTCGAGAAGCTCGCGAAGACCGGCAACACGCTGATCGTGCCGGCGGACCTCGGCAACGTCGCGTCGCTGATCGCGTCGGCGATGCAGACGGTGCGCGCGACCGGCGCCGGTCCGGTGGCGCCGCGCTGACCGGCGCGCGACCGCGTCCCGCCGACCGCTCCGCCATTCGTCACGAGGCGTGACGGGCGGCAGGTCGCCGCCTGCGCCGAATCGGCGCTTGTCCCATACGCGGCCGGAACGCGCATCGCTACGGTAGGCGCGCGTCCGGCCCGACCCGGTGGCCCGACGCACGCTCCTCGGCCGCCGACCCTCGGCCGCCGA
Source organism: uncultured beta proteobacterium (assembly GCA_963708665.1). Lineage (GTDB taxonomy): Bacteria > Pseudomonadota > Gammaproteobacteria > Burkholderiales > Burkholderiaceae_D > CAHJXF01. The sequence continues at coordinate 246,149 of CAVPTE010000008.1, read as the reverse complement.
CGGCCGTCTCGTCCCCGTCGCCATGTGGATCGTCCGCCTCGCCCTCCGGCGACCCTACACCTTCGCCGTGATGGCGATCCTGATGCTGGTGCTCGGCATCGGATCGATCGTCGCGATGCGCAAGGACATCTTCCCGTTCATCGACATCCCGGTCGTCAGCGTCGTCTGGTCGTACACCGGGATGCCGCCGCAGGAGATGGCCGATCGCATCGTGACGATCGACGAGCGCGCGATGACGACGACGGTCAACGACATCGAGCACATGGAGTCGACGTCGTATCCGGGCGTCGCCGTCATCAAGGTGTTCCTGCAGCCGGGCACGCGGGTCGAGACGTCGATCGCCGAGATCACGGCGCTGTCGCAGACCATCCTGCGGCCGCTGCCGCCGGGCATCTTCCCGCCGAACATCCTGCAGTACGACGCGTCGAGCGTGCCGATCCTGCAGCTCGGGCTCGACGAGCGACACGCTGTCGCAGCAGGAGCTGTACGACCAGGGGCAGAACTTCATCCGCACGCAGCTCGCGACGGTCGAGGGCGCGTCGGTGCCGCTGCCGCTCGGCGGCGCGACGCCGACGATCATGGTCGACCTCGACCCGGCGGCGCTGTACGCGCGCGGGATGTCGGCGACCGACGTCTCGAACGCGCTCGCGAACCAGAACCTGATCGTGCCGGCGGGCACCGCGAAGATCGGCAGCCGCGAATACCAGGTGCAGCTCAACAGCAGCCCGCTGAAGGTCGAGGGGCTCAACGCGCTGCCGATCCGGCTGGCGAACGGCTCGCTGATCTACCTGCGCGACGTGGCGCAGGTGCGGCAGGGCGCGCGCCGTGCAGACCAACATCGTCCGCCAGGACGGGCATCGCGGCGTGCTGCTGACGATCCTGAAGCACGGCGAGACGTCGACGCTCGACATCGTGTCGAACGTCACGCAAGAAGCTCGACCAGCTCGGCGCCGACATGCCGAAGTCGCTGCGACGTCGAGCAGCTGTTCGACCAGTCGGTGTTCGTGCGGGCCGCGATGAACGGCGTGCTGCGCGAAGGCGCGATCGCCGCCGCGCTGACCGGCGCTGATGATCCTGCTGTTCCTCGGCAGCTGGCGCAGCACGCTGATCGTGTTCGTCACGATCCCGCTGTCGATCCTGACGTCGCTCGCGGTGCTCGCCGCGCTCGGCCAGACGATCAACATCATGACGCTCGGCGGGCTCGCGCTCGCGGTCGGCATGCTGGTCGACGACGCGACGGTCGAGGTCGAGAACATCCATCGCAACCTCGCGATGGACAAGCCGCTGACGCGCGCCATCCTCGACGGCGCGCAGCAGATCGCCGTGCCGGCGTTCGTGTCGACGCTGTCGATCTGCATCGTGTTCGTGCCGGTGCTGCTGCTGACCGGCGTCGCGCGCTACCTGTTCACGCCGCTCGCCGGCGCGGTCGTGTTCGCGATGCTGACGTCGTACCTGCTCAGCCGCACGCTGATCCCGACGATCGTCCGGCTGCTGCTGCCGAAGGAGGTGGACGACGAGAAGAACGGAGCGAAGCAGGGCGGCGAACGGCGGCGGAACGTCCTCGAGCGCGTGCACGACCGCTTCCAGCAGCGCTTCGAGCGGCTGCGGGAGCGCTACAAGCGCGGCCTCGAATGGGCGCTCGACCACCGCGGCTGGGTGCTGATCCCGTTCGCGGGCTTCGTCGTCGCGTCGCTCGGCCTGATGTTCGCTGATCGGCCGCGACTTCTTCCCGTACGTCGACTCGGGCCAGATGCGGCTGCACGTCCGCGCGCCGGCCGGCATGCGCATCGAGGAGACCGAGCGCGTCTTCGCCGACGTCGAGCGCGAGATCCGGCGGCAGATCCCGGCCGGCGAGCTGCAGACGATCCTCGACGACATCGGACTGCCGACCAGCAGCCATCAACCTCGCGACCGGCGACATCGCGACGCTCGGGGCCGCCGACGGCGAGATCCTGATCGCGCTCAACCCGAACCACGCGCCGACCCAGGACTACGAACGGCGGTTGCGCGAGGATCTGGCCGCGCGCTTCCCGGACGAGACGTTCTTCTTCCAGGCCGCGAACATCACGAACCAGATCCTGAACTTCGGGCTGCCGGCGCCGATCGACGTGCAGATCGCCGGACGCGACCGCGAACAGAACCTCACGGTCGCGCGCGCGATCATGGCCGACATGCGGCAGCTGCCCGGCGCCGTCGACGTGCATCTCGGCCAGGAGACCGACGCGCCGACGATGCATGTCGACATCGATCGCGACAAGGCGCAGATGGCCGGCCTCACGCAGAAGGACGTCGCGAACAGCGTGCTGATCTCGCTCGCGTCGAGCGGCCAGGTGGCGCCGACGCAATGGCTCGATCCCGAGAACGGCGTCAGCTACCAGATCGCGGTGCAGACGCCGCAGTACCGCATCGACACGCTCGACGCGCTGCGTCGCACGCCGATCACCGGCGCGGCGGCGCGACGACGCCGCAGCTGCTCGGCAACCTCGCGACGATGCATCGCGTCACGTCGACGGCGTCGGTGTCGCACTACAACGTCCAGCCGGTCTACGACGTGTTCGCGAGCAACGACCGGCGCGACCTCGGCGCGCTCGGCGCGGACATCGACAAGATCGTCGATCGCCACCTGAACGACACGCCGAAGGGCACGCTGATCACGGTGCGCGGGCAGGTCGACACGATGCGCACGTCGTTCGAGCGGCTCGAGCTCGGCCTCGTCTTCGCGATCCTGTTCGTCTACCTGCTGATCGCGATCAACTTCCAGTCGTGGGTCGATCCGCTGATCATGCTCGCGGCCGTGCCGGGCGCGTTCGCGGGCGTGCTGTGGATGCTGTTCCTCACGCTGACGACGTTCAGCGTGCCGTCGATGATGGGCGCGATCATGTCGATCGGCGTCGCGACGTCGAACAGCATCCTGATGATCGTGTTCGCCGAGGACGAGCGGCGCGCGAAGGACGATCGCGACGACGACGCGAAGGACGGTTCGCGCGACGAGAAGACCGAACGGCGGGAAGGCAAGTCGCCCCGCGACGCGGCGCTCGCGGCCGGCTATACGCGGATGCGGCCGGTGATCATGACCGCGCTCGCGATGATCCTCGGGATGCTGCCGATGGCGCTCGGCCTCGGCGAGGGCGGCGAGCAGAACGCGCCGCTCGGCCGCGCCGTCATCGGCGGACTGCTCGTCGCCACGGTCGGCACGCTGTTCGTCGTGCCGGTGCTGTACAGCTGGCTGCGCACGAAGCCGCCGCGCGACCGCGACCGCGAGGTCGACGACGAATACCGCGGCGACGCGAAGCGCGACGAGAACGACTCGCGCGACGATCGCGGCGGCCCCGAGCCGCAGCCCGCCTGACATGAGCGACGAGACGCTCGCGCTGCCGGCGCCCGAACAGCCGCTGCTGCTGCCGGCGCCGCACGACGCGGCACGGCCGCACCGGCGAGGACGGTCGCGACGACCGTCGCCGGCGCCGCAAGGTCGTCGCGATCGTCGCGGTCGTGCTGGTCGTGCTGCTCGTCGTCGGCTGGTTCCTCCATCATCGTCGCGAGCGGCAGGCGGAGGAGACGGCCGAACGCGCGCGCGACCGGCTGCCGGTCGTCAGCGCGGTGGTCGTCGAGTCGTCGCCGCCGCTCGCCGACCTGCGGCTGCCGGGATCGATCTCGCCGCTGACCGAGGCCTCGCTGTTCGCCCGCGCGTCGGGCTACCTGAAGACGCGCAACGTCGACATCGGCGACACCGTGCGCAAGGGCCAGGTGCTGGCCGAGATCGACGCGCCCGACCTCGACCAGCAGGTCGCGATGGCGCGCCAGCAGCTCGGGCAGGCGCGCTCGGCCGTCAACGACGCGAAGGCGCGCGTCGACCTGTCGCGCGTCACGTACCTGCGGCTGCTGACGCTCGTGAAGGACCAGGCGGTGGCGCAGCAGCAGGTCGACCAGGCGAAGCAGGACCTCGACACCGCGAACGCGAACCTCGCGTCGAGCAACGCGAACGTCGGCGCGTCGCAGGCGAACGTCGCTCGGCTGACGATCCTGCAGGGGTACGAGAAGCTGCGCGCGCCGTTCGACGGGGTCGTCACGGCGCGCAGCGTCGACGTCGGCGCGCTCGTCAACGGCGCCGGCGCGAGCAGCGCCGCGAGCGGCATGTCCGGCGTCCCGTCGGGCTCGTCGTCGAGCGGATCGGGCGCGTCGACGTCGGGCGGCGCCACCGGCGGCGCGACGACGACGTCGGGCGGCGGCGAGACGTCGGGCGGGTCGGGCGGCGCCGCGGCCGAGCTGTTCCGCGTCGCGCAGGCCGACCGCGTGCGCGTCTTCGTCACCGTGCCGCAGGAGAACGCGGCGGCGCTCGAGCCGGACAACCCGGCGAGCGTGTTCGTGCAGGGCTTCGATCAGCCGTTCGACGGCCGCGTGACGCGGACGGCCCGGTCGCTCGACCCGACGGCGCGCACGCTGCTCGTCGAGGTGCAGGTCCCGAACCCCCGGCGGCTGCTCGTGCCGGGCATGTACGCCGAGGTCCGCTTCCGGACGCCGCGTCGGGGCACGCCGATCCTCGTGCCCGGCGAGGCCGTGATCGCGCGGGCCGACGGCCTGCACGTCGCGGTGCTCGAGGAGCTGACCGACGACGATCGCCGGCGGCTGCCGGAACGGGAGCGGGACGCGAAGAAGTCCGATGCCGGCGGCGACGCGAAGAACGAGGAGTCGTCGAAGAAGGGCGGCGACGACGGCGGCAGGAAGGACGGCAAGAACGGCGGCAAGCGGCAGTCGAAGGCCGACAGCGGGGGTACCGGCGACAGCAAGAAGGGCCGCAAGGACGACGACCAGGGCAAGCAGGGCTCGGCTGCGAACGACGACGCGAACGACGACGATCCGGCCCGCGCGAAGCGCATCCACCTGCAGCAGGTGCAAGTCGGTCGCGACTACGGGACGGAGATCGAGATCAGCGCGGGGCTGAAGCCCGGCGCGATGGTCGTCGCGAACCCCGGCGACGAGGTCGAGGAAGGCGCGCTCGTGATCCCGCATCCGCGCGCGCCCGCGGGCGACGGCAAGCCCGGCCGGGCGAAGCCGGGCGGCGACGGCGACGGGCAGGGAGACGGGAAGGGCGGCTCGACGGCGGCGCAGCCGCGAGGCCGCCCCGGCGACGGCGAGGCGAAGCTCGGGCCGGACGCGCCGCCGCAGGGTATCCAGTCGTCGAGCATGGAAGCGCCGACGAAAGGCCGCAAGTAGGCCAGCGGCGGCGCGTCGCCGCTCAGGTGCGGTTCGTCTTCATCAGTCGCTGCTGCTCGCGCTTCCAGTCGCGATCGCGGTCGGCGTCGCGCTTGTCGTGCAGTTTCTTGCCCTTGGCCAGGCCGATCTCGAGCTTGATCCGGCCGCCCTTGAAGTGCAGGTTGATCGGCACGAGCGTGTAGCCGGCGCGCTCGACCTTGCCGATCAGCTTCTTGATCTCCTCGCCGTGCAGCAGCAGCTTGCGGGTGCGCGTCGGGTCGGGTGTCGTGTGCGTCGACGTGCTGATCAGCGGCGTGATGTGCGCGCCGAACAGGTAGACCTCCGCGTCGCGGACGAGCACGTACGCTTCCTTGATGTTCGCGCGGCCGGCGCGGATCGCCTTCGCCTCCCAGCCTTCGAGCACGAGGCCGGCCTCGAAGCGGTCCTCGACGAAGTATTCGTGGAACGCCTTGCGGTTGTCGACGATGCTCATGGCGACGGCGCCGCCGGCGACGCGCCGACGCAGGTGTGCAATGCGAACGACCGCCGCGTGAACGATCGCACAGCGGTTGCCGGCCGGCCCGTACTAGACTTGAATCGCGTGAGGACTTTCATGGAAGGCGAAGGATAGACCGACGGCGAGCACTGACTGGGAGATGACCATGCGACGACTGATCGTATGCGCGGACGGGACCTGGAACACACCGGACGAGACCGACGACGACAAGCCGGTCCCGACGAACGTCGTGAAGATCCAGCGGGCGATCAAGGCGGTCGCGGGCGACGGCGTGTCGCAGATCGCCTATTACCACAGCGGCGTCGGCACCCACGGCTTCCTCGATCGCGTCGCGGGGGGCGTCACCGGCGAGGGCCTCGACCAGAACATCCTCGACTGCTACGAGTTCCTCGTCAGCAACTACGTTCCGGGCGACGAGCTGTACTTCTTCGGCTTCAGCCGCGGCGCCTACACGGTGCGCAGCCTGTCCGGCCTGATCCGCAACTCCGGCATCGTCAAGGCGGTCTACGCGAGCATGGCGCCGGAGGCGTTCAGCCTGTACCGCGACCGCGATCCCGCGAAGCACCCGAACGGCCAGGCCGCGACCGCGTTCCGCGCGGCGTTCTCGTACGAGACGCCGATCCAGTGCATCGGCGTCTGGGACACCGTCGGCGCGCTCGGCATCCCGATCGGCATCTTCCAGCAGCTGTCCGAGGCGCAGTACTCGTTCCACGACGTCTCGCTCAGCAGCCGCGTCCTCAACGCGTTCCACGCGCTCGCGATCGACGAGCAGCGCAAGCCGTTCGCGCCGACGCTGTGGACGCAGCCGAAGGCCGATGCCGACGCGAAGGCGAACTGGCTCGAGCAGGCGTGGTTCCCCGGCGTGCACTCGAACGTCGGCGGGGGCTACGTCGACACCGGGCTGTCCGACGTCGCCTTCGACTGGATGATCGAGCGCGTCCGCGCGCGCTGCCCGCTCGAGTTCGACGACGCGTACATCACCGGCCACGTCAAGCCGTCGTGCCTCGGCACGCTGTACGACTCGATGAGCGCCGCCTACAAGGCGCTCGGCCCGCACATCCGCAGCATCGACGCGTACGGCAATGCGGTCCCGCCGCCCGACTGCTATACGTGGGAGTACGTTCACAGCAGCGCACGGGAGCGCGCGACGAAGGTCGCGGCGCCGCCGCCCGGCTACGCGCCGCAGAACTTCGTCGCGTATCGCGACCGGACCGCGCCGACGCCGTTCTTCGGGGAGGCGCTCGTGGCGCCGTGAGCGCCGGCCCGAACGGTTCGGGTAGAGTCGCGTCACACGCGCCGCACCCGGCGGCGCCGACCGCCTGCGCGGCCCGAGCGGGCCCGCGATCGGCTCCTGTCTCGCGGCGATGGCATCGATCGAGAAGTCCGTCCTGGTCCGGCACAGCGCCGCGTCGATGTTCGCGCTCGTCGCGGACATCGAGGCCTACCCGCGATTCCTGCCGTGGTGCGGCGGCGCGCGCGTCGTCGAGCGCGACGGCGACCGCGTCACGGCCGAGGTCGTCATCGACTTCCACGGTATCCGCCAGAGCTTCACGACGCTGAACGAACAGCATCCGTGCGAGCGGATCGACCTGCGCCTCGTGCGCGGCCCGTTCTCGAGCCTCGACGGTACCTGGCGGTTCACGCCGCTCGCGGACGACGCGTGCCGCGTCGCGCTGACGCTCGACTACGCGTTCGACAACTTCCTGCTGCGCAAGCTGGTCGGACCGGTGTTCCAGCAGATCGCGTCCACGCTGGTCGACAGCTTCGTGCGACGGGCCGACGCGCTCGCGGATCGTCCCGCGTGACGATCGGCGTCGAGGTCTGCTACGCGACGCGGGACGACGCGACCCGCGTCGCGGTCCGCGTCCCGGACGGCGCGACCGTCGGCGATGCGGTCGCCGCGAGCGGCATCGTCGGAGCCCTGTCGCTCGACGCCGGCGCGCTGTCGTTCGCGGTCTTCGGGCGCCGCGCGACGCCGTCGACGCCGCTCGCGAACGGCGACCGCGTCGAGCTGTTGCGACCGCTGATCGTCGACCCGAAGGAAGCGCGGCGGTTGCGGGCGGCGAAGAAGGGGGCGGCCGAGGGGCGCGGCTAAGCGGCCGGCCGGTGCGACGACACGTCGAGGGACGGGGCGGTCGACGCCATCGGGCCGCCGTCGTGCGCTGCGACTCGCGGTCGACCCTCGTGGGCTACGGCTCGCAGCCGTCGGCGCTGCTGCGACTCGCAGCCGGCCGCCGCCCCTACGACTTGCAGTACTGCGCGACCTGCGCCTGCTGCTTCGCGATCTCGCTCGCCCGGTCCGCGTCGTCGATGTAGATCTTCTCGCCCTTCTCGTTGAAGCGCGACGCGCGACCGCCGGCCTGCAGCGCGGCGAGATTGCCGCGGACCGCCGCGCAGTTCTCCTTCATGGCCTTCGCGCGCGCGGCGTCGTCGTCGGCCTTCTTCGCGGCCTCGGCGGCGTCCTTCGCGCGCTGCTTCGACTCGAGCTCGCGATCGGCGAGCGACTTCGGGGCGTCGGCGTTGGCGGTCTTCGTGTCGGGCGCGGGCGCCGGGGCCGCGGCCTGCGCGGCGTTGCGCGCGCGCGGCTGCTTGACGATGCGCGACGGCGGCACGCTCATCGGCGGCGGCTGGTCGCTCGCGACGACGTGGCCGGCGTCGTCCTTCCAGACCCACTGGCCGGACGCCGCGGTCGAGGCGCACGCCAGGACCAGCGCGGCCAGCAGCGGACGGATCGCTTCGGAGGAACGGCGTGTCATCGATGTTTCCTGGAGTGGTCCGCCACGGTACGACAGGCGCGCGCGGAGCGTCAACGACGCGACGGTGGCGTGTGGGTTACGCAACGCGGACGCGTTCGCGGCACACGGGCCGCAAGATTTCATCGGCGCGCCGTCCGGGAACTGGAGGACGGCGCGGAAATCCGCCTCTGTATAATCCGCTTTTGACAAAAGGGAACGCGATGCGCTTGAGTCAAAAGGCCCTGACGTTCGACGATGTCCTGCTCGTTCCGGCCTATTCGGCCATCCTCCCCCGCGATACCGACCTCACCACGCGCCTGACGCGCGGCATCGCCCTCAACATCCCGCTGGTCTCCGCGGCGATGGACACGGTCACCGAAGCGCGCCTGGCCATCGCGATGGCCCAGGAAGGCGGCATCGGCATCGTCCACAAGAACATGCCCCCGAGGGACCAGGCGCGCGAGGTCGCGCGCGTCAAGCGCTACGAGTCCGGCGTGCTGCGCGATCCGATCACGATCCCGCCGTCGATGAAGATCTCCGAGGTCATCGCGCTGACGCACCAGCACGGCATCTCCGGCTTCCCGGTCGTCGAGGGCCGCAAGGTCGTCGGCATCATCACGAACCGCGACCTGCGATTCGAGGAGGAGCTCGACGCCGAGGTCCGCGAGAAGATGACGCCGCGCGAGAAGCTCGTCACGGTCAAGGAAGGCGCGACGCTCGACGAGGCGAAGCGGCTGATGAACCGCCACCGGCTCGAGCGCGTCGTCGTCGTCGACGGCGGCGACGAGCTGCGCGGGCTCATCACGGTCAAGGACATCCAGAAGGCGGTCGAGCATCCGCGCGCCGCGAAGGACGAGCAGGGCAAGCTGCTGGTCGGCGCGGGGCTCGGCATCGGCGCCGACACCGACGAGCGCGCCGAGTCGCTCGCGGCCGCCGGCGTCGACGTGTTCGTCGTCGACACCGCGCACGGCCACAGCGCGAACGTGCTCGCGCGCGTCAGGTCCATCAAGGCGACGTATCCGCACATCCAGGTGATCGGCGGCAACATCGCGACCGGCGCCGCCGCGAAGGCGCTCGCCGACGCCGGCGCCGACGGCGTGAAGGTCGGCATCGGCCCGGGATCGATCTGCACGACGCGGATCGTCGCGGGCGTCGGCGTGCCGCAGATCACCGCGATCGCGAACGTCGCGAAGGCGCTCGACGGCAGCGGCATCCCGCTGATCGCCGATGGCGGCATCCGCTACTCCGGCGACATCTCGAAGGCGATCGCGGCCGGCGCGTCGACCGTCATGATGGGCAGCATGTTCGCCGGCACCGAGGAGGCGCCCGGCGAGGTCATCCTGTACCAGGGCCGGTCGTACAAGGAATACCGCGGCATGGGCTCGGTCGGCGCGATGACCGAGGGCTCGGCCGACCGCTACTTCCAGGACGCGTCGAACAACATCGACAAGTTCGTGCCGGAAGGCATCGAGGGCCGCGTGCCGTACAAGGGCTCGGTGTCGGCGATCCTGTTCCAGCTCGTCGGCGGGCTGCGCCAGTCGATGGGCTACTGCGGGTGCACCACGATCGACGACCTGCGCGGCAAGGCGGAGTTCGTCGAGATCACGTCCGCCGGCATCCGCGAGTCGCACGTGCACGACGTGCAGATCGTCAAGGAAGCGCCGAACTACCGCGTCGAGTGATGGACGCCGGCGCGGCTTCCCGCGCGCCGCGCCGCGAGGCGGCGATGCGCTTCATCCTGCTGGTGGTGCTGATCGACATGCTGTCGGTCGGCATCATCGTGCCGGTGCTGCCGGCGCTCGTCGGCAGCTTCACGGCGAACCCCGCCGAGCAGGCGACGTGGTACGGCGTGATCGTCTTCGCGTTCGCGATCTCGAGCTTCGTGGCCTCGCCGATCCTCGGCGCGCTGTCCGACGCGTACGGCCGCCGCCGGCTGCTGCTGGTCGGCTTCTGCGGCCTCGCGCTGAACTTCTTCGCCACCGGCACGGCGACCGCGCTGTGGATGCTGGTCGCGTCCCGCATCGTCGGCGGCGCGATGCAGGCGAACGCCGCCGTCGCGAGCGCCTACGTCGCCGACATCACGGCGCCCGAGCAGCGCGCGAAGCGCTTCGGCCAGATGGGCGCGATGTTCGGTATCGGCTTCATCGCCGGTCCGGTGCTCGGCGGCCTGCTCGGCGGCGTCAGCCTGCACCTGCCGTTCCTCGTGTCGGGGGTGCTGGCGCTGCTGAACCTCGCGTACGGCGTCTTCGTGCTGCCCGAGTCGCTGCCGCCGGCGCGGCGGCGGGCGTTCTCGATCGCGCGCGCGAACCCGCTGTCGTCGCTGCGCAACCTCGCGGCGCTCGACTCGTGGTGGCTCGTCGGCATCTACGCGTGCACCGGCCTCGCCCAGTTCACGCTGTACACGACGTGGGTGCTGTACACGACGTACCGTTTCCACTGGGGACCGACCGCGAACGGCTGGTCGCTGTTCGCGGTGGGACTCGTCGCCGCGCTCGTGCAGGGACTGCTGCTCGGCCGCCTCGTGAAGCGCTTCTCGTCGAAGCAGCTCGCGATCGCCGGACTCGTGTCGTCGGCGCTGTCGTATCTCGGCTTCGGGCTCGCGACCGCGGGCTGGGTGCTCTACGTCGTCATCGTGGCCGGCTTCCTCGCCAACGCGGTCGGCGCGGTGATGCAGGGCATCGTCTCCGCTTCGGCCGATCCGACGCGGCAGGGACAGACGATGGGCGCGCTGACGTCGCTGTCGAGCCTGATGGCCGTGATCGCGCCGTTGTTCGGCGCGCCGGTGCTCGCGCTCGTCTCGCACCTGCCGCCGAACGACTGGCGCATCGGTGCGCCGATGTTCTTCTGCGCCGCGCTGCAGACGATCGCGCTGCTGTTCGCGATCGCGCTGTTCCGCCGCGCCGCGCCGGGGAAGTCCGCCGCCGCGTTGCCGCCTACCCTGTCCACATGACGCACTCCAAGATCCTCATCCTCGACTTCGGCTCGCAGGTCACGCAGCTGATCGCGCGGCGCATCCGCGAGGCGCGCGTGTTCTGCGAGGTCGTCGCGGCCGACATCGACGACGCGTTCGTGCGCGACTACGCGAAGGACGGCGCGCTGAAGGGCGTGATCCTGTCGGGCAGCCACGCGAGCACGTACGAGGACCGCGACCTGCGCGCACCGGCCGCCGTGTTCGAGCTCGGCGTGCCGGTGCTCGGCATCTGTTACGGGATGTTCGCGATGACCGTGCAGCTCGGCGGCGAGGTCGAGCCGAGCGTCGAGCGCGAGTTCGGCTTCGCCGAGGTCCGCGCGCGCGGGCACACGAAGCTGCTCGACGGCATCGCCGATCACGTCACGGCCGACGGCCACGGCATGCTGAAGGTCTGGATGAGCCACGGCGACAAGGTCACCGCGATGCCGCCGGGCTTCCGGCTGATGGCGTCGACGCCGAACTGCCCGATCGCCGGCATCGCCGACGACGAGCGTCGCTTCTACGGCGTCCAGTTCCATCCCGAGGTGACGCACACGGTGCAGGGCCGCGCGATCCTCGAGCGCTTCGTGCTCGAGCTCTGCGACGCGAAGCCCGACTGGATCATCCGCGACCACGTCGAGGAGGCCGTCGCGTCGATCCGGTCGCAGGTCGGCGACGACGAGGTCGTCCTCGGGCTGTCGGGCGGCGTCGACTCGTCGGTCGCGGCGGCGCTGATCCATCGGGCGATCGGCGACCAGCTCACGTGCGTGTTCGTCGACCACGGGCTGCTGCGCCTCGGCGAGGCCGAGCAGGTGATGCGCACGTTCGCCGACCACCTCGGCGTGAAGGTCGTGCACGTCGACGCGAGCGACGCGTTCCTCGGCCGGCTCGTCGGCGTCACCGATCCCGAGGCGAAGCGCAAGATCATCGGGCGCGAATTCGTCGAGGTGTTCCAGGCCGAGTCCGCGAAGCTGCCGAACGCGCGCTGGCTCGCGCAGGGCACGATCTATCCGGACGTCATCGAGTCGGCGTCGAACAAGGTCGGCAGCGCGAAGAAGGCGACGACGATCAAGAGCCACCACAACGTGGGCGGCCTTCCCGAGACGCTGCACCTGAAGCTGCTGGAACCGCTGCGCGACCTGTTCAAGGACGAGGTCCGCGAGCTCGGCGTGGCGCTGGGCCTGCCGCGCGACATGGTCTATCGTCACCCTTTCCCGGGCCCGGGGCTCGGCGTCCGGATCCTCGGCGAGGTCCGGCGAGAGTTCGTCGCGCTGCTGCAGCGCGCCGACGCGATCTTCATCGACGAGCTGCGCGCGGCCCGGTTCGAACCGGCGATCGGAACGCCGGCGGAGGAGACGATGCGCCACTGGTACGACGCGACGAGCCAGGCGTTCGCGGTGTTCCTGCCGGTCCGGTCGGTCGGCGTGATGGGCGACGGCCGCACGTACGAGTGGGTCGTCGCGCTGCGCGCCGTGCAGACGACGGACTTCATGACCGCGCACTGGGCGCCGCTGCCGCACGACCTCCTCGCGCGGGTCAGCAACCGCATCATCAACGAGGTCCGCGGCATCAACCGCGTCGTGTACGACATCAGCGGCAAGCCGCCGGCGACGATCGAATGGGAGTGAACGACGAACCGTCCGCCGGCGGCGCCGATCCCGGCGCACGTCGCCCCGGCGTCGCGCCGACCGCGAACCGGTTCGAGCTGCTCGTGCAGAGCGTCACCGACTACGCGATCTACCTGATCGATCCGGCCGGCGTCGTCGCGAGCTGGAACGCCGGGGCGGAGCGCTTCAAGGGCTACGCGCCCGCGGCGATCATCGGCCGCCACTTCTCGGTGTTCTTCAGCGACGAGGATCGCGCGAGCGGCCTGCCGTCCCGCGCGATGGCGACGGCCGAACGCGAAGGCCGCTTCGAGTCCGAGGGGTGGCGCGTGCGCCAGGACGGCAGCCGCTTCTGGGCGAGCGTCGTGATCGATCCGGTGCGCGACTCGTCGGGCCAGCTCGTCGGCTTCGCGACGATCACGCGCGACCTGACGGAACGACGCGCGACCGAGGAGGCGTTGCGACAGAGCGAGGAGCGCTTCCGGCTGCTCGTCGAGAGCGTGACCGACTACGCGATCTACCTGATCGACCCGGGCGGCATCGTGACGAGCTGGAACGCCGGCGCAGCGCGCGCGAAGGGATACCCGGCCACGGAGATCCTCGGCCAGCACTTCTCGCGCTTCTACACCGACGAGGACCGCGCGAACGGCATGCCCGAGCGCGCGCTGCGGGTGGCGCTGGCCGAAGGTCGCTTCGAGGCGGAGGGATGGCGCGTGCGTCGCGACGGCACCCGCTTCTGGGCGAACGTCGTGATCCATCCGGTGCGCGACTCGTCGGGAAGGCACATCGGCTTCGCGAAGGTGACGCGCGACCTCACCGAGCGGCGCGAGGCGCAGCGCACGCTCGAGCGCGCGCAGGAGGCGTTCTTCCAGGCCCAGAAGATGGACGCGATCGGCAAGCTCACCGGCGGCGTCGCGCACGACTTCAACAACCTGCTGTCGGCGATCGTCGGCAGCCTCGACCTCGGACGTCGACGGCTCGCGCAGGGCAAGGACATCTCGCGCTTCATCGACAACGCGTTGCAGGCCGCGGAGCGCGGCGCGACGCTCACGCAGCGCATGCTCGCGTTCGCGCGGAAGCAGCAGCTGCGCATGGAGACGATCGACCTCCCGACGCTGATTGCCGGCATGGCCGACCTGCTGCAGCGGACGATCGGCGCCGGCATCACGGTCGAGACGCGCTTCCCGCCGGTGCTGCGTCCGATCCGCGGCGATCCGGCACAGCTCGAGCTCGCGATCCTGAACCTCGCCGTCAACGCGCGCGACGCGATGCCCGACGGCGGCCGCATCGTCCTCGAGGCCGGCGAGGAACGCGTCGTGTCCGGCAACGGTCGGCTCGAGCCGGGCGACTACGTCCGCCTGCGGATGATCGACACCGGCGAGGGCATGGACGCCGACACGCTCGCGCACGCGATGGAGCCGTTCTTCACGACGAAGGGCGTCGGCAAGGGCACCGGACTCGGCCTGTCGATGGTCCACGGCTTCGCCGATCAGTGCGGCGGCGGCCTCGAGCTCGAGAGCACGCCGGGCGTCGGCACGACCGTCACGATGTGGCTGCCGGTCGCGACGTCGCACGCGGCGCGCAACGAAGGCGAGCCGTCCGACGTCCCGGCCGCGTCGACCGCCGACGCGATGACGATCCTCGCCGTCGACGACGACCAGCTCGTCCTGACGAACGTCGTCGCGATGCTCGAGGACATGGGCCACCGCGTCGTGCAGGCGGCGTCCGGGGCCGAGGCGCTCGAGCGGCTCGCGTCCGACGACATCGACCTCGTCATCACCGACTATGCGATGCCCGGGATGACCGGGCTGCAGCTGATCGACGCGGCGCGCGCGCGTCGTCCGTCGCTGCCGGTCGTCCTCGTGTCCGGCTACGCGGACTTCGACGGCCGCCCGCCGACGAACATCGCGCGGCTCGCGAAGCCGTTCTTCGCCGCCGAACTGCAGCGCGTCATCGCCGAAGCCGCGGCACCGCCGGCCGCCGCGGCCTGACGCGCGCGCGCTGGCTCGGTGGTCGTCCGCGCCCTGCGCGCCGCGCGACCACCGCCGTCCGGCCCGCGTGCCGCGGCCCGATACAATCGCGGTCGCGGACGCCGTCGGCCGTCGAAGCCGGTCGCGACCGATGTCCTTCGTCCACGCTTCGCGCCACCGCATGCCGATGCTTTCGCTTCGCACCGCCGACGATCCATCCGACCGGACGCCTGAGGGCTGAGCGGAACGCCGCCACGGCGCGCCGCGCGCAGGGCGGGGCGCCGTGACGGACGACGCGGCGAGCGCCCGATCCGGAGCACCGCCGGACCGCCTCGCGGTCGATCCGAAGAGCCGCTGGCACGACGCCGCGGCGCTCGAACGCGGCGTCGGCATCCGCTTCAACGGCGTCGAGAAGACGACCGTCGAGGAGTACTGCGTCAGCGAGGGCTGGATCCGGGTCGCGGCCGGCAAGGCGCGGGACCGCCTCGGCCGCCCGGTTTTGCTGACGCTGAAGGGTCGCGTCGAACCGTACTTCCTCGACGCGCCGGCGACGCCGGAAGAAGACGGGCGCGACGCGTCGTGAGGCCGACGCGGAACGCGATGCGCGGGCCGCGCGACGCCGGCCCCGTCGCGACGACGCGCGAAACGCCCGCACCGGATCCGGACCGATGGCTCGCAAGACGCTGCGCCACCTGATCGAACGGGCCGTCGGCACCGAGTGGGAGCGGCTGCTGCGCCGCTTGCGCAACGGCGGCCGGCGGCGCGTGCTGATCGTGCTGGAACCGCGGGCTCGGCGACGTCGCGCTCGGGCTCTATCCGGTCGTCGACGAGCTGCGTCGCGAAGTGCCCGGCGTCTCGGTGTCGATCCTGACGCGTGCCGACCTCGCCGAGGCGTTCTCGCTGCTCGACGTCGACGAGCTGATCGTCGATCCGTCGCTGCGGCGTCGCGACGTCGTGACGATCGATGCGATGCTGCGGCGGCTGGATGTCGATCCTGCCCGCTTCGACGCGGTCCTGGAGCGACCCGACCCGACGCACTGGATCCGCAACCTGCCGTCGAAGCAGCCTCGGCTCGGCTGGCCGGCCGAGTGCGACCGGCTGTCGGCGCGCTTCGACGACGCATTCGCGCACGGCGTGGACCGCGCGCCGACGATCGGCGTGCACCTGCAGTCGGAGACCGGTCACTACTATCGGTACCGCAAGGACTGGCCGGTCGAGTGCTGGCGCGCGCTGTTCGATCGCGTCGCCGCACGCCACGACGCGCGCTTCGTGCTGTTCGGGCACGTGGCCGAGCCGGCGTTCGACGGGCCGCGCTTCGTCGACCTGCGCGGCCGGACGTCGCTGCTCGAGATGCTCGCCGTCATCAAGGACCGCTGCGACCTGCTGATCGCGCCCGACAGCGGCGTCCTCACGATGTCGTACTACCTCGACGTGCGCACGCCGCTCGACGTCGTCTCGCTGTGGGCCGATCCGCGGCAGGGCGTGCTCAAGCGCGGCGTCCCGTCGCCGAACCCGCTGCTGCGGCATCGACCGTTGCGCGCACCGGACGAGCAGATCGAACGGCTGCCGGTCGAGACCGTGGCGGCCGCGATCGACGAGCTTCTCACCGATCGCGACGAGCGCAGCGCCCCGCGTCCGTCGCGACGCCACGCGATGCACGCGCCGTGACCGACGTCGCGCGCCGGCGTTGGGAACTGATCGCGCCCGGCATCGTGCTGCTGATCCTGCCGATCGCGCACACGACGCCGCTGCGCTTCGTCTGCATCGGCCTGTCGGTCGTCGGCGCCGTCGCGACGCTCGGCCGCCACGCCGCGGCGCGCGACCTGCCGCGTGCGGTGTTCGCGGCGATGGCGTTGTGGATCGTGGTGTCGCTGATCGCGTCGTTCGCGAGCATCGAGCCGCCGTATTCGTGGGGCGAGTTCCGCAACGAGGTGCTGACCCCGACGATCGCGTTCGGCGTGTTCTTCTGGCTGACCGACGACGTCGCGGCGTGGCGCCGCTTCCGGACCGTGCTGCTCGTCTCGTTCTTCGTTGCCGCGGTCGTCGCGATCGCGAGCTACGAGCGCGACGCCGACTGGCTGCGCAGCAGCTTCGTCGGCGACCGCAACGCGTTCAGCACGTACGTCGTGCTGTCGGTGCCGCTGCTGCTGCTGTCGTGGGCGTCGCCCGACTTCGCCGATCGTACCCGACGCGCGGTGATCGTCGCGGCGCTCGTGCTCGCGGTCTTCGCCGGCGCGTCGACGCAGAACCGCAACATGTGGTTCGCGATCGCCGCCGAATGCATCGTGTTCGCGGCGCTCGTCTGGCTGCGCGCACCGGCCGAGCGACGTCGCGTGCTCGGCCGGCGCTTCGTCGTCGCCGGCACGATCGGCGCGGTCGCGTTCGTCGCGCTGGTCGCGGTCGTCATCGAGCAGAAGGCCGTCGTGTCGAAGACGAGCGTCGAGGAACAGGCTCGCTTCGACCGCGACCCGCGCTTCGAGATCTGGCGCTACGCCGGCGAACGCATCGCCGAGCGCCCGTGGACCGGCTACGGCTACGGTCGCGGCATCCTGCGGCGCGACTTCCGCGCGCGCTTCGGCGATCCGTTGAAATGGCACGGGCACAACATGGTCGTCGACGCCGTGATGGAGGCCGGCGTGGCCGGCGGGATCGCGATCGTCCTGCTGTTCTCGGCGCTGTTCCGACAGGCGTGGCGCGTCGCGCGCGATCCGCGCTCCGACGTCGGGATGATGGGCGTCTGGTCGCTCGCGATGCTGACCGGCATCGTGCTGAAGGTCATGACCGACGACATCCTCGTGCGCGAGAGCGCGCTGCTGTTCTGGTCGTGCCTCGGGATGACGTTCGGCCTCGCCGCCGCGTCGCGTCGCGCCGGCGCAGTCCCGCTCAGGCGCGCGTGAACAGCAGGACCGAGTTCGTCCCGCCGAACGCGAACGAGTTGCTGATTGCGGCCTGAAGCGCGGGCGCGTCGCCTTCGTCCGGCGCCACGAGGTTCAGCCGGCAGGCCTCGTCGACCTCGGCGCAGTGCATGTTCGGCGGCAGCCGGCGGTCGCGCACCGCGAGCACCGTGACGAGCGCCTCCAGCGCGCCGGCAGCGCCGAGCAGATGGCCGTGCAGCGCCTTCGTCGAGCTGACCTGCAGATCGTCGACGTCGTCGCCCCAGACGTCGGCGAGCGCGTTCGCGTTCGACGACGTCGCCGATGCGGGTCGCGGTGCCGTGCGCGTTGCAGTAGCCGACGTCGCGCGGGCGCGAGTCCCGCGCGGCGCAACGCGGCGCGGAGGGCGCGCGCCTGGCCGGGCGCATCGGGCTTCGTCAGGTGCGTCGCGTCGCACGACGTGCCCCAGCCGGCGAGCAGCGCATGCACGTTCGCTCGCCGCGCGCCGCGCCCGCGCCTCGCTCTCCAGGATCAGGAACGCCGCGCCCTCGCCGAGCGCGAAGCCGCTGCGGTCCTTCGCGAACGGCCTGACCGCCTCGGACTCGTGGCCCGGCTCGACCGCGCCGAGCGTCTGCATCGCCTGCCACGCGACGACGACGCCGGGCACGATCAGCGCCTCGCTGCCGCCGGCGATCGCGACGTCGAGGTCGCCGCGCTCGACGGCGGCCGCGGCCTCGGCGATCGCGACCGCCGACGACGCGCACGCGACCGAGTACGTGAGGACCGGGCCCGAGCACGCCGTGGCGCATCGCGACGTGGCCGGCCGGCGGCGTTCGGCATGAACGCCGGGAATCGTCAGCGGCGGCACGCGCGCGCCGCGATACGCGGTCTCGAGCGACGACGCGCCGCCCATGCCGCAGCCGACGTACACGCCGACGCGTTCGCGGTCGACGTCGTCGAGGCCGCCGGCGTCCTGCATCGCGAGGCTCGGCCGCGGCGACCGCGAGCTGGCTCACGCGGTCGACGCCGGGCAGCTGCAGCTTCGTGAACCAGCGCGACTCGTCGAACGCGACGGTCGCGGCGACCGCGGGCTTCGGCAGCAGGTCGGCGAACACCGGCGCGAGCGCCGAGCGACCCTGCATCAGCGCGTCGAACAGCGACGCCGGCGTCGTCGCCGTGCGGCGCGATCGCGCCGAGACCGGTGATCGCGACGGCCATCAGGTCACGGGCGTCGGCGCCGCCTCCTTGGCCGCGATCGTCTTGTCCACGAGCACCGACAGCTTGCGCAACGTGTCGATCTCGGGGTCGTCGTCGGTGCAGGCGGATGACGAAGTGGTCCTCGACCTCGAACAGGAATTCGGCGATCGCGAGCGAGTCGAGGCCGAGTTCCTGCATCGGCTTGTCGGGATCGATCGCGTCGGGCTCGAGCCCGTACTTCTTCTGGATCAGGTCCTGCAGCTCGGCGAGGGACCTCGTGGCTGCCGCACCGCGTCGTGCGCGACCTCGTCCGGGGTACTCATCGGGCAGAGCTCATCGTCGGTTTCCTGTCGGGTTGTTCCGTCGCGCGACATGATAGCCGGATGCGACGGCGCATCGCCTCGCGGCCGCCAGGCGAGCGACGGCCACGCGAACGCCGCGCCGAGCGCGGCGCCGGCGAGCGCGTCGACCACGACGTGCTGCCGGATGGCCACCGTCGACAGCGCGATCGCCGCGAACCACGTCCAGTTCGACGACGCGCGGCCACGCCGGCGTGCGGCACTCGCGCAGCAGCACGTCGACCCAGATCGCCGTGAAGATCGCGATCGCGACATGCATCGACGGACACGCGTTGCCGGTCGAATCGATGCCCTGCAGCAGGTCGAAGCCCGGGACGCCGCCGGCGTCGAACGCGAACGCCGGGATGCGCGTCGGCCAGCGATAGAACAGCGCGAGACCGGCGGCGCACAGCAGGCCGGCCCAGGCGCCGTACGCGAGCAGCTCGCGGAACGTGCGTTGCAGCCCGGGCGCGATGCCGACGTAGAACCACAGCGACAGGTACGGGACGATCGCGACCGGCACGAACGGGATCCACGCGTCGACCGGGGTCAGCGGCACCGTCGCGACCGGATAGGCCGGGTGCCGCAGCAGGTGGAAGTAGCCGACGAAGAAGGCCCACACCCAGATCGTGGTGCCGACCGCCTTCAGCCACGCGTGACGGCGCGCGCGGGACGCGAGCTCTCGGGGCCAGGGCGGGCGGGACGGGATCGGCATGGGCGACGGCGGAGGCCGGCGGCGACGCCGGATCCTGCGAGTCTATGCGACGGCGCGTGCCGCGCCGCCGACGACTCCGCGACGCGCGTGTCGCCGACGCGACGGTCGGACGCGGGGCGCCCGCGTGCCGTCGCGTCCTGCGTCGCGCGCTCGACGACGCTCAGCCGTTCAGCAGCCCGACGTGCACTTGCCGTCGCCGGCGAACGTCATCGGCTTGCCGGACAGCGGCACGTAGACCGGCACCTTCGACGCCTTCACGAACGCGCCGGTCTTGCTGTCGGCGACGAGCTTGCCGTCGACGGTCGCGCCTTCGTTCGCGTGCGACGGGATGACGCCCTTCGGCCGGACGAGCTCGTTGATGACGTACGCGGCCTCGGTCGGCCCGGTCGTGAAGCCGCCGCCGATGTTCATCACCGCGAGGTTCGGCTTGTAGAGGTCGTGGACGACCAGCGACTGGTCGGCGATGACGCCGGTGTCGCCCGACAGGTAGACGGTCAGTCCGTTCGTGAACTTCACGACGAAGCCGCCGGCCGGCCCGACGTACGCCGTGAGCCCGTTGCTCTTCAACGACTGCGCGAGGTCGCCTTCGAGGAACGCCGGGTCGAGGCCGTTCGTGTGGGCGGCCGGGACGCTCGAGACCTCGACGCCGCCGATCCGCGTCGACGCGCCGAAGCGCAGCACGACGACCTGCGACGGATCGCCGCCGGCCGCGCGCAGCTTGTTCGCGAACAGCGCGTTCATCTCGCCGCCGACCGGGAACTTCGCCTTCTTCGCGACGACGATCTTCACCGTGTTCGATGCCGGCGTGTCCTTGACGTCGAACTCCGGCTTCGCGCAGGTGCCGGCGTTCGCGGCCGACGCGTGGACGTCGCCGAGGTGGTCGCCGTGGACGTGCGACAGCAGCACCGCGTCGATCCGGCCGAGTCGGGGATCGTCGCCGCCGCGCACCGTGCGGCCCGGGTCGTACAGGATGCGCGTGCCGTTCGGGTCCTCGAAGATCATCGCGCGGTCGAGCGCGCAGAACTCGCCGTCGTGACTGCCGAGCGGCGTGACGACGACGTCGTTGCCGGCAGCGCGCGCGACCGGCGAGACAAGCGTGACGACGCCGACGACGCAGGACGCGGTCGTGGCGATCAGGGTCTTGAGAACGGTCATGCGAATCTCCTCGTGGTCGATGCGGCGGCCGGCGCGGACGCTCAGCCTTCGAGCAGGTCCGCGTGCCGCGCCCAGAACGACGCGTCGGGCGGGTCGCCGACGCCGGCGGCCGCATTGTCGGCCATGTGCGCCGGATTCGCCGTGCCGGGGATGACGCACGTCACGGCCGGGTTCGACAGCACGAACTTCAGCAGCACCTGCGACCACGACGCCGCGTCGATCTGCGACGCCCATGCGGGAAGCGGACGATCGGCGAGCCGCCGCAGCAGCCCGCCGCCGCCGAACGGGCGATTGACGAGGACGGCGATGCCGCGGTCGGCCGCGAGCGGCAGGATGCGCCGCTCGGCATCGCGATCGTCGAGCGCGTAGTCGACCTGCACGAAGTCGAGGGGCTCGGCGCGCATCACCGCCTCGAGCGCGTCGTAGGCCGACGACGTGTAGTGCGTCACGCCGACGTAGCGGATGCGGCCCTCGTCCTTCCAGCGGCGCATCGTCGGCAGGTGCGTCCGCCAGTCGACGAGGTTGTGGACCTGCATCAGGTCGACGCGACCGAGCAGCCGCATCGAGCGCTCCATCTGCGCGATGCCCTCGGTTCGGCCGCTCGTCCACACCTTCGTCGCGACGAACGCGTGGCGGCCGGACGCGGCGAGCAGCTTGCCGGTGACCGCCTCGGAGCGGCCGTACATCGGCGAGCTGTCGAGGACGGACCCGCCGGCCGCGAACAGCGCGTCGACGACGCCGGCGAGCGGCGCGAGCGCGGCCGGATCGTCTGGCACGTCGAAGCCGATCCACGTGCCGCAACCGACGACCGGCAACGCCTCGCGCGTCGACGGGATCGTTCGGGTCTTCATCGCCTGCACCGCCGTCGTCGGCCCGGCGGCGGCGAGCGTCGCCCGCGGGCCGGCGAGCGCGAGCGCCGCGACGCCGCCGAGCACGCGGCGGCGACCGGCGTCGCACGCGTCGTCGATCGGTCGTCGCCCCTCGCGTTGTTTCGCATGCACCATCGTGTCACGTTCGAGCGCCGGATCGGTACAATCGGACATCCCCGCATTTTCCGTCAGCTCATGGCCGTCGACGCCGCCGACCGCACGTTCATGCTCGCCGCGCTCGAACAGGCGCAGAACGCGCAACTCGTCGGCGAGGTGCCGGTCGGCGCGGTCGTCGTCCGCGATGGTCGCATCATCGGCACCGGCTTCAACCAGCCGATCGGCAGCCACGACCCGACGTCGCACGCCGAGATCATCGCGCTGCGCCAGGCCGCGCACGGCGCCGGCAACTACCGCCTGCCCGACTGCGACCTGTACGTCACGCTCGAACCGTGCGCGATGTGCGTCGGCGCGATGCTCCATGCGCGGCTGCGGCGCGTCGTGTTCGGCGCGTTCGATCGCAAGACCGGCGCGGCCGGCAGCGTGCTGAACCTGTTCAGCGAGGGCGCGATCAACCATCACACCGAGGCCGTCGGCGGCGTGATGGCGGCCGAGAGCGTGTCCGTGCTGCGCGCGTTCTTCGAGGAGCGCCGCGCGAAGCGCCAGCAGGCCGCGGCGCGGCGGGCCGCGAAGCCGTTCCCCTTGGGCCCCGACCTGTCGACGACGATCGTCACCGACATCGACATGGCCGAGTGGAATGCCGCGAAGCAGTGAGGCCGACGCGTCGCTGACCGGGCTTCGGACGGTCGCGATCTTCGCGCCCGGCGGCTACGACCCCGATCCCGATCGACTGAACGCGGCGCGCCGCTACTTCGCGGCGAGAGGGCTGCGCGTCGAGACGATGCTGGCCGAAGGCGGCCGCCACGAGCGCTTCTCCGCGTCCGACGACGAGCGGCTCGCGTGGCTGCACGCCGCGTTCGACCTGCCCGACGACGCGATCGCGATCGCGCTGCGCGGCGGCTACGGCGCCACGCGGCTGCTGCCGTCGATCGACTTCGACGCGATGGCACGCGCGGTGGCGCGCGGCGTCCGCTTCGTCGGCCACAGCGACTTCACGGCGATCGGCCTCGGCCTGCTCGCGACGACCGGCGCGGTCAGCTTCGCAGGTCCGATGGCGAGCTTCGGCTTCGGTCGCGAGACCGTCGACCCGTTCACCGAGGCGCAGTTCTGGCGTGCGATGGACGACGGCCGCGTCGACGTGGCGTTCGACACGCCGTTCGACGGGACGCTCGCGGCGCGCGGCCCGCTGTGGGGCGGCAACCTCGCGATGCTGACGAGCCTCGTCGGCACGCCGTGGCTGCCGGCGATCGACGGCGGCATCCTGTTCGTCGAGGACGTCAACGAGCAGCCGTATCGCATCGAGCGGATGCTGCTGCAACTCCAGCAGGCCGGCATCCTCGACCGCCAGCGGCTCGTCCTCGCCGGCGACTTCTCCGGCTATCGCGCGGCCGACTACGACAACGGCTACGACCTCGCGTCGGCGCTCGCGCGCGTGCGGCAGGCGACGTCGGTCCCGATCGTCGCGGGCCTGCCGTTCGGCCACGGGCCGAGGACGTCGACGCTCGCGGTCGGCGTCGACGCGCACGTCGACGTGGCCGGCGGCCACGCCCGGCTCGTGCAACGGTGGGACCGCACGGCCGCGTCCTGAGCGCGACGGCGACGCGTCAGCCCGGCGCGGCGTCGACCCACTTGTCGATCGGCGCCGCGGTCGGCTGCATCAGCCGGTCGAGCAGCGGCGCCGGCTCGCGCTCGACGGCGAGCAGCTCGCGGTGCTCGACGCGCACGAAGCGCTCGGCGACCATCCGCTCGGCGAACGCGAGGAAGCCGTCGAAGTAGCCGTCGACGTTCAGCAGCCCGATCGGCTTCGCGTGGATGCCGAGCTGCAGCCACGTGAGCATCTCGGTGAGTTCCTCGAGCGTGCCCCAGCCACCGGGCATCGCGACGAACGCGTCGGCGAGGCCGGCCATCGTCATCTTCCGTTCGTGCATGTCCGCCACGATGCGCAGGTCGGTGACGCCGACGTGCCCGAGCTCGCGGTCCATCAGCGCGCGCGGGATCACGCCGGTCACGCGGCCGCCGGCCGCGAGCGCGGCGTCGGCGAGCGCGCCCATCAGCCCGACGTGGCCGCCGCCGTAGACGAGCTCGAGCCCGCGCGTCGCGAGCAGCCGGCCGAGCGCTTCGGCGCCGGCGCGGTAGGCGGGGCGGGCGCCGACGGACGAGCCACAGTAGACGCAGACGCGGCGGATCGTCGGGGAGGTGGTCATGGGCGAGGCGGCGGGCGAGGGGAGCGGACGCCGCCGTGCGGCGTGGCGGCCAGGCCGCGATGATAAAATGCGCGCCGCCTCGACGAGCGCCGGTCCCGCCGCGCCGCCGTCGACGGTCCTCCCGCTTCCCGGCGCCGTGCGCCGCGGCCCACTTCCAGACGACGCGTTCCTCCTGTGCTGTCCACCGCCAACATCACGATGCAGTTCGGCGCGAAGCCGCTGTTCGAAAACATCTCCGTCAAGTTCGGCGACGGCAACCGCTATGGCCTGATCGGCGCCAACGGCTGCGGCAAGTCGACGTTCATGAAGATCCTCGGCGGCGACCTCGAGCCGTCGGGCGGCACGGTCATGCTCGACGCCGGCGAGCGCCTCGGCAAGCTGCGCCAGGACCAGTTCGCGTTCGAGGACATGCGCGTGCTCGACGTCGTGATGATGGGCCACGACCGAGATGTGGGCCGCGATGACCGAGCGCGACGCGATCTACGCCAACCCCGAAGCGACCGACGACGACTACATGACGGCCGCCGAACTCGAGGCGAAGTTCGCCGAATACGACGGCTACACGGCCGAGGCGCGCGCCGGCGAGCTGCTGCTCGGCGCCGGCATCGCGATCGAACTGCACCAAGGACCGATGAGCACGGTCGCGCCCGGCTGGAAGCTGCGCGTGCTGCTGGCGCAGGCGCTGTTCTCGAACCCCGACATCCTGCTGCTCGACGAGCCGACCAACAACCTCGACATCAACACCATCCGCTGGCTCGAAGACGTGCTCAACGCGCGCAACGAGCACCATGATCATCATTAGCCACGACCGCCACTTCCTGAACCAGGTCTGCACGCACGTGGCCGACATGGACTACGGCACGCTGAAGATCTACCCGGGCAACTACGACGACTACATGCTCGCGTCGACCCAGGCGCAAGGAGCGGCAGGCGAACGCAACGCGAAGGCCAAGGAACGCGTCGCCGAGCTGCAGGACTTCGTGCGCCGCTTCTCGGCCAACAAGTCGAAGGCGCGCCAGGCCACGTCGCGCGCCGAAGAAGATCGACAAGATCAAGGTCGAGGACTTCAAGCCGTCGTCGCGCGCCAGAACCCGTTCATCCGTTTCGACGGCGAGAAGAAGCTGCATCGCCTGGCCGTGGAGGTCGAGCATCTCGCCAAGTCCTACGACCGCCGGTGTTCAACGAACTTCAGCATCATGGTCGAGGCCGGCGAGAAGATCGCCATCATCGGCGCCAACGGCGCCGGCAAGACCACGCTGCTGCGTGCACCGGCGACGAGGTCGCCGATGCACCCGACCAGGGCCGCGTCAAGTGGGCGGAAAACGCCAACGTCGGCTACATGCCGCAGGACCCGACCGAGGAATTCGCGGCCGACAGCACGCTGACCGACTGGATGGGCCAGTGGACCAGGAAGGCGACGACGACCAGGCCGTGCGCGGCATGCTCGGCCGCCTGCTGTTCTCCGGCGACGAGGTCAAGAAGTCGGTCAAGGTGCTGTCCGGCGGCGAGAAGGGCCGCATGATGTACGGCAAGCTGATGCTGGGCCGTCACAACGTGCTGCTGATGGACGAGCCGACCAACCACATGGACATGGAGTCGATCGAGTCGCTGAACCTCGCGCTCGACAAGTACGACGGCACGCTGCTGTTCGTGTCGCACGACCGCGAGTTCGTCAACTCGCTGGCGACGCGCGTGCTCGAGGTCCGGCCCGAGGGCATCGCCGACTTCCACGGCACGTACGACGAATACCTGACGTCGCAGGGCGTGCAGTAGGGGAGCCGTCGTTCCCGCGAAGGCGGGACCCCAGCGTCGTTCGCGATGGACGCCACCGGGTTCCCGCTTTCGCGGGAACGACGAAACATGGGTGACGACGCATGATGGACACGGCCGTCCGGTCTCGCGCCGGATCGAAGGTCGCGCGCGTGTCGCTGTGGGCGATCGCGGTCGTCGTCGTGGCCGTCGTCGGCCTCGCCTTCGCGTGGCGTTCGTTGTCGCTGCCCTCGGTCGACGGCCGGATGACCGTGGCCGGTCTCGGCGCGCCGGTCGACGTGGTCCGTGACGCGGCCGGCATCCCGCACGTCTACGCCGCGAGCGACGACGACGCGTGGTTCGCGATCGGCTTCCTGCATGCCGAGGATCGCCTCTGGCAGATGGAGATGGACCGTCGCATCGCCGCGGGGCGGCTCGCCGAGGTGCTCGGTCCGGCCGCCGTCGACACCGATCGCTTCCTCCGCACGCTCGGCGTCGCCCGCAACGCGAGGGCGATCGTCGCGAACCTCGACTCCGCGACGCGGCACGCGCTCGAGCGCTACGCGGCCGGCGTCAACGCCGAGCTGGCCCTCCGCGCGAGCCGCCCGCGGCTGCTGATGCCGATCGAGTTCCTGCTGACCGGCGCGCCGCGGCCCGAGCCGTGGACCGTGGCCGACTCGATCGGCTGGGGCACGATGATGGCGTGGGACCTGTCGGGCAACTCGGCCGCGGAGATCGCGCGGATGCGACTCTCGTCGCGCCTCACGAAGCGGCAGATCGACGAGCTGATGCCGCCGTATCCGGGCAACCCGCGCGTCGACGCGGAGGGCCGCGTGACGCCGCCGGTGCCCGACGCGCCGCTGCCCGTCGCCGACTATCCGGCGCTGTATCGGCGGCTCGGCGTCGACACGACCGCGCTGTCGAGCGACGCGCAGACGCTGCTCGCGCGGTCCGCGGATCCGGCCGCGGACGGCATCGGCTCGAACGACTGGGTCGTGTCCGGCGCTCGAACGACCTCCGGCCGGCCGCTGCTCGCGAACGATCCGCATCTCGCGCTGACGGCGCCGTCGATCTGGTACCTCGCGCACGTCTCGACGCCGACGATGAACGTGATCGGCGCGACGCTGCCCGGCATCCCGTTCGTCGTGATCGGCCGCAACGACCATGTCGCGTGGGGCGCGACGAACACCGGACCCGACACGCAGGACCTGTACATCGAGGCGTTACGAGACCGAGGCGGCGTGACGGAGGCGCGCACGCCGGACGGCTGGCAGCCGCTCGAGACGCGCGACGAGGTGATCCGCGTCAAGGGCGCGGCGGACGTCCGGCTCACCGTCCGCGCGTCGCGGCACGGGCCGCTGATCTCGGACGCGTCGCGCGGCGCGCACGACGCGCTGTCGACGCTACCCCGCGCCTCGTTCGCGCTCGCGATGCAATGGGCCGCGCTGCGTCCCGACGACCGCACGACGCGGGCCGTGCTCGCGATCGACCATGCGACGGACGCGGCCGCGTTCGTCGCGGCGATGCGCGAGTTCGACGCCCCGCAGCAGAGCTTCGTCTACGCGGACACCGCCGGCACGATCGGCGTCGTCGCGCCGGGACGCATCCCGCTGCGGCGCGCCGACAACGACCTGATGGGGCAGGCGCCCGCGCCCGGCTGGGACGCACGCTACGACTGGCAGGGCTTCGTGCCGTTCGAGAAGTTGCCGCAGCGGGTGAATCCGCCGGACAACCGCATCGTCACGGCGAACCACAAGATCGTGGCCGACGACGACCCGGTCTTCCTGACGTCCGAGTGGGCCGCGCCGTACCGCGCGCGTCGCATCGAGTCGCTGCTCGATGCGACGCCGAAGCACGACGTCGCGTCGTTCGCGGCGATCCAGTCGGACGTCCGCTCGCTCGCCGCGGTCCGGCTGCTGCCGCTGCTCGTCGACACGCGGCCCCCGGACGGGCCGATGCACGACGCCGCGCGCGACGCGCTCGACCGGCTGAAGGCGTGGGACGGCACGATGGCCGGCGATCGCGTCGAGCCGCTGGTCTTCGCGGCGTGGATGCGCGCGCTCGTGCAGGTGATCACCGAAGACGAGCTCGGCCCCGAGCTCGCGAAGCGCGAACGGCAGCAGCGCGTCGTGTTCCTCGTCAACGTGCTGTCGGATCGCGACGGGCAGTCGCACTGGTGCGACGACGTCCGCACGCCGGCCGTCGAGACGTGCGCGGACATGAAGACGAAGGCGCTCGACCTCGCGCTCGCGGACCTCGTGAAGCGCCTGGGCAGCGACCGCTCGACATGGCGCTGGGACGCGCTGCATCGCGTGCACGCGGCGCATCGACCGTTCTCGAGCGTCCCGGCGCTCGCTCGCTTCTTCGAGCTCGAGGCGCCGGTCGCCGGCGACGCGAACACCGTCGACGCCGCGGCGTACGACATCGCCGACGACGCCGCGCCGTTCGCGGACCGGCACGGCCCGAGCCTGCGGATGATCGTCGACTTCGGCGACCCGGAGCGGTCGCGGTTCGTGCCGTCGAGCGGCGAGTCGGGGCAGCGGCTGTCGCCGTTCTACGCGAACCTGTTCGACGTCTGGCGCGTCGGCGCGGCGGTGCCGATGCAGACGCGCCGGCCGGCGGTCGAGCAGGGCGCCGTCGGCACGTTGCGGCTCGAGCCGTGACCGCGGCGCCGCGTGCCGCGCGTCAGCGACTCGTGCCGTCGGGGTCCGCGTCGCGCGCGAGCGTGGCCGCGCGCACGCGCGGCAGCGTGTCGACCTCGTCGCTCGCCGCCTCGCGAATGAAGACCATCAGCAGCACGAGGATGACGGGACCGATGACGAGCCCGACGACGCCCATCGCGATGACGCCGCCGAAGATGCCGAACAGGATCGCGAGGAACGGCAGGCTCGTGCCGCCCTTGATCAGCATCGGCCGCACCGTGTAGTCGATCACCATCACGATCAGCATGCCGACCGAGAACACGACGACCCCCGCGACGGTCCGTCCGCCGAGGCCGAGCCCCACGCCGATGATCGCGAGCACCAGCGGCGCGGCGCCCGGCACGAACGCCAGGATCGCGAGCGCCGTGCCGAGCAGCACGGCGGACGGGACGCCGGCGAAGTACAGCAGCGCGCTCAGGATGATCGCCTCGGCGAACCCGACGATGACGAGGCCGTTGACCGCCGCGCGCAGCGCGTTCGGGACGTGGATCACGTACTCGCTCCAGCGCCGCCCGAGCCAGCGGTTGCCCATCGTGCCGATGCGCTCGATCAGCCGCGGCCCGTCGCGATAGAAGAAGTACAGGACCCAGAGCGCGAAGATCAGCGTCACGACGCGCGCGGTCAGGCTGACGAGCAGGAACTGCGCGGCCGCCTGCAGCACGTCGATCCGCGTCGCGGCCGTCGCACGCAGGATCGCGGACAGCTGGTTCGGCTGCGCGAGGTACTGGTTCCATCGATCGACGAGGAACGGGCCGAACCACGGCACGCCGCGCAGCCAGTCGGGCGCCGCCGCGCCGTCGGCGTTGACCTTGACGAGATACGACGCCAGCGACACGAGGTCCTGCAGCACGAACACCATCAGCAGCACCATCGGGCCGACCAGCAGTACGCAGATCAGCGCCGTGGTGGCGACCGACGCGACCGGCCGGCGACCGCCGCAGCGCTTCTCGATCGCGACGTACAGCGGCCACGAGGCGATGGCGATGATCGCGGCCCAGATGATCGCGAGCAGGAACGGCTTCAGCACGACGAACGCGCCGAGCAGGATCAGCAGCGTGAACAGCAGGCTGACGAGCTGCCGTCCGGACAGTCGCGTTTCCGGCGCGGGCAGCAGGGGTCGGGGATCGAGCTTCATCGGTTGCGGGCGGCGGCCCGCGCGGCGGCGGCGACGACGAGACGCAAGTATCGCCGTGAACGACGGCGGCGCGCGGCCCGCACGACGCGACGGCGCGTCGTCCGTCTCATTCCGGCCACCTCGCCGGTCGCCGGACGCGGCGCGAGCGGCGCGCCCGGCCCGCCGCGCGGGCAGCCGCGATGCCACGACGCGACGCCGATCAGCCGCCGAGCCCGGCCGTGACCGGCGACCGTGGCGCGCGCGACGGCACGACGCGCGCGAACCCGGTACGATGCGCGGCGCTCACCACGTCACCCCGCATCGCCCGCGCGGCCAAGGAACCCCATGACCGACGGTCCACCCGCCAGCGTCAAGATCCTCCTCGTCGATGACCTGGAGAACAACCTCCTCGCGCTGTCGGCCCTGCTCAGACGCGACGGCGTCGACCTGCTGCTCGCACGCTCCGGCCCCGAGGCGCTGGAGATCCTGCTCGCGCAACCGGTCGCGCTCGCGCTGATCGACGTCCAGATGCCCGGGATGGACGGCTTCGAGCTCGCCGAGCTGATGCGCGGCAGCGAGCGCACGCGGCACGTGCCGATCATCTTCGTGACGGCGGGCGCGAGCGATGCGAAGCGCGTGTTCCAGGGGTACGAGTCCGGCGCCGTCGACTTCCTCTACAAGCCGATCGATCCGCACATCCTGCAGAGCAAGGTCGGCGTCTTCATCGAGCTCGAGCAGCAGAAGCTCGCGCTCGCCCGCGAGCTGCAGAAGACGACCGAGACGCTGCGGTTCAACGAGATGTTCACGGCGATGCTCGGCCACGACCTGCGGGGACCGCTGTCGGCGATCGTCATGGACGCGATCCTGCTCGAGCGTCGCGCGCTCGACGACCACGCGAAGAAGTCGGCGTCGCGGACGCTGAAGAGCGCGAAGCGAATGAGCCGGATGATCGGCGAGATGCTCGACCTCGCCCGCGGCCGCCTCGCCGGCGGCATCCCGATCGTCCGCCGTCCGGTCGACCTGAAGGCGCTCGCCGAGCAGATCGTCGCCGAGCACCGCATCGTCGCGCCGACGCGCCGCATCGAGCTGCGCATCAGCGGCGATCTGTCCGGCGCCTGGGACGGCGACCGCTGCGGCCAGCTGATGTCCAACCTGCTCGACAACGCGATGCGCTACGGCAACGACAGCGCGCCGGTCGAGTGCGTCGTCGACGGCACCGCGCCGGACGCGGTCACGATCGCCGTCGCGAACGACGGACGCATCGACGAGGCCCTCGTCCCGCACTTGTTCGATCCCTTCCGCAGCCGACAGGGACAGCGCGTGAAGGGCGACGGCCTCGGCCTCGGGCTGTACATCGTCGAGCAGATCGCGACGGCGCACGGCGGCTCCGTCGAGGTCGCGACCGGTCCGGGAGACCGCACGACATTCCATGTCCGGCTGCCGCGCACCTGACGATGCTCTTTCGCAGCAAGAAGGAACGGCGGCGAATCCTGATCGTCGAGGACGACTGGGCCGTCCTCGAGGTGCTGAAGCTGATGCTCGAGGACGCCGGCTACGTCGTCGTCACGGCCGAGCACGGACCGCAGGCGATCGCGGCCGCGGCCGCGAAGCCGTTCGACCTCGTCCTGATGGACGTCTCGATGCCCGGCGTCAGCGGCGTCGACGTCGCGCGGACGCTGCGCGCGGAGGCGAAGACGCGCGACGTGCTGATCGCGATCCACACCGGTCTCGACGAGCACTGGGTGCGCGAGCGCTTCGACGACTACGACCTGTTCCTGACGAAGGCCGCCGACACCGACCTGCTGGTCGACGAGATCGGCAAGCTCTTCGAGCGCCCGCGCGTGCCGCGCGCCGAGTCGCGGCCGGCGCCGCAGGAGGTGCGGCTCACGATGCTCGAGGCGGTCCGCGCGCAGCAGGCGCTGCGCGACGCGATGAGCCTCGGCGCCGAGGAGCTGACCTGGGAGGCGCTCGTCGGCATGTGCGGCGACGAGATCGACCAGCTGCGGCGGCTCGGCGAATCGGACGAGCAGATCGCGCGGCGCATCGGCGACGCCGTCGGCCGGCCTGTCCCGCCGGACGTGCTGTCGCGATAGCATCGCGTTCCGCGCATCGACGACGACCATGGACACCACGACGATCGGAACCGTCTACGGCGTGCTGCTGAACGACCCCGCCGCGCTCGCGCGGATGGCGACGGCGTTCCACGAAGCACCGTATCGCGCGCCGCCGCGGGCGCCGGTCCTGTATGTCAAGCCGCGCAACACGTTCGCGTCCGACGGCGCGGCCGTCGCGGTTCCTGCCGACCCGGGCGTCGTGCGCATCGACGCGACGATCGGCGCGATCGTCGGCCGTCGCGCGACGCGCGTCGATACCGACGACGCGCTCGCGTTCGTGTCGGCATACGCGATCGTCTCCGACCTGACGCTGCCGCACGAGTCGGTCTACCGGCCGGCGGTGCGTCAGCGCTGCCGTGACGGCTTCTGCCCGATCGGCGACGCGACGCCGGCCGGCGGCTTCGACGTCGCCGCGGCCACGCTCGCGGTCGCCGTCAATGGCATCGACGTCCACCGGCGCGTCGTTCGCCGACCTCGTGCGTCCGCTGCCGCGACTGCTCGCGGACGTCACGGCGTTCATGACGCTCGACGCAGGCGACGTGCTGCTGCTCGGCGGCGCCGACGACGCGCCGCTCGCGCGGGCCGGCGACCGCGTCGACGATCCGCGTCGCCCGGCCTCGCGTCGCTGACGCAACACGCTCGTCGCGGAGGACGCATGAAGCGCGCGCGCATCGCTCGTCGACGGCCGCGCGGTCGACGCCGTCGCAGACGGCGACGGCGTGCGGCTTCGCCGACGGCCGCGTCGTCGACGAGGACGTCGGTCGCGTGGCTGCCGCCGCTCGACGGTCCGGCACGATCGTCGCGCTCGGCCTCAACTACGCCGACCACGCGAAGGAACTCGCGTTCAAGGCGCAGGAGGAGCCGCTGCGTCTTCCTCAAGGGACCGAGCACGCTGATCGGCCATCGCGGGCACGACGCCGCCGGCCGGCGGACGTGACGTTCATGCACTACGAATGCGAGCTCGCGGTCGTGATCGGCAAGACCGCGAAGCAGGTCCGGCGCGACGACGCGTACGACGTCGTCGCGCGGCTACACCGTCGCCAACGACTACGCGATCCGCGACTACCTCGAGAACTACTACCGGCCCAACCTGCGCGTGAAGAACCGCGACGGCTGCACGCCGATCGGGCCCTGGCTCGTCGACGCCGCCGACGTCGCCCGACCCGATGGAGCTGCGCGCTGCGCACCTCGGTCAACGGCAAGCGTCACGCAGCACGGCAACACGCGCGACCTGGTCTACGACGTGCCCTGCGCTGATCGAATACCTGTCAGCAGCTTCATGACGCTGCAGCCGCGGCGACGTGATCCTCACCGGCACGCCCGAAGGCGTCGTCGACTGTCCGCGTCGGCGACGAGGTCGTGACCGAGATCGACGGCCTCGGCCGCCTCGTCAACACGATCGTCGCGCGGCTTCGACGCGCTGCGACATCGCAAGAGACGAAGCACCATGCGGATCGAGCATCTGATCGACGGCACGCCGGTCGACGAGCGCGCGACTACTTCGAGACCGTCAACCCGGCGACGCAGGAAGTGCTGGCCGAGGTCGCGCGCGGCGGCGCACGACGAAGTCGACGCCGCGGTCGCGGCCGCCAAGGCGGCGTTTCCCGCGTGGGCCGGCATGCCGGCGCCGCGAGCGCGCGAAGCTGATCCGCAAGCTCGGCGACCTGATCGCGGCGAACGTGCCGGAGATCGCGGAGACCGAGACCAACGACACCGGCCAGGTCGATCGCGCAGACCGGCAAGCAGCTGGTGCCGCGCGCCGCCGACAACTTCCACTACTTCGCCGAGATGTGCACGCGCGTCGACGGCCACACCTATCCGACCGACGACGCACCTCAACTACACGCTGTTCCATCCGGTCGGCGTCTGCGCGCTGATCTCGCCGTGGAACGTGCCGTTCATGACGGCGACCTGGAAGGTCGCGCCGTGCCTCGCGTTCGGCAACACGGCGGTGCTGAAGATGAGCGAGCTGTCGCCGATGACGCGCCGCGCGGCTCGGCGAGCTCGCGCTCGAGGCCGGCATCCCGGCCGGCGTGCTGAACGTCGTGCACGGCTACGGCAAGCGAGGCCGGCGAGCCGCTGGTCGCGCATCCCGACGTGCGCGCGATCTCGTTCACCGGCTCGACCGCGACCGGCAACCGCATCGTGCAAGAGCGCGGGCCTGAAGAAGTTCTCGCATGGAGCTCGGCGGCAAGAGCCCGTTCGTGATCTTCGACGACGCCGACCTCGAGCGCGCGCTCGACGCCGCGGTGTTCATGATCTTCTCGCAACAACGGCGAGCGCTGCACGGCCGGCTCGCGCATCCTCGTGCAGCGCTCGATCTACGCCGACTTCGTCGACGCGCTTCGTCGAGCGCGCGCAAGCGCATCGCGGTCGGCGATCCGCTCGACGAGAAGACCATCGTCGGGCCGATGATCAGTCGCAGGCGCATCTCGCCAAGGTGCGCAGCTACATCGAGCTCGGCCCGAAGGAAGGCGCGACGCTGCTCTGCGGCGGCCTCGACGCGCCCGACGCTGCCGGACGCGCGTGAAGAGCGGCAACTTCGTGCTGCCGACGGTGTTCGCCGACGTCGACAACCGCATGCGGATCGCGCAGGAGGAGATCTTCGGCCCGGTCGCCTGCCTGATCCCGTTCGACGACGAGGCCGACGCGATCCGCCTGCCAACGACATCGCCTACGGCCTGTCGAGCTACGTCTGGACCGAGAACATCGGCCGCGCGCATCGCGTCGCCGCCGCGATCGAGGCCGGCATGTGCTTCGTCAACAGCCAGAACGTGCGCGACCTGCGCCAGCCGTTCGGCGGCACCAAGGCATCGGGCACCGGCCGCGAAGGCGGCACCTGGAGCTACGAGGTGTTCCTCGAGCCGAAGAACGTCGCGGTGTCGCTCGGCTCGCCATCACATCCCGCACTGGGGCGCGGCGTGAGGCGTCGTCGCGCTCGGCGTCGATCGCGCGTGCGGCCGCGCTGCGCGCTGCCGCTGCCGCTGACGCGCGCGCGCGCAGACGCGCCTGGCCGTCCGCGAGCCGCTCCGCATCGTCGTGCCGTTCCCGCCCGGCGGCACGACCGACTACGTCACGCGGCTCGTCGATGCCGAGGTCGGCCGCGGCGCTCGGCCAGCCGGTCGTGGTCGAGAACCGGCCGGGCGCCGGCACCGTGATCGGCGTCGACGAACGTCGCGCGGTCGGCGCCCGACGGCTACACGCTTCGTCACCGTCGCGAACAGCTTCGCCGCCAACCAGACGCTCGTGCAGAAGCTGCCGTACGACACGCTGCGCGACCTGCGGCCGGTCGCGCTGATGGGCATGTCGGAGCACGTGCTCGCGACGTATCCCGGCAGCGGCATCCGCACGCTCGCCGACCTGCGCGCGCAGGCCAAGGCGCACCCGGGCAGCCTCAGCTACGCGTCGTTCGGCAACGGCACGTCGGCGCATCTCGCCGGCGAGATGCTGGCGCTGCAGCTGCGGCATCGACCTCGTCCACGTGCCGTACAAGGGCCAGGGCCCGGCGCTGACCGACCTGCTCGGCGGCCAGGTCACGATGATGTTCGGCAACTGGCCGGAGTTCCGCGGCCAGATCGACGCCGGCAAGCTCGTCGCGATCGGCATGGCGACGGCGCAGCGCTCGCAGTACGCGCCCGACGATCCCGACGCTCGCCGAGCAGGGCGTGCCGATCGAGTCGAATTCGTGGAACGGCCTGCTCGCGCCGGCGCGACGCCGGACGCGATCGTCGCGCGGCTCAACGCCGAGGTCAACCGCGCGCTCGCGGCGCCGGCCGTGGTCGACGCGTTCCACAAGGGCGGCATCGCGTCGCTGTCCGGCACGCCGGAGCAGCTTCGCGCGCGTTCCTCGACGACGAGATCGCGAAGTACGCGGGCGTCATCCGCCAGGCCAACATCCAGCTCGAAGGAGCGGTCGACGATGAGCCTCTACGGCACGCAGAAATTCCTGTTCGCAGCTCAACCGCGACCCGGCGCGTGCAGCGAGCGCTATCGCGACGGCGGCGCGACGCGCCGCGCTGCTCGACCGCTACGCGCTCGACGCCGAGGAGCGCGAGGCGATCGACGCCGGCGACATCGGCAAGCTCTACGTGCTCGGCTGCAACGGCCAGCTGCTGATGCACTTCGCGCGCGCTGCTCGGCATGCCGTGGGCCGACTACATCGCAGGCGATGCGCGACGGCGTGCGCAAGCACGGGCCGGTGCGCGCCGGCGTCTACGCGATGACGACGCGCGCACGACGAGAAGGTCGCGGGCGTACTGATGCCGCTGGTCTTCGCCGCGCGTCTGCAGCCACGCGCCCGGGCATCACCGGCCGCGCGCATCTCGCCGACGCCGACGGTCGAAGGACGCGTTCCACGCCGCAGTTCGCGCGCGCTCGGCGAGGCGCTGCGCGCGAGCCGGCCCGACGCGC
This sequence comes from uncultured beta proteobacterium, assembly GCA_963708665.1. Lineage (GTDB taxonomy): Bacteria > Pseudomonadota > Gammaproteobacteria > Burkholderiales > Burkholderiaceae_D > CAHJXF01. The sequence goes on along the minus strand of CAVPTE010000008.1, from coordinate 209,623 downwards.
TCGATCGTCGTCGCGCGCCGAGCACTTCGCGAACTTCTTCATGAACAACATGCCGGCCTACGCGATCGGCATGGCCGACCACTACGAAGGCCCGATCGAGGACCCGAGGCTGGCTCGGCATCGCGCAGGACGCGCGTGCCGGGCGACGCGGCGCTGTCGCGGCGGCTGATCGACGAGGTCATGCAGACGGTCGACGTCGCCTATGCCGAGGAATGGAAGTTCGACCACGGCATCATCGGTGCCGCTGCACTTCCTGACGCCGACGTTCGACCTGCCGGTGATCCCGGTCAACATCAACTGCCAGGGGCCGCCGCTGACGCCGCTGCACCGCGCCTGGGCCTTCGGCGAGGCGCTGCGCCGCGCCTGCGACGCGTCGCCCGAGCGCATCGCGCTCGTCGGCACCGGCGGCATCTCGCACTGGCCGGCGACGCCCGACTCGGGCAAGATCAACGAGGCCGTGGGACCGCGAGTTCCTCGACGCGCTGGTCGCGCAACGACCGCGACGCGCTGCTCGTCGTACACCGACGAGGCGACCTACCGCGACGCCGGGCAGGGCGGCTTCGAGATCCGCACCTTCATCGCCGTCGCGGCCGCGGCACGCGGCACAGGGCACGATCGCTTCACATGCAAGCCGATCCCGATCTTCGCGGTGAGCTGCACGGCGGCGACGATGGCGATCGCCTGACCCGACGAAGCCGCGATGCCGCACATCGTCGATCCTCTACACCGGCAACCTCGAGCGCCGAAGCCGACATGCACGCGCTCTGCCGCGTCGCTCGCCGACATGATGCTCGCGCAGCGCGACGAGGCCGGCGCGCGCGTCTTCCCGCCCGGCGGCACGCGCGTGCTGGCCTATCCGTCGCCGCATCTACGCGGTCGCCGACGGCGACGCGCGACCACGGCTTCGTCTACCTCAACCTGCGGATGGCGCCGGGCCGCTCGCGACGCCGTCAAGCAGCGCCGTCGGCGACGCGCTGTCGGCCGCGGTGCAGCCGCCACTTCGCGCCGCTGCTTCGCGCAGCGGCGCGATCGGCATCACGCTGCAGATCGACGAGAGCGCGGCCAGGTCTTCGACGCGCAAGCACAGCAACCTGCATCCGCTCTTCACGAGAACTGTCCGATGCTTCGACGCTGACCGCATCGCACGCGCTCGCCGCCGAGCTGCACGACGCCGAGAAGTCGCGCGTGCAGGTCGAGCACTTCTCGAAGCGCTTCCCCGAGATGACGATCGACGACGGCTACGCGATCCAGCGCGCCTGGGTCGCGCTCGAAGCTCGCCGACGGCCGCGTCGTCAAGGGCCACAAGATCGGCCTGACGTCGCGCGCGATGCAGCAGTCGAGCCAGATCGACGAGCCCGACTACGCGCCGCTGCTCGACGACATGTTCTTCGCCGCAGGGCGACATCCCGATCGACGCGCTTCATCGCGCCGCGCGTCGAGGTCGAGCTCGCGTTCGTGCTCGGCAAGCCGCTCGAAGGGCCCGGGCGTCACGCTCTTCGACGTGCTCGCGGCGACCGACTACGTCGTGCCGGCGATCGAGATCATCGACGCGCGCATCGAGCAGTTCGACCGCGAGACCAAGGCGCCGCGCAAGGTCTTCGACACGATCGCCGACATCGCCGCCAACGCCGGCATCGTCATCGGCGGCCGGCCGGTGCGGCCCGACGCGGTCGACCTGCGCTGGGTCGGCGCGCTGCTGCTACAAGAACGGCGTCGATCGAGGAGACCGGCCTCGCGGCCGCGGTGCTCAACCATCCGGCCAACGGCGTCGCCTGGCTCGCCAACAAGCTCGCGCCGTAGGACGAGTGCCTCGAAGCCGGCGAGGTCGTGCTCGGCCGGCTCGTTCACGCGGCCGACGCCCGCGGTGCGCCGGCGACACCTTCCACGTCGACTACGGCCCGCTCGGCTCGATCGCGTTCCGCTTCGTCTGACCCATGCAGACACCGACGCAACCCGTCAACCCTTCAAGCGCGCGCTCGCCGACGGCCGCGCGCAGATCGGCCTCTGGGTCGGCCTCGCCGACGGCTACGCGACCGAGATCCTCGCCGGCGCCGGCTTCGACTGGCTGCTGATCGACGGCGAGCACGCGCCGAACGACCTGCGCTCGCACGCTGCAGCAGCTGCAGGCGTGTCGAGCGCGTGGTCCGCGTCATCGCGCATCGCTCGCATCCGGTCGTGCGTCCCGGTCGGCCGGCACGGCGCTGATCAAGCAGTTCGCTCGACCTCGGCGCGCAGACCATCCTGGTGCCGATGGTCGACACGGCCGAGCAGGCGAGCGCGATCGTGCGCGCGATGCGCTATCCGCCCGACGGCATCCGCGGCATGGGCAGCGCGCTCGCGCGCGCCTCGCGCTGGCAGCCGCTACCCGCGACTACCTGCACGAGGCGAACGCGAGGCGTGCCTGCTGGTCCAGGTCGAGTCGCGCGAGGCGCTCGCGAACCTGGACGCGATCGCGTCGGTCGCCGGCGTCGACGGCGTCTTCATCGGGCCGGCCGACCTGTCGGCGTCGATGGGCCACGTCGGCGACGCCGCTCCATCCCGACGTGCAGGCCGCGATCGAGGACGCGATCGCGCGCATCCGCCGCGCCGGCAAGGCCGCCGGCATCCTGTCGACGACCGAGGACCAGGCGCGCAAGTGGCTCGACGCCGGCGCGACGTTCGTCGCGGTCGGCATCGACACGATGCTGCTCGTCGACGCCGCGAGGAAGCTGCTCGCGACCTATCGCTGACGATCAGCGCGCGGCGTTGCCGCGCTCGGCGACGAGCGCCGCCATCGCGTCGTCGATGCCTTCGCGCCGCAGCGCGTCCTCGACGCCGCGACGATCGGCCTCGGGCCGGTTCTGGCTGACCTTCCACTTGCCGTCGAGCGACGCGATCGGGATCTCGATGCCGATGATCGCGCGCATCTGCGCGTCGACGAAGTCGGCGGGCGCGTCGTCGACGTGCCACGGCACCGGACGCCGGTCCTCCTGGCTCGCCGTCAGCAGCCCGATCTGCGCGCGGACCCAGGCCGCGTCGTCGATGACGCGCGAGCGGCCCTTCGCCTGCACGACGACGTAGTTCCAGGTCGGAACGACCTTGCCGTGCGCCTGCTTCGACGGGTACCACGACGGGCTGACGTAGCACTGCGGTCCCTGGAACACGACCAGCGTCTCGTCGCCGGCGGCGAGCGGCTCGACCTGGTCGTTCGCCTTCGCGATGTGCGCGCGGAGCGTGCCGCGGCCGCCGTCGTCGACGAGCACGAACGGGACGTGGTTCGCGACGCAGCGTGCCGCCGGCGGCGGTGACGAGCAGCGCGAGCGGATGCGTCGCGGATCAGCGCGTGGAGGACGTCGAGACGCGGTTCGTCGAAGTGCGCGGGGCGGTACATGGCGGGATTCGGGGCGGGGATCGATCCGCGATTGTCGACGATTCCGCACGCCTCGGTCGCTCGCCGGCAACGTTGTTTTCAGGCTTCGCGACGCTTCCGGGCCGACGAACCATGCGCTAGAGTCGTCGGCCCGGCACGGCGTCACCGGCCCGCACTCGATGGAGTCCGCATGGCTGCACGTTCGATCGCATCGCTGTCCCTCACGTTCGGCCTCGTCTCGATCCCGGTCAGGCTGTTCTCGGCGACCGAGAGCTCGGCCGACGGTCCGCTTCAACCTGCTCGCCAAGGACGGCTCGCGCGTCAAGCAGCAGTACGTCTCCGAGAAGGACCAGACGCGTCGTCGAGCGCGCGCGACATGGTCAAGGGCTACGAGTTCGAGAAGGACCGCTTCGTGCTCTTCACGCCCGAGGAGCTGAAGGCGCTGGAGGAGGGCGCGCGCCACACGATCGACATCGTGGCCTTCATTCCCGAGAAGGCGGTCGACCCGATCTACTACGACAAGGCCTACTTCCTCGCGCCCGACAAGCGCGGCGGCAAGCCGTACGCGCTGCTGCAGGCGGCGATGCAGAAGAGCGGCCGCTGCGCGCTCGCGAAGTGGGCCTGGAAGACCAAGCAGTACGTCGTGCAGGTCCGCGCGGCCGACGACGGCCTCGTGCTGCAGCAGCTGCTGTACGCCGACGAAGTGCGCTCGATGAAGGACCTCGACATCGAGACGGTCGACGTGTCCGACGCCGAGCTGAAGCTCGCGCTGCAGCTGATCGAGCAGATCTCCGAGGACACCTACGACCCGACGCAGTTCGTCGACGAGGAGAAGAAGCGCGTGCTCGCCGAGATCGACCGCAAGATCGCGGGCCAGCAGATCGTCGCGTCGGAGCGCCACGACGAGCCCGTCGGCTCGAACGTGATCGACCTGATGGCCGCGCTGCGGGCGAGCCTGTCGACGAAGGGTGCGAAGGGCAAGGCCGCGCCGGCGAAGCCGGCCGTCGAGGCGCCGTCCAAGACGGTCGCCGCGAACGACGCCAGTGCGAAGGAGCGCAAGCCGATCCGTCGTCCGGCGAAGGCGGCGCCGGTCGAGGCCGAGGCGCCGCCGGCCCGGGCGCGCGCCCGCAAGTGACGCGGCGACGGATCCTCGTCGTGCCGCGATGACCTGATCGCTCGGCGCCATCGCCGGTGACGAAGCCGCAGCACTCGCGCGCCGACGACGCGCGCGACGACGACCGGTCCTACACGCTGCGCGGCATCCAGCAGATGCTCGGCCTGTCGCGGCGCGACGTCCTCGGCTTCGTCGAGGCGGGCTTCGTGACGCCGACCCGCGGCCCGCGCAACACCTATCGCTTCGGCTTCCGCGATGTCGTGCTGTTGCGGACCGCGCAGACGTTGCGCGACGCGAACATCCCGACGCGCCGCATCGTCCGGGCGCTGAAGCGGCTGCGCGACCAGCTGCCGGGCGCCGTGCCGCTGACCGGCCTGCGCATCGTCGCGGTCGGCGACGACGTCGCGGTCCGCGACGCGGGCCAGGACGTCGCCCTCGAGTCGGGCCAGCTGCTGTTCGACTTCGACGTCGCGCCGGCGGGTTCGGTGCTCGCGTTCCCTGCGCGCGGCCACGCCGACGACGACACGCTGGACACGCTGTTCGCGCGTGCCGTCGCCGTCGAAGGGTCCGATCCCGCGACCGCCGAGGCGCTGTACCGGCGCGCGGTCGAGCGCCACCCCGACGATCCGGACGCGTCGCTCGGGCTCGGCGCGCTGCTGTACGAGCGCGGCCGCTTCGACGACGCGCTCGACGTCTACGACCGCGCGATCGCGCGGCGCCGCGGCGAGGCGGCGCTCCACTACAACCGCGCGATGGTGCTCGAGGACCTCGGCCGGATCGCCGACGCGCTCGACGGCTACGAGACGGCGCTGCGGCTCGATCCGGCGTTCGCCGACGCGCACTGGAACGTCGCGCGGCTGTACGAAGAGCAGCGGATGCCGCGTCAGGCGTTGCAGCACTTCAGCGCGTATCGACGGCTGCGGCGCTGATCGCTCAGTCGTCGGTCGCGAACGCGATCTCGGCGACGTCGACGACGCGCACGCCGCCGCGAACGAAGGCGTCGCCCCACGCCTCGATGGCCGCGCCGTCGCGGAAGTAGTCGGCCAGGTCCGCGTTCGCCTTCGGATCGACGCGCAGCTGCGTGCCGTCGTCCAGCAGCGCGCCGCAGACCTCGCCCTTCGGCGCGAACAGCGTGCGTCGGACCGTCGACGCGACGTGCGCGGGCTTCGACTGCGGCCGGGGGCGATGCCCGCGGGGTCCGTGCACGGGGCCCTCGTCGACGATCGTCCTGCCGCCCGCGTCGCTGACGCTGACCGCGGCGAAGACGTCGGCGTCGCGAGGCTTGACGTAGCGCGCCTCGACGACGTCGCCGACCGCGACGAGCCGTCGCAGCGCGGCGCCCATGTGCGGCGGCACGTGGATCTGCGACAGGTCGTCGAGCACGACGCCGTCGACGTCGCCGTGCGGGTTGATCGTGAATTGCCGGACGCGGCCCTTGACGGCGGGCAGGGCGGCGGGATCGAGCCAGTGCATGGATGTCCTTCAGGTGGAGAGGGTTCGACCCGGTTCGATCGCCGGCGCGCGACGTCGTTCGCCGGCGGCGGCTTTCGTTTCGGGCATGAGGAACGCGAACAGCAGGAAACCGGTAGCCGCGAGCGCGGCGAGCGCGAGGAAGGCGGGCGTCGTACCGACGGCGCGGGCGACGAAGCCCGCGACGATGTTGCTCAGGAACGCCCCGATGCCGACGGCGGCGGCGACGGCACCCTGGGCGGCGTTGAATCGGCCGGTGCCCTTCGTCAGGTCGGCGACGATCAGGACCGAGACGACGCCGAACACGCCGGCGCCGAGCCCGTCCATGCACTGCACCGCGATCAGCGCGGAGGGCGCGCTCGACAGCGTGTAGAGCACGCCCCGCGTGGCGAGCGCCGCGAACGCGAAGAGGAACAGCGGCTTGCGCCCGATGGTCGCCGCGAGACGACCGCTCCATGCGGCGACGACGACGAACACGAGCTGCGACGCGACCATGTAGCCCGACGTGAACAGCACGGCCTTCTTCGCGCCCTGGTCCTTCGCGAGCATCTCGGTCACGAGCGGGACCATTGCCGCATTGGAGAAGTGGAACAGGACCGCGCACGCGAGGAAGACGACGACCGACCGCTGGCGGCCGAGCTCGACGAAGGTCGCGAGCACGTCCCGTGTCGCGGCCCATGCGCCGACGTCCTGCTGCTTCGAGCGGCGCTGCGGCGCTTCGTCGTCGGCACCCCGGGACAATGCGTAGTCGATGTCGTCGGGCCGGATGCGACGTAGGCAGAACAGCGCGGCGACCGAGAGCGCGACGACGACCGCGAACATCGCGCCGAGCCCGATGAAGTAGCCGGCGGCGCCGAGCAGCACGGCGGCGAACAGGTTGCCCGCCGCGTTGAACGACTGGTTCGTGCCGAGCTGCCGGTCCATGCGCTCGCGTCCGACGAGGCCGAGCGCCATCGCGGCGAGCGTCGGCGGGAAGATCGAGCCGGCGATGCCGATCAGCACCTGCGCGCCGGACACGACCGGCAGCGTCGTGACCAGCGGCGTCGCGATGCAGGCGATCGCGATCATCGCGATGCCGACCGCGACCAGCGTCCGTTTGCGATGGAGCTGGTCGATCAGCGCGCCGATCGGCGTCTGCGACAGGACCTGCGCGATGTTCCCGAACGCGAGCGCGGTCCCGATCTGCGCCGGATTCCACTGCGCGCTCGACTCGAGGAACAGCGCGACGTAGGGACCCATGCCGTTCTGCACGTCGGCGATGACGAAGTTGAGCGCCGCGAGCCAGCGGACGCTGCCGCGCTTCGCGTCAGTCGCGCTCGACGCGTCCGTCGCGTCGCGGGTCATGGCGGTCCCGCTCACGCGTCAACGCGCCGGCGCCGGCGGCATCGGCGGCGCGTCGTCCGGTGGCGGCGGGGCGACGTCGTGCGACGGGCGCGGAGCGGCGGCGTCGCGCGGCGGCGCCGAGGCCACGGCGTCCCGCGGCGGCGGCGGGGCGGCGGCATCGCGCGGTGGCGCCGGGGCGACGAGGTCGCGCGCCGACGGCGGCGCGGGACCGCGCGGCGGGGGCGTCACGCCGGACGGACCGCGCGGGGTCACCTCGGCGACCGCCTGGCCGTCGATCCCGATCGCATCGGCACGCAGCCCGCGCCCGTAGGCGTTCCGCGTGCCGTAGCCGCGCGCGACGAGGCGACTGCCGACCGCGACCGGCGGCTGGCTGGCGCCGATCGATCGCGGCAGGCGGACCACGGTGCCGTCGTCCAGCACCACGCCTTCGAACTCGCCGCGCGGCGCGCGCAGCACGGCGATCACGGTCCCGTGCGCGTCGAGCGGACGCAGCGAAGCGCCACGACTCTCCGGCGGCGCCGGCGGACGTGCGGCCGGGTCGGGCCTCGACTCGGACAGCATCGGACCGTCGCGGCGGCCGATCGCGTACGCGCGAAAGCCGGTCGCCGGGTCGCCTTCGCCCTGCGCCGCGAACGCGTCGCCGGGCTTCAGGGTGCGCACGAGCGCCGACGTCATATGCGCCGGGAAGCGGACGATCGTGCCGTCGGTCGCGACGATCCCGTCGACGTCGCCGAATTCGTTCGTCAGGTAGGAGCGCACGACGCCGGTCCGCGTCGCCGTCGGTCGGTCGGGTGCGTCGGGCGGCAGCGAGGGCGATGGCGCGTCGGCGCGTGCGGACGGCGGCGGATGGTCCGCGAGAGGCGCGTCGACCGGAGCGCGCTGCGCGGATGCGGCCGTGGCGGCCAGGGCGAGGAGGGCGGCCGCGGTCCGCATGGTCGTGCGACGGACCGACGAGGTCCGCGGTCGTGGGAGAAGGATCATCGGAGGCTCCGAGCGGATGAGAGGACTCTTCCGTTCCACGAACCGTGCCAGGGGCCTGCGCCACGCATCCTCCTCGGTGGAGGCCGGTCGCGGCCGCTGCGGTCGACGACGCGTCGCGTCCGCGATCCGGACAGACCTGTCCGTCGATGCGACATCGAGCTAGGCGAGCCCGTGCTCCTTCAGCTTCGCGTACAGCAGCTGGCGATGCATGCCGAGGCGGCGCGCCGCCGCCGCGCGATTGTTGCCGGTGGCCGCGAGTGCGCGGACGAGCAGGTCTCTCTCGAAGCGCGCGACCGCCGTCGCGAAGTCGAGGCCGTCGGCATCGGGAGCGTTCGATGCGTTCGATCGGGTCGGCTCGTCGACGGGGAGGTCGAGGTCGCCGCGTTCGACGACCTCGCCGCGCACGACGAGCGCGACCTTCTGCATCACGTTGTCGAGCTCGCGGACGTTGCCCGGCCAGCGGTGCGCGAGCAGCGCCTGCGCCGCGTCGGCGGACAGGCGCTTGCCTGCCGCGCGCATGCGCGTCGAGGAAGTGCTCGGCGAGCGGCGAGGATGTCGGCGCCGCGCTCGCGCAGCGGCGGCAGCGTGATCGGCACGCACGTCGAGACGGTAGAACAGGTCTTCGCGGAATCGTCCCTCGGCACCACGCTGCGGCGAGGTCGCGGTGCGTGGCCGCGAGCAGGCGCACGTCGACCGCTGCACGGCATCGGCCGCCGACCGGCGTCACGATGCGCTCCTGCAGCACGCGCAGCAGCTTGGCCTGCAGCGCGAGCGGCATGTCGCCGATCTCGTCGAGGAACAGCGTGCCGCCGTCGGCCTCGCGGAACGCGGCCTGGCCGCGTCCTGCGACCGCGCCGGTGAACGCGCCGCGCACGTGGCCGAACAGCTCGCTCTCGAGCAGGTCCGCGGGGATCGCGGCGCAGTTGACCGCGACGAACGGCCGCGCGCGCGCGCTCGCCGTACGCGTGGATGCGCGCGCGCGACCAGCTCCTTGCCGGTGCCGGTCTCGCCCAGGATCAGCACCGTCGCGTCGCTGTCGGCGCAGCGAGGCCGATCGAGCTTCTGCACCTCGCGCATCGCCGCGCACGTCCCGACCAGCCGCGGCTCGTCCGCGCCGGATCGGCCGCGCGCGCGGCGGCGTCGCCGCGATCGCGCGTCCGGCGGCAGCGCGCGCCGAGACGGCGGCGACCTCGCCGCGGCCGATCGGCTTGGCGAGGTGGTCGAACGCGCCCGTGCCGCATCGCCTCGATCGTGTTGCCGACGTCGGCGTGCGCGGTCAGCAGCACGACGGGGGCGCGGCATGCCGGCGGTCGCGCTTGATCGCCGTCAGCGTCTGCAGGCCGTCCAGTCCCGGCATCCGCAGGTCGACGAACGCGAAGTCGACCGGCTCGCGCTCGATCAGCGCCAGCGCGTCGTCGCCGCTCGCCGCCGACGACGGCCTCGTGGCCGAGCGACGCGACGGTCTCGGCGAGGCTCTGCCGGAAGGATCGATCGTCGTCGACGATCAGGATGCGGTCCATGGGATCACGATCTCGAAGCACGCGCCGCGCGACCCGGCGTCGTGGCGTTCCAGGGCGCGAAGCGTACCGCCGTGCGCCTCGACGATCTCGCGCGCGATCGAGAGGCCGAGGCCGCTGCCCGTCGAGCCCGTCGTGTGGAACGGCTCGAACACGCGTTCGAGGTCCGCGGCGTCGATGCCGGGACCGTCGTCCTCGACCGTGATGTTGCAGCGTTCGTTCTGTACGACGCGCACGCGGACGTCGATCGCGCCGGCGTCGGTCGCCGCGTGCTGGATCGCGTTCAGCAGCAGGTTGTCGAGCGCGCGCGCCATCTGTCCCGCGTCGAACGGCCACGTGGCGTCCGGCGCGTCGTGGGTCGACGCGATGCCGGCGTCGCGCAGGCGATCCGCGATCGCCTCCATCCGCGCGTCGAGCCAGGGCCTCAGCGCGACCGGCTCGATCCGCAGCGCGTTGAGACGCGTCAAGGCCTGCAGCCGCGCGAGCAGGTCGTCGAGCCGGTCCACGTCGTCGAGGATGCGGGTCAGCGCGACGTCCGCACCGCGCCCGGACGCGAGCGCGTTCTCGGCCTGCAGACGCATCGCGGCGATCGGGTTGCGGATCTCGTGGACGAGCTGTGCGGTCATCCGTCCCATCGACGCGACGCGATGCGCCCGTGCGAGCTCGTTCGACATCCGCTCCGCATCGACGTGGCCCGCGTCGAGCCGTGCGCGCAACGCGGCGACGAGACGCACGATGCGGTCGAGGTCGCGCCGGCCCGTCGGCGCGACCGCCTCGCCGCCGACGTCGCGCGTGCCGGCCGTCTCGATCGACGACGCGACGCGCGCCAGCGCGCGGTTCCAGCGTCGCAGCACGACGATGAAGGCGATGCCCGAGCCGGCCGCGACGAAGCCGAGCACGCCGAGCGCGACGAGCAGTCGCTGCGACCCCGCATCGGTTCGCGCATGCGCGCGCGACATCGTCCAGACGGCGAGGCCGGTCGTGCCCGCGCCCGCCGGGGCGGCGTCGACGATCAGCGTCTGGCGCGCGCCGACGACGCGGACCTCGCGACGGCTTCCGGCGTTCAGCGCCTCCTGCGCGACCTGCGCGATCCGTGCGGATTCCGCGGCCGGCACGTCCTGCTTGATGGCGCCCCCCTCGTACGACGGGAAGCCGTACGCGACGAAGCCCGCGTCGCGGTCGTACAGGCCGCCCTCGACGTCCTCGTAGTCCTGCAGGACGAGGTTCACGAGCAGGTCGAGCTCGCGGCGCCGCGCCGCGTCGGACAGGTCGGGCGGGGCGGCGAAGCTGTGGACGTAGACGCCGAAGCGCGTCTGCAACGACGTCGTCGCCTTGCCGAGGCGCGCGCTGACCGCGTCGACCCGCGCGTCGACGCCGAGGCGATAGAGACCCTGCACGAGCATGCCGAGCGCGATGCACAGCGCGACGACGAGCAGCCACGTCCCGGCGAACACGACGTTGAGCGACCCGTCGGCGCGGAGCGGCGTCGCCGCGCGATCGTCGGTCGAAGTCGGGCCACGGATGTCGAGCGAGCCCGGCTCCGATGTCCGGGTCGCGTCCGGCGCCGACAGCGTCATGTCCGGCTCGACGGCCGGTCGCGGCGCGCGGTCCATGCGAATCCGATGCGCGCGGCGATCGACCGCGACGCGCACGCCGTCGTCGTCAGCAGCAGTCGACGCGCGACCGGCCGCGTGCCGCGCGTGCGCTCGTCGAGGAAGTCGAGCTCGTGGGGTCGCATCGTCGCGATCGTATCGCGCAGGGCGTCCATCGTCCGGCGCCCGTGATCGCCGAGAGGAGCACGAAGGGCGCGGCGCGCAGCGACGACGCGTGCGACGTCGCAACCGATCCGCGGCGTCAAGGCCCGCGGGCCGGCGTCGTCGCGGGACGCATGCCCCGATGCCGCATCATCGCGATCACGTCCGCGAGATCAACGCGATGCCGGCGACCATCAGCACTGCGCCCGCGATGCGGCCCGCGCTGAGCGTTCGGACCTCGAGCCCGAACCAGCCGAACCGGTCGACGGCCAGCGACGTGAGGATGTTCGCCGTGATCGTCAGGCCGGCGAGAGTGCCGGCCCCGACCTCGCGCACGAAGATCAGCCCGACGACGACCGCCACCGCGCCGATCAGCCCACCGAGCGGCGCCCACCACGGCATCGTCGCGAGCGCGTTCGCCGACGGCAGCGGACGCGGCACGCAGAGTACGACGACCGCGAGGAACGCGACGATCGGAAGGAACGAGACGAAGCTGCTGAGCCACGGGTTCTGCAGCGACTTCTGCAGCGCGCCGTTGATCGGCGGTCCGAGCGCCTGCAGCGCGCCGGCGAACAGGATCAGCGGATAGAGCCAGGCGGCGGCGGCGTTCTGCATCGGCGTGCTCCTTCGAACGGGAGCGCCGTTTCAGCAGGATCGATGCCAGCCGCGCGGTGCGACCGACGCTCCGGGGTCGCACGGGCCGCGATCCGCGAGCGGGACGCGGCGTCGCGCGTCCCGCCTGTCGCGAAAGCGGACGCGCGTCGGTCCGCATTCCGGACAGCGTCGCGCGCGTCGGCACCGACGGCTCGTCGGCCACCCGCCGTGTCGATCGCCGCGGTGCGGCTGGCACGAATCCTGAGACGCCATCGTCTCTTCCTCACGACCGACGACGATGGACGATCACTTCGCGAGCTGGCTTCACATCGGCGACCTGCACGCGAGCGAGGAGGACGGCTGGCAGAGCGTGCGGCGGCTCGAACGGCTCGTCGACGACGTGACGCGTCACGTGTCGGCCGCGACATTCGACTTCGTGTTCCTGCCGGGCGACAACGCGAACCACGGCGAGCGCGAGCAGTACCGGCGCGTCGCCGAGGCGTTGCTTCCGCTGCGATGGCCGTGCCGCGCGATCCCCGGCGACCACGACGTCGAGCCGGGCAACCTCGACGCCTTCCACGAAGCGCTCGCGCCGCAGGCGCTGCCCGCGTCGATCCGCGTCGCCGGTCGACGCGCGCTGTTCCTCGACGTCGTGTCGGCAGGAACCGGCGGGCCCGACTTCCGGCTCGGCGCGACGCAGCGGCGATGGCTCGAGACCGAGCTCCGCGACAGCCGGGCGAACGCGGAGCCCCGGCCGCTCGTGTTCATGCACGCGTTCCCCGCCGATCTCGCGGCCGACGATCGTGCGCTCGGCCGCCTGTTCGACGAGGCGCGCGTCGCGTTCGTCGACACCGGGCACACGCACTACAACGAGTTGCTCAACGACGGCTCGGTGATCTACGCCGCGACCCGCTCGACCGGACAGATCGAGGAGGACGACGGGGCCGCGGGCTTCTCGGTCGCGGCCGTCGACGGCGACGCCGCGAGCTGGCGCTTCAAGCGTCTCGACGCGCCGTGGCCCTTCGTGATGATCACGTCGCCGGCGGACGGTCGGCTGGTGACGCGGCACGCGTCCGACGATCGCTCATCGCTGCGAGCGGTGCGCGCGCTGGTCCTCGGCGACGACACCGCGTCGGTCGCCGTCGCCGTCGACGGCGGGCCCGCGCAGCCGATGACGCCGGTCGGCGATCGACCGGGTCGCTGGATCGCGCGCCTCGACGCGGACCGGCGTGCGATCGGGCGGATCGTCGTCGAGGCCCGCGACGGGCGAGGGCGCGTGACGACCGACGAGATCCGGCTGCGACGCGATCGCCGGGCCGGCGACGTGCCGCTGGGCGATCATGCGGCCTCGATCGGTCCGTGGATCGAGCACGGCCTCCTCGGCACGCGCCTCGGACCGAACGCCAACGGCAGGAGCTGGTGATGCATCGTCCGAACCGCCTCGCGTCGACGCGCCCCGAGCGCGCTCGACATCGCCTGCGCGCCGCCGTCGCGGTCGCGTCGACCGTCGCGACGGGACCGGCTTCGTGAGCTGGATCGCGGCGCACGGCGCCGTGATCGTCTGGGTCGTCTGCGCCGCCTCGACGCTCGGCGTGCTGGTCCGGCCGTTCGGCACGCCGGAGGCGGTGTGGGCGGCGGGCGGGGCGCTCGCGATCGTGCTGCTCGGACTGCTGCCGGTCGGGCGGGCGCTCGCCGCGGTCGGCAAGGGCACCGACGTCTACCTGTTCCTCGTCGGCATGATGCTGCTGTCGGAGACGGCGCGCCGCGTCGGCCTGTTCGACTGGGTCGCCGGGGCCGCGGTCGCGGCCGCGCGCGGCTCGACGAAGCGGCTGTTCTTCCTGATCTTCGCCGTCGGTGTCGTCGTCACGACGTTCCTGTCGAACGACGCGACGGCGGTCGTGCTGACCCCGGCGGTCTACGCCGCGACCCGCAAGGCGTCGGTCAAGCCGCTGCCGTTCCTGTTCGTCTGCGCGTTCGTCGCGAACGCCGCGAGCTTCGTGCTGCCGATCTCGAACCCGGCGAACATCGTGCTGTACGGCGACCACACGCCGACGCTGACCGCGTGGTGGGGCAGCTTCGCGTGGCCGTCGGTCGCGTCGATCGTCGTGACCTACGTCGCGATGCGCTGGTCCGTCGCGCGCCGGCTCGAGCCGGACTGCACGCGGGACGTGCCGGTCGAGCCGCTGAACGCGGCCATCAGGACCGCCGCGGCGGGCATCGTCGTCACCGGCGCCGTGCTGATCGTCGTGTCGGCCCGCGACATCCAGCTCGGACTGCCCACCGCGGTGATGGGCGCGCTGACCGCCGTCGCCGTGCTGGTCGTGACGCGCAGCGGGCCATGGGACACGATCAAGGGCGTGTCGTGGTCGATCCTGCCGCTGGTCGCCGGGCTGTTCGTGCTGGTCGAGGCGCTCGACGAGACCGGGCTGACGCGGTTCCTGTCCGGCGCGTTGGGCCGCGCCGCCGCGTCGTCGCCGGCCGCCACGCCGTGGTGGGCCGGATGGTCGATCGCCGTCGTGTCGAACGTCGTCAACAACCTGCCGGCGGGGCTCGTGGCCAGCACGACGATCCAGGTCGCGCATCCGACGCGGTCGATCGTCGACGCGCTGCTGATCGGTGTCGACCTCGGCCCGAACCTGTCGATCACCGGCTCGCTCGCGACGATCCTGTGGCTGACGGCGATCCGCCGCGAAGGCGAGGACGTCGGCTTCTGGCGCTTCCTCGGCGTCGGCGCGCTCGTCATGCCGCCGGCGCTCGCGGCGGCGCTGCTGTTGCGGCTCGGCTGGTGAGGCGGCTGTCGACCCTGCAATTCGCGCGACGCCATGAATTCACCTCGCGCGACGTGATGTCATGAGTTGACATAATACAAATTATGCGCAATCCAAGTGCGGTCGGTTCGGATGCGGGCCTCCCGGCCAATCGTCCCGGCGCGTCACGTTCGTTACCGGCCCGACGCACCTGACAGATCCGTCAGGATCCCGACAGCCGGTCGCGCCGTGCGGCTCGCTACAGTCCGCGCTTCGCTTCGGTCTTCGTTCGATGATTCCTCCTATCGTGATTCGCCGCCCGGCGCGCCGGTGCGGCGCCATGCTGCTGCTGGCGCTCGCGCTGGCGGGCTGCACCGTCGGCCCCGACTACCGCGCGGCCCGACGTCGCGACGCCGACGGCGTTCCGCGAGGACGTGCCGGCCGACTGGAAGCCGGCGCAGCCGAAGACCGCCGACGCGTCGCCGGCCGTCTGGGCCATCTTCGGCGACGCCCAGCTGAACGATCTGATCGCCGAGGCCACGCGCGCGAACCAGTCGGTCGCGCAGGCCGAGGCGAACTACCGCGCGGCGCTGGCGCTCGTGTCGCTTGCCCGGTCCGCGTATTTCCCGACCGTCGGCGCGTCGGTCAGCGAGTCGCGCTCGAGCGCCCAGACAAGCCGCGGCTCGAGCGCCGTCGGCGATGCGCATTCGTTCGGCCTGCAGGCCGCCTGGGAGCCCGACCTCTGGGGCGGCGTGCGCCGCTCGGTCGAGGCCGCCGGCGCGAGCGCGCAGTCGAGCGACGCGACGCTCGCCGCCGTGCGGCTGTCGATCCAGGCCCAGGTGGCGCAGGACTATCTCCAGCTGCGCATCAACGACGAGCTGCAGGACCTGCTCGCGAGCAGCGTCGACGCGTACCAGCGGGCGCTGAAGCTGTCGCAGAGCCAGCGCCGCGCCGGCACCGTGTCCGGCAGCGACGTCGCGCTCGCGACCGCCCAGCTCGCGTCGACGCAGTCGCTGCTGACCGACGTCGAGGCGACGCGCGACGTCTACGAGCACGCGATCGCCGTGCTGCTCGGCCGCCCGCCGGCCGGCTTCTCGATCCCGAAGCAGCCGCTGCAGGCGGTGCTGCCGGCGATCCCGGTCGGCCTGCCGTCGGACCTGCTCGAACGACGTCCCGACATCTCGGTCGCGGAGCGGCTCGCCGCGTCGGCGAACGCGAACATCGGCGTCGCGAAGGCCGCGTACTACCCGGTCCTGACGCTGGGCGCGAGCGCCGGCGACAGCCTCGCGAGCTTCGGCGAGTTCTTCACCGCGCCCGGGCCGCGTGTGGTCGCTCGGCGCGACGCTCGCGCAGACGCTGTTCGACGGCGGCGCGCGACGCGCGAGGACCGACCAGGCGATCGCGAGCGTACGACGCGGCCGTCGCGCAGTACCGGCAGACCGTGCTGGCGGGATTCCAGGACGTCGAGGACAATCTCGCGACGCTGCGCGTGCTCGCGAACGAACAGGGGTCGGACGACCACGCCGTGTCCGCCTCGCGCGACGCCGAGCGCATCGCGACCAGCCAGTACCGCGCCGGGACGACGACCTACCTGTCGGTCATCACCGCCCAGAACGACCGCGCTGTCGAACGCGCGCATCGCCGTCCAGCTCCGCGGACGGCGCTATGCCGCGAGCGTCGGGCTGATCCGCGCGATCGGCGGCGGCTGGAACGCGACGACCGACCTCGAACCGGCGCTGGCTTCGGCGCTCGAAGACCGCTGACGCGAGCTCCGGCTCGACCGCACGATGAAACCTCTCTCGTTCAACGAACCTCCGGCGACCGACGCGCCGCTCGACGACCGGCCGCGACGATCGAACCGCCGCTGGCTGTGGATCGTCGTCGCGATCGTCGTGATCGCGCTGCTCGATCTGGGTCGCCCTGCGGTACTTCGACCGCGGCGACAAGACGCCGCCGCCGCCACCGCCGGTCCAGGTGACGTTCGCGACGGTCGAGCAGCAGGACTTCCCCGTCTACATCGCCGGCGTCGGCAACGTGATGCCGAACCAGTCGGTGACGGTCAAGGCGCGCGTCGACGGCCAGCTGCAGACGCTCGGCTACACCGAGGGCCAGGACGTCAAGGCGGGCCAGCTGATCGCGCAGATCGACCCGCGTCCGTTCCAGGCGCAGCTCGCGCAGGCCCAGGCCACGCGCGGCAAGGACGCCGCGACGCTCGCGAACGCGCGGCTCGACCTGACGCGCTACCAGGAGCTCATCAAGGACGACGCGACGTCGCAGCAGCAGCTCGACACGCAGAAGGCGCTCGTCGCGCAGCTCGAGGCGGCGGTCAAGACGGACGACGCGCAGGTCGCATACGCGAAGACGCAGCTCGACTACACGACGATCACGGCGCCGATCTCGGGCCGCACCGGGCTGCGCCTCGTCGACGTCGGCAACATCGTCCACGCCGCGGACACGACCGGCCTCGTCGTGATCGACCAGATCGATCCGATCAGCGTCGTCTTCACGCTGCCCGACGCGGCGTTCCAGCAGGTCAACGCCGCGATGCGGACGCCGTCCGCGCCGCTCGAGGCCCTCGCCTATTCGCGCGACGAGAACAGCCGGCCGCTCGCGAAGGGTCGTCTCGTGCTCGTCGACAACCACATCGACACGACGAGCGGCACCGTGCAGATCAAGGCGATGTTCCCGAACGCGAACCATGCGCTGTGGCCGGGCCAGTACGTCAACGTGCGGCTGTACACGCAGACGCGCCGCGGTGCGATCGTGATCCCCGCGGCCGGCGTCCAGCGCAGCCAGAAGGGCACGTTCGCGTTCGTGGCCGACGCGAACGACCACGCGGTCATGCAGCCGATCGCGGTCGCGCTGATCCAGGACGGGCACGCGGTCATCGACCAGGGACTGTCGCCGGGCCAGAAGGTCGTCGTCGACGGCGTCTACAAGGTCAAGCCGGGCGTCGCGCTGACGACGGCGCCGAGCGGCCAGCAGGGCGCACCGCAGACCGCCGGCAGCAACGCCGCGAACGCCGCGGCCGCGTCGGGAAACCCGGCCGAGCGGTCGGCTCCCGAGAACAGCTCCAGCACCACGAAGTGAGGCCGCGTTGAACATCTCCGCCGGGTTCATCAAGAGGCCGATCGGCACGACGCTGCTCGCGGTCGCGCTGATCCTGATCGGTGCCGCGCTGTGGCCGCAGCTGCCGGTCGCGCCGCTGCCGCAGGTCGACTTCCCGACGATCCAGGTCTCCGGCGAACCTGCCGGGCGCGAGCCCGGAGACGATGGCATCCAACGTCGCGCAGCCGCTGGAGCGCCAGTTCTCGCAGATCGCCGGCCTGTCGCAGATGACGTCGCAGAGCGCGCTCGGCACGACGCAGATCACGGTGCAGTTCGACCTGAATCGCAGCATCGACGCGGCCGCACTCGACATCCAGGCCGCGATCAACGCGGCGAGCGGCCAGCTGCCGACGAACCTGCCGTCGCCGCCGACGTTCCGCAAGATCAACCCGGCGGACTCGCCGATCCTCGTCATGGCGGTGCAGTCGGACACGCTGCCGCTGACGCAGGTCAACGACTACGCCGACAACATCCTCGCGCAGCAGATCTCGCAGATCTCGGGCGTCGGCCTCGTCAACATCGGCGGCGCGCAGAAGCCCGCGATCCGCGTGCAGGTCGATCCGACGAAGCTGTCGGCGCTCGGCATCTCGCTCGAGGACGTCCGCGGCGTCATCGCGACGACGACGGTGAATGCGCCGACCGGCAACATCGACGGCAAGTCGCAGAGCTTCACGGTCTACACGAACGACCAGGTGCTCGGCTCCGCGCCGTGGAACGACGTCGTCCTCGCGTACCGCCACGGCGCGCCGGTGCGCGTGCGCGACATCGGCACCGCCGTCGACGGGCCGGAGAACGTGAAGGTCGCGGCGTGGGCGTTCAAGGGCGCCGGCGCGCCCGAGGACAGCGACCTGCGCAACGACCGCACGATCATCCTCGCGATCACGAAGCAGCCGGGCGCGAACGTGCTCGAGACGGTCGACCGGATCATGGGCGCGATGCCGCGGCTGCGTGCCGCGATCCCGCCGACGGTCTCGGTCAGCTCGATCAGCGACCGCTCCCAGAACATCCGCGCGTCGGTGAAGGACGTCGAGTTCACGCTGGTCCTGACGATCATCGCGGTCGTCGCGATCATCTTCGTGTTCCTGCGCGACATCGCCGCGACCGTCATCCCCGGCATCACGGTGCCGCTCGCCATCCTCGGCACCGCGGCGATCATGTACATCGTCGGCTACAGCCTCGACAACCTGTCGCTGATGGCGCTGACGATCGCGGTCGGCTTCGTCGTCGACGATGCGATCGTGATGCTGGAGAACATCTACCGGCACGTCGAGGACGGCATGACGCCGATGGAGGCCGCGCTGCAGGGCGCCGGCGAGATCGGCTTCACGATCATCTCGATCTCGGTGTCGCTCGTCGCCGTGTTCATCCCGCTGCTGCTGATGGGCGGCATCGTCGGGCGGCTGTTCCGCGAGTTCTCGGTCACGGTGACGCTGACGATCGTCGTGTCGGTGCTGGTCTCGCTGACGCTGACGCCGATGCTGTGCTCGCGCTTCCTGCACAACCAGCACGACAAGCGGCACGGCCGGCTGTACCAGCTGTTCGAACGCGGCTTCGACGCGATGCTCGGCGGCTACCGGCGCGGCCTCGACGTCGTGCTGAAGCACTCGTTCGTGACGCTGTGCACGTTCCTCGCGACGGTCGCGCTGACCGTGCTGATGTTCATCTGGATCCCGAAGGGCTTCTTCCCGCAGCAGGACACCGGCTTCATCTTCGGCTTCGTCGAGTCGTCGCAGGACACGTCGTTCCAGGCGATGAGCGAAGCGGATGCTGCAGATCGCCGACGTCGTCCGCGCCGATCCGGACGTCGCCGGCTTCGCGATGCCGGCCGGCTCGACGACGGCGAACACCGGCAACCTGTTCATCGGCCTGAAGCCGAAGGACGAGGGCCGCAAGGCGAACGCCGACGAGATCATCGCGCGGCTGCGTCCGAAGCTCGCGCAGATCCAGGGCGTGACCGCGTTCCTGCAGGCGGGTCAGGACATCAACGTCGGCGGACGGCTGTCGCGCACGCAGTACCAGTACACGCTGACCGACGCGAACCTCGACGAGCTGAACACCTGGGCGCCGAAGATGCTCGATCGCTTCCGGCAGCTGAAGCAGATCACCGACGTCGCGTCGGACCAGCAGAACGCCGCCGGGGCCGCGACGCTGACGATCGACCGCGCCCGAGCGTCGAGCTTCGGCATCACGCCGTCGATGATCGACGCGACGCTGTACGACGCGATCGGCCAGCGGCAGGTCGCGCAGTACTTCACGCAGCTCAACAGCTACCACGTCATCCTCGAGGTCACGCCGCAGCTGCAGGAAGACCCGTCGATTTTCGACAAGCTGTACATCACGTCGCCGATCACGAACCAGCAGGTGCCGCTGTCGTCGTTCGTGCACATCGACACCACGAAGACCGCATACCTGTCGATCGGCCACCAGGGCCAGTTCCCGGCGGTCACGCTGTCGTTCAACCTCGCGCCCGGCTACGCGCTCGGCGACGCGACGAAGGCGATCGACGCGGCGCAGCGCGAGATGAACACGCCGCCCGCCCTCCTCGGCAGCTTCCAGGGCACCGCGAAGGCGTTCGGCGACTCGCTCGCGTCGCAGCCGTACCTGATCGCGGCCGCGCTGATCGCCGTCTACATCGTGCTCGGGCTGCTGTACGAAAGCTACATCCACCCGCTGACGATCCTGTCGACGCTGCCGTCGGCGGGCCTCGGCGCGCTGCTGATCCTGCGGATCGGCGGCTACGACCTGTCGGTCATCGCGCTGATCGGCATCATCCTGCTGATCGGGATCGTCAAGAAGAACGGCATCATGATGATCGACTTCGCGCTCGTCGCCGAGCGCGAACGCAACCTGTCGTCTCGCGACGCGATCTACGAGGCGTGCCTGCTGCGCTTCCGGCCGATCATGATGACGACGATGTGCGCGTTGATCAGCGGCCTGCCGCTGATGCTCGGGCACGGCGCCGGCTCGGAGCTGCGCCGGCCGCTCGGCTACGCGATGGTCGGCGGGCTGCTGCTGTCGCAGGCGCTGACGCTGTTCACGACGCCGGTCATCTATCTCTACCTCGACGGCGCGCACCACTGGTACATGCGGCGCAAGCAGGCGAAGCGCGACCGCAAGCAGAACCGTCGCGCGGCGCTGCTGCGGCCCGCGGCCGAGCCGACGCCGCACTGAGGACGACGCGATGAAGATCCTGGTCGTCGAGGACGAGCTGAAGATGGCGAGCTACCTGCGACGCGGCCTCGTCGAGCAGGGCTACACCGTCGACGAGGCGCACAACGGGGTCGACGGTCAGCATCTCGCGCTGGAGTTCGATTACGACGTGATCGTGCTCGACGTCATGCTGCCCGGGCTCGACGGCTTCTCCGTGCTGCGCTCGCTGCGCGCGGCGCGACGCACGCGCGACACGCCGATCATCATGTTGACCGCGCGGGACCGCGTCGAGGACCGCGTCATGGGACTGCGCGAGGGGGCCGACGACTACCTCGTCAAGCCGTTCTCGTTCCTCGAACTCGTCGCGCGGCTGCAGGCGCTGACGCGGCGCGGTCGCACGCAGGAGGCGTCGCAGCTCAAGGTCGGCGACCTCACGATCGACCTGCTGTCCCGGCGAGGTCATGCGCGGCGGCGTGCGGATCGACCTGACCGCGAAGGAGTTCGCGCTGCTGTCGGTGCTCGCGCGGCGGCAGGGCGAGGTGCTGTCGAAGACCGCGATCGCCGAGCTCGTCTGGGACATGAACTTCGACAGCAACACGAACGTCGTCGAGGTCGCGATCAAGCGCCTGCGCGCGAAGATCGACGGGCCGTACGCGACGAACCTGCTGCACACGGTGCGCGGGATGGGCTACGTGCTCGAGGCGCGGCGCGAGGGCGCGACCGAGATCGTCGGCTGACGTGCTGCGTCCCCGGTCGATCGCGATTCGCCTCGCCGCGCTGTTCGCGATCGCGGCGCTCGGCGTGTTCGCGCTGATCGGCGCCGAGCTGCTGCAGGTCTTCGATCGCGCGATCGACGCGCATCAGCAGGAACAGCTCGACACCAAGTTCCGCGACGTCGCGTACTACATCCGCAATGTCCGCACGCCCGAGCAGTGGGCGCGCATCCACGCCAAGCTCGACGCGCTGACGCCGCCGGACGGCACCACGCGCTACTGGATCTGGAGCGACGACCCGGTCGTGCAGTACGGCGCCGAACGCGCGGAGATCAGCGGCGTCAGCGGCGACGAATCGGGTCGCGGCCAGGTGACGATCGAGCACCGCGCCGCGCCGATGAAGACGCGCAGCGAATACTTCCCGGCCGACGGCACGCGCCCTGCCCTGCGCTTCATGGTCGCGCATCGACTCGGCGCCGTTCGTCCACACCGAGGCGCAGTTCGAGCGCGACCTGATCGGCTGGTCGGTCCTCGGCGTCGTGCTCGTCGCCGTGCTCGGCTACTGGGCGGCGCGGCTCGGCCTGCTGCCGCTCGAGCGCATCTCGCAGGACGCGCAGCAGATCGACGCCGCGAACCGCGCGCAGCGGCTCGACACGTCGGCGCTGCCGACGGAGCTGTCCGACCTCGGCCGCTCGTTCAACGGCGCGCTCGACCGGCTCGACGCGGCGTACCAGAAGCTCGAGGCGTTCAACGCCGACGTCACGCACGAGCTGCGCACGCCGCTCGCGAACCTGATCGGCCAGACGCAGGTCGCGCTGTCGCGCGAACGCAGCGCCGCGGAGCTCGAGGAGACGCTGCAGTCGAATCTCGAGGAGCTCGAGCGGCTGCGGACGATCATCGCCGACATGCTGTTCCTCGCGCGCGCGGACCAGGGCGAGAAGGCGATGAGCCTCGCGCCCGCGTCGCTCGGCGACGAGGTGCAGAAGACGATCGAGTTCCTCGACCTGATCACCGACGAGGCGGGCGTCACGGTCCGCGTCGAGGGCGCAGCCACGGCGCCGATCGAACGTTCGCTGTTGCGTCGGGCGATCACGAACCTGCTGCACAACGCGATCCGCCACACGCGGCCGCGCGACGAGATCGTCGTGCGGCTGTCGCAGACGGCGTCCGACGCGTCGATCGCGATCTCCAATCCCGGCCCCGAGATCCCGCGCGAGCATCTCGGCCGCATCTTCGACCGCTTCTATCGTATCGACGCGGCGCGTCCGAACAGCGGCGAGAACCACGGGCTCGGGCTCTCGATCGTCAAGGCGGTCGCGACGATGCACGCGGGCACCGTGTTCGCGTCGAGCGAGCACGGCGTGACGACGGTCGGGTTCACCGTCGCGCGGTCTTCCGTGCGCTGACGTCGCGCGGACGTCAGTCGCTGAGGCGGCGTCCGATCAGGTACAGCGCGAACGCGATCGTGGCCGCGACGAACAGCGAACGCGGCCGCGCGATGGGCGCGCTCAACACGTGGGACTGCGTCACGAAGCGTCGCGTCGCCAACCCCGACGCGCGGCGAAACGACCGACCCGACACGATGCCGGGCGACAGTCGGTTCGCGATCCGGTCGTTTCTCATCATCGACCCCTGTTGCGAGCGATCCGAAAGCGATTCGCGCGGCGCGACGGCGTCGCGGTCATGCGCTATTTTGCACGGCGTGCGGCCGCCTGCGCCGCGAGCCACTCGGCGAGCGTCGCGTCGCCGGCGTGCTGTGCGAAGTCGGACGCCGTGAGCTCCCTTTCGTTCACGCGCGTCGGGTCCGCGCCCGCCGCGACCAGTCGGTGCGCCAGATCGTCGAAGCCGCCGCGCGCGGCCATCATCAGCGGCGTCGTGCCGTTCGGCGACGGCGCATCGACGTCGGCGGAGCGCTGCAGCAGCAGCGCGACGATATCGCCGGCGTCGACCGATGCCGCGTAATGGAGCGGCGTCCAGCCGGGCCGGTTGACGGCCGCGCCGCGCGACAGCAACTTCTCGACGAAGTCGCGACGCTTGCGGTACGCGGCGATCATCAGCGCCGTCTCGTCGACCGCATCGGTCGCGTCGATCTTCGTCGCGGGGTCCGCGACCAGTTCGTCGAAGACGCGCGCCGCGTCGTTGCGGATCGCGGCGATCAACAGCGTGTCGCCGTGGTCGTCGGTGGCCGCGGGGTCGACGCGATGGTCGCGCAGCAGCCGGCCGACGTCGCGCGCGTCGTCGATCGACACGTCCTTGAACAACTCCTGTCGCGCGGCCAGGTCGTCGGCGGCGGCCGGGGCGAGCAGCGCGACGAAGGCGAGGCCGATCCAGCGTCTCATGCGGGCCTCGCCTCCGAGAACAGCCGGAAGAAGTTGCGCGTCGTCGCCTCGCCGATCGCTTCGACGGTCGTGCCGCGCAGCTCGGCGACCTTCGCCGCGACGTGGGCGACGTAGGCCGGCTCGTTCGTCTTGCCGCGGAACGGCACCGGCGCGAGATACGGCGAGTCGGTCTCGATCAGCAGGCGGTCGAGCGGCACGCGCCGCGCGACGTCCTGCACGTCGCGTCGCGTTCTTGAACGTCACGATGCCCGACAGCGAGATGTGGAAGCCGAGGTCGAGCGCGGCCTCGGCCACGTCCCACGTCTCGGTGAAGCAGTGCATGACGCCGCCCGCCTCGCCGGCGCCCTCCTCGCGCATCACGCGCAGCGTGTCGTCGGCAGCCGCGCGCGTGTGGATCACGAGCGGCTTGCCGGTCCGTCGTGCGGCGCGGACATGCGTGCGGAAGCGTTCGCGCTGCCACTCGAGGTCGCCGCCCGCCTCGTCGGCGCGGCGGTAGTAGTCGAGGCCCGTCTCGCCGATCGCGACGACCTTCGGATGGGCGGCGAGCCGCACGAGCTCGTCGACCGCCCGGTTCGCGGACGTCCGCGGAGTCGGGGTGTACGCCCACCGACGCGAACAGGTTCGGCGCGTGCTCCGCAACCGCAGACGACGTTCGGGAAGTCCTCGAGCGTGACCGAGATGCACAGCGCGTGCGTCGACGCGCGCCTCGGCCATGCGGCCGAGCACGTCCGGCATCCGCGTCCGCGAAGTCGGGGAAGTCGAGATGGCAGTGCGAGTCGACGAACATGATCGAGGCGGTCGCGGGGCGACTCGGGCCGCCCGCTCAAGTCACGTCGTCTCGCCGACCCGCAGGCCGACGATGACGAGGTCGCGCTCGACGCCGTCGAGCGACGCGACGCGCGGCAATGTACCCCATCGCGCGAAGCCGAAGCGCTCGAACAGCGCGAGACTCGCGCCGTTGTGGCCGAAGATGAATCCGAGCAGCGTCCGCACGCCGAGCCGCGGTGCCGCGCTCGATCGCGCGCGCAGGAACGCCGCGCCGAGACCGCGGCCGCGCGCCGCCTCGGCGAGATAGACGCTGACCTCGACGGTCGCGCCGTAGGCCGGCCGGCCGTAGAAGTCCGAGAAGCTCAGCCAGCCGACGACGCGCGCCGTCGATCGTCGCGACCCACAGCGGCCGACGGTCCGGTCCGTGGGCGTCGAACCACGCGGCGCGCGCGTCGACGCTGACCGGCTCGAGATCGGCCGTGACGACGCGACCGGCGATCGTGGAGTTGTAGATCGCGACGATCGCCGGCAGGTCGGCCGTCGTCGCGTCGCGGAACACGGCATCGCCGAGCGGCTCCTTGCCGCGGGCCGCGGTGCCCGACGCGGACATCGTCAGACGGTGTGCGTCGGACGCGACGACTTCAACGCGGGGCCGAGGATGTCCTCGATCTTCTTGCGCGCGGCGCGGCCGCCCTCGTCGTCGGCGAAGTGCACTCCGATGCCCTGGGCCTTGTTGTGCGCGCCGTGCGGCGTGACCCAGGCCACCTTGCCGGCGACCGGGAACTTCGTCGGGTCGTCCATCAGCGACAGCAGCAGGTAGACGTCGTCGCCGAGCGCGTAGGCACGACCGGTCGGGACGAAGATGCCGCCGTTGCGCAGGTACGGCATCCAGGCCGCGTAAAGCGCGGCCTTCTCCTTGATGTTCAGCGACAGGACGCTCGGTCGCGCGACCTGCGGCGTGGCCTTGGCATCGTCGGTCATCGTTCGGTGGTCCGTGTCGTTTCGCGACGTCGTCGGCGCGTCAGGCGGGCGTCGGCGCGACCGCCGGCGTCATCGCGTCGGCGTACGCGAGCAGCAGGCCCTCGAGCAGCAGCCGCACGTTGAGCGGGTGGTCCACCGCCCTTCGCACGGCCATGACGCGTGCCGAAAGCCGCCACAACGCGTCGACGTCGACCGCGCCCGCGAGTCGCGCGATCGCGTCGCGCTGCGCGGGATGATAACGTACGCGGCCCGCGAGCCGCGCCTCGATGCAGTCGGCGACCCACGTCTGCAACGCGCGCACGAGCGGCGCCGGAGCGGCACGCGCGAACGACTCCGCCGTCGCGAGCGCGGCATCGGCGCTCGGCGCCGCGAGGAAGCGGACCAGCGCGCGGTGCATGTCCATGGCGTCGCCGTCCTTCGCGATCGCCGCCGCGCCGAGCGGCGCGCCGCCGGCGAGCGCCAGCGCCGTCTCCGCGTCGGGCGTGCCCTGCGCGCGCAGCCACGCCGCGGCGACGTCCGGGTCCGGCATCGCGAGCGGCACCTTGCGACAGCGCGACGCGATCGTCGGCGGCACCGCCGCGACCTGGTCCGCGATCAGCACGAACACGGTCGCCGGCGGCGGCTCCTCGAGCATCTTCAGCAGCGCGTTCGCCGCGACGTCGTTGAGCGCCTCGACCGGATACAGCAACACGACGCGCGCCCGTCCGCGATGCGTGCCGACCGACAGGAACGGCTGCAGCGCGCGGATCTGCTCGACGCTGGATGTCCTTGCTCGGCGCCTTCTTCGTCCGCGGCTCGTCGGCGTCGTCGTCCGGTTCGTCGGCGTCGTCGCCCCTCGCTCAGCGCGACGGCGTCGGACGTCACGCGGCGGAAGTCGGGGTGGTTACCCTGGTCGAACCAGCGACAGGCGGCACAGACGCCGCAGTCGCCCGCCGGCCGTCCTCCGCCTGGCGACTCGCACAACAGCGCACGGGCGAGGACGCGGCCGAACCACCGCTTCCCGATGCCGCCGGGGCCGTGCAGCAGCAGCGCATGCGGCATCCGTTCGCCGAGCGCGACGAGACGACGCAGATCGGCGTCGAACCACGGCAAATGGATTGTCAAATCGATCATTTTCAAAGGGTTGAAGCAATCACCGCATGCGATGAGTGAGAAGTCCCGTCGTTCGACGTCCGTTCGATGAACAGTTCAATTCGAACAAGCAGTTGCAACGATTTCTTCGAGCGTCGAACGCACAGTCGACACATCTTCGGCACCGTTGACCACGCGGAACCGCTCCGGCTCCGCCCTGGCCAGTGCCAGGTACACGTCGCGCACCCTCTCGAAGAACGCGAGCGGCGCCTCCTCGAACCGGTCCTGTTCGCGAACGCCGTCGAGGCGGCGCTTCGCGACGGCCGGGTCGAGGTCGAACAGCACCGTGGTTCCCGGGCCGAGGTCCGGATGCACCCACGCCTCGAGCACGTCGATCCGGTCTGCCGCGAGGCCTCGGCCCCCGCCCTGGTACGCGCGCGTCGCATCCGTGAACCGATCGCAGACCACCCAGGCGCCCCGCGCCAGCGCCGGCGCGATGACGTCGGCGACGTGCTGGCGGCGCGCCGCGAACATCAGCAGCGCCTCGGTCTCGAGGTGCATCGGGCGGTGGAGAACGAGCTCGCGCAACGCCTCGCCGAGCGGCGTCCCGCCCGGCTCCCGCGTCACGACGACCTCGTCGCCGCTCCGCGCGGCGAGCGCCTCCGCGAACCACGCGAGATGAGTGCTCTTGCCGGCGCCGTCGACGCCTTCGAACGTGACGAAGCGCGGATGGCCGCGCGCGGGCGCCGGGCCGCTCAAGGGTGCGCGCGCGACAGGCCGGCGCGCTGGTAGCGGTCGACCGCCCGGTTGTGGTCGACGAGCCGATCGGAGAACTCGCTGGTGCCGTCGCCGCGCGAGACGAAGTACAGCGCGTCGGTGTGCGGCGGGTTGACCGCGGACGCGAGCGCGGCGGCGCCGACGAGCGCGATCGGCGTCGGCGGCAGCCCCGGGCGCGATGTACGTGTTGTACGGCGTGTCGGTCGTCAGGTCGCTCTTGCGGAGGTTGCCGTCGAAGCGCGCACCGAGTCCGTAGATGACGGTCGGGTCGGTCTGCAGCAGCATGCCGCGCCGCAGCCGGTTGATGAAGACCGCGGCGACCAGCGGGCGGTCCTCGGCGCGACCGGTCTCCTTCTCGACGACCGACGCGAGCGTCAGCGCCTCGTACGGCGTCGCGAGCGGCAGGTCCGGCGCGCGGGACGCCCAGGCCTCGTCGAGCTTCTTCTGCATCGCGCGGTAGGCGCGCCGATAGATCTCGAGGTCGGTCGTGCCGGGCGTGTAGAGATACGTGTCCGGGAAGAAGCGGCCTTCGGGTCGATCGCCGTCGGCGCCGATCGCGGCCATCAGCTCGGCGTCGTTCATGCCCTGCGTCGTCTGCAGCAGGCCCGGCTCGTGCGCGAGCGCCGCGCGCATCTGCGCGAACGTCCATCCTTCGGGTATCACGACGGCGATTCGCAGGACCTCGCCGGCGTCGAGCTTGTCGAGCAGCAGCTTCGGCGTCGACGTCGGCGCGACCGCGTACGTGCCGGCCTGCAGGTGTCGCGCGCGCCCCGTGAGCCGCGCGAACGCGGCGAACAGCCACGCGTTCATCGGGAGCCCGGCCGCGGCGACGCGGTCCGCGATCGCGCGGGCCGACGAGCCCGGCGGGATCGTGACGGCGACGTCCGGCAGCGGGTGGTCCGACGAGACGAGCGGCCGCGCGGCCCAGCGCGCGAGGCCGAACGCGGCGGCGGCGACGAGCGCGACGGCGAGCAGGAGGGACAGCGCGACGGCTTTCAACGCGGAGCAAGGTTCGCGAACGGGACATAATGATAGCGGCGCGGCGTCGCCCTCCCGTCGCGTCGCCCTGCGAACGCCCGCACGCCGCGCCTGTCGATCCGCCATGAACGACTTCGTCTCCGACCCCGTCGCCGACCCGACGTCGGCCCGCCCGCCCGTCGCGTCGCTGCCGCTCGCGTTGCTGCGCGTCCGGGGCGCCGACGCGCAGACGTTCCTCGACGCCCAGCTGACGCGCAACGTGCCGCCGGCCGAAGGCGTCGCGTCCCCGGTGGGCTACTGCTCGCCGAAGGGACGCCTGCTCGCGACGTTCACGATGTGGCGCGAACCGGACGCGGTCGCGTTGCTCGCCGCGGCCGAGCTCGCGGCGCCGATCGCGAAGCGGCTGCGGATGTACGTGCTCCGCGCGAAGGTCGCGATCGACGACGCGACGGCGGAACACGCGATCGACGGCTTCGTCGATCCCGGACACGCGCCGACGCTCGGCGAGCCGTGGCAGGTCGTGCGGGCCGGCGGCGCGACGTGGATCCGCTATCCCGATGTCGATGGCCGGCGCCGCGTCCTGCGCATCGCGGCGGCGGGAAGTCCGGACGAACGCCGAGGCACCGGCGTCGATGCGGCGACGTGGCGATGGCTCGACGTCCGCAGCGGACTGCCGACGATCACGGCCGCGACGCAGGAGCGCTTCGTGCCGCAGATGGTCAACCTCGAGGCGCTCGGCGGCGTCGACTTCAGGAAGGGCTGCTACCCCGGCCAGGAGGTCGTCGCGCGCAGCCAGTATCTCGGCAAGCTCAAGCGGCGGATGGCGCTCGCGTCGCTCGACGCCGACGTCGCGCCGTCGCCCGGCAGCGACGTCGTGCGGGCCGACGACGGCGAGCCGGTCGGCCTCGTCGTCGATGCGGCGCGCGGACCGGACGGTCGCGTCGCGCTGCTCGCCGAGCTGCCGGTCGCGCTGTTCGATTCGAACGCGCTGCGGACGGGGACGGCCGACGGGCCGCGACTGACGATCGAGCCGCTGCCGTACGCGCTGCCCGACAACGAGGTGTTCGTCCGGCCGAAGCTGTGACCCGGCTGTTCGTCTACTACACGGTGCCCGACGAGCGACGCGACGACGTCGCGGCGCGGCTGCGCGCGGTGCATGCCGCGCTCGGCGTCGCGGCGCGCGTCATGCGTCGGCGCGGCGACGCGTCGGACACGTGGCTCGAGTTCTACGACGGCGTCGACGACGCGTTCGAAGGCGCGCTCGACGCGCTCGTCGAGCGGCACGGGCTCGCCGCGCTGACCGGACCCCGGCGCGCCGAACGCTTCGTCGACGTCTCGCTCGACCCGACCTGACGTGTGCCTGATCGCGTTCGCGTGGCGCGCGGACGACCGCTGGCCGCTCGTCGTCGCGGCGAACCGCGACGAGTTCTACGCGCGGCCGACGGCATCGGCGGACTGGTCGTCCGACGGCATGCGGCTGTCGGGCCGCGACCTGCGCGGCGGCGGCACGTGGATGAGCGTGACGCGCGACGGACGCTTCGCCGCGCTGACGAACCATCGCGACCCGTCACGCTTCCGGCCCGACGCGCCGTCGCGCGGCGAGCTCGTCGATCGCGTCGTCGCCGCGACGTCGCTCGACGCCGAGCTCGCGGCGATCGCTTCGACGCGTGGGCGCTTCAACGGCTTCCATCTGCTCGCCGCAGGCTGGGGATCGCCGCACGGCCGCATGGCGATCGTGTCGCACCCCGGCCCCGACGAGGCACGTACCGTCGAGCCGGGCATCCACGCGCTGTCGAACGCCGCGCTCGACGCACCGTGGCCGAAGGTCGATGCGCTCGCCGCGCGGCTGCGCGACGCGATCTCGACCAGCGGCCACGAGGAAGACCTCGTCGACCGGCTGATGGCGGGACTCGCCGATCGCCGGATCGCGCCGGACGGCGCGCTGCCGTCGACCGGCGTGCCGCTCGCGCTCGAACGCGCGTTGTCCGCCGCGTTCATCCGCATGCCGGACTACGGCACCCGCTCGTCGACGGTCCTCGTCGTCGACGCCGACGGCCGCGCGCTGTTCGTCGAGCGTCGCTGCGAACCCGACGCGCCGAGCGACGAGCGCCGCTTCTCGTTCGCAGACGCCGGCGCTCAGCGCAGCTCGCGCCATCATGAACGTGTATTCGAGCGCGCTCATCGTCGCCTGCTGACGATTGTCGGCGGCGCCGGCGTGGCCGCCCTCGATGTTCTCGTAGAGCAGCACGTCGTGCTTCTGCGCGAGCATCTTCGCGACCATCTTGCGCGCATGGCCCGGGTGCACGCGGTCGTCGCGCGTCGACGTCGTGAACAGGATGCGCGGATAGGTGCGGTCCGCGAACACGTTCTGGTACGGCGAGTACCTCGACAGGTAGCGCCAGTCGCCGGGCAGGTCAGGGTCGCCGTATTCGGCCATCCACGACGCGCCGGCGAGCAGCTTGTTGTAGCGGCGCATGTCGAGCAGCGGCACCTGGCAGACGACGGCCTTGAAGAGCTCGGGCCGCTGCATCGCGACCGCGCCGACGAGGAGGCCGCCGTTGCTGCCGCCCATGATGCCGAGATGGGCCGGCGACGTGACGCGCGTCGCGATCAGGTCCTCGGCGACCGCGACGAAGTCGTCGTAGGCGCGCTGCCGGTTCGACTTCAATGCCGCCTCGTGCCACGCCGGTCCGAACTCGCCGCCGCCGCGGATTCCCGCGACGACGAAGACGCCGCCGCGCTCGAGCCAGGCCGCGCCGTTCGCCGCGCTGTACGCGCGCGGCAGCATCGGGATCTCGAAGCCCCCGTAGCCGTAGAGGATCGTCGGCGCGTCGCCGCCGGCACGGTCGAGCCGCCGACCGACCACGACGTAGGGGACGCGCGTCCCGTCCGGCGAACGCGCCTCGCGCTGTTCGACCGCGAGGCCCGTCGTGTCGAAGAACGACGGCATCGCCTTCAGCGGCTCGCGGCGGCCACTCGCCGCGTCGACGTGGAACAGCGTCGTCGGTCGCAACGCGTCGGACAGGTACACGAACCAGTCGTCGCTCGCGTCGGGGTCGGCCGCGACGATCGCGACGGTCCCGTCGGCCGGCAGGTCGACCGGCCGGCTCGACCACGATCCGTCGGCGTCGAGCGCCCACTCGTCGACGTGATGGCGCACGTCGACCATCGCGTCGATCAGCAGGTGGTCGAGCGTCTTCACGACCTGGCCGAGCGACGTCCGCGGTCCGGGGTCGTACAGCGTGGTGAAGTCGCGCGCGCCGGCCATGAAGCGATCGAAGTCCATCGCGACGAGCGCGCCCGACGGGATGTCGCGGTCCCCGAGGCCGTGCGTATGCGCGGGCCAGGCCTTGCGCAGCGTGATCAGGACCTGGTCCCGCCAGACGTCGGCCGTCGCGTCGTCCGGCATGTCGAGCCGCGTCAACGTGTCGCGGCCGTCGACGGTCGTCAGCAGGAACGTCTCGTTCGTGAAGAAGCCCGTCGCGCGGACGACGAACGTGCGATGCACGACGCGATCGCCGAGGTGCACGCGACGACGTGTCGCGTCGACGGACACGTCCGCGCGCGCGCCCGCGAAGACGTCGGTTGCCGATGCGAGCGGCGCGCCGCGCGTCCACCGCTTCACGACGCGCGGATAGCCGGAGTCGGTCGTCGACCCCGGACCGAAGTCGGTCTGGACGAACACGTGGTCGTCGTCGATCCACGCGAGGCTGCCCTTCGCTTCGGGCAGCGCGAAGCCGCCGTCGGCCGGCGCGACGAAGCGTCGCGCGTCGAGATCGTATTCGCGGGCCACGGTCGCGTCGGCGCCGCCGCGCGACAGGTAGACGATGCAGCGCCGATAGTCGGGATAGCGGCAGTCCCAACCCTTCCAGACCCAGTTCTCCCGCTCGGATGCCGCGATCGCGTCGACGTCGAGCACGGTGTCCCAATGCGGTTCCGCTTCGCGATAGTCGTCGAGCGTCGTGCGTCGCATGACGCCGCGCGGATGGTCGGCGTCGCGCCAGAAGTTGTAGTACCACGCGCCGATGCGCTGGATGCCCGGGATGCGGTCCTTCGAGTCGAAGATCGCGAGCAGGCGATCCTCGAGCGCGCGATAGCCGGGATCCCCCTTCAGCTCGGCGGTCGAGACCGCGTCCTGCGCGCGGACCCAGTCGAGCGCGCGGACGCCGTCGACGTCCTCGAGCCAGAGATACGGATCGTCGGGTGCGGCGACGGCCGCGGACGCGAGGGATGGAAGCACGAGGAGGACAGAATGCGGCGAGGAGCGACGCGGCGACGACAGCCGGGCCGCGCCGCGTCGATGCGTGAGCCGGCGAACGGGTCATGCCGGAGGCCGTGTCGAGTGCGCGTTGACGAAGGCGGCGGAGTCTAGCATCGGCACCACGGCGGACGGAGCGTGTCGGGGCGCCGCCGCCTCGCGACGGTGCGGCGGCCTCGTGGCGTGCCGTCCATCGTCGCGACGCACCGGGCGCCGGTCACGATCTCGGGCGGCGGCCGCCGGGCACCGGTCTTGCACGTCCCGCGCGCTTGCAGCGGCGTCGACGTCCTGTCGACGCATCCACGACGAGGAGATCCGATGACGCGCCTGTCCGACCAGCTCAACATGAGCAGCATCGCCGACCGCAGCCAGGTCACGAACATGATCCTGATCGCGAAGGTCCGCAAGGGCATCCGCTGGGCCGACGTCGCCGAACAGGTCGGCGCGAGCAAGGAGTGGACGACGGCGGCGTGCCTCGGCCAGATGACGTTGACGAAGGCGCAGGCCGAGACCGTCGGCCGACTCTTCGACCTGCCCGACGAGGCGGTCGCGTGGCTGCAGATCGTGCCGTACAAGGGGTCGCTGCCGACGGCGGTGCCGACCGACCCGCTGATCTATCGCTGGTACGAGATCGTCAACGTGTACGGCACGACCATCAAGGAACTGATCCACGAGGAGTTCGGCGACGGCATCATGAGCGCCATCGACTTCTCGATGGACATCGATCGCGAGGCGGACCCGAAGGGCGATCGCGTCCGCGTCGTGATGTCGGGCAAGTTCCTGCCGTACAAGACGTACTAGGGACCGGAACGCGAACCGGCGCCGCATCCCGCGCGGCGCAGGACCGCGGCGCGTCGGTCTCGTTACTTGGTGGTCGAAGACGAGCCCTTCGTCGAATCGTTCGAGTCGGTGCCCGCGGTTCCCGACGGCGTGTTCGACTGACCCGTCGTCGGCGACGACATCGAGCCGGTGGTCCCGGACGGCGTCGCGCCCGAATCGGTGGACGTCGCACCGGAGCCGCTGCTGTTGGTGCTGCCGGTCGTGCCCGCGCCGGTCGTGCCGCTACCGCTCATGCCCGTGCCGGTCGTCGACGGCGACGACGTCGTGTCGCCGGTGCCGGACGTCGAGCCGGTGTTGCCGGTGGTGTTCGGCGTCGTCGACGTGCTGCCCGTCGTGCTGGTGCTCGACGGGTTCGACATCGAGCTGTCGGTCTTCGGCGTGTCGGACTTGTTGCAGGCGCTCAGCGTGAAGGCTGCGGCGACGGCGGCGGCCAGCGCCGCCCATGTCATCGAACGATGCATGATCGCTCCTCGTGATGGATTGGACGGCGTCGAGGTTGCCCCCGCCCGTATCGACGACGCGTCGGCTCCCACCCCAACGGCATGTCGGCGTTGTCCGAAGGCCCGTTGTCGCTTGATGCGGTCTCGCGCCGCCGCGATCGCGTTGGTCTAGCATGCGGCGATGTCCACGCGCCCCGATCCCGACGCGTTGCTGGCTCGCGCGAAGCAGGACGCCGAGGCCCGCGGCCGCGGCCGGCTGCGCATCTACTTCGGCGCATCGGCCGGCGTCGGCAAGACGTACGCGATGCTGCGGAGGCGCGCGCGCCGCGCGGCCGAGGGGCGCGACGTCGTCGTCGGCTCGTCGAGACGCACGGCCGCGCGGAGACCGCCGCCCTGCTCGGCGGTCCGGCCACGACCCGGCGCTCGAGGTGCTGCCGCGCGCGCATCGCGCGCGCGATGCCGGGGCCGCTCGACGAGTTCGACCTCGACGCGGCGCTCGCGCGCCGGCCGCAGCTCGTCCTCGTCGACGAGCTCGCGCACAGCAACGCGCAGGGCTCGCGCCATCCGAAGCGCTGGCAGGACGTCGACGAGCTGCTGGCCGCCGGCATCGACGTCTTCACGACGCTGAACGTCCAGCATCTCGAGAGCCTCAACGACGTGGTCGGCGGCATCACCGGGGTCCGCGTGCGCGAGACGGTGCCCGACACGTTCTTCGATCGCGCCGACGAAGTCGTGCTCGTCGACGTGCCGGCCGACGAGCTGCTGACACGGCTCGCCGCCGGCCGCATCTACCTGCCCTCGCAGGCCGAGCGTGCGGCGCGCGCACTTCTTCCGCAAGGGCAACCTGATCGCGCTGCGCGAGATCGCGCTGCGCCGCGCGGCGCGTCGCGTCGAGAGCGACGTGCGCGCGTATCGCGACGAGCGGACGATCGGCGCCGTGTGGGCGACCGAAGCCGCGCTGCTCTGTGCCGTCGGACCGGACCCGGGCGACGAGCGCGTGGTGCGTGCGGCCGCGCGTCTCGCCGGCGAGCTGGGCGTCGCGTGGCAGGCGCTGTATGTCGAGACGCCGCGGCTGCAGCGGATGGCCGCGCCGGAGCGCGAGCGAATCCTGCGGGTCCTCGCGCTCGCGCAGCAGCTCGGCGCGACCACGACCGTCCTGGCCGATGGCGACCCGGCCGACGCCGTCGCGCGTCACGCGCGTCGTCACAACCTCTCGCGGGTCGTCGTCGGCCGAGGCGCGAGCGTCTCGATGCGAAGTCTTCGGCGTCGGCGGCCGCTCGCCACACGCATCGCCGACGCCGCGCCGGAACTCGACGTGATCGTCATCGGCCACGCGCGGACGGCCGCGCCCGAAGCGAACGCGGTCCGCGCAGCCACGTCACCGGACGAGGCGACGGTCGCGCCGGTCGACGGTTCGACGCGACGCGCCCGCCGGCGCACCTACGTCGAGGCGGCCGTCGGCGTCGCGGGCGTGACCGCGCTCGCGTTTCCGCTCGCCGCGTACTTCCATCCGACGAACATCGCGATGGTCTATCTGCTCGCGGTGACGATCGTCGCGATGCGGTCCGGTCGCGCGCCCGGCGCGTTCGCTGCGGTCGCCTCGGTCGCGGCGTTCGACTTCTTCTTCGTGCCGCCCCGCTGGTCGTTCGCCGTCGCGGACGTGCAGTACGTCGTGACGCTCGCGACGATGCTGACCGTCGCGCTCGTCATCGGCCGGCTCGCCGCGGACCTGCGCTACCAGGCGCGCGTCGCCGGCGATCGCGAGGAACGCGCGCGCTCGCTGTACGAGATCGCCCGCGAGCTGTCGCGTGCGCTGCGGACGGAGGACGTGACCGACTATGCGCGCACGACGCTGTCGACGCTGTTCGATGCCGACGCGACGGTCTTGCTGCCGCGGCGGGCCGCCGCCGGCGACGACCGTCCACCGCGGCTCGTCATCGATCGGCAGCTCGAGCAGTCGTCCGGCTTCGAACCGGCGATCGCGCAATGGTCGTTCGAACGCGGACAGCCGGCCGGCGCGGGCACGGACACGCTGTCGGGCAGCGCCTGGCTGTTCCTGCCGCTCGCGACGCCGATGGCGACGCGCGGCGTCCTCGCGCTTCGCCCCGCGCGACGCCGACTGCTGATGATCCCGGAGCAGCGCCGGCTGCTGGAGACGCTCGCCACGCTCGTCGCGATCGCGATCGAACGCGTTCACTACGTCGAGGTCGCGCAGGACGCCGTCGTGCGGATCGAATCGGAGCAGCTGCGCAATTCGATCCTGTCGGCCCTGTCGCACGACCTGCGCACGCCGATCGCGGCGCTCGCGGGGCTGACCGAGACGCTCGCGATGACGGCCGGCACGCGCGTCGACGCGCCGCTGATCCGCGCGATGCGCGAGGAGGTCCGTCGGATGGGCGCGCTCGTCGAGAACCTGCTCGACATGGCGCGCATCGAAAGCGGCGGCGTGACGCTGCGGCGCGGATGGCATCTGCTCGAGGAGACGATCGGGGCCGCGCTCGCGGCGTGTGCCGGCGAGCTCGCCGGCCATCACGTCCGGACCTCGGTCCCGCCGGGACTGCCGCTCGTGGCCTACGACGCGGTGCTGATCGAGCGCGTGCTGTACAACCTGCTGCAGAACGCGTCGAAGTACGCGCCGCCCGGATCGACGGTGCTCGTCGAGGCCGCGTCCGCGCCCGGCACCGCGTCGTTCTCCGTCGAGGACGACGGACCCGGACCGCCCGACGCGTTCCTGGCCGACGGACCGTCCGACGCGCTGTTCGACAAGTTCGTGCGCGGCGTCGACGAGTCCGCGACGACCGGCGTCGGCCTCGGCCTCGCGATCTGTCGCGCGATCGTCGAAGCGCACGGCGGCTCGATCGCCGTCGACGCGACGCGCCGGCTGCCGCCGTCGGGCCGTCGCGGCTTTCGCGTCACCGTGACGCTGCCGCGCGCCGAGGCGCCACCGGTCGACGAGGCGGCGATGACGGTCGGCGCCGCGGACGCGTCGTGAGCGCGAGCGATCCGTCCGCCGTGCTCGTCGAGGACGAGCCGCAGATCCGGCGCTTCGTCCGCGCCGCGCTCGAGCGAGGCCTCGTGGCGCGTGTACGAGGCGTCGACCGCGCGACAGGGCCTCGTCGAGTGCGGCACGCGGCGTCCCGAGCTCGTGATCGTCGACCTCGGCCTGCCGGACGGCGACGGCATCGAGCTGATCCGCGACCTGCGCTCGCTGGTCGCTCGGTGCCGATCATCGTGCTGTCCGCGCGATCGAACGAGGCGCAGAAGGTCGCGGCGCTGGACGCCGGCGCCGACGACTACCTGACGAAGCCGTTCGGCGTCGCCGAGCTGCTCGCGCGCGTGCGCGCCGCGACGCGTCGGCATGTCGCCGCGAAGCCGCGATGCGTCGCTCGTCCGCTTCGGCGACGTCGAGGTCGACCTCGTCGCCCGCAGCGTCAGGCGCGCCGGCGCGACCGTCCACCTCACGCCGATCGAATACCGCCTGCTGACGGTACTCGTCGCGCACGCCGACAAGACGCTGACGCAGCGTTTCCTGCTGCGCGAAGTCTGGGGTCCGAGCCATGTCGACGACGCCACTACCTGCGCGTCTTCATGGGCAACCTGCGCGCGAAGCTCGAGGCCGTGCCGGCGAATCCGGTCCACCTGCTGACCGTCACCGGGGTCGGCTATCGCCTCGCCGGCGATACCGACGTCATCGCGCGATGAACTCGCGGATCAGCGCGTTGACGCGATCGGGCTGCTCGTGGACGATCCAGTGCGACGCGTCGGCGACGCGCCGCACGTCCAGGTCCGTGCAGACGAGCTCCAGACCGTCGACGAGCCCGGTCGTCAGCGCGCGGTCGCGCTCGCCCCAGATCGACACGCGTCGGCACGTCGTACGCGCCACGCGTCGGGATCCGGGCAGCGCACGCGGCGCATCGTCGTTCGACGGCGGCTTCAGCGGCGTCGCGCGATAGTAGTTGCAGCCGCCGGTCATCCCCGTGCGACGGCCGGCCGTCCGGCCGCGGTGCGCCGGGCACCGACCACATCGCGCGATATCGCGCGCGGACGTCCGGCGTGTACCAGTCGGGCGGCGCGCCGTGCTCGTCGGCGAGGAAGCGTTCGACGATCGCGAAGTCGTCGGCCACGAGCGCCTGCTCGGAGCCCGGCTCGCGCAGCCAGGTCATGTACGCCGATGCCTTCTGCTGCGACCGGGTTCGTCGCGAGCTCGCGCATGAACAGCCACGGATGCGGCGAGTTGATGACGATCAGCCGCTCGACCAGCTCGGGATGGAAGATGCCGAGATGCCAGCCGATCGCGCCGCCCCAGTCGTGGCAGACGACGATCGCGGACGCGTAGCCGAGATGCGCGATCAGCAGCCGGATGTCGTCGACGAGGTGCTTGACGTGGTACGCCTCGGGCTCGATCGGCTTCGACGACCGGTTGAAGCCGCGCAGGTCGGGCGCGACGGCGAAGTGGTCGCGGCCGAACTCGCGCGAGCTGCCGCTCCCACGCGAACCACGCCTCCGGGAAGCCGTGCAGGAACAGCATCAGCTTGCGGCCGTCGGGCGCGCCGGCACGCGCGTAGTGCAGCCGGATGCCGTTCGGCAGGTCGGCGTACGCGGTGTCGTCGACGACCGCCGGCTCCGCACGCGCCGCGTCGGCGGTCATGCGTTCGTCGCGCCGGCCACCTGTGCCGCGATCTCGGCGATCGCGTCGCGCAGCCGCGTGCGGACGTCGGGCCGCGCCGCGAACGGATCGCTCGGGTTGCGCATCTCGACGATGTCCTTCATCCGCGTCTCGACGTTGCCGAGCGCGTGCGGATGCGAGAACACGTAGAAACGGTCCTCGCGGATCGCGTCGAACACCGACAGCGCGACGTCGGCGGCCGTCACCTTGCCGGAGCCGACCGCCTTCGTGGACATCGCCTGCTGCGCGCGCTTCGACGGCGTCGCCGGCTCGCCGACGACGTCCGGCGGCGCGTTGCGTTGCGACTGGCTGATGCCGGTCGGCACGAAGTACGGGCACAGCACCGACGCGCCGATCGGCGCGTCGACGAGCTGCAGGTCCTGGTACAGCGTCTCGGTCATCGACACGACGGCGTGCTTCGAGACGTTGTAGACGCCCATGTTCGGCGCGTTCAGCAGGCCGGCCATCGACGCCGTGTTGACGATGTGGCCGCGATACGCCGCGATCGGCCTTGCGCGGCCGCGAGCATCCGCGGCACGAACGAGCGGACGCCGTGGATCACGCCCCAGACGTTGACGCCCGAGCACCCACTGCCAGTCGCGGACGCTGTTCTCCCA
Source organism: uncultured beta proteobacterium (assembly GCA_963708665.1). Classification (GTDB taxonomy): domain Bacteria; phylum Pseudomonadota; class Gammaproteobacteria; order Burkholderiales; family Burkholderiaceae_D; genus CAHJXF01. Next base: position 170,047 of record CAVPTE010000008.1, on the reverse strand, counting down.
GATCAGTCCGCCGGACCCGACGCCGGCGTTGTTGAACAGCAGGTGCGTCGGCGCCGAACGCCGCGTCGGTCGCCGCCGCGAGCGCCTCGACCGCGTCGCCGTCGGACACGTCGACGCGATGCGCGACGACCTTCGCGCCCTTCGCCTCGAGCTCGCCGACGACGCGGTCGAGCGCGTCCTGCTGCACGTCGGCGACGACGACGTTCATGCCCAGCGTCGCCGCGACGTGCGCGAACTCGCGACCGAAGCCGCTGCCGCCGCCGGTGATGACCGCCGTGCGGCCCGCGAAGTCCTTCATCGGGTCCCCTCCCGTCGTGTCGCGGGCGGCCGCATCCGCGGCCCGCAGCCGCATCTTCACATGCGGGATGCCGTCCTCGATGTAGGCGCCGCCTTCGGTCGCGAAGCCGAGCGACGCGTAGAACGATTCGAGCCGCTGCTGCGCGCCGATCACGATGTCCGCGCCCGGCCACGCGAGTCTGGACCGCGCGATGCCCTCGACCATCAGCGCCCGACCGGCGCCGCGACCGCGCAGCGCGCGCGACACGACGACGCGTCCGATCGACGGCTCGAGGTACTTGAGCCCGGGGTCGATGCAGCGCAGGTACGCACCGAGCGATCCGTCGGGCAGCCGTCCGCACAGGTGCCACGCGTCGCGGTCGTACCCGTCCGGGTCGAGGAACGCGCAGCCCTGCTCGACGACGAAGATGTCCGCTCGCAGCGCGAGCAGGTCGTAGACGTCGCCGGCCGACAGCGCGTCGAAGCGCCGCCACTGCCAGCGCATCGACGATCCGTCCGGTGACTCGAAGGCCAAGGACCGCGCGTCAGTCGGCGCGCTTCATTTCGAAGCCGATCCGCGGGAAGTGCACGATCAGCTCGCCGACGCGGTCGTCGAAGCGCCGCACCGCGAGCTCGTCGCGCATCGCGAGCACGAGCTCGCCGCGGACCGGATCGCAGCCGGTGTCGACCGGCGTGATCGTGACCTCGTCGCCGAGCGCGATGCCGTGGACGTCGGTATAGAACTCCGGCTCGATGTCCTGCTGCGGCTGCTCGTCGGTCGCATGGCGCAGCGCGGCCGCGCTCGTCATGTCCGCATGCGGCGGCATGACGAGGCGACGCATCCGCTCGTACCAGCCGGCGACATACGGGAAGTCGTCGATGATCGACGCGAGCGGACCGGCGCGGCGCACGAACCACAGGCAGTGGTAGACGGAGAAGTCGGCGATCGACGCCGAGCTGCCGAGCAGCCAGACGCGATCGTCGATCAGCATGGTCTCGAACCGGCGCAGGTAGATCAGCAACGCCGCCGTCGCCTCGGGCGCCGCGATGCGCGGGATGCGCGCGCGGAACGCCTTGCGGTCCTCGACGAAGCGCTGCTTCTGCTCGTCGGACAGATGGGCGAGGATCGCCGCCGCGCCTTCCGGCTGAAAGACGTAGCTGACGACCGTCCAGAACAGCGTCGTGTCGGCCCACTGCGCGAGGAAGCGAGCGAGGCCGGCCGACTCGGCGGGGAAGATCGCCGGCGTCGGCGCGAGGCGCTCGAGCACCTCGGCGATCAGCGCGGAGTCGCAGTAGATGTGCGCGCCGATCTGCATGACGGGCGCGCGACGGTAGCCGCCGGTCAGCGCGACGAGGTCGGGCTTCGGCAGCATCGCGGGCGTCTCGACCGACGTCCACGGCACGTCCTTGAAGCTCAGGATCGCGCGGATCTTCTCCGAGAACGGCGAGGTCGGATAGTGATGCAGGATCAGCTGGTCGACCTGGACGATCTGGCTGTCGGAGAACGATGGGTTCATGAGGTCGGGAGCGGTCGGCCTGCCGGGACGGGCTCGCGGCCCGCGAGGGAGAGGGTGACGTCAGTCGAGGAGATCGGGCTGCTCCTTGACGATGCGTGCGTACAGCGGCTGGAACTGGAACCAGCCGGCGAACGGCGTGCCGACGATCCCGAACGACTGCCGGGCCGACGCCTCGCCGATCGCCTTCGGGGCGGTGCCGAGCTGCGCCGCGGCCGACGACGCGAGGATCTGCACCTGGCAGGACCGCTCCATCGTGATGAACCACCACACGGCCTCGTCGACCGTGCGCCCGACGGTGATCAGGCCGTGGTTCGCGAGGATGGCGGCCTTGCGATCGCCGAGGGCCTGCGCGATCCGCACGCCTTCGTCCAGCTCGACGGCGACCCCGCCGAAGTCCTCGTAGACCGCGTGGTCGCCGTAGAACGCGCACGCGTCCTGCGTCAGCGGCGCGAGGGGGATGCCGAGCGTCGAGAACGCGCGACCGTACGTCGAATGGGTGTGCGCCGCGCCGTTGACGTCGGGTCGCGCGTGGTGCACGCGCGAATGGATCACGAACGCGGCCGCGTTGACGGGATGGTTGCCTTCGACGACGCGGCCCTCGTGGTCGCAGCGGATCAGGTTCGACACGCAGACCTGACTGAAGTGGACGCCGAACGGGTTGACCCAGAACGTGTCGGTGAACTCGGGGTCGCGGGCGGTGATGTGCCCGGCGACGCCTTCGTCGAAGCCGAACTTCGAGAACAGGCGGAAGCCCGCCGCGAGCCGCTGCTTGCGATGCAGCCGCTCCTCGGCGAGCGTGGCGAAGGTCGGCGGCATCGGCAGCGAGCCGGCCGCCGCCATCGCGGACGGTGCGGGCCGGACTTCCGGAAGGCGTTCGGGTGCGTTCATGGCGGTCTCCTGACGTCGGGCGCGGAGGCCGCGACGGATCGTGTCGTGTTGCGAATCTGAGCGGGCTTCGACACGCGTCGCTCGCGAGCGTGCCGTAGGTCGGATGCGATGGATAGGCCGGATCGACGGACGGCGCCGCCGCCGTCGACGACCGGCGTCAGGCGAGCCGCACGAGCTGCTTGCCGAAGTTGCGTCCCTTCAACAGTCCGATGAACGCGTCCGGAGCGGCCGCGATTCCGTCGGCGATCGATTCGCGGTACTTCAGCCGACCGGTCGCGACGAGCGTCCCGAGCTCCTTCAGCCCGCGCGGCCACAGGTCGAGGTGGTCGGAGACGATGAAGCCCTGCATCCTGAACCGCGCGGTGAGGAACATGCCGGGATTCTCGAGCGGCGCGGCGCCGCCGCTGTCGTAGCCGGAGATCAGCCCGCATACGGCGACGCGCGCGAACGGGTTCAGCCGCGCCACGACCGCGTTCATGATCGCGCCGCCGACGTTCTCGAAGTAGCCGTCGACGCCGTCCGGCGCGGCCGCCTTCAGCGCCGCGTCGAGCGCCGCCCGGTCCGGCGCGGCCTTGTAGTCGACGCAGTGGTCGAAGCCGAGCTCGCCGGTCACGTAGGCGCACTTCTCCGGGCCGCCGGCGATGCCGACGGTCCGGCAGCCGATCAGCCGCGCGAGCTGGCCGACGACGCTGCCGACCGCCCCGGACGCGGCGCTGACGACGACCGTCTCGCCGGCCTTCGGGCCGATCACCTCGTGCAGGCCGTACCATGCGGTCATGCCCGGCATGCCGACCGCGCCGAGGTAGGCCGACGCGGGCACGTGCGTCGTGTCGACCTTCATCAGCCCCGCGCCGTCCGAGCAGCCGTACTCGGACCAGCCGTAGGCGCCGACGACGGTGTCGCCCTTCGCGAACTTCGGATTGTTCGACGCGACGACCTCGCCGACCGTCGCGCCGATCATCGTCTCGTCGAGCGGCTGCGGCGACGCGTACGACTTCGTCGCGTTCATGCGGCCCCTCATGTACGGGTCGAGCGACAGGAAGTGGTTGCGCACGAGCACCTGCCCTTCGGCGGGCGTCGGCACCGGACGCTCCTCGAGGCGGAAGTGCTCGGGCGACACCGCGCCCTCGGGGCGCGCGGCGAGCACGATGCGGCGATACGTCGGGGCCATCGGTTCGTCTCCTCGCGGTTCGTTCGGGGTCGTCGTCGACCGGTTCACCCGGCGTCGCCGCCGCCGGTATCGGCCAGGCTCGTCCCGCTCGGCGGCCGCCGCTCCGGCCGGTCGATGCGCCGGATGCTCTTGAACGTGCCGAGCGCCTTCGCGATCAGGCGGTCGTGCGAATCGCGGACCTCGCCGTCGCAGAACGCCATCGTCGTCGAGCGGTGGAATGCGCGGCCGACGGCGACGAGCCGGTCGCCGGCCGGGCCGGGCTGCAGGAAGCTCGTCTTCATCTCGACGGTGACGCCACCGCGCGACTCGGGGTCGATCGATCGGCCGGCGATCGCCATCGCGATGTCGAGCAGCGTCATGATCACGCCGCCGTGCGCGACTTGCCAGCTGTTGAGGTGCCGATCGGCCAGCTGCAGCGCGACGCGTCCCTCGCCGACCGGCGCGTCGAGGAATTCGATGCCGAGGTCGTCGATGAACGGGACGACGAGGCGGGGCGTGGTCGGCATGACGGTCGGGAAGCCAGGGGACGCCGACGGTGCGGCGAAAGCGAACGATCGTGCGAATCGGAACCGATTCTACCGTTCGGGCGCCGGCTCCCCTCGCGGCGGCGACGGCGCGGTCGCATCGACGTCGAGCAGCGCGCTGTCGTCCTTCAACGCGACACCCGAAAGCGCGAGGCGCAGCGACGCGCGGATCAGCCATGCGAGCCGCGCGGCCGCGAGCTCCGGCGCGAGGCCGGCGGGACGCACGTTCGAGATGCAGTTGCGCTCGGCGTCGTGACGCCCGACCTTCGGCTCGAACGTGACGTAGCAGCCGATGCTGTCGGGCGACGTGAGCCCCGGCCGCTCGCCGATGACCACGACGACGAGGCGCGCGCCGAGTCGCTCGCCGACCTCGTCGCCGAGCGCGACGCGCGCCTGCTCCGCGATCGCGATCGGACCGATCGACAGGCCGTCGAGCTTCGGCAGCAGCGCGGCGACGAGCGCGCCCGCGTGGCTCTGCACGCCGAGCGCCGACAGGCCGTCGGCGACGACGATCGCGACGTCGACGGGCCCGGGCGCGACCGCGTCGGCGCATGTCGCGAGTCGTGCGCGGCTGTCGTCGTCGAGCCGGCGTCCGAGGTCGGGCCGCAGCAGATACGTCGCCCGGTCCGGCGCGGCGCTGCGCACGCGCAGCGTCGCGAGGCCGGTCGACCGCAGCAGCCGCGTCGAGGGCGTCGACGTCGAGCGCGCGGTGCACGGCGTCGCGCGCCCTCGCATGGTCGAGCTCGAACGCGAGCAGCGCCCGCGTCGGCAGCGCGGCGCCGGCGCGTCCGAGCGCGACGCGCGCGGCCGTCGCGTCGCGCAACGCGTCCCACGGATCGCGTCGCGGGCGGCGACGTCGTTCATGCCGCCCAGCGCCGCGAGAAGTCGGCGAGCAGCGGATGCCCGCCCGGCGGCGCGACGAGCCGGCCCGACGCGTCGGCGAGCCCCATCGTCGCGAGCCACGCCTCGAACTCCGGCGCGCGCTTGAGGCCGAGCAGCGACCGCAGGTACAGCGCGTCGTGGAACGACGTGCTCTGGTAGCCGAGCATCACGTCGTCGGCGCCGGGCACGCCCATGATGTACGTCACGCCGGCGGTCGCCGAGCAGCGTCAGCAGCGTGTCCATGTCGTCCGAGTCGGCCTCGGCGTGGTTCGTGTAGCAGACGTCGCAGCCGATCGGCACGCCGAGCAGCTTGCCGCAGAAGTGGTCCTCGAGTCCGGCGCGGATGATCTGCTTGCCGTCGTACAGGTACTCGGGGCCGATGAAGCCGACGACGGAGTTCGTCAGCAGCGGCTCGAACGCGCGCGCGACCGCGTAGGCGCGCGCCTCGCAGGTCTGCTGGTCGACGCCGTGATGCGCGTTCGCGGACAGCGCGCTGCCCTGCCCCGTCTCGAAGTACATGACGTTCGCGGTCGACGGCTCGCCGACGGTCGCGCGCTGCAGCGAGCGGGCCGCCTCGCACGCCTCGCCGAGCATCGCGAGCGTGATGCCGAAGCTCGCGTTCGCCTTCTCGGTGCCGGCGATCGACTGGAACACGAGGTCGATCGGCGCGCCGCGCTCGATCGCCGCGAGCTGGCTCGTCACGTGCGTCAGCACGCAGGTCTGCGTCGGAATGTCGAAGCGCGCGCGGACCTCGTCGAGCGCGTGCCACAGGCGGATCAGCGCCTGCACGTCGTCGCTCGCCGGGTTGATGCCGATGACCGCGTCGCCGGCGCCGTACATCAGCCCGTCGAGCGTCGAGATCGCGATGCCCTTCGGGTCGTCGGTCGGATGGTTCGGCTGCAGGCGGACCGACAACCGGCCCGGCAGGCCGATCGTGTCGCGAAAGCGCGTGACGACCGAGCACTTGCGCGCGACGGCGATCAGGTCCTGGTTGCGCATCAGCTTCGACACGGCGGCCGCCATCTCCGGCATGACGCCGGGCGCGACGCGCGCGAGCGTCGCCGTGTCGGTCGTCGTCGAGCAGCAGCCAGTCGCGGAAATCGCCGACCGTCAGATGCGCGATCGTCGCGAACGCCGCCGCGTCGTGCGAGTCGACGATCAGCCGCGTGACGTCGTCGTCCTCGTACGGGATCAGCGCCTCGTCGACGAACGTCGCGAGCGGCAACGCCGCGAGGCACATCCGCGCCGCGACGCGCTGTTCGGCCGACGTCGCGGCGATGCCGGCGAGGACGTCGCCGGACCGCAGCGGCGACGCCTTCGCGAGCAGGTCCTTCAGGTCGGCGAACGTCCAGGTGGTCGGGCCGACGACGTGCGAGAGGCGCATGGCCCGACCATAGCCGATGCGCGGCACACGCGGTAGTCGGGCGCCGCCCGGCGCGCGGCATACTGCCGGCTCGACTGTCGCTCGACCACGCCATGCCCCTGACGGAAGCCGAACGCAACGCGCTGAAGAAGCGCTCGACGACGGTCGTGTCGGGCTTTCGCCCGTCGACGCTCGCCGACGAGTTCCGTGCGATGGCCGACTGGTGCGAGGCGCGCGACGCCGACGCCGACCATTACGGCGACGGCGCGGTCGTCGCCGACTTCGAGGCGCGCGTCGCGTCGCTGCTCGGCAAGTCGGCGGCCGTCGTCGTGCCGAGCGGCGTGGCCGCGCAGCTCGCCGCCGTGCGCATCTGGTGCGAGCGTGCCGGGCTCGACCGCTTCGGCTTGCATCCGACGTCGCATCTGGCGGTGCACGAGGAGCAGGCCTACGCGGCGTTGATGCGGCTGCACGCGGTGCCGATCGGCAGCCGGCTGCGACCGATGACGGCCGACGACCTCGGTGCGGTAAATCAGCGCCTCGCCTGCGCGATCGTCGAGCTGCCGATCCGCGAGGCGGGCGGCAAGCTGCCGTCGTGGGACGCGCTCGACGCGTTGAAGGAAGCGGCCCGCCGGCGCGACGTGCCGCTGCACATGGATGGCGCGCGACTCTGGGAGTCGGCCGCGTTCTACGGACGAAGCCATGCCGACATCGCCTCGGGCTTCGCCTCCGTCTACGTGTCGCTGTACAAGGGCATCGGCGGTTTCGCGGGCGCCGTGCTCGCCGGCGACGACGCGTTCGTCGCCGAGGCGCGACTGTGGCGGCGGCGCATGGGCGGGACGCTGCACCGGCTGGCGCCGTTCGTCGTGTCGGCCGCGATGCGCTTCGACGAGCGGATCGCGATGATGCCGGCGCTTTTCGAACGCGCGAGGACGTTCGCTCGCGCGCTGGCCTCGGTCCCCGGACTGCGCGTCGAGCCCGCGGTCCCCGACGTCAACATGCTGCACCTGTACGTCGACGCACCGGCCGACGCGGTGCTCGACGCGCGCGACCGCATCGCGGACGAGACCGGCACCTGGCTCGTCGATCGACCGCGCGATGCCGAGGTGCCGGGCTGGTCGTTCGCGGAGATCTACGTCGGCGACCCGCTGCTGTCGCTCGACGACGCGGCGCTCGTGCCGCTCTTCGCGCGGCTCGTCGCCGACGCCCGCGGTCAGACCGCGACGACCCCGCCGTCGACCGCGAGGATCTGACCGGTGATGTGACGCCCGGCATCGCTCGCGAACAGCAACGCGGCGCCTTTGAGGTCCTCGTCGCCGCCGATGCGCCCGAGCGGCGCGCGCTGCGCGAGGCGTTCCTCGCCGAGCGTCGCGAGGATGCCCTTCGTCATCTTCGACGGGAAGAAGCCCGGCGCGATCGCGTTGACGTTGATGTTGTACGGACCCCATTCGCCGGCCAGCGCGCGCGTGAAGTTCACGACCGCGCCCTTGCTCGTGTTGTAGGCGAGCGTCTGCATCGTGCCGGGCGAGTTGCCGCGCAGCCCGGCGATCGACGCGACGCTGATGATGCGGCCCGACCGGCGCGGGATCATGCTCGCGCGCCCGACCGCCTGCGTCGTCAGGAAGATCCCGCGCACGTTGAGGTTCATCACCTTCTCCCACGCGTCGAGCGGATGATCCTCGGCCCGCGCGCCCCAGCTCGCACCGGCGTTGTTGACGAGGATGTCGATCTGCCCGAGCTGCCGCATCGCGTCGTCGACGAGCTTCTGCGCGCCGTCGGTCGTGCCGAGGTCGGCGACGACCGCGGCCGCCTCGACGTCCATCGCCTTCAGGTGCGCGACGGCCTCGTCGAGCTCGTCCTGCTTGCGCGCGACAGCACGAGCCGGGCGCCCTGCTCGCCGAGCGCTTCCGCGATCTGCAGCCCGAGGCCGCGCGAACCGCCGGTGACGAGGGCGGTGCGGCCGGTGAGGTCGAACAGTCGCTTGATGCTCATCGATGGTCTTCCATGGTGTCTTCTCGATTCAGGGCAACGCGTCGCTCGTGTAGTCGACGACGCTGCGGCTCTTCGCCAGCGGCCTGATGCGCCCGACGACGGCCTGATGATGCGGATGGACGGTGTACGCCGCCAGCGCGGCCGCGTCGTCGAAGCCCGACACGAGAACGACGTCGCAGTTGGCTTCCAGCCCGTCGCGACGGATGCCGACGTCGAACTCGCGCATCCCCGGCACGAGGTCGACGCAACTGAGCAACTCGTCGCGGAACCTCGCGGCATCTGCCGGATCGTTCAGCGACCACATCACCACATGTCTCAGCATCGTACGACTCCGGTTCAGAACCACGCGTCCTGCATCGACAGCGTCGTCGTGTCGAGCGACGCGAGCAGGTCCAGCATCGGGCCGACCTTCGGCACCTCGTACGCGAAGAAGAAGCGGCAGGCCGCGAGCTTGCCGAAGTAGAACGCGTCGTCGCCGCCTTCGTGGTCGCTCGTGCCGGTGATGCGGCCCCCCGCGACCAGCGCCTGCTCGAGCCACATCCAGGCGATCACGAGGTGGCCGAACGCCTCGAGATAGACCGTCGCGTTCGCGAGCGCGCGGTTCGCGTCGTCGGCCTCGTGCAGGGTGCTCGTCACCTCCACGAGCCTCGTCCAGCACGCGTCGAGCTCGCCTGCGAGCCGCTGCGACCCCGCATCGTGGACGGCGCGGCAGCGGGCGACCGTGTCGGCGATGCGCGCGGTCAGCGCGCGGAGCGCCGCCCCGTCCTGCAGCACGACCTTGCGGCCGAGCAGGTCGAGCGCCTGGATGCCGTGCGTGCCTTCGTGGATCGGATTGAGCCGGTTGTCGCGGTAGAACTGCTCGACGTCGTAGTCGCGCGTGTAGCCGTAGCCGCCGTGCACCTGGATCGCGAGGTTGTTCGCCTCGAGGCACCACTGCGACGGCCAGCTCTTCGCGATCGGCGTCAGGATGTCGAGCAGCAGCTTCGCCTCGCGACGCGTGGCCTCGTCCGGCGCCGTGCGCTCGTCGTCGACCAGCCTCGCGCAGTACAGGTTCAGCGCGAGCGCGCCTTCGACGTACGACTTCTGCGCGAGCAGCATCCGCTTGCACGTCGGCGTGCTCGACGATCGGCACCTGCGGCTGCGACGGATCCTTGCCGGCCGGCGGCCGGCCCTGCGGGCGATTGCGCGCGTAGTCGAGCGCGTGCAGATAGCCGGTGTAGCCGAGCGCGGTCGCGCCGAGGCCGACGCCGATGCGCGCCTCGTTCATCATGTGGAACATCTGCGCGAGGCCGCGGTTCGGCTCGCCGACGAGATAGCCGACGGCGCCGGCTTCGCCGCCGGGCCGGAAGCGCCCCTCGCCGAAGTTCAGCAGGCAGTTCGTCGTGCCGCGATAGCCCATCTTGTGGTTCAGCCCCGCGAGCACGATGTCGTTGCGCTCGCCGAGCGAGCCGTCGTCGCGCACGAGGAACTTCGGCACGATGAACAGCGAGATGCCCTTGACGCCGGCCGGCAGCGAGCCGTCGACCTCGGGAATCTTCGCGAGCACGAGATGGACGATGTTCTCCGACAGGTCGTGCTCGCCGGCCGAGATCCACATCTTGTTGCCGAACAGGCGATACGTGCCGTCCGGCTGCGGCACGGCTCTCGTACGCACGTCCGACAGCGACGAGCCGGCCTGCGTCTCCGACAGGCACATCGTCCCGAAGAAGCGGCCCGCCATCATCGGCCGGACGAAGCGCTCGATCTGCTCGCTCGAGCCGTGCGCGAGCAGCAGGTTCGCGTTGCCGATCGTCAGGAACGGATACGACGACGTACCGACGTTCGCGGCCTTGAACCATGCGAAGCCGGCCTTCTCGACGACGGCCGGCAGCTGCATGCCGCCGAGCTCGTAGTCGCGCCCGGCCGCCATCAGCCCGGCATCGCTGAACGCCTTCAGCGCCTCGCCGACCTCGGGGATCATGGTGACCCGCTCGCCGTCGAAGCGCGGCTCGTTCTGGTCGCTCTTCTTGTTGTGCGGCTCGAACAGGTCGGTCGCGATGTCCTCGCAGGTCGAGAGGGCCGCGTCGAACGTCTCGCGCGAGTGATCCGCGTAGCGCGGCCGCGCCGTCAGCGACTCGACGTCGAGCCATTCGTAGAGCAGGAACGCGAGGTCGCGGCGCGACAGGATCTTCGACGTCATCGTCAGCGGTGCGTCTGCGCCGGCGCGCGGCGTCGTGGAACGACCTCCGTCGAGCGACCGCCGGCCGGAGATCCGATGGGGCTCCGTCGACGGCCGTCGCACGCTCGCCGGACCCGCCCGCGGCTCGCGACCCGCCGGGTCACGGCGCCTCGATCGTCGTCGTACCGATCGTCACGCCACCCTGCGTGGTCGGCCGGTCCTCGACGCTGCGAAGCATCGCGAAGCGCCACGGCGTGACGAACGCGAGCGTGGCGCCGACGCCGTCGGGGCGCGGCAGCGTGCCGACCGCCGCCGCGTACGCCTGCGCCACCTCGTCGGTGAACACGTAGCGGCGCGAGACGTTGCTGCCGATCGCGATGCCCGCCTTGATGTCGCGGAACGTGACTGCGCCGGTCGCCGGCACGAAGACCGCGTCGAAGGTCGCGGCGACGCCGTCCTTCTCCATCTGGCGCGGATAACGCACCTTCGCGGCCGCGAGCCCGACGACCGTCATCGCGTAGCCCGACACGGCGGGCGGCGCGGCGGACGCGGGCGGTTCGGCGCCGGTCTGCTTCGCCGCGACGGCGAACCAGCGATGCGCCTCCGCGTAGTCGCGGTCGACGCCGCGTCCGAGTCCGTACAGCATCGCGAGCGCGGCGGCGCCCTCCGCGCTGCCGAGATCCGCGGCGCGACGATACAGGCGCGCGGCATGCGCCGGATCGTCGGCCACGCAGCCGGTCGCATCGTAGAGATAGCCCGCGAAGTAATAGGCCTCCGCGTCGTTGCGCTCCATCCCGCGGTTGATCGCCGCCGCGGCGGCCTTGCAGTCGCCGTCGCCGATCGCGGTCCGCACGTCGGGCGCGTCGGCGCGTGCCGGAGACGATGGCAGCGCCGCGAGGACGGCGGCGACGACGACCGCCGTCGTCAGCGAAGCGACGGACCGGCGAACGGACGACGGACGGGACATCGGGGACCTCCTCGGCGGCGGCCGCTCGCCGGGCCGTGGTCGATGCGAGCTCCGCGAGCGTCGAACGCCGACCGCCGAGCCGTCCATCACCCGATCGGGCGTCGCTTCGACGCGACGTTCAGACGACCTCGAACAGCCCCGCCGCGCCCATGCCGCCGCCGATGCACATCGTCACGACGACGTACTTCTCGCCGCGCCGCTTGCCTTCGATCAGCGCGTGGCCGACGAGCCGCGCGCCGGTCACGCCGTACGGATGGCCGACCGCGATCGCGCCGCCGTCGACGTTCAGGCGGTCGTTCGGGATGCCGAGCTTGTCGCGGCAGTAGATGACCTGCACCGCGAACGCCTCGTTCAGCTCCCAGAGGCCGATGTCGTCGACCTTCATGCCCGGTCTTCGCGAGCAGCTTCGGGATCGCGAACACCGGGCCGATGCCCATCTCGTCGGGCTCGCAGCCCGCCACCGCGAAGCCGCGGAAGATGCCGAGCGGCGTCAGGCCCTTCTGCTCGGCGCGTCTTCGCGTTCATCACGACCGCCGCCGACGCGCCGTCCGAGAACTGGCTCGCGTTGCCGGCCGCGATCACGCCGCCGGGCATCGCCGGCTTGATCTTCGCCACGCCCTCGTACGTCGTGTCGGCGCGGATGCCCTCGTCCTCCGAGATCGTGACCTCGCTTGATGCCGAGCATGCCCGTCGCCTTGTCGGCCGACGCCCATCTGCGTCGTCATCGGCACGATCTCTTCCTTGAAGCGGCCTTCGGCTCGCGCGCCGCCGCGGCGCGCTGCTGGCTCTCGACGCCGTACTCGTCCTGCGTCCTCGCGCGAGATGTCGTAGCGCTTCGCGACCTGCTCGGCCGTCTGCAGCATGTTCCAGTAGATCTCGGGCTTCTGTCGCGATCGAGGTTCGGGTCGCGGATCATGTGCATGTTCATCTCGCTCTGCACGCACGAGATCGACTCGACGCCGCCGGCGACGAAGATCGTCGCCTTCGCCGGCGATGATGCGCTGCGCGGCCGTCGCGATCGTCTGCAGGCCCGACGAGCAGAAGCGGTTGATCGTCATGCCGCTGGTGTGACCGGGCAGCCGGCCGCGCAGCGCGACCTGCCGCGCGATGTTCGCGCCGGTCGCGCCTTCGGGATTCGCGCAGCCCATCACGACGTCCTCGACCTCGGCCGGATCGATGCCGCGCGCGCTCGATCGCGTGCCTGACGGCGTGGCCGCCCATCGAGGCGCCGTGCGTCATGTTGAAGGCGCCCTTCCACGACTTGGCGAGGCCGGTGCGGGCGGTGGAAACGATGACGGCTTCTGTCATGGAAACTCCTGATCGCAGTTGACACAGTGTGCGGCTTCAATCCTCACACCCGGGTTCGTCGTTCCCGCGAAGGCGGGAATCCAGCGTCGTCGGACGCCGCTGGTCCCCGCCTTCGCGGGGACGACGACACACTAGTTGAACGTCTTGCCTTCGGCGGCGAGGCGGGCCAACAGCGGCGCGGGCTTCCACGCATCGCCCTGCCGCGCGGCGTTCGGACCCTTCGCGAACTGCTGCATCCGCATCACGACGCGCATCAGGCCGACCGTGTCGGCGTAGAACATCGGGCCGCCGCGGAACACCGGGAAGCCGTAGCCGGTCAGGTAGACCATGTCGATGTCGGACGCGCGCTGCGCGATGCCCTCTTCCAGGATCTGCGCCGCCTTCGTTGACCAGCGCGATACACGAGGCGCTCGACGATCTCCTGGTCGCTGATCTTGCGGCGCGCGATGCCGAGGTCGCGCCGACTGCTCGACGATCATCGCGTTGACCTGCGCGTTCGGGATCGGCCTTGCGGTCGCCCGGCCTTGTAGTCGTACCAGCCGGCGCCGGTCTTCTGGCCGAAGCGGCCCATCTCGCACAGCAGGTCGGCCGTCTTCGAATATGCTCATGTCCGGCTTCTCGACGTAGCGGCGCTTGCGGATCGCCCAGCCGATGTCGTTGCCGGCGAGGTCGCCCATGCGGAACGGGCCCATCGCGAAGCCGAACTTCTCGATCGCCTTGTCGACCTGCTCCGGCAGCGCGCCCTCCTCCAGCAGGAAGCCGGCCTGGCGGCGAGTACTGCTCGATCATGCGGTTGCCGATGAAGCCGTCGCACACGCCGGAGACCACGCCGGTCTTCTTGAGCTTCTTCGCCAAGCGCCAGCGTCGTCGCGAGCACGTCCTTCGCGGTCTTCGCGCCGCGCACGATCTCGAGCAGCTTCATCACGTTCGCCGGGCTGAAGAAGTGCGTGCCGATGACGTCCTGCGGCCGCTTCGTGAACGACGGCGATCTCGTCGACGTCGAGCGTCGACGTGTTCGACGCGAGGATCGCGCCCGGCTTCATCACCTCGTCGAGCTTCCTGAACACCGCTTCCTTGACGCCCATCTCCTCGAACACCGCCTCGACGACGATGTCGGCGTCCCCGATGTCGTCGTAGGTCAGTCGTGCCGCTGATCAGGCCGACGCGCTGGTCGAACTTCTCCTGCGTCAGCTTGCCCTTCTTCATCGTGTTCTCGTAGTTCTTGCGGATCGTCGCCGAGGCCCTGGTCGAGCGCCTCCTGCTTCAGTCTCGAGCACCTTGACCGGGATGCCGGCGTTCGCGAAGTTCATCGCGATGCCGCCGCCCATCGTGCCGGCGCCGATCACGGCGGCCGACCTGATCGGCGCGCGTCGGCGTGTCGTCCGGCACGTCGGGGATCTTCGCGGCCGCGCGCTCGCCGAAGAACGCGTGGCGCAGCGCCTTCGACTCCGGCGTCTGCACGAGCTCGACGAAGCACGCGCGCTCGAACTGCGAGGCCGTCGTCGAAGCGCTTCGTGACGGCGGCCTCGACGGCGTCGACGCACTTCTTCGGCGCCGGATAGTTCTTCGCGACCGCGCTCGACCGTGTTGCGCGCGAACGCGAAGAACGCCTCGTGGAGCGGGAAGTCGATGCGGATGTCGCGGATCTTCGGCGGCGGCAGCCGGTCGGCGATCTCCTTCGCGAACGCGACCGCGCGGCCGACGAGGTCGTCGTGCGAGTCGACCATGCGGTTGAACAGCGCCGTCGGCGCGAGCTTGTCGGACGGCACGGCGTGCCGCTGACGATCATGTTGAGCGCCTGCTCGACGCCGATCACGCGCGGCAGCCGCTGCGTGCCGCCGGCGCCGGGCAGAATGCCGAGCTTGACCTCGGGCAGCGCGATCTGCGCGCCCGGCACCGCGACGCGGTAGTGGCAGCCGAGCGCGAGCTCGAGGCCGCCGCCCATCGCGGTGCCGTTGATCGCGGCCACGACCGGCTTCGGCGAGTTCTCGATGAACTCGATCACCGTGCCCGAGCGTCGGCTCGGCGAACGCGGCCGGCGTGTTGAACTCCTTGATCTCGGCGCCGGCGCAGAACGCCTTGCCGCGGCCGGTCAGGACGATCGCCGTGACCGACGGATCGGCGAGCGCCTGCTCCATGCCGTTCGACGATGCCGCGGCGCGCCGCGTGGCTCATGCTGTTGACCGGCGGGTTGTCCACCGTGATGACGGCGACGCCGTCGCGGATTTCGGTTGCTGCGGTCATGGCCCCCTCGACTGTTCTTCGGCGCGCGGCTCGTCGGCGATGGCCGGCCGGCTCGCGGCGATCATAGCAAATAGAACGACCGTTCGCTTTTTTGATTCACGGTGCGACGAGGTCGCCGGGCGGTCGCGTGCCGGCCCCGCGTCAGACCTCCAGCCACTCCTTGCGGACCTCCGGATGGCCCTTCAGCTCGGCCGGCGTCCCCTCGAACACGATCTGCCCGTGTCCCATCACGTAGACGCGCTGCGAGATCTCGAGCGCGATCGCGAGCTTCTGCTCGACCAGCAGCACCGAGATGCCGCGGTCCTTCAGCGCCTTCAGGTAGTCGGCGACGAGCTCGACGATCTTCGGCGCGAGGCCCTCGGTCGGCTCGTCGATCATGATCAGGTCCGGATCGCCCATCAGCGTGCGGCACAGCGTCAGCATCTGCTGCTCGCCGCCGGACAGCACGCCCGCCGCGACGTGGCGGCGCTCCTCGAGCCGCGGAAACATCCGGTACATGTCGGCGAGACGCCAGCGCGGTTGCGTGCGGCGCTTCTTCTCGCCGAGGAGGAGGTTCTGCTCGACCGTCAGCCGCGGGAACATGTCGCGGTTCTCGGGCACGTAGCCGATGCCGCGATGCGCGATGCGGAACGCCTTCTCGCCGCGGATCTCCTGCCCCTTGAAGACGATCGAGCCGGTCGTCGCGACCTGCCCCATGATCGACTTGACGGTCGTCGAGCGGCCGACGCCGTTGCGACCGAGCAGGCTCACGATCTCGCCGCCGTCGACGCGCAGATCGACGCCGTGCAGCACGTGGCTCTTGCCGTAGAACGCGTGCAGGTCGCGGACCTCGAGCAGCGGGGTCATCGATGCGCCTCGTCCGCCGCGTCGTCGGCGTGGGCGCCGAGGTAAGCCTCCTGCACCCGCGCGTTGCAGCGGATCGCCTGCGGCGTGTCGGTCGCGATCACCTCGCCATAGACGAGCACCGAGATGCGGTCCGCGAGGCCGAACACGACGCTCATGTCGTGCTCGACCATCAGCAGCGTCTTGCCGGCCGTGACGCGGCGGATCAGCTCGACGGCGTGGTCCGACTCGGAGCGGCTCATGCCGGCCGTCGGCTCGTCGAGCAGGATCACGTCGGCGCCGCCGGCGACCGTGATGCCGATCTCGAGCGCGCGCTGCTCGGCGTAGGTCAGCATGCCGGCCGCGACGTCGCGGCGACGGCGCAGGCCGATCAGGTCGAGCACTTCGTCGGCGCGCAGCCGCGCGTCGCGCAGCTTGTCGAGCGAGCGCCAGAACGAATACTTGTAGCCGAGCGACCAGAGCACGGCGCAGCGGATGTTCTCGAACACCGACAGCCGGTGGAAGATGTTCGTGATCTGGAAGCTGCGCGACAGGCCGAGCCGGTTGATCTCGAACGGCGTCAGCCCGCCGAGGTCGCGGCCGTTCAGCAGGATCGCGCCCGACGTGACGCCGAAGCGTCCGGAGATCAGGTTGAACAGCGTCGACTTGCCGGCGCCGTTCGGACCGATCACGGCGTGCCGCTCGCCGGCCGGGACCGCGAGCGTCGCGCCGCGGATGATCTCCGACTTGCCGAACGACTTGCGCACGTCGCGCAGCTCGATCGCCGGCGCCGTCATGCCGCCGCCCGTTCGAGCTGCGCCTGGATCTCGGCCTGCGCGCCGTCCCACGCGCGGCGGAAGCGGCGCGTCGCGAATCGCATCGCGATCGCGCCGACCGCGACGAGGACCGCCGCGACGACCCACGGCGTCGGCGTCGCCGTGTCGACGACGAGGCCGAACAGCGTCCTCGTCGTTCCGTTCGCCGACTCGAGCTGATAGTGGTAGATCATCTCGATCAGCGACACGATCCCGAGGAATAGCGGCAGCGCCGCCGCGACGACCGCGAGGTACGGCACCGCGAGGCGTCGGAACCGGCCGAAGCGCGCGACGCGCAGATTCATCAGCACGAGGCTCGCGATGCCGCCCGGCGCGTACATCACCATCACGAGGAAGAAGATGCCGAGGTAGAGCAGCCACGCCTTCGTGAGCTCCGACAGCACGACGAACGACAGCACGAACAGCACCGCGCCGATGATCGGCCCGACGAAGAAGCCGACGCCGCCGAGGAACGTGAACAGCAGGTAGGCGCCGGAGCGCACGGTGCTGACGTTCTCCGAGCTGACGATCTCGAAGTTGATCGCGCCGAGGCCGCCGGCGATGCCGGCGAAGAAGCCGGCGAGGATGACGACGAGATAGCGCACGCGCTGCGTGTCGTAGCCGACGAACTCGGCGCGCTCGGGGTTGTCGCGCACCGCGTTCGCCATGCGACCGAGCGGCGTCCGCGTGAACGCGTACATCGCGATCGTGCACAGCAGGCACCACGCGGCGATCAGGTAGTAGACCTGGATCTGCGGCCCGAACGTGATGCCGAGCACCGGCTTGCCGATGACGCGGTTCGTCGTGATGCCGGCCTCGCCGCCGAAGAACTCGGGCAGCATCAGCGAGCTCGACGCGACGAGCTCGCCGATGCCGAGCGTGATCATCGCGAACGTCGTGCCCGACTTCTTCGTCGTCACGTAGCCGAACAGCACCGCGAAGAACGCGCCGGCGAGGCCGCCGACGAGCGGCATCAGCGACGTCGGCAGCCAGAACGCGCCGCGTCCGACGGCGTTGATCGCGTGGATCGCGATGAACGCGCCGAGGCCGACGTAGACCGCGTGGCCGAAGCTCAGCATGCCGGACTGGCCGAGCAGCATGTTGTACGACAGGCAGACGATGATCACGGTCCCGATCTGCGACAGGATCGTCAGCGACAGGCTCGAGCGGAAGACGAGCGGCGCGACCAGCAGCACGAGCCCGAACCCGATCCACATCGACCACTGCCCGATGTCGAGCGGCGCGAACCGGATCGTGCCGGCCGGCTCGACGCGGCGGTCATTCGTCAGCCCTCGCGCTTGCCGAGCAGCCCGCGCGGCCGGAAGATCAGGATCAGCACCAGCAGCAGGTACGGCAGGATCGGCGCGACCTGCGCGATCGTCAGCTTCAGCACCGGATAACCGAACGTATCGGGCGTCATCGCGACGCCGTGATGGCGCGAGCAGCGTCACGAACGAGTCGTCGAGCGCGATCGCGAACGTCTGCACGATGCCGATCAGCAGCGACGCGATGAACGCGCCGGCGAGCGACCCCATGCCGCCGACGACGACGACGACGAAGATGATCGACCCGACCGTCAGCGCCATCCCGGGCTCGGTCACGAACGCGTTGCCGCCGATCACGCCGGCGAGCCCCGCGAGCGCGCAGCCGCCGCCGAACACCGTCATGAACACCGTCGGGACGTCGTGGCCGAGGGCCTCGACCATCTCCGGATGCGACAGCGCGCCCTGGATCACGAGGCCGACGCGCGTGCGGGTGAACAGCAGCCAGACGGCCAGCAGCATCAGCACCGCGATGGCCATCATGAAGACGCGATAGGTCGGGAACGTCGACGTGTAGATGGTGAACAGCGGACCGTCGAGCGACGGCGGGATGCGGTAGTCGACCGGCGCGCGCCCCCAGATCAGCTGCACGAATTCGCTGATCACGTACGAGAGACCGAACGTGACGAGCAGCTCGGGCACGTGGCCGAACTTGTGGACGCGGCGAAGGGCGAAGCGCTCGAACAGCCGCGCCGGCCACGCCGACGACGAGCGGCGCGACGACCAGCGCCGGCCAGAACCCGACCCACGTGCTGATCTGGTACGCGACGTACGCGCCGAGCATGTAGAACGCCGCGTGCGCGAAGTTCAGCACGCCCATCATGCTGAAGATCAGCGTGAGCCCCGACGACAGCATGAACAGCAGCAGCCCGTAGCTGACGCCGTTCAGGAGAGAGATGAGGAAGAACTCCAAGGACGGGCTTTCTCGCCGCTTCGCGTCGCGCGTCCGGCGACCGGGCGGGCGACGCCGCCGCGGTGCCACCGCGCCGCGGCCGTCGCGGCCGCGGCGCGGACGATCAGCTCTGCGTCGGCCGCTTCATCTGGCACGACGTCGGCGTCGACGACACGTACGGGTCGAGGACGGCGTCGGTGCGGAACGTGTAGCCGGTGTTCTCGACGTCGTGCTTCAGCTTGCCGCCGGCCTTCGTCCACGTCGCGATGTACAGCGTCATCTGCAGCTGGTGGTCGGACTTGCGCATCGTGTCCTCGCCGCCGGCCGGCCCCTTCTCGGTCATCCCTTCCATCGCGAACGCGACCTTCGTCGGATCGGTCGAGCCGGCCTTCTTGATCGAGTCGGCGAGCATCTGCAGCTCGACCCACGCGTTCGCGACGTACAGCTCGTCGTTGTACTTCTTCTTGAACTCGACGTAGAACGGCTCGAACGGGTTCGGCTCCACGTTCTGGTGCCAGTACGAGATCATCTTGACCTTCTCGTTCCCGGACGCGCCCATCACGGTGGGCGTGCCGGTCACGCCGGCGTAGTACGTGTAGAAGTTCGCGTCGAGACCGGCTTCCTTCGCGGCCTTGATCAGCAGCGTCAGGTCGGCGCCCCAGTTGCCGGTGATGACGGTGTCGGCGCCCGAGGCCTTGATCTTCGCGATGTACGGCGCGAAGTCCTTCGTCTGCGCCATCGGCGTCAGGTCCTCGCCGACGATCTGGATGTCCGGGCGCTTGCGCGCCAGCTCTTCCTTCGCGTACTTGGCGACCTGGATGCCGTGCGCGTAGTTCTGCCCGATGATGTAGACCTTCTTGATCTTCGGGTCCTTCGCCATGAAGGTCGTCAGCCCCTCCATCTTCATCGACGTGTCGGCGTCGAAGCGGAAGTGCCAGAAGCTGCACTTGCTGTTCGTGAGGTCGGGGTCGACCGCCGCGTAGTTCATGAACAGCATCGTCTGCGACGGGTTGCGGTCGTTGAACTTGTTGATCGCGTCGATGATCGCGCCGGCGGCGCCCGAGCCGTTGCCCTGCGTGACGTAGCGGATGCCCTGGTCCTGCGCCGCCTTCAGCGCGGTCAGGCTCTCCTGCGGGCTCGCCTTGTTGTCGAACGGGACGATCTCGAACGTGATGCCCGGACCCGCGCGCTTCTCCTGGTTGATCTTCTCGGCCAGGAACTGGAAGCTCTTCAGCTGGTTCTGCCCGACGTTGCCGAGAATGCCCGACAGCGGATCGATGAACGCGATCTTGACGACTTCCGCCGCACCGGCGGTCGCGGGAACGGCGAAAGGCGAGAGTGCGAATGCCAATGCGATGGCGCCGCGGGCGCATGCGCCGGGATAGCGTTTCATGGTGTCTCCGTCCGTTGATGCGCGCCTGCGTCCGGGGATCGCGGCACCGCATTCCATTGCCGATTCGTCGATGGCCGGGCGGCCTCGGCGTGGCCGCCTTCGCCGCGCGCGAGCGTCCTGCCGGACGCTGCCGCGGGCCGGCGCAGTCTACTGAACTCCGTCGATCGCCCGTATCTAGGAGATACCCCAACGGTGCGACGGTGCCCGTTCACGCGGTCGGCAGCCGGTAGTCGCGGTACGCCTCGCGCAGCTTCGCCTTCAGCATCTTGCCGGTCGCGCCGAGCGGGATCGCGTCGACGAACACCACGTCGTCGGGCGTCCACCACTTCGCGATCTTGCCCTCGTAGTGCGCGAGCAGTTCGTCCTTCCCGCACGTCGGCGTCGGGCTTGCGGACCACGATCAGCAGCGGCCGCTCGTCCCACTTCGGATGCGGCACGGCGATGACCGCGGCCATCGCGACGGCCGGATGCGCCATCGCGATGTTCTCGAGGTCGATCGAACCGATCCATTCGCCGCCGGACTTGATGACGTCCTTGCTGCGGTCGGTGATCTGCAGGTACCCGTCGGCGTCGATGTGTCCGACGTCGCCGGTCGGGAACCACGAGGTGCCGTGCTCGTCGGTCGACGAGCGGGTCGCCGCCGTCGGCCCTTGAAGTACTCGCGGACGACCCACGGGCCGCGGACCAGCAGGTCGCCGAACGCCACGCCGTCCCACGGCAGGTCGCGGCCGTCGGGGTCGACGACCTTCATGTCGACCCCGAAGATCGCGTGCCCCTGCTTCTCGAGGATGCGCCGCTGCGCGTCGTCGGGCAGCGACAGGTGCTTGTTCTGCAGCTTGCAGGTCGTGCCGAGCGGCGACATCTCGGTCATGCCCCACGCGTGGACCACCTCGACGCCGTAGTCGTCGGTCAGCGTGCGGATCATCGCGGGCGGACACGCGGAGCCGCCGATCACCGTCTTGCGGAACGTCGAGAAGCGCAGGCCGTTCTGACGGACGTAGTTCAGGAGCCCGAGCCAGACGGTCGGCACGCCCGCCGAGAACGTGACCTTCTCGGTCTCGAACAGCTCGTACAGCGACTTGCCGTCGAGCGCGCCGCCGGGAAACACGATCTTGCAGCCGACCAGCGCCGCCGTGTACGGCAGACCCCACGCGTTGACGTGGAACATCGGCACGACCGGCAGCACGACGTCGCTGGCCGACACGCCCATCGCGTCGGGCAGCGCGGCCCCGAACGCGTGCAGTACGCGTCGAGCGGTGCGAGTACAGCACGCCCTTCGGGTTGCCGGTCGTGCCGGACGTGTAGCACAGCGACGACGCGGTGTTCTCGTCGAACACCGGCCAGTCGAGCGCGTCCGACGCGCCCGCGACCAGGTCCTCGTAGCACGCGATGCCGTCCGCGTCGGCCGGCACGTGGTCCGGTCCCGTCATCTGGCACCAGCGCTCGACGGTCGGGCAGCGCGCCGACACGGCCTTCACGATCGGCAGGAACGTCGCGTCGAAGAAGACCTGGCGGTCCTCGGCGTGATTGACGATCCACGCGATCTGATCGGGATGCAGCCGCGGATTGATCGTGTGCAGCACGGCCCCGATCCCCGACACCGCGTAGTAGATCTCGACATGGCGGTAGCCGTTCCACGCGATCGTCGCGACGCGGTCGCCGGGGCGGACGCCGGCCGCGAGCAGCGCGTTCGCGAGGCGCTTCGCGCGCGCATGCAGTTCGCGCCAGGTCGTCCGGTGGATGTCGCCCTCGACGCGACGCGACACGATCTCGGTCTCGCCGTGATGGCGGCTCGCGTGCTGGATCAGTTCGGAGATGAGCAGCGGCACGCTCATCATCAGTCCCTGCATGGACGGCTCCCGACCCGCGGACGCCTCGCGCCGACCATTCGGCCGCGTCCCGGGGCTGCGATTGTCGAGGTCCGTTTTGCGATGCGTCAACGCATTTCCATGTTGCAGCGCGGGCCGGGCCCCTCGCCCGGGCGGCATAGAATCGCGGCATGCCCGATTCCTCCCCGGCGCCCCTGCACGACGGCGGCGCGGCGCGCGCCGACTGTCGCGCCGTTCGACGACCTCGTCTGGCACAACCGCTTCGCCGCCCTGCCGTCCGACTTCTTCACGCGTCTCGACCCGACGCCGCTGCCCGACCCGTATTTCGTCGCCGCGAGCCGCGGAACCGCGGCGCTGGTCGGCGTCGACGTCGATGCGCTGCGCGCGCCGGCGTCGGTCGCGGTTCTCGCCGGCAATCGCGTGCCGCGCGGGGCGGCGCCGCTCGCGGCCGTGTACAGCGGCCATCAGTTCGGCGTCTGGGCCGGGCAGCTCGGCGACGGGCGCGCCCACCTGCTCGGCGGCGTCGAGACGTCCGCCGGTCCGCTCGACCTGCAGTTGAAGGGGTCGGGCCGGACGCCGTATTCGCGAATGGGCGACGGCCGCGCCGTCCTGCGATCGTCGATCCGCGAGTTCCTGTGTTCCGAGGCGATGGCCGGGCTCGGCATCCCGACGACGCGCGCGCTCGCCGTCGTCGGCTCCGACCAGCCGGTCGTCCGCGAGGTCGTCGAGAGTGCGGCCGTGGTGCTGCGCGATCGCGCCGACGTTCGTGCGGTTCGGGTCGTTCGAGCACTGGTTCTCGCGGAACCGCCACGACGCGTCTGAAGGCGCTGCTCGATCACGTCGTCGAGACGTTCTATCCCGAGTTGCGCGACGAACGCAACCGCGCGCTCGCGCTGCTCGCCGCGATCGTCGACCGGACCGCGAGACTGATGGCGCAGTGGCAGGCGGTCGGCTTCTGCCACGGCGTGATGAACACCGACAACATGAGCATCGTCGGCCTCACGCTCGACTACGGACCGTTCGGCTTCCTCGACGCGTTCGACGCGAACCACGTCTGCAACCACACCGACGAGCAGGGCCGCTACGCGTACGCGCGCCAGCCGGCCGTCGCGCGCTGGAACCTGTATTGCCTCGCCGAGGCGCTGCTGCCGCTGATCGAGGACGTCGACGCCGCCGAGGGCGCGCTCGCGACGTACCAGACGACGTTCGGCGACGCGATGGACGCGGCGCTGCACGCGAAGCTCGGCCTCGTCGAGCGTCGCCCCGACGACGCGGCGCTGACGAGCGGCCTGTTCGCGCTGCTGCAGGACGCCGGCGCCGACTTCACGCTGTTCTTCCGCCGACTCGCCGATCTCGCGTTCGAGGAACGCGAGCCGCCGGCGCCCGGCCGCGCGGTCCGCGACCTGTTCGTCGATCGCGAACGATTCGACCGTTGGGCGGTCGACTATCGGGCGCGCGCGGCGCAGGAAGGCCGCTCCGACGACGAGCGCCGCGTTGCGATGCGCGCCGTCAACCCCAAGTACGTGCTCCGCAACCATCTCGCGGAGGAAGCCATCTCGAAGGCGCGCGACGGCGACTTCTCCGAGGTCGACCGGCTGTGCCGCCTCCTCGAGAGGCCGTTCGACGAACAGCCGGAGCACGACCGGTACGCGGCCCTGCCGCCGGACTGGGCGAAGAGCCTCGAGGTCAGCTGTTCGTCCTGACCGATCGACGACCGACACGAAGGACATGCGATGAGCGAAGTGCAGAACGACGGCCGCAAGGTCGTCAAGGACGACGCCGAGTGGAAGAAGCAGCTGACGCCGATGCAGTACCAGGTCACGCGCCACGCGGCGACCGAGCGGCCGTTCACCGGCGAGTTCAACGACCATCACCAGCACGGCATCTACACCTGCGTGTGCTGCGGCACGCCGCTGTTCGAGTCCGACACGAAGTTCGACTCGGGCTGCGGCTGGCCGAGCTACTTCAAGGCGCTCGATCCGGCGAACGTCCGCGAGATCACGCGACGACAGCCACGGCATGCGGCGCATCGAGGTGATCTGCAACGTCTGCGACGCGCACCTCGGCCACGTCTTCCCCGACGGGCCGCCGCCGACCGGACTGCGCTACTGCATCAACTCGGCCTCGCTGAGTTTCACGCCGGCCTGATGCGCGGCCGATGAAGTTCGTCTCCGACTTCTTCTCGCTGCTGCTGTTCTTCGGCGTCTACCTCGCCGGCGAGCAGTTCCCGGCGCAGGCGCACGCGTCTCGCGTCGACGCTGGCTCGGCGGCGTGACGCGCGGCGGGTCGATCCCCGAGGACCAGGCGTCGATCCTGCTCGCGATCGCCGTGGCGATCGTCGCCTTCACGATCCAGATCGCGTGGCTGCTGCTGCGGCGGCGCAAGGTCAGCGTCGTGCAATGGGTCAGCTTCGCGATCCTCGTCGTGTTCGGCGGCGCCAGCATCTACTTCCACAGCGACACGTTCATCAAGTGGAAGGTCACGGTGCTGTACTGGCTGTTCGCGGCCGCGCTCGCGATCAGCGTCGATCGTTCTTCCGGCGCAACCTGATCCGCGCGCTGATGGAGCCCGGCGGCGTCGAGTTGCCCGACGGCGTCTGGAAGCGGATGAACGACTCGTGGATCGCGTTCTTCGTCGCGCTCGGCGTCGTCAACCTGGTCGTCGCGTTCAACTTCTCGCGCACGACGTGGGTGACGTTCAAGTCGTTCGGGCTCACGGCGCTGACGATCGTCTTCGCGCTCGGCCAGGGCCTGCTGATCGCGCGCTACCTCGACCGCATCGAGGCCGAGGACGCGCGGGCGCGCGCTGCCGCCCGACGCCCGCGCCAGCGAGAAACGGGCGTGAGCTCCGCCACCCGCGCCGCGATCGAGGCGCGCCTCGTCGACCGGCTCGCGCCGACGGCGATCGCCGTCGTCGACGACAGCGCGAAGCACGCCGGCCACGCCGGCGCGGCGTCCGGCGGCGGCCACTACCACGTCCGCATCGTGTCGGCGCGTTTCGCCGGGCTCGCGAAGGTGGCGCGGCATCGCCTCGTGTATGATGCGCTGTCCGATTTGATGCGCGGCGCCATCCATGCGCTCGCGATCGAAGCGCTGACGCCCGACGACGATGCGGCGTCGGCCGCGACCGGCGCGCGGTAGCCCGCGCCGACCCCGATCCGGTTTCCCACTTCGCTCGACGCCCGTTCGCGCGAGCCCGCGTGCGGCGGCCCGCAGCCGCCCGACCTTCCGACCCTGTCCATGCAAGGATTCCCGATGACGCGATTCCGATCCATCGTCCACGTCGCCGCCAGAGCGATGACGGCCACCGCGACCCTGCTCGCGCTCGCGGCCGCGCCGTCGATCGCGGCGGCGCAGAACGTCGCGGTCGTCAACAACAAGCCGATCCCGAAGGCGAAGGCCGACGCGGTCGTCGCGCAGCTCGTGCAGCAGGGCCAGCAGGACACGCCGGAGCTGCAGAACGCGGTCAAGGAAGACCTGATCACGCCGCGAGATCCTGATGCAGGAGGCCGAGAAGAAGGGCCTCGCCGCGGATCCGGACGTGCAGGCGGCGCTCGAGAAGCAGCGGCAGCAGGTGCTCATCAGCGCGCTCGCGCAGGACTACTTCAAGGCCAATCCGCCGAGCGACGCCGACCTGCGCCAGCAGTACGACCTCCTCGTCAAGGAGACCGGCGGCAAGGAATACGACGCGCGCCACATCCTCGTCGAGAAGGAAGCGGACGCGAAGGCGATCATCGCGAAGCTGAAGGCCGGCGCGAAGTTCGAGGACCTCGCGAAGCAGAACTCGAAGGATCCCGGCTCGGCGGCGAACGGCGGCGACCTCGGTTACGCGCCGGCATCGACGTACGTCAAGGAATTCGGCGACGCGCTGGTCAAGCTGAAGAAGGGCGAGTACACGCAGACGCCGGTCAAGACGCAGTTCGGCTATCACATCATCCGGCTCGACGACGTGCGCGACGCGAAGATCCCGACGTTCGACGAGGCGAAGCCGCAGATCGCCAATGCGATGATGTCGAACCAGCAGTGGCAGCAGGCGCGCTTCCAGCAGATGCTGAAGGACCTGCGCGACAAGGCGAAGGTCGAGTGACGTCGCGCCGACCGCGACACGCAAGAAGGCGCCGCTCCGGCGCCTTTTTTTCGGCTCCGCCCGGCGCGGGACGCCGGGCGCCTAGCGCTGCAGCTGCGGGAACCAGCGCGTCAGCGCCGGCGGCAGCGCGCGTTCGAGGACGAAGATCAGGCCGGCGGTCGAACCGAGCGCCAGCACCTGCAGCCCCCAGAACGCCGCCGTGTGTCCCGGCGGGATGGCCTCGAACACGATCCAGAACGACAGCCAGGTGACGAGCAGCGCGACGACGCAGTTCATCGCGACGAACCACAGCCGGCGCTCCAGCGGCTTGTGCGGCATGGCGTCTCCTTTTTTTGGTTCGACGGACGCTATGCCCGCGCGCCGCAATCGTCAACAACGATAGCCACCTTTGCGGTGCCGCGCGCCACAAGGGGTTTCACGGAGGCCGCCGAGGACGCTGCGCTACACTCGACTCGATGGATGCCGGCCACCCCAGCCTCGTCAGCCCGCCGCCGAAGAACCCGACCGGACGACGCGCGGCCGACCAGGGCGGCGCGCTCGCGGTCGCGCAGGTCGTGCTGTGGGGGTTCAACAAGCACTACCGGCTGTTTCGCGAGACGACGCAGGCGGCGAAGCGGCGCTTCGAGGAAGGCCGCTGGCACGAGGTGCAGGAGGCGTCGCGCGAGCGGCTGCAGTTCTACGACCGCCGCGTCGCCGAGACCGTGCGCCGCCTCGAACGCGAATTCGACGCGGGCGAGCGGTCCGGGCGCGTTCTGGCAGCAGGTCAAGTTCCACTACACGAACCTGTTGCTCGACCACCTGCAGCCCGAGTGCGCCGAGACGTTCTTCAACTCGGTGTGCTGTCGCATCCTGCATCGCAACTACTACAACAACGCGTTCCTGTACGTCCGCCCCACGATCTCGACCGAGCATCTCGACGCCGAGCCGCCGGCGTACCGCGCGTACTACCCCGACCAGGCGGCGGGGGACGGCGGGCTGCTCGCGAGCCTGCATCGCGCGTTCGCCGACTTCGCGCTCGGCGCCCCGTTCCAGGACCTCGATCGCGACCTGCGGCTGGTCGATCGACGTCGCGATGGATCGTCTCCCGCGACCGTTCCAGGCGGCGCCGAATTTCCAGGTGCAGATGCTGTCGTCGCTGTTCTTCCGCAACAAGGGCGCGTACGCGATCGGCCGGATCATCAACGGCAACCTGAGCCTGCCGTTCGCGATCGCGCTGCTGCACGCGGATCGCGACGGCATCGCGATCGACGCCGTGCTGTTCGACCTCGTCGACCTGCTCGGCCTGTTCAGCTTCTCGCGCGCGTACTTCATGGTCGACACGCCGGTCCCGGCCGCGTACGTGCAGTTCATCCACGACATGCTGCCGGCGCGCCCGAAGTTCGAGCTGTACAACATGATCGGCCTGCAGAAGCACGGCAAGGCCCTCTTCTACCGCGACTTCCTGCACCACCTCGCGCACTCGAGCGACGCGTTCGTCGAGGCGCCCGGCATCCGCGGCCTCGTGATGACGGTGTTCACGCTGCCGTCGTTCCCGTTCGTGTTCAAGGTCATCAACGACGTCATCCCGCGGCCGAAGGACGTCGACCGGGCCGGCGTGATGGCGAAGTACTGGCTGGTCAAGCTGCACGACCGCGTCGGCCGGATGGCCGACACGCTCGAGTACTCGCACGTCGCCTTCCCGCGCGACCGCTTCCCCCGGCGCTGCTCGACGAGCTGCGGCGCAAGGCGCCGTCGATGGTCGCCGAGGAGGAGGACGCGATCGTCATCAACCACTGCTACATCGAGCGTCGCATGACGCCGCTGAATCTCTACCTTCAGACGGCGGCGCCCGACGAGCGGCGTCACGCGCTCGGCCGAGTACGGCCTCGCGATCAAGCAGCTCGCGGCGGCGAACATCTTTCCCGGCGACATGCTGTACAAGAACTTCGGCGTGACGCGCAACCGCCGCGTCGTGTTCTACGACTACGACGAGATCGAGTACATGACGGCGTGCAACTTCCGCGACGTCCCGGCGCCTCGCAACGACGAGGACGAGATGGCGAGCGAGCCGTGGTACTCGGTCGCGAGGAACGACGTGTTCCCCGAGGAATGGAAGACGTTCCTGCTCGGCGACCCGCGCGATCCGCGAGACGCTGCTCGAGCTGCATCCGGAGATCTTCGACGCGCGCTACTGGCGCGACCTGAAGCAGCGCATCGAGGACGGCCACATCGAGGACGTGTTCCCCTACCCGCCCGAGATCCGCTTCGACGCCGCGCGACTGGCGTCGACCCCCACCCCGAACCGAGGATGATCATGGTCAAGTACGGATTGCTGGCGCGCGTCGAGGCGAAACCCGGACGGGAGACCGACGTCCAGCAGTTCCTGAGCGGCGCGCTGTCGCTCGCGCAGGCGGAGCCGGGCACGCGAACCTGGTACGCGTGGAAGATCGACGCGAGCACGTTCGGCATCTTCGACACGTTCGACGACGAGGCGGCGCGCGATGCCCACCTGTCGGGCGAGATCGCGAAGGCGCTGATGGCGAACGCGGCCGAGCTGCTCGCGAAGCCGCCGGTGATCGAGAAGCTCGACGTCCTCGCGGCGAAGTAGGCGCGCCGGCTACGCGAGCAGCGCGTCGCGCGTCGCCGGCTCGCGCAGCCGCCGGAGGAACCACTGCATCGCCTTGCCGCGGGCGCCGGTGTTCCACGAGTAGTACAGCGTGCCGACGACGCGCGACTCGGCGAGCAGCTTCGGGACCAGGCGACCGGCCTCGATGTGCGGCGCGGCGTCGCGGACCGGGATGTTGCCGCAGCCGAGGCCCGCGACCTGCGCCGCGACCTTGTCGCGCATCGTCGGCACGGTCAGCACGTCCTGCCCGCCGAGCAGCCCGACCGTCACGGCCGGCAGGTTGCGCGCGCTGTCGCCGACCGCGATCGCGCGGTGACGCCGCACGACGTCCGGCGACAGCGGCTCGGGCGCATCCGCGAGCGGATGAGCCGGGCGCGACCGCGAACACCATCTCGAACTCGCCGAGCGGATGGCTCTGGTAGCCGCTCGCGAGGCCGGTCACGCCGGACGTCGTCGAGAACGTGCCGATCGCGAGGTCGGCGCGGCCCGACAGCAGCGCGTCCCACGTGCCCGACAGCACCTCGCTGACGACGCGGATGCGCGTGCCAGGCTCCTGCGCGGTAGAACTCGCGCGATCAGCTCGAACAGCGCCTCGACGCGGATGATCGTGTCGAGCGCGATCCGCAGCTCGGTCTCCCATCCGTCGCCCGCGCGGCGGACGCGACGCTGCAGGTCGTTCGCCGCCTGCAGCAGGTGCCGCCCGCCGGTCGAGCAGCTCCTGCCCGGCCGGCGTCAGCTTCGCCTTGTGGCCGCGCCGGTCGAACAGCAGCACGTCGAGGTCGTCCTCGAGCTTGCGGACGAGTAGGTCAGCGCCGACGGCACGCGGTCGAGCTCCGCGGCCGCGCGGGCGAAGCTGCCCTTGCGGTCGATCGCGTCGATGACGCGCAACGCGTCGAGGTCCAGAGCATCATTCCATCAGTTTTTTGAACGAGTCGGACAACGCCGGAGCCTATCATTCCCGCGCGTGCGGCACTATCTTCACGTCTCGCGCCGTGGGATCGTCCGCGGCGCCGATCGCAGGAGGATTGAAAATGGTTGAAGTGACGGAACGACTCGACGTGCGCCGCGGCGCCGACCGCGGACGCTCGGATCTCGGCTGGCTGAAGAGCCGCTTCAGCTTCTCGTTCGCCGACTATCACGACCCCGCGCATGTCCACTTCGGTCCGCTGCGCGTCATCAACGAGGACCACATCGCGCCGTCGTCGGGCTTCGGCACGCACGGCCACCGCGACATGGAGATCATCACGTACGTCCTCGAAGGCGAGCTGACGCACAAGGACTCGATGTCGAGCGGCGGCAGCGCGCGGCGCGGTGATCCGGCCCGGCGACGTCCAGCGGATGAGCGCCGGCCGCGGCGTGCTGCACTCCGAGTACAACGAGTCGAGCGACCGCGAGGTCCACCTGCTGCAGATCTGGATCATGCCGAACGTCTACGGCATCGAGCCGAGCTACGAGGAGAAGCGCTTCGCCGACGACGACAAGCGCGGCCGCCTGCGGCTCGTCGCGTCGCCGGACGGGCGCGACGGGTCGGTGACGATCCATGCCGACGCGGAGCTGCGCATCGGTCGCTTCGACGGCGACGAGCGCGCGACCTTCCGCGTGCCGGACGGCCGCCTCGCGTACCTGCACGTCGCGCGCGGGTCGGTGACGGCCGGCGGCATCGCGCTCGAGGCCGGGCGACGCGCTGAAGGTCTCGCGACGCCGGCGAGCTCGCGATCGAGGCCGGGCGCGACGCCGAGGTCCTGCTGTTCGACCTCGCCGCCTGACGTGGCCGCGGCTGGAGGCGCGGTCGACGACCGCGTCGCCGCCACCGCGGCCCGTGCGCGATGAGCGCCGGCGTCCGACGGCGGTCGCTACACCCGGTCCGGCGATCGTCGCTGCACTGGGCGATGGCGATCTTCATCCTGGCGAACCTCGCGCTCGGCTGGACGATGTCGGACCTGCCGTTCTCGCCGGCGCGCATCCGGCATGTTCAACTATCACAAGTGGATCGGCATGACGATCCTGCTGCTCGCCGGCCGGGCCGGCTCGTCGTGGCGGCTGTTGCGTCGGCCGCCGGAATTCCCTGCCGACGTGGCGCGTTGGCAGCGGCACGCGGCGCACGGCGTCCACGGCGCTGCTCTACGCGCTCTTCTTCGCCGTGCCGCTGGCGGGCTGGGCGTACAGTTCGGCCGCCGGCTTCCCGATCGTCTATCTCGGCCTCGTGCCGCTGCCCGACTGGGTGCCGGTCGATCCCGCGCTCGCGAAGCGACTGATGACGCTGCACGCGATCGCTCGCGTACACGCTCGGCGTGCTGGTCGCGCTGCATGTCGCCGCGGCGATCCGGCATTCGATCGACGAACCGGTCGGTTACCTGCGCCGCATCGCGCCGCCCGGCGCCTGACGTGCCTCTCCCATCGGACGACCCACGGATCGTCCATGTCCCGCCGTCGCTCCGCCGTCCTCGTCGCCGTCGCCGCGCTCGGCGGCCGGCAGCCCGTCGCCGGTCCTCGCCGCGCAGAAGCTCGTGCCCGCGCAGAGCGAGATCGGCTTCGTCAGCAAGCAGATGGGCGTGCCCGGTCAAGGCCGCTTCGAGCACTTCGACGGCACGATCAACGTCGACCCGGCGAAGCCCGAAGGCGGCCGCATCGCGTTCACCGTCGATCTCGGCAGCGTCGCGATCGGCGCGCCGGAGACCGACGGTCGAGCTGAAGAAGCCCGAGTGGTTCGACGTCGCGAAGAACCCGAACGCGACGTTCCAGTCGACGTCGATCAAGTCGCTCGGCAGCGGTCGCGTCGAGGTCGCCGGCAAGCTGACGATCAAGGGCGTCACGAAGGACATCGCCGTTCCGATGACGCTCGCGGCGCAGGGCGACCTGCTGAAGGCGAGCGGCGAGTTCACCATCAAGCGACTCGACTACAGGATCGGCGCCGGCCAATGGGGCGACACCGGCCTCGTCGCCGACGAGGTCCTGGTCCGCCCGAAGCTCACCGTCCAGGGATCGGCGAATCCCTGAGCCCACCACCGAGAGAGAAATCATGAACCACCGCACCGCCTCGTTCTCGTTCGCGCTCGCCGCTCTCGCGGCCACGCCGGCCGTCGCCGCACCCGTGACCTACACGATCGATCCGAACCACACGTCCGTCACCGCCGAGTCGCGGCACTTCGGCACGTCGACGGTCCGGTCGCACTTCGACGCGAAGAGCGGCACCGTCACGATCGACCCGGCCGCGAAGACCGGCTCCGCGACGATCGACATCGACATCGCGTCGGTCGAGACCGGCGTGCCGAAGCTCGACACGCATCTGAAGAGCACCGACTTCTTCGACGCGAACAGCGATCCGGACGCGACGTTCACCGGCCGGCAGTTCACGTTCGACGGAGACAAGGTCGCGTCGATCACCGGCGACCTGACGATGCACGGCAAGACGAACCCCGTGACGCTCACGGCGACGAACTACAACTGCTACGTGAGCCCGATGTCGAAGAAATCGGTCTGCGGCGGCAGCTTCGAGACGACGATCCAGCGCAGCCTCTGGGACATCCGCTTCCTGATCCCGTTCGTGTCCGACGAGACGAAGCTGAAGGTCGAGATCGAGGCGATCAAGGACTGACGCCGGCGGCGCCGCCCGCCTCGAGCGCGACGCGCGCCGCGGCGAGGTCCCACGCGGCGCAGCCGACGCTCTTGAACAGCGCCGGCCGATCGATCGACGCCGGTCCGGCGCGCACGAGGTCCGCGAGCGAGCCGACGGTCGACGCGTCGACGCCGGCCGCGATCAGGTCGCCGGCCTCGTGACGGGCGCCGGCCCGGTCGTCGACCCACAGCGCGCTCGCGCGGACCGTGGCGGCCGCGACCTCGGTCGTGCCGCGACGATACGCGCCGACCGCGATGACGAGCCGACCGGCGCGGGCCGGCGCGCGCCAGACCGGCGTCGCGCTCGTCGTGCAGGTCACGACGACGTCGGCGTCGTCCTCGCCGTCGTCGGGCCCGACGTCGACGAACGCTTCACCATGCGCGACGCAGAACGCGGCCTCGCGTTCGCGCGACGTGCCGCGCACGCGGACGACGGCATCCGGATGGAGCGCGGCGATCGCGCGGACGTGCGCGGCCGCCTGCGCGCCGGTCCCGATCAGGAGGACGCGGCTCGCGCCCGCGGGTGCCAGGTGACGCCATGCCGACATCGAGACGGCCGCGGTGCGCGCCGCGGTCACGGTCGGTCCGTCGAGCACCAGCAGCGGCCGGCCGGTCGCCGGATCGAACACCGTCATCGCGCCCTGGATCGTCGGCAGGCCGCGCGACGCGTTGCGCGGCGCGACGGTGATCAGCTTGTGGATCGCGACGTCGGCCGCGGCCGCGGGCATCGACAGCATCGTCGCGTCGCACGGCGAGCGGCACGACGAGCCGCTCGGGACACGCGATCGATCCGTCGTCGCGCTCGATCGCCGCGCGCTCGATCGCCTCGACGAGCCGCGCGACGTCGAGCCGCGCGGCCGTCGCGGCGGCGTCGAGCATCGCGACGGCGCCGGCGCCGTCGCTCAACCGACGTGGCGCCGCGCGTTGCGGAACAGCCGCATCCACGGGCTCGCGCCGGTCCAGTCGTCGGGATGCCACGACATCTGCACCGCGCGGAACACGCGCTCCGGGTGCGGCATCAGCGCCGTGAAGCGGCCGTCCGGCGTCGTCACGCCGGCGAGGCCGCCGGCGCTGCCGTTCGGATTGAACGGATAGCGCTCGGTCGGCCGGCCGTCGTGGTCGACGAAGCGCAGCGGCACGTCGACGCGGGCCGCGTCGCCCTGCCGCGCGAAGTCGGCGCGCCCTTCGCCGTGCGCGACGGCGATCGGCGCGATCGTCCCTTCCATGCCAGCGAAGAACAGCGACGGCGACGGCTCGACGACGACCGCGGACAGCCGCGCCTCGTAGCGCGAGCGATTGTTCGTGAAGCGCGGCCACGCGCTCGGCGCCGGGGATCAGCGGCGCGAGCGACGCCATCATCTGGCAGCCGTTGCACACGCCGAGCGCGAACGTGTCGCCGCGTCCGAAGAACGCCGCGAACATCGCGGCGAGGCGCTCGTCGAAGCGGATCGCCTTCGCCCAGCCCTCGCCGGCGCCGAGCACGTCGCCGTACGAGAAGCCGCCGCAGGCGACGAAGCCCGCGAAGTCCGCGAGCGTGCGGCGGCCCGCCGCGAGGTCGCTCATGTGCACGTCGACGCTGTCGAAGCCGGCCTTCGCGAACGCGTAGGCCATCTCGCTCTGGCTGTTGACGCCCTGCTCGCGCAGGATCGCGATCGGCGGCCGCCGCACCGGTCGCGACGAACGGCGCGGCGACGTCGTCGTCGAGGTCGAACGCGACGCGCGTCGGCAGTCCCGGATCGTCGGCGACGATCGCCGCGTGCTCCTCGTCGACCGACGCCGGCTCGTCGCGCAGCCGCGCGATGCGCCGGCTCGTGTCGTCCCACGCCTGCTGCAGCTCGGCGCGCGACGTCGACGCAGACGCACTTCGCGTCGCGATAGACCTCGACGACGTCGCGGTCGTTGACGCGGCCGACCTCGTGCGCCATCGCGCCGAGGCCGTGTCGTCGCAGCACGTCCATCACGCGCGAACGATCGTCGACGCGCACCTGCACGACCACGCCGAGCTCCTCGGCGAACAGCGCCTTCAGCGTCGCCGCGTCGCGACGCGCGGCGACCTGCGTCGCCCAGTTCTTCGAGTCGCCCCAGTCGTCGGCGCCGCCGCCTTCGAGCGTCAGGATGTCGACGTTGATCGAGACGCCGGTGCGGCCCGCGAACGCCATCTCGCACAGCGTCGCGAACAGGCCGCCGTCCGAGCGGTCGTGATACGCGAGCACGAGCCCGGCCGCACGCAGCTCGACGATCGCGGCGAAAAGCGCCTTCAGCCGCGCGGGATCGTCGACATCGGGCACCGCATCGCCGACCTGCCCGTCACCTGCGCGAGGATCGACGCGCCGAGGCGATGCCGGCCGGCGCCGAGGTCGACGAGCAGCAGCGCGCTCGGGACGCCGCGCCGCAGCTGCGGCGTCCAGCGTGCCGCACGTCGCGGACCGGCGCGAACGCGGACACGATCAGCGACACCGGCGCGACGACCTGCTTCGCCGCGCCGTCGCGCTGCCCGTCGTCGTCCGCCCACGTCGTCCGCATCGACATCGAGTCCTTGCCGACCGGAATGCCGATGCCGAGCGCGGGACACAGCTCCATGCCGACGGCGCGCACGGCGTCGAACAGCGCCGCGTCCTGGCCCGGCGAGCCGCACGCGGCCATCCAGTTCGCGGACAGCTTGATGTCGCCGAGGCGCTCGACCGGCGCGGCCATCGAGGTTCGTGATCGCCTCGCCGACGGCCATGCGCGCCGACGCCGCCGCGTCGATCATCGCGAGCGGCGTGCGCTCGCCGACCGCCATCGCCTCGCCGGCGAAGCCCGCGTAGTCCATCAGCGTCACGGCGCAGTCGGCGACCGGCACCTGCCACGGCCCGACCATCTGGTCGCGCGACGTCAGGCCGCCGACGGTGCGGTCGCCGATCGTGATCGAGGAAGGTCTTGCTGCCGACGGTCGGGTGCATCAGCACGTCGCGCGCGACCGCGTCGAAGTCGAGCCCGGTCAGATCGATCGGCGTGCGGACCGGCGCGACGCGCGCGACGTCGCGGTGCATCTTCGGCGGCTTGCCGAACAGCACGTCCATCGGCAGGTCGATCGGCGGCGGTTCGCTCGGCGCGTCGAGCTTCAGGACGCGCTCGGCCGTCGCGTGGCCGACGACCGCGAACGGGCAGCGCTCGCGCGCGCAGATCGCCGCGAACGCGTCGAGCCGCTCGGGCGCGATCGCGAGCACGTAGCGCTCCTGCGACTCGTTGCACCAGATCTCGCGCGGCGACAGCCCGCTCGCGTCGACCGGGACCTGCGCGCAGATCGAAAGCGCGCGCCGCGATGCGCGCCCTCGACGAGCTCGGGGAACGCGTTCGACAGGCCGCCGGCGCCGACGTCGTGGATCGACAGGATCGGGTTCGCGTCGAGCCCCTCGTCGTCGACGGTCTGCCAGCAGCGGTCGATGACCTCCTGCGCGCGGCGCTGCATCTCCGCGTTGTCGCGCTGGACCGAGGCGAAGTCGAGCGATGCGGTGTTCGCGCCGGTCGCCATCGAGCTCGCCGCGCCGCCGCCGAGGCCGATCAGCAGGCCGGGCCCGCCGACGGATCAGCAGCGCGCCGTCCGGCAGGTCGTGCCTTCTGCGTGTGCGTCGTCGCGGATGTTGCCGAGGCCGCCGGCGAGCATGATCGGCTTGTGATAGCCGTAGTCGACGTCGCCGACGCGCTGCTCGAACACGCGGAAGTAGCCGCCGAGGTTCGGCCGGCCGAACTCGTTGTTGAACGCCGCCGCGCCGAGCGGCCCGTCGATCATGATGTCGAGCGGCGACGCGATGCGCGACGGCCGTGCCGATCGAGCGCTCCCAGCCGCGCGCCGCGTCGGGCAGGTTCAGGTTCGACACCGAGAAGCCCGCGAGCCCCGCCTTCGGCTTCGCGCCGCGGCCGGTCGCGCCTTCGTCGCGGATCTCGCCGCCGGCCCCGGTCGCCGCGCCGGGGAACGGCGAGATCGCCGTCGGATGGTTGTGCGTCTCGACCTTCATCAGGATGTGCGTCGGCTCGAGCCGGCCGCGCCACGTCGCCGTGCGCGTCGGGGAACAAGCGCTCGCGCGAACGCGCCCTCGCATGACCGCCGCGTTGTCGCGCGTACGCGACGATCGTGCCGCCGGGCGACACGGCCTCGGTGTTGCGGATCATCCCGAACAGCGAGCGGTCCATGCGGCACGCCGTCGATCGTCCACGACGCGTTGAAGATCTTGTGGCGGCAGTGCTCGCTGTTCGCCTGCGCGAACATCATCAGCTCGACGTCGGTCGGATCGCGCCCGAGCCGCGTGAACGCGTCGCACAGGTAGTCGATCTCGTCGTCGGACAGCGCGAGGCCCCAGTCGGCGTTCGCCTCGACGAGCGCCTCGCGGCCGCGCGCGACGACGTCGACGGTCCGCATCGGTTCGGCCTCGACCGCCTCGAACAGCCGCGCGAAGTCGAACGACTCGTCGACGACGACCTCGGTCATGCGGTCGTGCAACGTGGCCTCGATGCGCGCGCGGTCGGCGTCGTCGATGCGATCGCCGCCGAACAGGCCGCCTCTTCGTCCGGACGCGATAGACGACCCCGCGCTCGATGCGGACGATCGCGTCGAGGCCGCAGCGATGCGCGATGTCGGTGGCCTTGCTCGCCCACGGCGACAGCGTGCCGAGGCGCGGGATCACGACGAATGCCTGCCCGCGTTCGTCGTCGGCGGCGGCCGGCCGTTCGCCGTCGGCGAGCAGCGCGTCGAGCTTCGCGCGCTCCGATTCGTCGAGCGAACGCGTCGTGGCGATCCAGTGGACGTGTCTCGCGGTCAGCGATCGGACCGCGATGCCTTCGGCGGCCAGTCGTCGGACGATCCGCTCGATGCGGAAGTCGCCGAGCGCCGCGCCGCCGTCGAGGCGAAGGACGTGCAGGCTCGGGTGGGGCGGGCGACTCATCGAGTCCGAAGCGGTCCGGAAGGCAAGCGCGCGATTATAAGCGGGCGCGTCGCACGCCTCGACCTTAGACTGGCGCCATGAACGGCCGCGACGAGCTCCACGACCCCCGGACGCCCTGCGTCCGGCGGCTGGAGAGACGCGTCGCCCGCGCGTCGATCCGGATGCCACGCGCGGCATCGACGCTCGTCGCCCTGGCCGCAGCGGTCGCATCGTCGGCCTGCGTGCCGCTCGCGACGCACGTCTACGTCGCGGACGCGACCGCGGGTCGCCTCGTCCACTCGTCCTGCACCCTCGACCGCGACGTGCCCGACGGCATCGAAGTCGAGCGCGGGGGTGTCCGCGCGATCGTCAGGCTCGGACCGTTCTCGCGGACCATCGAAGCGCGCTACGACGTGCCTCCGGGCAGGACGCTGGTGCTGACGAGCGACCGCTTCCGCATCGACCCGCGCGACGGACGGCCCGTGTCCGACGCCGTGTTCCCCAGGATCAGCCGGGTCGACGCGCCCGCCAGGAACTACGACAACCCGTACGTTCAGTCGGCGATGGTATCGATCGGGGCGCCGCTCGAAGGGGGCATCAGCGGCCCGGGAGCCGGGTCAGAATCGTGGAAGCACTACTGGATCGCCGCCCCGCTGGACGTCGACGCGCGTGAAGTCGTCGTCACCTTGCCGGCGGCGACGGTCGACGGCGCGTCGATCGCGTTCCCGGACATCCGCTTCGAGCGACGATTCCTGGTCGCGATGGCCCCGCTGAACTGCTGAACGACGGCCGACCGCGTCGCGGACCACCGCGCGCGCGAACGACTGCAGGTCGCGATGCGTCCGAAGCGCCTGGTCGTCGCTCGGCGTGACCCCCGGAGCGGCGCGGCCCGAAGGTGGCGGATATCGTCGACGGCCTGCCGGATGAACGTCGGTCCGGTGCTTGATTCCGGGCGCCGCATCGGTGATCCTTCGCGCGTCGACCGCGACGGCTCCGCGTCGTCTCGCGGGTTGCGATTGCGGCAAATGCGATGGCGCGCGCCCGAGGGAGCATTGCGGTCGACATGCGGGAGCGGCGGGCCTGCGCACCGTCAACAGAATCCTCGACCCTGCGAGCGCATCGCCATGGCCCTGCGAGCTTCGGACGTGTCCGTCAACGCACTGCTCGTCGTCCTGGCGACGCTGGCGCCGCTGCGGCCGGCGCCGGCGCAGACCGGGCGAGCCAGCGGCTTTCCGGCCGATGCCGTACCGATCGACCAGGCGCTCTTCGACGAGCGGGTCGCGGGACATACGTATCGCGGCGTGACGTCGGGCGGCGCGGACTGGATCATGTCCTTCGGACGAAACGGCCGTTTCGTCTTCCTCCACGGAGTCGGCGCGCAGGGCGGTCGATGGCACGTGTCGGGCGAGCTGTTCTGCAGCGAGACCGGATCCCCGACCGAAGGCTGCAACGAATTCCGCGTCACCGACGACGCCGTGTTCTACAAGCGCCGAGGCAGCGGCGAGGTCGTGAAGCTGTCGCCCATCCCGCCGGTCGATCCGGCCGAAGCGCGACGTTACGTGGGCCGTTGGTTGTACCGATACACGGACCTCTACCGCGACGGCGACCTCGTGGTCGACGACGCCGCCGGAGGCCGGTACCACGTCAACACGACGCCGGTGGCGATCAAGAGCAACCCCTGCTGGGGCTTCGACTGGCCCGTCGTCGTCCTGGTGATGTCGCCGCAGGAGTTCGCGGCGGCGATCCTTCCGACGGATGTCCTCAAGGGATGCGACAACCTCGGCCTCGTCGCGCGGTTCGTCGACGAACAGACCCTCGAGACGAACTGGGGCGATCCGCGGCGAAAGCTCAAGAGGCCGTAGGTACGACTCGACATCCCGGTGCCAGGTTCGAAGGAAGGCGGCGCCTCCCGCGCACTCGCAGCCCGACGCGTCGTCGGCGGCGAGACGCGGCGGGACCCGCCGACCGGTATTCCGACGCGACCGGACTTCGTGGTGTCGTGACTTCCAGCTCGCGATGCGCACACCGATGGCGAAGACGTCGACCCGCGTGACCTACGAGACCGTCAAGCGAATGGCGCTGACGCTTCCGGAAGTCGAGGAGTCGACGTCGTATGGAACGGCGGCCCTGAAGGTCCGCGGCAAACTGATGGTGCGACTGAAGGAAGACCGCCAGACCGTCGTCGTGCGATGCACCTGGGACGAACGCGAGCGCCTGATCGCGCTTCATCCGCAGGTCTTCTTCGTCACCGAGCACTATCGCGGACATTCATGGGTACTGATGCATCTCGCGACCGCCACCACCGCGCTGCTGGCGCCGGTTCTCGACGCGGCGTGGCGCCTGTGCGCGCCACGGTCTCTCCTGTCGAAGCACGATTCGCAGGCTCGTCGCTGATGGGCGGCCGATGCGAGTGTCCGCGACCGTCGGACGCCATCCGCGGACCTGGATACGGTCTTCGGCGCGTTCCGGCTACGTCACCTCGACCACGCATTCCATCAGGTCGACGTCCCGGGGCTCCACGAGCCCGCAACGCTCGGCGGCAGACCGGCGCGCCGTCCGGCGTTATCCTTGGGCCGCGAACGGCAACCTCGAAAGGCGAGCGATCGAGCATGTCCATCGAGCGGACGGGCGCGACGCGCTTGTACGAGTCGCGCCCTCTCGCCGGCCGCCCTGCATCAGAGATTCGTCGAGCCATGTCGATGGGCCACAACCCCTCCCGCCACACCCTGAAGCGACTCTCGGCCGACACGCAGCACGCGGTCGATGCGTACAAGTCGCGATCCGTCTGGAGCACGTGGTGGTCGCTCGACGAGAAACTGCGCCGGCGCTACTTCACGCGCGACGAGCGCGCCTTCATCACCCGCTACGGTGCGCGGCTCGACGAGCTGGCCTGCTTCCGCTCGAACCCGCGCAACGAGAAGGAACAGCACTTCCTGCGCGTCTGCAGCGGCGAGGAGGAACCGAGCTCGCCGCGCGAGCGGCTGTGGCTCCTCGTGCAGATCGTCTGCCGCTACCAGCGGGCCGTCGACCGCGCCGCGCGCGCCGACCTGGCCGAGCAGGACGCCTTTTCGCTGCGGGCCGAGAACCGCGCGCTGAAGGCGAAGAACGATCACCTCGAGCGGTACGCGCACGGCCTCGCGTCGAGGCTGGCGCGCATGGACGAAGCGCGGCCGGCGCCGGTCTGCAACGTCGTGTGGATGACGCCGCGTTTTCGCGAGCCGGAGATCTGCGGGCCGGCACCGGCGTGGCGTGTCGTCAGCGCCTCGCGCCGCGGGCCTCCGGTGGCCATGCTCACGACGCGAGGCCTGACGGCCATCCGGCGGACGACGATCCCATCGACCTGACGGACGTGCGATGCCGATCCCCGCGAACGTCGGCGCTTTCGCCATCGTCCCGAGCAACGATCTGGTCGCGGCGGTGGCCTTCTGGGAACGCCTCGGCTTCGCCCGCACGGGCGGCGACGCGGATTACGTCATCGCGACCGGGTGGAACTGCGAGGTGCACCTCACGCGAGCCGGCGACGGTCCGTGGCGCGTTCCGGAAGCTCACAACCCCTTCGGCATCTATATCCGGACACCCGACGTGGATGCGATCGCGGCCCGAGTCGACGACCTGATCATTCGACCGGGCGGTGTTCTGCGTCACCGGGAATGGGGCCTGTACGAGGTCGGCATCCGCGGTCCCGACGGCCTGCTGGTCCGGATCGGTTGGCCGTCCCGGCTGATGCCGCGACGAAGCGTCTGAGCGGCGCGGACCGTTCGTCGATGTGCGGCCGCTACGAACTCCACGACCTCTGGACCCAATACGTCCAGTGGATGGACATCAACCGTGCCGAGTGGGACCCGGCCTTCGAGGCCGGCAGCCCCGAGGCGCGACCGACCGATCGCCTGCCGATCGTCCGTCGCGACGATGACGGCCGGCTCGTCGCCGAGCTGCGCCGCTGGGGCTTCATCATGCTCGTCGACGCCAAGACGATCGACAAGGCGACCGGCAAGCCGAAGAAGCTCGCGAAGCCCGTCATCAACGCGATGTCCGAGAAGCTGACGTCCAGCTTCATGTGGAAGTGGTCGTTCGCCGAGCGGCGCTGCCTGATCCCGATGTCGAGCTGGGACGAATGGCCCGAGACCGGCGCCGGCAAGCAGCGCGTGCGCGTCTCGATGCCGGGCGAGCCGGTGTTCATGGCCGCCGGCCTGTTCGACGAGAACGTCGATCCGAAGACCGGGCAGAAGGTGCCGGTCTACACGATGTGCACGGTGCCGCCGAACGAGTTCTTAGGCACGGTCCACGACCGCGCGCCGATGGTGCTGCTGCCGTCGCAGTACGACGCCTGGCTCGACGGCGGCGATGCGGCTCGCGCGCTCGTGGGGACGCATCCCGATGCGGAGGCGTTCGTCGTTCGGCCGATCTAGCGTCGCGAGCCGCGGTCGGTCGCCTGGGATCCCGAGTCGACGAGGCCGCGAGACCCGTTCGCGCCGACCGGCCCGGCGATGACGAGGGCCGCTCGGACGGGCAACTCTGCCCGATGCCGTTGACGCGACGGACCGCGAACCGCACCCCGCGCGAGCCCGATGTCCCGTGGCGCTGGCGTCGCTCCGCCGAGAACCGAAGATCACGGCGGCCGTCCACGCCGATCGGCGTCTTCGAAGCTCGGGCGACGACGCTCTCGCGCCGCTCCGAACGTCGCGCGTCAACGTGGCTCGCGATCGCCCACGGTGGGTGCGGCCGTCGCCACGGCGATCCTGAACTGCCTGCGCTTCACCAGATAAAGCGGGAACGCGACGATCCAGAGAAACAACGTGGATACGGCCCATCCGACCGGGCCCATGTCCCCCAGGCCGGTGACGAGCCCCTTCCGGACGCCGATCGATCTCGCGTCGACGTACACCCAGATCGCCGAGACGACGACGACCAACCAGACCAGTGCTCCCATCGCCCACCTTTCGTCGGACCGGAGGCCGGCGTCGACGACGCTTCCGGTTCACCGCGCGTCCTCGACATCGACATGAACGTCGCGCCGTTCGGTCGTGCGACCGCCCGAGCGTCGTGAAGCGTGCCTGGTCGTGCGCGAACCGTCCTTCGTCTCGACCATGCCGCTCGATCCGGCGCAGCGTCCGACGGATCGTCCAATAGAAAAGGGCCGCTCGATGGCGGCCCTTCCTGGTGCTTCTGGCGGAGTGGACGGGACTCGAACCCGCGACCCCCGGCGTGACAGGCCGGTATTCTAACCAACTGAACTACCACTCCCTTGAAACCGGTGTTGCCTTTAACGCTGCACGGTGCGTCGGATGGCGGATGCGATCGCTGGTGGGTGCTGAGAGGCTCGAACTCCCGACCTACGCCTTGTAAGGGCGCCGCTCTACCAACTGAGCTAAGCACCCTGCGTCGCTCGCGCCCGTGCCGTCGCCGGCCCGTGCTGCTGTGCGCGAAGTCATCCGCGCGCAGCCGACGAGTTTACCGCATCCTTGAACGCCTTTCCAGCGCGGAACTTCGGAACCTTCGCGGCCTGGATCTTGATCGCCGCGCCGGTCTGCGGATTGCGGCCGGTGCGTGCCGCGCGCTTGCCGACGGTGAACGTGCCGAAGCCGACCAGCGTCACGCTGCCGTTCTTCCTCAATGTCGTCTTGATGCCGCCGACGACCGACTCGAGCGCGCGGCCGGCGGCCGCTTTCGAGATGTCGGCCTGCCTGGCGATGTGTTCGATCAAGTCCGACTTGTTCATCGACTCCCTCCGCGGTGGGTTGCCGAGGTGCTGGACCGGTCGTCGACCTGCTCGGCGTCGTGCCGACGATGCGGCAGCATTAGGCAGCGCAACCCGCCGTACCGTCAAGCCGACGCCTGCGCACCGCGCGGGCAAAAAAAACGCGTGGCCGAAGCCACGCGTTCGTCGCGACGCCGTCGCTCAGTGCTTGACCAGATTACCGTCCTCGGGACGCTGTTCGGTCGCGATGACCGGCGCCGCCGGCGTCGCGAGCGGGTCCTCGTCGGCCAGCGGCACCGGCTGACGTTCGAGCGCGAGCTCGAGCACGCGATCGATCCACTTGACCGGGACGATCTCGAGCCGGTTCTTCACGTTCTCGGCGATCTCGTGCAGATCCTTCACGTTCTCCTCGGGGATCAGGACGGTCTTGATGCCGCCGCGATGCGCCGCCAGCAGCTTCTCCTTCAGACCGCCGATCGGCAGGACCTCGCCGCGCAACGTGATCTCGCCGGTCATCGCGACGTCGGCCCGCACCGGAATCTTCGTCAGGGCC
Source organism: uncultured beta proteobacterium (assembly GCA_963708665.1). Classification (GTDB taxonomy): domain Bacteria; phylum Pseudomonadota; class Gammaproteobacteria; order Burkholderiales; family Burkholderiaceae_D; genus CAHJXF01. Next base: position 126,229 of record CAVPTE010000008.1, on the reverse strand, counting down.
GACACCATCGCGAGCGTCATCGCGGCGCCGGCCGACGGGCCGTCCTTCGGCGTCGCGCCTTCCGGCGCGTGCACGTGGATGTCCTGCTTGTCCCACGCGTCGTCGGGAATTCCGAGCCGGCGCGACCGCGACCGAACGACCGAGCGCGCCGCCTCGACCGACTCCTTCATCACGTCGCCGAGCGAGCCGGTCCGTTCGATCTTGCCCTTGCCCGGCATGACGGCGACCTCGATCGTCAGCAGGTCGCCGCCGACCTCGGTCCACGCGAGCCCGTTGACCTGGCCGACCTGGTTCTGCTTCTCGGCCATGCCGAACGTGAAGCGGCGCACGCCGAGGAACTTGTCGAGGTTGCGCGCCGTGACGCGCACCTGCTCGCTCTTCTTGCCTTCGCTCTTCTTCAGCAGCAGCGTCTTCACGACCTTGCGGCAGATCTTCGAGATCTCTCGCTCGAGCGCACGCACGCCGGCCTCGCGCGTGTAGTAGCGGATGATGTCGCGGATCGCGCTCTCGGCGACGAGCAGTTCCTCCTTGTTCACGCCGTTGTTCTTCATCTGCTTCGGCAGCAGATAGCGCAGCGCGATGTTGGTCTTCTCGTCCTCGGTGTAGCCGGACAGCCGGATCACTTCCATCCGGTCGAGCAGCGCCGGCGGGATGTTGAACGAGTTCGACGTCGCGACGAACATCACGTCCGACAGGTCGAAGTCGACCTCGATGTAGTGATCCTGGAACGTGTGGTTCTGCTCCGGATCGAGCACCTCGAGCAGCGCCGACGCCGGATCGCCGCGGAAGTCCATGCCCATCTTGTCGACTTCGTCGAGCAGGAACAGCGGATTGCGCACGCCGATCTTCGACAGGCTCTGCAGGATCTTGCCGGGCATCGACCCGATGTAGGTCCGGCGATGGCCGCGGATCTCGGCCTCGTCGCGGACGCCGCCGAGCGCCATGCGGACGAACTTGCGGTTCGTCGCGCGTGCGATCGACTGGCCGAGCGACGTCTTGCCGACGCCCGGAGGCCCGACCAGGCACAGGATCGGCGCCTTGATCTTGTCGACGCGTTGCTGGACCGCGAGGTATTCGAGAATGCGTTCCTTGACCTTGTCGAGGCCGAAGTGATCCTCGTCGAGCACCTGCTCGGCACGCCGCAGGTCGTTCGTGACCTTCGACTTCTTCTTCCACGGCAGGCCGACGAGCGTGTCGAGGTAGTTGCGCACGACGGTCGCCTCGGCGGACATCGGGCTCATCAGCTTGAGCTTCTTGAGCTCCGCATCGGCCTTGATCTTCGCTTCCTTCGGCATGCGAGCGGCCTTGAGCTTCTTCTCGAGCTCCTCGATCTCCGCGCCGTCCTCGCCTTCGCCGAGCTCCTTCTGGATCGCCTTGACCTGCTCGTTCAGGTAGTACTCGCGCTGGCTCTTCTCCATCTGCCGCTTGACGCGACCGCGGATGCGCTTCTCGACCTGCAGGATGTCGAGTTCGGTCTCGAGCTGCGTCAGCAGATGCTCGAGGCGTTCGCTGACCTTGAACATCTCGAGCACGGCCTGCTTCTGCTCGAGCTTGAGCGGCAGGTGCGCCGCGATCGTGTCGGCGAGGCGACCCGAGTCGTCGATGCCCGACAGCGACGTCAGGATCTCCGGCGGGATCTTCTTGTTGAGCTTCACGTACTGGTCGAACTGCTGGACGATCGCGCGCCGCATCGCCTCGAGCTCGGCGTTCGCGTCGTCGTCGGACGCGACCGGCGTCAGGTCGCAGACGAAGTGCGTGTCGAGTTCCTCGATCTTGTGGATGCGCGCCCGCTGCGCGCCTTCGACGAGCACCTTCACGGTCCCGTCGGGCAGCTTCAGCATCTGCAGGATGTTCGAGACGCAGCCGATCTCGTAGATGTCTTCGGGCGACGGCTCGTCCTTCGACGCCGTCTTCTGCGCGACGAGCATGATGCTCTTGCCCGCCTCCATCGCCGTCTCGAGGGCCTTGATCGACTTCGGGCGACCCACGAACAGCGGGATCACCATGTGGGGAAAGATCACGACGTCGCGAAGCGGCAGCAGCGGCAGCTGGATGCGTTCGTCGGACGAGGGGGTGGTCAAGGCCATGTGCTTCCTTTCAGATCATTCGCACGTGCCGTTCCGGCACGCGTCGTAGATGATGACGGGCGGCCCCGTTGCAAGGGAGCGCGCCGCCCACGACGCGACACGGAAGCACCAAACAAAAAGCCGCTCACGCGACCGGCATGAACGGCTTTTCGATTGAAGCCGCGAATCGACTCGAATGCGCCCCGCCCACCGGCGGCGACGTCCCTGGCCCCGCGAACCGCGGCGCCGACAACCTGAACGTCGGCGCGGACCGCACGAACTTGAACCGCTTCAGCTGAGGCCGGCGACCTTCGGCTGGTCGCCGTAGATCAGCAGCGGCTTGACCCCGCCGCTGATCTGGTTCTCGTCGAGGACGACGCGCACGACGCCCTTCGAACTCGGCAGCTCGAACATCACGTCGAGCAGCGCGGCCTCGAGCATCGACCGCAGCCCGCGGGCGCCGGTCTTGCGCTTCAACGCCTTGCGCGCGATCGCGAGCAGCGCGGCCGGCCGGATCTCGAGCTCGACGCCTTCCATCGCGAGCAGCTTCTGGTACTGCTTGACGAGCGCGTTCTTCGGCTCGACCAGGATCTGGATCAGCGCCTCCTCGTTGAGCTCGTTCAGCGTCGCGACGACCGGCAGGCGACCGACGAGCTCGGGGATCAGGCCGAACTTGATCAGGTCTTCCGGCTCCACCTCGCGCAGCACGTCGCCGACCGCGCGGTCGGACTGGCTCTTGACCTCGGCCGAGAACCCGATGCCGCTCTTCTCGGAGCGGTTGCGGATCACCTTCTCGAGGCCGTCGAACGCGCCGCCGCAGATGAACAGGATGTTCGTCGTGTCGATCTGCACGAAGTCCTGGTTCGGGTGCTTGCGGCCGCCCTGCGGCGGGACCGACGCGAGCGTGCCCTCGACGAGCTTCAGCAGCGCCTGCTGGACGCCCTCGCCGCTGACGTCGCGGGTGATCGACGGGTTGTCCGACTTGCGCGAGATCTTGTCGATCTCGTCGATGTAGACGATGCCCTTCTGCGCCTTCTCGACCTCGTAATTGCAGTTCTGCAGCAGCTTCTGGATGATGTTCTCGACGTCCTCGCCGACGTACCCGGCCTCGGTCAGCGTCGTCGCGTCGGCGATCACGAACGGGACGTTCAGCAGCCGCGCGAGCGTCTGCGCGAGCAGCGTCTTCCCGGAGCCGGTCGGCCCGACCAGCAGGATGTTGCTCTTCGCCAGTTCCACATCGTCCTTCTTGGACATGTGCTTCAGGCGCTTGTAGTGGTTGTAGACGGCGACGGCGAGAATCCGCTTGGCCGTCTCCTGACCGATCACGTACTGGTCGAGGATGTCGCCGATCTCCTGCGGCGTCGGCAGGTCGGAGCGCGTGATCGTGCCCGACGGGTCGGCCTGGGCCGCCTCGTCGCGGATGATGTCGTTGCACAGGTCGATGCACTCGTCACAGATGAACACCGACGGACCGGCGATCAGCTTCTTGACCTCGTGCTGGCTCTTCCCGCAGAAGGAGCAGTACAACAGCTTCTCGCCGCTCGAACCCTTTTTCTCCGACATACCGCCCGTGCCCCGCGAAGTGAACGCGAAATAACTATACCGTGGATTTGCGCGACGACCGATCCGGCGCCCGGCCGCGTCGCCCGGGCGTCCGCAGGGCGCAACACCCGCCGCGCCGACCCCGTCGCGGGCCCGGCCGGCGGCGTCAGGCCTCGGTCGTGCGCGTCGTCAGGACCTCGTCGATCAGGCCGTATTCCTTCGCCTGCTCCGGCGACATGAACGTGTCGCGGTCGGTGTCCCGGGCGATCTTGTCGATCGGCTGGCCGGTGCGCTCGGAGTAGATCCCGTTGAGCCGCTCGCGCAGGTAGAGGATTTCCTTCGCCTGGATCTCGATGTCGGCGGCCTGGCCCTGCGAACCGCCGGACGGCTGGTGGATCATGATCCGCGAATTCGGCAGGCTGAAGCGCTTGCCCTTCGCGCCGGCCATCAGCAGGAACGACCCCATGCTCGCGGCCATGCCGGTGCACAGCGTCGAGACGTCGGGCTTCACGAATTGCATCGTGTCGAAGATCGCGAGGCCGGCGTAGATCGAGCCGCCCGGCGAGTTGATGTACAGCGAGATGTCCTTGTCCGGGTTCTCCGACTCGAGGAACAGCAGCTGCGCCACGACGAGGTTCGCCGTCTGGTCGTTGACCGGGCCGACGAGGAACACGATCCGTTCCTTCAGCAGTCGCGAATAGATGTCGTAGGCACGCTCGCCGCGGCCCGACTGCTCGATCACCATCGGGACCATGCCGAGTCCGACGGGTTCGGTCGCGCTGAATGCCAGGGGATTGCTCATCGGATCGGTCCTTGCAGGGTGATGAAGCCGCGAGGCGGCGTCAGTTGCCGCCCATCAGCTCGTCGAACGGGACGGCGGCGTCGGCGACCCGCGCGCGCCCGAGCACGAAGTTGACGACGTTTTCCTCGAGGACAAGGGCCTCGACGTCCGCGAGTCGCGAGCGGTCGGCGAAGTACCAGCGCACGACCTCGGCCGGCTTCTCGTAGCTCTGCGCGAGCTCCTCGACGTGCGCGCGTGATCTGCTCGGGCTTCGGCTGGAGCTCCTCGCGCTTGACGACCTCGCCGAGGATCAGGCCGAGGCGCACCCGGCGTTCCGCCTGCGCCGCGAACAGGTCCGGCGTCAGCGGCATCGTCTCGGTGTTCAGGCCGCGCCGCGCATCTCCTCGCGCGCGTTCTCCGTCAGCCGCTCGACCTCCGCGTCGACGAGCGCCTTCGGCGTCTCCATCTGCGACGCGGCGAGCAGCGCGTTCATGACGGCGTCGCGGTTGCGCGTCGCGAGCCGCTTCTTCACCTCGCGCTCGAGATTGTCGCGGATGTCGCTACGCATCTTCGCGAGGTCGCCGTCGCCGACGCCGAGCGACGACGCGAAGTCGGCGTCGACCGCCGGGACGTGCGCCCACGCGACGTCCTTGACGGTGATCGAGAACTGCGCGGTCTTGCCGGCGACCTCGCGGCCCGGGTAGTCGTCCGGGAAGGTGACGTCGAACGTCTTCGTGTCGCCGGCCGACAGGCCGACCGCCGCCGCCTCGAACGCCGGCAGCATCTGGCCCGAGCCGATCACGAACGAGAAGTCGTGGCCGGTCCCGCCGTCGAACGGCACGCCGTCGATCGTGCCGACGAAGTCGACGGTCACGCGATCGCCGTCCTCGGCAGCCGTCGACGTGCCCTCGGGCGCGGCGTGGCCGTGTCCGTCGTCGTGCGCCGACTTCGAATGGAAGTGGCTGCGCTGGCGGCGCAGGATCTCGATCGTCTTGTCGACCGCCTCGTCGTCGACGGTCGTCGTCGCACGCGTCACCTCGAGGCTCTCGAGCGGCGCAAGCGCGACTTCCGGATAGACCTCGAACGTCGCGTCGAACGCGACGGCGCCCTCGCCCTCCCCGTCGGCCGACTCGCTGGCCGTGATGTTCGGCGAACCGGCGACGCGCAGCTGGTTTTCCTCGACCGCCTTGCTGAACGCGCTGCCGACCTTCTCGTTCAGGACCTCGTTGTGGACCTGGAAGCCGTATTGCTGCGCGACGATCTTGATCGGCACCTTGCCGGGCCGGAACCCGGCCATGCGGACGGTGCGCGACAGGCGCTTCAGGCGGCTGTCGACCTCGCGTTCGATCTCGGACCGCGGAACCGAGAGGCGGACGCGGCGTTCGAGCTTTCCGAGGTTTTCGACTGGCATGGGCATGTCTTGATCCGAAAGGGGCGCGGCCGTGCCGGCGTCGCGACCGGAAGGGGTTGCTGGAGATCGGTGTCCGACGACCGCGCCGGACGCGCGAACGAACGGCTGCGACGAACCGGGAGGGACGAACGGGTGGACGAACCGTCGACGAACTGGTGCGAGGGAGGGGACTCGAACCCCTACACCATTGCTGGCGTCAGGACCTAAACCTGGTGCGTCTACCAATTTCGCCACCCTCGCGGTGACGCCGCCCGCGCGCGCCGCGACGTCGTGCGGATCCGGCGGCGCGATCGCGGCGGGATTATACGTGAGCCGCTCCCTGCGAGGCGGGCGCGCCGGCCGCCGCGCGGACCCTTGCACCGACCGTCGCGCCGGCCGCCGCGTCGACGTCGCGCCGGTCATCGCGCGGATCGCCCGTCCACGTCGCACCGGCGGTCGCACCGACCGTCGCGCCGGCCGCGCGGGTCAACCGCTTCTATACTCGCGCCTCCTTCGTCTCGTCTGGCCGTGGGCCGCCGATGCCGGTCGATCATTACGAGAACTTCCCGGTCGCGTCGCTGCTGCTGCCGCGGCGCCTGCGCCGCCCGGTCGAGGCGATCTATCGCTTCGCGCGCGGCGCCGACGACCTCGCCGACGAAGGCACCGCGTCGCCCGACGAGCGGCTCGCGGCTCTCGCCGCCTGGGACCGCCAGCTCGACCGGATCGACGCCGGCGAGCCGCCCGACGACGAACCGGCCGGCCGCGTCTTCGTCGAGCTCGCCGCCGCGATTCGCGCGCACGCGCTGCCGATCGCGCTGTTCCACGACCTGTTGTCGGCGTTCTCGCAGGACTGCGTCGTCGCGCGTTACGACGACGACGCGGCGCTGCTCGATTACTGCCGCCGCTCGGCGAACCCGGTCGGCAGGCTGCTTCTCGCGCTGTACCGCGCCGACACCGACACGCACCGGCGATGGTCGGACCGCATCTGCACCGCGCTGCAGTGGATCAACTTCTGGCAGGACGTCGCCGTCGACCTCGCGAAGGACCGGATCTACCTGCCGCGCGTCGACCGCGACCGCTTCGGCGTGACCGAGGCGATGCTGTTCGGCGACGCCGCGGCGCTCGTCGCCGGCGAGCCGTGGCGCGCGCTGATGCGGCACGAGGTCGTCCGCACGCGGGCGATGATGATGGAAGGCGCCCCGCTCGCGACGGCGTTGCCCGGCCGCGCCGGCTTCGAACTCCGGCTCGTCGTCCAGGGCGGCCTCCGCATCCTCGAGAAGATCGAGCGCGCCGACTACGACGTGTTCTTTCGGCGGCCCACGCTCTCACGCGCGGACGGCCTCGCGATGGCCGCGCGAGCGCTCGGCATGCGCCGCTCGTCGTCGGCGTCCGCGGCGCCCGCGACGGCGGCGATCGATCGATGACGCCCGAGGAATACTGCCGCGAGAAGGCCGCGAAGAGCGGCTCGAGCTTCTACTACGCGTTCCTGTTCCTGCCGCCGCCGCGGCGCGCCGCGATCACGGCGCTCTACGCGTTCTGCCGCGAGGTCGACGACGTCGTCGACGAGGTCACCGACCCGTCGCTCGCCGCGACCAAGCTCGCGTGGTGGCGCAGCGAGGTCGACCGGCTGTACGCCGGCAAGCCGACGCACCCGGTCACGCGGGCGCTGGCGCCGCACGTCGTGCCGTTCTCGATCGCGCGCGAGCACCTGCTCGAGATCATCGAGGGCTGGAGATGGACCTCGACCAGACGCGCTACCTCGACTTCGCCGGCCTGCGCACTACTGCCACCACGTCGCCGGCGTCGTCGGCAGCCTGTCGCCGAACATCTTCGGCGCGACGCGACCCGGGCTCGGTCGCGTACGCCGAGAAGCTGGGCCTGGCGATGCAGCTGACCAACATCATCCGCGACGTCGGCGACGACGCGCGCAGGGGCCGCATCTACCTGCCGGTCGAGGAGCTGCAGCAGTTCGACGTGAAGGCGGCGGACCTGCTCAACGCGAGGACGAGCCCGGCGTTCGCCGCGCTGATGAAGTTCCAGGCCGAGCGCGCGCAGGCGGTCTACGACGAGGCGCTTCGCGCTGCCGCCCGCGGACCGCAGGCCGCAGCGGCCCGGCCTGATGATGGCCGCCATCTACCGCGCGCTGCTCGACGAGATCGAGCGAGCGGACTTCCAGGTGCTGAACCAGCGCATCTCGCTGACGCCGATCCGCAAGCTGTGGATCGCCTGGCGGACGTGGGTCGCGCCGGGGCGGTGACGCGTCGTTGAGCGCGCCGAAGCCGCGGGTCGCCGTCGTCGGCGGCGGCTGGGCCGGGCTCGCCGCCGCGGCGCAGCTCGTCGCGGCCGGCATCGACTGCACGCTGTTCGAGGCGGCGCGCACGCTCGGCGGCCGCGCGCGACGCGTGCCGTGGCGCGCCGCCGACGGCCGGGAGATCGCGCTCGACAACGGCCAGCACATCCTGCTCGGCGCGTACCGCGAGACGCTGGCGCTGATGCAGCGGCTCGGCATCGACCTCGACGCCGCGCTCGAGCGCACGCCGCTGCACCTCGTCGCGGCGAACGGGATGTCGCTGCGCGCGTCGGCGCGCCGCGCGCCGTGGCATCTCGTGTCGATGATCGTGACGGCGCGCGGACTGTCGATCGACGAGCGCATCGCGATCGCATCGCTGATGTCCCGCGCGAAGAAGGCGCGCTGGCGGCTCGACGGCGATCGCACCGTCGCGGAGCTGCTCGCCGAATGGGGCCAGCCGGTGCTGCTGACCCACAAGCTGTGGGAGCCGCTGTGCGTCGCGGCGCTGAACACGCCGCTCGCGATCGCGTCGGCGCAGGTGTTCCTGAACGTGCTGCGCGACAGCCTCGGCGCCGCGAACACCGACTCGGACCTGCTGCTGCCGCGCGTCGACCTCGGCAGCCTGCTGCCCGACGCGGTCCGCGAGCGCCTCGGGCCGGCGGCGATCCGGCTCGGCGCGCGCGTCCAGAACCTCGCGCTGCACGACGACGGCGTCGATGTCGCCTGCGGCACGGCGACCGACGTCGCGTCGCCGGAGCGCTTCGACGCCGTCGTGCTCGCGACGCCGACGCTCGACGCGGCGCGGCTGATGGCGTCGCCGGCGCTGCACGACGCGCGCTTCCGGCCGCTCGTCGCCGCGTGCGAGGCGTTCGCGTTCCAGCCGATCGTGACCGCCTACCTGCGCTACCGCGAGCGCCCGCGCTGGCCGAGCCGCATGCTCGCGCTCGAGTCGGCGCCGCACGTCGACCACTACGCGCAGTGGGTCGTTCGACCGCTCGGACCGGCTGACGGCCGACGTGCATCACGCGGCGCCGACGTCGGGTCACGGGCTCGTCGCCGCGGTGATCAGCGCCGACGGGCCGCATCGCGAGCTCGACAACGACGCGCTCGTCGCGGCGATCGCGCGACAGCTCGCGACCGCGTGCGGACTGCCGAGCTTCCCGCTCGAGTCGCGCGTCGTCGTCGAGAAGCGCGCGACCTACGCGTCGACGCCGTCGCTCGCGCGTCCCGACGTCGAGACGCCGCATCCGCGGCTGGTGCTGGCCGGCGACTACGTCGGCCACGCGGACCCGGCGACGCACTACCCGGCGACGCTCGAGGCCGCCGTCGTCGCCGGCCGACGCGCCGCCGAGCGGCTGATCGCGACGCTCGTCGACTGACCGGCTCGGCGCGTTGCGGAGCGCGTCGAGCCCGCGACCGGCCGGTCGATCCTCGAACCGTCGACCGACCGCGATCAGCGCCCGCGCAGCGCGTCGAGCGCCTCGTCGATCCGCGACACCGCGACGACGTCATGCCCTCGATCTTCGCGTTGCGTCCCTTCGGCGCGTTCGCCTTCGGCACGATCGCCATGCCGAAGCCGAGCTTGGCGGCCTCGCGCAGCCGCTCCTGGCCGCGCGGCGCCGGCCGCACCTCGCCGGCCAGGCCGACCTCGCCGAACGCGACGAAGCCGCGCGGCAGCGGCTTGCCGCGCAGCGACGACTGGATCGCCAGCAGCACCGCCAGGTCGGCCGCCGGCTCGCTGATGCGCACGCCGCCGACGGCGTTGACGAACACGTCCTGGTCGACGGCGGCGATGCCGGCGTGCCGGTGCAGCACCGCCAGCAGCATCGCCAGGCGGTTCGCGCTCGAGGCCGACCGACAGCCGGCGCGGGCTCGGGCCGCCGGCGTCGACCAGCGCCTGGATCTCGACCAGCATCGGCCGCGTGCCTTCCAGCGTGACCAGCACGCACGAGCCCGGCACCGGCTCGCCGTGCGTGCGACAGGAAGATCGCGCTCGGGTTGGCCACGCCCTTCAGCCCGCGCTCGGTCATCGCGAACACGCCGATCTCGTTGACCGCGCCGAAGCGGTTCTTGATCGCGCGCACCAGGCGGAAGCTGGAATGCGTGTCGCCCTCGAAGTACAGCACCGTGTCGACGATGTGCTCCAGCACGCGCGGGCCGGCCAGCGCGCCGTCCTTGGTGACGTGGCCGACCAGCACGATGGTGCGTGCCGCTCGCCTTGGCGATGCGCGTGAGCTGCGCCGCGCATTCGCGCACCTGCGCCACCGAGCCGGGCGCCGAGGTCAGCTGCGTCGGAGTAGAGCGTCTGGATCGAGTCGATCACGCACGACCGCCGGGCTGCTCGGCCTCGATCGTGGCCAGGATCTTCTCGAGGTGGATCTCGGCCAGCACGCGCACGCTGCGCGCCGGTCGAGGCCGAGCCGGCGCGAGCGCAGCGCGACCTGCGCGCCGCGACTCCTCGCCGGTGACGTACAGCACCTTCATCGCGCGCGACAGCGCGTCGAGCGCCTGCAGCAGCAGCGTCGACTTGCCGATGCCCGGGTCGCCGCCGATCAGCACCACGCCGCCGGCGACGATGCCGCCGCCGAGCACGCGGTCGAGCTCCTCGATGCCGGTCGGCGAGCGCGGCGACCTCGGCGGCCTCGATGTCGGCCAGCGTGCGCGACCGGCGGCGTCGGCCGCGAGCGACGCGAAGCGGTGCGCGCCGGCGGCGCGGCGGCTCGACGACGCCTTCGACCAGCGTGTTCCATGCCTGGCAGTGCGGGCACTGGCCCAGCCACTTCGCGTCTGGCCGCCGCACTCGGTGCAGACGTACTGCGTGCGCGCCTTCGCCATCAGTCGACCGTCGATCTTCGGCACGCGCGGCGCGAGCGCGCACAGCAGCTCGTAGCCGACGGTGCCGGCGGCCCGCGCGACGTCGTCGACCGGCACGCGCGCCCCCCACAGCTCGACGGCGCTGCCGACGTGCGCCTCGGGCACCGGCGTCAGGTCGACGGTCAGCATGTCCATCGACACGCGACCGACGACGGCCGTTGCCCCATCCGGCAGACCCGCCGTCGACCGCGACCGGCGTGCCGTCCGGCGCGGAGCGCGGATAGCCGTCCGCATAGCCGCACGCGACCACGCCGATGCGCATCGCGCGGTCGGCGACGAAGCGATGGCCGTAGCCGACCGCGTCGCCCGCGCGCAGCGACTGCGTCGCGATCAGCGCGCTCGTCAGCGTCATCGCCGGACGCAGGCCGAACTCGGCGGCGCCGCGCGTCGCGAACGGCGACGCGCCGTAGATCATGATGCCCGGCCGCACCCAGTCGCCATGCGTCGTCGGATGCGCGAGCACGGCCGCGGAGTTCGCGAGCGAACGCGGACCGTCGAGCCCGGCCGTGCCGCGCGCGAACGCGGCGAGCGCGTCGTCGACGCCGTCCGCGAGATCGGCGTTCGCGAAGTGCGTCGTCAGCGTGATCGTGCCGACCGCCGGCAGCGCACGCAGTCGCCGATGCGCGTCGCCGAAGCGATCGGGCACGAAGCCGAGCCGGTTCATGCCGCTGTTCATCTTCAGGTACACCGCGAGCGGGCGATCGACGCGTGCGGCCGCGAGCATCGCGATCTGCTCGTCGTCGTGGACGCCGATCGTGACGTCGAGGCGCGCGGCCGCCGCGAGGTCGTTCGCGTCGAAGCAGCCTTCGAGCAGCAGGATCGGCTTCGTCCAGCCGAGCTCGCGCAGCAGCGTGGCCGTCTCGGTCTCCAGGATCGCGATGCCGTCGGCATCCGCGACCGCGGGACCGCCGTCGGCCACGGTGCGGACCAGTCCGTGGCCGTACGCGTCGGCCTTCAGCACCGCCCACACCTTCGCGCCCGGCGCACGACGCCTGGCGACGCCGATGTTGTGCGCGATCGCGCGGCGGGACAGCAGCGCCTGGATGGGTCGGGACACGGGATGGACGAGGGTGCGCGGCGCGCGGAGGCCCGCCGTCGCGACCGCATCATAAGGGCTCGCGCGCGGCGGCTCATCGTCCGTCCGGACCGGTCAGGCGACGGTCCTCGCCGGGGGCGGACGCCCGTTCGATTCATGCTATAACCCTGCCCGCAAAGGGGACGACCGATCCTCGCCAGCGGCGCACCTCGCCACCGGGTGCAACGGGCCGCACGCAGGGAACCATGTCATCGGCGAACCGCTTCGACGGAACGCGGTGCGGATGCGGACCGCGACGACGTCGCGCGACGGCAAACGGAGACGGGCCTTACGGATGAAGCGTGGCTTCTACACCATCATGGCGGCGCAGTTCTTCTCGTCGCTCGCGGACAATGCGCTGCTGATCGCAGCGATCTCGCTCCTCATCGAGATCTCCGCGCCGGACTGGATGACGCCGCTGCTCAAGTTGTTCTTCGGCCTGTCGTACGTCTTGCTCGCCGCCTTCGTCGGCGCCTTCGCGGACGCGCTGCCGAAGGGGCGGGTCATGTTCATCACGAACAGCATCAAGATCGTCGGTTGCCTGGCGATGCTGTTCGGCGCGCATCCGCTCGTCGCGTACGCGATCGTCGGCCTCGGCGCCGCGGCGTATTCGCCGGCGAAGTACGGCATCCTCACCGAGCTGCTTCCGTCGGAGGCGCTCGTCAAGGCGAACGGCTGGATCGAGGGCCTGACGGTCGGCTCGATCATCCTCGGCACCGTGCTCGGCGGCCAGCTCGTCGGCCAGAAGCTGTCGTCGATGATGCTGTCGATCGACCTGCCGTACATCAGTACCGGCATCGAGACGCCGCCGCAGGCCGCGATCACCGTCATCACGTTCATCTACGCGATCGCCGCGATCATCAACCTGCGCATCCCCGACACCGGCGTTCGCTACGCGCACCAGGAGCGCAACCCGGCGCGGCTGATCATCGACTTCGCGCAGTGCTTCTCCACGTTGTGGCGAGACAAGCTCGGCCAGATCTCGCTGGCCGTCACGACGCTGTTCTGGGGCGCCGGCGCGACGCTGCAGTTCATCGTGCTGCGCTGGGCGGCGACGTCGCTCGGCCTCGACCTCACGCAGGGCGCGACGCTGCAGGCCGTCGTCGCGATCGGCATCGCGGCCGGCGCCGTGCTCGCCGCGCGCATCCCGCTCAAGCGCGCGCTCTCGGTGCTCCCGTACGGCATCGCGATGGGCCTGCTCGTCATGTCGCTCGCGTTCTTCCGCCGCGACAGCATCCCGCCGTACGTGATCGAGGGCTTCGGGCTGCACGTGCCGCTCTACCTGATCGCGGCGAGCCTGCTGCTGACGCTGATCGGCGGGCTGGCCGGGTTCTTCGTCGTGCCGATGAACGCGCTGCTGCAGTACCGCGGCCACGTGCTGATGAGCGCCGGGCATTCGATCGCGGTCCAGAACTTCAACGAGAACCTGTCGGTCCTCGCGATGCTGTGCGTCTATGCCGTGCTCGTGCGCTACGACCTGTCGGTGCCGACGATCATCGTCCTGTTCGGCCTCTTCGTCGTGACGAGCATGCTGCTCGTGATGCGCCGCCATCGTCGCAACCTGCGGCGCACCGGCGGCAGCGATCCGCTGACGCTGATCCGCGACGTCCGGCACTGACGCGTCAGACGGCGTCGTCGCCGTCGCGCTCGTGCAGCGCGCGCGCGAAGCACAGGTCGGCCCAGGCCTTCGCCTTCTCGTCCGGCGAGCGCAGCAGATACGCCGGGTGGTACGTCGCGACGACCGGGACCGCGCGGCCGCCGGCCTCGATCCGGTGGGCCTTGCCGCGCAGGCTGCCCATCGTCCCCTCCGACTTCAGCAGCACGCCGCTCGCGACCTTGCCGACGACGAGGACCAGCTTCGGCGCGAGCAGCGCGATCTGCCGCTCGAGGAACGGGCGACAGCGCTCGATCTCGTCGGGCAACGGATCCCGATTGCCGGGCGGACGGCATTTCACGACGTTCGCGATGTAGGCGCGACCGCGATCCGGCCGCTCGCCGCGCGTGAAGCCGACCGCCGCGAGCATCGCGTCGAGCAGCTTGCCCGCCTTGCCGACGAACGGCTCGCCGGTCGCGTCCTCCTCCGCGCCCGGCCCTTCGCCGACGACGAGCCAGTCCGGATGTTCGGACCCGACGCCGAACACCGTCTGCGTCCGCGTCTCGCACAGCCGGCACGCGCGGCAGCCGGCGACCTCCGCCTGGAGCGCCGCCCAGTCGAGCGCGGCGATCCGCGCGGCCCGCGCGTCGGGCGACTCGACGGCATCGTCGTCGGGCATCCGGCGTCGGACCCACAGCGGCCCGAGACCCATGGCCTCGACCGCGCGGCGTCGTGCGAGCCGGTCGATCAAAGCGGCAACCGCATGACGATCGCGTCCTCGCGCGTGTCGTGGTCCGAGGCGCTCGCGGGGTAGTAGCGCTTGCGCAGTCCGCAGTCGACGAAGCCGAAGCGCCGATAGACGGCCAGCGCGCGACGATTCGACGGACGGACCTCGAGGATCACCGACGCCGCCCGGTGCTCCCGGGCGATCTCGGCCGCGCGCCGCAGCAGGTACAGCCCGTGGCCCTGCGCCTGCCACGGCGTCGCGACGCTGACGTTCAGCAGATGCGCCTCGTCGACGGCGGCCATCAGGATGAAATAGCCGATCAGCGGCGTCGGCGCGCCGCGCGTGCGCGCCGCGGCGCGCAGCGTCCACGCGCAGTAGCCGGCGTGCAGCGAGTCGAGGAAGTTGCCTTCGGTCCACGGCGCCGCGTAGATCGACCGCTCGATGCGGGCGACCTCGACGACGTCGGACAGCTGCATCGGCGCGAACACCCGCTCGGCCGGCGCCGCGCCGCGCTCGATCGGCTGCGCGCTCACGCGACCGCGACCCCGGCGCGCCGCGCCGCGTCGGCCGCTCGTTCGGCGCTCGTTCGCGCCACGTCGTCGCGGACGTAGACCGGGCTCGCGCGGTCGGGGTCGACGAGCGTCCCGTCGCGCCAGGCGGCCAGGCCGAGCGTCGCGACGTCGACCGCGTCGGCGGACGCGCGATGGACGACGCGGCGCACGAGGCCGTCCATCGCGGCGCCGTGCACCGCCCACGCGTTGCCGACGCCGACGCCGACGTCGATCGGGCCGGCCGCGTCGCGGGCGTCGACGAGGTCGCCCGGCGACGCGAGCGCCGGACCCGCCTCGCGGACGAGCGCGCCGTCGACGCGGCGGTAGCGCGCCCAGTAGACCTCGCCCATCCGCGCGTCCTGCGCGACGAGCAGCGACCCGGCCCGGCTCGTCGACCGACGCCGCGATCGCATCGAGGGTGCCGACCGGCGCGACCTGCAGCCCCGCGGCGAACGCGAGCCCCTGGGCCGCGGCGCATCCGATCCGCAGGCCGGTGAACGAGCCCGGCCCGGCCGAGAACGCGACCGCCGCGCAGTCGGCGAGGCGCAGCGACGCGTCGGCGAGCACGGCGTCGATCATGTCGAGCAGATGGTCGGAGTGAGCGTTGCCGACGTCGAGGCGCCGGGCGTGGCGGAAGTCGCCGCCCACCAGCGCGGCCGAGCACCAGCTTCCCGACGTATCGATTCCGAGGACGGCGGGGTACATGGAAGGCGGCGCGCGGGAAACGGCCGATCGAGAAGTGACCGGCGCACGCCCCGCAGTTTAGAGGATGCCCGCGCCGGCGTGCCGCCTATCATCGACCGTCGTCGATGGACCGTCGTCGACACGGCGGCCGAGATGGCGACGGGGCCGCCGTCTCGTCGACCGCGCGCGGACCGCCCGACGTTGCGTGCACCCGACAGCGACCGTCGATCGGCCCCCGTTGCCGCGCCGCAAGCCTGCGAATGGCGTGAGCTATGATAAACCGACCCGGTGGGCCACCTCGTCGCGGCTCGCCGCGCGACGGGTGCGGCCCGCGTGCGGGCCGCCGGTGCGCGGCGATCAGTAGTCGAGCAGTCCGGTGCCGCCGCCGACGTGGACGAGGTCGGCATCGACGACGAATTGGAACTGGATGGGTTCTTCGTTGACGGCGAGTTCGGACATCGGCGATTCGAAGTTCATGGCTGCTCCGGAAGGATCGGTACGTGGTGGTCAGAGGTTCGGTCGGCTGCGACCGACACCTTCAGATTAGGGTAGCTATCCGGGGATTCGCCGAACCATGGAACACGAGGGCCGCGACGATTTGTTTTTGAGCCACAGCCCGGACGGCGAGCGGCCGGCGGCGCCGTCGGTGGACTTCGCGGAACTGCAGGCGCGCCTGCAGCAGGCGACCGCCGGCTTCGACCCGGACCGCCGTCGGCAGGTCGATCACCTCACGAACCTGCTGATGACGTGGCGCGGCGACGACCACGTCGAGGAGCGCTGCGCGGCGCTCTCGGGCGCGTGCTTCTACTACCAGCGGATCGGCTGCAGCTTCGACGGCATCCCGCGCGGCAAGGCGGCTCGCGAGCTCGCGTCGGCGCACGGCCTCGCGAACCACGAGCGGCGCGCCTGCAACGTGCTCGGCGGCGTCTACCTCGACAGCTCGAACTTCGAGGAGGCCTGCAAGTGCCTGGAGCGCTCGCTGATCCTCGCACGCGAGATCGGCAACCCGTTCCTCGTCTGCGTCGCGTACGCGACGACCGGTGCGCTGTTCAAGGAGATGGGCTGCTACCTCGACGCGATGGCGATCATCGACAAGTCGCTCGACATGCAGTTCGACACGAAGGAGGGCGAGCACGCGCGCTTCACCAACGCGACGAACGGCCTGTTCTGCGCGCATCGCGTGCACGACGAGCAGGCGGCGCTGCGCTACATGTCGATCGCGGCCAGCACGGCGGACAACCCGCTCGTCGACGTCGTGACGCTGGCGGCGTTCGAGTACTACCGCGCGCTCTACCTGCTGTCGCACGACGACAACGAGACCGCGGAGATGCTGATCGACGCGGCGCTCGCGCGTCGTCCCGCGGCACGCAACGCGCGCGTCGACCTGTTCCTGTCGATCGCGGCCGCGCTGTGCGACTGGGCGAGCCGCGTGCCGGCGCGACAGCTCGAGGCGCGACGCAAGCTGCGCGAGCTCTACCATCGCAGCCGCCAGACGCGGCTCCATCACGACGACGTGCTGCGCGCGCTGATGCAGGTCCACAGCCAGCCGACCTCGCGCGAGGACGCCGAGGTCGGGCTCGCGTACGCGAAGGAGCTGATCGAGTTCACGACCAGCGTCAAGCACGCGAAGTTCTACCGGCAGATGAGCGACAACGGCGTGGCCGTGCGCACGTCGCCGGCGCCGCTGTTCTCCGAGCGCGCCGAGGAGACGATCAACTACGACGTGTTCGCGAACGTCCGCCGCTGGCTGTCCGACGAGGCCGGCTCCGCGCTGCCCGAGGCCGGCCATGCCGACCCGCGGTCGCTGTCGAGCGACATCCGCAAGCACGACGAGCTGACCGCGATCCACGACGACCTCGCGTCGATGCGCACCGCGTCGCTGAAGGCGTCGATCCGCACGGTCGCGTACGACACCGCGGAGAACTGGGCGCTCGCGGCCGAGTTCCTCGACGACCAGACCGGGCAGCACTGCTTCCGCGTCGGCCGGCTCGCGGGCCTGCTGGCCGCCGAGATCGGCATGGACGCCGAGTATTGCGTGCGGATCGAGCACGCGGCGAGGCTGCACGACATCGGCAAGATCACCGTCAACGAGCTGATCCTGCTCAAGCCCGGACCGCTCGATCCGGGCGAGCTGATCGCGATGCGGGCGCATGCCGACGCGGGCGCGTACCTGCTGCAGTACTCCGAGGACCCGACGCTGCGGATGGCGGCGACGATCGCCCGCCATCATCACGAGTGGTGGAACGGCACCGGCTATCCGGCGATGCTCGCCGGCGATCGCATCCCGCTCGAGGCACGCATCTGCGGGCTCGCCGACGTCTACGACGCGCTGACGAACGCGCGGCCGTACAAGCGCGCGTGGCCGCATCGCACGACGGTCGAGCAGATGATGTGCGAGTCGGGCGTGCACTTCGATCCGCGGCTGCTGACGCCGTTCCTGCGCGTCCTCGAGCGCCATGTCGGGTCCAACGCGGTCCCGCCGTCGACGCAGCTGCACCTGCGCGACATGGATGCGAACGGACTGCTCGTGTCGCGTCGCAAGCTGATGGCGACGATCAACCAGCAGTGACGCGATGACCGCGCCGGCTACGGCGCGCGATAGATGTCGCGGCCGGCGTCGTTGATCTGCTGACGAAGCGCGCGTCGCTCCTCGGGGGTCAGCCGTCCGGGACGACTCCGGTCCGCCGGCATGGGCTCCGGCGCACGCTCGATCACCGGCGGCTGCGGCGCGACCTCGCGCATCGGGACGCCGCGGGGCATCGCGTTCTGGAACCGCTCCTGGCGCATCATCCGGTTGTTCATCGGCGCGGCGCGCATCCCTCCTCCGCGCCAACCGCGCCCCATGCGGCCCTCGCCCGGTGCGGCGGACGCCGTGACCGATGCGGCGAGCGCGGCGAGCGCGGCCACGCACGCGACGAATCGTGCCGCGCGGTGCGCGACGGGACGGCGTCGACCGATCGGGTGGACGTGCGGGGAGGCATCCATGGCTCGAAGCATGTTAGGGCCACACCCGTCGGAGCGCGGCTTCGTCGGTTCGCCTTTTGTAACGTATTGTGTCCCGGACGCACCGCGCCGGTAGGGGCGCTTCCCGCCGCCCGCCCGCGATCGACCGTGACGGCCCGACACGTTTCGCAATGTCGTCCGGCCTCGGTGCCGGGCGAGCCGATGGCAGCGCCCGGCCCGCCGCATTACCATCGGGCATGGCCGCCCTCATGACCAACAAGATCCTCGTCGTCGACGACGACCAGCGCCTGCGCGACCTGCTTGCGCCGCTATCTCGCCGAGCAGGGCTTCAACGTGTTCCTCGCGGAGAACGCGACGGCGATGAACAAGCTGTGGACGCGCGAGCGCTTCGACCTGCTCGTGCTCGACCTGATGCTGCCCGGCGAGGACGGGCTCGCGATCTGCCGCGGCTGCGCGGCAGCGGCGACCAGACGCCGATCATCATGCTGACCGCGCGCGGCGACGAGGTCGACCGCATCATCGGGCTCGAGCTCGGCGCCGACGACTACCTGCCGAAGCCGTTCAACCCGCGCGAGCTGGTCGCGCGCATCCACGCGGTGCTGCGCCGCCGCAGCGCGCCCGAGGCGCCCGGCGCGCCGGCGTCCGACGTCGAGAACTTCGTGTTCGGGCCGTACAACCTCGACCTGCGACGCGCACGCTGACGAAGGACGGCGCGTCGAAGCTGCTGACGACCGGCGAGTTCGCGGTGATGAAGGCGTTCGCGCGGCATCCGCGCCAGCCGCTGTCGCGCGAGAAGCTGATGGAGCTCGCGCGCGGTCGCGAGTACGAGGTCTTCGATCGCAGCCTCGACGTGCAGATCTCGCGGCTGCGCAAGCTGATCGAGGCCGACCCGTCGAGCCCGCGCTACATCCAGACCGTGTGGGGCCTCGGCTACGTGTTCATCCCGGACGGACCGCCGGACCAGGGCGGCGCGGCGGCGGGTGCCATGACGCAGCAGGCCGCCGAGCCGGCGGCGAGCGAACCGCGCGACTGACGGCGTCGCCATGCCCGGCGGCGTCTTCTGGCGCACGTTCCTGCTGCTGGTCCTGCTGATCGGCGCGAGCCTCGCGGCCTGGTACCAGAGCTTCCTGCGTCTTCGAGCGCACGCCGCGCGCGCAGCAGATCGCGCAGACGATCGTGTCGGTCGTCAACGTCACCCGCTCGGCGCTGATCCACTCCGATCCCGCGAAGCGCGCCGACCTGCTCGCGGACCTCGCGAGCAACGAGAGCATCCGCATCTATCCGCTCGAGCCGACCGACGTCGTCGAGCCGATGCGCGAGACGGAGTCGAATCGCCTGATGCTCGACTACGTGCGCGCCCGGCTCGGACGCGAGACGCGGATGGTGCGCGACGTCAACGGACGACCGGGCCTGTGGGTCAGCTTCTCGATCGAGGACGACGACTACTGGGTCGCGTTCGAGCGCGACCGGATCGAGGCGGTCGCCGGGCTGCAATGGATCGGCTGGGGCGCGGTCGCGCTCGGCCTGTCGCTCGTCGGCGCGGTCGATCATGAGCCGCCTCATCAACCTGCCGCTGAAGCGTCTCGCGACCGCCGCGCTCGTCATCGGCGAAGGCGGCAGGCCCGAGCCCCTGCCCGAGCGCGGACCGCGCGAGATCCGCGACGCGAACGCGAGCTTCAACGCGATGGTCGAGGATCTCGCCCGCATCGAGGCCGACCGCGTCCTGCTGCTCGCCGGCATCTCGCACGACCTGCGCACGCCGCTGACGCGCCTTCGGCTCGAGGCCGAGCTCAGCATCGCCGACGACGAGGCGCGTCAGGCGATCCAGGCCGACGTCGAGCAGATGGACGCGATCATCAACCAGTTCCTCGACTACGCGCGACCGCTCGACGCGAACCGCACGTTCGACGACGTCGACCTGGCGGCGCTCGTCGCGGAGACGATGGCGGACTTCGCGAACGATCCCGGCCTCGCGATCGAGACGGACCTCGAGCCGACCGCGATCGTGCGCGCCGACCGCACCGATCTCCGGCGCGTGCTGTTCAACCTCGTCGAGAACGCGCGACGTTACGGAAGGACGCCGGGGACCGATCGCGCCGAGCTCGCGGTGCGCACGCGCGACCAGCCGCCGCGCCTCGAGGTGATGGACCGCGGCGTCGGCATCCCGCCCGACGCCATCAAGCGGATGAGGCAGCCGTTCACGCGGCTCGACGCGGCCCGCGGCCAGGCGAACGGCGCGGGCCTCGGCCTCGCGATCGTCGACCGCATCGCGCAGCGCCATCGCGCGCGCTTCGAGCTGCTCGCTCGCGACGGCGGCGGCCTCGTCGCGCGACTCGTGTTCGCGAAGCGGACCTAGCCCTTCATCGGCAGCGCGACGCGGTACCCGCGTCGTCAGCGGAGCGGAGTCGGCCCGTCGTCGGCAGCGCGAGCCGGAGACAGCCCACGCCGACGCGACGCGGAGCTACCCCTTCGTCAGCAACGCGATCGCCTCGGCGGCGATGCCCTCGCCGCGGCCGGTGAAGCCCAGGCGCTCCGTCGTCTTCGCCTTGACGTTGACGCGTCCCGCGTCGAGGCCGAGGTCGGACGCGATGTTCGCGACCATGCCCGGGATGTGCGGCGCCATCCTCGGCGCTTGCGCGACGATCGTCGCGTCGACGTTGACGATCGCCCAGCCGGCGGCCTCGACGAGCACGCGCGTCCGTCGCAGCAGCACGCGCGAGTCGGCGCCGGCGTACTCGGCGGCCGTGTCCGGGAAGTGACGCCCGATGTCGCCGAGCGCGGCCGCACCGAGCAGCGCGTCGGTGACGGCATGCAGCAGCACGTCGGCGTCGGAGTGCCCGAGCAGGCCCTTCTCGTAGGGAATCGCCACGCCGCCGACGATCAGCGGACGTCCGTCGACGAGCGCATGCACGTCGAAGCCTTGCCCGACCCGGAAATCGCTCATCGCGGCCGCGGGTCAGTCGTGCGCCGGCGCGTGATCGCGACCCTCGCAGTTCGGCTTCGTGCAGACGCCGTACATCGACAGCGCGTGGTCGTGCAGCGCGAAGCCGCGTTCCTTCGCGATGCGCTGCTGGCGCTTCTCGATCTCGGGGTCGTAGAACTCCTCGACGCGCCCGCAGGTCAGGCACACGAGATGGTCGTGATGCGTGCCCTGGTTGAGCTCGAATACGGCCTTGCCGTTGTCGAAGTGGTTGCGCGCGAGCAGGCCCGCCTGCTCGAACTGCGTCAGCACGCGATAGACCGTCGCGAGCCCGATGTCCATGTTCGCGGCCAGCAGCTGCTTGTAGATGTCCTCGGCGCTCATGTGGCGCCGGTCGCTGGTCTGGAAGATCTCGAGGATCTTCAGACGAGGCAGCGTCGCCTTCAGGCCGATCGTCTTCAGTTCGCTCGGATGGGACATGCCTTCCTCGGATTCGCCGGCGTCGCGACGCGCCCGGCGGCGCGCTCGCCCGACCCCCGGCTTGCGGCTATCATAGCGCCTCCAAACCGGACGCCCGGCTACGCATCGGCGCGCTCCGCCACCGTCCACGGGCCGCGCGGCCCGTCCGCTCATGACACTCGGTTTCCCGCTCGTCCCCCGTCGAGCCGTCGGCCCTCGCGACCGTCGTCGGCATCGTGTCCCTCGCCGGCTGCGCGAACCCGTTCTCGCGCCAGGCGCTGGACAACCTCGGATTGACGTACAAGATCGACATCCAGCAAGGCGTCGTCGTCACGCAGGAGATGGCGGACCAGCTGCATGTCGGCATGACGAAGGACCAGGTGCGCTTCGTCCTCGGGACGCCGATCCTCACGGACCCGTTCCACGCGAACCGCTGGGACTATCCGTTCCGCTTCCAGCCGGGGCGCGGGCCGGTCGAGGAGCGCCGCTTCACCGTCTACTTCGACGGCGACAAGATGACCGGCTACAACGGCGACTCGCTGCCGACCGAGGAAGAGTTCGCGAAGAGCCGCCACTTCGCCACGACGCGCATCGTGCGCGGCCCGCCGCCCGGCGTGCGGCCGCTCGCGCCCGCGGCCGGGACCGCGCCGACGATCGGCAACACCACGGTCACCCCGGGTCGCAACGTCGTGCCCGATCGGCCCGACGCGCCGGTCGACCAGACGCCGGCGCCGCCGACGACGCCGGGCAGCTGACGCGCACGCATGGTGCGCATCGCGGTCGCCGGCGCGTCCGGACGCATGGGTCGCATGCTGATCGATGCGGTCCGCGCCGCGCCCGACCTCGTGCTGTCCGCCGCGCTCGATCATCCGTCGTCGCCGGCGATCGGCACGACCGTCGACGACGCGTCGTCATCGGCGCCGACGCGGCGGCCGCGCTCGCGACCAGCGACGTGCTGATCGACTTCACGCGGCAGCGAGGCCACGCTGGTCGCATCTCGACGCGTGCGTCGCCGCGCGACGTCGGCGTCGTGATCGGCACGACCGGCTTCGACGACGACGGCCGCGCGGCGATCGCCGCGGCCGCGGAGCACGATCGCGATCGTCTTCGCGCCGAACATGAGCGTCGGCGTCAACGTGCTGTTCAAGCTGATCGCCGACGCGTCGCGCGCGCTCGCGGTCGGCTACGACGTCGAGATCGTCGAGGCGCACCATCGCCACAAGGTCGACGCGCCGTCGGGCACGGCGCTGAAGCTCGGCGAGATCGTCGCCGAAGCGCGCGGCGCGACGCTCGCCGACGTCGCGGCGCTTCGGCCGTCACGGCCATGACCGGCGCGCGCGACGCGTCGACGATCGGCTTCTCGCGCGATCCGCGGCGGCGACATCGTCGGCGACCACACGGTGCTGTTCGCCGGCATCGGCGAACGCATCGAGATCACGCATCGCGCGAGCAGCCGCGCCGGCTACGCCGAAGGCAGCCTCGTCGCGGCGCGCTTCGTCGCGGACGCGCGACCGCGGGCTGTTCGACATGCAGGACGTGCTCGGCCTGCGCTGACGCGTCAGGCCGCGGCGTCGGCGACGCGACCGCCGACGAGCGTGATGCGACGATCGCAGCGTGCCGCGATCGCCGGGTCGTGCGTCACCATCACGAGCGTCGAGCCGTGCGTGCGATTGAGCTCGAAGATCAGCCGCATCACGTCGTCGCCGGTCGCGGCGTCGAGGCTGCCGGTCGGCTCGTCGGCGAACAGGATCGCGGGCTCGGCGACGAACGCGCGCGCCAGCGCGACGCGCTGCTGCTCGCCGCCCGACAGCGTCTTCGGATAGTGGCGTTCGCGCGCGGACAGCCCGACCTGCGCGAGCATCGCCGACGCCTTCGCGCGCACGTCGTCGCCGCCGGCCAGCTCGAGCGGCAGCATGACGTTCTCGAGCGCGTTCAGGTGGCCGAGCAGCTGGAACGACTGGAACACGAAGCCGACGCCGCGTGCCCGCAGCCGCGCGCGCCCGTCCTCGTCGAGCGTCGCGAGGTCGCTGCCGAGCAGCGACACGTGGCCGCCGGTCGCGCGATCGAGCCCGGCCAGCAGGCCGAGCAGCGTGGACTTGCCCGACCCCGACGCGCCGACGATCGCGACCGTCTCGCGCGCGCCGATCGACAGGTCGATGCCGTCGAGGATCGTCAGCGTGCCGACCGCGTCGACCACCCGCTTCGTCAGGCCGCGCGCCTCGACGACGGGGGCGGCCGTGGTCGAGGCGGATCCGTCGCCGACGGCGTGAGACGCAGCGGATCGATCGCCCGCGGCGACCGGCGCCAGCCCGCTTGCCATCGGCGAACCCGCCTCGACATGCACCGCAACGCCGTCATCCATCACGTCTCGATCCGTCGCCCATCATGCTTCTCCCTGCCTCGTTCTTCATCTCGTTGCGCCGCCTCGCGGCCGGACTCGCCGCGTCGTTCGCCGTCGCGGCCTTCGCGACGGGCCCCGGGTCGACCGCGTCCGCCGCCGAGAGTTCGGCGAACGCGCCGACGATCCTCGTCCTCGGCGACAGCATCTCGGCCGGCTACGGCCTGCCGCGCGGCGTCGGCTGGGTCGACCTGCTCGCCGCGCGCCTTCGCGAACGGCACCTCGACTACGCGATCGTCAACGCGAGCATCAGCGGCGAGACGACGAGCGGCGGGCGTGCGCGCATCGACGAGCTGGTCGGCCGCGTCAAGCCGTCGATCGTGATCGTCGAGCTCGGCGGCAACGACGCGCTGCGCGGCCTGTCGCTCGACGCGATGCAGAAGAATCTCGAAGCGATCGTCGCGCGCGCGCGCGACGCGCATGCGGAGGTGCTGATCGTCGGCATGCAGATCCCGCCGAACTACGGGAAGGCGTATGCCGACCGCTTCGCCGCGACGTTCGCCGCGACCGCGAAGGCGTACCGCGCCGCGCTGACGCCGTTCTTCTTCGCCGGCTTCGCGGATCGCGACGAACTGTTCCAGCCGGACCGCATCCATCCGACCGCCGCGGCGCAGAGCCGCCTGCTCGACAACGTCTGGCCCGCGTTGCAGCCGCTGTTGAAGTCGCGCTGACCGAAGGCTCGCTCAGGCGGCCGCGCTGCGGCCGACGAGGAAGATCTTCGCGGCGTCGAGCAGGTCGCGCTGCAGGACCGCGTTGAAGACGATCGCGTCGGGCTGGTTCCGGTCGCACAGCAGCGACTGCAGCCGCGCGAGCCCGTCCTCGGTGCCCCACGACGCCTCGATCTCGTTGTCGAGGTCGCGCAGCGCGGACAGCGGCGTCTGCGGCGTTCGCTCGGCGAGCGTCTCGTCCCAGCCGACCATCGGCCGCCCGTAGCGCCGCGCGAAGTGCTCGCCGAGCGCTTCGTAGACCGGCTTCTTGTCGACGGCCCTGTAGAGCTCGAACAGACGCAGCCACAGCAGCGTCGGGATCGTCTCGTCGCGCAGCACGTACTGCCGCAGCTGCGCGATCGCGCGAAGCGGGTCCGACAGCGCCGCCTCGTCGACCTGGTTCATCACGTCGGCGAAGTGCGTCATGCCGACCCTGCGCCGAGTCCGGGTCGACCGGTGTCCCGCCGTGCACGACCGTCGCGGTCAGCCGGTCGACCTCGGTCGTGCTGAGCGGCGAACCGTGACGATCGTCGAGGTCGAGGATCGTGTCGGGGCCGAGCCGTCCGGTGTCGGATGCGAACAGGTCGCCGAGCGCCGACGCGCCGTGCATCGGGCGGGCCGGCGGCGCATCGGGCGTGGACGCGATCGACGTGTCCGACGGGAGCTCGAAGTCGAGCGCCGTCGGCGTCGCCGGCAGCTCGAAGTCGACGGCGGACGGCTCCTCCCGTTCGACCGCGGTCCGCTTGTGGCTGTCGGTCGCGAGCGGGTCGAACGACGTCGGCAGGTCGAGCCGGAGGTCGAGCGGCTGCGTCGCCTCCGCAGCACCTCGAGGCGGCGTCCCGGGTCGCGAGGCCGTCGACGGCGCGGGCGCGCGCGCGCCATCGGCATGCGCCGAACGCGCGCCGTTCTCGGTCGCGCGCGGTCCCGGCGGCGGGTCGGTGAACGGCGACGGCATCGTGGGACCGCCGAGCGGTCCGAGGTCCGACTCGCTCAACGCCCCGGTCGGCTTGCGCGGCGGCGAGACCGTCCGCACCGCGGCCATCGCGGCCTCGATGTCGGAGACCGTGAAATCGGTCTCGATCGGCGGCGGGTACTTGTGCGTGCGCGGCGCGACACGCGAGCGCTCGGGCGCGGGCGCCGAGGTCTCCGACGGAGCGGCCTGGCCCGGGCGCACGTCGGTGCGGGTCGCGGGCCGCGGCGCCATCCGCGTGCCCGCCTCGAGCGGCGCCAGGCTGCTCGGCACGCCGGCCATTGTCGCGTCGCCGGGCGGCGCGACGTGGATCGTGTTCCCGCTCCACCACGGCGACCCTTCGAGCGACCGCTGCAGCCGCGCGTACCGCCACGTCATCCACGCGGCCGCGAGCAGCGCGAGCACGGCCACGGCGATCAGCAGCCACAGCAGCAGGTCCGACGACGTCTGCTGTTCGAGCGTGGCGTTGCGGGCCGCGAGTGCCGCGGTCTGCGCACGCAACGCCGCCATCTGCTCGCCGAGCGACTTGACCTGCGCCTGCAGCGCATCCTGCGGCGGACGCGTCGCGGGGTCTGCCGGCGTCGTCGCGAGGCCGGGTGGTACGGACGCGCCGGTCGGCGGCGTCGACGCATTCGATGCGACGGACGTCGACGGCAGGTTCGGCGACGGCGCCGGACCCGCGACGTTCGCGGGGGCCGACGCGGGGACCGCGGCCGACGTCGCGACCGGCGCGGACGCGGCCGGCGAAGTCGCTCGTGGCGGCGCGGGCGCAGGCTCGGGCACCGTCGCGGCCGGCGCGGGTGCGGCGGGTGTCGCGGGCGGACCGGCGGCCGCCGGCGACGACGGCGCCGCCTCGGTCGGCGTGACGCTCAGGCGATCGCCGGTGCGGGCGCGCGGCGTCGACGGCACGGTCGCGGCGCGCACCGGCGACGACGACCGCGCGGCGGTCGCGGGACTCGACGCACGCCGCCTCGGCTTCGGAGGGGCGATGCGCGGCCGCGGCGCGACGGAGGCATCGCTCGCGATCGACGGCGCCGACGATCGCCGCGCCGCCGGCGCCAGCCGTCGCGGCACGGTCGGCTGCACGACGCTGCGTGGGGTCGACCCGACGACGGCCTGCGACGGCGGCTCGGCCGGCGGCTCCAGCAGGAAGACGAACTCGCGCGCGACCGGCGAGGTGCACCCGATCGACACGACGAGGCCGACCGCAGGATCGTCGACGGGACGCGCGCTCGTGACCTCGATGCGCGTCTCGCCGTCGGCGCGGACGACGCGGCTGCGGGTCTGCAGCGGGGGCGATCCGTCGTCGGCGCGCCGGCGGACCTGCACGCAATTGACGTCGTCGTCCGGACCGGCGACGACGGGCACCGAGAAGCGCAGCGGCTCGCCGATGCCCGAGTCGAGCGCCGCGGTGCCGAGGCCGATCGCGGTCGCGTCGGTCGCGACGAGCGCCGCCGCGAACGCGAACAGCCCGACGATCAGCGTCGGGCGGCTCGGTCTCACGCCGCCGAACCGCCGCCGCGAAGCGGCGTCGGTCCCAGCGTCGTGTCGGGACGGTCGATCGTCTCGCGCGGCGCGCGATCGACCCGATCCGATGTCACCGCCATGCGACGCGACGGTCAATTTCCCCCCTGCTCGATCGCTCCGGTTCGACGCCCGGACGCGAATACGGGACGGATTCTGCCGCAAAGGTCCCACGGTGCACAGCGTCGCGTCATGCGACCGCCCCGCGGCAGCCGGCGGTCGGGCCGGGAATGCCGCTCAGAACGCGAGCGATGCGCCGCTCTTCGCGAGCGCGCGACCGATGATCAGCTGCTGGATCTGCGACGTGCCTTCGTAGATGCGGAACAGCCGCACGTCGCGGATAAAAGCGCTCGATCGCGTAGTCGGCTGATGTAGCCGGCGCCGCCGTGCACCTGCACGCAGCGGTCGGCGACGCGGCCGCACATCTCGGACGCGAACAGCTTGCAGCACGACGCCTGGACGGTGACGTCCTCGCCGTCGTCGCGGCGGCGCGCCGCGTCGACCATCATCGAGCGCGCCGCGTAGATTTCGGCCTGGCTGTCGGCGAGCATCGCCTGCACCAGCTGGAAGCTCGGCGATCGGCTCGCCGAACTGCTTGCGCTCGCGTCGTGTAGCGCGATCGTGTCGTCGAGCATCCGCGACGCCGAGCCGACGCAGGCCGCGCCGATCGTGAGGCGGCCCTTGTCGAGCACCTTCATCGCGGTCTTGAAGCCCTGCCCTTCGCGGCCGCCGATCAGGTTCTCGGCCGGCACGCGGCAGTCCTCGAAGATCACGTCGGCCGGTGTGCGCGCCGCGCTGGCCCATCTTCCGGTCGGGCTTGCCGACCGTGATGCCCGGCGTGTCGGCCTCGACGATGAAGGCCGACACGCCGCCGGCGCCCTTCTGCGTCCGGATCGGTCCGCGCCATCAGCGTGAAGATGCCGGCCTCGGGCGCGTTCGTGATGTAGCGCTTCGTGCCGTTGACGACGTAGTCGTCGCCGTCGCGGCGCGCCGGTCGTCGTCAGCGACGCCGGCGTCGGAGCCCGGCGCCCGGCTCGGTCAGCGCGAACGAGCCGATCAGCTCGCCGCGACGCGAGGCGCGGCAGCCACGTCGCCTTCTGCTCCGGCGTGCCGTCGATGACGATGCCCTGCGAGCCGATGCCGTTGTTCGTGCCCATGATCGAGCGGAACGCCGGCGACGCGCGCGTCAGCTCGAACGTGACCTCGACCTCTTCTTCCATCGTCAGCCCGAAGCCGCCGTACTCCTCGGGGACCGTCAGGCCGAACAGGCCGATCTCGCGCATCGCGTCGACGATCGCCTCGGGGATCGCGTCGGTCGCGGCGACCTCCTCCTCGGCCGGCACGAGTCGCTCGCGCACGAAGCGTTCGACGTGTCGAGCAGAAGGCGATGGCTGTCGGGGTCGCGGATCATCGTGGCAGGGACCGGGCACGGGTGCGTCGAGTCTAACCCGGCGGCAGCTCCGCCCCGGCGCCGCCGCAGGCCGCTGCACTAGAATCGGGCCACCGCCGCGCCGCCCCCGGGAACCGTCCATGCCCTTCGACCCGAACGCCTCCGAGCTCCCCGTCGCCGTGATCGGCGCGGGCGCGATGGGCCGCGGCATCGCGCAGATGCTCGCGCAGGCCGGCTGCCGCGTCCGTCTGCACGATGCCGACGCCGCGGCGCCGCCGAAGGCGATCGCGTCGATCGGCGACGCGCTCGGCAAGCAGGTCGCGAAGGGCAAGCTCGACGCGACGCGGCGCGACGCCACGATGGCGAACCTCGCGCCGGCGGCCGCGCTCGGCGACCTCGCCGGCTGCGAACTGGTCGTCGAGGCGATCGTCGAGCAGCTCGACGTCAAGCAGCAGGTCTTCCGCGCAGCTCGAGGACATCGTCGGCGCCCGACGCGGTGCTCGCGTCGAACACGTCGTCGCTGTCGATCACGGCGATCGCCGCCGCGTGCCGCCGGCCGCAGCGCGTCGTCGGCTGGCACTTCTTCAACCCGGTGCCGTTGATGAAGGTCGCCGAGGTCATCGACGGCCTCGCGACCGACCGTGCGATCGGCGACGCGTTGATGGCGCTGACGCGCCGCTTCGGCCACACGGCGGTGCGCGCGAAGGACACGCCGGGCTTCATCGTCAACCACGCGGGCCGCGGCTATCCGCACCGAGGCGCTGCGCATCGTCGGCGAAGGCATCTGCGACTTCGCCGACGTCGACCGCGTGATGCGCGAGGCGGCGGGCTTCCGGCTCGGCCCGTTCGAGCTGATGGACCTGACGGCGCTCGACGTCTCGCATCCGGTGATGGAGTCGATCTATCGCCAGTTCTACGACGAGCCGCGCTTCCGTCCGTCGGTGATCACGGCGCAGCGGCTCGCGGGCGGCCGCCTCGGCCGCAAGACGAAGGGCGGCTTCTACGACTACGCCGACGACGCGGCGCCCGACGCCGAGCCGCCGGCGCCGATCGCGCTGCCGGCGTCGGTGTGGATCAGCCGGACGCACGTCGCGGCGCACGGCGAGCTGACGTGGATGCTCGAGCGGATGGGCGCGACCGTCGAGGCCGGGCCGGCGCCGTCGGACGACGCGCTGATCGTCGTCACGCCGCTCGGCGTCGACGCGACGACGACCGCGATCGACGAAGGCCTCGACCCCGAGCGCACGGTCGCGATCGACACGCTCGTGCCGCTCGCGCTGCGCCGCACGCTGATGACGACGCCGGTCACGCGACCCGAGGTCCGCGACGAGGCGCACGGGCTGTTCGCGTCCGATGGCGTGGCGGTCACGTGCATCGGCGACTCGCCCGGCTTCATCGCGCAGCGCATCCTCGCGACCGATCGTCAACATCGCGTGCGACATCGCGCAGCAGGGCATCGCGACGCCGGGCGACATCGACCTCGCGGTGCGGCTCGGGCTCAACTATCCGAACGGCCCGCTCGCGATGGGCGACGCGCTCGGCCCGATGAAGCTGCTGACGATCCTGCGCGCGATGCAGGCGTTCTACGGCGACCCGCGCTATCGCCCGTCGCCGTGGCTGACGCGACGCGCCCTGCTCGGCGTGTCGCTGACGACGCCGGCGCGTTGACGATGGGGGCCGAACTGCTCGTCGAGCGGCGCGACCGCACGCTCGTGCTGACGTTCTCGAACCCGGCCGCGCGCAACGCGCTCGGGCCCGAGATCTACGAGCCCGCGATGAAGGCGTTCGACGACGTCGCCGGCGACGCGTCGGTCCGCGCCGTCGTGCTCACCGGCGCCGGCGGCACGTTCTGCGCCGGCGGCAACCTGCATCGGCTGCTCGACAACCGCTCGAAGCCGCCGCAGGTCCAGGCCGAGTCGATCGAGGGACTGCACCGCCTCACGCGCGCGATCACCGGATGCGCGAAGCCGGTGATCGCGGCCGTCGAGGGCGCGGCGGCGGGCGCCGGCATGTCGCTCGCGCTGGCATGCGACCTGATCGTCGCCGCCCGTTCCGCGAAGTTCGTGATGTCGTACGTCCGGGTCGGACTGTCGCCGGACGGCGGCGGCTCGTGGTTCGCGACGCGCGCGCTGCCGCGCCAGTCCGCGGCCGAGCTGCTGCTCGAAGGCGGCGCATGGACCGCCGAACGACTGCATGCGCTCGGCGTCGTCAACGCGGTCGTCGACGACGGCGCGGCGCTCGCGACCGCGCTCGACCACGCGGACCGCATCGCGGCGCTGTCGCCGCACGCGGTCGCGCGCATCAAGCGGCTCGTCGCGGGCGCGGCCGTCGCGCCGCTCGAGGACCACCTCGACGCGGAGCGCGACGCGTTCGTGGCCTGCCTGCATCATCGCGACGGCGGCGAGGCGGTCTCGGCGTTCCTCGAGAAGCGCAAACCGAGCTTCGACTGAACGCATGAGCGACGACCTTGCGGCCTCGCCGCGGCAGACCCGCCGCCGCATCTTCCTGATGCGCCACGGCAGCGTCACCTACTTCGACGACAGCGGCAAGCCGTTCCTGCCGGAGCAGGTGCCGCTGAACGAGACGGGTCGGCTGCAGGCGAGCGCGGCCGGCGCGGTGTTCGCCAGGCTCGGCCTGACGTTCGACCGCGTCGTGACGAGCGGGCTGCCGCGCACGCGCGAGACGGCGGCACGCGTGCTCGCCGAGACGAAGCAGGCGATCGACGTCGAGGTGTGGCCGGAGCTGCAGGAGATCCGCGGCGGCCGCCTGTCCGCGATCCCCGACGAGCTGCTGCGCGACGCGTTCGTCGGCGCGTTCGAAGGCGTCGTCGCCGAGCATCGCCGCTTCCTCGGCGGCGAGACGATCGGCGAACTGCTCGACCGCGTGCTGCCGGCGGTCGCGAGGCTGCGCGCCGACGCGGGCTGGCGTACGGTGCTGCTGGTCCTGCACGGCGGCGTCAACCGCGCGATCCTGTCGTACGCGCTGACCGGCCAGCGCTCGTTCCTCGGCAACCTGTCGCAGGCGCCGGGCTGCATCAACGCGCTCGACGTCGGCGACCGACGACGCGCGACTGGGTCGTGCGGACGACGAACTACGCGCCGTCCGACCTGCTGCAGCCGGGCGAACGCGCGACGACGATGGAAGTCCTCTACGAGCAGTACCTGAGGTCCCGCACGAATCCCTGACGCCCGGAAGACCCGATCCATGTACGAGGAGTTCATCGGCACGCAGCCGGTGGCCGAGCGCCACCGCTTCGACGTCGCCAGGCTCGAGGCCTATCTTGCCGCGCACGTCGCCGGCTTCGAGGGTCCGCTGACGGTCGAGCAGTTCAAGGGCGGCCAGTCGAATCCGACGTTCAAGCTGACGACGCCGTCGCGCGCGTACGCGATGCGCGCGAAGCCCGGCGCCGGCCGCGAAGCTGCTGCCGTCGGCGCACGCCATCGAGCGCGAGTACCGCGTGATGGACGCGCTGCAGGACAGCGGCGTGCCGGTCGCGCGGATGCACGCGCTGTGCGAGGACGAGACCGTGATCGGCCGCGCGTTCTACGTGATGGACTTCGTCGACGGCCGCGTGCTGTGGGACCAGAGCCTGCCCGGCATGACGCCCGTCGAGCGCGCGCGCGATCTACGGCGAGATGAACCGCGTCATCGCGGCGCTGCACAACGTCGACCATCGCGGCCGATCGGGCTCGACGACTTCGGCAAGCCCGGCAACTACTTCGCGCGGCAGATCGGCCGCTGGAGCAAGCAGTACAAGGCCTCGGAGACCGAGCACATCGACGCGATGGACCGGCTGATCGAATGGCTGCCGGCGCACATTCCCGGCGGACGACGGCTCGACGTCGATCGTCCACGGCGACTACCGCCTCGACAACCTGATCTTCCATCCGACCGAGCCGCGCATCCTCGCGATCCTCGACTGGGAGCTGTCGACGATCGGCCATCCGCTCGCCGACTTCTCGTACCACCTGATGAGCTGGCACATCGCGCCGTCGGGCTTTCGCGGCATCGCCGGCCTCGACCTGCCGGCGCTCGGCATCCCGACGCAGGCCGAGTACGTCGCGATGTACTGCGCCGCGCACCGGCCGCGACGGCATCGCGCGACGTCGACTTCTATCTCGCGTACAACATGTTCCGCATCGCCGGCATCCTGCAGGGCATCATGAAGCGCGTCGTCGACGGCACGGCCGCGAGCGCGCAGGCCGCCGCCGCCGGCGCGCGGGCGCGCGCGATGGCCGAGCTCGGCTGGACCTACGCGCAGAAGGTCGCGTCCGTAGCCGACGTGATCCGCACCGACCAGGAGGAATCGCGATGATCGACGTCTACAGCTGGGCCACGCCGAACGGGCACAAGGTCCACGTCATGCTCGAGGAGTGCGGCCTGCCGTACACGGTCCACGCCGTCGACATCGGCGCGGGCGACCAGTTCAAGCCCGAGTTCCTCGCGATCAGCCCGAACAACAAGATCCCCGCGATCGTCGACAGCGACGGGCCGGACGGCAAGCCGATCTCGCTGTTCGAGTCCGGCGCGATCCTGGTCTATCTCGCCGGCGAAGACCGGCCGGTTCATGCCGTCGACCGACCGCGGACGCTACGAGATGCTCGCAGTGGCTGATGTTCCAGATGGGCGGCGTCGGCCCGATGTTCGGCCAGGCGCATCACTTCCGGCTGTACGCGCCGGAGAAGATCGAGTACGCGATCAACCGCTACACGAACGAGGCGAAGCGCCTCTACGGCGTGATGGACAAGCGGCTCGGGCAGTCGCGCTTCCTCGCCGGCGACGACTACACGATCGCCGACATCGCGACGTGGCCGTGGACGCGGTCGCACGCGAACCAGGGCGTCGACCTCGACGACTTCCCGAACGTCAAGCGCTGGTTCGAGACGATCGGCGCGCGGGCGGCAGCGCAGCGCGGCGTGCAGGTGCTCGCGAAGGCGCGCAAGCCGCTGACCGACGACAAGGCCCGCGACCTGCTGTTCGGCGCGGGGCAGTACCGCAAGCGCTGAGCCGCGCGCCGGCTTCAGCCGTAGCGACGCGTGACGCTCTCCGCGACGCAGACCGGCTTGTCGCCGCCGTCGCGCTCGATCGTCGTCTGCCACACCAGCTGCACGCCGGCATGGCCCATCTGCGGCGGCAGATGCTCGAGCGACAGCAGACGGAAGCGCCCGCGGACGCGGCTGCCGACCGGCACCGGCGACGGGAAGCGGACCTTGTTCAGGCCGTAGTTCACGCCCATCGCCGTGTTGCGGATGCTCGATCGCCGACGCCATCAGGTGCGGCAGCAGCGACAGCGTCAGGAAGCCGTGGGCGATCGGCGCGCCGAACGGCCCCGCCTTCGCGCGCGCCGGATCGACGTGGATCCACTGATGGTCGTCGGTCGCGTCGGCGAAGCGGTCGACGCGCGCCTGGTCGATCGTGATCCAGTCGCCGACCGCGACCTCCTGGCCGACGGCCGCTTCGAGGTCGGCCGTCGATTCGAACGTTCGCATGCGGTCTCCTGTCGAGACGTCGCCGTCAGGCCGGACGGCGCCGGAACATGCCCATCCCGCGCGACGTCAGCACGAGCTCGTCGTGCTGGTTCTCGACGCGCCACTCGGTCACGACGACGCCGCGGTCGGGCTTGCTCCGCGACGGCCGCGTCTCGAGGACCGTCGACGTCGCACGCGAAGCGTGTCGCCGGCGCGCACCGGCTTCATCCAGCGGACCTCGTCGACGCCCGGGCGAGCCCATGCTCGTCGAGTCGAGCAGGTAGCCGTCGCAGACCATACGCATCGCCACCGACACGCTGTGCCAGCCGCTCGCGATCAGCGACCCGTAGATCGATCGCCGGCCCGCCTCGTCGTCGACGTGGAACGGCTGCGGATCGAACTGCGTCGCGAACGCGACGATCTCGTCGGCCGTCACCGTGCGCGACCCGCACGGGATGACCTGACCGACATGGAAGTCCTCGAACGCGTAGCGCGGCATCGCGGTCGTCAGGCCGCCCGCGGCAGCGCGTCGGGCGTCGCGTCGACCTCGGCCTCGACCGGCGCCTCGCCGGCGGTGTCGTGCGACGCGGCGACGAAGCGCTGCAGGTGATGGTCGGTGTCGCCGAGCGTCATCTCGATCATCGTCAGGCGCTTGAACAGGTGCGCCGCCGGCAGCTCGTTCGTGACGCCCATGCCGCCGTGGATCTGCACCGCCTGCTGGCCGATGAATCGCGCGGCCTGGCCGATGCGCACCTTCGCGGCCGACACCGTGCGGCGGCGCTCGGCCGCGTCGTTCGACGTCGCCCGCACCGCCGCGAGATACGCCATCGAACGCGCCTGCTCGAGGTGGATGAACATGTCGACCATGCGGTGCTGCAGGACCTGGAAGCGCGCGATCGGCTGGCCGAACTGCTTGCGCGTCTTCGCGTAGTCGAGCGTCGCGGCGTTGAGCGCCTCCATCGCGCCGACGGCCTCGGCGCACAGCAGCGCGACGCCGTAGTCGAGGCACGCGTCGAGCAGTTCGCGCGCCGCGGCGCCGTCCGCGAGCAGCGCGTCGGCGTCGACCGCGACGTCGTCGAACGCGATGCGCGCGACGCGCTGGCCGTCGAGCGTGCGCGCGTCGCGGCGCACGATGCCGGGCGCGGCGGCGCCGACGACGAACAACGCGAGCCCGTCGTCGCCGGGCGCCGACGCGCGCGGAGACGACGAGCGCGTCCGCCTGCGCGCCGTACGGGCACGCGGTCTTCTCGCCGGACAGGCGATAGCCGTCGCCGTCCCGCTCCGCCCGCGTCGCCACGGCGAACGCGTCGTGACGCGACGCGCGCTCGCCGAGCGCGGCGGCCATCCGCGTCGTGCCGGCCGCGACGCCTTCGAGCATCGCGGACGCCGACGGTCGGCCGCGCGCTTGACGAACTCGGCCGCGAACACCGTCGCGAAGTACGGCTCGGCGACGAGGCCGCGGCCGAGCTCCTGCATGACCAGCAGCAGGTCGACCGGCGTGCCGTCGAAGCCGCCGGCCGCCTCCGGCATCGGCAGCGCGGTCAGCGCCGAGGTCGACGAGGCTCGTCCACATCGTCGCGCTGGTGCCGGCCTCCGACGCGACGATCGCCTTGCGCGCCTCGAAGCCGTAGTCGTTCTCGATCAGCCGCCGCAGCGAGTCGGCGAGCTGGGTCTGTTCCGAAGTGAAGTCGAAGTCCATGCCGTCCCTTCGTCAGAGGCCGAGGATCATCTGCGAGATGATGTTCTTCTGGATCTCGTTCGATCCGCCGTAGATCGACGTCTTGCGGTAGTTGAAGTAATGCGCGGCGAGCGGCGCGGCGTCGAACTCCTCGCGCGACAGGCCGTCGCCCGCGCCCGCCCGCCGTCGAGCAGCGCGGCGTCGAACGGCATCGCGAGCGGTCCGGCGGCCTCGAGCATCAGCTCGCTCAGCCCCTGCTGGATCTCGGTGCCCTTGATCTTCAGCATCGACGCCTCGGGACCGGGGCCCTTCGTCGCGCCCTCCTGCGACACGACGCGCAGCACCGTCATCTCGAGCGCCATCAGCTCGATCTCGATCGACGCGACCTTCGCCGCGAACAGCGGGTCGTCGAGCAGCGGCCGGCCGTTCTTCACCTGGTCGCCGGCGATGCGCTTCAGGAAGCCGAGCTCGCGCTTCGAGCGGCCGACGGCCGCGATGCCGGTCCGCTCGTGGCCGAGCAGGTACTTGGCGTAGGTCCAGCCCTTGCCCTCCTCGCCGACGAGATTCGCGACCGGCACGCGGACGTTGTCGAAGAACACCTCGTTGACCTCGTGGTCCTCGTCGAGCGTGATGATCGGCCGCACGGTGATGCCGGGCGTCTTCATGTCGATCAGCAGGAACGAGATGCCTTCCTGGCGCCGCTCGGTCTGCTCGGTGCGCACGAGGCAGAACATCATGTTCGGCGTGCTGGCCGAGCGTCGTCCAGGTCTTCTGGCCGTTGACGACGTAGTGGTCGCCGACGCGCTCGGCCCGCGTCTTCAGCGACGCGAGGTCCGACCCGGCGCCGGGCTCCGAATAGCCCTGGCACCACCAGTCGGTGCCGTCCGCGATGCGCGGCAGGTAGTGCTTCTTCTGCGCGTCGGTGCCGAACTTCATGATCACCGGCGCGACCATCGCGACGCCGAACGGCAGCACGATCGGCGTCCCCGCGGCGGCGCACTCCTCGTCCCAGATGTGCCGCTGCGTCGCGTTCCAGCCGGTGCCGCCGTATTCGACCGGCCACGCGACGGTCGACCAGCCGCGGCCGGCGAGGATGCGGTGCCACCGGGCGATGTCGTCCTTCTGCAGGCGCCGGTGGTTGAGCACCTTGAAGCGCAGGTCGTCCGGCAGGTTCGCCCGGAGCCACGCGCGCACGTCGCGGCGGAACGCGTCGTCGGCGGCCGAATAGTTCAGGTCCATCGCGTCTCCCTCATTGCAGCGGCTCGACGACCGTCGCCGGCAGCGCGATCGATACCGTCTCGATCCCTTCCTGCTCGAGCTCGCGGCGCTCGCGGTCGGTCGCCGTGCCGCGGATCGCGCGCGGCGACGTCTCTTCGTAGTGGATGCGCCGCGCCTCCTCGGCGAAGCGCGGACCGACGTTCTCGACGGACGCGACGAGGCGACGCAGCGCCTCGAGCACCTCGGCCGGCGAGCGGGCGGGGCCGGCGGCCGGCGACGACTCGCTGCCCGAAGCGAGCCCGAGATGCGGCGCCGACGGCGCGCGTTCGACGTCGGCCGAGTCGCACAACGGGCAGCGGACGTCGGACGCGGCGCGCTGCGCCGTGTACGCGTCGCTCGAGGCGAACCAGCCTTCGAAGCGATGGCCGTCGCGGCACGTGAGATCGAACACCTTCATGTCGGACGCGGGCCGGTCGCGAAAAAGAACGGTCGTGCCATTTTAGCGGAAGCGAACGCGACGCTCACCGCGGCGACCCGGCAGCCACGAATGCGGCCCGGATGTCGTCGGGGATCGACACCGCCTTGCCGCTGTCGAGGTCGACGTGGACGATCGTCGTCGACGCTCGAAGCCGGTCGCCGTCGTCGCCGCGGATCGCGTAGTCGACGCCGAGGCTCGCGCCGCCGACGCGCGCGACGACGACGTCGATCGACACGCGGTCGCCGAGCCGGCTCATCCGCGCGAAGTCGACCTCGAGCCGCACGATCGGCCAGCCGCGGCGCGCCGCGATCTGCACGTGATGCGCGTGGCCGGCGGCGGCCATGAAGTCCTCCATCGCCTCCGACAGCAGATAGAAGTACTGCGGATAGAAGACGATGCCCGCCGGGTCGCAATGCTGGAAGCGGATCTGCTTGTCGGTCGTGAACATCGGTGCCTCGCGCGAAGCGCTCCGTCGTCGCGGCGCGGTCGTCAACTTCCGCCGAACCAGTTGTAGCCCTGGTCTTCCCAGTAGCCGCCCGGGTAGCGTGTTCGTGACGAACAGCGCCTGGATGTGCTTCGGGTTCTTGTAGCCGAGCTTCGTCGGCATCCGCAGCTTCATCGGGAAGCCGTACTCGGGCGGCAGCGTGCTGCCCGTCGTACGTCAGCGCCAACAGCGTCTGCGGATGCAGCGCGGTCGGCATGTCGATGCTCGTGTAGTAGTCGTCGGCGCACTGGAAGCCGACGTACTTCGCGGTCGTGTCGGCGCCGATGCGCGCGAGGAAGTCGGAGAAGCGCACGCCGCCCCATCGACCGATCGCGCTCCATCCTTCGACGCAGATGTGACGCGTGATCTGCTCGGTCTGCGGCATCGCGTGCAGCTCGGGCAGCGTCCACGTCTTGCTGATCGGCGACCATGCCGCCGACCTCGAGCCGGAACGCGTCGCCGTCGACGTGCCGCACCTCGTCGATGCCGTAGTACGCGTTGAACGGGAACGGCCGCGTGATCATCGACTCGGGATAGGTCGGCGCGAGCGCGTGCGGGTCGAACAGCGCGGCCTGCACGCGATCGTTGAGGAACGAGATCTTCGTCAGCAGCTTGTTGATCGAGGCGCTGTCGTCGAGCGCGCAGCCGGTCAACAGCGACAGCCCGCCGAGCGTGAGGCCGCGCTGCAGGAACAGCCGGCGCGTCGGCGCGGTCATCGTGCGCAGCGCGTCGCGCACGACGAGATCGGCGTCGACGGCGGGCAGCGGTCGGGGGCGGGTCGGCTTCTTCATCGTGGGCTCCTCAACGGCCGCGGACCATCGCGACGAGCGTCCGCGGCACGAGCAACGACATCACGACGTGCACGACGAGGAACGCCACGACGCCGGCCATCGCCGACGAAATGCACGCGTCGCGCGACCTCGTAGCCGCCGAGCAGCGTGCGCAGCAGCGGGAACTGCACGCTCTTCCACAGCACGAGGCCCGACAGCACGAGCACGACGAGGTCGACCATCACGAACAGGTACGCGACGCGCTGCACCGCGTTGTACGTGCGCAGGTCGGCGTGCGACAGCCGGCCGCCGAACGCGTCGCGCAGGTCGCTGCGCAAGCCGGTCGAGCGAGATCGGCAGGAACGCGGTCCACAGGCGCCTCGACACGACGTTCGCGGCGAGATAGAACAGCCCGTTGACGACGACGATCCACATCGCCGCGAAGTGCCACTGCAGCGCCCCGGCGAGCCAGCCGCCGAGCGTGACGGCGCCGGGGAACACGAACGGGAACAGCGGCGACGCGTCGTAGATGCGCCAGCCGCTCAGTGACCATCACGATCACGCCGATCGCGTTCAGCCAGTGCGTGACGCGCAGCCACAGCGGGAACACCGGGCCGTCCGGCGGCTCGAGCGCGTCGACCGAGGTGAGCGTGCCCGATTCGGCCATCGCCTAGCCTGCCCGACAGACGCCGGTCGCGACGGCCTGCAGCACCTCCGCGGTCGTGCCGTCCTGGACGAACGCGACGACGCGCACGGCGCCGTCCGCGACCTGCGGGACCTGCAGCACGCGATCGAACGCGACGCGGCCGCCGTCCACGTCGACCGGTCCGATCCACACCCGGGCGACGGCGTCGTGCTCGAGACGCGCGCCGCGGTTCTCGCCGGCCGAGACCTGCGACGTCAGCCGGTCCTGGGTCACGACGACGAACAGTCGCGACGGGCCGCGCCGACCGGCCGCCGCGACGTCGCCGTCGACGCGCACGTGCAGCGCCGCGCCGGTCGGATCGGCGACGATCGATAGACGCGCCGCCGCCGGCATCGCGACCGGCTTCAGCGCCGCGTCGAGATCGGCCTGCCAGTCGTCGACGACGCGACCGTTGACGAAGAAGTGCGGCGTGAACGACGTCCGTTCGCCGTTCGCCCGGACCTCCCATCGCTGGCGTTCCGCGAACGACGGCTGCGCGAAGCGGTCCGTCCAGCCGAGCGAGTCCCAGTAGTCGACGTGCAGCGCGACGGGGACGACGCCGGGCCCGCGCGCCGCGAGCCCGTGCAGCGTCCGGTCGGCCGGCGGACAGCTCGAGCAGCCTTCGGACGTGTAGAGCTCGACGAGCGTGGCTCGCGCGGTCCCGGAGTCGGCGCGGCAGCTCGCGGCCGCGGCCGGCGCGGTCGCGGACAGGACCCCGGCCGCGGCGAGCAGCGAAGCGATCGAACGCAACCCGGTCTTCGTCGTCATCGCGTCACTCCACGGAATCGCGCCAGCCGCGGATCGAGGCGCGGATCTGGTCCAGCTGCCGGATCACGATCGGACAGGCATCGCAGATCGTGAGGTGCAACCGCAGCCCCACGCGCTCGAGCGGACCGAGCGGCCGGTCGAGGCGCGCCGTGATCAGTCGGGCGGCCTGCCGGCACGACAGGAACGGCGAATATCTCATGGCCTCGCGCCCTCGAACCAGCGCAGCCTGAGGCATTCGCGCAGCCGCAGCCGGGCGCGATGCAGCAGGACGCCCGCATTCGTCGCGGTGATCGCGAGTTCCTTACAGATGTCGGGCGTCGGCAGCTCGAGCCATTCGCGCATCAGGAAGATGCGGCCCTGCGCCTGCGGCAGCTGCTGCACGCAGAGCTCGAGCGTCTCGAGGAACTGGTCGCGCGACAGCTGCGACTCCGGGCGTCGCCCAGTCGACCGGCCAGTCGCGGTAGTGGCCGTCGGGCGCGAAGATGTCGTCCTCGACGTCGTCGTCCCGGATCGAGCGAGCGGCTCCTCGCGGCGATGCGCGCGGAAGCTGTCGACGATCTTGTGCTTCAGGATGCCGACGACCCACGTCTTCAGCTTCGAGCGCGCCTCGAACTCGGTGCGGCTCTCGAGCGCCGCGAGCAGCGTCTCCGACACGCAGTCCTCGGCCCACGCGTCGTTGCGCAGGTGCAGCCGCGCGATGCGCAGCAACGCCGGCCGCAGCGCGTCGAGCTCGCGCCCGCGCGCCGCGTCAGCGTCCATGGACGCGCGTGGTCAACCTAGCGCTTTCCGCTCGGCGCGGCCGGGTCGACCGGCACGTCGATGCGACGGGTCTGCCCGTTGTTGCCGGGGAAGTCGGCGAACAGCGCGCGGATCAGGATCGGGACCGACTTCGTCGGCGAGTCGCCGTCGACGGAGATCTCCGCCCGACCTTCGTAGTAGCGCTTGCCGGGCTGCGTGCGCGAATCGATGTCGAGCTCCAGTCGCTGCCGGTACACGTCGAGCGTGTAGCCGCCGAAGCCGGCAGGGTACCAGCCGGGGTCGTACCAGCCGAAGCGGCGGCCGTAGAAGTTGCCGTAGAAGCCGCCGTACGCGCCGACGTACGGACCCCAGAACGGATCGCCCGGCCAAGGCTGAACCCGCACCGACGAGCCGGTGACCGACGGGCGCAGCGTGACGGCGAGGTTCGCCTGCGACCCCTCGGGCATGCGACCGGAAGCCGCGCTCCGCGAGCTCGTCGCGCACGATCGCCTCGTACGACTGCATCTCGAGGCTGCGGCTGAACTCGAGCGTGCGCGCGAACGTGTACGTCCGGTCGGCGGGCAGTGCGGCCCAGTCGTCGAACGTGGTGACGTCGCTGCGGACGACCTGCGGGCCGGTCGCGCAGCCGGCGGCGGCGACGGCGACGACCGCGGCGACGAGCGCCGTCGCGACGCGCCGGCGCGCGAAGGTAAGGGAGCGATTCATGGCTTCTGCGTCGACGCGAGCGGATGCGACCGCGTTCGACCGCGGGCGGCGTCGCGAGGTTTCAGCGTGCCGGCCGAAATCCCCGATGCGCGTCGAACGCGGTCCTTCCGTAAAATGCGCGAAACGGCCCGACCGCCGGCGAATCCATGAAGACGCAAGCCCACCCGACGATCCATCGCAAGGACTATCGCCCGCCGACGTTCGCCGTCGAGCGCATCGAGATGGGCATCGATCTCGACCCGCGCGCGACGGTCGTCGCCGCTCGGCTGCGCGTCGTGCGCCGGGCGAGCGGACCGCTCGCGCTCGACGGCGAGGGACTGACGCTGCTGTCGCTGTCGATCGACGGCGTCGCGCTGCCGTCGTCCGGCTACCGCGTCTCGACGCAGGGCGAGCGGCAGACGCTCGCGATCGACGCGCTGCCCGACGCGTGCGACGTCGACGTCGCCGTCCGCATCTCGCCGGCGACGAACACGTCGCTGATGGGCCTATACGTGTCCGGCGGCAACTTCTTCACGCAGTGCGAGGCCGAGGGCTTCCGCAAGATCGTGTTCTTCCCGGACCGGCCCGACGTCATGGCGCGCTACACCGTCATGCTGCGCGCCGACCGCCGGCGCTATCCGGTGCTGCTGTCGAACGGCAACCTCGTCGACGCCGGCGACCTGCCCGACGGCCGCCACTACGCGAAGTGGGACGACCCGTTCCCGAAGCCGAGCTACCTGTTCGCGCTCGTCGCGGGCAAGCTGTCGGCGATCGAGCGGCGCGTCGCGACGAAGAGCGGCCGCTCGGTGCTGCTGCAGGTCTACACCGAGGCGCGCGACCTCCCGAAGGCCGGCTACGCGCTCGACTCGCTCGAACGCGCGATGCGATGGGACGAGCAGCGCTTCGGCCTCGAGCTCGATCTCGATCGCTTCATGATCGTCGCCGTCGGCGACTTCAACATGGGCGCGATGGAGAACAAGGGCCTCAACGTCTTCAACACGAAGTACGTGCTGGCCGATCCGCGCACCGAGACCGACGCCGACTTCGCGAACGTCGAGGCGGTCGTCGGCCACGAGTACTTCCACAACTGGACCGGCAACCGCGTCACGTGCCGCGACTGGTTCCAGCTGACGCTGAAGGAAGGGCTGACGGTCTTCCGCGACCAGGAGTTCTCGGCCGACATGGCGGTCGCGCAGCTCGGCGACGACGTCGACGATGCGCGCGCCGGCCGGCGTGCGCGCCACGCTGCGGATCGACAACGTCCGCAACCTGCGCGCCGCGCAGTTCCCCGAGGACGCCGGCCCGATGGCGCATCCGATCCGGCCCGAGAGCTACCAGGAGATCGGCAACTTCTACACCGCGACGGTCTACCAGAAGGGCTCGGAGGTCGTCCGCATGCAGCAGACGCTGCTCGGACGCGACGGCCTGCGCGCCGGACTCGACGAATACTTCCGCCGCCACGACGGCTCGGCCGTGTCGTGCGAGGACTTCGTCGCCGCGATGGAGATCGGTCTACTCGGCCGCCCGTCCGGGCGACGACCTGCAGCGCTTTCGGCGCTGGTACAGCCAGGCCGGGCACGCCGCGCGTCGGCGTCGGCGACGACTACGACGCGGCGACCGAGCGCTACACGCTGACGCTGCGGCAGATCTGTCCGCGCGTCGGCGTCGAGAAGCTCGCCGGCCGTCGACAAGCAGCCGTTCCACATCCCGTTCGCGGTCGGCCTCGTCGACCGCCGCGGCCATCCGCTCCCGCTTGCGCGTCGACGGCGCGTCGGCGGCGTCCGACACCGTCGTCCTCGACCTCGTCGACGACGAGCAGCGCTTCATGTTCGACGACGTCCCCGCCCGGCCGGTGCCTTCGCTGCTGCGTGACTTCTCCGCGCCGGTGATCGTCGACTATCCGTACTCGCGACGACGACCTCGCGCTGCTCGCCGCGCACGACGACGACCCGTTCAACCGCTGGGATGCCGGCCAGCGCCTCGCGACGCGCGAGCTGATCCGCCTCGTCACAGGCCGCGCAGGACGGCGCCGCGATGACGGTGTCCGACGCGATCGTCGGCGTGTTCCGCGCGACGCTGCGCGACGACCGGCTCGATGCGGGCCTGAAGCAGGCGGCGATCACGCTGCCGTCCGAGGGCACGATCGGCGAGCAGCTGCCGGTCTACGACCCGCGCCGCCGTGCGCCGTGCGCGGCTGCACCTGATGGACGCGCTCGCGACGGCGCTCGCCGACGACTGGCATCGCACGTATCGCGCGAACCGCACCGACGGTCCGTATTCGCCGGACTGGGCACAGAGCGCGCCGCGTGCGCTGAAGAACGCCGCCCTCTTCTACCTCGCGCGGCTCGACGATCGGCGACGCCCAGGACCTGCTCGAGCGGCAGTGGTCGACCGCCGACAACATGACCGACCTGCTGTCGGCGTTCAGCGCGATCGTCAACGCGCCGGAGCACGACGACCGCATCGCGGCGCGCAAGCGCCGGACGGTCGGAACGTTCTATCGCCGCTTCCGCGCCGACCCGCTCGTCGTCGACAAGTGGCTGCGCGTGCAGGCCACGACGTTCGAGGCCGACGAGCGGGTGCTCGACGGCGTCGTCGCGCTGACCCGGCATCCGTCGTACTCGGTCGACGAATCCGAACAAGGTCAGCGCGCTGCTCGGCGGCTTCTTCAACGGCAACGCCGCGGCGTTCCACCGGGCGGACGGGCGCGGACACGCGTTCTGGGCCGACCAGGTGCTGCTCGTCGACGCGATCAATCCGTCGGTCGCGGGCCGGCTCGCGCGGGCACTCGAACGCTGGCGCAAGTTCGGTCCCGCGCTGCAGGGCTCGGCGCAGCACGCGCTCGAAGCCGTGCGCG
The DNA here is from genome assembly GCA_963708665.1 of uncultured beta proteobacterium. Lineage (GTDB taxonomy): Bacteria > Pseudomonadota > Gammaproteobacteria > Burkholderiales > Burkholderiaceae_D > CAHJXF01. Next base: position 81,474 of record CAVPTE010000008.1, on the reverse strand, counting down.
CGGCCAAGGGCCTGTCGAACGACGTGCTGGAGATCGTCGACAAGGCCTTGTCCGTCTGACCGCGGCGCGCATCCGCGCGCCGCTCCTCTTCCCTTCCCTTCATGCTCGAACCCGTCCCCGCCCGCGGTCGCGTCTCGCTGACGCGCTATCTCATCGAACAGGAGCGCGACCACAGCGGCTCCGCGTCGCTGCAGCCCGCGCTGCGCCTGCTGATCGAGGTCGTCGCGCGCGCGTGCAAGCAGATCGCCTACGAGGTCGGCAAGGGCGCGCTCGGCGGCGTGCTCGGCGAGGCCGGCACCGGCAACGTCCAGGGCGAGGCGCAGAAGAAGCTCGACGTCATCGCGAACGAGATCCTGCTCGAGGCGAACGAATGGGGCGGCCACCTCGCGGCGATGGCGTCGGAGGAGATGGCGACCGTCTTCCCGATCCCCGAGCACTATCCGCGCGGCGAGTACCTGCTGCTGTTCGACCCGCTCGACGGCTCGTCGAACATCGACGTCAACGTGTCGATCGGCACCATCTTCTCGGTGCTCGCGTGCGCCGACGAGGCGATACCGGGCGAGGACGCGTTCCTGCAGCCCGGGCTCGCGCAGGTCGCGGCCGGCTACGCGGTGTACGGCCCGCAGACGCAGCTCGTCCTGACGCTCGGCCGCGGCGTCGCCGTGTTCACGCTCGATCGCGAGACGCAGTCGTGGATCCTCACCGCCGACCAGGTGCGCATCCCCGAGGACACGAAGGAGTTCGCGATCAACATGAGCAACCGGCGCCACTGGGACGCGCCGGTCGGTCGCTACGTCGACGAGCTGCTGGCCGGCAGGACCGGCCCGCGCGGCAAGGACTTCAACATGCGCTGGGTGGCGTCGATGGTCGCCGACGTCCATCGCATCCTGTCGCGCGGCGGCGTGTTCCTGTACCCGCGCGACGCGCGCGAACCGGAGAAGCCCGGCAAGCTCCGGCTGCTGTACGAGGCCAACCCGATGAGCATGATCGTCGAGCAGGCCGGCGGCGCCGCGACCGACGGCCGCCAGCGCATCCTCGACGTCGCGCCGACCAGCCTGCATCAACGCGTCGCGGTGTTCCTCGGCTCGCGCAACGAGGTCGAGCGGGTCACCGGCTACCACGCCTGACGTCGGGCGGCGGCCGGCCGCGGAGCCGAGCCGCCGAGGGGTCGCGCCGGTCAGCGCGTCGCGGGCGCGCCCTGCGTGACCTCGACCGTCTCCTTGACGTCGCCGCCGCCCTTGACGTCGTGGCGCGGGACGCCCATCGACACGCGCTGCTCGCAGTCGAGCCGATCGGACGGCGGCAGGGCGGCGCACCGCGCCATCGCGTTCTGGTCGAAGTTCGTGTTCGGGTTCGCGCAGCGTGCCGCGGCGCGCCTCGTCGTACGCCGCGCCGGCGCTGCGCAGGCACGACGCCTGGTCCTGCCCGGCCGCGCCGCTCATGCAGCGCGCCTTCTCCTTCTCGTACTGCGCCTTCGCCGCATCGGCCGACGAATCCGCGGCGAATGCGCCGCCCGTGGCGACGAGCATCGATGCCAACAACGTGAGCTGAGCGATCTTCATGACGAGTCTCCGGTTCGAATGCCCAAACGTGCATTGGCGCACCGGGAGGCCGCGGCGCGCATCGGCCGCCGACGGATGACGAGTTAGGCGGTGCGACCGGCGCGCAGTGCGCCGAACGTCAGTCCGACGGCGAGCAGGACGGTCGCGCCGACCAGCAGCACGACGGTCGTCGAGACGTGCTCGACCGCGAAGCCGCACAGCGCGACGCCGGTCGACTGCCCGAGGAAGAACGACGACGCGAACAGCGCGACGGCCGTGCCGCGCGTCTCGGGCGCCATCTGCGTCGCGTTCATCTGCAGCGTGTTGTGCAGCATGTAGAAGCCCAGGCCCATCGCGAACAGGCCCGGCAACGCGAACGGCGCCGCCGGCAGCGACGCGGGTCCGAGCGCGACCGCGACGATGCCGACGAACATCATCAGCGCGCCCGCACGCGCGCGAGTCCGGCCTCGCCGAGCCGCCCGACGAGGCGACCCGCGCCGAACGAGTACGACATGCCGCCGACCGCGAACGCGACGAGCATCGATCCGGAGAACGACAGCGACAGACCGTGCTTGAGATGCAGATGGGTCGCGAAGAACGCGAACGGCCCGTACAGCGCCGCGCCCTCGATGAACACGGTCGCGAGGACCCTGCGCGCCCACGGACGCACGAGCACCGAGCGGCACTGCGCGACGAGGCTCGGCGCCGGACCGGCCGTGCGGACCGTGCGATGGCGCGGCATCCGCACGACGCGGAACAGCAGCGCGACCATCACGACGAACCACAGCGCGAGCATCACGAACGGCGCGCGCCAGCTCAGCAGGTCCGACGCGATGCCGCCGGCCGCCTGGCCCGCGGCGATGCCGCTGATCTGTCCGACGAGGAACTTCGCGAGCACCGGCTGGCGCTGCTCGTACCGGACGTTGTCGCCGATCCAGGCCATCGACAGCGGCATCATCGCGGCCATCGACGCACCGGCCCAGAACCGCGCGGCGAGCAGCAGCGGGAAGCTCGGCGCGAGCGCGCAGGCGACGGACGCGAGCGCGCCGCTGACGCACGCGAACAGGATCACCTGCAGCTTGCCGAAGCGGTCGCCGGACGGCCCGAACACGATCTGCAGGCAGCCGTACGCGATCGCGAACACCGTCACGACGAACGACGCCTGGCGGATCGTGACGTCGAAGTCGCTCGACAGCTTCGGGATCGCCGCGTCCATCACGCGCATCGACATCGCGCTGCCGAACGCGATCAGCGCGAGCAACGCGATGACGCGCGACGTCCCCCGCGCCGTCGCGTCGTCGACCGCCGCCGCGCGCGGCGCCGTCGCGTCGGCCCGGACGTTCAGGGCAGCAGCACGCTGGAGCCGGTCGTCTTGCGCGAGGCGAGGTCCTCGTGCGCGCGACCCGCGTCGGCGAGCGGATAGGTCCGGTCGACGTCGAAGGTCACCTTCCCCGACGTCACCATGTCGAAGAGCTCGTTCGCCGCGGCCTCGAGCTTCGGCCGCGTCGCGACGTAGCGTGCCGAGCGTGGGCCGCGTCACGTACAGCGACCCCTTCGTCGCGAGGATGCCGAGGCTCACGCCGGTCACCGGCCCCGACGCGCTGCCGAAGCTGACCATCAGCCCGCGCGGCTGGAGGCAGTCGAGCGACTCCTCCCACGTGTCCTTGCCGACGCCGTCGTAGACGACCGGCACCTTCTTGCCGTCGGTGAGTTCCAGCACGCGCGCGACGACGTCCTCGCGGCTGTAGTCGATCGTCTGCCAGGCGCCGTGCTGCTTCGCGAGCGCGGCCTTCTCCGGCGACCCGACCGTGCCGATGACCTTCACGCCGAGCGCGCGCGCCCACTGGCAGGCGATCAGACCGACGCCGCCGGCGGCCGCATGCAGGAGGATCGTCTCGTCGCCCTGCAGCCGGTACGTCTGCCGCAGCAGGTACTGGACCGTCAGGCCCTTCAGCATCATCGCGGCGCCGACCTCGAACGACACCGGGTCGGGCAGGCGCACGACCTGCAGCGCCGGCATCGTGCGACGCGTCGCATACGCACCGAGCGGGCCCTGCCCGTACGCGACGCGGTCGCCGACGGCGACGTGCTGGACGCCGGGACCGACCGCCGTCGACGACGCCGGCCGCCTCGAAGCCGAGGCCCGTCGGCATCGATGCCGGATAGGCGCCGGTGCGAAAGTAGATGTCGATGAAGTTGACGCCGATCGCGCGGTGCTCGATCGTCACCTCGTCGTTGCCCGGCGCCGGGACGTCGACGTCCTCCAGCTTCAGCACCTCGGGCCCGCCGGTGCGCTCGATGCGGATCGCGCGGGCCCGCGCCGTGTCGCCGTTCGTGCGGCCTTCTTTCTTCGCCATGCTGCTTCTCCTCAACGGATGGATGCCGATGCGCGCGTCGCCGGACGGGCCGTCGCGCGGTCCTGGGACACGATGAAGACGCCGACCAGCACGAGCACCGTGCCGATGATCTGCGAGGTCCCATGCGTTCGTCGAGGAACACGTCGGCGAGCACGATCGTCGACACGGGGCCGATCATGCCGACCTGCGACGCGACGCTCGCGCCGAGCCGCTCGATGCCGGCCATCACCGCGAAGACCGGCAGCACCGTGCATACCGTCCCGTTCAGCAGCGACAGCCCGTAGACCGGCGCCGGCAGCTCGAGCAGCAGGCCGGCCGGCCGGGTCACGAAGAAGTGCGCGATGCAGCACAGCGACGCGACGCAGCTCGCGTAGGCGGTCAGCCGCAGCGTGCCGACCCGCTTGACGAGCTCGCCGCTGCCGACGAGATAGACCGCATACGACAGCGCGCTGCCGAAGACCAGCAGGCTGCCCTCGACGACGCGATCGCCGCCCACCTGGAAATCGTGGACGAGCGCGACCGCGACGCCGACGTAGCCGACGACGAGCGCGACGACCTGCTTGACGCTCGCCTGGCGTCCGAACACCGCGACGCCGATCAGCAGCACCAGCGTCGGATTGAGATAGAGGATCAGCCGCTCGAGCGACGCGCCGACCCATTGCAGGCCGAGGAAGTCGAGGTAGCTCGCGAGGTAGTAGCCGAGGAAGCCGACGACGGCGACGGCCAGACGGTCGCGGTTCGACAGACGAACGACGCCGGGCCGTCGCGTCGCGACGACCCCCATCGCGGCGAAGAACGGCAGCGCGAACGCCATCCGCAATGCGATCAGCGTGATCGCGTCGGCCCCGTAGCGAAAGCCGAGCTTGACGATGATCGCCTTGCCCGAGAACGCGATCGCGCCGACCGCCGCGTAGGCGATGCCGACGCCGACACCGGACGCCCGGGCGACGGCGACCGGGCGGTCGGCGGCGACGGTCGGCAGCGGCGATTCGGACAGGCGGGACATGGGGTCGGTCGCGCGACGTCGTCGTCGCGCGTCGGGCGGGAGGGAGGACTATACCGTCCCGCCCGCGACCTGCCTTCGGCGATCGCGAGGGCCGCCGACGCCCCGCTGCGATAATGCGCGCCATCGGTCGATCGGCCCCGGGGCGCGTCGACGCCCTCACACGATCCGCCATGAAAATCATCGTTCTCGGCGCCGGCATCCTCGGCACGACGTCGGCCTGGTTCCTCAGCCGCGACGGCCACGACGTCACCGTCGTCGACCGGCAGCCGGCCGCCGGACTCGAGACCAGCTACGCGAACGGCTCGCAGATCTCCGTCTCGTACGCCGAGCCGTGGGCCAATCCGGGCGCGCCGCTGAAGATCCTGAAGTGGCTGGGCCGCGACGACTCGCCGCTGCTGTTCCGCCTCAACGCGGACCCGCATCAATGGGCGTGGGGCCTGTCGTTCCTCGCGAACTGCACGCCGGGACGCACGCGCTTCAACACGATCCAGCTGACGAATCTCGGCCTCTACAGCCGCCGCACGCTGATCGCGCTGCGCGAGGAGACCGCCCTGCACTACGACGAGCTGAGCCGCGGCATCCTGCATCTGTACGAGAGCGAGGCGGACCTCGAGACGGCGCGGCCCGGGCTCGAGCTGATGCGCGAGTTCGGATGCCGGATGAACTTCCTGAACCCCGACGAGATCGTCGCGCTCGAGCCGTCGCTCGCGTTCTACAAGCCGCGGCTCGTCGGCGCGGCGCACGCGCCGGACGACGAGTCGGGCGACGCGTTCAAGTTCACGCAGCGGCTCGCCGCGCTCGCCGCGGAGCGCGGCGTCGACGTTCCGCTACGGCACGCACGTCGTGTCGTTGCGCTCGAACGCCGATCGCATCGCGGGCGTCGTCGTCAAGGACGGCCAGCCCGGCGGCCCCGGCCGCGAGGAGACGCTGATGGCCGACGCGTACGTCGTCTGCCTCGGCTCGTGGTCCGCGCCGCTGCTGCGCGGCGTCGGCGTGTCGACGCTGATCTATCCGGCGAAGGGCTATTCGGCGACGCTGCCGATCCGGCCGGGCGCGGTGGCCAACACCGTCAGCCTGACCGATCACCAGCTCAAGATCGTCTTCTCGCGGCTCGGCGACCGCATCCGCATCGCCGGGACCGCCGAGCTGTCGGGCTACGGCACCGAGCTGAACCGCAAGCGATGCGAGCAGCTGACGCGGCGCGCCGAGGAGATGTTCCCCGGCGTGCTCGACGTCGGCCGCGTCGAGTACTGGACGGGCCTGCGTCCGGCGACGCCGTCCAACGTCCCGTACATCGGCCGCAGCCGGCTCGGCAACCTGTGGCTGAATACCGGCCACGGCACGCTCGGCTGGACGCACGGCGCCGGGTCGGGCCGCGCGATCGCCGACCTGATCGCCGGGCGCAAGCCCGACGTCGACTTCGCGTTCTGCGGCCGCTGACCGGCCGAACGCTCAGCGCTCGCGTTCGACCTCGCGTCCGGCCGGAGGACCGCGCTCGGCCCGCGGCCCGGGCGGGGCGGGCTGCGGCGCCGCCGGGGCCACCGGCGCAGCGCGCTGCTCGACGTGCGGCCGCTCGACCGGCGCCGGGCGCGCGACCTGCGGGGGCGGAGCCGCTTGCGGAGCCTGCATCGGCTGCGGGGGCGGCGGCGCGCGGAACTCGCGCACCGGCCGCTCGTTGTTGCGCTCGACGTTCGGCACGGCCTGCCGCGCGCGCTCCACCGCCTCGGCCTGCTCGCGCTGCATCGACTGCTGCCGCGCATTGAAGCGCTCGACGTTCGGCGACCGCGGGTTCGGCGCCTCCGTCGCCGGCGTCGGCACGGCCCGCTGCTCGACCGGCGGCCCGCCGCGCGGCTCGCCGGGCGCGATCGCGCGCTGCCCGTTCGGCGTGAACCCGCGTTGCTCGTTCGGCGCAATCCGCTGCTCGTTCGGTGCGACGGCGCGCTGTTCGTTCGGTGCGACGGCGCGCTGCTCGTTCGGCGCGAACCCGCGCTGCTCGACCGGTCGCCCTTCGCGGCTGAAGTTCGGCGCGCTCGGACCGCGCGGGTTCTCGGCGCGTTCGACCGGCCCGCCGACGTTCGGCTGCCCGCCGCGCTCCGGCACGCCGCCCGGCGCCGTCTCCGGCAACCGTCGATAGGTCGGCGGCAGCGTCGCACGCTCGTCGACGCGACGCTCGGCCGGTCCACCGACGGCGGTCGGCGGACGTCCCGCCTCGGCGCCCCGCGGACCGCCGACCGGCGCGCGCTCCGCGAACTCGCGCGGCTGCCGGAACTCGGGCCGCGGAATGCCGACGCCGGGGGCGGGTCCGCGCCGCACGGCGCCCGGCACCGCGGCCGGGCGCGGCAGCTCGGCCGGATTGAACGCGGCCGCGCGCGACACCAGGTTCGGCGGCGCCGCCATCGCGACGCGCGAGATCGAGCGCTGGCTCGCGAACGCCGACTGCGGGACGATCGTCGCGCCGTGTTCGCGGTTCCAGCCTTCGCGCGCGGCGAAGCGCGGCGGGGCATTGACGATCCGGATGTTGTTGACCTCGTTCACGTACGCGGCGTTGTGCGCGTAGTACGGCGTGAAGCGCTCCCATGGCGCGAGCGGATACCAGCCGATCGCGGGACCGGCACCGATCGAGAACGACGCGGTGAATCCGGCGCCGCCGTAGAAGCCGACGAGCGCCGGCGCGTAGACCGGCCGCGCGACGTACGCGCCCGGGCACCAGCCCCAGCGGTTGCCGATACGCAGCCAGCGGCCGTAGTGGAACGGCGCGAAGCCCCACGGCGCATCGTCCACCCACGTGTAGCCCCACGGCGCGACGTACGCCCAGCGCCCGTAACGATACGGTGCCCAGTCGGCGGTGACGTAGGTCGTCGGATACCAGACCGGACCGACGTCGGGGTCGGTGCCCCATTGGCCGTTGGCGCCGAGATCCTCGTAGCCGGTCATGTTCGGCGAGACGTAGCGCTGGGTCTGCGCGTCGTTGAACCGGTTCTCGCGCGCGACGACCCAGTCGTCGAGCGGCACCGGGACCGGCGCCACCGAGACGAGCTGCGGCGGCGCGTTCGGGTCCTGCCCGTTCGCGACGATCTGCAGCGCGTTGCCGGCACCGACCGTCGTCGGTCCCTGCGCGCCCTGCAGGCTCGGCCTGTCCGGCGAAGACGGTGATGCCGCTCGCGCCGTCGAGCGCGTCGATCCGATAGCGGCCCGGGCTGCAGCAGCGCGAACACCGCACCGGGTACGGCGACGTTGTACTGGTCGCCTCGCGTCGAAGCGACGCACGCGGATCGAGACGCGACCGCGCACGACGTTCGCGTTGAACGTGTTGTCGTCGAGCTGCTGGATGTCGACCTGCGAGCCGGCATCCATCGCGAGCGTCGTCGAGCCGACGCTGATCTCGGCGCGGCCCGTCGTCGCCGACGAACACCGAGTTGCGCGACGTGATCGGCTCGTTGACGTACGCGACCTTCCACTCGGGATCGGCCTCCGAATACGACTGGACGTCGCCTTCCATCAACGCGATGCGTCCGACGCGGCCGGGCACGTCGGCCAGTGCGGCGTGCGAGACGGCCAGCATCGTGGCCGTCAACAGCGCCGCGCCGAGCGCGAGCCGCGCGGTCGAAAGATCGGTGGGCTTCATCGGTCGGTCGACTACCTGAAGGGTTGATGGACATCGCGCCTGCGTCGAGACACGCATGGCCGACTAGCGCGACGAACGGCGCGACCCGCCCGACGTTGACCGATGTTACTCGCCGAAACAAAGCTGCCGGCGGCGCGCTGACGATCCGCGCGTCGGCGCGACGCCTTACCATGCGCCCGATCCGACGAGCCTGCCGCGATGACCGAACGCCGCACCGACCCGATGCCGCTGACCCGCGCGCGCGCCCTGGCGCACCGTCGCCGCCGTGCGGCCTCGCTCGCCATCGCCGCGACGATCGCGGCCTGCGGCGACCCCGTTCGAAAACGGCGCTGCGGCGCACGTCGCGTTCACGCCGTGCCGGCTGAAGGGCGTCGAGATCTCGGTGCGTTGCGTCGCGATCGACGTGCGCCGAAGACCGCGCGCGCGCGCGACCCGACGGCTCGCCGCATCGCGATCCACGTCGCGATCGTGCCTGCGCTCGCGACGAAGCCCGATGCGGACGCGCTGTTCGTGCTCGCCGGCGGTCCGGGCCAGGCCGCGACCGACGTCGCCGGGCTCGTCGTCCCGGTGTTCGCGAAGATCAACCGCTCGCGCGACCTCGTGTTCGTCGACCAGCGCGGCACCGGCGGATCGAACCCGCTGACGTGCGCCGACGACGCGTCGGGCGACGCGCTCGCCGACGCGTTCGATCCCGGGCGGTCGGGCGGCATCGGCGCGCGCGCGGCGCGTTGCGCCGAGCGGCTCGCCGCGCACGCCGACCTCACGCGCTACACGACCCCGATCGCGATGCAGGACCTCGACGACGTGCGCGCGCGGTTGGGCTATCCGACGATCGATCTGTGGGCCGCGTCGTACGGCACGCGCGCCGCGCTCGAGTACGCGCGACAGTTCCCCGACCGCATCCGCACGATGACGCTCGACGGCGTGGCGCCGGCGTGGCGCAAGCTGCCGCTGTCGTTCGGCGTCGACACGCACGCGGCCATCGCCGGCGTCGTCGCGGCCTGTGCGCGCGAGACGGCGTGCGCCCGAGCGCATCCGCATCTCGGCGACGACATCGCGTCGGCTGTTCGCGCGACTGTCCGCGCGGCCGATCGACGTCGCGGTGACGAACCCGGTCACGGGCCGCCGGCAGCCGGTCACCGTCACGGCGGCCGGCTTCGCGCAGATGCTGCGCGCGCCGCTCTACGTCGCGCTCACCGCGTCGCTGCTGCCGGCCGCGGTCGACGCCGCGACGCACGACGACTTCGGCCCGCTCGCGACGCTCGGCGTCACGTTCGCGACCGGCATCGACGAGCACCTCGCGCTCGGCATGCACCTGTCGGTCGTCTGCGCCGAGGACGTCGCGGCGATCACCGACGCCGACATCGCGGCGGCGCGGGCCGAGGCGGCGCACAGCGTCGTCGACGGCCGGCCGAATCCGTTCGCCACGCTGTTCGTCGACGAGTACCGGCGCTCTGCGCCCGCTGGCCGCACGGCGCCCGTCGCGCCGGCCTACTTCGAGCCGCTGACCGGCAAGCGCGGGCGCGAACGTCCCGACGCTGCTGCTGTCCGGCGGCATCGACCCGGCGACGCCGCCGGCCGACGCGGCCGCGGTCGCGAGGACGCTGACGCGCGTGCGCAGCGTGGTCGCGCCGAACGTCGCGCACGGCGTGTCGATGAACGGCTGCGCGCCCGACCTGATCGATCGCTTCGTGCGCAGCGCCGACCCGGACGCCGTCGACGGCCGCTGCCTCGACGCGATCCCGCGCCCGCCGTTCTACGCACCGATCGTCGACGGTGGCATCGACCACGGCAAGGGAACGGTGCCGTGATCGACGTCGACGGCCTCGCGAAGTCGTTCGTCGCGAAAGGCGGTCGCGGCGCGGCCGGCCGCGTCGACGCGGTCCGCGACGTCTCGTTCGTCGCATCCGACGGCACGATCACCGGCCTGCTCGGGCCGAACGGCGCCGGCAAGACGACGACGCTGCGGATGATCGGCACGCTCGTGCGCCCCGACGCGGGTCATGCGCGCGTCGACGGGCACGACAGCGTCGCCGACCCGGTCGCGGTCCGCGAGCGGCTCGGCGTGCTGTCCGACGCGCGCGGCCTCTACGTGCGGATGACGGCGCGCGAGAACATCCGCTACTACGGTCGCCTGCGCGGCATGGGCGACGACCGCATCGACGCATCGATCGACCGGCTCGCCGACCTGCTCGAGATGAAGCCGATCCTCGAGCGGCGCACCGACGGCTTCTCGCAGGGAGAACGGATGAAGGTCGCGATCGCGCGCGCGCTGGTCCACGATCCGCAGAACCTGATGCTCGACGAGCCGACCAACGGCCTCGACGTCACCGCCGACGCGCGCGTTCCGCGAGCTGACCCGGCGGTTGCGCGACGCCGGCAAGTGCATCGTCATGTCGAGCCACGTGATGCAGGAGGTCGAGGCGCTCGCCGACCGCATCGTCGTCGTCGCCGAGGGCCGCGCGGTCGCGAACGGCACGACGGCCGCCGTCATCGCCGGATCGGGCGCCGCGACGCTCGAGGACGCGTTCTTCCGGCTCACCGAGCGCACGACCGCCGACGGCGGCGACGCATCGGCCGGGGCGCCGCGATGATCGCGACGTGGTGGGCCGTCGTCCGCAAGGAGCTCGATCGACGCGCTGCGCGACCGGCGCACGATCCTCACGATGCTGTTCACCGGCATCGCGCTCGGCCCGATCGCGCTCGTCCTGATGGCGAACTACGTCTCGCGGCTCGAGGAGCGCAGCGCCGCGAAGAAGGTCATGGTCGACGGCATCGAGCGTGCGCCGCAGCTCGCGAACTGGTTCGCGCGCAACGGCATCACGGCGGTCGCGCGCGCCGGCCGGACTACGTCGACCGCATCGGCGACGGCTCGCTGCAGGAGGCCGTCGTCGTGATCCCGCGCGACTTCGAGGCGCGCTTCGAGCGCGGCCAGACGATCGACGTGCCGCTCGTGTTCGACGACTCGCCGCAACGGCGCGCAGCCGTCGATCCGCCTCGCCGACACGGCGCTGCAGCGGCTTCGCGCCGCGAGACCGGCATCGTCCGCGCGATCGCGCGCGGCGTCGCCCCGCAGCTGCTGCAGCCGGTCAACGTCGAGCGCATCAACATCGCGACGCCGAAGCAGCAGGCCGCGTTCCTGCTGTTCATCATCCCGATGTTCGGCCTGCTCGGCTCGGTGATCGGCAGCCTCAGCGTCGCGCTCGACACGACGGCCGGCGAGCGCGAACGCGGCTCGCTCGAGCCGCTGCTGATGAACCCGTCGCCGCCGGGCGCGATCGTCGTCGGCAAGTGGACGGTCGTGGCCGCGTTCGGCGCGACGGTCGTGCTGCTGATGTTCGCCGGGTTCGCGATCGCGACCCGTCTCGTCACGAGCGAGCGGCTGTCGACGCTGTTCGCGTTCGGTCTGCCGGAGCTCGTGTCGCTTCGTCGCGCTGGCCGCGCCGTTCGCCGGCGATGATCGCGTCGCTGCTGATGCTGATCGCGACGTTCGGCCGCACGTACAAGGAAGCGCAGACCTACGCGAGCTACGTCGTGCTCGTCGTCAACCTGTTGCCGATGACGACGGTATTCATGACGCATCACCGAGGCGCGCTGGCAACTGTTCGTGCCCGGCCTCGGCGCAGCAGCTCGTGATGTCGCGGATCCTGCGCGGCGACCGCGTCGCGGCGATCGACTACTTCGTCCCGTTCGGCGTCGCCGCGATCGTCACGATCGCGTGCCTCGCGGCGCTCGCTCGGCTGCTGCGGCGGGAGGCGATCGTGTTCGGCCGCTGACGTAGAATCGCCGCCCACGCGGCATCGACGCCGATGCCGACGCGCGGCACGACGCACGAAGAGACGACGCAGATGGCAGGACATTCGAAGTGGGCGAACATCCAGCACCGCAAGGGTCGCCAGGACGAGAAGCGCGGGCGCATCTGGACACGGCTGATCAAGGAGATCACGGTCGCGGCGCGCCTCGGCGGCGGCGACGTCGCGATCAATCCGCGGCTGCGCCTCGCGATCGACAAGGCCAAGGAACAGAACATGCCGGCCGACAACATCAAGCGCGCGGTCGATCGCGGCACCGGCAGCCTCGACGGCGTGAACTACGAGGAAATCCGCTACGAGGGCTACGGCATCCACGGCGCGGCGGTCATCGTCGACTGCATGACCGACAACAAGGTCCGCACCGTCGCCGACGTGCGCCACGCGTTCTCCAAGTTCGGCGGCAACCTCGGCACCGACGGCTCCGTCGCGTTCCTCTTCAAGCACTGCGGCCAGTTCCTGTTCGCGCCGGGCACGCCGGAGGACAAGGTGATGGAGATCGCGCTCGACGGCGGCGCGGAAGACGTCGTGAGCGACGACGAGGGCGGCGTCGAGGTGATCAGCGACCCGGCCGACTTCGCGAACGTGAAGGACGCGTTCGACAAGGCCGGGCTGAAGCCCGACGTCGCCGAGATCGTGATGAAGCCGCTGAACGAAGTCGTCTTCACCGGCGACGACGCCGCGAGGATGCAGAAGCTGCTCGACGCGCTCGAGAGCCTGGACGACGTGCAGGAGGTCTACACGTCCGCGGTCCTCGCCGGCTGACGCGGACGCCGCGTCGCGCCGACCTGCCCGCGCGTGAAGATCCTCGTCGTCGGCTCGGGCGGTCGCGAGCATGCGCTGGCGTGGAAGCTCGCGCAGCTCGCCGCGCGTCCAGCGGGTGTTCGTCGCGCCCGGCAACGGCGGCACCGCGCTCGACAAGCGGCTGCAGAACTTCCCGACCGACGACCCGCGCGTGCTCGCGGCGTTCGCCGAGCGCGAGAAGATCGCGCTGACCGTCGTCGGCCCCGACGCGGCGCTCGCGAACGGCATCGTCGACCTGTTCCAGGCGAGCGGCCAGCGCATCTTCGGACCGACGCGCGCCGCCGCCGAGCTCGAGTGGTCGAAGGACTTCGCGAAGGGCTTCATGCAGCGGCACGGCATCCCGACCGCGCCGTATCGCACGTTCGTCGATCCCGACGCGGCGCATGCGCACGTCGACGCCGAGCTGGCCGAACGACCCGGCGTGCCGGTCGTCGTGAAGGCCGACGGCCTCGCGGCCGGCAAGGGTGTGGTCGTCACGGCCGACGCGGCCGAGGCGCATCGCGCGATCGACCGCTGGCTGCCGCCCGGCTCGGCCGGCGCAAGGCTCGTCGTCGAGGGCTTCCTCGACGGCGAGGAGGCGAGCTTCTTCCTGATCTGCGACGGCCGAACGGCGTTGCCGTTCGCGACGGCGCAGGACCACAAGCGCCTGCTCGACGGCGACCTCGGGCCGAACACCGGCGGCATGGGCGCCTATTCGCCGGCGCCGATCGTGTCGCCGTCGATCCACGCGAAGGTCATGCAGCAGATCGTGCGACCGACGATGCACGGGATGGCCGCCGAGGGCCGGCCGTTCACCGGCTTCCTGTACGTGGGCCTGATGATCGACGCGCACGGACAGCCGCGCGTCGTCGAGTTCAACGCGCGGATGGGCGACCCGGAGACGCAGGCGATCCTGCCGCGGATGAAGTCGGACCTGCTGCCGGTGCTCGACGCGGCGCTGAGCGGCCGCCTCGACCGCATCGACATCGAATGGGACCGGCGCACCGCGCTGACCGTCGTGCTCGCGACCGACGGCTATCCCGACCGGCCGCGCACCGGCGATCCGATCTCCGGCCTGCCGCGTCGCGACGACGACGGCGACACGATCGTCTTCCACGCGGGCACGTCGACGGCGAACGGCGCGACGCGGACGTCCGGCGGCCGCGTGCTCGGCGTCACGGCGCTCGGCGACAGCGTCCGGATGGCGCAGAAGCGCGCGTACGAGGTCGTCGAGACGATCGCGTTCGACGGCATGCAGTTCCGGCGCGACATCGGCTGGCGCGCCGCGGCGCGCCGCTGAGGCGGACATGACGACGCCATCCGACGCCGTCGACGCGGGCGCGGTCGAGCGCTACCTGCGCGACCTGCAGCGCGGAATCGTCGCGGCGCTCGAGGCGGTCGACGGAGGACGCTTCGTCCAGGATCGCTGGACGAAGGCGGAAGGCGAGGCGCTCGGCGGCGAAGGCGTCACGTGCATCCTCGAGGACGGCGCGGTGCTGGAACGTGCGGGCGTCGGCTTCTCGCGCGTCCACGGCGACGCGATGCCGGCGTCGGCGACGGCGGCTCGTCCCGAGCTCGCCGGCCGTGCCTTCGAGGCGACCGGCGTGTCGCTGGTCTTCCATCCGCGCAACCCGCACGCGCCGACGGTCCACCTGAACGTCCGCTTCTTCGTCGCACGACGCGCCGGCGAGCCCGACGTCTGGTGGTTCGGCGGCGGGATGGACCTCACGCCGTCGTACGGCTACGACGACGACGCGGTCCACTTCCACCGCACGTGCCGGGATGCACTGTCACCGTTCGACGACGCGCTGTACCCGCGCTTCAAGGCCTGGTGCGACCGCTACTTCCTGCTGCGCCATCGCCACGAGACGCGAGGCGTCGGCGGCGTTTTCTTCGACGACCTTCGCGAGCCCGACTTCGCGACCTGCTTCGCGATCCAGCGCGCGGTCGGCGACGCGTTCCTGCCGGCCTACCTGCCGATCCTCGAACGACGGCGCGCGCTGCCGTACGGCGACGACGAGCGCGCGTGGCAGGCGCTGCGCCGCGGGCGCTACGTCGAATTCAATCTCGTCTACGACCGCGGCACCCTGTTCGGCCTGCAGTCCGGCGGCCGCACCGAGTCGATCCTGATGTCGATGCCGCCGCAGGCCGCGTGGCGCTACGACCGGCGCCCCGAGCCCGGCAGCGCCGAAGCCCTGCTCGCGACGCGTTACCTCGTGCCGCGCGACTGGGCCGACGCGCCGTGATCGGCATCCTCGGCGGCAGCTTCGATCCGGTCCACACCGCGCATCTCGCGATGGCCGACGCGTTCGCCGACGCGCTGCCGCTGACCGAGATCCGCTTCCTGCCGGCCGCGAGGCCGTGGCAGAAACACGGCCTGGCCGCGACGCCGGAGCAGCGTCTCGCGATGCTGCGGATCGCGCTCGAGCACCATCGCCCCGTTCGCGCGCGCTACGTGGTCGACACGCGCGAGCTCGCCCGCGAAGGCGACACCTACACCGTCGACACGCTCGCCGAGCTGCGCCACGAGCTCGGACCCGACGTGTCGATCGCGTTCCTGTTCGGCGCGGACCAGCTCGTGCACCTGCACACGTGGCGCGACTGGCGCGCGTTGTGGGACTACGCGCACCTCGCCGCGGTCTCGCGGCCCGGCTTCGACACCGCCGCGCTCGCACCGGACGTCGCGATCGAATGGTCGGCGCGCCTCGGCGACGCCGCGGCGCTCGCCGCGTCGCCGGCCGGTCGCAGCTTCCTGCTCCCGACGCTGGCGCTCGACGTGTCGGCGACCGGCATCCGCGCGGCGCTCGCCGACGCGACACGGCACGACGAGCTCGACCGATTGGTCCCGCCCGCGGTTCTCGACTATATTCGGGCGACACCTCTGTACCGGAGCTGAATGGACATCCGCAAACTGCAGCGCGTCGTCGTCGACGCCCTCGAGGACGTCAAGGGCATCGACATCAAGGTCTACAACAGCACCGGACTGACGCAACTTTTCGATCGCGTGATCATCGCGAGCGGAACGTCGAACCGGCAGACGCGCGCGCTCGCGGCATCGGTGCGCGATCGGGTCAAGGCTGCCGGCGGCGACGTGGTCAGCGTCGAGGGCGAGGAGACCGGCGAGTGGGTGCTCGTCGACCTCGGCGACGCGATCGTCCACGTGATGCAGCCGGCGATCCGCCAGTACTACAACCTCGAGGAGATCTGGGGCGCGAAGCCGGTCGCGATGAAGGCGCTCGCGGCGAACGACGCGGTCGGACCCGACGCGCGTCGCGCCGTCGCGAAGAAGTCGGCGGCGCCGCGCAAGGTCGCGACGAAGCGCGCGCCGCGCAAGACCGGCACGATCGAGTGACGCATCGTGCGACGATCGGCTGATCCGGGCGTCGCATGCAACTCGTCATCGTCGCCGTCGGTTCGCGGATGCCGTCGTGGGTCGACGCGGCGTTCGACGACTACGCGTCGCGGATGCCGCCCGACTGCCGCATCGTGCTTCGCGAGGTGCGCCCCGAGTCGCGCACCGCGGGGCGCACCGTCGACGCGATGATGGCGGCCGAAGCCGACCGCATTCGCGCCGCGCTGCCGAAGCGCGGTCCGCGCATCGCGCTCGACGAACGCGGACGCGACCTGACGTCGCGTGCGCTCGCCGATGCGTTGGTCGGCTGGCGCGAGGCCGGCGACGACGCCGCGTTCGTGATCGGTGGTCCCGATGGCCTCGCGCCCGCGCTGAAGGCGGAGGCGACGACGTCGCTGCGGCTGTCGAGCCTCACGCTCCCGCACGGGCTCGCGCGCGTGGTGCTCGCCGAGCAGCTCTATCGCGCGTGGTCGATCGTGCAGAACCATCCGTACCATCGGGCCTGACGTCGCATGACCGACGCGCTCGACGAACGCGAGGGACCGCCGGTCCTCTACCTCGCGTCGCAGAGCCCGCGCAGAGCCGAGCTGCTGACGCAGCTCGGCATCCCGTTCTCGCTGCTGTTGCCGGACGACGACGAGGACGCCGAGGCGCTCGAGGAACGCCTCGAGCACGAGACGCCGCGTGCGTACGTGCGACGCGTGACGCGGCTCAAGGCCGACGCGGCGCTGCGCCGGATCGCGCGGCACGGATTGCCCGAGGCGCCGGTGCTCTCCGCCGACACGACGGTCGCGCTGGGCCGGTGCATCCTCGGCAAGCCGGTCGATCGCGACGACGCGCGCGGCATGCTGCGACGCCTGTCCGGCCGCGTGCATCGCGTGCTGACGGCCGTCGTCGTCGCCGATGCGACGCGCTTCGACGAGGCGCTGTCCGAGTCGCGCGTTCGCTTCCGCAGGCTGCACGACGACGAGATCGACCGCTACGTCGCGAGCGGCGAGCCGTTCGGCAAGGCCGGCGCCTACGCGATCCAGGGTCGCGCCGCCGGATTCGTCGAGCGCATCGGCGGCAGCCACAGCGGCATCATGGGCCTGCCGCTGTACGAGACGACGACGCTGCTTCGTCGTTTCGGCATCGAGCCGCGCTGAGCGGCTTCGTACAATCCGGCGATGACAAGACATCCTGATCAACTGGACGCCGCAGGAGACGCGCGTCGCCGTCGTCGTGCACGGCGTCGCGCAGGAGCTGCACGTCGAGCGCATGCGCTGCGCGGCCTCGTCGGCAACATCTATCTCGGCAAGGTGGTCCGCGTGCTGCCCGGCATGCAGTCGGCGTTCATCGACGCGGGCCTCGAGCGCGCGGCGTTCCTGCACGTCGCCGACATCTGGCGGCAGGAGCCGCTTCGCGATCGCCGGCGCGGCCGCACGGCGGCCCGACGAGCGCGAACGGACGAAGTCGCTCGCGACCAGCGGCACGAATCACAACCACGAGCCGATCGAGCGGCTGGTGTTCGAAGGCCAGTCGCTGCTCGTGCAGGTCGTCAAGGACCCGATCGGCACGAAGGGCGCGCGGCTGTCGACGCAGATCTCGATCGCCGGCCGGCTGCTGGTCTACCTGCCGCAGGACGCACGACCACATCGGCGTCTCGCAGCGGATCGGCGACGAGCCGGCGCGAGCAGCTGCGCGCGCGCATCCAGCAGCTGCTCGAGCCGGGCGGACGCGGCGGTTTCATCCTGCGCACCAACGCCGAGGACGCGAGCGACGAGGAGCTCGCCGCGGACATCGCCTACCTGCGCAAGCTGTGGGACGCATCGTCGAGAAGAGCCGCACCGCGCAGGCGCCGACGCTGCTGCACCAGGACCTGAGCCTGGCGCAGCGCGTGCTGCGCGACATCGCCAGCGACGCGACGCACGATCCGCATCGACTCGCGCGAGAGCTTCGAGGCGCTCGTCGAGTTCGGCAGCGACTACACGCCGAAGGTCGGTCGCGCATCAGCACTACACCGGCGAGCGGCCGATCTTCGACCTCTACGGCGATCGACGAGGAGATCGAGCGCGCGCTCGCGCGCCGCGTCGACCTGAAGTCGGGCGGCTACCTGATCATCGACCAGACCGAGGCGCTGACGACGATCGACGTCAACACCGGCGGCTTCGTCGGCGCGCGCAACTTCGACGACACGATCTTCAAGACCAACCTCGAGGCCGGCGCAGGCGATCGCGCGGCAGCTGCGGCTGCGCAACCTCGGCGGCATCATCATCGTCGACTTCATCGACATGGCGCGCGAGGAGCACCGCGACGCGGTGCTCGCCGAGCTGCGCAGAGCAGCTCGCCGCGCGACCGCACGAAGATCACCGTCAGCGGCTTCACGCAGCTCGGGCTGGTCGAGATGACGCGCAAGCGCACGCGCGAGTCGCTCGCCCACATGCTGTGCGAGCCGTGCCCGACCTGCGCGGGCCGCGGCCAGATCAAGACCGCGCGCAGCGTCTGCTACGACATCCTGCGCGAGATCCTGCGCGAGGCGCGCCAGTTCAACCCGCGCGAGTTCCGCGTCGTCGCGTCGCCGTCGGTCATCGAGCTGCTGCTCGACGAGGAGAGCGCAGCACCTCGCCGGCCTCGGCGATTTCATCGGCAAGCCGATCTCGCTGAACGTCGAGTCGCTCTACACGCAGGAGCAGTACGACATCATCCTGATGTGACGCTCAGCGCAGCCGCGTCGCGCCGTCGAGCAAGCCGCCGGCGAACGACGTGCCGAGCGTGCGGCCGACCTCGGTGCCGAAGCGTCGCGCGAGGCGCTCGGTCAGGCTCTGCTTCTCGGTGAAGTCGACGACGTCCTCGGCCTTGACGACGTCGCGCGCCACGCTCTCGACGGTGCCGTAGTCGTCGGCGAGGCCGAGCGAGATGCTCTGGTCGCCGGTCCAGAACAAACCGGAGAACAGGTCGGGCGTCTCCTTCAGCCGCGCGCCGCGGCCGTCGCGGACGACCTTGATGAACTGCTGGTGGATGTCGTCGAGCATCGCCTGCAGGTGCGCCTTCTGCTCGTCGGTCTCCGGGCTGAACGGGTCGCCGATGCCCTTGTTGCGACCCGCCGTCATCAGCCGGCGCTCGATCCCGAGCTTCTCCATCGCGCCGGTGAACCCGAATCCTTCGGACAGCACGCCGATCGAGCCGACGATGCTCGCCTTGTCGACGAAGATGCGGTCGGCCGCGGCCGCCGCGTAGTAGCCGCCCGACGCGCACAGCTCCTCGACGACGACGTAGAGGGGCTTCGCCGGATAGGTGCTGCGCAGGTGCCGGATCTCGTCGTTGATCATGCCGGCCTGCACCGGGCTGCCGCCGGGACTGTTGATCCGCAGGATGACGCCGACCGTCGACGCGTCCTTGAATGCCGACTCGAGCGACCCGTTGATCTTCTCGGCCGACGCGTCGCCGTCGGCGTCGATCACGCCGCGCAGGTTGACGAGCCCGGTATGCCGCGTCGACAGCGCGCCGCCGCCCTTCTCCGCGCCCCGCCCGGCCCACAACCCGGCGACGAACAGCGCGAACAGCAGCAGCCAGACGATCCGAAAGAAGATCCGCCAGCGCCGCGCATCGCGCTGCTCGCGCAGCGTCGCGAACATCAGCCGCTCCAGCACGTCGCGCTCCCATCCGGGCAGGCCGGATGCCGGCGGGAGCGGCGGGAGCCGGGGGTCGCCGGCGGGCGGAACGGGCGGGGGCGGGTCGAAGCGGACGTCGGACATGGGAGTCGATGCGGGCGAAGGCGACCGGGCCGTCGATGGCGTCGGTCGGGCGATGGAAGCGCTCGTCGAGTATAGGGCGGCCCGCGGCTGCCGAGCCCCGTCGCGCCGACGATCGGCGCCTCGTTTGCGCTCGGCGCAACGCCCGGTGCGCCGCAGGACGGCGCCGGCGCGCCCGCGCGTCAGGTGTGGTCGTCGAGCCAGGCCCCGAGCTGCGCCGGCGAGCCGACGATCGCGAGCGCGCCGTGCCCTTCGAGCGCCCGCTCGTGATGCGCGCCGTAGCTGACGCCGACCGATGCCGCGCCGGCGTTCTTCGCCATCATCAGGTCGTGCGTCGTGTCGCCGATCATCAACGTGCGGTCACGACGGACGCCGAGCTCGTCGCCGAGCGCCCACAGCATCTCCGGGTCCGGCTTCGAGCGGCACTCGTCGGCGCAGCGCGTCGCGTCGAACAGCGCGCGCAGGCCGCTGCGGTCGAGCGCGCGATCGAGTCCCGCGCGGCTCTTGCCGGTGGCGACCGCGACGAAATGACCCGCCTCCTTGCAGGCGACGACGATCTCGCGGACGCCGTCGAACAGCGGCAGGTTCGCGTCGCGCGACAGGTAGTGATGCCGGTACCGGTCGACCATCGCCGGGACGAGGTGCTTCGGGAGCTCCGGGACCGCGTAGGCGAGCGCGTCGGCGAGGCCGAGACCGATGACGTGACGCGCGCGGTCGTCCGTCGGCACCGGCAGCCCGAGGTCCGCGCAGGCGCGCTGGATGCTCGACGAGATCACGCCGGTCGAATCCATCAGCGTGCCGTCCCAGTCGAAGACGATGAGGTCGAAGCGACGCTCGCGCCGACTGCGCGGCGCGCGCGGCGTCGCGACCCGCGTCACCGCGCCTCCGACGCGTCGCGCAGCGCCGCCACGAACGCGGCGCAGTCGTCGGGGAGCGCGGACTGCAGCCTCAGCGGCGTGCGGTCCAGCGGATGCGTGAACGACAGCGACGCGGCGTGGAGGAACATGCGCCGCAGCGTCGGTGGTCGCGTCGCCCGCGCGAGCCGGTGGTTCAGCGCGAAGTCGCCGTACTTGTCGTCGCCGACGATCGGGCGTCCGAGGCTCGCGAGGTGGACGCGGATCTGATGCGTGCGACCGGTCCGGAGCTCGACGTCGAGCAGCGCGTAGTCGCCGTCGGGCGTCTGGAAGCGCTCGAGCCGGTTGAAGACGGTGACCGCCGGCATGCCGTCCGGATCGTCCGGGCCTGTCACGCGCACGCGCCGTTCTCCGCCGTCGACCGTGAACTTGACGAGCGGCGCGCGGACCTGGCGCCGCGCCTCGGGCCACGGTCCGGCGACGCACGCGAGGTAGCGCTTCTCGACGCGACCGTCGCGCCAGTCGGCGTGCAGCGCGACCAGGGCGCTGCGGCGCTTCGCGACCAGCAGCAGCCCCGACGTCTCGCGGTCGAGGCGATGGACGAGCTCGAGGAAGCGCGCGTCGGGTCGGGCCGTGCGCAGTTGTTCGATGACGCCGAACCGGATGCCGCTGCCGCCGTGGACCGCGACGCCGGCCGGCTTGTCGACGACCAGCAGCGCGTCGTCCTCGTGCACGATCGGCAGGTCGACGGCCTTCTCGCGACGCGCCGCCGGCGGCTCGCTCCGGGCAGCGACGCGCAGCGGCGGGAT
This sequence comes from uncultured beta proteobacterium, assembly GCA_963708665.1. Lineage (GTDB taxonomy): Bacteria > Pseudomonadota > Gammaproteobacteria > Burkholderiales > Burkholderiaceae_D > CAHJXF01. The sequence continues at coordinate 59,607 of CAVPTE010000008.1, read as the reverse complement.
GCGGACGACGTCGCCGGCCTCGAGCCGCCGCGAGACGTCCGCGCGCCGGCCGTTGACGCGCACCTCGCCGCCGCGGACGATCCGGTAGACATGGCTCTTCGGCACGCCTTTCGCGAGCCGCAACAGGAAGTTGTCGAGCCGCTGGCCCGCGTCGTCCGGGCCGATCGGCACCTGCCGGGCGCGGTAGCCGGCGTCGTCGGCCGGCTGCGCGCGCGGCGCGTCCGCGACCGGCGTTTCGCCCCGCATCGACGCGCTTCGGAGCGCCTCGGCAACCCGTTCGCCTAAGCCGTTCATCCTGAACTATAATTTGCGGCGTTGGCAGGACCGGGCATCGGGAGGACTCGCAACACCGGTGCGGCGGCGGCGACGGATCGGCGGCGGCATCGTCGCGCGATCGGTTCGCGAGCGCGGTGCCTGACAACGCGATGCATGGACGTTTCGTCGTCCTGCGCGCGTCGCCCGACGGACCGGCGACGCGAGCCGACGCAGTGTACATGCCGGTCGTGATGCCCACCGGGACGGGCACGCGCGCGAACGTCGCGCGGCAGGCAGGGACGGCGCCGGAGCGCCGGACGGCCGAAGCGCCGCACGACGGATGCGGAAAGACAGATAGCGGTCGTCAAGAATTTCTCGGTCGTCGACGGTGTCGACGTCCGGTACGAATGCGGTAGCTCGTTCGTCGCAGCGTCGGACCATCCCGGTCCGCGCGCCGGTCTCGGATGCGGTCTCGCGCGCCATGGCGCGGACGGTCCGCCGGCGCTGGTCGCGGCGACGCATCGGGCGTGATCGCTTCGGCCCGCGCCTCGAGGCGCGTCGGGCCGCGCTCGGCGCGGCACGCGACGCGCGTCCGCCGGCCATTCCTGCCGCCGTCTCGGCTTTCCTCGCGCTTGACGCAACTGTTCGCCGACGGGCCACGGGCCCGTTCGCGAGGGAGCCACCATGAAACGCATGTTGTTCAATGCGACGCACGCCGAAGAGCTGCGCGTCGCCATCGTCGAAGGTCAGAAGCTCATCGACCTCGACATCGAAGCTGCCGGTCGCGAGCAGCGCAAGTCGAACATCTACAAGGGCGTGATCACCCGCGTCGAGCCGAGCCTCGAGGCGTGCTTCGTCTCGTACGGCGAGGAGCGCCACGGCTTCCTGCCGTTCAAGGAGATCTCCCGCCAGTACTTCCGCGACGGTGCCGACCCGAAGAACGCGCGCGTCCAGGACGCCGTCAAGGAAGGCATGGAGCTGTTCGTCCAGGTCGAGAAGGAGGAGCGCGGCAACAAGGGCGCGGCGCTGACGACGTTCATCTCGCTGGCCGGCCGCTATCTCGTCCTGATGCCGAACAATCCGCGCGGCGGCGGCGTGTCGCGCCGCGTCGAAGGCGAGGACCGGCAGGAGCTGCGCGAGACGATGGACCAGCTCGAGCTGCCCGAAGGCATGAGCATCATCGCGCGCACCGCCGGCATCGGCCGCAGCGCGCCCGAGCTGCAGTGGGACCTGAACTACCTGCTGCAGCTGTGGCGCGCGATCGAGGGCGCGGGCAACTCGCAGTCCGGCGCGTTCCTGATCTACCAGGAGTCGAGCCTCGTCATCCGCGCGATCCGCGACTATTTCCAGCCCGAGATCGGCGAGCTGCTGATCGATACCGACGACGTCTACGAGCAGGCCCGCCAGTTCATGGCGCACGTCATGCCGGACATGGTCAATCGCGTGAAACGCTATCGCGACGACGTGCCGCTGTTCTCGCGCTTCCAGATCGAGCACCAGATCGAGACCGCGCATTCGCGCACGGTGCCGCTGCCGTCGGGCGGCGCGATCGTCATCGACCACACCGAGGCGCTCGTCTCGATCGACGTCAACTCGGCCCGCGCGACGCGCGGCGGCGACATCGAGGAGACCGGCGACGCGCACGAACCTCGAAGCGGCCGACGAGGCGGCGCGCCAGATGCGGCTGCGCGACCTCGGCGGGCTGATCGTCATCGACTTCATCGACATGGAGTCGGCCCGCAACCAGAAGCGAAGTCGAGCAGCGGCTGAAGGACGCGCTGCGCTACGACCGTGCGCGCGTGCAGACCGGCAAGATCAGCCGCTTCGGCCTGATGGAGCTGTCGCGCCAGCGGCTGCGCCCGAGCCTGTCCGAAGGCAGCCACGTCGTCTGCCCGCGCTGCAACGGCACCGGCCACATCCGCGACATCGAATCGTCCGCGCTGCACGTCCTGCGGATCATTCAGGAAGAGGCGATGAAGGACAACACCGCCGCCGTCCACGCGCAGGTGCCGATCGACGTCGCCACGTTCCTGCTGAACGAGAAGCGCACCGACATCGCGACGATCGAGGCGCGGCTGAAGGTCAACGTCGTCCTGATCCCGAACAAGGGCATCGAGACGCCGCACTACACGCTCGAGCGGCTGAAGCACGACGATCCGCGCCTCGAGTCGACGAAGGCCAGCTACGACATGGCCGAGGCGCCCGACGCCGACGGCGCGTCGTCGTACATCCACAAGAAGCTCGTCGATCCGAACGCGAAGCCGCGCCAGGAAGCGGTGGTGCGCGGCATCACGCCGGACCAGCCGGCGCCGGTCGTCGAGAAGCCCGCCCCGGCGCCGGTGGTCGCGCCCGCGCCTGTGCCCGTCGCGGCCCCGACGCCGGCCGCGCCGGTCGCGGTTCCCGCGGCCGGCCTGCTCGATCGTATCGTCAGCTGGTTCAAGGGACCGGAGGCCGCGCCGGCGCCGGCGCCCGTCGAACAGATCGTCGTCCCGGCGCCCGCGCCCGTCGCAGCCGCCACGCCGCGGACCCCGCGCGAGGGTCGTGAAGTCGGCAATCGCGGCGGTCGCGGCACGCGGTCCGGCGGCGAGCGCGGCGATCGGCCGCGTGCCGACGGCGAACGCGGCGAGCGCCGGAACGGCGACGACGCGCGGCCCCCGCGCGCGCCGCGCGGCGAGGCCCGCGAGGCCCGTGAACCGCGCGAGGCGCGCGAGGCGCGCGAACCGCGCGAGGCTCGCGAACCGCGCGGCGAAGCGCGTGAACCCCGCGGCGACGGCCGCGGCGAGCCGCGCGACGGAACCAACCGGCGCCCGCCACGCACGCCGAAGGCCGATGCGCCGATCGTCGGCGACGGCCTGCCGCGCGAGGCCGGCGCGCGCGACGACCGTCGTCGCAAGCCGCGTCCGTCGCTCGACGCGCAGGCCGCACCGGTCGGGTCCGAGGAGCCGGTCGCCGACCGCATGATCCCCGCGGTCCCGACCGAGCAGGACGTGAGCGCGGCCGAGCAGCCATTCGCGAGCACGGCGGACCTCGGCATCACGGTCCAGGGCATCGAGCCGGCCGGCGGCGAGGCGCTCGACGCGACCGGCGGCCCGGCCGCGACCGGCGCGCGTCGCCGTCGTCGCGGCGGTCGCGGTCGCAACCGCCGCGACCGGGTCGAAGGCGAGACCCCGACGTCCGACGCGTCGGCCGCCGACGGCGAGGCCTCGCTCGATGCGGGCGACGAAGGCCTCCCGGGCTCGTCCGACGCCGGCGACGAACCGGTCCTGACGCCGGCGCCGGCGCACGAGGCCGCCGTCGCCGGGACGACCGAGTCGGCGATCCTGCACGCCGACGTCGTCGTGGCGCCCGCCGACACGGCTTCGACCGGTGCGGAGAGCGGCTCGTCGGCGCAGGCCGCGCAGAGCCGACCGGAGCCGGTGACGTCGTTCGACGCGCCGAGCGCGCCGGCGCCGTCGACGTCCGGCGCCGCCGAGCCGGCGCCGCCGGTCGCGGAGTCGGCGTCGGACGCCGAAGCCCCGATCGTCGGGCCGACCGATCCGGCGACGGCGCTCGACGAGCGCTCGCCCGACCGGGCCGACGCCGCGCCGTGGACGCCGCCGACGATGGTCGACGTCGCGCCTCCGGCGCCGATGCCGGCACCCCCCGTCGCGTCGCCGTCCGAGCCGCGCGAGCCGCTGGTCGCCCAGGCGATGATGGCGTCGCCCGCGTCTGCGCCGGCGCAGTCGCCTGCCCCGGCCGCACCGCCGGTCGACCTCGACGGCGTCCTGTCGCAGGCCGGGCTGCAGCTCGTCAACACCGATGCGAGCAAGCTCGAAGCGGCCCGCGCGGAGAGCGTGGCCAGCGCACCGGCGCCTCGCCCGCAACGCGAGCGGCGCCGCGTCGCCGCGCCGCCCGCGGAACCGCTGGCCCAGGTCGAGACTCGCAAGCACTAGGACACGCGAGCGGGACACGACGATGCAGGCGACCCCGGAGCTGTTGCGCTGGGTCGATGATCAGCTCGGCCGGGGCTGCGACCCCGCCGAGATGATCGAGGCGATGGTGACGGTCGGCCACACGCGCCGCTTCGCCGAGAGCGTCGTCGCGCAGGGCTCGGGCCGGAAACGGCCCGGCCTCTGCCGCGGCGGAACCGGACGACGACGCGATCAACGAGGTCCCCGAGCCGCTGTCGGCGCCGCTCGCGTCCGGCGCGAGCGTCGCTCGACGTCGACGGCCATCGCGTCGAGGTGCTCGTCAACATCCACGCGCCGCGCATCGTCGTCTTCGGCAACCTGCTCGCCGACGACGAGTGCGATGCGCTGATCGAGGCGTCGCGGCCGAAGCTGGCGCGTTCCGAGACCGTCAATCGCGCGAGCGGCGGCACCGAGCTGAATCCGGCGAGGACCAGCGACGGCACGTACTTCTTCCACGACGCGTCGCCGCTGCTCGAACGGATCAACCGCCGGATCTCCCGCGTCACGCGGTGGCCGCTCGCGCACGGCGAGCCGCTGCAGATCCTGCATTACGGCGTCGGAGCCGAGTACCAGCCGCACTACGACTATTTCTCGCCGGAGGACGAGGGCACGCCGACGCTGCTGCAGCACGGCGGCCAGCGCGTCGCCACGCTGATCACGTATCTGAACACGCCGGACGCGGGCGGCGCGACGGTGTTCCCCGACATCGGCCTCGAGGTCGCGGCGATCCGCGGCAACGCGGTGTTCTTCGCGTACGAGCGACCGACGCCGGCCAGCCGGACGCTGCATGGCGGCACGCCGGTCACGGCCGGCGAGAAATGGATCGCGACGCGCTGGATGCGCGAAGGGGTCTATCGTTGAGTCATGCCTGACGAACGCACGCCTTCCATCGCGACGACGGCTCGTCCGGTCATCCCGATCGTCGCGGACGCCGGCCGCGTCGATCCGCGGACGCTGCTGCCGGAACACGTCCCGACCGGCGTCCTGCGCGACACGCTGCGGCGGCCGCTGCACGACCTGCGCATCTCGGTCACCGATCGCTGCAACTTCCGCTGCACCTACTGCATGCCGAAGGAAGTCTTCGACCGCGACCATCGCTACCTGCCGCACGCGGACCTGCTGACGTTCGAGGAGATCACCCGCCTCGCGGGCGCGTTCGTCGCGCACGGCGTCGAGAAGCTCCGCCTGACCGGCGGCGAGCCGCTGCTGCGCAAGAACCTCGAACGCCTGGTCGGGATGCTGGCCGCGCTCGAGCACGCCCGACGGCGGGCCGCTCGACCTCACGCTGACGACCAACGGCTCGCTGCTCCGCGCAAGGCGCGCGGCGCTGAAGGCGGCGGGCCTGAAGCGCCTCACCGTCAGCCTCGACGCGATCGACGACGCGCGGTTCCGCGCGATGAACGACGTCGACTTCGCGGTCGCCGACGTGCTCGACGGCATCGACGCCGCCGCCGCCGCGGGCTTCGAGCCGATCAAGGTCAACATGGTCGTCAAGCGCGGCGTCAACGACGACCAGGTCGTGCCGATGGCGCGGCGCTTCCGCGGCACCGGGCACACGGTCCGCTTCATCGAGTTCATGGACGTCGGCGCGTCGAACGGCTGGACGTCGGGCGACGTGGTCCCGTGCGCCGAACTGCAGCGGCGCATCGACCGGCTGTTCCCGATCGACCCGGTCGACGCCGCGTATCGCCGGCGAGGTGGCGGCGCGCTGGCGCTACGTCGACGGCACCGGCGAGATCGGCCTCATCTCGAGCGTCACGCAGCCGTTCTGCCGGGATTGCTCGCGCGCGCGGCTGTCGCCCGAGGGCCGGCTCTACACCTGCCTGTTCGCGAGCGACGGCACCGACCTGCGCGCGCTGGGTGCGCGGCGGCACGTCCGACATCGAGCTCGCCCAGGCGGTCGGCGCGGTCTGGGCGGCCCGGTCGGACCGCTACTCGGAGCGACGCGCGTCACTCGCGACCCAGCCGCCCCGGCGCATCGAGATGTCGTACATCGGCGGCTAGCGCGCCCGTTGTTGCGACGCAACGTTACAGGTCGGTGACGGGACGGTCGTTACTCGAAACGCCCTGAACTGACGACCGCAAGTCTTTGTTCAGGTCGCGATAATCGTGCCGCAACAGTCTTGTCGACATGCGCGCCGATCGACATTCTTGCGCAACGGGAACGCTTCCGTCTGTAAGATCGATCACATCAACGCGCGGTGTGTGATCCATCGTCGATGCGGCATTGGCAGACCCCCAGGAAGGCGAAGGCTCGGATCGAGATCATCCCGATGATCGACGTGATGATGTTCCTGCTCGTCTTCTTCGTCCTGATCAGCATCAACGTCATCCCCGCCCTCGGGGTGAAGACGGTCCTGCCGACGTCCGAGCAGGCGCAGGACATCAAATCGGTCGTCAACGCGCTGATCACGCTCGGACCGAACGACGTGCTGCAGTTGAACGGCAAGCCGGTCACCGTCGAGCAGCTCGCGCCGTCCATCCACGCCCTCGAACGGCCGGACAACAAGGTGGCCGTGATCATCAACAGCGACCGCGGCGTCGAGGTCCAGCGCCTCATCGATGTGATGGACGCGTTGAAGGGCAACGGCTTCGCTTCGTTCTCCATCGCCTCGAAGAAGAAGTCGTAGCCCTCGACGATGGCGTACTTCTACCGGCACCGGAACGTCCCCGCCGGCGCCGCCGCCTTCGCGGTCGTCGCCTTCGCGGTCTACACGCAGACCCATCGGACGCCGCCGTTCCACCGCGAGAACGCCCAGGAGCCCGTGACGGTCACGCTGGTCGAGCCGCCGCCTCCGCCGGCGCCGATTCCGCCACCGCCGCCGCCGCGCGTCCCGCCGCCCCCGGCACCGACGCCGCCTCGTCCGACGCCGACGCCCGCGCCGACCCCGCCGAAGCCGGTCGAGTCGAAGCCCGCGCCGGCACCCGCCCCGAACCCGATCCCGGTCGCGAAGGTCGAGCCGACGCCGCCTCCGCCGCCGGCACCGACCCCGCCGCCGCCCGCGCCGCCCCCGGCCCCGCCGGCGCCTCCGCCGCCGCCCGCGGCCGATCCGAGCGCCACGTACACGGCCCGCGTGCGCGCCTACCTGAACGGCATCAAGCGCTACCCGACCGGGCGCGAGGCGAGCATCCAGCACCCCGAAGGCAAGGTCCGCATCTGGTTCGTCCTGCGGCGCGACGGGTCGCTGGTCGACGCCGGCATCGAGGACTCGTCGAATTCGATCCTGCTCGACAACGCGGGGCTCGCGACGGTCCGCCGCGGGTCGCTGCCGCCGTTCGAGGCCGCCTTCGGAGGCGAGGAGACGCATCGCTTCACCGTCGAGCTCGACTTCAAGACCACCTGACCGCCCTCCCCCTCACCCATCGCACGGAGCATCCATGAAGTTCCAACCCACGCAACTCTCGCTGCTGGTCTCCGGCCTGTTCCTCGCCGCCGCCGGCGCGCACGCCCAGTCGACGACGGACGTCGGGACGATCAACGTCCAGGGGGCGCCGGGCGGGACCGACACCGGTCTCATCCAGCAGGAAGACACGCCGAAGGCGCGCAGTTCGGTCACGCGCGACTACATCGAGAAGCAGGGCGCGACCGCGAACCCGTACCAGCTGATCAACCTGCTGCCGGGCGTGACGTCGTTCGGCTACGACGCGACGGGCCTGTTCGGCGGCGGCATCCGCGTGCGCGGCTTCAACAGCGACCAGCTCGGCTTCACGATCAACGGCGCGCCGGTCAACGACTCCGGCAACTTCGCGGTCTTCCCGCAGGAATACACCGACGAGGAGAACATCTGCTCGATCTTCCTCACGCAGGGGTCGACCGACACCGACGCGCCGCACGTGGGCGCGACCGGCGGCAACATCGGCATCCAGAGCTGCCAGCCGAAGGACCAGTTCGGCGGACTCTTCACGACGACGATCGGCTCCGACTCGCTGCGTCGCAACTTCCTGCGACTCGACTCGGGCAAGCTGTTCAACGACATGCTGAAGTTCTACGTGTCGGAGTCGCACGCCGAGGCGGACAAGTTCAAGGGATTCGGCGGTGCGAAGCGCGACCACACCGACTTCGCCGCACGGCTCGACCTCGGCCGCGGCAGCTACATCGACGCCACGTATCTCTACAACCGCGCGGTCAACAACAACTATCGCTCGCTCAGCAAGGCCGACATCCAGAAGAACGGGTACTACTACGACTTCGGAACCGTCGGCCCGGTGCACCAGCCGCCGGTCAACGGCACCGCGCAGAACGACGCCACGTACGCGCCGAACCTCGGCATCTACAGCACCGCGCCGGGCGCCACGTCGGCGGACAACTTCTACGGCGGCTCGCTGAATCCGTTCAAGAACTTCATCGCGACGGCGGACGGGCACTGGCAGATCTCGCCGACGATGAGCCTCGATGTCTCGCCGTACATGTGGTACGGCTACGGCACCGGCGGCAACGAACTGTTCACGCTGAAGGAGAGCCGCGGATCCAACGTCCTCCACGGCGGCACCGGCGACCTGAACGGCGACACCGACGTCCTCGACACGATCGGCTTCTACAACGGCAACGTCACGAAGACCTATCGCCCCGGCGTCACGACGAAGTTCAACTTCGAGGTCGCGAACAACCGCATCCTGCTCGGCTACTGGTACGAGAAGACGCGTCACCAGCAGACGGCGCCGTACGTCTCGGTCGACAACACCGGCCAGCCGGTGGACATCTGGGAAGCGAATCCGAGCACGTGGGCGAAGTCGGTCGACGGCCAGCCGATCGAGTCGCGCGACTGGTACACGGTCAACACCGCGAAGCAGCCGTTCGTCGTCGACAGCATCAACTTCTTCAACGACAAGCTGAACGTCCAGGCCGGCGTGCGGCACGCGAGCTACAACCGCGACTTCACGAACAGCGCGAATCTCGGGACGTCCGGCAACAACACGTCGGCCGCGGACTACCGCATCTCGCGCGAGTACGACAAGACGCTGCCGTCGCTCGGCGCGACATTCCACTTCACGCCGGAGCAATCGGTGTTCGCGAACGGCGCGAAGAACTTCCGCGCGCCGAACAACACGGCGCTGTCCGGGCTGGTGAACGGCGGGACGTTCGTGAACGGCACGCTCGTCGGCTACACGCTGCGCGACCCCGAAGTGACGGCGGAGAAGTCGTGGAACTACGACGTCGGCTATCGCTACGCCGGCGAGCGCTGGACGTACTCCGGCTCCGTGTTCTACATCAACTACGACAACCGGATCGCGAGCGCCTACGACCCGGCGACCGCGCTCAGCACCGACTACAACGTCGGCCATTCGACGTCGAAGGGCGCCGAGATGGAGACCGGCTACAAGGTCACGAACCAGATCAGCGTCTACGGCTCGGTGTCGTACATCCTGTCGAAGCTCGACAACGACTTCCGCTTCGCGCAGTCGATCTACCTGCCGACGACGGGCAAGCTGTTTCCCGGCACGTCGAAGTGGCTCGCGGGCCTCAACGTGCAGTACGCGACCGGACCGTTCTACGCGTTCGTCCAGGGCAAGTGGACCGGCAGCACGTACACCACGCTCGTCAACGACGACTCGATCCCGGGCTACTTCCTGACGAACATCGGGACCGGCTACGTGTTCCCGTCGGCGGGCTTCATCAAGGATCCGACGATCCGCGCGAACGTCTTCAACCTCTTCGATCGGAAGTACCTGAGCCTGAACTCCGGCAGCGGCAACTCGTTCAAGAACAACGCGACGCCGATCGTCACGGCCGGCGGCACGAAGGCGGCGGAGACGGTGACGTTCTACGTCGGTTCGCCGATCACGTTCACCGTCTCGTTCGGGGCGTCGTTCTGACCTCCCGCGAGGGGCATCGATCATGAACCTGAACATCCTCCACGACATCACGTTCTACGCGCTGTACGCCGCGCTCGCGATCGCCGTCTTCGTGGCGATCGAGCGGCTGATCTTCTTCGGCACGACCTCGAGGCGCACGCGCGCGCTCGAGGACGCCGTCGAGCACGGTGCGGCGCCGCCGGCGGATCTGGTCGCCGCGGAGAACGTGCCGGCCCGCGCGTCGAAGCACATGCTCGAACGGCTCCCGACCGTGCGCTCGCGTCACGACCTCGAAGACCTGTCGGAAGAGGTGTTCATCGATGCCCAGACCGAACTGAAGAAGCACCTCTGGATCCTCGACACGATCGTGACCGCGTCGCCGCTGCTCGGGCTGCTCGGCACGATCCTCGGGATCATCGACACGTTCACCGCGCTCGCGCGTTCCGGTATCTCCGACCCGTCGGGCGTGTCGGCCGGCATCGGCACCGCGCTGTTCGCGACGGCGCTCGGCATCTCGGTCGCGCTGTTCGGCCTGGTCTTCTTCAATCACTTCCAGGAGCGGATCGAGCGGCTGTCGGACCAGATGAAGGTGCTGATCCTGCGGCTGTCGGCGTTGAAGAGTCCTTGAGCGGCTTCGCCGCGACCGCTGCACGTGGCTCGACGTTGTCGCGCCACGTCCGTTCGGGCGGGCGCTGCGCCACCCGCCTCGGCGCTCAGCCGCCTATCGATGGTGCCGGGCGAGGTTCTCGAACTTCGTGAACTCGCCGATGAAGGCGAGCGGCACCGTGCCGATCGGACCGTTGCGTTGCTTGCCGATGATGATCTCGGCCGTGCCCTTGTCCGGCGAGTCGGGGTTGTAGACCTCGTCGCGGTAGATGAACAGGATGACGTCGGCGTCCTGTTCGATCGCACCCGACTCACGCAGGTCGCTCATCACCGGACGCTTGTTCGGCCGCTGCTCGAGGCTGCGGTTGAGCTGCGACAGCGCGATCACCGGGCACTGCAGCTCCTTCGCGAGCGCCTTCAACGACCGCGAGATCTCGGAGATCTCGGTCGCGCGGTTCTCGCCGCTCGACGTCGCCGACATCAGCTGGATGTAGTCGATGATGATCAGCCCGAGCTTGCCGCACTTCTTCGACAGCCGGCGCGCGCGCGAGCGCAGCTCCAGCGAGTTCAACGCCGGCGTCTCGTCGATGAACAGCTGCGCGTCCTGCATCTTCGCGATCGCGTGCGTGAGTCGCGGCCAGTCCTCGTCGCCGAGCTGGCCGGTGCGGACCTTGTGCTGGTCGAGGCGTCCGACCGAACCGAGCATCCGCATCGCGAGCTGCGAGCCGCCCATTTCCATCGAGAACACCGCGACCGGCAGGCCCTGGTCGATCGCGACGTGCTCGCCGATGTTCAGCGAGAACGCGGTCTTGCCCATCGACGGGCGACCGGCGACGACGATCAGGTCGCCGGGCTGAAGCCCCGACGTCTTGCCGTCGAGGTCGGCGAACCCGGTCGGGACGCCGGTGATGTCGCTCGGGTTGTCGCGGTGATAGAGCTCGTCGATGCGCTCGACGACCTGCGCGAGCAGCGGCTGCAGCTCGACGAAGCCCTGCGAGCCGCGGGCGCCCTCCTCCGCGATCATGAAGATCTTGGACTCGGCCTCGTCGAGGATCTGGTCGGTCTCGCGACCGTTCGGGCTGAACGCCGACTCGGAGATCTCGTCGGCGACGGTGACGAGCCGACGCATCACCGAGCGGCCGCGCACGATTTCCGCGTAGCGGCGGATGTTCGCGGCCGATGGCGTGTTCTGCGCGAGCGCGTTCAGGTAGACGAGGCCGCCGACCTCTTCGAGCTTGCCGGACGACGTCAGCGCGTCGAACACCGTGATCACGTCGGCCGGTCTCGACTGATCGATCAGCCGCGCGACGTGCTCGAAGATGATCCGGTGATCGTGGCGATAGAAGTCGTCGCCGCGCAGGTAGTCGGAGATCTTGTCCCACGCGGCGTTGTCGAGCAGCAGGCCGCCGAGCACGGACTGCTCGGCCTGCACGGAATGCGGCGGCAGCCGCAACGCGTCGGCCGCGGCAGGCTCGTTGCCGGCGGTGCGCTCGAGGCGCAGCGGGATCGGTGTATTCATCGAAACGGGGGCGGACGCGAGCGGCCGATCGATGGCCGGCCCGGTCGGTCACTATAGTTCACGCGCGCCGCGGCCGTTGTGCGCAACGCTGTGCAAAACCGGGTGACGCGATGTGGATTGCCGGTGGACGGATTGCGTGCGGCGCGACGCCGCGTCGAGGTGCCGCGCGACGGCAGCGCCGCCAGAAAAAAGGCCGGGCGAGCCCGGCCTTCTCGACGACGCGCGTGCTCCGGTCAGGCGTGCTCGCCCTTGACGGACACCGTGATCTCGCTGACGACGTCGCTGTGCAGCGCGACCGAGACCGGGAACTCGCCGACCGTCTTCAGCGGGCCGTTCGGCATGCGCACCTGCGCCTTCTCGACCTTGAAACCCTGCTTGCCGAGCGCGTCGGCGATGTCGAAGTTCGTGACCGAGCCGAACAGGCGACCGTCGACGCCGGCCTTCGCGGCGATCGCGACCGTCTGGCCGGACAGCTTCTCGCCGACAGCCTGCGCGGCCGCGAGCTTGTCGGCGGCGGCCTTTTCGAGGTCGGCGCGCTTCGCGGCGAACTCGGCGATGTTCGCCTCGGTCGCGCGACGCGCCATCCGCTGCGGGATGAGGAAGTTGCGCGCGAAGCCGTCCTTGACGCGGACGACGTCGCCGAGGCCGCCGAGGCTGTTGACCTTCTCGAGGAGGATGACTTGCATGATCGTTGGCTCCCGGTCGGTCAGTGGTGGAGATCGGTGTACGGCAGCAGCGCGAGGAAGCGCGCGCGCATGATCGCGCCGCTCAGCTGCCGCTGGTAGTGCGCCTTCGTGCCGGTCAGGCGGGCCGGCATGATCTTGCCGTTCTCCTGGATGAAGTCCTTCAGCAGCTCGACGTCCTTGTAGTCGATCTGGTCGACCTTCGCGGCCGTGAAGCGGCAGAAGCGCTTGCGCTTGAACAGCGGGTTCTGCTGCTGGCGCTTCTTCAGATCCTTGCCTTTGCCTTTTCCTTTGCCGAAGCGTCGTGGGGAGGGCATGGTGTTTCCTTTCAGCTATTCGAAATCGGTGATATGGAAGACGGTCCGCTTGCTCTTGCGACTGCGGTTCGCGAGGAAGCCGCGGAACCGGTAGGTCGCATCGAGCCGGCAGCCCGCGAGGCGTCGGGCGATGCCTTCGAAGGCCACCGCCGGCGCGTCGACCTCGACCTCGCGCAATACGCCGGCCTCCGTCTGCTGCGAGACGTGGTGCAGGACACAATCGACGAGCGGCAGGCCCGCCGGCGTGTACCGCATCACGTCGCGCTCGATCAGCGTCGCCGTCAGCTCGAAGGCGTTCGCGACCGCGTCGGACGTCAAGTCGGTGTCGCGCGGCGTCGGGATCAGGCCGCGCGAGCGGGCTCCGCCGGTGCCGGTGCCGGCGCGGATGCCGCCGGGCGTCGATCCTCGCGGCCGCCGTCGCGACCGTCGCGGCCTTCCTTCGCGCCGTCCTTGCCGTCCTTCATCATCGGCGACGGCGCGGTCTCGGCCTTCTTCGTCGCGACGATCAGGTGGCGGATGATCGCGTCGTTGAACTTGAAGCCGTGCTCGAGCTCCTCGAGCGTGGCACGGTCGACCTCGATGTTCAGGCAGATGTAGTGCGCCTTGGCGATCTTGTCGATCGGATACGCGAGCTGGCGACGACCCCAGTCCTCGCTGCGATGGATCTTGCCGTTCTTGCCGGCGATCAACCCCTTGTACCGCTGGAGCATGGCCGGAACCTGCTCGCTCTGATCGGGGTGGACGATCAGGACGATTTCGTAATGACGCATCGATTCTCCTCGTGGACTGTGACGGCCGCCCGCGATGCGTGCGCGGTGCGGCAAGGAAGTGAAGCCCGCGATGATAGCGGGTTCGCGGCCGTCGCGTCAAGCAACGGCTTTGCGATCAAGCGGTTAGCCGTTCAGGCGGCGACCTCCTCGGGCGCGGGGAACAGATCGGCGAGCGCGCGGACGTCGGGATGGCTGCGCATCACGCCGCTCAGCACCGCCTTGATCGACGCGTGGACGATGTTCGCGTCGATGCCGACCCCGAACACGCGCCGGCTTGCCGCCGACGCGCACCTCGAGGTACGCCGCCGCGCGCGCCTGCGGCGCCGCCGCCGACCGCATGCTCGTGGTAGTCGAGCACCTCGATGCGCTGGCCGGTCATCGCGTCGAAGCCGCTGACGAACGCGTCGAGCGGACCGTTGCCGGTGCCGGCGATCGTGAACCGCCTGCCGCGGCCGACGACGTCGGCGCGGATCGCGACGCGGCCGTCGCTCGACGTCGTCGATGCTCGCATGCTCGATCTTCCAGGTCGTCGCGCCGAGGCCGTACTCGCGCTCGAAGATGTCCCACAGCTGCGCGGCGGTCAGCTCGCTTGCCGGCGTCGTCCATCACCGCCTGGACGACGCGGCTGAACTCGATCTGCAGGCGACGCGGCAGCTCGAGGTGGTAGACCGTCTCGAGCAGGTACGCGATGCCGCCCTTGCCCGACTGGCTGTTGACGCGGATCACCGCCTCGTAGCTGCGGCCGAGGTCCATCGGATCGATCGGCAGGTACGGCATGTCCCACACGTCGCCGGCGCGGCGCGCCGCGAACGCCTTCTTGATCGCGTCCTGGTGCGACCCCGAGAACGACGTGTAGACGAGGTCGCCGACGTACGGATGGCGCGGATGCACCGGCAGCTGGTTGCAGTGCTCGACGACGCGGCGGATCTCGTCGATCTCGGAGAAGTCGAGCTTCGGGTCGACGCCCTGCGTGTAGAGGTTCAGCGCGATGTTGACCACGTCGACGTTGCCGGTCCGCTCGCCGTTGCCGAACAGGCAGCCTTCGATGCGGTCGGCGCCGGCCATCAACGCGAACTCGCCGGCCGCCGTGCCGGTGCCGCGGTCGTTGTGCGGATGCACCGACAGCACGATGCCCTCGCGCCGCTCGAGGTGGCGGTGCATCCACTCGATCATGTCGGCGAAGATGTTCGGCGTGCTGTGCTCGACCGTCGACGGCAGGTTGACGATCAGCTTGCGGTCGGGCGACGCGCCCCATGCCTCGCTGACCGCGTCGACGACACGCTTGCTGAACGCGAGCTCGGTGCCGGAGAACATCTCCGGCGAGTACTCGAGCCGTCCACTCGGTCGCCGGGCGCGCGTCGGCCATCGCGCGGATCATCTTCGTGTGCGTCACCGCGAGGTCGACGACGCCGTCCTCGTCGAGGCCGAGCACGACGCGTCGCATGATCGGCGCCGTCGCGTTGTACAGGTGCACGATCGCGCGCGGCGCGCCTTCGAGCGCCTCGAACGTGCGCTCGATCAGCGGCTCGCGCGCCTGCGTCAGCGCCTGGATCGTCACGTCGTCCGGCACGTGGCCGCCCTCGATCAGCAGCCGCACGAAGTCGAAGTCGGCCTGCGACGCCGACGGGAAGCCGACCTCGATCTCCTTGAAGCCGATCGCGACGAGCGTCTTGAACAGCTTCAGCTTGCGGTCCGGGTCCATCGGCTCGATCAGCGCCTGGTTGCCGTCGCGCAGGTCGGTCGACAGCCAGATCGGCGCGGCGGTCAGCACCGCGTCGGGCCAGCGGCGGTCCGCGAGGGCGACAGGCGGGAACGCGCGGTACTTGACGGAGGGATCGGTCAGCATGGTCTTCCTTTCGAAGACGTCGAACGGCGACGACAAAAACGAAAACGGCCCGGTGCGAAAGCAGTCGGGCCGTGGCGACGAGCGAAGGACGTGAACGCTCAGCGGGCCCGGAAGTCCTCGATGGCTAGCGCTAGCAGCGCAGCGAGCGGCGCGGCAGCGGACGACGGGGAGTGCGGACGGAGCGTCATGGGCCGGACTGTACCACGCGCGCCGCGAGCGGCAAGCGGCGTGTTGCGCCGTTGCTTCACGGCTCCGTCGGCCCGGCCCGCACGACCGGCGACGCCGGCTCGCGGCGCGCGCGTCGCCACAGCCACAGCAGGTGGCCGGACAGCCCGTAGACGACGAACATGCCGAACAGCCACTTCGGCGGATCGCTCGAGACGGCCGCGAACACGAGCACGATCGAGCACGACCGCGATGAACGGCACGCTCTTCTTCAGGTTGAAGACCTTGAAGCTGTAGAACGGCGAGTTGCTGACCATCGACAGGCCCGCGTAGACCGTGACGATCCACGACGGCCACGCCGAGGTCGCGTGCCGGTCGTAGCGCAGGTCGTCGAACACCCAGACGAAGCCGGCGACGAGCGCCGCCGCCGCCGGGCTCGGGATGCCCTGGAAGTAGCGCTTGTCGACGACGCCGATGTTCGTGTTGAAGCGCGCGAGCCGCAGCGCCGCGCCGGCGACGTAGACGAACGCGGCGACCCAGCCCCAGCGACCGAGGCCGCGCAGCGACCATTCGTAGATGACGAGCGCCGGCGCGGCGCCGAACGACACCATGTCGGCGAGGCTGTCGTACTCGGCGCCGAAGTCGCTCTGCGTCTTCGTCATCCGCGCGACGCGGCCGTCGAGGCTGTCGAGCACCATCGACGCGAAGATCGCGATGACCGCCGCGTTGAAGCTGCTGGTTCATCGCCTGCACGATCGCGAAGAAGCCGCTGAACAGCGCGGCCGTCGTGAACGCGTTCGGCAGCAGGTAGATGCCGGGGTGCGGCCGCGGCGACGCCGGCGGCGGCGCCGGCCACGTCGTCGTCCGCGGGCGTCGCGCCTCGAAGCGGCCGCGCGCGGCGGCGCCAGGTGCGAAGGCCGGTCGGAGTCCTTGATGCGACGTCGGGTGAAGCGCGCCATCGGTCGGTGTGTTCGCGCTTCAGTCTCGACGACGTGCGTCGCACGCGGCCGGTGCGCGTCCGTCAGCGCCCTTCCTCGTCGGCCTTCCGGCCCTCGGCGTCGACGCCCTTCTGCATCGTCTCGCCGACGTCCTTCGCGCGCTCCATCGCGTCGCGCTGCGACTTGACGAGGTCCGGCGGCGGCTCGCTGCGCTTGCAAGAGACGAGCGCGGCGACGCAGAGCAGCAGGCTGATGGATCGAAGCGTCATCGGGATCGACGTGGACGGCGCCGCGGCGTCGCGCCGGTCGGCCGTACGCGACGTGCGCAACGCGGACGTTCTCCGGCGGTACGACGCGGCGAGAATATCACGCGGCCCTCGGCGGGAGGCGCGCGACGAGGCGCCCGCCAGCGCGTCGATCGCACCTCGTCGAAGCGACGCGCGTCGCCACCGTCGACCCGTCCGCGGGTCGCCCGGGATGCCGGCCGTGGTCGGCAAGCGCCGTCGTCGTCCGCGCCGGGTCGCCGTGTCAGTTGCGCGTCTGGTCGACCAGCTTGTTCCGGCGGATCCACGGCATCATCTCGCGCAGCCGGCCGCCGACCTGCTCGATCGGATGCTCGGCCATCAGCCGTCGCCGCGACAGCAGCGTCGGTCCGCCGGCGCGGCTCTCCAGGATGAAGCTCTTCGCGTACTCGCCGCGTCTGGATGTCCTTCAGGCACTGGCGCATCGCCTGCTTCGTCGCGTCGGTCACGATCTTCGGACCGGTGACGTACTCGCCGTACTCGGCGTTGTTCGAGATGCCGTAGTTCATGTTCGCGATGCCGCCCTCGTAGATCAGGTCGACGATCAGCTTGAGCTCGTGCAGGCACTCGAAGTACGCCATCTCCGGCGCGTAGCCGGCCTCGACCAGCGTCTCGAAGCCGGCCTTGATCAGCTCGACCGCGCCGCCGCACAGCACCGTCTGCTCGCCGAACAGGTCGGTCTCGGTCTCCTCGCGGAAGTTCGTCTCGATGACGCCGGCGCGGCCGCCGCCGATCGCCGCGGCGTACGACAGCGCGATGTCGCGCGCGTGGCCCGACGTGTCCTGATGGACCGCGATCAGCATCGGCACGCCGCCGCCCTGCGCGTACGTGCCGCGCACCGTGTGGCCCGGGCGCCTTCGGCGCGACCATCACGACGTCGAGGTCCGCGCGCGGCATCACCTGGCCGTAGTGCACGTTGAAGCCGTGCGCGAACGCGAGCGTCGCGCCTTCCTTGATCTCCGGCTCGACCTCGTCGCGATAGACCTGCGCGATGTGCTCGTCGGGCAGCAGCATCATCACGAAGTCGGCGCCCTTCACCGCGTCGCCGACCTCGGCGACCTGCAGGCCGGCCTTGCCGACCTTGTCCCAGCTCGCGCCGCCCTTGCGCAGGCCGACGACGACGTCGCCGCCGGAATCCTTCAGGTTCTGCGCGTGCGCGTGGCCCTGCGAGCCGTAGCCGATGATCGCGACCTTCTTGCCCTTGATCAGCGAGAGGTCGGCGTCCTTGTCGTAATAGACCTTCATGTCGTTCCCTTCGTGTGTGATGGTGCGGCCCGGTTCGGGCGGTGGCGACGCGTCGCCGGGTCAGATCTTCAGGATGCGTTCGCCGCGGCCGATGCCCGACGCGCCGGTGCGGACCGTCTCGAGGATCGCGGTGCGGTCGACCGCCTCGATGAACGCGTCGAGCTTCGCGGCGGCGCCGGTCAGCTCGATCGTGTAGCTCTTCTCGGTCACGTCGATGATGCGGCCGCGGAAGATGTCGGACGTGCGCTTGAGCTCCTCGCGTTCCTTGCCGACGGCCCTGCACCTTCATCAGCATCAGCTCGCGCTCGATGTGCTGTGCCTTCGGTCAGGTCGACGACCTTGACGACCTCGATCAGCCGGTTCAGGTGCTTCGTGATCTGTTCGATGACGTCGTCGGAGCCGGCCGTGACGATCGTCATCCGCGACAGCGTCGGATCCTCGGTCGGCGCGACGGTCAGCGTCTCGATGTTGTAGCCGCGGGCCGAGAACAGTCCGACGACGCGCGACAGCGCGCCCGCCTCGTTCTCGAGCAGGACGGAGATGATGTGCCGGCTGTTGCGCTCCATGTCACAGGTCCTCCGAGCCGAGCAGCATCTCGGTCAGGCCCTTGCCCGACTTCACCATCGGCCAGACGTTCTCGGTCTGGTCCGTGACGATGTCGAGGAAGACCAGCCGGTCCTTCTTCGCGAACGCCTCCTTCAGCGCGGGCTCGACGTCGGCCGGCTTGTCGACGCGGACGCCGATGTGGCCGTACGCCTCGGCCAGCGCGACGAAGTCCGGCAGCGCGTCCATGTAGCTCTCGCTGTAGCGGCTCGAGTAGTCGATCTGCTGCCACTGCCGCACCATGCCGAGGTAGCGGTTGTTGAGGCTGACGACCTTGACCGGCAGGTGGTACTGGCTGGCAGGTCGACAGCTCCTGGATGCACATCTGGATGCTGCCTTCGCCGGTCACGCACGCGACGTCGGCGCCGGGGTTCGCCTTCAGCACGCCCATCGCCGCCGGCAGGCCGAAGCCCATCGTGCCGAGGCCGCCCGAGTTGATCCAGCGACGCGGCTGGTCGAAGCGGTAGTACTGCGCGGCCCACATCTGGTGCTGGCCGACGTCGGACGTGACGAACGCGTTGCCGCCGGTCACCTCGCACAGCGTCTCGATCACGAACTGCGGCTTGATCAGTTCGTCGGATCGCGCGTACGCCATGCAGTCGCGCTTGCGCCATTCGTTGACCTGCGACCACCACGCGGCCATGCGCTTCGCGTCGGACCGCGCGTCGGTGCGCGCCTTGTCGCGCGCCGCGTCGAGCTGCGCGACGAGCTCGATCGAGCACGTCGCGCAGGTTGCCGACGATCGGCACGTCGACCTTGACGCGCTTGCTGATCGACGACGGGTCGATGTCGATGTGGATGATCTTGCGCGGGTTCTGCGCGAAGTGCTCCGGGTTGCCGATCACGCGATCGTCGAAGCGCGCGCCGACCGCGAGCAGCACGTCGCAGTTCTGCATCGCCAGGTTCGCTTCGTAGGTGCCGTGCATGCCCGGCATGCCGACGTACTTCGGGTCGCTGGCCGGGAAGCCGCCGAGCCCCATCAGCGTCGTCGTGCACGGCGCGCCGAGCCGCTCGACGAGCTCGCGCAGCTCGCTCGACGCGTTCGCGAGGATCACGCCGCCGCCGGCATAGATCATCGGGCGTTCGGCCGCGAGCAGCAGCTGCACCGCCTTCTTGATCTGGCCGAGATGGCCCTTCTCCGCCGGCTTGTACGAGCGCATCTCGACCGGCATCGAGTAGTCGAACGCCGTGCGGTGCATCGTGATGTCCTTCGGGATGTCGACGAGCACCGGACCGGGACGGCCCGTGCGCGCGACGTGGAACGCCTTCTTGATCGTCAGCGCGAGGTCGCGCGACGTCCTTGACGAGGAAGTTGTGCTTCACGCACGGCCGCGTGATGCCGACGGTGTCGCACTCCTGGAACGCGTCCTGGCCGATCGCGTGGCTCGGCACCTGGCCGGAGATGACGACCATCGGGATCGAGTCCATGTACGCGGTCGCGAGGCCGGTCACGGCGTTCGTCACGCCCGGTCCGCTGGTGACGATCGCGACGCCGATCTTCGTGCTCGATCGCGAATAGCGCGTCGGCCGCATGCAACGCCGCCTGCTCGTGGCGCACGAGGATGTGCTGGAACCGGTCCTGCTTGAAGATCTCGTCGTAGATGTAGAGGACCGCGCCGCCGGGATAGCCGAACACGTGTTCGACGCCTTCTTCGGCGAGACTGCGGACGACGATTTCCGCGCCGGTGATGTCGGCGTCGTTCATGGATGCTTCCTTTCAAGGTCCACGGGAGATTGATCGGACGTTCTCCCCACGCGCTCGTGGCGCGGGCTCGAACTGCGCGGGCGGCTGGAAGGCCGCACGCGGCGGCGCCGGCGGCTCGGGTCCGCTCGGCGAGGGTCGGACGTTAGCCCAGCGACGCCGGCAGGGTCAAGCCGAAGCGGCGGCGTACCGCGCGCCGCGCGGCGGATCGTGGCGCTTTTGTTACGATTGCCGCCTTTTCGATGGCCGACTCCCTGCCGCGGACGACGACCGCGCGGCGACGACGCCGACCGGGCGACCGAGCCGAGCGGTCGCCTTCCGCATGGCCAGCTCCGCCGAACTCTCCACCTTCCTCGAATCGGTCGAACGGCGCGCCTACAAGCAGGCGGCCTACGCGGTTCGCGACGACGCATCGGCCCTCGACATCGTGCAGGACGCGATGATCCGGCTCGCCGAGCGCTACGGCGACAAGCCGGCCGCCGAGTGGCCGATGCTGTTCCAGCGCATCCTGCAGAACGTCATCCACGACTGGTTCCGGCGCCAGAAGGTGCGGTCGACGTGGACGACGTTGTTCTCCGACCTGTCAACCGGAAAGGACAACGAGGAGTTTGACTTCCTGGAGAGCCTCGAAGCCGAGGACGGGAGCCGCCGCTCCGAGAGCGCGGCGGACGAGGTCGAGCGCAGCCAGATGCTGACGGCGATCGACCAGGAGATCCAGCGGCTGCCGGCGCGTCAACGCGAAGCGTTCATCCTTCGTTACTGGGAGGAGCTCGACGTCGCCGAGACGGCCGCCGCGATGGGCTGTTCCGAAGGCAGCGTCAAGACGCATTGCTCCCGCGCGACGCACGCGCTCGCGCAGGCGCTGAAGGCCAAGGGGCATCAGACTATGAACCGCAACGACATCCCGAACGACGCAGGTGCGCCCCCGCGGCCCGGCGACGCGCGTGACCGCGCGGAGCGTCTGTTCGTCGGCCGCATTCGCCAGGCACTGGACGCATCGGCGAGCGCGCTGCCGTCCGACACGCTGACGCGGCTGTCGCTCGCCCGCAAGGCGGCGCTGCGCGCGCATCGGCTGCCGGAGATGCGACTCGCCCCGGCCGCGGAGGCGGCGCCCGCGGGTTTCGAACGCGCGCGTCATGCGCCGCGCCTCGGCTTCGGCCGCGCGAGCCTGGTCGCTTCCGCGGTCGTGCTCGTCGGCGCCTGCCTCGCGGGCCTGTACCAGTTCGAGCAGGAGCGTCGCATCGAGGAGCTGGCCGACGTCGACTCCGCCGTCCTCAACGACGACCTGCCGATCAGCGCCTACGCCGACCACGGCTTCAACGCGTTCATCAAGCAGAACCCATGACGCCCTCGCGCAAGCGCCGCTTGCGCCTGCCGCTGCGTCCGTTCGTCGCCGTCTGCGTCGCCGCGGTGCTCGCGAGCGGCGGCGGCCTCGTCACCGCGACGCTCGCGGCGGAGGCGTCCACGACGCCGCTGCTCAAGCCCGCGCGTCCGTACTGGCCCGAGCTGACGCCAGCCGCAGCGCGAGGCGCTGTCGCCGCTCGCCGACGACTGGGAGCGGCTCGACCTCCAGACGAAGAAGAAGTGGGTCGAGATCGCGAACCGCTATCCGAGGATGTCGCCGGAGGAGCAGTCGCGCACGCACGACCGGATGCGCGAGTGGGCGATGCTGACGCCAGAGCAGCGTCGCGTCGCGCGCGACAGCTATGCACGGACGCGGTCGATGTCGCCCGAGCAGCGCGCCGAGATGCTGCGCCGATACCAGGAACTGTCCGCGGAGCAGCGCGAGGCGCTCGCCCGCGAGAGCCGCGCCGCGAAGCCGATCGTCGTACCAAGGCCGCAGCAGACGGCGCCGGTCCCGCGTCGCCTGCAGATCCGCGAAGGCGCGACGGTGCGCAACCCGGCGCTCGCCGCGCAGAAGAGCGCGAGCCCCATCGTCGCACCGGCACGCGCGGCGACGAAGCCGACGCCCGTGCCGCAGACCGCCGGGACCGCGGCGCCGGCAGCGACCCCGGTCGGGACGCCGCCCGCGGCCGCGGCCACGACGCCGTTCGCGACGCCGCCCGCGGGCGCACCGGGCGTCGTCGCCCCGGCCGGCGCGCCGGTGGCCGCTCCAGGCGCCTCGCCCGCGTCCGTGTCCGGCGCCGCGATGGCGCCCGGTGCGGCGCAAGCGCCTGCGCCCGCGCCCGCCGCGGCGGCGCCCGCGCCGGCCGCCGCGCCGACGACACCGACCGGCCGTCCGCCCGGATCGTGACGGCCGTGTGCCCGCGACCTCGCCGATGACGGCCGCGGCGGCGGACGCGTCGCCGCCGGGCGCCGCACCGCCGCTGCGCCGCCGGCTCGCGTCGATCGTCTACGAAGGCATGCTGCTGTTCGCGGTCGTGTTCGTCGCCGGCTACCTGTTCGACACGATCACGCAGAGCCGCGACGCGAGGATGTTGCGGCATCGCGCGCCAGGCCTGGCTGTTCGTCGTCGTCGGCGTCTACTTCGTCGTGGTTCTGGGTCCATGGCGGCCAGACGCTCGCGATGAAGACGTGGCGCGTGCGCCTCGTCGGCCCTGGCGGCGGGCCGCTGGGCTACGGACGCGCCGTCGCCCGCTACCTGCTGCTGTGGATCTTCGTCCTGCCGACGCTCGCCGTCGTCTGGTTCGCGGGCCTGGACGAATGGGCGGCCGTCGCCGCGCTCGCCGCATCGCTCGCGCTGCCGCCGCTGTACGCGCTCGTCGACCGCGACCGCCAGTTCGTCCACGACCGGCTGCTCGGCACGCGCATCGTCGCGGGGTGATCGCGCGGCTGCTGCGGGCGCTGTGGATCGCGGCCGCGCTCGCCGCGGCAGGCGCCGCCTGGCTGTCGGTCCGCTGGTTCGGGACGGCGCTCGGCCCCTGGTCCGCGGCGCTGCTCGGCGTCGCGGCCGTCGTCGCGATCCATCCGGCGGCCATCGCACTCAACTTCGCGATGTCGCGGATCGCCGGCGATCCCGTGCCGCGCGAACATCGGCTGTCGTGGTGGCGGGCGATCGCCACGTGGGACGCCGAGATCGACGCGTCGATGCGCGGCGTGTGGTTCGCCACGCCGTTCCTCGAGGGGCGTGCGACGCCGCGCCCGCCTCCCGGCGCGCCGCGACGACGCCATGGCCTGCTGTTCGTCCACGGCTACTTCTGCAACCGCGCCGTTTGGCATTCGTTCCTGCGCGACGCCGCCGCGCGCGGTTACGACGGCGAGGCGATCACGCTCGACGATCCGTTCGCGTCGATCGATCGGCATGCGGATGCGGTCGCGCGCGGCGTCGAGGCGCTGCTCGCGCGCGGTGCCGGCGCGGTCGTCGTCGTCGCGCACAGCATGGGCGGCCTCGTCGCGCGGGCGGCGCTGCAGCGGATCGATCGCATCGCCGGTCGTGCGCGTCTTCACGCTCGGGACGCCGCATCGCGGCACGCTCACCGCACGGTTCGCGAGGGCCGCGAGCGCGCGGCAGATGCGGCCCGGCGGCGCGTGGCTGCAGGCGCTGGACGCACGCGAGCGCGACGGCGCGGGGCTGCCTCGCGCCGCCTACACGACGATCTTCGGCTGGCACGACGACATCGTCTATCCGCAGTCGACCGGCGCGCTCGACGGCGCGGAAGCGGTCGCGGTCGGCGGCGTCGGCCACGTGTCGCTGCTCTACGATCGCCGCGTGCGGACGATCGTGTTCGACCGCCTCGCCGCGCTCGAACCGGAACCGGCCGGTCAGGTCGACGCGACGTAGCCGCGCGGGATCGACGCGAGCAGCTTCTGCGTGTACGGGTTGCTGCGGCTCGCGATAGATCGAGTCGGCGTCGGCGATCTCGACGACCTCGCCCCGGTTCATCACCATCACGTCGTCGGCGATGTAGCGCACCACCGCGAGGTCGTGCGAGATGAACAGGTACGCGAGCCCGAACTCGTCCTGCAGGTCGAGCAGCAGGTTCAGCACCTGCGCCTGCACCGACACGTCGAGCGCGGACACCGACTCGTCGCAGATCAGCACGTCGGGCTTCATCGTCAGGCAGCGCGCGATCGCGATCCGCTGCCGCTGGCCGCCGGAGAACTCGTGCGGATAGCGGTTGATCGCCGCCGCCGGCAGGCCGACGCGCGTCAGCAGCCGCGTCGCGGCCGTCGACGCGCGCCGCGTCGTCGGCCTCGATGCGATGGATGCGCATCGGCTCGAGCAGGATCTGCCCGACCGTGAAGCGCGGGTTCAGCGACGCGTACGGGTTCTGGAACACGATCTGGATGCGGCGCCGCACCGCGGTCAGATCGCTGCGCGACAGCGTCATCAGGTCGCGGCCCTCGAACAGACCTCGCCGGCCGTCGCGTCGTGCAGCCGCATCATCGACAGGCCGACCGTGGTCTTGCCCGACCCCGACTCGCCGACGAGGCCGAGCGTTCGTCCGCGCCGCAGCGCGAACGAGACGTCGTTGACGGCCGGCACGTCGACGCTGGCCGAACAGACCCTGCGCGCGAACGGAAGCTCTTCGACAGCCCCGCGACGCGCAGCACGACGTCGCCGTCGGCACGCGGCACGCGGTCCGGCAGCGCGTCGGCCGCGTGCGCGCCGGCGACGCGGCCCGACAGGAAGTCGGCGACGACCGGCAGCCGCGCCGGCCGCCGCTCCAGCGACGGGCGGCAGGCGAGCAGCGCCTGCGTGTACGGGTCGCGCGCGCCGTCGAACAGCTCGGCGACCGTGCCGCGCTCGCGGACCTGCCCGCTCTGCATCACGACGACGTCGTCGGCGATCTCGCCGACGACCCGCAGGTCGTGCGTGATGAACAGCACGCTCATCGCGTGCTCGCGCTTCAGCCGCGCGATCAGGTCGAGGATCTGCTTCTGGATCGTGACGTCGAGCGCGGTGGTCGGCTCGTCGGCGATCAGCAGCCGCGGCTTGCAGGCGATCGCCATCGCGATCATCACGCGCTGCTGCTGGCCGCCGGACAGCTCGTGCGGATGACGGCGCACGGCGCGCGCCGCGTCGGGGATGCCGACCTCGTCGAGCAGCGCGACGACGCGCGCGCCGCAGCGCGTCGCCGCGCAGCCCTTCGTGCAGGCGCAGCACCTCGGCGATCTGCGACGCCGACCGTGAACACGGGGTTCAGCGACGTCATCGGCTCCTGGAAGATCACCGAGATGTCCTTGCCGCGCAGGCGCGCGGATCGCCGACGGCGTCCTCGTGCGCAGGTCGCGTCCGTCGAAGCGGATCGCTGCCGCGCGACCGACGGCGTTGTCGCGGCAGCAGCCGCAGGATCGCCATCGCGGTGACGCTCTTGCCGCTGCCCGACTCGCCGACCAGCGCGACGGTGCGGTTCGGCGGCATGTCGAAGCGTCACGCCTTTGACCGCCTCGACGCGGCGATGCTTGCCGATCGCGGAAGTCGACGCGCAGGTCGGCGACCGCGAGCAGCGGCGCCGTCGCCCGACGCGCCGACGTCAGCCGAGCTTCGGGTCGAGCGCATCGCGCAGGCTGTCGGTGAACAGGGAGAACGCGGTGACGAGCACCGCCATGCCGGCGCCGGCCGCGACGAGCTGCCACCACTTGCCGATGACGAGCTCGCTCTGCGCCTCGGCCAGCATCGTGCCCCACGACACGACGTCGACCGGCACGCCGAGGCCGAGGAACGACAGGATCACCTCGGCCTTGATGAACTCGACCGTCAGGTGCGACATCTGCACCAGCATGACGTGGCTGGCGTTCGGCAGGATGTGCACGAACATCCGCGACGCGTCGCTCGCGCCGATCGCCTCGGCGGCGCGCACGTACTCGCGCGCGCGATGCTTGATGTACTCGGCGCGGATCAGGCGGTAGATGCGCGTCCAGCCGGTCAGGCCGAGCACCGCGACGATCGTCGCGACGCCGGCGTGCGCGAGCAGCGGGTTGCTGCGGAACACGGCCGCGAACGCGAGGATCAGCAGGATGTACGGGATCGAGGTGAAGACGCTGTAGAACCACTCGAGCACGTCGTCGATCCATCCGCCGAAGTAGCCGGCGACCGCGCCGAGCACGGTGCCGATCAGCGTCGCGACGAGCGCCGCCGACAGCCCGACGAAGATCGAGACCTGCGCGCCCTTGATCGCCTTGCGCGCGATGTCGTGACCCCACTTGTCGGCGCCGAACGGCAGCGTCGCGGCGCGCGGCTCGCGGACCGTCGCGATCTTCGCGGTCCGTTCGGCCCACTCGAGGTAGCGCGGTGCGAGCGGATCGACGTCGGACAGGTCGACGTTCGGCGGCCCGGCGATCGACGGGCCCTGCGCGCCCGACGACACCTCGAGGTTCTGCACGTCGCCGAGGAAGCTCGGGCTCGCGTACGACACGCCGCGTTCGACCTGCCAGCCCGACGCGATCCAGCCCGCCGCCGCCGCGAGGATGACGAGCAGGTACACGGCGACGACGGACGCGGCCGTCATGCCGACGCGGTCGCGCGCGAGGCGCTTCAGCGACGCGCGCCACACGCTCGACGACGGCGCGTCGTGCAGGTCGCGCGGATCGGGAATCGACCCGAAGTCGTCGACGACGGCGAGCCCGCTCGGCTCGCCGGCGTGCGGGACCATCGTCGGCAGTTCGTCGGCGGTCGTCATCGCTACTTGAACGTCACGCGCGGATCCACGGCCTTGTACAGCACGTCCGCGAGCAGGTTGACGAACATCGTCAGGACCGCGAGGTAGATCGTCACGGCCTTGATGACCGGGAAGTCGCTTCGGTTGACGGCGGTGATGACCTCGCGGCCGAGGCCGGGAATCGAGAAGAACACCTCGAGCAGGAACGACCCGACGAACAACGCCGGCACCTGCACCGCGACGTTCGTGAGGATCGGGATCATCGCGTTGCGCAGCACGTGCTTGAGCATCACCGTCCGCTCCGGCAGTCCCTTCGCGCGCGCGGTCCGCACGTAGTCCTGTCCGGTTTCCTCGAGCAGGAAGGACCGATAGAGCCGCAGCTGCGGCGCGAGCCCGACGAACACCGCGAGCATGACCGGCAGCGGCGCGTACTTCACGAGGTTGACCGCGGTCCGGTCGCTCCAGCCCTGCACCGGGAACCAGCCGAGCTGGAACGCGAACAGCCACTGGAACACGATGATGTAGACGAGGAAGCTGATGGAGACGGCGACCGTGCACAGGATCATGATCGTGCGGTCCGTCAGCGAGCCGCGGACCGCCGCGACCGCGAGCGCGAGCAGCACGCCGAGCGTCGTGTCGAGGATCAGCACCGGCACCATGATGGTCAGCGTCGCCGGCAGCCGCGTCGTGAAGATGTGCGCCACCGACTCGTTCGTCGCCCAGCTGTTGCCGAAGTCGAACGTCACGACCTGCGTGACGAAGATCCATAGCTGCTTCCACACCGGCTGATCGAGGCCGAGCTCGCGCCGGATCGCGGCGATCTGCGCGGGATTCGAGATCAGTCCGGCGAGCTGCTCGGCCGGGTCGCCGCCCACCGCGTCGAACAGGAAGAACACGAGCAGGATGACGCCGACCAGCGTCGGAACGATCTGCCAGGTGCGGCGGACGAGATAGGCGATCAAGGTCGTCGGCTCGGCATGCGAGGGGCGGCGTGGGGTCGGCCCGGCGATTATGCCCGGCGCGACCGCAATCCCGGCAAACGGCGTGCGCCGCGTCGCCGGCCGCGCTGGCACAATCGACCGCGTCGCCGCATCGGCGTCCTCTTCCCGCCGTCCGCGGAGCCGTCATGCCCCGACTCGCCCTGCTCGCGCTGTGCGCCTGGCTCGTGGCCGCGCCGTCCGGCGCCCGCGCCGCGACGGCGCACGAGACCGCGCACGCCGCCGGCGTGCTGCGCTACGCGTTCCCGATCGCCGAGACCGGCTTCGACCCGGCGCAGCTGTCCGACCTGTACTCGAACTTCATCACGTCGGAGATCTTCGAGACGCCGCTGACGTACGACTATCTCGCGCGGCCGGTGAAGCTGATCCCGAACACCGCCGAGGCGATGCCCGACATCTCGCCGGACGGACTGACCTGGACGCTCCGGATCAGGAAGGGCATCTACTTCACCGACGATCCGGCGTTCGGCGGCAAGCGACGCGAGCTGACGGCCGAGGACTACGTCTACAGCATCAAGCGCGTCTACGACCCGAAGTGGAAGTCGCCGCAGCTCTACCTGTACGAGGGCTTCATCGCCGGGATGGACGAGCAGCGCGCGAAGGCGCTCAAGACCGGCCGGTTCGACTACGACACGACGGTCGACGGGCTGCGCACGCTGGACCGCTACACCCTGCGCATCCGACTGCTGAAGCCGTACACGAACTTCATCCACAACCTCGCGTACTGCTTCACGAGCTGCGCGGTCGCGCGCGAGGTCATCGAAGCCGCACCCGACCGGACGATGGAGCATCCGGTCGGGACCGGGCCGTACGTGCTGGCCGAGTGGCGGCGTTCGTCGCACATCGTGATGCAGGCGAATCCCGGCTACCGCGCGACCTACTACCAGGCGGACCCGCCGCCCGACGACGCGGCCGCGCAGGCCATCTACGCGAAGCTGAAGGGCCGCCGGCTGCCGATGACGCCGCGTGTCGAGATCAGCATCATCGAGCAGACGCAGCCGCGCTGGCTGTCGTTCCTGAACGACGAGGCCGACCTGATCGAGCGACTGCCCGAGGAGTTCGCGAACGTCGCGATCCCGAACGGCAAGCTCGCGCCGAACCTCGCGAAGCGCGGCATGCTGCTCGAGCGCAACCCCGGCGTCGAGGTCGCGTTCACGTACTTCGCGATGGAGAACCCCGTCGTCGGCGGCTACTCGCCGGAGAAGGTCGCGCTGCGTCGCGCGATCAGCCTCGGTTACGACGTCGGGCAGGAGATCCGCATCCTGCGGCGCAACCAGGCGATCCCCGCGCAGACGCCGATCGGCCCCGGCACCGACGGCTACGACCCGGACTTCCGCAGCATCGGTCCCGAGTACGACCCCGCGAAGGCACGCGCGCTGCTCGACTTGTACGGCTACGTCGATCGGGACGGCGACGGCTACCGCGAGATGCCCGACGGCAGCCCGCTCGTGCTCGTGCGCTCGTCGCAGCCGACGCAGACGTACAAGGAGAGCGACGAGCTCTGGAAGAAGTGCATGGACGCGATCGGCATCCGCATGACCGTCAGCAAGCAGCAGTTCCCCGAACTGATCAAGCAGTCGAAGGCGGGCCAGCTGATGATGTGGGGCCTCGCCTGGTCGGCGCAGTCACCGACCGCCGAGACGTTCCTCGCGACGCTGTACGGCGGCGGCATCGGGCAGACCAACCACGCGCGCTTCAACCTGCCCGAATACAACGCGCTGTTCGAACAGTCGCGCGGCATGCCGGACGGTCCCGAGCGCAACGCGCTCTACCGGCGCATGAGCGAGCTGATGCTCGTCTACGCACCGTGGAAGCTGCACGTCCACCGCATCTACTCGGACCTGCTGCAGCCGTGGGTGTACGGCTATCACCGACATCCCGTCCTGACGAACTGGTGGCCTTACATCGACGTCGACGGCGACCGGCAGCGACAGGCGCTGGGCCACTGAACGTCACCGGCGTCACCGGGCGTGACGCGCGAGGCCGCAGGCAGCCAAAACTCGGTGCTCTCCTACAAGGGATGCAACCGCGCACCGATCCGATCGTGTCCGCACCGCTCCGATAGTGGCGCGTCGTTTCCGCATCGGCTCAACGAGGAGCACTGCCATGCCCCAGAACAAATTCAAGCTCGCCGTCGGCGCCGCCGTCCTCGGCACCCTCTTCGGCGGCGCGCAGGCGCAGGAGTTGAAGTACAACCCTTCCGTCTACGTCGTCGGCGAAGGGGGCTTCTTCAACCCCGACAACCGCTTCGGCACCAAGTCGACCGGCTTCGACGCCGGGCTGAAGTTCGGCAAGGCCATCAACCAGTACTTCGACGTGCGCGTCGGCGGCAGTTACGCGCGTGCCGACGACCAGAACACGCGCTACCAGCAGGCGCTCGGCGGCATCGACGGCTTGTTCTTCCTGTCGCGCGACCGTCTGCGGCCGTTCGTGTCGGTCGGCGTCGGCGCCGAGAACGATCGCCGCAACATCCCGAACCACCAGAACTCGCGGACGTCGCCGTACGCGTCGGCCGGCGTCGGCGTGCAGTACGCGATCAGCGACCAGTTCGCAGCCGAGCTCGAATACAAGAAGGTGTTCGGCTTCCAGCGCAGCGACGTGTACAACTTCCGCCGCAACGAGAACAACTACGTCAACGTCGGCCTGACGTACTACTTCGACAAGACCCCGTCGACGCCGCGGATGGCCGAGGCCGCCCCGCCGCCGCCGCCCCCGCCGCCGCCGGCGCCGCCGCCGCCCCCGCCGCCCCCGCCGCGTTTCGAGAAGCAGACGCTGTCGGCGACGAAGATGTTCGACTTCGACCGCGCGACGCTGAGGCTTCCCGCGCCGAAGCTCGACGAGATCGCCGACACGCTGAAGGCGAACCCGCAGGTCGCGAACGTGCGTATCACCGGCTACACGGACCGGATCGGGTCGCCGAAGTACAACCTGGGCCTGTCGCAGCGTCGTGCGAACGCGGTGCGCGATTACCTCGTGCAGCACGGCGTCGACGCGTCGCGCCTCGTCGCCGTGGGCAAGGGGGAAGCCGACCCGGTCGTCCAGTGCAACGACAAGAACCGCGCGGCGCTGATCCGCTGCCTCGAGCCGAACCGCCGCGTCGAGGTCGAGGACATCACCGTCGAGAAGCGCGTGCAGTAAGGCGACGCGTGTTCGATGGACGAAAGGCCGGCACTCGCCGGCCTTTTTTTTCCGGGCGAGCCGACGCGGCCATCGCGTCGGTCGTCGGTCCGCGCGACGCGGTGCGACTCGCCCGATCAGGCGACGCGGTTCGGGGGCTCGCGGCCCTCGAGCGCCGCGACGAGATTGTCGATCGCGAGCAGGCCCATCGCGCGGCGCGTGTCGCGCGACGCGCTGCCGAGATGCGGTGTCAGCGCGACGCGACCGAGGGCGAGCAACCGCGGATTGACCGCGGGCTCTCCTTCGAAGACGTCGAGGCCCGCACCGCCGAGCCGACCGGCCTCGAGCGCGTCGGCCAGCGCGTCCTCGTCGACGAGACCGCCGCGTGCGATGTTCGTCAGCGTCGCCGTCGGCTTCATCCGCGCGAGTTCGGCCGCGCCGACCGTGTGGTGGTTCTCGCGCGTGTACGGCAGCACGAGGATCAGGTGGTCGGACTCGGCGAACAGCGCGTCGCGCGACACGTAGGTCGCGCGGCAGGCCGCCTCGATGTCGTCGGCGAGCCTCGATCGGTTGTTGTACAGCACGCGCATCGAGAAGCCGGACGCGCGACGCGCGAGCGCCTGTCCGATCCGCCCCATGCCGAGGATGCCCAGCGTCGCGTGATGCACGTCCGCGCCGAGCATCTGGTCGAGCGCCCAGCGACGCCAGTGACCGGCGCGCAGCCAGTGCTCCGATTCGGTGATGCGGCGCGCCGCCGCCATCATCAGCGCCCAGCCGAAGTCGGCCGTCGTCTCGGTCAGCACGTCGGGCGTGTTCGTGACGACGATGCCGCGCGCGCGGCAGGCCGCGAGGTCGACGTGGTTCGTGCCGACCGAGATCGTCGACACGCAGCGCAGCGTCGGCGCGCGCGCGAGGACCGCCTCGCCGATCGTGTCCCCGCTCGCGCAGAGCAGGCCGTCGACGCCGTCGAGACGCCGCACGAGTTCGGCAGGACCGAACGGCTCGTCCGCCTGGTTCAGCGCGGCATCGACCGACGCCGACAGGCGCTCGACATGCTCGGGGAAGACGGCGCGCGTCACGAGTACGCGGGGTTTCGGCTTGCCGAAGGAAGAAGCGGTCATCGAAGCGGCGTGGTGGCGGGTGGCCGCGGCGAGCGGTCCGGTGGCGACCCGCGGCATGGTATCCGTCGGCGCCCACGTCGTACACGCGTCGTCGGCCTGGGCTGCGCGCATCGGGCCCCGGCGCAGGCGGCCCGCGCGCGATGGGATACTCGGCCGACCAGCTCCGGCCCTCTCACGACCGACGAATCGTCCGCGATGTCCCTCTTCGAACTGATCGGCCTGATGCTCACCGCGACCGCGGTGCTCGGCTACGTGAACCATCGCTGGATCCATCTGCCCGAGACCGTCGGCATCACGTTCATGGGCCTGCTCGCGACGCTCGTGCTGACGGCGATCGGCGGCGTCGTTCCCGGCGCCGTGCGCTGGGCCGCGTCGTTCGCGACGCGCCTCGACGTCACCCAGATCGTCTTCCACGGCCTGCTCAGCGTGCTGCTCTTCGCGGGCAGCCTGCACGTCGACCTCGCGGACCTGGCGCGCCAGCGATTGCCCGTCCTCCTGCTGTCGACGGTCGGGGTCGTGCTGTCGACCGCGATCGTCGGCTACGGCGCGCACGTGCTGCTCGCGCTGATCGGCGTGGACATCGACCTGTCCTACTGCCTGCTGTTCGGTGCCCTGATCTCGCCGACCGATCCGATCGCGGTGCTGAGCGTGCTGAAGACCGCGCGTGCGCCGCGTGCGCTCGAGGTCGTCATCAGCGGCGAGAGCCTGTTCAACGACGGCACCGGCGTCGTCGCCTACCTCGTGATGCTCGGCATCGTGCTGGGGACGACCGAACCGTCGTTCGCGTCGGTCGGGCTGTTGCTCGCGAAGGAGGTGCTCGGCGCCGCCGTCGTCGGCAGCGCCTGCGGCTACGTCGGCTTCCTGATGCTGAAGGCCGTGGACAGCTACCCGGTCGAGGTCCTGATCACGCTCGCGCTCGCGACCGGCGGCTACGCGTTCGCGGAACGGCTCGGGGTGTCGGCTCCGATCGCCGTCGTCATCATGGGGCTCGTCGTGGGCAATCACGGGGCCCGACACGCGATGAGCCGACGCACGCACGCCCACCTGTTCCCGTTCTGGGAGCTGCTCGACCAGATCCTGAACCTGCTGCTGTTCGGACTCGTCGGCATCCGGATGCTGTCGCTCGGACCGGACCGGACGTCGCTCGTCGCGGCGGCCGTCCTGCTGCCGCTCGTGGTCGGCGCGCGGTTCGTCAGCGTCGCGATCCCGGTCCTCGCGCTGCGGACATGGCTGCCGGCCACGCCGCACGCGATCAAGCTGATGACGTGGGGCGGGCTGCGCGGTGCGATCTCGATCGCGCTCGCGTTGTCGCTGCCGGCGTTCGGCGGGCGCGACCTGTTCGTGACCGCGACGTACGGCGTCGTGCTGTTCAGCCTCCTGGTGCAGGCGCCGACGCTCGGGCCGGTGCTGCGTGCGCTGAAGGTCGGACGACGTCCGGACGCCGCGCCCGTCCCGGGCGTCGACGCCCCGTAGGCCGGCTCGTCGCCGGCGCCCCCCACCGCCGGCCGCGGCCGACGCCGGGCGGACGGCTCAGCGGAAGAACATCAGCGTCAGCAGGACGAAGACCGGCGTCAGGCACGCCAGCGACCACAGCAGATAGCCGCCGAACGACGGCATGCGGACGCCGCGGCGCTCCGCGATCGCACGCACCATGAAGTTCGGGGCGTTGCCGATATAGCTGTACGCCCCCATGAAGACGGCGCCGCCGGAGATCGCCTCGAGCGTCTCGCGGTGGGCCATCAGCGCCCGCGCGTCCGCGCCGGCGAGATTGAAGAAGACGAGATAGGTCGGCGCGTTGTCGAGGAACGCCGACAGCCCCCCCGTGAGCCAGAAGTACATCGCGTTCACCGGTGCGCCGTCGACCGTGACGAGGCGCGTCAGCGGCGCCAGGGCACCGGCATCGCCGGCGCGCAGGATGACGACGGCCGGGATGATCGTCACGAAGATGCCCGCGAACAGCTTCGCCACCTCCTGCATCGGTCCCCAGTCGAACCCGTTCGCCTCGTGGATCGCCGCCGGCGTGATGCGCAACGACACGACGGCGACCGCGACGAGGACGAGATCGCGCACGACGTTCTCGAGCGCGACTTGCGTGCCGAAGACGTCCCATGTCACGTGCGGTCGCCAGAGTCCGCTCGCCAGGACGGCGCCGACGACGACCGCGAGCAGCAGCACGTTGGCCATCCCTTCGATACGCAGCCGCGAGTCGGGCGTCGGGTCGCTCGCCGCAGGCCGCTCCTCGCCGGCCTTCGCGTACAGGAACCGATCGAGCAGGTAGAACATCGCGAGCAGCACGCCGCAGAGCGTCGACGTGGGCCCGAGCATCGCTCGCGTCGTCCAGAAGAAGTCGACGCCGTGCAGGAACCCGAGGAACAGCGGCGGGTCGCCGAGCGGCGTCAACGACCCGCCCCCGTTCGCCACGATGAAGATGAAGAAGACGAAGACGTGCGCGTTGTGCACGCGATTGTCGTTGGCCCGGATCAGCGGTCGGACCAGCACCATCGTCGCACCGGTGGTCCCCATGACGTTCGCGAGCACCGCGCCGATCGCGAGCAACGCCGTGTTCGTTCCCGGCGAGCCGTGGAGATTGCCGAAGACGCCGATGCCGCCGGACACGGTATACAGCGTGAACAGCAGCACGACGAACGGGAGGTAATCGACCAGCGCCACGTGCACGATCTGATGCGCCGCTTCGGGGACGCCGAAGCGCATGGCGCACGGGATCGCGAACGCCAGCGCCCAGGCGAGCGCGACCTTTCCGAAATGACGATGCCAGAACGACGACGCGAACGTCGGCAGCAGCGCGAGCGACGCGAGCATGCCGGCGAACGGCAGGATCCACGCGAGCGTCAGCGAAGCGCCGCCGAAGTCCGACGCAGCGGCCGGGGACGAGACCAGCGCCGCGACCGGCAACAGCGACCAGCGCTCGACGGCGCGCGTGTCCCGGCGCCTCGCCCCCGCCGTCCTCGCGCCCATCGCCGCTCCGTCGTCGTCGAAAAGGCGTGCATGGTAGCCGCTGCGTCGAACGCGCCGGCGCATCGCGACCGACTCGTCGCGAGCGGGATGCCGGACGGATGCGAGACACGACCGATCAGTCGATCCACAGCCCCGGAATCGACCATGCGATGAACGTGAGGTCGGCCTGCGTCGCGGCGCCGGTCTTGACGAACACGTTGCGCAGCTGCGCGCGCACGGTCGCGAGCGACACGCCGCGCCGCTCGGCGCAGCGCTGCAGGCGGTCGCCACCGGCAATGCCGGCCATCAGCGTCGCCTCGGCGGCCGTCAGCCCGAACAGCTGCGCCAGCATCGCCGCATCGGGCGCGCGCTGGCGCGCGCTGCCGATGCACAGCAGCGCCTGACCTTCGCCGTCGTGCCGCGCGCGGCCCGCGATGCGCTCGACCGACAGAACGCGCAGCGACCGCGCGGCGGCGCAGCCGCGCTGCAGCCCCAGCAGGAGCGCCCCGTCGATGAAGGGGGGCCGGCACGCGTTCGCGAGCGCCACGGCGAGCTTGCGACGCAGGTCCGAACCGAGCGCGACGACGCGGCCGTCGCGGAGGGCGACGCCGGTCTCCTCGGCGAACGCCTCGCGCGCCGCGTCGTTGATCCACGCGGCGCGTCCGTCGGCCGCGACGAGCGCCGCGCCCATCCGCATCGAGCCGATGACGTGCCACAGCGGGCCGTCCGGCTCGATCGGCGGCGTCGCGGCCGGCGCGTCGCGCCAGCGCATCGCAGCGCGTCGCAAGTCGCTGGCGTGCGCCCCGGCATCGTCGGACAGGAAGGTGGACTGCGGTGTCATGGGTTCCTCCGTGGATGCGACGGCGCGCGGCCGTCGCGGGAGGACACAAGCTACGCGACGCGTGCGCGTTTCCCGATGGGTCTGGAGTAGTCGGTCGAACGGGCAATCGTTCAGCCGTTCGACGTGGCCGAAGGGGGGCTCGACCGACGCCGCGGTCGACGCGCGGCAGCGCCTCGCAGCACGCGACACGGGTCTCGCCGTCGGCGTGCCGTCGGGAGACCTTCCCCCGAACAGACGATCCGCAGTTCCGGGGAACCGCGGACGCCCGCGCCAGGCGGACGCCCGCCGTCACTCCGGCAGGGATGGCGGATCGGGTCGTCGATCCGCCATCCGGCGTGCCGTCAACGACCTACCTTGCGACCGTGTTCGTGCACAGCAGGTTGGCGAACACGTTGTCCTTCGGCGTCGGAGCGAACGGGGCCGCCAGGACGTTCGAAGCGGTCGCACCGGCGATCAGCGTGGGCGCCACGGACGGGAGCAGGAAGCGCTGCTGCACGGCGACGTTCGCCGCACGCGTCACGGCACAGACGAAACCGCCATGCGTACCGTATCGCTCCTCCAGCGACGGGCGCGGGTCTCCGGCGGCCGCCCGGTTCACGCGGGTATCCCAGAAGGGCCAGTACCCCCCGCTGTTCCCGGCGCCGGCATAGACCTGCCCGACGCTTCCGGGGCCGTTGCTCGCATTGGGCCCGTACCAGCCGGTCGTGACCAGGTTCCAGCCGACGTACGTACCCAGCGGGGTCTCGCCCAGAACCGTCGGCATGCCGGTGACGTTCTCGTTGCCGTCCAGGTTCACCCGCGCCGCGTAGACGGGCAGTACCGCCTTGATGATCGGCGGCTGAATCGTCGGTACGCCGCTCTCCTGGTCGTAGTTCTCGCTGGGACCGAAGTCGTAGACGAACGGCGGCCAGGCCTGGTCGCCATGGAACGCGAGCCGAGGCACCGTCGTGCCGAAATCCGGATAGCCCTCGGCCGCGGCGGTGTCGGGGACCAGCTCGCCGCGCGCGACGGTCGGATAGACGCTCGGCGGCATCGGCATGCCGTTCAGCAGCAACTGGACGAAGGCATAGTTCAACGCGTTGTTCGTGTGCGATTCCGGGATCGGGTCGCTGGGAAGCGACTGACCTGCCGGCGTGGCGATGGTGGCGGGAGACGTCCAGGTGAAGTCGCCCGGATCCACCGCCATGCGTGGCGCCGGGCGAGTAGTACCGGTGGACGTTCGGCGGGATGGGAATGTCCTCGACGCAGGTGAAGCCGCACAGGCTCGCATGGAACTTCTCGGAGTACAGCTCCGCCGACCCGAAGGTCTCCAGGATCTCCGGGCAGGTATTGCTCTGCGTGCAGCGGTGGAGCATGCCGTCCGGCGGAAGTCCGCGGGCGAGGTTCGGATAGTCCGCCCACCAGACCGGTGCTTCGTCGCCGCCCATGTAGAGATACATGAGATTGTTCGGCTGGCCCCAGCGGATGTTCATCACCATCATCCGCCCGTCGATCTGCGGCCACGCGCCGTCGAAGACCTTGCGGCCGTTTTCGTCCTTGTTGAAGCCCCAGAAGATGAAGCCGTGGAGGAACGCGGCCGACTGCGACCCGCCGACGGTCGACGCCTTCGTGATCGTGCCGGCGATCGGGTTCGAGCCGCCGCTCGGGGCGATCGTCTTGTAGCGCAGGAAGGACCCGAGATCCCGGAACGCGGCGAATCCGACGCCGAGCACCAGGGGATTCTTCGCCGTGTAGACCATCTCGTACAGAAGGTTCGGGTCGAAGGTGCCGCTCTTCAGGCAGATCCAGTTCGGATTCGGCGTGCCGGGCCAGCCGTTCGGGCAATACGCCCAGGCCCACTGGTCGCTCGCGATCGGCGTCTTCGGCGCCGGTCGACGCCGGTGAAGGTCTGCGACGACACGGTCCAGAACTGGGCCTGGCTGGTGTCCATGCTCGCCGGCTGGTAAGGCACGAACGCCGGCCCCTGGATGACCAGCTGCGCCGTGCTCGTCGGCGCCGATCCGACCGCCAGGCCGCACCCGTTCGGGCCCGTGCACACGTGCCCGTACACCGGGCCCGTGATGGCGTCTGCCCGGCTCCGTTCGTGGCCACCGGCACCTGGACGACGAACGCCGCCAGGCTCTTCAGGCCCGACGCACCCGCCACGTCGGGCACCTGCGGCGGCGTCAGCACGCCCGTGGTGGTGTTCAGGCGTGCCGTAAGGTCCGGAGTTGAGATCGAAGCAGGGATACGGCTGCCGCGGTGGACGGGCGAGCATTGCGTCAGCAGGTCGCCCTGCCAGCCGCTCTGCACGTAGGTGACCCCCTGCAGCAGCGCCGTCGTGGTGATCGAGTTGCCGCCGCGGTTCGGCACCGACTGGATCATCAGTCCGTTGCGCTGTGCCGGATCGGTCGGCGTGATGATCTGGAAGTTGGCGACGTAGTCGACCCTCCCGTTCGCGTTCTTCGGCGCGAGGTCGATGTCGGTGATGACCACGTTGCGGATCGCTCGGATCGACGTCGCCGAACGACCGGCCCTCGTAGACCGTATAGGACGTCGCGGCGCCGGGCGTCTCGGTCCCCATGATGATCGGCGTCAGGCTGATGGTCGCCGTCTGGTCGATGACGATCCGCTGGACGGCCGCCTGTCCCGGCGAACTCCAGCCGATCAGGGTGCCGAGCCCCAAAGCCACGAGATGCCGCAGTGGCGACCTCTTTGTCTTCGCACGCATGTTCATGTCTCCTCTTGTCGGTGACGTCATCGGGGACGATCGCGCGCCCGGATGCGCACGGCTGCTCGCGGTCATGCCGGTACGGCGAAACGCACTCGCTCGTTCGGCCCTCCGCTCGAAGTGATCCCGGCGCCGTCAGGTCTTTCGCCTGCGGCTCACGGCCAGGCCCGCCAAGCCGACGCCCATCAAGACGAAGCCGGCCGGTTCCGGGAACGGCAGTCACCCGCACGCCGTCCAGGAACATGAAGCCCGGGTCGTCCTGGAACTGGAACTGCAAGGCCGTGCTGGCCGACGTGGCGAACGCAGTGAACGTGAACGCCTGATTCCCCGCGGCAGGCGGATTCGTCAGGCTCAACAGCGTCTGGCTGCCGAAGTCCGCCTGGAATGCACCGGGCGTACCGCCATCGCTGTTGAGGATGAAGCTGATGGAATACCGACCACCTGCGGTCGTGGCGATGCTCTGCTTGATGCCGCCCAGCGACCCGAACGGCCCGAACAACGCTTCGCAACTGCCTTCCGGCGCACCGCCGCAAGCGACGCCGCCGTACCCGGTATTGCCGACCTCCGTCCAGCCGCTCAGATCGCCGGTTTCGAATCCGCCGTTCTGAACGAGATTCATGCCGGCGGCCAAAGCGTGCTCAGGCAGCAACGCCAGTCCCGCGAGGACGAACGCGCCACCGCAGAGCCGCGCAAGGGTTTTCTCCATCTTCATCGGTCACCTCGTCTGTCGAAACAAGACTCCGGAATGTCGGCTCTTCCCGTAGCACGCACGGTCGGAGCCTTTCGCAGCACGCCGGCGAATGCCGGCCGGTTTCGAACGCCGCGGAAGTCCATGCGGGCGTCGGCGCTGTTCGTTGCTTGCGGACGTCGTCGTCGAACGCGGCGCCGCGAGTCGATGTGGTTCGCGAACCGGAAGGCCGGCGAGCAGGGAGCGGACGATCGGCCGATGTCGCGCGGGCCCGCACGAAGGCGTCGCGACGGTCTCCGCCGCGTGTCACGGCCGCGCAGCCGGCCGAGGCGGTTGCGGGGACGACCGATGCGAGCGGCGTAACCCGACATGTCATTTGTCCTTCGCCAGGCGGAATCGCTGCGCCCGCACCGGAGCGTCGTTCGATCGGGGCCGCGATCGGCGAGTATGCATCGCAAACCGCCATGCGTACATGATCGTCGCGAACGGCATGCGTCATGCCGCCTCCCGGGGCGCCGCGGACGCCGGGCACGTGGAATGTCGGACCGCGCCGTGACGGCGTCGCGCCGAACCGCGATGAAGAACGCGCGTCCGGCCGGGCCGGGATGCGCGCCGCCCTCAGGCCGTGGTCGCCGGGATCTCGAACACCTGCCGCAGATACGCGAGGTAGGCCTCGTCGTCGCACATGTTCTTCGCCGGCGTGTCGGAGAGCTTCGCGACCGGCTGGCCGTTGCAGCGGACCATCTTGATGACGATCTGCAGCGGCGTGTAGCCGAGGTCGTTCGTGAGGTTCGTGCCGACGCCGAACGCGAGCCGCGCGCGCGGCGCGAACCGGCGATGCAGTTCGATGACGCGCGGAATGTCGAGGCTGTCGGAGAAGATCAGCGTCTTCGTCTGCGGATCGATCCGATAGCGCTCGTAGTGCGCGATCATCCGCTCGCCCCACGCGATCGGGTCGCCCGAGTCGTGGCGCACGCCGTCGAAGAGCTTGCAGAAGTACATGTCGAAATCGCGCAGGAACGCGTCGAAGCCGTAGACGTCGGACAGCGCGATGCCGAGGTCGCCGCGGTACTCGCGCGCCCAGCGCTCGAACGCGAACGTCTGCGAGTCGCGCAGCCGCGGGCCGAGCGACTGGCAGGCCTGCAGGTATTCGTGCGCCATCGTGCCGAGCGGGACGAGGTCGTGCGTCATCGCGAACCAGGTGTTGCTGGTGCCGGCGAGCTGCGGCACCGAGCATCTGCCGCGCGATCTCGAGCAGCTCCTTCCTGCCACGCGCGCGAGAAGCGCCGGCGCGTCCCGTAGTCGGCGATCTTGCAGTCGACGAGCTGCTCGTCGCCGGTGATCAGCTGCGATCTTGCGGCTGCGAGCCGCTGACGGCCTTCGGCGACGTCGGGAAACGGCTGCGTGCGGCGGAAGTAGACCTCGTTGACGATCGCGAGCAGCGGGATCTCGAACAGGATCGTGTGCAGCCACGGCCCCTCGACGACGAGCTCGATCTCGCCGTTGTCCTTCGGCGACGGCACGATGCCGCACGTACTTGCGGTTCATCTGGAACAGGTCGAGGAAGTCGACGAAGTCGCTCTTGATGAAGCGCAAGCCGCGCAGCCAGCGCAGCTCGGGCTCGCGAAAGCGCAGCGAGCACAGATGCCGCGATCTCCTCCTCGATCTCCGGGATGCACGGCACGAGGTCGATGCCCGGCGTGCGGCACTTGAAGCGGTACTCGACCTGCGCACCCGGGAACTGGTGCAGGACGACCTGCATCATCGTGAACTTGTACAGGTCGGTGTCGAGCAGCGATTGAATGATCATGGCGAGTCGCTATTCAACGGTCCCGGAGCAGCAGTTCCATCATCGCGAGGTCGTCGGGGGTGGTCACCTTGAAGTTGGACGGTGATCCCCGAACCAGCATCACGCGCCTTCCGAGTGCCTCGACGGCGCTCGATTCATCGGTCACCGCGATGCCGGTCGCCTGTGCGGACACCAGCGCATCGACGAGCATACGGTACCGGAACATCTGGGGCGTCTGGGCTCGCCAGAGTCCGCCGCGATCGACGGTCGTCGCGACCGTCGCGATCCCCGAGCGGACGTCCGCGCCGGTGGCGTCTTCGCGCTTCAGCGTGTCATCGACAGGCAGCGCGAGCAGACCGCCGACGGGATCGTCGCCGACCGCGTCGATCAATCGGTCGAGCAGTTCGGAAGTGATCCCGCAGCGCGCGGCGTCGTGGACCAGCACCCAGTCGTCGTCGTACGCGATACCGGCGAGCGCAGCGAGGCCGTTGAAGACCGAATCGGCACGGGTCGCACCGCCCTCCCGGACCACGGTCACGCGGGAG
Source organism: uncultured beta proteobacterium (assembly GCA_963708665.1). Classification (GTDB taxonomy): domain Bacteria; phylum Pseudomonadota; class Gammaproteobacteria; order Burkholderiales; family Burkholderiaceae_D; genus CAHJXF01. The sequence continues at coordinate 17,586 of CAVPTE010000008.1, read as the reverse complement.
TCCGGATTCGCTTGCTCGACGAGTTCCTCGATACGCAGGTCGGAAGGCGCAACCACCACGACGAGGCCGTCGATCCGCGGCGACGACGCGAACACGTCGATCGAGTGCGAGATCAGCGGTCGACCACCGACCGTCAGATACTGCTTCGGGACTGCGCTTTTCATTCGCGCGCCCGAACCGCCCGCGGGGATCAGACCGAAGCAGCGCACGAGACGCGGTCGAGCGATCAAGTCCGGAACCAGCGTCGCACGAGCAGCGCGAACAGGGTGGCGTTCAGAACGAGCGACAGAAAACCCTGCGCGATGACCACCACCTGGGTCGCCTGCGACGCGTCTTTGACGTCGCCGTATCCCAGTGCTGCGAGGTAGTTCATGCTGCTGATGGCGAAGCACTGGAACGGCGACCATGTGGGCTGCAGGAGCTGCAGGACGAGGGCGGCCACCACGACGGTGAACGCGCCGACGTAGAGCATCCGATACGGACGATAGCCGAAGCCCGCGACGAGATAGAGAGGAACGAGCTTGGCGCGGATCCAGCCGCGCGATTGAAGCATGGTCGCGAGGCTCTCCCGATACCAGCACTCGTCCTCCAACTTGCGCGAGCGCAGGTCGCCGAACAGTTGCGCAGCCCGCGAAAAGCAGAAGCGCGCATGGGCGAACCAGCGATCGGCGAGGAATCCATTGCCGATGTCGCGAAACAGAACCCCGAGCTTCCTACGCTGCTCGATCGTCATTCGCGGTTCGATCCGCAACTCGATCTCGGCGGCCAGGAAGGCGCGCAGCAGGAAGTCGGTGTCCCACCCTTCGTCCACAGCCACCCGCTGCACGTCGATCACGCGGTCGAGGTCGAGCTTGTGGGTACTGTGCCGCACGAACTCGGCGCGGCGGTCCATCCAAAACTCGTCGATGACGCGATGCGCCAGATTGAGGAACACATCGTCCTCGAAGGTCGCGCTTTGCGCGTCGCGGAGCACGCTCGGCACGTGCCGGGCGAACAGTGCATCGAGCGACGGGTTCATCGCGCACCCCCGCCCTTCACACGCGGATCCGATACGTGAATTCGTAGAGATCCGCGCGATCGCAAAGCAGGCAGACCTCGACGAGCGTCGGGCCGGACCAGACGACGCAGTTCAGGCGGATCACGGGCAGCCCCGGCATCGAGAGCATGGCCAGGTGCTCCCGCTCCGCCAGCGTCGGCGCGTCGACGTAGAGCGTTTCCTGCTTCTCCGTGATCTCGAGCCCTTGCTCCGAAAGCAACCGGAACAGGTCGTACTGGCCGAGTTTCATCTCCTTCCAGCGCTGATGCACGAGTTCGTACGGCACGAACGAATCGGCAATGGCATGCGGAACGCCGTCGACCTGCTGGATGTGTTGGTGCCTGACCAACATCGCGCAGTTGGCGTCCCCCAGGGCGTTCTGGACGATCGCCGGCGCGTCGTCGATCGGCACGAGACCGAGGTGTAGCGTCCGTACCGAAGGCGTCCGTCCCTTCGATTGGTAATCCGCCTGGAACGACGCGGTACGCGTCGAGCGGGCCCGGACCGCCGCGACGACGTATTGCTCCCGCTCGTCGCGCTTGAGGATTCCTTCGTCCGCGAGGCGACGGACTGCCCGGTCGAAGTCCTGCGGACCGGCTTGCGGCGCGACGTCCGCCCGCCGCAGTTCGTGTTCGGCGCGCAGCTCGCCCGACTTCACGCGCGAACGAAGATCGTCGTAGAGCTCGATCCACGCGTTCGCGAACTCGCTCATCACGCCCCCCGCTAGCGCCTGGCGAGGATTGCTTCGATCTCGGAACCGAGGATCCGCGTCATCTCCTCGACGACGACGCGACCCTTCTCGGCCGTGGCGCTCGATGGGAAACCGATCACGCCGGACGTCGTGTAATGGCGCATGCCGTACAGCGTCAGCAACGGCCGATCGGGCGCCTCCCAATCGGCTTGCATGCGCTCCGATCTCACGGCCTCGGGCATGGCGTACAACAAGATCGAGGTCTCGAGCTCGCCGCCATGCATGTCGGCACTCATCGAATGCTCGATTCCGGCGCGATCCATCGCGGCCTGCCAGTGTTGCCGCGCCGGACACATCAGGACTCGTGGACCGATCACGTTGAGCTCCTGCGCGACGTTGCCGATCACGTAGTTGCCGCCATGTCCGTTGAGCAGGACCGTCAGCGCGATTCCGTGGGACTCGATGGCGACGACGAGGTCGGTGACGACTGCGATCAGGGTACGCGGCGAGATCGACAGCGTGCCTGGAAACCCGGCGTGTTCATGCGAGCAGGTGACGCCCAGCGGCGACACGAGCAGTCCGCCATGACGTTCGCAGAGCTGTTTGGCGAGGATTCCGGCGATCAGCGTGTCCGTGGTGACCGGCAGGTGCGCGCCGTGCTGCTCGAACGACCCGACCGGCACGACGGCGAATCGAGGCGCGCGTTCGCCGATCTCTTCGGACGTGTCGCAGTTCCAGATATTCAGCATGAGGTCGCTCCGTCGAAGGCGACGAGTGTGGTGGTTCTCGTCGTCTGGACTTCCGGAAGCGGATCCCGACGAGCCGGGCGACATGCGCTCAATCGACCCTCCGCGACGATTCTTCCAGGCCGGAGCGCCTCGAGAGACGTTCGGCTCGCTTTCCGACCCGCGTGCGCGCGAGGATCTTCGGATAGGCCCGGCGCATGTAGAAGCCCATCGACCACACCGTCAGCAGCGCGGCGATCCAGATCAGCCACGTGCCGACGCGGTGCGAGTCGAAGAACAGGAAACGGTCGTCGTACAGCAGCATCGGGATCGCGACCATCTGCGCGATCGTCTTGATCTTCCCGAGCCAGTGGACCGCGACGCTGCGGCCGGCGCCGAGTTGCGCCATCCATTCGCGCAGCGCCGAGATCGCGATCTCGCGGCCGACGATCACGAGGGCGACGAGCGCGTTGATCCGCGACAGCTGCAGCAGGATCATCAGCGCGGCCGTGACCATCAGCTTGTCGGCCACGGGGTCGAGGAACGCGCCGAAGCTCGACGTCTGCTTCAGCCGCCGCGCGAGCCAGCCGTCGAGCCAGTCGGTCAGCGCGGCGACGATGAACACGACGGTCGCGGTGATGTTCTTGTCCGCCCCGCCCATCCACCGGTCCGGCACGAAGAACACGCCGACCACGAGCGGGATCAGGACGATGCGCAGCCAGGTGAGGAGGATCGGCAGATTGATCGGCATGCTGGGACGGCCGAGCGTGATGGCCGATGCTTCGGTCGAGCGCGCCGCGAGCCGCAGCGATTATAGGCGACCGGTCGGCCCGGCCGCGGCCACCGGGCCGCTGCGCTAGAATACGAGGCTTGCCTGCTGTTCCGGAGTACCCCGCATGACGCACGTCGTCACCGAATCCTGCATCAAGTGCCGCTACACCGACTGCGTCGATGTATGCCCGGTCGACTGCTTCCGGGAAGGCCCCAACTTCCTGGCGATCGATCCCGACGAATGCATCGACTGCGCGGTCTGCATCCCCGAATGTCCCGTCAACGCGATCTTCGCGGAGGAAGACGTGCCGGCCGACCAGAAGCCGTTCATCGAGCTCAACGTCGAGCTGGCGAAGGGCTGGCCGAGCATCACGCGGATGAAGCCGCACTTCCCCGACGCCGAGGCGTGGAAGGACGTCAAGGACAAGCTCCAGTACCTGGAGAAGTGACGGGCCGGCCGCGCCCCGCGGCCGCGCGATGAGCGCCGACCGTTCGACCGCGTGCGCCATCACCTGGCGCCACGACTGGGCGCCGCACCTGTTCTCCTTCCGGACCGAACGCCCCGCCGGACTCGCGTTCGTGCCGGGCCAGTTCGTGCGGATCGGCCTCGTCGACGGCGACGTGCGCCGCGCGTATTCGATCGCGTCGCCGCCGGCCGACCCCGAGCTCGAGTTCTATTCGATCGTCGTGCCGGACGGCCCGTTCACGCAGCCGCTCGCGACGCTGCGCGTCGGCGATGCGATCCGCGTCGACCCGACGGTGTACGGCTTCCTGCGCACCGATCGCTTCGACGGCGGGCGGCATCTGTGGCTGCTCGCGACCGGCACCGGCATCGCCCCGTTCCGCTCGATGCTCGCCGACGCCGCGGTGTGGGGCCGCTTCGACCGCATCGTGCTCGTCCACGCCGTGCGCACCGAGCCCGAGCTCGCGTATCGAGACGACTTCGAACGGTGGGCCGCGTCTCCGCCGGCGGAGGGCGCTTCGCTGACCTACGTGCCGACGCTGACGGGTGCCGTCGCGGCCGACGGCGCCCTGCACGGCCGCATCACGACGCGGGTCGTCGACGGCACGCTCGAGCGACGCGTCGGCCTTCCGATCGATGCGGAAGACGCCCGTCTCATGATCTGCGGCAACCCGTCGATGATCCGGGAGATGCGCGACATTGTCGGCGCCCGGGGGCTGCGCCCCGTACGGCGCGAGACGCCAGGCCAGTACATCGTGGAGAACTTCTGGTGACGCGGGGTAGGCGCGTCCGCTCGCGCGATGGCGCCTTCCGCCGACTTGCGACCTCGTTCGCCGGCCCGGGATAATCGACAGACCGACCGGCCTGCGCCGACGAAAGAAGGAACGATGCTCTATCAACTGCACGAGATGCAACGCGCGATGCTGAACCCGATGACGGCGTTCGCCGCGGCCGGGGCCAAGATGTTCTCCAGTCCGCAGAGTCCGCTGTCGTACATGCCGTTCGCGAACCGCGTCGCCGCCGGCTACGAGCTGTTCTACCGCATCAACAAGGATTACGAGAAGCCGGAGTTCGGGCTGCATTCGACGACCGTCGACGGCGTCGAGGTCCCGGTGCTCCAGCGCGTCGCGCTCGAGAAGCCGTTCTGTCGGCTGCTGCACTTCGACCGCTTCTTCCGCAAGGACATGTCGGGCCGGCCGGCCGATCCGAAGGTACTGCTCGTCGCGCCCCTGTCGGGGCATCATTCGACGCTGCTGCGCGACACCGTGCGCCAGCTCATCACGGCGCACGACGTCTACATCACCGACTGGACCGACGGCCGCATGGTCCCGGCCATCGAAGGGCCGTTCCATCTCGACGACTACATCGCCTACGTGCAGGAGTTCATCCGCCTGCTCGGGCCGGACGTGCACGTCGTCTCGGTCTGCCAGCCCACGGTCCCGGTGCTCGCGGCCATCTCGCTGATGGCGGCCGACGACGACCCGAAGCTGCCGCGCACGATGACGATGATGGGCGGCCCGATCGACACCAGCAAGAGCCCGACGCAGGTCAACAACCTCGCGACGACGAAGCCGTACGCCTGGTTCGAGAACAACGTCATCTATCGCGTGCCGGCGAACTTCCCGGGCTACCTGCGCAGCGTCTACCCCGGCTTCCTTCAGCATGCGGGCTTCGTCGCGATGAACCCGGATCGCCACGTCAACTCGCACTACGACTTCTACCTGCAGCTCGTGCGCGGCGACGACGAGGATGCGGAACAGCATCGCCGCTTCTACGACGAGTACAACGCGGTGCTCGACATGCCGGCCGAGTACTACCTCGACACGATCAGGACGGTGTTCCAGGAACGCGCGCTCGCGAACGGCACGTGGGTCGTCAAAGGCCGCAAGGTCGCGCCCGAGGCGATCCGCACGGTGGCGCTGTTCACGATCGAAGGCGAGCTCGACGACATCTCGGGCAGCGGCCAGACCGAGGCGGCGCACGGGCTGTGCACCGGCATCCCGAAGAGCCGCAAGCAGCACTTCACCGCGCCGCAGTGCGGGCACTACGGCATCTTCAGCGGGTCGCGGTGGCGCAAGGTGATCTATCCGCGCATCCACGACTTCATCCGCAGGCACGCCTGAGCGGAGCGACGCCGTGACCGCGTACGACGCCGACGCCGTCGACGCGCTGCTGCCGCAGACGCAGTGTCGTCGCTGCGGCTTCGACGGCTGCCGGCCGTACGCGCAGGCGATCGCCGCCGGCACGGCGGACATCGATCGCTGCCCGCCGGGCGGCGACGCGGGCGTCGCGAGGCTCGCGGCGCTCGTCGGCCGCGCGCCGCCGCCGCTCGACCGGACGCGCGGCGAGCCGAAGCCGCTCGCGCTCGCGGCGATCGACGAATCGATCTGCATCGGCTGCACGCTGTGCATCCAGGCGTGCCCCGTCGACGCGATCGTCGGCGGCGCGAAGCGGCTGCACGCGGTCGTGGCCTCGCTGTGCACGGGCTGCGAGCTGTGCCTGCCGCCCTGCCCCGTCGACTGCATCGAGCTCGTGCCGGCGACGTTCGCGTGGGACGACGCACACGCCGACGCGGCGCGCGCGCGGCATCGCGCGCGCGACGAGCGCCTCGCGCGGACGCGGACGGCGCCACCGCCGACGGTCGACGACGCGACCCGTCGGCGCCGGGCGATCGTCGCGGCGGCCGTCGAACGGCGCGCGGGCGCAGGCGGCGCGCCGCCTCGACGCGTCGAAGGCCGCACGCGACACGGCGCGATGAAGCCGGCCGATCGCGAGACGTTCTTCGCGCGGCTCGCGGAGGCGAATCCCGATCCGGCGTCCGAGCTCACGTACGGCTCGCCGTACGAGCTGCTGGTCGCGGTGATCCTGTCGGCGCAGGCGACGGACCTGTCGGTCAACAAGGCGACCGAGCGGCTGTTCCCGGTCGCGAACACGCCGCAGGCGATGGTCGGCGCTCGGCGCCGACGGGCTCGAGCCGTACATCCGCACGATCGGCCTGTATCCGCACGAAGGCGAAGAACGTCGTCGCGATGAGCCGGCTGCTGATCGAGCGTCACGGCGGCGAGGTGCCGCGCGACCGCGCCGCGCTCGAGGCGCTGCCGGGCGTCGGCCGCAAGACCGCCAACGTCGTGCTGAACGTCGCGTTCGGCGAACACACGCTCGCCGTCGACACGCACGTCTTCCGCGTCGCGAACCGCACGGGCCTCGCGCGCGGCAAGACGGTCGAGATCGTCGAGGCGAAGCTGATGAAGGCCGTGCCGAAGCGGTATCTGTTCGCCGCGCATCACTGGCTGATCCTGCACGGGCGCTACGTCTGCAAGGCGCGCGTGCCCGAATGCTGGCGCTGCGTCGTCGCCGACGTCTGCGCCGTATCGGCCGAAGACGCCGCCGCCGGCGGCCAGGGCGGCTCGGTAGAATCGGCCCATGCGACAAAGTCATCCCCTACGTGGCCGTGACGCCGCATGCGGAACGGCATTTCGAGGGCAGCGATACGGTTCGCGACGTCGTCCTCGGCATGGCCGACGGCCTCACCGTGCCGTTCGCGCTCGCGGCCGGCATCAGCGGCGCGCTCGATGCCGCCGCGACCCACGGCACGGCGCTGATCGTCACCGCCGGCGTCGCCGAGATCGCGGCCGGCGCGATCGCGATGGGACTCGGCGGCTATCTGTCGGCGCGCGCCGAACGCGAGCACTACGAGGCCGAGCGGCGCCGCGAGGAAGTCGAGATCGTCGAGAAGCCGGCGCACGAACGCGGCGAGATCGTCGAGATCATGGCGACGTACGGCGTCGGCCCGGCCGACTGCGCGCCGCTGATCGCCGCGCTCGAACGCGACCCGGTGCGCTGGCGCGACTTCATGATGCGCTTCGAGCTCGGCCTCGAGGAGCCCGACCCGCGTCGCGCGCGGCGCAGCGCCGCCACGATCGCCGGCGCCTATGTCGTCGGCGGCCTCGTGCCGCTGTCGCCGTATCTGCTGATCGACGTCGTCCCGCGCGCGCTCGCGTGCTCGATCGTCGTCACGCTCGCGGCGCTGTTCGCGTTCGGCTGGCTGAAGGGCCGCTACACCGGGACGCGGCCGTTCCGGTCGGCGCTGCAGACGCTCACGATCGGCGGGCTCGCCGCCGCGGCGGCGTTCGCGATCGCGCGGCTCGTCGCCTGAACCGCGCGACGCGGCCGACGTCCGCCTCCGGCCGCGACACTCGTTCGATGTTCGCGCCCACTCGCGACGAGGTCCGCCGCTTCTTCCGCGACGCGCTCGCGAAGCGTCGCGACGGCGGCGTCCTGACGCCGCTCGAGACGATCGCCGCCGACTGGATCGACGCGCACCCCGAGTACGAGCCCGCGCTCGCGCCGGTGCCGGCCGGCGAGCCGGATCCGTACGAGCCGCGCGAAGGCGCGCCGAATCCGTTCCTGCACCTGTCGATGCACCTGTCGATCGCGGAGCAGCTCGCGATCGACCAGCCGCCCGGCATCCGGGCCGCGGTCGAGCGGCTCGCGCGGCGCACGGGTTCGCTGCACGACGCGCATCACGAGGTGATGGAATGCCTCGGCGAGATGCTGTGGACCGCGCAGCGCGACCGGCGCGAGCCCGACGGCGCCGCCTACGTGCGCTGCGTCGAACGGCGCGCGGCCGGCTGACGGTGCCGACGGCGCCTGCGCGCGCCGGGGCTCAGCGTCGCAGGACGACCGACGGCGGCAGGCTCGACAGGTAGGCCGCGATGTCGTCGATCTCGCCGGCCGACAACGGCTTCGCCTGCGCGGACATCACCGCGTTGTTGCGCCCGAACGTGGGATGCTCGCCGCGCTGGTAAGCGAGCAGCGCCTGGCGCAGGTAGTCCTCGTGCTGGCCGGCGAGCTTCGGGTAGCTCGGGTCGATCGGCGACGCGAAGTTCGCGCCGTGGCACGACGCGCACGCGTACTTCTTCGTCACGAGCTCGTGGCCGGCGTCGGCGTTGCCGCGCGCGACCGCGGGACCGGCCGCAGGCGAGCACGACGGCGGCGACGGCCGTCTGCGCGGCGAGGCGGGGAAACGAACGGATCATCGGTCGGCCCTCAGCGTTGCGACGAGAAGTACGCCGCCAGGTCGGCGATGTCCTGGTCCGACAGCGACTTCGCGGTCGCCATCATGCTCGGGAAGCGGCGCTCGCCCTTCTGGTATTCCTTCAGCGCGTTCTCGATGTACTTCGCGTTCTGTCCGCCGATCATCGGCACGCTGTAGACGACGGGGAAGTCGGCCTTGTAGCCGGGCACCGCGTGACAGCCGAGGCAGGTCGCGGCCTTGCGGAAGCCGCGTGCCGGATCGCCGGTCGGCTCGGCGGGCGCGGCCGGTGCGGCCGCAGGCGCCGCGGCAGGCGCGCTCTGCGCCGACGCGGGCGCGGCACCGACGAGCGCCGGCGCGGCGAGGCACGCGCCGGCGGTCACCAGCACGGCAGAACGTCTGCGAATCGTCGGCAGAAGGGTCATGGTCGGACGTAGGAAGTGAGGCGCGGGGTCCGCGACACGACGCCGGGAACCGGAACGAACGCCCGCGTGCGAGGCATCGGGCGGCGCGTATTGTAGCCGAGCGGGTCGTCGACACCAACGCGCGCCGCGACGACATCGACGATCGGCGGGCACCGGGGCCCAAGCCTTATACTGGACCGCGGCCCGCCGGCGACCTTCGCGCAGTCCTCGAGGCGTTCGAGCCCGCCCTCCTCCGACACCCACGACGTTTTCCGCCCATGCGCTTCGAAGGCTCCGCGAGCTATGTCGCCACCCAGGACCTCAAGCTCGCCGTCAACGCGGCGCTGACGCTGCAGCGGCCGCTGCTGATCAAGGGCGAGCCCGGCACCGGCAAGACGATGCTCGCCGAGGAGGTCGCCGCGGCGCTCGGCATGCCGCTGCTGCAGTGGCACATCAAGTCGACGACGAAGGCGCAGCAGGGCCTGTACGAATACGACGCGGTCAGCCGCCTGCGCGACTCGCAGCTCGCCGACATCGACGGCGGCGAGCGCGTCAAGGACATCCACAACTACATCGTGCGCGGCGTGCTGTGGCAGGCGTTCACGTCCGACGTGCCGGTCGTGCTGCTGATCGACGAGATCGACAAGGCCGACATCGAATTCCCGAACGACCTGCTGCGCGAGCTCGACCGCATGGAGTTCTACGTCTACGAGACGCGCGAGCTGATCAAGGCGAAGCACCGGCCGCTCGTCGTCATCACGTCGAACAACGAGAAGGAACTGCCCGACGCGTTCCTGCGCCGCTGCTTCTTCCACTACATCCGCTTCCCCGACAAGGAGACGATGCAGGCGATCGTCGACGTCCACTATCCGGGCCTGAAGAAGGAACTGCGTCGCCGCCGCGCTCGCGGCGTTCTTCCAGATGCGCGACGTGCCAGGGTCTGAAGAAGAAGCCGTCGACGTCGGAGCTGCTCGACTGGCTGAAGCTGCTGCTCGCCGAGGACATCCCGCCCGAGGCGCTGCACAGCAAGGACACGAAGGCGATCGTGCCGCCGCTGCACGGCGCGCTGCTGAAGAACGAGCAGGACGTGCATCTGTTCGAGCGGCTCGTCTTCATGGCGCGGAACAACCGCTGACCCGTGGAGCCGTTCGCGCGAGCCGGTCACGCTGACGGGCGAGCACGTCCGGCTCGAGCCGCTGTCGCCGTCGCACGAGCCCGACCTCGCGGCCGCGTCGGACGACGGCGCGCCTGATGCGCTCTGGTACACGTCGGTCGTCGAACCGGCGCGGATGGGCGCCGAGATCGAACGGCGGCTCGCGCTGCGATCGGGCGGCGACATGCTGCCGTTCGCGGTAATCGAGCCGGCGTCGGGGCGCGCGGTCGGCATGACGACGTACATGAACATCGACGCGAAGAACCGCCGCGTCGAGATCGGCTCGACCTGGTACGCGAAGCGCGTGCAGCGCACCGCGCTCAACACCGACGCGAAGCGGCTGCTGCTGACGCATGCGTTCGAGACGCTCGACTGCATCGCCGTCGAGTTCCGCACGCACTGGATGAACCAGCAGAGCCGCGACGCCATCGCGCGGCTCGGCGCGAAGCAGGACGGCGTGCTGCGCAATCACCAGCGGATGCCGGACGGCTCGTTGCGCGACACCGTCGTGTTCTCGATCATCGCGTCCGAGTGGCCCGCGGTGAAGCGGCATCTCGCGTTCCTGCTCGCCCGGCCCTCGTGACCACGCCCGCCCGGAGGATCCGCCATGCTGATCGACTTCTTCTTCACGCTGCGCGCCGCCAAGCTGCCGGTCTCGGTCAAGGAATACCTGATCGCTGCTCGAGGCCCTGAAGCAGGACGTGATCGGACCTGCGAGCGGCACCGGCGCGTCGATCGACGACTTCTACTTCCTCGCGCGCACCGCGCTCGTCAAGGACGAGCGCACTTCGACAAGTTCGACCGCGCCTTCGGCGCCTACTTCAACGGCGCGTCGCGACGCTCGACCGACTGCACAGGAGATGCCGCTCGACTGGCTGCGGAAGAAGCTCGAGCGCGAGCTCACGCCCGAGGAGAAGGCGCAGTCGAGGCGCTGGGCTGGGACGAGCTGATGAAGACGCTGAAGAAGCGCCTCGAGGAGCAGAAGGAGCGCCACGAAGGCGGCAGCAAGTGGATCGGCACCGGCGGCACGTCGCCGTTCGGCCACGGCGGCTACAACCCGCAGGGCATCCGCATCGGCGGCGCGCGGGCAGCAACAGCAGCGCGGTCAAGGTCTGGGAGCAGCGCGCCTACCGCGACTACGACGACCAGCTCGAGCTCGGCACGCGCAACATCAAGGTCGCGCTGCGCCGCCTGCGCCGCTTCGCGCGCGAAGGCGCCGACCGAAGAGCTCGACCTCGACGACACGATCCAGCGCGACCGCGCCGAACGCCGGCTGGCTCGACATCAAGATGGTCCCCGAGCGCCACAACAAGGTGAAGGTGCTGCTGCTGATGGACGTCGGCGGCACGATGGACGACCACATCCACCGCGTCGAGGAGCTGTTCTCGCGCCGCCAAGACCGAGTTCAAGCACCTCGAGTTCTATCTACTTCCACAACTGCGTCTACGACTTCGTGTGGAAGAACAACCGGCGCCGCTCACGCCGAGAAGCACGCCGACCTGGGACGTCATCCGCAAGTACAACAAGGACTACGAAGCTGATCTTCGTCGGCGACGCGACGATGAGCCCGTACGAGATCCTGCAGCCGGGCGGCAGCGTCGAATACAACAACGAGGAGGCCGGCGCCGATTGGCTGCAGCGGCTCACCCACGCGCTTCCCGAAGTTCGCCTGGATCAACCCCGAGCCGCAAGGCGTGTGGCAGTACCGGCAGAGCATCTCGGTGATCCAGCAGCTCATGAAGCCAGCGCATGTTGCCGCTCACGATCGAAGGGCTCGAGCGCGGGATGCGGTTGCTGTCGAAGTAGGCGACCTCACGGCGACGTCGCGCGCACGCCGAGGCGTCGCGGCACCATTCGCCGGACTCGCGACGCCGCGAGCGTCGCCGTCATGATGGCGGAGGCGCCTGCGCAGGCGCGGCGCGACGCCCGGGCGGACCCGTTCGCACGGCGGATTCAGCAAGGCTCCGATACAGGCACGCACGGGCCGGCCGCATCGTCGTCGGCCCATCGTCGGCGCATCGGGTCGCCGTCGCCTTCCGAATCCAGGAGGACGCCATGGACCAACCGTCGAACACCTCGCCGACGCCGGCTTCGCCGCGTCAGCGACTGCATCCGCTCGTCGCGACGGCGGCGATCGCCGTCATCGTGCTGTCGGCCGTCGGCGTGACCGCGCTCGTGATGAACCGTTCGCAGCGCCACGCCGTCGCCGTACGACGCGCCCGCGCCGACGACGGCCGCGAACACGGTCGCGCCCGCGACGGCCGCGACCGCTCCGGCGTATGCGCCGGCCGCCGCGCCGATGACGGCGTCCGCGCCGTCGACCGCATCGGCGCCGGTGACGCCGAACGACGGCGCGCCGGCCTACGCGCCGTCACCGGCACCATCGCCGGCCGCATCGCCGTACGCGGCGCCGCCGGTCGCGGAGGCGCGGGCGCCGGTGTGCCGTGACTGCGGCGTCGTCGCGTCGATCAGCGAGATCAAGGTCAAGGGCGAAGGCACCGGCGTCGGCGCGGTCGGCGGCGCGGTCGTGGGCGGTCTGCTCGGCAACATGGTCGGCGCCGGCCGCGGCAAGGCGCTCGCGACGGTGGCCGGTGCCGTCGGCGGCGGCTTCGGCGGCAACGCGATCGAGAAGAACATCCGCTCGGAGGTCGAGCATCGGATGGTCGTGCGGCTCGACAACGGCCACACCCGCACGTTCACGCAGGCCGCGCCGTTCCCGTACCACGAAGGCGAGCGCGTCCGCGTCGTCGACGGCCGTGTCGAGCGCGGCTGAGCGGGCGCGAAGCGATCGGGGGCATCGATGAACCGAGCGACCGCACTCCTGATCGCCGCCTGCGCGCTCGCTGGCTGCGCGACGCCACCGCCACCGCGACACGACGTGGCCGTCGTCCGCGTCATGCAGCCTCCGCCACCGCCCCGGACCGAGGTCGTGCCGCCGCCGCCCGTGCCGAACGCGTACTGGGTCGCCGGCTACTGGAAACGCGAACGCGGCGACTTCGTCTGGGAGCCGGGCCGCTGGATCGAGCCGCGTCCCGACGAGACGTATGTCCAGGCGTACTGGTCGCGTCGCGGCGACGAATGGGTCTTCCACCCCGGACGCTGGCAGGCGTCGCGCAACGCGCCCGGCGTCGCGGTCGCGACGGCACCGGCGCCGCCCCCGCCGCCGCGGGTCGACGCCATCACGCCGCCGCCCGGCATCGAGTTCATCTGGATCAACGGCCACTGGCGCTACGACCACGGCCAGTACGTCTGGGTCGCCGGACGCTGGGAGCGCCATCACGAAGGGGAACACTGGCTGTCGGCGCACTGGGTCCAGCGCGGACCGCGTGGACGTACGTTCCCGGACGCTGGGAAGCCGACTGACGAAGGACGCGGCGCGTCAGGCCTCGACGCTCGGCGTCGCCTTCAGCACTTCCTCGATCGTCGTCACGCCGGCGACGACCTTCAGCGCGCCGGAGACGCGCAGCGGTCGCATGCCTTCGCGCAAGCCGCGCTTGCGGATCGCGTCGATGCCCGGCTCGCCGGACACGAGCGTCTTCACGCCGGGCGTCATCTCGAGGATCTCGTAGATGCCGGTGCGACCGCGGTAGCCGGTCATCCGGCATTCGATGCAGCCGACCGGCTTCGCGAGCTGCGCCGGCGGCTCGGTCTTGAACGGCGCGATCAGCGCCTTCCACGCGTCGACCTCGACCGGGCCGAGCGCCTTGCAGTGCGGGCACAGCGTGCGCACGAGCCGCTGCGCCATGATGCCGATCACCGTCGCGTTCAGCAGGTACGGCGGCACGCCGAGCTCGAGCAGCCGCGTGATCGGCCGACGGCGCGTCGTTCGTGTGGACCGTCGAGAACACGAGGTGACCGGTCAGCGCCGCCTGCACGGCCATCTCGGCCGTCTCGAGGTCGCGGATCTCGCCGACCATGATGATGTCGGGGTCCTGCCGCATCAGCGCGCGCACGCCGTCGGCGAAGCCGAGGTCGATGCCGTGCTGGACCTGCATCTGGTTGAACGCGCCCTCGACCATCTCGATCGGGTCCTCGATCGTGCAGACGTTGACCTCTTCGGTCGCGAGCGTCTTCAGCGTCGAATAGAGCGTCGTCGTCTTGCCCGAGCCGGTCGGGCCGGTGACGAGCACGATGCCGTACGGTCGCGCCGTCATCGCGTTCCAGCGACGCGCGTCGTCGTCCGAGAAGCCGAGGTCGGCGAAGTCCTTGACGACGACGTCGGGATCGAAGATGCGCATCACGAGCTTCTCGCCGAACGCGGTCGGCAGCGTCGACAGCCGCAGCTCGACCTCGACGCCCGACGCGGTCAGCGTCTTGATGCGGCCGTCCTGCGGCCGACGCTTCTCGATGACGTCCATGCGGCCGAGCAGCTTGATGCGGCTCGTCATCGCGGACATCACCGCGCCCGGCACCTGGTAGACCTGATGCAGCACGCCGTCGATGCGGAAACGCACGACGCCCTGGTCGCGGCGCGGCTCGAGATGGATGTCGGACGCGCGCTGGTCGAACGCGTACTGCCACAGCCAGTCGACGATCTGCACGATGTGCGCGTCGTTCGAGTCGTACTGGCGGTTGCCGGCCTTCGCGTTGCCGAGCTCGACGAGCTGCTCGAAGCTGTTCTGCGCCGCGGCCCCGCCCTTCGCGGCCGCGCCCTTGACCGAGCGCGCGAGGCTGAAGAACTCGGCGATGTAGCGCGTGACGTCGTTCGGATTCGCGAAGACGCGACGGATGTCACGGCGCCACATCCGCTCCATCTCGGGCAGCCACTCGACGAGATACGGCTCCGACGTGGCGATGACGACCTCGTTGGCCTTGATCTCGATCGGCAGGATGCGAAAGCGCGTCGCGTAGTTGACCGACATCAGGTCGGCGACGCGCGAGAAGTCGACCTTCAGCGGATCGATGCGCGCGTAGGCGAGTCCGACCTTGGTCGCGAGCCATTCGGACAGCACGTCGAGCGTCAGCAGGCGGTGCGGCGGCGCGTGCGACTTGAGCTTCGCGTCGGCGACGACGACGAGCGGATGCAGGTCCGGGCGCAGCCGCATCGCGTCGGCATGCAGCGCGTCGGCCTGCGCCGGATCGACCAGCCCGTCGGCGCGCAGCCACTGCAGCACCTGGCCGAGCGACAGCCGCTGGTCCTTCGCGTTCGTCGTCGGCAGCGCGCTCATCGCGTCGTCGCAAGGGAGGGTGCGACGATTATAGGCGGGACCTTTCGTCAGACGCGGAACGTCGCCGTCGCATCGCCGCCCGACCCGCGCAGGCCGTCGACCCACGTCGACGCCGGCAGCCGCAGCGCGCGCGCGAGCGACGGCGGCGCGCTCGCGGATCGCGGTCCACGCGCACGGCGAGCGGCGGCCCGCTGAACGCGAGCGCGACGCGGTTGCCTTCGTGCACCTCCGGCAGCACGACGACGCGGCCGTCGAACGCCGCGTCGAGCGCGCGCGCGTTGCGTCCGAAGCTCGCGTGCGCGCCGAACAGGTTGACCGTCAGCATGCCGGGCGATCGCAGGCACGCGCGGCAGGCGGCGTAGAACGTCGGCCGACTCGAGCACCGGACCGCGCGCCGTCGCGTCGTAGAGGTCGACCTGCAGCGCGTCGAAGCGGCCGTGGTTCGCCGCATCGGCGACGAAGTCGGCGGCGTCCGCGACCACGACCGACAGCCGCGCGTCGTCCGGCCGGCAGCGCGAACATCGTCCGCGCGGCGACGACGACGGTCGGGTTCGAGCTCGACGGCCACGACGTCCGCGTCGGGCCAGTGGCGATGGCAGAACTTCGTCAGCGCCGCGGCGCCGAGCCCGAGCTGCGCGATCGCCCGCGGCCGCTCGACGAACAGCGTCCACGCCATCATCTGCTGCGCATACTCGAGCTCGATCGCGTCGGGATCGGCGAGCCGCATCGCGCCCTGGATCCACTCGCGTCCCGAAGTGGAGGTAGCGGACGCCGTCCTCCTCGGAGAACGTGACCGGCGCGTGGACGATCCGGCGGCGCCGGGGACGGTCGCCGCGCCCGTCGCCGCGCGTCATCGGGCCGGCTCGAGCGCGGGCCGCAACGCCGCGTTCCAGGCGGCCTGCTTGACCGCGAGGCTGTGCGTCGCGTTCGCCGGGACTCGACGACGGCAGCGCGACGAGCGTGCAGCGCGCCGCCTCGGGGATCGCGGCGACCCGGCGGCGATACGACGCGGCCTTGCCGCCGTTGAACGCGATCGTTCCGATGCCGCGCCAGCGCCGCAGCAGCCGCCGATGATCGTTCGCGACCTCGCCGCGGATCGCGGTGTCGAGGCTGCCCTCGCGCTCGCACCGCGCGATCACGTCCCAGACGGCGATGCCGTGCGCGACGAGCCGGGCGACGCGCGCGTCGGGATCGAGCTCGTGCGAGCGCTTCCCCGACGACCGCCGCCGACGAGCCGCCAGAACTGGTTGTCGCTGCAGTTCTGCCAATTCAAACGCCCTGGCCGCAAGCCAGGGCGTTTATTTTTGACTGCGAGTTGAGCTTTCTGCCTAGGGCCGGGCTTCGTAAACCAGGTTGAAAGGCGTTTGGGTTGCACGCCGGAAGCGGCTAAAACCTGCAGCGGTTACTACTTCTGCATCGCTTTTTCCCCCGCTTGCGCGCCCAGACACATTCCCACCTCCTGGGACCGCGAACAAGGCGTGCACAGCAGCGTCGAGAACGAATAGTAGACGCGGCCCACCGGATTCAGATTGTCCTTCAGTTCATCGTTTGCGAAAGGCTCCACGATCATCCACGATCCATCCTTAGCCATTGCCGCATCGGACATGTGCGGCAGCTCCCACCGGATCTCCCATATCGTGCAGGCAATCGAAGACCGCCACGAAGTCGTAACCTTTTCCAGGAAACTCCTTCGCCTTCGCCACCTCAAACTTCACTCGGTCCGCCAGTCCCTGGCGTTTCGCAGATTCTCTCGCCGCCTCGATGGACTTGTCGTGATAATCGAATCCAAAGATCTGCGAGTTCGGGAACGCCTTCGCCATCAAAATCGTCGAAGCTCCCTTTCCGCATCCCACGTCGGCCACTTTGCGCTCCACGTTCAGCTTCTCGCTGAACACCGTCGAGAGCCGGAATCCAGGAACTCACCAGATTCGCTGCATATCCCGGACGAAAGAACTTTTCGCATCCGTGAAACACCCGTCCTCGTGCTCGCCCCAGCCCATGCCGGCGCCGGACCGGAACGACTCCGTGATGCGCGGAACCGCTGCCAGCGATCCCAGAGCGAGTTCGAATGCTCCCGGCAAATAAGCTGGACCATCCTCTTTCGCGAAGGCAAGTGCCTGCTCTTCCGTCATGCCGAACT